>NZ_CP070239.1:10996-11243 GCF_016906145.1 Citrobacter sp. MGH 55
ATTAACCGCAGTAAGCAATCGCCATTGGGCCGCCGGGCATGTGATGCAGCACTGGCAAAGCATGTTGAACGATACGGTGACTATGGTCGCAGCGACAGGAAGGAAACATACACAGTGAACGTGGACGGCGTGAAGATCTGGGTAGAAGTGGTCAACCGTCATAAGAGTTATGTGGCAACCGCTATGACAGGCATGCGCCGGCTAAGAACTCTGCCCGGTCGGTTTAACTGATAACGAATTATCAATA
>NZ_CP070239.1:12676-30659 GCF_016906145.1 Citrobacter sp. MGH 55
TTGGTGCCGATAATAGGAGTCGAACCTACGACCTTCGCATTACGAATGCGCTGCTCTACCAACTGAGCTATATCGGCCCTGAAGAGGACGTGACCACGAGTGTGAACACGGGGTAGAAGGTTAAAACTAACCGGGCGATGCGTCAATAGCCTTGCGAATCAAGTGGCTGATTTTGCATCACCCGGCGTTATTTAGGCACGAATCGTATCGTCACCAAAGCCGATCCACTTATAGGTGGTCAGCGCTTCCAGCCCCATAGGACCACGGGCATGTAATTTTTGCGTACTGACGGCAACTTCCGCACCGAGACCAAACTGTCCGCCATCGGTAAAACGGGTCGAGGCGTTGACGTATACCGCGGACGAATCCACTTCGTTCACAAAACGGTTCGCGTTGTGCATGGTGCGCGTCAGGATGGCGTCGGAATGCTGAGTGCCGTGCTCGCGAATATGCGCGATGGCGTCATCCAGGTCCGCGACGATTTTGACGTTCAAATCCAGCGACAGGAACTCGTCGTCAAATTCTTCCGCTTTGACTGCCACCACGTTTGCCGGGCCTGAGCTCAACAGGGCAAGCGACAGTTCATCCGCATGCAGCGTTACACCGCTCTCAGCCATCTGCTGACTCAGCGCAGGCAGAAAACGCGCCGCGATGTCCTTGTGCACTAACAGCGTCTCTACCGTGTTACAGGTACTCGGACGTTGCGTTTTCGCATTGACGATAATCTTCAGCGCCGGGGCAATCTCTGCGCTGTCGTCGACAACGATATGACACACCCCAATCCCACCGGTGATCACCGGAATGGTCGACTGCTCGCGACACAGCTTATGCAGACCCGCGCCGCCACGCGGAATCAGCATGTCGATATATTTGTCCATGCGCAGCATCTCATTCACCAGCGCACGGTCGGGGCTTTCAATGGCCTGAACCGCCGCTTCCGGTAGCCCGCAGGAGGTTAACGCCTGCTGGATCACGCGCACGGTGGCAGCATTGGTGCGATACGTCTCTTTACCGCCGCGCAGAATCGCCGCATTGCCCGTTTTCAGGCACAGAGAGGCGACATCGACGGTGACGTTCGGGCGGGCTTCATAAATCACGCCAATCACGCCCAGCGGCACACGGCGACGCTCCAGACGCAGCCCGCTGTCCAGCAGCCCTCCGTCAATCACCTGCCCAACCGGATCCGCCAGATTGCAGACCTGACGGACGTCATCCGCAATGGCCTTCAGGCGCGCCGGCGTCAGCGCCAGGCGATCAAGCATCGCCTCGCTCAGACCGTTCGTACGCGCTTCGGCCACGTCCTGCGCATTGGCGTTCAGGATAGTTTCCGTTTGCGCTTCAAGCGCATCAGCTATTTGTTCCAGCACGCGATTTTTTTCGCGGCTGGAGAGTTGCGCCAGTTTGTACGACGCGGCCTTGGCAGCAATGCCCATTTGTTCCAGCATTTATCTGCTCCTTAACGGGTAATCATATCATCGCGATGAACGGCGACCGGGCCATATTCGTAACCCAGAATCGCGTCAATCTGTTGAGAGTGGTGTCCGGCAATGCGGCGCAGCGCGTCGCTGTTGTAGCGGCTCACGCCGTGGGCAATATCACGCCCCTCCAGATTACAGATGCGGATCACTTCACCACGTGAGAAGTTGCCTGTCACGCTTTTAATGCCTTTCGGTAGCAATGAACTGCCGCGTTCCAGAATCGCCGCCGTCGCGCCTTCATCGACGGTGATTTCACCAGCAGGCGGCGCGCCAAAGATCCAGCGCTTGCGGTTCTCCAGCGGAGAGGCCTGCGCATGGAAGCGGGTACCGACGGAGATGCCTTCCATCACGTCACCAATCACGCCCGGCTTGCTGCCAGCGGCGATAATCGTGTCAATCCCGGCGCGGCAGGCGACGTCAGCGGCCTGCAACTTAGTGCCCATGCCGCCTGTTCCCAGCCCCGATACGCTGTCGCCGGCGATTGCGCGCAACGCGTCATCAATCCCGTAGACATCTTTAATCAGCTCGGCCTGCGGGTCGGTACGTGGATCGGCGGTGAACAACCCCTGTTGATCGGTCAGAAGCAGCAGTTTGTCTGCCCCGGCGAGGATCGCCGCCAGCGCGGAGAGATTGTCATTGTCGCCCACTTTAATTTCCGCTGTGGCAACCGCATCGTTCTCATTGATAACCGGAACAATATTGTTATCCAGCAGGGCACGCAGGGTGTCGCGCGCATTCAAAAAGCGCTCCCGGTCTTCCATGTCCGCCCGCGTCAGCAGCATCTGTCCGACGTGAATGCCGTAAATCGAAAACAGCTGTTCCCACAGTTGGATCAGTCGGCTCTGCCCGACCGCCGCCAGCAGTTGCTTGGTGGCAATGGTCGCCGGCAGTTCCGGATATCCGAGATGTTCACGCCCGGCGGCGATAGCGCCCGACGTGACGATAACAATACGGTGTCCTGCGGCATGCAACTGCGCGCACTGACGAACAAGTTCTACGATGTGGGCACGGTTCAGGCGGCGCGATCCGCCCGTTAGCACACTGGTGCCGAGTTTTACCACCAGCGTCTGGCTGTCACTCATGATTCTCTGCCGTTCAAAATAGGGAAAATGATAGTAAACGAACGTTTTAGCAGGACTGGCCCCGGTTGCCAACAAGCAGCGCACAAAGCATGGAATTTTGTTGTGCTGGATCAGCAAGCGTAGCGGCAATTTTTGACGTTTTTATTACTGAAACAGAAAAACATCCTTTTTTAAAATTATTCTTACGTTGTCATAAAACCTTCACTCCAGAACGTTAAAACCCTCCTGTCTTTCAACGGGGATCACACCCAGTAAATAATAGCGCGTACGTTAAATCAGGACTGAAAATGAAAAAGAGCACTCTGGCATTAGTGGTGATGGGTATTGTGGCATCGGCATCCGTGCAGGCAGCGGAAGTGTTTAATAAAGACGGTAATAAACTGGATGTGTATGGCAAAGTTAAAGCGATGCACTATTTCAGCGACAATGACAGCAAAGACGGCGACCAGACCTATGTTCGCTTTGGTTTTAAAGGCGAAACGCAGATTAACGATCAACTGACCGGTTACGGTCGTTGGGAAGCGGAATTTGCGGGCAACAAAACCGAAAGCGAATCCGGTCAGAAAACGCGTCTGGCGTTTGCCGGGGTCAAGCTAAAAGATATCGGCTCTTTCGATTATGGTCGTAACCTGGGCGCACTGTATGACGTTGCCGCCTGGACCGATATGTTCCCGGAATTTGGTGGTGACGGCCTGGCGCAGACCGATAACTTTATGACCAAACGCGCCAGCGGTCTGGCGACATACCGGAACACCGACTTCTTCGGCGTGATCGACGGTCTGAACATGACCCTGCAATATCAGGGCAAAAACGAAGACCGTGACGTGAAGAAACAAAACGGTGACGGGTTCGGGACATCACTGAGCTACGACTTCGGCGGCAGCGATTTCGCGATCATTGGCGCCTACGCCAACTCTGACCGTACCAATGAGCAAAACCAGCAGGCGCGCGGTCATGGCCAGAATGCTGAAGGCTGGGCGACCGGTCTGAAATACGATGGCAACGACATCTATCTGGCGACCATCTATTCTGAAACCCGCAACATGGCGCCGATCTCCGGTGGTTTTGCCAACAAAGCGCAAAACTTCGAAGCCGTCGCACAATATCAGTTTGATTTCGGCCTGCGTCCGTCCATCGGTTACGTGCAGTCGAAAGGCAAAGATATTGAAGGTATTGGTGATGAAGATATCGTGAAATATATCGACGTCGGCGCGACCTATTATTTCAACAAGAATATGTCGGCGTTTGTTGATTATAAAATCAACCAGATTGATGACAACAACAAACTGGGCGTCAACAGCGATGACATCGTGGCGCTGGGTATGACCTATCAGTTCTGATGCCAGAATGGTCCGGATGAGTTGACTTATCCGGCTAAAAACAGAGAGGCCGGATGATTCATCCGGCCTCTTTTTTGGATTACGCCGTTAGCTTCACCGGCTCATCACGGAAATCGTCTGCGGGCTCCAGTGACAAATGCAGCGTGTTTAACAGCTCACGCAACTTCTCGTGAAACTCGCGCAGGGTATATTCCAGTCGCTCAACGACTTCTTTATCTTTGATCGCCACAGTCTTCCAGTCGCCCGCTTTGTCGAACAGACCAAATTTGTAGCTGTAGGTAAAACGCTTTTCGTGCGCTTCCAGTTCCATCCACCAGCCCCAGAATTCGCGCAGTTCAGGCGCGGGCTTCACGTTGACGCAAACAGCCAGACAATCGAAAAAGAATCGATTATCTTCGCACTTTCCTTCGCGGATATAAGGGCCAAGCGCGGTGAATTTCTTGATCAATCTGCTCTTCGGGTGTCCACTCGGTAACGTCATTGCGATCTCCTGTTGTGAAGCAACTGTTTTACCAAAACAGTAGAATTTAGCAAATTATTAACACAATCTCTTTTCAATCCAGCGGGTGATTTCCTGTAACGCGTTGTCAAAATTGCGATACACCGGATTGAAGGGAATCTCCAGCAGCTTACCGTCAGAAGATGAAGACGTGATTAAACGCGACTCCTCTTCCGGACTGAACGGATCGTTCTTCCAGAAGCCCGACAGCATTGGCGTCTGGCAACGTCTGCCAAGCAGTCCCTGCACCTTCAGCGAATAGCGATTAAGCTCCACGCGCAACGCTTCATCGGACGCATCGTGCATCCCCAGTCGACTTGCCAGAACGTCAAGATACATTTCCGGTACCGCTCCCTGACGTAACGGATCGCTCAGCAACGCATGGACAACCGGACCGAGGCAGGCCACCGCTTTCAGACGCGGTGATTCAAGATAGGCCAGACGCACCGCCACGTTGGCACCAAAACGAAATCCGAACGCCGCCACCCGGGTATGATCCACCCACGGCACATTCGGCAGCGCTTTCAACACATGCTGGTGCAACAGGCTGGAGTCCTGAGAGAGCTTCCACTTTGACGAGAAACCGACGGAAGGCATGTCCAGCGTCAGCATGGCGATGCCGCGCGGCGCAAAATAACGCTCATACAGGGTGTAGTAATCGGTTTGCATTGAATCCAGACCGCCGCACATCAGCACCGTCGGAAACGGGCCGTCGCCTTTTGGCATATGCAAGAACCCGGTGACGGGCGAGCCGCCAGGCACGCTAAATTCCATCTCACGCAGCGTACCCGGCAGTCGCTGCGCGGCTTCTTCATAGGCACGGTTAGATAAGGCCTGCGCCTGTTCCGCCAGATCGTCCCCTTTCAGGTGCGGATAGGCAGCGATGTTGTACAGCGTCGAGGCGTGTAGCCAGTAGCGACCACTGCGCTCAGGGTCCGTTTCCTGGCAGGCTTTCTGCTGCCAGTCCATCGCCTGTTTTGCCCATTCATAAATCCAGTTGCCGCCACGGTAACCGATCACCGTATCGTAAAGATCGGCATCGGTGCGCTCGGCGTCACTCATCACGATGCGCGCCTGAACATCCAGAATTTCTCGCGGATCCACCCCGCGCCAGATCCACATCAGGCGGTTAATCATGCGATACCAGTGGGGAATATTCTTGCCATCCAGCGCCGATTGCACAGGCGGCTGCATCCCGGCATTAAAACGGCGGACCAGGGTCGACGTTTCGGGATGTTTGAAACGGGGTTTGAACAGGATTTCGCTAAGATTAGCCTGTGACATGCGTACAGCCTCCTGAAGTACTCACTGAGGCTTATTGTAACCTGACACCGGCTAAATAGAACAACGCCCGGCAGTGCCAGGCGTTGAAAAAGTCAGAGATTAGCGGCCAGAAATCGGCGGAACGAAGGTCACGCCCATATCCCACGGCTGCTCAATCCAGGTATCCTGCGGGATATCAATCACGTAATCATCGACTAACGGACGGCCTGCCGGTTTCGCGAAGATAGTGACAAAGTGCGCTTTTGGGTACATTTCACGGATAGCCACGGCGGTACCACCGGTATCCACCAGATCGTCGATGACGATAAAGCCTTCACCATCGCCTTCAGCGCGTTTCAGAACTTTCAGTTCACGCTGGTTGTCGTGATCGTAGCTGGAAATGCATACGGTATCGACATGACGAATGCCCAGTTCACGTGCCAGCAATGCGCCCGGCACCAGACCACCACGACTAACGGCAATGATGCCTTTCCACTGTTCTGAAGGCATCAGGCGGTTTGCCAGTTTGCGTGCATGGATCTGCAGCATGTCCCAGGTGACGACGTATTTTTCGCTCATGTGAAGTGTCCCAGCCTGTTTATCTACGGCTTAAAAAGTGTTCGAGGGGGAAATAGGTTGCGCGAGATTATAGAGATCTGAGCCACCAAAAACCAGTGTTTCGCGGAATCGGGCCCTCTTTTTACGTGCTTTATACTCGCAGCGGGCGCAGAAAGTGGTATTCTCAAGCGCATCTCGCAAGCCAGACTTGTGGTAATAATTAACCTGCTAACCCTGTGACCTGCAAGCCTGTTTGCAGCGCATCTATACCCCGAATACCACCTAAAGTATGACGGGTATACAAGGAGAATTATCGTGTCTGAACTATCTCAACTCTCCCCGCAACCGCTGTGGGATATTTTTGCAAAAATCTGTTCAATTCCTCACCCGTCCTATCATGAAGAGCAGCTCGCTGAGCACATCATCGGCTGGGCAAACGAAAAAGGTTTCCACGTCGAGCGCGACCAGGTAGGGAATATCCTGATTCGCAAACCGGCCAGTGCGGGAATGGAAAACCGTAAACCGGTGGTTCTGCAGGCGCACCTGGACATGGTGCCGCAGAAAAACAACGACACTGTGCACGATTTCACCAAAGATCCGATCCAGCCTTATATTGATGGTGAATGGGTGAAAGCGCGTGGTACCACACTGGGCGCTGATAACGGCATCGGGATGGCATCCGCATTAGCGGTTCTGGCTGACGACAGCGTCGTTCACGGCCCGCTGGAAGTGCTGCTGACCATGACCGAAGAAGCGGGGATGGACGGTGCATTTGGTCTGCAGGCCAACTGGCTGCAGGCGGATATTCTGATCAACACCGACTCGGAAGAAGAAGGTGAGATCTACATGGGTTGCGCAGGAGGGATCGACTTCACCTCTAACCTGCCGCTGACCCGCGAAGCCGTTCCGGCAGGTTTCCAGACCTTTAAGCTGACGCTGAAAGGGCTGAAAGGCGGTCACTCCGGTGGCGAAATCCACGTTGGTCTTGGCAACGCAAACAAACTGCTGGTTCGTTTCCTGGCCGGTCATGCTGAAGAGTTGGATCTGCGTCTGGTCGATTTCAACGGCGGTACGCTGCGTAACGCGATTCCACGTGAAGCCTTTGCGACCGTTGCCGTTGCGGCAGACAACGTAGAGGCGCTGAAAGCGCGGGTTAACGCTTATCAGGACATCCTGAAAAACGAACTGGCTGAAAAAGAGAAAAACCTGGTGGTTCTGCTGGAGAGCGCCGCGAGCGATAAAGCCGCACTGACCGCACAATCTCGCGATGGCTTTATCCGTCTGCTGAACGCAACGCCGAACGGTGTGATCCGCAATTCCGACGTCGCAAAAGGCGTGGTTGAAACCTCACTGAACGTGGGCGTCGTCACCATGACCGACGACAACGTCGAAATCCATTGCCTGATCCGTTCGCTGATCGACACCGGTAAAGACTATGTCGTTAGCATGCTGGATTCGCTGGGGAAACTGGCAGGCGCGAAAACCGAAGCGAAAGGGAGCTACCCTGGCTGGCAGCCGGATGCGAACTCACCGGTGATGCATCTGGTGCGCGAAACCTATCAGCGTCTGTTCAACAAGACGCCGAACATCCAGATTATCCACGCGGGTCTGGAGTGCGGTCTGTTTAAGAAACCGTACCCGGATATGGATATGGTCTCTATCGGGCCAACCATTACCGGTCCACACTCACCGGATGAGCAGGTGCATATCGAAAGCGTCAGTCATTACTGGACGCTTCTGACCGAACTGCTGAAAGCGATTCCGACGAAGTAAGTTACGGCTGTCGTGCTATAAAAATGCCGGGTGGCGGCGCGTTGCGCCTTATCCGGCATTTTGCTCTTTATAACCCCAGCAATAACTGCCGTTCCAGTTGCGGATCGAGTAGCGTTACGTGCAGCCCCACCAGCCTTACCCCCCGCCCTGCCCGCCGCTCATCCCAGGTTTTATGCGCAGTAGAAATCAGGTCTTCTTTATTCAGCTTCGGCCAGACGTGTTCCTGGGTGGTTTGCTGAAAGTCATTGAACTTGAGCTTTACCCCCTGGCGAGCAATGCATAAATCGGGTTTGACTTTCGCCAGTCGCCGTTCGAGTTCCGGATATAACTGCTCAATGATCGCCTCACAGTCAGACCACTGATGAATATCTTCCGCCATGGTGCGTTCCACGCCGACCGATTTGCGTAAGCGTTCATTATTGACATCCCGTTCGTCGATTCCCTGGCTACGCTCCCACAATACCCGCCCAAACTTACCGAAGCGCTTAAGTAATGTCGCCAAATCGCACTGCTGGACATCACCGCAGGTGCGTAGCCCCATGCTTTCCAGTTTTGCCGCAGACACTTTACCGACGCCGGGAATTTTCCCCAGCGGCAACGTACTGAGGAACGCCGGCACATCATCCGGCGTGATGACATACTGTCCGTTGGGTTTATTCAGATCGGAGGCGATTTTGGCCAGAAACTTCACCGGCGCCACGCCCGCCGAGGCGGTAAGTTGTAGCTCGTTGAAAATCGTCTGGCGTATTTCCTGAGCGATAAGCGTGGCTGACCCATGACAGTGTGTACTGTCCGTGACGTCCAGATACGCCTCGTCCAGTGACAGCGGCTCAATTAATGAGGTATAGCGGGCGAAAATGGACTGGATTTGGCGGGAGGCTTCTTTGTAGGCCTCATAACGGCCCGGTAATAACGTGAGGTGCGGACACAGTTTCAGCGCCATACCGGTCGGCATCGCGCTGCGCACGCCAAATTTACGGGCGGGATAGTTGGCGGTGCTGATAACGCCTCTGCGCTCACGGCTGCCGCCAATGGCAATAGGGATGTCGCGCAACGCCGGGTTGTCCCGCATCTCAACCGCGGCGAAAAAACAGTCCATATCAACATGTATGATTTTACGCATCACCCACCTCCCGAAATACTGTTTAAGTATACAGTTAAATCAATAAATGGGAAGCGATCGCTCACCGAACAGCGCGATGAATTCGAGCTTTGTGATTACCGTGGCACCGGGTTGTGATGCAAAGCGGCGAGGTGCTGTTTTTTATCCAGTTTCTCCACCAACGGTTGAACCACTTTTTCACCATGTTGACCAAAATATTGATACAAAGTATCGGCTGCGCTCTGGGTCAGAATCATGATTTCGATGCGTCGGTTTCCTGCGCTTTCCGGATTATTGGTGTCCAGCAGCATCTGGTCAGCCATCGCACTAACCTGCATCACTTTATCCTCCGGCATCCCCGCTTCTTCCAGTACGCGACGTGCGGATAACGCTCTGTCCCCCGACAGGTTCCAGTTGTTATAAATATTATTTTTATAACCCATGGCATCCGTATGCCCGGTAATAATGATCTTATTGTCCAGCGAGTCAAAAACCGGCGCCAGCTCGACCAGAAGCGATTTAAAGAACGGCATGATCCGTGCACTGCCACGCTCAAACATACTGCGGTTTTGGTCGTCTTTAATCAGCACACGTAACCCCTGGGGCACTATCTCCATTTCCAGGTTAGTTTCCATGTGCGCATTTCGCGCAACAGTATTAATACTGGTGGCCAATTCACCTAATTCTGAGGCGGATTTTCTTTTCAGCAGCGCCGTTTTCTCATTCACATCACGCGCTTTTCTCTCGGTTGCCTCACTCACTTTTATCCGTTCTTTTGCTGAGTTCGTTTCCTCGGTGGTGGACTTATTACGCGGGGTGCTACTCCTGCTTGCCATCGCGGTAATCGGCTTTTGACCAATTTTATTCAGCGCCGTTAAGCCCCCGCCGTTAAAGATCGACTGGCCATGCAACGCCGCCACAATGTTTTCTCGATCGGATTTACTGACGCTGTTCACAATCAACTTCATCGTCGTCACCAAAGGCGCTGAACGTATCTCCGAAGTGTCCGCCCGCTTTACCCTTGATGCGATGCCGGGCAAACAGATGGCGATCGACGCCGACCTGAATGCCGGGCTTATTAACCAGCAGCAGGCGCAGACGCGACGTAAGGACGTCGCCGGCGAAGCCGATTTCTATGGCGCGATGGACGGGGCCTCGAAGTTCGTGCGCGGCGATGCCATCGCCGGGATGATGATTCTGGCGATCAACCTGATCGGCGGCGTGTGCATCGGGATTTTTAAATACAATCTCAGTGCCGAAGCGGCATTCCAGCAGTACGTGCTGATGACCATCGGTGACGGTCTGGTGGCGCAGATCCCTTCTCTTCTGCTCTCTACCGCCGCCGCGATCATCGTGACCCGCGTCAGTGACAATGGCGATATCGCCACCGATGTTCGCGCACAGTTACTGGCCAACCCATCGGTGTTGTATACCGCCACCAGCATTATGTTTGTACTGGCAGTGGTGCCGGGAATGCCACATTTCCCGTTCCTCGCGTTCAGCGGCCTGCTGGGCTTCACCGCCTGGCGGATGAGTAAACGTCCGAAAGCCGCTGAGGCTGAAGAGAAAAACCTCGAAACGCTGACGAAAACAATCGTCGAAACGACCGAGCAGCAGATTACCTGGGAAACCATCCCGCTGATTGAGCCAATCAGCCTGAGTCTGGGATATAAGCTGGTCTCACTGGTGGATAAATCAAAAGGTAATCCGCTGACCCAGCGTATCCGCGGTGTGCGCCAGGTGATCTCCGATACCAACGGCGTGTTGCTGCCGGAGATTCGCATCCGTGAAAATTTCAGGTTAAAGCCCAGCCAGTACGCGATCTATATCAACGGGATTAAGGCCGATGAAGCCGATATTCCCTCTGACCGCCTGATGGCGCTACCTTCCAGCGAAACTTATGGCGAGATAGATGGCATTCTGGGTAATGACCCGGCGTACGGGATGCCGGTGACCTGGATCCAGGCAGCGCAGAAGGCGAAAGCGTTGAATATGGGGTATCAGGTGATCGACAGCGCCAGCGTGATTGCCACGCACGTCAATAAGGTGGTGCGCAGCTACATTCCCGATCTGTTTAATTATGATGACATTACGCAGTTGCATAACCGTCTCTCGTCAATGGCACCGCGCCTGGCGGAAGATCTCAGCGCCGCGCTCAACTACAGCCAGTTGCTGAAAGTGTATCGGGCGCTGCTGACTGAAGGCGTATCATTGCGCGACATTGTGACTATCGCCACCGTGCTGGTTGCCAGCAGTAGCGTAACGAAAGATCCCATTCTGCTGGTCGCTGATATCCGCCTTGCGCTGCGTCGCAGCATTACGCACCCGTTTGTCCGCAAGCAGGAACTGGCGGTCTATACGCTGAATAACGAACTGGAAAACCTGCTTTCTAACGTGGTGAATCAGGCGCAGCAGAGCGGTAAGGTGATGCTCGACAGCGTGCCGGTGGATCCGAACATGCTTAATCAGTTCCAGAGCAATATGCCGCAAATTAAGGAGCAGATGAAAGCCGCAGGCAAAGAGCCGGTGCTGCTGGTCGCGCCGCAGCTACGTCCACTGCTGGCACGCTATGCCCGACTCTTTGCGCCGGGTCTGAACGTTCTGTCTTATAACGAAGTGGCTGATGAACTGGAGCTGAAAATTATGGGGGCACTGAGTTAAATAATTACCCGGCTGTTTAAGTCGGCGTTTTTTCTGCCGCTTTATAAAGATGACGCGACAAGGAGGTCGCGCTTCAAATGCCTGCTCAAGTTAAAGGATTGATGAGTGACCATTCAACAGAATATCCCATCCCCTTCAGAAAACGACGCTCAGCATGATGACGTCAGATTGTACTGGCGCACATACCGGGAGTTTGTGCGCCAGCAAGAGTTGCAACAACATAATGAAACGCAATTAACAGATGACGCGATGCCCGCGCACGTCGCGCTCATCGAACCCGTCGATCTGTTGCTGGCAGGCACGATGATGCTTGTCTTCATCATCCTGCTGCTGCTTGCCTGTTAGATGATGGTATTTTCCTTGAGGATCCGGCGTGCGCCGAGGAAGTGATCCTGCCAGAACGGATCGGTCAACTGGCTCACCCGGATGGTTTCGCCCGTACGCGGGGACTGGATAAACTGTCCATCCCCCAGATAAACGCCCATATGGTCGGCGATATCCTGACTGTGTATATGGAAGAACAGCAGATCGCCACGGCGCAGGTCACGGTTAGCGACAATCGTCGCCCGACGGTAGTGATACATTTCATTTGCCGTGCGCGGTAATTTGGCCGCCAGGATTTTATTGTAGGCGTAGAAAACCAGCCCACTACAGTCGAATCCGCGATCCGGATTGACGCCTCCCCATACGTACGGTTTCCCCAGTTGCGCCTCAAGGCGATGAATCGCCACTTCCGTGATGTTCTGCAAATGGTCACTAGTGAGGAACGCCTTATTTTCTGCCAGTTCCTGCCAGCGATGGTTGTCCGCGCGCAGCGGCCCCGGGAACCATTCTGGATGCTGTTCAAGCAACTCACGGTTGTGCTGGCGCAACGCTCTCTTGCTCTGCGGGGTTCCGGAAACAATGTAATGCGCCTGCCTTCTGCGCTTCGCCTGATATTTACTGAGCAGACGTTCACGGTTATGCATCCGCAACGTCGCGGCATAGCTAAACGTCTGATGTGAAGAGACGGCTGCAGATAACGGTGAATAAAGGAGACATAACGAGAGTAGCCCCGGCAGAATGGCGCGCGGAGCACCTGATAAAAACATAAAAAAACATAACCTAAATAAACAGTGAGGCGACAGTTTAACCAGGCGAGGAACTGACCAGGCTTAATAATCAATAATTAAAAAATTAATGGTTTATTATCAGTGAATTGTATCCGCCAGGCCCCTGGCAACGAGCCTGACATCCGTTCTGCGGAAATGGACAAAATCGGGCCGGTTCTGACAGCCAGTGTCGCTAACGTTCTGTATAAATTGTAAACGCACCATGAGGGGCTTGCGAAAAACTGTCGTGGTGTTAATGTGAGCGTTCCAAATCCAGATTAGTCCGATTTGGGGATCTTATTTTTGCCGTTCTGGCGTGGGTAATCGTTTTATCAAGGAACAAGCAGTATGCGTAAAATCGCATTATTTATTGCGATGCTTTTGATCCCGTGCGTGTCATTCGCCGGCTTGCTGAGTAGCAATAGCTCCACAACCCCCATCAGCAAAGAGTATAAGCAACAATTGATGGGATCGCCGGTCTATATTCAGATCTTCAAGGAAGAGCGCACGCTCGATCTCTACGTCAAGATGGGCGAACAGTATCAACTTCTCGACAGCTACAAAATTTGTAATTACTCCGGCGGATTAGGTCCAAAACAACGCCAGGGCGATTTTAAAAGTCCGGAAGGTTTTTATAACGTCCAGCGTAGCCAGCTCAAACCTGACAGCCGCTTTTATAAAGCCATTAATATTGGCTTCCCCAACGCCTATGACCGTGCTCATGGTTATGAAGGCAAATATCTGATGATTCACGGTGCCTGCGTCTCGGTTGGCTGTTACGCCATGACCGACAGCGGCATTGATGAGATTTTCCAGTTTGTCACCGGTGCGTTGGTCTTTGGTCAGTCGAGTGTGCAGGTCAGTATTTATCCCTTCCGCATGACCGATGCCAATATGCAGCGTCACAAGTATTCGTATTACAAAGAGTTCTGGTCGCAGTTAAAACCGGGATACGATTACTTTGAGCAGACCCGCAAGCCACCGACCGTGTCTGTTGTCGATGGCCGCTATGTCGTCAGCAAACCGTTGAGTCATGAAGTGGTTCAGCCGCAGCTGGCGTCAAACTACACGCTCCCCGAGACAAAATAACGCCCACTCGCCTGGCATAATCTTTTGCCAGGTTTCGTTGCCTGTCAGCGGTTGCGTGGCAATGACGGTGACCACATCGTTCGGTGTGGTCTCTTTCTGAAAATCTATCTCCACATCCTGATCGAGCAACGTGGCGACGCCAAACGGTGCACGGCGCGTGATCCAGAACAGATTCGTTGAGCAGAATGCCATCACATAACGACCATCTGACAACAGCATGTTAAAGACCCCTTTCTCACGCAGTACGCCCGCCAGCGTTGCGATATACCTGAACACCGCCGTCATGTTGCCAGGCGTGCGCGGGTAGCGCTGAGTGAGTTTGTGCAGCAACCAGCAGAATGCCTTTTCGCTGTCGGTTTCACCCACCGGGCGAAAATTGCCGGTTTCCAGCGTTTTATAGCCCGAAAGCTGCCCATTGTGCGCGTAGGTCCAGTGGCGGCCCCACAGTTCACGCGTGAAGGGATGGGTGTTCTCCAGCGCCACTTCGCCCCGGTTCGCCTGGCGAATATGGGCAATCACGGAACAGGATTTGATCGGGTAGTCCTGTACCAGTCTGGCGATGGGGGAGTTAAAGCTGGGTTGCGGATCTTTGAACGTCCGGCAGCCTTTGCCTTCATAGAAGGTGATGCCCCAGCCGTCTTTATGCGGCCCGGTTCCCCCTCCACGTTGAACCAGCCCGGTAAAACTAAAGCAGATATCGGTAGGCACATTGGCGCTCATCCCGAGCAGTTCGCACATACATCACCTCCACAACTGCGGGGGCGCAAAACCCCCGGCGAAGACTTACTTAACCATCTCTTTTTCGATCAACTGAATCAGGATATGAATCACTTTAATATGAATTTCCTGAATACGGTCAGCATAGCCGAAATGCGGAACGCGGATTTCGATATCGGCAGTACCGGCCATTTTGCCGCCGTCTTTACCGGTCAGGGTGATGACCTTCATTCCCTTCTCGCGTGCCGCGGCGATGGCTTTGATCACGTTACCCGAATTGCCGGAGGTTGAGATGCCTAACAGCACATCGCCTTCGCGCCCTACCGCTTCCACATAACGGGAAAAGACGTAGTCGTAACCGAAATCATTGCTGACGCAGGAGATGTGGCTAACGTCGGAAATCGCAATGGCCGGATAGCCCGGACGGTTTTCGCGATAACGCCCGGTCAGCTCTTCGGCAAAATGCATGGCATCACAATGAGAGCCGCCGTTACCGCAGGACAGTACCTTACCACCCGCTTTAAAACTGTCTGCCAGCAGGACCGCCGCGCGCTGAATGGCGTGAATATTGGCATCATCTTTTAAAAAATTCGCCAGCGTTTCCGCCGCTTCGTTCAGTTCGTTACGAATAAGATCCTGGTACATGAGGATATCCTTCAGCATGAATGTAAATGACAGGATGCAGTGTACCGGATAGCACTGGCAGCGAGAAGCATAAGCCACATCAATGGCGACGGCTTTTGATTTTTCGTGCCGCAGAAATCGGCAACAATGTGAGCTTTGCTGTAATTATTTTGTAAACACATTGCTAAAAGAATTCACATCCACTACAACCATATCATCACAAGTGGTCAGACCTCCTACAAGCAAGGGAGCTTTTCGTTATGATGATTTTGAGTATTCTCGCTACGATTGTTCTGCTCGGCGCGCTGTTTTATCACCGCGTGAGCCTGTTCCTCAGCAGCCTGATTCTGCTCGCATGGACGGCCGCGCTTGGCGTGGCCGGACTGTGGAATATCTGGCTGCTGGTTCCGCTGGCCATTCTCCTCGTCCCGTTCAATGTGACGCCGATGCGTAAATCAATGATCTCCGCGCCGGTGTTCCGTGGCTTCCGTAAGGTGATGCCGCCGATGTCACGTACGGAGAAAGAAGCGATTGATGCCGGTACCACCTGGTGGGAAGGCGATCTGTTTCAGGGCAATCCGGACTGGAAAAAACTGCATAACTATCCGCAGCCGCGTCTGACCGCCGAAGAGCAGGCGTTCATCGACGGCCCGGTGGAAGAAGCGTGCCGCATGGCGAACGACTTCCAGATCACTCACGAGCTGGCCGATCTCCCGCCGGAACTGTGGGCGTTTTTGAAAGAACATCGCTTCTTCGCGATGATCATTAAGAAAGAGTACGGCGGGCTGGAATTCTCCGCTTACGCCCAGTCTCGCGTGCTGCAAAAACTCTCTGGCGTCTCCGGGATCCTGGCGATTACCGTGGGCGTGCCGAACTCCTTAGGCCCAGGCGAGCTGCTGCAACATTACGGTACACAAGAGCAGAAAGACCATTACCTGCCTCGTCTGGCGCGTGGTCAGGAGATCCCTTGCTTTGCGCTGACCAGCCCGGAAGCGGGTTCTGATGCGGGTGCCATTCCGGATACCGGTATTGTTTGTATGGGCGAATGGCAAGGCCAGCAGGTGCTGGGGATGCGTTTGACCTGGAACAAGCGTTACATCACCCTCGCGCCTATCGCCACCGTCCTGGGACTGGCATTTAAACTTTCTGACCCGGATAAGCTGCTGGGCGACGAAGAAGAACTGGGGATCACCTGCGCGTTAATCCCAACCTCGACGCCGGGCGTGGAAATTGGTCGTCGTCACTTCCCGCTGAACGTCCCGTTCCAGAACGGTCCGACTCGCGGTAACGATGTATTTGTTCCGATCGATTACATTATCGGCGGCCCGAAAATGGCCGGTCAGGGCTGGCGTATGCTGGTGGAATGTCTGTCAGTGGGCCGCGGGATTACCCTGCCGTCTAACTCGACCGGCGGCGTAAAATCCGTTGCGATGGCTACCGGTGCTTATGCCCACATTCGTCGTCAGTTCAAAATCTCTATCGGTAAAATGGAAGGGATTGAAGAACCGCTGGCACGCATTGCCGGTAACGCCTACGTGATGGATGCCGCAGCGTCCCTCATCACCTACGGTATTATGCTCGGTGAGAAACCGGCAGTGCTGTCGGCAATCGTCAAGTATCACTGTACTCATCGTGGTCAGCAGTCAATTATTGACGCGATGGATATCACCGGTGGCAAGGGCATTATGCTGGGCGAAGGTAATTTCCTGGCGCGGGCCTATCAGGGCGCGCCGATCGCCATCACCGTGGAAGGCGCGAACATTCTGACCCGTAGCATGATGATCTTCGGTCAGGGGGCAATTCGCTGCCATCCGTATGTCCTCGAAGAGATGGCGGCCGCACAGAATAACGATGTGAATGCGTTCGACAAACTGCTGTTTAAACATATCGGCCACGTCGGCAGCAACAAAGTGCGCAGCTTCTGGTTGGGTCTGACGCGTGGTTTAACCAGCCAAACGCCCACCCGCGATGCGACGAAGCGTTATTATCAGCACCTTAACCGCCTGAGCGCGAACCTGGCGCTACTCTCTGACGTGTCGATGGCTGTGCTGGGCGGAAGTCTCAAACGCCGCGAGCGCATATCTGCTCGTCTGGGTGATGTGTTGAGCCAGCTGTATCTGGCCTCTGCGGTTCTGAAACGTTACGACGACGAAGGCCGTCATGAAGCGGACCTGCCGCTGGTTCACTGGGGTGTGCAGGATGCACTGTATAAAGCGGAACAGGCAATCGACGATCTGCTGCAGAACTTCCCGAACCGCCTGGTGGCTGGCCTGCTGAACGTAGTGATCTTCCCGACCGGTCGTCACTACCTGGCCCCTTCCGATAAGCTGGATCATAAAGTCGCGAAGATATTGCAGGTACCGAGCGCCACCCGTGACCGTATCGGCCGTGGACAGTATCTGACGCCGAGCGAGCATAACCCGGTGGGATTACTGGAAGAAGCGCTGCTGGATGTGATGGCCGCCGACCCTATTCATCAGCGTATTTGCAAAGAGATTGGCAAAAACCTGCCGTTCACCCGTCTGGATGAACTGGCGCAAAATGCGCTGGCCAAAGGGCTCATTGATAAAGACGAAGCAGCGATTCTGGTCAAAGCGGAAGAAAGCCGACTGCGCAGCATCAATGTGGACGATTTTGAACCCGAGGAGCTGGCGACAAAGCCGGTAAAGCTGCCAGAGAAAGTGCGTAAAGTCGAAGCCGCGTAAG
>NZ_CP070239.1:32120-41742 GCF_016906145.1 Citrobacter sp. MGH 55
GCCGTGCCTGGTTTGAAAATTACGCTGCTGCAACAACCGCTGGTCTGGATGGATGGACCCGCCAATTTGCGTCACTTTGACCTTTTACTGGAACCGGTAACGGGGCGCGATCTCATCGTCTTACCCGAAATGTTCACCACAGGGTTTGTGATGGAGGCTGCCAGAGAAGCGCCCACTCAGGAGGAGGTGATTTCATGGATGCAAAAACAGGCGCAGCGAACGAACGCTCTGATTGCCGGTAGCGCCGCGCTTCAGACAGAACGTGGCGCGGTAAACCGTTTTTTACTGGTCGAGCCAGAAGGTAACGTGCACTTCTATGATAAACGCCACCTGTTTCGAATGGCTGACGAACATCATCATTACCAGCCAGGCAACCGCCGCGTGATCGTGGAATGGCGCGGGTGGCGCATTCTCCCGCAGGTCTGTTATGACCTGCGTTTTCCAGTATGGTCACGCAATTTGAACGATTATGATCTGGCGCTGTATGTCGCCAACTGGCCGGCGCCTCGTTCTCAGCACTGGCAGACGTTGCTGGCGGCACGCGCGATTGAAAATCAGGTCTGGGTGGCGGGATGTAACCGCGTCGGCACCGACGGCAACGGGCATCACTATCGTGGCGACAGTCGGGTTATCAGCCCGCAAGGAGAAATCATTGCGACAGCGGAAGCCCATCAGGCTACTCGCATTGACGCGGAACTTTCTTTGAGTGCGCTGAAAGCGTATCGGGAGACCTTCCCGGCCTGGCAGGATGCCGACCCGTTTATTCTGTGCTGATTTTTTGACGAGATAAAAACGACGAAAGCCTGAATCATTACTGACTCAGGCTTTCTGAATAGTGGCGGAACGGACGGGACTCGAACCCGCGACCCCCTGCGTGACAGGCAGGTATTCTAACCAACTGAACTACCGCTCCGCGATGTGTTCCGCTTGGGAACGAAGCGCATATTACGGATTGCCACACACCTCGTCAACGCTTTTTCTCACGTTTTTAATCGTTTGCTCTAAAAATCACCCGAGCGGCGGTTTTTAACTCATTTGCCGACTTTCTACGCCCGCCAGAGGCAACTTCCCCCTTTCTTTTCCACCAGGTCGAGGCGCGATTCATGGGCCGCCACTTCCTCATCGGTGGCGAAAACGACGCGTAGCCTGCTGGCCTGACGTACAAGCCGCTGGATCCCCGTATTGCCCTGCTGCTGAGTTTCCCCTTCCATCGAAAACGCCATCGTCGTCTGACCGCCGGTCATCATCAGATAAACATCAGCCAGAATCTGGGCATCGAGCAATGCGCCGTGCAGCGTACGCTTGCTGTTGTCTATCTCATAACGCGAGCACAATGCATCCAGGCTATTACGCTTGCCAGGGAACATCTTCCTCGCCAGCGCCAGACTATCGGTGACTTTACAGAAGGTATTGGTTTTCGGGATATCGCGGTTGAGCTTGCTGAACTCGTAGTCCATAAAGCCGATATCAAACGACGCGTTATGAATGACCAGTTCCGCCCCGCGGATATAATCGAGAAATTCATCCGCCACCTCGGCAAATGTCGGCTTGTCCAGCAGGAACTCATCCGCAATTCCGTGGACGCCGAACGCTTCCGGATCCACCAGCCGATCAGGCTTCAGATAGACATGGAAGTTATTCCCCGTCAGACGGCGGTTCACCACCTCTACAGCACCGATCTCAATGATCTTGTGCCCTTCGTAGTGCGCGCCGATCTGGTTCATACCGGTGGTTTCGGTATCGAGGACGATCTGTCGTGTAATTGCAGTGCTCATAGCGGTCATTTATGTCAGACTTGTCGTTTTACGGTTCGATTCAATTACAGGAAGTCTACCAGAGATGCTTAAACAGGTAGAAATTTTCACCGACGGTTCGTGCCTGGGCAATCCAGGTCCGGGCGGTTACGGGGCAATTTTACGCTATCGCGGGCGCGAAAAAACCTTTAATGAGGGCTATATCCTCACGACCAATAATCGCATGGAGCTGATGGCGGCGATCGTCGCCCTGGAAGCCCTGAAAGAACATTGTGAAGTCATTTTGAGCACTGACAGTCAGTATGTGCGCCAGGGGATCACCCAATGGATTCATAACTGGAAAAAACGCGGCTGGAAAACTGCCGACAAAAAACCGGTAAAAAATGTCGATCTCTGGAAGCGTCTTGATGCCGCCCTCGGGCAGCATCAGATCAAATGGGAGTGGGTAAAAGGCCATGCCGGTCATCCAGAAAACGAGCGTTGCGATGAGCTTGCCCGTGCCGCCGCCATGAATCCTACTCAGGAAGACGTTGGTTATCAGCCCGAAGCTTAAACGTCCGGCTTGCGATATTGCCGGGTCGCGCCAACGGCCTGCGGTATGCGCGCTTTCGCCTTGTTCTGTTTCATCGGATTGAGCGTAAGCGGAATCGTTCGCTTACGCGCCACAATCATCTGCATACAGCCCAGCGCAGGAAGGTGTGCACTCAACATCTTTCCTCCTTGCTTTTTCCACGGCAGGACGTGAAAACGGCTATAGTGCAGCACTTCAAAATTCAGCAGCGACAGCCAGTCCAGTTGGCGCATCAGCGTAAACATACGACTATTATAAGGCGACGATTTACGCAGCACCGGCACCAGCTTGCGCAGCCCCATCAGGCTCACCGGGTTGAATCCGCTCAGTACCAGCCAGCCATCATCAATGAGTACCCGATCGGCTTCACGTAACAAGCGGTGGGGATCGGCGCACCAGGGTAGCGTGTGCGCCAGCAGACAGACATCGACCGATTTATCGGCAAAAGGGAGATGAAGCGGATCGGCCTGAACCTGAACCGGCGAGCCTTTGGTAGAAACGTTAACCTGATGCGAAACCGCACAGGCTTCCGAGTTGATTTCTGCACTTAAATTGCCCACCTTAAGCAGGTGAAAACCATACATTTTTGCAAACCACGGGTTAAGCTGTTTTTCCAGCGCCTCACGATAGTACTCTCCCCAGGGCAAATCGCTCCAGCGATCGGGTGCTACGACTGTTTGAGGGTTCCTTGCCGGTTTCATCACAACCATCCGTTATGCATAGACAGAGAGGTAATTTATGAATCTTAACAGTATTCCGGCGTTTCAGGACAATTACATCTGGGTTCTGAGTAATGATGAAGGACGTTGTCTGATCGTGGACCCGGGCGACGCCGCGCCGGTGTTAAAAGCGATTGCCGAAAACCAGTGGCAGCCAGAGGCTATTCTACTCACTCATCATCATCAGGACCATGTGGGTGGCGTGAAAGAACTGGTACAGAACTTTCCTAAACTAGTGGTTTACGGACCAGCAGAGACACAAGATAAGGGGGTCACTCATATAGTCGAAGATGGCGATTCCGCCCTCATTTTGGGGCATGAATTTAGTATATTTGCTACACCCGGTCACACTTTAGGACATATCTGTTACTTTAGCCATCCTTATCTTTTCTGCGGAGATACGCTGTTTTCGGGTGGTTGTGGACGCCTGTTCGAAGGCACAGCGAGTCAGATGTATCAATCGCTTAAAACAATATCCGGACTTCCAGACGATACGCTTATTTGTTGCGCCCATGAATATACTTTAGCAAATATGAAGTTTGCCCTGAGCATTCTGCCGCACGATTCGTTCATAAATGATTATTATCGTAAAGTTAATGAGTTACGGGTAAAAAAACAAATGACACTCCCCGTTATTCTGAAAAATGAGCGGAAAAATAATATTTTTTTGAGAACAGAAGATATTGATTTAATTAATGAAATTAACAAAGAAACAATATTGCAACACCCTGAAGAGCGATTTGCCTGGTTAAGGTCAAAGAAAGACAGCTTCTGATAATTGCAGGTTGCCTTTTCAAAACTTCGCCGTTATGATCGGTCGTCTTTTAAGCAACTATTGACACACACATGAAGGCAAAAGCGATCTTACTCGCCTCTGTCCTGCTCGTGGGTTGCCAGTCGTCTCAAAACGCCGGTAATGTCCAACAGCACGCACAGAGCCTTTCTGCAGCTGGTCAAGGGGAAGCAGGAAAGTTTACGAGTCAGGCACGATGGATGGACGATGGGACGTCCCTCGCGCCGGATCAAGACTTGTGGGCTTTCATTGGCGACGAGCTAAAGATGGGAATTCCGGAAAACGACCGGATTCGCGAACAAAAACAGAAGTATTTACGCAATAAGAGCTATCTCCACGATGTAACTTTACGGGCAGAGCCGTATATGTACTGGATAGCCGGGCAAGTTAAGAAACGTAACATGCCAATGGAACTGGTACTACTACCCATAGTGGAGAGCGCTTTTGATCCTCATGCGACGTCTGGCGCCAATGCCGCAGGCATCTGGCAGATCATTCCGAGCACGGGGCGCAATTATGGTTTAAAACAGACCCGCAGTTATGACGCGCGTCGCGATGTGGTGGCTTCCACAACCGCAGCGCTCGACATGATGCAACGTCTGAACAAAATGTTTGACGGCGACTGGCTGCTGACCGTTGCGGCTTATAATAGCGGTGAAGGTCGGGTCATGAAGGCGATTAAAACGAACAAAGCGCGTGGGAAATCCACCGACTTCTGGTCGTTGCCGTTGCCTCAGGAAACGAAGTTGTACGTGCCAAAAATGCTGGCCCTGAGTGATATTCTCAAGAACAGCAAACGTTATGGCGTACGTCTGCCAACCACAGACGAAAGTCGTGCACTGGCGCGTGTTCGTTTAAGCAGTCCGGTTGAAATGGCGCAGGTTGCCGATATGGCGGGGATTCCCGTCAGCAAGCTGAAGACCTTTAATGCTGGTGTGAAAGGCTCCACGCTGGGCGCAAGCGGTCCGCAATACGTAATGGTACCAAAGAAGCATGCAGAGAAACTGCGTGAATCTCTGGCCTCTGGCGAAATTGCTGCCGTACAGTCCACTCTGGTGGCTGATAACACCCCGCTGAGCAGTCGTAGTTATACCGTTCGCTCTGGCGATACGCTTTCAGGCATTGCTTCACGTCTCGGCGTGAGCACGAAGGATCTGCAGCAGTGGAATAAGCTGCGTGGTTCAAGGCTGAAAGTGGGCCAAAGTCTGACGGTGGGTGCCGGTAATAGTGCCCAGCAACTGGCTAAAAACAGCGACAGCATTACCTATCGCGTACGTAAGGGCGATTCGCTTTCGAGCATTGCTAAGCGTCACGGCGTTAACATCAAAGATGTCATGCGCTGGAACAACGATACGGACAATCTGAAGCCCGGCGATCAACTGACGTTGTTTGTGAAAAACAACAACACGCCAGACTCCTGATAGCTCACAATATTAAAAGGCACCGATTTCCCCCGGTGCCTTTTTTCTTTATGCCGCTTTGTGCGCTTCGGCCATGATGGTATCGCTGGTAAACGATCCCTCGTCCTGTAAAGCGAAGTAAGCTTTCACCTCCGCAGAGGCGCTTACCTGATACAGACGAATCGCATCTACCAGTTCAGCGGGCGTGCGCATTCTCGTCACCCATGAACTAAACTCCAGCGGCAAACGGTCGGTTATCAACGAATCAACAATCAGGTTTGCATCATTCATCAGCGCCAGCCATTCGCCGCTGGAATAGTTGCGAACATGCGAGGTGTCGCGCAATGCCTCCACCGTCTGTAACCAGATATCGCGGACCGGATGCCCTGGGGACATGACATCCATAATAATCAGGACACCGCCCGGTTTTAATACCCGATTAACTTCGCGCAGCGCTCTGCCTACATCATGCCAGTGATGCGCGGAATAACGACTGATAACAACGTCAAAGACAGCATCCTCAAACGGCAGGCTTTCGGCATAGCCCTGCCTGGTGGTGATGTTGGCTAATCCCTTCTCTTTTGCCGCCTGCGCCACAACGTCAAGCATCTGCGAAGATAAATCGTAAGCCACCACTTGTTTCACATTCTGCGCGGCGATAAAGCTTGCATGCCCGGCGCCACAGCCCATATCCAGTACGCTGGCATGAGGGAACGCAGACAGACGCTCAGCCAGACGCTGCAAGTCGCGACCGGTTGCATGCACAGCACTGGTTAAATAGGCATTCGCCTGGGAGCCAAACTGCTTTTCGACGTTATCGTGGTGGGAGTGTGTTGTCATTATGCTGTCCTTTGGTTGTTTGCAAGATAAAGGGCAGCACCACTACAGGTCTGCCCCAACGGCAGACCTGACACACCTTACTGCACAGGTTTGCCGGGACTGAATTCAACGAGTAGCGGATTGTGATCGGATGCGCGTGTGACCAGTACTGAAGCCTCACTGACGTTCAGACCACGATAAAAGACAAAATCCAGGGGGCGACCAAACGCGCGACGGCGCTGATCGTCAGTAAAACGAACCTGGCGCAACGACATTTCGCGCGCGAAGCGATACAGCGCATTCATGCGGCGTCGGCTCCAGGCATTAAAATCTCCGGCCATAATCACCGGGCCACTGTGATGCGCAATCTGGTCACCGATTGGAAGTAACTGCTTACTATACACATCGACCCCCAGACTAAAGTTAACCGCATGGATATTAACGACCATCAACAGTCGCGTATCGGGCAACGGATAGACGGTAACCAGCGCCGATTTTGCCAGGCGCAGGATAGGCTCTCGCTCACGAAGTGGGCAACAGTATATGGGATGCGCGGATGAGAGCGTCATCACCCCTGACGGATGCTGTGGCAGAACAAATGCCGGCACCTGATCGGCCGCCAGGTAATTCGCCGTCGCAAACTTCACCAGCTCCGGCGTCGTTTGCGCTTCCTGTAACAACACCAGGTGCGCATCTTTGCCAAAATTCTTCAGCACCGAAAGCCATTCCGCTCGCTGCTGCTTAAAGATATTCCACACCAGGATACGGATCCGATCTTCACTGCTTAACGGCGCCCCGGCGGGTAATGCCTGGCCGATGCTCGAAAATGACCCGGGCGGCAAAATCCGCTCAGCGGGTTGTCCGGCAACATAGCGCATGGCATAGGTGTTTTTTCGCACTTTTGACTTTCAAACCTCTGTAACGTCAACCAGCCCGGTGCCGGACTGGTTCTTCTGTTATAGGGATTTTAGCTCACACTTTCAACGACCAATTGCAGATTGTTTTGTAAGCACACACTTACATCAAGCACTTAACCCAGCACGGCTACGCGTGCGGGTTTATCCAGTCGACCACTAATCCCCATCAACAGGAAGGCTCCCAACACAATCAATGCCCCAATCCACGGTGTTTGCGCCAGGCCGAAGTGCTCCACCGTCTGTCCGCCGACAACAGAACCGATCGCAATCCCGATGTTAAAAGCCGCGATGTTGAAGCCGGATGCCACATCTACCGCATTCGGCGTAAATTGTTCGGCTTTTTGCACCACATAGACCTGCAAACCCGGTACATTGCCGAAAGCAAAGATCCCCATCACCAGTACCGTTGCCAGCGCGGCGTACTGCATAGTGGCGGTAAACTGAAAGACGAGCAACAGTACAAACAGTGCGGCGAAAATAAACTTCAGCGCAGGCACCGCCCCATGTTTATCCGCCAGTTTTCCGCCCCAGATGTTACCTACCGCGACGGATACGCCATAGCCTAATAAGATCCAACTCACTGCGGCAGGCGAGAAACCCGCCAGATCCTGCATCATCGGCGCCAGAAAGGTAAATGCGGTAAAGACGCCGCCGTAGCCCAATGCCGTGATCGCATAGATGATCAACAAGCGTGGATGCGTTAAGACACTCAACTGGTCACGTAGCGTCGCCGCGGCGCGTCCCGGAATGTTCGCCGGAATGAGCCACTGACTGCTGATCAGCGCAATCACGCCCAACACAGAAACGGCCAGAAAGGTTTCGCGCCAGCCAAAATGCTGACCGATGAACGTCCCCAGAGGAACCCCGGTCACCAGAGCAAACGTCAGACCACCAAACATGATGGCAATGGCAGAAGCCGCTTTTTCTTTTGCTACCAGACTGGTGGCAATGGTGGAGCCAATCGAGAAGAACACGCCATGAGCCAGACCGGTCAGTAAACGGGCCGCAATCAGCGTCATATAACCAGGAGCCTGCCATGCCAGCAGGTTGCCCGCCGTGAACAGGACCATCAGCGCAACCAACAACGGCTTACGCGGCAGACGCCCAGTCAATGCCGTCAGTACTGGCGCGCCAATCGCCACGCCGAGAGCATAGATGGAAACCAACATCCCCGCAGAAGGCAGAGAAATGGCCAGTTGTTCAGCAATTGTCGGCACCAGGCCTACAATCACAAATTCGGTTGTGCCAATAGCAAAAGCACTTATTGTCAGCGCAAATAACGCGAGAGGCATAAATAACTCCATATCATCAGTATTCGGATGACACGCAGTATGCCGGGATGGTTTAATAACAAAAATATCCAAAATCTCAATACAATTTTGCTTCAGGTGCAAAAATGAAAGCAACTTCAGAAGAACTCGCCATTTTTGTTTCAGTGGTAGAAAGCGGAAGTTTCAGCCGGGCGGCAGAACAGTTAGGTCAGGCAAACTCAGCGGTAAGCCGGGCAGTAAAAAAGCTGGAAATGAAGCTTGGCGTGAGTTTACTCAACCGCACAACCCGGCAACTCAGCCTGACAGAAGAAGGTGAACGCTATTTTCGCCGCGTCCAGTCTTTGTTGCAGGAGATGGCGGCGGCAGAAACGGAAATCATGGAGACACGCAGCACTCCACGAGGGGTGCTCCGTATCGATGCCGCCACGCCGGTGATGCTGCATTTTCTGATGCCGTTGATAAAACCTTTCCGCGAACGTTACCCGGAAATTACGCTTTCTCTTGTTTCCTCTGAAACCTTTATCAATTTGATCGAGAGAAAAGTGGATATTGCAATCCGTGCAGGCACATTGACGGATTCCAGTCTCCGCGCCCGACCGCTCTTTAATAGCTATCGGAAGATTATTGCCTCACCGGATTATCTTGAACGATACGGGAAGCCGGAAACAGTGGAAGAGCTAAAAGCACACCTGTGCCTGGGCTTCACCGAACCCGTATCCCTCAACACCTGGCCTATCGCCTGTAGCGATGGGCAACTTCACGAGATTGACTGTGGAATTTCGTCAAACAGCGGCGAAACGCTTAAACAACTCTGCCTCAGCGGAAACGGCATTGCCTGCCTGTCGGACTACATGATTGATCGGGAAATTGCGCGAGGTGAACTGGTGGAGCTGATGGCCGATAAACGCCTGCCGGTAGAGATGCCGTTCAGCGCCGTCTATTACAGCGATCGTGCCGTGAGTACGCGTATTCGGGCATTTATCGATTTTCTGAGTGAATATATAAGAACAGCTCCCGGAGGAGCTGTTAAAGAGGGTTAAAGGCATTCAGGGCTTAACGCATTAATCCCACTGCGGTGCCAGTCCTTCCGGGCTTACCAGGCGATCGTTGCAATCCAGAGCAGCGATCGCTTTTTTATCTTCGGCATCATAGATTTGTGCAGTATCGACAGCACGGTAACCGAGCGCCAGAGCCGTTTTTACGGATGCAATAACAACATCGTCCTTAAGACGGAAGGTACCTAAACCGAATGCCGGGATAGTCATAATAATTCCTCTTTGATTCATCATGTTCGTTAACTGAGAGGATTATGACGTTTTGCATTTTGTGGAAAAAGAGCGAAAAATGCAGAGGATTTTTGCGTTTTTAGCAACAATTA
>NZ_CP070239.1:41792-42007 GCF_016906145.1 Citrobacter sp. MGH 55
GTGGCGGAACGGACGGGACTCGAACCCGCGACCCCCTGCGTGACAGGCAGGTATTCTAACCAACTGAACTACCGCTCCACCGAATTTTTCTACAACCACTGATTTTTACATCAGTTTACTGCTTAATTTGATGCCTGGCAGTTCCCTACTCTCGCATGGGGAGACCCCACACTACCATCGGCGCTACGGCGTTTCACTTCTGAGTTCGGCATGGG
>NZ_CP070239.1:46627-220255 GCF_016906145.1 Citrobacter sp. MGH 55
GTCTTGCGACGTTAAGAATCCATGTCACTCTGAGTGCCCACACAGATTGTCTGATAAATTGTTAAAGAGCAGTTGCGACGCGCTTTAGCGCTCTGTCGCGAGGTGGCGTATATTACGCTTTCCTCTTTCAGAGTCAACCCTGATTTTCAGGATTTTTCTCTTCAACCGAACCGGCTGTTTGTGTGAAGTGATTCACATCCGCCGTGTCGATGGAGGCGCATTATAGGGGGTCGACTCAGGAAGACAAGCGGAAAAATGCAGTTTTATTTCAACCGCTCACCTTTTAACCACAATGCTTATTTTTGCTGCTTTTTTATCGCCGATGGCAGATCAGCAAGACTATTTAATACCCAATCTGCCGCATTTTCTGCTTCCGCTGTAATAGGCTTGCCGGTTCGCACTAACACTTTTGTCCCGACCCCTGCCGCAGCCGCAGCCTGCATATCTTCTAATTTGTCGCCCACCATATAAGACGCGGCCATATCAATGTGCAGGAAATCGCGGGCCGAGATCAGCATACCGGGATGCGGCTTACGACAATCACAAACCTGACGATACTCTTCCACGCTGCCTTGCGGGTGGTGTGGACAATAATAGATACCGTCGAGGTCGACATCGCGATCGGCCAGTGACCAGTCCATCCATTCTGTTAATGTTTCAAACTGCGCTTCGGTAAATTTGCCGCGCGCAATCCCTGACTGGTTGGTGACAACTACCAGCGCATAGCCCAGTGTTTTAAGCTCGCGCATAGCATCAATAACACCGTCGATAAATTCGAACTCGTCGATTTCGTGTACGTAGCCGTGATCAACATTAATTGTGCCGTCACGGTCGAGAAAAATAGCGGGTACGGACTTTGCCACCTTTTATAGCTCCTGAATAAGGCATGTGGCGCTAGTATCGCATGTTTCGGCAGGCAAGAAAGTGCTCATCGTAGAAACCCTGATTGATTTAGACGTCTGGATGCCTTAACATCCATTTTGTTGACGGCTTTTGACCGCATCAGACAGACGAAAATGCCACGGTAACTTCATTACGATAATAAATAATCAATGATTAAACTTTCGAATATCACCAAAGTGTTCCATCAGGGGACCCGCACCATTCAGGCGTTGAATAACGTTAGCCTGCATGTTCCTGCCGGACAAATTTATGGCGTTATCGGTGCCTCAGGCGCAGGTAAAAGTACGCTGATCCGCTGTGTAAACCTGCTGGAGCGCCCGACAGAAGGAAGCGTTCAGGTTGGCGGACAGGAACTGACGACGCTATCAGAATCTGAACTGACTAAGGCGCGTCGTCAGATTGGCATGATTTTCCAGCACTTCAACCTGCTGGCCTCCCGAACCGTTTTTGGTAACGTCGCGCTGCCGCTGGAACTCGATAACACCCCAAAGGAAGAAATTAAGCGCCGCGTGACGGAACTGCTCGATCTCGTTGGCCTGGGTGATAAGCACGACAGCTACCCTGCGAATCTGTCTGGTGGTCAGAAACAGCGTGTCGCTATCGCCCGTGCACTGGCAAGTCAGCCAAAAGTGTTGCTGTGTGATGAAGCGACCAGTGCGCTGGACCCAGCCACTACTCGCTCCATTCTTGAACTGCTGAAAGACATTAACCGTCGCCTTGGCCTGACCATTCTACTGATCACGCACGAAATGGATGTGGTGAAACGCATCTGCGACTGCGTAGCCGTCATCAGCAACGGTGAGCTGATTGAGCAAGATACCGTCAGCGAAGTGTTTTCCCACCCGAAAACGCCCCTGGCGCAGAAATTTATTCAGTCCACACTGCATCTGGATATTCCGGAGGATTATCTGGCACGCCTGAAGACAGAATCAACGACCGACAGCGTTCCAATGCTGCGCATGGAGTTTACCGGTCAGTCGGTGGATGCGCCGCTGCTTTCCGAAACAGCGCGTCGTTTTAATGTTAATAACAACATTATTAGCGCGCAGATGGATTACGCCGGCGGCGTAAAGTTCGGCATCATGCTGACTGAAATGCACGGCACACAAAAAGAAACGCAAGCCGCGATCGCCTGGCTGCAGGAACACCATGTAAAAGTAGAGGTACTGGGTTATGTCTGAGCCGATGATGTGGCTGCTGGTTCGTGGCGTCTGGGAAACGCTGGCGATGACCTTCGTATCCGGGTTCTTTGGTTTTGTGATTGGTCTTCCCGTTGGCGTGCTGCTGTACGTCACGCGTCCCGGGCAAATCATTGAGAACGCGAAGCTCTACCGCACACTGTCTGCGGTCGTGAACATCTTCCGTTCGATTCCGTTCATTATTCTGCTGGTATGGATGATTCCGTTCACTCGTGTGATTGTCGGGACATCAATCGGTTTGCAGGCTGCCATTGTCCCGCTCACCGTCGGCGCGGCGCCGTTTATCGCCCGTATGGTGGAAAACGCCCTGCTGGAAATCCCGACCGGCCTGATTGAAGCGTCCCGCGCAATGGGCGCAACACCGCTGCAAATTGTACGTAAGGTGCTGCTGCCAGAAGCCCTGCCAGGGCTGGTAAACGCTGCGACAATTACGCTGATTACCCTGGTTGGTTATTCCGCCATGGGCGGTGCCGTGGGTGCCGGCGGTCTTGGACAGATCGGCTATCAGTACGGCTATATTGGATACAATGCTACTGTTATGAATACGGTACTGGTATTACTCGTTGTTCTGGTTTATTTAATTCAGTTCGCGGGCGATCGCATCGTCCGGACTGTGACGCACAAGTAACATTCTACAAAACACAATTATCACATTAAGGAAATAAGCATGGCGTTCAAATTCAAAACCATTGCGGCAGTCGGCGCCCTGATTGGTTCTCTGGCACTCGTGGGTTGCGGTCAGGATGAAAAAGATCCAAACCACATCAAAGTCGGCGTGATTGTCGGTGCGGAACAGCAGGTAGCTGAAGTCGCACAAAAAGTTGCGAAAGAAAAATACGGTCTGGACGTCGAACTGGTGACCTTCAATGACTACGTTCTGCCGAACGAAGCGCTGAGCAAAGGCGATATCGATGCCAACGCCTTCCAGCACAAACCGTATCTGGATCAGCAGATCAAAGATCGCGGATACAAGCTGGTTGCCGCAGGCAATACCTTCGTTTATCCGATTGCGGGTTACTCTAAAAAAATCAAATCTCTGGATGAGCTTCAGGATGGCGCGCAGGTAGCGGTTCCGAACGATCCAACCAACCTGGGCCGTTCTCTGCTGCTGCTGCAAAAAGTCGGTCTGATCAAACTTAAAGATGGCGTAGGTCTGCTGCCGACCTCACTGGATATCGTCGGGAACCCGAAAAATCTGAAAATTGTTGAACTGGAAGCCCCTCAGTTGCCGCGTTCTCTTGACGATGCGCAGATTGCTCTGGCGGTAATCAACACCACTTATGCCAGCCAGATCAACCTGACGCCGGCGAAAGACGGTATCTTCGTTGAAGATAAAGATTCCCCGTACGTCAACCTGATCGTGACCCGTGAAGATAACAAAGACGCGGAGAACGTGAAGAAATTCGTTCAGGCCTATCAGTCTGACGAAGTTTACGAAGCCGCCAATAAAGTCTTCAACGGTGGTGCTGTTAAGGGCTGGTAATTTTTAGGCGCTTTTCACAATCTGTAATATCATTCAGGACGGGCGTTTGCCCGTCTTGTCATTTATGCAAGCTCCTGATTCAATATGTGACAGTTAGATCATTCATTGAGGAAATATTATGCGTGCTTTACCGATCTGTTTATTGGCACTCATGCTGAGCGGCTGTTCCATGCTAAGCAGATCCCCTGTTGAACCCGTTCAAAGCACCGCAACCCCGCCAAAAGCGGAGCCGGAAAAACCGAAAGCGCCGCGCGCTGTTCCCGTCAGAATTTACACCAATGCTGAAGATCTGGTCGGCAAGCCGTTCCGCGATCTCGGTGAAGTGACCGGTGAATCCTGTCAGGCCTCTAACCAGGACTCTCCGCCGAACATCCCGACAGCACGTAAACGCATGCAGATTAATGCGTCAAAAATGAAAGCCAATGCCGTGTTACTGCATAGCTGTGAAGTCACCAGCGGGACGCCGGGTTGTTATCGTCAGGCTGTCTGCATTGGTTCTGCGCTCAACATCTCGGCTAAATGAGTCATTTTCAGTTTGAGCAAATCGGTGTCATTCGCTCGCCTTACAAAGAGAAGTTCGCCGTTCCCCGCCAGCCAGGGCTGGTAAAAAGCGTCAACGGCGAACTGCACCTGCTGTCTCCTTACAATCAGGCCGATGCGGTACGTGGTCTTGAAGCATTCAGCCACTTATGGGTGATCTTTGTTTTCCATCAGACGATGGAAGGGGGATGGCGCCCTACCGTGCGCCCGCCTCGTCTTGGCGGCAATGCGCGGATGGGCGTATTTGCTACGCGCTCAACATTTCGCCCCAATCCCGTCGGCATGTCGCTGGTTGAACTGAAAGGCGTTGTCTGTCAGAAAGATCAGGTCATTCTGCAACTGGGCAGTCTGGATCTGGTTGACGGTACGCCGGTCATCGATATCAAGCCTTACCTGCCGTTCGCGGAATCGCTACCGGATGCGACCGCCAGCTACGCGCAACAGGCACCGCAAGCCGAAATGTCGGTGAGTTTTACCGACGAGATTGAGCAACAGTTTCCCGCGCTGGAAAAACGTTATCCCCTGCTGAAGACGTTTATTTGTGATGTGCTGGCGCAGGATCCGCGTCCTGCCTATCGAAAAGGGGAAGAGACCGGTAAAAATTATGCTGTCTGGCTGCATGATTTCAACGTGCGCTGGCGCGTAACCGAGACGGGTTTTGAAGTCTTTGCGCTTGAACCCCGCTAATTTCACGCCCTTCTCTTTTGACATCCCTTTCTCGCTGGTAAACTGAGTTACTTTTTTTTGTGTCAGGCTCACATTGAGCCTGTTCGATCGTTCAACTGGAACCGTAACAACATGCGTACTAGCCAATATCTGCTCTCCACTCTGAAGGAGACACCTGCCGACGCCGAGGTGATCAGCCACCAGCTGATGCTGCGCGCCGGGATGATCCGCAAGCTGGCCTCCGGGTTATACACCTGGCTGCCGACCGGCGTGCGCGTCCTGAAAAAAGTTGAGAACATCGTGCGTGAAGAGATGAACAACGCCGGTGCGATCGAGGTGTTAATGCCGGTGGTTCAACCTTCTGAACTGTGGCAAGAGAGTGGTCGTTGGGAACAGTACGGTCCGGAACTGCTGCGTATTGCTGACCGTGGCGATCGTCCGTTCGTACTTGGCCCAACGCATGAAGAAGTGATCACCGATCTGATTCGTAACGAGCTCAGCTCTTACAAACAGCTGCCGCTGAACTTCTACCAGATTCAGACTAAATTCCGTGACGAAGTGCGTCCGCGTTTCGGCGTGATGCGCTCCCGTGAATTCCTGATGAAAGATGCGTACTCTTTCCATACTTCTCAGGAATCTCTGCAGGAAACTTACGACGCGATGTACGCGGCTTATAGCAAGATCTTCAGCCGCATGGGGCTGGATTTCCGCGCGGTACAGGCTGACACCGGTTCTATCGGCGGCAGCGCCTCGCACGAATTCCAGGTACTGGCACAGAGCGGCGAAGACGATGTGATCTTCTCTGATTCCTCTGACTACGCGGCCAACATTGAATTTGCGGAAGCCGTTGCGCCGAAAGCGCCGCGCGCCGCTGCAACGCAAGAAATGACGCTGGTTGATACGCCGAACGCAAAAACCATCGCCGAGCTGGTTGAGCAGTTTAGTCTGCCAATCGAGAAAACCGTGAAAACCCTGCTGGTGAAAGCCGTGGAAGACAGCAAGTCTCCGCTGGTCGCACTGCTGGTTCGCGGCGATCACGAATTGAACGAAGTCAAAGCGGAAAAACTGCCGCAGGTTGCCAGCCCGCTGACGTTCGCAACCGAAGAAGAGATCCGCGCGCTGGTGAATGCCGGTCCGGGTTCTTTGGGCCCGGTAAACATGCCAGTGCCGGTGATTATTGACCGTACTGTTGCCGCAATGAGTGATTTCGCGGCAGGGGCTAACGTGGATGGTAAGCATTACTTCGGCATTAACTGGGATCGCGATGTCGCAACCCCGGAAGTCGCTGATATCCGTAACGTCGTCGCCGGCGATCCAAGCCCGGATGGAAAAGGCACGTTGCTGATCAAACGCGGTATCGAAGTCGGTCATATCTTCCAGTTGGGCACCAAGTACTCGGAAGCAATGAAAGCCGCCGTCCAGGGTGAAGATGGCCGCAACCAGATCCTGACTATGGGTTGTTACGGTATCGGGGTCACACGCGTGGTAGCAGCGGCTATTGAGCAGAACTACGACGAGCGCGGGATCGTATGGCCTGACGCTATCGCGCCGTTCCAGGTGGCGATTCTGCCGATGAACATGCACAAGTCCTATCGTGTGCAGGAACTGGCGGAAAAACTGTATGCCGAACTGCGTGCGCAGGGCATCGAAGTGCTGATGGACGACCGTAAAGAGCGCCCAGGCGTGATGTTCGCCGATATGGAACTGATCGGTATTCCGCACACTATCGTGCTGGGCGACCGTAACCTCGACAACGACGATATTGAATACAAATACCGTCGCAATGGCGAGAAACAGTTGATAAAAACCGGCGACATCGTCAACTATCTGGTTAAACAGATTAAAGGCTGATGTCATAAGAGGCTCTGATTTTCAGGGCCTCTTTTTTACATGGATTGTATAAAATGGCTAAACTCACGGCGTATTACCGCCTGTTCCTCCCTTGCCTTCTTTTGCTTTCGGCCTGCACCGTTGACGTCAGCCCACCGAATAAATCCGCCGCCGCCATTGATGCACAATCCAAAAAATGGGCGGTTACATTCCAGCGCCAGAGCTCATTTACGAATAAAGCACTCGTCGAAATTACCGATACCGACCTTAAGCCAGGCGATCTGTTGTTCTCCTCCAGCCTCGGGGTGACCTCATTAGGCATCCGCGCGTTCAGCAATGCTTCCGTAAGCCACGTTGCCGTCTATCTGGGCGATAATGAAGTCGCAGAAGCCACCGGCGCTGGCGTACAAATCGTGTCACTCAAACAGGCGATGAAACACAGTGATAAACTTTTTGCCCTGAGAGTCCCGGAGCTGACTCCGCAACAGGCCGCTGAGATCAAAACCTTCGCCTATAAAATCAAAGACAGCGGCTATAACTATCGCGGTATCGTGGAATTCATTCCGTTTATGGTGACTCGCCAGATGTGTTCACTAAACCCCTTCTCTGCGGATTTCCGGCAACAGTGTGTCAGCGGGCTGGCGAAAGCGCAGTTGAGCGATGCACGCGAGGGAGAAAAAACGGCGTGGTTTTGCTCTGAATTCGTCACTGATGCATTTACCAAAGCGGGACATCCGCTAACCCTGGCGCAATCGGGCTGGATCAGCCCTGCTGACCTGATGCACATGCGGGAAGGCGACGTTGCCGCATTTAAGCCAGAAACGCAGCTACGCTATGTCGGTCATTTGAAGTTAGGGATTTATATCAAGACGGGACGTTTTGTAGGACTGACGCGTTAAGCGCGATACACAATAGCAAAACTGCGGGTAAGATGATAACTGTCCAGTCACCCGGACAGTTATCATTGAGTCCATCACTCAGTCGGTGCAGCTCTTACCCGGAATAAATTTAATCTCTTTATCGGCCATCAGCGTTTTCACCGGCTCATGGGTATCTGGATTCGCCTCCAGCGTGAAGTGCCCTTCGACGGACAACAGCACCGGTTTCTCACTGGTGCCACGCGCCGCAAGATAACCGCGTTCCAGCTCTGCGTTACTGGCAACAGAAACCTGCTTTCCGGTTGCGCAGTCGGTAAAGGTCGCGGCATCCGCCATATAGAAATACATGCCACGCATCGCCATTGGCGTTACCGGCAAACTGGATTTCACCGGTTCAAGCGTATAGTTAAATTGTGATTCAACCGGATTGCCTTCCCGATCCAGCATCTCCAGCGCTTCGCCTTTCGCGCGATAATAAGACTTCTCACCCTGACTGTCGGTCAGCACCAGTTTATCGGCCGTGCGCGCCCAGGTGCCGTAGGAAGCAAAAGAAGACGGCTCTTCACGCACGCCCTGATAGCGTTCGTTCATTACCCATGTGCCATCTTTCTCCAGAAACAGTGAGGTCTCAATACCCTCGCAGTCGGCACAAGGCAGAATGCCCCGCCAGCTTTGCTGCATCGGTTTTAATTCTGCAACCTGAGTCGGCTGGATAACATCAACCTCTGAACGGTTGTTACAGCCAATCAATGCGAAGAGCGTAAATGCCGCCATCGCTGAAAGTAGTGTTTTTTTCACCCTGACTCCCTATCACATTTTATTCCTGCCCGTCAGTCATCACGACGGACTTTACCGCGAAGGGCTTTTACTGAGGATTTCTGCGCCTTCGAGTTTAATCTTCGCTCTTTCGATGCCCGCGTCGGTCGGGTTGCGCGTCGGCTTTTTTGTACTGCGGTGAGCTCTTTTATAACCGCTACCAGTCTGGCAAGCGCCGCTTCCCGGTTGAGTTCCTGGTTGCGGTACTCCTGCGCCTTAATAATCATCACGCCATCAGCGGTAATCAGATGATGGCTGGCAGCCAGCAAACGTTCCTTATAATACTCTGGCAGGCTGGAGGCCCGAATGTCAAAACGCAAATGTATCGCCGTTGAGGTCTTATTGACGTGCTGTCCTCCTGCGCCCTGGGCGCGAATGGCGGTGATCTCCAGCTCATCGTCGGGGATCGAGACAGTCCGCGAAATGACGATCATACCGGTTGTTGCCAAGGCGTCAGATGAATTTCCAGATTATTCTGAGAATCAGACAGCCAGATCGCCCCGTCCTGAATTGTCGCCTGTAGTGTCATGGTACGGCTCGCAAAGGCGCTAAGCTGGGTCAGTTGTTCATCATCCAGATACCAGACAGTGAGATTCGAAAACTGTGCGCATTTGCTTTGATTCTGCTGCCACCAGATCTGCGCCGCCCGGCTATTGTAGGCAAACAGCGCCACATCAGCAGCCTGCGAACACGCTTTCTTAATACGGCGCTCATCCGGTAGCCCCAGTTCAACCCACAAGTCGATACCCAGATGATCGTTACGCAACCACGCTTCCGGTTCATCCTCTGCGCTTAAGCCACGCGTAAACTGGAGACGCTCATCCGCATACTTAATCCACGCCAGCAGACGCAACATCATTCGTTCCTGGGTTTCAGAGGGGTGACGCGCCAGCGTCAACGCCGCATCAAGAAACTGGTTGCGGTCAAGGTCAGCCACGTTGACGACGGCTTTATAAATTGTCGCTTTAAGCGCCATGGAAAAACTCCTTTCGAATCAGGCAGCCATTGTAGCGAAAAAGGAGCTAAAAGGCTGTCCGGGGATCATCAATCAGGCGCTGATATTGCGTGAATGGCTGTGGTATAGTCACCTTGCTAAACAGAGTTTATCTTCGTAGGCTTAGACTTGCATCCACGGTTAAGTCAGAATGCTGACAGGAGGGCATGTGGAAAAATATTGTGAGTTAATACGCAAGCGGTATGCGGAAATCGCCAGCGGAGACTTAGGGTATATCCCGGATGCGCTGGGTTGCGTATTAAAGGTGCTTAATGAAATGGCGGCAGACAGTGCCCTTTCAGAGTCGGTCAGGGAAAAGGCGGCGTATGCTGCGGCGAACTTACTGGTGAGCGATTATGTCAATGAATGATACATACCAACCCATCAACTGTGATGACTACGACAACCTTGAGCTCGCCTGCCAGCATCATTTATTACTGACGCTGGAACTGAAAGATGGTGAAGTTTTGCAAGCGAAAGCCAACGATTTGGTTTCACGGAAAAACGTGGAATACCTAATCACCGAGGTTGCGGGTGAAACGCGCGAGCTTCGTCTCGATAAAATTGTCAGCTTCAGCCATCCGGAAATCGGTACCGTGGTGGTTAGCGAATCCTGAACCCATATTGCCTGGTGGCGCTGCGCCATCAGGCATTTCCACCGGTTTGATCCCACACCAGTTTCACCCCCGACTCCTCATCCGCCGCGCCGTCACGCGTGACAAATACGCCTGCAGCCGCAATCAGCGTTTCGCCGTAAAACAGCAATGGCGTGGTATCTCGTCGCCAGGAAGGTACATTCAACTCCTGCCAGATTTTCTTGAGCTTGCGGCCACCGCTACGGCCAACGATATGCAGCATTCCCGGCGCTTTAAAACGGATACTGACACGCTCATCCTCACGAGGCGCGCGCAATTCGTCCCCCAACAGTAACCGCAGTTGGCCCAGCCCGGCAGGCAACGTGAGCGGTAACTGCCAGCGAGGCCAGGGCAGTATTGTCTCACTTTGTCCGACAACAGATTTAATCCACCACAACTGTCCCTGAAAGCGCCGCACCTCGTACTCGCCGAAACGCAGGCACGGTGACGCATCTTCACGCGCCAGCGCCACCTCCTGCCAGAGACGTTCCAGTCCATCGCGTGAAGGCATCGGCGCATTTTTCGTCGCCAGCCAGCGGCGAAGTAGCGCTGCGCGCCGGACACGGCTCATCGCCATGAGCGGCGTTAACTCCAGCGTGCCGTTTGCCGTGGTACAAGAAGACAGTTCATCGGCAAGCAGTTCATCCAGCAGACTCTCTTGTTCAGCACACAGCGCTGCGCTGCGTGCCGTGGCGTCAGCGAAATGCGGCCAGCGCTGTTGCAGAAGCGGCAGAACCTGCAAACGCAGGAAGTTGCGATCGTAGGCGTCATCCTGATTGCTTTCATCTTCAATCCAGCGAAGCTGATGCTGCCTTGCCCATTGCTCCAGTGCCGCACGGGGTTGTGTCAATAACGGACGAATGAGTAACGTGCCCGCAAACTCAGCACTCTCCGCCATTGCAGACAGCCCAGCCGGTCCGCTGCCGCGTTTGAGCGCCAGCAAAAAGGTTTCACACTGATCGTCAAGATGCTGGGCAGTCACCAACACCTCACCGGGCAATAGCGCATCGGCAAATGCCTGATACCGCGCCTGCCGGGCCTGCGCTTCGATTCCCAGCCCGGCGTCCACCAGCGTGACCCGCTCCACCACCAGCGGAATCTGCCATTGCGCGCAGATGGCTTCACAGTGTGCCACCCACTCATCGGCGTAAGCGCTAAGTCCATGATGGATGTGCATGGCACGAAGCGAGAGAGTCGGTTGTTGCGTCCGCCATTGCACCAGTTGGTGTAAGAGCACGGTAGAGTCCAGACCGCCGCTAAAGGCGACCAGTATCTGTCGGGAAGTGATAAGCGAGGTGTTCAGCGTGAGTGTTGTCATAGCGGTTATTTACAGTGACGTTGCCCGGCACGTTACCGGGCAATCGTCACAATAACAAGCCTTACTGCTCATACAATTCGAGCGGCAGGCCATCCGGGTCTTTAAAAAAGGTGAAGCGCTTGTTGGTGAAGGGATCAATGCGGATGGCTTCACAATTAACGTGATTCGCCTCCAGATGCGCTACCGCATTATCCAGGTTATCCACGCTGAACGCCAGATGGCGCAAGCCACAGGCTTCCGGATGCCCTGGACGTGCCGGCGGGAAAGGAAATGAAAAAAGCTCAATCACATATTGTCCGTTCAGCGCCAGATCGCCCTTCCACGAGTCTCGTTCTGCGCGATAGGCCTCGCTCAGCAGCGTAAACCCCAAAATATCGCAATAGAAGGACTTACTCGCGGCATAGTCTGTCGCAATAATCGCAATATGGTGAACCTGTTTTAATCCCAGCATAGTGTCTTCATCTCCGTTATTTATCATCAGCACGTTACCCGCCCGGGAGCGCTGAAGGCAAGTCGTCATGCCGTTTTTAAGACTCGTACGAGGTATACGCCGTCGTCATCCTGTTTCGCCCCGTGAATATCCGTTTCAAAGCCCGGATAACGCTGACCAACAGAACAGAGCATCAGCAGAAAATCGAGTACGGCGCGACTCTGCTCGGTGAGCATTTCTCCCGGCATCAGCAGCGGCACGCCGGGAGGGTATGGCAGGATCATATTCGCCGACACGCGTCCCACCAGTTGATCGAGGGGGACCGTTTCGACTTCGCCTTTGATCTGTCGCTGCCAGGCCTGATGCGGCGTCATGATCATTTCCGGCAATGTATCAAACGCACGCAGCATCAGGCCGGAAAGATCGTGTTGGCGGATGAGCTGGTGGATCCCTTGCGCCAGATCCTGAATACGCATGTTGCGATAAAAATCAGGATCTTCTGCATACAGATCCGGCAGCATATTCTTCACGCGCAAATTGAGATCGTAAGAGCGTTTAAATTCGGTCAGTCCACGCAACAGCCCCATTGCCCGGGTTTTATCGATACCAATACTGAAGAGAAACAGCAGATTGTACGGCCCGGTTTTCTCCACCACCACGCCGCGCTCATCAAGGAATTTCGCCACCAGCGCGGCGGGGATCCCCTCGTCACTCATCTCCCCTTGCTCATTCATACCGGGCGTCAGGATCGTGACTTTTACCGGATCGAGGAACATATGGTCATCGTCGGCATCGGTAAATCCGTGCCAGTCTTCACCGGGCGCCACCGGCCAGCACGCAGCTTCATCAACCTCTTCCGGTTGCCAGATATCAAAGAACCAACCGTCAGACTCTTCACGTAGCCGCTGCACTTCTTTGCGAAAATGTAACGCGCGCTCCACAGAGCGATTGATTAATCGCTTACCGGAATTTCCCCGTAGCATCGCTGCCGCCGTCTCGATGGAAGCGACAATCGGATAACTCGGTGAGGTCGAGGTGTGCATCATAAACGCTTCGTTGAAGGTCTCTTCGTCATAATCCCCTTTAATATGAATCAGCGACGCCTGCGATAGCGCCGCCAACATTTTGTGGGTGGATTGCGTTTCGAAAATCACCTTGCCAGGCACCCGTTCACCGCTCATCCCGCTTTTCCCCTGATAAATGGGATGAAAGTGGGTATAGGGCACCCAGGCAGAATCGAAGTGGATAGAGGGGACATCCAGCGTCTGTTTGATCCAGTTAGTGTTATACAGCAGGCCGTCATAGGTTGAGTTAGTGATCACGGCATGAACTGGCCACTGCGCCTGCGCCGTGGCGGCAACTTTGTTCGCAATACTCTCACGCGTGAACTCACGCTTCGGAATGCCGCCCAGAATACCGAGCGCATTACGCGTTGGTTTCAGCCAAATCGGGACGACGTCGCTCATCATTAACAAATGCGCGAGCGACTTATGGCAGTTACGGTCAATCAATAGCGTACTGCCGGTCGGCGCGGCATACATCCCCACAATTTTGTTTGAGGTGGAGGTACCGTTAGTCACCATGTAACTCTGCTCTGCACCGAACGTTCGGGCGATATACTCTTCGGCCTCCAGATGCGGCCCGGTGTGATCGAGTAACGAACCCAGTTCAGTGACCGATATCGATACATCTGCTTTCAGGGTATTGCCACCGAAAAAGTCATAGAACAGGCAGCCAACCGGACTTTTTTGATAGGCCGTTCCTGCCATGTGCCCCGGCGTGCAGAAGGTGTATTTCCCCTCTTTCACATAGGTGAACAACGCTCTGGTAAAAGGCGGCGTGATATTGTCGAGGTACTCGTTGGTGTACTGGCGAATGCGCGTCGCGATATCTTCCGCCTGCCCGAGCGCATACTCGAAAAACCATAGCGCCATGCGCATGTCGTGAACGCTGACATCCATCGTCGAATGCGTGTTGATAAACGCATACAGCGGTAAATACTCATTGAGCTGGTTAATCTCACTGCACAAATCGAGACTGTACTCATCCCAGTCAAAAATCACCCCACAAATGCGCGGGTTGTGTTCGATAAATTTCAGCAGGTCGACGCTGTTTTGCGGCCAGATAATCTGAAATCCCTGTGATTGCAGCGCACGCTCAAGCTCGTTAATGGGCTCGTCTTTATAAAAAACCCCGTGCGGCCCCATAATGGCGATGATATTCATGCGTTCCTCCTGGAAAAACCTTAGCTAATCATAGCCTGTTCAAACCGCAGGTAAAAAAAAGGGCCACAAATTGTGGCCCTTTTCGGAATGGTCAACGCTTAGGCGTAGCCGTAGCTCATCAGACGCTGATAGCGACGGTTCTTCAAATCTTCTGTGCTCAATACATCGAGATCCGCGAGGTCAGCCAGCAGCTGCGCTTTCAGCGAAGCCGCCATCGCTTCCGGATTGCGATGCGCGCCGCCCAGCGGTTCCGGGATGATGGAATCAATCAGCTTCAGCTCTTTCAGACGTGGCGCAATGATCCCCATCGCTTCTGCGGCCAGCGGCGCTTTGTCCGCACTTTTCCACAGAATGGAAGCACAGCCTTCCGGAGAGATAACGGAATAGGTGCTGTATTGCAGCATATTCACTTTATCGCCCACGCCGATCGCCAGCGCGCCACCGGAACCGCCCTCGCCGATCACGGTGCAGATAACCGGCACGCTCAGACGTGACATTTCACGCAGGTTACGGGCGATAGCTTCGGACTGACCGCGCTCTTCGGCACCGACGCCTGGGTAGGCACCCGGGGTGTCGATAAAGGTAATGATCGGCATGTTGAAACGCTCGGCCATTTCCATCAGACGCAGCGCTTTACGATAGCCTTCCGGCGCCGGCATCCCGAAGTTACGACGGATTTTCTCTTTGGTCTCGCGGCCTTTCTGATGACCAATGATCATCACCGGACGACCGTCCAGACGCGCAATGCCGCCGACGATAGCTTTATCGTCCGCATAAGCGCGATCGCCCGCCAGTTCGTCAAATTCATCAAACGCCAGGCGAACATAATCCAGGGTGTAAGGACGCTGCGGATGGCGTGCCAGTTGGGCAACCTGCCATGCGCCAAGATCGGCGAAGATTTTACGCGTCAGTTCTACGCTTTTTTCACGCAGACGATGCACTTCTTCATCGATGTTAATATCCAGTTTCTCGTCCTGACGGCTCACCGCAGTCAGAGAATCGATTTTTGCTTCCAGCTCTGCAATCGGCTGTTCAAAATCAAGGAAATTCAGACTCATAGTATTCCTGTATTAGTCAAACTCCAGTTCCACCTGCTCCGAACCAATGAGGCCACGGAGATCGTTAAGCAAACGATCGCTCGGAGAGACACGCCACGTCGCGCCAAAACGCAACCGCGCACGTGCATCCGCCCTCTGATAGTAGAGATGTACTGGAATTGTCCCCGAGCGGTGGGGTTCCAGAGACTGACGGAGTCGGTTTAAAAGCTGGTCATCAATTTGCCTGTCCGTCAGCGAGATAGCAAGCCCGCGAGCATATTTTTCCCGGGCTTCGTCAATATCCATCACTTCGCGGGCGGTCATTTTAAGCCCCCCGCTGAAGTCATCAAAGCTGACCTGTCCGCTGACGATAAGTATGCGGTCTTTTTCCAGCAATTGCTGGTATTTATCCAGGGCGTCGGTAAATAACATCACCTCCAGACGTCCGGAACGGTCATCCAGCGTACAGATGCCGATACGATTGCCGCGCTTGGTGACCATAACCCTTGCGGCAATGACGAGCCCCGCAGCCGTGGTCACTTTACCACGTTCTGTCGGATGCATGTCTTTCAGCCGGTAGCCTCCGACATAGCGCTCAATTTCTTTCAAATACTGGTTGATCGGGTGACCCGTCAGGTACAACCCCAACGTTTCGCGTTCCCCATCTAACACCACCTGCTCTGGCCACGGCTGGCAGCTGGCGTAGGATTGTTCAATTTGCTCCGGCTCTTCCGCCAGCACGCCGAACATATCTGCCTGACCAATTGCTTCTGCTTTCGCGTGCTGATCGGCGGCTTTCAGCGCATCGCCCAGCGAATTCATCAGCGCAGCACGATGCGGCCCCAGCCTGTCGAACGCCCCGGACATGATCAATTTTTCCAGCACCCGCCGGTTGAGCTTTTTGGTATCGGTGCGCGCACAAAGATCAAACAGCTCACGGAAATAGCCGCCGTTGTTACGCGCCTCAATGATCGCCTCGATCGGGCCTTCACCCACGCCTTTGATCGCGCCGATACCGTAGACAATCTCGCCGTCGTCGTTGACGTGGAAGTGGTACAGCCCGGAGTTGATATCCGGCGGCAGGATTTTCAGCCCCATGCGCCAGCACTCATCCACCAGCCCCACCACCTTCTCGGTGTTGTCCATATCGGCAGTCATTACCGCCGCCATAAACTCAGCAGGATAGTGCGCTTTCAACCACAGCGTCTGGTAAGAGACCAGCGCGTAGGCAGCGGAGTGCGATTTGTTAAACCCGTACCCGGCGAATTTCTCCACCAGGTCGAAGATTTTCATCGCCAGTTCGCCGTCAATACCGTTTTTCTTCGCGCCGTCTTCAAAGATGGAGCGCTGTTTGGCCATCTCTTCCGGCTTTTTCTTACCCATCGCACGACGCAGCATATCCGCCCCGCCAAGAGTATAGCCAGAAAGCACCTGGGCAATCTGCATGACCTGTTCCTGATACAGGATGATGCCGTAGGTTGGTTCCAGTACTGGTTTCAGGCTTTCGTGTTGCCACTGCACATCCGGATAGGAGATCTCTTCACGACCATGCTTACGATCGATGAAGTTATCTACCATCCCGGACTGCAACGGCCCCGGACGGAACAGGGCCACCAGGGCTATCATATCTTCGAAGCAGTCAGGCTGCAGACGCTTAATCAGGTCTTTCATGCCGCGGGATTCAAGCTGGAAGACCGCCGTGGTTTCCGAGCGTTGCAGCATATCGAAGCTTTTCTTATCGTCCAGCGGGATAGCGGCAATATCCAGCGGCGGCTCACCGTTCTTTTCACGGCGGGCGTTAATCATCTCCAGCGCCCAGTTAATGATAGTGAGTGTACGCAAGCCAAGGAAGTCGAACTTCACGAGGCCGGCATATTCCACGTCGTTTTTATCAAACTGGGTAACCGGGTGCAGCCCCTGTTCATCACAGTACAGCGGCGCAAAATCGGTGATTTTCGTCGGGGCGATAACCACACCACCGGCGTGTTTACCGGCGTTTCGGGTCACGCCTTCCAGCTTACGCGCCATGTCGATCAGCGCTTTAACCTCTTCATCTGCCTCGTAGATTTCTGGCAGTTGCGGTTCAGCCTCGAAGGCTTTCGCCAGCGTCATCCCCGGATCGGGGGGCACCAGTTTTGAAATACGATCGACAAAGCCGTACGGGTGGCCCAGAACGCGACCCACGTCGCGGATCACCGCTTTCGCCGCCATCGTACCGAAGGTAATAATCTGCGATACCGCATCACGGCCGTACATGTCGGCCACGTGTTCAATCACCTGGTCGCGTTTCTCCATACAGAAGTCAACGTCGAAGTCAGGCATCGAGACACGTTCCGGGTTAAGGAAACGTTCGAACAGCAGGTCAAATTCCAGCGGGTCGAGGTCGGTAATTTTCAGCGCGTAAGCCACCAGCGAGCCCGCACCGGAACCACGGCCTGGCCCTACCGGCACGCCGTTATCTTTCGACCACTGGATAAATTCCATCACGATGAGGAAGTAACCCGGGAACCCCATCTGGTTGATCACCTGCAGTTCAATATCCAGACGTTCATCGTAAGGCGGCCGCTTTTCTTTTCGCACGGCTTCATCCGGGAATAAGAAGGCCAGACGCTCTTCCAGCCCTTCTTTCGATTTCTGGACCAGGAAATCTTCCGTGGTCATATCGCCTGTCGGGAACTGCGGCAGGAAATACTCGCCCAGACGTACCGTTACGTTACAGCGTTTGGCAATTTCAACGGTGTTTTCCAACGCTTCCGGAATATCAGAGAAGAGTTCGCACATCTCCTCTTCCGAGCGCATATATTGCTGCGGCGAGTAATTACGCGGACGTTTGGGATCGTCGAGGGTGAAACCATCGTGAATAGCAACGCGAATTTCATGCGCGTCAAAGTCATCACTGTTGATAAAGCGCACGTCGTTGGTGGCAACCACCGGCAAACTGCGCGCTTCCGCCAGCGCAACGGCAGCATGAAGATAGTTCTCTTCATCGGGACGACCAGTGCGGATAAGCTCAAGGAAGTAACGATCCGGGAAGTGTTCTTCATAGAACGCGACACACTCATCAACCAGCGCGCCGTTACCGCGAAGCAGACTGCGCCCGACGTCACCCATGCGCCCGCCGGAAAGCAGGATCAACCCTTCTTTCAGTTCGATCAGCCAGTCACGGTCTATGATCGGTCCCGCCGCGCCATAGCCGCGCTGATAAGCTTTGGATATCAGCAGGGTAAGATTTTGGTACCCGGTGTTATTGGCAGCAAGCACGGTCAGATGCGTGAGTTCATCACCCATCAGCTCGCTCTGAACATGGAAATCGGCACCAACAATGGGTTTAATCCCTGCGCCATGACCCGCTCCGTAGAACTTCACCAGACCACAGAGGTTAGTAAAATCGGTGATCGCCAGCGCAGGCATGCCCAACGCGGCCGCCTTTTTCACCAGCGGCCCGGTTTTTGCCAGCCCATCGATCATGGAGTAGTCGCTGTGCACCCGCAGGTGGACGAAACGAGGTTCAGACATCTTCAGATTCCTTCGACACAAGAATCAGGACGCGAGTCCCAGTGCGCGTTTAACGGGAGCAAAACTACGTCGGTGATGCTCCGTTGCGCCATGTTCAGCCAGTTTTTCCAGATGGAAAGCGGTTGGATACCCTTTGTGCTGGGCAAAACCATATTGCGGGAAAACGCTATCCAACGCGGCCATTTCGGCGTCACGCGTGACTTTTGCAAGAATAGACGCGGCGCTGATCTCCGCCACCCGACTGTCGCCCTTCACTACCGCCAGAGACGGCACAGGTAATGCCGGACAGCGATTACCATCGATCAGCACATATTCCGGCGCAATATGTAACCCCGCCACCGCTCGCTGCATGGCCAACATCGTGGCGTGGAGTATATTCAGCTCATCGATCTCGTGCGGTTCCGCACGACCGAGGCTCCAGCTCAACGCTTTTTCTTTGATTTCGTCATACAGCGCCAGACGGCGCTTTTCAGATAATTTTTTGGAATCGTTAAGACCCACAATCGGGCGAGCCGGGTCGAGGATCACGGCTGCGGTAACGACCGCGCCAACCAACGGACCACGTCCGACTTCATCCACACCCGCCACTAAGTGCGTGTGTGGATAAACAAATTCGATCATCGTGCTAACTCCAGGACCGCATCCGCCGCCTGCTCATCAGCATTACAGCGGATCTGCTGATGCAGTTCGCGGAAAGTATCGTGCATCGCATGACTGGTTTTACCGTTCGCCAGTAAAGGGAGAAGCGCCTCAGCCAGCTTTTGCGGCTCGCACTCTTCCTGCAACAGCTCTTTCACCAGTTCCCTTCCCGCCAGCAGGTTTGGCAGCGAGACATAATCTGTCTTCACCAGTCGCTTCGCCAGCCAGAACGTAAAGGGCTTCATGCGATATCCCACCACCATCGGGCATTTGGCCAGCATGCACTCGAGCGCAGCGGTACCGGATGCCAGCAACGCGGCATCGCTGGCAATCATCGCTTCTCGCGCCATCCCATCCAACATATGGACGGAAAGCGTCGGGGCGACTTCTGCTTTGATCTGCTCAAACTGCTCGCGCCGTTTGGCGTTCACCAATGGCACCACCACCTCAAGATCAGGATAGGTCTGGCGCAACAATTGGGCCGTTTTCAGGAAGTCGGCGCTGAGCATTTCGACTTCCGCACCGCGACTGCCGGGTAATAACGCCAGACAGTGCGCGTCACGGGGGATCCCCAGCACATCTCGCGCCGCGTTTTTATCCGGGTCCAGCGGCATCGCGTCCGCCATGGTGTGACCGATAAAACGGCACGGCACGTTGTACTTGTCGTAAAACGCTTTTTCGAAAGGCAGAAAAGCCAGAACCATATTGGTGGATCTGCCTATTTTGAAAACGCGTTTCTGTCGCCACGCCCAGACGGACGGACTAACGTAATGAATCGTTTTGATACCCTGTTTTTTCAGATTCCCTTCGAGGGTGATATTGAAATCGGGTGCATCTATACCAACGAAGACATCGGGCTGCAGCTCAGTGAATCGACGAGTCAGATCGGCGCGGATATGCAGCAGACGACGCAGGCGTCCAAGCACTTCCACAATGCCCATCACCGCCAGTTCTTCCATTTCATACCAGGCTTCACAGCCTTCGGCCTGCATACGTGGACCTGCGACGCCGACAAAACGCGCGTCGGGGACGCGCGCCTTCAGCGCCCGGATTAAGCCAGCACCAAGAATATCGCCGGAGGTTTCTCCGGCGACCAGGGCAATCGTTAAGGGGCGCTGCTCAGCCATTAACGAATCAGACCGCGCGTTGAGCGGGCAAAGAAATCGCTGAACGCCTGTACTTCCGGATACTGCTTCGCCAGTTCGGCGATTTCCGGTTTTACGTCTTCCAGCGTTTTGCCGCTACGGTACAACGCTTTGTAAGCATTGCGGATGGCGGTGATCGCTTCGCGAGTAAATCCGCGACGCTTCAGCCCTTCGATGTTGACGCCAAACGGCGTCGCGTGGTTGCCCTGCGCAATAACGTACGGCGGAACGTCCTGAGCAACGCCAGAACAGCCGCCAACCATCACGTGTGCACCAATAATGCAGAACTGGTGCACAGCGGTCATGCCACCGATGATGACATAATCATCCAGCGAGACGTGACCCGCTAGCGTGGCGTTATTCGCCAGAATACAGCGATCCCCGATTGTGCAATCGTGTGCCACATGGGCATTGATCATCAGTAAGTTATCGCTGCCCACCTTCGTCAATCCACCGCCCTGCACTGTGCCACGATGAATGGTAACGCTTTCGCGAATGCGGTTACGATCGCCAATTTCCACACGGGTCGGTTCACCAGCATATTTCAGATCCTGGTTCACTTCGCCAATGGAGGCGAACTGATATATCTCGTTATCGCGGCCAATTTTGGTATGACCATTCACGACAACGTGAGACTTCAGTACGGTACCCTCACCAATTTCAACATGGGGTCCAACAAGACAAAAAGGACCAATGTGAACGTTAGCGCCAAGTGAAGCGCCCTCTTCCACAATGGCGGTCGGATGAACAAAGGCGGATTTATCAATCACGTATCAGGCCTCCCGGCTACGAGCGCACATCATCGTTGCTTCGCAAACTACTTTACCGTCGACCAGAGCAACCCCTTTGAAGCGGGTCAGGCCACGGCGCGTTTTCTCGAAAGTGACTTCCATGATCATCTGATCGCCTGGCACGACAGGACGCTTAAAGCGCGCTTCATCGATACCGGCGAAATAATAGAGTTCTCCCGGCTCCAGTTTACCAACGCTTTTAAACGCCAGAATACCGGTAGCCTGTGCCATGGCTTCCAGAATCAGCACGCCAGGGAAAATCGGTTTACCCGGGAAATGCCCCTGGAAAAACGGCTCGTTAACGGAGACATTTTTCACTGCGCGCAGAAAACGACCTTCTTCAAAGTCCAGCACGCGATCAACCAGTAAAAACGGAAAACGGTGCGGCAGAAGTTCTAAAATCTCTTCAATATGCAGAGTATGAGTGTTAGTAGTCAAAATACTCTTCCTGTCCAAATATGCTAAAAGCCAATAATAACACGGCCTGCCGCAATCGTATGAATGCCGACAGGCCGTAAAGTATGTGTGACCGGGTGAGAGTTTAGTCTTGTTGATTAACCTTGCGCTCAATGGCTTTGAGGCGCTTGCTCATATCATCAATGTTCATCACCAGTGCGGCTGTCTTACGCCATACTTTGTTAGGTTGCAGCGGAATGCCTGAGGAATAGACGCCTGGTTCAGTGATGGGACGCATCACCATCCCCATGCCCGTCACGGTCACCTTATCGCATATTTCCATATGCCCGTTGATCACGCTGGCACCGCCGATCATACAGTAACGGCCAATCTTCAGGCTGCCCGCCATAATGACGCCACCGGCAACCGCCGTATTGTCGCCAATCACAACGTTATGTGCAATCTGGCACTGGTTATCAATGATAACCCCATTGCCGATCACAGTGTCATCCAGTGCGCCACGATCAATAGTGGTACAAGCGCCGATCTCCACACGATCGCCAATAATAACGCGACCTAACTGCGGGATCTTCACCCAGTTGCCGCGATCGTTGGCATAGCCAAAACCGTCAGCACCAATGACCGTACTGGACTGGATCAGGCAATTCTCACCGATCTGAATGTCGTGGTAAACCGATACATTCGCCCACAGACGCGAACCGGCCCCAATTTTCGTATTTTTCCCAACGAAGCAGCCCGGGCCGATAACCACGTTATCGCCAAGCTCCACGCCAGACTCAATCACCGCATTTGCGCCAATTGAAACAGTGCTACCCAGCGTTGCCGTCGCATCAACCACTGCACTCGGTGCAATGTTCTGTGCCGGCTGCGGCGTGGTATCTAAAATTTGCGCCATTCGCGCGTACGTCAGGTAAGGATTCTTCACTACCAGCGCAGCACTCTTAGCAAAAGGAAGATCGTCCTGCGTCATGACAACGGCAGACGCCTGGCATAAGGCCAGGTGCTCACGGTATTTTGGATTCACCATGAAGGTGATGTGACCCGTTTGCGCAGATTGCATGGACGCAACGCCGGTGATGACGATATCGCCATCACCGTGTAATTCTGCATCCAACTGTTCTGCTAAATCAGCCAGTCGAATTGAAGGCATTACTTATTTAACCTGTTTCAGTACGTCAGCGGTGATGTCTTTTACATCGCTGCTGTTATAAGCAACGGTGTTTGCGTCAACGACCAGATCGATGCTCTGGCTGCTGGCAACAGATTTCACTGCAGTCTGGATACGGGTAACCAGTTTGCCACGTTCTTCGTTGGAACGACGTGCACGATCCTGCTCAAAAGCCTGCGCTTTCTGAGAGAAGGTCTGGCGCTGAGCCATCACGTCTTTTTCCAGCTTAGTACGATCGCTGCCCGCTTTCATGGACTGCAGACGCTGCATTTTAGATTGCAGATCGGATTCCATACGCTGCAGTTCGCTCGCGCGGCCTTTAAACTCATTTTCCAACGTGTTGGAAACACCGGTCTTCTGTGCAACCTGCTGGAACAGGCTACCCATGTTGACGATAGCAATTTTGTCAGCAGCCTGTGCAGACGTAACCATTGCTAAACCGAGACCTGCCGCTAATAACCACTTTTTCACAATAAACTCCTTACCATCCCATTTGCACCCGAAGGTGCAGTTCTTTGCGTGGCCAGGCGATCCCATGCAAGATGATCGCCTAAAGTCATCGCTACACTACCATTACATTCCTTTGCGAAGAACAATTACCAGGTTTTACCAATGTTAAACTGGAACTGCTCTTTTTTGTCTCCATCGTAATCCTTAAACGGCTGGGCGTAGGAGAAGACCAACGGCCCCAATGGGGACATCCATTGTAATGCGATACCAGCAGACATACGGATATTGCTTGGATCACTGTAGTCTGGATAACCGGAATATGCACTTGAATCCCAGTTAGTATCCCAGACGGTACCCATATCCCAGAAGAACGAAGTACGTACCGAGTTGGCGTATTTATCACTGATGAACGGCGTTGGGGTAATGAACTCCAGGCTGGCGACAGCCATGGCGTTACCGCCCACTGCATCATCCGATTTACACGGCGCCGATTGCGTGCTTTCACATTCGTTATCGTAGTCGCTATCGCCATCATGACGACTGCTGGATGGATAATAAACGGCTTTCGGACCAATGGTGTTGGACTGGAAGCCACGCACGGTACTGGAGCCACCGGCATAGAAGTTCTCATAGAACGGCATCTCTTTACCGCCGATTCCATCCCCATAACCCCAACGGGTACGACCGAGGACCACCCACTTATGATCGTCGTCGATCGGTACGTAGGTTGCGGTATCCAGTGTCGCTTTGTAGAACTCGTTATCAGAGCCAGGGATCGTCACCTTACCGTTCAGGTTGATACGCGTCCCTTCCGTCGGGAAGAAGCCACGGTCAAGCTTGTTATAAGTCCAACCATAGTTGAAGGTGAAGTCGTTGGCGCTAAAGGAGTTGCGGTCATTCGATTCACTCGGGTATTCACCCACGGAGTTCAAATAACGCCACATCGCGACCTGCGGCTGCATATTAGACAGGGAGTTATGCACATACCCTAAACCCGCACGCAGGGTGTTGTATTCGTTGACCGGGAAGCCCAGCGTGACGTCTGTACCATAACTTTTGTTGGTATAGTCAGACAGATCCGCATCGTTCGCATCAAAGTCGTTATAGAAGATGCGCCCACCCAGACTCACGCCATCAACGGTGAAGTACGGGTTGGTGACGGACAGTTCGCTGTAGGTCTGGTAATCGTTCTTGGTACCGTTAATCCCTACCGCGTAACCCGTGCCCAGCCAGTTATCCTGCTGAACACCGGCCTGGAAGCTTACGCCGCTTTCCGTACCGTAACCGACACCGAAGTTAAAGCTACCGGTGTTACGCTCTTTCACCTTATAGACCACGTCAACCTGGTCCGGGCTGCCCGGAACACGCTGCGTGTCTGTGTCGACCGTTTCAAAGTAACCCAGACGGTTCAGACGCTCTTTACCCTGATCAACCATATCACTGCCCAGCCATGCCCCTTCCATCTGGCGCATTTCGCGACGCAGGACGGCATCTTTGGACGTGTCGTTACCTTCAAAACGGATCTTACGCACGTAGAAACGGTTACCCGCATCAACGTTTACGCGCAGCATAACGGTTTTGTCAGTATCGTTGATTTCCGGCTGTGACTGAACACGCGGATAGGCGTAACCATAGCGACCCAGAAGCTTCTTAATATCATCTTCCATTTTGGTCACTTTGGTGCCGTTATAGAGTTCACCCGGCTCAATTTTGGTCAGGCTTTCGATCTCCGCAGAGTGCCCCGCCAGGTTCCCCGTTACCTGAACGCCAGAAAGCTTATACTGCTCGCCTTCCGTGATGTTCACGGTAATGTAGATCCCTTTCTTATCCGGGGTCAGGCTGACCTGCGTTGAGTCGATGTTGAAACGCGCGTAACCGCGATCCAGGTAGTAACTGCGCAGGGTTTCAAGGTCACCCGCCAGTTTCTGCTTCTGGTATTTGCGATCGCCAACAACGTTCCACCACGGAACTTCATCACGCAACTGGAAGTGAGAGATCAGTTCATCCGTGCTGAAGGCATGATTACCGACGATATTGATCTGCTGGATCTTCGCCGATACCCCTTCCTGGAACACCAGTTTAAGGTCAACACGGTTGCGCGGCAGTGGCGTGACAACGGCTTTCACGCTGGCACTGTATTTACCGACGCTATAGTAGAAGTCTTCCAGACCTTTCTCGATATCGGCAATGGTGGTGCGATCCAAAGATTCGCCAACACGCACGCCAGAAGCCTCGAGGTTTTGCTTCAGCATGTCATCTTTCACCGATTTGTTACCGGAGAAGGTGATGCTGGCAATAGTCGGACGTTCTTTTACCTGAACCAGAAGCGTATCGCCATCGCGAAGGACACGAACATCCTCAAAGTTGCCAGTGGCAAACAGTGCGCGAATGGTATTACTGATATCTTCATCATTAACCGTGTCGCCTGTGCGCACCGGCATACTGAGGAGGGCCGCACCAACGGCGACACGCTGCAGGCCTTCGAAATGAATGTCCTTCACTACGAACCCTTCAGCACCGTATACGGTCGCGCTGCTAAACAGCAGCGACGCTATGAGCAACTTTTTCATCGCCATCGTTATTATGCGTTCTTCCTAACTAACTCTCTTACAACCGAGAGAAATCATTGAAAAGTGCAAGCCCCATTAACAGCACCAGCAATATCGAGCCAATGCGATAACTAAAGTCTTGAACCCGCTCGGATACCGGTCCGCCCTTAAGCTTTTCAATCGCCAGGAACAGCAGATGCCCCCCGTCAAGAACGGGCAACGGAAACAGGTTGATTATCCCTAAGTTCACGCTAATCAGCGCAAGGAACATCAGATAATAAATCACCCCGAACTCCGCTGACATCCCAGCCCCCTGAGCGATAGAAATCGGCCCACTGAGGTTGTTCAGTTTCACATCACCGGTTATCAATTTTCCCAGCATACTGACCGTCAGCTTCATCAACTGCCACGTTTTATCCGTGGCCTGTGCAATGGCGCTGAATGGCCCATACTGGCGTACTGTCTTGTACTCATCCGGCAGAGGAATGATTTTCGGCACAACACCGGCAAACCCTTCTGCCTTCCCATTACCCGGTTTCGAATCCGGAATTAATGTCAAAGACAAGGCACTGCCCTGCCTTTCAATTTCCAGCGCTAACGGCTGACCCGGATTATCGCGCACCAGGTTCACGAACGTCATCCACTGCGTTAGCAGTTGACCATCGACTTTAACGATCCTGTCGCCAGCTTGCAAACCCGCCTTACTTGCGGCGGACTGAGCCTGGACTTCTGACAGCACCGGTTCAATCTGTGGTCCGCGCGGTCGAATCCCTAAAGAAGATACAGGATCTTCCTTATCAGGCTCAAATGCCCACTGCCGCAAATCCAGCGTTTTTTCCTGTCGCTGGTTGCTGCCGAAAGGCGCCACGCTGATTGTCGTCTGTTCGTCGCCAATTTTTGCGACCAACTGTAAACGCACTGCGTCCCAATCAGGGGTTTCGATACCATCAACGGCTTTAAGTTCCGTGCCAGGAATAATTTGCGCCTGAGCGGCAATCGAGTTGGGCGTAATTTCACCAACAACCGGACGAACACCGGGGACGCCGATGATAAACACCAGCCAGTAAGCGAAGATGGCAAAAAGGAAATTGGCAACCGGACCGGCGGCAATGATCGCGGCGCGCTGGCCGACGGTTTTGTTGTTGAAAGCGTGGTGGCGCAGCTCCGGGATCACCGGTTCCGCGCGCTCATCCAGCATTTTGACATAGCCGCCCAGCGGGATCAGGGCGATGACATATTCGGTCCCAGACCGATCGGTACGGCGCCAGAGCGCTTTACCAAATCCAATGGAAAAGCGCTCGACACGGACACCGCAGCGCCGGGCAACCCAGAAATGACCAAATTCATGCACGGTGATCAGCACACCCAGTGCGACAATGAATGCAGCCAGATTCCAGAGAATACTCAGCATAAAACCTTCCGTTAAAGCGTCTTGAATACCAGTAACAACAGGCAAGCAAAGACCGGTACTGCCGCCGTCAGGCTGTCAATACGGTCCAGAATACCACCGTGTCCTGGAATCAAATGACCGCTGTCTTTAATTCCTGCTTCACGCTTAAACATGCTCTCGGTCAGATCGCCCAGCACGGAGGCCAGCGCAGCGACAATAGAACAGATTAATAAGGTGACAGGCGCAACATCCAGATTCGCCCACATGCCGTAACCCCAGGAGATCACAGCCGCTGTGGCAAGGCCACCAAAAAAGCCCTGCCAGGTTTTCCCCGGCGACACTTTCGGCGCCAGTTTATGTTTGCCAAACAGTTTGCCAAACATATACGCCCCGGAGTCCGCCCCCCAGACCAGGATCATGACATAGAGCAGCCATATTGCGCCACTGTAATGATTCTCGTCATAGTGCCATGCACGCAACGCCAGCATTCCCCAGAAGAAGGGAACAATCGTGAGCACGCCAAAAATTATGCGTAATGTCTTCGAATTACGCCAGATCGTCGCCGAGTCGGGGTAAAAAAACACCAGCACTAACGCAACAACCCACCAGCCCAGCGATGCCCACAACGAGGCTTCGACCATCGGCTGATGAATATTATGATGATATTCCGGCAACAGAAACAGCATCAGTGCGAGCAATAGCCCACACAGCACCGCCAGCCAGACGCGTTGCGTGCGCGTGGCAAAACCGCTTAACTGTCCCCATTCCCACGCGGCCAGCATACAAACAACCAACGTCACAATGGCGAACCCCACCGGCGGCAGCAGAAACAGCGCCGCGATGACCACGGGTATTAAAACGAAAGCAGAAATTAGGCGATACTTCAGCAAAAGCGACCCCCATCAGGCTTTGTCATCACCGGGCTCGGTGCCGCCGAAACGACGCTCTCGATTAGCAAAGGCATGCAGTGCACCTTCAAAGTCTTGTTCATCGAAATCGGGCCAAAGAACATCTGTAAAGTAAAGTTCGGCATAGGCAATTTGCCAAAGCAAAAAGTTACTTATTCGATGCTCTCCCCCAGTCCTAATTACTAAATCCACCGGAGCCAGCTCATGCATACAGATTTGTTGGTTGAGCATGTCTTCATCAATCTGATCAGGACGCAGTAAACCTTCCTGCACCTGTTCTGCCAGTTGTCTGACTCCCTGGACAATGTCCCAACGTCCGCCGTAATTCGCCGCAATATTCAGCGTCAGCCCGGTATTCTGGGCGGTAAGCGCTTCAGACTTACGAATACGTTCTTGCAAACGCGAGTTAAATCGACTGGTGTCGCCAATAATGCGCAGGCGGACGTTATGGCGATGCAGGCTTTTCACTTCACTATCAAGCGCCCACACAAATAGCTCCATTAACGCACTCACTTCCTGCGCCGGTCGGTTCCAGTTTTCACTACTAAAGGCATACAGCGTTAACGCATCAATACCATTGTTGGCAGCAAAAGAGACGGCACGGCGGACGGATTTCGCTCCGGCCTTATGCCCAAATGCGCGAATCTTCCCTTGCTTTTTCGCCCAGCGACCATTGCCATCCATAATGATCGCGACATGGCGACAGCCATGTGCAGGCAAATTTTCGCTTACTGGTTGAGTTGCAGACAACATAACGCGTTTATAGTCCCTGAAAGGATTTAGCGGTACTCAGGAATACTGAAGCCTTTTGCTCTTCATCCTTCAGGCTGCCTCTTCGTTGGCTGTGATCATTCGCCTCAGTCACATACTCTTTGTATGCGCCTGGAAACTCATTCACTTGCCACCTTGATGCAACCTGAATGATTTTGTGCATCCACAAAAAAGCCGTGTCAAACCACGGCTTACCTGACCGAAAAAAGCCAAATACCTGCGATCAGGTGGCGCAGACTATATCACTGAAGCACAACGCTAACAAATAGCACGATCTCCTCCGGGAGGATAATCCTCAGCTTGCGAGTCGCATCACTTGTTTTCTGGCGACTTCTCGCGCAATCGCATCGACCTTAAGTACGTCATCGACGCTCTGTGGTTCCTGTAGATCCATCTGCTCCAGCACGGCTAAATTGAGATCGGCGATATCGGTAAAGCGTATTTCTTCAGCAAGAAATGCAGCCACGACAATTTCATTGGCTGCATTCAGCGCGGTTGTGGCGGCCTGCCCCTGCTCAAACGCCTCCATCGCCAGTTTCAGGCACGGATAACGTTGGTAATCCGGCGCGCTAAACGTCAGCGCACTGAGTTTGCAGAAATCGAGCGGTGCAACGCCAGAGGTTACGCGATTCGGCCAGGCCATCGTATGTGCGATAGGCGTGCGCATGTCTGGCTCACCCAGTTGCGCCAGAACGCTGCCGTCCTGATAACGCACCATCGAGTGAATCACCGACTGCGGGTGAATCAGCACTTCCATCTGACGGGCACTGGCGTTAAACAACCAACGCGCTTCAATGTATTCCAGACCTTTATTCATCATAGTGGCTGAGTCGACGGAGATCTTACGTCCCATCGACCAGTTCGGATGACGGCATGCCTGATCGGGCGTCATCGACACCAGTTCATGCAGCGGCGTTTCCCGGAACGGGCCACCAGACCCGGTAAGCAAAACGGACATCACGCCATTCTGCTCCAGGTCAGCGTATCCCAGATTGTGTTGAATGGGTTGGGGCATACTCTGAAAAATAGCGTTATGTTCGCTGTCTACCGGTAAAAGTCGGGCTTTACTGTGCTTCACGGCGTCCATGAACAGGCGTCCACAGGTCACCAAAGATTCTTTGTTTGCCAGCAGAATGGTTTTTCCCGCGCGAATGGCGGCAAGCGTTGGCAGCAGGCCCGCCGCGCCAACGATGGCCGCCATGACCTGATCGACCTCATCAAGCGCCGCCATATCACAAGCCGCCTGTTGCCCCCTGAGAACTTCCGTATGGCTACCATGCTGCTTTAGCGCGTCATTGAGAAGGCGCGCGCTGGCGTCATCGTCCATCACGGCATAACGCGGGGAGAATTCCAGGCACTGCTCCACCATACGGCTGACATTTTTACCTGCCACCAGCGCGATAACGCGAAAGTGCTCAGGGTTTTGACGCACCACGTCCAGCGTGCTGCAACCGATAGAGCCGGTCGAACCCAGAATGGTTAATTGCTTCATCAAACATCCGAAAAAAGAGACAGGATAAAAAGCAAAACGCCGCCAGCCGATCGTATGATCTTCTGAGCGGCGTTTTGAGCGTACAGCGGAATCAGAACTGCATCAGTTCTGCTTCTTTATCTGCCAGCGCCGCATCCACTTTCTTGATGGCGGCATCCGTCATTTTCTGTACGTCGTCCTGAGAACGGCGATCGTCATCTTCGCTGATCTCTTTGTCTTTCAGCAGTGCTTTCACTTTATCGTTCGCGTCACGGCGGACGTTACGTACGGCAACACGCGCCTGTTCAGCTTCACCACGAACGATTTTCGTCAGATCTTTGCGACGCTCTTCCGTCAGCGGAGGCAGCGGAACGCGAATATCGCTGCCTGCGGAGCTCGGGTTCAGACCGAGGTCAGAAGCCATAATCGCTTTCTCAACGGCCGGGCTCATGGAGCGATCAAACACGTTGATTTTCAGGGTACGGGAATCTTCTACCGTTACGCTTGCCAGCTGACGCAACGGCGTTGGCGTGCCGTAATATTCCACGACAATGCCATCCAGCAGGCTGGGAGAAGCACGACCCGTGCGTATTTTGCTGATTTGGTTTTTGAACGCTTCTACGCATTTTTCCATGCGTACTTCAGCATCTTTTCTGATATCGCTAATCACGTTACGAATCCTTGGATACTAGTCTCAGTCAGACCAGACAGCACACAATACACTTCATCCTTCAAGCTGCCTCTGCGTTGACTGCAAGCGTTCACTCCAGTCACGTACTCAGGTACGCTCCTGGAGATTCACGCTCTTGTCGCCTTGACGCAGCATGAATGACTTTGTGTATTCAGAATGTGCTCAGTATAGTCTCGTTTAATTTATGACACAGGATATAAAAGTCCCGCCGGGTAAAGGCAAATCTTACCCGGAATTGGCCAATACGGGAATTATTCCGTAATTAACGTGCCTTCTTTTTCACCCATGACCACGCGACGCAGTGCGCCGGGCTTGTTCATGTTGAAGACACGAATCGGCAACTTATGGTCACGCGCAAGCGTAAACGCCGCCAGATCCATCACTTTCAGTTCTTTATCCAGAACTTCATTGTAGGTCAACTGCTCGTACATGGTGGCCGAAGGATCTTTCGCCGGATCGGCAGTAAAGACGCCATCGACTTTCGTCGCTTTCAGCACCACGTCGGCTTCGATTTCAATGCCACGCAGGCACGCCGCAGAGTCAGTGGTGAAGAAAGGATTACCGGTACCCGCAGAGAGGATAACCACGCGGTTATTACGCAGCAGGCTGATAGCCTCTGCCCAGCTGTAGTTGTCGCATACGCCATTCAGTGGGATAGCGGACATCAGGCGGGCGTTCACATAGGCGCGGTGAAGCGCATCGCGCATTGCCAGGCCGTTCATCACGGTGGCCAGCATGCCCATGTGGTCGCCCACAACGCGGTTCATACCCGCTTTCGCCAGACCAGCACCACGGAACAAGTTACCGCCACCAATCACCACACCAACCTGAATACCCAGTTCAACCAGTTCTTTGATTTCCTGAGCCATACGATCCAGTATGCTTGCGTCAATACCGAAGCCTTCCGAACCCTGCAGAGCTTCGCCACTTAACTTAAGCAGAATGCGTTTATAGACGGGTTTTGCATTGGTAGCCATGTTTCTTTCCTGAGACTGTCAACGATTAAAAATGGGGGTAAATTCTGGCGACAATGATATGTCGCTACTCAGTACAACGAAATAAGAGCCATACTGATTTTGCGAGACGGGTGACAAAAAGAAGCCGCCCTCAGGCGGCTCCTTTTCGACAATTAAGACTGCTTGGACATCGCAGCAACTTCTGCTGCAAAGTCAGTCTCAACTTTCTCGATGCCTTCGCCCACTTCGAAGCGGATGAAGCCAGTTACGTCAGCGTTGTGCTCTTTCAGCAGCTGACCAACAGACTTGCTTGGCTCCATAACGAAAGGCTGACCCGTCAGAGAAACTTCGCCGGTGAATTTCTTCATGCGGCCTTCAACCATTTTCTCAGCGATTTCTTTCGGCTTACCAGACTGCATCGCGATGTCCAGCTGAACCTGGTATTCTTTTTCTACCACTTCAGCAGACACATCTTCCGGCTTAACAAATTCAGGCTTGCTTGCAGCAACGTGCATTGCCAGCTGCTTAACCAGCTCTTCGTCTGCGCCTTTAGCGGCAACCAGAACACCGATGCGCGCACCGTGCTGGTAGCTACCCAGAACGTCACCTTCCAGGGAAGCGATACGGCGGATGTTGATGTTCTCACCGATTTTCGCTACCAGCGCAACGCGCTCTTCTTCGAACTGCGCTTTCAGCACTTCAACGTCAGTGATTTTGCCAGCAACAGCGGCATCCAGCACTTTGTCAGCAAATGCCTGGAAACCACCATCTTTAGCAACGAAGTCAGTCTGGCAGTTAACTTCCAGAATGAAAGCGATGTTGCCGTCGATTTTGGTTTTGATCACGCCGTCAGCAGCAACGTTGCCTGCTTTTTTCGCCGCTTTGATAGCGCCGGACTTACGCATGTTTTCGATTGCCAGCTCGATGTCGCCATTAGCTTCAGTCAGTGCTTTTTTGCAATCCATCATGCCTGCGCCAGTACGCTCACGCAGCTCTTTTACCAGGGATGCGGTAATTTCAGCCATTCTAAAATCCTCGGAAGATTTGATCTGCCCGGCGTCAAACCGCACAGATTTAAAAGTGAAAAAGGGGGCCATATACAGGCCCCCTAACCAAACATGATACTACCTGGTTTATAAGGGCTCTTCCCCTTCATATTCCGAACCGCAGGAGCGTTTTCTTCGCTCGCTCATCCCAGTCACTTACTGATGTAAGCTCCCGGGAATTCTCGAGCTTGCCGCCTTCCTGCAACTCGCACTATTTCAGGGAAGTTATCAAGCCTTATTATTCAGCTTCTACGAAGCTTTCTTCCGCCTGGGAAGCCAGATCCTGAGAACGGCCTTCACGAACGGTTGCAGCAACAGCGCCCAGGTACAGGCTAACAGCACGGATTGCGTCGTCGTTACCCGGGATAACGAAGTCAACACCATCCGGATCAGAGTTGGTATCAACGATAGCAAATACCGGAATACCCAGGTTGTTTGCTTCTTTGATAGCAATGTGCTCGTGGTCAGCATCGATGACGAACAGAGCGTCCGGCAGACCGCCCATGTCTTTGATACCGCCCAGGCTGTTTTCCAGTTTCTCAAGCTCACGAGTACGCATCAGCGCTTCTTTCTTGGTCAGCTTTTCGAAAGTACCGTCCTGAGACTGAGTTTCCAGGTCTTTCAGACGTTTGATGGACTGACGAACGGTTTTCCAGTTAGTCAGCATACCGCCCAGCCAGCGATGGTTCACGAAGAACTGGTCGCAGCTGTTAGCAGCGTCTTTCACCGCTTCGCTTGCAGCGCGTTTAGTACCAACGAAAAGGATTTTACCTTTACGAGAAGCAATCTTGTTCAGTTCAGCCAGCGCTTCGTTGAACATCGGTACAGTTTTCTCAAGGTTGATGATGTGAACTTTGTTACGCGCACCGAAGATGAACGGCTTCATTTTCGGGTTCCAGTAACGGGTCTGGTGACCGAAGTGAACACCAGCCTTGAGCATGTCGCGCATGGAAACAGTTGCCATGATTAAAACCTCTATAGATAAAGTTGGGGTTATGCCTCCACGTATCCCATATTACCGACCCCAAAGGGCACCCCGGAATATGTGCCGATACGTGTGTGTTGTTACACAAAGTGAGATTTGTCGCTTCCGTCCATTCTGTGTATACGAAATGAGATCGGAAGTCCGGCGCGCTTTATACCACAAATACGCCGTGGACACCAATAATTGTTGGCGGTCTGTGCTGTTAATGATTCTCAATTTGGCAGCATGTATACTGGACTGATACCATTGACAGCACTTACACAATTATTGTCGAAATAATCGACACTGATGGACAGAATTCATGGCTATCTCAATCAAGACCCCTGAAGAAATCGAAAAAATGCGCGTCGCGGGCCGTCTGGCCGCGGAAGTGCTGGAGATGATCGAACCGTATATCAAACCGGGCGTTAGCACGGGTGAACTGGATCGTATCTGTAATGACTACATCGTTAACGAGCAGCATGCGATCTCGGCCTGCCTCGGCTATCACGGTTATCCGAAATCCGTCTGCATCTCTATTAATGAAGTGGTGTGTCACGGGATTCCGGATGATGCCAAGCATCTGAAAGATGGCGATATCGTCAACATCGACGTAACCGTCATTAAAGACGAGTACCACGGCGATACCTCCAAAATGTTTATCGTCGGCAAACCGACCATTCTGGGCGAGCGTCTGTGCCGCGTCACTCAGGAAAGCCTGTATCTGGCGCTGCGAATGGTGAAACCAGGTATCCGTCTGCGTACGCTCGGTGCGGCGATCCAGAAATATGCGGAAGGAGAAGGTTTCTCCGTGGTGCGTGAATACTGCGGACACGGCATTGGTCGTGGCTTCCACGAAGAGCCACAGGTGCTGCACTATGATGCGGATGACGGCGGCGTGGTGCTGCAACCGGGCATGACCTTTACCATCGAACCGATGCTCAACGCCGGTGATTACCGTATCCGCACAATGAAAGACGGCTGGACGGTCAAAACCAAAGACCGGAGCCTATCTGCGCAATACGAGCATACTATTGTGGTGACCGATAACGGCTGTGAAATTCTGACGTTACGTAAGGATGACACCATCCCGGCGGTCATTACGCACGACGCATAACTTTTTTGCCTGATGGCGCTCTCGCTTATCAGGCCTACAAATGGCACTATTCCGTAGGCCGGATAAGGCACTTTCGCCATATCCGGCTTTTTTAATGGGTGGCGCATAATGAATACACTTCCTGAACAACACGCGAATACCGCACTCCCCACCCTCCCCGGTCAGCCGCAGAACCCGGGGACCTGGTCTCGCGACGAACTCACCGTCGCCGGAATCAAAACGCATATCGACGCGTTCCAGCAATGGCTGGGCGATGCCTTCGACAGCGGGATTTCCGCCGAACAGCTGATTGAAGCCCGGACCGAGTTTATCGACCAGTTGCTGCAACGTCTGTGGATCGACGCAGGTTTTGGACAGATTGCCGATCTGGCGCTGGTCGCCGTCGGTGGCTACGGACGCGGTGAGCTTCACCCGCTTTCCGATATCGACCTGCTCATCCTGAGTCGTAAAAAATTACCGGACGATCAGGCGCAAAAGGTCGGCGAGCTGCTGACATTGCTGTGGGACGTCAAACTGGAGGTCGGGCACAGCGTACGTACGCTGGAAGAATGCCTGCTGGAAGGGTTGTCGGACCTGACCGTCGCCACCAACCTGATTGAGACCCGTCTGTTGATTGGTGACGTGGCCCTTTTTCTGGCGCTGCAAAAACATATCTTCAGCGAAGGTTTCTGGCCCTCCGACAAGTTCTACGCCGCCAAAGTGGAAGAGCAGCATCAGCGCCACCAGCGCTATCACGGCACCAGCTATAACCTCGAGCCGGATATCAAAAGTAGCCCCGGCGGTCTGCGCGATATCCACACGCTGCAGTGGGTCGCCCGTCGCCATTTTGGCGCTACCTCGCTCGACGAAATGGTCGGCTTCGGCTTTTTGACTCAGGCAGAGCGCGCTGAGCTCAACGAGTGCCTGCACATTCTGTGGCGCATTCGTTTTGCCCTGCATTTAGTGGTCAGCCGTTACGATAACCGCCTGCTGTTCGATCGCCAGTTGAGCGTCGCTCAGCGCCTGAACTACAGCGGCGAAGGCAACGAGCCGGTCGAGCAGATGATGAAGGATTATTTCCGCGTCACCCGCCGCGTCACAGAACTCAACCAGATGCTGCTGCAGCTGTTTGACGAAGCGATCCTCGCGCTGTCCGCCGACGAAAAGCCTCGTCCTATTGATGATGATTTTCAACTGCGCGGTACGCTGATCGATCTGCGTCAGGACGATCTGTTCATCCGCGAACCGGAAGCGATCCTACGGATGTTCTATACCATGGTACGCAACAGTGCGATCACCGGGATCTACTCCACCACCCTGCGCCATCTGCGCCATGCGCGCCGCCACCTGAATCAGCCACTGTGCTACATCCCGGAGGCGCGATCGCTGTTTCTCAGTATGCTGCGTCACCCTGGTGCGGTCAGCCGCGGTCTGCTGCCGATGCACCGCCATAGCGTGCTGTGGGCCTACATGCCGCAGTGGTCACGTATTGTCGGGCAGATGCAGTTTGACCTGTTCCATGCTTACACGGTGGACGAACACACGATTCGCGTGATGCTGAAGCTGGAAAGTTTTGCCAAAGAAGAGACCCGTCAGCGCCACCCATTGTGTGTGGATCTCTGGCCGCGTCTGCGCCAGCCTGAGCTCATTTTTATCGCCGCGCTGTTCCATGATATTGCCAAAGGACGCGGCGGCGACCACTCGGTGCTGGGCGCACAGGACGTGCTCAAGTTTGCGGAACTGCACGGCCTGAACTCGCGCGAAACGCAGCTGATTGCCTGGCTGGTTCGCCAGCACCTGCTGATGTCGGTGACCGCTCAGCGCCGGGATATTCAGGATCCCGAAGTGATTAAGCAGTTCGCCGAAGAGGTACAGACGGAACATCGCCTGCGCTTCCTGGTTTGCCTGACGGTGGCGGATATATGCGCCACTAACGAAACGCTATGGAACAGCTGGAAGCAAAGTTTGCTGCGCGAGCTGTACTTCGCCACGGAAAAACAGCTGCGTCGGGGAATGCAAAACACGCCGGATATGCGCGAACGCGTGCGCCATCACCAGTTGCAGGCGCTGGCGCTGCTGCGGATGGATAACATTGATGAAGAAGCATTGCACCATATCTGGTCGCGCTGTCGCGCCAACTACTTCGTGCGCCACAGCCCGAACCAGCTGGCCTGGCATGCGCGTCATCTGTTGCAGCACGATCTCAGCGAACCGCTAATTCTGCTCAGCCCGCAGGCAACGCGCGGCGGGACGGAAATCTTTATCTGGAGTCCGGATCGCCCGTATCTGTTTGCCGCCGTTTGCGCCGAGCTGGACCGACGTAACCTCAGCGTCCACGATGCGCAGATTTTCACCACCCGCGATGGCATGGCGATGGATACCTTTATCGTACTGGAACCGGACGGCAGCCCGCTGTCGTCAGACAGGCATGAAGCCATCCGCTTTGGGCTGGAACAGGCAATCACCCAGCGCAGCTGGCAGCCGCCGCAGCCGCGCCGACAGCCGGCAAAATTACGCCACTTTACCGTCGATACCGAGGTCACATTCCTGCCCACGCACACCGACCGCAAATCGTTCCTCGAGCTTATCGCGCTCGATCAGCCAGGGCTGCTGGCGAGGGTCGGGCAAATTTTTGCCGATCTGGGAATTTCGCTTCATGGCGCCCGAATTACAACTATTGGTGAGCGAGTAGAAGATTTATTCATAATCGCTACAGCAGACCGGCGTGCACTTAATAATGCGCTGCAGCAGGAAGTACATCAACGGTTGACAGAGGCCCTCAATCCAAACGATAAAGGGTAGTGTGTTTAATTTTATAGGGAAAGAGTTTAACAATGCAGCAGTTACAGAACGTTATTGAGACCGCTTTTGAGCGCCGTGCCGACATTACTCCGGCCAATGTGGATACCGTGACCCGTGAAGCGGTGAATCAGGTGATTTCCCTGCTGGACTCCGGCGCGCTGCGCGTGGCAGAAAAGGTAGACGGTCAGTGGGTGACTCACCAGTGGTTGAAGAAAGCGGTGCTGCTCTCTTTCCGTATCAACGATAACCAGGTGATCGATGGCGCGGAAAGCCGCTACTTCGATAAAGTGCCGATGAAATTCGCCGACTACGACGAAGCACGCTTCCAGAAAGAAGGCTTCCGTGTGGTTCCGCCTGCGGCAGTTCGTCAGGGTGCGTTTATCGCCCGTAACACCGTGCTGATGCCGTCCTATGTCAACATCGGCGCTTACGTTGATGAAGGCACGATGGTCGATACCTGGGCAACCGTCGGTTCCTGCGCGCAGATCGGTAAGAACGTTCACCTGTCCGGCGGCGTCGGCATCGGTGGCGTACTGGAGCCGCTGCAGGCGAACCCGACCATCATCGAAGATAACTGCTTTATCGGCGCGCGTTCTGAAGTCGTAGAAGGCGTGATTGTCGAAGAAGGCTCGGTGATTTCGATGGGCGTTTATATTGGTCAGAGCACCCGCATTTACGACCGTGAAACCGGTGAAGTCCATTATGGCCGCGTTCCGGCAGGCTCCGTTGTCGTTTCCGGCAACCTGCCGTCGAAAGATGGCAAGTACAGCCTGTACTGTGCGGTGATTGTGAAAAAAGTCGACGCCAAAACCCGTGGCAAGGTCGGCATCAACGAGTTATTGCGTACCATCGACTAACGGCGATTTGAAAAAGCGGGCTTAGCCCGCTTTTTTTACATCTGCGAGTGGCAGAAACAGGGCTTTTCGTTAATTATTCAATAGTTATAGTGAGCTTAAGGGTACCGCTATGTATGACAATCTGAAAAGTCTGGGCATTACTAATCCTGAAGAAATCGATCGTTACAGCCTGCGGCAAGAAGCCAATAACGATATCCTGAAAATCTATTTCCAGAAGGATAAAGGTGAGTTCTTTGCCAAAAGCGTGAAGTTTAAATACCCCCGCCAGCGCAAAACCGTGGTTGCCGATGGAGTGGGTCAGGGATACAAAGAGGTACAGGAGATCAGTCCCAACCTGCGCTATGTGATCGACGAACTCGATCAGATCTGCCAGCGCGATCGCACGGAAGTGGATCTAAAACGTAAGATCCTTGATGATTTACGCCATCTGGAAAGCGTGGTGGCGAATAAGATCACCGAAATCGAAGCCGATCTGGAAAAACTGACGCGTAAATAAGCTGTTTGTTGCCGGATGGCGGCGTCATACGCCTTATCAGGCCTACAGGCACATCCGCGTAGGCCTGATAAGCGTAGCGCCATCAGGCAATGAATCAATGCTGCTCATCCAGCTGTAACGCCACGTACAGCAGCAGCCGATCATCGAAATTCCCCAAATCCAGCCCGGTCAATTCTGAAATACGATTCAGTCGATATTCCAGCGTATTCCGGTGAATAAACAGCGCCTTAGAGGTCGCCAGCGGCTGCACGTTGTGGCGAAACCACGCCGCCAGAGTGCGGCGCAACAGGCCGTTATTGTCCATCGCCTTCAGCCGCACCAACGGACGCGCCAGCTCATTGGCCTGCCAGCCGCCGCGCAGACTGTCGAGCAGTACCGGCAGCATTAAGTCCTGATAAAAGTAGCTGCGGCTTTCCGGCATTCGTTGTTTGCCGACCATCATCGTCGTGCGCGCAGTACGGTACGAACGCGCGATACTGCCAGGCCCGGTAAAATAGTTGCCCAGCGAAACGCGAAAGCGCAACTGTCCGTTCTCTTTCATGCGCGCAATCAGCTGCTCAACGCGCTTGCGGTGATCTTCGGCATCCCAACGGCCAAACGAATTCAACGCCGGTTTTAACACCACCATCTCGGTCAGCGAAACGATCGCAATCAGGTTATTACGCTCCGGGGTGGTCAGTGCGTTCTGTAACTGCTGCAACTCCGCCATAGCGCTGTCCACGCCGAGTTGTCCGCTGTCCACTTCCACCACCGCCACCACGCGCGGCTGGTTGAGGTCGATCCCTAAACGTTGCGCCCACTCGGTCAACGCTGGCGTGTTCTCTTCCGCCTGAATCAGGTTCATCACCAACTCTTCACGCAGGCGACTGTCCTGGGCCAGCAGATGCATCAGGCGCGACTGCTCCAGCATCATCTCCGCCGTCATGCACACCAGTTCGCCATATTTGCGCAGATGTTCCGGTTCGCCGGTCAGGCCGATCACGCCCACAATTTCGCCTTCCAGGCGCAGCGGCAGGTTGATCCCCTGACGAACGCCATGCAGATGACGCGCAACGGCATCATCGATGTCCACCACGCGGCCCTGAGAGAGGACTAACAGCGCGCCTTCGTGCAATTCCCCAATTCGCTCGCGATCGCCGCTACCGATGATCCGTCCACGGGCATCCATCACGTTGATATTGGTATCAATAATGCGCATCGTGCGTGCCACGATATCCTGCGCCATTTTGGTATCAAGATGCCAGCCAGCCATAAAGCCCTCCTGTGAGCAGAGCTCCAGCATAAAGAAGATAACAAACGCTGACATTGTGCAGATGCACAAAGCAAAGGGAAGAAGTATGGAGTTGTGGGAAATATCACAAAAAGAAACCCCTTCCTGTGACAGGAAGGGGTTTTGGGGAGATTACTGCATCAACAGGTAGATATTGCTGTCGCCACGCTGAATGTTCAACGCCAGGACAGACGGTTTGCTGTCGAGGATTTTACGCAGTTCGGCGATGTTTTTCACCGGCTGCTGGTTAGCGCCGACAATCACATCCCCTTTCTTCAGGCCAATCTGCGCCGCCGGGGTGTTCGCTTTCACGTTGTTCACCACGACGCCTTTATCCTGACCTTTATTACTCATTTCAGCCCCTTCAATACCGCTGAAGATGGAGCTGGAATCAACCTGAGTCTGGCTGCTCTGCTGCAGTTCCAGATTCACGGTAACCGGCTTACCGTCGCGCAGCAGGCCGAGGGTAATTTTGCTGCCCACCGGCATGGTGCCAACCTGCGCACGCAGTGCGGCAAAGCTGCTGATCGGCTTACCGTTCAGGGAGGTGATCACATCACCGGCTTTAATACCGGCCTTCGAAGCGGACGAGTTCGGCATGACCTGGCTGACAAAGGCACCGCGCTGTGCATCAACTTTCATCGCTTTCGCCAGTTCGGAGCTCAGTTCGGTACCCATGATTCCCAGTTCGCCGCGTTTCACCTGGCCGAACTCCACCATCTGAGAGGTCAGGTTTTTCACCATATTGCTCGGGATCGCAAAACCGATACCGATGTTGCCGCCGTCCGGCGCGAGGATCGCCGTGTTAATACCGATCAACTCGCCGTTCAGGTTAACCAACGCACCGCCGGAGTTACCGCGGTTGATCGCCGCATCAGTCTGAATGAAGTTTTCATAGTTCTGCGCATTCAGGCCGCTACGACCCAGCGCAGAGACGATACCGGAAGTGACCGTCTCGCCGAGACCAAACGGGTTACCGATGGCGACAGTGTAATCCCCCACTCGCAGGGTGTCGGAGTCAGCCAGCTTAATCGCCGTCAGGTTTTTCGGATCCTGAATCTGGATCAGCGCAATATCAGAGCGCGGGTCTTTGCCGACGATCTTAGCGTCGAATTTACGGCCATCGCTCAGTTGAACCTTAATCACCGTGGCGTTATCCACCACGTGGTTGTTGGTGACGACATAGCCTTTCGCGGCATCAATGATGACACCGGAACCCAGCGCCATAAACTTCTGCTGCTGGCCGCCGCCATTACCGCCCTGGCAGAAAGGCGAACTCTGGAACGGGGAACCGTCCTGGCAGAACGGGGAATCATCACCAAAGAACTGCTGGAAATTACGCGGCATCCGCGGCGTATTGACGGTTGTGCTACCTTCCACGTTAATGCTGACCACCGATGGCATCACTTTTTCGAGCATCGGTGCCAGACTTGGCATCTGCTGTGCGGTCGTCGCTGATGCAGTTTCAGCCGCCGTTGCAGAAAGCGGGGATAACGCCAAACCTAAACTCAGAGCCAGTGCACTCATTGCTAATGTGGTTTTTTTCATGTGTCTCAATCTCAATTAACAGATAACGCAAAATTGCTGTGTACGTCAGATTCATTTTATAGCGCTAAGTTCCGGACAGAAGTTTATGGAAAAGGTAAAAATTTATTGTCCGTCTTTACAAAACTCAGTCTATTGTTCGACCGCCATCAGGCGGCGGTATTCATCCCATGCATAGAGGTCTGTCATGCCACTGATATAATCCTGGATCAGCCGGCAACGATAATAATATTCCAGCACGGGATACTCAGGCGAATCTGGTGTTAATTTACCCACGGCCTCCACATAGGCCAGTCGGTGACGCGTTGACAATTTCTGAAATAAGCGGGATTCGATAGGAAAGCGCTGCAGGCGTTCTTTTTCCACCAGCTCACTGAAATCCGCAAGCGGCAGGCTTAATAAAGGACGGTAGATATCGAGTAAGCCACTGATCACCCGATAGCCCTGTAATTCGAGTTGCTCCACATCAGGATGGCTAAACACATGTTTCATCGCAACATTTTTATAGATTTTCAGCAGACGACTAAAGCTGCTGCCGTCTTCCAGCAATGCCTGATTAAACCTTCCGTCAAAGATTTGTTCCAGGTTATCAATAAAACGCTGCGCGGCGTAGGGCACCAGTTTATTAAGTGTATTCACCCGCAAATACATGAAAAATTGATCTTCAGTACTGCGGCTCAGATAATTCGCCCGTGATTTGTCCCAGGCATTTTCGACAACCTGCGCAAAGAGCGAACCTTTCTCATGCTCCCCCCAGGCCTCATATAAATGATGATAGAGTTGCTCAACGCTGAAGATTCTTTTCTCTACCGCATCTTCCAGATCGGCGACACAATAAGAGATATCGTCGGCGGCTTCCATTATCCACGTTAACGGAAAGCGACTGTAAACCGCGAGATCGAGTTCTTTACGTAACCTCTCAATATACGGTTCTTCAGAAAGGTAATAGCCGGGTTTTTTCATTAAATAGTTGTGCGTCGCGGGCGTTTCTCCCCGCCACCATGCCGGACGGGTATATTTTAAGATCCCGCCGACCTGGCCCCATGTCAGGTTCATTCGCATCAAGGTATGTACCAGCCGAATCCCCTGGGCATTCCCTTCGAAATGACACAGATCCTGGCGTACTTTACGGCGGATATCGTTCAACGACTCCTCGCCTTCGCGCAGACGCAACGTCGCCACAATGCAACGATCTTCGGTTAAGGGTTGGCTTTCCGCATCCGCCGGATGTAAGCGCTGGCGAAACCAGTCATTGATCGCCGCCTCGCCAAAATGCCCAAACGGCGGGTTGCCAATGTCATGCATCAGGCAGGACATTTCGACGATGCTCTCAAACGGTCCCGTTAACTCATCCAGGCCGTATGGTTCCAGCAGTTTTTGTTCTTTGAGGCGGCTTAAAATCTCTTTGGCGATATAACGCCCTACCTGCTGAACTTCCATCGAATGGGTAAGGCGCGTACGCACGGCGGCATTACGCTCAAGGGGAAACACCTGGGTTTTCTGCTGCAGGCGACGGATCGCCGGAGAGTTAATAATGCGTCCACGGTCGCTTTCAAAAATGCGCAGGATCTCATGCTCAGTTTTGACCCCTTGCGGTGAACGAAAACGACGGTGCCAGTTTATTTTTTTCCGGAAATCAATCTGTGACATGTCCTCTCCCGCGTGAGAATGCACTTCGCCTTAAGCGCATGATAGACTATGCCTTTAAATCTCACCTGGCGCGAGTAAATCTATGAAAATCGGCATCATTGGTGCAATGGAAGAAGAGGTTACGCTGCTGCGTGACAAAATCGAAAACCGTCAAACTCTCACCCTGGGCGGTTGTGAAATTTACACCGGTCAGCTTAACGGAACCGACGTTGCGCTGCTGAAATCCGGTATTGGTAAAGTGGCGGCGGCGCTGGGCGCTACGCTGCTGCTTGAACGCTGCAAGCCGGACGTCATTATTAACACCGGTTCCGCAGGCGGCCTCGCTCCAACCCTGAAAGTGGGCGACATTGTGGTCTCTGATGAAGCGCGCTATCACGACGCTGACGTCACCGCATTTGGTTATGAGTTCGGCCAACTGCCGGGCTGCCCGGCCGGTTTTAAAGCCGATGAAAAACTGATTGCCGCAGCGGAATCCTGCATCGCTGAGCTGAACCTGAACGCGGTACGCGGCTTGATTGTCAGCGGCGATGCCTTCATTAACGGCTCCGTGGGGCTGGCGAAAATCCGTCACAACTTCCCGCAGGCCATTGCCGTTGAGATGGAAGCCACCGCGATTGCGCACGTTTGCCATAACTTCAAGGTACCGTTTGTGGTGGTCCGCGCGATCTCAGACGTTGCCGATCAGCAGTCCCATCTCAGCTTTGATGAGTTCCTGGCCGTTGCCGCGAAGCAATCCACGCTGATGGTTGAATCGCTGGTACAGAAACTGGCGCATGGCTAAATCCTTCTCCAGGGCGCTTGTCGCCCTGCTGTTAGCCCTCCCGGTGTGGCTGCATGCCGCACCGCGCGTGATTTCACTCTCTCCCGCCAACACGGAACTCGCCTTTGCCGCCGGGATCACCCCCGTTGGCGTCAGCAGCTATTCAGACTATCCGCCACAGGCGCAACGTATCGAGCAGATCTCGACCTGGCAAGGCATGAATCTGGAAAGGATTGTGGCGCTGAAGCCGGATCTGGTCCTCGCCTGGCGCGGCGGTAATGCCGAACGACAGGTCAATCAACTCTCCTCGCTGGGCATCAAGGTCATGTGGATCGATGCCGTCACCATCGAACAGATTGCCGACACGTTGCAGACGCTGGCCGACTTTAGCCCGCATCCCGAAATGGCAAAGCACGCCGCGCAAACCTTGCTGGACGACTATTCGCAGCTAAAATCTCAGTATGCAGGCAAAGCGAAAAAACGCGTGTTTTTGCAGTTTGGTATCAATCCGCCCTTTACCAGCGGAAAAGGATCGATTCAAAACGAGGTTATTGAGCTCTGCGGGGGAGAAAACATCTTTGCCGGCAGTCGGGTTCCCTGGCCGCAGGTCAGTCGTGAACAGGTGCTGGTGCGCGCGCCGCAAGCGATCGTTGTCGCCGGCGATGCAGGTGAAATTCTCAAAATTAAGCAATACTGGGGTGATCAACTACAAATTCCGGTAATTCCTCTCAACAGTGACTGGTTTGAACGCGCAAGCCCGCGTATTATCCTCGCCGCAAAACAACTCTGTAATGCGCTTTCCCTGGTGAATTAGCGCCTGCCCCAACAGGTGTGTTGTGAGGATTTGATCATGCTCGTCTATTGGCTGGATATTGTAGGCACAGCAGTATTTGCTATCTCTGGCGTGTTACTGGCCGGGAAACTGCGTATGGACCCGTTTGGCGTGCTGGTATTGGGCGTCGTTACCGCCGTGGGCGGCGGGACGATCCGTGATATGGCATTAGATAACGGTCCCGTTTTCTGGGTTAAAGACCCAACCGATCTGGTGGTGGCGATGGTCACCAGCATGTTGACGATCCTGCTGGTGCGTCAGCCCAGACGCTTGCCTAAATGGATGCTGCCGGTGCTGGACGCCGTCGGCCTGGCGGTGTTTGTCGGGATCGGCGTCAACAAAGCATTTATAGCAGGGACGGGGCCGCTGGTGGCTATCTGTATGGGTGTCATCACCGGCGTGGGCGGCGGTATTATTCGCGATGTGCTGGCACGAGAAATCCCGATGATCCTGCGTACGGAAATCTACGCAACGGCCTGTATTATCGGCGGGATTGTCCACGCAACCGCGTATTACACCTTCGCGATGCCGCTGGAAGCCGCCAGTATGATGGGGATGGTTGTGACGCTGGTCATTCGCCTCGCGGCGATCCGCTGGCATCTGAAGCTGCCGACATTTGCGTTAGATGAGAATAGCCGTTAAATCCAGGCCGGATTAGGCGCTTTGCCCGGTAGCGCCTGCGCTTACCGGGCGCATTACAGACAGCACTCAGATGCTGAAGGAAGAGCCACACCCGCAGGTGCTTTTCGCATTCGGGTTGGTAACTACAAAACGAGAACCTTCCAGACCTTCGGTGTAGTCAACGGAACCGCCGACCAGATACTGCAGGCTCATAGGGTCAACCACCAGGCCAACGCCCTGTTTCTCGATGGTCATATCGCCTTCGTTGACCTGGTCATCAAAGGTAAAACCATACTGGAAACCGCTGCAACCGCCACCGGTGATATAGACACGCAGTTTCAGGTTCGGGTTTTCTTCGTCAGCGATCAGGCTTTTTACTTTATTGGCTGCTGCTTCAGTAAATTGCAGTGGCAGCGCTACGTCATCACTCATATTTTTGCTCCAAACGACATCGGCAATTGGGCAAATTCTGACCCAATATTAACGCCATTATCTAATACCCTGGTATTTCATTCAAGTATTCTCGCCAGCGGTGGTCGTCTGACTTTTTGCCGCCTGCTCCGCTTCCTGCTTCGCCAGCGTGCGGGCAAGGATAGTGGAGTATAGCGGTTTTCCGCCCAGGAATTGTGCTAATAGTGTTGCGCCAAGACAGGTAATAATCATTGGCAAAATGAGCTGATAGTTATCGGTCATCTCCAGCACCAGTACAATCCCGGTCAACGGCGCACGCACCGATGCCGCCAGCAACGCGCCCATTCCGGCAATGGCGAACGTTCCGGCCTCAAGCTGATAATGTGGAAAGCCTGCCGCTGCTGCCATACCAAATGCGGTGCCCAACAACGTACCCAGCGCCAGCATCGGCGCAAAGATCCCGCCGGGCGCACCGGAAGAGAAACAGAGCAACGTGGTGATCACTCGCGCGATAAAGATAAACAGCAACAGTCCGACGCTAAAATTGCCCGCCGCCGCAATAGGGATAAGGTTAAAACCGCCGCCAGCCGCCGCTGGTTCAATCAGCCCCAGAATGCCACACAGACCGCCAATCGCCCCGCCCATCAGCACCCATTTAGTGGTGTTTCCATGGTGAAAACGCTGGAACATATCCTGAGTACGCAGCACCAGCTTATTGAAAACCGGTCCTACACAGCCAAAAATCATCCCGAGGATCAGATACAGCCACAGCGTATTGACCGGTGCGTTGGACAGTTTCCCCACTTCGATGATCGGCGATTCACCGTTGAAAATGCGGAAAACAATGCTCGACATGATCACGCCGGTAAAGACGGCTTTGATCGAGATAAGGTTATAGCGAAACTGCGGGCGCATCTCCTCGATGATAAACAGAATGCCCGCCAGCGGTGCGTTGAAGGCGGCAGAAAGCCCTGCCGCTGCCCCAGTTGCCAACAGCGTATGGCGCGCCTCGGCGCTACGCATGCGGAAGATATCCAGCACCATGCGGCCAATATTTCCGCCGATTTGTACCGTCGGCCCTTCGCGTCCCAGCACCATCCCTGCACCCAGCGTGCCCATCCCACCGATAAACTTCACCGGCAGCACACGCCACCAGCGGACGGGGCGAAGCTCTTCCAGCGCCCCTTCGATCTCCGGGATCCCCGACCCGCCAGCTTCCGGCGCAAATTTACGCACCAGAAAATAGCCGACCATCGCCAGTAATGCAGAGAGAATAAACGCCAGCGGCCAGAGCAGCATCGGATGGTCAGTCACATTCACTAGCGCACCGATACGCAGGTTTTGCACCCAGCTCACCGCTTTTTCGAACGCCACGCCTGCCAGACCGGTAAGCGTCCCCACCACTGCCGCCATCATTAAGATCGCCAGCGGCGTTTTATCTCGCTCCAGCAGTCGACGGATTTGGTCCCTGCGCCGTAAGCGCACAATTTGCTGTGCTTCAAAAGAGGGAGTTTCTGTCTTCATCAGATGATCATTAATTGGTAATACAAATGCAGAGGCGGCATTGTACTCGCCTCTTACCCGAAAATCCCCTGCAAATCGTAATGTTTCAAATGCGCAAAACTTTCATAACCTTCTCTGAATAACTAGAATAGCGGGCATTCACTTTTTCTACGAACCAGGAACCCATCCATGAGTAAGTCTGAAAACCTCTACAGCGCAGCACGCGAGCTAATCCCCGGCGGCGTTAACTCCCCTGTTCGCGCCTTTACTGGCGTGGGTGGTACTCCGCTGTTTATCGAAAAAGCGGACGGCGCGTATCTGTACGATGTCGATGGCAAAGCCTATATCGATTACGTCGGCTCCTGGGGACCGATGGTGCTGGGACACAACCATCCGGCGATCCGCAACGCAGTGATCGAAGCGGCTGAGCGCGGCCTGAGCTTCGGCGCGCCGACCGAGATGGAAGTCAAAATGGCGGAGCTTGTGACCGAACTGGTACCGACGATGGACATGGTACGAATGGTCAACTCCGGTACCGAAGCGACCATGAGCGCCATTCGTCTGGCGCGTGGTTTCACTGGCCGCGATAAGATCATCAAATTTGAAGGCTGCTACCACGGCCACGCGGACTGTCTGCTGGTAAAAGCAGGCTCTGGCGCACTGACGCTGGGCCAGCCGAACTCTCCGGGCGTGCCGGCAGATTTTGCAAAGCATACCCTGACCTGTACTTATAACGATCTCAATTCCGTGCGTGCCGCGTTCGAGCAGTTCCCGCAGGAGATCGCCTGTATCATCGTTGAGCCAGTGGCAGGCAATATGAACTGCATCCCGCCGCTACCGGAATTCCTGCCGGGTCTGCGCGCACTGTGCGATGAGTTCGGCGCGCTGCTGATTATCGACGAAGTGATGACCGGCTTCCGCGTGGCGCTGGCTGGTGCACAGGATTACTACAGTGTGGTGCCGGATCTGACCTGTCTGGGCAAAATCATTGGCGGCGGTATGCCTGTAGGAGCGTTCGGCGGTCGTCGCGACGTGATGGACGCGCTGGCCCCGACCGGCCCGGTTTATCAGGCGGGCACCCTCTCCGGCAATCCCATTGCCATGGCGGCCGGTTTTGCCTGTCTGACCGAAGTGGCGCAGCCGGGCATTCACGAAACGCTGGATGAACTCACGACGCGCCTGGCGGAAGGTCTGCTGGAAGCTGCAGAGGAAACCGCGATCCCGCTGGTCGTTAACCACGTTGGCGGCATGTTCGGGATTTTCTTCACCGACGCGGAAACTGTCACCTGCTATCAGGACGTGATGGCCTGTGACGTGGAACGCTTCAAGCGCTTCTTCCACATGATGCTGGACGAGGGGATTTACCTTGCGCCATCCGCATTTGAAGCGGGCTTTATGTCCGTGGCGCACAGCATGGAAGACATCAACAATACTATCGACGCCGCGCGTCGGGTGTTTGCAAAGCTGTAACAGAGTACGTTTTAAACCGTAGGCCGGGTAAGGCGAAGCCGCCACCCGGCTTTTTTATTGCCGGATGGCGACGCGAAGCGTCTTATCTGGCCTACACGAAAAACATCCGAATCAACGACTCTGCTTACGTAACAGATAAATAAAGTACGGCGCACCGATAAACGTCGAGAGTATCCCCGCCGGGATCTGATACGGAAACAGCACCATCCGCCCGCACCAGTCGGCAAAGATGAGCAATAATCCTCCCGCCAGCGCCGACATCACAATATGCGGCATCGTTCGACGAAAACCTAACATCCGCGCGATATGCGGCGCCATGAGCCCGACAAAACTCAGCGGGCCGATTGTCATTGTGGCCGCAGCCGTCAGACTGGCTGCCAGCAATAGCAGGCCAACCCGCGACGGTGTCAGCGCGATACCGACTGCACGGGCGGTATCACCGCCCAGCGGCAAAATCGTCAACCAGCGACGGCACAGTGGCGTGATCGCCAGCAGGATCGCCATCACCACCCCGGTATGCAGCACCTGCTGACCCGTCGCATTATAGGTCGAACCGGAGATCCAGGTCAGTACCCCGGCCATGCGCGGATCGCCGCTTGCCTGTAGCATCATCAGCAGCATGGTGAAGGCCGTGCTGAGCGCCATCCCGGCCAGCAGCATACGGTGGGGGGAGAACCCTCCCCGTCCGGCGGCAATCATAATGATCAACAGCGTGGCGGCAGCACCGAGACTCCCGGCGGGCAACAGCCAGCCAAACGCATCGCCCGGCACCAGAAACAGCATCAGCACAACGCCGAACGCCGCGCCGGAGCTGATCCCCAGCACCTCAGGACTCGCCATCGGGTTCCCGGTCAGCCGCTGGATGATACACCCCGCCACCGCCAGCATCACCCCGGCGATCATCGCCGCCAGAATGCGCGGCCAGCGCCAGGGCATCAGTTCTTCCAGTTGCACGCCGCTGGCCCAGCTCCAGCCCTGCGCGTCACGCCCCAGCGACAGCGCGACATATGCCCCGATCAACAGCAGCACGCCGCCGATCAGCGCATAACCCAGCACATGCTGACGTTCCGTCGTCACCCGGTCGCTGACGTTCATGTCCGGCGCGCTCATACTACGCAGGCGCGGTAGCAGCCACAGCAGCAGCGGTGCGCCGATCAGTGCCGTCACAGAACCGGTGGACACTTCCATCCATACGCGGGTCAGCCAGAGAATAACCTGATCGGACAGCCACAGAATCAGCGCCCCAATCAGCGGAGCCAGCATCAGGCGCGCCAGCAGACGACGCGCGCCCAGCATTTTCGCCAGCAGCGGCGCAAACAGACCGATAAAACCGATAATCCCTACCGCATTGACCAGCAGCGCGCTAAGTACAATCGCCAGCGTCAGCGCCGCCAGACGCGCCAGCGACAGCGCCAGCCCTAAGTTGCGCGCAACGCCATCATCCAGCCCCATCAGGGTTAGCGGGCGCAACAACAACAGAGTGAGCATGACGCCGCCCAGCAGTTGCGGCCACAGACGCTGCACACCGCCCCAGTCAGTTTGCGTCAACGTTCCGGTACTCCACAGGAACATGCTCTGCAACTGATCGTGGTGAAAGATGACTAACAGTTGGTTGATGGCCCCGCAGTACAGACTGACCACCAGACCGGCGAGGATCAGCGTGACGGGAGAAAGTCGTTTTCCCCAGGCGACGCCAAACACCAGCGCCCCGACAATACAGGCGCCCGCCAGAGCGGCAAACTGCCCGGCCATCACGCCCGGTATCGCCCACAATGTCGTGACCGTCATCCCTAACTGTGCGCCGGTCGCCACGCCCAGCGTGGTCGGTTCGGCCAGCGGGTTACGCAGCACCTGTTGAAAGAGCACGCCAACCAGACCCAGCCCGGCCCCAACCAGCAGGGAGATCACCAGACGAGGGAGAAGGCTGTAATGGAAAATCATCTGCTCGATGACGTCGATATCCGGTGACCACAGCGCCTGCTGCCACTGGGTACGCGGCAGCGCAACGGTGAAATTCGTCCAGGTTAACCCTACGGCGACGATAAACAACAGCGCCAGCAATAGCGCCGGGAAACGTGCAATACGTTGACTCACGCCTTGCCCCCCAGCGCATTATCCAGAATACGGACAAAATTCATGGTCGACAGTGTGGCACCATAAAACCACACGGGCGGTACGCGCTGGAAACGCCCTTCACGCACGAACGGCATCGCTTGCCAGAGCGGCGTTGCCATCAGCGTGGCCATCTCTTTGTTATTCCCATGATCAAAGCAAAGCACATCGGCATCTTTGTAGGCTGCAAGGCGATCGATTCCGACCACCGTACTGCCCCAGAAATTGGTTTCTCCCTGCCAGGCGTTGCGAATCCCGTATTCATCCAGCACGTCCTGGAACAGGCAGTTCGGGCCGAAAACCAGCATATGGCGAGGATCGAGGAGAGTGATCAACAGCAGCGGGCGTTCTCCACGCTGCACAAAGCGCGATTTCCGGCTGGCGATAAACTGGTCGTATTCCGCCAGATGTCGCTCAGCTGCAGATTCCAGATTCAGCATCTGCGCCATATCGATCAGAGATCGACGCGCCACGGCTAAGGGCTGTTTGCCATCGCTGAAGTTGAAGCCACGTCCGGGCGCAATTCGCGCCAGCGTTTCGGGAGAAGGGCCGTACCCTGTCGACCAGAACATATAGGAGGGTTTCATTTCGGTCAGCAGCTCAAGGTTCGGCTCGGTGCGTAATCCGACATCAATCACCGACGCAGGCAGCGGCGGCTCATTCACCCACAGGCGGTAGTTAGGAATATCTGCCACGCCATAGGGCGTCACGCCAAGCGCCAGCAACAGCTCAACCGGCAGCCACTCCAGCGCCACGATACGATGTGGATCGACAGCGGCCGCGCGCGCCGGTTTCATCTGCCAGAGCAGCGGGGAAAGTGCCATCGCCGTTAATAAACGACGACGTGTTATGTGGTGTAAGCCGCTCATCAATACACAAAACTCACAGGTGCAGCGCCTGCCGGATGCGGCAGGATCCCCATCGGGATGCCATAAATACGTTCCAGGGTTTCGCTACGCATTAGGTCGGCGGGCGTTCCCTGGGCAATCATTTCGCCCCCGCGCAAGGCGACTAAGTAGTCACAGTAGCGGGCAGCCATGTTGATATCATGCAGCACAGCGATCACCGTCAGGCCACGCTCCTGGCTGAGTCGATGAACCAGCGCCAGCACATCCACCTGGTGGGCAATATCCAGCGCCGAGGTGGGTTCATCGAGCAGCAGACAGCGACTGTCCTGCGCCACCAGCATCGCAATCCACGCGCGCTGACGTTCACCGCCGGAAAGACTGTCGACCAGACGATGCGCCAGGGGTTTTAACCCTACCAGCGCGATCGCCTCTTCCACTTTTTCTCTGTCCGCGACGCCAAAACGACCCAGCGCCCCGTGCCACGGATAGCGACCAATCGCCACCAGTTCACGTACGGTCATCCCTTCCGCCTGCGGCAACTGCTGCGGTAAATACGCCACCTTACGGGCAAACGCTTTGCTGTTCCAACTGTTCAGCGGTTGCGCATCGAGCAGGATATCCCCTTCTGACGGCGGCTGATGGCGACCCAACATTTTTAACAACGTGGATTTACCTGAACCATTGTGACCAATCAGGCCAGTCACTTTACCGACGGGAAAAGTTAACGACAGAGGGTGCAGAAGCGTGCGACCTGGCACGCGAAAGGAGACATCACGCAGTGCAAACGTGGTATCGGGATGATGAGTCTGTTCCTGCATAGCGGCCAACTTGTAAAGCGGGCACGCAATGCGTGCCCAAAGAAAAATTAGAAACGGAAGGTTGCGGTAGCAACGACCTGACGTTCCGCGCCCCAGAAGCAGCCATAGGTGTTAAAGCAGCTGGCGACGTATTCGCGGTCAAACAGGTTGTTGACATGCAGCGCGACGTTGGAACCTGCCATGCCAAGGCGTGCCAGATCGTACCGAACCAGCGCATCCACCAGGGTGTAGCTGCCGACTTTAAAGGAGTTAGCCGGATCGCCATAGCTGGAGCTGGTATAGCGAACGCCGGTGCCCAGAGTCAGACCGGAAAGCGGGCCGTCAAACATCGTGTAATCCCCCCACAGCGACGCCATATGTTTTGGCACCTGCGCCGGGGTGTTGCCTTTGTAGTTGGTGTCGGTGGTGTATTCCGCATCCGTATAAGTGTAGGAACCGACCACGTTAACGCTGGCAGACAGCGCCGCTTTTGCTTCCACTTCAACGCCGCGTGAACGAATCTCACCGCCTTCAACCGAGAAGAACGAACCGTTAGGATCGGCCATCAGGTTGTTGGTTTTGGTCAACTGATAGACCGCACCGGTGATCACGATCGGACGATCGTTCGGGACATATTTCACGCCCGCTTCGTACTGCTTGCCTTTAGACGGCGCAAAGATGCTGCCGTTCGCGCCCACGGTAGAAGCCGGTTCGAACGACTCGCTGTAGCTGAAATACGGAGTCACGCCGTTGTCGAACAGGTAGTTTACGCCGCCGCGCCAGGTAAACTCGTTATCATTACGCGAGTGCTGAGTATTCGCTTCACGATCCAGAGTATCCTGCTGCGCCCAGTCATAACGTCCGCCCAACGTCACCAGCACTTTATCCCACTGCATCTGATCCTGGGCGTACACGCCGGTCTGCTTCTGCTTATTCAGCACGCGATAGGCGGCGCCAGGCCCTGGATGGGATCCGAAGTCGAAATCACTGCGATCAAGGTTGTAGATGTCAGATGGCGCAACTGAACCAGCCCAGCCAAACCAGGAGTCGATGTCGTTACGCATACGCATAAAATCAACGCCGGTCAGCAGGGTGTGATCCAGAGAACCGGTCGCAAACTTGCTTTGCAGTTGGGTATCCACAGAGAAGTTCTGCAGTTTTTCGTTATCATCCACGTACTGACGGGTCAGCGTATGACCCCACTGTGACTGCGGTACGCTGGCGCAAGGGCTGGTGCTCGGGTTGCTCGAATAGAGCGGATCGGAACACATGCCGTAACCGTAGACACTGTTCTGCGACACTTTGTTTTCCGCGTAACGCAGGTTCTGACGCACGGTAAACGTATCGTTGAATTCGTGGTCGAAGCTATAACCGACCATCTTCTCATTACGAGAGTAGGTATTGTTTTTCGCGCCTTCGTTGAAGTCGGTCGACAGACGCTTACCGTTCGGCAGCGTGCTGACAGTCCCCTCTTTCGGCAACCAGCCGTAGTAACCGGTCTCAGGTTCGTTCTGGAAGTAGGACAGGAACGTGAAGTTGGTTTTGTCATCCGGACGCCAGCTAAAGGACGGCGCAATAGCATAACGCTGTTCTTCCGCCCCCTGCTGCTGCGCATTCGCCGAGCGGGCCAGACCCGTTAAGCGATAAGAGTAAACGCCGTCGTCATCCAGCGCATCGCTGAAGTCAAAACCGGTCTGGAACAGGCTGTTAGTGCCCATTTTAAACTGAACTTCTTTCAGCGGCTCGGTGGTTGGACGCTTGCTGACCATGTTCAACAAACCGCCTGGGTTGCTCTTACCGTACAGAACAGAAACCGGCCCACGCATCACTTCCGCGCGTTCCAGCATATAAGGATCAATCACCGCATCGTTGTAAAAGTTCCCCTGCATCTTCAGGCCATTCAGATAGTTATTCTGGCTTTGGCCGTCGGCAGCGAAACCGCGAATGATCAGGTAGTCATAGGTGTTAGATGCGCCACGCGTGCCCACGGCAACGCCTGGGGTATAGCTGAGCGCCTCTTTCACGGACTTCGGCTGGTGTAGCGCCATCTCTTCGGCAGTCACCACAGAAATAGACTGGGGAACTTTCTGAATCGGGGTATCCGTTTTGGTCGCGGTGGCTGACTGGCGTGCCGCGATGGTTGCCGCCGGTCCCCATGCACTTTCCTGCGGAGCAGGAGCCGCAGTGACGGTGATAGTGTCTTCTTTTTTCGGTTCAACCGCCGCCTGTGCATAGACAGACATGCCGCTAACCGCTGTGGCTACTACGACTGCAATTTTACGCAGCGAGTGTTTTGGCTGAGCAGTTTTTTGACGCGCCATTGGTATATCTCTGATGGAAAGTGAATGATAACGTAAACGAGAATTATTATTATGACGGCAGAATAATATTCGAAACGCGGCCGCGATAGCAAGCGATACGCGTCCCTACCAAAACTGAGGGGTTAAGAAATATCCAGATGAAAAGAAAGGGTTAAAAAGAAGCCGGAAATGTTTCTGTGAAGCCATTGCCGGACGGCGGCGAAAACCCCTTATCCGGCCTACCAACTCAATAACTGCATGAGCCCAGTAGGCCGGATAAGCGAAGCGCCATCCGGCACGACGGTTAGTTACCGCCAAACATATCCTTAATCCATCCCGCCACGCCATCGCTGTCTTTCTTCTCTTCCTTCGGCGGCTGTTGCTGCGGTTGCTGTGGCTGAGAAGATTGATCGAACGGGTTCCCGGTCGGCTGCTGCATCATTTCGCCCTGCTGGCAGAGCGAGTCGGGATCGGAGGTCCAGACTGGCAACGTGCGCATACCGCCACTGCAGACAAAGTTGCCGTCATAGTCGACGCCCATCTCCGCAATATCTTCCGGTGGCGTCAGCGTGAGCGGCGTTGGCGTCTGGTTAGCCAGATAGCGCTGATAAATCGACATCGCCCCGCTCGCCCCGTACAGCTTCGTCGGCTGGTTGTTATCGCGACCCACCCAGGTGATGGTCACCTGACTGCCGTCAATACCGGCAAACCAGGTGTCGACGTTGTTGTTGGTGGTCCCGGTTTTACCCGCCAGATGCAAATTCGGGTACTTCGCGCCCAGCTGACGACCAGTACCACGCTGCACCACCTGCTGCATCGTCCACAGCGTCATATAGGCGGCCTGCGCCGGAACGGCACGCTCCGCCTGCGGGAAGCTCTGATACAGCACAGTGCCGTCTTCAGCGATGACCGAACGCAGCGCGGAAAGCGGCGCACGATTACCGCCGCTGGCGATCGTCTGGAACGCCTGTGCCACTTCGATCGGCGTCAGGTTCAGTGCCCCCAGCAGCATAGCCGGAACCGGATGCAACTGCTCTTTCGGCACGCCCAGCTTCAGCCAGGTGTCGGTGACAGCCGGCAAGCCAAGCGCCATCCCCAGATTGACCGTCGGCACGTTCATAGAACGCGTCAACGCATCCACCAGCATCACTTTTCCGCTTTCGCTGTAGCGACGGTCATCGTTCTGCGGCGACCACACCTGGCCGTTTGGTTGACGCAGCGCAATCGGCGCATCGGCAATCCAGGTGTTCAGGCGATAGATTTTCGGCTGGCTCAGCGCGGTCAGATAGGTTGCCGGTTTGGCCAGTGAACCAATCGAGCGACGTGCCTGCATCGCGCGGTTATAGCCTGCAAACTGCGGCTCAGCGCCGCCGACCATAGCGCGGACTTCGCCACTGAAGCGGTCTACCACTACAATCGCCGTTTCCAGATCGCTCAGTTTGCGCTGTTTCTTCAGTTCCGGAATGCCATCAACGGCGGCTTTCTCAGCGGCATCCTGGGCGACAGAGTCAAAGGTGGTGAAGATCTTCACGCCGGAGAGATCTTTTACTTTATCACCCAGCTTCGCCTGCAACTCCTGACGCACCATCTGCATAAACGCCGGCTGTGGTGAGATCACCCCACCGCGCGGTTGCACGCCTAACGGACGCGCGCTCAGCATGTCGTACAGTTCTTGATCGATCACCTGTTGTTGTTGCAGCAGGCGCAGCACCAGGTTACGACGTTCAAGCGCCAGTTTCGGGTTGCGCCAGGGGTTGTAGATTGAGGCCCCTTTCACCATCCCTACCAGCAGCGCCTGCTGATCAAGGCTCAGTTCCTCTACCGGACGACCAAAGTAGTACAGGCTCGCCAGCGGGAAGCCACGGATCTCATTATCACCGCTCTGACCGAGATACACCTCGTTCATATACAGCTCAAGAATACGATCTTTGCTGTAGCGCGCATCCATCAGCAGCGCCATATAGGCTTCGTTAGCCTTACGCCAGTACGAACGTTCGCTGGAGAGGAACAGGTTTTTCACCAGTTGTTGGGTCAGGGTACTTGCCCCCTGTACCGTGCGTCCGGCGGTCAGGTTTGCCAGCACGGCGCGACCGATGGAGTACAGACTCACCCCGTCATGTTCATAGAAATGACGGTCTTCCGTCGCCAGCAGCGTATCCACCAGCAGATCCGGGAAGCCGCTACGCGGGACAAACAGACGCTGTTCACCGTTTGGCGACGACAGCATGGTAATCAAACGCGGATCGAGACGGAAGAAACCGAACTGGCGGTTGTTGTCCATGTTGACAATGGTATCCAGGCGGCCGCCATCGAACGTCAGACGCGCGCGCACCTGACCCTCCTTGCTGTCCGGGAAATCAAACGGACGGCGGATCATCTCAATACTGTTCGCCTGCACGGTAAACTCGCCAGGACGCGTCATTTTGCTGACCTGACGGTACTGGGTGGCTTCCAGCAGTTTAACCATTTCGTTTTTGCTGACCGACATTTCCGGCTCAAGGTTGACCATCCGGCCATATACCGCCGCCGGCAACTGCCAGACCTTGCCATCGATACGGCTACGGATTTTTTGATCCAGATAGACGCCGTAAATGGCAAGCAGTACCGCAAAAACAATCGCAATTTTCAGCAGCAGCCACAACCAGCCGCGCTTACCACGAGGCTTACGCCCTTTGCCTTTACCTTTACGCGGCATCGGTTCTTCATCCTCATAGTCATCATCATATTCGTCGTCGTACTCATCATCTCTGAGTTGGCGACGGCTCACCTTTTGTTTCACCGGACGCGTGGGTTTCCCTTTGCGTCCAATTGGCTCGCGGTCATTCCCGGCCATGCTTTTTCTCCGCAACATTCAGGCGCAAAGGCCTGATTCTCTGTTCTTCCGTCAGAAGACAGAAGAAGAAATCTCTCAATTTTACTGCTCTTTTGCCGGATGCGGCATAAACGCCTTATCCGGCCTACGAATACTTTTTGGTTCGCCGCGTCGGCGCCGTATTCGCCGGATCGTCCGGCCAGACATGTTTGGGGTAGCGCCCTTTCATCTCTTTTTGCACGTCGCGATACGACCCTTGCCAGAACGCGGCCAAATCCTGAGTAATCTGCAACGGTCGCTGCGCGGGGGATAAGAGCTCCAGCACCAGTGGCACGCGGCCCTCCGCAATAGTCGGCGTTTTGGCCTCGCCAAACATCTCCTGCATTCTGACCGCCAGCGCCGGCGGGTTATCTTCGTGATAACGAATGGCTATCCGACTTCCCGTCGGCACAGTGTAATGTGTGGGTAACGAACTCACCAGACGTTGCTGCAGGGAATAATCCAGTAATCCGCTCAATGCCTGGTGAACATCCAACGATTTCAGGCCGCGCAGCGAATGCACGCCGCTCATATGCGGCAGCAGCCAGTTCTCCAGCGTGGCCAGCAATGTCCTGTCGTCCACCGCAGGCCAGTCATACTCCGGCAGCCATTTCGCCGCACAATGCAAACGTAACCGCAGTTGTTCTGCCGCAGGCGTCCAGTTGAGCACGCTCAGGCCTTTATCGCGGATACCGTTAAGCATCGCCAGATGCAACTCGTCTTCAGACGGTTTTGCCAGCGGCTGGACTTTAACCGTCAGTTCGCCTATCCGCATTCTACGCCAGGCTTTCAGCGTCCCCTGCGCCTCATCCCACTCAATGGTATCAGACTGCTGTAGCAGTTCAGGACAACGCGAGATAAGCGCGTCGATATCGAGCGGCAGCGCCAGCAGGATCCGCGCATCCGGCGACGCGCTCCCCTGCAGCAACAGAGGCGCAATCAACCATTCGTGCCGCCCCAGCGCATCATCGACATCCAGCGCCGCGCCCATACCGTTCGCCAGTTGATAACGCCCGTCCTGGCTGCGTCGACGCGCGATGCGATCGGCAAAGGCCTGGGCCAGCAGTGGGGCGATGCGCGACGCATCCGCTTCGCCGTTACGAACATTCAGACGTTTGAGAAGTTGCTGACTGCGCTGCTGCCAGGCAGGCTGATGGCGGGAAAACGCCACTCCCAGATCGGTATTGCCCATCCGCGGCGGCTCCTCAAGAATGGCTGCCAGCTTTGCTGCCGTAGCTGCATCGTCGGGCGTGGCAGCACTGACTAGCATCGCAGCCAGGCGCGGATCGTTACCCAACGCCGCCATTTTTTGCCCTATCGCACTGAGCTGCTCGCCATCCAGCGCGCCCAGCATGTGCAGTAATCGTTTCGCCGCCTGTACGTTGACGGCGGGCGGCAGATCCAGCCAGGTAAGTTGCGCGGGAGCGCGACATCCCCACTGCAACAACTCCATCAGCAAACCGGAGAGATCGCTGTGCAACATCTCAGGTTCCCCCTGCGCTGCCGCGCGTTCCGCCTGTTCTTTCGCCAGCAGATGCAGACAAATCCCCGGCTCCAGACGCCCGGCACGCCCGGCGCGCTGGGTCATTGAGGCCAGGCTAATGCGCTGAGTAATAAGCCGGGTCAACCCGGTTCGCGCATCAAACCGCGCCACCCGCTCCTGCGCGCAATCCACTACCAGTCGAATCCCCTCAATGGTCAGACTGGTTTCCGCAATATTGGTTGCCAACACAACTTTGCGCATCCCGTCCGGGGCCGGCAAAATCGCTTTGCGCTGATCGTTGAGCGACAGCGCGCCATACAGCGGACACAGCAGCACATCGCTGCCGACTCGCGTACTTAATTGCTCCTGTACGCGCAAAATCTCTCCGACACCAGGTAAAAACAGCAGCAGCGAGCCGGGCTCTTTGCGCAGCAGCTCGGCGCAGGCGACCGCCACGGCTTCGTCGAAACGCAATTGCGACGCCAGCGGTTGATAACGCCGCTCAACGGGAAAGGCGCGCCCTTCGGAAACGATCACCGGCGCATCCGGCAGGCACTGTTGCAGGCGATCGTTATCCAGCGTAGCGGACATGATCAGTAGTTTGAGATCGTCGCGCAGCCCTTGCTGCACATCCAGCAGCAGCGCCAGCGCGAGATCCGCCTGCAAACTGCGTTCGTGAAATTCATCGAGGATCACCAGCCCAACGCCACTGAGTTCCGGATCACGCTGGATCATACGCGTCAGAACCCCTTCGGTAACCACCTCAAGCCGTGTTGCTGGCCCGACGCAGGATTGTGCCCGCATCCGGTAACCGACCGTCTCACCGGGCTTTTCATTGAGCAGTTCCGCAAGCCTTTGCGCCACGTTTCGTGCCGCCAGACGACGCGGTTCCAGCAGGATAATCCGCCCTTCGAACCCTTTATGTGCCAGAAACTGTAGCGGCAACCAGGTTGACTTACCGGCACCCGTCGGCGCGCTCAGCAGAACCTGCGGCGCAGAATCCAGGGCGGTAAGCAATTCAGGCAGTACAGCGGCAACAGGTAACGACGTCACAAATGGCTCCAGAGGGTTAACATTCTTCGCGCCGCATTGTAGCATCGCGTTAATTCATAACCGAGTACCTAAGATGTCTGAGCCGAAACGGCTGTTTTTTGCCCTCGAACTCCCCACCACCGTGCGCGAAGAGATAATACAGTGGCGAGCGGCGCATTTCCCCCCTGAAGCGGGGCGACCGGTCGCGGCCGAAAATCTGCATTTAACGCTGGCGTTTTTAGGCGATGTGAGCGCAGACAAACAACAGGCGCTGATCGCCCTTGCCGGGCGCATTCGCCAGCCCGGTTTTACGCTCAATCTCGATGATGCCGGGCAGTGGTTACGCTCTCGTGTGGTCTGGCTGGGGACGCGTCAGTCCCCACGTGGGCTGCTGCAACTGGCCAATATGCTGCGAGCCCAGGCGGCGCGCAGCGGTTGTTATCAGAGTCCGCAGCCGTTTCACCCTCACGTCACGCTACTGCGCGATGCAAGCCATGCGGTGGCGATCCCGCCGCCGGGCTTTTTCTGGTCCTTTCCGGTGACAGAATTTGCCCTCTATGCCTCGACCTTTGCACGCGGTCGCACGCGTTATACGGAACTTCAGCGCTGGACGCTCACTGACTAATTAAGGAAATGCGCGATGCAATTTACTCCTTCTCTCCAGCGCGCGACGCTGGTTCAGCGGTATAAACGCTTTTTAGCCGATGTGATCACACCTGACGGGACTGAACTCACGCTACACTGCCCTAACACCGGGGCGATGACCGGGTGTGCAACGCCCGGTGATACGGTCTGGTATTCGACGTCGGAGAATAGTAAACGCAAATATCCGCACACCTGGGAATTAACGCAAACCCAGACGGGCGCGTTAATTTGTGTGAATACGTTATGGGCTAACAGGCTGACGAAAGAGGCCATTGAACAGGGGCGAGTTTCAGAACTTTCAGGTTATTCCACGCTGAGAAGCGAAGTAAAATACGGCGCCGAACGGAGCCGCATTGATTTTATGTTACAGGCAGATTCGCGGCCTGACTGCTATATTGAAGTGAAATCGGTAACGTTAGCGGAAAAGGATTTTGGTTATTTTCCCGATGCCATCACTGAACGAGGTCAGAAACATCTTCGGGAACTGATGAGCGTAGCGGCTGAGGGCAAACGCGCAGTGATTTTCTTTGCCGTCCTGCACTCCGCCATTACACGGTTTTCACCCGCGCGCCATATTGACGCGAAATATGCGCAACTATTGTTCGAAGCACAGCGTAAGGGGGTAGAAATTCTGGTTTATAAAGCGGAACTTTCTGCCGATAGTATGACTCTGATAGAGCCATTAACTGTCACTTTATAGTGTTGTAAACAATTGGTTATTTAGTATTCTGGTCGCGTGCGCAAATACGCTTTTCCTCACAGGGTTGTCAAGTGTTACGTTTAGTTAATTGCTATCCGGAAAAGCATCTGCTATTTATAGCGACCTGATTTTTCCCCCGAACATGGGGATCGATAGTGCGTGTTAAGGAGAAGCAACATGCAAGAAGGGCAAAACCGTAAAACATCGTCCCTGAGTATTCTCGCCATCGCTGGGGTGGAGCCGTACCAGGAGAAACCGGGCGAAGAGTATATGAACGAAGCCCAGCTGTCGCACTTCAGGCGTATTCTTGAAGCATGGCGTAATCAACTTAGGGATGAAGTCGATCGCACCGTTACTCATATGCAGGATGAAGCTGCCAACTTCCCGGACCCGGTAGACCGTGCCGCACAGGAAGAAGAGTTCAGCCTCGAACTGCGTAACCGTGACCGTGAGCGCAAACTGATCAAAAAGATCGAGAAAACGCTGAAAAAGGTTGAAGACGAAGATTTCGGCTACTGCGAATCCTGCGGTGTGGAAATTGGTATTCGTCGCCTGGAAGCGCGTCCAACAGCCGATCTGTGCATCGACTGCAAAACGCTGGCTGAAATTCGCGAAAAACAGATGGCGGGCTAAGGCCTGGCGTTTGAAACGTTTACAACAGGCGGGGCTTTCCCCGCCTGTTCATTTTTACACAAAGATGACTGACTCACACTACATTGGCCGATTCGCTCCATCGCCTTCCGGTGAACTGCATTTTGGCTCCCTCATTGCTGCGCTGGGCAGCTACTTACAGGCTCGCGCCCGTCAGGGAGTATGGCGAGTACGTATAGAAGATATTGATCCCCCTCGTGAAGTTCCCGGTGCCGCTGACACTATTCTGCGTCAACTGGAACATTACGGCCTGCACTGGGATGGCGACATTTTATGGCAGTCACAACGCCATGACGCCTACCGCGAAGCGCTCGCCTGGTTATACGACCGGGGGCTGAGCTACTACTGCACCTGTACCCGTGCGCGGATCCAGAGCATTGGCGGAATTTATGATGGTCATTGCCGTGAGTTACACCACGGGCCGGAACAGGCGGCGGTGCGGATTAAACAGCGGCATCCTGTCACCCGTTTTCACGATCGGCTGCGCGGAGACATTCAGGCTGACGAACGACTGGCGAGAGAGGATTTTATTATCCATCGCCGTGATGGACTGTTCGCCTATAACCTGGCGGTGGTGGTGGATGACCATTTTCAGGGAGTCAGCGAAATCGTGCGCGGCGCCGATTTGATCGAACCGACGGTGCGACAAATTTCACTGTACCAGCAGTTCGGCTGGACGCCTCCCGACTATATTCATCTACCGCTGGCGCTCAATGAACAAGGCGCTAAACTTTCCAAACAGAATCATGCCCCTGCCTTGCCGCACGGCGATCCACGCCCTGTTCTAATCGACGCGCTACGCTTTCTCGGGCAACAGAGCGATTTGCCGTGGCAGGAGATGTTCGTCGATGAGATCCTGGCATCCGCCGTGGCAAACTGGACGCTTTCGACGATACCTGAATCGGCGATTGTAAATCCGGCATTCTCAAATACGTCGTGCTGAGCTATGATTAGCCGCTATTTTTACACAGCCAACGATTTGAACTGAATTCTGAATATTGTTTGACACTACCGAGGTGCACTATTTTTACCCGAGTCGCTAATTTTTGCCGCAAGGTGCTAAGCCGCGAGGAGAGCGAGGCCGAAATTGCCGTCGCCCGTCCGCGTATGACGGTCATCCCGCGCGAGCAGCACGCTATTTCACGCAAAGATATCAGTGAAAATGCCCTGAAGGTAATGTACAGGCTGAATAAAGCGGGATATGAAGCCTGGCTGGTTGGCGGTGGCGTCCGCGACCTTCTGCTCGGCAAAAAACCGAAAGATTTTGACGTCACAACCAATGCGACGCCGGACCAGGTGCGCAAGCTGTTCCGCAATTGCCGTCTTGTTGGCCGCCGTTTCCGTCTGGCGCACGTCATGTTTGGCCCTGAGATTATTGAAGTCGCCACCTTTCGAGGTCACCACGAAGGCAGCGAAAGCGACCGCACCACGTCCCAGCGCGGACAAAACGGCATGCTGCTGCGCGACAACATTTTCGGCTCCATCGAAGAAGACGCCCAGCGCCGTGATTTCACCATTAACAGCCTTTATTACAGCGTCGCCGATTTCACCGTTCGCGACTATGTCGGCGGCATGCAGGATCTGGAAGATGGCGTGATTCGCCTGATCGGCAATCCGGAAACCCGCTATCGCGAAGATCCGGTGCGGATGCTGCGCGCCGTGCGTTTCGCAGCCAAGCTCGATATGAAGATCAGCCCGGAAACGGCAGAGCCGATCCCGCGCCTGGCCACACTACTCAACGATATCCCGCCTGCGCGTCTGTTTGAAGAGGCGCTGAAGCTGCTACAGGCGGGCTACGGCTATGAAACTTATAAAAAGCTGCGCGAATACAGCCTGTTCCAGCCATTGTTCCCGACCATTACGCGCTATTTCACCGAGAATGGTGACAGCGCAATGGAACGTATCATCGCGCAGGTACTGAAAAATACCGATAACCGCATTCATAACGATATGCGCGTTAACCCGGCCTTCCTGTTTGCCGCGATGTTCTGGTATCCGCTGCTGGAAATGGCGCAGAAAATCGCCCAGGAAAGCGGTCTGGCCTACTATGACGCGTTTGCGCTGGCAATGAATGAAGTGCTCGATGAAGCCTGCCGTTCGCTGGCAATCCCGAAACGCCTCACGTCGCTGACCCGCGATATCTGGCAGCTACAGCTGCGCATGTCTCGTCGTCAGGGTAAACGCGCGTGGAAGCTGATGGAGCATCCGAAATTCCGCGCCGCATATGATTTACTCGCTCTGCGTGCTGAAGTGGAAAACAATGCCGAACTGCAGCGTCTGGCGCAGTGGTGGGGAGAATTCCAGGTTTCTGCGCCACCCGAGCAGAAAGGCATGCTGAACGAGCTGGATGAAGATCCATCGCCGCGCCGTCGTCACCGTCGTCCGCGCAAGCGTGCGCCGCGTCGTGAAGGAACGGCATGACCCTCGTTTATATCGCACTGGGCAGTAATCTGGCCTCTCCTCTGGAGCAGGTCAATGCTGCCGTCAACGCGATAGGCGAGATCCCCGAAAGCCAGATTGTCGCCATCTCTTCTTTTTATCGAACCCCGCCGCTGGGCCCGCAGGATCAGCCCGATTACCTGAACGCCGCCGTGGCGCTGGAAACAACGCTCGAACCAGAAGCCCTGCTCGACCACACCCAGCGCATCGAACTCCAGCAGGGCCGGGTACGCAAGGCCGAACGCTGGGGACCGCGCACGTTAGACCTGGATATCATGCTGTTTGGCGATCGCGTCATCAACAGCGAACGCCTGACCGTGCCGCATTACGATATGAAAAATCGCGGTTTTATGCTCTGGCCGCTGTTCGAAATCGCCCCTGACCTGCACTTCCCTGACGGTACCTCACTGCAACAGAGACTCACTCATCTTGGTGCAGAAAAACCCGCACACTGGTAATGGCCCTCACCTCATTTCCTGTTTATTGCTTTCGCGCAAACAGTTGCTTAAAACAATTGCCCCCCTGAATGTGACTGTTAGAATGCCGGTAAATATGACGTTCACCATCAGGAAATGTTATGAAACCGACCACCCTCTCGCTGTTGCAGAAGTGCAAACAAGAGAAAAAACGCTTCGCCACCATTACTGCTTATGACTACAGTTTCGCCAGACTGTTTGCCGACGAAGGGATCAATGTGATGCTGGTCGGGGATTCCCTGGGGATGACAGTACAGGGGCATGACTCCACCCTGCCGGTGACGGTTGAGGATATCGCTTACCATACGCAGGCGGTGCGTCGCGGCGCGCCGAATTGCCTGCTGCTCGCCGATCTGCCGTTTATGGCTTACGCGACGCCGGAACAGGCCTTTGAAAATTCGGCCACCGTCATGCGCGCGGGCGCGAACATGGTCAAGATTGAAGGTGGCGCCTGGCTGGTGGAGACCGTGAAAATGCTCACCGAGCGCGCGGTCCCCGTCTGCGGACACCTGGGCCTGACGCCACAGTCGGTCAATATTTTCGGCGGCTATAAAATTCAGGGCCGTGGCGATGCCGGACAGGTTTTGCTGGACGATGCCCTGGCGCTGGAAGCCGCAGGCGCGCAGCTCATCGTGCTGGAATGCGTCCCGGTTGAACTGGCCAAACGCGTGACGGAGGCGCTCTCCATTCCGGTTATCGGTATCGGTGCCGGCAACGTGACCGACGGACAAATTTTAGTCATGCACGACGCCTTTGGCATCACCGGCGGCCATATTCCGAAATTTGCCAAAAATTTCCTTACGCAAGCAGGCGACATGCGCGCCGCGGTACGGCAGTATATTGCCGAGGTTGAGTCCGGCGTCTATCCGGGCGAAGAACACAGTTTCCATTAAGGAGTCTTGTTGTGCTGATTATTGAAACCCTGCCGCTGCTGCGCCAGCATATCCGCAGAGCCCGTCAGGAAGGGAAGCGCATTGCGCTGGTGCCGACGATGGGCAACCTGCATGATGGTCACATGAAGCTGGTGGATGAAGCCAAAGCCCGTGCGGACATCGTGGTGGTGAGTATTTTCGTCAACCCAATGCAGTTTGACCGTCCGGACGATCTGGTGCGCTACCCTCGCACGCTGCAGGAAGACTGCGAAAAACTGAACAAGCGTAAGGTGGATTTCGTCTTTGCTCCCGCACCGGACCAAATCTATCCTCAGGGCACCGACGGGCAGACCTATGTGGATGTCCCCGGCCTTTCGACGATGCTGGAAGGCGCCAGCCGCCCGGGCCATTTCCGTGGGGTTTCAACCATCGTCAGCAAGTTGTTCAATCTGGTACAACCGGACGTCGCCTGCTTTGGCGAGAAAGACTTCCAGCAACTGGCGCTGATCCGCAAAATGGTTGCCGACATGGGCTACGACATCGAGATCGTCGGCGTGCCGATTATTCGCGCCAAAGACGGTTTAGCCCTGAGTTCGCGTAACGGTTATCTGACGGCCGAACAACGCAAAATCGCCCCAGGTTTGTACAAAGTGATGGGCCGCATCGCGGAGAAACTGCAGGCCGGCGAGCGTGAACTGGAAGAGATTATTGCCATCGCTGAACAGGAGCTGACGGAAAAAGGTTTCCGCCCCGATGACATTCAGATCCGCGATGCTGACACGCTGCTTGAGCTAACCGAAAGCAGCCAGCGTGCGGTGATTCTGGTTGCCGCATGGCTTGGCCAGGCACGGTTAATTGACAATCAGACGGTTGCATTAACCCAGTAGACAGGGGTTAAAAATCGGGCAATACTGCCTGAGAAATTTCTCAAAGCAGGTTTCGACCTGCTTCGTTATCGATACGAGTTTAAGGTAGACGTTATGATTCGCACTATGCTGCAGGGCAAACTCCACCGCGTGAAAGTAACTCAGGCGGACCTGCACTATGAAGGTTCCTGCGCCATCGATCAGGATTTTCTGGATGCCGCCGGGATTCTGGAAAATGAAGCCATCGATATCTGGAACGTGAGCAACGGTAAACGCTTTTCCACCTATGCGATTGCCGCCGAGCGCGGTTCCAGAATCATCTCCGTCAACGGCGCAGCGGCACACTGTGCCAGCGTGGGCGACATTGTGATCATCGCCAGCTTCGTGACCATGTCTGACGAAGAAGCGCGCCGCTGGCAGCCAAAGGTCGCTTACTTCGAAGGCGATAATGAAATGAAACGCACCGCAAAAGCCATTCCGGTTCAGGTTGCGTAAACGAACTACCCCTGCGGCTGATTGCTGATCAGCCGCGACATCGTCTCCAGCGAATCCGTTCTTAAGATATACAGGCGTTTCAGTAAAAACGGATTATCCCCCGGCTTCACCTTCCCTTTCATCGTAGTCACCGCCAGGTGAAATCCAGCCTCTTCCGCGGCTTTTACGGCCGTCGCGTTATAACCGCCAAACGGATACGAAAGATAAAGGACATGGGGATTAAACGGGGCCAGCGCACGCCGGGAGCGTGCAAAATCAAACAGAATATTGTGATGGCTGCGGCTGAGCAGGATTGGCCGGTGATAGCCGTCGACCCGATGTAAAAAGTGCGTATGGGACTGAAAGTCAAACACGTCGCGGATACTATTAAGCTCTGAAATACTCATAAACTGCAGCGATTTGGGGTCCCATTTTTGTGGGCGAACTTTAATTCGCGACGAGATAATAAACGCCGTGGCCTTCATCCCATACTGCTTCAGCACCGGATAAGCATAACGACTCACTGACTTCAGGCCGTCATCAAAGGTAATCACCACCGCTCGCGCGGGCAGATTCATGTTGTTACGCACATAGCCTTCCAGTTGCGCCATCGTCAGCGTACGGTATCCGCGATCGCGCAGCCAGGTCATCTGGTTGCTGAAGGCGCGAACTGACGTGGTGGTGGAGGTATGACGAAAACGGGTGTTCTCTTCATCGCGCAGAATATGGTGATAGGTCAGCACAGGCAATCCACGGTCTTCCTGGGCATCGAGGGCGCTTATCCAGGCCAGCCGGTCGCCAATGCGAATCTGATACCAGGTTTGATTCAGCCGGTCTTTCAGTTTACTGATGATGGGATAACGCAGATTATCCGCCAGTATGCCAAACGGCGCACTACCAATATTCGGTGCGTTATAAACGGGAGTGGCTTGCCAGGTGATCAGATTCTGATTGCTGAGCGGTTTATTAAGATCGCCGAGGCTGTCCTCAACGCGTTGTTTACCCTGCACCGGTTCCAGATGGCCTTTGTCAATAAACCCGGTACCGAAGCCGAATTTGAATTCGTAATAATCCGCCGCGACCGGAATGACAGAAATAATCTGTCCGGCGCGAATATTTCCCACGGTCACCATGTCATCGCCTATTTGCGCCCAAATAGCCGCATCTTCAGTGGTTTGCATATAGCGAGCAGGCAACGCCGCACTGACGACTGTAGAGAGGGACAGCAGCAGCAGAAACAGATATTTCATCATTAACCATAACCGGGGCAAGAAACAACGCAGCGATTGTATCAATTCACCTCATTAATAAGAATGATCAATACTCATACAAATCGTGCAGCAGAACAAAGGGAGGATTTTTCTGTTGCTGATGCCAAAGACTGGTCACCTCTGGCCCACCAAGAGCAACTATCTGGTCGCGAAACGCCTGACTACTCATGGATTCTCGTGTTGGGAGCATTTGCTCCAGCAACGTTACAGAAATGCCGGAAATGACTTCACACTGCGGATGTTTATGGCTCAGCAGTGACGCCACGCGATAACGGCGCCTCACCGGGCTGGTCGGTCAGAAAGATGACGCCATCACCGGAATCCGTAGCATGCAATGCGTCGCACATCATCCGACTCAGCATGTTAGCGCTCAATCCACGCCAAAAATTCACCGCCCGGCATTGCGCCAGTGGGCCGTGTTTTTTTTCCAGAAGGCTCAGCAGTTCCTCAGCCTTATCGTCATGACAGGTTATGACCCAGCCTAGCATTTCTCACCTCATTAGCAGGCAAGTAGTTTATCAGAGTGACAAATGGAGAATGATGACAATGGTCAACAATCACCCTCTCCTCACCGGGAGGAGAGGATGAAAACGGTCAGCTACGCAACCCGCGACCGCGCTGGATTAAAGACCAGCACAGCAGATAAAACACCACAATAAAGACTACCAGCACGCCAAACGTAGTCACTAACGGCACATCGTGAATGCCGAGGAAGCCGTAGCGGAAGCCGCTAATCATATAGACGATTGGGTTCAGTTGCGATAAGCCCTGCCAGAACGGCGGCAGCAGCGTCAGGGAGTAAAACACCCCACCGAGATAGGTCAGCGGCGTCAGGACAAACGTCGGGATCAGGCTGATATCATCAAAGGTTTTCGCAAATACGGCGTTCAACAGCCCCGCCAGTGAAAACAGAATCGCCGTCAGAACCAGCGTCAGCGCCACAAACAGCCACGAATGCACCTGGAACGGAACAAAGAACAGTGAAATCGCCGTCACCAGCACCCCGACGCACAGTCCGCGCGCCACACCGCCGCCGACAAAACCGGCGATAATCACGTGTGTCGGCACCGGCGCAACCAGCAGCTCTTCAATGTTGCGCTGGAATTTGGCGCTAAAGAATGACGACGCCACGTTCGCATACGCGTTGGTGATGACCGCCATCATGATTAGACCCGGCACGATAAACTGCATATAGCTGAAACCGTGCATCTCGCCAATGCGGGAACCAATCAAGTTGCCGAAGATAATAAAATAGAGCGTCATGGTGATGACGGGCGGCACCAGCGTCTGGATCCAGATCCGCATAAAACGGTTAATTTCTTTCGCCCAGATGCTTTTCAGCGCGACCCAGTAAAGCTGCATCATGCGCGATCTCCTTGTTTTTCATGAACCAGTGACACAAACAGCTCTTCAAGGCGGTTCGCTTTGTTACGCATACTCAATACCTGAATGCCCTGCGCGCTGAGCTGGCTGAACACGCTGTTAATTCCCTGCTCACGCAACACTTCCACTTCCAGCGTTGAGGTATCCACCAGCCGATAGTGATAGCCCTCCAGCTGCGGTAACGGACTTTTCGCAGCCAGATCGAGAATGAAGGTTTCGGATTTGAGCTTAGAGAGCAGGTTCTTCATCGAGGTGTTTTCGACCAGCTCGCCGTGCTGAATAATCCCGATGTTGCGGCAGAGCATTTCTGCCTCTTCCAGATAGTGAGTGGTCAGAATGATCGTGGTGCCTTTGTCGTTTAAATCCTTCAAAAATCCCCACATTGAGCGGCGAAGTTCAATATCGACGCCCGCTGTCGGTTCATCGAGAATCAGTAGCTTCGGCTCGTGCATCAGCGCGCGGGCGATCATCAGACGGCGCTTCATCCCGCCGGATAACATCCGCGCACGTTCGTTGCGTTTTTCCCACAGATCGAGTTGTTTTAAATACTTTTCGCTGCGCTCAACCGCCTCTTTTCGCTCCACGCCGTAGTAGCCCGCCTGATTGACCACAATCTGCTGTACGGTCTCAAACGGGTTGAAGTTAAATTCCTGTGGCACCAGCCCGAGTTGACGTTTGGCGTTGACGACATCTTTTTCGAGATCGTAACCAAAGACGCTGACGCGCCCGGACGATTTATTCACCAGCGAGCTAATGATACCGATAGTGGTCGACTTGCCTGCCCCGTTCGGCCCCAGAAGCGCGTAAAAATCTCCCGCTTCGACCTGTAAATCTATCCCGCGCAGTGCCTGAACACCGCCAGGATAGGTTTTTTTAAGTTGTTGAAGTTCCAGTGCAATGGTCATAAATTTTTACTTACCTTACGTACTTACACTTTATATGTGGTTTAAATAATCCCGGAGTTGCCCTATATTAGCCCAACGCACTTATTTGGTTACAGGTCGTTAACCTCCATGAAAGACATAGATACACTCATCAGCAACAATGCACTATGGTCAAAAATGCTGGTGGAAGAGGATTCCGGATTTTTTGAGAAACTGGCGCAAGCGCAAAAACCGCGCTTTCTATGGATTGGATGTTCCGACAGTCGCGTTCCCGCAGAACGTTTAACCGGTCTTGAACCGGGCGAATTATTTGTCCACCGTAATGTGGCCAACCTGGTCATCCACACCGACCTCAACTGCCTCTCTGTTGTTCAGTATGCCGTTGATGTCCTCGAAGTTGAACACATTATTATCTGTGGTCACTACGGGTGTGGCGGCGTACAGGCTGCGGTCGATAACCCGGAACTGGGCCTCATCGACAACTGGCTGCTGCATATCCGTGATATCTGGTTCAAACATAGCTCATTGCTGGGTGAAATGCCGCAAGAGCGCCGTATGGACACGCTGTGCGAGCTGAACGTGATGGAACAGGTGTATAACCTGGGCCACTCCACCATCATGCAGTCAGCCTGGAAACGGGGTCAGAAAGTGACCATCCACGGCTGGGCATACGGTATTCACGACGGCCTGCTGCGCGATCTGGAAGTGACCGCGACCAGTCGCGCCACCCTGGAGCAGCGTTATCGTCAGGGCGTGTCTAACCTCAGCCAGAAGCACGTCAATCACAAATAAAAATCCCCGGTCATACACCAGGGATGTATCCAGTCAAAGCCGGGATTTTCCCGGCTTTTTTACGCTTATTCGTCCAGCAGCACCACTTTGCCGACATACGGCAGATGACGATAGCGCTGCGCATAATCAATACCGTAGCCCACCACGAACTCATCCGGAATGGAGAACCCGATGAACTCGACCGGAACGTTCACTTCACGGCGGGAGGGTTTATCCAGCAGGGTGCAAATCGCCAGAGATTTCGGTTCACGCAGGCTCAGGATTTCACGCACTTTCGACAGCGTGTTACCGGAGTCGATAATGTCTTCCACAATCAGCACGTCCTTGCCGCGAATGTCTTCATCGAGATCTTTGAGGATCTTGACGTCACGGGTGGTGGACATGCCGCTACCGTAGCTGGAGGCGGTCATAAAATCGACTTCATGAGATACCTGCACTTCACGGCACAGGTCCGCCATAAACATGAATGAGCCACGTAGCAGACCCACCAGCACCATATCACTGCCGCTGTCTTTATAACGCTCAGTAATCTGACGACCCAGTTCAGCGATACGCGCTTTGATCTCCGCTTCGGGGATCATGACTTCTACAGTATGTTTCATATCTCTAACCATATGATTTAAAAACAAATCACTCAATGCCTGCTCTTGATAAGTCAGCATCTAAGCGCAAGGCACGCAGTATACCAGTAAAAGTATTTATTCGCGGCATCTCTTAATAAAGCTCATTTTGTGATGACGATCACACATGTTAAATCCTATAATTAATTGCTACTAAAAAATTAACAAATTGAGATGGTGTATTTTTATGGCAGATAACAACGCACGTTCGCCACGGTTACTCGTGACGCTAACGGCCCTCTTTGCAGCGCTATGCGGGCTTTATCTTTTGATCGGCGGAGGCTGGCTGGTCGCCATTGGCGGCTCCTGGTACTACCCGATTGCGGGACTGGTGATGCTGGGCGTTGCCGTATTGCTCTGGCGCAGCAAACGTTCCGCACTCTGGCTGTACGCCGCCCTGCTCCTCGCCACCCTGATTTGGGGCGTGTGGGAGGTCGGGTTCGACTTTTGGGCGCTGACGCCGCGCAGCGATATTCTGGTCTTCTTCGGCATCTGGCTGATTTTACCGTTCGTCTGGCATCGCCTGCTCGTCCCTTCCCGCGGTGCCGTAGCCGCTCTGGTGGTGGCCCTGCTGATCAGCGGCGGGATCCTCACCTGGGCGGGCTTTCATGATCCGCAGGAGATCAACGGCACGCTGAGCGCCGACGCCACACCAGCCGAACCTATCTCCGCCATTTCGGACAATGACTGGCCCGCGTATGGTCGTAATCAGGAAGGCCAGCGCTTCTCGCCGCTCAAACAGATCAACGCCGATAACGTTCACAACCTGAAAGAAGCGTGGGTGTTCCGCACCGGTGACCTGAAGCAGCCGAACGATCCGGGTGAAATCACCAATGAAGTGACGCCGATTAAGGTTGGCGATACGCTGTATCTTTGTACCGCCCACCAGCGTCTGTTCGCACTGGATGCCGCTACCGGTAAAGAGAAGTGGCATTTCGATCCGCAACTCAATACCAACACAAGCTTCCAGCATGTGACCTGCCGTGGCGTGTCGTACCATGAAGCGAAAGCCGATAACGCGTCCCCGGAAGTGGTTGCCGACTGTCCGCGCCGTATCATCCTGCCCGTCAACGACGGTCGTCTGTTTGCGGTGAATGCCGAAACCGGCAAGCTGTGTGAAACCTTTGCCAACAAAGGTATTCTGAATCTGCAGACCAACATGCCGGACACCACGCCGGGTCTGTATGAGCCAACATCGCCGCCAATCATCACCGATAAAACGATCGTGATTGCTGGTTCAGTAACGGATAACTTCTCCACCCGCGAAACCTCGGGCGTGATCCGTGGTTTTGACGTCAATAACGGCAAACTGCTGTGGGCGTTCGATCCGGGTGCGAAAGACCCGAATGCAATCCCTTCCGATGAGCACTCTTTTACCTTTAACTCGCCGAACTCCTGGGCTCCGGCGGCCTACGACGCGAAGCTGGATCTGGTCTATCTGCCGATGGGGGTGACTACGCCGGATATCTGGGGGGGTAACCGTACGCCAGAGCAGGAACGCTACGCCAGCTCGATTGTGGCGCTGAACGCGACCACCGGTAAACTTGCCTGGAGCTATCAGACCGTCCACCACGATCTGTGGGATATGGACATGCCGTCCCAGCCAACGCTGGCGGATATCACCGTCAACGGTGAGAATGTCCCGGTTATCTACGCGCCAGCGAAAACCGGTAACATCTTTGTCCTCGACCGCCGTAACGGTGAACTGGTCGTTCCGGCACCGGAAAAACCGGTTCCGCAGGGTGCCGCGAAAGGCGATTACGTCAGCAAAACGCAGCCGTTCTCTGAACTGAGTTTCCGCCCGAAAAAAGATCTGACCGGAGCGGATATGTGGGGCGCCACCATGTTCGATCAACTGGTGTGCCGCGTGATGTTCCACCAGATGCGCTATGAGGGCATCTTTACTCCGCCGTCTGAGCAGGGCACGCTGGTGTTCCCGGGTAACCTCGGGATGTTCGAATGGGGTGGTATCTCGGTCGATCCGAACCGTCAGGTGGCGATTGCCAACCCGATGGCGCTGCCGTTCGTCTCGAAGCTGATCCCACGCGGTCCGGGTAATCCGATGGAACAGCCGAAAGATGCAAAAGGCACAGGCACCGAATCCGGTATCCAGCCGCAATATGGCGTGCCGTTTGGCGTCACGCTGAACCCATTCCTGTCGCCGTTTGGTCTGCCATGTAAGCAACCGGCCTGGGGTTATATCTCCGCGCTGGATCTGAAGACCAATGAGGTAGTCTGGAAAAAACGCATTGGCACGCCGCAGGACAGCATGCCGTTCCCGATGCCGGTTCCAGTACCGTTCAATATGGGGATGCCAATGCTGGGCGGTCCTATCTCAACGGCGGGCAACGTGTTGTTTATTGCCGCCACGGCGGATAACTACCTGCGCGCCTATAACATGAGCAACGGTGAGAAACTGTGGCAGGGGCGTCTGCCAGCCGGTGGACAAGCCACACCGATGACCTATGAGGTGAAAGGTAAACAGTATGTCGTAATTTCAGCCGGAGGCCACGGCTCGTTTGGTACGAAGATGGGCGATTATATTGTCGCTTACGCCTTGCCTGACGACGCGAAATAAAACCATTTTGTTCTGAGCAGAGACAGCGTGGAAATCCCACGCTGTCTTTTTTTAACGCAAAACGCCCACAATACTTGCGGGCGCTTATCGATATTTAGCGATAATGATTAGTCAAACTTAAGCGACATTAATGACGCTTTTGCGACATCCTGATACTGGTCAACTAAATCCTTCGTCATATTAAAGGCAACCTGCACAGCTTTATTATCCTGACTGGTAATCAGCATCAGATTCAGAATTTCGCTATCCGCAGCCTGAGAGCGGAAAGTCACTAACCATGCCTTATGCCCATCAACCGTAACGGCTTCTGCCTCTGGTTTGTAGTTAGCTAACATTTTCAACATCGCATCTTTCATCATATCCAGCTGCGCCGCAGGCAGTGCGTTGCGACCCGCAGTCACGCCCAGTGAGGCTTTACCTCTCTCGTCGCCATAAATGATCTGTGGACGATTCTCAGACGGGTATTTAATTTTCGCCATTTCCGCCGACATAGGCGTCAGCGTTTGCGGAATTTCGATGCTTAACTTCAGCTCAGGAAAGTGTTTACGCTCCATGTCCATTCCGGCATGAGCAGAAATCGCCACTAACATAGCAAAAGAAGCCGCCACAATTTTACGGAAAATATCCATTTTTCACCTCAGGTTTGATGGTCAGATTCCGCGAGTATATCCCGAAAGAGGAATAAAAATACGGCCTTAATCTATTTTCAGAAATTAAGGATAAGAGTGGTATTATTCTTATTACTGATGGATGGCGATTCCGGGAAAACCGACATCGCCATCCGTCGCTTATACCGTAAAGCCTAACATCATGCCGGTATCTTCATGTTCCAGCAGATGACAGTGCGCCATATAGGCATGCTCTTTGGGCGCGACGTGATCAAATTTCACTAACACCTCGCTGACGCTGCCTTCCACCCGAACGGTATCTTTCCAGCCCGCACGATGGGCCGCAGGCGTCTGGCCGTTCTCCGACAGGATGCGGAACTGCGTACCGTGGATATGGAACGGGTGCAGCATCATATCGCCCACCCCGGAGATGACCCAGCGTTCATATTGACCTTTGCTGGCCGCGAACATCGGCTTGTTCATATCGAACGCCACGCCGTTTATCTTATTCGCGATATGGAAATCAAACTGACCGCCGTGGTTCATATGGCCCATGTCGCCATGCTGCATGTTGCCCATATGCCCCTGCATCTGCCCGTGATGCATGCCCGCCATCGCCTGATCGCCATACTTTTTCATCAGCATCTGCATTCCCATCATGTCGAGCATCGGATCCATCAACAGTTGCAGATTACGCACCGTCAGGCCGTCAACCGCAGGTAGCGCAGGCATGGTACTTAGAGTGTCCGGCAGCGTACCGGAGGCATTCACGGCAACCGGCTGAATACGCATGACCGGATGCGGCTTATCAAACGGCGCAATCGCCATCCCCATCTGGCTGACCGGCAGGGTAACCAAATCAAACGGTTTACCGTCACTGACGTCCACCAGTACTTCAAAACGCTCGCCCATCAGCATGGGCAGTTCATTTACTTTTACCGCTTCCGCCAGCAGCCCGCCGTCGCTGGCAATGACGTACAGCGGACGCTTATCGCTGGCGGCAAAATTGAGTGAACGGGCGTTACAACCGTTAAGCAACCGCAGACGTAACCAGCCGCGCGGCGCAGCATGTTGAGGATAAATGGCGCCATTGGTCAGTAGCGTATCGCCAAACCAGCCTACAGCCGCCGTCATCACATCAAGCTGATAATCAATCTGCCCGGCCGCGTTAAACCGTTTGTCCTGCACGATGACCGGAATATCGTCGATTCCCCACTGCTTCGGGAGCAGCAGCTTATGAATTTCTTCATCCTCAATCAGAACCAGCCCCGCTAAGCCCATCGCCACCTGATGCCCGGTTTTCCCATGCTGATGGGGATGAAACCAGCAGGTCGCCGCTCGCTGATCCGGCGTAAACGTAACGGTACGTTTTCCGCCCGCCGGGATAATCCCCTGCGGACCGCCATCCACCTCACCCGGCACCTCCAGCCCATGCCAGTGCACTGTGGTCTCTTCCTGAAGCTGGTTGTGGATATCCACCGTCACCGCTTTGCCTTTTTGCAGCTTCAGCGCAGGCCCGAGCAGATTGCCGTTATAGCCCCAGGTGGTTGCCGTTTTTCCGGCAAAGGTCGACTGACCCGCTTTCACCATCAGCGAAATCTGGTTACGTGCGTCGGCGGTGAGAAGCTCGGGAATGGGCAACGTGGGGCGTTGGGCGGCAAAAACGGTGCGGCTCCAGAACGGTAAAGCTGACGACAGCCCCAGAGCCACAGAATATTTTAAGAAATCACGACGTTGCATAATTATTTCCTTATTTTGCTGCAGGCGAAATAACGCTAATCTCTGAGCATAGACCCTCCCCTTACGGCAAGGTCAAGCCAGGGATATCACTTAATAGATAATAAAAGTCGTCGCTTCGCCTCCAGTATGCTAACGTTGACTTTCCGTAATGCAGTGGTAGAAGCAATGAAGACGTTTTTCAGAACCGTGTTGTTCGGCAGCCTGATGGCCGTATGCGCAAACAGCTATGCGCTCAGTGAATCTGAAGCCGAAGATATGGCCGATTTGACGGCCGTTTTTGTCTTTCTGAAAAATGACTGCGGCTACCAGAATTTACCCAACGGGCAGATTCGTCGCGCACTGGTCTTCTTTGCTCAGCAAAACCAGTGGGACCTCAGCAATTACGACACCTTCGATATGAAATCCCTCGGCGAAGACAGCTATCGCGATCTCAGCGGTATCGGTATCCCTGTCGCCAAAAAATGCAAAGCGCTGGCGCGCGACTCCCTGAGCCTGCTGGCTTACGTCAAATAACCTCCCGTCCCTGTTGCTGAAATAATGACCGTGCATCAACGGTCATTGTTAGCTATGATGTTGCGCCCTTTTTTTACGGGTGTTAACAAAGGAGGCATCACCCTATGGCCGAAAAACCACAGTGGCATGAAACGCTACACGACCAGTTTGGGCAGTACTTTGCCGTCGATAACGTTCTTTATCACGAGAAGACCGCGCATCAGGATCTCATCATCTTCGAAAACGCCGCCTTTGGTCGCGTAATGGCGCTGGACGGCGTGGTGCAGACCACCGAGCGCGATGAGTTTATCTATCATGAGATGATGACGCACGTTCCGTTGATGGCTCACGGTCACGCGAAACACGTGCTGATTATCGGCGGTGGCGATGGTGCGATGCTGCGCGAAGTCACCCGGCACAAAAACGTTGAAACCATCACGATGGTGGAAATCGATGCTGGCGTTGTCTCGTTCTGCCGCCAGTATCTGCCCAACCACAACGCCGGTAGCTATGACGATCCGCGCTTTACGCTGGTGATCGACGACGGCGTGAATTACGTCAACCAGACGCAGAACACGTTTGATGTGATCATCTCCGACTGCACCGATCCGATCGGTCCCGGTGAGAGTCTGTTCACCTCGGCATTCTACGAAGGCTGTAAACGCTGCCTGAATCCGGGCGGGATCTTTGTCGCGCAGAACGGCGTCTGCTTCCTGCAACAGGATGAAGCCCTCGACAGCCACCGTAAGCTCAGCCATTACTTCGCCGACGTTGGCTTCTACCAGGCGGCGATCCCCACCTACTACGGCGGCATAATGACTTTTGCGTGGGCGACCGATAACGAAGCGTTGCGCCACCTGTCGACTGAAATCATCCAGGCGCGTTTTCACACCTCCGGCCTTAAGTGTCGCTATTACAACCCGGCAATCCACACGGCAGCGTTTGCCTTACCCCAGTATCTGCAAGACGCGCTGGCGACAGCATCGTCCTAAGGAGAAGATAAGAAATTGAAAAAACTGAAACTGCATGGCTTTAACAACCTGACTAAAAGTCTGAGTTTTTGTATTTACGATATCTGCTATGCCAAAACCGCCGAAGAGCGCGACGGATACATCGCCTATATCGACGAACTCTACAACGCCAACCGTCTGACCGAAATTCTGTCAGAAACCTGCTCTATCATCGGCGCCAATATCCTGAATATTGCCCGTCAGGATTACGAACCTCAGGGTGCCAGCGTCACCATTCTGGTGAGCGAAGAACCTGTCGATCCGCAGTTGATTGATAAAACCGAGCATCCCGGCCCGCTGCCGGAAACGGTGGTCGCCCATCTTGATAAGAGCCATATTTGCGTGCATACCTATCCGGAAAGCCACCCGGAAGGCGGATTATGCACCTTCCGCGCCGATATTGAGGTTTCAACCTGCGGTGTGATTTCTCCCTTGAAGGCGCTGAATTACTTGATCCACCAGCTTGAATCCGACATCGTGACCATCGATTATCGCGTGCGTGGCTTTACCCGTGATATCAACGGGATGAAGCACTTTATCGATCATGAGATTAACTCCATTCAGAACTTTATGTCCGAGGATATGAAGTCGTTGTATGACATGGTGGATGTGAACGTGTATCAGGAAAATATCTTCCATACCAAAATGCTGCTTAAAGAGTTCGACCTTAAGCACTACATGTTCCATACCCGACCAGAAGACTTGACCGACGCAGAGCGTAAAGAGATTACCGCTGCGCTGTGGAAAGAGATGCGAGAGATTTACTACGGGCGCAATATCCCGGGTGTGTAAGTAAAACGCTCAGGAGCTTTGCGGAGCTCCTGAGCCGAATCCGAGACTATTCATTTCCCCATCGATTCAGGAATTCTGCGATATCATCGATGCGTTGCGCGTCAATGCCAGCGTCAACCGCCATCTCCTGCTGCGCTTCTTCGCTGATCTCTTCGTTATTCGTTAAGCGAGCAATCAGTAGCTGGAAATAGCGAGCAAGAGGATCACGCTCCGACGCGTTAACCGGTTCTGCGGATTCCGTCGAATACTCATCCACAATGTCATAATATTTCAGTGGTATTTCATTACCCATCACTCATCTCCTGGGGTTATCCCAACGTTAATTACTCAGGCTGTACCAGCGTCAGGGCGACGGATTGCGCTTTCAGTTCGGCCTGTACGGCTTGCGGTAAATTAACATCGGTAATGACGTCGGTAAAGCGACTGAGAGAAACCACATTAAATAGCGAATGCGCGCCGTATTTGCTGCTGTCGGCCAGTAGCACTTTTCGTTGTGCATTGGCGATAATTTCCTGCTTCAGTCCCGCTTTGTCCTCAGTCGGCGTGGTCACGCCCTTTTCCATACTCCAGGTATTACAGCTCATAAACGCGATATCAGGATAGACGCTGCGCAGCATTTTGCGGCCAAACTCGCCGATGCATGACTGGCTGCTGTCATCAATTCGCCCACCGACAATAGTCACCTCTATCTGGCGAAACTCGGATAAAAACAGGGCGATGTGCAGATCAACGGTAATGACTCTGAGGGGAAGATGGGTTAAACATTTTGCCAGCTCCAGCATCGTGGTTCCGGCATCAAGCACCACGGCATCGCCCGCATGCACCATCGAGGCCGCATAACGCGCAATCGCCCGTTTTTCGGCGGGCGATCGCAGTTGCTTCTCGTTGGTGGTCGGTTGCACTGCTTCAAAACGCCGTAACGCCACACCGCCGTGGCTGCGACTGATCACCCCCTGTTCATCCAGTTTGATCAGATCGCGGCGGATCGTTGCCGGAGAGGCCTCAACGGCATCCACCAGTTGTTCCACGGTCACCAGCGTATGATTTTTCAAATACGCCACAATCTGATCCAGACGGTGTTGTCCTTTCATAACAGGAAATTATGCCAGTTGCATTGCCAGTTTAATCGATACGGCCATGCTCTCAGATTTTGCTTTTCCCGTCCAGGCGATATCAAATGCCGTCCCGTGATCGGCGGAGGTGCGAATAAACGGCAAACCGGCAGTGATGTTGACGCCGTCATAAAAACCCAGCAGCTTCAGCGGGATATGGCCCTGATCGTGGTACATCGCCACCACCATGTCATAGTGACCTTCATACGCCTGCAAAAATACAGTGTCCGGCGGGCATGGGCCGTAAACATCCATCCCCTTTGCCTTCATGTTCTCAATCGCCGGACCGACGATGCGAATCTCCTCATCGCCGAACAGCCCGTTCTCACCAGCATGTGGATTCACCCCCGCCACGGCTATACGCGGCTGCGCATAACCCACACGCTTCAGGAAGGTATCGGCGATACTAATAACAGTCTCCACGCGCTGACCGTTCAGGGTATCGAGGAACTTACGCAGGGCGATATGGGTAGAAACGTGAATGACTTTCAGCTTATCGGTATACAGCACCATCGCGTAGTCGCGACTTTCCGTCAGCGTCGCCAGCAGCTCGGTGTGTCCGGGGAAATGGTGCCCGCCAAGATGCAGGGCTTCTTTGTTCAACGGCGCAGTGGCGATAGCATGAACGTCGCCTTTCATCGCCAGTTCCGTTGCCCGTTTTACGCAGCGATAAGCCAGATCGCCTGCCTGAGCCTGCACTTTACCCGGCTCCAGTGCGTCCGGGTCCGCCAGCGGTTCATCAATCACATGAATCACACCAGGCACGAAGCGGGCGTCCGCCACCTGCGTAATGGCGCGAAACGTCACGCCCTCCGCCAGACCGTTGGCCTGTAACCGCTTCAGGGTTTGCAGGCATCCCACTACCACCAGCGGCGCGCCGTTAAGTTCATCTTCACTGAGCGCTTTAACAATAATTTCCGGGCCGATCCCCGCAGGATCGCCCATCGTAATCGCGACGGTTTTAGTTACCACTGTACATCTCCTCAATAAAATAAAGCGCATCACAAAGGGTACTGTCGGAGCCGAATCCTCCTGCTTTGGTGATCACCGGCAGATCGTCAATCTCGCTGTTCACGAACGTTCCGCACGGAATGCACGGCGCTACCTCGCTCTGAATGCGATAGCCTTCCGCCCCCAGCGCACTGGCAACGGCGGTCGCAATATCCCCTCCGGTCAGGAACAGGCCGCCAATACGCGCCTGCTCAATAATGCGTAACGTGATGTTTCCAAGACGCTGGCTTAACCGTTCGCCAAGCGCCTGACGGCTCATCCCGACGCTGGCACACAGCGTGTCGATCATCTGTCGGTCGTCCGCACTACGACTTGTACGTAAAATCGTATGGTGGTGACGGCTCAGTAACGCGCAGGCCTGCTCCACCACCGACGCGATTTCCTGTTCGAAACCGGCAGAGGCCAGTCGTGAGGCATCGATATCGACAACCTTTGCCCGGTCCTGACACAGCGCCTTGTCTACCTGACGTCGCGTGGCTTCACTCATCGAACCCGCGACGACCAGCACCGGCAACGCTTGCTTTTCCTGCATAAACAGGCGGACCGGCAGGGCATTGGCGAGACCAGCCGCGCCGACCAGTAACGGCAGCGTCTCCTGCTCACAGATAGCATGCGCAATCAGCGACAAATCACGGTCCTCAACGGCATCCACCACCACCATGCACTCGCCTTCAGCAGCGAAAGCGGCTAACAGCGCGCTCAGTCGTCCGCGACGGACATCGTCGAGCGACACTTCATGCACCGGAATGTCACTTTGCAACGAGACCAGTTCCGCAATGCGCGAAGAGATAATCGGCGTTTTGGGATCGCTGGCAAATTCGGTCTCCAGTAATGGCGTTCCGTTGACCAGGCACAGTCCATCACGTGTTGTGCGCCCTGCGGCGGGGATCGCCGCCGCAATCACGGCCAGCGTCCGGTTAGCGGCGCGCATCGCCGCTGTCACCTCGGCGCCGACGTTGCCACGAAACGTAGAATCAATTTTTTTATACACCAGCGGCGCGGTTACCCCTTCACACCAGGGGGCTAACGCTTGTTGTACCGCCTGCGCGGCTTGCGCCGACGGGATTGCCCGGCTCTCTGTGTTGATCACCAGCACATCAGCACGACGGGAAGGCTTTTGCGTCGGGGTGAGCATTACCTCTGTGCGTGCGCCTTTTTTCGCCAGTTGCACGCCGGTATCGTTAGAGCCTGTAAAATCATCGGCAATGACGATCATTTTCATGCTTTATTCTCCTGAGTAACCTGACGGGCCTGTTTTTTGGCAACCCACGAGGTCAGGATCGGCGTCAGGATCGCGGTGGTGATCACGGAGGCGGCAATCAATGGCGCGGCGGCAGCAGCGACTTCCGCCAGCGAAGGGTCAGCCTGGGCTATCGCCAGCGGCGTTGCAACGGCATTACCGGCGGTACTGGATGCCGCCGCTCCGGCAATCCCGGTACCGCCCACCAGACGGTCTGCGCGGATGTTAAAGAAGCCGCCGACGAACGTGGTTAACACCCCCAGCAGGATGCCCGCCAGACCGCCCTGCAACAGCATTTCGAGGTTGATGCCAGCCCCCAGCGCAAAGGCGAAGAACGGGATCAACAGCGGTCCGCCTTTGGTCAGGAAGTCACGCATGTTGTGATCGAGGTTACCGAGGATCATGCCAACCACCAGCGGGACCAGGACCGCCACCAGTGCCATGATCGGAATGTTGGCCATTCCCGCAGCACCCAGCGCGATCATGGTAAAGAATGGACCGTCATTAAGAGACAGAATAGAGATTGCGCCGACGTCACGCTCGTTACCGAACTCGCCGACTAATGCCGCGTACAGCCCCCCATTCGAGTTACTCATGGCAGCAATAATCGCCAGTCCGCTTAAGCCAAAGATCCCTTCAGTCCCGAACAGGTGCTCAACGCCAAGACCGAGCGCAATGGCGATCAGCAGTTTGGTCAGGGTAATCGTACCGCCCTGCAATAAAGCCTGAGGTGCCGCCTTCACGCTGATCCCTGCGCCCATGCACAACAGGAATGCACCGATTAGCGGCGCGGCGCCGTTTTTAAACAGCGCGGTAGTAAATCCGCCGATCTCCAGCGCCTGCGGGGCAAAGGTATTGATAATGGCACCGATAACCAATGGCACGACCATCATGCCGCCGGGTACGCGTTCTATTGCCTTCTTGATGTTCATGGTCTTCCCGCCTGTTGTTGTGTTGTGATTAAATAAAATCACAACGATTATATTTAATCAATATTAGATCACAAATGGGCCAGATCACAGTTTTAAAATGATTAATAAAAATCAAACAATCATTTTTCGGTAAAAAAAAACCGGACGCAGACGCCCGGCTCCACTGATGATTGAAATTATTCAGGATTGACGCAGAAATTCCCGATAGGCGTTTACCACCTGCAGGAAATCCTCGACGCCGCACAGCGACAGGCTTTCTTCATCGTAGTAATTCATCCCTTCTTCCATTTCGTCGCCGGTAAACTCCAGCTGGTTGGCGCGGATCATCACCTCTTCGCCGTCCATCCAGAGCGTATATTCATGCCCCGCCCGTTGCCAGGAACGTTCGCTGCCTTTCACCGCGTGAGCCGCCTGTTCCACTTCGTCCAGCAGGGCCAGGTTTTCTTTCACTTCTTCATTAAACCAGTGCCCGACCACTTCGTGACCCATGGACATGCGCACCAAAACCCGACCGGTAACATCGCGCAGAAATTCGTAATCCATAATGTAGTCCTCTGCTCCCGGCAATGCGCCATTACCGCATTGCGCCTTGTCTTAATTATCGCAGCCTGGACGCAGAAAAAAAGCGGATCGCGTATAAGGAATGGAAATAAAAATGCCCGGAGAAGCACGCTTCACCGGGCATTGATGCGTTTTTACGCGAAAGGCGTTAGCGCATTACACGGCGGTCTGGAAAATCACACCGTCCGCTTTCTCAGTGTATTGAGAGAGCTGGTCAAAGTTCAGATAGCGGTAGGTGTCTACAGCGGTTTTATCCACCTGCGCCACATAGGTCTGGTACTCTTCCGGCGTCGGCAATTTACCGATCAGTGCCGCAACCGCCGCCAGCTCCGCAGACGCCAGGTAGACGTTCGCACCGGTACCTAAACGGTTCGGGAAGTTACGCGTAGAAGTCGATACCACCGTCGCGCCGTCTGCGACACGCGCCTGGTTACCCATGCACAGTGAACAGCCCGGGATTTCAATACGCGCACCGCTCTTACCAAAGACGCTGTAGTAGCCCTCTTCGGTCAGCTGTGCCGCATCCATACGGGTTGGCGGCGCCACCCACAGACGCGTCGGCAACTGGCCTTTGTGCGCATCCAGCAGCTTGCCGGCCGCACGGAAGTGACCAATGTTGGTCATGCAGGAACCAATGAACACTTCGTCGATTTTATCGCCCTGAACATCAGAGAGCAGACGCGCATCGTCCGGATCGTTCGGTGCACAAAGGATAGGCTCTTTGATATCCGCCAGATCGATGTCGATCACCGCCGCGTACTCTGCGTCAGCATCGGCTTCCAGCAGTTGCGGATCGGCCAGCCATTTTTCCATCCCCTGAATACGACGTTCCAGCGTACGACGGTCGCCGTAGCCTTCTGCGATCATCCACTTCAGCAGAACGATGTTGGAGGTCAGGTATTCCACGATCGGCTCTTTGTTCAGCTTGATGGTGCAACCTGCCGCAGAACGCTCGGCGGATGCATCGGTCAGCTCAAACGCCTGCTCGACTTTCAGATCCGGCAGACCTTCGATTTCGAGAATACGGCCAGAGAAGATGTTCTTCTTGCCTTTTTTCTCAACGGTCAGCAGACCCTGTTTGATCGCATACAGCGGAATGGCGTGTACCAGATCGCGCAGGGTAATACCCGGCTGCATTTTGCCTTTGAAGCGCACCAGCACCGATTCCGGCATATCCAGCGGCATCACGCCGGTCGCCGCAGCAAACGCCACCAGGCCCGAGCCCGCCGGGAAGGAGATACCAATCGGGAAACGGGTATGGGAATCACCACCGGTACCGACGGTATCCGGCAGCAGCATACGGTTCAGCCAGGAGTGGATCACGCCATCACCCGGACGCAGCGAAACACCGCCGCGATTCATAATAAAGTCAGGCAGCGTGTGGTGCGTGGTGACGTCAACCGGCTTCGGATAGGCGGCGGTGTGACAGAAAGACTGCATCACCAGGTCCGCAGAGAAGCCCAGGCACGCCAGGTCCTTCAGTTCGTCACGGGTCATCGGGCCAGTGGTATCCTGAGAACCCACGGAGGTCATCTTCGGCTCGCAGTACGCTCCCGGACGGATACCGGCTACGCCGCACGCACGACCCACCATTTTCTGCGCCAGCGAGTAACCACGGCTGCTTTCCGCCACATCTTTCGCCTGACGGAAAACGTCTGAGTGCGGCAGACCCAGCGCTTCACGCGCTTTGGTGGTCAGACCGCGACCGATGATCAGCGGGATACGGCCACCGGCACGCACTTCATCAATCAGCACGTCAGTTTTCAGTTCAAAGCTTGCCAGCAGTTCGCCGGTTTCATGGTTACGTACTTCACCTTTGAACGGGTAAACGTCAATCACATCACCCATGTTCAGGTTTGACACATCCACTTCGATCGGCAGTGCGCCTGCATCTTCCATGGTGTTGAAGAAGATAGGGGCGATTTTACCGCCGAGGCACAGACCGCCGCCGCGCTTGTTCGGCACGTGCGGAATGTCGTCGCCCATGAACCACAGCACGGAGTTGGTGGCGGATTTACGTGAAGAACCGGTCCCGACGACGTCACCGACGTAAGCCAGCGGGTAACCTTTACTCGCCAGGGCTTCGATCTGTTTGATTGGGCCAACGACACCCGGCTGATCCGGCTCAATGCCTTCACGGGCGTTTTTCAGCATCGCTAACGCGTGCAGCGGGATATCCGGACGAGACCACGCATCAGGTGCCGGAGACAGGTCATCGGTATTGGTTTCACCGGTGACTTTGAAAACGGTGACGGTCATTTTTTCAGCCAGCGGCGGACGGCTCAGGAACCATTCTGCCTCCGCCCAGGACTGCATCACCTGCTTCGCATATTCGTTCCCTGCTTTGGCTTTTTCTTCTACGTCATAGAAGTTATCGAACATCAGCAGCGTATGGGAGAGCGCTTTGGCGGCAATCGGCGCCAGTTTTGCATCGTCCAGAGCGTCAATCAGCGGGTGAATGTTGTAACCACCCTGCATGGTGCCGAGCAGTTCAATCGCTTTTTCAGGCGTAATCAGTGGGGAAGTCGTTTCGCCTTTCGCGACGGCAGCGAGGAAACTGGCTTTGACATAGGCGGCTTCATCGACGCCCGGGGGAACACGGTTGATCAACAGGTCTAACAGGAATTCTTCTTCGCCCGCAGGCGGTGCTTTCAGCAGCTCAACGAGCGCGGCCATTTGGGTTGCATCTAAGGGTTTGGGCACAATCCCCTCGGCGGCACGTTCTGCTACGTGCTTACGGTATTCTTCTAGCACGACGGTTCTCCTCGCTCTCATTGTCATAGTGCGGCGCTTTATCGATGGGCGATTCTCTTCACGCTCCTGTGAGACAGCAGTTTGTAGGGTAAATGCCCGGTACCGCAATGGGCAGAATAACAGGATTTTAGTGAGGTGTTAATCTGTTTACAAAAAAGCAACATAAAAAAGTGGCTGAATCGTTAAGGATGGTCTAATGCCCTTTTCGATTTCAGAAGCGGGAAATTTATCGCTGTTACGAATCGTCACACTATTTCGCATTCTTATAATCACTCTACTGTACCGATCCCAAGATTAGTCAAAAATTAAACTATCGTCTCTTTATACTCACGCAACACTGCACCTGCGGGTGGCAGCACTTCGACCATTGCGATTTCCAGGAAATCGGGAGTAAGAATATGACGTTGCCCTTTAAACCCCACGTGCTTGCGTTGATCTGTAGCGCAGGGCTACTCGCTGCTTCAGGCGTGCTGTATGTCAAAAGCCGCACACCGGAAGCCCCTACGCTGCCCACGCCCCCCATCGCAGCGCAACCGCCCGCGCCTACCGAAGCCTCTCCGGTCGCGAAAACGAACTTTACTACAGCGCAAATCGATCAATGGGTCGCGCCGATCGCCCTCTATCCGGACCCACTGCTTTCGCAGGTTCTGATGGCCTCGACCTATCCGGCTAACGTCGTCCAGGCAGCACAATGGTCGCGCGATAATCCGACACGGCAAGGCGATGCCGCCATTCAGGCTGTTGCAAACCAGCCGTGGGATCCCAGCGTGAAGTCGCTGGTCGCCTTTCCGCAACTCATGACGCTGATGGGGGAAAACACGGAGTGGGTGCAAAACCTCGGCGATGCGTTTCTGGCGCAACCGCAGGATGTGATGGACTCCGTGCAACGCCTGCGTTTGCTGGCCCAGCAAACCGGTTCGCTGAAATCTACGCCGCAGCAGACGGTGACCAGCACGCCGAAAAAGAGCGTCGCGGCAGCCCCCTCAACCACCTCCTCCGCAACAAAATCCAGCGCCGTTTCCGCCGCCCCAGCCTCCACGGTAATTAAAATTGAACCTGCAGATCCGCAGGTGGTGTACGTCCCCAGCTATAATCCCGCTACGGTTTATGGCACCTGGCCCAACACCGCATACCCGCCGGTGTATCTCCCACCTACGCCAGGCGAGCAGTTCGCTGGCAGTTTTGTTAAAGGGTTCGGCTACAGCCTGGGCGTAGCCACAACCTATGCGCTGTTCAGCAATATCGACTGGGATGACGACGATCATCACCACGATGACGATCACCATCATGATGACGATCATCACGACGGTCACGGTTATCAACACAATGGCGATAACATCAATATCAACGTCGATAACTTCAACCGCATCTCCGGACAGAATCTGAAAACACAGAACATGACCTGGCAGCACAACCCGGCCTGGCGCGGCGGCGTACCGTATCAGAATGGCACGACCGCCCCGCGTTTCCACCCGACCGACGTCAGCGGCGGTCTCAGTGCTACACAGCAGCCGACTGCGACGGCATCCCGCGACAGCCAGCGTCAGGCAGCGATGGCACAACTGCAACAGCGTCATCCGGATGCGTCTAAAGCGCTGACTCAGAAACCGACAGCCACAACGCGTGATGCCCAGCGCAAAGCGGCCGCTCAACAGTTGAATCAGGTTGCCCAACGCAATAACTATCGCGGCTATGACGACAACAGCAACAGCGCGCGTCGTCAGAATGCGCAACAGACCTTGAAACAATCGACTACGACAGCGCAACAACTGCATCGTGACGATCTCAGGGCCAAAGCGCAGCAACGCCCGATTTCACAACCGCAGCGGGAGACGGTACGTCAGCGCGTCGAGTCCTCCTCGCCACAGCAGCGTCAGGCGTTTCAGCAAAACCATGCGAATGTATTTAGCGGTAACGACAGCCGTTCGCCGAACTGGCAATCGCAGCAGCAGCGCGGTCAGGAAAGCCGCCGTCTGAGTAACATCAGCAATGAGCAACGAGCCCACATGCGCGAACGCGCATCTGAACACCATGAATTTCGCCGTCGTTAACGGGAGCCGATAATGAAAAAAGTACTGTTAAGCACCCTGCTGCTCTCGCTGCCGTTAATGAGCTACGCCCAGCAGATGTTCGCCACGCCAGACGAGGCCGCCAGCTCTTTTGCCCGTGCAATTGCCGACAATAACGATGCGCAAATGACTACCCTGTTAGGCGATAACTGGCGACAGTTTTTGCCCCCTGAAGGCGCGGACCCCGAAGCCATTGCGCGCTTTAACCGCGACTGGAAAGTCAGCCACCAGATTGTGCAACAAGGTAACGTCGCTCACCTGAACGTCGGCCAGGAGAACTGGCAGTTGCCCATCCCCATCGTGAAGGCGAGTAAAGGCTGGCATTTTGATATGTCTGCCGCGCAGGATGAGATCCTCACGCGCACGATTGGCCGCAATGAACTCTCGGCGATACAGGCCATGCGTGCCTATGTCGACGCCCAGTATGACTACTGGCAGCGCAAACAAGCATTTGCCAGCCGAATTATCAGCCATGCAGGTCAACAGGACGGTCTCTACTGGCCGGTAAAACCAGGTGAAACGCCCAGTCCCTTAGGGCCGGCTTTCAGTCCTGAGTCACCTGGCGAAGGGTATCACGGCTATTATTTCCGCATTATTGCCAGCGATAACGCGAAAGGATTTGCGCTGCTCGCCTGGCCGGTGACCTGGGGCGAAACGGGTGTGATGAGCTTCATGGTAAGTCAGGACGACCGGGTGTATCAGACGAATTTAGGGGAAGATAGCGGGCTAAAAGCCATCGCCATAGAGAAATTTACGCCACACGAGCCGTGGAAGCCGGTGGAGTAGCAGGCATAAAAAAAGCGGCATTTACGCCGCTTTTTCGTTACCGGAAGGCTGAAGATTATTTCTTCTTCTTCGCTTTTGCGTTCGGCAGGTCAGTGATGCTACCTTCGAACACTTCTGCCGCCAGGCCCACGGACTCGTGCAGAGTCGGGTGCGCGTGGATGGTCAGCGCGATGTCTTCAGCGTCACAGCCCATTTCGATTGCCAGACCGATCTCACCCAGCAGCTCGCCGCCGTTGGTACCGACAATCGCACCACCGATGACGCGGTGAGTTTCTTTGTCGAAAATCAGTTTAGTCATACCGTCTGCGCAGTCGGAAGCGATAGCACGGCCAGAAGCAGCCCACGGGAAGGTGGCGGTTTCGTAGCTGATGCCTTTCTCTTTCGCTTCTTTCTCGGTCAGACCTACCCATGCCACTTCTGGTTCAGTGTAGGCAATGGATGGGATCACTTTCGGATCGAAGTAATGCTTCATGCCGGCGATAACTTCAGCGGCAACGTGACCTTCGTGAACCCCTTTGTGCGCCAGCATCGGCTGACCGACGATATCGCCGATAGCAAAGATGTGCGGCACGTTGGTGCGCAGCTGTTTGTCAACGCGGATGAAGCCACGATCGTCCACTTCCACGCCTGCTTTGCCAGCGTCGAGGTTTTTACCGTTCGGCACACGACCGATTGCCACCAGCACGGCGTCATAACGCTGCGCTTCAGCAGGGGCTTTTTTGCCTTCCATGGAAACGTAAATACCGTCTTCTTTCGCTTCAACGGCAGTCACTTTGGTTTCCAGCATCAGGTTGAATTTCTTGCTGATGCGTTTGGTGAAGACTTTAACGATATCTTTGTCCGCCGCCGGGATAACCTGGTCGAACATTTCAACCACGTCAATCTCTGAACCCAGCGCGTGGTACACAGTACCCATTTCCAGACCGATGATACCGCCACCCATGACCAGCAGACGCTTCGGTACGGATTTCAGTTCCAGGGCGTCGGTGGAATCCCACACGCGCGGATCTTCATGAGGAATGAACGGCAACTGGATCGGACGGGAACCCGCCGCGATGATCGCGTTGTCGAAGTTGATCACGGTTTTACCGTTCTCACCTTCCACTTCCAGGGTGTTCGCCCCGGTGAATTTACCCAGACCGGTAACCACTTTCACTTTACGGCCTTTCGCCATGCCAGCCAGACCGCCGGTCAGCTGAGTGATTACTTTTTCTTTCCAGGTACGAATCTTGTCGATATCGGTTTTCGGCTCGCCGAAGACGATACCGTGTTCTGCCAGCGCTTTGGCCTCTTCGATAACTTTGGCTACGTGCAGCAGTGCTTTAGAAGGGATACAGCCGACGTTCAGACAAACACCACCGAGGGTGCTGTAACGTTCAACGATTACGGTTTCCAGACCTAAATCAGCGCAACGGAAGGCTGCAGAGTAACCTGCGGGGCCTGCCCCAAGTACCACGACCTGAGTTTTGATTTCAGTACTCATCATGACCTCTTAATTTATTTCCGGCGATCCCTGGTCTTGTCGCCCATCGTCCACCGGGTCGTTCTATCCGTCCGTATTTTACAAAATTGTTAACAATTTTGAAACAACAAAACGGCAACGATTTATCTTTAGCACTAATAACCCCAAAACCATCATGAGATTACCAGAAAAAAGCCGGCCGTCGGGCCGGCTTTTTTGCTTACATCACCAGGCGGCGAATGTCAGACAGCATATTGTTAATGATGGTAATGAAACGCGCACCATCAGCACCGTCAATCACGCGGTGGTCGAAGGACAGAGAGATCGGCATCATCAGACGCGGTACGAACTCTTTACCATTCCACACTGGCTCCATCGCGGACTTGGAGACACCCAGGATCGCGACTTCAGGCGCGTTCACAATCGGTGCAAAGTGGGTCGTACCCAGGCCGCCGATGCTGGAGATGGTGAAGCAACCGCCCTGCATTTCGCCAGCCGTCAGCTTACCGTCACGCGCTTTCTTAGAGATAGCCGTCAGTTCACGAGACAGCTCGGTCACGCTCTTCTTGTTCACGTCTTTAAAGACCGGAACCACCAGACCATTCGGGGTATCTACCGCCACACCGATGTTGATGTATTTCTTCAGCGTCAGGCGCTGGCCGTCTTCGGACAAGGAGCTGTTGAAGCGTGGCATCTGTTCCAGAGCCGCAGCAACCGCTTTCATGATGAAGACCACTGGGGTGAATTTCACGTCCAGTTTGCGCTTCTCAGCCTCAGCGTTCTGCTGTTTACGGAACGCTTCCAGGTCGGTGATATCGGTTTTGTCGAAGTGGGTAACGTGCGGGATCATCACCCAGTTACGGCTCAGGTTAGCACCAGAGATTTTCTGGATGCGGCCCAGTTCCACTTCTTCGATTTCACCAAACTTGCTGAAGTCGACTTTCGGCCATGGCAGCATGCCCGGGATACCGCCACCTGCGGCGGCTGCCGGAGCGGCTTCCGCACGCTTGATAGCGTCTTTCACGTAAGTCTGAACGTCTTCGCGCAGGATGCGACCTTTACGGCCTGTGCCCTTCACTTTCGCCAGGTTCACGCCGAACTCGCGCGCCAGACGGCGAATCAGTGGGGTCGCATGAACGTAAGCATCGTTCTCAGCAAACTCAGATTTGCCTTCGGCTTTTGCGGCCGGAGCAGCGGCAGCTGGCGCAGGTGCAGATGCAGCGGCTGGAGCCGGTGCGGCAGCCTGCTGTGGCGCGGCAGCAGCAGGTGCTGCGCCTTCCACTTCGAAGACCATAATCAGAGAGCCGGTTTTCACTTTATCGCCGGTGCCGATCTTGATTTCTTTAACGGTACCCGCGAACGGCGCCGGCACTTCCATAGAAGCTTTGTCGCCTTCTACGGTGATCAGTGATTGCTCAGCGGCCACTTTATCGCCCACTTTCACCATCACTTCGGTCACTTCAACTTCGTCACCGCCGATATCCGGTACGTTAACGTCTTTCGCGCCAGTGGCTGCTGGTGCAGCAGCCGGGGCCGGAGCAGCGGCCTGTGCAGGCGCGGCAGCAGGTGCAGCACCCGCCACTTCGAAGACCATGATCAGGGAGCCGGTAGACACTTTGTCGCCGGTGTTGATCTTGATCTCTTTAACGGTACCGGCGAACGGCGCCGGCACTTCCATAGAAGCTTTGTCGCCTTCTACGGTGATCAGGGACTGTTCAGCGGCAACGGTATCGCCCACTTTGACCATGATCTCAGTCACTTCAACTTCGTCACCGCCGATGTCGGGTACATGGACGTCTTTCGCTGCTGCAGCTGCAGGTGCTGCTGCCGGACTCGCGGCTTCTTTCTTCTCTTCTGCCGGAGCAGGTGCAGCGGCTGCTGCACCGTCAGCGGAATCGAAAATCATGATCAATTTGCCAGTCTCGGTTTTGTCGCCAACAGAGACTTTAATCTCTTTAACAACACCAGCCTGCGGAGACGGGACTTCCATAGAGGCTTTATCGCCTTCTACGGTGATCAGCGACTGTTCGGCTTCTACCTTGTCGCCTACTTTGACCAGGATCTCGGTGATTTCAACTTCATCTGCCCCGATGTCCGGTACTTTGATTTCGATAGCCATTATTCTTTTACCTCTTACGCCAGACGCGGGTTAACTTTTTCTGCATCGATGTTGAATTTGGTAATTGCATCCGCAACCACTTTCTTATCGATTTCGCCACGTTTAGCCAGTTCGCCCAGTGCCGCGACTACCACGTAGGAAGCATCCACTTCGAAGTGGTGACGCAGGTTTTCACGGCTGTCAGAGCGACCGAAACCGTCGGTACCCAGTACGCGATAATCATCAGCCGGTACATAAGTACGAACCTGTTCGGCAAACAGTTTCATATAGTCAGTTGATGCTACAGCCGGCGCGTCGTTCATCACCTGAGCGATGTACGGAACGCGCGGGGTTTCCAGTGGGTGCAGCATGTTCCAGCGTTCACAGTCCTGACCATCACGTGCCAGTTCGGTGAAGGAGGTAACGCTGTACACGTCAGAACCCACGCCGTAGTCTTTCGCCAGGATCTCTGCCGCTTCACGAACGTGACGCAGGATAGAACCGGAGCCCAGCAGCTGAACTTTACCTTTGCTACCTTCCAGGGTTTCGAGTTTGTAGATACCTTTACGGATACCTTCCTCAGCACCTTCCGGCATGGCTGGCATGTGGTAGTTTTCGTTCAGCGTGGTGATGTAGTAGTAAACGTTCTCTTGTTTCTCACCGTACATACGCTCCAAACCATCGTGCATGATGACTGCAACTTCGTAGGCATAAGACGGATCGTAAGAGATACAGTTCGGGATAGTCAGAGACTGAATATGGCTGTGACCATCTTCGTGCTGAAGACCTTCACCGTTCAGCGTTGTACGACCAGACGTCCCGCCAATCAGGAAGCCACGCGCCTGTTGGTCACCCGCTGCCCAGCACAGGTCGCCAATACGCTGGAAACCGAACATGGAGTAGTAGATGTAGAACGGAATCATCGGCAGATCGTTGGTGCTATAGGAAGTTGCCGCGGCCAGCCAGGAAGACCCTGCGCCCAGCTCGTTGATCCCTTCCTGCAGAATCTGACCTTTCTCGTCTTCTTTGTAGTACGCAACCTGTTCACGGTCCTGCGGGGTGTACTGCTGGCCGTTCGGGCTGTAAATACCAATCTGACGGAACAGACCTTCCATACCGAAAGTACGCGCTTCGTCGGCGATGATCGGAACCAGACGATCTTTGATCGATTTGTTCTTCAGCATCACGTTCAGGGCACGAACGAAAGCGATGGTCGTGGAGATTTCTTTGTTCTGCTCTTCCAGCAGCGCGCCGAAGTCTTCCAGGGTCGGCAGTTCCAGCTTCTCAGTGAAGTTCGGCTGACGGCTCGGCAGGTAGCCGTGCAGCGCCTGGCGGCGTTCGTGCAGATATTTGTGCTCTTCAGAACCTTCCGGGAAGGTAATGTAAGACAGTTTTTCAACCTGCTCGTCAGTAACCGGAACATTGAAACGGTCGCGAATGTAGCGCACGCCATCCATGTTCATTTTCTTCACCTGGTGAGCGATGTTTTTACCTTCGGCGGTGTCACCCATGCCATAACCTTTGATGGTATGAGCCAGGATGACGGTGGCTTTGCCTTTGGTTTCCTGCGCTTTTTTCAGTGCAGCGTAGACTTTCTTCGGATCGTGACCACCACGGTTCAGCGCCCAGATCTGCTCATCAGTCCAGTCGGCAACCAGTGCTGCGGTTTCCGGATATTTACCGAAGAAGTGCTCACGAACGTATGCGCCATCTTTGGATTTGAAGGTCTGGTAGTCGCCGTCAACGGTTTCGTTCATCAGTTGGATCAGTTTACCGCTGGTGTCTTTACGCAACAGCTCATCCCAACGACCGCCCCACATCACTTTGATTACGTTCCAGCCAGCACCTTCGAAGATACCTTCCAGCTCGTTAACGATTTTGCCGTTACCGGTGACCGGGCCGTCCAGACGCTGCAGGTTACAGTTGATGACGAAGACCAGGTTATCCAGTTTTTCACGGGTCGCAATGGTGATAGCACCCTTGGATTCCGGCTCGTCCATCTCACCGTCGCCAAGGAAAGCGTAAACGGTCTGTTTAGAGGTGTCTTTCAGGCCACGGTGTTCCAGATATTTCAGGAATTTAGCCTGATAGATCGCACCGATTGGGCCCAGACCCATAGAAACGGTCGGGAACTGCCAGAATTCTGGCATCAGTTTCGGGTGCGGGTAGGAAGACAGGCCATTGCCATGAACTTCCTGACGGAAATTGTCCATCTGCTCTTCAGTCAGACGGCCTTCCAGGAATGCACGTGCGTAAATGCCCGGGGAGATGTGGCCCTGGAAGTACACCAGGTCGCCGCCATCCTGCTCATTGCGGGCACGGAAGAAGTGGTTGAAGCACACATCGTACACGGTCGCAGAAGACTGGAAGGATGCCATGTGGCCGCCCAGCTCGAGGTCTTTTTTAGACGCACGCAGCACGGTCATGATGGCGTTCCAACGGATAGCAGAACGAATACGACGCTCCAGCTCCAGATTGCCCGGATATTCCGGCTCATCTTCAACGGCAATAGTGTTGATGTAATTGCTTGCCCCTGTACCTGCCGCTACTTTCACGCCGCCTTTGCGGGCTTCAGAAAGAAGCTGGTCAATCAGATACTGAGCGCGCTCAACACCTTCTTCACGGATGACCGATTCGATCGCCTGTAGCCAGTCGCGAGTTTCGATCGGATCCACGTCATTTGGGAAACGTTCTGACATGGGGGTATTCCTTATCTATCTAATACGTTGAGTTATCTGGAACCTGTCCCATTGCGCTCTTTGTTCTTCATTCTTCAGGTTGTCTCTTTGTTGGCTGCGCTTCCTTGCGCCAGTCACATAGTTCACTATGCTCCTGGCGACTCGCGCGCTTGCCGCCGCGATACAAGCCGAATTATTTTGAACAACTAAAAGTGCAATAAGACAGGTTCTGCGTTTAGTTGCCGCGCTTTTCATTCATTAGCGCTTGATTTACAACATCTTCTGGCTAACGAGCTACCAGAAAAATCACTAATTCTTTCGCTGCTCCAGACGACGTAAGGCGCGTTCACGACGGCTCTCCTCACGGCTGCGGTCGAGCAGAATCTCTTCGATAAACGCCAGATGGCGATGTGATGCTTCACGCGCCTCTTCTGGCTTACCGGCAATAATCGCTTCGAAAATACGGGTGCGGTGACCACTCACCAGCGGAAGCATCTCGCGACGCGAATAGAGCAACTCGAAGTTCTGACGTACGTTCTGGGCCAGCATGGGCTCCATACACCTTAGCAGATGAAGTAACACCACATTGTGCGCAGCTTCGGTGACAGCAATTTGATACTGGAGGACCGCATCGGACTCGGCATCGCGGTCACCCGACTCTTGCGCCAGTTCAATGGCATGATGCAATTCACGAATACGTGTTTTGTCTTCATCCGTACTGCGCAACGCTGCGTAGTATGCAGCAATGCCTTCCAGCGCATGGCGCGTCTCAAGCAGGTCAAACTGGGATTCAGGATGGTCGGAGAGCAGTTCTACCAGTGGATCGCTAAAGCTCTGCCACAGGCTACTCTGAACAAAAGTGCCGCCGCCCTGGCGACGAAGCAGCAATCCCTTCGCTTCGAGACGTTGAATCGCCTCACGCAAAGAGGGACGGGAGACGTCGAACTGTTTCGCCAGTTCGCGTTCCGGTGGGAGTTTTTCGCCCGGGCGTAGTGTGCCCTCAAGAATCAAAAACTCCAGCTGTTGCTCAATCACATCGGATAATTTTGGTTGGCGGATTTTGCTGTAGGCCATGATGTCCTGTCTTAAGCCATTTGCCCGAAGTCAATTGGTCTTACCAATTTCATATCTGTGACGCTAAAGTAACAAAGTATTCACCTTATGTCCATACAGGTTTTGATTGAAATCAGTAAAGCAGGCACATTTTAACAACAACACAGAAATATCGTTTCAAACATGTAACTATGCACAAATGTTAAATTTACCACCCGAGAGGTAGTTTTAACCTTATTGAAACGAAGAAAAATCCTGGTTGAACCGATTCATATGCATTTTTATGCATATTTTAGATATAGATAATCACTTTATATCTAACAAAAGTGTTATCAGGAAGTAAGAGGCGGGAGAGACAACTGCTCTCTTTTTATTCAACTCGTCATCATCCATTCACAAAGCAGGTGCATTCCCTGCCGCATACCATTATTCTGTTCCGGACAAAAGAGTTTCGGCGACATTTTAAAAAACATTGCTGTAAACATAATAATACAACAGACGGAATTGCAAACTTACACGCATCTCTGCGTAGGACAAATAATAATTACTCAAATTGCCCGGTCGCCGTCACGCGGTCGGGTACTGAAGGGTAAACCACTCACGAGGTTTCATGATGGACAGTCAGCAGCACGGCGAGCAGCTAAAGCGCGGCCTTAAGAACCGCCATATCCAGCTTATCGCGCTGGGCGGCGCGATAGGAACAGGCCTGTTCCTGGGAAGCGCCTCCGTAATTCAGTCCGCGGGCCCCGGTATTATTCTGGGTTATGCGATAGCCGGTTTTATTGCCTTCCTTATTATGCGTCAGTTGGGTGAAATGGTGGTTGAGGAGCCGGTCGCCGGTTCATTCAGTCACTTTGCCTACAAGTACTGGGGAAGTTTTGCGGGATTTGCATCGGGCTGGAACTATTGGGTGCTGTATGTGCTGGTTGCAATGGCGGAACTGACCGCCGTCGGCAAGTACATTCAGTTCTGGTGGCCGGAGATCCCCACCTGGGTTTCGGCAGCCGTTTTCTTTATTGCGATCAACGCCATCAACCTGACCAACGTAAAAGTGTTCGGTGAGATGGAGTTCTGGTTTGCGATCATCAAAGTCATCGCCGTGGTCGCGATGATCCTGTTCGGCGGCTGGCTGCTGTTCAGCGGCAATGGCGGCCCGCAGGCAACCGTGCGTAACCTGTGGGAACAGGGCGGCTTCCTGCCTCATGGCATGACCGGGCTGGTAATGATGATGGCGATCATCATGTTCTCTTTCGGCGGGCTCGAGCTGGTCGGTATCACCGCAGCTGAAGCCGATAACCCAGAGCAGAGCATTCCCAAAGCCACCAACCAGGTAATCTATCGTATTCTGATTTTCTATGTGGGTTCACTGGCCGTTCTGCTTTCCCTGCTGCCGTGGACGCGTGTCACCGCTGACACCAGCCCGTTTGTCCTAATCTTCCACGAGCTGGGCGATACCTTCGTGGCGAACGCGCTGAATATCGTGGTTCTGACGGCGGCACTGTCGGTATACAACAGTTGCGTTTACTGTAACAGCCGCATGCTGTTTGGTCTGGCGCAACAGGGTAACGCCCCGAAAATCCTGCTCACTATCGACAAACGCGGCGTGCCGGTGAATACCATCATCGTTTCGGCGCTGGTGACGGCGCTGTGCGTATTGATCAACTACATGGCGCCAGAATCCGCCTTCGGCCTGCTGATGGCGCTGGTGGTCTCCGCACTGGTGATCAACTGGGCGATGATCAGTCTGGCGCACATCAAATTCCGCCGCGCGAAGCAGCAACAGGGAGTGAAAACCCGCTTCCCGGCGCTGTTCTACCCGCTGGGTAACTGGGTCTGTCTGGCCTTCATGGCGGCGGTGCTGGTAATTATGCTGATGACGCCGGGTATGGCGATTTCGGTTTACCTGATCCCGGTATGGCTGGTTGTCCTTGGCATCGGTTATCTGTGCAAACAGAAATCCGCGAAAACGGCGAAAGCCCATTAATTCCTTGAACCCTCACCCGTCGTGGGTGAGGGTTGTTACCTGCCTCACACTTTCTCCCCAACAGCCATTTCGTCCATATCAGCGGCGCTATCCTGCAACGCAATTAAAGGCTTACAGACGAATAATTCTTTCCATCACCTTGATGGGGAGACATCTCAATGGATACAGGTAAGCTGTCGGTAAGAGAAAAGATTGGTTATGGCATGGGCGATGCCGGATGCAACATCATCTTTGGCGCTATCATGCTGTTTGTTAACTATTTTTATACGGATGTTTTTGGTCTCGCCCCGGCTCTGGTAGGGGTGTTATTACTGTCAGTACGCGTTATCGACGCCGTTACTGACCCCATTATGGGCGCTATTGCTGACCGAACCCAAAGCAAATATGGCCGTTTTCGTCCATGGTTACTGTGGATTGCCTTCCCTTACGCGCTGTTCAGCATTCTGATGTTCACCACCCCGGAGTGGACTTATAGCAGCAAGGTTATCTATGCGTTTGTCACATACTTCCTGCTGTCGATTACCTACACGGCGATCAACATTCCTTATTGCTCATTGGGCGGCGTGATCACCAACGATCCGAAAGAACGCGTGGCCTGCCAGTCTTATCGCTTTGTACTGGTCGGTATCGCGACGTTGCTGCTGTCGCTCACTCTACTGCCAATGGTCGACTGGTTTGGCGGCGATAATAAAGCGAAGGGCTATCAACTGGCGATGACCGTGCTGGCCATTATCGGCATGTGTATGTTCCTGTTCTGCTTTGCCACCGTTCGTGAACGTGTGCGCCCTGCCGTTCCCACGCACGATGACATGAAAAACGACTTCAAAGACGTGTGGAAGAACGACCAGTGGGTACGCATACTGCTGCTGACGCTGTGCAACGTCTGCCCGGGCTTTATCCGTATGGCGGCAACCATGTACTACGTCACCTGGGTCATGGGACAAAGCACCCATTTCGCCACGATCTTTATCAGTCTCGGCGTGGTCGGCATGATGATCGGTAGCGTGTTGGCGAAAGTGCTGACCGACCGCTGGTGCAAGCTAAAGGTTTTCTTCTGGACCAACATCGCGCTGGCCCTTTTCTCCTGCGCGTTTTACTTCTTCGATCCCAAAGCCACGATGATGATTGTCGTGCTCTACTTCCTGCTTAACATTTTGCACCAAATCCCGTCGCCGCTGCACTGGTCGCTGATGGCAGACGTTGACGACTACGGCGAATGGAAAACCGGCAAGCGCATTACCGGCATAAGCTTTTCCGGCAACCTGTTCTTCCTGAAACTCGGTCTGGCGATTGCCGGGGCGATGGTTGGCTTTCTGCTCTCGTGGTACGGCTACGATGCCGGGGCGAAAGCGCAAAGCGACTCCGCGATCAACGGCATCATGCTGCTCTTTACCGTGATTCCGGGAGTCGGCTATCTGATTACCGCCGGCGTAGTACGTCTGTTGAAAGTCGACCGCGAACTGATGAAACAGATTCAGGACGATCTGGAAAAACGCCGCGCTAACTACCGCGAACTCAATGATTATCAGGAACTGAAAGCCACTGAAACCGTAAGGAAAGCCTGATGCAAAACTGGCCTAACCCGTTTATTGAACAACGCGCCGATCCGTTTATCCTGCGCGACGGCAGCGACTATTACTTTATTGCCTCAGTGCCAGAGTACGACCGACTGGAAATCCGGCGGGCGGATTCGCTGGAAGGATTACGTACAGCGTCACCCGTTGTCGTCTGGCGCAAACCCGAACACGGCCCGATGAGCGAGCTGATCTGGGCACCGGAAATTCATCACCTCGATGGTAGATGGGTCATCTACTTTGCCGCCGCGCATACTCAGGCGCTCGACAAACTGGGCATGTTTCAGCATCGGATGTACGCGCTGGAGTGTACAGATCCCGATCCGCTCACCGGCAACTGGGTCGAAAAGGGTCAAGTGAAAACACCGTTTGATACCTTTGCACTCGATGCCACAACATTCCACCATCAGGGAAAACAGTGGTATCTGTGGGCGCAAAAATCCCCAGATATCGCCGGTAACTCCAACATTTATCTGGCGGAGTTGGAAAATCCCTGGACGATTAAAGGCCAGCCGGTGATGCTCAGCAAACCGGAGTACGACTGGGAGTGTCGGGGTTTTTGGGTCAATGAAGGTCCGGCAGTATTAACCCACGGTGACAGGCTGTTTATCAGCTACTCCGCCAGCGCCACGGATGAAAATTACTGCATGGGACTGTTATGGATTGATATTCACGCCGATCCGCTGAATCCGGCAAACTGGCATAAATCCCCGCGGCCGGTGTTTACCACCAGCAATGAAAATCGCCAGTATGGACCCGGGCACAACAGCTTTACCCAAACACCGGAAGGTGATGACGTGCTGGTGTACCACGCGCGTAACTACACCGAAATTGAAGGCGATCCGCTCTACGATCCCAATCGGCATACCCGTCTGAAGCTGATTCACTGGGATGACCACGGAATGCCAGACTTCGGCATTCCGCCCGCAGATACGCTTTGACATCATTGCCCGGTAACAGGCTACTTACCGGGCGTCCTGCCAGGACGTTAAATCAACGTGCCATAAATGGTGAGCACGGCGATCACCACCACTAAGGCAAACGACGTTTTCTTTGCCATGGAAACCGCCGCTTTCGGCGTTTCAACCTTATCGGTATGCGACTCACGCGCCAGCGAGAACTGCGCCAGGCGTGTTAACACCTGATATTGCGAAGTACGCAGATCCGCCAGAGAGGCAAACCACGCGGGCAACGCTTTTTCTCCATGACCGATCAGGGCATACACCACGCCCGCCAGACGCACCGGGATCCAGTCCAGAACATGAAGAATGGCATCGATGCCGGACTGTAAGCGCTCATGCGGCGTCTGGTAACGCGCCAGCCAGGACTGCCACGAACGCAGGAAGGCATAGCCCACCAGCAGTACCGGTCCACATGGACCACCGACGATCAGCCAGAACAGCGGCGCGATATAGAAACGGAAGTTAATCCACAGCAGCGCATTTTGCAGTTCACGCAAAAACTCACGCTCATTGCAATCCGGTGGAACGCCATGAATCAACGTTAGTTCGCTGGCCATCGCCGTTCGGGCATGCGCATCATCGCGCGACGCCGCGTTAAGGTAAGCGTGATAGTGCATCCGCACTTTGCCCGCGCCAATGCACAGCAACCCAATCAGGATCCACGCCACAATCGTTGGCACATTAAACAGCAGTCCATCGAGCGCTCGCAGCAACAGGAATGTGACCACCATTGCGATGATCATCATCCCGAGCGTACGCGCCATCGAGAAGCGTTTGACCCGGCGGAAAAAAGTTTCTAAACGGTGATCGAACTGCCAGTGTTCGCCCAGCTTAAACAGGCGCTCGACAAGCAGCACCAGTAATGTCGTAAATAGCGTCATGTCATCTCCTTATCTGACGAGGCGGTGACCAGGGCGCGAAACTTTGCCCAGTCAAAAGCCGGACCGGGATCGGTCTTACGCTCAGGCGCAATATCACAGTGTCCGGTTATGTTTTCGGCAACGGCCGGGTAAATCTTTATTAATGCACGCGTGATGGCAGCCAGTTGTTGATACTGGGCATCGGTGTAAGCCAGCGTATCGGTCCCTTCCAGCTCAATACCAATCGAAAAATCATTGCAGCGCTCACGTCCATGATAATTCGACACGCCGGCATGCCATGCTCGCTTATCAAAAGGAACATACTGAACGATTTCGCCATCACGGCGAATCAGACAATGAGCGGAAACGCGAAGATGCGCGATTTCGGCAAAAAAAGGATGGGCATTGGGATCAATTGTTCCAGTGAATAGTGCGTCAATCCACGGACCGCCAAACTCGCCGGGCGGCAGGCTGATATTGTGCACCACCAGTAAAGAAGGGACTTCATCATCCGGGCGGCAATCGTGGTGCGGAGAAGGAACGCGTCGCGCTTCCGCCAGCCAGCCCTTGTCTAACAACATGCTGAATCTCCTTTTGAGTGGTGCTTATAGCCGCTTCAGAGTAGCATGTTTCTACCTTATGATTCGTTAGCAATTTGGAGTTTTATCATGCCGCCTCGCCGCTATAACCCTGACTACCGACGTGACGCGCTGTTGGAACGCATTAACCTGGATATCCCAAACGTTGTCGCCCAGGCGCTGCGCGAAGATTTAGGCGGTGAAGTGGATGCCAGCAACGATATTACGGCTCAACTTTTACCGGAGAACAGCCGTTCTCATGCCACGGTCATCACCCGTGAAGACGGTGTTTTTTGTGGCAAACGCTGGGTTGAAGAGGTCTTTATTCAACTGGCTGGCGACGATGTCAGCATCACCTGGCACGTCGAAGACGGCGACAGCATCAAGGCGAACCAACCGCTGTTTGAGCTGGACGGTCCCTCGCGCGTGTTACTGACCGGCGAGCGTACCGCGCTGAACTTCGTGCAGACCCTGTCAGGTGTCGCCAGCGAAGTGCGTAAGTACGTTGATATCCTGGAGGGCACAAAGACCCAACTGTTGGATACACGTAAAACCCTGCCTGGGCTGCGTACCGCGCTGAAATATGCCGTACTCTGCGGCGGTGGCGCGAATCATCGCCTGGGGCTTTCGGATGCCTTCCTGATCAAAGAGAACCACATTATTGCGTCTGGTTCCGTGCGGCAGGCGGTGGAGAAAGCCTTCTGGCTGCATCCGGATGTGCCTGTAGAAGTCGAAGTGGAAAACCTCGATGAACTGGACGACGCGCTGAAAGCCGGTGCCGACATCATCATGCTGGACAACTTTGAAACGGAACAGATGCGTGAGGCGGTAAAACGGACCAACGGCCAGGCGCGCCTGGAAGTTTCCGGCAACGTGACCAACGAAACGCTGCGGGAATTTGCCGAAACTGGCGTCGATTTTATCTCCGTGGGTGCGCTAACCAAGCATCTCCGGGCGCTGGACCTGTCCATGCGCTTCGCTAACGCGTAATCATTATACGGCCTGATAACGCGCTGCTTATCGGGCCTGTTTATTCCTTTCAATCGCTAAAATCCTCGTCGAGCCTCGCAATCTCATTGCTTGCGACTGCAAACCGATAATATTCTTCTGAACCCGCCTTCCCGATTCATTTTTTGCTGCTCGCCTGGCGTACCGGCGTTTGCCAAAGTGACGTCCACTCACTCAAGGAGCGAACAATGGATAAACAACGCGGATTTACCCTTATTGAACTGATGGTGGTGATCGGCATTATTGCCATCCTCAGCGCCATCGGCATTCCGGCCTATCAGAACTATCTGCGCAAAGCGGCGCTAACGGATATGCTGCAAACCTTTGTCCCCTACCGCACTGCCGTCGAACTCTGCGCCCTGGAGCAGGGTGGCACAGACACCTGCGACGCAAGCGTCAACGGGATTCCCTCTCCCACAACAACGCGCTATGTCTCAGGAATGAGCGTCGAAAATGGGGTGGTTTCGCTTACTGGTCAGGAAAGCCTGAACGGGCTTAGCGTCATCATGACCCCTGGGTGGGACAAAGCAGAAGGCATTACGGGCTGGACGCGTAACTGCAACATCCAGAATGACAGCGCGTTAAAACAGGCCTGCGAAGACGTCTTTCGCTTCGATAGCCATTAAGGAAGCGCCATGAACACGACGCAACTCAGCGCGCTGTGCCAGCGCTACCAGGGGATATTACTTGATGCCAATAACGATGTGGTACACATTGCCGTCGAAGATGCCCCTTCTCATGAACTGCTGGACGCCCTGCATTTTGCCACGACTCGCCGCATTGAGATTGCCTGCTGGACGCGCCAGCAAATGGAGCAACACCAGCATCACGCCTCACCCGCGCTGCCGTCCGTGGTGCCTGAGAGCAGCGTCAGCGCGGCGGTTTTACTGGATAACACATTACAAAGCGCGCTGGCGAAACGGGCCTCAGATATCCACATAGAACCTGCAGAGCATTACGTCCGTCTCCGCTTACGCGTGGACGGCGTGCTACATGGCTTACCCAATATCGCCAAAGAGACCGGTATCGCCCTGACAGCACGTTTAAAAGTGTTAAGCCATCTGGATATCGCGGAACACCGCTTGCCGCAGGACGGGCAATTTACCATTGAGTTGAACGGCGCTGCCGTCTCGTTTCGTATCGCCACCCTTCCCTGTCGTTATGGCGAAAAGGTAGTGCTACGGTTGCTGCATCAGGTAAATCAGGCACTGGATGCCTGCATGCTGGGTATGCACGACACGCAACTCTCTGCCTTCCTCCACGCCCTGCAACAACCTCAGGGGCTGATCCTCGTCACTGGCCCCACGGGTAGCGGTAAAACGGTAACGCTTTATAGCGCGCTGCAAACGCGAAACGCACCGGAGGTGAATCTGTGCAGTGTTGAGGATCCGGTGGAGATTCCCCTCGACGGTATCAATCAGACGCAGATCCATCCCCGTGCCGGGCTGACCTTTCAAGGCGTATTGCGGGCACTGCTACGCCAGGATCCGGATGTCATCATGGTAGGTGAGATCCGCGACGGCGAAACCGCAGAAATTGCTATTAAGGCCGCACAGACCGGGCATCTGGTGCTTTCCACGCTGCATACCAACTCAACCTGCGAAGCGCTGGTACGCTTACAGCAGATGGGGGTGGCGCGCTGGATGCTCTCTTCCGCGTTAACCTTAGTGGTCGCGCAGCGGCTAGTCAGAAAACTGTGTCCGCACTGTCGACGGCTGAGTGACGATCCCCTTCGCTTACCGCCCGCATGGTACCCAACGCCGCTACCCCGCTGGCAGGCGGTTGGCTGCGAACACTGCTATCACGGCTTCTATGGTCGTGCGGCGTTGTTTGAATTACTTGCGATCACCGCTGAACTGCGTCATCAGATTGCCAACGACGCCTCAGTCGCAACGCTGGAAGCCCATGCAAAACAGGCAGGAATGAGCACACTCTTTGAAAGCGGATGCCGCGCCGTCGATCAAGGGCTGACGACGTTTGAGGAACTGGTGCGCATTCTGGGTATGCCAGATGATCACTAAAAAGCTGTGGTACTGGCAGGGAATGAATCACGATGGCCTGCCCGGAGAGGGAACTCGTTGGGCGGAAAACCGACTCGTGTTGATGCAGGAACTTGAACAGCATCAGATAATACCTTTGCGCGTGAAATCCTTACGCGTAAAGCGTGCGCTCTGGCGCCATGACAAATCCACGGAAGTGATTCACCAGCTCGCGACGCTGCTAAAAGCGGGGCTAACGCTGTCTGAAGGGCTGGAATTGCTTGCCGGACAGCAACCGAGCAAGCAGTGGCAAGCCCTGTTAGGGAGCCTTGCAAACGAACTGGAACACGGTACGCCGCTCTCCAGCGCGCTGGCACAGTGGCCTGACGTGTTTCCACCGCTGTATCAGGCGATGATACGCACCGGAGAGCTAACCGGGAAACTGGATGAATGCTGCTTTGAACTCGCCCGGCAGCAGAAGGCGCAAAAACAGTTAACCGATAAGGTCAAAAAAGCACTGCGCTACCCCATCATTATTTTAACGATGGCGGTCATGGTGGTGGTGGCGATGCTCCACTTTGTCCTGCCTGAATTTGCCGCCATTTACCGGACCTTTAACACGCCGCTACCTGCTCTCACTCAGGGGATCATCGCGTTTGCCGACTGGAGTCAACGCTGGAGTGGGCTGATTGTCCTGATGCTCGTCATGCTAATTGCAACCAACAGCCTGCTGAGCCGAAAGCCCGGCTGGCAAATGCTGCGCCAGAGAGGATTACTCCGCATGCCCGTGATGGGCCAGTTGATAAGGGGTCAGAAGCTCACACAAATTTTTACCATCCTCGCGCTAACGCAGACGGCGGGGATCGCATTTTTACCCGCGCTTGAGAGCGTGAAAGAGACGATTCAGTGCCCTTACTGGGCACTGCGCCTGGCACAGGTACAGCACGATATCAGTACCGGTGTGCCCGTCTGGCAGGCACTCAAAAATGCGGAAGAATTTAGCCCATTATGTCTGCAACTGGTCAGGACCGGAGAAGCCTCTGGCTCGCTGGATATCATGTTGCGCAACCTTGCCCGTCATCATGATGAACATACCCAGGCGATGGCTGACAACCTGGCGGCACTACTGGAACCCGCGCTGCTGGTGATTACAGGGCTTATCATCGGCACACTGGTCGTGGCGATGTATTTACCGATTTTCCATCTGGGCGATGCGATGAGTGGCGTGGGATAACGAAGGAAGTCGACAGCAGAACTGGCGCTCCATGCAGCGCCAGTTCCTGGGGAGGGTTACAGGCTATTGAAAACGCGGTTTTCTTGTTCCTGAACCCGGATAAACGTCGTACGTTTGGTCAGCTCTTTCAAACGAGAGGCACCGACGTAGGTACAGGCTGAACGCAGGCCGCCGAGAATATCACGCGCGGTGTTCTCCACCGGGCCACGCAGCGGCAGCTTGACGGTTTTCCCTTCCGCAGCGCGATACTGCGCAACGCCGCCGACATGACGGGTCATGGCGGATTCAGAGCTCATGCCGTAGAACAGCATGAATTTTTCGCCGTTTTCTTCAACGATTTTACCGCCACTCTCTTCGTGGCCAGCCAGCATACCGCCAAGCATCACGAAATCAGCGCCGCCACCGAATGCTTTCGCCACATCACCAGGCATGGTACAACCGCCATCGCTGACAATCATCCCACCCAGACCGTGCGCCGCATCAGCACACTCGATCACCGCAGACAGTTGCGGATAACCAACACCGGTTTTCACACGCGTAGTGCAGACAGAGCCCGGACCAATACCGACTTTAACGATATCCGCGCCAGACAGAACCAGTTCCTCACACATTTCGCCCGTGACCACATTACCGGCGCAGATGGTTTTGGTCGGCCAGGCTTCACGCGCTTTCGACACGAACTGAACAAAGTGTTCGGAGTAGCCATTGGCAACATCGATGCAGACAAAGTTCAGTGCCGGATCCAGCGCCAGAATCTGTTTGGTCTTCTCGAAATCCGCATCGGACGTACCGGTAGAGACCATGACGTGCTTGAGTACATCGGCTGATGCCGTGCTCACAAAAGCCGTCCAGTCTTCAACGGTGTAATGCTTATGAACGGCGGTCAGCACATCGAAAGAGGCAAGAGCCGTTGCCATCGCAAATGTCCCGACGGTATCCATGTTGGCAGCAATAATAGGTACGCCGGACCAGGTCTGACCTGAATGTTTAAAGGTGAATTGACGTTCCAGCTCAACATCGGAACGACTTTTAAGGGTAGAACGCTTAGGGCGGATAAGAACGTCTTTAAAACCTAACTTCAGATCTTCTTCAATACGCATGTGCGGATTCCTGGGGTTAAGGGCTATTAGTATGAGAGCGCAACTCCAGTGACGCTATCATACGCACTAATCAATGCCGCGCAAGACTGCGAAATTCTCTTTTTTTACGCTACAATCCCATAAATTTACCTGGCGAATAGCGGGCACGCCCAGAGTCATCATCGCCAGTGTACGTTCAACTTTCAACCAATTGATTATCATAATGAATTCCCGGGAACCGAGCTTATGAGGTATACAGTAGCCTTAACTGGCGGCATTGGCAGTGGTAAAAGCACCGTTGCGAATGCCTTTGCTGACCTCGGAATTCAGATAATTGACGCCGATATTATTGCCCGCCAGGTGGTCGAACCGGGCAAGCCTGCGCTGGATGCGATTGCGGCGCATTTTGGCCCTGAACTGATTGCCGCAGACGGCACGCTGCATCGTCGACTGCTTCGCGAACGGATTTTTGCTGATCCGCAAGAGAAGGCCTGGCTCAGTGCCTTGCTTCATCCGCTCATCCAGCAGGAGACCCAACGTCAGTTGCAACAGGCAACGTCTGCATATGTGCTGTGGGTGGTGCCATTACTGGTTGAAAACAGCCTTTATCGCCAGGCCAATCGCGTACTCGTGGTGGATGTCACCCCCGAGACGCAGCTTGCCCGGACCATGCAGCGCGATGACGTTACGCGCGCACACGTTGAACAGATTCTCGCTGCTCAGGCGACGCGTGAAGCACGCCTTGCCGTGGCAGACGATGTTATTGATAATAATGGCGCACCAGATTCCATCATGTCGGATGTCGCCCGCCTGCACGCACGTTATCTCCAGCTTGCGTCGCAGTTTGTCTCACAGGAAAAACCGTAATGCACACCCAGGTCCTTTTTGAACACCCTCTCAATGAGAAGATGCGCACATGGCTGCGCATTGAGTTTTTGGTTCAACAACTCTCTGCACGCTTACCGATTGCAGAGAGTTCAGATGCCCTGCATTTCTTTCGCAATGCCGGAGATTTGTTGGACGTATTCGAACGTGGTGAAGTGCGTACAGAATTACTGAAAGAGCTTGAGCGCCAGCAGCGTAAACTTCAGGCATGGACAGAAGTCCCAGGCGTCGACCAGAGCCGTATTGATGCTCTGCGCCAGCAGTTAAAAACGGCCGGCAGTATTTTGATTTCCGCGCCGCGCATGGGACAATTTTTGCGTGAGGATCGGCTGATTGCCCTGGTCCGCCAGCGTCTGAGTATTCCCGGCGGTTGTTGCAGCTTTGATTTACCGACGCTGCATATCTGGCTGCATATGCCACAGGCACAGCGTGATGCGCAGGTCGATAGCTGGCTTGCCAGCCTGCACCCGCTGAATCAGGCGCTGACTCTGATCCTTGATTTAATTCGCAACTCAGCACCGTTTCGTAAACAAACCAGCCTGAATGGCTTTTATCAGGACAACGGGGAAGACGCAGACTTACTGCGCCTGCAGTTGCCGTTGGGTTTACAGCTTTATCCGCAAATTTCCGGCCACAAGAGCCGTTTTGCGATCCGTTTTATGCCGCTCGATAGCGACAATGGAGTGGTGCCTGAGCGCCTCGATTTCGAACTGGCCTGTTGTTAAGGAGTTAAGATGTCTGAGACGATCACCGTAAATTGCCCCACCTGTGGCAAAACGGTTGTATGGGGTGAAGTCAGTCCATTCCGTCCGTTTTGTTCCAAACGTTGTCAGTTGATCGATTTAGGTGAATGGGCCGCTGAAGAGAAACGCATTGCCAGCAGCAGCGATCTTTCCGACAGCGATGACTGGAGCGAAACGAAAGAGTAAACAGAGACGGTGTGGGGGATCATACTCCCCCACCGTGCGTCGGCGTCGCCTCATCCGGCCTACAGGTTTTGTTTTAACTTAGCAATCACGGACTCATTCGCCGGAGGGAAATCCTCTGCCTGCAACATCCCGGCGGCAATCCATTTTCCAGGCTGCCCCTCTTTTCCCCACGGTTCACCTTTCCAGCTTTCCACCAGCCAGAACCACAGCGTGATATGCCTGTCCGGAAACTGATACTCCAGCTTCTCGAAAAGCGTGGCACCTACCGGCGTAATGCCCACCTCTTCCTGTAGCTCGCGGCTCAGCGCCTGCTCCGGCGTCTCTCCGGCCTCAATCTTTCCGCCTGGAAATTCCAGTTTATTCGCCATATGCGCGTCGGCCGCACGCTGGGTGATAAAGATTTCGTTATACGGATTACGAATAATCCCGACTGCGATGTTCAGTTTTTTCATATTGTCGTACCCATAAAAAAGGCGCAGTATCCTGCGCCTTCAGACATCGTTATTATGCAGACCTTAGCTCAGACGGCCGTGGCACTGTTTGTATTTTTTACCAGAACCACACGGGCACGGATCGTTACGACCTACTTTACGCTCGCCCGTTTGTGCCGCCAGATCGGCCGCCGCGGCGCTGTCGTCGTCCTGATGGCTTAGCTGTTGCATCTGCGCTAAACGCTCCGCCTCCTCACGACGCTGCTGCTCCATGGCTTCAACTTCTTCCGGCATGCGAACCTGAACTTTGCTCAGCGTACTGATCACTTCGTATTTCAGTGATTCCAGCATAGAGGCAAACATCGAGAAGGATTCGCGCTTATATTCCTGCTTCGGATCTTTTTGCGCATAGCCACGCAGATGGATACCCTGACGCAGGTAATCCATCGCCGCCAGGTGCTCTTTCCACAGGGAATCAAGCGTTTGCAGCATGACGCCTTTTTCGAAGTGACGCATCATCTCTGCGCCAACCACTTCTTCTTTGCGCTGATACACGTCGATGGCCTGCGCCAGAATACGCTCACGCAGTGTCTCTTCATGCAGTTCTGGTTCTTTATCCAGCCATTCTGCGATCGGCATCTCCAGATCGAAGTCATTTTTCAGGCGTTCCTGCAGACCCGGGATATCCCACATTTCTTCCAGAGACTGCGGCGGAATGTAGGCATCAATCGTGGCTTTGAACACGTCTTCACGAATGCTGTTGATGGTTTCACTAACGTCGCTTACATCCAACAGTTCGTTACGCTGGGTATAGATCGCACGACGCTGATCGTTGGCAACATCATCGTATTCCAGCAGTTGCTTACGAATATCGAAGTTGCGGCTTTCCACTTTACGCTGCGCATTAGCAATCGCTTTGGTGACCCACGGGTGCTCAATGGCCTCACCCGGTTTCATCCCCAGTTTACGCATCATGCCGGACACGCGGTCAGAGGCAAAAATACGCATCAACGCATCTTCCATTGACAGGTAGAAACGCGAAGAACCCGCATCACCCTGACGACCGGAACGACCACGCAGCTGGTTATCGATACGGCGAGATTCATGACGCTCAGTACCGATGATGTGCAGACCTCCGGACGCCAGCACCGCTTCGTGGCGAACCTGCCAGTCGGCTTTAATCTGTGCAATCTGTTCTGGCGTTGGGTTTTCCAGCGCGGCCACTTCAGCCTGCCAGCTACCGCCCAGCACAATATCGGTACCACGACCAGCCATGTTGGTGGCGATGGTCACCGCCGCCGGATAGCCCGCCTGCGCGACGATGGCCGCTTCGTTGGCGTGGAATTTTGCGTTCAGAACGTTGTGCTTGATGCCCGCTTTGGTCAGTTCGTTAGAAACCACTTCGGATTTCTCAATGGAGATAGTCCCCACCAGTACCGGCTGACCATTGGCGGTACGCTCTTTAATATCTTCAATAATGGCCTGAATTTTTTCCGCTTCGGTCATGTAGACCAGATCCGGCATATCTTTACGGATCATCGGACGGTTGGTCGGCACTACTACGGTATCCAGTTTATAGATTGAGCTAAATTCGAACGCTTCGGTATCTGCCGTACCGGTCATACCGGCCAGTTTTTCATACAGACGGAAGTAGTTCTGGAAGGTGATCGAGGCCAGCGTCTGGTTCTCGTTCTGGATATCCACGCCCTCTTTCGCTTCAACAGCCTGGTGCAGACCATCAGACCAGCGGCGGCCCTGCATGGTACGACCGGTGTGTTCGTCAACGATGATGACTTCGCCGTCTTTTACGATGTAGTCAACGTCCCGGGTGAACAGCGCGTGCGCGCGCAGCGCTGCGGTCACGTGGTGCATTAGCATAATGTTGCCCGGAGAGTACAGAGACTCGCCTTCATCCATGATGCCTTCTTTCACCAGCAGTTCTTCAATCAGTACCAGACCACGTTCAGTCAGGTTAACCTGGCGCGCTTTTTCATCCACAGAGAAGTGACCTTCACCCTGGAAGCTGTCAGAATCTTCTTTTTCCTGACGAATCAGGTGCGGGATGATTTTGTTCACTTTCTTGTACATTTCCGAGCTGTCTTCAGCCGGGCCGGAAATGATCAGCGGCGTACGCGCCTCATCAATGAGGATGGAGTCGACCTCATCCACCAGCGCATAGTGCAGTTTACGCTGTACGCGTTCTTCAGGGCTGAACGCCATGTTGTCACGCAGGTAGTCAAAGCCATATTCGTTGTTGGTGCCGTAAGTAATGTCGGCGGCGTAGGCTTCGCGCTTGGCTGGCGCAGGCATACCCGGCAGGTTGATCCCGACGGTCATACCGAGGAATTCGAACAGCGGACGGTTGTTTTCGGCGTCACGCTGCGCCAGATAGTCGTTCACGGTAACCACGTGAACACCTTTGCCGCTTAGTGCGTTCAGGTAAGCTGGCAGCGTTGCAGTCAGAGTTTTACCTTCACCGGTACGCATTTCCGCGATGCAGCGATCGTTAAGGACCATCCCACCGAGCAACTGAACGTCGAAGTGACGCATGCCGAACACGCGCTTACTGGCTTCACGTACGACAGCAAACGCTTCCGGGATTAGACTCTCCACGCTTTCGCCTTTTTCCAGACGCGCACGGAATTCACCGGTTTTCGCTTTCAGTTCGTCATCGGAGAGTTTTTCCATCTCCGGTTCCATGGCATTGATCACTGCAACCGCTTTACGCATACGACGTAACGTACGATCGTTACGGCTACCGAATACTTTCGTTAATAATTTGATTAGCATATTGAAATCTCAAACGCCCCGCGATGTGGGGTCATAATAATGTATTGAAGTTTATTGGTTTTTTTAGCTGAGGCGTTGAGGGCCGGCACGGATCCCCTGCGCCTGGCTGATCCAGGCGGGAACGGTGAATACGGCCTGAGTCGTAAAATGGGCATACGTTACGCGCGACACACTTGCCGGAGGCGTACCTTCCTGCGTCAGCATCGCGCTGAGCGTGTTCAGTAAGGCTAAATGGTGTGCCTGAAGCGGTAACGGTTCTTCAGCAACGGGCAGCACCTGCGGTGCCATTGCGAAGGAAAGATGACGGATGACCGTACGAATAGCATGCTGATGCCAGTAATCGACGGTGAAATTGGGGCGACGATTGCTCGCTTCCAGCAGCGCCAGTTGGCTGAAATTAACTCTAACGCGCTGTTCATGGCTACTGGCTGTCGCCTTTGCCGGCGTTGTTGGCTCAACGGCATTTCCGAGCGCGGGCAAGCCAAAACTCGCCGCGACCATCCCAAATAAGAGATGCGGCCAGAAGTAGCGTCTACCTAACTGTCGCCAGCGCGTCAGTATTCCACTCACGTTATTACCATCCCAATCGTATTATTCAAAACGTTTTTTGCGCACAAATCTTATCATTAATGCGCAGGCACTACAGCAGTATTGATGAGAAGTTACAGGTAAAAGTGCTTAAGAAAGCAGCGTTCGCACGGCACCGCGATTCAGTACGCGAAAGAACACAACCGAAAGGCGCTTTTGCCAACAGGCAGGGAAAAAAATGCCAAAAAAAACGACTGGCTTACCTGGCCGGAGAGAGTGCCAGATTAACCAGTCGAATTTATGCGACAACCTGTGTCGTTATGCCAGTACGGTCGAAGGCGCTTTGAAAGCCAGCGGCAGTTCTGCGTCGTCCTGGAAGGTCACATATTCCCAGGCTTCCTGTTTTGCCAGGACAGCCTGCAGCAGTTTGTTATTCAGCGCATGACCGGATTTGTACGCGGTAAATGCACCAATAATGTTGTGACCACACATGAACAGGTCGCCAATGGCGTCGAGCATTTTGTGACGAACGAATTCATCTTCAAAACGCAGGCCGTCTTCGTTCAGTACGCGATAATCGTCAACAACGATGGCACAATCGAAGCTGCCGCCCAGGCATAAGCCACGGGACTGCAGATATTCGATATCACGCATGAAACCGAAAGTACGCGCGCGGCTGATCTGGCGCATGAACGCATCAGCAGAGAAATTCATCGCATAGCGCTGAGTGCTGGAGTCGATCGCCGGATGGTTAAAGTCGATGGTGAAATCCAACGTAAAACCATTGTACGGTCTGAACTCAGCCCACTTGTCGCCATCTTCGACCCGAACGGTCTCTTTGATGCGAACAAATTTCTTGGCACTGTTCAGTTCTTCAATACCGGCATCAAGCAGCAGGTAGACGAACGGAGCAGCACTGCCATCCATGATCGGGATTTCCGGAGCATCGACTTCGATAACAATGTTATCGATACCCAAACCCGCCAGAGCAGCGTTAAGGTGCTCAACGGTTGAAATCCGTACATCATGCTCATTAACCAGACATGTACAGAGCATGGTATCACGCACAGATTTGGCATCGGCCGGGAAATCTACCGGTGGATTCAAGTCGGTGCGACGATAGATGACCCCGGTGTTGGCCGGCGCAGGGCGTAATGTCAGGGTGACTTTCTTGCCGGTATGTAAACCGACACCAGTCGCCTGAACGATACGTTTAAGTGTCCTTTGTTTGATCATCGTATAATCTCGCCAAATTACCTATCCAACCGAAGTGTACTATACATTCGGTGGGCCAGTTTAGCACAAAGAGCCTCGAATCCCAAATTCCAGCCAATTCTTAATCGGCTTGCTTGCGCAGGAACGCAGGGATATCCAGATAATCCGGTTCTTTCGCGGTTTGCGGCGTATTATCGTTCACCACTTTCGCGACCGGTTTCTGCTCTTGCGTCAACGGCGCCATGCCATGCTGCTGGTAACGATCCATCACCGGCTGCTGCACCTGTTTATTGGTGACCAGGGTGATTTCAGGACGCTTGTCCATACCGATACCGGTAGCAACAACGGTCACGCGCAGCTCGTCGTTCATATCCGGGTCCAGAGAGGTACCGATCACCACGGTCGCGTTATCCGATGCAAAGGCACGGATGGTGTTACCCACGGTTTCGAACTCATCCAGACGCAGGTCGAAGCCCGCCGTGATGTTGACCAGTACGCCACGCGCGCCAGACAGATCGATATCTTCCAGCAGCGGAGAAGAGATCGCCATTTCAGCAGCTTCTTCTGCACGGTCTTCACCGCTCGCCACACCAGAGCCCATCATCGCGTAGCCCATTTCGGACATCACGGTGCGCACGTCAGCAAAGTCGACGTTCATCAGGCCCGGACGGGTAATCAGTTCCGCGATGCCCTGAACAGCGCCTTTCAGCACGTCGTTCGCCGCGCCAAACGCGTCGAGCAGGGAGATACCACGACCCAGCACTTTCAGCAGTTTGTCGTTCGGGATGGTGATCAGCGAGTCCACATGCTTGGACAGCTCAGTGATCCCCTGCTCCGCGAAAGCCATACGCTTTTTGCCTTCAAAATTGAAAGGCTTGGTCACGACCGCAACGGTCAGGATCCCTAAATCTTTAGCTACTTCAGCAACCACTGGCGCTGCACCGGTACCGGTACCGCCGCCCATGCCTGCTGCGATAAACACCATGTCTGCACCGTCAAGCGCTGCACGCAGAGCTTCACGATCTTCATCTGCTGCATTGCGACCGACTTCCGGGTTCGCACCCGCACCCAGACCTTTGGTAATACCGCTACCGATCTGAATAGTCTGGCCAACCGCCGTCTTGCGCAACGCCTGAGCGTCGGTATTTACCGCGAAGAATTCAACACCCTCAATGCGCTCGCGCACCATGTGTTCAACGGCGTTACCGCCGCCGCCACCGACGCCGATGACTTTAATCACCGCGTCGTTGGTCAGTTCCATAGGTTCAAACATAGTTTCTCTCTCCGTTGTGCCTGTCGCCTGAGGCCGTAATTTTCGCCGGCCTCATAAAAAATTAAAACTCTTTTCGCAGCCAGCTATTAAGACGTTTAATCCAAGAGCCAACTGAAGCCGTAACACGCTTTTCTACTTCAGCTTCACCACTTAAGTGGGACTCTTTCCCGTAGTGAAGCAGCCCCACCGCCGTTGAGTAATACGGCTCCTGAGCGTAATCCGTCAGACCGGTAATATTCAGCGGTGCGCCGATACGCACTTGCGTATGGAACACGCGTTGGGCACAGGCGGCAAGACCTTCAATTTGCGCCGCGCCACCGGTCAGTACAATCCCCGCCGCCAGATGATGTTTCACACCCTGCTGGCGAAGCTGTTCCTGTAATTGCAATATTTCTTCGTTGACCAGGTTGAGCAGTTCGGTATAACGCGGCTCAATCACCTCTGCCAGCGTCTGTCGTTGCAGACTGCGCGGCGGACGCCCGCCCACGCTTGGCACTTCAACGCTTTCGTCTTTCCCCACGATGGATCCCAGCGCGCAGCCGTGGCGAACTTTGATCGCTTCGGCGTCGCTCGGCGGCGTACCGAAGGCATACGCGATGTCGCTGGTGACCACATTCCCTGCATAAGGGATCACTTTGGTGTGGCGCAACGCCCCGCCAGTATAAACGGCGATGTCCATTGTACCACCACCAATATCGACGACGCAGACGCCCAGTTCGCGTTCATCTTCCGTCAAGACGGAATAACTGGCCGCCAGTCCGGCGAATATCAGTTGGTCAACTTTCAGGCCACAACGTTCCACAGCTTTAACAATGTTCTTCGCCATATCGTTGTGGCAGGTGATCAAATGCACTTTTGCCTGCATACGAACACCGGAAAGACCGACCGGATTTTTAATCCCTTCCTGATAGTCAATCGCATATTCCTGCGGGATGACGTGCAACACACGGTGCTCATCGCGAACACGCACTGATTTCGCGGTATGCACGACGTTTTCCACGTCTTCCTGCGTCACTTCTTCTTCCGAAATTGGCACCATGCCGATTTCATTCTGACAGCTAATGTGTTTGCCCGAAAGCGCCAGATAGACCGAGGAGATTTGGCAATCTGCCATCAGTTCTGCCTGGTCAATGGCGCGCTGTACGCATTTCACCACGGATTCGAGGTCGTTCACCCCGCCTTTATCCATCCCCCGTGATGGGCAACTGCCCACGCCAATGATATTGACCATACCGTCGGGCAGAACTTCCCCTACTAAAGCGGCGACCTTCGCGGTGCCAATCTCCAGTCCAACTACCAGTTTTCTGTCCGTCGCCTTGATCATTGTTGTTCTGCCTGTACCTGATTCTGTTGCTGATTAGATTCCTCAGGAGGCAAGGGAACCCACCCTACTGCCGCTCCTGAGTCATAACGCAAATCAACGTAGCTAATCCGTTTGCCATCGGTTTGCGCCTGCTGCTGTAAAACCGGATACAGTTCTACAAAGCGAGCCAAACGTTTCATCGTGTCGCCCCTGCCAAGATTGAGCTTAATATCGTTATTAAGCGTCAACTGCCAGGAACGACGAGCGGTCATTGCCGCCTCCTTCAGGGTAAACCGGTCCTTCGCCAACACCTGCGACATGTCACGATACCCTTGCAACACTTCACTCGCACTGCCTTCCGGGCCAGATAACATGGGTAAAACCTGCTTGCTGGTGCGATCGGCCGGCACGCTGAAGGCATTTCCTTCGGCGTCCACCATATGCTGATCATTCCAACGCGCAATCGGCACATATTCAACCAGATGAATCTTCAATTCATCGGGCCATTGCTTTCTGACGCTGGCCTGCTTGATCCACGGCAAGCGTTCGATCTGACTCTGGATGATATTCACGTCCTGGGTCATAAAGGTGCCGGGCGCACCCAGCGCCAGAATCGACTGGCGAATATCATCATTCTTCGTGTAATGGCGCTCACCGGTTAACACCAGCTTTGACAGCGGCAAACGCTGCGCATCTTCCATCCACCCCAACACCACCCAGCCGCTGACCAGCACGGTACACAGCACCGTCAGCAGGAAGAAAATACCTGCAAGACGCGTTCCATTATTGCGACGTGAGGAAGAAACCTCTTCATCACTGTTTCGCGTGTTCAGCGCAGCCTGCGACATATCAGTCCGCCAACTCCAGAATTCGTACTACCAACTGCGAGAAACTCATCCCCGCCTGACGCGCCGCCATCGGCACCAGGCTGTGGCTGGTCATACCCGGAGAGGTATTCGCTTCCAGCAGATAAAACTGGCCATCGTTATCCAGCATGACGTCAATGCGACCCCAGCCTTTACAGCCCAGAGTTGTCCATGCTTTCAGCACGACTGCCTGTAAAATATCTTCTTGCTCGCTTTCCAGACCTGCAGGGCAGAAATACTGTGTCTCATCAGACAGATACTTCGCCTCATAATCATAGAAGGTTCCGGCAGGTTGGATACGAATTGCGGGTAAAATTTCTTCACCCAGTATCGCGACCGTAAATTCCGGACCGCTGAGCCATTTCTCGATCAGAACGTCTTCATCATGCTGAAATGCCAGTGTTAATGCATCCTGTAAAGCGTCATATTCTGACACTTTCGACATTCCCACGCTGGAGCCTTCACGACTGGGCTTCACAATCAGCGGTAAACCCAGCGCAGAAATTTGCTTAACCAGTTCTTCGTCAAGACCTTTTTCAAACTGAGATCGCGTCAGCGCGACCCATGGCGCGACAGGTAATCCTGCCCCCTGCCACAGCAGCTTGCTGCGCAGTTTATCCATGGAGATCGCCGATGCCATCACGCCGCTGCCGGTATAAGGCAAACCAACCAGCTCCAGCAGTCCCTGTAAGGTTCCGTCTTCCCCACCACGGCCATGCAGGGCGATAAAGACTTTCTGAAAGCCCATTGATTTCAGCAGCGTCACGTCGACCTCTTTCGGGTCGACCGGATGTGCATCCACGCCGCCTTCCCGTAATCCGGCCAACACTGCCGCGCCGGAATTCAGCGACACATCACGTTCAGCAGAGGTACCGCCCAGCAGGACCGCGATTTTATCAGCCATGTTGTTCGTCCTCCTGAATTTGCGGCTTCAGTTTGATTTCGGCTAAGGAACGCGCGATTTTGCCGATATTTCCCGCGCCCTGTACCAGAATCAAATCGTTGCCGGTTAATACCGGTGCCAGCATTTCTGCGACCTGCGCCGGATCGGAAACCAGAATCGGGTCGATTTTACCGCGACCACGAATAGTGCGGCACAGCGAACGGCTGTCCGCTCCTGGAATCGGCGCTTCACCCGCTGCATAGACATCCAGCATCAGCAACGCATCAACCTGGGTCAGCACGTTGGCAAAGTCGTCATACAGATCACGCGTACGCGTGAAACGGTGTGGCTGAAACAGCATCACCAGATTTTTGTCCGGCCATCCCGCCCGCGCCGCTTTAATGGTCGCATCCACTTCCGTCGGGTGATGCCCGTAATCATCCACCAGCATTGCCGTACCGGCTTTACCGTTCACCGGCTCGAGCGGGTACTCACCGAGGAAGTCGAAGCGCCGCCCAGTCCCCTGGAAGCTTTCCAACGCACGCAGGATCGCATCGTCTGCAATACCTTCTTCCGTCGCAACCGCCACGGCCGCCGCCGCGTTCAGGGCGTTATGGCGGCCTGGCGCATTCAACGTGACGCGCAGGTCTTGCATCCCCTGACGCAGCAGAGTGAAGTGCCCTTGCGGGCCCACCTGCTGATAATCTTCGACGCGAACGTCTGCGTCATCGCTAAAGCCATAAGTAGTGGTCTGACGGCCCACGCGCGGCAAGAGCTCGCGGATCACCGGATCGTCAACACACATCACCGCACGACCATAAAACGGCAGGTTGTGCAGGAAATTAATAAACGTCTGCTTTAAATTTTCGAAATCGCCATGGTAGGTATCCATGTGGTCGGCTTCGATGTTGGTGACAATCGCCACCATCGGCTGCAGATGAAGGAATGACGCGTCGCTCTCATCCGCTTCCGCAATTAAGTAACGGCTATGGCCCAGACGCGCATGCACGCCTGCCGCTTTCACCAGACCGCCGTTAACGAAAGTGGGATCCAGTCCCGCTTCCGCGTAAATACTGGAGACCATCGCGGTGGTAGTCGTTTTACCGTGCGTCCCGGCAATCGCGATGCCATGACGAAAACGCATCAGCTCCGCCAGCATCTCCGCGCGGCGGATCACTGGGATGCGCGCTTCATGCGCCGCCACAATCTCCGGGTTATCAGCCGAGATGGCGCTGGAGACCACAACCACACTCGCATCTCGCACGTTTTCCGGGCGATGGTTGAAATAAATCGTTGCTCCCAGGTTCGTCAACTGCTGCGTCACCGGGTTAGGCGCTAAATCTGAACCACTGATCTGATACCCTTCATTGGCCAGAACTTCGGCAATACCGCCCATCCCGGCACCACCGATGCCGACAAAGTGGATGTGCCGAACGCGACGCATTTCGGGCACGATAGAACGCAGTTTTGCCAGTTGTTGTGTATTCATTCTTTACGCCATTCACTTCTCAATTCAGGCGATGCAAAAGGCACCGCTACAATTACGCCCGGGCAGCCCGGATCACTTCATTTGCGACACGCTCGGTGGCATCCGGAATGGATGCAGCGCGGGCACGTTCTGCCATGGTTAACAAACTTTCTCGCGACCACCCGGACAGGGTGCTGGCGACGGCATCCACAGTAAACTGCGGCTGCTCGAGAATTTTGGCTGCGCCCGCTTTTTCCAGCGGCAGCGCATTCCAGTACTGCTGTCGGTCTTTATGTTGAAACGGCACAAACAGCGCCGGTAAACCGGCGGCGGCAATCTCACTTACCGTCAATGCGCCAGAACGACAGACCACCACATCGGCCCACGCGTAGGCGGCCGCCATGTCATCAATAAATTCCGTTACCTTATGCTGGGGTTGCCCCACGTCGGCATAGGCCTGTTCTACGGTCTGCTGCGCGCCTTTCCCGCTCTGATGCCAGATAGTCACCGCATCACCCAGTCTGGCGGCAACCTGCGGCAGGGTCTGGTTCAGCACGCGAGCGCCCTGCGATCCGCCGACCACCAGCACACGAATCGGACCTTCGCGTCCGGCAAGACGATCCTGCGGCAACGGCAGCGCCAGTACGTCTGTACGTACCGGGTTCCCAACCACTTCCGCATTCGGAAACGCGCCAGGAAACGCCTGCATGACCTTGGTAGCAATTCTCGCCAGCCATTTATTCGTTAACCCGGCGATACCATTTTGCTCGTGCAACACGACTGGAATGCCCAGTGACCACGCGGCCAGACCGCCGGGACCGGAAACATACCCGCCCATCCCCAGCACCACATCGGGGTTAAAACTTTTCATGATTGCGCGCGCCTGACGCCATGCGTTGAAAATACGCAAAGGGGCGGCCAACAGCGCTTTCACGCCTTTTCCGCGCAATCCGGAGATACGGATAAAGTCAATATCGATGCCATGCTTAGGGACTAAATCCGCTTCCATACGGTCTGCGGTACCCAGCCAGCGAACTTCCCAGCCCTGGGACATTAAATGGTGCGCGACCGCCAGTCCCGGGAACACGTGTCCGCCGGTACCGCCCGCCATCACCATTAACCGCTTCGCTTGACCACTCATCGTGAACCTCGTGTAAACGCCTGTGCTTTTTCCAGGCGCGTTTCATAATCAATTCGCAACAAAAACATGATGGCCGTCGACATAATCAGCAAACTCGAGCCACCATAACTGATGAGCGGCAGCGTCAGACCTTTAGTTGGCAGCATGCCTGCCGCCGCACCGACGTTCACCAGAGCCTGAAAACTAAACCAGATACCGATGGAACAGGCCAAAAATCCGGAAAAACGGTGGTCGATCTCCAGCGCTTTGCGGCCAATCGACATCGCGCGAAAAGCGACGAAGAATACCATTAAAAGCGCCAATACCACACCGATATAACCCAGTTCTTCCCCAATGATGGCGAAGATAAAGTCCGTATGCGCTTCCGGCAGATACTCCAGTTTCTGTACCGAGTTGCCCAGCCCCTGCCCCCACATTTCACCGCGACCGAATGCCATCAGTGACTGGGTAAGCTGATATCCGCTACCAAACGGATCTTCCCACGGGTTCCAGAACGAGGTTACGCGGCGAATACGATACGGTTCGGCGAGAATCAGCAGTACGACCGCAGAAATCCCCATGCCGATAATGGCAATGAACTGCCACAACTTTGCCCCAGCCAGAAACAGCATCGCCAGCGTGGTCACGAACAGCACGACCACCGTACCGAGGTCAGGTTGCGCCAGCAGCAGGATCGCCAGTACCAGAATCACGCCCATCGGCTTTAAAAAGCCGCGCAGGTTATTACGAACTTCGTCAACCTTGCGCACCAGATAGTTCGCCAGATAGCAGAACAGCGACAGCTTGGTAAATTCCGCAGGCTGAATACGCAGAGGACCTAATGCAATCCAACGCGATGCCCCGTTCACCGAACTCCCCACCACCAGCACGATCAACAGCATAATGATCGAGGCGATCAGCATCGTGGTACTGTATTTCTGCCAGAACTCCATCGGCAGACGCAGCGTGATCATCGCCAGACAAAATGCCAGAAAAATATAGAGCGCATCACGCTTGGCAAACAGAAACGGATCGCCCGCCAGACGCTGCCCAACGGGCATGGATGCCGACGTCACCATGATGAAACCGATCGCCGCAAGGCCTAACGTCAGCCATAGCAGCACGCGATCGTACATGATCAGACTGTCAGAATCTTTGTCCCGTGAGGCCATCACCCAGCCTTTAAGCGCCGCAAAGATCCATCCCAGGATGCCAAATCCCGGCAGGCGCGGCAGTCTCAGGCGAGGGAGAGATAAACGCATCAACCCAGCTCCTTCGCCAGACGGGTAAAGACATCACCCCGTTGCTCAAAATTCTTAAACTGATCGAGGCTGGCGCAGGCCGGAGACAACAGCACCATATCGCCTGACTTCACGCGCGGCGCCAGCAGGCGCATCGCCTCTTCCATCGTCTCGGTTTGTTCCGCAATTTCCGGGCGCAGCGCCGCCAGTTGCGCGCCATCGCGACCAAAACAGTACAACCGCACGCGATCGCCTTCCAGATAACGACTCAGCGAAGAGAAGTCCGCCGATTTACCATCGCCGCCCAGCAACAGATGCAGCGTGCCATCAACATGCAGGCCGTTCAGCGCCGCTTCGGTGCTGCCGACGTTGGTCGCTTTCGAGTCGTTAATCCAGCGCACACCGTTATGATCCAGCGCTAACTGGAAGCGATGCGCCAGACCGGTGAACGTCGTCAGCGCTTTCAGGCTGCTGGCGCGCGGTAAACCTGCCGCATCCGCCAGCGCCAGCGCCGCCAGGGCGTTGGTGTAGTTATGCTGGCCGGAAAGCTTCATCTCTTTCACGTTCAGCACTTTCTCACCCTTCACCCGCAGCCAGGTCTCGCCCTGCTGACGGTTAAGGTGATAATCGCCCATGTTGACGCCAAAGCTCACACAGCGCGCATCGGCTCCACGAATCGGCATCGTCAACGCATCATCGGCATTGACCACACAGACTTTCGCATTCTCGTAAACGCGCAGTTTTGCCGCGCGATACTGTTGTAAACCAAACGGATACCGGTCCATGTGATCTTCAGTAACGTTCAGAATAGTGGCCGCGGCCGCCTGCAGGCTGAACGTGGTTTCCAGCTGGAAGCTGGAGAGTTCAAGGACATACAGTTCGCGTTCTGCATCCAGCAGCATCAAGGCGGGCAGGCCAATGTTGCCGCCAACGCCGACGTTCACACCTGCCGCTTTCGCCATTTCACCCACCAGCGTCGTGACGGTGCTTTTCCCGTTCGAACCGGTGATCGCCACAATCGGTGCCTGCGCTTCACGGCAAAACAACTCGATATCGCCAACAATCTCAACGCCCGCATCAGCCGCTGCGCTCAGTGACGGATGCGCGAGGGCGATACCAGGGCTTGCCACAACCAGATCCGCCGCCAGCAGCCAGTCGTCGTTCAGACTGCCGACATGACGCTCTACCGCCTCCGGTAACTTATCCAGTCCCGGCGGTGTCGCACGGGTATCCATCACGCGAGGGGTTACGCCACGAGCGAGGAAAAAGTCCACGCAAGAGAGTCCGGTTAACCCCAGACCGATAATGACGACGTTTTTACCCTGGTAATCAGCCATGATTAACGTACCTTCAGCGTTGCCAGGCCAATCAGGACCAGCATCAGCGAAATAATCCAGAAGCGCACAATCACGCGCGGTTCCGGCCAGCCTTTCAGTTCATAGTGGTGATGAATCGGCGCCATGCGGAAGATACGCTGCCCGCGCAACTTGAAGGAACCGACCTGCAATATCACCGACAAGGTCTCCACGACAAATACCCCACCCATGATCACCAGCAGGAACTCCTGACGCAGCAGCACGGCGATAATGCCAAGCGCGCCGCCCAGCGCCAGCGATCCGACGTCGCCCATGAAGACCTGCGCCGGATAGGTGTTAAACCACAGAAAGCCTAAGCCCGCGCCGACAATCGCCGTACAGACGATTACCAGTTCGCCGGCATGACGTAAGTACGGAATATGCAGATAGTTAGCAAAATTCATGTTACCGGTCGCCCACGCCACCAGCGCGAATCCCCCCGCGACGAAGACGGTTGGCATAATCGCCAGACCATCCAGACCGTCAGTCAGGTTCACCGCATTGCCGGTGCCGACAATCACGAAATACGCCAGCAGAACGTAGAACAGCCCCAACTGCGGCATGACGTCTTTGAAGAACGGCACCACCAGCTCTGTCGCTGGCGTGTCTTTCCCGGCGAGGTACAGTGCGAAAGCAACACCCAGCGCAATGACCGACATCCAGAAGTATTTCCAGCGCGCAATCAGGCCTTTGGTGTCTTTGCGGACCACTTTGCGGTAGTCATCGACGAAGCCGATAATGCCGTAACCAATCAACACCACCAATACGCACCAGACGTACGGGTTTGACGGATAGGCCCACAGCAGAACGGAAATAACGATCGCCGTCAGGATCATGATCCCACCCATCGTCGGCGTGCCGCGCTTGCTGAAGTGGGACTCCGGACCATCGTTACGTACAACCTGACCGAAGGAGAGTTTTTGCAGACGGGCGATCATGCGCGGGCCCATCCACAATGAGATGAACAGCGCGGTCAGCAGGCTGACAATGGCGCGAAACGTCAGATAGGAAAAGACGTTAAAGCCGGAATAATATTTGACCAAATGTTCGGCCAGCCAAACTAGCATGATCCTTTCTCCTGTAATGCGCGTACGACCTCTTCCATGGCGGCACTACGTGAACCTTTCACCAAAATGGTAATTATCTGTTGCTCTGCAATCAGCGTCTGCAGACGCGCGATCAGCGCGGCTTTATCCGCAAAATGTTCGCCGATGCCACTCGCATCGCTGATAGCCTTGCTCAGTTTCCCTGAACTCAATACGCAGTCGATGCCTGCCGCTTTCGCCGCCTCACCGACCTGCACGTGGCAGGCTTCGCTTTCTGCGCCCAGTTCGGCCATATCGCCGACAACCAGCACACGGTAACCCGGCATTTCGGACAGCACCTGTACCGCGGCGGTCATTGACCCGACATTGGCGTTATACGAATCATCAAGCAGCAGTTGGTTTTCCGCTAACTGGACAGGGAACAGACGGCCCGGTACCGCTTTTAAATTTGCCAGACCGGTTTTGATCGCCTCCAGCGTCGCGCCAACAGCCATCGACAACGCTGCCGCCGCCAGGGCATTGGCGATATTGTGACGTCCGGGCAATGGCAGCAGTACATCAATGCTTCCGCCAGGCGTTTGCAGTAAAAATTCGGTGCCATGTGACGTCACATGGACATTGGTGGCAGTGAAATCGCTGTTGGTGGCATTCGGTGAAAAACGCCAGACTTTTCGATCGCCGATAATGTTCTGCCAGTTCAACCAGTCATTGTTATCGGCATTCATAATGGCAATGCCGTTTTCAGGCAGACCGGTAAAAATTTCGCCCTTCGCCTTCGCCACTCCCGCCAGCGAACCGAAGCCTTCCAGATGCGCCGCCGCCAGGTTGTTGACCAGTGCCGCTTCCGGACGCGTCAGGCTGACGGTCCAGGCGATTTCGCCCTGGTGGTTGGCACCTAACTCAATGACCGCATAGTCATATTCCTGGGTTAAGCGCAGCAGCGTCATCGGTACCCCAATGTCGTTATTCAGGTTGCCTGCGGTATAGAGCGTATTGCCACACTGGCTGAGAATCGCCGCCGTCATCTCTTTCACAGAGGTTTTACCGGACGAGCCGGTTAACGCCACCACGCGTGCCGGAACCTGAGCGCGAACCCACGCAGCCAGTTCGCCGAAGGCCAGACGGGTGTCTTGCACAATCACCTGTGGCAAATCAACCGCCAGCGGACGGCTAACCAAGAGCGCGCCCGCCCCCCCCTCTTTTGCCTGTTCGGCAAAATCGTGAGCATCAAAACGTTCGCCTTTGAGCGCCACAAACAGGCAGCCCGGCGTCAGCTTACGCGTATCGGTGGTGACGGCATCGAGGGACAGATCGTCCCCTTTCAGTTCGCCGCCGAGAATACCGGCGAGTTGGCTGAGCGTTACGCGAATCATGCGATCACCCCCAACAAGCGCGCCGCAGTTACGCGGTCGGAATAGTCGAGACGCTGCGTACCGACAATCTGGTAATCCTCGTGCCCTTTACCTGCCACCAGCACTACATCGTTATCTTTCGCCTGCATAATGGCGTTGGTCACCGCTTCGGCACGGCCTTCCATCACTTTTACCCGACCGGCATCCAGCATACCTGCCAGAATGTCGTCGATAATGGCGCGCGGCTCTTCAGTACGCGGGTTGTCGTCCGTTACGACCACAACATCAGCGAACTCTTCGGCAATCGCCCCCATCAGTGGGCGCTTCCCTTTGTCACGATCGCCGCCGCAGCCAAAGACGCACCAGAGTTGCCCGGTGCAGTGCAGACGCGCCGCCTGTAGCGCTTTTTCCAGCGCATCAGGGGTATGGGCATAATCGACAACCACGGTGGTTTTACCCGGCGCGCTAAAGACTTCCATACGCCCGCAAACGGGTTGCAGACGCGCAGCAGTTTTCAGCAAGTCAGCCAGTGGATAGCCCAGCGCCAGCAGCGTGGCCAGCGCCAGCAACAGATTACTGACGTTAAACGCGCCCATCAGACGGCTTTCAATTTCACCCTCGCCCCAGCTTGAGGCGAAGCGGATGGTCGCGCCGCTGTCGTGATAATTCACCTCAACGGCCTTCAGCCACCGGCCATGACAGTTAGGGTTAATATGATCTTCCATTGAGACGGCCACGGCATCCGGCAGTTTCGCCAGCCAACGGCGACCGACTTCATCATCCGCGTTGATAATTGCCTGCCCACAACGGTGCGTGGAGAAAAGCAGCCATTTCGCCGCTTCGTAATGCTCCATATCGCCATGATAATCCAGATGGTCACGGCTTAAATTGGTAAACACCGAGGCGGCAAATTTCAGCGCCGCGACGCGATGCTGCACCAGACCGTGGGAAGAGACTTCCATCGCGCACAGAGTCGCACCCTGATCAACCAGCCCCGACAGCACCTGCTGAACGTCTACGGCCGAGCCGGTGGTATTTTCCGTTGGGATCACTTTACCGAGCAGGCCGTTGCCTACCGTGCCCATCACCGCGCTGGTTTCGCCGAGCAGTTGGCTCCACTGCGCCAGCAGTTGGGTCGTGGTGGTTTTACCGTTCGTGCCGGTGACGCCGACCAGACGCATGTTTTCAGATGGCTCGTGATAGAAGCGGCCCGCCAGCGCAGATAAACGCTCGTTAAGCTGGCTCAAATAGACAACCGGTACGCCGTGCATTTCACGCACTTCACCGTCGGTTGCCTCGTCTTTTGCCTCTGCAATAATGGCAGCCACACCTTGCGCTATCGCCTGCGGGATATATCGACGCCCGTCCGCCTGATGACCTTTCACTGCCACAAAGAGATCGCCCGCCGCAGCCACACGGCTGTCGAGTGTCATCTCTCGCAGTTCTCGCGCAGGTAAACCTGATACCCACGGAGCAAGAAGGTCGCGCAAATTACGATCTGCCACCTGTTCCCTCGCCTTGATTAATTACGAATTCACTTTTTTCGCCCGTTGCCAGCGCATCCGGTTCGATGTTCATGGTGCGCAGAACGCCGCCCATGATGGCACCGAATACCGGCGCGGAAACGGCGCCGCCGTAGTATTTACCCGCCTGCGGATCGTTGATAACAACAACCAGCGCGAAGCGCGGCTGACTCGCAGGCGCAACGCCTGCGGTATAAGCAATGTATTTGTTGATATAGCGACCATCCGGACCAACTTTCTTCGCGGTACCGGTTTTAATGGCGATGCGATAACCTTTAATCGCCGCCTTCACCCCACCGCCGCCCGGCAACGCCACGCTTTCCATCATGTGCACAACGGTACGTACAGTCGATTCCGGGAAAATGCGCTCGCCGGGAACCGGGGGATCAACTTTGGTAATCGACAGCGGACGATAAACGCCATAGCTGCCAATCGTTGCGTAGACTCGCGCTAACTGTAACGGGGTTACCATTAGCCCGTAGCCGAAAGAGAAGGTGGCCCTCTCTATGTCAGACCACCGTTGTTTTTGAGGATATAAGCCACTGCGTTCTCCGACCAACCCCAAATTGGTCGCCTTTCCTAGCCCAAAACGTGAGTAAGTATCTACTAACGCTGAGGACGGCATCGCTAACGCCAGCTTAGAAACACCGACGTTACTCGACTTCTGTAAAACCCCAGTCAGGGTCAATTCGCTGTAGCGCGCCACGTCTTTGATTTCGTGGCCGTTAATTCGGTAGGGAACGGTATTGAGCACGCTGTTTTCCCGCACCACGCCACGCTGGAGCGCGGTCATCACCACCATCGGTTTGACGGTAGAACCCGGCTCGAAAACGTCGGTAATGGTACGGTTACGCATCGCGTCTTTTGGCGTGCCGCTCAGGTTGTTCGGGTTGTAGGACGGGCTGTTCGCCATTGCCAGCACTTCGCCGGTACTCACATCAACCAGCACCGCGCTCCCGGATTCTGCCTTGTTAAACGCCACCGCATTGTTCAGTTCGCGATACACCAGCGCCTGTAGGCGTTCATCAATGCTCAGCGCAAGGTTATGCGCCGCCTGGCTGTCGGTAGAAGAGATATCTTCAATGACGCGACCGTAGCGGTCTTTACGCACAATACGCTCGCCCGGTTGACCGGTGAGCCATTTGTCAAAACTCTTCTCAACGCCTTCAATCCCCTGGCTATCCACGTTGGTAAAACCAATGAGGTGAGCGGTCACTTCGCCGGAAGGATAGTAACGACGGGACTCTTCGCGCAGATAAATACCCGGCAGCTTTAGCTTTTTGATGTAATCCGCCATATCCGGGTTTAACTGACGCGCCAGATAGATAAAACGCCCTTTTGGGTTGGCGTTGATCCGGGCAGACAGTTGGTCGAGGGGAATATTCAGGGCGGTGGAGAGCGCTCTCCAGCGGTCGCCAACGGTAATGCCCCCGGCTTCATGCACCTCTTTTGGATCGGCCCAGATAGCTTTCACCGGTACGCTGACGGCCAGCGGACGGCCCGAACGGTCGGTGATCATACCGCGCGACGTTGCCACTTCCTGTACGCGAAGCGAACGCATGTCGCCCTGACGGACCAGCATGTCCGGCGCGATAATCTGCAGCCAGGCGACGCGGCCCAGCAAGAAACCCAGCGCCAGTAAAATGCAGCCGCACAGCAACGCAAAACGCCAACTGATAAAGTTGGCCTGTTCTTCCTGACGTTTTGGTTTTAGCGTTTTTGCCGCTGCTTTCATGCGTCGCGTTTTTCCTTATTTTTGCACTACGATATTTTCTTGTGAGGGATCAACATGCTGCATTTGCAGCTTCTCCGTTGCGATCCGTTCAACCCGGCTATGATCGCCGAGGGCATTCTCCTCAAGAATCAGGTTGCGCCACTCGATATCCAGCGCATCGCGCTCCAGAACCAGTTGTTCGCGTTGCGCAGTCAGTAATCGTGTGTGGTGCGCGGTTGTTACCACCGTCACCGCCGTCACAATGATGCAAATGAACAGGCAGAGTGGCAGCTTCCCAAATCGCAAAAGATCGTCACCGATCACGCCAGGCAAAGCATGGCGCTCGTTGCTTCCAATCGATCCCTTAACTTTGCTGAGGGCCTCTGTCACTCTGCTGATCATGCGTTCGTCCTCTCTGCAATACGCAGAACTGAACTACGGGCACGAGGATTCTCTGCAACCTCTTCTTCACCCGGCATCAACTTGCCTAATGCTCTTAGCTCACGACCGCCCAGTTTTTTGAGCTGCTCTTCCGTCATCGGTAATCCTGCCGGAACCTGCGGACCACGGCTTTGCTCACGCATAAAGCGTTTCACAATGCGGTCTTCCAGCGAGTGGAAACTGATGACAGAAAGCCGCCCCCCCGGGGCCAGCACGCTGAGCGAGCTTTTTAGCGCCTGCTCTATCTCCTCCAGTTCACTATTCACCCAGATGCGCACCGCCTGGAAGGTACGGGTCGCGGGATGTTTGAATTTGTCTTTCACCGGCGTTGCCGCCGAGACCACTTCCGCCAGTTCTTTCGTGCGGGTCATGGGCTGTTCGCGGTTGCGCTCAACGATGGCGCGGGCAATACGTTTGGCAAAACGCTCTTCGCCAAAGGTTTTCAGCACCCAGGCGATATCGGCTTCTTCTGCGGTTTGCAGCCATTCAGCAGCCGACTGGCCGCGAGTGGGATCCATGCGCATATCCAGCGGGCCGTCACGCATGAAAGAGAAACCGCGCTCAGCGTCGTCAAGCTGCGGTGAAGAGACGCCAAGATCGAGAAGAATCCCGTCGATCTTGCCGGTCAGTTCGCGCTCGCCAACATAGTCAGACAGCGCGGAGAAAGGTCCATGAATGATGGAGAAGCGAGGATCATTGATGGTCTGGGCGACGGCGATCGCCTGCGGATCGCGATCGATTGCCAGCAGACGTCCCTCTTCGCCAAGCTGCGAGAGAATGAGACGCGAGTGACCACCGCGACCAAATGTTCCATCAATGTAGATGCCATCAGGACGAATATTGAGACCGTTTACGGCCTCGTCCAGCAGCACCGTGGTGTGTTTAAAATTTTCCATCATCTTATAGAGACAAGTCCTGCAGGCGCTCCGACAACGTCCCGGTCGCACTCTGCTCAGCGTCGATATCTTCCTTGACCTGTTGATACCAGGTCGTTTCATCCCACAGTTCAAACTTATTAAACTGTCCAACCAGCATCACTTCTTTTGTCAGCCCGGCATGTTGCCGCAGGACAGGCGCCACCAACAATCGCCCGGCACTGTCCATCTGACATTCACTGGCATGCCCCAACAGTAAACGCTGCACACGGCGTTCTACCGGGTTCATGCTCGACAGACGCGATAATTTTTGCTCGATAATTTCCCATTCAGGCAGGGGGTAAAGCAGCAGGCACGGGTGATGGATGTCAATGGTACAAACCATTTGACCGGTAGCACTCTCGATCAGTTGATCCCGGTAACGGGTAGGCACAGATAAGCGCCCTTTACTGTCGAGATTGACTAACGTTGCTCCCCGGAACATGCCAGTCTCCCCCCTCATTACCACTTTGCCCCACAAATTCCCACTCAAAGGAGTTTACGGAGCGGAGGAAAAGCTTGTCAAGCGAGTCACAACGCTTACCTGAGTAAAAAACCCAATGTTTACGGCTAATATCAGCGTTGATTAAATTCTGTCCAACGAACGAAGCAAATTAACGTCATGAATATTTGTAAGAAAAAATCCCAAAACTCATCACCGCTTTAAAACGAACAATTATTCTCAGGAAGGAATATAAAGTGTCAGTTTGCGACGCGAGCGGCATTTTAGGACATATTGCATCATGAATACAGTCCCTGTTTATGGCTGCAAACACCGCGCACCAACAAGCCCGCCGAGACATTCGTGCTACGGCGACAAAAAGTGTTTGTTAATTCGGCAATTCACGACAAGCATGTAACAAAATAATACATATCTAACCTGCCGTTACGTCTCAATAACCTGAAACCGCCTCTGTTTCGTTTAAATACGGATTATTTCGGTAAAGTTGAGAAAATTATAAGGAATAATCTTAATTATGGTGAGGGTATTGTGGAGAGGGGAGCGTTACGTTGCGCCAGAAAAATTGTCTTCTGGCGCAGAATTCAGAAATTAACTAGCTACGGCTTAATACGCCACGACGATAGAGATTACGTTTAATGCGCGTTAGACCTGGTTTTGGTTTACGCGGCTCATCCAGACTCGCCAGGACAATTTCCAGCACGCGCTCTGCAACATCACGATGGCGCTGCGCCACGGCCAGAACCGGGCACTGCAAGAAATCCAGCAGTTCGTTGTCGCCAAAGGTCGCAATCGCCAGGTCGGAAGGCAGCTTACCATCACGACGCAACGTCACATCCATCACCCCCTGCAACAGGGCAAATGAGGTGGTAAACAGCGCCTGCGGCATCGGATGCGTCTCCAGCCATTTTTCAAATAGCTGTGCCGCCGCGTCACGCTCATAGCTGTTGGCATACAGAAAATTCACTTCACGCGGATCGTCTTTCCAGGCCGCACGGAACCCCTGCTCGCGCAGGAAGCTGACAGACAACTCCGGCAGCGCGCCCAGATAGAGCACGGTGTCAGCCGGGAACTTACGCAACTCTGCGGCCAGCATTTCGGCATCGTCCTGATCGGCCCCCACGACACTGGTAAAATGTTCACGATCTAATGCACGATCCAGCGCCACAATTGGGAAGGTATCATTGGCCCAGCGTTGATAGAACGGGTGTTCCGGCGGCAACGATGTGGAGACAATGATCGCATCAACCTGACGCTGTAAAAGATGTTCAATGCAACGCATTTCGTTATCAGGCTGATCTTCCGAACAGGCAATCAGCAGTTGATAACCACGCTGGCGCGCCTGGCGTTCAAGATAATTCGCAATACGGGTATAGCTCGTGTTCTCCAGATCCGGGATCACCAGACCGATAGAACGTGTGCGTCCAGCACGTAGCCCGGCAGCCACAGCATTCGGGTGGTAATTATGCTCACGCACCACCGCCATGACTTTTTCGACAGTCTTGTCGCTCACGCGGTATTGCTTTGCTTTTCCGTTAATTACGTAGCTTGCAGTCGTTCGCGATACACCAGCCAGCCGAGCGATTTCATCCAGTTTCACAATTGCCCCTTGCGTAAAATGTACAAACCATAACCATTGTAACGGCATGGGTTAAAATCGGTAACATCTAAGCGCAGAATAGTTACTGCGGCAACCGCTTTTATTCCGGGTTACCACGGATTTCGCAAAAAAATGCCCAACGGAGGACGTTGGGCATATGAATTAACGAAAAGAGAATGATTAGCGCATTATTTTGTCGCCGCGCGATAGTCCCACCACACCGGAACGCGCAACCTCAACGATTTTCGCCACTTCGCGCAGCGTTGCCAGAAAAGCGTCCAGCTTATCGCTGGTCCCCGCCAGCTGAACGGTATAGAGGTTTGGCGTGACATCAATAATCTGCCCACGAAAAATCTCCGTGTTGCGTTTCACCTCTTCCCGACCATAGCCGCTGGCCTGAATCTTCACGAGCATGATTTCGCGCTCGACGTGCGCGCCGTGCCCAAGTTCGCTGACCCGCAACACATCCACCAGCTTGTGCAGTTGCTTTTCAATTTGCTCCAGTACTTTCTCGTCGCCTACCGTCTGGATGGTCATACGAGAGAGCGTCGGATCGTCCGTCGGCGCGACGGTCAGGCTCTCAATGTTGTAACCTCGCTGAGCAAAAAGGCCGATCACGCGCGACAGCGCACCGGATTCGTTCTCCAGCAGTACTGATAATATCCGGCGCATAATCAGGTCCTCTCCGTTTTACTTAACCACATTTCATCCATCCCGCCGCCGCGAATCTGCATCGGGTAGACGTGTTCGCTGCCATCGACGGTAACATCAACAAATACCAGACGACCGTTTTTCACTTGCGCCAGCGCTTCAGTCAATTGACTTTCCAGTTGATCAGGACGAGAGATCTGAATGCCGACATGTCCGTAGGCTTCCGCCAGGCGAACAAAATCAGGCAGCGACTGCATATACGATTGAGAGTGACGACCCGAGTAGATCATGTCCTGCCACTGCTTCACCATGCCCAGATAACGGTTGTTCAGGTTGAGCACCAGAACCGGCAGTTTATACTGCAGCGCGGTCGACAACTCCTGAATGTTCATCTGAATACTGCCGTCACCGGTCACACAGACCACCGTTTCCTCCGGCAGCGCCATTTTTACCCCCAGTGCCGCAGGCAGGCCGAAACCCATCGTACCGAGACCACCAGAGTTGATCCAACGGCGCGGTTTATCGAAGGGGTAATAAAGGGCGGCAAACATCTGATGCTGACCCACATCCGACGTCACATACGCATCGCCATTGGTCAGACGCCAGATAGCCTCAATGACCGCCTGCGGTTTGATACTTTCGCTGTGCGTGTCATATTTCAGGCACTGACGCGCGCGCCAGCGTTCAATCTGTTGCCACCAGTCACGAATATCATCCAGCGGCTGCTGAGCGGATTCCTGCGGCAATAATTCCAGTAACTGCTCCAGCACCTGACGCGCATCCCCGACAATCGGGATATCCGCCGTCACCGTTTTGGAAATTGACGTCGGGTCGATATCAATATGCAGCACCGTTGCATTCGGGCAATACTTGGCCAGATTATTCGTTGTGCGATCGTCAAAACGTACCCCAACGGCAAAAATCACATCGGCGTTATGCATCGTCATGTTGGCTTCATAAGTGCCATGCATGCCCAGCATCCCGAGCGACTGACGGTGCGTTGCGGGAAATGCCCCAAGCCCCATCAGCGAAGAGACCACCGGCAGGTTAAGCATTTCGATGGTCTGACGCAGCTGCTCATGGCACCCCGCCGTCACCGCCCCGCCGCCGACATAGACAACCGGTTTTTTTGCCGCAACCAGCGTTTGCAGAGCGCGCTTAATCTGCCCTTTATGGCCCGCCGTGGTCGGGTTATACGACCGCATGCTAACTGATTCTGGCCAGGAATAAGGCAGTTTTTTGCCGGGATTAAGAATATCCTTCGGCAAATCCACCACCACCGGTCCCGGACGACCGCTCGCCGCCAGCCAGAAGGCTTTTTTCAGCACCTGCGGAATATCTTCCGTCTGCTTCACCAGAAAACTGTGTTTCACGACCGGGCGGGAGATCCCCACCATGTCGCACTCCTGAAAGGCGTCGTAGCCAATCAACGAGGTCGCGACCTGACCGGAAAGAATCACTAACGGAATAGAATCCATATACGCCGTCGCGATTCCAGTAATCGCATTGGTGGCGCCTGGGCCGGAAGTTACCAGCACCACGCCCACTTCCCCCGTTGCCCGCGCCAGGCCATCGGCCATATGCACGGCCGCCTGTTCATGGCGGACGAGCACATGATCGATCCCACCGACCGTATGCAACGCATCATAAATATCGAGGACGGCGCCCCCGGGATAACCGAATACCTGCTTAACGCCCTGATCGATAAGCGATCGGACGACCATTTCGGCTCCAGACAACATCTCCATGGCTTGCCTCACTGAATGACGATTAATGATGTGTAAAACACCTTAACCGCTCCCCAGGACGCAGGCAATTCAGAGAAAGGGGGAAAGACGCCGGAAAATAAGCATAAAAGAAAGGTTAGCGACGAAGAAACGGTGAATTAAACTAAATTTTTCTCAGGTAATGATAATTAATCGGTTGAAAATGGGCGCATACAGCGAATCATCAATTTTTTCGCGAATGAAAGAAAGAACGGCAGACTCAATTCAGAATAAAATGCCAATAAATAAAAAACAGACAGGATAAACCGGATGTTTGCACCCGGTTTATCTCATTCATGCCTAACGCTTGCAGACGGAAGCTAACAGTTCTTCCATCCATTGGTGCCCTTTGTCCCGACCCGCAGCTTCATGCCATGACAGATAACAAGTTCTGCTATTCAATTTTAAAGGTAACGGTAATATTTGTAGATCCAGAGAGGGTGCAAACTCTTCAGCTAACCAGCGAGGGGCAATAGCCACCAGATGCGTTTGCGAAACAACATTAAGCACACTGATTAATGCCATCCCCTGATAGGCCACACACGATTGCGAATCAACCGAGTCATACCAGGGCCGACTAAACGAGTCAAAACGGTCAAGTGAAACGACCGCATGCTGTTCATTATAGACATCGCTTTCCACCAATGGTCCGTTAATGCGTGGATGCTTACGACTGGCGACCAGCACCATTTCGTCATTAAACAATGGAATACTTGTAAATTCAGGACGACGGAATTCTTCATAACTAATAACGAACTCAGTTTCCTGATAACGTAATTGGTGTTCAGTATCCTTATTTAAAGAGGACTTAAATACAACATGAATATTCGGGGCGATTTTTTCAATACGATTATAAATTAAAGAGGTCAGAATATTATCCAGCGGACTGCAAACGCAAAGATGAAACACGCGCTCACTGCTGCCAGGTTCAAATCCAGAACCGGGCAATTCATTCTGCACTAATTGCAGCGCCTGGCGGACGGAACCGAAAAGCTGGAAGGCCCGCGCGGTGGGTTGAATACCGCGACCGTAGCGCACAAAAAGTTCGTCATTAAACATCACTTTAAGACGCGCCACGGCGTTACTTACGGCTGGCTGCGACATGCCGAGAGCATGCGCGGCACGGGTAATATTCTGCTCCTGCATTACCGCATCAAATACAGTCAATAGATTAAGATCAACCATACGAAGTTGCGGTTTATCCATCTCTAAATGATGGGGATTAGGTTTATCAACGGTTACTTCTGGCATACTTAACTCCACTGTCACGCTTAACTCCCTTTTTGCTTGCCGGAATGCAGAGAAATAATCTCGGAAAATATGATTTACCATGCATATAAAATAAGAAAAAGGGCAGAGATAAAATTTCGGAAAACATAAAGGTGCGGGAAGATCGCCGTAAAAACCCCGCATCAACACGATGTGGAATCCTTCCCCGCACGATAAATCATAAATTTCAATGACGGGAGCAATATAAACATAAGCGACGCCAATAAACAATCATGAGCTTTATGAATAAAATGCTGGCATTCAATTAAATTTTTATATTACTCACGCGTTAATTCTTAACATTAGCTTATCAATTGCCATATTCACCCCCATTATTAATTTATTATTAATTACCATAAAATCTTCAAAATCATATGGATAACTAATTTATTGCATTCGTGACTTATCAGACTGCCGTGACAGCATTTGAAAAAAAGCGTGCTTAAATATGTCAAACGATGAAAAGTGTAAGCCCTCCGCCGTTTTTTCATCGGCAATAACAGAAAAAGTTCAGCACAATTAGCTAAATCAGCCCCTCCCTTTTCTTCTGACTGGGGCGGTGTTTTCAGCGGTGGGGTTGACATCAGTCATCGTATCCAGTACCACTAGAAGCATATCGCATTCGCCTGGAGTTGATTTAATGATTCGTATCGCTCGCTTTAACGGTCTACTACTACTAAACGCATCTTCGTTGCGCGGTAGACTGGTGAGCGGCATTCAGCATTAAGTCGTATCCAGTAAGATAAAAAACCCGCGCCGTTGCGCGGGTTTTTTTATGCTCGAAGCAAGGCGCCCTAAAGACTAAGGACCTAAAACATGAGCCAGCAAGTCATTATTTTCGATACCACTTTACGCGACGGTGAACAGGCGTTACAGGCAAGCCTGAGTGTGAAAGAGAAGCTGCAGATTGCGCTGGCCCTTGAGCGTATGGGTGTTGACGTGATGGAAGTCGGCTTTCCGGTCTCCTCTCCCGGCGACTTCGAATCCGTACAAACTATCGCTCGTCAGGTCAAGAACAGCCGGGTTTGCGCATTAGCCCGCTGTGTGGAAAAAGATATCGACGTAGCGGCTGAGTCGCTGAAGGTTGCTGAAGCCTTCCGTATTCATACCTTTATCGCCACCTCACCGATGCATATCGCTACTAAACTGCGCAGCACGCTGGACGAGGTGATTGAGCGCGCGGTCTATATGGTGAAACGCGCACGTAATTACACCGACGATGTTGAATTCTCTTGTGAAGATGCTGGCCGTACGCCGATCGCCGATCTGGCCCGCGTTGTGGAAGCTGCCATTAATGCTGGCGCTAAAACCATCAACATTCCGGACACCGTCGGCTACACAATGCCCTTCGAGTTTGCGGGCATTATCTCCGGTCTGTATGAGCGCGTACCAAACATCGATAAAGCGATCATTTCCGTCCACACCCATGACGACTTAGGTCTGGGCGTCGGCAACGCGCTGGCTGCGGTTCACGCTGGCGCACGTCAGGTAGAAGGCGCGATGAACGGCATTGGCGAGCGTGCCGGTAACTGTTCGCTGGAAGAGGTGATCATGGCGATTAAAGTTCGCCAGGATATCCTGAACGTCAATACTCGCATTAACCATCAGGAGATCTGGCGTACCAGTCAGTTGGTCAGCCAGATCTGCAACATGCCGATCCCGGCGAACAAAGCGATTGTCGGCAGCGGTGCGTTTGCCCACTCCTCAGGGATCCACCAGGACGGCGTGCTGAAGAACCGTGAAAACTACGAAATCATGACGCCGGAATCCATCGGTCTGAATCAGGTGCAGCTGAACCTGACCTCCCGTTCCGGGCGCGCAGCGGTAAAACACCGTATGGATGAGATGGGTTATAAAGAGAGTGAATATAGCCTGGACAATCTGTACGACGCCTTCCTGAAGCTGGCCGACAAGAAAGGTCAGGTGTTTGATTACGATCTGGAAGCGCTGGCGTTTATTGGCAAGCAACAGGAAGAGCCAGAGCACTTCCGCCTGGATTATTTCAGCGTCCAGTCGGGCTCTAACGATATCGCCACTGCCTCCGTCAAGCTGGCCTGCGGCAGTGACGTGAAAGCCGAAGCGGCTAACGGTAACGGCCCGGTCGATGCCATTTACCAGGCGATCAACCGCATTACCGATTACGACATTGAACTGGTGAAATATAGCCTGTCCGCCAAAGGGCATGGCAAAGACGCACTGGGTCAGGTCGATATCGTCGCCAACTATAACGGGCGTCGTTTCCACGGCGTCGGTCTGGCGACAGACATTGTTGAATCTTCCGCGAAAGCGATGGTGCACGTGCTGAACAACATCTGGCGTGCGGCAGAAGTCGAAAAAGAGTTGCAACGTAAAGCTCAGAACAACGAGAACAACAAGGAAACCGTGTGATGTCGAAGAACTACCATATTGCTGTTTTGCCGGGCGACGGTATTGGTCCGGAAGTGATGACGCAAGCCCTGAAAGTCCTGGACGCTATTCGCCATCGTTTTGAGATGCGCATTACCACCAGCCATTATGATGTCGGCGGCGCGGCGATCGACAACCACGGTCAACCGCTGCCGAAGGCGACGGTGGAAGGCTGCGAACAGGCCGACGCCGTTCTGTTTGGCTCAGTCGGCGGCCCGAAATGGGAACATCTGCCGCCAGACAGCCAGCCGGAACGCGGCGCGCTGCTGCCGCTGCGCAAGCACTTCAAACTGTTCAGCAACCTGCGTCCGGCAAAACTGTATCAGGGACTGGAAGCTTTCTGCCCTCTGCGCGCCGACATCGCCGCGAATGGCTTCGACATTTTGTGCGTCCGTGAACTGACCGGCGGGATCTACTTCGGTCAGCCAAAAGGTCGCGAAGGCAGCGGCCAGCATGAAAAAGCGTTCGATACCGAGGTCTATCACCGCTTTGAAATTGAACGTATCGCGCGCATTGCGTTTGAATCTGCGCGTAAACGCCGCCGTAAAGTGACCTCCATCGACAAAGCTAACGTTCTGCAAACGTCTATTTTGTGGCGCGAAATCGTCAATGAAATTGCTAAAGAATATCCGGACGTTGAGCTGGCGCACATGTACATCGACAACGCCACCATGCAGTTGATTAAAGACCCGTCCCAGTTTGACGTGCTGCTGTGCTCCAACCTGTTTGGCGACATTCTGTCTGATGAATGCGCGATGATCACCGGCTCAATGGGGATGTTGCCCTCCGCCAGTCTGAACGAGCAGGGTTTTGGTTTGTATGAACCGGCGGGCGGCTCCGCACCGGATATTGCCGGCAAGAATATTGCTAACCCGATTGCGCAAATTTTGTCGCTGGCGCTGCTGCTGCGCTACAGCCTGGATGCCGATGACGCGGCATCCGCCATTGAACGTGCGGTTAACCGCGCATTAGAAGAAGGTATCCGCACCGGTGATTTAGCCCGTGGCGCGGCTGCCGTCGGTACCGATGAGATGGGCGACATCATTGCTCGTTATGTCGCACAAGGGGTGTAATCATGGCTAAAACGTTATACGAAAAATTGTTTGATGCGCACGTCGTCTATGAAGCGCAAAACGAAACCCCGCTGCTGTATATCGACCGACATCTGGTGCATGAAGTGACCTCTCCGCAGGCGTTCGACGGCCTGCGTGCGCATGGTCGCCCGGTTCGCCAGCCGGGTAAAACCTTTGCCACGATGGATCACAACGTCTCCACGCAGACCAAAGATATCAATGCGTCCGGCGAGATGGCGCGTATCCAGATGCAGGAACTGATTAAGAACTGTAACGAATTTGGCGTTGAGCTGTACGATCTGAACCACCCGTATCAGGGCATCGTTCACGTGATGGGGCCCGAACAAGGCGTCACCCTGCCGGGAATGACTATCGTCTGCGGCGACTCGCATACCGCGACCCACGGCGCCTTTGGCGCGCTGGCGTTCGGTATCGGCACCTCCGAAGTCGAGCACGTGCTGGCAACCCAGACCCTGAAGCAGGGCCGCGCCAAAACCATGAAGATTGAAGTCAAAGGCACCGCAGCGCCGGGAATCACCGCCAAAGACATCGTACTGGCGATTATCGGTAAAACCGGTAGCGCCGGCGGTACCGGTCACGTCGTTGAGTTTTGTGGCGATGCCATCCGAGCCCTGAGCATGGAAGGCCGCATGACCCTGTGCAACATGGCGATTGAAATGGGTGCCAAAGCCGGATTAGTCGCCCCGGATGAAACCACCTTTAACTACGTCAAAGGTCGTCTGCACGCGCCGAAAGGTAAAGATTTTGATGACGCAGTCGCGTACTGGAAAACGTTGCAAACCGACGCCGACGCACGCTTTGATACGGTTGTCACCTTACAGGCTGAAGAGATTGCTCCTCAGGTGACCTGGGGAACCAACCCGGGCCAGGTGATCTCCGTGACGGACAACATTCCCGATCCAGCGTCGTTTACCGATCCGGTTGAGCGCGCCAGTGCTGAAAAAGCGCTGGCCTATATGGGCCTGAAACCGGGTGTACCGTTAACGGAAGTGGCGATCGATAAAGTGTTCATCGGCTCGTGCACTAACTCGCGTATTGAAGATTTGCGCGCCGCCGCAGAGGTCGCCAAAGGTCGTAAAGTCGCGCCGGGCGTCCAGGCGCTGGTGGTTCCAGGATCCGGTCCGGTCAAAGCGCAGGCAGAAGCGGAAGGGTTAGATAAGATCTTTATCGAAGCCGGATTCGAATGGCGTCTGCCGGGTTGCTCCATGTGTCTGGCGATGAATAACGATCGCCTGAATCCGGGCGAACGCTGCGCGTCAACCAGCAACCGTAACTTTGAAGGGCGTCAGGGCCGCGGTGGGCGTACCCATCTGGTCAGCCCGGCGATGGCTGCGGCTGCCGCCGTTACCGGTCATTTTGCCGACATTCGCAGCATCAAATAAGGAGACTCCCATGGCAGAGAAATTTACCCAACATAACGGCCTGGTTGTCCCGCTGGATGCCGCCAACGTCGATACTGACGCCATCATTCCTAAGCAGTTTTTGCAGAAGGTTACCCGCACCGGTTTTGGCGCGCACCTGTTCAATGACTGGCGTTTTCTGGATGAAAAAGGTCAGCAACCGAATCCGGAGTTCGTCCTGAACTTCCCTGAATACCAGGGCGCCTCGATTCTGCTGGCGCGTGAAAACTTCGGCTGCGGCTCTTCTCGTGAGCACGCGCCGTGGGCGTTGACGGATTACGGCTTCAAAGTGGTGATTGCGCCGAGCTTCGCGGACATCTTCTACGGCAACAGCTTTAACAACCAACTGCTGCCCGTGAAGTTAAGTGATGAAGAAGTCGACGAGTTGTTTACGCTGGTACAGGCGAATCCGGGTATTCACTTCGAAGTGGATCTGGAAGCGCAGGTCGTGAAAGCAGGCGAGAAAACGTATCACTTTAACATCGACGCCTTCCGCCGCCACTGCATGTTGAACGGTCTGGACGGCATCGGGTTGACGCTGCAACACGAAGACGCGATCGCCGCCTACGAAGAGAAACAACCGGCGTTTATGCGCTAAGCCCGCCATGCCGGAAGCACTGCACTTATCCGGCCTACGGATTTCTGTAGGTCGGATAAGGCGTTAGCCGCCATCCGGCAATCATAATTCAAACGTCTTTCACCCGCCCGGTCATCACCAGCGTAACAAGCGAAATCGCCGCAATCACCCAGTATACCGCGAAGTGACCATAGCTTTGGGCAACCGCGCCCTGGATCACCCCCGCCAGAATTACGCCGGTCGAAATACTGTTGGTAAATAGCGTCGTCGCCGATCCGGCCCTGCCCGGCATCAGATCCTGAAACCAGAGCATGCCAATACCGGCAATGATCCCGATAAACGCCGCATTAAACAGTTGCAATATCAGCAGCGCCTGATGGCTGTGGAAGAAAATCAGCCCGAGATAAAACAGCACGCCCGCGGTGACGGCAATAAGCATCATCCGGCGCTTACCGAAGCGTTTTACGTAAAAGCCGGCAAGGATCATGATCGGAATTTCCAGTCCTGCGGCGGTGCCCATCAGGATCCCGGCAAGCTTATCCGGCAGTCCAAGCTCCGCGCTAATCCATAGCGGCATATCGATGATATACATGGTGTTGCAGGTCCACATCAGCGTGGAAGCGATAAACAACATGCGTACGTTTTTATCCTGCCAGCCACCAGTCTGGATCACCGGCGCATCCGCCGGTTGTTCAACGCGGGCGACAGACGGCAGCATAAAGGCAATCAGGATGAAACTGAGCGCAAAAATCGCGGCGGCAATCGAAAACATCACGGTAAAACCGTATTTCAGCGCCAGCATAAAGGCCATCGGCGGGCCAATCACCCACGCCAGTGAAAGCTGCGCACGCATCACAGAGCTGAACATCACCACTTCACGCGCCGAGCTGTCGGCATATTCCCGCGCCAGCGCGAACAATTGCGGCATCGCGGTATTTGCCAGCGACGCCAGCAGTACGCCGCAGGTGATCAGCGTCAGGTAGTGGCGATTAAAGGCAAACAGCAGCGCATTACCGATGGCCATCAGGCAACAAAACAGAATCAGCTTGCGCCGGTCTCCCTGGCTGTCCGAGCGTTTTGCCAGCGCAAGACTTACGCCAATCCCGGCGATGGCGTTAACGGTGTAAAACAGCCCCACCCAGAACGGCTGCGCCCCGACCTCGCGACTGAGAAACAGGCTCAGCGTCGGCGCCTGTAGCGCCCCCGCCACGCCCATCATAAATGCGACGAGCATAAACGCCGCGTAAACACCGTTGAGACGTCGTCCCATCGTCATTAACCAGAGCATATCTTTCCTTAGTCAGCGCAGCCGAAACGAAAAAAGCCAGCAGATCATACCTGCTGGCGCGGTGATTAACACCAATACTCAGTCACACATGATGTCTGCTACTCCAGGGTCAGGCTGTCACCTCCCACTGCATCAGTTCTTCCAGCATCTTTAAGCGCTGCGGCGCGCTCAGGCAAGCCAACCAGGACAACCCTTCTGTCGCGGCAAAGTACTTCTGATAAAACTGGCGCATATAGATGACCCCGTCATAGTGCTTCATCGGAATGTATTATTGGCCTAATATAGGGATAATAAAATTGCTGAGTTTTCCGCAGGAGTTCCCCTTTTATGTCTTCTGGCCGTCTGCAACAACAGTTCATCCGCTTGTGGCAATGCTGCGACGGCAAAACACAGGACACCACGCTCAACGAACTGGCGGATCTGCTGAGCTGCTCGCGCCGTCATATGCGCACGCTGCTCAATACTATGCAGGAGCGCGGCTGGCTGACGTGGGAGGCGGAAGTGGGACGCGGAAAACGTTCACGCTTAACCTTCCTGTATACCGGACTGGCGCTCCAGCAACAGCGCGCGGAAGATCTGCTGGAGCAGGATCGCATCGATCAACTGGTGCAACTGGTCGGCGACAAAACGGCCGTGCGGCAGATGCTGGTTTCCCATCTGGGCCGCAGCTTCCGTCAGGGCCGTCACATCCTGCGCGTACTTTACTATCGTCCCATGCAAAATCTGCTGCCCGGCAGCGCACTGCGTCGCTCAGAAACCCACATTGCCCGCCAAATCTTCAGCGCCCTGACCCGCGTAAATGAGGAAAATGGGGAACTGGAAGCCGACATAGCCCACCACTGGCAGCAAATCTCCCCCCTGCACTGGCGCTTTTTCCTGCGTCCGGGGATCCATTTTCACCACGGTCGTGAACTGGAAATGGACGATGTGGTGTCGTCACTGACACGCATTAACGTCTTACCGCTCTATTCGCACATCAGCGAGATCGTTTCACCCACGCCCTGGACGCTGGACATTAATCTTTCGCAACCCGATCGCTGGCTCCCGTGGCTGCTGGGCCAGGTCCCGGCGATGATCCTGCCGCGCGAATGGGAAACCCTGAGCAATTTTTCCAGCCATCCGATTGGCACCGGCCCATACGCGGTGATACGGAATACTCGTAATCAGCTGAAAATTCATGCATTTGATGATTTCTTCGGTTATCGGGCCCTGATTGATGAAGTGAACGTCTGGGTTCTGCCGGATATCGGCGACGAGCCAAACGGCGGCCTGACGCTGAAAGGTCCCACGGAAGATGAGAAGGCTATCGAAAGCCGCCTGGAAGAGGGGTGCTATTACCTGTTGTTCGACGCTCGCACTCATCGCGGCGCCAATCAGGAGGTTCGGGAGTGGGTCAGTCGCGTACTGTCACCAAGTAACCTGCTTTACTATGCCGATGAACAGTATCAACGTCACTGGTTCCCGGCCTATGGCTTACTGCCCCGCTGGCATCACGCGCGACCGGGTCACGGCGAGAAACCTGCCGGGCTGGAGACGCTCACGCTGACCTATTATCACGAACACATCGAACACCAGGTGATTGCACAGATCTTGAGTCAGCTTCTGGCTGCACATCAGGTGAAGCTAGAGATTCAGGAGATCGACTACGATCAATGGCATGCCGGGGAAATCGAAAGCGACATCTGGCTTAACAGCGCCAACTTCACCCTGCCGCTCGACTTCTCTTTGTTCGCGCATCTGTGTGAAGTCCCGCTGTTACAGCACTGCATTCCGCTGGACTGGGAAGCCGACGCCGCGCGCTGGCGCACCGGCGAGATGAATCTGGCAGTGTGGTGTCAGCAATTGCTTGCCAGCAAAGCCATTGTCCCGCTGATCCACCACTGGCTGATTATTCAGGGTCAGCGCAGTATGCGCGGCCTACGCATGAACACCCTCGGCTGGTTCGACTTTAAGTCTGCGTGGTTTGCGCCGCCGGATCCATGATTGCCGCAACGCGGCAAAATCACTACACTAACGCCGTTCTCAACGGGGTGCTAATAAACATACACAAAATCATTCAAGCTGCAGCAAGGCGGCAAGCGAGTGAATCCCAAGGAGCATAGAACACTATGTGACTGGGGTGAGCGGACGCAGCCAACACAGAGGCTGCTTGAATGATGAAGCGTATGGGCTGAGATAATACCCGTCGAACCTGATCCGGATAACGCCGGCGAAGGGATTTGAGGCTACTGCTCAAAATCCTTTGCCACCCATCTTTTGAGGTGCAAAGTGTTAAAAAAATGTCTTCCCCTTTTACTCCTGTGCGCAGCGCCTGCCTTCGCAAAACCGGTTCTCACCGTCTACACCTACGACTCGTTCGCCGCAGACTGGGGCCCTGGCCCGGCGGTGAAAAAAGCTTTTGAAGCCGACTGCAACTGTGAACTGAAGCTGGTGGCGCTGGAAGATGGCGTGTCGTTACTTAATCGCCTGCGAATGGAAGGGAAAAACAGCAAGGCCGACGTGGTGCTGGGACTGGATAACAACCTGCTTGAAGCAGCGACGCAAACCCAATTGTTCGCGAAAAGCGGTGTCGCCAGCGAGGCGGTCAATGTCCCAGGCGGCTGGAAGAATGACACCTTCGTCCCGTTTGATTACGGCTACTTCGCTTTCGTGTATGACAAAAACAAACTGAAAAACCCACCGAAAAGCCTGAAGGAGCTGGTCGAGAGCGATCAGAAATGGCGGGTGATTTATCAGGATCCGCGCACCAGTACGCCAGGACTTGGGCTGATGCTGTGGATGCAGAAAGTGTATGGCGATAAAACACCGCAGGCGTGGCAGAAGCTGGCGGCCAAAACCGTCACTGTCACCAAAGGCTGGAGCGAAGCTTATGGCCTGTTCCTGAAAGGTGAAAGCGATTTGGTGCTGAGCTACACCACCTCTCCGGCGTATCACATCATCGAAGAGAAAAAAGAGAACTACGTGGCGGCCAACTTTAGCGAAGGCCATTACCTGCAGGTGGAGGTCGCCGCGCGTACTGCCGCCAGCAAGCAACCTGAGCTGGCAGAAAAGTTCCTCAAATTCATGGTGTCACCCGCGTTCCAGAATGCTATCCCGACCGGCAACTGGATGTATCCGGTGGCAAATGTCACCCTGCCTGCCGGATTCGAACAACTGACTCAACCCGCAACGACCCTGGAATTCACGTCAGCGGAAGTGGCGGCACAACGCCAGGCATGGATTAGCGAATGGCAACGCGCCGTCAGCCGTTAATTGCCGGCTGGCTGATCCCAGGCCTTTGTGCCGCCACGTTGATGGTGACGGTGGCGCTGGCCGCATTTCTGGCATTGTGGTTCAACGCGCCGCAGGCGGCGTGGTCCTCGCTGTGGCAGGACAGCTACCTGTGGCACGTGGTGCGTTTTTCCTTCTGGCAGGCCTTCCTGTCGGCGGTGCTTTCTGTTGTTCCAGCCATCTTCCTTGCCCGTGCACTGTACCGACGCCGTTTTCCGGGGCGTCTGGCCCTGCTGCGCCTGTGCGCCATGACGTTGATCCTCCCCGTGCTGGTTGCGGTGTTTGGTATTCTCAGCGTCTATGGACGCCAGGGGTGGCTGGCTTCGCTCTGGCACATGCTTGGACTGGAGTGGACCTTCTCGCCTTACGGGTTGCAGGGCATCCTGCTGGCTCACATCTTTTTTAATCTGCCGATGGCAAGCCGCCTGCTGTTGCAGTCGCTGGAGAATATCCCTGGCGAGCAGCGTCAGCTTGCCGCCCAACTGGGTATCCGCGGTTGGCAGTTCTTCCGCTTTGTCGAGTGGCCATGGCTGCGTCGCCAAATCCCACCGGTCGCTGCGCTGATTTTTATGCTCTGTTTTGCCAGTTTCGCCACCGTGCTGTCGCTGGGCGGCGGGCCGCAGGCGACCACCATTGAGCTGGCGATTTATCAGGCACTGAATTTCGACTACGATCCTGCCCGCGCCGCCATGCTGGCGCTGATCCAGATGGTGTGCTGTCTGGCGCTGGTGCTCCTCAGTCAGCGATTGAGTAAAGCTATCGCTCCCGGCACAACCCTGGTTCAGGGATGGCGCGATCCGGACGATCGGCTGCACAGCCGTTTAACCGATGCCCTGCTGATCGTCCTCGCGCTGCTGCTGTTGCTTCCACCGTTGTTGGCGGTGATGGTCGACGGGGTGAATCGCCATCTGCTGGACGTGCTCGCGCAGCCCATTTTGTGGCAGGCGGTGTGGACTTCGCTACGTATTGCGCTGGCAGCGGGTCTGCTGTGCGTGATCCTGACGATGATGCTGCTGTGGAGCAGCCGCGAACTGCGCGCCCGTCAGCAGTTGTTGGCAGGACAAGCGCTGGAGCTAAGCGGGATGCTTATTCTGGCGATGCCAGGCATCGTGCTGGCCACCGGCTTCTTCCTGTTGCTCAACAACAGCATCGGCCTGCCGGAGTCCGCTGACGGCATCGTGATTTTCACCAATGCGCTGATGGCCATTCCCTACGCGCTGAAAGTGCTGGAAAACCCGATGCGCGATATTACCGCCCGCTACACCATGCTGTGTCAGTCGCTGGGGATTGAAGGCTGGCAGCGGCTAAAAGTGGTAGAACTGCGGGCATTGAAGCGTCCGCTGGCGCAGGCGCTGGCCTTTGCCTGTGTGCTGTCTATCGGCGATTTTGGCGTGGTGGCGCTGTTCGGCAACGATGATTTCCGCACCCTGCCGTTTTATCTGTATCAGCAAATTGGCTCTTATCGCAGTGAGGACGGTGCCGTCACTGCGCTCTTATTGCTGATCCTGTGCTTTATTTTATTTACCGTTATTGAGACGTTACCGGGGCGAAATGCTAAGACTGACTGATATCACCTGGCTCTACCACCATCTGCCCATGCGCTTTACGCTGTCCGTGGCGCGCGGTGAACAGGTGGCGATTCTGGGGCCAAGCGGCGCAGGGAAAAGTACGTTACTGAGTCTGATTGCCGGTTTTCTCACGCCTGCCCGCGGCACCCTGTTGCTCGAAGGGGAAGACCACACCACCACGCCGCCATCACGTCGTCCGGTTTCGATGTTGTTTCAGGAGAACAATCTGTTCAGCCATCTAAACGTTGAGCAAAACATCGGTCTGGGGTTGGATCCAGGACTGAAATTAAGCGCCGAACAGAAAGAGAAGCGCCTGCATATCGCGCAACAAATGGGGATCGAGACGCTGATGGCCCGCCTGCCCGGAGAGCTTTCCGGCGGTCAACGCCAGCGTGTGGCACTGGCGCGCTGTCTGGTGCGCGAACAGCCGATCCTGCTGCTTGACGAGCCCTTTTCAGCCCTCGATCCCGCGCTACGCCAGGAGATGCTGACCCTGGTAAGCGATATCTGCCATGCCCGGCAACTGACGCTACTGATGGTGTCGCACAGTGTCGAAGATGCGGCGCGCATCGCCCCGCGCTCAGTGGTCGTGGCCGACGGTCGCATCGCGTGGCAGGGCGAAACGGATGAGTTGCTGAGCGGTAAAGCCAGCGCCTCAGCGCTGTTGGGGATTAAAAAATAATGGATTGCCGGATGGCGCTTACGCTTATCCGGCAGGAATATCAGTAGCCCACCACTTTTTGCAGAATATCAAGATACATCGGCATCAGCGGGTGGCGCAGCAACGTCACCAGCGCAACAATCCCCATCCCCAACACGATCGGCGCCAGCCAGAGCAGACGTCTTTTTGGCAGGTAATGCGTTAAGCGATCCGTCGCGGCTTTTCCACTACGCCACAGGCGCCAGCACAGCCAGCCACCGAACCACAGCAGGATGGCTGTCGCCAGCAGCAGCCACTTAAACTCGCCACTTTGCATACCCGCCGGAATATCAATTGCCGCACCAGCCAGAATCCCCGGCAGAAAATAAAATGGCGGCCAGAGCAGGCAGCCAATAATGTTGGGCGTGATGAATTTCGCCACCGGCAGATCGAGCATTCCGGCGACCATCGGCACCAGCGGGCGCGTTGGACCAACAAAGCGTCCCACCAGAATCGTGAACATACTGTGCTGATGCAGTGCGTGCTCGGTTTTATCGAGCAGCGCTTTGTTCTTTTTCATGAACGACCAGCGGTGCAGCGGTTTTTTGAAACGCCAGCCCAGCCAGAACGAGATCCAGTCGCCAAGCAGACAGCCGATAATTCCCGCCAGCCATGCATGCCAGAAGTTGAGTTCCCCGCTGCCTATCAGGGCGCCCAGCCCGGCCATCAATACCGTTCCCGGTAAAATCAACCCCACCAGCGCCAGCGATTCCAGGAAGGCCACCAGCGCCACAGCAATCAAAGCGTACATGGCGGACTGGAGAATAAAGTGTTCCAGCAATGCTTGCATAATGCGTCCGTCAGTTTTACGAAACAGGGATTCTGCAAACCCATCCCTGCGACGTCAAGCGACCAATCATCTGAATAGTTACAGGTTATGACATCTTCACGGGCACATCATTCACTTTTTCTTCACAACCGGCACGGAACTCGCTCGGACTGGCGCCAGTACATTTTTTAAAGACGCGGGAGAAATAGAGCTGGTCGTCGAACCCGACATTGCGTCCAACGGTAGCAATCGGCATGCGTGTTGTACTGAGCAGCAGCTTCGCCTGGCTGATCCGCTGATCCTCACGCCAGCTCAACACGCTGATACCCAACTGTTGACGGAACAGGTGCGACAGGCGCGATGGCGACAGGCAGACATGCTGAGCAACGCTGGCAATATCGAAATGGCTGTCCGCCAGATGATCGCTAATGTACTGACAGGCATCGCGCACGCGGTTATCCATCGGCGGATGCAGCGAAGCGTTGATCGCCTCCATGCGCCTCAGCAGTAACTGCTCCAGCAGGTTGATCGCCAGCAGTTCAGAGTAGCGCCCTTCCCCCTGTCCGGCGTGGATAATTTGGCCGAATAGCTCATTAAAGTGCGGCTGATGCGCTTCGTCCGGACGGAAAAAACCGGTCTGCGCAAAAATGGACGGCCAGGTGAGCCACTCCTGCCAGTAGGCGCGGGGACGAAAGTAAACCCACTGGTGATACCACTCGCTGGCATCCGGATGGCGTCCGTAGTGATGAATTTCACCCGGCGGGAACAACAAAATGTCACCGGGTCGGCAGACAAACTCCCGTCCCTGATTTTTAATCACCCCTTCCCCCCGAATCGTGAGGTTAAGGATATAGCCTTTCATCCCCAACGGCCTGTCGATAAAAAAATCCAGATATCCGTTGGCGTCTATCGGCGTTAAACCGGCGACCAGATGCGCGTTAAACGAGTACCCTGGCAGGAGAGGGTCATTTTGCGGTTCAGCCATAATTTCACGACTCCCGAGGTTCAGTGAGGAAACAAATTGTCCATATTACGCAGGACAGTATGGTTTGCGTCCTGCCTTGTTGCCGCACCATCACGGGCGGCCCCATCAACCCCGCTTGTGAAAAGCATTATGTCACGACTCAGTGCGATGACTGCCACAAAAACGGGTAACAAAAGTGTCTATAACCAGAGCAGAAATGTCCACATTGATTATTTGCACGGCGTCACACTTTGCGATGCCATAGCATTTTAATCCATAAGATTAGCGGATCCTACCTGACGGTTTTTATCCCCACTCACTACTGTTTCTCCATACCCGTATTTCTGGATGGAGCAAGAGGATGGCAATTGCAATTGGCCTCGATTTTGGCAGTGATTCTGTGCGCGCGCTGGCTGTGGAATGCGCCACCGGCGAAGAGATCGCCACCAGCGTTGAGTGGTACCCGCGCTGGCAGGAAGGACGTTTTTGTGACGCCCCGAACAACCGGTTCCGCCATCATCCCCGCGACTACATGGAGTCGATGGAAGCCGCACTGAAAAGCGTATTGGCGGAACTCAGCGCGGCGCAACGTGCCGAGGTCGTTGGAATTGGCGTCGACAGTACGGGCTCAACGCCAGCGCCGATTGACGCCGATGGCAACGTGCTGGCACTCCGGGAAGAGTTCGCGGAAAACCCAAACGCGATGTTCGTCCTGTGGAAAGACCACACGTCAGTGGAAGAAGCCGAAGCCATTACCCGTCTGTGCCATACGCCGGGCAACGTCGATTACTCCCGTTACATCGGCGGCATTTACTCCAGCGAATGGTTCTGGGCCAAGATCCTTCATGTCACCCGCGAAGACCGCGCAGTTGCCCAGGCTGCCGTCTCGTGGGTTGAGCTGTGCGACTGGGTGCCAGCCCTCCTTTCTGGTACTACGCGCCCGCAGGATATCCGCCGGGGTCGTTGCAGCGCCGGGCACAAATCATTATGGCATGAAAGCTGGGGCGGTCTGCCGCCTGCCAGTTTCTTCGACGAGCTCGATCCGCTGATTAACCAGCATTTGCAATACCCCCTGTTCACCGACACGTTCACTGCCGATCTGCCAGTTGGAACGCTGTGCGCCGAGTGGGCGCAGCGCCTTGGTCTGCCGGAGAACGTCGTCATCTCTGGCGGCGCGTTCGACTGCCACATGGGTGCCGTCGGCGCGGGCGCACAGCCCAATGCGCTGGTGAAAGTCATTGGAACCTCCACCTGCGACATCCTGATTGCGGACAAACAGAGCGTCGGCGAGCGCGCCGTGAAAGACATTTGTGGGCAAGTCGATGGCAGTGTGGTCCCCGGTTTTATCGGTCTGGAGGCCGGACAGTCTGCCTTTGGCGATATCTACGCGTGGTTTGGCCGCATTCTCGGCTGGCCGCTGGAGCAACTCGCCGCGCAGCATCCGGAACTGAAAGCGCAGATCAGCGCCAGCCAAAAACAACTGCTGCCCACGCTGACCGACGCCTGGGCGAAAAACCCATCGCTGGATCACCTGCCGGTGGTGCTTGACTGGTTTAACGGCCGCCGCACGCCGAACGCAAACCAGCGTCTGAAAGGGGTGGTGACCGATCTGAATCTGGCCACGGATGCCCCGGCGCTGTTCGGCGGTCTGATAGCCGCAACCGCCTTTGGCGCAAGAGCCATTATGGAATGCTTTACCGAACAAGGTATTGCGGTTAACAACGTCATGGCGCTGGGCGGCATCGCCAGGAAAAACAAGGTCATTATGCAGGCCTGCTGCGATGTCCTGAACCGTCCGCTACAAATCGTCGCCTCCGATCAGTGCTGTGCGCTGGGCGCAGCCATCTTCGCCGCCGTGGCTGCCGGGGTGCATGCCGATATTCCTGCGGCGCAGCAGAAAATGGCCAGCGCGGTGGAAAACACGCTGCAACCTCGCCCCGACCAGGCACAACGTTTCGAACAGCTTTATCGCCGCTACCAGCAGTGGGCGGTAAGCGCTGAGCAACATTATCTTCCGACTGCCACCCCGGTTAATACTGCGCCGGCTGACCAGGCAACCCTGACTCACTAAGGACACGACAATGACTATTTTTGATAACTATGAAGTGTGGTTTGTAATTGGCAGCCAGCATTTGTACGGCCCTGAGACGCTGCGTCAGGTTACTCAGCACGCGGAGCACGTCGTCAAAGCGCTGAATACCGAAGCGAAACTACCCTGCAAGCTGGTGTTAAAACCACTGGGGACCACACCGGATGAAATCACCGCCATTTGCCGTGACGCGAACTATGACGATCGTTGTGCGGGTCTGGTGGTCTGGCTGCATACCTTCTCTCCAGCCAAAATGTGGATCAACGGCCTGACTATCCTCAATAAACCGCTGCTGCAATTCCACACCCAGTTCAATGCGGCCCTTCCGTGGGACAGCATCGACATGGACTTTATGAACCTCAACCAGACTGCGCACGGCGGTCGTGAGTTCGGCTTTATCGGCGCACGCATGCGCCAGCAACATGCGGTAGTCACCGGTCACTGGCAGGATCAACAGGCTCATGCCCGTATCGGTTCCTGGATGCGTCATGCGGTGTCGAAACAGGATACCCGTCATCTGAAAGTGTGCCGCTTTGGCGACAACATGCGTGAAGTGGCGGTTACCGATGGCGATAAAGTCGCCGCGCAGATCAAGTTCGGCTTCTCGGTCAACACCTGGGCAGTGGGCGATCTGGTGCAGGTGGTGAATTCCATCAGCGACGGCGACATCAATGCCCTGATTGACGAATACGAAAATAGCTACACCCTGACCGCCGCCACTCAGGTTCACGGTGAAAAACGCCAGAACGTGCTGGAAGCGGCGCGTATTGAACTGGGTATGAAGCGCTTTCTGGAGCAGGGCGGCTTCCACGCCTTCACGACCACCTTTGAAGATTTGCACGGTCTGAAACAGCTTCCGGGTCTGGCCGTACAACGCCTGATGCAGCAGGGCTATGGCTTTGCTGGCGAAGGCGACTGGAAAACTGCCGCTCTGCTTCGCATCATGAAAGTGATGTCAACCGGTCTGCAGGGCGGCACCTCCTTTATGGAGGATTACACCTATCACTTCGAGAAAGGCAACGATCTGGTGCTCGGCTCCCACATGCTGGAAGTGTGTCCGTCGATCGCGGTGGACGAAAAACCGATCCTTGATGTTCAGCATCTCGGCATTGGCGGTAAAGACGATCCTGCCCGTCTGATCTTCAATACGCAGACCGGTCCGGCGATCGTGGCCAGCCTGATCGACCTAGGCGATCGCTATCGTCTGCTGGTCAACTGCATCGACACCGTGAAAACCCCGCATGCGCTGCCGAAACTGCCGGTCGCCAACGCGCTGTGGAAAGCTCAACCGGACCTGCCGACCGCGTCTGAAGCGTGGATCCTGGCCGGCGGCGCGCACCATACCGTCTTCAGCCATGCGCTGGATCTCAACGACATGCGTCAGTTCGCCGAAATGCACGATATCGAAATCACCGTGATTGATAACGATACCCGCCTGCCCGCCTTCAAGGACGCGCTGCGCTGGAACGACATGTATTACGGCTTTAAACGTTAAGCAAATGGTTGCCTGATGGCGTTTTGCTGAATCAGGCCTACATCTCTGTGTAGGCCTGATAACGCGTTTACACCGTCATCAGGCAGGGAGAAAAACATGCTAGAAGATCTCAAACGCCAGGTACTGGCAGCGAATCTGGCGCTGCCAAAGCACAACCTGGTCACGCTCACCTGGGGGAACGTCAGTGCCGTCGATCGCGACCACGGCGTCTTTATCATTAAACCTTCCGGCGTTGATTACAGCGTGATGACCGCAGACGATATGGTGGTTGTCAGCATCGCGACGGGTGAAGTGATTGAAGGTCAGAAAAAACCCTCGTCCGATACGCCGACGCATCGTCTGCTGTACCAGGCTTTTCCCACCATTGGTGGTATTGTGCATACCCATTCGCGCCACGCGACCATCTGGGCGCAGGCCGGACAGTCCATTCCGGCAACGGGCACCACGCATGCCGACTATTTCTACGGCCCCATCCCTTGCACCCGCAAAATGACCAGCCACGAGATCAACGGCGAGTATGAATGGGAAACCGGCAAGGTGATCGTCGAAACCTTTAAGATGCATGGAATAGACGCCGCGCAAATGCCAGGCGTACTGGTGCATTCACACGGTCCCTTTGCGTGGGGGAAAAATGCCGAAGACGCGGTGCATAACGCCATCGTCTTAGAAGAGGTTGCCTACATGGGCATTTTCTGCCGCCAGCTCGCGCCACAGTTACCCGAGATGCAGCAAACGTTGCTGGATAAGCATTACCTGCGCAAGCACGGAGCGAAAGCCTACTACGGGCAGTAGCAGCGCCAATAACTGTATAAAACCCCAGCACAACACGTTGAACCAGGCTATAATCATGCCTGGTTTTTTTGATGGATAAACAGCGTGGCGCAGGCAGGTTTTATCTTAACCCGGCACTGGCGGGATACGTCGCAGGGAACTGAAGTCTCCTTCTGGCTGGCAACAGACAGCGGGCCTTTGCAGGTCACGCTTGCGCCGCAGGAGTCCGTTGCGTTTATCCCTACCGCGCTAACCGCCCGCGTCACGTCGTTATTAAGCAGTGAAAATGGCTATCGTCTGACGCCGCTCAACCTCAAAGATTTTCATCGTCAGCCGGTTTCGGGTCTTTACTGCCGTTCGCATCGCCAGTTGATGCGACTGGAAAAGCTGTTGCGTGAGAATGGCGTGACGGTTTATGAAGGCGATGTCCGCCCACCGGAACGCTATCTGATGGAACGCTTTATCACCTCACCAGTGTGGGTCGAAGGTGAGACGCGCAACGGTGCGATCGTCAATGCGCGATTAAAGCCCCATCCCGACTATCGTCCACCGCTCAAATGGTTGTCTCTGGACATTGAAACCACCCGCCACGGCGAGTTGTACTGCATTGGGCTTGAAGGCTGCGGGCAGCGCATTGTCTATATGCTCGGCCCCGAAAATGGCGATTCATCAGCGCTCGATTTCCAGCTTGAGTACGTCAACAGCCGCCCACAACTGTTGGAAAAGCTTAACGAGTGGGTTGCCCGCCACGATCCCGACCTCATCATCGGCTGGAACGTGGTGCAGTTCGACCTGCGCGTGTTGCAAAAACATGCTGAGCGCTACCGTATCCCGCTGCGTTTTGGCCGCGATAACAGCGAACTCGAGTGGCGTGAGCACGGTTTTAAAAATGGCGTTTTTTTCGCCCAGGCGAAAGGTCGGCTGATCGTGGATGGTATTGAGGCGCTGAAGTCTGCCTTCTGGAATTTCTCGTCGTTTTCGCTGGAGACCGTTTCGCAGGAACTGCTGGGGGAAGGTAAATCGATCGATAATCCCTGGGATCGCATGGATGAGATTGACAGACGTTTTGCCGAAGATAAACCCGCGCTCGCCACCTACAATCTGAAAGATTGCGAGCTGGTGACGCGAGTCTTTCATAAAACCGAGATCGTGCCGTTCCTGTTAGAACGAGCCACGGTTAACGGATTACCTGTCGATCGTCACGGCGGTTCGGTCGCCGCGTTTGGCCATCTCTATTTTCCACGTATGCATCGCGCCGGTTACGTTGCGCCGAACCTTGGTGAAGTGCCGCCCCACGCCAGCCCCGGCGGTTACGTGATGGATTCGCGTCCCGGCTTGTATGATTCGGTGCTGGTGCTGGATTACAAAAGCCTGTACCCCTCGATCATTCGCACCTTTTTGATCGACCCAGTCGGACTGGTGGAAGGGATGGCGCACCCGGATCCCGAACACAGCACCGAAGGATTTCTCGACGCCTGGTTCTCGCGGGAAAAACACTGCCTGCCAGAGATCGTGACGTCGATCTGGCAGGGGCGTGACGACGCCAAACGGCACGGTAATAAACCGCTTTCTCAGGCGCTGAAGATCATCATGAATGCCTTTTACGGTGTGCTCGGCACGACGGCCTGCCGCTTTTTCGATCCGCGCCTGGCGTCGTCGATCACCATGCGCGGTCACGCGATCATGCGTCAGACCAAAGCGCTCATTGAAGCCCAGGGCTATGACGTAATTTATGGCGACACCGACTCCACCTTCGTCTGGCTGAAGCGCGCCCACACAGAAGAGGAAGCGGCGAAAATTGGTCGCGCGTTAGTGGCACACGTCAACGCCTGGTGGACGCAATCGCTTCAGGAGAAGAACCTTACCAGCGCGCTGGAACTGGAGTATGAAACGCATTTCTGCCGCTTTCTGATGCCCACCATTCGTGGCGCGGATACCGGCAGCAAAAAACGCTACGCGGGTTTGATTCAGGAAGGAGAAAACCAGCGGATGGTGTTTAAAGGGTTGGAAACCGTGCGTACCGACTGGACACCGCTGGCGCAGCAGTTCCAGCAAGAATTGTATCTGCGCATATTTCGTCACGAACCGTATCAGGATTACGTACGTGAAACCATTGATCGGCTGATGGCGGGCGAGCTGGACGAGCGTCTGGTCTATCGTAAGCGGCTGCGTCGACCGTTAAGCGAGTACCAGCGCAACGTTCCGCCACACGTGCGCGCCGCCAGACTGGCTGATGAAGAAAACCTGAAGCGGGGACGCCCGGCGCAGTACCAGAACCGCGGCACCATTCACTATGTCTGGACCCTGAACGGTCCGGAGCCAAAGGATTATCAACACTCGCCGCTGGATTACGAGCATTACCTGACGCGCCAGCTCCAGCCCGTCGCGGAAGGAATTCTTCCCTTCATTGATGATAACTTTGCTACACTACTGACAGGCCAATTAGGGTTATTTTGACGCGTGACGAATCCATCGCCATCCATTACCATAGCGCCCTTTCCATTCCTGGACCCCATTTACCGTTCTGCCATAGCATCTCCCTGGCAGAGGGTGGTTATTGCCTGCAATTAAAGATATAGAGCCGAACAAATATGCCTTTTACACTTGGTCAACGCTGGATCAGCGATACAGAAAGCGAACTGGGACTTGGAACCGTTGTCGCCATGGATGCGCGCACCGTCACTTTGCTTTTCCCCTCCACCGGTGAAAACCGTCTGTATGCGCGCAGTGACTCCCCCGTGACCCGCGTGATGTTCAACCCTGGCGATACCATTACCAGCCATGAAGGCTGGCAGCTGCAAATCGATGAAGTAAAAGAAGAAAATGGTTTGCTTGCCTACATTGGTACCCGTCTTGATACCGAAGAAGCCGGCGTCACGCTGCGTGAAGTCCTGCTCGACAGCAAACTGGCGTTCAGCAAACCGCAGGATCGCTTGTTTGCTGGTCAGATTGACCGCATGGATCGGTTTGCGCTGCGCTACCGCGCACGTAAATTTCAAAGTGAACAGTACCGCATGCCATGGAGCGGTCTGCGCGGCCAGCGCACCAGCCTGATCCCTCATCAGCTCAACATCGCCCACGATGTGGGTCGCCGTCATGCGCCGCGCGTACTGCTGGCAGATGAAGTGGGTCTGGGCAAAACCATTGAAGCCGGGATGATCCTGCATCAACAACTGCTTTCTGGCGCGGCAGAACGCGTGCTGATTATTGTGCCAGAAACCTTGCAGCATCAGTGGCTGGTCGAAATGCTGCGCCGTTTCAATCTGCGTTTCGCCCTGTTTGACGACGAACGCTACGCCGAAGCGCAGCACGATGCGTTTAACCCGTTCGAAACCGAACAACTGGTGATCTGTTCTTTGGACTTCGCCCGCCGTAACAAGCAGCGTCTGGAACACCTGTGCGATGCCGAGTGGGATCTGCTGGTTGTCGATGAAGCCCACCACCTCGTCTGGAGCGAAGAGGCGCCGAGCCGTGAATATGTGGCGATAGAACAACTGGCGGAACGCGTGCCAGGCGTACTGTTGCTGACCGCCACCCCGGAACAACTGGGTATGGAAAGCCACTTTGCGCGTCTGCGCCTGCTGGATCCCAACCGTTTCCACGATTTCGCACAGTTTGTTGAAGAGCAGAAAAATTATCGCCCGGTTGCCGACGCCGTCGCTATGCTGCTGGCCGGTAACAAGCTCAGCAATGAAGAGCTCAACATGCTGGGCGAACTGATTGGCGAGCAGGATATTGAACCGCTGCTGCAAACGGCAAACAGCGACCGCGACGGTGCGCAGAACGCACGTCAGGAGCTGGTTTCCATGCTGATGGACCGCCACGGCACCAGCCGCGTGCTGTTCCGTAACACCCGTAACGGCGTAAAAGGCTTCCCGAAACGCGAACTGCACACCATTAAGCTGCCGCTGCCGACGCAGTATCAGACTGCCATTAAAGTGTCCGGCATCATGGGTGCCCGCAAAAACGCCGAAGACAGAGCGCGTGACATGCTCTATCCGGAACAGATTTATCAGGAATTTGAAGGCGATACCGGTACATGGTGGAACTTCGACCCCCGCGTTGAGTGGCTGATGGGCTACCTGACCAGTCATCGCTCACAGAAAGTGCTGGTGATCTGTGCGAAGGCGGCAACCGCCCTGCAGCTGGAGCAAGTGCTGCGCGAGCGCGAAGGTATCCGCGCGGCGGTCTTCCACGAAGGGATGTCGATTATCGAACGTGACCGCGCCGCCGCCTGGTTCGGCGAAGAGGACAGCGGTGCACAGGTGCTGCTGTGTTCAGAAATTGGCTCGGAAGGCCGTAACTTCCAGTTTGCCAGCAACCTGGTGATGTTCGACCTGCCATTTAACCCGGACCTGCTTGAACAGCGTATTGGTCGTCTCGACCGCATCGGCCAGGCGCACGATATCCAAATCCATGTCCCGTATTTAGAGAAAACCGCCCAGTCGGTGCTGGTTCGCTGGTATCACGAAGGTCTGGATGCGTTCGAACATACCTGCCCGACCGGTCGTGCTATTTATGACACGGTTTACAGCAACCTGATTAACTACCTGGCGGCGCCCGAAGAGACCGATGGCTTTGAGGATCTGATCAAAAGCTGTCGCGAACAACACGAAGCGCTGAAAGCGCAGCTGGAACAGGGCCGCGACCGTCTGCTGGAGATCCACTCCAACGGCGGCGAAAAAGCGCAGCAACTGGCCGAAAGTATTGAAGAGCAGGACGACGACACCAGCCTTATCGCCTTTGCCATGAACCTGTTTGATATCGTGGGGATTAACCAGGACGATCGCGGTGAAAACCTGATTGTGTTGACCCCATCCGATCACATGCTGGTGCCGGACTTCCCGGGGCTGCCGGAAGACGGTTGTACCATTACCTTTGAACGTGACGTGGCGCTGTCGCGTGAAGACGCGCAGTTTATTACCTGGGAACATCCGCTGATCCGTAACGGGCTGGATCTGATCCTCTCTGGTGATACCGGTAGCAGTACCATTTCCTTGTTGAAGAATAAGGCGCTACCGGTCGGTACGCTGCTTCTGGAACTGGTATACGTTGTGGAAGCCCAGGCACCGAAGCAGTTGCAGCTTAACCGCTTCCTGCCGCCGACGCCGGTGCGCATGCTGCTGGATAAAAACGGCAACAACCTCGCGGCGCAGGTGGAGTTTGAAACCTTCAACCGCCAGTTGAGTGCCGTAAACCGCCACACTGGCAGCAAACTGGTTAATGCGGTGCAGCAGGATGTTCATGCGATTCTGCAACTGGGTGAAGCGCAGGTTGAGAAGTCCGCCCGCGCCCTGATTGACGCGGCGCGTAATGAAGCGGATGAAAAACTGTCTGCTGAACTGTCGCGCCTGGAAGCGCTGCGCGCCGTCAACCCGAACATTCGTGATGATGAACTCGCGGCCATTGAAAGCAACCGTCAACAGGTGCTGGAAAGCCTGAATCAGGCAGGATGGCGTCTGGACGCGCTACGTCTTATCGTCGTCACGCATCAGTAACGGAGTCAAATATGGCGATGGAAAACTACAATCCGCCGCAGGATCCCTGGCTGGTGATCCTGTATCAGGATGAGCACATTATGGTGGTCAACAAGCCAAGCGGCCTGTTATCCGTGCCCGGTCGTCTTGAGGAGCATAAAGACAGCGTGATGACGCGTATCCAACGCGACTATCCACAGGCTGAATCTGTGCATCGTCTGGATATGGCCACCAGCGGCGTAATTGTAGTGGCCCTCACCAAGGCGGCAGAGCGAGAGCTGAAGCGTCAGTTTCGCGAGCGCGAGCCGAAAAAACAGTATGTGGCGCGGGTATGGGGACATCCTGCGCCCGCAGAGGGACTGGTGGATTTACCGCTCATCTGCGACTGGCCGAATCGTCCGAAACAGAAAGTGTGTTATGAAACCGGCAAAGCAGCGCAGACCGAATATGAAGCGGTGGAGTGTGCGGAAGATAACACCGCGCGAGTAGTGTTGAAGCCCATCACCGGACGTTCACACCAACTGCGCGTACATATGCTGGCGTTAGGCCACCCCATTCTCGGCGACCGTTTTTATGCCCCGCCTGAGGCGCTGGCAATGGCTCCCCGACTGCAACTGCATGCCGAGATGCTGACCATCACCCATCCCGCATACGGCAACAGCATGACGTTTAAAGCGCCAGCGGATTTTTAATCTTATAACGTAGCCCCTTTGAATTACGCTCGCGAATAGACACAAATCATTCGAGATGCATCGAGGCGGCAAGCGAAGAAATCCCCAGGAGCATAGATAACTATGTGACTGGGGTTTCACAGCGCGGCCAACAAAGAGGCAGCTTGAAGGATGCCGTGTATATTTATTTAAAGCCTTTCTGCTCTTTGATCAGCTCGTAAGCCTTCTGAATTTCCTGCGCTTTTTGCTTCGCCATTTCCATCATTTCCGGCGGCAGACCTTTCGCCACCAGCTTATCCGGATGGTGCTCGCTCATCTGCTTACGGTAAGCACGTTTAATGGTAGTCGCATCGTCAGTAGGTTTAACCCCGAGGACGTTGCAGGCGTCCTCCAGCGTCGGGCCGCGTTGCGCCTGCTGCCAGCCACCGCCGCCGGACTGCTGCTGATAACCACCGCCAAACTGGGCTCCCCCTTGCATCATGCGCAGGAACTGATCGAACTGAGTGCGGGAAATACCCAACTCTTCGGCAATCACATACAGCACTTCACGCTCGTTGGGATGCAGTGAACCATCGGCAAACGCCGCCTGAATCTGAATTTCAAGAAACATACGAATAAGATCGAAGCGACCAAAACAGACGCTACGAAACTGGCGCATTTTTTCACGTAACGGGTAATTATCTGATTTTCCGATACGAAACGCATTTTGCGCAGCCGATCGCGATTCACCGTGCAAATTCATCCTGTCCATCAGCACATTGGCGACATGGATATCGGCTTCGGTAACCCGTCCTTTCGATTTGGTTAAGTGCCCCATCACCTCAAAGGTGGTGGCAAAAAAAAGCGCCTGACGCTCACGCTGGTTGGCAAACCACGCCATTTTGCGGCTGCGGGCTTTGTCGAACATGTGGCCAACCAACAGCCCCAGCACCACGCCCCAAAAGCCGCCGCCCATGAGCAGAGCCACGGCCACGCCAATTATTTTTCCCCAGTACTGCATAGACTCCCCAATTTGTCTCACTCTCGGTGAGGCCAGGTCCCACAAAATAAGCGGCTTTTAACGATCTTTCGGCTACGGTCAATTGTGGGACATCGCCTATAATTTGCATTATCATACCTGTCATTCACAGCCGTGACTAACACCACAGACGCTATAGCGGCAGGATTAACACTAGCGCTACGAACATGAGTAAGTTAGGCTGTGGCGGTTTGTCACGCGCGACGCTACTGATGATGGAACAATAAAATACAACGTATGAAAAAACGTATTCCCACCCTCCTGGCCACCATGATTGCCACTGCCCTTTACAGTCAACAGGGTCTGGCAGCCAGTCTCGCCTCACAATGTATGTTAGGCGTGCCAAGCTATGACCGTCCTCTGGTGCAGGGCGAGACAAATGAACTCCCCGTCACGATTAATGCCGATCATGCGAAAGGAAATTATCCTGACGACGCGGTGTTTACCGGCAATGTAGATATCATGCAGGGCAACAGCCGTCTGCAGGCCGACGAGGTGCAGCTTCATCAGAAAGAGGCTCAGGGCCAGCCTGAGCCTGTACGTACCGTCGATGCGCTCGGCAACGTCCATTACGATGACAACCAGGTTATTCTGAAAGGACCGAAGGGCTGGGCGAACCTGAACACCAAAGACACCAACGTCTGGGAAGGCGACTACCAGATGGTGGGCCGTCAGGGCCGCGGTAAAGCGGATCTGATGAAACAGCGCGGCGAAAACCGCTATACCATTCTTGAGAACGGGAGTTTCACCTCCTGTCTGCCAGGTTCTGATACCTGGAGCGTCGTCGGTAGCGAAGTGATCCATGACCGTGAAGAACAGGTCGCGGAAATCTGGAACGCCCGCTTTAAGCTGGGTCCGGTTCCTGTCTTTTACAGTCCGTATTTGCAATTGCCGGTCGGGGATAAACGCCGCTCCGGTTTCCTGATCCCCAACGCCAAGTACACGACAAAGAACTATTTTGAGTTCTATCTGCCGTATTACTGGAACATTGCGCCAAACATGGATGCGACCCTGACGCCGCACTATATGCACCGTCGCGGCGGCGTAATGTGGGAGAACGAATTCCGCTACCTGAGCCAGGCAGGCGCCGGTATTATGGAATTCGACTATCTGAACTCCGATCGCGTCTACGACGATGAGCATCCGAACGATGACAACTCGCGCCGCTGGCTGTTTTACTGGCGACATGCGGGGGTGATGGATCAGGTGTGGCGTTTCAACGTCGACTACACCAAAGTGAGCGACTCCAGCTACTTTAATGATTTCGATAACAAGTACGGTTCGAGTACCGACGGTTACGCGACGCAGAAATTCAGCGTCGGCTATGCGGTGCAGAACTTTGACGCCACTGTCTCAACCAAACAGTTCCAGGTGTTCAGCGATCAGAACACCAGCAGTTATTCCGCTGAACCACAGTTAGACGTCAACTTCTATCAGAACGACCTGGGTCCGTTTGATACCCGTATTTATGGCCAGGCCGTGCATTTTGTGAATACCAAAGACAACATGCCGGAAGCGACGCGCCTGCACCTGGAGCCGACTGTCAGCCTGCCGTTGTCAAACCAGTGGGGCAGCATCAACACCGAAGCGAAACTGCTGGCAACCCATTATCAGCAAACCAATCTGGACTGGTATAACAACCGTAATACCACTCAGTTGGATGATACCGCCAACCGTGTGATGCCGCAGTTCAAAGTCGACGGCAAGATGGTGTTTGAACGGGATATGAACATGCTCGCGCCGGGTTATACCCAGACGCTGGAGCCGCGCGCGCAGTATCTGTACGTGCCGTATCGCGACCAGAGCAACATCTACAACTACGACTCTTCCCTGCTGCAATCTGACTATACCGGCCTGTTCCGTGACCGCAGCTATGGCGGTCTGGACCGCATTGCCTCCGCCAACCAGGTCACGACGGGCGTCACATCTCGCGTATATGATGAGGCAGCAGTTGAACGTTTTAACGTTTCTGTTGGTCAAATCTACTATTTCACGGAGTCTCGCACTGGCGATGACAACATCCAATGGGAGAATGATGACCAGACGGGTTCATTAGTATGGGCGGGTGACACTTACTGGCGTATTTCGGATCGTTGGGGGCTGCGTGGCGGTATTCAGTACGACACCCGTCTGGATAGCGTCGCGACCAGCAGTTCCAGTATCGAATATCGTCGTGATGAAGACCGTCTGGTTCAGTTGAACTACCGTTACGCCAGCCCGGAGTATATTCAGGCGACATTGCCAGCACGATATTCCACGGCAGAGCAGTACAAAAACGGGATTAGCCAGATCGGTACCGTCGCCAGTTGGCCGATTGCCGATCGCTGGTCAATTGTTGGTGCCTACTACTTCGACACCAACGTGAATAAACCCGCCGACCAGATGTTAGGTGTGCAGTACAACTCCTGCTGTTATGCGATCCGCGTCGGTTACGAGCGTAAGCTGAACGGTTGGGATAGCGATAAAGAACACGCGGTGTATGACAACGTGATTGGCTTTAACATTGAACTTCGTGGTCTGAGTTCCAACTATGGTCTCGGCACGAGCGAGATGTTACGTTCCAACATTTTGCCGTATCAAAACTCTTTGTGATCTGATTGATTTACCACGTAATCCGCAGTGCGGTTAATTGAAATGGAAAAAGTATGAAGAACTGGAAAACGCTGCTTCTCGGTATCGCCATGATCGCGAATACCAGTTTCGCTGCCCCGCAGGTAGTCGATAAAGTCGCAGCCGTCGTAAATAACGGTGTGGTACTGGAAAGCGACGTTGATGGCCTGATGCAGTCTGTCAAATTGAACGCTAACCAGGCAGGTCAACAGCTTCCGGACGACGCTACGCTGCGTCATCAGATCCTGGAACGTCTGATCATGGATCAGATTGTCCTGCAGATGGGTCAGAAGATGGGCGTAAAAATCTCTGACGAACAGCTTGATCAGGCGATTGCCAATATCGCTAAACAGAACAACATGACGCTGGACCAGATGCGCAGCCGTCTGGCTTACGATGGTCTGAGCTACTCAACCTACCGTAATCAGATCCGCAAAGAGATGACCATCTCTGAAGTGCGTAACAACGAAGTGCGCCGCCGCGTGACGATCCTGCCGCAGGAAGTGGATGCGCTGGCGCAACAGGTTGGCAATCAAAATGATGCCAGTACGGAGCTGAACCTGAGTCACATCCTGATCCCACTGCCGGAAAACCCAACGTCTGACCAGGTGAACGAAGCAGAATCTCAGGCGCGTTCCATTGTCGATCAAGCCCGTAACGGCAGCGACTTCGGCAAACTGGCGATCACCTACTCTGCTGACCAGCAGGCGCTGAAAGGCGGCCAGATGGGTTGGGGTCGTATTCAGGAACTGCCAGGCATTTTTGCTCAGGCGCTGAGTACCGCGAAGAAAGGCGACATCGTTGGCCCGATTCGTTCCGGTGTCGGCTTCCATATCCTGAAAGTGAATGATATGCGCGGCCAGAGCCAGAGCATCTCCGTGACCGAAGTTCACGCCCGCCATATTCTGTTGAAGCCGTCGCCGATCATGACCGATCAGCAGGCGCGTCTGAAGCTTGAGCAAATCGCCGCTGATATTAAGAGCGGTAAAACCACCTTTGCTGCCGCAGCGAAAGAGTTTTCTCAGGATCCCGGCTCGGCTAACCAGGGCGGCGATCTGGGCTGGGCGGCTGCGGACATTTTCGATCCGGCATTCCGTGATGCGTTAACCCGCATGAACAAAGGCCAGATGAGCGCACCAGTGCACTCCTCTTTCGGTTGGCACCTGATCGAACTGCTGGATACGCGTAACGTCGATAAAACCGACGCCGCGCAGAAAGATCGCGCTTACCGTATGCTGATGAACCGGAAGTTCTCAGAAGAAGCAGCAACCTGGATGCAGGAACAACGCGCCAGCGCTTACGTTAAAATCCTGAGCAATTAATGACGGTTGCTCAACGCGTAGTGATCACTCCCGGCGAACCCGCCGGGATAGGTCCGGATCTCGTCGTTCAACTTGCCCAGCGCGACTGGCCGGTTGAACTGGTGGTCTGTGCCGATGCCACGGTATTGACTGACCGGGCGACAATGCTCGGTCTTCCCCTCACGTTACGCCCTTACTCCCCGCAAAGCCCTGCTAAACCGCAGACAGCCGGCACGCTGACGCTGTTACCGGTCTCGCTTCGTGCGCCCGTCGTTCCAGGGCATTTGGCCGTGAAGAATGGCGAGTATGTGGTACAGACGCTGGCCCGTGCCTGTGACGGTTGTATAGAGGGTGAATTTGCGGCGCTGATTACGGGCCCTGTGCATAAGGGCGTTATCAACGACGCGGGCGTGCCTTTCACCGGTCACACCGAGTTTTTTGAAGAGCGCTCACAGGCGAAAAAAGTGGTGATGATGCTGGCGACGGAGGAGTTACGCGTCGCACTGGCAACGACCCATCTGCCGCTGCGTGATGTCGCCGATGCCATTACGCCGGCGCTCCTGCACGAAGTGATTGGCATTCTGCATCACGATCTGCGCACCAAATTTGGCGTAAACGATCCGCACGTGCTGGTCTGTGGTCTGAATCCACATGCCGGTGAAGGGGGGCATATGGGCAGCGAGGAGATCGACACGATCGTTCCGGTGCTCGATACGCTCCGCGCGCAGGGGATGAAATTGACAGGTCCATTACCCGCCGACACGCTGTTTCAGGCCAAATATCTGCAACATGCTGATGCGGTGCTGGCGATGTACCACGATCAGGGTCTCCCCGTGCTAAAATACCAGGGATTTGGTCGTGGCGTGAATATCACGCTGGGCCTGCCCTTTATTCGTACCTCGGTGGATCACGGCACCGCGCTTGAACTGGCGGGTCGGGGTGAAGCTGATGTCGGCAGTTTTATTACGGCGCTTAATCTCGCCATCAAAATGATTGTTAATACCCAATGAATAATCGAGTCCATCAGGGCCACTTAGCCCGTAAACGCTTCGGGCAAAACTTCCTCAACGATCAGTTTGTGATCGACAGCATTGTCTCCGCCATTAACCCGCAAAAGGGTCAGGCGATGGTCGAAATCGGCCCCGGTCTGGCTGCGTTGACGGAGCCGGTTGGCGAACGTCTGGATGCGCTGACGGTCATTGAACTTGACCGCGATCTGGCCGCGCGTCTGCAAACGCATCCCTTCCTGGGCCCCAAGCTGACTATCTATCAGCAGGACGCCATGACCATGAATTTCGGCGAATTGTCTGAAAAGATGGGTCAACCGCTACGCGTGTTCGGTAACCTGCCTTATAACATCTCTACGCCGCTGATGTTCCACCTGTTTAGCTATACTGATGCCATTGCCGATATGCACTTTATGTTGCAAAAAGAGGTGGTGAATCGTCTGGTTGCAGGACCAAACAGTAAGGCGTATGGTCGCTTAAGCGTCATGGCGCAATATTATTGCAACGTGATCCCGGTGCTTGAAGTGCCGCCGTCCGCCTTCACGCCGCCGCCAAAAGTCGATTCCGCCGTGGTGCGCCTGGTGCCGCACACTACGATGCCCTATCCGGTCAACGATATTCGCCTGTTGAGCCGCATCACCACAGAAGCGTTCAACCAGCGCCGTAAAACGATTCGTAACAGCCTCGGCAATCTGTTCAGCGTTGAGGTCTTGACGGAACTGGGTATTGACCCGGCAATGCGAGCGGAAAATATCTCTGTCGCGCAGTACTGCCAGATGGCGAACTATCTGTCAGAACACGCGCCATCGAAGGAGAGTTAAGCATGATCAATTCGCCCCGAGTGTGTATTCAGGTCCAAAGCGTCTATATTGAAGCGCAATCCTCACCTGAAGATGACCGTTACGTTTTTGCCTACACCGTAACCATCCGCAATCTGGGGCGAGCGCCCGTGCAGTTACTGGGACGCTATTGGTTGATCACCAACGGTCATGGCCGAGAAACTGAAGTCCAGGGAGAAGGTGTGGTTGGCGTTCAGCCGCACATTGAGCCTGGCGAAGAGTACCAGTACACCAGCGGCGCTGTTATCGAAACGCCGCTGGGCACGATGCAGGGTCATTACGAAATGATTGATGAGAACGGCGTCGCCTTTACCATCGATATTCCGGTTTTCCGACTCGCCGTTTCCACTCTCATTCACTAAAACAATAGCTATGGCAACATACCTTATTGGCGACGTTCACGGTTGCTACGACGAACTGATCGCATTGCTACAACAAGTCAATTTTACCCCTGAAAGCGATACCCTGTGGCTGACGGGGGATCTGGTTGCTCGTGGCCCAGGTTCACTGGACGTGCTGCGTTATGTGAAATCACTCAGTGACTGCGTGCGCCTGGTGCTGGGTAATCACGACCTGCATCTGCTGGCGGTCTTCGCCGGTATCAGTCGTAACAAACCGAAAGACCGCCTGAGTCCGCTGCTGGAAGCGCCGGACGCAGACGAACTGCTCAACTGGCTGCGTCGCCAACCGCTGTTGCAGATAGATGAAGAGAAAAAACTGGTGATGGCGCATGCGGGTATCACACCGCAGTGGGATTTGCAGACTGCCAAAGACTGCGCGCGCGATGTTGAAGCGGTGCTGTCGAGTGACTCTTACCCCTTCTTCCTCGACGCCATGTATGGCGACATGCCAAATAACTGGACGCCGGAACTGACCGGACTGGCACGCCTGCGCTTTATCACCAACGCCTTTACCCGGATGCGTTACTGCTTCCCGAACGGGCAACTGGATATGTACAGCAAAGAGTCCCCGGAGGATGCCCCGGCGCCGTTGAAACCGTGGTTTGCCATTCCCGGACCGGTCAGCGAAGCCTACAGCATTGCGTTTGGTCACTGGGCGTCTCTGGAAGGAAAAGGAACGCCGGAGGGAATCTATGCGCTGGATACCGGGTGCTGCTGGGGAGGAAATTTAACCTGCCTGCGCTGGGAAGATAAGCAGTACTTTGTGCAGCCGTCAAACCGGCAGATGGATCTGAATGAAGGCGAAGCTGTTAACGCCTGATCTGTTTGCCTGATGGCGCTACGCTTATCCGGCCTACAAACCATCTCGTAGGCCGGATAAGACGCTAAGCGTCGCCATCCGGCACTCATCGCTTAGCGACGCTCCAGAATTTCGAAGCAATAGCTGTGTGAATTCTGCCCATCAGCGTCGTGAAACTCGCTGAACACCGATTCCCAGTCGTCCGGCTCATAATCCGGGAAATGCGTATCCCCTTCCACTTCCGCATCGATGTGCGTCAGATACAGTTTCTGCGCTTTGGGCAGGAACTGCTCGTACACGCGACCACCGCCAATCACCATAATTTCTGGTGCATCACCACAGGCGGTAATCGCTTCATCAACCGATTTCACCCACTGCACGCGATCGTCAGTACCCGGCTGGCTGCTGATGACGATGTTCTTACGTCCCGGCAACGGTCGGCCGATGGATTCCCAGGTATGGCGTCCCATAACGACAGGTTTATTTAACGTATTACGTTTAAACCAGGCGAGATCCGCAGGCAGATTCCACGGCATGGCGTTTTCCATGCCAATAACGCGATCTACCGCTAACGCAGCAATCAGACTGATCATTGAATATTTCCCGGAGCAAAAAAAATTGTCGCCACTATACGGAAAGAGCAATCTTTCGTCGACTAACGAACAGAAGAAGAGCACGAAAATTTTCCGATCTGCTGGCGAGTCCACGACTTGTCAGTGGACTCCCGGCATTACAGTAGTTCAAAAACAATTGGTTAACAGTAAAGTTTGCAGTACATCACATTTTTGACTTAGGTTGACGGTTTAACTTCTGGCTCATCGGCAACGTCTCCCGTGTGTTTGCCTTCCTCAGTCCCCTGCCAGCCATGACGCTGAATCAACGACAGATGTTCGCGATCCTCGGTGATGATTTCGCTCAGCATCGCGCTGGTCCGTTTATAGACTGCCGCACGGGAGGTGGCATCATCTTCACCTTTCGCCATCTCTTCTACCATTTGCGTATTAAAGCGACGGAACAGGTCCGCACGTTCACGCGCTTCATAGCGGCCAAGCCCAAGACTTTCCAGCGCCAGACGCCCGGTTTTAAGCGCGCCTTCAAACGTTTCACGTTCCGGTTGCTCCACGCCCGCCTGGCGCAAACGAATGTAATGATCGACATCGCGTGCCCGGGCTATAATTTGCAGGTTCGGGAAGTGGTCTTTTACCATCTCCGTCAGCTCCAGGTTGGTTTGCGGATCGTCAATGGCATTGATCAGCACTTCCGCTTTCGCCGCCCCGGCGGACTCCAGCAGATCCATCCGCGTCGCATCACCGTAGAACACCTTCATGCCAAATTTACGCAGCGTCTCGATGTGGTCCGGATCGTGATCGAGAACGACCATCTTCACACCGCTGGAGAGCAGTAAACGACCGGTGATCTGCCCGAAGCGGCCAAATCCGGCAATAATCACCCGCGGCTGTTCTTCATCAATTTCATCGGCTTCCCGCTCTTCACCGGAAGCGGATTTCTCCATTCGCGTAAGGATGACCAGGAAAATCGGCGTCGCGGCCATCGACAGTGCCACCGCCAGCGTTAGCGCCTTCGCCCATTGTGGATCGAGCACGTTCGCCATCTGCGCCGCGCCAAAGACCACAAACGCGAACTCACTGCCCTGTCCGAGCAGTACCGCAAACCAGCGGCGCTGCTTGTTCGGCACCTGTAAAGGACGGGCAATCAGCCACAGCATCCCGGTTTTAATCACCAGGAAACCGACCAGCAGAATGATGATACGGAGCGGATTATCGATAAACGTCCCGAAGTCGATAGACATGCCGACACCGATGAAAAACAGCCCCAGCAGCAGCCCCTTAAACGGCTCGATGTCGCTTTCCAGCGCGTGGCGATACTCAGAGCTTGCCAGCAATACGCCAGCCAGGAACGCCCCCATCGCCATCGACAGCCCAACTTCTTCAAGCAACAGCCCGAAGCCAAAGACCAGAAACAGCGCCACGGCGCTGAAGACTTCGCGCAGGCCAGAACGCGCAACGAAACGCAGCGCCGGGCGGGTCACATAGCGCCCCAGCAGTACCACCAGGACTAACGCACCAGCCACTTTCAGTGCCGACAGCGCGAATGCGCCAAGCGTGGTTGACGCCCCGCTGGTCGCCAGTAGCGGAATCATTGCCACCAGCGGAATCGCCGCGATGTCCTGGAACAGCAGCACAGCAAAGGCGCTGCGTCCCATCTGCGAAACGGTCAGGTTGCGCTCATTCATCGCCTGCATAGCTATCGCCGTGGAGGAGAGCGCCAGCGTCATACCAATCAGTTCCGCCACCTGCCAGCGCAGACCGAGGAACATACAAAACAGACCAATCAGGCCGCCGCAGACCACCATCTGTAGCGCGCCGCCGCCAAACACTGAAGCGCGCAGTTTCCATAGCCGCTGGGGATCAAGCTCCAGGCCAATGACAAACAGCATCAGCACCACGCCGATTTCAGCAAAGTGCAGAATAGATTCGGCATCGGTCACCAGACGTAACCCCCAGGGGCCGATGATGCACCCCGCAATGAGATAACCCAGCACCGAGCCTAAGCCCAACCGGACGGCAATCGGCACGATCAGCGCCGCCGACCCAAGATAAATCAGCGCCTGTATGAGCGTATGGCTATCCATTGTGCGCCTCCTGCCATTCCATCAGTCGTTGCTTGTAATGACGCGCCTGCGCCTGCAGCGTTTCGTCGTCGCAAATAAACGTACAGTGCATTGCAAACGGCGCAAGCCAATTGAGCCCGCAGTAGATGGCTGTCGCCTGGAGCGGCTGTGAGAGTACGTCAAACCCCGGATGCGAGCCGATATCGAAGTGATTATCGCCGCCGCCAGTAGTCACCGCCCACATGACTTGCTTACCGCGCAGCGCGGTCCCGCCGTGACCATAGGCCCAGCCGTGGGAAAGCACTTTATCCATCCACAGTTTGAGTAGGGGGGGAACGCTGTACCATTGCATGGGATGCTGCCAGACGATCAGGTCAGCGCGAGAAAGCGCCTCTTGTTCCGCAGCGATATCGATATTGAAATCAGGGTAGAGTTCATAGAGAGAACGAACTTCGACGCCTTCCAGCGTCCTTGCCTGCTCAAGCATCCGTTTATTCGCATGCGAATGCTGCGGATAAGGATGCGCATAAATGATGAGAATCATGATTAGCCTGTTATTTTACCACTCTGTTTTATAAGAGAGTGTAGTT
>NZ_CP070239.1:221502-248651 GCF_016906145.1 Citrobacter sp. MGH 55
AAGTCAGTAAACCAACAGGCTAATAGTGAATATTATTGAGCGGATGAATGGGGAAAATTGAACTAGTTATCCAGCTCGCTCATATTTTTCACCTGATCGCGGTTAATTTGCTCCGTCTGACCCGTTTCGGCATTTTTGTAGGAGACCAGGCCCGTGTCATCGTCCACCTGCGGTTTACCGTCGGTGACAATGGTTCGGCCATCGGTCGTACGCACTGCCTGGTTCGAGGAGCAGCCTGCAAGAGTAAAGACGGTTGCTGCGGCAAAAAGGGAAGCGATTAATAGTTTCTTTTGCATGGTGTTCTCCCTGCTTTTCAGTCATTTTCAGTGATATACCCACTAACTGTAGACGCACTGACTGAGGTCGAGAGGAAATACAGAACACTCTGAAGACTCACCTTAACACAACGGTTTCCTGCGAATCGTCATCGTACTGGTCTGGGCAAGCGTCAGACCGCGCGTTTCTGGCGCGAAGGCAATGGAGACCAGCAACCCGACCAACGAGATCCCCGCCCCCATCAGCATCACCTGACTAATGCCATATTTAGTAATGAAAATAGGCAGCGCCCAGGTCGAGAGGATGGTACCGATACGACTCAACGACATGATAACCCCCACTGCGGAGGCGCGAATGTCGGTCGGGAACAGTTCATTGGGATAGAGCCATTGCAAATTCCCCGGTCCGCCAGAGAAAAAGGCGTACACCGCGAATGCCGTCACCACCAGCCAGATCCCCATTTCCGGGATCAGCCCCAGCACCGCCAACGCCAGCGTCATCATCACGAAGCTGCCAATCAGCAGCGGCCTCCGCCCCGCGCTGTTCAGCCAGAACATTGGCGGAATACAGCCCAGCATAAAGAACAGGCTGATCACCACATTCCCCAGCGCTGCGCTCTTCCCGGCCCCCAGTCCCAACAGGCCGACGATCTGCGGACCAAAGGTGTAAATGGCAAACATCGGGATCACCTGACAGGTCCAGATCGCGGCGACAAACAGCACAAACGGGAAGTGGCGACGATTAAACAATTGTAAAAAGCGCGTCTCCTGCGCTGTGTCTTCATCGAACGCAACCGGCTCGCCGAACAGCTTGATCATCATCGCTTCACACTCTTTGACCCGGCCTTTACGCAACAGCCAGCGCGGAGACTCGGGCAGATCGAAGCGACCAATCAGGATCAACAGACAAGGGATCGCCGCGCTGCCCAGCATCCAGCGCCAGCCGCCCTCGACGTCATAGAGCCAGTAACCAACCAGATCGGCGCAGGTCGCGCCGACGTACCACATCGCCGCAATAAAGCTTATAGAGAAGGCACGTTGGCGGGTACTGGAAAATTCGGTGATCATCGAGGTGGCAATGGGATAATCCGCACCAATCACCACACCAATCAGCACCCGCATCACCAGCAGTTCAACCGGGGATGAGACAAACATAGTGGCCACCGATATCACCCCAATAGCGATGATATCGATAAGAAACATTTTGCGCCGCCCCACTTTGTCCGAGATATAACCAAACAAAGAGGTGCCGACAAACAGCCCGGCCAGCGTCCCCGCGCCCAACAGGCCAATCCACTCAGCATCCAGCTTCAGCGCAGGTGTGAGCTGTTCCAGCGCGACGCCAATCATCACCAGCACATAACCGTCCAGAAACGGTCCACCGCTTCCCCACAGCATGATCCTGCGGTGAATAGAGGAGAACTGGATGTCATCAAAGTTCCTGGGCTGTTGCATGGCAATGTCCTGTTTGCCGACATTCGGCATTAGTGCTTAACTGCCTGATGGCGCTGCGCTTATCAGGCCTACTTATCCCCGTAGGCCGGATAAGGCGTTTTCGCCGCCATCCGGCAGTGGAGCGTATACCTGTACTCATTAACCGTAACGAAACTCCACGCCAAAGGTGCCGCGTGGGTACTCCCATTTTTCCAGCGCCGTATCAAGTCCGAGAATTCGACACGTTCCGCACTCCAGGCATCCGGCATAATCAAAGCGCACGCTGCCGTCATCCTGCTTTTTGTATAACCCGGCTGGACAGGCTTTGATCAACACTTCCAGCACCTGCTTATCCGGCGCGGTTTTCATGATGATGTGCGGATGCTCTTCATCGACATTGAATTTGTTGACGCCCAGCTTGACGTCTACGTTGACGGGAGAAGTCATAATACGGTCACTCCTTTAATGCCATCCTTCATCAGGTTGATGAAGCCCACTTTCTTCGCATGGCGCAGGATCGTCTTACGCATCGGCACCGGCGCGCTGCCATCGACGGTAAAGAGGTCACGGGCGATACCAACAACCATTTCCGGGTAGTGGGTGAACATGCGCGGGTTATCGAGGAACGCCGGCAACCGCTGGTACATACGCATATCGCGCATCGGACCGTTGTCGAGATGCTGGCGATATTCCGCCAGCCCCTGACGGCTAAAGTCGTTGCTTTGCATGGCGGAAAGCACCGTTTTCGCCGCCGCTTCACCTGCTGCCACCGCGAGATCCATCCCGCGAATCGTGAAGCCGAGATTCATACACATACCCGCCGCGTCGCCCGCAATCAGCACGCCGTCGCCCATCAGCTCAGGCTGCATGTTCATCCCTGCTTCCGGCACCACGTGTGCCGCGTACTCCACCAGCTTGCCACCCGCGATCAGCGGGGCAACGGCCGGATGCTGTTTGAAATCTTCCAGCATTTGCGGGACCGATTTTTTCGCCTCTTTCAGATGATGAAGCCCGCATACCAGCCCCAGTGACAGGGTGTTTTCGTTGGTATACAGGAAGCCACCGCCCATCAGGCCATGCGTGGGCGATCCCGCGAACAGACAGGCCGCCCCTTCGTTACCCTGCAACTGGAAGCGATCTTCAATCACCGATTTCGGCAGTTCGATCAGCTCTTTCACGCCGACCGCCACGTGCGCGGCCTCAACGCGTTTTGCCATTCCCAGTTTTTCCGCCAGCAGGGAGTTGACGCCATCGGCGAGGATCACCACTTTCGATTCGATGATGTCGCCGTCCGCTTCTACACCAACGACTTTGCCATCGCGCTGCACGACGTTATCCACGCGGATCCCGGTGATCAACTGCGCGCCCGCCTCTTCCGCCTGCTCCATCAGCCAGGCGTCAAATTTACTGCGCAACACCGAATAAGAGACCTGCGACGGGCCAGCCTTTTCACCGTTGAGATAGTCCACGGTCATCGCCCCGTTATCGGTCATAAAGGCGAGCTTTTCATGGGTAATGACCCGTTCAACAGGGGCCTGCTGAGCAAAGCCTGGAAGAATGCGCTCCAGACTGTGAGCATAGATGCGCCCACCGGTGACATTCTTCGCGCCAGCGGAATTTCCGCGCTCGATAACCAACACCTGGGCCCCTTCGCGGGCGAGCACCAGGGCGGCGACGGAACCGGCAAGCCCCGCGCCCACGATGATGGCATCAAAGATATCTTCGGACATACGTACTCCCTGCCTGAATGGGTTAGCGTGCCAGTGCGGTCGTCAGCGCGGGCAGGATTTTCAGCGCATCGCCGACAATGCCGTAATCCGCGTACTGAAATATCGGCGCATTTTTGTCTTTGTTGATGGCAAAAATAGTCTGCGCGCCGTTTGCCCCCACCATGTGCTGGATCTGCCCGGAGATCCCCACCGCCAGATACAGTTCCGGCTTGAGCATCAGATTCGAGATCCCGACATAGCGCTCATGCTCCATCCACTTCTCGTTTTCGGCGACCGGACGCGAACAGGCCAGCTCCGCGCCAATGGCCTGACACAGCGCTTGCGCCAGTGAGATATTCTCTTTGCTGCCGATACCGCGTCCCACGCTGACCACCAGCCGGGCTTTATCGAGATCGACGCTGTTACTCTGACGTGGTTGCGTGGCAGTGCGCGTGACGGTAATTCCCGGCGCCTGCCAGGCTACGCTGTGCGTCTCGCCGCTGCGGGTCGCATCAGGCTGTTGCGCCTCAAAAGTGCCGCTGCTGAGTGTCAGTACCGCAAACGGCGTGGAGAGCGTCTCTTCGCCCATCGCCAGGCCGCCATACACCATGTGTTTGACCGTCGCCCGGCCATCCTGCTGCGTCACGGTGCTGGCATCATTAGAAACCGCTGCGGCAAGGCGATAGCCCAGTTTTGCCGCCAGCAGTTTGCCGCGACGGGTGTTGGGCAGCAGCAACAGGCCAGAATCACCCTGTTGACGAACGGTCTGTGCCATCACGTCCGCATAATCTTCCACCATACGATCGTCCGGCTTGCCGCTCAGTTGCCAGACGTGATGTGCGCCCAACTGAATGGCCGTGGTTGCCTCATCGGCGCTTTGCACAAATGCGTTAATCTGTTCACCTAAAATCTGCGCGCCGCTCATCAGTTCCGGCAGGCGAGACGCGGTATCGCTGAATACCCAGACGCTGGAAAACTTGCTCATAACATCCCCTTCTTAATTAATGATTTTGCGCAGACTATCGGCAAACGCAGCGATCTGTTCTTCACCATCGCCTTCAATCACAATGCGCTGGCGCTCACGTTGTTTCGGTGCGGCCACCGTTTGCGTGGACCAGGCGTCCCCGGCGCTAAAGCCAATGTCCGCCGCTGACCAGACCTGAACCGGTTTTTTCGCCGCCCCCAGAATGGCTTTCATCGATGGTATTTGTGGAGAGTTAATATCGGTGGAAACGGCCACGACCGCCGGCAGCGGAATGCTCAGCGTTTCAATTTCATCTTCCAGTTCACGTTCAACGGTCAGCGTACTTTCCGTCAGTGAGAGGATCTTGCTCACGCCGTTGATGGCGGGAATGTTCAGCGTTTCGCCTACCAGCAGGCTGACCTGCTGGGCGTAGAGATCGGAGGAACCGTCGCCGCAGAGAATCAGATCAAAACCCGACTTTTGCGCGGCAGCAGCCAGCGCTGCCGCGGTTTGCTGTGGCAATGCCTGCTCTAACCGATCGTCAATGACGACCACCAGTTCATCCGGGCCGCGGGAGAGGACATCCTTACGCCCTTTCGCGTTGGTTAACGCCTTGCCGCCCACGCTCAGGGCGATCACCTGCACGTCGCTGGCCTGCTGTTTCAGTTGGCAAGCCGCTTCAATCGCATTCAGGTCGTACTGGCTGATTTTGCCATCTGCTTTGCTGAAATCTAATGAACCATCTGCGTGATTGACGACAATATCCTGTTCATCAGGTACGCACTTGTAGCAAGTAATTATCTTCATTGCATCTCCAGAAATCATGAAGGAAACGTATATATATCGGCGGTGTTAAATACAGATATCACGCTCTTTAATTCGGAAATAAAACCATAATCACCAATATTGAAAATGTCACACACTGATATTCGCAACTTTCAATATTGTTAAGCACCTCACCAATATTGAAATCCGACGTCCAAAAGAAATATTTTCAATATTGTCTGGCAGATCACCAATATTGAACGCCAAACGGTGAAAAACCCAACAAATTAGAATATAACTAAATGATAAATATACATTTTTAAGGGCTGTCCGCACCAAAACACCCCAAACAAAAAGTGTGACGAAGATTACAGAATGCCGCAAAACGAATACCCATTATGAGTTACTCGCCAACGCGTCCTGAGGTTAAACGGGTATCAACAAATATTTAATAAAAATAAACAAAAATAAAACAAACGGGAACGCTAAATAAATTTCGTTTTCAACCTGGAATTCACTCATGAAAAATGAAAAGAGAAAGTCTGGAATTGAGCCAAAGGTTTTTTTCCCGCCGCTAATAATCGTCGGAATACTTTGCTGGCTAACGGTACGCGATCTCGATGCCGCAAATGTCGTTATTAATGCCGTCTTTAGTTATGTCACCAATGTCTGGGGATGGGCATTTGAGTGGTATATGGTCATTATGCTCATCGGCTGGTTCTGGCTGGTGTTTGGTCCCTACGCGAAAAAGAAATTAGGTGACGAGAAACCGGAGTTCAGCACCGCCAGCTGGATCTTCATGATGTTCGCCTCTTGTACTTCTGCCGCCGTGCTGTTCTGGGGATCGATAGAGATTTACTACTACATCTCCACGCCGCCGTTTGGCCTGGAACCTAACTCCACCGGAGCGAAAGAGATTGGCCTCGCTTACAGCCTGTTTCACTGGGGACCGCTGCCGTGGGCGACTTATAGCTTCCTCTCCGTGGCCTTCGCCTACTTCTTCTTTGTGCGCAAGATGGACGTCATTCGTCCCAGCTCCACGCTGGTGCCGCTGGTCGGCGAAAAGCACGCCAAAGGTCTGTTAGGCACCATCATTGATAACTTCTATCTGGTCGCACTGATCTTCGCGATGGGCACCAGCCTTGGGCTGGCGACGCCGCTGGTCACCGAATGTATGCAGTACCTGTTTGGTATCCCGCACACGCTGCAACTGGATGCGATCATCATTACCTGCTGGATCATTCTTAACGCCATTTGCGTGGCCTGCGGCCTGCAAAAAGGGGTCAGGATCGCCAGTGACGTGCGCAGCTATCTGAGCTTCCTGATGCTCGGCTGGGTGTTCATCGTCAGCGGCGCCAGCTTCATTATGAACTACTTCACCGACTCCGTCGGGACGCTGCTGATGTATCTGCCGCGCATGCTGTTCTACACCGACCCGATCGCCAAAGGCGGTTTCCCACAGGGCTGGACGGTCTTCTACTGGGCGTGGTGGGTGATTTACGCCATTCAGATGAGCATCTTCCTGGCGCGTATCTCTCGCGGTCGTACCGTGCGTGAACTGTGCTTTGGCATGGTGCTGGGCCTGACCGCCTCCACCTGGATCCTGTGGACGGTACTGGGCAGTAACACTCTGCTGTTGATGGATAAAAACATCATCAACATCCCGCAACTGATTGCCGATCACGGCGTGCCGCGCGCGATTATCGAAACCTGGGCCGCCCTGCCGCTCAGCACCGCCACGATGTGGGGATTCTTTATTCTCTGCTTTATTGCCACCGTTACGCTGATCAACGCCTGCTCTTACACCCTGGCAATGTCGACCTGTCGTGAAGTGCGCGATGGCGAAGAGCCGCCGTTACTGGTGCGTATCGGCTGGTCAGTGCTGGTCGGCGTGATTGGCATCGTGCTGCTGGCACTCGGCGGCCTGAAGCCAATACAAACCGCGATTATCGCCGGGGGCTGCCCGCTGTTCTTCGTCAACATTATGGTGACGCTCTCCTTTATCAAAGACGCCAAAGTGCACTGGAAAGATAAATAAACCTAATTACCCCATGACATAGAGGTTAGAAGATGGATTTCAATTTCAATGATGAGCAGGAACTGTTTGTCGCCGGTATTCGTGAACTGATGGCCAGTGAGAACTGGGAAGCCTATTTTGCCGAATGCGATCGCGACAGCGTGTATCCGGAGCGTTTCGTGAAAGCGCTGGCGGACATGGGCATCGATAGCCTGCTGATCCCGGAAGAACATGGCGGCCTGGAAGCCGGATTCGTCACCGTGGCTGCCGTCTGGATGGAACTGGGACGCCTCGGTGCGCCTACGTACGTGCTGTATCAGCTGCCGGGCGGGTTTAATACCTTCCTTCGCGAAGGCACCCAGGAGCAGATCGATAAAATCATGGCGTTCCAGGGAACCGGGAAACAAATGTGGAACTCCGCCATCACCGAACCGGGAGCGGGATCGGATGTTGGTAGTCTGAAAACCACTTATACCCGCAAAAATGGTAAGGTTTATCTTAATGGTAGTAAGTGTTTTATCACCAGTAGCGCCTACACCCCTTATATCGTGGTGATGGCAAGAGACGGCGCTTCCCCGGATAAACCTGTCTATACCGAATGGTTTGTCGACATGAGTAAACCCGGCATCAAGGTCAACAAACTTGAGAAGTTGGGTCTGCGCATGGACAGCTGCTGTGAAATCAACTTTGACGATGTCGAGCTGGACGAAAAAGACATGTTCGGTCGGGAAGGTAACGGCTTTAACCGCGTAAAAGAAGAGTTCGACCACGAACGTTTCCTGGTAGCCCTCACCAACTACGGTACAGCAATGTGCGCCTTTGAAGATGCGGCGCGCTACGCCAACCAGCGTGTGCAGTTTGGCGAAACGATCGGTCGTTTCCAGTTGATCCAGGAGAAGTTCGCCCATATGGCGATCAAATTAAACTCCATGAAAAACATGCTGTTAGAAGCGGCATGGAAAGCCGATAACGGTACCATCACCTCGGGTGATGCGGCGATGTGTAAATACTTCTGCGCCAACGCGGCGTTTGAAGTCGTGGACACCTCCATGCAGGTTCTCGGTGGTGTTGGGATTGCGGGTAACCACCGCATCACCCGCTTCTGGCGTGACCTGCGCGTTGACCGCGTATCCGGCGGCTCTGACGAAATGCAGATCCTGACGCTCGGTCGTGCCGTGCTGAAACAATACCGTTAAGACAGCGACATGCCCGGTGGCGCTGCGCTTACCGGGCCAATGCTTTGCGTCTTATCAGGCCTACAAATTTATCAGGAGCATTTTATGGATCGTCTACCAATGCCTGCTTTTGGGCCGCTTGCCGGGCTGCGGGTTGTCTTCTCCGGGATCGAAATCGCCGGGCCGTTCGCCGGTCAGATGTTTGCCGAGTGGGGCGCCGAAGTTATCTGGATTGAGAACGTCGCCTGGGCCGATACCATCCGTGTTCAGCCAAACTATCCGCAGCTGTCGCGGCGTAATTTGCACGCGCTCTCGCTGAATATTTTTAAAGATGAAGGTCGGGAAGCGTTTCTGAAACTGATGGAAACCACCGATATCTTCATTGAAGCCAGTAAAGGTCCGGCGTTTGCCCGTCGTGGAATTACCGATGAGGTTCTGTGGCAACATAACCCGAAACTGGTTATCGCTCACCTGTCTGGCTTCGGTCAGTACGGTACCGAGGAGTACACCAACCTTCCGGCCTATAACACCATCGCTCAGGCCTTCAGCGGTTATCTGATCCAAAACGGCGACGTTGATCAGCCGATGCCCGCGTTCCCCTACACCGCCGACTACTTCTCCGGCATGACGGCCACCACGGCCGCGCTGGCGGCACTGCATAAGGTGCGGGAAACCGGCAAAGGCGAAAGTATCGATGTGGCGATGTACGAAGTGATGCTGCGCATGGGTCAGTATTTCATGATGGATTACTTCAACGGCGGTGAAATTTGCCCGCGCATGACCAAAGGTAAAGACCCCTATTACGCCGGTTGTGGGCTGTATAAATGCGCCGACGGTTACATCGTGATGGAGCTGGTCGGGATTACCCAGGTCACCGAATGCTTTAAAGACATCGGTCTGGCGCACATTCTCGGTACGCCGGAAGTGCCGGAAGGAACACAACTGATTCACCGCGTCGAGTGCCCGTACGGACCGCTGGTCGAAGAAAAACTGGATGCGTGGCTGGCCGCACACACCATCGAGGAAGTGCAGGCGCGTTTCGCCGAGCTGAATATCGCCTGCGCCAAAGTGCTGACCATTCCGGAGCTGGAAGGCAATCCGCAGTACGTTGCCCGCGAATCCATTACCCAGTGGCAAACGATGGATGGCCGCACCTGCAAAGGGCCAAACGTCATGCCGAAATTCAAAAACAATCCGGGGAAAATCTGGCGCGGCATGCCGTCGCACGGCATGGACACTGCCGCCATTCTGAAAAATATCGGTTACAACGACGCAGACATTAAGGAACTGGTCAGTAAGGGTCTGGCCAAAGTTGAGAACTAAATGCGAAATGCTGACCGGCTCGCCCGGTTAGCACAACGCCTGTGAAAATGGACAGGAGTGCAATGGATATCGTTGGCGGACAACACTTACGCCAGATGTGGGACGATCTGGCCGAAGTTTATGGCAGTAAAACAGCGCTGATTTGCGAATCCAGCGAAGGGGACGTGCGCCAGTACAGCTACGCCTCGCTTAACGAGGAAATCAATCGGACGGCAAACCTTTTCCACTCATTGGGCATTCGCAAAGGTGATAAGGTCGCCCTGCATCTGGATAACTGCCCGGAGTTTTTCTTTTGCTGGTTCGGGCTGGCGAAAATTGGTGCGGTCATGGTGCCGATCAATGCCCGTCTGCTGCGTGAAGAAAGCGCGTGGATCCTGCAAAACAGTGACGTTCAGTTGCTGGTAACCAGCGCCGCTTTTTATCCGATGTATCGGCAGATCCAACAGGATGAGACGACGCCGCTTAGCCATATCTGCCTGATTGGTGAGGCGTTGCCGATCGCTGACGGCGTAAGCCATTTCACGACGCTGAAGGATCAGCAGCCGACGACATTGCGCTATACCCCACCGTTGTCCACGGACGACATGGCCGAGATCCTGTTTACCTCCGGCACCACTTCCCGCCCTAAAGGCGTGGTGATCACCCATTACAACCTGCGTTTTGCCGGCTACTACTCGTCGTGGCAATGCGCCCTGCGTGATGACGATGTTTACCTGACGGTCATGCCTGCGTTTCACATCGACTGCCAGTGCACTGCCGCCATGGCCGCCTTCTCGGCGGGCGCAACCTTTGTGCTGATAGAGAAATACAGCGCCCGCGCTTTCTGGGGACAAGTGCGTAAATACCGCGCGACCGTCACGGAATGCATCCCGATGATGATCAGAACGCTGATGGTTCAACCCGCCTCATCGTTGGACAGAGAGCACTGTTTACGGGAAGTGATGTATTACCTCAACCTGTCAGTGCAGGAAAAAGATGCATTTGTTGAACGCTTCGGTGTGCGTCTGCTGACCTCTTACGGCATGACGGAAACCATTGTCGGCATCATCGGCGATCGCCCCGGTGATAAGCGACGCTGGCCCTCTATTGGACGCCCCGGCTTTTGTTACGAAGCAGAAATTCGCGATGAGCAAAACCGTGCGCTGCCCGCCGGTGAAATTGGGGAAATCTGTATTAAGGGCGTGCCGGGTAAAACGATTTTCAAAGAGTACTACGGCAGGCCGGATGCCACCGCCAAAGCGCTCGAGCCGAACGGCTGGCTGCATACCGGTGATTCCGGCTATCGCGACGAAGACGGTTTTTTCTATTTTGTCGATCGCCGCTGCAACATGATTAAACGAGGGGGAGAAAACGTCTCCTGCGTGGAGCTGGAAAATATTATTTCGGCACACCCCAAAATTCAGGACATCGTCGTTATTGGAATTAACGATTCAATTCGTGACGAAGCGATAAAAGCCTTTGTGGTACTCAACGAGGGTGAAACACTCAGTGAAGAAGAGTTTTTCAGCTTCTGCGAAAAAAATATGGCGAAATTTAAAGTCCCTTCAATTATGGAGATTAGAACCGACCTGCCGCGAAATTGTTCAGGAAAAATAATCAAAAAAAACCTGAAATAACCCTACAGGCAGGAATAACCCCTGCCAGACATCCTATTTTTGGAGATGAACCATGAGTGAATCTTTACATTTAACCCGCAACGGATCGATTCTGGAAATTATATTGGATCGACCAAAAGCAAATGCGATCGATGCCAAAACCAGTTTCCAGATGGGTGAGGTTTTTCTTAATTTTCGTGACGATCCCGAACTGCGCGTGGCGATTGTCACCGGCGCAGGCGAGAAGTTTTTTTCCGCCGGTTGGGATTTAAAAGCCGCGGCGGAAGGTGAAGCACCAGACGCCGATTTTGGCCCTGGCGGATTCGCTGGCCTGACTGAAATCTTCAATCTCGACAAACCGGTGATCGCTGCCGTCAATGGCTATGCATTCGGCGGTGGCTTTGAACTGGCGCTGGCCGCAGACTTTATTGTCTGTGCTGATAACGCCAGCTTTGCCCTCCCTGAAGCCAAACTTGGCATCGTACCGGACAGCGGCGGCGTCCTGCGTCTGCCGAAAATACTGCCCCCGGCCATCGTCAATGAAATGATCATGACCGGCAGACGCATGGATGCAGACGAAGCGCTGCGCTGGGGGATCGTCAATCGCGTGGTCAGCCAACAGGAACTGATGGACAGCGCGCGTGAACTGGCACAACAGCTGGTGAACAGCGCACCACTGGCCATCGCCGCGCTGAAAGAGATTTACCGCACAACCAGTGAAATGCCAGTGGAAGAGGCTTATCGTTTCATCCGCAGCGGCGTGCTGAAACACTATCCGTCCGTGCTGCACTCCGAAGATGCGCTCGAAGGGCCGCAGGCGTTTGCTGAAAAACGCGATCCGGTCTGGAAAGGACGCTAATGCCTTATGGCGCTGCGCTTATCCGGCAAAAAACAATTGAGGAATGTCGATGAGTTTTTACGCCTTTGAAGGCTTAATTCCCGTGGTCCATCCCGAGGCGTATGTGCATCCCAGCGCAGTACTGATTGGCGATGTCATCGTAGGGGCTGGCGTATACGTCGGCCCGCTCGCCTCACTGCGCGGGGACTATGGCCGCTTAATCCTTGAAGCGGGATCCAACCTTCAGGATGGCTGCATTATGCATGGCTACTGCGATACGGACACGGTGGTACGCGAGAATGGACACATCGGACACGGTGCTATCCTGCACGGTTGCGTGATAGGCCGGGACGCACTGGTCGGCATGAACAGCGTGATCATGGACGGTGCGGTGATCGGCGACGAAAGCATTGTCGCCGCCATGAGTTTCGTCAAAGCCGGATTCACTGGCGCCACACGACAGTTGCTGGTCGGCACGCCAGCCCGCGTCATGCGTGAGGTCAGCGAACAGGAACTGCACTGGAAGCGGCTGAATACTCAGGAATATCAGGATCTCGCCGTACGCTGTCGGGCATCGCTACGGGAAACGTTGCCATTAACGGCGGTTGAAGCAAACCGGCCGCGCCTGAAGGGCACAACGGAGGTGAAGCCTAAATCGGCCATGTAATCATGCCGGATGGCGGCGCAAGGCACCATCCGGCAAAACCGAACTTATCGACGCATACTTTTTGACAACATCATCTGCCATTTTTGCTCGCGGTTTAGTTCTGATGGCGGCACCGCCGACATCCGCGGCGATTTGCTGACCATCTTCACCTGCGCGCTATGCCCAAGGCGGGCATACAGCTGTGGATCAATATGCGTCACTCTGACCAGGCGCTGACACTGACATCCACGACCTTCCAGTTGATTAGGGATAGTCTTAGTCTCGCAATTAATCTCCCCGACCTCAGCGAGAATATAAGAGACGGTATTGATCGCTTTGCAGTGATCCATATTAAAGTGCTTCGCGATCTCTTTCGCACTTACCCAACGCTTTTCTGCCATCACCCAATCGGCAATTAACAGATAAAGCGGCTTTTCAACATATTTTTCACACATAAGCACACCATTTCACAAATTAAAAATCTTGTTATGCCCTGTCCGTAAAAATACAAAACAAGACCCTATTTAAATTGTGGGATTCAATGATAGTAAGCAACTTAGCGGCGCATTAGTGTGAGCCAAATCTTGCTTGTTACAATGAAAATTGTCCTGTTGCGCAATATATCTCCAGGAATGAACTGAGTGCATAAAAAAACGGCTCCGTTTCCGGAGCCGTTTTTAAAACCGGGGCAAATGATGCCGCCGCTTATTTTTTAATTTGCGCGTGCATTTCCTGAACGGAGATGACTTTCTCTGTTGCATCGGCATTCAGCGCCATCGCGGTGGCAAAGCCGCCGTTCAGCGTGGTGTCGTAGTGCACTTTGTACTGTAGTGCGCTACGGCGAATCACCCTGGAGTCTTCAATGGCGCGACGCCCTGCGGTGGTGTTGATGATGTAGGTGTATTCGCCATTCTTGATACGGTCCTGAATGTGCGGACGACCTTCATGCACCTTGTTCACCAGGCGTGGGTTGATACCTGCTTCACCCAGCACAATCGCGGTACCGTGGGTGGCGTCCAGTTCAAAGCCCTGCTTCAGCAGTTTCGCCGCCAGGTCAACCACACGCTCTTTGTCGCCCTCACGTACGGAGAGCAGCGCACGGCCCTGTTTTTTCATGGTAGAACTGCTGCCCAGTTGCGCCTTGGCGAACGCTTCCGCAAAGGTACGCCCCACGCCCATCACTTCCCCGGTGGAGCGCATTTCTGGCCCTAACAGCGGGTCGACGCCCGGGAATTTGTTGAACGGCAGCACCACTTCTTTCACCGAGTAGTACGGCGGGATAATTTCTTTGGTCACGCCCTGTTCGGTCAGCGATTTACCGGCCATCACACGCGCCGCCACTTTCGCCAGCGGTACGCCGGTCGCTTTAGAGACGAACGGTACGGTACGCGCCGCACGTGGATTCACTTCAATCAGGTAGACTTCGTTATCTTTCACTGCAAACTGGACGTTCATCAGACCGCGAACCTGCAGTTCGAAGGCCAGTTTCTGTACCTGCTGGCGCATCACATCCTGAATTTCCTGGCTCAGCGTGTAGGCCGGCAGAGAACAGGCAGAGTCACCCGAGTGGACGCCCGCTTGTTCGATGTGTTCCATGATGCCGCCAATCAGCACCATTTCACCGTCGCAGATGGCGTCAACGTCCACTTCAACCGCGTCATCCAGGAAGCGGTCGAGCAGAACCGGCGCGTCGTTGGAAACGCTAACGGCGGTCTGGAAGTAGCGGCGCAGATCAGCTTCGTCGTAGACAATTTCCATCGCCCGGCCGCCCAGCACGTAGGACGGACGCACCACCAGCGGGTAACCAATCTCTTTCGCTTTTTCGACAGCCTGTTCGATAGCCGTCACGGTGGCGTTGGCCGGTTGTTTCAGCTTCAGACGGTCCACCGCATGCTGGAAACGCTCACGGTCTTCTGCGCGGTCAATTGCGTCCGGGCTGGTACCAATAACCGGTACGCCTGCTGCTTCCAGCGCACGCGCCAGTTTCAGCGGAGTCTGGCCGCCGTACTGCACGATCACGCCCTTCGGCTTCTCAATGCGCACGATTTCCAGCACATCTTCCAGCGTGACCGGCTCAAAGTAGAGGCGGTCGGAAGTGTCATAGTCAGTAGAGACCGTTTCCGGGTTACAGTTGACCATGATGGTTTCGTAACCGTCTTCGCGCAGCGCCAGAGAGGCATGTACGCAGCAGTAGTCAAATTCGATCCCCTGGCCGATACGGTTTGGACCGCCGCCAAGCACCATGATTTTGTCACGGTCAACGGACGGGTTCGCCTCGCACTCATCTTCATACGTGGAGTACATGTAGGCGGTATCGGTGGCGAATTCTGCCGCGCAGGTGTCCACACGCTTGTAGACCGGGTGCAGATTGTACTGATCGCGCAGTTTGCGAACTTCCGCTTCACGGACACCGGCCAGTTTAGCCAGACGCGCATCGGCGAAGCCTTTGCGTTTCAGCTGGCGCAGGAAGTCTGGGGTCAAGCCGTTAATGCCCAGCTCTGCCACTTTCTCTTCCAGACGCACCAGCTCTTCAATTTGAACCAGGAACCAGCGATCAATGTTGGTCAGGTTGAACACGCCGTCAACGGAGAGGCCCGCACGGAAGGCATCGGCGATATACCAGATACGCTCAGCGCCCGCGTCTTTCAGTTCGCGGCGGATTTTCGTCAGCGCTTCCGGGTCATCCAGGCTCACTTTCGGGTCAAAGCCGGTGGCGCCCACTTCCAGACCGCGCAGCGCTTTTTGCAGAGATTCCTGCTGGCTGCGGCCAATCGCCATCACTTCGCCGACCGATTTCATCTGGGTCGTCAGACGGTCGTTAGCACCAACGAATTTTTCGAAGTTGAAGCGTGGGATTTTAGTGACCACATAGTCGATGGACGGTTCGAACGATGCCGGCGTACGACCGCCAGTGATGTCATTCATCAGCTCATCAAGGGTGTAACCCACCGCCAGTTTCGCCGCCACTTTCGCAATCGGGAAGCCGGTGGCTTTTGATGCCAGCGCGGAGGAACGGGATACGCGCGGGTTCATTTCGATCACAATCAGGCGACCGTTTTTCGGGTTCACCGCGAACTGCACGTTTGAACCGCCGGTTTCTACGCCGATTTCACGCAGTACCGCCATCGAGGCGTTACGCATGATTTGATATTCTTTGTCGGTCAGCGTCTGGGCCGGTGCCACAGTGATGGAGTCACCGGTGTGAATGCCCATGGCGTCGAAGTTCTCAATAGAGCAGACGATGATGCAGTTGTCGTTTTTATCACGCACCACTTCCATCTCGTACTCTTTCCAGCCAATCAGCGATTCATCAATCAGCAGCTCGTTGGTTGGGGAGAGATCCAGGCCGCGAGTACAAATTTCTTCAAACTCTTCGCGGTTGTAGGCGATACCGCCGCCGGTGCCGCCCATGGTAAAGGACGGGCGGATGATGCACGGATAGCCGACGTCAGCCGCTACCGCCAGCGCCTCTTCCATCGTATGGGCAATGCCCGAACGCGCGGTGTCGAGACCGATTTTCTTCATCGCGATATCGAAGCGACGACGGTCTTCGGCTTTATCAATCGCATCGGCGGTCGCACCAATCATGGTCACACCGAATTCGGCCAGCACGCCCTGGCGCTCCAGTTCCAGCGCACAGTTCAGCGCCGTCTGACCGCCCATGGTCGGCAGCACCGCGTCCGGGCGCTCTTTCTCAATAATCTTGCGCACGACTTCCCAGTGAATCGGCTCGATGTAGGTCGCATCGGCCATTTCCGGGTCGGTCATGATGGTCGCGGGGTTGGAGTTCACCAGAATGACGCGGTACCCCTCTTCACGCAGCGCTTTACACGCCTGCGCGCCGGAGTAGTCAAACTCACACGCCTGACCGATAACAATCGGACCCGCGCCCAGAATCAGGATACTTTTTATGTCTGTACGTTTTGGCATGGCTCTCTTAACTCCTGATTATTTCGCGGACTGACGGTAAAGCTCAATTAACTCGATAAAGTGGTCGAACAATGGCGCGGCATCGTGAGGACCCGGGCTCGCTTCCGGGTGGCCCTGGAAGCTGAATGCCGGTTTGTCGGTGCGATGAATCCCTTGCAGGGTGCCATCGAACAGCGACTTGTGGGTCACGCGCAGATTGGCCGGCATGGACGCTTCATCCACCGCAAAGCCGTGGTTCTGGGCCGTAATCATCACCGTATTGTTGTCGATATCTTTGACCGGATGGTTACCACCGTGGTGACCGAATTTCATCTTCACGGTTTTTGCCCCACTCGCCAGCGCCAGCAGCTGATGGCCTAAGCAGATGCCAAACACCGGAATATCGGTCTGGAGGAATTTCTGAATTGCGTCGATAGCGTAATCGCATGGCGCCGGGTCACCAGGGCCGTTCGACAGGAAGATCCCGTCCGGATTCATCTTCAGCACATCTTCTGCCGACGTTTTTGCCGGGACAACCGTCAGGCGACAGCCTCTGTCCACCAGCATGCGCAAAATGTTGCGCTTGGCGCCAAAGTCATAGGCGACAACATGGAACAGCAGTTCGTCTTCTTTCTTTGCTTCCGGCAGGTCGCCCGCCAGCGTCCAGCTCCCCTGGGTCCAGCTGTAAGATTCCGTGGTGGTCACTTCTTTGGCAAGATCCATGCCGTTCAGGCCCGGGAAGGCTTTCGCTTTTTCCAGCGCCAGCGCCGCATCCGGGTTATCGCCCGCGATAATGCAACCATTTTGCGCCCCTTTCTCGCGCAGCAGACGCGTCAGCTTACGGGTATCGATATCGGCAATCGCCACAATGTTATGGCGTTTCAGGTAAGAAGAGAGGTCTTCGGTATTGCGGAAGTTGCTCGCAATCAGCGGCAGGTCACGAATGACAAGGCCTTGCGCATGGACCTGGGAGGATTCTTCATCGGCGGCATTGGTGCCGACATTACCGATATGGGGATAAGTAAGAGTAACGATTTGGCGGGAATAGGAAGGATCAGTGAGGATTTCTTGATAACCGGTCATTGAAGTATTGAAAACGACTTCCCCAACCGCCGAACCTGTTGCCCCTATGGCCCGACCGTGAAACTGGGTTCCGTCTTCCAGAACCAATAGCGCTGACTTAATCAAAACACCCTCCAGAGAATATTCACTCACTTTATTTGCATATTAATGCATTCGCATAGCATGAATCAATGCAAATTTGCTTACCCGTGGATTTCTGGCAAACGGCGGCATTCTGGAGATAAGGCAGGCAAAAGTCAACTTAAAGGCGGTATTTTTTATATTCTTTTGCGACTCAGGATGAAATCAACGGATTTAACAGGCAAAAAGATCAGCTAACCCTGGCAGGAAAACGCTTGCGTGAACAATTATGCGTATAAAATAGTCTCATGCTTCGAAAAAGTGGACCACTTGGTCAAAATTTACATTCAGGCAACGTAAAAAAGAGAGAAAAGATAGATTTTTACGCCATTTGTAATGAAAGCAATCTGTAACAGGTAAAATAAAAGGGCAATAAAAATATTGCCCCATGTAATCAATACATTGAGATTACAATAACCACATCACGAAAGGTAATAATTAACTATAAATTGTTGAGATCAAGGACATCTCGCATATCAAAAAGACCATTTTTCTTTGCACTAACCCAAAGTGCCGATCTCACCGCACCATTGGCAAAAGTCACACGGCTGGACGCTTTGTGAGTGATTTCGACACGTTCGCCGATATCGGCAAACATAGCGGTATGTTCGCCCACAATGTCCCCGGCGCGGACGGTGGCAAAGCCAATTGTTCCCGGCACGCGTTCGCCGGTGTAGCCTTCGCGACTGTAGACGGCGCATTCTTTTAGATCTTTATCCAGCGCATGGGCAATCGCCTCCCCCATCGCCAGCGCGGTGCCTGACGGCGCATCAACTTTATGGCGGTGGTGCGCTTCAATGATTTCAATATCGGTATAGTCGCCCATCACCTTCGCCGCCTTTTCCAGCAGCTTAAGCATCACGTTGACACCGACGCTAAAGTTCGCCGCGAAGACAATGCCTATGTCCTGCGCGGCATCGCGAATCGCCTGTTTTCCCGCATCGTCAAAACCGGTAGTGCCAATGACCATCCCTTTGCCATGTTGACGACAAAACGCCAGATGATTCAGCGTGCCTTCCGGACGGGTAAAATCGATGAACACATCGAAATCATCTTTTACTACCTCAAGGCTACTTTGCACGGTAACGGCGGTTTTCCCGACACCCGCCAGTTCTCCGGCATCGCTGCCCAGCAGTGACGATCCCTCGCGCTCAAGCGCCGCACCAAGCGCAACGCCATCCATCTGCAGCGCTGCCTGAATTAACTGGCGGCCCATACGGCCACCCGCGCCCGCTATCGCGACACGGACCTGTGCATCATGCATAGTTATTCTCTTACGTTAAAATGATGTAAATCGTTTTCAGATTAACCAGCACGTCGTCATGCCGCTAGCCAAAAACGTCGATAATTAGAATTTAATGATAAACAGCGAGAGATATCAGTAAAAGACATGACGATCAGCGAAAACCACATGATTCTCTGACCACCAGTGCCGGAGGCAGAATAATGCGTTTCGCCGGCTCATCATTCCCCTGAATACGACTGTAAAGTAACTCTCCCGCCTTACGACCAATCTCTTTTGCCGCGACCGACACGGTGGTCAGCGCAGGCTGAACCAACGCCGCTTCGGTAATATCATCGAACCCGACTAATGCAAAGTCGCGCCCGGGTTCACGCCCCATTTTACGTAGCGCCTGCATTACCCCCAACGCCACAATGTCCTGATAACACACTGCGGCAGTAATTTGTGGATGTTGCATCAGCAGAGACTCCGCCACTTTCGCGCCATCAATCTGGCTGGCCTGAGTGGCAACGATCCACTGCGGATTCGGTGAAATGCCATATTCCAGTAGTGTGCTGGTAAATCCGCCAATGCGCTGCGCCCGGCTCCCTGAATTCGGGCTGCCGCCGATGAAGGCGATATTTTTGTGCCCCAGTTTAACTAAATGGGTCGTTGCCATTTGCGTCCCGAGAAAATTATCGGTGCCGACAAAATCAAAGTCCGGATCGCTAAGCGGGCGAACCACCATGATTGCGGGAATATTACGCCGTTTAAGCGCTTCAAAGAACGAGGTCGGTGTTTCCCGCGCCGCGCAGAGCACCATACCGCAGGCGTTATTGCGCATCAGGGAATCAACAAACTTTTGCTGGCGCTCGCCGGACTCTTCGCTGTTCGCCAGAAACAACAGCAGATCGTGCCGCTCCATTTCATGACTGAGCCCCGCCGTCATCTCGCCATAAAATGGGTTAGTAATATCATGCAACAAGAGCCCGACCTGATTGCTGCTGCGATTACGCAAATTCGCTGCGGTCTGGTTATAGACATAGCCAGAATCATCCAGCGCTTTAAGTACGCGTTCACGCGTTGCCTGTGAAATACGCCCCCGATTACGCAGTACCATCGACACGGTCGCCGTGGAGACGCCTGCGCGTTCCGCAACCTGCGCCAGGGTAATGGTTGTCATGACTTCTCCTGTTTCTCGCAAAGGTTAATCGAATAACCTCATTAATGTGCCAGCACGTGTGATTCTCATCACGCTGATGAGCTTTTTACCGCCCTGGTTTCTGATTATGGCGGGTTAATCGCGTTAACCACCCTATGAAAATAAGGTTAATCGATTAATCTTTAATTAGCCAACACGGAGAGAGAAAATGCATACAACCTATAATAAATTCCCTGAGGTTTATGTTCAGGGCTATGACGACGAGGCCTGGCAAGGCTGGGCGTCGGTCCATTCGGTACTTCGCAGCCGGGTTTCTGAATCGCCTAAAACCGTACTGATTATCGATTGTTATCCGGGCGTGCGACTGGATGAGCTGGAGCAACACCTCTTCGCCGCGCTAAACGCCGCCGTAGTGATTAATGTTGAATCCGCGCGACGTGATGAGCAGGCGCTGCATGAATTGTTGGCGCGTAATCTGACCGATGACCGCGTCTTTGGCGTTCTCTCCTGTCACCATCTTGATGAGTTTTTTGATCCCGACAAGCTCAACCGGATGCGTCAACTGATTGAAGTCATCCCCGAAGGTCTCGTGGTGGTATATGGGCCAGGCGCGGCGCTGGCGCATCCCGGCGATGTGTTGGTGTATGCCGATCTGCCGCGCTGGGAAATTCAACAGCGTATGCGTCATGACGGTCTCGGTAACTGGGGCGCAAAAAACCAGAATGAAGATATTCTTCGTCGCTATAAACGCGCCTTTTTTATTGAATGGCGAGTCTTTGACCGGCACAAAACGCCGCTGCTCAAACGCGCTGATTATTTGCTGGATACGACGGTCGCAGGCGCGCCCGCAATGGTCAGCGGCGAAGCGCTACGCGCCGGGTTGCAACAAACCACCACGCAACCGTTTCGCGTCGCCCCCTTCTTTGACCCTGGCGTCTGGGGCGGGCAGTGGATGAAACAACAATTCGATCTCGATCCCTCAGCGCCCAACTACGCGTGGTGTTTTGATTGCGTGCCCGAGGAAAACAGCCTGTTACTGCGTTTTGGTCATGTGCGGATCGAGATCCCCTCTCAGGACCTGGTGCTGACGTATCCCCGCGCCCTGCTTGGCGAGAAAGTTCATGCTCGTTTTGGCGCGGAATTTCCGATTCGTTTTGACTTTCTCGATACCATTGGCGGTCAGAACCTGAGCTTCCAGGTTCATCCGGTTACTGAATACATCCAACAGCAATTTGGTATGCACTATACCCAGGATGAGAGTTACTACATCCTTGAAGCAGAGCCAGATGCGGTGGTCTACTTGGGCACAAAAACCGGGATCGTACCAGGCGAGATGCTGGACGATTTACGCGCGGCGGGACGAGGCGAGAAAGCCTTTGATGACGAGCGGTTTGTCAATCAATTCCCTGCCCGTAAGCACGATCATTTTCTCATCCCTGCCGGAACCGTCCATTGCTCAGGCGCCGGGACAATGGTCCTGGAGATCAGTGCCACGCCGTATATTTTCACCTTCAAACTGTGGGACTGGGGGCGTCTGGGTCTGGACGGATTGCCGCGTCCTGTCCATCTTGACCACGGTCAACAAGTCATTGACTGGCAGCGCGATACACAATGGGTTCAAGACAATCTGATCAACCGTATTGAGCCCATCGCTGAAGGGGACGGCTGGCGGGAAGAAAGAACCGGGATGCACGAACGTGAGTTTATCGAAACCCGCCGTCACTGGTTTACTGCCCCAGTGACACACCATACTCAGGGTGGTGTGAACGTTCTGAACCTGGTCGAAGGTGCGCAAGCCGTGGTCGATAGTCCGAGCGGCGCATTTGCTCCCTTCATCGTTCACTATGCAGAGACCTTTATCATCCCGGCAGCCGTTGGGGAATACCGAATTTCACCTTCAGGCGACAGCGTTGACCAGCCTCTGGCGACGATCAAAGCCTGGGTAAGAGGATAAGCCGATGATCCACATTATTGTTGCCAGTCACGGTCCTCTGGCGGAAGCGCTTCTTACCAGCGGACGCATGGTTTACGGCGAATTACCGCATGTTTACGCCGTGACACTAAGCGAACAGGCCGGTATCGAAGGGTTTAAAACGCGCTTTAGCGAAGTACTGGCACAGGCGGGACAACACGCTGACGGAGTACTGGTGCTCTGCGATATGCAAAGTGGCACGCCGTGGAACGTCGCCTGCCAGCATGCTTTTTCACCACAAACGTTGCCTCCCATCGCCGTTGTGGCAGGAGTGAATCTGCCGATGCTGCTGTTAAGCGAGGAAGTGCTTCCATTCATGGATGTCCATGCCGCAGCCGATACCCTGCTGGCGTTAACTGCCCCCACGTTGACGAAGGCTGCCCCGGTTTTTTCCGTGCAGTCAGATGATTTTTAAAGGAAACCGCTATGAGTATTTCTTTTGTCCGTATCGATGACCGCGTTATTCATGGGCAGCTCGTCACACGTTGGGCCAAAGAGCTGCCCTGCGATGGCATTGTCGCCATTGACGATGCCGTCGCGGCCGATCCCCTGCTCTCCTCGGTGATGAAAGGCGCCGTGCAGGACACCAAAGTCTGGTTGTTTGATACCGCCACCGCGATTGAGAAACTGCCCAAAGTCATCGCCAGTGAGAAACGTTATTTCGTGATTGGCAAATCGCCGGTCACGCTGATGCGCATCGAAGAAGCGGGTATCAGTCTGCACAACGCCAACGGCAAAATTAACGTCGGTCCAATGAGTGCGCGCGCCGACACCACGACAATTGGCCCTAATCAATCAGTCAATGCACAGGAGATCGCCGCCTTTGACTGGCTGACGCAGCGCGGGCATCAGGTTGAATTCCGGCTGGTGCCGGATGCCAGTTGTTACAGCTGGCAGGATGCGCGCCAGAAGCTGAAATAAGGAGCGGACGATGATTATCGAAGCGATGTTGATTGGCATTCTGTGTTATCTCGGCGCCCTCAGCAGCCCCTGGCTGTTGGGACTGACGGGCGGCTGGTATTTAATCACTCGACCGCTGATTTCCGGCACGTTGGTCGGGATTATTCTCGGTGACATGAAAACCGGGATCATGATTGGCGTTGCGGTTCAGGCAGTATATATCGCGATGGTCACGCCCGGCGGCTCAATGCCTGCCGATCTCAACTTTGTGGCTTACCCGGCCATTGCATTGGGGATCCTCTCAGGCAAAGGCCCGGAGGTCGCGGTCGCCTTAGCCGCTACCATCGGGATTGCCGGGACCATCTTATTTAATGCGATGATGGTACTGAACTCTTTCTGGAACCATCGTGCCGATGTGGCACTGGATCGGGGCGATGAGCGGGGAATTTACCTGAACAGCGCCATCTGGCCTCAGGTGACAAACTTTATCCTGCGTTTTGTGCCCACCTTTATTGCGGTTTACTTTGGCGCACAGTACATCAGCGGTTTTATGGACAGCCTGCCGAAGATGGTGTTGTCGACAATGAACGTACTGGGCGGCATTCTGCCCGCCGTCGGGATTGCAATTCTGCTCAAGCAGATCATCAAAAATTACACCATGTTGATCTACTTCCTCGTCGGTTTCGTCTGCATCGTCTTTTTAAAACTCAACATGGTCGCGCTGGTGATCGTCGGTTCACTGTTGGCGCTGATCCACTATAACTACAAGCCGGAACCGCCGCAGGCTGCAAACGCGACGTCGGTTACCCGCGATGATGAGGATGAATTCTGATGGAAGAACGTACGCTGACCCGTAAAGATCTTCGCCGCTGCTGGCGGGCCTGGATGATGCATAACTTATCGTCGATGAGTTTTGAACGTCTGGAATCTTTTGGATTTTGTCTGAGCATGTTGCCGGTGGCGAAAAAGCTCTATCCCGATGCCGCACAACGAACCGAAATGTTGCGTCGACACGCCTCGTTCTACAACACCGAACCCCAGATTGGCGCCATTGTGAATGGAATGGCGCTGGGGCTGGAAGAGAAAAAAGCGAACGGGGAGCCGATCGACGGAGAGACGATCAACACCCTTAAGGTGGGTTTAATGGGTCCCATTGCCGGGATCGGTGATTCCATGATCCCTGGGATGTTGATCCCCATCCTGCTCAGTATCGGCATGGCGCTGGCGGCAGGCGGCAATATCCTCGGTCCCTTGTTTTATACCGTCGCCTGGCTTGCGATCATCATTCCCGGCTCATGGTTCTTGTTTCTGAAAGGCTACAAAATGGGCTCCGGCTCGGTAGAAATACTGGTGAGCAGCAAGTCCACTCGTCTGCGCGAAGCCTTATCGCTGTTAGGCGTTTTCGTTATGGGGGGCGTCGCAGCCAGCTACGTGAAGCTTGGAACCGGGATGGAGTTTATTACCAAAGATGGTGTGAATATCCATGTTCAGCAGATGCTGGATGGCATTTTCCCGCAATTGCTGCCGCTGGTCGTCGTTCTCGGTACCTGGTATCTGATGGCAAAACGCGGTGTCTCACCGGTAAAAGCGATGGTTTTACTGCTGATACTGGCCGCGCTTGGCGTCGCAACAGGTCTGTTTGCAGGTTAATAGCGAAAAGACGGAACTACCGGGGCAATGCCCCGGTTTTTCATGGATGGAAGTTCTGCCACAGCCCTGCGCATTTATCCGGGCGAGAGATAAACTGAAAGCGCCCCGGGTCGGATATAAATTGCTGATAGATTGGCGCTGAAGTCAGTGAAAACTCCGTATACTGACGAGGCGTGACGGCCTGCAATCGCCCGGCAATATAGCGCGGGTTGTGCTGCCAGATGACGTGATCACCCTGTAGTAACGGATACCACGCCAGCCCTTTATGCGCCCGCACAGCCTCATATTCAAAACCATATTCGCGATCGCACCACGCGCCAAAGGTTAACGGCTCATTCGGATCGGCGGATATCGTCGCATGTCCCCAACCTGGCGGCACCAGCACTTTTTCACCGGGTCCTGCGATCACCGCAAAGCAGCGACCAGGATCGTCCCCAACATATTCCTGCATGTAGATGATCGCTTTCCCCTGCCAGATCTCATACAACTCTGGCGGAGACCACCCGCTGTGCTGACTCACACGATGCACATGCCCCTGACTACGAATCGGTTCTTCACCCAACCGACCCGCGGCATAGGTCACCACACCGAACAACAGCATGCGTTTTTTTAGCTCCTCGCGATCCTGCAGGCGCGCCACGTCCATCGCGATAGCGTATACCTCTTCCGGTCCCTCACACTGCGGATCACGCAGCGAAGCACGAATCTGATCGAGTCGGCGAATTTCCGGCATAGGCCCGGTCACGTCATCCCCATAACTGAACCCAAGCGGATGACGATGTACGGTCATATCCAGACCATAAAGAGAGGCAGAGTCAACCATTCTGCACCTCCCTTACCAGAATCTGCTGGTTTTCCTCAAAGACCCTGAGGGTGAACCCCTTCGCCAGCGCCGCATAATCATGTCCGGCGATAGCAGGCCAGACAGCAAGCGCGGAGAGCACCTCATTTCCGGTGTTGATTAAGCGGTGTGCGGTAAAACCTGGGATGATATGAATGGATCCGGCGAAAACGTTTTCCAGTCGCGCCTGCCCGTGCTCATTTTGCAGCAGCAAAAGTCCCTTTCCGCGCAGGCCAAAATAGACTTCGCCCTGTTCACGGCGCGCATGGAAATGCCCGCGGGTCATAAAGTATTCACCGCCGACATGTCCGGGATAAAGATGCGTCACGCCCGTATAGAGTTCGCCTTCCGCCGAAGAAGTCGCCAGCATCTCAACGTCATACACCACGTGTTCGCCCGCCAACTGTTGCCGGGCAGGCTCATCGGCAAAAACCTCAATGAGATCCTGAATGCGGGTTGATTTACGTAACAGCGGCCCTTTTGCCAACGCGCCGCTCGCCCATTCCACCTGCGGTGGCTGGATAAAAGTAAGATTCATATGCGTCTCCGGCCCGAGGAGAACAACAGAATCAGATTAGCAGATTAATCGATTAACCTTCCAGTTCCGTCCACAGAGTGCGGTGCGTATCACACTCCTTACGGTGCCAGTGCCAGAACTTCTGCCACCCACTGCTGGAACCCTGCAACATTAATTTCCAGAGCGACCTGCACGTTTGCTGGTCTGTTCATCCGCCCTTCAATATCCACCACGGTCGTCCCGGCGGTATAGTCCCCCTGGGTTTCAACCGCGACAAAGCACGGCTTGACGGTAAACAGATCCGGACGCACCAGCCAGGCAATCGCGCAGAGATCGTGCATTCGCACGCCGGTGCGCATTGTCCCGCTGCGATAGTGGCTGAACAAGGCATGTAACATCTTTCCAGTGCGATTGAGGGTGGGCAGCGAGGCCAGATAATCCGGCGTCAACATCGCCTGGTTTGTGACATCCAGCCCACACATCACAATCTCAATGCCACTTTCGAATACGCGCGCTGCGGCTTCCGGATCGACGGCGATATTGAATTCAGCGTTAGGGGTGAAATTTCCCCGTCCGGCAGAACCGCCCATGATCACCAGACGGCGGATGTTGAAGGTGCACTCCGGATAGTGCATCAGCAACAGCGCAATATTCGTCAGCGGACCAATCGCCACCAGCGTGATCGGCTCCGGGGCGCTGATCAGCGCGTCACGAAGGGCGATAAACGCCGGTTTCGCTAGCGGTTGTCGGTCATGCTCGACAAAATCATAGCCTTCCATGCCGGATTCGCCGTGAACATAGGCGGCATCGCGTAGCGGACGTAACAGCGGCGTGGCGGCCCCCTGGGCGAGGGGAATGTCGGCATTCCAGAAATGCAGCAGTTGCAGGGCGTTGCGGGTGGTCTTTTCCACGGAAACATTACCGGCGACCGTAGTCATCAATTGCAGATCGAGCTGAGGGGCAAACAGCGCAGCAGCAATCGCCGCAGCATCATCAATGCCCGGATCGGTGTCGAGAATAATGGGCAGACGC
>NZ_CP070239.1:248743-328350 GCF_016906145.1 Citrobacter sp. MGH 55
ACGCAGCTCTTTTGGCACTTCGAAGACAATATTCTCTTCGCGGCCTTCCAGCGGAACCGCTTCGCCACCGCCGAGTTCCTGTAGGCGAGCGATGACGTTTTGCACCAGAATATCCGGCGCTGACGCGCCTGCAGTCACGCCCACGCATTTCGCCTCTTTCACCCAGGCTTCCTGGATATCGGTCGCATCGTCAATCAGAAACGCCGCTTTCCCCATCCGCTGCGCCAGTTCAGCCAGACGGTTGGAGTTCGATGAGTTTTTTGAGCCCACCACCAGCACAACATCCGCCTGCTCCGCCAGCGCGCGCACCGCTTCCTGACGGTTGGTAGTGGCGTAGCAAATGTCATCTTTACGCGGTCCGACGATTTTCGGGAAGCGCTGACGCAGTGCGTCAATCACGTCTGAGGTATCGTCCACGGAGAGCGTGGTCTGGGTCATAAAGGAGAGCTTGCCTTCGTTTTTCACCTTGAGCGAAAAAACATCTTCCGGCGATTCAACCAGGTACATGCCCCCTGCCGGGTTGCTGTACTGCCCCATTGTGCCTTCCACTTCAGGGTGTCCGGCGTGACCAATCAGGATCGACTCTTCGCCACGACGACTGGCGCGCGCCACTTCCATATGCACTTTGGTTACCAGCGGACAGGTCGCATCAAAGACGGTAAGGTCACGGCCTTTCGCTTCGTTGCGCACCGCCTGAGAGACGCCGTGCGCGGAGAAGATCAGGATTGCGCCGTCTGGCACTTCGCTGATCTGCTCGATGAAAATCGCTCCGCGTTCGCGCAGGCTGTCGACCACGTAGCGGTTATGTACCACTTCATGACGAACGTAAATCGGCGCGCCGTAGATGGCCAGCGCGTTTTCAACAATGCTGATAGCGCGGTCTACACCAGCGCAAAAACCGCGCGGGTTGGCCAACAGGATCTGCATGTTACGCCTCCAGTGCCGGATCGACTTCCAGCACTTCAATATCAAAATGAACGGTATGCCCGGCCAGCGGATGGTTAAAATCGACGGTGATGGAGTCACCGTTGATTTCGCGGATCACACCAGGCATCTCACTGCCGTCCATTGCGGTAAAGAGCATAATAGCCCCGATTTCAGGTTCGCCGGCGTCCATAAATTCGCGGCGCGAGAAATACTGAATCAGGTCAGGCGTCGTGATGCCAAACGCGGCATCCGGCTCCAGGGAAAAAGTGGTTTTATCGCCGTCTTTCAGTCCGAGAAGATGTTGCTCCAGTCCTTCAGACAGAGAGCCATCCCCCAGGCGAAAAAGCGCGGGCTTGCCGTTATTACGGGTTGACTCTGCGGTGGAGCCATCGTCGAGTTTTAAGGTGAAGTGCACCAGCACCGCACTGTTACTCTGTACTGATTTAGACATGCAGGTTGCTCACTTGTTGTGACTCACCAGTTAGCCCGATGGCACTTGCACTTATCGGGCCTACAAGGATCGCGCTATTTTATAGGCCGGATAAGGCGATTACGCCACCATCCGGCACTGTATTACGCCTGCTTTTTCGGCAGGAATCCTTCCAGGACAATCATTGCGGCGCCGATACAGATCGCACTATCGGCGAGGTTAAACGTAGCAAAATGCCAGTCCCCGACGTAGAAATCGATCATATCGACCACGAAACCATGCCACAGGCGGTCGAACAGGTTCCCCAGCGCGCCGCCAATGATTAGCGCATACGCGATATTATTCAGCTTTTGCGCCGCGCTGGAGCGATACATCATCACCGCCAGAATGACACAGATACCGATCGCGATACCGGCAAAGAACCAGCGCTGCCAGCCGCCGCTATCAGCGAGGAAGCTAAACGCCGCACCATAGTTACGCGCATAATGCAGATTAAGCGACGGGAACAGCGGCACCGTATCCCCCAGAGCAAAATTCTGGAGGATCAGGTACTTGCTGCCCAAATCGATAATCAGCACGACTACCACCAGCCACAGCCAGCGTAGCCCTGTTGAACAAAGAGGCTTACTCATCAGGCAAACTTACGTTTTTCGCCATCACCGGCGATGTTGCTGACACAGCGTCCGCAAATTTCTGCGTGTTCCGCTACCTTGCCGACATCCGTCGTGTAATGCCAGCAACGCGGGCACTTATCACCTTCGGCTTTACTCAGGGCGATTTTCAGCCCTTTGAGCAGTTCGCTCTGCTGCGCATCTGCAGGAGCCCCGGCATAGTCAGCGACTTTCGCCCCGGAGGTCAACAGGACAAATCGTAATTCATCGCCCAGTGCGGTCAGCTTCGCAGCCAGTTCAGGTTCGGCATACAGGGTGACTGCCGCTTCCAGGGAACCGCCCACTTTCTTATCCGCACGCGCCTGTTCGATCACTTTGTTCACTTCGCCACGCACTTTCAGCAGCTCGTCCCAGAAGCTATCGTTCATCGCTTCGCTGTCCGCCAGACCAAACAGGCCTTCGTACCACTCACCGGTGAAGACATACTGCTCACGAGAACCCGGCAGGTAGCCCCAGATTTCATCTGCGGTGAAGGACATGATCGGCGCCATCCAGCGTACCAGCGCTTCCGCGATATGGTACAGCGCGGTCTGACAGCTGCGACGCGCCCGGCTTTCCGCTTTCGCGGTGTACTGACGGTCTTTGATGATGTCGAGATAGAACGACCCCATTTCGACGGAGCAGAAACGCATCAGGCGCTGTACCACTTCGTGGAAATCGTAGGCTTCGTACGCTTTCAGAATGTCTTCCTGCGCCGCTTTCGCGCAGCCCACCGCCCATCTGTCCAGTACCACCATCTCTTCCGGTTTCACCATGTCTTTCGCCGGATCAAACCCGTTCAGGTTCGCCAGCAGGAAGCGCGCGGTGTTACGGATACGACGATAGCTGTCGGCAGCACGTTTGAGGATCTCATCCGATACCGCCATTTCACCAGTGTAGTCGGTTGATGCCACCCACAGACGCAGAATGTCAGCGCCCAGTTTGTTCATCACATCCTGTGGCGAAACGGTGTTACCGATAGACTTGGACATCTTGCGGCCCTGACCATCGACGGTAAAACCGTGCGTCAGTACCTGGCGATACGGCGCTTTGCCTTTCATCGCGGTGGAGATCATCAGAGACGACATGAACCAGCCACGATGCTGGTCGGAGCCTTCCAGATACATATCCGCGGCATGACCGGCGAACTCCGGGCGGACATCCACGACGGAGGAGTGCGTTGAACCAGAGTCAAACCAGACGTCCAGGGTATCCGGCACTTTCACGTACTGATCGGCTTCGTCACCCAGAATGTCTTTCGGGTCGAGATCCCACCAGGCCTGAATACCGTCAACTTCAACGCGTTTTGCCACTTCTTCCATCAGTTCGATGGCGCGCGGGTGCAGCTCTTCAGTGTCTTTGTGAACGAACAGAGACATCGGCACGCCCCAGGTACGCTGACGAGAAATACACCAGTCAGGACGGTTCGCTACCATCGATTCGATACGCGCCTGGCCCCAGTCCGGGATCCACTGCACGCCTTTGATCTCTTTCAGAGACTGCTCGCGCAGACCTTTCTGATCCATGCTGATGAACCACTGCGGGGTTGCACGGAAGATGATAGGTGATTTGTGACGCCAGCAGCACGGATAGCTGTGCTGCATTTTCTCAACGTGCAGCAGCGCGCCTTTTTCGGTCAGCAGCGCAACCACAATATCGTTCGCTTTAAAGACGTTCACACCGTCCAGTGTCGGATAAGTACCCGGCAGATAAGCACCGTCCGGACCTACCGGGTTAGCAACTTCCAGACCGTATTTCTGGCCGATGACATAGTCATCCGGACCATGGCCTGGCGCGGTATGTACCGCGCCCGTACCGGCATCCAGCGTCACGTGATCGCCGAGGATCGCCGGAACGTCGAAGCCCATAAACGGATGGGTAAAGCGCAACAGTTCAAGCTCCGCCCCTTTTACGGTGGCGAGAACGGTATAGCCTGTCGCGCCAATGCGCTGCATCACGCTTTCAACCAGATCTTTTGCCAGGATCACCGCCTGACCGTCGATTTGTACCAGCGCGTAGTCAAAGTCCGGCGCCACGGAAATCGCGCGGTTTGCCGGCAGCGTCCACGGTGTGGTGGTCCAGATGACCAACGAGATTGGCCCGTTGACATTCGCCACGCCAAATTTTGCCTTCACCGCGTCCTGATCCGCAGCAACAAAGGCCACGTCGATCGACGGAGAGGTTTTGTCGTAGTATTCCACTTCCGCTTCTGCCAGCGCAGAACGGCAATCTACGCACCAGTGCACCGGCTTCGCGCCTTTATGCAGATGACCATTGCCGATGATTTTGCCCAGCGCGCGGATGATGTTGGCTTCCGTTTTGAAGTCCATCGTCAGATACGGATGCGACCAGTCGCCGAGCACGCCCAGACGGATAAAGTCTTTACGTTGCCCGTCAACCTGAGTTGCTGCGTACTCACGGCACTTCGCACGGAACTCCGCCGCGGTGAATTTTTCGCCCGGCTTGCCGAATTCCTGCTCCACTTTCAGTTCGATCGGCAGACCGTGACAGTCCCAACCCGGAACGTAAGGCGAGTCATATCCCGCGAGTCCTTTGGACTTCACGATAATGTCTTTCAGAATCTTGTTAACCGAGTGACCAATATGAATGCTGCCATTCGCATAAGGAGGGCCATCATGCAGAATGAAGGTTTTTTTGCCTTTTTTGGCCGCACGAATGATGCCGTACAGGTCATCATCAGTCCAACGCGCCAGCATTCCCGGTTCACGCTTGGCGAGATCGCCGCGCATCGGGAACCCTGTTTCCGGCAAATTCAGGGTTGATTTATAGTCACTCATCAGATTCTCGGTTCCGTATTGATTACCCAGGCCTTTAAGCCGGTTTTGATAGCCCAAAAAAATCACGGGCAGTTAATTCATCTCGCGCAATCTGCGCTTTGAGTTCATCCAGCGAAGCAAATCGCTGTTCATTGCGTATTTTTTTACGCAGCACTACATCTATATGGCGACCATAGAGGTCCATTGCAACATCCAGCAGATGCACTTCCAGTTGCTGGCGCACGCCCGAAACCGTCGGACGGGTCCCGATGTTCGCCACGCCGGGCAATGGCTTCTCGCCAAGCCCCATCACTTCTACCGCATAGACCCCTTTTACCGGGGAAACCTGACGACGCAGCGGTAAGTTTGCCGTCGGGAAACCAATGGTGCGCCCGAGTTCATCACCGTGTACAACACGGCCTGAAATGGTAAACGGATGGCCCAACAGGCTTTCGGCGAGGGCCAGGTTGTCCTGTGCCAGCGCCTGACGCACGGCGGTACTGCTGATACGCACGCCGCCTTCGCAGAAGGTTTGGGTGCTGGTAATATCGAAACCATATTCCACACCCGCCTTCTGTAATAACAAGAAATCGCCTTCGCGACCAGCGCCAAAGCGGAAATCATCCCCCACCGCGAGAAATTGCACCCCAAGACGATTCACCAGCAGTTCGCTGATAAAGGTCTGTGCCGTCAGGGCGGCGAAACGGCGGTCAAAGCGCACGCACAGCACGTAATCGACGCCGCATTGCGCGAGATAACGCAATTTTTCACGCAGGCGGGTCAGCCGCGCAGGGGCTTTGTCTGTCGCAAACAGTTCGAGCGGCTGCGGCTCAAAAATCATCACCATCACCGGTAAGCCACGCCTGCGCCCTTCTTCCTGCAAACCTTGCAGCAGCGCACGATGACCACGATGCACGCCGTCGAAATTACCAATAGTCAGCACACACCCGTGTGGGGCCTGACTGAGATTATGTATGCCGCGTATCAGCTTCATGTCTGGCTCAAAACAGTGAAAATCGCCAAAGTATACCTTGTACGGCGGTCAAGGTTAACCGGCGATTGATGTGGCGAAACAGAAAGCAGATGGATTTCATTACCCTGAGGCAAATACCGACCACAAACTGACAAAGCAATTCAATTTTTATCGCTGAAAAGCTGTATTCACAGACCGCAAGCTGGTAGAATCCTGCGCCATCACTACGTAACGAGTGCCGCTAGATTAACGGCGCTTATTTGCACAAATCCATTGACAAAAGAAGGCTAAAAGGGCATATTCCTCGGCCTTTGAATTGTCCATATAGAACACATTTGGGAGTTGGACCTTGGCTAATATCAAATCAGCTAAGAAGCGCGCCGTTCAGTCTGAAAAGGCTCGTAAGCACAACGCAAGCCGTCGCTCTATGATGCGTACTTTCATCAAGAAAGTATACGCAGCTATCGAAGCTGGCGACAAAGCTACTGCACTGAAAGCATTTAACGAAATGCAACCAATCGTGGACCGTCAGGCTGCTAAAGGTCTGATCCACAAAAACAAAGCTGCACGTCATAAAGCTAACCTGACTGCACAGATCAACAAACTGGCTTAATCGCCTGTTGATTGTTGCTTTGTGAAAAAACCCGCGCAAGCGGGTTTTTTTATGTCTGGACTATTTGTTCTGGGGCGTAAATAACGCCGAATAGTTCGTATTACAGATACGCTGTACCGCCGGATGCTGAATCATCCTCTCGGCAAAGATGGCATGGTATTCCTCCATCACATTCTCCACGCGACCAATTTCAACCACCGAATCGTCTGCGTAAAAGTCATGCGCATAGAGCGTCGGGGCCACGAAAATCGCGTTGTGCGTTGCGCCAAAGGCTTTCATCAATGCGGCGTCATCGAACTCTCCCAGAATCTCGACCTTCAGCCCCTGGGAATTAATCCAGTTCAGCAACTTGCGTCCTAACATCGAACGCCGGCCGGGGATCAGCAAACGTCGCTCTTCCAGACAGGCCGGGAAGGATTTTTCCGGTAACGGCTGGGTACACCAGAAGCTCACGCTACACTCGCCAATCTTCACCGAAAACAGCCCTTCCTGTTGCGTCGAGTCAATCGGGCAATCCGAGATAATCATATCCAGCTTATGCTGGCTGAGCTGTTCCAGCAGCATTTCGTGGGTTGATTCAAAACAGCGCAGGTGGATCTGTTCCCCTTCAACGACGGCGGCATCCAGTACGTTGCTGACCAATCGCTTCGACAGCGCATCCGCCACCCCCACATCAAATAACAGATTGGACTCTTTGCGGTAGTTCACGATATCCAGCATCTCCTGGCTGAGAGTAAACATTTTATCCGCATAGCGAAAAACCAGCTCACCAAGCTCGCTGGGCTCCAGACCTCGCCCCTTACGCTTGAAGAGTTTGCCCTGCAGGCGTTCCTCAAGCGCTTTAATCTGTCCGGTGATAGTTTGCGGCGTTAAATAAAGCGCTTCCGCCGCACCGACCACGGACCCCTCCTTATAGACGTGCCAAAAGTAATAGAGATGGTTGTAATTAATGTGGGACATACACTCTCTCTGATAAATATCACAAAGGGGGAGCCGAACGAGGCTCCCCTGCTAACTCGCCCAATCAGACTGACGGGCGTAAACGTGCGCGCAGCAAGCTGTAGCCAATCACCGCTGACAGCAAGGAGCCAATCAGGATCCCCAGCTTCGCCCAGTTAATCAGCTCCGGATCCACGCTGCCAAAGGCCAGGCTGGCGATAAAGATCGACATCGTAAAACCAATGCCGCACAGGATGCCGACCGCCATGATTTGCGGGAATGAGGTTCCTTCCGGCAGTTGCGCCAGCTTCAGACGCAGCGCCAACCAACAGAACAGGCTGATCCCCAGCGGCTTACCTACCAGCAGGCCCGCAATAATGCCGAGCGGCAGAATGGACGTCAGTCCGTCCATCGTCACGCCCTGCAATGAAACGCCCGCATTGGCAAAAGCAAACAGCGGCAGGATCAGATACGCCACCCACGGATGCAGAACATGTTCCAGACGCTTTGCCGGGGAACGCCCGTGTTTCTCTTTCAATGGAATGAAAAAGCCGACGATCACCCCTGCCAGCGTCGCATGGACGCCGGATTTCAGCACCGCGGTCCACAGTATTGCGCCAATGAGGATGTACACCCCCGTGCGCCGGACGCCGCACAGATTCAGAATCGCCAGCAATGCTATGGCAAACGCCGCAACGCCCAGCGAAACCATCGACAGATCGTTGGTATAAAACAGAGCAATAATGACTATCGCGCCGAGATCGTCGATGATCGCCAGCGCCATCAGGAAAATTTTCAGCGCCAACGGCACCCGACTGCCGAGCAGCGCCAGAACGCCCAGCGCAAACGCAATATCCGTGGCGGCCGGGATCGCCCAGCCTTCGCGAGTGATCGGATCGGCATAGTTAAAGGCCAGGTACAGCAGCGCCGGGACAATCATTCCGCCGATGGCGGCAATCACCGGGAAAGCCGCCTGACGCAAACTCGCCAGTGAGCCCTGCATCAGCTCACGCTTAACCTCAAGGCCAATCAACAGGAAAAACACCGCCATCAGGGCGTCATTGATCCATAACAGCATGTTTTTATTGATCTCAAGCGCACCAACGCGCAGTTGGACAGGCGTCTCGAGAAAGGCGTGGTACCATCCACTGGTTACACCCATGTTGGCCATCAGCATGGCCAGTGCGGCGGCGATGATAAGAATGATGCCCCCAGAGGCATCACTGCTGAAGAAACGATGCAGATGTTTCACTTTTTATTCTCTCTATAAGGTGAATACTTCGTAATTACTATCATACTCCCCACAACTCATCGTTAAAATTAGATTATATATGGTTAAACGATCGGTTTTTTCGAGTAAATTGTATCATGAAGTATGACGGAATCAGCGATCGTACTGTTCGTTGCACAGACGATTGAAGGTGTAGCGGAGGTAGTCCAGCGTGGCGGTGACATTGGCTGGGGACATACGATTAAGCTGCGGTAGAAAAGGATGATTATTGACGTATTGAATGAACGCCGTTGCGCCAGCAAGCGTGGCATAGCGCAACATGCTCGTTTTCTTAGTACCGGTGAGATTACATATCGCCAGTGCATAATCCCGGGTAGAAAACGTGCGCCAGACATTGTTACGAATACCGCCACTCTGAAACATTCGGTATGGGATGTCGTTTTGCCGCGGTGAACACCCTCTTTCTCTCACAAAGGAAATATGGCAACGGCCTTGCTGAACATGCTGCAAATTCGCCATCAGGCATCCACCAAAGATAAAACATTCCTGTTCTATGTAGTGTTGAACGTTGAGGGAACGTTCATCCGTCAACGCTTTCACTAACTCAAAATGTCGGTAAGCAGGCAGAACCGGTTTGACCAACATCCCTGGATCGTTTTTATGCAGCGACGCGGGGCCATAGTCCACATCGAATAAGATATTGCGGCGCATGATGATCAGCTCTTTACGCTGGACGAGATGCGTTAATGTGCCGGGTGCGAGGCGCTCTTCATAATAAGATGTGTACCGGTATTCGTCTTCTACAGGCAGCGTTGAATAATTCGTGGTGACGGCAATCACCCTGCCACTGTTCTCCTCTGCCGTGACCAGAACATACAAACAGCCGTCGCCGCCGTTAAACTTTACCCGAAAAGCACGGGTACTCATGATTAAATCCAATTTTTGGAAAATATACGCACGTTCCACCTGATTCGACTGGCGGGATAATTTTTGTAATAGCCGGTTCAGGCCCGTGCTATCGAGCGTTAACGAGGTACGAATATCTGCCAGCGAGTGTCCTTCTTGAATAAGCCTGGCGAGCGCTTCCTGGCGAGGATCGGTTTTATCCCCGACGGGAGAAATAAAAGTTTTATGGCACTGGAGACAATAGAGCCGCGGAGCTCCCTGAGCGGAAAAGCCATACTTCTTTAATGTGGCCCCTCCACAGCCCGGGCAAACTTTAATCAGACCTGACCATAGCTGATTAGCCGATTGGCGAAAAAGGTTCAGCGAACGTTCAGAAATCAGAGGGAACAAAAATCCACACGCACGACACAGGACATATTTCCCCTGCACCGAATAGTCAGGGCTATTCAACACGCCGAGGTTTTTACAGCCTGACGTTTTGCATGCATCGACATTAATACGTGAAAACATATTCACTCCCTGCGAGTATCGCCTTCAAGCGAATAACGATTTTATCTCTGAAGGTGAAATACCTTTTTCATAGAGCGCTTTCATTGATTTCATTGCGGGTGCGGTGTGGGCAAAAAAGGCCTGGTAGCCCGCGCACAGGTAGTTTTGTGCAAAAGAGCCGAAGTCGGTCGGCAAAAAGCGGTGTTTAGGACAGCCACCGTGACAGGCAAACTGCCACGGACAGGAATGGCACTCCTGCGCCATGGTTCGACGCTTCTCATCGCCAAACCGCATATTTTGCTCACTGTTATTCATCGCACGCAGTGTCGTGTTCTTAATATTTCCCAACGCGTACTGCGGATAAACAAAGTGATCGCAGTTATAGACATCACCGTTCATTTCCATTGCAAAAGCACTGCCACACGTTGGAGAAAATACGCATACCTGCGGCGGCAACCCACACCAGGCCGCCAGCGTCTGCTCAAATAACTGTATACCGATATCGCCAATATCCTGACGGAGCCAGATATCAAAAATGGCATTAAGAAACTGGCCAAATGCCAGGGATTCAACAGACCATGGCATCACTGCGGCTTGCTTATCCGCAGGCGTCGCCAGCATCGAATTATTACTGGCAGACCTTCGTTCGACCAGTGGAATAAACTGCATATAGCGACTCCCGATACTTTTCAGAAACTGATAGACCAGGAGTGGATGGTGCATATTCGTGCCGTTCACCACCGTGAGCGTATTAAATTCAACATCATGGCGCACCAGACATTGAAGCGCCCGGACAACGTTAGCATGCGTCGATTTGCCGGCACGCGTCACCCGCCATTCATCATGCAATGCAGCATCACCATCAATAGAGATGCCGACCAGAAAATCCTGTTGCCTGAAAAAACGCGCCCATGCATCGTCGATCAAAATGCCGTTCGTCTGAAAGGTATTAATGATTGTTTTTCCGGCCGCATAACGCTGCTGGAGTTCAACGGCCCGCCGATAAAACGCAATCCCCATCAGCGTAGGCTCTCCTCCCTGCCACGCAAAAATAACGTCATCCACATCCTGTGCGGCGATATGCTGTTTGACGAATAATTCAAGTATCTCATCTGACATTCTGTAATGACTTTTTCTATCGGGATAGAGCTTCTCTTTCTCCAGATAAAAACAGTATTTACAGTCCAGATTGCAGACCGATCCTGTTGGTTTCACCATGACCTGACAGCTTTTTCTTTGCATCACCAGACCCATTAATAAAAGGACCTGATTCAGCACGATGTACTGAATCAGGCGGGCAGCGCCCTAAGTGGCATACTTACTGTTCTTATTATTCGTCCATTAACTCCAGGTAACCGGTGTCGGTTTATCACCGCGAGCCTTCATTAAAGAATCGTTATCAATGTTCTGTTTATATTTCAGGAATTCGCCATACATTCTTTTTTCGATTTCAGGCTGTTTACCCAACTGATTAAGCGTCTCGGAACGATCCTTTTTCAGGTTATAGAGATACTTGGGTTTATTTTCACGATCGATGATCATTTTCCAGTCGCCATCCCGAATCGCCCATTCATCGGTCGGATCATCCTGTAACGGCATATCAATACCAAAGATCATCGGTTTTTCGCGTTTTAAGGTTTTATGCGCCAGTACGGGAGCCAGGGATTGCCCGTCATAAGTACGATCGGTTGGCAGTTTAAAATTCATCATGCTTGCCAGCGTCGGCAGCCAGTCAAGACCGTAAGCCGGTGTATCCGTGACCATTCCCTGTGGAAGATGATTGCCATACTTAATGATTGCCGGAACACGAATCCCACCTTCCCACAGGTTATCTTTACGGCCACGTAACCCATCCGTCTCACCCGCGAGATTCAGTTCATATATTTTACGCGCCTCACGCGTCACCGGGCCGTTATCGCTGGTAAAAATCACAATGGTGTTCTCTTCTTCACCCATTGCTTTTATCTTATCCAGCACTTTACCGACCTGGGCATCCAGGTAACTGATGTTCGCGTAATATTCTCCCGTGCCGCGCCAGGGTTTATCCGCCCAGTCACCGTAGAACTCCTCCGGATGCTGTTTCTGATAAGCGCTCATATATTGCGAATACATATCGAGGTATTTTTTCGGAGAAGCCAACGGGCTGTGGACCTCCGTAAAGGCGACATACAAGAAAAACGGATTATCATCTTTTTTGTTATCCAGCCAGTTAACCGCTTCTGAACTGACCAGTTCACCGCTGTAAGTTTCCGCTCGACCAATGGGTTTGCCATTACGCAAAAATCCGGTCGGATACACCATGCCGTTACGCGGTCGTTCTTTTGCATTATCTAACGTGGAATCTGTCACGAACCCCGCCGCATTCACCAGACTGTAGTCAAAGCCCATATCTTTTGCCTGCGGCTGATCGGTACGCTCACCTCCCGCATTGAGGTGTAATTTCCCCATCATCGCCGTGTCATAACCCTGCTGCTTTAACAAGTTGGCAATCGTCAGTTCGTTACGGCCCAGTGCGACATTTTTTCCTTCCGGGATCCAGGAGCGGATCCCGGTGCGAAATGGCATTCGTCCGGTTAATAACCCGGCCCGAGAAGGAGAACACAACGGAGCGGGTGCATAGTAGTCGGTGAATTTCACCCCGTCCTGCGCCAGTTTGTCGATATTAGGGGTTTTTACGATTTGATGCCCATAAGTGGCTAGATCACCATAGCCCAGATCATCAGCCATAATAATGACCAGATTAGGCCGTTTACCCAACGCCGCCTGCGCGGTTTGCAATGTGCTTCCGGCACATAACGCCAGACCAATCATACTGGCAACGATTGTTCTTTTCATTTCAACTCCTTTGCCTTTTATTAAAATTCATATCCGACCATATAAATCATCTGGTCACCGAAACCGTCGTAACCTAATTTATTTTCGAAATAACGCCAGGTGACTGTCGCCTTCCAGCAGGGATAGAATTTCCATGCCAGCGTCAGGCCGCCATTAATGCCATAGTCACCATATTGCTGTTCCGCGTAAGCGTTATTGCGATCGAATTCAATTTCATTCCAGTTTGAGAGAACGAATTTCTCCTCAAGAAGCGTAAAATTATAGGCCGCAGTCCATCCCAGCACATAACCGTTCCAGCCACTGGTTTGCCCGTATTTCTGCGAAACATAATCGCCAGATTGATTATGTAATCCAATATACGGTTTAAAGAACCCCCAATTACCTGTCCAGCCGAGATAGCCCAGGCCATAAAACATATCAAGGTCATCGCCCCAGGTGTTTTCCCACTGACCATAAAGTTTGCCGAAGAAGGTATAGTTGGAATCAAACAGGCGGACATGGGTCATGGCTGATACCGTATGGTTACGCCCGGCAACAGAGTGATTTAAGACATTGCTTTCATAAAATGAATAAAACTCAGCCTCTTTAAAATTGATACCGAAATCTGCTGTCGCTTTCCAGACTTCGCCACGATGAACATTGACAAACCCGCTATTCCAGTCAGCATAACCCGCATTAATTGAACCGAACGCATTTTTATATTCCAGCGCCTGTGCGGAGTGGCTAAAAAGAGAAGGCGCAGCCAGCACCAGACTGGTTAATAATACGTTTTTTATCCGAGGCATTTAATCTATTCCTCATAGCTATATTTTATTCCGCAGTAAAACCCCTTTACCACGGCGACAAATACTAACTGAACAGAATCGAAGAAGAGTGATGTAAATCTCACATCAGAAGAGTTAAAGCCTGCCAAAAACAAGGTGTCAAAAAATGTTGTTTTAGAGATGCTAAGTCCATCACTTTTAATAAAGACTCATCTATTATTTTATTCTGGTGCCGTATACCTGTTTATTCAGCTTGTTATAAAAATCACATTCATTTTTATAAACAGTGGGTCCAGATAATAAAAAACCGGTATCCCCTCACAGGGAATACCGGTTTTTACTCAATGAGAACGTCGTTAGCCAGTGATTAGCGGGTCAAATCGTCAAAGAACTTTTTCACACCGTCAAAGAAACTCTTGGAGCGCGGGCTGTTATTTTCGCCGGTTGGGCCGCCAAAGCTTTCCTGCAGGTCTTTCAGCAGTTGTTTCTGCTTCTCGTTCAGACCGACCGGTGTTTCGACCACGACGCGGCACAACAAATCGCCCTGCGCGCCACCACGGACTGACTTCACGCCTTTGCCACGCATGCGGAACAGTTTTCCGGTCTGCGTTTCGCTGGGCACTTTCAGCTTCACGCGGCCATCCAGCGTCGGAACTTCAATCTCACCGCCAAGTGCAGCCATCGCAAAGTTAATCGGCACTTCACAGTACAGGTTGTTACCTTCACGTTCGAAGATCGGGTGCTGTTTCACCTGAACCTGAACGTACAGGTCCCCTGCCGGTGCGCCGTGCTCGCCAGCTTCACCTTCGCCTGAAAGACGAATGCGGTCGCCGGTATCCACGCCAGCCGGGATTTTAACCGACAGCGTTTTGCTCTTCTCGACGCGACCATGGCCGTGGCACTTGTTGCACGGATCTTTGATCAGCGTACCGCGTCCCTGACAGTGCGGACAGGTTTGCTGAACCGCGAAGAACCCCTGGCGCATCTGCACCTGACCGGAACCATGACAGGTCGGACAAGTCTGCGGCTGAGTCCCCGCTTTCGCGCCACTGCCGTGGCAAACATCACACTCTTCCAGCGTCGGAATGCGGATCTCTTTGGTCACGCCACGTACGGCTTCTTCCAGGGTGAGATCCATGTTGTAACGTAAATCGGCCCCACGCGCAGCACGTTGACGACCCCGACCACCGCCAAAGATATCGCCAAAAACGTCACCAAAGATATCGCTGAAGTCAGCGCCGCCGCCAAAACCGCCGCCGCCACCCATACCGCCTTGCTCAAACGCAGCATGTCCGTACTGGTCGTAAGCGGCGCGTTTTTGCGAGTCGGTCAGGACTTCATACGCTTCTTTGATCTCTTTAAACTTGGCTTCGGCCTCTTTATCACCCTGATTACGGTCCGGGTGAAATTTCATGGCCAGGCGCTTGTAGGCCTTTTTGATTTCACGCTCTTCCGCTGATTTGGAAACGCCTAAAATCTCGTAATAGTCTTGCTTAGCCATCTCTTTTTATCTGCCCTTAACATGCGTGCACGGGCGGAGAGGAAACCTCTTCGCCCGTGCCAGTAATTACCCGTTCAAAGGGCGATTATTTTTTGTCTTTCACTTCTTCAAACTCAGCGTCGACAACATCATCATCTTTCGCGTTGTTTGTGGAAGCGTCAGCGGAACCTGCCTGCTGCTGTGCGTGCTGCTGTTGAGCGATTTCCATCAGTTTCTGGGAAACCTGCGCCAGCTCCTGCATCTTCGCTTCGATAGCCGCTTTGTCTTCACCTTTCAGCGCCGTTTCCAGTGCGCTCAGTGCAGACTCGATAGCGGTTTTGTCGTCAGCTGGCAGTTGTTCGCCGGCTTCCTCAACCTGCTTGCGAGTGCTGTGCAACAGATGGTCACCCTGGTTGCGGGTCTGAACCAGCTCTTCGAACTTACGGTCAGACTCGGCGTTCGCTTCCGCTTCGCGAACCATTTTCTGAATTTCTTCTTCATTCAGGCCAGAAGACGCCTTGATGGTGATCTTCTGCTCTTTACCGCTGTTTTTGTCTTTCGCGGAAACGTGCAGGATACCGTCAGCATCGATATCGAAGGTCACTTCGATCTGCGGCATGCCGCGCGGTGCCGGGTTGATCCCATCCAGGTTGAACTGACCCAGAGATTTGTTATCAGACGCACGTTTACGTTCACCCTGCAGCACATGGATGGTTACCGCAGACTGGTTGTCTTCCGCAGTAGAGAACACCTGGCTGTGCTTGGTTGGGATAGTGGTGTTTTTGGAGATCAGCGCCGTCATCACACCACCCATGGTTTCGATACCCAGAGACAGCGGGGTAACGTCCAGCAGCAGTACGTCTTTCACATCACCGGTCAATACACCACCCTGAACGGCAGCACCGATCGCCACGGCTTCGTCCGGGTTCACGTCTTTACGCGGTTCTTTACCAAAGAACTCAGCTACTTTCTTCTGCACCATTGGCATACGCGTCTGACCACCCACGAGGATAACGTCGTTGATATCAGATACGGACAGGCCAGCGTCCTGCAGAGCGACTTTCAGCGGCTCGATGGAACGGTTCACCAGATCTTCGACCAGGCTTTCCAGTTTCGCGCGAGTCACTTTGATATTCATGTGTTTCGGACCGGTGGCATCTGCAGTGATGTACGGCAGGTTCACGTCGGTCTGCTGCGCAGAAGAAAGCTCAATTTTCGCTTTTTCTGCCGCTTCTTTCAGGCGCTGCATGGCCAGCGGATCGTTACGCAGGTCAATGCCCTGATCTTTCTTAAATTCTTCAACCAGATAGTTGATCATACGGCTGTCGAAGTCTTCACCACCCAGGTGGGTATCACCGTTGGTTGCCAGAACTTCGAAGGTTTTTTCGCCGTCAACTTCGTCGATTTCGATAATAGAGATATCGAAAGTACCACCACCGAGGTCGTAAACCGCGATAGTACGGTTACCGACTTCTTTATCCAGACCGTATGCCAGCGCAGCGGCAGTCGGTTCGTTGATGATACGTTTCACTTCCAGACCTGCGATACGACCGGCGTCTTTGGTTGCCTGACGCTGAGCATCGTTAAAGTAAGCAGGTACAGTGATAACCGCTTCCGTTACCGGTTCACCCAGGTAATCTTCAGCCGTTTTCTTCATTTTCTTCAGCACTTCAGCCGAGATCTGCGGCGGTGCCATTTTCTGACCTTTCACATCCAGCCATGCATCGCCGTTGTCGGCGCCAATGATTTTGTACGGCATGATGGAAACATCACGTTGAACTTCTTCGTCCTGGAAGCGGCGGCCAATCAGGCGTTTAATCGCAAACAGGGTGTTTTGCGGGTTTGTCACTGCCTGACGTTTAGCCGGCTGACCAACCAGAGTTTCACCATCCTGGGTATAAGCAATGATAGAAGGCGTGGTGCGATCGCCCTCGGCGTTCTCCAGCACACGTGCAGTAGTGCCGTCCATAATCGCTACACAAGAGTTGGTAGTACCCAGGTCGATACCAATAATTTTACCCATCTAAACGTCTCCACTAAAAATTCGGTCAACATGTGGTTGTGAGTCTGTAATAAGGGCGAAACGTGCGGTTTCAACTACCCTGATTCGTTTTTTTTCAGACTCACCACTGCGGTTGACTACTAAGTGGGGTCGTAACCCACTTCATCAAGGGGGGAATGAAAAAAATTTTTGCTTTTGTTGAAATAAATCGCCTGGATGATGTGTGATGGCGATCACGGCAGAAATTCACTCTTTTCCCCCGATGAGATCATAGACAGCCCCTTCTCTCCTGATTATTATGCCGCGCCCCGAACGGCGTCATGTTTTAGCGGGGATAACTATTTCACCATTCAATTAATGATGATCTTGAGGATTTATGGGCAACACTAAGTTGGCTAACCCGGCACCGCTGGGCCTGATGGGCTTCGGCATGACCACCATTCTGCTTAACCTGCATAACGCGGGTTTCTTCGCTCTTGACGGTATTATTCTCGCGATGGGAATTTTCTACGGCGGTATCGCGCAAATTTTTGCTGGCCTGCTGGAATACAAAAAAGGGAATACCTTCGGTTTGACCGCTTTCACCTCTTACGGCTCGTTCTGGCTTACGCTGGTCGCGATCCTGCTGATGCCGAAAATGGGTCTGACAGAAGCGCCGAATGCCCAGTTCCTTGGCGCCTACCTGGGCCTGTGGGGCGTATTCACACTGTTTATGTTCTTCGGTACGCTGACGGGCGCACGCATGTTGCAGTTCGTGTTCCTGAGCCTGACGGTTCTGTTCGCTCTGTTGGCTGTGGGTAACATCGCGGGTAACGAAGCCGTGATCCACTTTGCCGGCTGGGTTGGCTTAGTGTGTGGCGCCAGCGCCATTTACCTGGCGATGGGCGAAGTGCTGAACGAACAGTTTGGCCGTACCATTCTGCCGATTGGTGAAAAACACTGATTCATCAGTATCCCCCCGCTAAGGGGGGATCATTATTACGGCTGTTGTAGCTCAGCCTGCATTTCCGTATCGCGATAATACATGTCCTGTCGCAACCAAATTCCCAGTCCCAATCCCACCAGCGACAACGCCAGCACATACCAGCCTGGAGCCATCGGCGAGACGCTCATCAGCAATGTGACGACAATCGGCGTCAGCCCACCGAAAATGGCATAAGAAACATTGTAGGAAAATGAAATGCCGGTAAAGCGGACTTCCGCAGGAAACGCGCGCACCATCACGTATGGCACTGCGCCCACCACTCCCACACACAGCCCCACCAGCCCATAAAGCAGGAACAGATATTGCGGATGTGTGCCCGCCAGGTGGTAGAACAACCCGCTCGAACAAGCCAATAACAGGCTGCCAACAATAAAGGTTTTGCTGGCGCCAACGCGGTCGACAATATAGCCCGCCAACAGGCAACCCACGCAAAGCATAATGGTCGCCACGCTGTTTGCCTGCAACGTCAGGGCTGGGGCCAATCCGTACTGTTTTTGCAGCCAGACCGGCGACATCAAAATCACCACCACAATCCCTGCGGAGAGCAGCCAGGTCAGAAGCATGGAGATCACCACTGCCTTCTGATGTTTCACTACGACCGACTTCACCGGCAGTTCCTGCGCCAGCCTCTTACGCTGCTGCATCTCCAGAAAGATCGGCGTTTCCTGTAACCAACGGCGTAAATACATCGCCACCAGCCCAAAAATCCCACCCAACAAGAACGGAATTCGCCAGCCATAGTCATGCACAGCCTGTTGCGTTAAAAGGGTATTCACCTGAGTGGCCACTACGGAACCCAGCAGGATCCCCACCGTCAGACCCGCCGTTAGCGTTCCGCAGGCAATGCCGATACGACGTTCGGGAACGTGCTCGGCCACAAACACCCATGCACCCGGAACTTCACCGCCAATCGCCGCCCCCTGCAAAATACGCATCAGCAGCAACAATAGCGGCGCAATAATTCCCATAGAGGCGTACGTTGGCAGCAGACCAATCGCCAGCGTGGGAACCGCCATCAACAAAATGCTCAGGGTGAACATCTTTTTGCGCCCGACCAGATCGCCAAAGTGCGCCATGATGATGCCGCCTAACGGACGCGCCAGATATCCGGCAGCGAAGATGCCAAAGGTTTGAACCTGACGTAGCCATTCGGGAATATCAGCGGGGAAAAACAACTCCCCTACCACTGCAGCGAAAAAGACAAAGATAATAAAATCATAAAACTCAAGCGCGCCGCCAAGGGCGGCCAGCGTCAGCGTTTTGTAATCCTGGCGATTAAGGGGGCGTGTATGTTGTGACATAGCGAACCATAAGTCTGAGGAGCGTTGTTATGAACGATACATGTAAAGTAAAACTTACTATATCGTAAACAAATCAACACGCCACTTTCACCGCCGCTTATCTTACAAAAAGACTAATTTCAGGCGTTTATTTCACGTCTTGCGCTTTTCGGGCGAAAAGATGCTACGATTTCCGGCGCGGTTTCCACATACGGCCCATCGAGAAGCTGTATACAATACGGTACACTTGCGAAGATACCCGCCACAACGACATTCCCTTCGGCATCCTTCACGCCTTCCAGAGTCTCTTTAATGGATTTCGGCTGGCCCGGTAAATTGAGGATTAACGCCTGCTTGCGAATCACCCCGACCTGGCGCGACAGGATCGCCGTCGGTACAAAGTGCAGGCTAATCTGCCGCATCTGTTCGCCAAAACCAGGCATCTGGCGATCGGCAACTGCGAGGGTCGCATCCGGCGTCACATCACGACGCGCAGGACCGGTGCCGCCGGTGGTCAGCACCAGATGGCAACTCATCTCGTCCACCAGCTCACACAGCGTTTGTTCGATGATGGCCTGCTCGTCAGGAATCAAGCGTGTCTGCACCTCAAAAGGGGTGGTCAGCGCCGTCGATAGCCACTCTTCCAGCGCCGGAATACCTTTATCCTGATAGACACCGCTGGAGGCGCGGTCAGAAATGGAAACTAAGCCAATACGTAAGGTGTTCATGATTATTCCATTTAAACAGTCTCGTTAAACAGAATGATACACTGCGAAGGGAAGGACAGACAGGGTTGAGAAGAGGTAGCGTGACCGGCGTACCGGTCACGCATCAATGATTACAGCAGGTCGCCGATCATTTTTTCCAGTTTTTCCTGGTCAACAGCAAACTTACGGATACCGTCCGCCAGCTTGTCTACCGCCATGGGATCCTGGTTGTGCTGCCACAGGAACTCAGACTCGGTGATGCGTTCCGGACGCGCTTTCACTTCGCCAGAGAAGGACAGTTTACGCTCGATAGCCCCTTCGCTTTCCGCCAGCTCTTTCAGCAGCGCCGGTGCGATGGTCAGGCGATCGCAGCCAGCCAGCTCAAGAATTTCACCGATGTTACGGAAGCTTGCGCCCATCACTACGGTCTCATAGCCGTGCTGTTTGTAGTATTCGTAGATCTCCGTTACGGAAACCACGCCCGGATCTTCCGCCGGCGCATACTCTTTCTTGTCGGTATTGGATTTATACCAGTCAAGAATACGGCCCACGAACGGAGAGATCAGGAATACGCCCGCTTCAGCACAAGCTCGCGCCTGCGCAAAGGAGAACAGCAGCGTCAGGTTACAGTTGATGCCTTCTTTTTCCAGCTGCTCAGCAGCGCGGATGCCCTGCCAGGTTGAAGCCAGTTTGATCAGAATGCGATCGTTACTGATGCCTGCGTCGTTATACAGCTTGATGATGCGTTTCGCTTTGGCGATAGAGGCATCGGTGTCATAAGACAGGCGAGCATCCACTTCCGTGGAGATACGACCCGGGACCAGTTTCAGGATCTCCAGACCGATGTTTACGGCCAGTTTGTCGGTAGCGTCAACAATCTGCTGTGCGCGGTCATTGCTCTGCTGCTTAGCCCACGTCACGGCGTCATCAATCAGCTTACGGTATTCCGGGATCTGCGCTGCGTTAAGAATGAGAGAAGGGTTGGTTGTGGCATCCTGCGGCTGATACAGCTTCATTGCCGCGATGTCTCCGGTGTCGGCCACCACGGTGGTGAACTGACGAAGGGAGGTCAATTTGTCCGTCATGATAGTGTTTCTCTTTAAACAGCTTGTTAGGGGGATGTAACCGGTCTGCCCTGATGATAACACGACGTTGTGACAGCGCAACCGCAGACAATGCGCTTATCCCCATGAGGGCATCTGCGGACAATTTCTGGTCCGGGCTTGATGTGACGCGCCATTCCGGTACACAACCTCATGTATACTACTCGGCCGCTATCAATTGTCCGGCAGCGTATATACTATTCGACAATTGGTAACGCTTACACAGGGTTGTTACAGCGTACCGGCAGCAACAAGAGGGATGTTAATGCCTGATTTTTTCACGTTCATTAATGATGTGCTCTGGGGATCGGTAATGATCTACCTGCTCTTCGGAGCAGGGTGTTGGTTTACCTGGCGCACAGGCTTCGTCCAGTTTCGCTATATCCGCCAGGTTGGCAGAAGTCTGAAAAACAGCATTAACCCGCAGCCGGGAGGGTTAACCTCTTTTCAGTCACTCTGCACCGGCCTTGCCGCCCGTATCGGTAGTGGTAACCTGGCGGGTGTGGCGCTGGCCATTACCGCAGGTGGACCAGGTGCGGTGTTTTGGATGTGGAGCGCCGCCATCATTGGGATGGCGACCTCATTTGCTGAATGTGCCCTCGCACAACTCTACAAAGAACGCGATCGCCACGGTCAGTTTCGCGGCGGCCCCGCCTGGTATATGGCACGTGGTTTAGGCATGCGCTGGATGGGCGTGTTATTCGCCATCTTTTTGCTGATCGCCTACGGCCTGGTGTTCAACAGCGTGCAGGCCAACTCCGTCTCCCGTGCTCTCAAATTCGCGTTTGATTTCCCTCCGGTTGCTACCGGTATTGTCATGGCGATTGCCGCCCTGTTGGTTATCGTCCGCGGGATCAAAGGCGTGGCGCGGATGATGCAGTGGTTTGTCCCTGTGATGGCGTTGATGTGGGTGGTCACCAGCCTGGTGGTTTGTCTGATCAACATCGACCAACTGCCGGACATCATCATTTCTATCGTCAAAAGCGCGTTTGGCTGGCAAGAAGCGGCGGGCGGCGTGGCGGGGTATACGCTGAGTCAGGCGATCACCAGCGGTTTTCAACGCAGTATGTTCTCCAATGAAGCCGGAATGGGCTCAACGCCTAACGCTGCTGCCGCAGCAGCATCCTGGCCGCCGCACCCTGCGGCACAGGGGATCGTGCAGATGATCGGCATTTTTATCGATACGCTGATCGTCTGTAGCGCAACGGCAATGTTGGTTTTACTGGCCGGTAACGACGCCACCTATGCGCCGATGGAAGGGATCCAACTGGTGCAGAAAGCGATGAATACACTGGTCGGAGAGTGGGGCGCGGCATTCGTCGCAGTCATTGTGATTCTGTTTGCCTTCAGCTCTATTGTGGTTAACTACATCTATGCGGAAAACAATCTGTACTTTCTGAAGCTGGACAATAAGCGCTTCATCTGGGCTTTACGCATTACCTCCTGTTCAACCGTCGTGGTCGGCACCTTGCTCAGCTCCCCGCTGCTGTGGCAACTGGCGGATATCATCATGGCCTGCATGGCGATCACTAACCTGACGGCAATATTGTTGCTCTCTCCGGTGGTGCGTACCCTGGCCAGCGACTACTTGCGTCAGCGTAAACTCGGCGTTCGCCCAGTGTTTGATCCACTGCGTTACCCGGACATCGGACAGCAACTGGCACCAGATGCCTGGGACGACATACCGCGAGACTAATCGCAACTATCGATCAACTCAGTCGTGTTTTTTGCTACAGTCGCAGTAAATTTCCTGCAAGGACTGGATATGCTGATTCTGATTTCACCTGCAAAAACGCTCGACTACCAGAGCCCGCTGGCAACAACGCGCCATACGCTACCTGAATTACTGGATCACTCGCAGCAACTGATTCATGTGGCGCGTAAACTTTCAGCCCCGCAAATCGGCAAGCTGATGAACATCAGCGACAAACTCGCCGATCTAAACGCCACCCGTTTTCATGACTGGCAGCCGGACTTCACGCCAGAAAACGCGCGTCAGGCCATTCTGGCTTTCAAAGGCGATGTTTATACCGGACTACAGGCCGAAAACTTCAGTGAAGCCGATTTCGATTTTGCCCAGCAGCATTTGCGTATGCTCTCAGGTTTATATGGCGTGCTGCGCCCGCTGGATCTGATGCAACCTTATCGTCTGGAAATGGGTATCCGTCTGGAGAACGCCAAAGGGAAGGATCTGTATCAGTTCTGGGGCGATATCATCACGGATAAGCTTAATGAAGCGCTCGCCGCACAGGGCGACCAGGTGGTGATTAACCTGGCATCGGATGAATACTTCCGCGCCGTGAAACCGAAGAAACTGAATGCCGAGCTGATTAAACCTGTCTTCCTCGACGAGAAAAACGGTAAGTTCAAAGTCATCAGTTTCTACGCCAAAAAGGCGCGCGGCCTGATGAGCCGCTACATCATTGAAAACCGCCTGACGACGCCTGAACAGCTCACCGGCTTTAACAGCGAAGGTTACTTCTTTGATGACGCCGCGTCTGGCAACGGCGAACTGGTGTTTAAGCGTCACGAGCAGTAATGCGCATTTCGCCGGATGGCGGCTACGCCTTATCCGGATTTCTCATCTCCACCGCCTGACAGGCCCGGTAAGCGATAGCGCCACCGGGCAGACGGTTTAGCGCGTCATCATCAGCTTACGCAGGGCGGCAAAATCCGCCGGCAGATGTTGCGAAAGCAGCGGTAGATCCGCACGTTCTGCCAGTTCTTTCGGCAGATCCAGCGTTTCATTGAGGATCGCTTCCACGCTCTCTTTAAACTTCGCCGGGTGCGCAGTGCCGAGGAACAGACCGTACTCGCCCGGATTGAGCTGATCACGCAGGGCGCGGTAGGCCACGGCGGCATGAGGCTCAGAAGTGTAGCCCTTCGCTTTCAGTTCGCGCATCGTTTCCTGTGTGGTTTCATCATCTACAGCCGCATAACCCAGCTCATTCAGACGCCAGATTTTACGGCGGAACAACTCCTCAACGCGCGGCCAGTTGTTCGGCTGACTCACATCCATCGCGTTAGACAACGTCGCCTGGGTCGCTTTTGGCGCCCACTGCCCGTCCTGCAGGAAGCGTGGCACCGTGTCGTTAACGTTGGTGGCAGCGATAAAACGCTTCACCGGCAGGCCGAGAGATTTCGCCAGCAGGCCCGCCGTCAGGTCGCCAAAGTTACCGCTTGGAACAGAAACCACCAGCTGATTCCGCGCCTCCTGCGGCAATTGGGCAACGGCTTCAAAGTAGTAGCAAATCTGTGCCAGCAGGCGGCTGATGTTGATGGAGTTCGCCGAGTTCAACCCCAGCGCCACTTTCAGTTCTTCATCATCAAACGCCTGTTTGACCAGCGCCTGGCAGGCATCAAAATCACCATCGATGGCGACAGTTTCAATGTTACCGCCCAGCGTGCAGAACAGTTTTTCCTGCAACGGACTGATTTTACCGTTCGGATAGAGGATCACCACGCGCACGTTCGGCAGACCATAAAACGCATGCGCCACGGCCGCGCCGGTATCACCAGAGGTTGCCGTCAGAATGGTCACCGGTTTTTCGCCACTGATGTGGGTCAACATCTGCGCCATAAAACGACCGCCGAAATCTTTAAACGCCAGCGTCGGGCCATGGAACAGCTCCAGACAGCCGACATCCCCTTCCACCTGAGCAACCGGCGCCGGGAAAGCAAAGGCTGCGCGCACACGTTCTTCGAGGATCTCCTGCGGGATTTCATCGCCGATGAATGCCGAGAGGATCTTTGTGCTACGGCTGACGAAGTCCTGGTTCAGCATCTCATCCACTTCTGTCAGGTTGAATTCCGGCAGATCGTGCGGGAAAAACAGCCCCTGATTCTTGCCCAACCCCTGCGTGACGGCCTGTGCAAAACTAACCTGTTCGTTGTGATCTTTAAGATTGTAGAGTTTCATCAATTATCCCAGTACTCGTGCGCCCGCCGTGTCCAGCCGGCAAATATGAACAAAGCCTTCCTGATTTTGCAGGTAGTGACTGCCCAGCCAGTCCGCCACACGCTGCGCGGTCTCCGTTTTATCGCAGAGCGCAAACAACGTCGGCCCTGAACCGGAAATACCGCTGGTCAGCGCGCCAATTTCCGCGACGGCCTGACGCGCCTGAGCAAAACCAGGCAACAGACGTTCGCGATACGGTTCGGCAATCACATCCTTCATCAGTTTCGCCGCAAGCCCAGGCTGACGGGAATAGCAGGCGTGAATAAACCCGGCCAGGTGACGCCCGTGGGCAATGCAATCCTGGCGACGATACTGCGCAGGCAGGATCGCCCGCGCTTCTGCCGTGGAGACTTTAATGCCAGGATAGGCCAGTACCCACAGCCACTCATCAAAGCCTGGTACCTGCTGGCTGATAATGCCGTTTTCTTCAATCATCAACTGCATACCACCGAGAAAACATGGCGCGACGTTATCGTAGTGAATGCTGCCGGAGATACGCCCTTCCAGCTCGCCCATTATTGCCAGCAGACGCGTGTCATTGAGCGGCTTGCCGCAGTACTCATTCATCGCGACCAGTGCCGCCACCACCGAGCAGGCGCTGGAACCTAATCCGGAGCCGATCGGCATATTCTTTTCCAGGGTCATCGCCACCGGAATTTGCTTACCCAGTTCCTGACAAAAACGTTCCCAGCACTGGTAAACAATATTTTCTCGCGGTTCTGGCGGTAGCTTGTCGGCAAAGCGGCCCAGATTATTCAGGCTGAAACTGTCCGCCGCCTCAACCGACACTACGTCGCCCAGCAGTGAGCCATCAACGGGCGTCACCGCCGCCCCAAGCACATCAAATCCAACGCTCATATTGGCACTGGAAGCCGGGGCATAAACTTTAACCATGTTAGACTCCTAGCTTCCATGAGAGAGTACGCAGCAGGTCAGCAAACACCCCTGCCGCCGTGACGTCGTTACCCGCACCATAACCGCGCAGAACCAGCGGTAGCGGCTGATAGTAGTGGCTGTAGAACGCCAGCGCGTTTTCGCCGTTTTTCACTTTGTACAACGGATCGTTACCGTCCACTTCAGAAATCTTCACCCGACAGACGCCGTCTTCTTCGATGTTGCCAACATAGCGCAATACTTTGCCCTCATCACGGGCTTTTGCCACCCGAGCGGCAAAGGCATCGTCAAGCTGCGGCAGATTCGCCATAAACGCGTCAACGTCGCCTGAATCATCAAACGCTTTCGGCAGCACCGGTTCAATGACGATGTCTGACAGTTCCAGCTCGCGCCCGGTTTCACGGGCGAGGATCAGCAGCTTACGCGCCACGTCCATTCCCGAAAGATCGTCACGCGGATCGGGTTCGGTGTACCCCATTTCACGCGCGATACGAGTCGCTTCAGAGAGGCTCATACCCTCGTCGAGCTTACCGAAAATAAATGACAGCGAACCGGACAGGATGCCGGAGAACTTCAGCAATTCATCGCCCGCATTCAACAGGTTTTGCAGGTTTTCGATCACCGGCAGACCGGCACCCACGTTAGTGTCATAGAGGAATTTGCGCCGTGACTTCGCGGCAGCGAAGCGCAGCTGATGGTAGTAATCCATTGACGAGGTATTCGCCTTTTTGTTCGGCGTAACCACATGGAATCCTTCACGCAGGAAGTCCGCGTATTGATCGGCCACCGCCTGACTGGATGTACAATCCACAATCACCGGGTTCAGCAGGTGATATTCCTTCACCAGACGGATTAAGCGACCAAGATTGAACGGCTCTTTCGCTTCAGCCAGTTCAGCCTGCCAGTTTTCCAGGTTCAGGCCATGCACATGGGTCAACAGCGCTCTCGAGTTCGCCACACCGCACACGCGCAGATCGATATGTTTTTTCTTCAGCCAGGTTTGCTGGCGCTTAAGCTGCTCCAGTAACGCGCCGCCTACCCCGCCAACGCCAATGACAAACACTTCAATTACCTGATCGGTATTGAACAGCATCTGATGGGTGACGCGTACGCCCGTCGTGGCATCGTCGTTATTGACCACGACCGAAATGGAACGCTCGGAAGAGCCCTGCGCGATAGCCACGATATTGATATTCGCGCGCGCCAGTGCGGCAAAGAATTTCGCCGAAATACCCCGCAGTGTCCGCATGCCATCCCCAACGACGGAGATAATCGCCAGTCGTTCAGTGACCGCCAGCGGTTCCAGCACGCCCTCTTTCAGTTCGAGATAGAATTCATCCTGCAAGGCACGCTGCGCGCGCGCGCAGTCGGCCTGCGGCACGCAGAAGCTGATGCTGTACTCAGAGGATGACTGGGTAATCAGTACCACGGAAATGCCTGCGCGGGACATCACCGCAAACACGCGCGCCGCCATCCCCACCATCCCTTTCATGCCAGGACCGGAGACGTTGAACATCGCCATATTATTAAGGTTGGAAATCCCCTTCACTGGCAGATCGTCTTCATCGCGGCTGGCGCCGATCAGCGTGCCTGCCGCCTGCGGGTTACCGGTATTTTTGATGAGGCAAGGGATCTGGAACTGCGCGATGGGGGTAATGGTACGAGGGTGAAGCACTTTTGCGCCGAAATAGGAGAGCTCCATCGCTTCCTGATAAGACATCGATTTCAGCAACCTGGCGTCAGGTACCTGGCGCGGGTCACAGGTATATACACCGTCGACATCTGTCCAGATCTCGCAACAGTCGGCGCGTAAGCAGGCCGCCAGAACCGCCGCGGAGTAATCGGAGCCATTGCGCCCCAGCACCACCAGTTCACCCTTCTCATTACCGGCGGTGAATCCGGCCATCAGCACCATGTGATCGGCGGGAATACGTCCGGCGGCGATGCGGCGAGTCGATTCGGCGATATCGACAGTAGATTCGAGGTAGTGCCCCACCGCCAGCAGTTTTTCGACCGGGTCAATAACGGTAACGTGGTGGCCGCGGGCTTCCAGTAACCCCGCCATGATGGCGATCGACATCTTTTCGCCACGGCAGATGAGTGCAGCGTTAATGCTGTCCGGACACTGTCCGAGCAAGCTGATCCCATGCAGCACATGTTTGATTTGGGCAAATTCCTGCTCAACAAACACTTTCAACTGCGCCAGCGGAAAGCCCGGCTGGGCGTCGGCGAGTCCGGTCAGAAGTTCGGCAAAAATACGTTCGGCATCACTGATATTGGGTAATGCGTCCTGACCTCCGATGGTTTTTTCAATCATCGCCACCAGATGGTTGGTAATTTTAGCGGGGGCAGAAAGAACGGTCGCTACCTGCCCCTGCCTGGCATTGCTTTCCAGAATATCGGCAACCCGCAGAAAACGTTCTGCATTTGCCACTGATGTACCGCCGAACTTCAACACTCGCATGGTTGTTACCTCGTTACCTTTGGTCGAAAAAAAAGCCCGCACTGTTCAGGTGCGGGCTTTTTTCTGTGTTTCCTGTACGCGTCAGCCCGCACCGTTACCTGTGGTAATGGTGATGGTTGTGGTAATGGTGGTGCTGATGCGTTTCATGGATGTTGTGTACTCTGTCATTATTTACCCTAAATAATTCGTCTTGCAGGAAGGCGGCAATTGCGTGAAGCCCCTGGCGCATAGAAAACGATGTGACTGGGGTGAACAAAAATCGCCAACGCAGATGCAACTCGAAGTATGACGGGTAATCTGTCTGTGCTGTATGTCTATATTGGTTAAAGTATATGGTGAGCTAAGTCAATAAATATTTGATTTACTCACCTGACGAAACTTGTTCATGAGCTGCTGGCGAAAGGTTTATTTTCAACCAAACCCGCAGGAAAACCCCTCTTGAAATCAGCAGTTATCACCATAAATACAACTAAAGGAAAATTATTATTTTGTGACTTTTTTTTCGATATCATGGACCAGGCGGTGCAACATTGCCGTGTCTCGCTGCCCTAATTGCCCCAGACGCTGTTGCAGCCAGTCGACCAGTTTGCTGTCATCTGCAACCTCCAGAGTGGCCAACAGGCTCATGATGCGTGAGCGTAATGCCTGTAACTGAAATTCATCAGATGAATCGACTTCTTTAGCAGGTTGTTGCATTAAATTTGTTAATTGATAGCAGTAGACCATCACCGCCTGCCCCAGATTCAATGAAGGATAATCTGCAACCATTGGCACGCCGGTCAGAACATCCGCCAGTGCCAGTTCATCGTTGGTCAGTCCGGAATCTTCACGACCAAAAACCAGCGCGGTGTGATTCATCCAGGCCGATTTTTCTTCCAGCAGCGGAACCAGTTCCGCCGGCGTCGCGTAGTAGTGAAATTTTGCCCGACTGCGAGCCGTGGTGGCGACGGTAAAATCGACATCGACAAGCGCGTCCGCAAGCGTCGGAAAAACAGTAATATTATCAATAATATCGCTGGAGCCATGCGCCACCCAGCGCGTGGCGGGTTCAAGATGCGCCTGACTGTCAACGATACGCAACTGAGTGAATCCCATGGTTTTCATGGCGCGAGCCGCAGCACCAATGTTTTCCGCTCTGGCGGGAGCGACGAGGATAATAGTAATGCGCATTTTTTACTCTTTATGCCTGTCCGCGGGCAATTGTGTGAACTATGTCAAGATATTACGCGGAGCGAATTTACAAAATTTTAACCAAAATCAGTGGAAAACCGTTTCACCTTTCATAAAAGGCGCTAAACTGTTTCCTTACTTTACTAATGTTTTTTATGTTAACAGAAACAGTATATCCTTCTGTTTATCAGAGATAATTTGATTTAAAATGAATCTCATTCATAGGATTCGCCGTGTTAATTAGTTATCCTGTGCAACTAGTTGGATTATTGCAATTTTGTGATGAAAGCTAGCATTTAGATACGATGATTTCATCAAACTGTTAACGTGCTACAATTGAACTTGATATATGTCAACGAAGCGTAGTTTTATTGGGTGTCCGGTACGTCTTAGCCTGTTATGTTGCTGTTAAAATGGTTAGGATGACAGCCGTTTTTGACACTGTCGGGTCCAGAGGGAAACTACCCACGACCAAGCTAATGATGTTGTTGACGTTGATGGAAAGTGCATCAAGAACGCAATTACGTACTTTAGTCATGTTACGCCGATCATGTTAATTTGCGACATGCATCAGGCAGGTCAGGGACTTTTGTACTTCCTGTTTCGATTTAGTTGGCAATTTAGGTAGCAAACATGCAGACCCCGCACATTCTTATCGTTGAAGACGAGTTGGTAACACGCAACACGTTAAAAAGTATTTTCGAAGCGGAAGGCTATGATGTATTCGAAGCGACTGATGGCGCGGAAATGCATCAAATCCTCTCTGAATATGACATCAACCTGGTGATCATGGATATCAACCTGCCAGGCAAAAACGGTCTTCTGCTGGCGCGTGAACTGCGCGAGCAGGCTAACGTTGCGCTGATGTTCCTGACTGGCCGCGATAACGAAGTCGATAAAATCCTCGGCCTCGAAATCGGTGCAGACGATTACATCACCAAGCCGTTTAACCCGCGCGAACTGACTATCCGTGCCCGCAACCTTCTGTCTCGTACCATGAACCTGGGTACCGTCAGCGAAGAACGTCGTAGCGTTGAAAGCTACAAGTTCAACGGTTGGGAACTGGACATCAACAGCCGTTCTCTGATCGGGCCTGATGGCGAACAGTACAAACTGCCGCGCAGTGAGTTCCGTGCCATGCTTCACTTCTGCGAGAACCCAGGCAAGATCCAGTCCCGTGCTGAGCTGCTGAAGAAAATGACTGGTCGTGAGCTGAAACCTCATGACCGTACCGTTGACGTGACCATCCGCCGTATTCGTAAGCATTTCGAATCCACGCCGGATACGCCGGAAATTATCGCGACTATTCACGGTGAAGGTTACCGTTTTTGTGGCGATCTGCAGGATTAATCGGGTTACCACCATCAAAAAAACGGCGCTCAATGCGCCGTTTTTCTTATCTGCTTATTGCTGAATTTACTTCCACACGCGTAGCGCATCGTCCACGGGTGCGGACGGTTTCGGCGCCGTTGGTGTAGGTGTCGGTTTCGCACGAGAGAATGCATACCAGTCAAGATGCCGCGTCAGGAACCTCACACTCCCCAGCGCCAACAGCAGCACACTCGTCCCCAACAGCAGCGCGCTGTCTTCCGAGCGCAACAGTACCCACATCACACCATCCAACGCTAACAATGCCAGAGTGAAAACCACGCTGCTACGCCAGCCCTGTAGCACTGCCTGGAGATAAACCCCGTTCATCAGCGCGCCCACCAGGCTTGCGACAATCCATGCTAGGGTGAAACCTATATGTTCTGAGAGCGCCAGCAACAGCAAATAAAACATCACCAACGACAGCCCCACCAGCAGATACTGCATCGGGTGTAATTTTTTACCCGTCAACGTTTCGAACACAAAGAAAGCCATAAATGTCAGTGTAATCAGCAAAATGGCATATTTCGTCGCCCGATCCGTCAGTTGATACTGATCGGCAGGAGTGGCAACCGCGACGCTAAACGACGGCAAGTTATACCACCCGTCTTTTCGCGCATCCACAAACCGCTCGCCCAGGTTAGTGGCAAACCAACTGCTTTGCCACTGTGCCTGAAACCCTGACTCGCTGATTTCGCGCTTGTCGGGTAGAAAATCACCGAGGAAGTTGGGATGCGGCCAGTTGCTGGTGAGCGTCATTTGGCTGCTACGTCCTACCGGAACCACCGAGAACGCGCCGGTTCCGCTTAAATTGAGTGACATCGCCAGGTTCACATCGCGCATCGCCCATTGCGCATCCGGAAGCGGAATGTGGAGCCCTTCTCCGCGGTCTGTTAGCCCCGTCCCCGGTTCGACGGCAAGCGCCATTCCATTCACCTTCGGTGCTTTCACCACGCCAATCCCTCGCGCATCACCCACGCCCACCACGATAAACGGTTTCCCAAGGGTTATGTTGGGCCGGTTCAGTTCACTCAGTCGTGCAACATCAAACTCCGCTTTCAAGGTAACATCGGTATGCCAGACCTGCCCTTCGTAGATGCCCACTTTTCGCGGTTCGACGTTCTGGTTCCCCTCCACCATCAACGACTCCGGCAGCCAGAAGTGGATAAAACTGCGTCTGTGCTGCACCTCTTTTTCGTTTTCCAGCACGGTGTATAACTCGGTCACAGGTACGGCAATGAGCGGGCCGACCACTTTTTGCGGTCCGCTGGTACTCTGCCGAATCGCATCCTCTACCGCATCACGATAATCAGCACGTTCCACAATAATCTGCCGGACCATCATCAGGGGGATCAGCAGCAACACAATCGCGCCACCTAAGGTGACGATTTTCCAGAACAGGGGGGATTTCAACATAGCGTTCTCCTTATGCAATACTCGCAGAGTACGCACGCTATGTGGGGGGAATTTGAAGTTATGTGAAGTGACGGTGAAGTGTAAGCGTGGCCTCGACGCCGCCCTCAGGCCGGTTACGTAATTTTGCACTCCCCTTCAGCAGTCGCGCCACTTCGCGAACGAATGCCAGTCCCAGACCGCTGCTTTTGAGGCCATTCTCACGCGGCAAGGAGTAAAAGCGCTCGAAAATACGGGCCAGGGCAAAATCAGGAATACCTGTACCCGTATCGGTCACCGTCAGCGTCACCGTCTCTGCATGCGCTTGTGCGCTGAGGGTGATCGCTCCGCCTGCCGGGGTGAAATCAATGGCATTGTCCAGCAAGTTGCCCAACGCCTGCTCCAGCAGCGCCGGCTCCGCAGAGACGCTTAACGCCGAGGGGACAATCTCCAGCGATATCGCCTTCGTCGCCAGTTGAATCGCGCGCGCGTCGCTGATTTGCGCAAACAGTGCATCGACCGCTACCGGGGAGAGGGCAATATCCTGACGGTTTTCCAGTCGCGCCTGGCGCAGCAAGGTTTCAACCAGCGCCTGCATTCGCGCATTTTGGCTGAGAATATTGTCGGTAAAGCGCTTAACAATGTCCGGAGGCGGATTTTCCCGCAGAATTTCCGCCGCGCCGCGAATGGCCGCCAACGGACTCTTTAGCTCGTGGGTGAGCGCGTATACGTACTGTTCAATGTAATTCTTGCCTTCCAGCTTCAGACGCATGCTCTCCAGCGCCTGCGCCAGTTTGCGCAACTCACTGCTGCCCAGTTCAGGCAGCGGCATCGGCTGGTTTTCGGTCACGGAATCCGCATAGCGCGTCAGGCGGGCAATCGAACGGTTTATCCACCAGACCATCCCGGCGCCAATCACCAGCGCAATGCCAAGCAGAATCGCGCTGGCCCAAAGGATCCGGCGCTCGCTGCGTTTAATCACCGGTGCCATCGCGGCATTGGGTTTTCCCACGCTGAGCACGCCGATGATCTTTCCGTTGTCGACAACCGGCGCAGCAACATACATGACCGAGCTTTCCGGATCGGCGGGATCCTGCGGCGTACTGCGCGCGCCATACTGTCCACGCAGCGTTAGCCAGACATCGTTCCAGCGAGAGTAATCCTGCCCGACCGCTTTATTGACGGAATCAAACACCACTTTGCCCTGCGCATCCGTCATGTAAACATGGTACTCATTGCGGACTTTATTGATTCCGCTGATGTTGGCGCGAAAAGGACGGTTATGCAGTTGCGTAAACGCCTGCGCCAGTTGGCCATGCGCCGGGTTACCCGACAGGAGATCGTCACGCGCCAGCGCCGCCAGCAGCGTGGCAGTATCGATCAGCGTCCCTTCCGTTGCGCGCCGTACGCCAGGTTTAATCTCCTGTACAAAAATAGAAAGAACAAACCACGCAGCAACAGCGACAATCAGGAAATAGCCCAACAGCAAACGCATGCCAATGCGCATCAGAGGCTCCTCAGGCTGTAACCCATCCCACGATGCGTGTTGATCGGCGAAAGCGTCGGGTTGATCGCGCGCAGTTTGGCGCGCAGCGTTTTGATGTGCGTATCGACCGTCCGGTCGTATGTATCCTGCGCATCGGCCCAGACGATATCCATCAGTTGCTGGCGCGAATAGACACGCCCTGGAGATAACAGCAGCGTTTTCAGCAGCAAAAACTCATAGCGCGTGAGTGACAGGGGCGTGCCAAACCAGGCCACTTCAGCCGCCGGTTCATTCAGCTCAAAATGGCCGGTTTTGACGACAGGCGACGGTGTGGAAAACTTCTTCACCCGACGTAGCAGCGTGCGGACTCTGGCGCAGACTTCCCGCGGTGAAAACGGTTTGGCGACGTAATCGTCGGCACCGATTTCCAGACCCAGCAAGCGATCCACCTCATCGCTACGCGCCGTCAGAAAGAGGATTGGTAACGCCGGATGGTACTCAAGCAATCGCCGGCACAGCTCAAAACCGCTGATATCCGGCAATCCGACATCGAGAATCGCCACATCCGGACACTGATGACGCGCTTTCTCCAGCGCGGGCAACCCGCGCTCAAAGGCTTCCACGCTAAACCCTTCCTGCTGGAGCATATAAATCAGGGTATCCGCAATACCCTGCTCATCTTCCACCAACCAGACCGACACCTGCTGCATAATGCTTCCCTGTTATTCGCGCCACGGCATGATAGGTACCGCGCTAATGGCATTTTTCGGCGACCCATCGACCACCTTGTCGGAATAGGCCAGATAAGCCAGCGCGTTGCGTTTGGCATCATAGAAGCGCACGACCTGTAATGATTTGAAGACCAACGAAGTGCGTTTCTTGAAGACCACTTCGCCCTGCGCTTTACCGTTCTTGATTCTGTCGCTCAGTTCTACCGGTCCTACCTGCTGGCAGGAGATGGCGGCATCAGAAGTATCTTCCGCCAGCCCCAGCCCGCCTTTAATGCCACCGGTTTTGGCACGGCTGACGTAGCAGGTCACGTTTTTAACATCGGGATCGTCAAACGCCTCCACGACGATTTTATGATCCGGCCCAAAGATCTTAAACACCGTATCGACGGAACCGATCTGCTCAGCAGATGCCAGCGGCGCCAGCATAAGCAACAGAGTGGACAGAACTAAACTCTTGTATTTCATATTGTTACCATTCTTTAAAATGACGCTGCGCAATTATTCAGCATTGTAAAAGAAACTGTTTACAGATCACAGGATTACAATAATCACGTTTTATTAGATTCAAAAAAAGCATTAATGCGCAAAAAAAACACTGAATGCTAAAACAACAAAAAATGCTATTATCCAATAATCTGATGTCAGGTGTTTGTAGTTGAAAGGATGAGGATATTTTATGGATCAGGCCGGCATTATTCGCGACCTATTAATCTGGCTGGAAGGTCATCTGGATCAGCCGCTGTCGCTTGACAATGTGGCGGCAAAAGCGGGTTATTCCAAGTGGCATCTGCAGAGAATGTTTAAGGACGTGACGGGTCATGCGATTGGCGCGTATATCCGCGCACGCCGCTTATCGAAATCTGCCGTTGCGCTTCGCCTGACGGCTCGCCCGATTCTGGATATTGCCCTGCAGTACCGCTTCGACTCTCAACAAACATTCACCCGCGCCTTTAAGAAACAGTTTTCCCAGACGCCTGCACTGTATCGTCGTTCACCGGAATGGAGCGCATTCGGTATTCGCCCGCCTCTGCGTCTGGGCGAATTTGCCATGCCTGAGCATAAATTTGTCACTCTGGAAGATATGCAACTGCTGGGTGTCACCCAGAGTTACTCCTGTTCGCTGGAGCAAATTTCCGATTTCCGCCACGAAATGCGCTATCAGTTCTGGCACGATTTCCTCGGCCACGCGCCAACTATTCCGCCTGTACTCTATGGCCTGAACGAAACGCATCCCAGCCATGAAAAAGATGATGAGCAGGAAGTGTTCTACACCACCGCGCTGCCGCAGGATCAGGCCAACGGCTACGTACAGTCGGCACAGCCGGTGCTGTTGCAGGGCGGCGAGTATGTGATGTTTACTTACGAAGGGCTGGGAACGGGCGTTCAGGAGTTCATCCTGACGGTCTATGGTACCTGCATGCCGCTCCTGAACCTGACGCGCCGCAAGGGCCAGGATATCGAGCGGTACTACCCGGCTGAAGATGCCAAAGCCGGTGACCGCCCCATTAACCTGCGCTGCGAATTCCTGATTCCGATTCGCCGTTAACGCTGTAGCTCATCCAGTGCAGGGGCATCCAGATGCGAAATGTCCCCTGCCGTTTCGACCACCCATCCCGGCGCCAGCCACAGACTTTCCTGATAATCCACCCGCGAAATCGAGCAGTTACGCAGGCGTAAGCGGCGTTCAGCGTAGGCAGGAAGTCCCAGAATCGTACTGACCAGACAGCCCAGCGCAATGCCATGACTGACCAACAGCGGACGACTCCCCTGCGGCAAATCCAGGCACGCAGTGAGCGCGCCATGAACGCGATCGCTTAACTCCTGCATCGACTCCCCTTCGGGAATCCGTCCGTCGACGGTGCCGTTGACTAACTGACGACGCCAGTTCTCTTCTTCTTCAGTCAGGGTATCAATATGACGTTTTTCCAGCACGCCCATGTGCAGCTCGCGCAGGCGAGCATCTAAGGTGATATAACAGCCACAGGCCTGGGCGATGATTTCAGCGGTGCGGCGGGTACGTCCCAAATCGCTACTAATGACGTGGGTGATGCCGAGACTTTTCGCGCGGTCACCTACCTGCATAGCTTGTTGCTCACCTTTAGCGGTCAGCGGACTGTCGGACTGGCCTTGAATGCGTCGCTCGGCGTTCCACTGCGTTTCACCGTGGCGAACAAGGTATACCTGTAACATGCTATTTTTCCGTATACTGCAAAGAGTTTTTATAAAATCGAGCTTAATTATGCACCATGTTGTCTCAGCAACCACCAATCCCGCCAAAATTCAGGCAATTCTGCAGGCATTTAACGAGATCTTCGGTGAAGGATCCTGCCATATTGAGTCTGTGGACGTCGATAGCGGCGTACCGGAACAACCCTTCGGAAGTCCTGAAACGCGTGCTGGCGCACGGAATCGGGTCGAAAACGCCCGTCGTGCGCGCCCCGATGCCGACTTCTGGGTAGCCATCGAAGCGGGTATTGATGAAGATGCGACCTTCAGTTGGGTGGTTGTCGAAAACGCCACCCAGCGTGGCGAAGCGCGTTCTGCGACGCTGCCGCTGCCTGCGGTGATCCTTGAAAAAGTGCGCGAGGGTGAAGCGCTGGGTCCGGTAATGTCACACTACACGGGTATTGATAAGATTGGCCGAAAAGAAGGGGCGATTGGCGTGTTTACCGCCGGGAAACTGACGCGCGCCAGCGTTTACCACCAGGCCGTGATTCTGGCGCTCAGCCCGTTTCATAACGCGATTTATCGTTGAGTTCGTAAGCCGGATAAGACGAAATTGTCATCCGGCGATAGTGCGGTTGCAAGCCTGATGGCGCTACGCTTATCAGGCCTACGAAATCACTTTTCAGGCGTTTTTCAACAATATGGTTTCCAGCCACTGCCGCAGTTCGACGGGCGCCGATTTCAGGCTGTTAGAGCCGCGGGTAATCGTCGCAATCCCCGCGCCCAGCTCGTTTTTAAGCTCGCGCTGGCTCATTTCGCCACGTAATAACTCTTCGATAATGCGTACACGCGTCCCCAGCGCTTCGCGCTCATCCGGGGTCAGCATCAGTTGCAACAGCGGTAAGTGCAGATCCTCTGCATAAGACTGGCGGAGCAACTCCACAAAACGAAGCCACTCCTGATTACGTTGTTCGGCCATCGCCGATGAATAAGGGGAATGCTGGGTCATGTTATGCCGCCCTGTTGTACTCATACACGAGTACAAATCATAACATAACCCACCAGATTAATAACGTCTCTGCCACTCAGAATCGCTCATCAGGGTGTCTTTCTGCCCCATGAAATAACGATAGTAAGCGTCGTAGGCCAGCACGTTCTTCACATAGCCACGCGTTTCCGAGAAGGGAATACTCTCGACAAACGCCACGGCGTCGATCCGTCCCGCGCTGTTGCCAAGCCAGGTGCGCACGCGCCCTGGTCCGGCATTGTAAGCTGCTGACGAGAAGATCCGATTATTGCCAAACTGCTGATAGACGTACTGCAGGTAGCTGGTGCCGATATTGATATTGGTTTCCGGATCCAGTAACTGATTCTGACTGCTGTAACCCGGAATAGAGAACATCTTCACCGTGTGCGTCGCGGTGCCTGGCATAATCTGCATCAGCCCGCTGGCGCCGACCGGCGATTTCACCTTCGGATTCCAGGCGCTCTCCTGACGCGCGATCGCCATCGCATAGCTTTGCGGAATATCTTTGCCACGGGTATAGCGGGTAAAGAGATCCTGATACGCCAGCGGGAAGCGCTCCTCCAGATGATCCCAGAGTTTACCGGCGATCGTCGCCTGCACGCTCAGATCCCACCACTGATTGTTGAAGGCATAACGCGCCAGCTGCGCCTGCTCCGTCTTCGTCCGGCTGGTGACCAGGTTTGCCCACTCGCTGCGGGCGGTGTTATCCATATTCCAGTACATCAGTTCGCGAACGCGGGCCATTTCGGGTCCCTGAGTTAACGCGTTATTCACATTATCGGGCGCTTTATCAATTTTCAGTACGTATTCTTCCCCCAGGCGCTGCGCCGCCGCCATCGGGTAGAAACCGCGCTGCTGCATCAGCGCATGCAGGATCTCTTTTGCTTCCGCTTCCCGTCCTCGTTCCAGCAGCAAATCGGCCTGCCAGTAGCGCCATTCGTCCTTCTCTTTCGCTTCCATCGGCAGACGCGCCAGCCAGGTATTCAGGCCACGGCGATCGCCGGTCCCGAGCGCCATGCGCACCCGACGCTCCACCAGCGTGGTGGACTGCGAGCGCATAATCGCGTCGTCTCGCCATTTCGCCTGCTCGTCGGTGACGTCGTTGCCCATTAATCGCCAGGCGACGATATCGCGCAGCTCCTGGGTTTGATCCTCATTCAACTGCTGCGCCTGTACCAGTGACGGAATCATCAGACGCGCGTTTTCCGCATCCTGACGAGCGACGCTGGCAAAGGCCACAGCGGCCATCTGACGAGTGAAATCGGTCGCGCCGGTGGTGCGCGCAAAGGTCATGACGCTGTTCGGGTTGTTCGCCAGTGAGATAATCGCTGACGCGATAGTCTGGTACTCCACCGGCATCTGCCCGGCCAGTACCGTCACCAGTCCAGTGTTGCCCGCTTTCATCGCCAGGCGAATGCGCTCCAGGTAAGAAAGCGGATCCTGGGTGCCAGATGCACGCCAGACGCTGAACAGTTTGTCACAGGCATTAGGTTGGCTTTTACCGGTCAACCACAGCTCTTTCGCCCCCTGCCAGGCTTCTTCCGTTTGCCCGGTATTCCACTTCGCGTAATAGTAATTGCACTGCGCCTCGGTGGTTCTCGGCTTCTCCGGGCTAAACGCTAATAGCCCGCGCCAGTCTTCACGCCGCGCCAGTTCGTTAACGAAACGCGATTCCAGCGTACGCGCTGGCGGCAGGGTTGGGTTGGCACGGACAAAGTTAGTCACCGTGACGGTCGGCTGATTCATCAGATCATCGGTGATTTGCCGATATTCCAGATAGGGATACAGGGGGTAATTCTTCAGGCCCGGCATCATCTGCTCCACGACATCCATCTGTCGGTTATCCCAGGCCTGCTTAATCTGTGCGTAACGGTTACGCTGCTCATCCAGTGAATCGGCTCGCGCTGCCTGACTTAACGTCACCAGGCACACACCGGCGGCAATAAGACGCCAGGTAAATCGTTGGGCTTTGTCCACAAGCTCTTCCTCTAAATATGATACGTCGCTGCAGCCTCATGCCGCCTAATGATTTCATGCTAACCAGTCATTGGCATTTACGCCACGTCGCGGACACTTTTTTACTTTTACTGCGAGTGAGATCTGCTGGCTGGGATTGAGAGGGGAAAAAGGCTACACTTCGCCTTTGAATACATCTATACCCTAAATAATTCGAGTTGCAGGAAGGCGGCAAGGGAGTGAACTCCCCAGGAGCTTACATAAGTAAGTGACTGGGGTGAACGAGTGCAGCCAACGCACATGCAGCTTGAAGTATGACGGGTATATTCATCACGATAAATACAGAGGCGAGTCCAACGTGGCCCAATTCGTTTATACCATGCATCGTGTCGGCAAAGTCGTTCCGCCGAAACGTCATATTCTTAAAAACATCTCGCTGAGCTTCTTCCCTGGCGCAAAAATCGGCGTACTGGGCCTTAACGGTGCCGGTAAGTCCACCCTGCTGCGCATCATGGCGGGCATTGATACAGATATTGAAGGCGAAGCCCGCCCGCAGCCTGGCATCAAAATTGGTTACCTGCCGCAGGAACCTCAGCTTAATCCTGAACACACCGTACGCGAGTCTGTTGAAGAAGCAGTGGCGGAAGTGGTCAACGCACTGAAAGGTCTGGATGAGGTTTATGCGAAATACGCAGAGCCAGATGCCGACTTCGATAAACTGGCCGCGCAACAGGGCAAGTTCGAAGAGATCATTCAGGCGCACGACGGTCATAACCTGAACGTGCAACTGGAGCGTGCGGCCGACGCCCTGCGTCTGCCAGACTGGGACGCCAAAATCGCGACCCTCTCCGGGGGTGAACGTCGCCGTGTCGCACTGTGCCGTCTGCTGTTAGAAAAACCTGACATGCTGCTGCTTGACGAACCGACCAACCACCTGGATGCGGAATCCGTGGCCTGGCTGGAACGCTTCCTGCACGACTTCGAAGGCACCGTGGTGGCGATTACCCACGACCGTTACTTCCTCGACAACGTCGCAGGCTGGATCCTTGAACTTGACCGCGGCGAAGGTATTCCGTGGGAAGGTAACTACTCCTCCTGGCTGGAGCAGAAAGATCAGCGTCTGGCGCAGGAAGCCTCTCAGGAAGCGGCACGCCGTAAATCTATCGAGAAAGAACTGGAGTGGGTTCGTCAGGGCGCGAAAGGCCGTCAGTCTAAGGGTAAAGCCCGTCTGGCACGCTTTGAAGAGCTGAACAGCACGGAATACCAGAAACGTAACGAAACCAACGAACTGTTTATTCCACCAGGACCGCGTCTGGGCGATAAAGTCATTGAAGTCAGCCACCTGCGTAAATCCTACGGCGACCGCGTGCTGATTGACGATCTGAGCTTCTCTGTACCGAAAGGCGCCATCGTCGGCATCATCGGTCCGAACGGCGCGGGTAAATCCACCTTGTTCCGTATGATGTCCGGTCAGGAACAGCCAGACAGCGGCAACATCACGCTGGGTGAAACCGTTAAGCTGGCCTCCGTCGATCAGTTCCGTGACGCCATGGATAACAGCAAAACCGTGTGGGAAGAAGTGTCCGGTGGGCTGGATATCATGAAGATCGGCAACACCGAAATGCCAAGTCGCGCCTATGTTGGCCGCTTTAACTTCAAAGGCACCGACCAGGGCAAACGCGTCGGCGAGCTGTCCGGTGGTGAGCGCGGTCGTCTGCACCTGGCGAAGCTGCTGCAGGTTGGCGGTAACGTTCTGCTGCTTGATGAACCAACCAACGACCTGGATATCGAAACCCTGCGCGCGCTGGAAAACGCCCTGCTGGAGTTCCCGGGTTGCGCAATGGTTATCTCGCACGACCGTTGGTTCCTTGACCGTATCGCCACCCACATTCTGGACTACCAGGATGAAGGGAAAGTGGAGTTCTTCGAAGGTAACTTCACCGAATACGAAGAGTACAAGAAACGCACGCTGGGCGCTGACGCGCTGGAACCAAAGCGTATCAAGTACAAACGTATCGCGAAGTAATCAGCAAAATTGCCGGATGGTGGCGCACATGCCTCATCCGGCCTGGAAGGTTATTGCGCTTTGGCGGTTGCCGCAGGTTGTTGACCCGCCGCAGGTTCCAGCTGGAACACCACATCGACCTGATCATCAAACTGAATCGCCGCCTGCTCGTACGTTTCCTGCGCTGACACCGGTGCCGCGTCCGCTTTCATCATCCGCACCATCGGGCTTGGCTGATAGTTCGAGACATGGTAGCGCACGCTGTAAACCGGACCCAGTTTGCTGTTAAAACCGGCCGCCAGTTCCTGCGCCTGGTGAATTGCATCATCAATCGCCGCTTTACGCGCTTTGTCTTTATAAGCATCCGGTTGCGCCACACCCAACGAAACGGAACGAATTTCGTTCAGCCCCGCTTTCAGCGCGCCGTCCAGCAGTGGGTTGAGTTTATCTAACTGACGCAGCGTCACTTCGACAGTACGCACCGCACGATACCCTTTCAGAACGCTTTTGCCGTTCTGATAATCGTAATCCGGTTGGGTGCGCAGGTTCGCCGAGCTAATGTCTTTTTTCGCGATCTGATTTTGCTCAAGGAAAGAAAGGTATTGCGCAACGCGCTCATCAGCCTGTTTCTTCGCCGTCGCAGCGTCTTTCGCCGCAACATTAACCTCGATTGCCAGCGTGGCAATATCAGGTGCAGCGTCCACGCTTGCCGTCCCGGAAGTCACGATGTGCGGTCCGTCAGGCAATTCGCCTGCCTGCACCGACATTGCACTGAATCCCACTAATGCCGCCAGGGCCATCACTTTGAACTTCACTGTCGCTCCTCCATGTTACGTGAGTTGCCCCAAATTTCAGGGCGCATGCAGGCAAGCTTAGCGCGAAATAGTGTGTTGTCCATCAGACAACGCTTAGAGCGCTAATGGACTGGCTCTTAATTGAACAAGGCGTGAACATGCGCAACGCCTTCTTTTGCCAGTTGAAAAGCGATAAACCACATCACCAGCCCCACCAGCGTATTAATAATCCGCTGCGCTTTAGCCGTGCGCAGTCGCGGCGCGAGCCACGCCGCCAGCAGCGCCAGGCCGAAGAACCACAGAAAGGAGGCACTGACGGTGCCGAGCGCGAACCAGCGTTTGGGTTCGACATCCAGTTGTCCACCCAGACTGCCCAGCACCACGAATGTATCCAGGTAGACGTGCGGATTCAGCCATGTCACCGCCAGCATGGTGGCGATGATCTTCCAGCGTCCCTGCTTCATCACTTCCGCGCTGGCCAGTTCCAGATTGCTACTCATTGCCGTCTTTAAAGCGCCAAAACCGTACCACAGCAAAAAAGCCACTCCGCCCCAGGTGACCAGCGCCAACAACCACGGCGACTGCATCAGTAATGCGCTACCGCCAAAAATCCCGGCGCAAATCAGCAACAGATCGCTGATGGCGCACAGGAGCGCAATCATGATGTGATACTGACGACGTATCCCCTGATTCATCACAAACGCATTCTGTGGGCCGAGCGGAAGTATCATGGCTGCGCCAAGCGCAAGCCCTTGAAAATAATACGATATCACGGTAATCATCCTGAGTGTTGTCTCTATAGCGCAGACTATAGCGCGGGATGATTATTAGCGGAAATGGATAATATTAATCGTATATTAGGGAAATTAATGAAGAGGGGATTTTGCCGGATGCTGCGATGCGCATCCGGCATAGCATTATTCTGCCGTGACTTCTTTCACGCGTTTGAAATTCACGTCCATCTGCGGATACGGGAAGCTGATTCCAGCGGCATCAAATTCACGCTTAATCCGCTCCAGTACGTCCCAGTACACGTTTTGCAGATCGCCGCTGTTGCTCCAGACGCGCACCACAAAGTTAATCGACGACGCGCCCAACTCATTCAGACGAACCGTCATTTCACGATCTTTCAGAATGCGATCGTCTGATTCGATAATCCCGGTGAGGATCTGTTTCACCTTATCGATATCAGAGTCGTAAGCGACGCTGATAATAAATTCATTACGGCGTACCGGCTCACGGGAAAAGTTGATGATATTGCCGGCAATGATTTTACCGTTCGGGATGACGACAATTTTACCGTCCACGGTGCGCATGGTGGTGGAGAAAATCTGCACATTCAGCACCGTCCCGGCAACGCCGCCCAGATCCACATACTCACCCGCACGGAACGGACGGAACATGACCAGCAGAACGCCTGCGGCAAGGTTAGACAACGATCCCTGCAACGCCAGACCGACCGCTAAACCGGCGGCACCGAGCACCGCAATCACCGACGCCGTCTGTACCCCTACCCGACCCAGTGCGGCAATCAGCGTGAAGGCAATAATTCCGTAGCGCACCAGCGCGGAAAGAAAGTCTGCCACGGTAGCATCGATATGCCGCGCCACCATCAGGCGGTTAACCGTATTCGACACCAGACGCGCCACGATCATCCCGACAATCACAATGGCCACTGCCGCCACGATGTTGACGGCATAGCTCAACAGCAATTCCTGGTTGCGGACCAGCCAGCTCCCCGCACCGTTGATGCTGTCGACAACATTCAAATCTTCCATTACATATTCCTTGGTCATCACAAATCAGAGCAAATGAGATCAATCTCACGAAAACACCCCGTTAAAGGTAAACAATAATGGGTGAATATGCCATTTTCGTTATGTTTCAATTCTGGATATCACGGCTATTGCCGTTCTGCAGGACGATCCACCATCCGCAAAAATCCCCCCACCAGCCCATGTTTTTGTTTAAAAATTGCGGCAATTTCGCTGACCACTTTTCCACTTCCGGCATTCTTCCAGGCGATAGAAAGCGGTGACGGCTGGCGAGGATTCACCACCGAACGAGCCACCAGTGCGCCGGATTCTACGTAAGGGCGACACAGACGTTCCGGTAAAAAACCGACGCCCAGGCCACTTAAGTGACAGGCCAGCTTGGTGCTGAGATCCGGAACCTTAATCTCCTTTTGTCCGCTCAGCAGCCAGGCCACACGACGGGTGAGCGTGCGCGACGTATCTTCAATATTGATGGCGGGGTAGCGACGCAGCATGTCGTCCGATAATACCGTTGCCGGATGACTGGCCAACGGGTGATTCTGCGCGACCACAAACTGCCAGCTAATGTCCCCCAGTGGCAGCAGTGAAATGTTGTTTGACAACGATTCGGAACCGGTCACGCCAATCGCCAGTTGATAGTCGTCATACAGCAGCGAATCCCACACGCCCATATAGACCTGGCGGGAGATCTGGAAACGGGTGAAGGGAAATTGTTGATGCAGCCACGTCAGTAAATCAGCGGTCGTCTGCGGCTGATAGAGCAAATTATTGATAACAATATTAACCTGACGCTCAACGCCCGCATTAATCTGCTGTAACTCATCAGGCATGGCGTCCAGCCAGTTAAGCCACTGGCGACAATGTTCGAGCAGATGCTGTCCCGCCAACGTCAGGCTGACGGAACGCGTGGTTCGTAAAAAGAGCTGCGTACCCACCTGCTCTTCCAGCGTTTTGATGCGGTAACTGATTGCCGCAGGCGTTTTATGCAGTGAGCTGGCCGCACGGGAAAAACTCTCCGTCTCAGCTACCCGAATAAATGTACGTATTGTTTCCTGATCGAGCATGCTTTCCCCTTGAGTCAGCCATCAGCCATCAGCCATCAGCCATCAGCCATCAGCCATCAGCCATCAGCAACCAGCGTTGCGCCAGCACAATCCCTAACACCATGTCAGCGCCGGAGGTGTGCCCCACCGCGAGCAGACGACGAAGTGCGTGGCCTGCGTCACGCCCGGTTTGCAAGCTGCGCATCACCCCCAACACCGGCGTCGAAAATTCGCCCACTCTGGCACTATTAAGATAGCTACAGCTTACCGACGTTGTCAGCTGCGCAAGTTGATCCGCCGGGGGTAAAAAAAGGTGAACCGGTATCCCGGCTGCAATAAAGACCGCCAGCATTCCCGTAAGCATATCATCACCGCTGGGCGTGAGTCCGGGACCTCGTCCAATCAGCCAGCGCCAGTCTGGCACGGCACCATTCGCCCAACGCTCCAGCCCGGCGACGATCTGCGGGTAACACGCCACGGTATCGAGTGGCTGGTTGAGCGCACCTCCCAGACCGGTTTGCTGAACACAGGAAGACAGATCGAGCAGTGCGATAGCAGAAGGAGTCAGTTGCAGCCTGAGCTGGCGCTGAGGGCGAAGGGTCACCCCCTGCCCGGTCAGCAGATCCCCGGTTTTGCACAAGCGCGAAACCGTCGTCAGGCGGGAGAACTGTGCACGACTCAACAGCACGCCGGTCGGCCCCATGCCTTTACCGTAGCGGTATAACGTCAGTAATTCGCCGTTGGCATGGCTGAAATTGATCGCCTGTGAGAAGCGACTGTGCAGCGTCCATTCACCCTCTGGAAGTCGATAAAGCCCGGCGCAGGCCAGGGCATTGAGAATGAACATAGGTTACTCCGAAATGCCGGATCGCGGCGCCACCTTATCCAGCCCACGAGTGACACCGATCCGTAGGCCCGGTGAGCGTTAGCGCCACCGGGCATTTCTGTTACGCCGTGATGTGATGCTCTTCCGCCAGCGCTTCCAACGCTTTTTCAAAGCACAGCAGCGGTGCACGTACGGTCCCCGCACCAACCTGGCCGATTCCGGCTTCGCGGTGAGCGATACCGGTGTTGATCAGCGGCGTAATCCCCGTTTCCACGACACGACGGATATCCAGCCCCAGACACGCCCCTTTGAAATCCCAGGACGGGATCTGGAACAAAGGGTTGTTGGCGAGGTAGATTTCCGCCATCTCCTCAGAGGTTTCCAGCGCGGCCCCCATACCGCCCGCACCGACGAAACGCGTCACGCCAGGTGCAGCAATCATGGCTGCGCCACCAATGCCCAGCGTCTCGGTAATGGCGCTATCACCGATATCCGGGTTAGCGTCAGCCTGACTGTAGCCGGTAAAGAACAAGCCCTGCGGCGTATTCACTGGCGCGGTAAACCAACGGTCGCCGGTGCCGCTGACGCGAATCCCGAACTCACGTCCGTTGCGCGTCATTGCGGTCACCACCGAACCGGCTTTAATCACTGCCGCCGCATCCATCACCGCTTTGCTGTAGGCCATCGCCAGGTTAAGGAAGAACTGATCGGTCACGCTCAGGAATTGCAGCACCTCAATGATTTCGGCTTTCGGACGATCAAGACCGGCGATCACAGGGGATAGCGTGCGCAGCAGTAACGACGAGGCCGCGATATTACGCTGATGGAATTCGTCCCCCATCGTAATCGCCTGAGCCATCATCGCCGTCAGATCCACGCCGTTCTCCATGCGCGACAAGGCCTCCTGTAACACCGGTGCCAGCGTATCGCGCATCCAGCGCAGACGCGTCTGCACATCCTCACCGTAGGCGCCGAAACGCATGACTTTGCCGATCCCTTCGTTCAGGTTGCAACAGGACTGATTGCCATGCACCACGTCACGTACGACCAGCACTGGCATGTTTGCAGAGGTGATGCCGCCCATCGGGCCGACGGCGCCAACATGGTGGCACGGGATAAATTCCACTTCGCCTTGATTCAGGAGACTGACAGCTTCCTCTTCACTGGCCGCCCACCCCTCAAACAGCGATGCGCCGATACAGGCACCTCGCATGGGTCCCGTCATCGCTTCCCAGGCAATCGGCGGGCCGGCGTGCAGCAATTTACGCCCGGAGGACAATTCAACCACCGCCTCTTTCGCAGGACGGACAGCAACCCAATGTGGGCGGGCGGCTTTGATGCGTTCAATAATGGCGTCGTTGGCCTGTGCAATTGATGAATACATATCGGTACCTCTGAATTAATGTAACTGCTTGAGTAAACTGGCGAGACGCGCATTGCCACCGGCAATCGGCGCCCACTGATAATGCACAACCGGCGTGCCGCTGCTTTGCAGATCCAGCGCGAAACTGCGCAGTCCGGCATTGATCACCTGTACGCCATCCAGCAAGGGATTAGGTTCAACGGATGGGCGAGAGTCCTGATGATGTGTCAGACTGATGGCGAGCAACACGGCCTCTTCCAGGGTTTCCACCACGGCGATGCCTGCATCACGCAGGATGTCGGTTTGTCCACTGCGTCCCTGTGGGTCGGCATCGGTTCCGGTGAGGGTGGCGATGGTGACCAGCGGCGCGTTTCGCGTTGCGCGAACCTGCTCGACAGCCTCAACAACGGCGCCCGCCGGATCAGCACAGGCGCCATAGCCCAGCACCACATCCAGCAGCAGCACGCCCACGTCCGGCATCGCTGCCAGCTTTTCGATTTCAATACTGCGAGTTGTCGGGTCAATCATCGGGTGTGGTCTGCCCAACGTGTAGCTGTCATCTCCCAGATCGACAATGCGATGGCCCTGCGCGTCGAGCATGACGCCAGCAGCGTGGCTTTCACTCACTGGCACACCCAGCCCGGCCGAAAGCAACATCGCCGCTTCAGCCGCGAGCGTTCCGCCGGCATACAGCCCATAAATGCCTTTGCCAGCCACCTCGGGTTGAATCAGGCGCTGCTGAGCCACTCGCATCAGCAACACGGCCAGTTGGGCGGCATCTGAGAGCGAATTCGCCAGCCAGACATTCCCCTCACGGCGTTGTTCCGGCTTATTCCCGAGAAAGAGCGCGACCACCGGTTTACCGACCTTTTGCATCGCATTGATAATGCGGGTTCTGACCTGCGGCGACGGCGGTTTAGAGACAAACGCGATCACCCGCGTGGCATCATCAGCAGCCAGCATCTCCAGCGCCGTTAACGCACTGATGCCTCCCACTTCCGCACTCAGATCGCGTCCCCCCAAACCGATGGCATGGCTGATCCCCTGTTGGTGCAGCGCAATCTGAGAGGTGACCTCCTGAATGCCCGTTCCGGACGCCCCGATTACACCAATTCCACCGTCGGGCAACACGTTCGCGAATGCCAGTGGGCTACCGGCAATCATCGCCGTCCCGCAGTCCGGCCCCATCACAATCAGCCCTTTTTCGCGGGCCAACGTTTTCAGCTCAACTTCCTGCTCAAGCGGTACGTTATCGGAAAACATCATCACGTTTTTACCGGCCAACAGCCCCTCTTTCGCTACGGAGGTCGCATACTCCCCGGCAACCGAAACCAGCAGCAGATTAGCCTGCGGTAATTTCTGGCACGCGCTCTCCCAGCGACGCGCCTTCAGCAGTTGCTGTGAACCGCCCGAGGCGCTGGCAATTGCGCTTAACTCTTTTTCCAGCTGTTCGCGGATTAATTCGAGGATCTCCGGTTGCTCGTCATGCGTTCGTACCGCCACACAAATATCGTTCGGTGTAGCCTCGACAAAATCGTCATGCCAGAAGCCCGTAGAATCCAGCATCGCTTTATTCGCTGGCGTTCCCATCATGACGGAAACCTGGTCAACTTCCGGTCGCTCACTTAATTTCCGGGAAATGATCATCAGGCTGACGGAGTCCTGAAAGCTTCCCTTTTTAATAAAGGCGTAAATCATTACCGCTACCTCTTATGTACGTTTTTCTTTCAAAAACAGCATCGCAACCAATCCAATCGCTAACAGAATGGCTGACACATAAAAACTGGATGCCAGGCTGCCCGTAATATCGCGCGCCGCGCCAGCAATAATGGGAGCAAGAATAGAAGAGCTCATGCCGATAAAATTAAATAAGCCAAACGCGGTGCTGTAATTATTTTCATCAACGCTATCGGCAACCAGCGCAACCAGCACGGGATCCAGTGCCAGTTTGCCGACGAGACCGTAAATACACAGGGCGACAATCACGCCAGTCATGTTTGGCATCCAGACAATGGACAGCATGCTGATGATCGCCACCGGGACGAGGAACATAATTAACGGTTTGCGCTTACCTAATTTGTCAGACAGGCTGGAGAATAACAGCGCGCCGGGGATTGAAATCCAGGCGACCAGCGAAGAAATAAACCCGGTTTCGCTACCGGCAATACCACGTTCATTTTGCAGATAATAGGGAAGCCAGGTCAGAATAACGAAGAAACCAAACAGGCTACAGAACACCATGATATAGGTCAGAACGAGGTTGCGGTTTTTCAAGAGATCGCTGAATTTGCCTTTTTTTACCGGCTGTCCGTCGGTATCTACAGTGCGTTTCTTTTCTTTCACAAACAGCCAGATCGCAATCCCCACCAGTACTGAAGGAACCGCCATCGCGTAGAACGGCATCTGCCATGAATGGCCCTGATCGTACACCAGCCAGCTTGAGGTCATCAGTCCCAGCGCAATACCGAAGGCCATGCCGCTATTGATGATTGCGCTGCCGAGCGAGCGATATTTTTTAGGGATTTGCTCGGAAGAAAGGCCGTACTGTGGACCGTAATAGGTCCCTTCTCCCGCGCCCGTGACAACGCGGGCAAACAGCAGCGTGTACCAACTTTTTGCCCAACCGGTAACGGCCGTGAAAACGCCAAAGAGAATAAACCCAGGCACCAGCACTTTTTTCTTACCGATTTTATCACCCAGTATTCCGGCCGGGACCTGTAATAACGCATAAGAAAAATAAAACACAGAATTAAGAATGCCTAATTGCGTTCCACTTAGGCCAAACTCTTTTTCCAGTTCACCCATCACCGGGTTCAATACCGTCCGGTCGGCGTACATGAAAATCCACCCCAGCCAGAACAGGAAAATGGTCACCCACCAGGCCGGTATTCCTTTTTTCTTCGTGACCTCAGTCACTTCACATGATTCAGACATAAGCAATCTCCCGGTAATATTTACCGTTGAACACCTCATATTATCTGACGATTGATGAGGCTTGATGTTTTAACTCTGCTCACCATATCGGGCCGCGACATCATTTCGTTTGAGCAAAGTCACACAAAATCCATTGTTATAAATTCCTGGGAACTGACCGCAACATTATTAAAAAAAGTCTAACAATCATTTTTTAAATATTTTAAACAAAGTAATTAAAAACAATCCTAATTAACGCGTTATTTTTATCAGTCAATAAGCTGTCGAATAAGTCACATTATAAAAAAACCGGAACGTTATTTTGACCACGAGATATTTTGCACATTGAGGTCATAATGAAAAAGAAACTAGTCATTGCACTGGGTGGGAATGCATTATTACAGCGCGGAGAGATATTGAGTGCGGAAAACCAACAACGCAGCATTCAGGTTTTTGCGCAACGGGTAGCGACGCTGGCTCGCGATTTTCAACTGGTGATTGTTCACGGAAACGGGCCTCAGGTCGGGTTGCTGGCGTTGCAGAACGCGGCCTACACGGAATCACCCGCCTGGCCGCTTGATATACTGGTGGCTGAAAGCCAGGGAATGATTGGCGCCGCCATCGCCCAGGCGCTGACGCAAAATACGGGGGGTTGCCCCGTGACCACGCTGATGACACGTGTAGAAGTAGACCCGCAGGATGAGGCGTTTGCCACTCCGGGTAAGTACATAGGGCCCGTCTATCAACCGGATCAACAAGCTGAACTGGAACAACGCTATGGCTGGACGATGAAGGCGGATGGACAATACATTCGACGGGTCGTTCCCTCACCGATACCGCAAAACATCCTCGACGGCGAGGCCATCCAGATGCTGATGGAAGCAGGGCATACGGTGATTTGCTGTGGCGGTGGCGGCGTTCCGGTGGTAGCTCAGGGTAACGGATACGTGGGTACTGAAGCGGTGATCGACAAAGATCTGACAGCTGCGGTGTTGGCGAATACCATCAACGCCGATCATCTGCTGATCCTGACCGATGCCGATGCCGTCTATGAACACTGGGGTACTCCACAGGCGCGCGCGTTACGACATGTCACAACCGAAGAGTTGGCGCCGTTTGCGGCACCGGATGGCGCAATGGGACCAAAAGCGGCGGCGGTGATCCAGTTTGTTAAGCAAACCGGGCGTTCGGCGTTTATTGGCGCGCTGAAAGATGCACCGCAGATACTCACAGGCGAGAAAGGTACCTGCGTGACGCAGTAACCCCCTGCCGTTTGGCATTGTCGGATGGCGAGATTCTCCGGCAACCACGCAAAAAAGGCTTCCCGAAGGAAGCCTTTTTACAATCAGCAGGCTACATTACAGAACGTCAATTGCGTTCAGTTCTTTGAAAGCCTGTTCCAGACGCGTGATCATGGAAGTCTGGCCAGCACGCAGCCATACGCGCGGATCGTAGTATTTCTTGTTCGGCTGATCTTCGCCTTTCGGGTTGCCCAACTGACCCTGCAGATACGCTTCATTCGCTTTGTAGTAGTTCAGAACACCTTCCCAGGTCGCCCATTGGGTATCGGTATCGATGTTCATTTTGACTACACCGTAGCTTACGGAATCTTTGATTTCCTGAGCGGTAGAACCGGAACCACCGTGGAAGACGAAGTTCAGGCTGTTGTGCGGCAGGTTGTGTTTCTTAGAAACATAGTCCTGAGAGTCGCGCAGGATGGTCGGGGTCAGAACCACGTTACCCGGCTTGTAAACGCCGTGTACGTTACCGAAAGAAGCCGCGATAGTGAAACGCGGGCTGATTTTGCTCAGCTCGGTGTACGCGTAATCCACATCTTCCGGCTGGGTGTACAGGGCAGAAGCGTCCATGTGGCTGTTGTCCACACCATCTTCTTCACCACCGGTGCAACCCAGTTCGATTTCCAGGGTCATGCCCATTTTGGACATGCGCGCCAGGTATTTGGAGCAGATTTCGATATTCTCTTCCAGTGACTCTTCAGACAGGTCGATCATATGAGAAGAGAACAGCGGTTTACCGGTCGCCGCGAAGTGTTTTTCACCTGCGTCCAGCAGACCGTCGATCCACGGCAGCAGTTTCTTCGCGCAGTGGTCAGTGTGCAGGATAACCGGAACACCGTAGTGCTCAGCCATCTGATGTACGTGGTGCGCACCAGAGATCGCGCCCAGGATTGCCGCACCCTGAGGAACGTCAGTTTTCACGCCTTTACCCGCGATGAACGCAGCGCCACCGTTGGAGAACTGTACGATAACCGGCGCTTTAACTTTTGCAGCGGTTTCCAGAACGGCGTTGATAGAGTCGGTACCGACGCAGTTAACTGCTGGCAGAGCGAAGTTGTTTTCTTTTGCTACCTGGAAAACTTTCTGTACGTCATCACCGGTGATAACGCCAGGTTTTACGAAATCAAAAATTTTAGACATGTTACGAGTCCTGTATCTTCGGCCTTGGAAAGGGGTGCGTGCCACTTAAGCGCGCTGAAAATTGGGCAGGTTTCCCTGCCCATGAGTGTCTTACTTCTTAGCGCGCTCTTCGAGCATCGCTACGGCAGGCAGAACTTTACCTTCCACGAATTCGAGGAATGCGCCACCGCCAGTGGAGATGTAGGAGATTTTGTCAGCAATACCGAACAGGTCAATAGCCGCCAGCGTGTCACCGCCGCCTGCGATAGAGAACGCGTCGCTGTCAGCAATTGCGTTAGCTACGATTTCAGTTCCTTTACGGAAGTTCGGGAATTCAAACACGCCAACCGGGCCGTTCCACAGAATGGTTTTTGCATTCTTCAGGATTTCAGCCAGCTGTTGTGCAGAAGCGTCGCCGATATCCAGGATCTGCTCGTCTTCTTTCACGTCGTTGACGGATTTCAGCGTGGCGGCAGCGCTTTCAGAGAACTCGGTCGCGACGCGAACGTCAGTCGGAACCGGGATATCGCACGTGGTCAGCAGACGTTTGGCTTCGTCAACCAGATCGGCTTCGTACAGGGATTTGCCCACATTGTGGCCCTGAGCGGCAACGAAGGTGTTCGCGATGCCGCCGCCAACGATCAGCTGATCAGCGATTTTGGACAGGGAATCCAGAACGGTCAGTTTGGTGGAAACTTTAGAACCGCCCACGATAGCGACCATCGGACGAGCCGGCTCTTTCAGCGCTTTACCCAGCGCATCCAGTTCTGCAGCCAGCAGCGGACCGGCACATGCGACGTCAGCAAATTTGCCGATACCGTGAGTGGAAGCCTGTGCACGGTGAGCCGTACCAAATGCGTCCATCACGAACACATCACACAGCGCAGCGTATTTTTTGGACAGCGCTTCGTCGTCTTTCTTCTCGCCTTTGTTGAAGCGAACGTTTTCCAGCACCACCAGTTCACCGGCAGCGACTTCAACGCCGTCGAGGTAATCTTTTACCAGGCGAACCGGGTTAGACAGTTTGTCTTTCAGGTAATTAACAACCGGCAGCAGAGAGAATTCTTCGTTGTACTCGCCTTCGGTAGGACGACCCAGGTGGGAAGTCACCATCACTTTAGCGCCTTGTTTCAGGGCCAGTTCGATGGTCGGCAGAGAAGCACGGATACGCGCATCGCTGGTCACTTTCCCTTCTTTAACTGGTACGTTCAGATCCGCACGGATAAAAACACGTTTACCAGCAAGATCCAAATCGGTCATCTTGATTACAGACATGGTGAATCCTCTCGTTGATTCTTGATAAAGTTTTGCAGACGCCCTTGCGCCCTACCTGAAACCTTTTGCAGCCATCGCTAACGTGGTGTCGAGCATTCTGTTAGCAAAGCCCCATTCATTGTCACACCAGACCAGTGTCTTAATAAGGTGCGCGCCACTGACCCGCGTTTGTGTACCATCAACAATGGCGCTATGCGGGTCGTGATTAAAATCGACGGAGACCAACGGTAATTCCGTATAGTCAACTATATCATGAAATGCACCTTGTGCCGCTTTTTGCAGCAACTGGTTGACTTCATTGGCTTTTACTGGCTTCATCACCGTAACGCTTAAGTCGATTGCCGTGACGTTTATCGTCGGTACCCGCACCGCAATCGCTTCAAAACGATCGTTAAACTGCGGGAAAATTCGGGTGATACCTGCCGCCAGTTTGGTATCGACCGGAATGATCGACTGACTCGCCGCGCGCGTCCGACGCAGGTCAGAATGGTACGCATCAATCACCTGCTGGTCGTGCATCGCGGAGTGAATGGTCGTCACCGTACCGGACTCTATGCCATAGGCATCATCCAATAATTTGATAATGGGAATAATACAATTCGTGGTACACGAAGCATTGGAGACGATGCGGTGGTCCGCGCGCAGTTGATCCTGATTGACGCCAAATACCACGGTGGCGTCGAGATCGTTGCTGCCAGGATGTGAAAAGAGCACTTTCTTCGCGCCAGCGGCGATATGCGCCTCGCCGTGTTCGCGGTTCCCGTAGACGCCCGTACAGTCCAGTACGATATCAACGCCGAGCTCGCGCCACGGAAGCGCCTCAAGCGAAGACTCATGCAGAATGCGAATCGCGTCGTCGCCAACTATGAGCTGCTCACGCTCCTGGCGAACGTCCCATGCAAAACGTCCATGGCTGGTGTCATATTTCAACAAATGCGCCATGCCTGAAGCATCCGCCAGTTCATTGATTGCCACCACGGTGATTTCCGCCCGACGTCCGGATTCATATAAAGCACGAACCACATTACGTCCGATGCGACCGAAGCCATTAATCGCTACGCGTACGGTCATAGATCTCCTGCAAGGCTATCCCGATTCAGATGTGGCTGACAGAGTAATCCAGCGCATCGTTCAGGGAAACCTTACCTGTCGCAAACTGCGACTGATTGATTATTTGTCGAACATTTAATCGACTGAAACGCTTCAGCTAGAATAAGCGAAACGGGGAATAAAAGGAATGATTGTCCAGACGATTAAGCCAGCTATATGACCTGCATCACATTTTACCCGCTACGAACGGGGGTAATTATTCCAGTAAGCCGTAATAATCATCACGTCTTAGCTGGAATAATTTATCATCAGGCGAGACGGTATTCCCCAGTGGCATTCATCTCCAGTAGCAGACTAGCAGGACGACTCTCGCGCAGCACTCGCTCAACATTCGGTCCGTCTGTGCGTTCGTAAAACGCCTCGGCATCGGCTGGCGATAATCCTCCAGCCAGCTTGCGCCCCACCAGTCGCGCACGCAGGGCCTCCGCTGGCGCGCGAATAAACAGGGAAAAATCGCAGAACGCCGCCAGCGCCCGCCATCTCTCGTCATCCCGCAGCAGCCAGTTCCCTTCCACAATGACAATCGGCGCGCTCACCACAATCGCGTCTTCGACCGGATCGTGCTTTTGCCGATCATATTGCGGCCAGGTCCCTTCGCCTTCTCTAATCTGTCGCAGATTCTGCGCCAGTTTTTCAACGTCAAACGTCTCTGGTGCCCCTTTGTACGCACGCAGATGGTGCGTGTCCAGCCAGTCATTGTAATGATGGAAACCATCCATCGGGAGCGTCTGGATCGCCGGCAAAGAGGGTTCCTGACGAGAAAGCCACTCCCAGAACGTGGTCAGTGTGGATTTTCCGGTCCCGGGCGGCGCACTCAGAAACACAACGGTGCGTCGTCTGGCGTTCGCGGAATGGACGTTTGCCAGTCGCTGTAATAACGGCTTATGAACGTTCTCTATCTCATCATCATGATAATGGGCTTCAACCCGCAACCCGTTGACCATCAGTCCGATTTTCACGGTGTTAATTCCTTTAAAATTGACGTTACCGCCAGCGTCATTGCCGTCTTGACCATTCCGGAAAAACGCACCTCAGACCACGCCGCAAAGTCGGCAAATTTCATCGACTCCAGCGCACTATATAAGGTCGTATTGCGGGTAATACTGTTGACGTTGCTGATAAAATCCCAGGTGATGTCATCGGCAAATCCCGGGATCTCATCCCGTTCGCTGACGTACTGATAAAACTGCGAAAAATGCGTAATATCGGCATAAAGCCATTTATCCATTTTTCCCAGCGCATAAATCAGGCGCAGCGCAACGTCAATATCATCAAGCGGCCCACTCTGGGCAAGTAACGGCTTCACTGCATATTCCACAATCTCTTCATCGTTATCGACAAATAGCGACGGCAGAAAGCGCTTAATGCCCTGTAGCAAAATGGAATGTGCCGTCGTCATAAACGAAAGTAAGTTATTTTGAGCATCCAGTTGCTCCAGCACATCGTCTTCTGTCAGCGTCGTCATTTGTTTCCCGATCAATCACCATGAATGCAGAGAGTCTATTATATTACACGTTCGATCCGCGCCGCCGATCAGTAAAGTTTGCGTACGCACCCCCTTTGCAACCTGTTGGATCCCATTCACAAGATCGCCGCCGGTCACTCCGGTCGCGCTGAAGAGAACGTCATGTCCCGCTACCAGTTCATCGAGCGTATAGATCCGATTGACCTCGACGCCCATTTCCGCGCAGCGCTGGCGCTCCAGGGCGGCGATAAGACGATGCTCTTCGGTGTCGCCTTTCGCTTCACAAAAATCGATCAGCTCGGCCTGCATATCCCCCCCCAACGCTTTCACCGCACAGGCGGAAATCACGCCTTCTGGTGCACCGCCAATGGTATACATCAGGTCATAAGGGTTATCCTGTAAACAGGCCAGAACACTGGCGGCCACATCACCATCAGACAGGGCAAAGACTTTCACCCCCAACTGCGTGGCTTCGGCAATCGCTGGCTGAAGCCGCGGTTTATCCAGCGTGGCCATGCGCAGTCGGTCCAGCGGTTTGCCCAGCGCTTTCGCCACCTGACGCAGATTATCCGCCAGGGGCCGCGCCAGGTTAATCACCCCTTTCGCCTGCCGGTTAACAACCAGCTTTTTCATGTACATATCAGGGGCATGTAACAAGCTTCCCCGCGGCGCAAACGCCATCACCGCCAGCGCATTGCTCTGCCCCATCGCAACCATCCGGGTGCCTTCAATAGGATCGACCGCGATATCAACCTCTGGCCCGCTGCCGCTGCCAACCTCTTCGCCAATCCACAGCATCGGCGCGTGATCAATCTCGCCCTCACCAATGACGATGCGCCCGCGAATAGCGATGTCATTCAAGGCCGTGCGCATCGCACTCACTGCCAGTCCATCTATTTTGTTCTTATCGCCGCAGCCGGTTTGCGGCCAGGCAGCCAGCGCTGCCTGCTCCGTGATGCGAAACAGCGGCCATGCCAACGACTTCATGCCGCCGCCTCCCCGATATCCACGCCAAACTGCGCCAGCAGATACTTTTCTGCTTTCTCATTCCAGATTCCGTGTGTCTCCTCCACAAGACGCGCCAGTTCTCTGAATAACGGATCGGTTTTGCCTTTCTCAGCGAAATCAGCAATTGCCGTCAGCGGCATCGTCACACCGTTATAGATAAGCTTCTTGCCGCCTGGAATATCCGGCAAATTCAGAACGGTATCGGGCACTGCATCGAGACCACCAATATGGGTCACCATAAACGATGGCTGAAGCTGGCCCGTCGCACTCAGTGCAATCGCCTCTTTCATGTCCTCAGTGGAACCGCCAGAGGTTCCGACTACGTGAGTACTGTTGTAATGCACGTTGTAGAAATTAAACGGCACCTTGAAACGACTATCCGTCGGACCGGCAAAGAAGTTCAGACAGCCATCTTCTGCCAGAAGATCGTCAGCCATCTCCACGACGGCTGGCACGGCGGCATAGACAAAAACGTCATCGAACCCGGCGCCGCCCGTTAATTCGCGCAGTTGCGTCGCGGGGTCGGCCATACCGGACGAATTCACATAGGTGAGTTCGATTCCCTTGCGTGCGGCCAGTTCGACTGGCAGGAGTTTTTTAGCCTGCTCCAGACGCGTTTCATCAATATCCACCACCACCACGCGTGCCGGTTGGATCCCGCCGTTAATGGCATAATCAATCGCACCGATCCCCATTGGCCCGGCGCAGGCTAAAAGCGCAATATTGCCGCCGGGCTTAATCCCCATTCGGTGCTCATACACATAAGGCGTCGTATGATAATTCGCTTTATAGGCACCAATGATGCAACACATCGGTTCCGCCAGCGAGGCGGCCGCAAAATAAGAACCGTGGTATGGCAATACGCATCCCAGATTTATCGCAATTTCAGGGATAATCATATACGTGGCATTACCACCGAAATATTCGTAGCTGTATCCCGCGGAATAGCCGCTCGGCAATCCCATTGCGGGTTGTAAAACAAAACGTTGCCCTTTTTTATATTTCCCGGTTAAATTTTTACCTACTTCAACAATGATCCCGGCACATTCGTGACCGGTAATCACCGGATGATTTTCCAGATCATCAGGAACACGTTTATGTTCACTGGCTAATGTCGCGGCCTTCCAGGTAGATAAACATACGCTGTCGGAAATCACGCTGACTAACAGTTCATTATCCGTAATTTCAGGTAATTCAAACTCACGGATACGTACATCTTGTTTGCCATATATTGCAGCCACTTTCGTTTTCATATTAACTCCAGGAACCAGAAATGCTAATTCGACGTTAAGTGATTAAATAAATCGTCAAGCAGCGGGTCGCCAATATAATTTTTAATCAACACCAGAGGCTTATGACTGACTCGTTTAACGCGGCCCTCGAGACTGGCGTGCGTCACGATAATATCGGCATCGTCAGGGACATTTTCGATGGCGTAATGTTTGACATCGATAGACAACCCGGCTTTTTCCAGGCGCTTACGAAACGTCGTCGCCCCCATCGCACTGGACCCCATTCCCGCATCACACACAAAGGCGATACGTTTGACATGGCGATATGAAAAACTGCCTTCCTGCTTCATGGCTTTGACAGCTTTGGCGGAATCACTGAACGTCTCTTCACTCTCGGCCAGACCATTTCTTTCCATTTTCAGGATCAATGAGGTGATGATAAAAGTCACTACGGTTCCCGCCGTGACGCCCGCAATCGTGGCCAGGAAAGAGCCTTTAGGCGTCAATGCCAGGTAAGCGAAAATCGACCCTGGGCTCGGACCCGCAACCAGGCCACCGCCTAACAGGTTAAACACCCATGTTCCGCTCATTCCCCCGGCAATCATGCCCACCAGGGTCAGTGGCTTCATCAGCACGTACGGGAAGTAGAGTTCGTGAATGCCGCCCAGAAAATGGATAATCATGGCGCCGGGTGCAGATTTCTTTGCCATCCCTTTACCAAAGAAGGTAAACGCCAGCAGTAAACCTAAACCGGGACCAGGGTTTGAGGCCACCATGAAAAAGATGGATTTTCCTGTCTCCGAGGCTTGCTGCATTCCCAGCGGATAATAGACCCCCTGATCGATGGCATTATTCAGAAAGAGGATTTTCGCGGGTTCATTAATTAGTGAAAGCAGCGGTAGATAACCTGCATGTACCAGTGATTCAATACACTCTTTCACAAAGTTATTGGCAATGAGGACCGCCGGGCCAATGACTTCAAACCCCAGCAGGCACAACATCATTCCGGCAATGCCTAATGAGAAGTTATTAATCACCATCTCAAAGCCTGCGGGAATACGCTGGTCCAGCAGTCGGTCAATGTATTTAATCACCAGACCACCCAGTGGCCCCATAATCATGGAACCGAGGAACATCGGGATATCTGCGCCAATAATCACGCCGATGGTACCGATCCCCCCCATCACCGCCCCGCGCTTCCCACCTACCAGATGTCCACCGGTGGAGCCAATCATGACGGGTAATAAATAGGTAATCATCGGACCGACTATTTTGGCGAAATGCTCATTGGGCATCCACCCTGTCGGAATAAATAATGCAGTAATAAAACCCCAGGCAATAAAAGCACCGATATTAGGGATGACCATTGCAGTCAAAAATCCCCCAAAAGCCTGGACCTTTGCACGAGCAGACTTGTGTTCCATGATAATATCCTGTCGAGGAGAAAATGATTATGCGCGGGCGATAATATCCGCCAGCTGTTTTTCTGATTTAGCAGCAAATAATGCTGCGAGGTTTTCCTCTTCACATAATAGTTCGCTTAAAGCCTGGATAGCGCCGATATGTGAATCGGCATTTGCCGCTGATAACCCAATAAGTAATTTTACGGGTTCGTCATCGTCGGCAAATTGTACTTCCTGTTTAAGTAGCGTTAATGACATGCCTGTTTTTAGCGCGCCGCATTCCGGACGAGCATGAGGCATCGCCACACCGGGAGCCAGAATATAATAAGGACCATTGTTGATCGTCGAATCTTTTATAGCCTGGATATAATTGGCATTCACATAATGATTTGCCAGCAACGATGCCATGGAAAAATCAATAGCTTCCTGCCAGTTCTTTGCCACCGCTTTTATTGAAATAGAAGCTTCCGGAAAATAGTCAATCAACCGCATAAATTGTCCTTATTTTATTTTTAGGGTACAGCGTCTCGCTAAAAACAAAATACGCGTGCGGCAAAATGAAAGCAATCGAGGGGAAAACAGAGACAGGGAAAAGGGGGAATAATTTAAATCATTAAAAAACAATCAACTACAAATAGAAATAAAAATAGCAAGAGCAATTATGTGACTCGCATTACAATTTTGGTAATCCACAAAATATCATTTTTGTGAAGCAGATCGACAACAACCCCTTGCCTGAGTGAAAATAAATACCGTCCCAGATGATAACGGGCCGCCGAAGCGACCCGTTAGAGACTGTTGTAATGATGATTACAGCAGTGCTTTTGCTTTCGCGACAACGTTGTCGACGGTGAAGCCGAACTCTTCGAACAGCAGCTCTGCCGGAGCAGATTCACCGAAGGTGGTCATGCCGACGATCGCGCCGTTCAGACCCACGTACTTGAACCAGTAGTCAGCGATACCGGCTTCCACTGCCACGCGAGCGGTAACCGCTTTCGGCAGTACGGATTCACGGTAAGCCGCATCCTGCTTGTCGAACGCGTCAGTAGATGGCATGGAGACCACGCGCGCTTTCACGCCTTCTGCGGTCAGTTTGTCCCATGCGGCAACCGCCAGCTCAACTTCAGAACCGGTCGCGATGAAGATAAGCTCAGGCTGGCCTGCACAATCTTTCAATACGTAGCCACCGCGCGCGATGTTCGCCAGTTGCTCTTCAGTACGTTCCTGCTGTGCCAGGTTCTGACGGGAGAGGATCAGCGCGGTCGGGCCGTCCTGACGCTCAACGCCGTACTTCCACGCCACGGCGGATTCAACCTGGTCACACGGACGCCAGGTGCTCATGTTCGGCGTGACGCGCAGAGAAGCCACCTGCTCTACCGGCTGGTGAGTCGGGCCATCTTCGCCCAGACCGATGGAGTCGTGGGTGTAAACCATCACCTGACGCTGTTTCATCAGCGCAGCCATGCGTACCGCGTTACGGGCATATTCCACGAACATCAGGAAGGTGGAGGTGTACGGCAGGAAACCACCGTGCAGGGAGATACCGTTGGCAATCGCGGTCATACCGAATTCGCGTACGCCGTAATGGATATAGTTACCGGCAGCATCTTCGTTGATCGCTTTAGAACCCGACCACAGCGTCAGGTTAGACGGCGCCAGGTCAGCAGAGCCGCCGAGGAATTCTGGCAGCAACGGACCAAAGGCTTCGATTGCATTCTGAGACGCTTTACGGCTGGCGATTTTCGCCGGGTTCGCCTGCAGCTTAGCAATAAACTCGTTCGCTTTTGCGTCGAAATCAGACGGCATTTCACCTTTCATACGACGGGTGAACTCAGCAGCTTCCTGCGGGAAGGCTTTCGCGTAGGCGGCAAATTTCTCGTTCCAGGCAGACTCTTTCGCCTGGCCGGCTTCTTTCGCATCCCACTGAGCGTAGATTTCAGACGGGATTTCGAACGGCGCGTATTTCCAGCCCAACTGTTCGCGGGTCAGTGCGATTTCTGCGTCGCCCAGCGGCGCGCCGTGGGAGTCGTGGGTACCCGCTTTGTTCGGGGAACCGAAACCGATGATGGTTTTGCACATCAGCAGGGACGGTTTGTCGGTCACCGCACGCGCTTCTTCGACTGCGCGTTTGATAGCGTCAGCGTCGTGACCATCAACACCTCGTACGACGTGCCAGCCGTACGCTTCGAAACGTTTAGCGGTATCGTCAGTGAACCAACCTTCAACGTGACCGTCGATAGAGATACCGTTGTCATCGTAGAACGCGACCAGTTTGCCCAGCTTCAGCGTACCGGCCAGAGAGCATACCTCGTGAGAGATACCTTCCATCATGCAGCCGTCGCCCATGAACGCATAGGTGTAGTGATCAACGATGTCATGGCCCGGACGGTTAAACTGCGCAGCCAGTGTTTTTTCAGCGATAGCCATACCGACCGCGTTCGCAATACCCTGACCCAGCGGACCGGTAGTGGTTTCCACACCGGCGGTGTAACCCACTTCCGGGTGGCCCGGAGTTTTGGAATGCAGCTGACGGAAGTTCTGCAGCTCAGACATCGGCAGATCGTAACCGGTGAGGTGCAGCAGGCTGTAAATCAACATGGAGCCGTGGCCGTTAGACAGTACGAAACGGTCACGATCGGCCCAGGACGGGTTGCTCGGGTTGTGGTTCAGGAAATCACGCCACAGGACTTCGGCAATGTCAGCCATACCCATCGGGGCACCCGGATGACCGGATTTGGCTTTCTGTACTGCGTCCATGCTCAGCGCACGAATAGCATTGGCAAGCTCTTTACGTGAGGACATTTTGACTCCAGATCGGATGATGAAGGCCATACCCGCAACGACTTGACGACAGCGCGTTTTGGGCTACGCCGGAAAAAAGTGCCAACAATGTAACCCAAGCCGCGTGTCATGTACATGGAGCATCCTTTTGCCGCTTCAGAAATCTCCGGATCACACTCGCATGTTGCGCAATCTGCTCGCCCGCTTGTTGTTCTTTTCTTTATACTTAGCGAGAGCGCGGATTCATCTGTAAATCGCGCACTTTTAGAACAATCCTCATTTCGTGTGGAAGAAACAACATGAAGATTCGCGCGTTACTGCTTGCTATGGGCATGGCGACGGTGTTGACCGGCTGCCAGAATATGAATTCCAATGGACTGCTCTCCTCAGGGGCCGAGGCTTTTCAGGCCTACAGTCTGAGCGACACGCAGGTTATCGCGTTAAGCAACCAGGCCTGTACGGAAATGGATGGTAAAGCGACTATCGCGCCAGCCGGCAGCGAGTACGCGAAGCGCCTGAACAAAATCGCCACGGCGCTCGGCGATAACATCAACGGACAAGCGGTCAACTACAAGGTCTACATGGCGAAAGACGTGAATGCCTTCGCGATGGCGAACGGCTGTATTCGTGTCTATAGCGGCCTGATGGACATGATGACGGACAACGAAGTCGAAGCCGTGATTGGCCATGAAATGGGTCACGTTGCGCTCGGACACGTGAAGAAAGGTATGCAGGTGGCGCTGGGCACTAACGCCGTTCGTGCAGCCGCAGCCTCAGCGGGTGGGATCGTCGGCAGCCTGTCGCAATCACAGCTCGGCGATCTGGGGGAAAAACTGGTGAACTCGCAGTTCTCCCAGCGTCAGGAAGCGGAAGCGGACGACTACTCGTACGATTTGTTGCGCAAACGCGGTATCAGCCCGGCGGGTCTTGCCACCAGCTTCGAAAAACTGGCGAAACTGGAAGAAGGTCGTCAAAGCTCAATGTTTGACGATCACCCGGCCTCCGCAGAACGTGCGCAACATATTCGCGATCGTATGAAAGCAGACGGGATTAAGTAACATTCAAGCGTGCCGGATGATGGCGTAAGCGCCTTATCCGGCCTACAGAACTACAGAACTACAAATTTAGTCCGGTGATCGGGCGTTATTGGCGAAGCCAGTTTGAGCCTGGACAGCGCACAGCCACCGGAGCGTACACGGAGTACGTGAGGATGGCGAGCACTGCCCGGGTTCAAAATGGCGAGTAAAATAGCCCGAAACCCGTTACTCGCCTTTCTTCGCTGCCTGAATGTACAGCATCTCCAGCGCCAGCGTTGCCGCCGCCAGGGCGGTGATTTCTGACTGATCGTAAGCCGGCGCCACTTCCACCACGTCCATCCCTACGATGTTCAGATCTTTCAGGCCGCGCACCAGCTTGATGGCGCGATCGGAAGTCAGACCGCCAATCACTGGCGTACCGGTCCCCGGCGCGAATGCCGGATCCAGGCAGTCGATATCAAAGGTCAGATAGACCGGCATGTCGCCGACAATCTGTTTCACCTGAGCGATGATGTCATCAACGCCGCGATCATTCACCTGACAGGCGTCCAGCACGGTAAAGCCGTTGTCTTTGTCGAATTCTGTACGAATGCCGATCTGCACGGAGTGATTCGGATCGATCAACCCTTCGTTCGGCGCAGTGTAGAACATGGTGCCATGGTCGAACTCACAGCCATTCGCATAGGTGTCGGTGTGGGCATCGAAATGGACCAGCGCCATTTTGCCAAAGTGTTTCGCGTGCGCGCGCAGCAGCGGCAGCGTCACAAAGTGGTCGCCGCCAAACGACAGCATCCGTTTACCGGCTGCCAGCAGTTTCTCGGCGTGCGCCTGCAGTTTTTCACTCATTTCACGCGCGTCGCCAAAAGCGTAAACCAGGTCGCCGCAGTCCACCACGTTCAGGCGCTCACGCATGTCGAAATTCCACGGGAAGCGGTTGTGTTCCCAGGCCAGATTCGTTGACACCTGACGGATCGCCGCCGGGCCGTGACGTCCGCCCGCGCGACCGGACGTCGCCATGTCAAACGGCACGCCAGTGATCACCCAGTCGGCATCGCTGTCATACGGCTGGAAATTCATTGGCAAACGCAGGAAACCAAAGGCGTTTGAAACCAGGGAGTTATCGTACTGATGACCTAAGGTGCTCATGGCAAAAACCTCTTATTCGTCGATATAAAAAAACCCTCCCGCGTCGTTAGGCCCGACGAGAAAGGGTTTGATTCGTAAACACAGTAATTGAGTAAATTATCGCTGCTTAATTGCCCAGGTTCAAGTCGTCCGGGCATCAGCCATTACTCGTCTTCGAGATACGTATAGCCGTACAGACCCGCTTCGAACTCTTCGAGGAACTGCTGCTGCAGCGCATCGTCCAGGCCGGTTTGTTTCACCTGATCGCGGAAGTGTGTCAGCAGCGTTTTCGGATCCAACTGCACATATTGCAGCATGTCCGCCACGGTATCCCCTTCATCCGACAGCTCAACTTCTACGCTGCCGTCCGGGAAGACAAACACGTCCACCGCTTCGGTATCGCCAAACAGGTTGTGCATGTTGCCGAGGATCTCCTGATATGCGCCGACCATAAAGAAACCGAGCATCGGCGGGTTATCCGGATCGTACTCTGGCATCGGCATGGTGGTCGCAATGCCATCGCCGTCGATGTAGTGATCGATAGCGCCGTCGGAATCACAGGTGATGTCCAACAGAACCGCACGACGTTCAGGTACCTGATCCAGCCCTTCCAGCGGCAGGACCGGGAACAGCTGATCGATCCCCCACGCATCCGGCATTGACTGGAACAGCGAGAAGTTGACGTACATTTTGTCCGCCATACGCTCTTGCAGTTCATCAATGATCGGACGATGCGCGCGGTTTTGCGGATCCAGCTGTTTCTGCACTTCGTGACACATGCTCAGATAAAGCTGTTCCGCCCACGCACGTTCCTGCAGGCTGAAAGTGCCGGAGGAGTATCCGATGTGGATATCGTGCAAATCCATCTGGCTGTCGTGCAGCCATTCGCGCAGCGAGCGACGGGTACCCGGCTCGTGCATCTCCTGCCAGGTTTCCCACATGCTTTGCAGCGCGCGCGGCGCGTCATCAGCCGGAGCAACAGGCACGGTATATTCGTTACGCTCAACGCCGATGATGTTGGACACCAGCACCGTGTGGTGCGCGGTCACCGCACGACCGGACTCGGTGATCACCGTCGGATGCGGCAGGCCATTTTCTTCACAGGCATCGCCAATCGCCCAGATAATATTGTTGGCGTACTCATTCAGGCCGTAGTTCACCGAGCAGTCAGACTGCGAGCGGGTTCCTTCGTAATCGACCCCCAGACCGCCGCCCACATCGAAGCACTGAATGTTGACGCCGAGCTTATGCAGCTCAACATAGAAACGGGCAGACTCACGCACACCGGTGGCAATATCACGGATATTCGCCATCTGCGATCCGAGGTGGAAATGCAGCAGTTGCAAACTATCGAGACGCCCGGCTTCACGCAGCGTTTCCACCAGTTGCAGAACCTGCGTTGCCGCCAGGCCAAATTTGGATTTTTCGCCGCCGGAGGACTGCCATTTGCCAGACCCCTGCGAAGCCAGACGCGCACGCACGCCCAGACGCGGAATGACGTTCAGACGTTCGGCTTCATCCAGCACAATGGCGATTTCTGACATCTTCTCGATGACCAGATAGACTTTATGGCCCATCTTCTCGCCAATCAGCGCCAGGCGAATGTACTCACGGTCTTTATAGCCGTTACACACAATTACCGAACGGGTCATCCCGGCATGCGCCAGAACGGCCATCAGTTCCGCTTTGGAACCGGCTTCCAGACCCAGCGGTTCGCCAGAATGGATTAAGGATTCGATGACGCGACGATGCTGGTTAACCTTGATGGGGTAAACCAGGAAATAGTCACCGTTATAGCCGTACGACTCACGCGCGCGTTTGAACGCCGCGTTAATCGAACGCAGGCGGTGTTGCAGGATCTGCGGGAAGCAAAACAGCGCCGGCAGGCGTTGCCCTTGCGCTTCACGTGCTTTCACCAGCTTAGCGAGATCGACGCGCGCTTCGGGGACGTCAGGGTCCGGGCACACGCTAATGTGACCCAACTCATTGACGTCATAGTAGTTATTGCCCCACCAGGCAATATTGTAAGTACGCAGCATCTTGCTGGCTTCCTGGGAGCTCATTGCAACCTCCTGCATGGAGCGTAGTACACCCTGTTCGCCTGCTGACGAAGGCGAACCCAAAGACATGTCGTCAGACATAGCGAACCTCAAATTTTATTAACAAGTGTAAAACAGTTGACTACTATCGCAATCCGAAGAGGCGATAACAACCCATAAACAGTCGGATTTTCCAGCAGAAAGTGCTGGTACTCCGCCTGCGCGACCGGTTTCTTTTTCATATCATTGTAAAACACGTAACCGAACTTACGTATGACGGTTCGGCGAAACCACGAGAAAACTCTTGTTTCCACAAGAGCGCCCTTGTTCAGTCCTTAGTGCCAGTTACCGGCTCTGGAGTCCTGAGAAGCGCCGAGATGGGTATAACATCGGCAGGTATGCAAAGCAGAGATGCAAATTGTGGAGGACATACGCACACCAGAACGGTGCGACAGATTCAGCAAAATACAACGGTTCATTATCTCTTATCACCTCCATGGTCGCTCCATCAGGAACGCACCCACAAGCCAAAGCTAACGTTTTAACCCGGCTGGAAGTGGCGACACGAAGAAAACGTCGTGTGCTTTTTGTATGAGCCGCGCGCCGCGTTTTATACCGACAACAGAATGAAAAAGCAAAACATAAATGCGCAGATTGTCCGCAGTATCTGTAAAAATTTCCCCTCATGTTTTCAACATAGTGAGAGCTGATTCAAAAAACAGTGGAAATCGGGTGAAGAAGTGACCTAAAATAGCCATCCAGATGTTAATCCATCCATACTGATTAACACTCAGACTGCCAGTGTCACAAACCTGCAGGCCTTGGTAGAATCTTCTGCTTTGGCTTTTCCGCACAACAGTTTGAGCTAACCAAATTCTCCTTAGGTGAAATAAAACATGGCAAAACACCTTTTTACGTCCGAGTCCGTATCAGAAGGGCATCCTGACAAAATCGCAGACCAAATCTCTGATGCCGTGCTTGATGCCATCCTGGAACAGGATCCGAAAGCGCGCGTCGCGTGTGAAACCTACGTGAAAACCGGCATGGTTTTAGTCGGCGGTGAAATCACCACCAGCGCATGGGTCGATATCGAAGAGATCACGCGTAACACCGTGCGCGAAATTGGCTATGTGCATTCCGACATGGGCTTTGATGCCAACTCGTGTGCTGTCCTGAGCGCAATTGGTAAACAGTCTCCGGATATCAACCAGGGCGTTGACCGTGCCGATCCGCTGGAACAGGGTGCGGGCGACCAGGGCCTGATGTTTGGCTATGCCACCAACGAAACCGACGTGCTGATGCCTGCGCCGATCACTTACGCGCACCGTCTGGTGCAGCGTCAGGCTGAAGTGCGTAAAAATGGTACCCTGCCGTGGCTGCGCCCGGATGCGAAAAGCCAGGTGACCTTCCAGTACGACGACGGCAAAATTGTCGGCATCGACGCGGTAGTGCTCTCCACCCAGCATGCGGAAGAGATCGATCAGACGACGCTGAAAGAAGCGGTGATGGAAGAGATCATTAAGCCGGTTCTGCCGACCGAATGGCTGAACTCTGCCACCAAATTCTTCATCAACCCGACCGGCCGTTTTGTTATTGGCGGCCCAATGGGTGACTGCGGTCTGACCGGTCGTAAGATCATCGTTGATACCTACGGCGGCATGGCGCGTCACGGTGGCGGCGCATTCTCCGGTAAAGATCCATCGAAAGTGGACCGTTCTGCAGCTTACGCAGGACGTTATGTCGCGAAAAACATCGTTGCCGCAGGCCTGGCTGACCGTTGTGAAATTCAGGTTTCCTACGCGATCGGCGTGGCTGAACCGACTTCCATCATGGTGGAAACCTTCGGTACCGAGAAAGTGCCTGCTGAGCAGTTGACGCTGCTGGTTCGCGAGTTCTTCGATCTGCGTCCGTACGGTCTGATTCAGATGCTGGATCTGCTGCACCCGATCTACAAAGAGACCGCTGCGTACGGTCACTTTGGTCGCGAACATTTCCCGTGGGAAAAAACCGACAAAGCCGCTCTGCTGCGCGACGCTGCCGGTCTGAAGTAAGCGACCGACATCCGTGACTTAAGGCCAGCCTCGTGCTGGCCTTTTTTCTTTATACCTCGCCTGAAATTCCTCAGCACGTCATTCATTGAAACCGCTTACACCATGAAGTGAAAGTACTCATTTCAGAATAATCACTTTGCATGTTCTGACTTTCTCTGCTGTTACATTTTATTTCAGCTAAGTCTTAAATCTGATCAAACGTGATACACCTCAGTTTAATTAATCTATAATTTTCAATTTGTTAATGTAAATGACGATAAACGGGTAGTGTAACCGATTACACTTACGTGATAACAATCACATATTTTTGCGGTGTACTCACCTACCCTAATTATCAACAAAACTGATAACCCAACCGGAGGGCATAATGCCTGACAATAAAAAACAGGGGCGTTCCAATAAGGCCATGACATTTTTTGTCTGCTTCCTTGCAGCCCTGGCAGGATTACTTTTTGGCCTGGATATCGGCGTTATTGCTGGCGCATTACCGTTTATCACCGATGAATTCCAGATTTCCGCACACACTCAGGAGTGGGTCGTCAGCTCCATGATGTTCGGTGCTGCAGTCGGTGCCGTCGGCAGCGGCTGGCTCTCTTTCAAACTCGGGCGCAAGAAAAGCCTGATGATCGGCGCGATCCTGTTTGTCGCCGGTTCGCTGTTCTCCGCGGCGGCGCCGAACGTTGAAGTGCTGATCCTGTCCCGCGTCCTGCTGGGTCTGGCCGTCGGCGTGGCCTCGTACACCGCCCCTCTGTACCTGTCTGAGATCGCCCCGGAAAAAATTCGCGGCAGTATGATCTCCATGTACCAGTTGATGATCACCATCGGGATCCTCGGCGCCTATCTGTCGGATACCGCCTTCAGCTACAGCGGCGCATGGCGCTGGATGCTGGGCGTGATTATCATCCCGGCGATTCTGCTGCTGATCGGCGTCTTCTTCCTGCCGGACAGCCCGCGCTGGTTTGCAGCAAAACGGCGCTTTGTCGATGCCGAACGCGTACTGCTACGTCTGCGTGATACCAGCGCAGAAGCCAAACGCGAGCTGGATGAGATCCGCGAAAGCCTACAGGTGAAACAGAGCGGTTGGGCGTTGTTCAAAGAGAACAGCAACTTCCGCCGCGCCGTGTTCCTTGGCGTGCTGTTGCAGGTGATGCAGCAGTTCACCGGGATGAMCGTCATCATGTACTACGCGCCAAAAATCTTTGAAATGGCGGGTTATACCAACACCTCAGAGCAGATGTGGGGCACCGTGATTGTCGGTCTGACCAACGTGCTGGCCACCTTCATCGCTATCGGTCTGGTTGACCGCTGGGGGCGTAAACCGACGCTGACGCTGGGTTTCCTGGTGATGGCGGCCGGAATGGGGATCCTCGGAACGATGATGCATGTTGGCATCCACTCACCGTCCGCGCAGTACTTCGCTATCGCGATGCTGCTGATGTTCATCATTGGTTTTGCGATGAGCGCCGGTCCGCTGATTTGGGTGCTGTGTTCTGAAATCCAGCCGCTGAAAGGCCGCGATTTTGGCATCACCTGCTCTACCGCCACCAACTGGATTGCCAACATGATCGTCGGCGCGACGTTCCTGACCATGCTGCAAAACCTCGGTAACGCGAATACCTTCTGGGTTTACGCTGGTCTGAATGTGCTGTTTATCCTGCTGACGCTGTGGCTGGTGCCGGAAACCAAACACGTCTCGCTGGAGCACATTGAACGTAACCTGATGAAAGGTCGTAAACTGCGCGAAATCGGCGCACACGATTAATCTGCCCTTTGTGTCCTCCCCTACGGGAGGACGCCTTCCTCTTGCAGTCCCGTCCCTGTCGCACTATTCTCTGCCGTTATGAAAACCGCCCGTCTCCCTATTGCTGTCCAGCAAGCCGTCATGCGTAGTCTGCGCGATAATCTCGCTCAGGCTAACCTGAAGCTCGGCCGCAGCTATCCCGAACCCACGTTGGTGTATCAACAACGTGGCACCTCTGCCGGCACCGCCTGGCTGGAAAGTTACGAAATTCGCCTTAATCCGGTGCTACTGATGGAAAACGTCGAAGCGTTTATCAACGAAGTGGTGCCGCACGAACTGGCGCATTTACTGGTGTGGAAGCGATTTGGTCGGGTTGCGCCGCACGGTAAAGAGTGGAAGTGGATGATGGAAAGCGTGCTCGGTGTCCCCGCACGCCGCACGCATCAGTTCGAACTGCAATCGATACGCCGCAACACTTTCCCATACCGCTGCCAGTGTCAGGAGCATCAACTGACCATCCGCCGTCATAATCGCGTGGTGCGCGGCGAAGCCACCTACCGCTGCGTCCACTGCGGCGAACCCTTAGTGCCGCTTAAATAGCCAGAACTATCAGGAACTTTCCTGATCTGACTGATTGCATCACACATCAACTTTCGTTACGTTGCGGGCTCGCTTTGATACGGAGTTCATGATGTACCGTCCTCTTTTTTTGGCTACCGCCTTTTTTACGGTAGCCCTTTCGGGCCAGACGTTGGCCGCTGGCATTAACAGTTTCTCACAGGCAAAGACCGCAGGCGTCAAGGTTAACGCCGATGTCCCTGGCGACTTCTATTGCGGATGTAAAATCAACTGGCAGGGCAAGAAGGGGGTCGTCGATCTCGACTCCTGCGGCTACAAAGTGCGAAAGAACGAGAATCGCGCCAGCCGAATCGAATGGGAACACGTCGTTCCGGCATGGCAGTTTGGCCACCAACGCCAGTGCTGGCAGGAAGGTGGACGGAAAAACTGCGCCAAAGATCCGGTCTATCGCAAAATGGAAAGCGACATGCATAACCTGCAACCCGCCGTCGGTGAGGTGAATGGCGATCGCGGTAACTTCATGTACAGCCAGTGGAACGGCGGCGAAGGTCAATATGGGCAGTGCGCCATGAAAGTCGATTTCAAAGAAAAGATCGCCGAACCACCCGCCCGCGCGCGCGGTGCGATTGCGCGGACCTACTTTTATATGCGCGACCAGTACAACCTGACGCTATCCCGCCAGCAAACCCAGCTTTTCAATGCCTGGAACAGGCTGTATCCAGTTACCGACTGGGAGTGTGAGCGCGACGAACGGATCGCGAAGATTCAGGGAAACCATAACCCTTACGTGCAACGCGCTTGCCAGGCGCAAAAGAGCTAACCTACACTAGCGGGATATTTGATTAACCCCTTACCCCGCGCGGCGAGACTGCGTGGGGAGATGACGCGGATTTATAACTATGCGCATTCCCCGCATTTATCACCCAGAACCCATCACCGCCGACAGTCAGATTTCCCTGTGCGAAGATGCCGCCAACCATATCGGACGCGTTTTGCGGATGGGGCCAGGTCAGGAACTGCAGCTGTTTGATGGCAGCAATCAGGTTTTCGCCGCTGAAATCACCCGCGCCAGCAAAAAAAGCGTCGACGTAAAGGTGCTACATGGCGAGATTGACGATCGTGAATCGCCGCTGCACATCCATCTTGGCCAGGTCATGTCGCGCGGCGAGAAGATGGAGTTCACCATTCAGAAATCGATCGAACTGGGTGTAAGCCTCATTACGCCACTTTTTTCTGAACGCTGCGGCGTTAAACTGGACAATGAACGTCTGAACAAGAAGCTCCAGCAGTGGCAGAAAATCGCCATTGCCGCCTGCGAACAGTGTGGTCGTAATCGGGTGCCGGAAATTCGCCCGGCGATGGATCTGGAAGCCTGGTGTGCAGAACAGGACGAGGGATTAAAGCTGAACCTCCATCCGCGCGCCAGCGACAGTATTAATACATTGCCGTTGCCGGTTGAGCGTGTTCGTTTGTTGATTGGCCCGGAAGGCGGGCTGTCAGCAGAGGAAATCGCCATGACCGCACGCTATCAGTTTACTGATATTCTGTTAGGACCTCGCGTTCTGCGTACTGAGACAACTGCGCTCACCGCCATTACCGCGCTTCAGGTGCGATTTGGCGATCTGGGCTAACGGAGAAGAATAATGATCAAGCTCGGCATCGTGATGGACCCCATCGCAAGCATCAATATCAAGAAAGATTCCAGCTTTGCTATGCTGCTGGAAGCGCAACGTCGTGGTTACGAACTTCATTATATGGAGATGGCCGATCTTTATCTGATTAACGGTGAAGCCCGCGCCCGCACGCGTACCCTGAGCGTCGAGCAAAACTATGATAAATGGTATGAGTTTACCGACGAGCAGGATCTGCCGCTGGACGCCCTCGACGTCATTCTGATGCGTAAAGATCCGCCGTTTGATACCGAGTTCATCTACGCCACCTATATTCTGGAACGCGCGGAAGAAAAAGGGACGCTGATCGTCAACAAGCCGCAGAGCCTGCGTGACTGTAACGAAAAGCTGTTCACCGCCTGGTTCTCTGACCTGACGCCGGAAACGCTGGTCACTCGCAACAAAGCGCAATTGAAGGCGTTCTGGCAGAAGCACAGCGATATTATTCTCAAGCCGCTTGACGGCATGGGCGGCGCGTCGATCTTCCGTGTTAAAGAAGGCGACCCGAACCTCGGCGTGATTGCGGAAACCCTGACCGAGCATGGTACCCGCTACTGCATGGCGCAGAACTATTTGCCAGCCATTAAAGATGGCGACAAACGCGTGCTGGTCGTCGATGGCGAACCGGTTCCGTACTGCCTGGCGCGCATTCCGCAGGGTGGCGAGACCCGTGGCAACCTGGCCGCTGGTGGTCGCGGCGAACCACGTCCGTTAACCGAGAGCGACTGGGAAATCGCGCGCCGTATCGGGCCGACGCTGAAAGCCAAAGGACTGATTTTTGTCGGTCTGGATATCATCGGCGATCGTCTGACCGAGATTAACGTCACCAGCCCGACCTGTATCCGCGAGATTGAAGCCGAATTCCCGATCTCCATCACCGGGATGCTGATGGACGCTATCGAAGCACGTTTGCAAAAATAACCAGCCATGAACCAGTGCTGTAGGCCTGATAAGCGTAGCGCCATCAGGCTGTAAGACACCGATGCCGGAGAGCGACACAGGCGTCTTATCCGGCCTACAGTAGTGACATCCGTGCGCTTTACCCACATACTGACCCCTGTTGCTTTTTTGAACCAGGAAACAGAACCTCTGACAATGAATTTACAGCATCACTTTCTTATTGCCATGCCTGCTCTCCAGGATCCGATTTTCCGCCGTTCAGTGGTGTACATTTGCGAACATAACGAAGATGGCGCAATGGGGATTATTGTGAATAAACCTCTGGAAAATCTCCAGATTGAAGGGATTCTGGAAAAACTAAAAATCGCGCCAGAACCGCGCGATCCGGAGATCCGTCTGGATAAAGCAGTGATGCTTGGCGGCCCGTTAGCGGAAGATCGCGGGTTTATCCTGCACACGCCGCCGTCGCGTTTTGCCTCCAGTATCCGCATCTCGGATAACACCGTCATCACCACGTCTCGCGACGTGCTTGAAACCTTAGGCACGAATGAGCAACCTGCCGATGTGCTGGTTGCGCTCGGTTACTCCTCCTGGGAGAAAGGCCAGCTTGAACAAGAGCTGCTGGACAACGCCTGGCTGACTGCCCCTGCCGATCTCAATATCCTGTTTAAAACACCGATTGCCGATCGCTGGCGTGAAGCCGCCCGACTGATCGGTATCGACATCCTGACGATGCCCGGCGTGGCGGGGCATGCCTGATGAGTGAAACATTACTGGCCTTTGATTTTGGTACCAAAAGTATCGGCGTGGCGATTGGTCAGCGAGTAACCGGTACAGCGCGCGCCCTGCCCGCGATTAAAGCGCAGGACGGTACGCCGGACTGGAACCTGATCGAACGCCTGCTCAAAGAGTGGCAACCGGATGAGATCATCGTTGGCCTGCCGCTGAATATGGACGGCACCGAGCAACCGCTCACCGCGCGCGCGCGCAAGTTCGCCAACCGCATTCACGGGCGTTTCGGCGTTACGGTCACCTTACACGATGAGCGACTCAGCACCGTCGAGGCACGCTCCGGCCTGTTTGAGCAGGGCGGCTATCGCGCGCTGAATAAAGGTAAGATCGATTCCGCCTCCGCCGTCATCATTCTCGAAAGTTATTTCGAGCAGGGCTACTGATCCCATACGTTGCTTAAAGCCGTCCTTGTGCCTGTCGCTGTTGCAGGCTCTGGGCAAAGGTCATCATCCCCATCTGCTGCCCGGTCTGAATGACATGCGGTAACTGATGGGACTTCCCTTCCCGAATCAAATTGCCCGCTGCCGGCGTGTTGATCAGCAGTTCATACAGCGCAACGCGCCCCTCCTGCTTGTCGGGCTCCAGTTTCTGCGACAGTACGGCGCGTAGACTGCCTGCCAGTTGGCTGCGCACCGGGTCTTTTTCCTGCGCCGGAAAAGAATCAATCAGTCGCTCGATCGCCTGCGCGGCACCGCGCGTATGCAGCGTCGCCAGCACCATATGCCCCGTTTCCGCCGCCGTTAGCGCCAGACGAATGGTCTCGCTGTCGCGTAGCTCTCCCAGCAGAATCACATCCGGATCTTCACGCAGCGCCGCGCGTAATCCGATGGCAAATGAGGCGCAGTGCAGTCCTACTTCACGCTGCTGAATCAGGCAGCGCTGGCTGGTGTAGATATACTCGATGGGATCTTCCAGCGTCAGAATATGTCCATCGATATGCTGATTCAGCCACGTGACCATCGCCGCCAGGGTAGTTGATTTTCCGCTGCCTGTCGCCCCTGTCACCAGAATCAAACCATTCTCGCTGCGGAGCAGTTCGGGCAGCACAGAAGGCGTCCCCAGCGTTTCCAGCGTCGGGCACTGCGTCGGCAGCAGCCGTAGCGCCAGCGACGTCCCCTGCCGCTGGTGAAAGGCGCTGGCCCGCAGGCGCTGGTTATCCGCGAGCGAAACCGCGAAATCCAGTTGCCCATTTTGTCGTAACGCCGCCTGTTGCCCCTCATCCAGCCAGTCCGCCAGCTGTCCGGTAATGTCGGTTGCGGTAAAGGGTGCACGCTCCATGCGTCCCCGTTTTCGCCAGCGTGCAGGCCACGCATTGCTTAGGTGTAGATCCGAGACGTTATGCTTTACACTAAGGGCCACAATTTCTTCCATATTCATAGACAGATCCTCGGAAAATGAACGATATCGCGCATAACCTGGCACAGGTCCGGGACAAAATCTCAGCCGCCGCATCGCGTTGCGGGCGCGCTTCAGAAGAAGTTACGTTACTTGCAGTGAGTAAAACCAAACCTGCGAGCGCCATCGAAGAAGCCATCGCCGCTGGTCAGTTGGCCTTTGGTGAAAATTACGTGCAGGAAGGGGTGGAGAAAATTCGCCACTTTCGCGAGAAAGGCATTGCCGGCCTGCAATGGCACTTTATCGGCCCGTTACAATCCAACAAAAGCCGTCTGGTGGCCGAGCACTTTGACTGGTGCCATACCCTCGACCGCCTGCGCATTGCTACCCGGCTGAACGAACAGCGTCCGGCAGAACTGGGACCGCTGAACGTGCTGATTCAAATCAACATTAGCGATGAAAACAGCAAGTCCGGCATTCCGCTGGAGGAACTGGACGCGCTTGCCGCTGAGGTCGTCGAATTACCGAATCTTCGTCTGCGCGGTCTGATGGCGATCCCTGCCCCTGAGTCAGATTATGTAAGGCAGTTTGAAGTTGCCCGCCAAATGGCTGTAGCATTTGCCGGGCTGAAAACGCGCTATCCTGACGTCGATACCCTGTCGCTGGGTATGTCGGATGATATGGAAGCCGCCATTGCGGCGGGTAGCACGATGGTTCGTATCGGCACCGCCATTTTTGGTGCACGTGATTACACAAAAAATTAAGGAAATCTGAGGAACGCCATGAATACGTTGACCTTCTTGCTCTCAACGGTAATTGAGCTGTACACCATGGTGCTGTTATTGCGCGTGTGGATGCAATGGGCTCGCTGTGACTTTTATAACCCTTTCTCCCAGTTTGTGGTGAAAGTGACGCAACCGATTATTGGGCCGCTGCGCCGTATTATTCCCCCGATGGGACCAGTCGACAGCGCATCGCTGCTGGTTGCGTTTATCCTCAGCTTTATCAAAGCGATAGTGCTGTTTAAAGTGGTGACGTTCCTGCCGATCGTCTGGATCGCCGCTGTGCTGATCGTGCTCAAAACCATCGGCCTGTTGATCTTCTGGGTGCTGCTGGTGATGGCTATCATGAGCTGGGTAAGCCAGGGCCGTAGCCCGATTGAGTATGTGCTGATTCAACTGGCCGATCCGCTGCTGCGCCCGATTCGTCGCATTCTCCCGGGTATGGGCGGCATCGATTTCTCGCCAATGATTCTCGTCCTGCTGTTGTACGTGATCAACATGGGGATTGGCGAGGTTCTGCAGGCAACCGGTAATATGCTGCTGCCGGGGCTGTGGATGGCGCTATGAGTGCCGTAACCCGCTGCGATGACGGACTGGTTTTACGGCTCTATATTCAGCCGAAAGCCAGCCGCGACAGCATTGTCGGTTTACATGGCGACGAACTGAAAGTCGCCATTACCGCCCCGCCGGTGGATGGCCAGGCGAACAGTCATCTGGTGAAGTTTCTCGGTAAGCAGTTCCGGGTGGCAAAGAGCCAGGTTGTCATTGAAAAGGGCGAACTTGGCCGCCATAAACAGGTTAAAATCATTCATCCGCAACAGATCCCGCCAGAAGTTGCGGCATTAACTGATTAGGTATCCTATGCAAAAAGTAGTCCTCGCAACCGGCAATGCCGGTAAAGTGCGTGAGCTCGCGTCGCTGCTCAGCGATTTCGGGCTTGATGTGGTAGCGCAAACGGATCTCGGCGTCGATTCTGCCGAAGAGACCGGGCTAACCTTTATTGAAAACGCGATCCTGAAAGCGCGACATGCCGCACAAATCACCGGTTTACCGGCGATTGCCGACGACTCCGGTCTGGCCGTTGACGCGCTGGGCGGCGCGCCGGGCATCTACTCCGCGCGCTATGCCGGTGAAGACGCGAGCGATCAACAGAACCTGGAAAAGTTGCTGCATACCCTGAAGGATGTGCCGGACGAACAGCGTCAGGCACGCTTCCACTGCGTGCTGGTCTATCTGCGTCATGCTGACGATCCTACACCGCTGGTGTGTCACGGCAGTTGGCCGGGCGTGATTGCGCGTACGGCATCAGGCAACGGCGGCTTTGGCTATGACCCAATCTTCTTCGTGCCTTCGGCAGGCAAAACCGCTGCCGAACTGACGCGTGAAGAGAAAAGCGCGATTTCCCACCGTGGACAGGCGCTGAAGCTGCTGCTGGACGCCTTACGTAATGGTTAAATTGCCGCCGCTGAGTCTTTACATTCACATCCCGTGGTGCGTGCAGAAATGCCCGTACTGCGATTTCAACTCGCATGCGTTAAAAGGTGAAGTCCCGCACGATGATTACGTCCAGCATCTGCTGAGCGATCTCGACGCGGACGTCGCGTATGCGCAGGGCCGCGAAGTGAAGACGATTTTCATCGGTGGCGGTACGCCGAGCCTGCTTTCCGGCCCGGCGATGCAAACGCTGCTCGATGGCGTGCGTGCGCGCCTGAATCTGTCAGCGGATGCGGAAATTACGATGGAAGCAAATCCGGGTACGGTCGAAGCCGATCGCTTTGTCGATTATCAGCATGCCGGGGTGAACCGTATTTCTATCGGCGTGCAGAGCTTTAGCGAAGCAAAACTGAAGCGTCTGGGACGCATTCACGGCCCGCAGGAGGCCTGCCGCGCGGCGAATCTCGCCAGCGGTTTAGGCCTGCGCAGCTTTAATCTCGATTTAATGCACGGCCTGCCGGACCAGTCACTGGACGACGCGCTGGATGACCTGCGCCAGGCAATTGTGCTGAATCCGCCTCATCTCTCGTGGTATCAGCTGACGATTGAACCGAATACGCTGTTTGGTTCCCGCCCGCCGGTGTTACCGGACGATGATGCACTGTGGGACATCTTCGAACAGGGCCACCAGTTGTTAACCACCGCAGGTTATCAGCAGTATGAAACCTCAGCCTATGCCAGACCGGGCTACCAGTGTCAGCACAACCTGAATTACTGGCGCTTTGGCGATTATCTCGGCATCGGCTGCGGCGCACACGGTAAAGTCACGTTCCCCGATGGCCGCATTCTGCGCACCACCAAAACGCGCCATCCGCGTGGCTATATGCAGGGACGTTATCTGGAAAGTCAGCGCGATGTGGAGCAGGTCGATAAACCGTTTGAATTTTTCATGAACCGATTCCGTCTGCTGGAAGCGGCACCGCGCGCTGAATTTATGCAGTATACGGGA
>NZ_CP070239.1:329654-340416 GCF_016906145.1 Citrobacter sp. MGH 55
CATCAGCGATTAATACTGATTAAACATCGTCTGGATCTGTTTCGGATCTTTAGTCTGAGTCAGCGCCAGTTGCAGCAGTACGCGTGCCTTCTGTGGGTTCAGAGAACCAGAGGCAACGAAACCGTACTTCGCATCATCGATTTCAGCATCCTGCGTGGTTGAACCGGTCGGAACGCGGGAAGAACGCACTACAACAGTCCCTTTATGCGCTGCGGTTGCCAGCGTATCGAAGACCGTTTTGTACAGGTTGCCGTTACCCACACCAGCGCTCACAATCCCATCATAACCGGCATCCACCAGCGCTTTTGCCGGCAGATCTGAAGCATTCGCGTAGTTATAGACGATACCGACCTTCGGCAGTTCATTCAGCTTAGAAACGTCGAACGGCGTGGAGGTGGTGTGCTTACGCGCAGGCGTACGCTGGTAGTCGATTTTACCGTTATGAATGTAGCCCAGCGGTCCGTAGTTAACGGATTTGAAGGTCGCCACATCGGTGGTGTTGGTTTTGGTCACGTCGCGCCCGTCAAGCACAGTGTCATTCATCACCACCAGCACGCCACGGTTGGCAGAGGCTTTATCCGCCGCTGTCACTACCGCGTTATAGAGGTTGAACGGACCATCCGCGCTCATTCCGGTAGACGGACGCATTGCGCCAACCAGCACTACCGGCTTGTTGCACTTCACGGTCAGATCGAGGAAGTAAGCGGTCTCTTCCATGGTGTCAGTACCGTGGGTAATCACGAAGCCGTCGGTGCTGTCACACTCGTTATTGATCTTTTTCGCCAGGGTTAACCAGACGTCGTCGTTCATATCCTGCGAACCGATATTGACAACCTGCTCACCCTTAACGTTAGCGATATCCTTAAGTTGAGGAACGGCTTTGACCAGATTCTCTACGCCAACTTTGCCCGCCGTATAGTTAGATTTGGTTGCGGAGTCACCGCCACCGGCAATCGTCCCGCCGGTCGCTAAAATGGTAACGTTCGGTAAGGCGAGTGCTGCACCGCTGAAACCCATTACCAGTGCTGCCAGTGCCGTTTTCCTGAAAAACTCCATGTTATTTCTCCAGTTACGTGAATTTGCCGCATTATCCCAATGCCAGAGCTGAATAATGTGATTTCATCCAATTAACCAGACAAATGTATCTATCAGATTGTTAAATTTAGAGGTGGATATCAAAACGAAGCGGAAAGGCAAAAGAAAATGGCACAGAGGCGATCTGTGCCATTGTTTTATATGAAAACTTTATTTAAGCGTGCTGACCAGCGCCTTGCGGTTATCTTCCAGCGTCACCACGCGGCTGCAGACATCTTTACCGAACTGCTGGAAATCTTTTTCCTGATTCTTCCATTCGGTCTGGATCGCGGATTGTAATCCGCCGAGGCTGCCCAGCACGCCCTGCAGTGGATTCCCACCGCCTTTCAGAACGGCTTTCGCCCCCATCTCATTGATGCTGTCCTGCAAAATGCCGCCCATCGCCTGATTCACCAGTTGCTGACCGTCGGCTCGCACCTGATCGATAGCTTTATAGTGGAAGGTCAGACCGTCGGTACGATGCTCGATAATCCGGTTCATCTGCTCTTTCAACTGGGCATCCAGTTTCGTCAGACGCCCCCGCATGTTACTGCTCTCGCCCACTTCTTTGGCGATAATTTTATCCAGCGCCACGCGCCCTTTTTCAACACGGTTTCTGGCACCTTCATCAATCCACGGCAGCGCGCTGCGCAGTTCGGCCTGGTAATCTTTCGCCTGCTCGCGCTGTGCGGCGCTCAGCGTGTACTGCTTACCGTTGTACATCACATTGCCGTCCGGCGTGATCACCAGGTTGCCGTTTTCACCCTTCACCTGCACCGTTTGCGGGCTCAGAATCACATCGTCACGCGGCGTGACGCTGCACTGGTAGTCTGCATGAGCGGTCATCGCCGTTACAGAAAGGGCTGCCGCCAGCAGCGTTTTGCGCATCATAACTTTCCCTCAAGACAAATCGGGCCAGCAAATGCTGGCCCCGTATGCGTAGTTAGTCCCACCAAACGTCGAAAAGTTCGCTGGTACGCACTTCTTCAAGTTTGTGTTCTTCCAGCCACTTACGCACAATCGCCTGATGTTCTTCAGTGCATTTGCCGATTTCCTGCATGCAGATCAGACCTTCCCAGGCCAGATAACCGCTGCCGTCAAAAGCCAGTTTGTTCGGTTCAATAACGTCATTGATAAAGTCATCAACGGTTTTATCAACCTGCTCTTCAGATGTACCTTCCGGGAAACGCCATGCTACCGAAAATCCTAATTCCTGGAATTCGTCGATATGCATTTTTTTACGCAGACGACGGCTACGGTTCTTTGCCATTATTTCACCCTCTCGAACATTAAGTCCCATACGCCATGACCAAGACGATGGCCACGTTGTTCAAATTTGGTTACCGGGCGCGATGGTGGGCGCGGTACGTAATCGTGACTCTCTGACAGGTTTTTATATCCGTCAATGGAGGACATCACTTCAAGCATGTGCTCGGCATAGGCTTCCCAGTCAGTCGCCATGTGGAACACGCCGCCCAGCTTCAGTTTGCTTTTGACCAGCTCGGCAAACGGTATCTGAACGATACGGCGTTTATTATGACGTGCTTTGTGCCACGGGTCAGGGAAAAAGAGCTGAACCATCGTTAAAGAATTGTCAGGAATCATTTTATGCAGCACTTCGACTGCGTCATGGCACATCACACGCAGGTTCTCAACGCCCTCTTCATGGGCCGACGCCAGACAGGCGCCCACACCAGGCGAGTGAACTTCAATACCGAGGAAATTTTGCTCCGGGCGCGCTTTCGCCATTGCTACCAGTGAGGCGCCCATACCGAAGCCAATCTCCAGCGTAACCGGCGCTTCACGGCCAAACAACGTCGCGAAATCCACCGGCTCTTCGCTGAATTCAACGCCCATCACCGGCCAGTAGTTTTCCAGCGCGTGCTCCTGCCCTTTGGTCAGCCGCCCCTGGCGACGAACAAAACTACGAATCCGGCGCAGTGGACGGCCGTTTTCATCAAATTCCGGTGAGATGACGTCGTTTTTCATAAAAGTTAAGTCTGCTTGTGATTAAGGTCTGAAAACGGGCATTATCCAAAGTTAGTTGCCGGATGCAAGTAAAGGAAGCGCTCACGCTGCGGAAAGTTCCGGTTTACACCCTGTTGCCTCTGTGCTGCAATCTTGCCCCCAACAATAATGAATTCGGTGACCATGCAAGCGTCTCAATTTTCAGCCCAGGTTCTGGACTGGTACGATAAATACGGGCGAAAAACCCTGCCCTGGCAAATTGATAAGACGCCTTACAAAGTATGGCTCTCAGAAGTGATGCTGCAACAGACCCAGGTGACGACGGTCATTCCTTACTTTGAACGGTTTATGGCCCATTTCCCGACGGTGACCGATCTCGCCAACGCGCCGCTGGACGAAGTGCTTCACCTGTGGACTGGGCTCGGTTACTACGCCCGGGCGCGCAATCTGCACAAGGCGGCGCAACAGGTAGCCACACGGCATAACGGCGTATTCCCTGAAACCTTTGAAGACGTGGCGGCGCTCCCCGGCGTCGGGCGTTCAACCGCCGGCGCCGTGCTGTCACTCTCGTTGGGTCAACCTTTTCCGATTCTTGACGGCAACGTTAAACGCGTGCTGGCGCGCTGCTATGCTGTTAGCGGCTGGCCGGGTAAAAAAGAGGTTGAGAAAAAACTCTGGGATCTGAGCGAGCACGTTACACCGGTGAAAGGTGTGGAGCGTTTTAACCAGGCGATGATGGATTTAGGCGCGATGGTGTGTACGCGCTCAAAACCGAAATGCTCGCTGTGCCCGTTGCAGAACAGTTGTGTCGCCTGTGCAAATGACAGCTGGTCACTTTACCCCGGCAAGAAACCGAAACAGACGCTGCCTGAGCGGACAGGCTATTTTCTGCTGCTGCAACATCAGGACGAGGTCTTACTGGCTCAACGCCCGCCAAGCGGATTGTGGGGTGGGTTATTCTGTTTCCCACAGTTTGCCAGTGAAGAGGAATTACGGGAATGGCTGGCGCAACGGCATGTGAACGCTGATAATTTGACCCAACTTAACGCGTTTCGCCATACCTTCAGCCATTTCCATCTGGATATTGTGCCTATGTGGCTTACTGTGTCTTCATGCGGTTCATGCATGGATGAAGGCAACGCGCTCTGGTATAACTTAGCGCAACCGCCATCTGTTGGCCTGGCGGCTCCGGTGGAGCGTTTATTACAGCAGTTACGTACCGGTGCCCCCGTTTAACGCACCGGACGATGAAGAGGATAAGTTATGAGCAGAACGATTTTTTGCACTTTCCTGCAGCGTGAAGCAGAAGGACAGGATTTCCAGCTGTACCCGGGCGAACTGGGAAAACGCATTTATAACGAGATTTCAAAAGAAGCGTGGGCGCAGTGGCAGCACAAGCAGACTATGCTTATCAACGAAAAGAAACTCAATATGATGAACGTCGAGCATCGCAAGCTGCTGGAACAGGAGATGATCAACTTCCTGTTTGAAGGCAAAGACGTGCATATCGAAGGTTATACGCCGGAAGATAAAAAATAAGCACGTTGCCGGATGGCTCAACGCTGTCCGGCAACACCGCACAACGACAAACACAACACGCACTCCCGGAATGATGAAAAAATTTCTCGCGCTTGCCGTTATTGCGCCGTTGCTTATCTCCTGTTCCAGTTCGACCAAAAAAGGCGATTCTTATAATGAAGCCTGGATCAAGGATACCAACGGTTTTGACATTCTGATGGGGCAGTTTGCCCACAACATTGAAAATCTGTGGGGCTATCAAGAAGTGCTGATCGCCGGTCCAAAGGACTACGTGAAGTACACCGATCAGTACCAGACCCGCAGCCATATTAACTTTGACGACGGGACCATTACCGTTGAGACCATCGCCGGGACGGAGCCTGCGGCACATTTGCGTCGCGCCATCATTAAAACGTTGCTGATGGGTGATGATCCCACTTCCGTCGACCTCTACTCTGATGTCGATGACATTCAGATCTCCCGAGAGCCGTTCCTGTACGGCCAGGTGCTCGATAACACAGGTCAGCCGATCCGCTGGGAAGGCCGGGCGACGAACTTCGCCGATCACCTGCTGCAAACGCGGATGAAAAGCCGCAGCAACGGGATCCGCATGATTTTCAGCGTGACAATTAACCTGGTGCCGAATCACCTGGATAAACGTGCGCATAAATACCTCGGCATGGTGCGCAAGGCATCCCATAAATATGGCATTGATGAGTCGCTGATTCTGGCGATTATGCAGACGGAGTCATCCTTCAACCCATACGCAGTAAGCCGTTCCGATGCGCTGGGGCTGATGCAGGTGGTTCAGCATACCGCCGGGAAAGACGTTTATCGTTCCCAGGGCCGCTCCGGTATCCCGAGTCGCAGTGAACTGTTCGATCCAGCCAGCAACATTGATACCGGCACCGCCTATCTGGCGATGCTCAACAATGTCTATCTGGGCGGCATCGATAACCCAACGTCACGACGCTATGCGGTGATCACCGCTTACAATGGCGGGGCGGGCAGCGTACTGCGCGTCTTCTCCAGTGATAAAGTGCAGGCCGCGAATATCATCAACAGCATGACGCCAGGGGATGTGTACCAGACGTTAACCACGCGTCACCCCTCTTCTGAATCGCGCCGTTATCTGTATAAAGTCAATTCCGCGCAAAAAACCTATCGGCGGAACTGATGCTTCTCTTCCCCGCTCCCGGTAAAACGGCGAGCGGGCGACACAAAATGTGACAAAAGTCACTTTTTCGCATTGCAAAAAGGTATTGTTTTGCAATTATTTGTCACAGGTAACAAAAAATCACCCATCGTCGTTGATAGAATCACATCATACAGTCACGGCATTTGTGCCAAACGAAACATTCATCCGCCTTCCTGTGTGAGGAAATTAACATGAATCTTAAGCTGCAGCTGAAAATACTCTCCTTTCTGCAGTTCTGCTTGTGGGGAAGTTGGCTGACCACCCTCGGCTCCTATATGTTTGTCACCCTCAAATTTGACGGTGCTTCTATTGGTGCTGTCTATAGCTCGCTGGGGATCGCGGCGGTTCTGATGCCGACCCTGTTGGGGATCGTGGCGGACAAATGGCTCAGTGCAAAGTGGGTTTACGCCATCTGTCACGTGGTGGGTGCAGTGACGCTGTTCATCGCCGCTGAAGTCACGACGCCGGGTGCGATGTTCTTTGTGATCCTGCTTAACTCACTGGCATATATGCCAACGCTTGGGCTTATCAACACCATTTCCTATTACCGCTTGCAGAACGCAGGCATGGACATCGTTACTGACTTCCCGCCGATTCGTATCTGGGGCACCATCGGTTTCATCGCCGCCATGTGGGCCGTGAGCTTCTCCGGTTTCGAACTGAGCCATATGCAGCTGTATATTGGCGCGGCGCTCTCTGTGATGCTGGTGCTGTTTACGTTGACCCTGCCGCACATTCCGGTGGCGAATCAGCAGAAGAATCAAAGCTGGACTTCTATGTTGGGTCTGGATGCCTTCGCGCTGTTTAAAAATAAGCGTATGGCTATCTTCTTCATCTTCTCAATGATGCTCGGCGCAGAACTGCAAATTACCAACATGTTCGGGAACACCTTCCTGCACAGCTTCGACAACAACCCGCTGTTCTCCGGAAGCTTTATCGTTGAGCACGCGTCGGTGATGATGTCGATCTCGCAGATCTCCGAAACCCTGTTCATCTTGACCATTCCGTTCTTCCTCAGCCGTTACGGGATCAAGAACGTCATGCTGATCAGTATCGTGGCGTGGATGTTGCGCTTCGGCCTGTTCGCCTACGGCGACCCGAGCCCGTTTGGTACCGTGCTGCTGGTTCTGTCGATGATTGTTTACGGCTGCGCCTTCGACTTCTTCAACATCTCCGGTTCGGTGTTCGTTGAGAAAGAAGTTCGTCCGGAAATCCGCGCCAGTGCGCAGGGCATGTTCCTGATGATGACCAACGGCTTCGGCTGTATCCTCGGCGGCGTGGTAAGCGGGAAAGTGGTAGAGCATTACACCCTGAACGGCATTACCGACTGGCAGACCGTGTGGCTGATTTTTGCCGGCTACTCACTGGTTCTGGCCTTTGCCTTCGTGGCGCTGTTTAAGTACAAGCACGTTCGCGTCCCGACTGGCACGCAGACCGTCGCACATTAATCTCTCTGCCGGATAAGACGCTTTCGCGTCTTATCCGGCATACTCCGATACACCTGGCCGGATAAGCGCAAGCGCCATCCGGCATTCTCTTTCGATTACTTCAACACATACCCGTACAACCGTTTAATGCCATCGGCATCGGTTTCACTATAAACGCCCTGCAACTCCGGCGAGAACCCAGGCAGCATATTCACCCCCTCTTCCAGCGCCAGGAAATAACGCTGTACCGCACCGCCCCAGACTTCGCCCGGCACTACGCACAGCACGCCCGGAGGATACGGCAGCGCTCCTTCCGCCGCGATACGGCCTTCAGCATCACGAATGCGCACCAGTTCAACATCACCACGAATAAAGGCGCTGTGGGCATCCTGTGGGTTCAGCGCCACCGTCGGGAAACTCTCCTGACGGAACATCGCTTTTTGCAGATCCTTCACGTCAAAACTGACATACAGATCGTGCATCTCCTGACACAGTTCGCGCAGGGTATAGTCGCGATAGCGCACCGGATATTTATTGAAGATAGTCGGAAGCACCTGTGCAAGCGGCGTGTCGTCTTCGATATGCTGTTCGAACTGTGCCAGCATCGCCGTTAAATGCGCCATTTTTTCCGGACTCTCGGCGGGCGTCAGCAGGAACAGAATCGAGTTGAGATCGCACTTCTCCGGCACAATACCGTTTTCACGCAGGTAGTGGGCCAGAATGGTGGCCGGAATACCAAAATCAGTATAACGTCCGGTCTGCGCATCAATACCCGGCGTGGTGAGCAGCAGCTTGCACGGATCGACAAAATACTGATCGTCGGCATACCCTTCGAAGCCGTGCCATTTCGCGCCCGGCGCAAAGCTGAAGAAACGCCGCTCGCGGGCAATCACCTCGGTGGGATACGACTGCCACGCCTTACCCTCCACAACTGGCGGAATGAACGGCACAAGCAGCTTACAATGGGTCAGGATAGCCTTACGCGCCTCAATCCCCAGCGTCACGCACTCTGCCCACAGACGTCGACCACTCTCCCCTTCGTGGATTTTGGCATTGACATCCAGCGCGGCAAACAGCGGGTAGAACGGACTGGTTGAAGCGTGCAGCATGAACGCATTGTTCAGCCGCTTATGCGGACAGAAACGCGCCTGGCCACGAATGTGATTATCTTTCTTGTGGATCTGCGAGGTCTGTGAGAACCCGGCCTGCTGTTTATGCACCGACTGGGTGACGAAAATACCCGGATCGTTTTCATTCAGCTCCAGCAGCAGCGGCGAGCCGTCGGCCATCATCGGGATAAACTGCTCATAGCCGACCCAGGCAGAGTCAAACAGAATGTAGTCACAAAGATGACCGATTTTGTCGATCACCTGACGGGCGTTGTAGATCGTGCCGTCGTAGGTTCCCAACTGGATAATTGCCAGCCTGAAGGGACGCGGCAACTCTGCCTTTTCTGCGGCTATGTCGCGGATCTGTTCGCGCAGATACGCTTCATCAAAGCAGTGTTCATCGATCCCGCCGATAAAACCAAACGGGTTACGGGCCGCTTCCAGATAGACCGGAGTCGCCCCCGCCTGAATCAGCGCACCGTGGTGATTCGATTTGTGGTTGTTGCGATCGAACAGCACCAGATCGCCACGCGTCAGTAACGCATTGGTAACCACTTTATTCGCCGCCGACGTGCCGTTCAGGACGAAATAGGTTTTATCGGCGTGGAAGACTTTGGCGGCAAACTTCTGCGCATGTTTGGCTGAACCTTCATGGATCAGCAAATCGCCCAACTTCACGTCAGCATTGCACATGTCTGCACGAAAGACGTTTTCGCCAAAGAAATCATAGAAATGACGCCCGGCAGGGTGCTTTTTAAAGAACGCACCGTGCTGATGCCCCGGACAGGCGAACGTGCTGTTTTTCATATCCACATACTGCGTCAGCGTGTCGTAAAACGGCGGCAGAAGGTCTTCCTCATACAGGCTGGCGGCAGATTCCAGCTCCAGCCACTCCTGCGCAGTACCGCGAATAACGGCGGTCGCGCCTGCGGGTAGAGCTATGTTCTCTTCGGTGAGAATAAAGACCGGCAGATGAAAGCCCGTGCGTTTGAGTAACGCAAGAATGCCGCTACGGCTATCGGTAACGGTCATGACGACGGCAGCGACATCGGTAAAGTCAGTACTGTCCAGCGCCACAACACCGCGATGAGTAGATAAACGAGAAACCAGTTCACTACTGGCGGCAATGTTCATTGATTTCATAAGCGCAAAAACCCGTTTCGGGAGAATAAGAGTCCCGGACAAGGCTCATTGCCCTGCCCCACGAGATGTTTAGGTCAAACTGGTCACCAGCTCCGACCGCCAGACATCAGTAAAAGCAGACCGTTTCTGATTTTACTGTTGTCCTGCAGTGAGCATACGTTGCCCTCACCGCATGGTGAGTAAGAGGGAAGGAATAACGAGAAGGGGCAGCCATCGCGCTAACCGGCGATGCGAAAGGCGATGTGAAGGTGTTGCGTTCATCCCATGCGGCCCCGAACAGACTGGAGAAAATTCGCGCAATCATGGCACCTTTAACCAGGAGGGGCAAGATTTAATTCTTATGCACACTTGTTGCGGTTAAACAACACTGTAAATGAGAACCAGGTCATAATAATGCACTTTGACAACATAATGAGCAGGAGCTTACGTGGTAATTGGACCTTTTATTAACGCCAGCGCCGTTTTGGTGGGTGGTGTTATTGGCGCCCTTCTTAGCCAACGTTTGCCGGAACGGATTCGTGTCTCCATGACCTCTATTTTCGGTCTCGCATCACTTGGCATTGGTATCTTACTGGTGGTCAAATGCGCCAATCTTCCGGTTATGGTGCTGGCAACGCTGGTCGGCGCACTAATTGGTGAGTTTTGCTATCTGGAAAAGGGGATCAACACCGCCGTCGCCAAAGCGCAGACTCTCTTTATGCGGTCGGGTAAAAAGCAGCCCCATGAATCGTTTATCCAGAATTATGTCGCCATCATTGTCCTTTTCTGCGCCAGCGGGACGGGGATTTTTGGGGCTATGCGCGAAGGAATGACCGGCGATCCGAGCATTCTGATTGCTAAATCCTTCCTCGATTTCTTTACCGCCATGATCTTCGCCTGCTCTCTGGGTATCGCCGTGTCGGCTATCGCGGCTCCGATGCTGCTCATCCAGCTTTCACTGACGACCTGCGCGGCGCTGATATTGCCGCTCACCACCCCCGCAATGATGGCCGATTTCAGTTCGGTCGGGGGGTTATTGCTGGTCGCCACTGGTTTACGCATCTGCGGAATCAAAATGTTTGCCGTGGTCAATATGCTCCCGGCGCTGCTCCTCGCCATGCCGCTTTCCGCCGCCTGGACCGCGTATTTCGCTTGAGAATGCGTGCAATAACAGCAAAGTGGTGATAGATTGTGCAGTCTGCGTTGAATTGAAGAAATTTCGTTGACGAAACGAGGCGGATCGGTTTTAATGCGCCCCGTTGCCCGGATAGCTCAGTCGGTAGAGCAGGGGATTGAAAATCCCCGTGTCCTTGGTTCGATTCCGAGTCCGGGCACCACTTATTTTG
>NZ_CP070239.1:417795-418017 GCF_016906145.1 Citrobacter sp. MGH 55
GATTCCGAGTCCGGCACCACTTATTCAGAGAACCCGCCCAAAAGGCGGGTTTTTGCTTTTGGAGAACCGGACTCCTCATCGAACTCCGTTCGATTATTCGCCGCAAGCGGCTCACCCCTCCGGGGTCAGCGCGACAAGCGCGCTGTTCAACGCCTGCGGCGTTAGTCCGAGTCCGGGCACCACTATTCTAGAGAACCCGCCCAAAAGGCGGGTTTTTGCTTT
>NZ_CP070239.1:420483-420550 GCF_016906145.1 Citrobacter sp. MGH 55
CGGTTTTGCAGAACAGCGTTCCACCGTGCTGTTGCCTGCTGCTGTTGCAGGCTTTCCGGCCAGAGAC
>NZ_CP070239.1:421592-421657 GCF_016906145.1 Citrobacter sp. MGH 55
CCCTGACGGGCAATATCGTAGCTTTCTGATTCAGGTTTGAACCGGGTCTGCGCCATAATTTCATC
>NZ_CP070239.1:424277-424405 GCF_016906145.1 Citrobacter sp. MGH 55
GTGGACTTTCTCAATGGCGACCCCGACCAGCCCATCATCATGGGGCGTACCTATCACGACGATAACCGCTCACCGGGCAGCCTGCCGGGCACGAAAACACAGATGACCATTCGCTCAAAAACCTATAA
>NZ_CP070239.1:428721-429004 GCF_016906145.1 Citrobacter sp. MGH 55
CTTCTGCGATGAGCATGGTCGTGTGCGGGTGCGTTTTCATTGGGACCGTTATCATCAGAGGAATGAGGACAGTTCCTGCTGGATAAGGGTGTCGCAGGCGTGGGCGGGTGCCGGGTTCGGCAATCTGGCCATTCCGCGCGTGGGCCAGGAGGTCATCGTGGACTTTCTCAATGGCGACCCCGACCAGCCCATCATTATGGGCCGTACCTATCACGACGATAACCGCTCCCCGGGCAGCCTGCCCGGCACGAAAACACAGATGACCATTCGCTCAAAAACCTAT
>NZ_CP070239.1:434082-457337 GCF_016906145.1 Citrobacter sp. MGH 55
ATTATAAAACTGAATGGCAAAATGTTAACATTAAAGCGGATACAATCAGATAAAACCACATCTACTTTCAAAAACAATGATATTTCGATTACGACGATACAATCTTCATTACAAAAATCAAATATGGAAGAAGAAGGTAACGATGTCAAATTAAGCATCACCATCAGGGCAAGAAACAGTGAGAAGAAATTTGATCTGTCTGGATACTGTGGTATTTAGAAGAGGGCGTTAAGCATTCTCTTTCACATTAAACAGACTACTCCGTCATTACAATTCCACTACTCAACTTAATAACTAAACATCGTCTATGATCAAATACCTTCCGGATAATAAAGAGAGTAGATTATGGTTTTTGAAAAACCAAAGGTTAGGAAAGTATTATTCAGATGACAAAATTAGTGTGCCACGACAACCGCAAATCGACAGTACTGAGAACCAGGTTGAGAAGCAAAAAAAATCCGTAATCCCTGGGAGATTACGGATTCTTACACAACGACTGCATCGGTCAGCTTTCGGCTTTAGAGACATGCCCGGCTATAACCGTAGCCTGCTGAGAGCTCACCCCTTCACCACAATCAACGGTTCAATGTCGCTCTCTTTCTTAATAACCAGCGATTCGTCGCCACGCAGGCAGGTGCCGCCGTAGTTGCCGCCAACGGTAAAAGTGCACACCTGAATATACTTACCGGCAACGTTTGGCAGACACCAAAGCTGCTGATAAATGTTCTTCTGTGCAGCAAATTTCCCGCTGGTTTTGTCCAGCAGTTCTTCCTGATGGCTGACCAGGTCGATATTGCTGCCACAGCGACCCGCAATCGGTTTCACCGCATAACCGGTTTGTGCCAGTTCATCATTGACGACAAAATCGGTATCCAGCAGATAGCGGTGGTGCGGGAAAAGTTGCCACAGGATCGGCAGGATCGCTTTGTTACCCGGGATCACCGTCCACAGCGGCTCAAAGACCAGCACTTCCGGGCGCAGTAGCACATCGATCAACCGCACATCCTGATGGGTATGTCCGGTACGAATCGGCACGGCGGCATACTCGGTTTCGCTGACTTCACGCACCTGCTCAATCGCCGTTTCCCACGCCCAGGTTTTCCAGACGCAGTTCACCAGGCGTCCGTCACCGTCAATGAGTTGTCCGGCATCGTCCCAGCGCAGTTCATCCAGCCCACGCAGGATCTTACTTTCAAACCCGGCCTGATGCAGCGCCTGCTGCATAAACTGGGCATGATAGTTCTCCTCAATATCCTTATCCTGCATGATGTGCACGAATGGACGCGCGTGGCTGTGTTTCCAGGCCCCCGCCAGCTCATTGATCAGGCCTTCTGCCGGGTTATGTCCTTTACCGGTATAGCCTTGCTCCGCCCAGCGTTCGAGGATCAGCCCCGCTTCGGTATGGCACGACGCGGAATCGGCGTTGTATTCGTACACTTTCAACCCGCGCTCATCCATACAGAAATCCATACGACCGGTGATCATATGGTGGCGACGGCGTTGCCAGGAGAGACGCAAACGCGGCCAGAGGATTTTGGGAATGTCGAACAGCGCCAGCAGATTGTCGTCTTTCAGCACCTTGTCTGTAGCGTGCAGATACATCAGATGCAGCTCGTTGGTCGCTTTGATCAACTCCTGTTCGGCACTCTCGGTCATCGTGAAATACTGATACGGATCCTGATTGATCACGTGACCGTTCGCTGTCACATAGGCTTTTTGCAGCGGATCCTGTTCATCCAGCCATTTACCGTCAAACTGGCCGTTTTCTTCCAGTCTTGCCGCGCCAATCTTCAGCGAATCATTGGCGATCTCCGGCTGTGGCAGGCTGTGCCGGGTATCGTCGGTCTGGATCATCCAGCCCAGAATAGTAGTGTCGTCAAAGGTGTCTTTCAGGGTATAGCAGCCATTTTCCACCACCATCTCCAGCTCACGCGTCCACTGCTGTCCGGGAGGAAGCGGCGTGTGAATGACGTTCTGCTCGGCAATGCGGATTTTGTTATCCAGCAATTGAGTGATAATCGCGACATGGCCGGTGTCTTTAAATTCTCCGCCTTTCTGCCAGATCAGCAGCGCCCCGGCGACCGGTGCGCGAGGCGACCCGTTAGGAAACGCCTGTAGCGGCAGAATGTTGTCGTTCACCACTTCGCGCAGGAAACGCAACGAGAAAATCTCCCACGCCATGCCAACATCGGTGAACACCGCACCATAATTCAGGAAGAGAAAACGGCGCGCGAACTCGACGCACTGCCATTTGTGGCCCATGTATTCGTTGTCGATGTAGCTGCGAAACGCGGCGTCATCGTCATAGTCCCGCGGGTCGAGGGAGCTGTAATCTGAAGAGTAGATCGCTACACCACCGGGGGCATAGCCCAATAATGTCCCGAACGGGGCATCCTGACTGGTCGTTCCTTTGCTCATGCACCTTACCTCAAAACTATACTGCTGAGCAGCTTCTGCTTGCCTGCCCTACACCGTCGACCATCATACACCTCAACGCAGCGGGAGCGTGCGCAACAACAAAAAATAGGCAGGTGTAAATGTGCCGATCTGTTAAAGGTACGAATGGCGACCTGCTACACTGCTTCAACACAACCACTCAGAAGGCAGATCAACATGTCAGATAACACTTATCAGCCCGCGAAAGTCTGGACGTGGGAAAAATCCAATGGCGGTGCGTTCGCCAACATCAACCGTCCTGTCTCCGGTCCGACGCACGACAAAACGCTGCCGGTCGGTAAACATCCGCTTCAGCTCTATTCGCTGGGTACGCCGAACGGCCAGAAAGTCACCATCATGCTGGAAGAGCTGCTCGCGCAGGGGGTGAGCGGCGCAGAGTACGATGCCTGGCTGATTCGCATTGGCGAAGGCGATCAGTTCTCCAGCGGCTTTGTGGAGGTGAATCCCAACTCGAAGATCCCGGCATTGCGCGATCATTCGCAAAATCCACCGGTGCGTGTGTTTGAGTCGGGCTCGATCCTGCTGTATCTGGCAGAAAAATATGGTTATTTCCTGCCACAGGATTTAGCAAAACGTACAGAGACATTAAACTGGCTGTTCTGGCTGCAGGGTGCAGCGCCCTTCCTCGGCGGCGGCTTCGGTCACTTCTATCACTACGCGCCGGTGAAGATTGAGTACGCGATCAACCGCTTTACAATGGAAGCCAAACGTCTGCTCGACGTGCTGGATAAACAGCTGGCGAATAACGCTTACGTGGCAGGCGATGAGTACACCATTGCGGATATGGCTATCTGGCCATGGTTTGGCAACGTGGTGCTGGGCAATGTGTACGATGCGGCAGAATTTCTTGACGCGGGCAGCTACAAAAATGTGCAGCGTTGGGCAAAAGAGATCGCTGAACGTCCAGCCGTTAAACGCGGACGGATTGTGAACCGGACCAACGGGCCATTGAATGAGCAGCTTCATGAACGTCATGATGCCAGCGATTTCGAGACCAATACCGAAGATAAGCGCCAGAATTAACGCAAAAAAATGCCGGACAGAACCTATCCGGCATTCACTCTTATGCGCTGGTGACGTCGTACTCCATACGGCGTAGTGCATCCAGCGTGGCTTTGGCTTCTTCTTCATCGATGATGCTCATGGCAAACCCCACATGCACTAACACCCACTGCCCGACCAGTTCCGCAGGACTGCCTTCACAAATCAGCGCAATATTCACATCACGCTTGATGCCGCACACTTCCACCTGCGCAAGCTGGTGAATATCTTCACCGACGGCCAGAACCTGGCCTGGAACGCCTATACACATGTCTGACTCCGCCCCATGTCACATCATGGGTTATTCAACTTCAATACTTTTCACTTTCAGCGAATCGCCGGTATCAACACGCAGTCGGTCGCCATGACAACGCGGACATTGCGCATCGTGTTGAGTGATTTCAACCGCCTGACTGCAATCCCAGCACCATGCCTGCGCCGGTTTGTAATCGATGTGCAATTCACAGCCTTGCGCTACCGTCCCCTGGCAGACAATATCAAAACTAAAACGTACCGCGCTCTCTTCAACACAGGACAGCGCGCCAATCTCCAGCCACACGCCGGTGACGCGCTTTACGCCATGCTGTTCAGCCTGCTGTTGAATAATTTCAACCGCACTCTGGCAAAGAGACAGCTCATGCATTCTGCAAACCCCGACGCCCGAACAGCAGCGCGCGACGGCTTGTCTGCGGCGCATCCGGATCGCTGACCGGCAGCGACAACAACATTCGCGCGCAGTCATCAGCCAGACGTACGCCCTCTTCAGACGACATACTGTGATTGAGCGGCGACATCAGCGAGCAGGAGAGGTATTGCGATACACCATCCAGTTCGCCCACCGTGAATGTCATCGTGCCATACGGCAGACGCAACCCAAGCTTTTCACTGACTTTACGCACTGGCCAGAGCTGGTCTGGTCCGGGGAAAATCAGCGCGCTCAGCATCCACGGCGTAATCACACATCCCGTCCACTGCCCTTCAAACAATGTAAAGTCAGAGACATACACTGGCATATCAGGATGCAGAAAGGACAGATCGTGCATTGAACGCTGCGCAATCGCTTCAAACGCAGCCTGAACCTGTGCTTTCGGAGCAGTCTGGAACCCGGAAATCTCCTCAGACATGCGTCGCCTCCCGTGGGATCGCTTCAACGCCCGACTCACGCAGCGCAGCCAGAACCTGCGCAAGCGCAGGTTCAATCATCGCTTCAACCGTTGGCGTTAAACCAATATTCGGCTCCAGCGATTCCGGAATGACGCCAATGAGCGTCAATTTTTTCGGAAACTCGCCGGTAAAGCGAAGGGCCGACAGAACGTCGGCCAGGCCCAATTGATGCGGGGAGATTTTGTTGGTAAACAGCGCCGGCACTTCATCATCCCGCAGGACCATGATCGTACCCGGGGTGTTTTTTCTCGAGACAATGGCGTCCGCGATGATCAGATGATCCCGGTTCGCCATGTCGCCGAGCAACTCCATACCCGCCGTACCGCCATCGAGGATTTCAACGAAATCCGGCAATTCATATCGCTGCTCTAAGGCTTCAACGATACGAACGCCGATGGCTTCATCGGTCAGCAAAATATTGCCGACCCCTAAGACTAAAATCCGCATTACAGAACCTTCACAGAGACAACTTCGTTCCCGTCAGCGTCAACAACGTGCACCGCACACGCCATACAAGGGTCGAAGGAGTGAATAGTACGTACCACTTCCAGCGGTTTTTCCGGATCGGCAATCGGCGTACCTACCAGCGACTGTTCGTACGGACCGACGTCATCGTTGAAGTTACGCGGGCCGGAGTTCCAGGTTGACGGTACAACCGCCTGATAGTTACTGATGATACCGTCTTTAATCACCATCCAGTGAGAAAGCATCCCGCGCGGTGCCTCAAGGAAGCCCACACCTTTAAATTCGCCTGTCGCCGGAATATTCGGCTTCACAAACGTGGTGTGGTCGCCCTTGCCAATATTGGCGATCAGCGCACTGTACTGATTCTGCAGGATACCCTGCAGTTCACAGCAGTGAACGGTACGACCAATAATACGCCCCAGCGTAGAGTGCAACTGCGCCACTTCCAGCGTTTTGCCCGTCAGCTTCTGATAAATCGCGATGATTTCATTCAGTTTCGCTTTCGTGGCCTCACGTCCGGACGCCAGTTTAACCAGCATGTTCGCCAGCGGCCCCACTTCGACGGTTTTACCGTAGAAGGTCGGGGATTTCACCCATGAATATTTGCCATCATCCGACCAGCCGTTATATTCCGGAATGGTCGTCCCTTCCCACGGTGCCTGCGGAGCTTCGTCTTTATACCAGGCATGTTTGGCGCTCTCCTGGATCCCTTTGATCAGGTACTCGTCGGAGTGAGAGGAGATCGGACGATAGCTCGCCAGATCGGCATTCTCAATATAACCGCCAGGGAACAGGAAGCTGCCGTTTTTACCGTCGGTCGGGAATTCCGGTGCAGCCAGATAGTTAACCGCCCCCTTACCGCGCTCCAGCCATTCTGGATAGAACGCGGCGATAACCGCAGTATCGACCTTGTACACCTGTTCAACAAAGTCGCTCAGCTTGTCGATGAAGGACTTGATGTACATCAGGCGTTCCAGGTTCAGTACGCCCAGGCCGTCGAGGTTGATCGGGTTGGCAACGCCACCCACCGCCAGGTTCTGGATGTGCGGCGTTTTACCGCCCAGCAGCGCCACCACGCGGTTGGCATCACGCTGGCATTCCAGCGCCTGCAGATAGTGAGCTACCGCAATCAGGTTCACTTCCGGCGGCAGTTTCATCGCCGGGTGTCCCCAGTAACCGTTGGCGAAAATCCCCAACTGGCCGCTGGCAACCAGGTCTTTGATCTTGTTCTGAACCTTCGTGAACTCTTCCGCGCTGTTCAGGTGCCAGGTCGACACGCCCTTCAGCATTGCGGAAGCTTTCGCCGGATCGGCGTTCAGTGCAGACGTGATGTCCACCCAGTCAAGCGCCGAAAGCTGATAGAAGTGAACGATATGGTCATGAGTGGTATGCGCTGAAAGAATGATGTTACGGATGTATTGTGCGTTAACCGGAACGTCAATGTTCAGCGCGCTTTCTGCCGCACGAACCGAGGAGATCGCGTGCGTGGTCGTACAAACGCCGCAAATACGTTGCACAATCATCCACGCATCACGCGGATCGCGATTTTTCACGATCTCTTCCATGCCGCGCCACATGGTACCGGAGGCCCATGCTTTTGATACAACGCCGTTTTCGATTTCGCAATCGATACGTAAGTGCCCCTCAATACGGGTTACGGGATCAATAGTAATTCTCTGGCTCATGCTTTGCTCGCCTCATGACGATTGTGATCGTTTTGTTTTAAAGGAGGAAGTATCGGCAGTAGACGAATGAGTACGATGTAAGCGCAAATCTCAATAGCCACAAAACCAATAGAAATCAACAGTTCTTCCCAGGTTGGGAAGTAGTGGTAACCGCCGCCTGGATTAAATGCCACCAGCGAATAGGACAGACGCCATGTCGCACAACCCAGCAGCGCGCTGAGCGCAGACAGGTACAACATGCGTGAATCATTACGCCATTTAGCAACGCGCAGGACGACCAGCGGGAAGACCATCAGCACGACTTCAAGCCAGAACATTGCTGAATAGAAATCGCCGGCAAAGGCATACGACAGCTTGCCCCGGTAAACCAGCTCACCAAAGCGCAGCACGACAAAAATCGCCAACATCACGCTGATGGTGTTCGTCAACTTGATGAACAGGTTCTTCTCATCCGGGCCTTTTCCTCTCAGGCCAGCCTGAACCAGAGAGCCTTCGAAGATGACGATCGAGAAGCCCATAATAAAGGCGGTCAATACCGAGAACAGCGGCAGCATTTCATAGCTTTGCCACAGCGGATGCACTTTGTAGCCTGCCGAGATCATCAGCGAGCCCATTGAGGACTGGTGCATGGTCGGCAACAGCGCTCCGAGAGCGATGATGAAGAACATCAGCTTATTCAGGCGTTTCAGCGACACCTTCCAGCCCAGACGTTCAAACAACGCAGGGGCAAATTCCAGCGCCATCACCCCAATGTAGATGGTCATACAGACCGCCGTCTCGAACAACACCGAGTTCACGTTGAAGTGACCCGGAATGTAGAAGTACGGCAGGTTCCAGTAACGACCCACATCAATGGTGATCGACAAGCCCCCCAGAGAATAACCAAACAGACTCGCCAGCAGCGCCGGACGCACCAGCGGATGGTATTGTCCCCGGTTGAAGACATACACCGCCCATGCCAGCGCCCAACCGCCACAGGCAAAGCCGGTGCCGATTAACAGGTCAAAGGCAATCCAGACGCCCCATGGGAAACCGCCGTTCAGATCGGAGACAGACCCCAATCCAAATACCAGACGCTTCACGATCAGGAGCATACAGAGGATGATTAACGGCCCGAAGATGATGACCGGTTTGCTGATAATTTTGCCGCCCAGCGGTTTAGGATCATGACTCATGATCGTCTCCTCCGTCGTGATGGTCGTTTTTGGTATTACGACGAACCAGCACGGTCAAGCCCGCCAGCACGGCCAGTGGTAGCATCATGCCTTTATACAGGGTGTGTTGAACATGTTCGGAACGCGCGCCGGTTGAAATCTCATCCAGCTTCGGCAGATCCAGATTCTCGTAAGGCACCCCGGTCAGTACCAGCACCTGAGTCCCACCGCCCTCTTTTTCACCGTAAAGATGTGGATAGTACTTCGGCACAGTATGCACGTAGGTATCGCCCGTTTTCAGGGTTTGACGAGGATAGTGGTATTCGCTGCCAGGCTTCAGCGCCAGACGTTTTTGCGCCTCGGCCATCAACTCTTCACGGGTACCAAAAATGACCGCACCGGCAGGACAAACCTCAACACAGCCCGGCAAGCCGCCCTTATCGAGACGCTCAACGCCTTTCTGGTTACACAATTCACATTTGTGAAGCGCACCAAACGGGTTGTTGTAGTCATACTTCGGCACGTTGTACGGACAGGCAACCATGCAGTAACGGCAGCCGGTACAAACGTCTTTGTTGTAATGAACGATGCCGGTTTTCGGATCTTTTTTCAGTGCGGAAACCGGGCAGACGGAAACGCAGTTGGGATCGACGCAGTGCATACACTGTTTCTTGATGTATGCATAGCCGTTCTCTTCCTGATCTTTATTCACGCCTGTACCGCTACGCCACACCTGAATGATGTTATTGGTGTACGGCGACAGTTTGTCGTTGTTCGACCATGTCTGCTCCCCTTCCGGGTTACGCGCCGGGAAGTTGATATCCTGACACTTGGTCACACAGGCCTGACAGCCCACGCACAGCGTCGAGTCATACAACATACCCAGAGAACCGGGGATGGGCGGGCGATTTTCTGCAGCCGCGTGGCTGATAGACGGCGCAGCGCCTAACAGCAACGCCCCGCCGGAGGCTGCTTTGATAAAGTTACGTCTGTTCACGGTTATTCTCCCCGTGAGTCAGCGTTATCTTTCTTTTGCTGACGCCCCAGTTCACGTACCGCCATCACGCTGACGCCGGCCACCAGACCGACAACGCCGCCAAGCAACCCAATAGCGCCGGCAGAAATGTTGCCGCCCTCTTTTATGTTCACATCAGGTTTTTCGGAGCGGGGTGTCTGATTTTCCACGTGAGCAAGTTGGTGAATGCCCTTATGGAAACCAACGCCTTCTTCGTTGCAGCCGTAGCATGGGTGACCAATCGCCACCGGCCAGACGCCGCCAACGTCGCAGAATTGCAGTGTGGAGCAGTTGCCCCAGGTCTCAGGCCCTTTACAGCCGAGGTGGTAGAGGCACCAGCCTTCGCGGTGACCTTCATCGCCGAACTCTTTCGCAAAGCGACCCGCATCGAAGTGCGGACGACGTTCGCAGTGCTCGTGAATCAGGCGACCATAGGCGAAGGTCGGACGGTTTTTCGCATCCAGCTTCGGCGGCTTGCCCCAGGTGATGATATGGGCGACGGTCGCCAGGAAGTTATGCGGGTTCGGCGGACAGCCCGGAATGTTGATGATGGTTTTACCCGGCAGAACTTCCTGCAGGCCAACCGCACCGGTCGGGTTCACGCCAGCAGCGGCGACGCCGCCCCATGCAGCGCAGGAACCGATAGCGATAATTGCCGCCGCGCCTTCTGCCGCTTTGCGGATATGATCCACAATGGGCTCACCGGCAACCATGCAGTAAATACCGTTATCTTTTAGCGGGATGGAACCATCAACGACCAACACATACTGCCCTTTGTACTTCTCGAGCGCATTGTGTTTGTTCTCTTCAACCTGGTGGCCGAAGGCGGCGGAAAGCACCTCATGGTATTCCAGAGAGATGGTCTCCAGGACAAGGTTTTCTACCGTAGGGTGGGTCGCGCGAAGCAGGGATTCGGTACAGCCCGTGCATTCCTGAGCACCAATCCAGACAACCGGCGGGCGCTGCGGACGGGATACCGACTCAGCCATTTCGGCGGCGGCTTTGCTGCTGAGCCCCATTGTGGCGGCGAGTGCTGCACAAAGCTTCATGAAATCACGGCGGTTGACGCCATGGGAATTGATGAGAGTGTTATCTCCAGTCATTTTATAGTTATTCCGTTACGAAGACCTGGCTCTTATTTTGCATCAATCGCAAAACCGTAACTGCGATCGGTGCGCCATTTACCACACTTTTGTTATGGTTATGTAGTCTATGATACTGCGAGGGGATACTAAAACGAAGGGAATAGCCGGTAGTGTAATTAATTAAAGCAAGATAATACCCCCTTTGGATCAACCTTCGAGTCGATAGCCGGCCATAATAAAACGAATCGTGATGCTGGACTGATTTTCCCGAAAGAAATCCATCACCATTTCTTTATCTAACCCATAGCGACGCGTCAGGATCCCCGCTTCCCAGGCGCTGAGTTGCCTGTCGCCGGTTTTTTCAAACATGCGATGCGAGAATCCTAGTACGAAGCCACGTTTATAATCCGAACAAAATTTCGCTACGTTTCGGGCGCTGTCAGCCTGCGTGGCGTTTAATCCGGCCATCAGACCCTTGCCAAAATGATTATTCATGACCTCTCCTCAATCGCTATACAATAAATTATATAGCGATATTTTAAGCAAAGGCCAGAGGGTTCAGCGACTTTTTACTGGGCCTTAGAATGCCACCCATTCATCGCCTGCCGCTGTGGGAGTCGGGCGTCGCTGCCCGGCGGGAGCGGCACCTTTTCCGGGGAGACTGGGGGCGTCATTTTGCGATAACCGGAACTGTTGCACAGAACGTTGTAAATCTTCCGTTTGTCTCTCCAGCGCCGCAGCCGCGGCGGAAACCTGCTCCACCAGCGCGGCGTTTTGCTGCGTAACACCATCCATCTGAGTAATCGCAACGCCCACCTGCGAAATCCCTTTGCTCTGCTCTTCAGACGCCGAGGCAATTTGTTTCATGATGGTGTTCACTTCCGTCACACCACGCAGGAGCGCCTCCATCGTTGAGCCAGTATCCTTCACCAGCGTCGCGCCGTGGTCGACGCGGCGCACGGATTCGGCAATCAGTGTTTCAATCTCTTTTGCCGCGTTTGCACTGCGGCTTGCCAGATTACGCACTTCACCTGCGACGACGGCAAATCCACGCCCTTGCTCACCCGCACGCGCCGCTTCGACCGCAGCGTTCAATGCAAGAATGTTGGTCTGGAAGGCAATGCTATTGATGACGGTCGTAATTTCCGCAATCTGCTTCGAGCTGGCGGAAATTCCGTCCATGGTCTCGACCACTTCGGACACCAGCGAACCGCCTTTTCCTGCCGTGCGTGATGCCGCATCAGCCAGAAGACTTGCCTGACGGGCGTTATCCGCATTCAGTTTCACCGTTGCAGTGAGCTGTTCCATGCTGGCAGCCGTCTCTTCCAGCGCCGCAGCCTGCTCTTCCGTTCGCGATGAAAGATCGTTGTTGCCGCTGGAGATTTCAGTGGCGCCGCGCCAGATATTATCGCTGCCAGAACGGATAGTATTCACGGCGTCGCGCAGGCTGTCCTGCATCGCCCGTAATAAAGGCACTAATTGGCCGACGCAGTTGCGGCCAATATCGTCAATCGGCTGACTGAGATCGCCCTGAGCAATCTGGCGAAACTGTTGGCGGATCCGCGCCAGCGGTTTCACCAGCATGGTCACCAGATAGCGATCGGTGAAGAAGAGAATTGCAATGCCCAGGATCACCGCGCCAATGATTAGGGTACGGATGATCGACGTTTTGCCATCTACCATGACGCGGGTTTGATCGAGCATCACACCTGCGGCCTTATTAAAGCGTTCTGCACTGGCACCAAACGCCCGGCTCAACGCAGGCGTCACATTATTCGCCTGCTCACTCCAGGCACTCTGCGTGCCCTGCTGCGCCAGTTGCATTTGCGGCGTGACGCCTTTATCGAGCAGATCCTGCCAGCTCGCCAGCACCGCAGCGGCAACCTCAGGATCCATCGGCCCTGGCGAGAGCGTTTTCATTTCCTGCAACTTTTTGCTCATGTTATCCAGCGCCTGCTGCACGGGAGCGAAATCCGGCGTGCCGCCGCTGGCTTTCAACTCCATCGCACGACTGAGGCGGGTAACAAAGCGGAAATATTGATCGTTGCCCTGGCTGAGCACCGTCATCTGGCGAACAAGATGGCGATCGACTTCGTTGCCTTCTGACACTTTTGACAGCGCGTGAACGCTATATAATCCCACTCCTGACCAGAGAAGACAAAAGACGCCCAGTATTGTCAGCATGACAAGACGAATGGTGAAATTTTGCAAAAGTCGCATAGATATATCCTTGCCATATTAAAGGGATTCGCCATCTGGCGAGACTCACCTTCGTTATCGGCAAAGAGTGAAGAATATATACTTACTTTTAGTTTTTTTACTCTCGCAAACAATATCCCTGGTCGCTGTATACATATAAAAGATAATGAAAAATGCCAGTAGTATTAATCAATCGTTTATTTTCCTTTTTTTTATCATAAATATTTATCAAACCATCCCAACGTTCGTTTCCACGCTAATTCGGCGGCAGCCTCGTCATATCGCGGTGTGGAATCATTATGAAATCCGTGGTTTACACCGGGATAGATCCAGGCTTCATAGACCTTATTGTTGGCCTTGAGCGCGGCTTCATAGGCAGGCCAGCCTTCATTGATATTTTTATCCAGCGCCGCGTAGTGCAGCAGGATCGGCGCTTTTATCTTCGGCACATCCGCAGCGGCAGGCTGGCGACCATAAAACGGCACCGCACACGCCAGTTCAGGATAGGCCACGGCAGCGGCATTTGAGACGCCACCGCCGTAACAAAATCCGGTGATCCCCACTTTCCCGCTGGCGTCCGGGTGTTGCTTCATAAACTCGACGGCAGCGAAAAAGTCATTCATCAGCTTTGTCGGATCCACTTTCTGCTGCAAGACCTTCCCTTCTTCATCGTTTCCTGGATAGCCACCTACCGAGCTTAAACCGTCGGGCGCCAGCGCAATGTAGCCCGCTTTTGCTACCCGCCTTGCAACATCTTCAATATAAGGATTCAGCCCCCGGTTCTCATGTACCACCACCACGGCGGAGACCTTGCCCGTTGTGTTGACCGGCTTCACCAGATACCCGCGCACGCTGCCATGACCGTTTGGTGACGGATAATGAATATATTCAGGCAATATATCGGGATCGGTAAATTTCACCTGTTCCGCCAGCGCGTAGTTGGGCTTGAGCATATTGAAGAGCGCCAGCGCCGTCACCCCGCCAACGGCGTACTTTGCCGCAAGATTGAGGAACTCCCGTTTTGAGATTTTCCCGTGGGCGTAGTAGTCATAATAATCGAGTAATTCTTGCGGAAAATCTTTGGCTGTCAGACGCGTCATCGCATATCTCCGGGATTTGTGATTCTATAAGCATAGAATGAAAACGCTGTTTCGAAAATTCATCACAAGAAAGGAGACATCATGTCCTGGAACGCCTCCCCTGATCGCTATGAGAATATGCAGTACCGCTACTGCGGTAACAGCGGCCTCCAACTGCCTGCGCTATCGCTCGGTCTGTGGCACAACTTCGGTCACGTACAAGCCCTCGACTCGCAGCGCGCACTGTTGCGAAAAGCCTTTGATTTAGGCATTACTCACTTTGATTTAGCCAATAACTATGGGCCGCCTCCGGGCAGCGCCGAAGAAAATTTCGGGCGTCTGCTGCGCGAAGACTTTGCCCAGTATCGTGATGAACTGATTATTTCGACCAAAGCCGGTTACGACATGTGGCCAGGTCCTTATGGTTCCGGCGGCTCGCGTAAATACCTGCTCGCCAGTCTCGATCAGAGCCTGAAACGGATGGGCCTGGATTACGTCGATATTTTCTATTCTCATCGCGTGGACGAAAACACGCCGATGGAAGAGACGGCGTCTGCGCTGGCACACGCTGTGCAAAGTGGGAAAGCGCTGTATGTTGGTATTTCGTCATACTCGCCGGAACGGACACAAAAAATGGCTCAGCTTTTGCGCGAATGGAAGATCCCGCTGCTGATCCATCAGCCCTCTTATAACCTGCTGAACCGCTGGGTGGATAAAAGCGGTTTGCTGGATACGTTGAAAGCCAATGGCGTGGGCTGCATCGCCTTTACGCCACTGGCGCAGGGATTGCTCACCGGGAAGTATTTGAACGGCATTCCGGACGGTTCACGTATGCAGCGCGAAGGGAAGAAAGTGCGCGGTCTGACTGAGAATATGCTGACGGAAGCTAACCTCAGCAGTCTGCGTCTGCTTAATAAAATGGCGCAACAGCGCGGTCAGTCAATGGCGCAAATGGCGCTTAGCTGGCTGCTGAAAGACGATCGCGTCACTTCCGTGCTGATTGGCGCAAGCCGCCCGGAGCAGCTGGAAGAAAACGTTCAGGCGTTGAAAAATTTGTCGTTCACCACAGAAGAGTTGACGCAGATTGATAAGCATGTCGCTGACGGCCAACTGAACCTCTGGCAGGCATCGTCCGATAAGTAACGTTCAGCGCCGGGTAGCGACAACGGCTGCCCGGCCTGTTCTGTCAGTGCTTATGGCGGTTTAACCGGTCGAGGCAGCCCATCAAAAACGCCGACAAGACGAAAGTGAGATGGATAATGACGTACCACATCAGCTTGTTATCCGGCACGTTTTTCGCATCCATAAATACACGCAACAGATGAATGGAAGAGATAGCAACAATCGAGGCCGCAACTTTGTTTTTCAGTGAGGTCGCATCCATCTTCCCCAGCCAGTTCAGCTTTTCCCGTCCCTCAGCGATATCAAGTTGCGAGACGAAATTCTCATAGCCGGAAAACATCACCATTACCAGCAGTCCCCCGACCAGCGTCATATCCACCAGGGACAGCAGCACCAGAATCAGGTCAGCTTCTGCCATCGAAAAGACATTGGGCAGAACATGAAAAATTTCCTGAAAGAATTTTAGCGCCAGCGCAACCAACGCCAGCGACAAACCAAAGTAGACCGGGGCCAGCAGCCAGCGAGACGCATACATAACGTTTTCGAGAAAGCGTTCCATAAATTCCTGTGATGTTGCAAAAACCGGGCGACAGTATATCCCAATTGCGCAACATCAGATCAACATCCTCCTTAAACTTCGTCGGGATTGATCCACGGGCGCTGATACTCGGGCCACACCAGCGCCACCAGCGATGGATACGCCTCGACGCTAAACTCCCGGAAGCACTGGCGTAAGTTCAGCACATCGAGATCGGAATGGGGAACTTTTTCGCCGTTGAGACAGCGTTTTTTTATCGTGTCGTAGTATTTATACACCGCTGAATTGAGATCGCTGCAGCGTCGCTGGGCGTCAAACAGTCCTGGCGTGTCATTCAATTGCGCCATCGTCATGCGTTTTATTGTTGCGTGAAGGAAATCAATATATTCGTGATTGACGCGCCAGTACCATACCGGTGTAATAGCATTCATCAGCGCGGAGAAATGGTCCTCCCCCTCTTCTTTAGTCAGCGGTATTGATTGAGTCTCAGAGGGCAGTTCTTCAGCGTTGCGCGGTTTATTAAACTCGCGCATTAATAAAAGCACGCCGCCGGTCAACAATAGCAAGGTAATGACAGAATAAAAAATACTGTTCATAGAATGACTCCATTTTTTTTGATTCTAAAATTACCCCATGTTATTGTCAACGCGACCTGCCAAATAAAAATAACTATACATTTGATATTAAAGGATATTGTGACATGCTGCCTGAGCACCTTGTCCCACCGCGTTTTCATCTGTCAGCGTCAGGTCAGACGGAAGAAACAGTAGAAAATAATGATAATTTTACTCAGGGAAAAACAACCCTCAGTGATTATGAGGCCGATATCTTAATTAGCACAACCGCCACCGGGCAATCTAAAAATATCCTACTCGAAGAACGTGACCGTCATTTTAAAGAACGTCTTGAGCGGGTAGCGAAAATTGAGACTTTCGCTCGGGTTATTAATGCGTTACAGGCTGAAGGCGATATCGATGCCCAGACCTTAAGTAAAATAATCACTGAAATGACCACGCATATAAATGAAAACGGCAACGAAATTTGGCTTAACTTAATTACCCGGGAGAAAGACTCACCCCTTTTCTATTCTCTGGACGACGAACAATGATTAAAGATGTTGAAGATAACAATGTCTATTTGGCTTTAGATGAGAATAAAAGCGATCAATTTATCTTAAAGCAGAATCTTGCCGCACTCATCGCCAATAAAAATGCGGTCCTCGAAAGCGTGGCGCAAGAAGTGACTTCTATTCCTGCGGCGCTGGTTCGTCTGAAATGGCAAAACCGACGGGAAATATACGCGCTTCAGGTGAAGGAAGAGATTTATGGCGCGGCGATCAACGCCATTATCAAACAGAACCCGGCGCTGGGTGACAAAATCATGGCGCGACTGGAGAGCACCTGGCAACATTTGCTAGCTCGTGAGACCGCCACGCTGCGACTGACGCGCAAACTGGCCGAAGGAAACACCCGCACGATTACCATCACTACCGTTGCGCTCAATGAACGTCAGGTGCAAACCCGGCGCGATGGGCAATAAAAAAGCCGGGTAGCGATAACGCCTTACCCGGCCTTTCTTCTCATTGTGCCCATGGCGACAACGATTATTTCGCTTTCGCGACCTCTTCACCGACCAGACCAATTTTCAGATAACCAGCCTGATGCAACGTGTCCATCACCTTCATCAGGGTTTCATAGTCGACGGTTTTATCTGCCCGGAAGAAGATCGTGGTGTCTTTCTTGCCTTCGGTCAGCGCGTTCAGTTCTGCCACCATGGTCTCGTCCGTCACCGGATCGTTACCAATGAACATGCTGTTGTCCGCTTTGACCGACAGATAAACCGGTTTTTCCGGACGCGGTTGCGGCGTACTGGAGGACGCGGGCAGATTGACCTTCACATCCACTGTCGCCAGCGGCGCAGCCACCATAAAGATGATCAGCAGTACCAGCATAACGTCGATAAACGGCGTCACGTTGATTTCATGCATTTCACCGTTATCGTCCAGATTTTCATTAAGACGCATTGCCATGAAGCCTTACCCTACACGTAATTTCTGCGCGGTACGTACCGGACGGGCAGATGCGCTTGCATCCAGATCCAGGTCGCGGCTTTGCAGTAACAGCACCTGTGCCGCCACATCGCCCAGCATCGCTTTAAGACCGCCAATCTGACGGGCGAAGATGTTATAGATAACCACGGCGGGTATCGCGGCAACCAGACCAATGGCCGTCGCCAGCAGTGCTTCCGCAATACCTGGTGCAACAACGGCAAGGTTAGTGGTCTGCGTTTGCGCAATCCCGATAAAGCTGTTCATGATGCCCCAGACCGTACCGAACAACCCAACAAACGGTGAAATCGCCCCGATGGTCGCCAGGTAGCCATTTCCGCGCCCCATCTGACGTCCCGCCGCCGCAACGCGACGCTCCAGACGAAAACCGGTACGCTCTTTGATGCCTTCGTTGTCTTCACTGCCCTGAGACAGTTCCAGTTCGTTCTGCGCTTCATTGAGCAATTGGGTGCTTAAGCTTTTGGCGCCAAAGTTTGCTGCGATATCGCTTGCCTGATCCAGAGAGCGGGCCTCCGCCAACAGTTGCTGTTCGCGTTTAAGCCGACGCTTCAGGGAGAAGAACTCAACACTCTTACTGAAGAAGATAGCCCAGGTGACCACTGACGCCAGAATCAGACCAATCATCACGCACTTAACCACGATATCGGCGTGCTGATACATACCCCAGACGGAAAGATCCGTCTGCATCAAATTATTACCCACTCTGTATCTCCAGGACGCAAATCACAAATTCTGAGCGTAATAATATCAAAACGACGTCGAATTGATAGTCGTTCTCATTACTATTTACATAGTGCCGCACCTTTGGTTTCTTTTCCTTGCGCTTACGCAGTAAAACGTCACGGGAGGTGATTTTGATAAAATATTGTGCTTTATCCCGTTCCTGGGGATGCGCATTTTTCCATTCGTGATAGTTTAGACGTCCAGACGTATAAAAACAGGAAACCCAACATGGCAGATAAACAACTGGACACCCGACTGGTCGGCGCAGGGCGCAGTAAAAAATACACGCTGGGCTCAGTGAATAGTGTGATTCAGCGCGCTTCTTCGCTGGTTTTTGAAACGGTCGAAGCCAAAAAGCACGCCACCCGCAACCGCGCCAACGGCGAACTTTTTTACGGGCGCCGCGGCACATTAACCCATTTCTCGCTGCAGGAAGCGATGTGTGAACTCGAAGGCGGCGCTGGCTGTGCGCTCTTCCCCTGCGGCGCGGCGGCCGTCGCCAATACGATTCTGGCTTTTGTCGAACAGGGCGATCACGTGCTGATGACCAATACGGCCTATGAGCCGAGCCAGGATTTCTGCACCAAAATCCTCGGCAAACTGGGTGTGACCACTGGCTGGTTCGATCCGCTGATTGGCGCTGACATAGTTAAGCATCTTCAGCCCAACACCAAAGTCGTTTTCCTCGAGTCTCCGGGTTCCGTGACCATGGAAGTCCACGATGTCCCGGCAATTGTCGCCGCTGTCAGACGCATTGTGCCGGACGCCATCATTATGATCGATAACACCTGGGCGGCGGGCATATTGTTTAAAGCCCTCGACTTCGGCGTTGATATTTCGATTCAGGCCGGGACCAAGTACCTGATTGGTCACTCGGATGCCATGGTCGGCACCGCCGTTTCGAACGCCCGCTGTTGGGATCAACTGCGCGAGAATGCCTATCTGATGGGACAAATGGTCGATGCCGACACGGCCTATATGACCAGCCGCGGGCTGCGCACCCTGGGCGTGCGTCTGCGCCAGCATCATGAAAGCAGTCTGAAAATTGCCGAATGGCTGGCAGCCCATCCGCAGGTCGCGCGGGTCAATCATCCGGCGTTACCAGGCAGTAAAGGACACGAATTCTGGAAACGTGACTTTACGGGGAGCAGCGGCCTGTTCTCGTTTGTGTTGAATAAAAAGCTCAATAATGACGAGCTGTCCGCTTATCTGGATCACTTCAGCCTCTTCAGCATGGCCTATTCGTGGGGCGGTTTTGAGTCGCTGATTCTGGCCAATCAGCCTGAACAGATTGCAGAAATTCGCCCGGAAGGGGGTGTGGATTTCAGCGGCACACTGATTCGCCTCCACATTGGTTTAGAGAATGTTGACGATCTGATTGCAGATTTAGCCGCCGGATTTTCCCGCCTCGTGTAAAATTGACGCCAATGGACATCTATGCAGACACGTCGAACGAAATTGTCTGCATTTGTTGCGCCCGGGATCAAGTCATCCGGGCCCGTTCAGGAGTACAATAGGATTATTAAGGCGTAAACGCTGTTCCACAGGAAAGTCCATGGCTGTCATTCAAGATATTATCGCTGCGCTCTGGCAACATGATTTTGCCGCGCTGGCGGACCCACATGTTGTTAGCGTCGTCTACTTTGTGATGTTCGCCACGCTGTTTTTAGAGAATGGCCTGTTACCGGCCTCATTTTTGCCCGGCGATAGTCTGCTGCTCTTAGCAGGCGCATTGGTCGCGCAAGGCGTCATGAGCTTTGTTCCTACCCTGCTGATCCTGACGACAGCGGCCAGCCTCGGCTGTTGGCTCAGTTATATTCAGGGACGCTGGCTGGGCAATACGCGAACGGTAAAAGGCTGGCTGGCGCAACTTCCGGCGAAATACCACCAGCGCGCGACCTGCATGTTTGACCGTCACGGTCTGCTGGCGCTGTTGGCAGGCCGTTTTCTGGCGTTCGTGCGCACACTGCTGCCAACCATGGCGGGGATTTCCGGGCTCTCTAACCGTCGCTTCCAGTTTTTCAACTGGCTGAGCGGGCTGCTGTGGGTCGGCGTGGTCACCAGCTTTGGCTACGCACTTAGCATGATCCCGTTTGTGAAGCGCCATGAAGATCAGGTCATGACCTTCCTGATGATCCTGCCCATTTTTCTGCTGGCGGCGGGGTTGATCGGCACGGTGGTGGTGGTGATTAAGAAGAAATACTGCAGCGCCTGACCTGAATCCAGCCGGATGACACGTCGTTCATCCGGCTGCCTCACAATAACGTTAACTCCCCTGCATAGTGCGGATCCGCGCCGCATCTTCTCCCGGCGTCACCCCGAAATAGCGCTTAAATTCACGACTAAACTGCGATGCACTTTCATAACCCACCCGCATTGCCGCCGCGCTGGCCTTCATGCCGTCGTGAATTATCATCATCCGCGCTTTATGTAACCGATAGGTTTTCAGGTACTGTAACGGCGATGTGCTGGTCACTGATTTAAAATTATGATGGAACGCAGAGACGCTCATATTGGCTTCGGCCGCCAGTTGCTCGACGTTGAGGTTTTCGGTGTACTTATTTTCAATGCGTTTGAGCACGCGACTAATCAGGCTGAAATGGGTCTGGCGACTCACCAGCGCCAGCAGCGCGCCGCCGCGTGGCCCGGTCAGGACGTGATAGAGGATTTCACGGATAATCTGTTTACCGAGGATCCGCGCGTCCAGCGGTCGCTCCATGACGTCGAGCAGACGTTCCGCCGCACAGAGAATTTCCTCTGAGAGCGTGGCGGAGTTGATCCCACTTGCCGCCATCGACGGCTGAAAGTGTTCGTCCTCGCCAATGTCCATCAGCAGTTCCTGCAATTGCAGGATATCGACATTGATGCGAAATCCGGCGAGCGGTACGTCCGGAGTCGCATAGGTTTCACATTCGAAGGGTAGAGGTACGGTCAGCAGCAGGTATTCATTGGCATCATAACGGAAAACTCGCTCATTGATGTAACCGATTTTATGACCGGAAAAGAGAAATATGATGCCGGGATCGTACATCACGGGTGTCCGTGAACCCGGTTCGGTGCCGTACAGCAGACGGATGTCCGGCAACAGCTCACTGAGCTTATGTTCATTGTTTTTCAACTGCTTAACTTTATCTGTCAGCAGTAAACAGATCTCTTCGCGGTTCATAACGGGTTATTTTCTCAACGGATGACGACGCCTTGATTGTGCGCAAATTGATCGCTTTTCTCCAGCATTGTGGAGAAATGGGCAAGACATTGGCAGAAATGAGCATTGAGAGGATAGCCGCGCACGACCACAATGTTCTCCATCCGGCAGCCCCACCTGCCCTCTTTTTTTACCCACATAAGGGAACGAGCAATGAATAACTTTAATCTGCATACCCCGACACGCATTCTGTTTGGCAAAGGCGCAATCGCGGAACTGCGCGCACAAATCCCACAAGACGCACGCGTGCTGATCACCTATGGCGGCGGTAGCGTGAAAAAGACGGGCGTACTGGCGCAAGTCCAGGAGGCGCTGAAAGGCCTGGACGTGCGCGAATTTGGCGGCATTGAGCCTAACCCGTCGTATGAAACGCTGATGAACGCAGTCAACATCGCCCGTGAAGAGAACATTACCTTCCTGCTGGCCGTCGGCGGGGGGTCTGTTCTTGATGGCACCAAATTCATCGCTGCTGCCGCCCACTATGCGGATGGCGTTGACCCGTGGCATATCCTGCAGACCAGCGGTAACGATATCAAAAGCGCAATCCCGATGGGTTCTGTGCTGACGCTGCCGGCGACCGGTTCAGAATCCAACAAAGGCGCGGTTATCTCGCGTAAAACCACCGGCGACAAACAGGCCTTCCATTCTGCCCATGTGCAGCCAGTCTTTGCGGTACTGGATCCGGTTTATACCTACACCCTGCCACCGCGTCAGGTGGCGAACGGTGTGGTTGATGCGTTTGTGCATACCGTTGAACAGTACGTCACGTATCCGGTTGATGCCAAAATTCAGGATCGCTTCGCGGAGGGCATTCTGCTGACGCTGGTGGAAGATGGCCCGAAAGCGCTTAAAGACCCGGAAAACTACGATGTACGTGCGAACGTTATGTGGGCAGCCACCCAGGCGCTGAACGGCCTGATTGGCGCAGGCGTGCCGCAGGACTGGGCAACCCATATGCTGGGCCATGAACTGACGGCGATGCACGGTCTGGATCACGCTCAGACGCTGGCGGTCGTTCTGCCCGCACTGTGGAATGAAAAACGCGATACCAAACGCGAAAAACTGCTGCAATATGCAGAGCGCGTGTGGAACATCACCGACGGTTCTGAAGATGAGCGTATCGATGCCGCGATTGCAGCCACCCGTAATTTCTTCGAGCAACTGGGCGTCCCGACTCGCCTGTCTGGCTATGGCCTTGACGGCAGTTCAATCCCGGCTCTGCTGGCGAAACTGGAAGAGCACGGCATGACGCAACTGGGTGAGCATAAAGACATTACCCTGGATGTCAGCCGCCGCATTTACGAGGCAGCGCGCTAAGCTTTTTTCACCTCTGACTTTCGTTTTTGGGCATTTCGTCCAGACTTAAGTCACCTTACATCACCGGAGTCCCCCTCCGGTGATGAGCACATGAAGGAGGAAAAATGGCAAACCAAACCGTAATTAAGCTTCAGGATGGCAATGTAATGCCCCAACTGGGGTTAGGCGTATGGAAAGCCGGTAACGACGAGGTCGTCTCCGCCATTCATAAAGCACTGGAAGTCGGCTATCGGTCCATAGATACCGCCGCCGCCTACAAAAATGAAGACGGCGTCGGCAAAGCGTTAGCCAGCGCAGGTCTCCCCCGCGATGAGTTGTTCATCACCACCAAGCTGTGGAATGACGATCAGAAACGCCCCCGCGACGCGTTGATGGAGAGTCTGGAAAAACTCCAGTTAGATTATCTCGACCTGTATCTGATGCACTGGCCGGTTCCGGCAATCGATCACTATGTTTCCGCCTGGCAAGGCATGATCGATCTGCAAAAAGAGGGGCTGATTAAGAGCATCGGTGTGTGTAATTTCCAGGTCAACCACCTCCAGCGCCTGATTGACGAAACGGGCGTTACGCCGGTGATTAACCAGATCGAACTGCATCCACTGATGCAACAGCGCCAGCTACACGCGTGGAATGCGACGCACAAAATCCAGACGGAATCCTGGAGTCCGCTGGCACAGGGCGGTGAAGGCGTTTTCGATCAAAAAATCATTCGTGACCTGGCGGATAAATACGGTAAAACGCCGGCGCAGATTGTCATTCGCTGGCATCTGGATAACGGTCTGGTCGTGATCCCGAAATCCGTCACGCCATCGCGTATCGCCGAGAACTTCGACGTCTGGGATTTCCGTCTCGACAAAGACGAGCTCGGTGAGATTGCGAAGCTCGATCAGGGCAAGCGCCTGGGCCCCGATCCGGATCAGTTCGGCGGCTAACTCCCT
>NZ_CP070239.1:457378-507250 GCF_016906145.1 Citrobacter sp. MGH 55
TTATCGCCCGGCCACTTTACCCCGCTTTTTATTGGCGGCTGGCGTCTGACGCTGATGCGCCACCGGCGTGTGTTTGGTCAGCGCCGGACGGGTGTTACGGTTCTGACGGCGCGCTTCGCGCATCTCTTCCAGCGTTGGCGCCGGTACCAGGCACTCACGGCGTCCGCCAATCAGATGCTTTTTACCCATCTCTTCCAGCGCCTGACGGATCATCGGCCAGTTAGCCGGATCGTGGTAACGCAGCAGCGCTTTATGCAGACGACGCTGCTTATCTCCCTTCGGCACCACCACATCTTCACTCTTATAGCCAATCTTACCCAGCGGGTTTTTGCCGGTGTAATACATGGTGGTCGAGTTGGCCAGCGGCGACGGATAGAAGTTCTGCACCTGATCGAGACGGAAGCGATGTTTCTTCAACCACAGCGCCAGATTCACCATATCCTCGTCACGCGTTCCCGGATGCGCGGAGATGAAGTACGGGATCAGATACTGCTCTTTCCCGGCCTGCTTCGAGTAGAGATCGAACAGTTGTTTGAAGCGGTCATAGCTGCCCATACCCGGCTTCATCATCTTCGACAACGGCCCTTCTTCGGTATGTTCCGGCGCAATCTTCAGATAACCGCCGACGTGGTGGCTCGCCAGCTCTTTGATATAGCGCGGATCTTCCACTGCGATGTCGTAACGCACGCCGGAGGCGATCAGGATCTTCTTGATGCCTTTCAGATCGCGCGCACGGCGATAGAGGTTAATCGTCGGCTCGTGGTTGGTATCCATATGCGGACAGATATCCGGATAAACACACGACAGACGACGACAGGTCTGTTCTGCGCGCGGTGACTTACAGCGCAGCATATACATGTTGGCCGTCGGTCCGCCGAGATCGGAGATCACGCCGGTAAAACCCGGCACGGTATCGCGGATCGCTTCAATCTCATTGATGATTGAATCTTCAGAACGGCTCTGAATAATGCGTCCTTCGTGTTCGGTGATCGAACAGAACGAGCAACCACCGAAACAGCCGCGCATGATGTTGATCGAGAAACGGATCATCTCGTAGGCCGGGATGCGGCTGTTACCGTATGCCGGGTGTGGCACGCGCTTATACGGTAGGGCAAAAACGCTGTCCATCTCTTCAGTAGAGAGTGGGATCGCCGGCGGGTTGATCCAGATGTAGCGATCGCCATGCTTTTGCATCAGCGCACGCGCACAGCCTGGGTTGGTTTCATGGTGCAGGATCCGCGAAGCGTGCGCATACAGCACTTTGTCGCCCTTCACTTTTTCAAAGGACGGCAGCAGAACGTAGGTTTTTTCCCACGGTTTCGGACGCGCGGGCTGCACGGTAATGGCTTTCGCTTCCTGCTTTTTCGGGGCAACCGGTTTGTTGTCGGCGCACGGCAAATCTTCACCATACGGATGCGGGATCGGATCGATTTTCCCCGGCGTATCCAGACGCGTGGAATCGACGCCGCTCCAGCCAGGCAGCGCTTCTTTCACCATAATCGCCGTGTTACGCACATCGCGGATCTGATCGATGGTTTCACCCATCGCCAGTCGGTGCGCCACTTCCACCAGCGGACGCTCGCCGTTGCCAAACATCAGCATATCGGCTTTAGAATCCACCAGCACGGAACGGCGCACGGTATCAGACCAGTAATCGTAATGCGCGGTACGGCGCAGGCTCGCCTCAATACCACCGAGGATCACCGGCACATCTTTCCACGCCTCTTTACAGCGCTGGGTATAGACCAGCGTGGCGCGGTCCGGGCGCTTGCCCGCGACGTTATCCGGCGTGTAGGCATCGTCATGGCGCAGGCGGCGATCGGCGGTGTAGCGGTTGATCATAGAGTCCATGTTGCCAGCGGTTACGCCAAAGAACAGGTTCGGTTTGCCCAGACGCATAAAGTCGTCTTTGCTGTTCCAGTCCGGCTGCGCAATGATGCCGACACGGAAGCCCTGTGCTTCCAGCATTCGACCACAAATCGCCATACCAAAACTCGGGTGATCGACATAGGCGTCGCCGGTTACCAGAATAATGTCGCAGCTATCCCAGCCAAGTTGATCCATTTCGTCGCGTGACATCGGCAAAAAAGGAGCGGGACCAAAACAGGCCGCCCAATACTGAGGCCAGGAGAAGAGATCTCTGTCTGGCTGGATCAGGGATATTGCGCTCATAGTGCTTCCAAAAATGGTAAAAAAATAATCAAAGGCCGGCGATTATATGCCGGAACGAATGAGAAATCGAAGGATAATCTCTCTCGCATCGTCGCGAGAGAGAGGAGGATTACGCCGCCGGATTCACCAGAATCTGACCGATGGAACCACGGTCCGCCATTTCCAGCGTCTGGCTGTGGAAGTAAAACGGGAAATGCGCCCAGGACGGCTGTCCATAGTAAACCAGCAGCTCTACCTGCCCATCCACCCAGACGGTATCTTTCCAGCCACGATCTTCCGGGAATGGCATCGCGCCGTTGACGTTACGCACGAGGAACGACACCCCTTCAATGTGGAATGACTGCGGCATATCGGCCCGCACCGTCCAGCGCTCCCAGGAACCCTGCTGCGCAGTGATATCAATGCGGTTGACGTCCCATAACTGGCCGTTGATGCCTGGATCGTCGCCCAGACTGATGTCGCGACTGCGAATTGGCGTACCGCTCATGATCTCGGTCGGCAGCAGACGCATCGGCAGGCTGTCGGTCACCAGTGGCAACAGACCGGTTGGGCGCAGCGTTAACACCAGCGTGGACACCAGAATGCTCGACGGTTCAAAGAACCCCCGGATCCGGTCGACAATGCTCGCTGCCTCACCACAGGTAATCGACACTTCATCGCCATTGGTCATATCAACCAGAATTTCGCGGCGCTCGCCGGGTGCCAGCGACAACTGTTTTACCGACACCGGTGCCGGCAAAAAGCCCTGGTCGCCGGAGATAACATGCAGCGCGCGACCGTCGCTCATCTGCAACTGATAACGACGGGAGTTAGAGGCGTTCAGCAAACGCAGACGCACCCAGCCGCGGGACACTTCCACGTAAGGGCTTTGGACGCCGTTGACCAACAGCGTATCGCCGACAAAACCGCCGCTGCCAGGCTCGCTGTATTCCGGCGTGCCGAAGTTATCCAGCCGCTTGTCCTGAATAATAATCGGGAAGTCATCGACACCGTAATGGTTGGGGATCGGCAGCGATTTACTGACCTCATCTTCAACCAGCCACATCCCAGCCAGGCCATTATAAACCTGCTGTGCGGTACGGTTCGGCGTATTGGCGTGGTACCACAGCGTGGCGGCGTTCTGACGGATGGGCAGTACCGGCGCCCAGTCCGCGTTTGGCGACATCATGCGCGCCGGACCGCCCATCAGCGGACCCGGCACCTGGAGACCGGCGATAGTCATCGAGACGTTTTCTGCCAGACGGTTACTGTAGATCAGCTTAACGTCATCCCCTTTCCAGACGCGGATCGTCGGCCCGAGATAACGCCCGTTAATCCCCCAGACCGGCGCTCGCGTGCCCTGGGTAAAGGACCAGTGCGAACGCTGCAGTGTCATAAACAGCGGCTGGCCCCGGCGGGACTCCAGTAGCGGCGGAACGGGCAGCGGCTGTTGCTGACCGGCAGCATGGGCCCTCAGCGGAACGGCACCTGCGCACAGCGCGATCCCCGATGCCTGAATGAACTGACGCCGACTGAGTGACATATAAGCTCCATGTAAAACTGGCTAAATTACGGGCAGGAACTCGTTTCCTGCAAAAACTCGTCATACTCCAGGCTGCATGCGCGTTGGCTTGCAGCACGAATGAGTAAGCATTTATCGCTGAATCACACTTTTCCGGCGGCTTCGCGCTCGGCGACTTCTTTATCCAGTTCAGCGATCTTTTGTTCCATCAACGAGCGGCAGTGCGCGGCCAGTTCACGAACCTGATCTTTACCATACTGACTGATATCCACCGGCGGCAGCATCTCCACAATCACCAGACCATTCTTCAGGCGATTCAGATTAATTTTATTCGAGGTATTGGAAACGCACACCGGAATAATCGGGACGCCAGCCGCAATCGCGGCATGAAACGCCCCGGTTTTAAACGGCAGCAGGCCACGACCCCGGCTGCGGGTGCCTTCCGGAAACATCCAGATGGAGATACGACGCTTTTTAAAATGATTCACCACTTCAGCAATCGTGCCGTGCGCTTTTGCGCGGTTATTACGGTCGATCAGCAGGTTCCCTGTCAGCCAGTAAAGCTGACCAAAAAACGGGATCCACAGCAGGCTCTTCTTCCCGACGGTCACGGTGGGCGGCTGCACGATATTCGCGGCGGTCACCATATCGTAGTTATTCTGATGGTTAGCGATATAGATAGCGTTGCCGTAGCTTTCCGCATCCGCGGGTTTACGGCACTCTACCTTCAGGCCGAACAACGGTGCCAGGCGACCAAACATATGCCCGAAGGTCGCGACGTGTTTTGGGTTACGCGGGCTGAGCAGGCAGTAAAGAGAACCGAAAACACAAACCAGAATGGAATAGATAACGGTAATAATAAGTCGAAAAATAAATAGCATAACAACCTCTGAAGGCCTAAGAGCCCGGGATTCTACGTCACCTGCTATCAGGTTAGGGTATTGTTAATGTGGCTCTCTGGAAAACTGTATTGTTAATCGCGACTCACGAATAAACAACGGTTTTACGGGAAATTTTACTGTCATCTGGCCTGGCGGTATCGTTACAACCGCAGGCCGGATAAGGTATTAACGCCGCCATCCGGCACGATAGTGCAGCCTGATGGCGGCGCGTTGCCTCTTATCAGGCCTACTTATGCCTTCAGGCGTTTAACAACGTTTTACTCTTCGCTGTCGCCACTGCTGGCACGACGCGGCGAATCAATGTCGATGCGATCGATGCGTTGCAAACCGCGCATCAACGTCCCGCGACGGCCGCGCTCGCCGGTCACTTTCTGCAATTCCTCAGGGCGCAGCTTGATTTTGCGTTTCCCGACGTGAATCGTCAGCGTACTTTGCGGCGGCAGAACATACAGCAGCGCCAGCGCATCGTCACCACGCGCCGCATCCGCAGACGGAATGTTGATGATCTTATTCCCTTTGCCTTTCGACAACTGCGGCAGATCGCTGACCGGGAACATCAGCATACGTCCGGCCGTCGTTATCGCCAGCAGCATATCCGTTTCATCTTCAATCACCACCGGCGGCATCACGCGGGCGTTTTCCGGCAGCGTGATGAGTGTCTTACCGGCACGGTTGCGCGCCACCAGATCGTTGAACGTACAGACAAAACCGTAACCCGCATCGGATGCCATCAGCAGTTTCTGCTCATCGCCTTCCATCAGCATGTGCTCAACGGTCGCGCCTGGCGGCAGCGTCAGTTTGCCGGTCAACGGTTCGCCCTGACCGCGCGCCGACGGCAGCGTGATCGGATCAATGGCGTAACTACGTCCGGTGGTATCGATAAACACCACTGGCTGGTTGCTCTTCCCTTTCACAGCGGATTTAAAGCTGTCGCCCGCTTTGTAGTTCAGTCCCTGTGCGTCGATGTCATGACCTTTGGCGCTACGCACCCAGCCCATCTGCGACAACACGATCGTCACAGGCTCAGACGGCAGCATGTCGTGTTCGCTCATTGCTTTCGCTTCTTCGCGCTCGCGAAGCGGTGAACGACGATCGTCACCATAGGCGTCGGCATCGGCCTGAAGTTCTTTCTTCAGCAGGGTATTCATTTTGCGTTCAGACGCGAGGATCGCCTGTAGCTGATCGCGTTCTTTCGCCAGTTCATCCTGCTCACCGCGAATCTTCATCTCTTCCAGTTTGGCGAGATGACGCAATTTCAGTTCGAGGATCGCTTCGGCCTGCGTTTCGGTAATACCAAAACGCGACATCAGCGCGGGTTTCGGCTCATCTTCCGTACGGATGATCTCAATGACTTCGTCAATATTGAGAAACGCCACCAGCAAACCTTCCAGGATATGCAGGCGTTTGAGGACTTTCTCGAGGCGATAGTTCAGGCGACGACGCACTGTATCGCGACGGAACGCCAGCCATTCGGTGAGGATCTCCAGCAGGTTTTTCACCGCCGGACGCCCGTCAAGACCGATCATATTAAGGTTAATGCGATAGCTCTTTTCCAGATCGGTGGTAGCAAACAAGTGGTTCATCACCTGTTCCATGTCCACGCGATTGGAACGCGGCACCACCACCAGACGGGTCGGGTTTTCGTGGTCTGACTCATCGCGCAAATCGTCTACCATCGGCAGCTTTTTATTGCGCATCTGGGCGGCGATTTGCTCCAGCACGCGCGCGCCGGAAACCTGGTGCGGCAGCGCTGTAATTACCACCGCGCCGTCTTCTTTCTTCCACACCGCGCGCATGCGCACAGAGCCGCGCCCGTTTTCATAAATTTTACGAATCTCGGCGCGCGGGGTAATGATTTCCGCTTCGGTCGGGTAGTCCGGGCCGTGGACAATATCCAGCAGCTCGTCCAGCGTGGTTTTCGGCTGCTCAATCAGGGTGATCGCGGCTTTTGCCACTTCACGCAGGTTGTGCGGCGGAATATCGGTCGCCATGCCGACCGCGATACCGGTTGTACCGTTAAGCAGGATGTTCGGCAGACGCGCAGGCAGCATTTTCGGCTCCTGCATTGTTCCGTCGAAGTTTGGCACCCAGTCAGCGGTTCCCTGGCCGAGTTCACTCAGCAGCAGTTCGGCGTATCTGGACAGGCGGGATTCGGTATAACGCATCGCCGCGAAGGATTTCGGATCGTCCGGCGCCCCCCAGTTCCCCTGGCCATCAACCAGCGGATAACGGTAAGAGAACGGCTGCGCCATCAGCACCATGGCCTCATAGCAGGCGCTGTCTCCGTGCGGGTGGTATTTACCCAACACGTCGCCGACGGTACGGGCGGATTTTTTAAATTTGGCGCTGGCATTCAGCCCCAGCTCTGACATCGCATAGACGATGCGGCGCTGAACGGGTTTCAGACCATCACCAATAAACGGCAACGCCCTGTCCATGATGACGTACATGGAGTAATTCAGATAGGCGTTTTCCGTGAATTCATGCAGCGCAAGGCGCTCTGCCATATCGCTCATTAATCGTGATTCCTCAACTGTAAGCCCGCCAGATACGCGGTATCTTTTCGGGCAATATTGCCGCAGATACTACCTTATCTGACGCGTTGAGTCACAAAGAAAAGGGCCGCGAACGCGGCCCTGACAGGGATTATTTGCTGACTTTACTGATTTGCTTCACGTCAATTTCAACAGAATTCCAGTCTTTATCCACTTCACCCTGAATTTCAACGGTATCCTGCGGGGTAACCGTCACGCCATTCCAGCGTTTGTGGTCGATATCGACATTGATGGTGCCTGTCGCATCTTTAAACAGATAGAGGTCATCGGAAATACGTTCAACGATGTTGCCGCGCAGCGTCACCCAGGTGTCATCACGCAAGGATTTCGCACTTTCTACCGTCGTGCTACTACCGTTAGGCCCCTGGAAGCCGCCGCTCTGCGTTTGCGTCGCGGACGGGCCAGAAAAACCACCCTGCTGCGCGGCCAGAACCGGTGCGGAGCAGAGCGCCATGACGGCAACAATTGCAGCCAGTTTTTTCATGATCATTTCTCCCTTTGATGTCATTTCACATCCATTAAATACGGTAATCCTTAACAAGTTCTTAAGGCAAAAAAAGTCTCTTTTTTGCTGTACATCACGTGCAACATCGCGGTTTACTTGCCTTTATCACAGCGGGTGCAGGGATGAAAATATGCGAATTTTACTGGTTGAAGATGATGCGTTGATTGGTGACGGCATTAAAACCGGGCTGAGTAAAATGGGCTTTAGCGTCGACTGGTTTACCGAAGGTCGTCAGGGAAAAGAAGCGCTCTACAGCGCGCCTTACGACGCGGTGATCCTCGATCTCACGCTGCCGGGAATGGACGGGCGCGATATTCTGCGCGACTGGCGCGAACAGGGAAAGCGCGAGCCGGTGCTGATCCTCACCGCACGCGATGCGCTGGCCGAACGCGTCGAAGGGCTTCGACTCGGGGCCGATGATTATCTGTGTAAACCCTTTGCACTGATAGAAGTCGCCGCCAGACTGGAGGCGCTGATGCGTCGCGCCAGCGGTCAGGCCAGCAGTGAATTACGCCATGGGCGAGTGAGCTTACGTCCCGGCGATCGGGTCGCGACGCTGGCGGGTGAGCCATTGATACTCAAGCCAAAAGAGTTCGCGCTTCTGGAATTGCTGATGCGTAATAAAGGTCGCGTGCTGCCGCGCAAGCTCATTGAAGAGAAGCTGTATAACTGGGACGAAGAGGTCACCAGCAATGCCGTTGAAGTGCACGTCCACCATCTGCGACGCAAGCTGGGCAGCGATTTCATTCGCACCGTTCACGGCATCGGCTATACGCTTGGCGAGGTATCATCGTGACCCAACGACTCAGCCTGCGCGTCAGGCTTACCCTCATTTTTCTGATTCTGTCAGCCATTACCTGGGCGGCATCGAGTTTTGTCGCCTGGAAAAAAACAACGGATAACGTTGATGAACTGTTTGATACCCAGTTGATGCTCTTCGCCAAACGCCTGGTTACGCTCGATATCAATGAACTGCACGCCACCGAACGGATGGCGCATACGCCAAAGAAATTCAAGCACGGTCATGTTGATGATGATGCGCTGACCTTTGCCGTCTACACCACGGACGGTAAGATGGTGCTGCACGACGGCGATAATGGTCAGAACATCCCCTATAGCTACCGCCGGGAAGGCTTTGATGACGGCAAGTTAAATGGCGATGACGATAAATGGCGTTTTATCTGGCTGACTTCCTCCGATGGTAAGTACCGCATCGTGGTCGGTCAGGAGTGGGAATACCGTGAAGATATGGCGCTGGCGATTGTGACGGCGCAACTGGTTCCCTGGCTTATCGCCCTGCCGCTGATGCTGCTGCTGTTGATTATGCTGCTGCATCGGGAGCTCATGCCGCTTAAAAAGCTGGCGCAGGCGTTGCGTCTGCGCGATCCGGAATCCAGCGAGCCGCTCAGCTCACACGGCGTCCCGAGTGAAGTGCGCCCGCTGGTCGAATCGCTCAACCAGCTTTTTACCCGTACCCATAAGATGATGGTGCGCGAACGGCGCTTTACCTCAGACGCCGCCCACGAACTGCGTAGTCCGTTAACGGCGCTAAAAGTCCAGACGGAGGTGGCGCAGCTTTCTGATGATGATCCGCAGGCACGCGAGAAAGCGCTGATGCAACTCCATACGGGCATCGATCGTGCCACGCGTCTGGTCGACCAGTTGCTGACGCTTTCCCGTCTCGACTCGCTGGATAACCTGCAGGACGTCGCCACGCTCTCTCTTGAGGAAGTGCTTCAGTCTGCGGTAATGGACATCTGGCAACCCGCGCAGCAGGCGCAGATTGATGTGCGTTTGCAGATCAACGCTCATAATGTGACGCACACCGGGCAACCGCTACTGCTCAGTTTGCTGGTGCGCAATCTGCTGGATAACGCCATCCGCTACAGCCCCAAAGGTAGCGAGGTGGATGTCACGCTTGACGCCCGGCAGTTTACGGTCAGAGACAACGGCCCCGGCGTCACGGCAGAAGTCCTGCCTCACATTGGCGAACGCTTTTATCGTCCGCCCGGACAGCAGGTTACCGGCAGCGGGCTGGGCCTGTCGATTGTCCGTCGCATTGCCGCCCTGCACACAATGACAGTGTCGTTTGACAATGCGCCAGACGGGGGTTTTATCGCGATAGTGAAGTGGTAATCGTCGATTATTGCGCCAGATGCAAAAGACTTTGCACATTTTGCTAATTTCACCCTACCGGCTGTTGACGTAAAATTAGCCTCAAACGCATTTCAGAGGATTAATAATGAGCAACATCCTGATTATCAACGGCGCGAAAAAATTCGCACACTCCAACGGCCAATTGAACGACACCCTGACGGAAGTCGCCGACGGCACGCTGCGCGACCTCGGGCATAGCGTCAAAATCGTCCGCGCTGACAGCGATTACGACGTGAAAGAAGAAGTGCAGAACTTCGTCTGGGCGGACGTGGTTATCTGGCAAATGCCAGGCTGGTGGATGGGTGCGCCGTGGACCGTGAAAAAATACATTGATGACGTGTTCACCGAAGGCCACGGCACACTGTATGCCAGCGATGGTCGTACCCGCTCAGATGCTTCGAAGAAATACGGCTCCGGCGGTCTGATTCAGGGGAAAAAATACATGCTTTCTCTGACCTGGAACGCACCGATGGAAGCCTTCACCGATAAAGATCAGTTTTTCCATGGCGTGGGCGTTGATGGTGTTTATCTGCCGTTCCATAAGGCGAATCAATTCCTTGGAATGGAAGCGCTGCCGACCTTTATTACCAATGACGTCATTAAAATGCCGGATGTACCACGTTCTGTTGCAGAATATCGCGAGCATCTGCAGGCGATTTTTGGTTAACTGGTAACCTGGAATTAGAAGGAGTTAACCATGCTTACAGTTATTGCTGAAATCCGCACCCGTCCGGGACAACATCACCGTCAGGCCGTCCTCGATCAGTTTGCGAAAATTGTTCCAACCGTACTGAAAGAAGAAGGCTGCCACGGCTACGCGCCGATGGTAGATCATGCGGCAAACGTGAGTTTTCAGACCATGGCGCCTGATTCAATCGTGATGATTGAGCAGTGGGAAAGCATCGCGCATCTTGAAGCGCACCTGCAAACCCCGCATATGAAAGCCTACAGCGAAGCCGTTAAGGGCGATGTGCTGGAGATGAATATTCGTATTCTGGAATCCGGTATTTAAACATACCGCGTTGCGCCGGGTCAGCCATCAGCGTCAGACCCGGCAACAGCGACCTCAGGGCAACGCTTTTTTCAATCTCCGTACCGCTTCTTCAAGCTCATCCGCCGTTGGTGTCGCAAAAGACATCCGTAGCGTCCGTTTGTCCGGCTTATCACAGAAGAAGAACTCTCCCGGCACGAATACCACTTTTTCCTGCAGTGTGCGGGAAAGCCATGCCGTGGTATCAAAATCATCACGGAACGTCCCCCACAGGAACATCCCACCCTGCGGCATATGGAATGAGATATGCTCGCCCAGTTCGCTGCGAATCGCGTCCGCCAGCAAATAGCACTTCTCACGGTACGCCTGACGAATGAGCTGAATTTGATCGTCCAGACGACCTAACGTCAAATAGCTGGCGGCCATTGCCTGCGAATGCGCGCTGGTATGCAGATCGGTCGCCTGTTTAACGATGGTCGCTTTTTGTCTGATCCATTCCGGCAGTACCACCCAACCCACACGCAGGCCTGGAGCCAGAATCTTGGAAAAAGTCGAGGTATAGATCACCTGCTCAGGGCATCCGCTCTCTCGGGCATGCTGGAACAGCGTTTTATAGGTCTCGTTGGTGAAATTGATTTCACCGTAGGGATCGTCTTCGATGATGGCAAAGTCATGCTGTTTCGCCAGTTGAACCAACTTCTGACGACGGGAATCACTAAGAACCACGCCACCGGGGTTACCGAACGTCGGCACGATGTACACAAACTTGATCGTGTTGTTCTGCAGCAAAACTTCCAGATCGTCTACGATCATGCCGTCTTTATCGGTACCAACAGACAGAATATCCGCCTGAGACAGTTGCAGCACCTGCAAGGCGGCAAGATAGGTCGGACGTTCGACGACCACTTTGTCGCCCGGATTGATCAGCGTTCTCACCAGAATATCCAGCGACTGCTGAGACCCATTGGTCACCAGAATGGCGTCGGACGCGGCCTGAATGCCTCGTTTCTGACACAACTGAGCGATCGCTTCCCGCAGAGGCGGAAAACCTTCACTCAGACCGTACTGGAACGCATCCAGAAACTGGTTTTCCATCATGTTACGCGTGGCCATTTCCAGCCCTGTATTATCAAACAGTTCCGGGCTGGGAATGCCGCCGCCCAGCGATATCACGCCAGGCATTTTGCTATGTTTGAGTAATTCCCTGATAGCGGAGGGTTTAAGGGCGTCGACGCTCTTAGACAGATGTGTGTTGTTCATCCTGTTTCCTTATTATGTATTTTTGGCGTCCATCCCCGGTCAGTGCCATAACGTCAATCCGCGTTCTCGCCTCGATTGAGCCTAATAGACCTCTCTGGCAAGATCAATCAGATATCCTGAAAGCAAAAGGGTAAGCCATGATGGCTTACCCTTTTTATTAACAATGAAACGTATAATTACCCGTCGATATCTGCGAGGTCGCCTTTTTCCTGCAACCAGTTACGGCGATCTTCAGAGCGTTTCTTCGCCAGCAGCATATCCATCATGGCGTTAGTGCGCTGATCGTCCTCATCATCAATGACGAGCTGGACCAGACGACGCGTGTTGGGATCCAGCGTGGTTTCACGCAACTGCATCGGGTTCATTTCACCCAGTCCTTTAAAGCGCTGTACGTTTGGCTTGCCTTTCTTGCGCTTCAACTGTTCCAGTACGCCCGCTTTCTCTTCTTCCGTCAGCGCGTAATAAACCTCTTTGCCGAGGTCAATTCGGTACAACGGCGGTAGCGCGACGTAGACGTGTCCGTGTTTCACCAGCGTGCGGAAATGCTTCACAAACAGCGCGCACAGTAGCGTGGCGATGTGCAGACCATCGGAGTCCGCATCCGCCAGGATACAGATCTTACCGTAACGTAACTGGCTCAGATCGTCGCTGTCCGGATCGATGCCGATCGCGACAGAAATATCGTGCACTTCCTGTGAGGCCAGTACTTCATCAGAAGAGACTTCCCAGGTGTTCAGGATCTTACCCTTCAGCGGCATGATCGCCTGATATTCACGATCGCGCGCCTGCTTGGCGGAGCCGCCCGCCGAGTCCCCTTCCACCAGGAACAGTTCGGTACGATTCAGATCCTGCGCGGTACAGTCCGCCAGTTTTCCCGGCAGCGCCGGACCGCTGGTCAGCTTTTTACGCACCACTTTTTTCGCCGCGCGCAGTCGGCGCTGAGCGCTGGAGATCACCATCTCCGCTAACTGCTCGGCTGACTGGACGTTCTGGTTCAGCCACAGGCTGAAGGCATCTTTCACCACACCAGAGACGAACGCTGCACACTGACGCGACGACAAACGTTCTTTGGTCTGTCCGGCAAACTGTGGATCCTGCATTTTCACCGACAGCACGTAGGCGCAGCGATCCCAGATATCTTCCGCTGAGAGCTTCACGCCGCGCGGCAGAATGTTGCGGTATTCGCAGAACTCACGCATCGCGTCGAGCAGCCCCTGACGCAGACCATTGACGTGCGTCCCGCCCTGCATGGTCGGGATCAGGTTCACGTAGCTTTCGGTCAGCAGTTCGCCGCCTTCCGGCAACCACAGCAGCGCCCAGTCGACCGTTTCCGTGTCACCGGAAAAATTGCCGATGAACGGTTTTTCCGGCAGCGTCGGCAGGCCGTTTACCGCTTCGCGCAGATAATCGTTCAGGCCATCCTGATAGCACCAGCGCTGTTCGCTGTTATTAACTTCATCTTTAAAGGTGATTTCAACGCCAGGGCACAGCACGGCTTTGGCTTTCAGCACGTGCGTTAAGCGCGAGACAGAAAAACGCGGGCTGTCGAAAAAGGTTTCGTCAGGCCAGAAATGGACGCTGGTGCCGGTATTGCGCTTGCCGCAGGTGCCAACAACCTGCAAATCCTGAACCTTGTCGCCGTTCTCAAACGCAATGTTATACACCTGACCATCACGACGCACGTTCACTTCCACGCGCTTCGACAGGGCGTTGACCACGGAGATCCCTACGCCGTGCAAGCCGCCGGAGAACTGATAGTTCTTGTTCGAGAACTTGCCGCCCGCGTGCAGCCGACAGAGGATCAGTTCAACCGCCGGAACACCCTCTTCCGGGTGAATGTCCACGGGCATGCCGCGACCGTCGTCGATAACTTCCAGAGATTGATCGGCATGTAAAATCACATCCACGCGTTTCGCGTGGCCCGCCAGTGCTTCATCGACACTGTTATCAATTACTTCCTGCCCAAGATGGTTAGGGCGGGTCGTATCGGTATACATCCCTGGGCGACGGCGTACCGGCTCAAGCCCAGTGAGTACCTCAATGGCATCAGCGTTATAAGTTTGCGTCATGGTTTTAATAGCAATTCGAAATGATTGTCAGCAACTGTGCAGTCCAAGGAAATCGACAATCGGGTTGAAATAATCTTCGAAGCCCGTGAATGCATGGTTTCCACCTTCAATAACAGTCTGGCGGCATGAGGCGTAATACGCCACTGCCTGGCGGTAGTCCAGCACTTCATCTCCCGTCTGTTGCAGCAGCCAGATTAAATCCGACGCTTCCAGCGGGTCGATCTGCATGACTTTAAGATCGTAAATATGGCGTGACTCTAGCACATATTGCTGCCCCGTGTAGGGGTTCTCGTTCTGACCGAGGTAGTCAGTCAACAGTTCAAATGGCCGGACAGCCGGGTTGACGACAACCGCGGGCAGCATAAAGCACTGTGACAGCCAGGTGGCGTAATAACCGCCTAATGATGATCCCACCACGCCCAGCGCCTCGCCGCCATGCTCCAGTACGATAGACTCCAGCATCTCTGCGGCATCGGCCGGATACGGCGGCAGCTGCGGCACAACCATCTCGACATGAGGATAGTGTTCGCGCAGCCAGTCTTTCAGCAGACAGGCCTTCGCCGAACGGGGCGAGCTATTGAAGCCGTGCAGGTAAAGAAGCGTAGACATCAGTAGCCTTCAGAAGCGGTATCAGGTCGGAACTCAGTCCCTTGCAAACGACAGACGTCTGTTTTCAACGTACCGTCGGCAAACAGCTCCAGCGTACGCCAGCCAGGGCCGATGCTATCAAGGGTAAAGTTCGCACAATGGGGTTTGAACTGAACGCAGGTGGAGGGCGTCGCCAGCAGACGGCGGCCATTCCAGTCGAGATCCAGTTCCTGATGAATATGCCCGCAAAGCAGATATTTCACGCGCGGATAATTCACCAGCACGTTGTCCAGTTCCGCCGCGTTACGCAGGCTGTGTTGATCCAGCCAACTGCATCCCGCAGGCATGGGGTGATGATGCAGAAGCAGCAGAGTGTGACGCTCAGGGGCCGCAGCAAGTTTACGCTCCAGCCACTCGAGCTGAAATTCGCTCAGTTCACCGTGAGGTACGCCGAAGACCTGACTGTCCAGCAGCAGAATTTGCCACTGCTCGCCAACCATGACGCATTTTGCAGGGGAGATCCCCGCCTCTTGTAATGCGCTATACATCGCAGGCTGGAAGTCATGATTACCGGGCAACCAAACGCAAGGCGCACGAAAGCTTGCGATGCCTTCAGCAAAATGCTGATAAGCCGCAGCGGTTTGATCCTGAGCTAAATCACCTGTCGCCACGATCAGATCGTATTCCTGCCCCTCGGCATGAATGGCATCCAACACGGCCTGGTAGCTTTCCCAGGTGTTTACGCCCAATAGCGTTTCGTGCTTTTCGGCAAACAGGTGAGTATCAGTAATTTGTAAGATCCTGACCCTGGCCTCACCAGCCAGAGAAAGGTTTAACAGGCTTTCCAAATGGTGTCCTTAGGTTTCACGACGCTAGTAAACCGGAATCGCCATCGCTCCATGTGCTAAGCAGTATCGCAGCCAATCGGCCAGAAACTGATTAATTTGATGCTTTTCGTCGCGTTGATGCAACTTTTTATTTGGGTAATCATACCGTGCTTTGAAGCGAAAGATCTGCTGACTTGAACACACTTCGGCGACCATTGCGTCATGGTAGAGCCGTACAGTCAGTGACGGCAGGCTCCAGTAGGTGATGGTCGGCGCCGTCTGCTCGATGGTCACCAGCGTGGTGTATCGGGTCGATTCAACGATCGTAATCCGATATTGTGCGTTGCCCACCTGGTAACTCACCGTTTCGCCAGGCGCATCATTACGCGGCAGCAGACGTCGCAGTTGCGAAAAGTTCGTTTCGCAAAGACGCATCATTTCAGGGAAGTCAGGTGTATAGCGCTTCATTTTTTCCACTCGTTTATTAGCTCTTTATAGTGCAGTTGCAGCCATTGCAGGGCGATGACCGAAGCCGCGTTATCAATTATCCCCTCTTCTACCCAACGGTAAGCCTGCTCCCGGCTTACCACATGAACCCGAATATCTTCGTTTTCATCAGCCAGACCGTGAATCCCGTTTGCGGTCGTGGCGTCCACTTCACCCACCATAATTGACGAGCGCTCACTGGTGCCGCCAGGGCTTGCCAGAAAACTGAGCACCGGTTTCGTCCGTTTTACCTCAATGCCGGCCTCTTCCATCGCTTCACGGCGGGCCACATCCTCAACGCTTTCACCCTCTTCGATCATCCCGGCCACCATTTCCAGTAGCCACGGCGTTTCACTGGTGTCATAGGCCGCGATGCGCACCTGCTCGACTAACACCACTTCATCCCGCTCAGGGTCAAAGGGTAGCAAGACTGCCGCATGGCCGCGCTCTAAAATTTCTCTACGCACTTCCTGGCTCATTTCACCGTTGAACAAACGGTGGCGAAAGCGATAAAGATCCAGCGAAAAAAAACCGCGATATAGCGTTTCTCGTGCAATAATTTCTACATCGTTTTTGGCGAAAGTTACTGGCGAGTTGCCTGATTTGCGCATTGTGCCGTCCTGTACCAATAGTGATTTAAATGTGAATTTCAAGGGCGTTTGACTGCCGTTTCATCGACCTTGTGGTAAATTGGTGCAAATTAACGCCTGATGGCACAGAACGCCAACTTTTTGCGGTGGCGGATTCTGCTAGAATCAGCAATTATTTTTAAAATTTGATCAGCGCTAAATACTGCTTCACAACAAGGAATGCAAATGAAGAAATTGCTCCCCATCCTTATCGGCCTGAGCCTGTCGGGGTTCAGCACACTGAGCCAGGCAGAGAACCTGATGCAAGTTTATCAGCAAGCACGCCTGAGCAACCCGGAATTGCGTAAATCCGCCGCCGATCGCGATGCTGCATTCGAAAAAATCAACGAAGCACGTAGTCCTTTACTGCCTCAACTGGGCTTAGGTGCCGATTACACCTACAGCAACGGCTACCGTGATGCTAACGGCGTGAACTCAAATGCCACCAGCGCGTCCCTGCAATTAACGCAGACCCTTTTCGATATGTCGAAATGGCGTGCGCTGACCCTGCAGGAAAAATCGGCGGGTATTCAGGACGTGACTTTCCAGACGGACCAGCAGACGCTGATCCTCAACACCGCGAGCGCCTATTTTAAAGTGCTGAACGCCATTGACGTTCTCTCTTACACCCAGGCGCAGAAAGAGGCGATTTATCGTCAGTTGGATCAAACCACCCAGCGTTTCAACGTGGGTCTGGTGGCCATCACTGACGTGCAAAACGCCCGTTCGCAATACGATACCGTGCTGGCCAACGAAGTGACCGCCCGTAACGATCTCGACAATGCGGTTGAAGAACTGCGTCAGGTTACCGGCAACTACTACCCGGAGCTGGCATCGCTGAACGTTGACAGCTTCAAAACCGACAAGCCGCAGGCGGTGAACGCCCTGCTGAAAGAAGCCGAAAACCGCAACCTGACGTTGTTGCAGGCGCGTCTGAGCCAGGATCTGGCACGTGAGCAGATTCGCCAGGCGCAGGATGGTCACCTGCCAACGCTGGACTTAACTGCCTCTACCGGCGTATCTGATACCTCCTACAGTGGTTCGAAAACCCGCGGCAGCGCGGTAGGCTCCCAGTATGACGACAGCAACATGGGCCAGAACAAAGTCGGCCTGAGCTTCTCGCTGCCGATTTATCAGGGCGGGATGGTGAACTCGCAGGTGAAACAGGCGCAATACAACTTTGTTGGCGCCAGTGAGCAACTGGAAAGTGCCCACCGTAGCGTAGTGCAGACCGTACGTTCTTCCTTCAACAATATCAATGCGTCAATCAGCAGCATTAACGCGTACAAACAAGCGGTGGTTTCCGCCCAGAGCTCATTAGATGCGATGGAAGCGGGCTACTCCGTGGGTACACGTACTATCGTTGATGTATTGGATGCGACCACCACGCTGTACAACGCCAAGCAGCAACTGGCGAATGCGCGTTATAACTACCTGATCAACCAGCTGAATATCAAGTCAGCGCTGGGTACGTTGAACGAGCAGGATCTGGTGGCGCTGAACAACACGTTGGGCAAACCGATCTCCACCTCGCCGGAACACGTCGCGCCGGAAACCCCGCAGATGGACGCGAACGCTGACGGCTATGCCGCCAACGCGACAGCGCCCGCCACGCAACCGGCGTCGGTACGTTCTTCCAGCAGCAACGGTAAAAATCCGTTCCGTAATTAAACGCGATGACGGGGCTGCGGCCCCGTCTGAACGTAAGGCAACGTAAAGATCCCGCCATTGTTCCGCATTCCTGCCTCTTCTCGCTTCATTTTCAACCACTCATCCTCTATCCTGAGCAGTAATAACCACTGGGTCCAGGAAAGACGAAAATGAAACGGACAAAATCCATCCATCACGCCTCGTTCCGCAAAAGCTGGAGCGCACGCCATCTGACGCCTGTGGCGTTAGCCGTTACCGCTGTGTTTATGCTGGCGGGCTGTGAGAAAAGCGATGAAACCGTATCGCTGTATCAGAATGCGGATGACTGCTCGGCAGCCAATCCAGGTAAAAGTGCGGAATGTACCACCACATACAACAATGCGCTGAAAGAAGCGGAACGTACCGCGCCAAAATATGCCACTCGCGAAGATTGTATCGCTGAGTTCGGTGAAGGCCAGTGTCAGCAAGCCCCTGCTCAGGCAGGCATGGCGCCAGAAGCACAGGCACAGCAGTCCAGCGGCAGTTTCTGGATGCCTCTGATGGCGGGCTATATGATGGGCCGCATGATGGGCGGCGGCGCGGGCTTTGCGCAGCAACCGCTGTTCAGCTCGAAAAACCCGGCCAGCCCGGCTTACGGTAAATACACCGATGCGGGTGGTAAAAACTACGGCGCCGCACAGCCTGGTCGTACGATGACGGTTCCTAAAACCGCCATGGCGCCGAAACCGGCAACCACCTCTACCGTAACGCGCGGCGGCTTCGGTGAATCTGTAGCCAAACAGAGCGCCATGCAGCGTAGCGCAAGCGGCACGTCTACGCGTTCAATGGGTGGCTGATACGCATGGAAAGAGTCAGTATTACCGAACGCCCGGACTGGCGCGATAAAGCCACGGAATACGGTTTTAATTTTCACACCATGTACGGCGAACCGTACTGGTGTGAAGACGCCTATTACAAACTCACGCTGGCCCAGGTGGAAAAGCTGGAAGATGTGACCGCTGAGCTGCACCAGATGTGTCTCAAAGTGGTCGAGAAAGTGATCGCCAGCGACGAACTGATGACCAAATTCCGTATTCCTAAGCACACCTGGGGCTTTGTTCGTCAGTCCTGGCAGACAAACCAGCCGTCGCTCTACTCGCGTCTTGATCTGGCGTGGGATGGCACCGGCGAACCGAAGCTGCTGGAGAACAACGCCGATACTCCGACCTCGCTGTACGAAGCGGCGTTTTTCCAGTGGATCTGGCTTGAAGATCAGATCAATGCGGGCAATCTGCCGGAAGGCAGCGACCAGTTTAACAGCCTGCAGGAAAAGCTCATCGAGCGCTTCGCCGAGCTGCGCGAGCAGTACGGCTTCCAGCTTCTGCATCTGACCTGCTGTCGTGATACGGTTGAAGATCGCGGCACCATTCAGTATCTGCAGGATTGTGCAGCGGAAGCGGAGATCGCCACTGAATTCCTCTATATCGAAGATATTGGGCTGGGTGAAAAAGGTCAGTTCACGGATTTACAGGACCAGGTGATTGCCAACCTGTTCAAACTCTATCCGTGGGAGTTTATGCTGCGCGAGATGTTTTCCACTAAGCTGGAAGACGCTGGCGTGCGCTGGCTGGAGCCGGCCTGGAAAAGCATTATCTCCAACAAGGCGCTGTTGCCGCTGCTGTGGGAAATGTTCCCGAACCATCCGAACCTGCTTCCCGCTTATTTCGCCGAAGACGATTATCCGCAGATGGAAAAATTCGTCGTGAAACCGATCTTCTCGCGTGAAGGCGCAAACGTCTCCATTATCGAGAACGGTAAAACGATCGAAGCAGTGGAAGGACCGTACGGTGAAGAAGGCATGATCGTACAGCAGTTTCATCAACTGCCGAAATTTGGCGACAGTTATATGTTGATCGGTAGCTGGTTGATCAACGATCAGGCTGCCGGGATCGGTATTCGCGAAGACAGAGCGCTGATCACTCAGGATCTGTCCCGCTTCTACCCGCATATTTTTGTCGAGTAATTGAGAATGCCGGGTGGCGGCTTCGCCTTACCCGGCATTAATCATCCCACCTGTACCGACAGCATACTCAGGCTGCCCATCTCGATACCATCAACCGGGATCGTCACCGGTTCTTTACCATCCCATGCGCCCAGCACGTACAGCAGCGGCAGATAGTGATCCGGTGTCGGGTTCGATAGTGAGCCGCCTTCGTGATCGAGATAATTGACCAACGGATGCTGCTCAACCGGTCCCTGCCAGCTCAGGTTCGCTTTGACAAAATCATTGAACGATGTCGCCCACGGATACGGGTTATTATCGCCGTGCCAGCGCGCCGTGCGCAGGTTATGCACTACGTTGCCGCTGGCCACCAGCATGATGCCTTCATCACGCAGCGCCGCCAGTTTACGCCCGATTTCAAAATGCCAGGCCGCCGGTTTGGTGCTATCAATACTCAACTGCACCATCGGGATATCGGCATTCGGGTACATCTTTATCAGCACACCCCAGGAACCGTGGTCAAAGCCCCAGGCTTCTTTGTCGAGCGCAACCGGCACCGGTGCAAGCAAATCAACCAGGTGCTGCGCCAGTTCAGGTGAGCCGGGCGCCGGGTAATGCGTGTCGTACAACGCCTGCGGGAAACCGCCGAAATCATGAATGGTCTTAGGCGCTTCCATCGCGGTGACGCCGGTACCTCGGGTGTACCAGTGGGCTGACACCACCACAATCGCTTTCGGACGCGGCAGTGTCTCCCCAAGCTGCTGCCAGGCGCGGGTATACAGGTTATCTTCCAGAACGTTCATCGGACTGCCGTGTCCCAAAAACAATGCTGGCATACGAATTGAAGACATGATGATATCCTTACTCAGGGAGTCATTTTGATGGTCTTACAATACCCTCTTTCGATGAATGAAGAACTCTGATAACCATGATGATGATCATCAGTTATTTTGAAGGTCAGCGAGATGTATAAGGAGTCATTGATGTCAGTACCTTTAATTCTGACCTTACTGGCGGGGGCCGCCACGTTCATTGGCGCGTTTCTTGGCGTACTGGGGCAAAAGCCCTCTAATCGCCTGCTGGCGTTTTCGCTCGGATTTGCCGCCGGGATCATGCTGCTGATCTCTTTGATGGAGATGCTGCCCGCCGCGCTGGGTACAAAGGGAATGCCGCCAGTTCTGGGCTACGGCATGTTTATCATCGGCCTGCTGGGTTATTTTGGTTTGGATCGTCTGCTTCCACATGCCCACCCGCAGGATCTGATGCAAAAAAGAACGCAGCCGATTCCTGGCTCGATTAAACGTACCGCCATCCTGCTGACGCTGGGGATCAGTCTGCACAACTTCCCTGAAGGGATTGCCACCTACGTCACCGCCAGCAGTAACCTGGAGTTAGGATTCGGCGTCGCGCTGGCGGTTGCCCTGCATAATATTCCGGAAGGTCTGGCGGTCGCCGGGCCGGTCTATGCGGCCACTGGTTCTAAACGTACCGCGATTTTCTGGGCGGGCATTTCCGGAATGGCGGAAATATTGGGCGGCGTGCTGGCGTGGTTAATTCTTGGCAGCCTGGTGTCACCTGTCGTCATGGCGGCGATTATGGCCGCAGTCGCCGGCATTATGGTTGCGCTGTCGGTGGATGAACTGATGCCGCTGGCAAAAGAGATCGATCCCAACAACAATCCCAGCTATGGCGTTCTGTGCGGAATGTCGGTGATGGGGCTGAGTCTGGTCATACTTCAGACGATGGGGATCGGGTAACAGAGAGGGCAGGAAGCGGTTATTCCTGCTCTTTAGTCATGACGCGTTCTTCATCATCACGACGAAGTAATTTATTGCGGATTTCCATTAGCGCATCACGATCCTGCCGAAACGCCTTACAGTAGCGTTTCATGTGGCAAACATATCCCACGACCACCAGAACAATTAATACAATCCAGTACCAGGCAATAAACATCCTTTTACCCTTAAAATTTAACATTAACAGATATTTAGCGTTAAAATTTAACATACCTATAAGTAGGTAGGATTATATACTGGCATAGTATGAAATCGAAAAGATGATTTCGATCATAGAGAAAAAGATTGGATGTTTATTAACCGACAGGATGTTTGAAAAAGCGAAATTTGCCGGATAAGGTGCTTGCACCACTATCCGGCAAGGCAGAGTTAGCTGGCTTTACGTTCGTGCGCCTGACGGTAAGCCACCAGGTCTTCGATCGTCACAACAGCCATATTGTGTTTGCCTGCAAAGTCGATGCACTCCGGCGCACGCGCCATGCTGCCATCATCATTGGTCAGTTCACACAGAACACCCGCCGGTTTGAAGCCCGCCAGCGTCACCAGATCGATGGTCGCTTCGGTGTGGCCACCGCGGGTTAATACGCCGCCCGGTTGAGCGCGCAATGGGAAAACGTGTCCCGGACGGTTCAGATCGGAAGGTTTTGCGCCATCGGCGATCGCCGCACGAACGGTGGTCACGCGATCGGCTGCGGAAACGCCGGTTGTAACACCTACCGCCGCTTCAATAGTCACGGTAAAACCGGTGCCATAAGCGCTGGTGTTATTTTCCACCATCATCGGCAGATCGAGTTGTTTACGACGATCTTCGGTGATGCACAGGCAGACAATACCGCTACCGTGACGGATGGTCAGTGCCATCTGCTCAACGGTCATGGTTTCTGCCGGGAAAATCATATCGCCTTCGTTTTCACGATCTTCGTCATCCAGCACCATCACACCGCGGCCTTCGCGCAACGCAGACAGAGCGTGTTCGACACGTTCAAAAGGCGTACCAAAAGAGGAAAGTAGCGTCTGATTCATGGTAAAAAAACCTCACTAAAATTATGGTTACCAGAATCAGGGCAGTCTTAGGAGTACCGACAAGCGGCAAAAAAATAACGTGAGCGGGTCCATGCCCGACTGGATCGTTACTCTCTCCCATCCGGACTCTAACCGTCGGCCCCGGAATTACACCGGATCTGCTGACCTTTAGGTTTGCACCCAAAGCGCTCGCGGGCTTTCAACCTGAGTTGATTTACCGCCGGTGGGGAATTTCGCCCCGCCCTGAGAATAAGCGGATTAACTATAACCCTATTGATTACCTTCATCAACGCCTTTACCCGCATTAACATCACACAATTCTGGTTTATGCCTTACGCAGATCGCACTACAATGAGCGTTAACACTTACCAGTTCAGGGAAACCACTATGATTGACCCGAAAAAAATTGAGCAGATCGCTCGCCAGGTTCACGAGTCGATGCCGAAAGGGATCCGGGAGTTCGGGGAAGATGTCGAGAAGAAAATCCGTCAAACGCTGCAATCTCAGCTGACACGTCTCGATCTGGTGAGCCGCGAAGAGTTTGATGTTCAGACCCAGGTACTGCTACGCACCCGTGAAAAGCTGGCGCTGCTGGAGCAACGTTTGAGCGAACTGGAAGCGCGTCAGGCCACTGAAGAAGTCAAACCTGCGCCCGCCATCCCACCAGTAGAACCGCAAGCGTAAAAACAGCAACGGGCCGCAAGGCCCGTTGACATATCAATGTTCCACTTCTAACTTTCTGGCGTTCATTGCCTGCTGGCAGTAGTGCGCGTAGCGTTTGCAAAACCAGCTGCGGTGCTCTTCATCCATATTGCCGGTAACCGCCTGGATATCAACAGGGCGACCTTCAGCCTGCATTCTGGCAAAGCTCCGCGCCAGGAAATCGAAATTGTTCATCGAATAAACACTGTTGTTCATTAGCATATCCTCCAGTCGGTGAATCTCTGTTAAGGTCATATGCTTTTTTCTGATACCAGTATTTACCGGGAGGCGTAGCAGGTTTGTACATATTGTGCGCAAATCAGTTGCCTGAGTTCACACTTTGGGAACACGGGTGATGCCCGATTTCCAGACATCACCGCCAGCGGTTATTTATCGCTGTCTTTTTGAATTTTTTTGATGATATTGGTGGTGGAGCAACCGTCTTCAAAGTTGAGCACCAGCACTTCGCCGCCGTTGGCCCACACCTCTTCACTACCGGCAATCTCTTCTGGCTTATAGTCACCGCCTTTCACCAGCAGATCCGGTAATACGCCTGCAATAAGGCGCTGCGGCGTGTCTTCTTCAAAGGAGACCACCCAGTCAACGGCTTCCAGCGCGGCCAGCACGATCATCCGCTGTTCGAGCGGATTCACCGGGCGAGTTTCCCCTTTCAGCCGTTTCGTCGATGCATCGCTGTTGACCGCGACAATTAAGCGATCGCCCAGCTTACGTGCGTTTGCGAGATAGGAGACGTGACCTGCGTGCAGAATGTCAAACACCCCGTTGGTCATGACGACTTTCTCACCACGCTTACGGGCACTGGCAACGGCCTGCTTCAGCTCGTCTTCTGTCATCACGCCAAAGCCGGTTTCCGCACGGCCGCGTACCGCGTTTTCCAGTTCGATAGGCGACACAGTGGAGGTCCCCAGCTTACCGACCACCACACCCGCCGCCGCATTGGCAAAGAAGCAGGCTTCTTCCAGCGAATTACCGGCAGCCAGCGTCGCCGCCAGCACACCAATAACCGTGTCACCCGCACCGGTCACGTCATACACTTCCTGCGCCTGCGTCGGCATATGCAGCGGGGCTTTGCCCGGTTGCAGCAGCGTCATCCCTTGCTCAGAGCGGGTGACCAGTAGCGCGGAAAGCTCGAAATCGGCAATCAGCTTCATGCCACGTTCAACAATTTCTTCTTCGCTTTTGCATTTTCCTGCCACCGCTTCGAACTCAGAGAGGTTTGGCGTCAGTAGCGTCGCGCCGCGATAGCGGGCAAAATCAGTCCCTTTCGGATCGATCAGCACCGGCACTCCGGCTTTACGCGCCAGCGCGATCATCTGCTGAACGCTGGCCAGCGCGCCTTTCGCATAGTCAGACAGCACCAGCGCCCCAATCGAGCTCAGCGCCTGGTTGATACGCTCATGCAGCGGCTGCGGATCCACACCTTCAAAACCTTCTTCGAAGTCGAGACGAATCAGTTGCTGGTTGCGTGAAAGCACGCGCAGTTTGGTGATAGTAGGATGGGTCGGGACAGAAACAAAGTCGCATTTCACGTTCACGTCCGCCAGCGTTTTGCTGAGCGCGCGCGCGGCATCGTCAATACCGGTCAGTCCGACCAGGCGCGAATTTGCGCCCAGAGAGGCAATGTTCATCGCCACGTTCGCCGCACCGCCCGGACGTTCTTCGATGGTATCGACTTTCACCACCGGTACCGGCGCTTCAGGTGAAATACGGCTGGTGGGCCCGTACCAGTAGCGATCCAGCATCACATCACCGACAACCAAGACTCCTGCACGTTCAAACTCTGGCAGCGTTACTTTCATTCCTGTCTCCTGAGAGATTCAAAATTTGCGCGCGATAATAGCACACTTCATTCTTCAACCAGCCACTTCTGCCAGCTTGCCCGCACCAGCGTACGTTCCGCCTCAAAACACGTTTGCGCCACATGGCCTGGCAGCTCCTGTAAGGCAAGGTGATGTAACTCATCGCGCAGCGTGGTGTAGGCGTGGGTCAACGCCATCGCCTCCTGCTCGTCCATAATGTCGTTTTGCGCTAACAGTTCCAGAATGCGCACATTATCCGACCAGCGGGTCAGTTTGGGTTTGTCATGGGCATAACGTAGCACCAGATATTGCGTGATAAATTCGATATCCGTAATACCGCCTTCATCAGCTTTAATATCAAAGCGATCGCGATGTTTATTGCCCAGATGCGCGCGCATTTTTTCACGCATTTCGCGCACCTCGTTCTGCAACGTTTTGCCATCGCGAGGCTGCGTCATAATATCGCGACGCACCGAATCAAACTGCGAGGTCAGTTGCGGGTCGCCGTAAACCACTCGTGCGCGCACCAGCGCCTGATGCTCCCACGTCCAGGCCTCATTTTTCTGATAATCCGCAAAGGACTCTGCGGAAGTCACCAGCATCCCCGCAGCCCCTGACGGACGCAACCGGGCATCCACTTCATACAGGATGCCCGAGGAGGTGCGGGTGCTGAACAGATGCATAATGCGCTGCGCCAGCCGCAGATAGAACTGCCGCCCGTCAATTTCCCGTTCACCGTCGGTCATCACGTCAACGGGGCAGTCATGCAGGAAGATCAAATCGAGATCGGAGCTGTAGCCCAATTCCCAACCGCCCAGCTTGCCGTAGCCCACCACCGCAAAACCGCGCCCTTCCCGCTCGGCAAGATGCGTCGGCTGGCCGTAGCGCGCCACCATTTGCAGCCACGCTTGTTGCACAACGGCGTCAATCATCGCCTCCGCCAGCCAGGTCAGGTGGTCGCTGACTTTCATCACCGGCAGCGTACCGGCAATATCCGCGGCGGCAATACGCAGCAGTTGCGTTTGCTTAAACTGCCGCAGAGCTTCCAGCTGTTGTTCTTCATCATCTTCCGGGACGCGCAGTAAATACTGACGTAACTCATCACGATACGCGTCGGTCGCCGTCGGCTGATAGAGCGTATTCGGATCGAGCAGTTCATCGAGCAGCAGCGGATAGCGCGCCAACTGACTGGCGACCATCGGCGACGCTGCGCAGAGCGAAATCAGATGTTTCAGTGCGCCGGGGAATTCACTCAGCAGCTCCAGATAGGTGGTCCGGGTGACAATTCCCACCAGCAGCGGCGTAATGCGCGACAGCGGGAGAGAAGCGTCCTGGCGCGTGCAGACATCACTCAGCAGGTGCGGCATCAGGTGGTCGAGCACCTGGCGACCGCGCGGGCCTATCGTGCGTTTATCCAGTTCTTTACGGAAATCGGCAATCAACGCCAGCACGCGCAGGCGATCGTCATCCGTAAGATGCGACAGCACCGGCGGCGTGTCATCTTCCTGCAAGGCATCCTGCCACAGTTCGCGCCACTGTTCCGAGGGCGCATCTTCCTGCGTGTCAGTTTCGTCATCGCCTATCAGCTCGTTAAACACGCGCCGAACGTTCGCCATGTGCCCTTCCAGCGTTTCCATCAGCTGCGACCAGTTATCCGCATTCATTCCCCAGGCCAGTCGCGCCCGGTTAAGTTCATCGCCCGGCAGCGTCTGCGTCTGTTCATCGTTAATGCTTTGCAGCAGGTTTTCCAGTCGACGCAGGAAGAGATAGGCCAGTCGCAACTGTTCGGCATCGTTTTCCGGCAGCAAATGCAGTGCGGCGATCGCGCTTAACGTCGGCAGCAGTGAACGCGATTGCAGCGACGGCTCACGCCCGCCGCGAATCAACTGAAATACCTGCACAATAAATTCGATTTCGCGAATGCCGCCCGCGCCGAGCTTGATGTTATCTTTCAGCCCCCGGCGACGAACTTCACGCGCAATCATCCCCTTCATATTGCGCAACGACTGGATCACACTGAAGTCGATATAACGGCGGAAGATGAATGGACGCAGCATGGCGCGCAGTTCATCGACATAACGACCGTCGGTATCGCCCATGATCCGCGCCTTGACCATCGCGTAGCGCTCCCAGTCGCGCCCTTGCTCCTGGTAATAATCTTCCAGCGCCGCAAAACTCAGCACCAGCGGGCCGCTGTCGCCAAACGGACGCAGCCGCATGTCCACCCGATAGACAAAACCATCCTGGGTAGGCTGATCCAGAACCTTGATCAGCCGCTGCCCCATGCGTGTAAAAAACTGCGCGTTATCGAGTTCGCGGCGTCCCCCCTGGGTAGAGCCGTGCTCAGGCCAGGCAAAGATCAGATCGATGTCCGAAGAAAAATTCAGCTCACCGCCGCCCAGTTTGCCCATGCCCAAAATCAGCAGCGGCTGTGGGATACCGTCCTGACTGCACGGCGTTCCCCATTCCCGACAGCAGGCGTCGTACAGCCAGTCGCGCGCGCTGACGATCAGCGTTTCGGCCAGATGGCTTAACTGTTGCAGAATGTCGGTATCGTCCACCAGCGACAGCGCCTGCGCCCAGGCAATGCGCACCATCACGCGGCGGCGAAACAGACGCAGCTCATGCATCAGCGCCGCTTCATCGTTCACCGTTGCCAGCGCCGCCTGTAACCATTCGCCGTACTGTTGCCATTCATCGGCCTGCGGCGGCGCGCTTTCCAGTTCCGTCAGCCAGTGAGGATGTGCAATGATGCTGTCCCGCACAAAATCACTGAATGTAAGTACTGACTTCGCTTGTACGCCAGATACGGATTCAGGTAACTGCTCTGCAATGGTTTGCCAGTACTGCTGTAACGGTGACGAAAGCGGCTTCATTAAAAGGTTCCTTGTAACGTTGCCGGATGTGGGCATTACGCCTTATCCGGTCTACAAAACATGTCGATCCGTAGGCCTGATAAGCGCAGCGCCATCAGGCACTCCGGTTATCGTTTCCCGCTGTGCAACCAGAACGGTTGCTGGTTGTTCGCCTCATTGCGGAAATGTTCAATTTCAATGTGTTGACCGTTGGCGATAGCGTGATACAGCCCTTGCCAGTTCTCCAGCCAGGCCTGAACCACCGGCGTATCGTAATACCCCGCCAGCAGCAAAACGGTGTCGATATCGCGGCGTAAACGCGGCAACTGATCGCGATACTGGTCACCCAGCGGTTGTCCAAAAACGCTTTTCAGCTCAGCGGCGGTACGCGAAAGATGGATATCGGCGAAGCGCTTGAAAGAATCCGCCATTTTGGCCTGCGCCTTTGCATCCAGAAACGGCTGCCAGGCTTTGGTCACCAGCCACTCAGTCAGCGCCAGTTTCGCCATCGCCGTTTGGGTGGTATACACCGCCGTCACGGCAGAAACCGCAGAAGCGATGGTCGCTTCCGACTGGGTGAGCAGATCACGTAAGTGAGCGCTCGCTTTACGCGGAACGATGCCGCCAAACAGCATCAGGGTGTGACGCACCAGGCCCATCGCGGCCAGCACATGCGCCTTCGCGGCCTTATTGTCGCGAACCCAGAGTTCTTCGTGGTACTGCCATTGTGCCAGCGCCAGCTCCAGAGCGGCTTCCAGCCCGTGTTCCACGCTGGCTTTCGCGGGTGCTTTCAGCACCGCAGTCGGTTTGATCTCGCGTGGAGGATTCCCCTGCGCCAGATGATATCCACGCGCCGCTTTACTCAGGCTGCCCTGGCGCAGACCCGCCTGGTTCACCAGCTGATTCGCCAGCTTCAGAACCGCCCGGGTGTCGCCGCTCAGCAGTTCAAGCTCCAGCTCGCAAATCGGCTCCGCCAGTTCACCTGCTTTCACTTCGCCTAAATCGAGGGCGATTTCAATCTGGCTGCCATCCACGGTCAACAGCCATTTTTCACGTTCAAAATCGGTGCTGAACAGCGGCTGCACGCGGGAGAGGAGATCGGCAGGCAGCTCACCGTTGGGCCACACCTCCGGCGGAAATTGCGTTAAATCCAGCGTGGGCTCATTCAGGGGAACATTGTATTCCGGTCGCTGGTGTAAACCGCCGGTCACTCGTCCGGCAATTTTTAGGGTCATCTCATAGCGACCTTTCTCCCCACGAATACGCAGCCCCATATCGTGACCACGCAACCACTTATCCTCGGTCTCGTAGTAAATATTCAACAACGGGCTGGGTGCATGATGCTCGCCTCCGAGCGTATTCAGATGGTCACGCAGCGCGTTCACGGCGTCGTGATTAACGATAAATTTTAATTCAATTTCCTGAGCCATGGCCTTGTACTTACCGGTTATGTCACATAAGAGAGAATCACGACGAACTTACGGTGATCTTTTTTGTCAGTAGATAGTATTTTGCGCCAAATTGCCATGCAACGAGCAATTTGACGGGCGTAAAAGTTTTGAAGTAGCGGTAAACCGGACACAGATGATTCCGATTGATGTTGAATGCTTTGCGTAGAGACACTGATACCACTACTATCGTTCCACTTTCTATGACAATAACGACAGCCTGATGCCAAAATTACGCCTGATTGGATTTATGTTACTCGCACTTAGCGCTACTGCCGTGTCTCACGCCGAAGAAAAGCGCTATGTCTCTGATGAACTGAACACCTGGGTCCGCAGTGGTCCGGGGGATAATTATCGCCTCGTTGGCACGGTCAACGCGGGCGAAGAAGTCACACTGTTACAAACTGACGCCAACACGAACTACGCGCAGGTTAAAGACAGCACCGGGCGGACGGCCTGGATCCCGATGAAAGAGCTGAACAGCACGCCCAGCCTGCGCACCCGCGTGCCGGATCTGGAAAATCAGGTCAAAACGCTGACCGATAAGCTCAACAATATTGACACCACCTGGAATCAACGCACGGCTGACATGCAGCAGAAAGTGTCGCAGAGCGACAGCGTGATCAATGGGCTGAAAGAAGAGAATCAGAAGCTGAAGAACGAGCTGATTGTGGCGCAGAAGAAGGTCAGCGCCGCGAATTTGCAGCTTGATGATAAGCAACGCACCATCATCATGCAGTGGTTTATGTATGGCGGCGGCGTGCTGGGACTTGGCCTGCTGCTCGGTTTGATCCTGCCGCACATGATCCCAAGCCGGAAACGCAAAGACCGCTGGATGAACTAAATCGCCTTCTCCGCCACACTGTCATATGATTAAGGGATTGTATTTCCCTGGAGAGGTGGTGTGGCGTGAAGATTTATCTGGTCGGTGGTGCGGTTCGGGATACGCTGTTAGGGCTACCGGTTAAAGATAAAGATTGGGTGGTGGTTGGTGCCACGCCGCAACAAATGCTCGACGCGGGCTACCAGCAGGTAGGTCGCGATTTTCCTGTTTTTCTCCATCCGCAAACCCACGAAGAGTATGCCCTGGCGCGTACCGAGCGTAAGTCTGGCTCGGGCTATACCGGATTCACCTGTTATGCCGCGCCGGACGTCACGCTGGAAGACGATCTCCAGCGCCGTGACCTGACCATTAATGCCCTGGCGCAAGATGGTGACGGTGAGATCGTCGATCCCTATCACGGTCGGCGCGATCTGGAGCAACGCCTGCTGCGCCATGTTTCACCAGCCTTTAATGAAGATCCGCTTCGCGTCCTGCGGGTGGCACGTTTTGCCGCCCGCTATGCGCATCTGAGCTTCCGCATTGCTGACGAAACCATGGCCCTGATGCGCGAAATGACGCACGCCGGTGAACTGGAACACCTGACGGCAGAGCGCGTGTGGAAAGAGACCGAGAACGCGTTAACCACGCGTAACCCGCAGGTCTATTTCCAGGTCTTACGCGACTGTGGCGCGCTACGCGTGTTGTTCCCGGAGGTTGATGCGCTGTTTGGCGTCCCTGCTCCGGCTAAGTGGCATCCGGAAATCGATACCGGGATTCATACCCTGATGACGTTGTCGATGGCGGCGCTGCTCAGTCCGGAAGTTGACGTGCGTTTTGCCACGCTGTGTCATGACCTCGGCAAAGGCCTGACTCCGCCGGAGCTCTGGCCGCGTCACCACGGGCACGGCCCGGCGGGCGTCAGACTGGTCGAACAGTTATGCCAGCGCCTGCGCGTCCCGAATGAAATCCGTGATTTAGCCAAACTGGTGGCGGAGTTCCACGATCTCATCCATACCTTCCCGATACTGCAACCTAAAACCATCGTGAAACTGTTTGATTCAATCGATGCCTGGCGCAAACCGCAACGCGTGGAGCAAATTGCGCTCACCAGCGAAGCTGACGTGCGCGGACGGACGGGATTTGAAGCCGCGGATTATCCGCAGGGGCGTTTGCTGCGGGAAGCGTGGGAAGTGGCGCAATCGGTGCCCACCAAAGACGTTGTCGAGGCCGGATTTAAAGGTATTGAGATTCGCGAGGAGTTGACCCGACGCCGGATTGCGGCGCTTGCCCGCTGGAAAGAGACTCGCTTCCCGAAGGCGGCCAATTAAGGTGTGAATGCCGGATGGCGCTGCGCTCATCCGGCATGAGAGGTCGGTCAGAAAAACACCACGTAGACCGCCGCGGCGACGATAAAGCGATAGATCGCGAACGGTATGAAGGAGATCCGCTTAATCAGTTGCAGGAACGTTTTGATAGCAACCAACGCCACCACAAAAGCGGTGACAAACCCAACGGCAAACATCGGAATATCGGCCACGGTCAGGAACGACCAGCTTTTGTAGAGATCCAATGCGGTGGCACCCATCATCATCGGTACGGCCAGCAGGAACGAAAATTCAGACGCGGCATAACGGCTCACGCCCATCAGCATCCCGCCGGAAATGGTCGCCCCGGAACGGGAGAACCCCGGCCACAACGCCAGGCACTGGAAGCAGCCAATCATGAATGCCTGACGGTAAGTCATGTCATCCAGACCCGGTGCGCGCGGTTCTTTCGGTTTCAGACACTCTGCAGCGATCAACAGTAAACCGCCCACCACCAGCGCATACATCACATTAACCGGGTTAAACAGCGATTTGATCGTATCGTGGAAGACCAGTCCCAACACCACCGCCGGGATCATCCCCAACAGAATATGGAGAAGCGTTAAGCGGCCTTTACTTTCTCCTTCGCGCTGTAGCGGACGACCAAAGTGAATGCCGATCAGACCAAACAAACGCCGCCAGAACATCACGACGACCGCAAGAATGGAACCCAATTGGATCACCACCTCAAACGTCTTTGCCGTATCACCCTCAAATCCCAACAGGTGGCCCACAATGATCATGTGCCCGGTGCTGGAAACGGGTAAAAACTCCGTCAATCCTTCGACCACACCCAAAATTGCCGCAATCAGCAGCGAGTGCATATCGCTCATCAATAAACCCCTAAGTAGAAAAATTTACAGCGCAAAATGATCCAGCTTCATACCCTCAATAATTCGCGTGCAGCCAACGCACATGCAACCTGAAGTATGACGGGTATAGGACTCTTTTATATCCGTTTGGTTTAACAAAGATGAAGATAATTATTTTTCTTTCAGATTATTGCTACGCTCAATGATTACGCCCACATTGGCCGCGCGCGCCACCGCGCCGGGCTTACTGAGTTTGATGCGCACCCACGGCGAATTAAAGCGCGTCAGCAGCAGTTCGGCCACCTCTTCGGCAACGCGCTCCACCAGCGCGAAACGCCCGCCTTCTACATGATTAACAATCGTCTCGGCGATATCCGCATAGCTCAGGCAATCGGCGACATCGTCACTTTTTGCTGATTTTCGGTTATCCCATGCCATTTCGATATCGAACACCAGCTTCTGTTCGATAGTCTGTTCCCAGTCGTAAACACCAATCGTGGTGATTACCGAAAGTTGCTCTATAAATACAATATCCATCACGACCTGCCTGCTTTTTGGCTAACCCGGATACCACTTCCGGCGAAATATGCGTATTATCCACAGAAGTAGCGTTTTACACGACATTTTCAAAACGGAACAGCTTATGAGTGCAATCGCGCCTGGAATGATCCTCTTCGCGTACCTCTGCGGCTCCATTTCCAGTGCCATTCTGGTCTGCCGCATTGCTGGCTTGCCCGATCCGCGTAGCAGCGGCTCCGGCAACCCTGGCGCGACCAATGTGTTACGAATCGGTGGCAAGGGAGCAGCCGCAGCGGTCCTGATTTTCGACGTCCTGAAAGGGATGTTGCCCGTCTGGGGCGCGTATGCGCTGGGCGTTAGCCCGTTCTGGTTGGGTCTTATCGCCATCGCCGCCTGTCTGGGGCATATCTGGCCAGTCTTCTTTGGCTTCAAAGGAGGAAAAGGCGTGGCAACAGCCTTTGGCGCTATCGCGCCTATCGGTTGGGATCTCACCGGCGTAATGGCGGGCACCTGGTTGCTCACCGTTCTGTTAAGCGGCTATTCATCGCTGGGAGCGATCGTCAGCGCGCTGATTGCCCCGTTCTATGTCTGGTGGTTCAAACCGCAGTTCACCTTCCCGGTCTCCATGCTGTCGTGCCTGATTTTGCTGCGCCATCATGACAACATCCAGCGCCTGTGGCGCCGCCAGGAAACGAAAATCTGGACCAAACTGCGCAAGAGACGCGAGAAAGATCCCGAGTGAAGTTGGCCGGAAATGGCGTTGTCCAGCCCGGCCTACAGCACCTGATAGCCCTCGTCCGGCTTGCCTAAGCGCTGCTGGCACCATGCTGCCAGAAACTCCACACAGACTCTGAGCTTCACGCTGCGGTACAGTGGTTCCTGATATACCGCCCAGATGTTGGCGCTCTGCGCATATTCCGGCAACACTCGCACCAGTTTGCCGCTTACCAGAAACGGCTGCACATCCCACTCTGAACGCAACATGATGCCTTTGCCTTCCAGCGCCCATTGCAGAACGACTTCACCGCTGTTGGAAGAGAGATGCCCGCTCACTTTGACCGATTTTTTCGTCGTGCCATTTCCCAGTTCCCATATTCCGTGCGTCATGTCACGCTCTTTTGTCACCAGGCAATCATGGTGACTTAATTCCTGCAAGGTTTTGGGTTCAGGATATTTTTGTAAATATTCTGGGGAGGCACACAATATTCTTTTATTCTTTGTTAACAAATGCGCAATATAATAATCCGGGATCTCATCGTTAATACGAATATCGAGATCGATATTATCCTGAACCAAATCAATTTGCCGATCGAAGAGTTCAAAATGGACCTGTAACTCAGGATAATTGCGCATCAATTCGGTAATCGCAGGTGCAATATGACTGCGGCCAAATCCGAAGCTACAGCCAATACGAATCATCCCTTCCGGGCGCGTTTTGATTTGCGTCACATCATCAATCAAGCGCTGATATTGCGTCAGGATCACCAGCGCCTGTTCGTAACAACGCTGACCGCTTTCCGTCAGCGCCACCCCGCGCGCCGAGCGGTTAAGCAGCGTAGTGCCGAGCGTAGTTTCCAGAATCTGGATCCGCTTCGTCACAAAGGCAGGCGTTTGTCCGAGGGCGCATGCTGCGGCGCTAAAACTGCCCGTATGGACGATTTCCACCAGCACCTGAAGGTCTTTGGCTAAGGGCCAGTTTTTGAGCATTTTTCGGGGTGTCCATGATAATTGATACCTGAAGTGTAATTCGCAATCTAAGGTTAATCTCTGCCTTTGCTCAATTTTCATCATCTTTCTTCAGCATCATTCACGAACTGTTAATTGCATATACACAGTGGCAAATAATATAAAACCACACATTCAATGGTAGTTTGTGAGGGAGAATTTATTTCCAGACAAATAAAAGAACTGGAGTTGACATGATGAGCAATCAAAATAATCAAAATGCGGTTAATACGCTGACGGAAATAGTCGCCAATTTTACCGCCATGATTTCCACGCGCATGCCCGACGATGTGGTGGACAAATTAAAACAGCTACGGGATGCCGAAACCTCAAAGATGGGGCAAATCATCTACCACACGATGTTCGACAACATGCAGAAGGCTATCGATCTTAACCGTCCGGCCTGCCAGGACACCGGTGAGATCATGTTCTTCGTGAAGGTCGGCTCCCGTTTCCCGCTATTGGGTGAGTTGCAAAGCATTCTCAAGCAAGCGGTGGAAGACGCCACGGTGAAAGCGCCGCTGCGCCACAACGCAGTAGAAATTTTTGACGAAGTGAATACCGGTAAAAACACCGGTAGCGGCGTACCGTGGGTGACATGGGACATTGTCCCTGATGGCGAAGACGCGGAAATTGAAGTTTACATGGCCGGCGGCGGCTGCACGTTGCCGGGGCGCTCCAAAGTGCTGATGCCTTCCGAAGGCTACGAAGGCGTGGTGAAGTTCGTCTTTGAAAACATCTCGACGCTGGCCGTCAACGCCTGCCCGCCGGTGCTGGTCGGTGTGGGGATCGCCACCTCCGTTGAAACCGCCGCCGTGCTGTCCCGTAAAGCGGTACTGCGTCCGATCGGCACCCGCCATCCGAACCCCAAAGCGGCAGAGCTTGAATTGCGTCTGGAAGAAGGGTTGAACCGGCTGGGCATTGGCCCGCAGGGGCTCACCGGCAACAGTTCGGTGATGGGCGTGCATATTGAATCCGCCGCGCGTCACCCGTCGACCATTGGCGTCGCTGTCTCTACCGGCTGCTGGGCGCACCGTCGCGGTACGCTGCTGGTCCATTCTGACCTCTCCTTCGAAAACCTGTCTCACACCCGGAGCGCGTTATGAAAAAGATCCTCACAACCCCGATCAAAGCCGAAGACCTGGAAGACATCCGCGTTGGCGATGTGATCTATCTGACCGGTACGCTGGTGACCTGCCGCGACGTCTGCCACCGCCGCCTGATCGAACTAAAGCGCCCGATCCCCTACGACCTCAACGGTAAAGCGATTTTCCATGCCGGACCGATCGTGCGTAAGAACGGTGAAAAATGGGAGATGGTCTCCGTCGGCCCCACCACCAGCATGCGCATGGAAGCCTTTGAAAAAGAGTTCATTGAGCAGACGGGTGTCAAACTGGTGGTGGGTAAAGGCGGCATGGGGCCGCTAACGGAAGAAGGTTGCCAGAAGTTCAAGGCGCTACACGTGATCTTCCCGGCAGGCTGCGCGGTGCTGGCAGCCACTCAAGTGGAAGAGATCGAAGAAGTGCACTGGATGGAGCTCGGTATGCCGGAATCGCTGTGGGTTTGCCGGGTGAAAGAGTTCGGTCCGCTGATTGTCTCTATCGACACCCACGGCAACAACCTGATCGCCGAAAACAAAAAACAGTTCGCCGAACGTCGCGGTCCCATCGTCGACGAAATCTGCGAACACGTGCATTACATCAAATAACCCTTCCGGAGAGGCCTGTGCCTCTCCCTCTTTCGCAGGGATACGACAATGGCACCTTTATCTGGTTGGTGGCGATATCTGGCTCCGCTGGTGGTCATCGCCATTATTGCTGTTTTGCCCGTCCCCACCGGTCTTGAGAGCCACACCTGGCTCTACTTTGCGGTCTTTACCGGGGTTATCGTGGGACTCATTCTGGAACCGGTACCCGGCGCAGTCGTGGCGATGATTGGGATATCAATTATCGCGGTTCTCTCGCCGTGGCTTTTGTTCAGCCCCGAACAACTCGCCCAGGACGGATTCAAATTTACGTCCAAAGCGCTGTCGTGGGCAGTTTCTGGTTTTTCTAACTCGGTGATCTGGTTGATTTTCGCCGCCTTCATGTTTGGCACCGGCTATGAAAAAACCGGCCTCGGGCGGCGTATCGCGCTGATGCTAGTGAAAAAAATGGGGCACCGCACGCTGTTTCTCGGCTACGCGGTGATGTTCTCCGAGCTGATTCTTGCTCCCGTTACACCGTCTAACTCCGCACGCGGCGCAGGGATCATCTACCCCATTATCCGCAACCTGCCGCCGCTCTATAACTCAAAACCCAACGATCCCAGCGCCCGTTCCATTGGTTCTTATATTATGTGGATGGGGATCACCGCCGACTGCGTGACCAGCGCCATTTTCCTGACGGCGATGGCACCGAACCTGCTGCTAATTGGTCTGATGAAGACCGCGTCCCATACGGCGCTGAGCTGGGGCGACTGGTTCTTAGGCATGCTGCCGCTGAGCATTCTGCTGGTTCTGTTGGTGCCGTGGCTCGCCTATGTGCTATATCCGCCCGTGCTGAAGTCGGGCGATCAGGTGCCACGCTGGGCGGAATCGGAACTCAAAGAGATGGGGCCGCTCTGCTCACGTGAGAAAAAGATGCTGGTGCTGATGGTAGGCGCCCTGGTGCTGTGGATCTTCGGTGGGGACTACATCGATGCCGCGATGGTCGGTTACAGCGTCGTTGCCCTGATGCTGGTGCTGCGCATCATCTCCTGGGATGACATCGTCAGTAATAAATCGGCGTGGAACGTCTTCTTCTGGCTGGCCTCGCTTATCACCCTCGCAACCGGACTGAACAACACCGGCTTTATCACCTGGTTTGGCAAACTGCTGGCCAGCGGATTGAGCGGCTACTCACCGGTGATGGTGATGATCGCGCTGATTGTGGTGTTCTGGCTGTTGCGTTACTTCTTTGCCAGCGCCACGGCGTATACGTCCGCGCTGGCACCGATGATGATCGCCGCCGCGCTGGCGATGCCGGAAATTCCCTTACCGGTCTTCTGCCTGATGGTCGGTGCGGCTATTGGTCTGGGCAGCATTCTCACTCCGTATGCGACCGGACCAAGCCCTATCTACTATGGCAGCGGTTATCTGCCGACCGTGGATTACTGGCGGCTGGGGGCAATTTTCGGCCTGATTTTCCTGGTGCTGCTGCTGGCGACCGGGCTTATCTGGATGCCTCTCGTTTTGCTTTAACCCCGTTGGGGCGGCAGGGCTGTCGCCCCTTTTTTCCATAAGCGTCTCATATGACCGTTTTCCCGCCGCGCTGAGGCATACTTTTTGCTATGCAAACACCCTCACGCTGAGAAGGGAAACGCTCTGGAAACCCTTGCGCACAAGACACCGACACGGGGCTGGCAGGCCGAACTCGACCTGCGGTTTAGCCATACCGCGCACAAAACGGTGCTCACCCGCGCACGCCACGTCGGTCCCCTGACGGTTCAACGGCCATTTTATCCGCAAGACGATGTTTGCCACCTCTATTTACTCCACCCACCCGGCGGAATTGTCGGCGGTGATGAGCTGCACATTTCCGTCACGCTGGACGAAGACAGTCACGTATTAATCACCATGCCCGGCGCGGGTAAGTTTTATCGTAGCGCAGGCCCACAGGCGTGCCTGCATCAGACGTTCACGCTGGCCCCAAACGCGACGCTGGAATGGCTGCCGCAGGATACGATCCTGTTCCCCGGCGCTAACGCCAGCCTCCGCTCCGTATTTCATCTCACCGCTGAAAGCCGCCTGCTGGGCTGGGATCTGCTCTGCCTCGGGAGACCGGTTATGCAAGAAACGTTCAGCCACGGCACGCTGCATAACCGTCTGGAGATCTGGCGCGACGGGCAGCCGCTGCTCATTGAACGCCTGACGCTGAGGGATGGGGATCTCTCGGCCATCGCCAGCCAGCCGTGGTGCGGTACCCTGCTCTGCTATCCGGCTACGGAACAGATGCTCGACGGTGCGCGGGAACGTCTTGCTCCGCTCGGTGATTATGCCGGGGCAACGCTCGTCGACTCACTGCTGACGGTTCGTTTTCTGGCTGACGACAACCTGATTGTTCAGCGCGTCATGCGCGAAATCTGGCAGTTTTTACGCCCGCTGTTAACCCAAAAGCCACCGCACCTGCCGCGCATCTGGCAAACCTGAGAGACGCTTATGGAACTGACCCCCAGAGAAAAAGACAAACTGTTGCTCTTTACCGCCGCGCTGGTCGCAGAACGCCGACTGGCGCGGGGTCTGAAACTGAACTACCCGGAATCGGTGGCGCTCATCAGCGCATTCATCATGGAAGGCGCGCGCGACGGTAAAAGCGTCGCCTCGTTGATGGAAGATGGCCGCCACGTTCTGAACCGTGAGCAGGTGATAGAAGGCGTTCCGGAAATGATCCCGGACATCCAGGTGGAAGCGACCTTTCCGGACGGTTCGAAGCTGGTCACCGTTCACAGCCCGATCGTCTAAGGAGAACCCATGATTCCAGGCGAATACCGGATCGCAACGGGAAACATTGCGATCAACGCAGGGCGCGAAACGCGCACGATCGTGATAGAAAACCATGGCGATCGCCCTATTCAGGTGGGATCGCACTACCACTTTTACGAGGTCAACCCGGCGCTCCGCTTTTCCCGCGAATCCGCGCTGGGTTTTCGGCTGAATATTCCGGCGGGAACGGCGGTACGTTTTGAACCGGGCCAAAAGCGAGAAGTCGAACTGGTTCGAGTGGCGGGCGCACAGCGTATTGTTGGCTTTCGCGGCGACGTCATGGGTGCGCTGGAGGTGAAGCATGGCTGAGATTTCCCGGCAGGCTTACGCCGACATGTTCGGCCCGACCACCGGCGATAAAGTGCGTCTGGCGGACACGGATCTGTGGATCGAAGTGGAAAACGACCTCACCACCTATGGCGAAGAGGTGAAATTCGGCGGCGGCAAAGTGATCCGCGATGGCATGGGCCAGGGACAGATGCCGTCTCAGGAATGCGTGGACCTGGTGATCACCAACGCGCTGATCGTCGATCACTGGGGGATCATCAAAGCGGATATCGGCATTAAAGACGGCAGGATCTTTGCCATCGGCAAAGCCGGGAATCCGGATATTCAGCCTGACGTAACGATCCCGATCGGCGTCGCCACCGAAGCGATCGCCGGTGAAGGCAAGATCGTGACCGCAGGCGGCGTGGATACCCATATTCACTGGATCTGCCCGCAACAGGCGGAAGAGGCGCTGGTCTCCGGCGTGACGACAATGATTGGCGGCGGTACCGGACCGGCAGCCGGCACCAACGCCACCACCTGCACGCCGGGGCCGTGGTACATCGCCCGGATGCTACAGGCGGCGGATACGCTGCCCGTCAATATCGGTCTGCTGGGCAAAGGCAATGGCTCCCACCCCAATGCACTGCGCGAGCAGGTTGCCGCCGGTGCCATCGGCCTGAAAATTCACGAAGACTGGGGCGCGACGCCTGCGGCTATCGACTGTGCGCTAACCGTGGCCGATGAGATGGACATTCAGGTGGCGCTGCACAGCGATACTCTGAACGAGTCAGGCTTTGTCGAAGATACGCTGGCGGCGATTGGCGATCGTACCATCCACACCTTTCACACCGAAGGGGCCGGCGGCGGGCATGCGCCAGATATCATCACCGCCTGCGCGCACCCGAATATCCTGCCCTCCTCCACTAACCCGACGCTGCCCTATACCGTCAATACCATTGATGAACACCTCGACATGCTGATGGTTTGCCACCACCTCGATCCGGATATTGCCGAAGACGTGGCCTTTGCCGAATCACGGATCCGTCGGGAGACCATCGCCGCCGAAGATGTGTTACACGATATTGGCGCGTTTTCTCTGACCTCATCGGATTCACAGGCGATGGGGCGCGTGGGAGAAGTGATCCTGCGCACCTGGCAGGTGGCGCACCGGATGAAGGTTCAGCGCGGTCCCTTGGCCGAGGAGACGGGGGAGAACGATAATCTGCGCGTGAAGCGCTATATCGCCAAGTACACCATTAACCCGGCACTGACCCACGGTATCGCTCACGAAGTCGGCTCCATTGAAGCCGGAAAGCTGGCGGATCTGGTGCTCTGGTCACCGGCCTTTTTCGGCGTGAAGCCTGCAACGATCGTGAAAGGCGGCATGATCGCCTGCGCACCAATGGGGGACATCAATGCTTCCATCCCCACGCCGCAACCGGTGCATTACCGCATGATGTTTGGCGCGCTCGGCGCGGCGCGTCATCATTCCCGGCTGACCTTTCTGTCGCAGGCGGCGGTGGAAAACGGTGTCGCACAGCAGCTCAATTTGCAAAGCCAAACCGCCGTGGTGAAAGGCTGCCGGACGGTGAAAAAAGCCGACATGATCCACAACAGCCTGCAACCGACTATCACCGTGGATGCCCAGACCTACGAGGTCCGCATCGACGGCGAACTCATTACCAGCGACCCCGCTGACGTTCTGCCGATGGCGCAACGTTACTTTTTATTTTGAGGAGCCGAGATGCTGTTATTGACGCAACGCGTTGACACCCCAGCGCACATCACCGCCACGCTGACGCTGCCGATTGATATCCGCGTGAAGAGCCGGGCGAAAGTACAGCTCAATGACGGGCGCGAGGCGGGGCTGATGCTGCCCCGAGGCTTGCTGCTGCGCGGCGGTGATTGCCTGAGCACTGAAGATGGCACGGAGGTGGTAGAAATTATCGCTGCCAGCGAAGCGGTATCGGTGGTGCGTTGCACCGATCCGTTCCTGCTCGCGAAAGCCTGCTACCACCTCGGCAACCGTCACGTCCCATTGCAAATTTTGCCGGACGAACTGCGCTATCACCACGATCACGTTCTGGACACCATGCTGCGCCAGTTCAGGTTAGAGGTGACCTTTGCCCATCTGCCGTTTGAGCCCGAGGCCGGGGCGTATGCCGGTGAATCCCACGGCCATCACCACAGCCATGCGCACTGATGCGTGACGCACAACAGCAGTTGCGTTTGCTACAACTCGCCAGCAGCAGCCTGCCGGTGGGCTCGTTTACCTGGTCCCAGGGGCTGGAGTGGGCGGTTGAAACCGGCTGGGTGAACAGCGTGGACACCTTCGAATGCTGGCAAACCCGACAGATGGAAAATAACGTTTTCACCGTCGACCTGCCGCTGTTTGCCCGTCTGTATCACGCCTGTGAGCAGGATGATATTGACGCCGCACGCCGCTGGACCGCGTATCTGCTGGCCTGCAGGGAAACCCGCGAGCTGCGGGAAGAAGAACGTAGCCGGGGTGTCGCGTTCACCCGACTGGTGGTCGACTGGCAGCCAGAGTGCCCGCAGCAATGGCGCGCACGTTTTGCCGACAGTCAGCTCTGCGGTATGGCCTGGCTCGGCGTGCAGTGGCGCATTCCGCTGCATGACCTGGCGTTAACGCTCGGCTACAGCTGGATCGAGAGCGCCGTGATGGCCGGCGTCAAGCTGGTGCCGTTTGGCCAACAGGCCGCGCAACGGCTGATTATTTCACTTTGCGCGCAATACGCCAAAGGCATGGCGCAAGCGCTGGCGTGTCCGGACGACCGTCTGGGTTCCGCCACGCCGCTGGCGGCCATCGCCTCTGCACGCCATGAAACCCAATATTGCCGTTTATTTCGCTCCTGAGGAGAGACAATGAGTGAGTACAAACATCCCCTGCGCGTTGGCGTAGGCGGCCCGGTCGGTTCCGGTAAAACCGCCCTGCTGGAAGCGTTATGCAAAGCAATGCGCGATCGCTGGCAACTGGCGGTGGTCACCAACGATATCTACACCAAAGAGGATCAGCGGATTCTCACCGAAGCGGGCGCACTGGCGCCGGAACGTATTGTCGGTGTAGAAACCGGCGGCTGTCCGCACACCGCCATCCGCGAAGACGCCTCGATGAATCTGGCTGCGGTGGAAGCATTAAGCGAAAAATTTGGCAATCTGGATTTGATTTTTGTCGAGAGCGGCGGCGACAACCTGAGTGCTACCTTCAGCCCGGAGCTGGCGGATCTGACGATCTATGTGATCGACGTCGCCGAAGGGGAAAAGATCCCGCGCAAGGGCGGACCAGGGATCACCAAATCGGATTTCCTGGTGATCAACAAAACCGATCTCGCCCCCTATGTCGGCGCGTCGCTGGAGGTGATGGAGCGCGATACGTTGCGCATGCGCGGCGAGCGCCCGTGGACATTTACCAATTTGAAATCGGGTGACGGTCTGGCGACGATTATTGCGTTTCTGGAAGACAGAGGAATGTTGCGGATGTAGTGCGGTGTATTGCTGAGTGGCGGCTTCGCCTGACCCGGCCTGCGGTCTTGTCGATCCGGTAAATGCAGAGAATAGATTCGTAGGCCCGGTAAGCGTAGCGCCACCGGGCAGGACAAACCCTACTTAAGCTGCTGGCAGTTCCGCCAACGGCCAGCGTGGACGCACGGTCACGCCGAGATCCGCCGTAGCGCCCGCTTTAAAGCGCACCATACCGGCATAGGCAATCATCGCCCCGTTATCGGTGCAAAATTCCGGACGGGCATAAAACACCTCACCACGACGTTTTTGCATCATCTCCGCCAGCTTCGCGCGCAGCGTGCGGTTGGCGCTGACGCCGCCTGCCATCACCAGACGCTTAAAGCCGGTCTGATCCAGCGCACGTTTACACTTGATCATCAGCGTATCCACCACCGCGTCTTCAAACGCCCGGGCGATATCAGCACGGGTTTGATCATCGCCGCCGTTATTGCGGATAGTATTCGCCGCAAAGGTTTTCAGCCCTGAGAAGCTGAAATCCAGCCCCGGGCGATCGGTCATGGGCCGTGGGAAAACAAAACGTCCAGCGGTGCCCTGCGACGCCATTTTCGACAGCATCGGACCGCCTGGATAGTCAAGCCCCAGCAGTTTGGCGGTTTTATCGAACGCTTCACCGGCGGCATCATCAATCGACTCACCCAGCAGTTCATACTGTCCGACACCAGTCACGCTGATAAGCTGGGTATGTCCCCCCGACACCAACAGCGCCACGAAGGGGAATTCCGGCGGGTTATCTTCCAGCATTGGCGCCAGCAGATGTCCTTCCATGTGGTGTACGGGGATAGCGGGCACATTCCACGCAAACGCCAGAGAACGACCAACGGTTGCACCGACCAGCAGCGCGCCAACCAGACCCGGTCCTGCGGTATACGCCACCGCATCAATCTCTTTTGCACTCAGTCCCGCCTCTTTCAGCGCCGCCTGGATCAACGGCACCGTTTTGCGGACATGATCGCGGGAGGCCAGTTCAGGCACGACCCCGCCGTAGTCAGCATGTAATTTCACCTGACTATACAATTGGTTGGCTAACAGACCTTTTTCGTCGTCGTAAATGGCGATGCCGGTTTCATCGCAGGATGTTTCAATTCCCAGTACACGCATGACTTGTTTCTACCTCACTTTATTACCGCGCAGTGTAGGTCGAATGCGGGGAGATGTATACCCTCACTCCCGATTTCGTGTATACTCTCCCCCCTTATAAAAGTCCCTTTCAAAATCGCATCGGTGCTTTACAAAGCAGCAGCAATTGCAGTAAAATTCCGCACCATTTTGAAATAAGCTGGCGCTGATGCCAGCGGCAAACCGAATTTATTAAAGGTGAGAGTTACATGCCGGTAATTAAAGTACGTGAAAACGAGCCGTTCGACGTAGCACTGCGTCGCTTCAAGCGTTCCTGCGAGAAAGCAGGCGTTCTGGCGGAAGTTCGTCGTCGTGAGTTCTATGAAAAACCGACTACCGAACGTAAACGCGCTAAAGCTTCTGCTGTGAAACGTCACGCGAAGAAACTGGCTCGCGAAAACGCACGCCGCACTCGTCTGTACTAATCTCTGTCGGGGGCTGAGGCTCTCGATTCAGACCGAGTTGTAGTTGTAAGGCCGTGCTTCCGAAAGGAATGCGCGGCTTATTTTCGTTTATATACGTCATCATTCAAGCTGCCTCTGCGCTCGCTCCCCCCAGTCACGTACTGATGTACGTTCCTGAGGATTCGCTCTTTTGCCGCCTTGATGCAACCTGAATGATTTTGTGTATATGAGTCATAAAAAATAAACGGGGCATATGGCTGGACGAATCCCACGCGTATTTATCAATGACCTGCTGGCACGAACCGACATCGTCGATCTCATCGACGCGCGGGTAAAGCTGAAAAAGCAGGGCAAGAATTATCATGCGTGCTGTCCGTTCCATAACGAAAAAACCCCCTCTTTCACCGTAAACGGTGAAAAACAGTTTTATCACTGCTTCGGATGCGGCGCGCACGGCAACGTCATCGACTTCCTGATGAACTACGACAAGCTCGAGTTCGTGGAAACCGTCGAAGAACTGGCGGCCATGCATAATCTTGACGTCCCGTTTGAAGCAGGCACAGGTCCCAGCCAGATAGAGCGCCATCAACGGCAAAGCCTTTATCAACTGATGGATGGCCTGAATACGTTTTATCAGCAATCTCTGATGCAACCCGCCGCTACCCCTGCGCGCCAGTATCTGGAAAAGCGAGGACTCAGTAGTGAAGTGATCGCGCGTTTTGCTATTGGCTTTGCGCCCCCCGGTTGGGACAACGTCCTGAAACGGTTTGGCGGCAATAGCGAAAATCGCCAGTCACTGGTGGATGCGGGCATGTTGGTCACCAACGATCAGGGACGCAGTTACGATCGCTTCCGCGAACGGGTGATGTTCCCCATCCGCGACAAGCGTGGTCGGGTGATAGGTTTTGGTGGTCGTGTGCTGGGTGATGCCCTGCCGAAGTACCTTAACTCTCCGGAAACCGATATTTTCCATAAGGGTCGCCAACTGTATGGCCTTTATGAAGCGCAGCAGGATAACGCCGATCCGCAACGTCTGTTAGTAGTGGAAGGCTATATGGATGTGGTGGCGCTGGCGCAGTATGGCATTAACTATGCCGTGGCTTCGCTGGGTACTTCAACCACCGCCGATCATATCCAGCTCCTGTTCCGCGCCACGAACAACGTCATATGCTGTTATGACGGTGACCGGGCAGGACGAGACGCCGCCTGGCGCGCGCTGGAAACCGCTTTGCCGTACATGACAGATGGTCGTCAGCTACGCTTTATGTTTTTACCTGATGGCGAAGACCCCGATACGCTGGTGCGGAAAGAGGGGAAAGAGGCATTCGAAGCCCGGATGGAGCAGGCCCTGCCGCTCTCCGCGTTTTTGTTTAATAGCCTGCTGCCACAGGTGGACCTGAGCACTCCAGACGGGCGTGCGCAATTGAGTACGCTGGCGCTGCCGCTCATCACACAGGTACCGGGTGAAACGCTGCGCATTTATCTGCGCCAGGAATTGGGAAACAAGCTTGGCATTCTGGATGACAGCCAACTTGAACGATTGATGCCAAAATTGTCTGAAAGTGGGGCTTCCCGACCCGCTCCGCAGCTAAAACGCACGACCATGCGTATACTGATAGGACTGTTGGTGCAAAATCCGGAACTGGCGCCGCTGGTGCCGCCGTTAAGCGGTCTGGATCAGAATAAACTGCCCGGACTTGGTTTATTTGCCGAACTGGTCAACACGTGTTTGTCCCAGCCCGGGCTGACTACCGGACAGCTTTTAGAACACTATCGTGGCACAAATGATGCGGCCACCCTTGAAAAACTGTCGATGTGGGACGATATAGCAGATAAGGATATTGCTGAAAAAACCTTCACCGACTCACTCAACCATATGTTTGATTCGATGCTTGAGCTGCGCCAGGAAGAGCTAATTGCCCGCGAGCGCACACACGGTTTAAGCAACGAAGAACGCCGGGAACTCTGGACATTGAACCAGGAACTGGCGAAGAAATAATTGAAGCAGACAAAATCATTCGAGTTGTATCAAGGCAGCAAGAGAACGCCGCTAGCGCAGAGACAACTTGAAGGATGAACTATTTAACGGCTTAAGTGCCGAATAGCGATCGGGAAGCCCCCGACAGCCGCACTGAGAGGCAGCGGCACAAATATAAGTACGCCCTCGCTTTAAATGTTGGCAGCAACGGCTTGCTGACGCTAATCAAACGAATTAAGTGTGGATACCGTCTTATGGAGCAAAACCCGCAGTCACAGCTGAAGCTTCTTGTCACCCGTGGTAAGGAGCAAGGCTATCTGACCTATGCCGAGGTCAATGACCATCTGCCGGAAGATATCGTCGATTCAGATCAGATTGAAGATATCATCCAAATGATCAACGACATGGGTATTCAGGTGATGGAAGAAGCACCGGATGCCGATGATCTGCTACTTGCTGAAAACACCACCAGTACCGACGAAGACGCGGAAGAAGCGGCCGCGCAAGTTCTGTCCAGCGTAGAGTCTGAAATCGGTCGTACCACTGACCCGGTTCGCATGTACATGCGTGAAATGGGTACCGTTGAACTGTTGACCCGCGAAGGCGAAATCGATATTGCGAAACGCATCGAAGACGGGATCAACCAGGTTCAGTGCTCCGTTGCCGAATATCCAGAAGCCATTACCTATCTGCTTGAGCAGTACGATCGTGTTGAGGCTGAAGAAGCCCGTCTGTCCGATCTGATCACCGGTTTTGTCGATCCGAACGCGGAAGAAGATTTGGCGCCGACCGCCACTCACGTTGGCTCTGAGTTGTCTCAGGAAGACCTGGATGACGACGAGGACGAAGACGAGGAAGAAGACGACGACAGCAGCGATGACGACAACAGCATTGACCCTGAGCTGGCGCGCGAGAAGTTCGGTGAACTGCGTACGCAGTACGAAGTCACGCGTGACACCATCAAAGCGAAAGGTCGTAGCCACGCCGATGCTCAGGCCGAGATCCTGAAGCTGTCTGAAGTGTTCAAGCAGTTCCGTCTGGTGCCGAAGCAGTTCGACTACCTGGTGAACAGCATGCGCGTCATGATGGACAGAGTTCGTACCCAGGAACGTCTGATCATGAAGCTCTGCGTTGAGCAGTGCAAAATGCCGAAGAAGAACTTCATCACCCTGTTCACCGGCAACGAAACCAGTGAAACCTGGTTCAACGCGGCTATCGCGATGAACAAACCGTGGTCCGAAAAACTGCACGATGTGACCGATGACGTTCACCGTGGCCTGCAGAAACTGCAACAGATTGAAGAAGAGACCGGCCTGACTATCGAGCAGGTCAAAGACATCAACCGTCGTATGTCCATCGGCGAAGCGAAAGCGCGTCGTGCGAAGAAAGAGATGGTTGAAGCCAACTTACGTCTGGTTATCTCTATCGCCAAGAAATACACCAACCGTGGTCTGCAGTTCCTGGATCTGATTCAGGAAGGCAACATCGGTCTGATGAAAGCGGTTGATAAGTTCGAATACCGTCGTGGTTACAAGTTCTCCACCTACGCAACCTGGTGGATCCGTCAGGCGATCACCCGCTCTATCGCGGATCAGGCACGCACCATCCGTATTCCGGTGCATATGATTGAGACAATCAACAAACTCAACCGTATCTCTCGCCAGATGCTGCAAGAGATGGGTCGCGAGCCGACGCCGGAAGAGCTGGCCGAGCGCATGCTGATGCCGGAAGACAAGATCCGTAAAGTGCTGAAGATCGCTAAAGAGCCGATCTCCATGGAAACCCCGATCGGTGACGATGAAGATTCGCATCTGGGTGATTTCATCGAGGATACTACCCTCGAGCTGCCGCTGGATTCTGCGACCACCGAAAGCCTGCGTGCAGCAACACACGACGTACTGGCCGGTTTGACCGCGCGTGAAGCGAAAGTCCTGCGTATGCGTTTCGGTATCGATATGAACACCGACCACACGCTGGAAGAAGTAGGTAAACAGTTCGACGTGACCCGCGAACGTATCCGTCAGATCGAAGCGAAGGCACTGCGTAAACTGCGTCACCCGAGCCGTTCTGAAGTCCTGCGTAGCTTCCTGGACGATTAATCCCGTCACATAAACTGCAAACGCCACCTTCCCGGTGGCGTTTTTTTTACATTCCGCGCACGATCAGCGCCTCATCCAGTTCCCTGAAGGCTTCCACCAGTTTATCCAGGGTAATACGGCTCAGTCCGCTGGTATTCGGCAACACCCACACCTGCGTTGCGCCAATCGTTATGCTCTGCTTTCCCCACTCTACGCCGCGCTGGCTGAAGCCTTGTTCAAACGCCTGCTTACCTAATATCGCCAGGGCATGCGGTTGATAATCTTCAATTTTGGCAATCAGTTGACGCCCACCATCATGCAGTTCTTTACGCGAAACCTCATTAGCCTGCACCGTCGGTCTGTCGACCAGTTTGGTCACACCACAGCGAAAATCCAGCAAGTGTTCTGCTTCTTCCGGTTTGAGTTGGCGATCGGTAAAACCGGCCTGATGAATCACTTTCCAGAAACGGTTTGCCGGATGCGCAAACGGAAACCCCGTCCCGGCAGAAGAGAGCCCCGGATTGATGCCGCAGAACACGACCCGCAGCCCCGGCGCTAAAATATCTTTTACCATGAATACCTCACAACGATACGTCATGAGAAAAGTATAACGGATTGAAAATACGTTGTTTAATAAAACAGCATACGTACGGTTATGGCTGGATTGCGCGCAGGAGTTACTTTATAATTCACCGCCACGGCCCCTTAGCTCAGTGGTTAGAGCAGGCGACTCATAATCGCTTGGTCGCTGGTTCAAGTCCAGCAGGGGCCACCAAACAAAACAAGGAGTTAGATGAGAAATCGTCTGACTCCTTTTTCTTT
>NZ_CP070239.1:526727-600947 GCF_016906145.1 Citrobacter sp. MGH 55
GACTCATAATCGCTTGGTCGCTGGTTCAAGTCCAGCAGGGGCCACCAAACAAAACAAGGAGTTAGATGAGAAATCGTCTGACTCCTTTTTCGTTTTACAAAAATAGAGTTGGGAAAGGCGAGACCTACGGTATTAAACGCGAAATTTTGAAAATGCTCGCCAACAGCAACTTTAGCAATATCCGAAAGCGATGGTTGGGCCTGAATCGCCGCCCAGAACGACTTTCCGTTGCTGGGGCGACATTAGTGAGAAACAGCCCTGCGCATGGGTATTTTGCCCTATCCTCATCAACAGACGAACGGATGCTGGGTTATTTAACACTTTTCTATATCCAGATATTCAGCAGACATATTAAACGATCTTACCAACCTGATATTTAAAGTAACCAATTCCAATGGTTTTTCTGAAACGCCATGGCTGCCACTCTGGCCATAAAAGGTCGGCAATCATCGCGATAGCAATCCATCGGAACCAGGTCGCGAAGGTATTACTTAACCCCTGTGGTTCTTTATAGCCTTTAACCCAACCATCGTATCCCCGTTCACCAAGAAGTGTGTCAGGGAAGCCGCCATCCGCATTCTGGAAATCGAGAAGTTTGACCAACATATTACGTAGCCAGTATTCAATTTCATCCTGACGATGGGGACAGCGCGAATACCCGTGCGCCAGAATATCGATAATATCAACATCAATACAGCTACTGCGTATTGCCACGGGTTGTTCCAGACAACGACTCATCGACTGGTTGAAATGAGGAATTGTCTCGTCAAGCGCATAAAAAATATGCAGGTTATGCGTTGCACCGCAAAGTGCGAACAGCAATGCTTCCTGACTGAATTGCTGTCCTGGCCCCCAGAATCCGGAGTAGGGCTCGCTCTGCTGGTTGTGCCAGAAGATCATATCCTGCAAGCGCTGGCTTGCAGGCCCCTCCGGGTAACGCTGCTTTTCGAGAAGCAGGAAACTGCCAAGGTTAACGATATTGTTTCCTTCAAGCCATGGATCACGCATATCGCGCTGGCCTAACCATGCCCGGAAAACCAGGGGATCGAGAAAGGGCGCTAAAAAGGGCAGTTCGAGCCTGTCTAACTGTTCCAGAACCTCTAATGCCCCCATACAGTAATTTGTTGCATGGAAACGCATATACTGACGTGTTTCTTCGATATCAGGGCGTTTCCATGTTTCATCCCACTGCATACCCGGCAGAAGGAAATAACCGTCATCCTGTTGGTGGCTTAAAATCCAGTCGGCCAGTAATGCTTTTTCCTCTATTTTATCACCTAATAATGCGCGGGCCATTGTTCCATCATAGGTTCCTGATAATAACATTTGCGGCCATTTTTCTGGCTGATGATAATGGCTGACCCGCAATACGCCAGGCGTCATTCCGGCTACGCTCATGCTATTGAGCCAATTAATGCTGTTCTCTTTGGCCTGTAGAATACGTTCTTGTAAAAGACTGTCTGTTAATTTCATAAAATAACCTGCATTCAGGATCAATCGTTGTGCTGAGGGTTGTTAATCATTTCAATTTCGCTGCTGACATTGTCAGTGTTAAAAAATGCATAATGACAAAACCTAACAGATAAGCAAAACCACCCATAAGGAATATTGACCAATAACTTCCTGTCGCCTGCAAAATATGTCCGGTAGCTTGAGCAAAAAGTATTGAACCTATTGAACCAATCAGGCAACCAATACCGACAACAGCGCCAACGGCTTCTTTCGGGAACATATCAGAAACACTGGTATAGAGATTGACTGACCATCCCTGATGGGCGGCGACCGCAATACCGATTAAAATAACGGCGACCCACAAATTAGAAGCCGTAGAGACCAGCAAGATAGGCAATACACAAATAGCGCACAACAGCAGTGTTAATTTACGCGCTTTGTTGACGGCTATTCCGCGATTGATCAACCATGCAGGCAAGTATCCCCCAGCGAGTCCGCCAATGGTCGCCAGAATGTTGATCAGAACCAGTGGTGTTGCCATGTGCGCCATATCAATACCGCGACTGTCATGTAACCATTTAGGCAACCAGAACAGGAAGAACCAGAAAATCGGGTCGGTCAGGAATTTGCACATCGCAAATGCCCAGGTCTGGCGATATTTCAATAACCCAATCCAGCTCACTTTGCATGCTGCTGGCGTGGGATCAGAACTTTCATCCTGATGGATCCACTCCAGTTCCTCTTTATTCACTTTTTTTGCTTTTTCTGGTTTTCCGTATAAGAACAGCCAGAAAACAATCCATATAAAACCTACTGCGCCGGTCACTACAAAAGCTTCACGCCAGCCCCACTGTAACGCAATCCATGGAATAATAATGGGGGCGAAAATATTCCCGACATTTGAACCAGAGTTGAAAATACCGGTCGCAAAAGCGCGTTCTCTCCTGGGGAACCATTCAGCAGCAACCTTTACCGCTGACGGAAAGTTAGCGCTTTCGCCAACGCCCAGAAAAATCCTTGCATAAATAAACCCTGTTACTGTACTCACTGCACCATGAGCCATGGCGGCCAGGCTCCATATTGCCAGAGCAACGGGCAATATAAGGCGAGCACCATACAGATCGACTATTCTGCCGCATATTAATAAACCCACGGCATAGGCTGCCTGGAAGGCAGTGACAATATTGCCATATTCGATTTCTGTCCAGCCGATATCTTTTTGTAGCATGGGGGCTAACAGCCCCAGGATAGAGCGATCAAGGTTATTAATAGTGACCGAGAAAAAAAGCAATGCGCAAATTGTCCATCGGTATCGACTTCTGTTTAATTGAGGTTTTGTTGCTTGTTCGCTAATACTGTGTTGTAGCTGGCCCATCTTATTACCTCTCCATGTCTGTGCTCTACAGAATATGAATCTTTCTCGCCGCTACAGTGTAAGTATCTTTAGACCGGGACAGGCAATACTCAAAAAGGAAACTGAGATCTTAATGTTCATTCGGTTTTTATTTGCAGGCAAAGTCACCTTTTTAGCTGACTAATGTGATGAAGATCACTTCAACACAAAAGGGAATGTGAGGTTAATCACGATTAAATGTGATGTTTTTTGAGCAACATCACAATTGCTATTTATTCAATATCTGCACACCTTCGAATGTTTTCTTCTTTGATCTGGCGGTCGTTCAGATCCGCTATTCTTCGCCTAACTTTTCTTCACGAGGAATGGCGATGTTAGAAAAATCTGACCTGGCAGATAATGCGGTTGAATGTCTGCATAATAAACACTACGATCGTGCTTATAATGTGCAAAATCTTAACTTTCGCACGCTCATCTTCAGCGGTGGACGTCAACGTGAAAACCTGGCGGGTGACTGGCGCTTCACTCTTGATCTGCACGATACGGGATTAAGACAAAAATGGTTCTTAATGCAAAAGCAGGATGCTGAAACGCGTAAGGATCCTTACGATTATGATCCCTATTCTGGTCAGACGGTTCCTGTACCCAGCTGCTGGCAAATGTTGAAGGATAAATGGTTTTATTATGAAGGCAGCGCATGGTATACCCGTGAAATCGAGTATGCGAAGCGGGATCCGGATGAGCGTGTATTTTTACGGATAGGTGCGGCGAATTACGATTGCAAAATATTTCTTAACCATCAGTTTATCGGTAACCACTACGGTGGTTCGACGCCTTTCTGTGCTGAGTTAAGCACACCTATAAAAGCCGGAAATAACGTATTAATGATTTGTGTGAATAACACACGAACAACGGACCGCCTTCCATTGCGAAATAATGACTGGTTTAATTATGGTGGTATTTATCGTGAGATAGAGCTTATCCGAACACCACGAAACTATATTCACGATCTGTTTGTCTATCTTGTTCCTGATGGCAACTATAACAGGATTGCTGCGCGCATAACGGTTGACGGGCCTGCGACTGACGTTACCCTTATGATCCCTGAACTTGGGATTAATCAGATATTGCCTGTCGTTGACGGTCAGGCTGAAGTTATTTTATCCGTAAGTCCAGAGTTATGGTCACCCGAAAATCCTAAACGCTATAAAGTCAGGACTATGCTTGGGCGCGACAGTGTCGAAGATGATGTCGGATTTCGCCAGATTGAGGTGGTGGGTACCGATATTCGGCTGAATGGAAAATCCATTTATCTGCGCGGTGTTAACTGCCATGAAGATGATTTATTTATGGGGAAAGTCACCTGTGAGGATGATATTCGCCAGCGTTTCCGTGATGCCAAAGCACTGAATTGTAATTATATGCGGCTGGCACATTATCCTCATCATGAACTGGCGGCACGCATTGCTGATGAAGAAGGAATATTGCTGTGGGAAGAAATTCCCAACTATTGGGCAGTCGATTTTACCAATCCGTCGACACAGCGGGATGCGCATAACCAGCTGATGGAACTTATCCTGCGCGATCGCAACCGTGCCAGCGTCATTATCTGGTCAGTTGGCAATGAGAATGCGGATACGGATGAACGTTTAAGCTTTATGACATCGTTAGTGAATGCGGCACGTGATGCTGATCCCAGCCGTCTTATTTCGGCAGCCTGCCTCGTCAACCACGCAAAAATGAAGATTGAAGACAGGCTGACAGAATACCTTGATATCATCGGGTTAAATGAATACTACGGATGGTATGAAGAGAATTTTGATGACTTAATTTTGCTTGGAAAGAATTCGTCACCCACAAAACCCGTTGTCATCACCGAAACCGGAGCGGAAGGGGTTATCAGCGAAGACGCCCCTAAAACCGGCCCCTTCTCTGAGCAATATATGGCTGAGGTTTATCGCAAACAAACTGAGTATCTGCCAAAACTCACTTACGTTCGTGGCTTTACCCCATGGCTGCTGTATGACTATCGAACGGAACGTCGACAAAACCCCTGGCAGCAAGGGGTCAACTGTAAAGGCCTGATTACCGCAGATAAGAAAACACGCAAAGCCGCGTTTTATGTTCTGCGGGATTTTTATGAAAATCTCAAAAAAGTCGAGTCCTCGTCTGACTGATCATGCTGGAGGCTTTCCGCCAGGGACAACAACCTGGCGGGATCAAAAAGCATCGCCAGATAGTGAGGTTGCTGTTGTTCTTCCTTATCCAGCCATTCGCCGATACGGTTTGCCAGTTGGCGAAGGCTGTTTATTTGCTTATCGAGTTCAAAGTCAGAAACGCCACTACGATTGCCATAACGTTCCAGGATGAGTTTCATCGCAACTCCCTTCGCGACTTCAGAAAATAAAGTGGTATACCATGGCACTCTTTCCCAGACACGCTTGAATAATTCCCTTTTACCCTCAGAAATATGAGTCTGCTGTAAAAGAAAATGGAGTTGGCTACGTGTATTTTGTGCCAGAAAAAGGGCGCGCTGTTTTTCCAGTAACATCAGTTGATATTGTTCAAGCCCGGTGTCGGGATCGTCTGGTGGAAAAAGTGTTGAAAGAGAAAAATCATCTGAACGCCGGGAATGAAGTTGCAAAAGTTTGACGGCCTGCTGATATGTCTTCGGCACCTGACTGTAATGATGCAAAACATGTCCCAGTATGTAAGGGGTTTTTGTCATCCACTCATGACTGCTGATATAGAGTTGATGGAATGCATCCAGCTCAGCAATATCGACTTTGTGCTCAAGCATATCGGTAAGCCAGCAATGAAATGCCTGCTTTTCTGACATGCCCACTTCACGGCCAAACATTGCCAGGCCATGTAAATTTATCGAATTGACCGAGTTTATGAGAGAGCTGTTAGAAATCCACTCCCAATTTAAGCGACCAGAAACAGCCTCAAGAAGATCTCCTGTCTTATTTTCAACCCAACTGAGACGCCCTTTGATTTCCTCCAGCAAATAACATGGTAGCAACGTCCAACCATACTCCAGCCCCCATAAATCAAATTCAATCCATTTTATTCGGTCTTCCAATTGCATCAGGAGTGGATTCGTGGCAAATCCGGGACGATAGCCGTCAGGAACCGCTTTCAGCGAAACACGTACATCTCCGGGAAGCACCTGCAATGCATTAAGAAGCTGCCATGATGCAGACTCATCATCCATATAGTCTCGCAACACTAGTTTTTTTCCAAGACTACGTAGTATTTGATAAAGATAAGGAAGTGTCGATGACCAATTGGCCCGATAAGGAAGATGTTTAGGAAGAGTGACAATAACACCATCTATAGCAGGCAGCTGACTTAAAGATTCAGCGATTTTTAATTGATAGAATTTTTTCCAGAAAGCTTCATCTGCATGGGTATTTTCAATTAATGCATATTCCGGAAATTTTTCCTGAAGTTTTCCCCCAGATGGAAATGCCTCGCCCTGTAACCAGATTCGTATACCATTTCCGTTACAGATACGGCATAACCTTTGGAGGTATAGCAGTTTCTCCTGCTGTTCACATATCAAATTTTCTTTTCCATTTTGACAATAGTCAGATGGAGAAGTCAGTAACGCGAATAAATCTTGCTGATGAATAACAAGACCATTAAAACCGTCTCGTTTCATCATATTAATTACATTTTGCAAATACGGCCAGTGCCATATTAAAGATGAGTTTACTTCCAGTAGACGCAGAGGGGTCAATGCATACATACATAAATCTCATCAATGTTATTAATACAAAAGTGTATCGTTTAAAATAATTTATTATAATAGAGTATAAAGATAACACCAATAAGAAAAATAGTAAAAAACAGGTCCAAAAAGCTTATAAAATTAATCGTTTTATGTTGTTAGTTTTATTTCTGTCATGATAACGTTAACGACAAATGCCGCAAGAGAAACTACTTACCGAAACTATCAATGTGAAACACTATTCTGCCACCAACGGTAACCGAAAGGGATGCTCTTCCCTGGCTGGCAAGAGCATCAAGGCAGGTTGTTGGCTTCACGCGCGCTCAACTTCGACCAGTTCCTGAAGCTGCTCACGCATGTACAATGAAAAATATTCAGGGTCTCTGATCAAAACCCGTTCACCGGCTTCAAACTTCTCAGCCCACTTAACCAGTTTTTGCGTAAATCCAGGGTTCCACCCCTCCCGCTCACCACGCGCAACGATATCCGACGCACTTGCCGGGTAGCCCAGCTCTTTCAAATATTTCAAAATTCCTTTCGCCGTGCTTTCATCCATAGGTTCTGGAGATGAGGCCGAGGTATTCATACCGTTGATGAAATCTAATGCTTTATCAATGACTGCAGGCATACTTTTATCCTTAAAATTTACCATGTAAAACACAAGACTACTCTATGACCTTAAACCGATTTCAGCCTCAAAGAAATCATTAAATTTCATTGTCCCGACGGCGCTCACTTTACTTGTTGTGCCAGTACGCCGCCACACGGACTAACTGCTGATCAAACGGTTCCTGCTCAAAGCGTTGGCTAAGATTTTTCACCACCTTCCCTTCCCCGGTGATCCAGATGAAATAATCTTCTGTCGGCACGTCAATCTGCGCCAGTCGTGCGGCAACCGCCTGCTCATCGTGTCCCAGCCATTCAATGGAAAAATCGCCCAGATGCGCGAGGTAATCCTGATATGCCGGATCGGCGACGCTCACCAGCGCGCTCACCGTCGGTTTTACCGGTAAGCGATTCAGCGCCTCAAGACGACGCCGCAACGCTGGCATACCGGACTCATCACAAACATAGAGCTGGTAAGCGTAGTCTTCCGGCACTACCAGCGAACCACGTGGTCCGCCGATGGTTAGCGTATCGCCTTCGCGCGCTTTCATAGCCCAACGGCTCGCCACACCGCCGTCGTGAATAAAGAAATCCAGCGCCAGTTCATGACGGGCTTCATCGTACAACGGTGTGTAATCGCGAGAAGCCGGACGCACGCCCTCGCCCCAGACAATTCCTTCCTCCGTTACGGTTGGCGGAACAAACCGGCTGCCGGGTTGCGGGAAAAACACCTTGCTATGGTCGTCAAAGCCGCGCGAGTTAAAGCCTTCCAGCGCATCGCCACCGAGGACAATACGCTGAAAACCCGTCCCGATGCGTTCTACGCGCAAAACGGTAAGTTCGCGAAAGCGCAGTTCATTGCGCACGCGCTGAGGGTAACGTGAAGTTTTATCCATCATTTTTGACCTTCGTGTGATAATCAGATATATCTAAATACAGTTTTCAAATGATAATGATTGTTAATAGCCAGAATTGCAAGTCATTTTTTGATAGCGTCTGCAGTGTTACTGCCTTTAAACATTTATCATTTAAATTCATAGGATTAGTAAAATCATCAACACTACCCTTGTCAAAATCTTCATTTTAGATATAAATTAGATATATCTAAACAAAAGGAGATTATCATGCGACATCATCATGAAGGTTGCTGTAAAGGCGAAGGGCATCATCACGGCGGTTGCGAACATCATCACGGTAGAGGTGGCGGTGGTGGACGGCGTCAGCGCTTTTTTGGCCATGGGGAGCTGCGTCTGGTGATTCTGGATATTCTCTCCCGCGAAGCCAGCCACGGTTATGAGCTAATCAAAGCTATCGAGAATCTGACGCAAGGCAACTATACGCCGAGTCCTGGCGTGATCTACCCAACGCTGGATTTCCTCCAGGATCAGGCCTTTATTACGGTTAGCGAAGAGGATGGCGGGCGTAAAAAAATCACTCTCACTGACACCGGCGCACAATGGCTGGAAGAGAATCGTGAACATCTCGACCACATTCAGGAACGCGTCAACGCACGCAATGTCGGCTTTGAACTGCGTAAGAATCCGAAGATGAAACGAGCGCTGGAAAACTTCAAGGCAGTGCTGGATCTGAGAGTGAATCAGGGTGACATCAGCGACGCACAGTTAAAAAAGATCATTGGCGTGATCGACCGTGCGGCGCTTGAAATCACTCAGCTTGATTAAGCAGGCAAGGCGTCGCCGTCACGCACGCGGAACACTTTCACCATCTCTTTTAAGTGTAACGCCTGCTCATTCAGTGACGCCGCTGCCGCAACAGACTCCTCGACCAGACAAGAGTTCTGTTGGGTGGTGGCGTCAATCAGGCCAATCGCACTGTTGATCTGCGAAATCCCCTCGGTTTGCTCACGACTGGCCTGGCCGATCTCCCGCAGGATCACATCCATCTCCTCGACGTTGTTGACCATGCCGTTTATCAGGCCGTTAGCCTTCTCGACCAGTTGCATCCCTTCCTGGGTCTGACCGGTGGAATCCTCAATCAGATGGCGGATCTCGCTGGCAGAAGATGCGCTCTTTTGCGCCAACTGGCGTACTTCCCCTGCCACCACGGCAAACCCACGGCCATGCTCACCGGCTCGCGCGGCTTCAACAGCCGCATTAAGCGCCAGAATATTGGTCTGGAATGCAATGGAGTCAATCAGGTTGATGATGTCCGACATGCGGTTAGATGTTTCATTAATCACCCGCATTTTTTGCGTCACCTGATTCATCATCTCGCCATTGTTCTTCACAACGGTCGCCGCCCCCGCAGAGAGCTTCGTCGCTTCTCCGGTATGTTCGGCCGTGTTTTTTACCGTGGCGGTGATCTGCTCCATTGACGCGGCGGTCTGCTCAACGGAGCTCGCCTGTTCTTCGGTACGTGCAGCCAAATCCTGGTTCCCGGCGACGATCTGCGCTGCCGCGCTGGAGATATTCTCCGACCCGTTCTGGACTTCCTGGACGATCTCCAGCAGGCGAGTTTTCATTACCATCAGCGCATGCAGCAGTTCGCCGGTCTCATCTTTCTGCGTGGTGAGGATATTGCGGGTCAGGTCGCCCTCGGCAATCGCTTCGGCAAACTGCACCGCTTCATTCAGTGGCCGGGTGATGGAACGCACGATATACCAACCCATCATACAACCCGCGGCAATACCGATGAGCGCCAGCGCGATAAGCAACGCCCGGTTCGCGGTAAAGTCGCTTTCCACCTGCGCGCCAGCATGCAACATCTGCGTATCTTCAATGGCGATCAGTGCCTGAACTTTCTCTTTATAGGCCTGCTGTACATTGACCGTCGTGGTCATCATCTCCTGCATTGCCGCCTGTCGGTTATGGTTTTGCAGTTCCTGCAAAATGCGGAATCGGGAGGCGAGATATTGCTCGCGCACGTCGCGGATCCCGGCGATGACCTTTTTCGATTCGGCATTTAGCGGCGCAGCGTCCAGTTCATCCAGCAACACCGTAATCTGCTGGCTAATGGTGTCGAGCTTTTTCTGGGACGTCTGGGTCCACCGCCCCTCTTCGTCCATCAGCATCAACTGCTGCGTGCTGACAAAATCCTGAAAATGATCGATGAGCTTGTTGGCTTTTACCGTGATGGGATAGTCATTGGTAATGATGTTTTGCATACCGCTGTTGGCGCGGTCCAGGCTAAATAATGAAAGGCCTGAACTCACCATCATCAGTACAATAAACAATCCAAACGCGATAAATAATTTTGAGCGGATCTTCATGTTACGCAAAAACATATATTCTCCCTGGAGATAGTTTTTCTTCAGACAGATTCCTTTATCGGTAACAAACTCACTAACTTTATGATATTGATCGCTTTTTATTATCAATAACTGCCGGTAAATAGTTTTTGACGATGAATAAAGGCAGACCGATCGTTATATAAACGATTTTTTATGATGTCCAAATAGCCCAAAGACAGAAATGAAAAGATGCGAATAAAATAAAAAAACCACCCGTAGGTGGTAATATTTAATATGTTATTAACATTATTATTACAATGACGCTTACCATTACCGGTAAGCGTTGATGCGGATAAAAGAAAGGATTAGTGCAACACCGTCACGGCATCCGCCAGACGGCTGGCACGGTGTTTAACCATGGCGGACACCTGCGCGCTCTCTTCAACCAACTCGGCGTTCTTCTGCGTGATGTCGTTAAGTTCGCCTACCGCACGCGTCAGACTGGTCAATCCGTCGGACTGTTCAAGCGTTGAATGGCTGATCTGCGCAATCAACTGAGTGACGTTTTGTACCTGAGAGACAATATCATCCATCGTACGTCCCGCAGCGTGGACCTGCTGAGAACCCGACTGCACTTTATCCGCACTGGCATCGATTAGCTTACGAATATCATTCGCCGCGCTGGCGCTGCGGCTGGCCAGATGGCGCACTTCACCCGCCACGACGGCAAACCCTTTGCCTTGCTCACCCGCCCTGGCCGCTTCAACTGCGGCGTTCAATGCCAGAATATTGGTCTGGAAAGCGATGTCGTTAATCAGCGTGGTGATGGTGCCAATGCGCTGCGTGCTGTTGGCGATGTCATCCATGGTTTTAATCACGGTGTCCATTGCTTCACCGCCCTGTGCCGCCGCGCTACTGGCGGCAATCGACAGCTTATCGGCGGCGGATGCGGTTTCGGAGTTTTGTTTTACCGACGCCGCCATTTGATTCATGGTGGTCACCGTCTGCTGGACGTTATCGACCGTCTGACGCGTATGCTTATTCAGATCGTCGTTGCCTTTCGCTAAGGCTTCGCTGCCGTTTCTGACGCTCGACACCTGGCTTGAAACGTCGTTAATTAGCCAGCGACACATCAGACCAAGTTGCCCGACAGCGCGTAGCGTCAACCCCAGTTCATCACTGCGATTCAGATGCACCACGCTGTTTCGCTCACCGGTCGCCACCTTCAGCGCCTGCTTCGCGACATTCTCAATCGGACGAACAATCTGCCACTCAAACGCCGCTGTACCCAGTAGCATCACCAGCGCACACATCAGTTGTGCAAGCCATGGCGCACCAGACAGGTGTAGCACCGCCGCTAATACCACGTAGATCAGCGCCATCACGCTGCGGACCCGCCAACGCACCGGCATTGCCGGTAGTTTCCCGAGCCATCCTTTACGCACCACCAGTCCTTTGTGGATCCGGCGTCGACAACGACCTTCATTGAGCGCCTTGTAAAGCGGCTCAACCGTGGCGATCTCCGCATCCGTCGCGCGGGTGCGAATTGACATGTACCCCGTCACGTTCCCCTCGCGCACCATCGGTACCGCGTTCGCCCGGACCCAATAGTGATCGCCATTTTTACGGCGATTCTTGACGATGCCGCTCCAGGGCTCACCCTGCTGCAGGGTGTACCACATGTCAGCAAAGGCTGCTTTCGGCATGTCCGGGTGACGCACCAGGTTGTGCGGTTGCGCCAGCAATTCATTGAGTGAGTAACCGCTAATATTGACGAACGTATCGTTGGCGTGCGTGATGTAGCTGTGGAGATCGGTTGTCGACATGAGGGTCGTATCGTCATCCAGCGGTGTATTTTGCTGGGTAACGTAGAGCTGAGAAGACATAGTCGCGTCCTGTGCAAGTTATCTGGTTGTTAACTTCTTGTCAGATGTTATTTCGGCGCTAACAGATTTATCTTTAGATGTTAAATTTGATTTAGATCGCAATTTGCGATTAAACCTCATATTTTGTACGAATTCTAATTGATTGATTTAAAATACTTTCACGTTGAAACTATAAAATCACACTGTGGGTCGCGCACTGTTATCGCGCAAATTTTGCACTATTTCTGCGCAATCGCCCCTTCTGACGCCGATCTCACACGGTCTTCATTTTGCACAAAAACCCAGCGAGTGTTAACAAATGAGATTAAATGTTGCGCAATAACAGTTCTCCCTGGTGTTTATCCCGATTTTCATCAGCGCCGCCGGGATGGCGCAATCCCTGCAATACTTAAATCGGTATCATGTGATACGCGATCTCCGGGAGCATATTTTGAACAGGTTACCTTCCAGCGCATCGGCTTTGGCCTGTAGTGCGCACGCACTGAATCTCATTGAGAAGCGAACGCTTGATCATGAGGAGATGAAAGCACTTAACCGAGAGGTGATTGATTACTTCAAAGAGCATGTCAATCCGGGATTTTTAGAGTATCGCAAATCTGTTACCGCCGGCGGGGATTACGGAGCCGTAGAGTGGCAAGCGGGAAGTCTGAACACGCTTGTCGACACCCAGGGACAGGAGTTTGTCGACTGCCTGGGAGGTTTTGGAATTTTCAACGTGGGGCACCGTAATCCAGTTGTGGTTTCCGCCGTACAGAATCAACTCGCGAAACAACCTCTGCATAGTCAGGAACTGCTTGACCCACTGCGGGCCATGCTGGCAAAAACCCTTGCTGCCCTGGCGCCCGGAAAACTCAAATACAGCTTCTTTAGCAACAGTGGTACCGAATCGGTCGAAGCGGCGCTGAAACTGGCGAAGGCGTATCAGTCACCACGCGGCAAATTTACCTTTATCGCCACCAGCGGCGCGTTTCACGGTAAGTCGTTGGGCGCGCTGTCCGCCACCGCCAAATCGACGTTCCGCAAGCCGTTTATGCCGCTGCTGCCGGGCTTCCGTCATGTGCCGTTCGGCAATATTGAGGCCATGCGTACCGCGCTCAGCGAGTGCAAAAAAACCGGAGGTGATGTGGCTGCGGTGATTCTGGAGCCTATTCAGGGTGAAGGTGGCGTGATCCTGCCACCGCAGGGTTATCTCACCGCCGTACGTAAACTCTGCGACGAATTTGGCGCGCTGATGATCCTTGATGAAGTCCAGACCGGCATGGGGCGTACCGGCAAGATGTTTGCCTGCGAGCATGAGAACGTGCAGCCCGACATTCTCTGCCTGGCAAAAGCGCTGGGCGGCGGCGTGATGCCGATTGGCGCGACGATCGCCACCGAAGAGGTCTTCTCGGTACTGTTTGATAACCCCTTCCTGCACACCACCACCTTCGGTGGCAATCCGCTGGCCTGTGCGGCCGCGCTGGCCACCATCAATGTGCTGCTGGAGCAGAACTTACCGGCACAAGCGGAACAGAAAGGCGATATCCTGCTGGACGGTTTTCGCCAACTGGCGCGAGAGTTCCCTGACCTGGTGCAGGACGCCCGCGGGAAAGGGATGCTGATGGCAATCGAGTTTGTCGACAATGAAACCGGCTACAATTTCGCCAGCGAGATGTTCCGCCAGCGGGTCCTGGTTGCCGGAACGCTCAACAACTCGAAAACGATCCGCATCGAACCGCCGTTAACGCTGACCATTGAGCAGTGTGAGCAAGTGCTGAAAGCCACGCGTAAAGCGCTGGCGGCGCTGCGGGTGAGCATAGAAGAGGTGTAAACAGCTTGCCGGGTGATGAAACACCATTCTGGCCTGTGAACAAATGCCCCCTGCCCGGGGGCATTTTTTGAATCCCATCACAATCATCGCATTCCCCTTTTCCCTTTTCCCTGCCGACGACTAAATTAGACACTCATCCGACCACATAACAATAATTTTACATACTGGACAATCTTATGCGCTATCCGTCGCTGTTCGCCCCGCTTGATCTTGGTTTTACTCGGCTTAAAAACCGCGTGCTGATGGGTTCAATGCACACGGGACTTGAAGAGTATCCTGATGGCGCGGAACGCCTGGCCGCTTTCTATGCCGAGCGAGCCCGGCACGGCGTCGCACTGATTGTCACGGGTGGCATCGCCCCCGCGTCGTCTGGCGTCACGATGGAAGGCGGCGCGACGCTCAATGACGCCCGTGAGGTGCCGCATCACCGCATCATCACCGACGCGGTTCATCGTGAAGGCGGGAAAATAGCGCTACAGATCCTGCATACCGGGCGCTACAGCTATCAACCACAACTGGTAGCCCCTTCCGCAATTCAGGCCCCCATCAACCGGTTTACCCCGCACGCACTGAGCCACGAAGAAATTCTGCAACTGATAGAAGACTTCGCGCACTGTGCCCAACTGGCACGGGAGGCGGGTTACGACGGCGTGGAGGTCATGGGCTCGGAAGGGTACCTGATTAACGAGTTTCTCGCCCTGCGCACCAATCAGCGCGACGATGAATGGGGCGGTGATTATACCAATCGTATGCGCTTTGCCATTGAAGTGGTACGTGCGGTGCGTCAGCGGGTGGGGAACGACTTTATTATTATCTACCGCCTGTCGATGCTTGATCTGGTGGAAAAAGGCGGCACTTTTGCAGAAACAGTGCAACTGGCGCAGGCCATTGAAGCCGCAGGCGCAACGCTCATCAACACCGGAATTGGCTGGCATGAAGCGCGCATTCCCACCATCGCCACGCCGGTACCGCGTGGCGCCTTCAGTTGGGTAACGCGTAAGCTGAAAGGGCACGTTTCGCTGCCACTGGTCACCACTAACCGGATTAACGATCCGCAGGTTGCCGATGAAATTCTGGCGCGTGGTGATGCCGATATGGTGTCGATGGCGCGCCCGTTTCTCGCGGATGCCGAACTGCTGTCGAAAGCGCAATCGGGGCGTGCCGATGAAATTAACACCTGCATCGGCTGTAATCAGGCGTGCCTGGATCAGATCTTCGTCGGCAAAATCACGTCGTGCCTGGTGAATCCCCGCGCCTGCCATGAAACCCAAATGCCTGTTGTTCCGGCTTCCACAATAAAAAATCTGGCTGTCGTCGGCGCGGGCCCGGCGGGTCTTGCCTTTGCTATCAATGCGGCGGCACGCGGTCATCATGTCACCCTCTTTGATGCGCTGGGCGAGATCGGCGGGCAGTTCAATATTGCCAAACAGATCCCCGGTAAAGAGGAGTTTTATGAAACGCTCCGCTATTACCGTCGGATGATTGACGTCACCGGCGTCACCCTGAAACTCAATCATTATGTTGCAGCAGACGATCTGCAGGCATTCGATGAGGTGATCCTCGCCAGCGGGATCGAGCCGCGCAGGCCGCCGATCGACGGCATCGATCATCCGAAGGTTTTAACCTACCTCGATGTCCTGCGTGACAAAACCCCGGTGGGGAATCGGGTGGCGATCGTTGGCTGCGGCGGGATCGGCTTTGATACCGCAATGTACCTGAGTCAGCCCGGCAAACCCACCAGCCAGAACATTGCCGATTTCTGTGTGGAATGGGGTATCGACACCAGCCTGCAACAGGCCGGCGGATTACGTCCGGAAGGCCCGCATCTGGCTCGCAGCCCGCGTCAGATTGTGATGCTCCAGCGTAAGGCCAGCAAACCCGGCGAGGGACTGGGAAAAACCACCGGTTGGATCCATCGCACCACGTTGCTTTCACGCGGTGTGAAGATGATCCCGGCAGTCAGCTATCAGAAGATCGACGACACCGGTCTGCACGTGTTGATCGGTGGTGAAGCGCAGACGCTGGAAGTCGATAACGTCATTATTTGTGCGGGTCAAGAGCCGCGACGTGAGCTGGCAGAACCGCTGCATGCGGCGGGAAAAACGGTGCACTTAATCGGCGGCTGTGATGTAGCGTTGGAACTGGATGCCCGCCGGGCCATTGCCCAGGGCACCCGTCTGGCGCTGGGAATTTAATTCATTGCCCGGTCACATTGTGCGTGCCGGGCATGGGCAGTTCGCTTAGCGACGGCGGCCGACTTTCACCGCTTTGAGCACCACAAACTTATGGTTGGTCGCAACGGTGGCGCAGTTGCCGAAGATCTTCTTCAGCTTGTGGAAATAGTCGAGGTGACGGTTGGCGACGATATACAGCTCGCCGTTGATCTTCAGGCAGCGACGGGCGTGGTGGAACATTTCCCAGGCAATGTTATCCGTCAGTGCATGCTTCTGATGGAACGGCGGGTTGCACAGTACGGCGTTAAAGCGAAAAGGCTCAACCCCGGACAGCGCGTTGTTAATCATAAACTCACAGCGATCGATGGCTTCAGGCAGGTTAGTTTCCACATTCAGACGGCTGGACGCCACCGCCATTGGGGATTCATCGACAAACACCACGCTCGCCTGCGGATTTTTTTCCAGCAGCGTCAGACCAATTACCCCGTTGCCACAGCCGAGATCGACAATCTCCCCTTCCAGATTCTCTGGCAGGTGCTGCATAAAGAAACGTGCGCCAATATCCAGCCCGGTGCGGGAGAAGACGTTGGCATGGTTATGGATGGTCCAGTCGGTGCCTTCCAGTTTCCAGCTCAGCGTTTCCGGCGCATCAGCCAGAGCCGGCTCGCTGAAGGTGCAATTGATGAGACGCGCCTTTTTCCACGCCAGCGTGGTAGTCGTTGGACCGAGCACTTTCTCAAACAGCTCCAGCGTGGAGTTATGGATATCCCGCGCCTTCGCGCCAGCAATGATACGGGTTTGCGGGGTCACCACTTTTCGCAGCGCGCGCAGCTGTTGCTCAAGCAGTGCCAGCGTTTTCGGCACTTTGATCAGCACCACGTCCGGCGCCTGCGGGTACTCTGCCGTGCTGTCGAGAAACTTGACGCTGGACTCCGCGAGGTCGTTATGGCGCAGGTTTTCCCGCGTTGCCAGTTCGCTTAAATACGAATCACCAATGCTGTACGGCGACTGCTCCGCCAGCGCACAGCTCAGCGCACCGAAGGTATCATTCAGGATCAGCACCGGGCCGCGAATCTCCGTATCGTCCACCTGTTGCAGCAGATAATCATCGGCCGCTTCCCACGCCAACAGTGGGTTAACGTCGTCCGTTTCCGGGAAACGTTTTAGTGTCAGTGAACGGAAACCGTTGTCTGTGTGGCTCATCGGCCCTCCTGAATGGTAAAATTTCGGCGTATCCCGTAAAAGGGTGCGTGAGTATACACTTTTTATGATTTGCATGGGTGACGATGAGCCAATTAACTTACCTCCAGGGCTACCCGGAGCACCTGCTTTCTCAGGTGCGCACGCTGATTGCCGAGCAACGGCTGGGCGCGGTGCTGGAAAAGCGCTATCCGGGAACGCATGATTTCGCGACGGATAAAGCGCTCTGGCAATACACCCAGGATCTGAAAAATCAATTTCTGCGTAACGCCCCGCCGATCAACAAAGTGATGTATGACAATAAGATCCACGTGCTGAAGAATGCGCTCGGCCTGCACACAGCGGTCTCTCGTGTACAAGGCGGCAAGCTGAAAGCGAAAGCCGAGATCCGCGTCGCCACCGTGTTTCGCAACGCGCCGGAACCCTTTTTGCGAATGATCGTCGTCCACGAACTGGCGCATCTGAAGGAAAAGGAGCACAACAAGGCGTTTTATCAGCTTTGCTGTCACATGGAACCGCACTATCACCAGCTGGAATTTGATACCCGCCTCTGGTTGACGCAGCTGTCGTTAAAGGAAACTGCGCAGTAGCGCACTGGCTTTGTCATAAAGGCGTGCTAAATTGACGACAGAATCCCTTTATGGAGCCTGAAGGCATTTATGATACGTTTCGCAGTGATTGGCACAAACTGGATCACCCGCCAGTTTGTGGATGCCGCCCATGAGACCGGCAAATATAAGTTAACCGCAGTCTATTCCCGCAGCCTCGAACAGGCGCAAACCTTCGCCAATGATTACCTCGTCGAGCATCTGTTTACCTCGCTGGATGCGATGGCGCAAAGCGAGGCGATTGACGCAGTGTACATTGCCAGCCCGAACTCGCTGCACTTTCCCCAGACCCAACTGTTTCTGAGCCATAAAAAGCATGTGATCTGCGAGAAGCCACTGGCGTCGAATCTGGCCGAAGTCGAAGCCGCCATCGCCTGTGCGCGGGAAAATCAAGTGGTGCTTTACGAAGCGTTTAAAACCGCCAGTCTGCCTAACTTCCTGCTGTTACAACAATCGCTGCCGAAAGTCGGTAAAATGCGCAAAGCGTTCCTCAATTACTGTCAGTATTCGTCGCGCTATCAGCGCTATCTTGACGGCGAAAACCCGAACACCTTTAACCCGGCCTTCTCCAATGGCTCGATCATGGACATTGGCTTCTACTGCCTGGCTTCCGCTGTGGCGCTATGGGGAGAACCGCACAGCGTACAGGCCTCTGCCAGTCTGCTGGAGAGCGGTGTCGATGCCCACGGCGTGGTGGTGATGGACTACGGTGATTTCAGCGTCACCCTCCAGCATTCCAAAGTGAGTGATTCCGTTGTCGACAGTGAAATTCAGGGCGAAGCCGGATCGCTGGTGATCGAAAAAATCTCCGAATGCCAGAAGGTTTGTTTTGTTCCGCGCGGCGGGAAAACCCAGGATCTTACCCAACCGCAGCACATCAATACTATGCTGTATGAGGCACAGGCGTTTGCAGCACTGGTGGACGCCAATGAAGTGAATCACCCTGGATTGTCCAACAGTCGCATCACGGCAAAACTGTTAACCGAGATTCGTCGCCAGACCGGCGTCATCTTCCCGGCAGACGATGTCAGCCGCGCAGCGACTGCGTAAAACATTGTAAAACAGATGTTACAGGCCATTGACGGAATGCGTGGCCTGTCATATTTTGTTACCTGCAAAGGGGAGTAACTTCATTGTCGGTCGATCGTCATTACGATGTGTGAAAAACCACATCCGGTCACCGGGCAACGACAAAGGAATGCGCTAACGCATTCTTTTTTTGTTGTAAGTGAGACCTTGCCGGAAGGCGAGGTCTATGCATAAAAAGCAGCGGCTGACGTCTTCCGACGTTGGCCGTTTTTTTTATGTGTAAGGAATGATGATGAATACTGTCGGCACACCGTTGTTATGGGGCGGATTCGCTGTTGTTGTGGTGATCATGCTGGCTATCGACCTCTTTTTGCAGGGGCGTCGTGGCGTACATACAATGACCATGAAGCAAGCGGCTGCCTGGTCCCTGGTCTGGGTCACGCTCTCGCTACTGTTTAATGCCGCCTTCTGGTGGTATCTGGTTCAAACCGAAGGCCGCGCCGTCGCCGATCCGCAGGCGCTGGCGTTCCTCACGGGTTATCTGATCGAAAAATCCCTCGCCGTCGATAACGTCTTTGTCTGGCTGATGTTGTTCAGCTACTTCTCGGTGCCGCCTGCCCTGCAACGTCGGGTACTGGTCTACGGCGTGCTGGGTGCCATCGTACTACGTACGATAATGATTTTTGCTGGTACCTGGCTGATTACGCAGTTCGAATGGATGCTGTATGTGTTTGGCGCTTTCCTGCTGTTTACCGGGGTAAAAATGGCGCTGGCGAAAGAAGATGACGCCGGCATTGGCGATAAACCACTGGTGCGCTGGCTGCGCGGACATCTGCGCATGACGGATACTATCGAGAACGAACATTTCTTCGTGCGTAAAAAGGGTCTGCTGTATGCCACGCCGCTGCTGCTGGTATTGATCCTGGTGGAATTGAGCGACGTTATTTTTGCGGTCGACAGTATTCCGGCTATTTTTGCTGTTACGACTGACCCGTTCATCGTTCTGACCTCGAACCTGTTCGCGATCCTGGGCCTGCGTGCCATGTACTTCCTGCTGTCGGGAGTTGCAGAGCGGTTCTCTATGCTGAAATACGGTCTGGCGGTGATCCTGGTGTTTATCGGTATAAAGATGCTGATCGTCGACTTCTACCATATCCCGATTGCGATTTCGCTCGGCGTGGTATTTGGCATCCTGGTCGTGACGTTACTGATCAATGCCTGGGTCAACTACCAGCATGATAAGAAACAACAGGCGTAATTCTGTCGTGCCGGGCGACGCTAGCGCGTCCCCGGCCAATAGATAATCTGGCCTCTGCTTTTTGTAGAACATGTCACAATACTGTTAACGCCAAGTTACAAAACATGACCGCAGCATGAAATCCAGCATATTTCGCTTCCCGAAGCGTTATCTTTCCTTATACTCAACCAGGCAAACACTTTGTTACATCCGGAAAGCGGCGTCCATAGAACGCGCGAAGGATGAGCAACAACACACTGTAAGGATCAAGAAATGACTACGCAACGTTCATCGGGGCTGCTACAGCGTTTGGCTCAAGGAAGCCTGGTTAAACAAATATTGGTCGGTCTCGTACTGGGGATCTTACTGGCATGGATTTCAAAACCGGCAGCCATTGCCGTTGGCTTGCTCGGCACATTGTTCGTCGGTGCGTTAAAAGCCGTCGCCCCGATTCTGGTTCTGATGCTGGTGATGGCGTCGATCGCCAACCATCAGCACGGGCAAAAAACCAGCATTCGCCCGATTCTGTTTCTCTATCTGTTGGGGACGTTTTCTGCGGCGCTCGCCGCGGTAGTCTTCAGCTTCGCCTTCCCTTCAACGTTGCATCTGGTCACCAGTTCGCATGATATCGTGCCACCGTCAGGCATTGTAGAAGTACTGCGTGGCCTGCTGATGAGCATGGTCTCTAACCCTATTGATGCGCTGCTGAATGCCAACTATATCGGCATCCTGGTGTGGGCGGTCGGCCTTGGTTTTGCCCTGCGTCACGGCAACGACACCACCAAAAATCTGGTCAATGATATGTCGAACGCCGTGACCTTTATGGTGAAACTGGTGATCCGCTTTGCCCCGATTGGTATTTTTGGTCTTGTCGCATCGACCCTCGCCACCACCGGCTTCTCCACGCTGTGGGGCTACGCGCAACTGCTGGTTGTGCTGGTCGGCTGTATGGCTCTGGTCGCGCTGGTGATCAACCCACTGCTGGTATTCTGGAAAATTCGTCGCAATCCGTATCCGCTGGTTTTTGCCTGCCTGCGTGAAAGCGGCGTTTATGCTTTCTTCACCCGCAGTTCAGCAGCGAATATTCCGGTGAATATGGCGCTGTGTGAAAAACTGAATCTGGATCGCGATACCTATTCCGTTTCTATTCCGCTGGGCGCCACCATCAATATGGCGGGCGCGGCGATCACCATTACGGTGTTAACGCTGGCAGCGGTGCACACGCTGGGCGTTCCGGTGGATCTGCCCACCGCGCTGCTGTTGAGCGTGGTCGCCTCGCTGTGCGCCTGCGGCGCATCCGGTGTTGCAGGTGGCTCGCTGCTGCTGATCCCGCTGGCCTGTAATATGTTTGGTATCCCGAACGATATCGCCATGCAGGTGGTTGCTGTCGGCTTTATCATCGGCGTGCTGCAGGATTCCTGTGAGACGGCGCTGAACTCCTCCACTGACGTCCTGTTTACCGCGGCAGCCTGCCAGGCTGAAGACGAACGTCTGGCGAATAACGCGCTGCGTAGCTAAGCCATAAACCCTTCCGTCATTTGGCGGAAGGGGTCTCTTCCTGTACGCTTTTCTCAATTTTGAATGGATCGATTCCCCGGCGTTTCATACGCCAGAAACGAATAATGTTCAGCCCGTTCATCACCAGAAAACTGCCTTCAATCAGCGTTCCGCCGATCGATCCCAGCCAGAAGTTGTGTACCACCCAACAGGCAGTCGCACACCACATCACGCAGCGCACCGTTAATCCTTTACAGCGGAACAGCGCCCAGGTACTGGCGAGCGTGCCGATGATGGGCAGAATTTCCATCGCATGCTGTAGTTTCGCCAGCCCTAGCACCAGGGTGAGGATAATGAACAGCGCCATCACCCACAGTTTGCGGGTGCGCATCGACACCAGAGTACGCACGGTATTGAGTTCCGCGCTTATCCCGGCGGGCCAGGCGCCCATCAGAAAGAAGTGTACGCCTATCGTGGCGCTATAGACGGCAAGCTGGAGTCGGAAGCGGTGCTCATCGCGGTTGAAAAACGTCGTAATGCCAATCAGAAACGCGAGCACACCGACGCCCTGAGCCAGCCAATACGCGGTCATAAACGACATCAACTCCATTAACAATGCCTGATGGCGCTGCGCTTATCAGGCCTGCCAGCGTAGGCCTGATAAGGCGTTTTGCCGTCATTCGGCACTTTTTACAACGTTACGCCGCTTTTAAAGATAGCCAGTTCGCGGAAATCATTGCGTTCGTTGCAAGTCTGCCTACCGTTGGCGAAATCGACGATGGTATCAATGAACTCATTCAGCAGTTGCGGCATCGCTTTGCCGTGGATCAACTGGCCCGCATCAAAGTCGATCCAGTGCTTTTTCTTCGCCGCCAGTTCGCTGTTGGTGGCAATTTTCACCGTCGGCACAAATCCGCCGTAAGGAGTACCGCGACCGGTGCTGAACAACACCATGTGACAACCGGCACCCGCCAGCGCACTGGTGGCAACCGCATCATTACCCGGCGCGCTCAGCAGATTCAGACCGTGGGTTTTCAAACGCTCGCCGTAGCGCAGCACGTCAACCACCTGACTGGAACCCGCTTTCTGCGTGCAGCCCAACGACTTGTCTTCCAGCGTAGTGATCCCACCGGCTTTGTTACCCGGCGAAGGGTTTTCGTAAATCGGCTGATTGTGGGCGATAAAATACTGCTTGAAGTCATTGACCATGGTGACCAGTTTGCCGAACGTTTCTTCGTCGCGACAGTGACTCATCAGCAATTGCTCCGCCCCGAACATCTCCGGCACTTCGGTCAGCACGGTGGTGCCGCCGTTGGCAATCATGTAGTCAGAGAAGCGACCAAGCATCGGGTTCGCGGTGATCCCGGAAAGCCCGTCTGAACCACCACACTCCAGACCAAACTTCAGCTCGCTCAGTTTCCCCGGCTCGCGTTTGTCGTGGCGCATCACGTCATAAAGCTGATGAAGATGCTCAAGTCCCGCCTCCACTTCATCGTCCTGATGCTGACAAATCATAAAGTGCACACGCTCAGGATTGAAGTCGCCCAGCGTTTCGCGGAAGGCATCGACCTGGTTGTTTTCACACCCCAGGCCAATCACCAGCACCGCGCCAGCGTTCGGATGACGGACCATGTTTTGCAGCATGGTGCGGGTGTTGATGTGATCGTCGCCAAGCTGCGAGCAGCCGTAGGTGTGGCTGAACAGGAAGACACCATCTGTGCCCTCTGCATCATTCGTCTCTTTCAGAAAACGGCTCTGGATCTGGCGCGCAATCCCGTTGACGCAGCCAACGGTTGGCAGGATCCAGAGTTCGTTTCGTACCCCGACGTCCCCATTAGCGCGACGATAAATCTGCACGTCGCGATCCGCCGGTTGCGCAGGAAGATCCTGAAAATCGGGTTGATAGCGATACTCATCCAAATCGCTCAGATTGGTGCGAGTATTGTGGGCGTGAATATGTTCACCCGCCGCAATGTCCGTCAAAGCATGGCCGATAGGCTGACCATACTTAATTACGTACGCCCCTTTCCTGATGTCACTCAGCGCAAATTTATGTCCGCGAGCAATATCCTGGCGAAGCGTTACGGTGTGGTTGTCCACAGTGACTTCCGTTCCCTGCGCCAAATCAGCCAGCGCGACAGCAACGTTATCCTGCACATGGATTTTGATGTATTGCATATCAACCCCGGACCTTAGTTCAGTTCAATGGCGAAGTAATCACGCGCATTGTTAAAGCAAATGTTTTTCACCATCTCGCCCAGCAGTTGACTATCTGCCGGGGCTTCACCGGCCTGCACCCAGCGGCCAATCATCTGGCAGAGAATGCGACGGAAGTATTCGTGACGGGTATAAGACAGGAAGCTGCGGCTGTCGGTCAGCATGCCGACAAAGCGGCTTAACAGACCCAATTGCGCCAGTTGCGTCATCTGACGTTCCATGCCGTCTTTCTGATCGTTGAACCACCAGCCGGAACCGAACTGCATTTTGCCCGGCATCCCTTCCCCCTGGAAGTTGCCGATCATGGTGCCCAGCACTTCGTTATCGCGCGGGTTCAGGCAGTAGAGAATGGTTTTCGGCAACAGGTTTTCTTCATTCTGTTTGCTGAGCAGTTTTGATAACTCTTCCGCCATCGGACGGTCGTTGATGGAGTCAAAGCCCACATCCGGCCCCAGCAGTTTGAACTGGCGCAGATTGTTATTGCGCAGGGCGCCAATATGGTATTGCTGTACCCAACCGCGACGCGCATATTCCGCCCCCAGGAACACCAGCACAGCCGTTTTGAACTGCGCCACTTCATGTTCGTTCAGCGTCTCGCCTGCCAGGCGACGTGCCAGAATGCTATCCAGTTCAGCGTCGCTGGACTCTGCGAACAGCACCACATCCAGCGCGTGGTCGGAAACTTTGCAACCGTGTGCCGCAAAATGATCCAGACGTTTGGTCAGCGCGCTTTGCAGATCGGTAAAGCGGCGAATGTCGGTGTCCGACACTTCACCCAGTTTTGCCATGTAATCGTTGAAGGTCGCCTGCTCAATATTGAAGGCTTTATCCGGACGCCAGCTTGGCAAAACTTTCACGGAGAAGCTGCTGTCTTTTGCGACCGTTGCGTGATGCTCCAGCGAATCGATCGGATCGTCAGTCGTGCCGACCATTTTCACGTTCATCTGCTGCATGATGCCGCGTGCGGAGAATTCATCCTGCGCCAGCAGTTCGTTGCACTGATTCCAGATTTCGTCCGCCGTCGACGGAGAAAGCAGCTTACCTGTCACGCCGAATGGGCGACGCAGTTCAAGGTGCGTCCAGTGGTATAACGGGTTGCCGATCGTATGCGGAACCGTCGCCGCCCACGCGTCAAACTTCTCGCGGTCAGAAGCATCGCCGGTACACAGGCGCTCAGCGACACCGTTAGTGCGCATCGCGCGCCATTTGTAATGGTCGCCTTTCAGCCAGATGTCATACAGATTCTTGAACCGGTAGTCTTCGGCGATTTGCTGTGGCGGCAGATGGCAATGGTAATCGAAGATAGGCTGGTCTTTCGCATAATCATGATACAGACGGCGGGCAAATTCAGTATCAAGTAGAAAATCTTCTGTCATAAACGGGGTCATTATCGTCTTCCTCTCAACGAGTGCGTCTGATTGCTTATGTAGCGATGCTGACAAAGTTATCACACCAATTTCCATAACCTGTAGATATTTTCGTGAGATAGATCAATAAATGCCGACAAATTGTTTACCCTCGAAGTGGTAAACATCGCCTCAAGCCGCGCCAGCTCTGGCATCGCCTAATCGAAATAATAACCACGCTAAGATTCATACTTTTGTGATGGTACTCACCTTTTAAAGTTGTATGACAAGTTATCTTTCTGCCGTCGCGATACATAAGCCGACGGAATGCATAGTTACCGATGATTCATCATCGGATTGACCGGTATGGAAACCGAATTAGCAAAATTTATTTATGGCAACGTTCGGGCGTACCGGCTTTTTTTGGTTACCCCGTCGTAAACAGCATCCTCTGCCACAAGCAGGAAGATGACCGCGATCTTTGCGGAAATAACAAAACGATGAGGTTTTACATGCGTAAAATTAAAGGGTTACGTTGGTACATGATTGCGCTGGTGACGCTTGGCACCGTGCTGGGTTACCTGACGCGTAACACTGTGGCGGCAGCTGCGCCAACTCTGATGGAAGAGTTGCACATCTCCACCCAACAGTACTCCTATATCATCGCAGCCTATTCTGCTGCTTACACTGTCATGCAACCTGTTGCCGGCTATGTGCTGGATATACTGGGCACCAAAATAGGCTATGCAATGTTTGCCGTGTTATGGGCCGTTTTCTGTGGCGCAACCGCATTGGCAGGAAGCTGGGGGGGCCTGGCGCTGGCGCGCGGCGCGGTCGGTGCGGCAGAAGCCGCGATGATCCCGGCGGGGCTGAAAGCCAGTTCCGAATGGTTCCCGGCGAAAGAACGCTCCATTGCGGTCGGCTACTTTAACGTCGGCTCCTCTATCGGTGCGATGATTGCCCCGCCGTTGGTTGTCTGGGCGATCGTGATGCACAGCTGGCAGATGGCGTTCATTATCTCTGGTGCCCTGAGCTTCATCTGGGCCATGTCCTGGCTTATCTTCTATAAGCATCCGCGTGACCAGAAAAAACTGACGGACGAAGAGCGCGACTACATTATTAATGGCCAGGAAGCGCAGCACAAAAACAGCACCAAAAAGAAAATGTCACTCGTGCAGATCCTGCGTAACCGCCAGTTCTGGGGTATCGCCCTGCCGCGTTTTCTGGCAGAACCGGCCTGGGGGACGTTTAACGCCTGGATCCCGCTGTTCATGTTCAAAGTCTATGGCTTTAACCTGAAAGAAATTGCAATGTTCGCCTGGATGCCGATGCTGTTTGCTGACCTCGGTTGCATCGTGGGGGGTTACCTGCCGCCGCTGTTCCAGCGCTGGTTTGGCGTCAACCTGATTGTCTCACGAAAAATGGTCGTTACGCTGGGTGCCGTGCTGATGATTGGCCCAGGGATGATCGGTCTGTTCACCAGCCCGTACATCGCCATTATGCTGCTGTGTATTGGTGGTTTTGCTCACCAGGCCCTGTCCGGTGCGCTGATTACACTCTCTTCTGATGTCTTTGGTCGTAACGAAGTGGCCACGGCGAACGGTCTGACCGGGATGTCTGCCTGGCTGGCGAGTACGCTGTTCGCCCTGGTGGTCGGTGCGCTGGCAGACACCATTGGCTTCAGCCCGCTGTTTGCAGTACTGGCCGTGTTCGACCTGTTAGGCGCGCTGGTTATCTGGACCGTGCTGCAAAACAAACCGGCCAGTGAAGTCGATTCTGGCCCGCAGTTTGATGAACCGGCAGCGCAAAGTTAGCCTGCCGACGGATAACGCATAAGCAATCTCAGCCGCCTGCTGGCACTCGCAGGCGGCTTTTTCGTTTCTGCGTATAGAGCCAAACTCGCGAAAGTGGTATAACAAATACAGTCTGCCGTATCATGCCTGGAGTGCATATGGAAATCACCGAACCACGACGTTTGTATCAACAACTTGCTGCTGATTTAAAAGAGCGCATCGAACAGGGCGTTTACCTGGTGGGTGATAAATTGCCTGCAGAGCGTTTTATTGCCGATGAAAAAAATGTCAGCCGTACCGTGGTTCGTGAAGCTATCATCATGCTGGAAGTCGAAGGGTATGTTGAGGTCCGTAAGGGGTCCGGGATTCATGTAATTTCCAACCAACCGCGCCACCAGCAGGTCACCGACGAGTCGCTGGAGTTTGCCAACTATGGTCCTTTTGAATTACTCCAGGCGCGTCAGCTTATCGAAAGCAATATTGCGGAGTTTGCCGCCACCCAGGTCACCAAGCAGGACATCATGAAACTGATGACGATCCAGGAAAAGGCGCGCAACGAAAAATGTTTCCGCGACTCCGAATGGGACCTGCAATTCCACATTCAGGTCGCGTTAGCCACGCAGAACTCCGCCCTGGCCGCTATCGTGGAAAAAATGTGGACTCAGCGCAGTCACAACCCGTACTGGAAGAAACTGCACGAACATATTGATGCGCGTACCGTCGATAACTGGTGCGACGACCACGATCAAATCCTGAAGGCACTGATCCGCAAAGACCCGCATGCGGCAAAACTGGCGATGTGGCAGCATCTCGAGAACACAAAAATCATGCTGTTCAATGAAACCAGCGACGATTTTGAATTTAATGCCGACCGTTATCTGTTTGCCGAAAATCCGGTCGTTCATCTCGATACGGCGGCTAACGCGACAAAATAAACGTTCCTGATTCGACAGGCGCGCCGTTGCGCCTGTCAGTAAGCGAAAGGTATAAAGTGTCAGCCTGTGTAAATCCTCTCGCCACCCTCTCCTGCGATCAGCAAAATCACATTTCAAGGACGTGTAATTTCTATAACGGACTACGTTGACCTTTGTTACAATTAGATGCAATTCGAATTTATGTTTGTCAGTGCTTGCTTACTTCATAACTTTTAACAGGGAATAGTTCAGGCCGCGGCTTTGCGCCGTCCGCACACCATGTAAAACACTAACAATGATGCGGCGTAGCAAACTGTTTAACCCGGCGTGACGTTAACCAATTCGACCTGGAATACTGAATGGAACTTTTGACTCAATTACTGCATGCCCTGTGGGCGCAGGATTTTGAAACACTGGCCAATCCTTCCATGATTGGCATGCTGTATTTTGTTTTATTTATGATTCTGTTTCTGGAGAACGGGTTGCTGCCAGCCGCCTTTTTACCTGGCGACAGCTTGCTGGTGTTAGTGGGTGTTCTGATTGCCAAAGGCGCCATGGGCTTTCCGCAAACCATTCTGTTGCTGACCGCAGCCGCAAGCCTCGGTTGCTGGCTGAGCTATATTCAGGGCCGCTGGCTGGGCAATACCCGTATCGTACAAAACTGGTTATCGCACCTGCCGGCCCACTATCATCAACGCGCTCACCATTTATTCCATAAGCATGGTCTTTCCGCCCTGCTGATTGGTCGTTTTATCGCGTTTGTTCGTACCTTGCTGCCGACCATCGCTGGCTTATCCGGCCTGAATAATGCCCGCTTTCAATTTTTCAACTGGATGAGTGGCTTGCTGTGGGTGCTGATTTTAACCAGCCTGGGTTATCTGCTGGGGAAAACGCCGGTGTTTCTGAAGTATGAAGATCAACTGATGTCATGCCTGATGCTGTTACCCGTCGTGCTACTGGTTTTTGGCCTGGGCGGTTCACTGGTCGTCCTGTGGAAAAAGAAATACGGGAATCGAGGGTAAGGGATGCTGAAACCGCGTATAACCCTTAAACAACTGGCCTGGAGCACCGCGTTTCTGCTGACGTTGAGCGCCATGCTGTTGGTCTGGTCAACGGTTCGTCAGCAAGAATCCACGCTGGCGATCCGTGCCGTCCACCAGGGGGCCAGCATGCCGGACGGCTTCTCGATCTGGCATCACCTCGACGCTAACGGCATTCGTTTTAAAAGCATTACACCAAAGAACGACACTCTGCTCATCACTTTCGATTCCAGCGCCCAGAGTGCCGCCGCCAAAGCGGTGCTCGACAAAACGCTGCCGCGCGGCTACATCATTGCCCAGCAGGATGATAACAATCAGGCCGTCCAGTGGTTGTCACGTTTACGCGATACGCCACATCGGGTAGGGTAATCTCCAGGAATCCGAATCATATCACCCACTTTGGTGATTTCTGCGATTAATGTCTATGATTAATGAGGCGATGGGGTCACCCTGTCGCTTTATCACTGGATCATCGTTCCTGAATTCATGGGGACGAGTCACAATGGAAGGTTCAAGAATGAAATACCGCATCGCTTTCGCTATCTCCCTTTTCGCTTTCAGTGCTGGCAGCTACGCTAACACGCTTTGCCAGCAAAAAGAGCAGGATATTCAACGGGAGATCAGCTACGCCGAGAAGCACAATAACCAGAATCGCATCAATGGGCTAAAAAAAGCGCTCAGCGAAGTCAGGGCCCACTGTACTGACAGCAAGCTGCGTGCCGATCATCAGGAAAAAATTGCTGAGCAGAAAGAAGAGATCGCCGAACGTCAGCGCGACCTCGCCGAAGCGAAGCAAAAAGGCGATGCGGACAAAATTGCCAAACGCGAGCGTAAACTGGCTGAAGCGCGAGCGGAACTGAAAGAGCTCGAAGCTCGCGACTACTAAGTATCAGTACCACTTACTCACCTGGAGAAAACTATGTCGAAAGAAAACACATCGGAACATCTGCGCGCTGAGTTGAAATCCCTGGCCGATACGCTGGAAGAGGTGCTGAACTCCTCTGGTGATAAATCGAAAGAAGAGTTGAGTAAGATCCGCAGCAAAGCCGAGCGCGCGCTAAAAGAGAGCCGCTATCGCCTCGGTGAAACGGGTGATGCCATTGCTAAACAGACTCGTGAAGCCGCTGCGCGTGCTGACGACTATGTGCGCGAAAATCCGTGGACCGGCGTCGGGATTGGTGCGGCCGTGGGCGTCGTGCTGGGCGTTCTGCTGACGCGTCGTTAATGATGGCGGATCCTCATCACGCGCAAGGGCCCGGGAAAAGCGTTCTGGGTATCGGGCAGCGGATTGTCACTCTTCTCGTTGAGATGGTGGAAACGCGGTTACGTCTGGCCGTCGTCGAGCTTGAAGAAGAAAAGGCGAACCTTTTTCAGCTTCTGCTGATGCTGGGACTCACCATGCTCTTCGCTGCATTTGGTTTGATGAGCCTGATGGTGTTAGTCATCTGGGCCGTTGATCCGCAGTATCGGCTCAACGCGATGATTGCCACCACGGTCGTGCTGCTGGCACTGGCGCTGATTGGCGGGATATGGACGCTGCGAAAAGCGCGGCGCTCCACATTGTTACGCCATACGCGCCATGAACTGGCAAATGACCGGCAATTGCTCGAGGAGGAGAGCCGTGAGCGGTAAAGTCGAACGTGAACAACGTAAGGCCCGACTGCTTCGTGAGATCCAACAGCAACGGCTGGATCTTTCAGCCAGTCGTCGTGACTGGCTGGAAGCCACGGGCGCTTACGATCGTGGCTGGAACACCCTACTGAGTTTGCGTTCCTGGGCGCTGGTCGGCAGCAGTGTGATGGCCGTCTGGACGATTCGCCACCCTAACCTGCTCGTGCGTTGGGCAAAGCGCGGGTTTGGCGTGTGGAGCGTCTGGCGACTGGCTAAAAAGACGCTACGCTCAACCGTTGCCTGAGGGTGCTTCGCTTATCCGACTCTCACATTCAATAGGTAGGCCGGATAAGGCGTAGCCGCCATCCGGCAACGGTACCAGGAGCGCTTCGCTTACCCATCCACAATATCACTCCACTACAAAATCAAATTTTTTGAAAAATATTGACAGTTTTCCTTGCTAACAATTCTCATTCTTCACGCTTATGATTCCCTCCATCGACAGCAATGACGCGGAACGCCGCGAAATTGCACCCAAAAAACAAACTCAGCAGTCTGTGTAGTTCCTGGAGAGAAGAATGAAAAAATTAGAAGATGTTGGTGTACTGGTAGCGCGTATTCTGATGCCAATCCTGTTTATTACCGCAGGTTGGGGAAAAATCACCGGTTACGCAGGTACCCAACAGTATATGGAAGCGATGGGCGTTCCGGGATTCCTGCTGCCACTGACCATTTTGCTTGAGTTCGGCGGCGGTCTGGCGATTCTGTTCGGTTTCCTGACCCGTACCACCGCGCTGTTTACCGCAGGCTTTACACTGCTGACCGCATTTATCTTCCACAGCAACTTTGCGGAAGGCGTGAACTCACTGATGTTCATGAAAAACCTGACCATCGCTGGCGGCTTCCTGCTGCTGGGCATCACCGGTCCGGGCGCATTCAGTCTCGACCGTGTACTGAACAAAAAGTGGTAAGCGCTCTATAATGAATGAAAAAGAACGAGGGGATTTTCTCCTCGTTTTTGCTATCTGAGGGAAAAAACATGGGACAACTGATCGACGGCGTCTGGCATGATACCTGGTATGATACCAAATCCACCGGAGGAAAATTTCAACGTTCGGTATCGGCATTCCGCAACTGGCTCACGGCGGATGGCGCGCCGGGTCCTTCCGGCGAAGGCGGTTTTGCGGCAGAAAAAGACCGCTATCACCTGTATGTTTCTCTCGCCTGTCCGTGGGCGCACCGTACGTTAATCCTGCGTAAGCTCAAGGGTCTGGAGCCGTTTATCTCCGTCTCGGTCGTGAATCCACTGATGCTGGAAAACGGCTGGACCTTTGACGATGATTTCCCGGCAGCCACTGGCGATACCTTATATCAGCACGAATTTCTGTATCAGCTTTACCTGCATGCCGATCCCCACTATAGCGGTCGCGTCACCGTGCCGGTGCTGTGGGATAAAAAAAATCATACGATTGTCAGCAATGAATCCGCTGAAATCATTCGCATGTTCAATACGGCGTTCGATGCGCAGGGTGCCAAAGCCGGGGACTACTATCCCCCTGAACTGCGTACTAAGATTGACGAACTGAACGGCTGGATTTATGACAACGTTAACAATGGCGTTTACAAGGCCGGTTTTGCGACCAGCCAGCAAGCCTATGATGACGCCGTTGAGAATGTCTTTACCCATCTTGCCCGGCTGGAGCAGATCCTCGGTCAGCATCGCTATCTGACAGGCAATCGGCTAACAGAAGCGGATATTCGCCTGTGGACAACGCTTATCCGCTTTGATCCGGTCTACGTCACACATTTCAAATGCGATAAACATCGCATCAGCGACTATCTGAACCTGTATGGTTTTCTGCGTGATATTTATCAGATGCCAGGCATCGCAGAAACGGTTAATTTTGACCATATTCGCCACCACTATTTCCGCAGCCATAAGACGATTAACCCGACGGGCATCATTTCCATTGGCCCGTGGCAGGACCTCAACGAACCTCACGGACGTGAGAACCGTTTCGCCGAGTGAACCCAGGCACCCTTCAGGGTGCCTGCTCAATTTATCCTTCAAATATTTACCGCCTCATCATTCGCAACTATTCTTTCTTTGATTGCTTTAAAAACAAGTGATTGACACACGATTGAGGTAAAAATGGATTGGTACTTAAAGGTTTTAAGAAATTATATCGGCTTCGGCGGACGCGCCCGGCGCAGAGAGTACTGGATGTTTATTCTGGTCAACGTCATTCTGACATTCGTTCTCGGCGTTCTGGATAAACTCCTGGGCTGGCAGCGTGTCGGAGGCGAGGGCATTCTGACAACGATTTACGGAATCCTCGTCTTTTTACCCTGGTGGGCCGTACAGTTTCGACGTCTGCACGACACAGATCGATCGGCCTGGTGGCTGTTGTTGTTACTGATTCCCGTCATCGGCTGGCTGGTGATCCTCATTTTTAACTGTCAGGACGGCACGCCTGGCGAAAACCGCTTCGGACCTGACCCGAAATCTCTCCCCTGAGAACGTGAAAAGGCAGCGTGACCCGCTGCCTTGATCCTTTTATTTACGCTAACCTGTTGTTCTGGTTAGAGCCAGGACATTGATTCAGATTCAAAACATATTTCATAAAACTATTAATAATAGATATATTTTTTCTGAGATTTTCTTAAATAATTAGAATACAAATGACCTTCATAAAATACCATGTTATATTTCGCCCTCTTTTAATTAATAAGGATGTTATATGAATTGGTATTTGAGCGTAATAAAGAATTATACCGGTTTCAGCGGTCGCGCACGTCGAAAAGAGTACTGGATGTTTGTGTTGATCAACATGATCATCTGCGCAGTCCTGAATGTTATCCAGGCTGTAATCGGCATGGAAACACCCTATATCTCAATGATTTATAGCCTTGCCGTCCTGCTGCCGAGCATTGCGGTGGCGATCCGTCGTTTACACGATACCGAGCGCTCCGGCTGGTGGTTACTGCTCAGCCTGATTCCGGTTATCGGAACGATCGTTATTATCGTATTCCTGTGTCAGAACGGAACCGCCGGTAATAACCGCTTCGGTGCCGATCCTAAGCAAAACGAGATCAATTAATCCTGTTTCGGGGCAATCTGTTTGCCCCGAAATCAACCATCTGCAACGCGTTATTTTTTCATAAAGAGTTTCGGTATTTCACGCAGGCACCAGGCTTTTGCTTCTCCCATACTGTCTCGCCGCCAGGCCATAATAATATCAATCTCGCTGGTCGATTCCGGGCTGACCACGCGCAGACGACCTTCGGCAATATCCTGTTCCACCAGCGGATACGGCATCGTCGCCACCCCTAAGCCTGCCAGTAACGCCTGACGCTTATCTTCGATGGTGCTGACGGTGAGGCGCGCTTGCTTATCCAGCAGTTGCACGGTTAATACCGGACGTTCACGCGCGGTATCCGCGACCGCTACTCCGCGATACTTCACCCGCGTCACTTCCGACAGCGGTTCCGGCTCCTGATGAATCGGGTGATCCGGCGCGGCAACATAAACGTTCATCAGGGTATACAGCTTGCGGGAGTTAATTTCTGACGATGAACGAAAGTGCATGTCCGGTGCCACCACAATATCCGCCCGGCCCTGTTCCAGGCGTTCCCACGCCCCCGCCAGCACCTCGGTGATCACTGAAAGCTGCGTATTGGCTTTAACAGCCAGTTTGTCGATCAGCGGGAAGAAGGCCGGGGTCGGCACCAGCGCCTCGGTCACAATAGTCAGATGCGTCTCCCACCCTCGCGCCAGCGCCTCAGCGTCTGTGGTGAGCTTATCTGCCGCCTCCAGCAAGACGCGCCCTCTTTCCAGCAGCATACGCCCAACGTTGGTGAATTTTGTGCGGTGTCCGGAGCGGTCAAATAGCACGACATCCAGTTCCTCTTCCAGCTTCTGCATGGTGTAGCTGAGTGCAGACGGCACGCGTCCCAGCTCATCCGCCGCAGCGGCGAAGCTACCGCGGCGATCTATCGCGTCCATTACGCGTAATGCCTCAAGCGTTAATGCCCTTTCTTTGGCCATATCGTTCTCATTCAGGAAATTTGAACATACCGGGCAGAATATCTGGCTAACAATGCAGCGTCCAGCCCCTTAACATAAAAGGAAGTAAAGAGAGGTCAAGAACTATGATTACTACCCGAACAGCCAAACAATGCGGACAAGCAGACTACGGCTGGCTGCAGGCCCGTTATACCTTCTCCTTTGGACACTATTTCGACCCGAAACTGCTGGGCTACGCATCGCTGCGCGTGCTCAATCAGGAAGTACTGGCACCCGGCGCGTCCTTCCAGCCGCGCACCTGGCCAAAGGTGGACGTGCTCAATCTGATTCTTGAAGGCGTTGCAGAGTATCGTGACAGTGAAGGCAACCACGTGCAGGCCCAGGCGGGTGAAGCGTTGCTGCTCGCGGCGCAGCCGGGTATCAGCTACAGCGAACATAATATCAGCAAAGACAAACCGCTTACGCGTATGCAATTGTGGCTCGACGCCTGTCCTGAACGCGAGAATGCTCTGGTGCAGAAGACAAAACTGACGAAAGTTAAACAGCAACTGATCGCCTCACCCGATGGTGAGAACGGCAGTCTACAGCTGCGCCAGCAGGCGTGGGTACACCATATTGAGCTGGATCAGGGCGAGTCGCTGAGTTTTCAGCTTCACGGTCCGCGCGCTTATTTGCAGTCCATTCATGGCACCTTTCACGCCGTCACCCACGATGAAGCGCGTGAAGCGCTGACCTGTGGCGACGGGGCTTTTATTCGTGACGAAGCTAACATAACGCTCGTTGCCGATACGCCGTTACGCGCTTTGCTGATAGATTTGCCGGTGTAATCGGTAACCGGAGTGGTGTATGAGTAAGAAAGCAAAAAAACAGGCCCCGACAGGGAAAGTGGCAACGGCAGAAACCAACACCGCGCCCCGTGCGTTTGACTACGAGGCGATGCTGACCGAGCTGGAAGCGATTGTCGCAGACGCCGAAATTCGGCTTGCCGAGGAAGAAGCTGCCGCCTGAACCTCATTGCCGGATGACTGCGCAAGTGCCTTGTCCGGCCTACATATTCGTAGGCCGGATAGCGTCGCGCCTTCAGGCAGTCAGCCCTTCACTTAATGCGCTTTATGGGCCATGATCTCGATAATCTGTTTGTCCGTTTGCTGCATGGAATGACACGCCAACGCGCACAGGTTGGCAATAGACTGTTCCACGTCGTGTGCCACAATCCCTTCGTTACCCGTAACCGCCGTATCGTCCAACGCCATCAGCACCGCCTTCCACGCCGCAGAAGCACTGGTGGAGACTTTCATCGCGCAACTGTTAGATGCCCCATCGCAAATCATTCCGCTGACATCGCCAATCATGCTGCTGATCGCCATCGAGATCGTGCTGTAGCGCCCTTCGTCCACCAGCCAGGCCATCCCTGCCGCTGCCCCCATCGCGGCGGTCGTCGCGGCACACAGCGCCGACAGACGCGGGAGCTGATGGTGTATGTAGATCGCACTCAGATGGGAAAGCATCAGCGCACGCGCCAGTTTCTCCTCATCGGCGCCAAAGTGCTCGGCCACCACCATCACCGGTACCGTAGCGGTGATCCCCTGATTGCCGGAGCCGGAGTTACTCATGGCAGGCAGCGTCGCGCCACCCATACGCGCATCCGACGCCGCGCTGGTTCGGATGAGGATCGCCGTCGAAAGATCGTTTGCCAGCAGACCGCGTGCGCACTGCTTTTGCAGCGTCGCACCGATATGCAGCCCCCAGGTTGCGCGCAGCCCCTCTTGTGACAGCGCGCCGTTGAGTCGGGCGGCGTCGAGAATAAAACGAATAGCGTCGAATGGTACGGTATTCACAAATGCCAGAATCTCTTCCAGCGTGGTCTCAGAAAGCACCGCCAGCGGCGATTCCTGCGCCTCATCGTCCGCGTTCGCTTGCTGAGTAAACTTCACGCCGGTATCGGTTTCGATCCGCACAATGTGAGTATGACCACCGACAATGGTGACGCAAGCCCAGCCGTCATGGCTATAGACCTTCGCGCGAGAAAACAGGATGTCATCGCAGGGTTGCTGCAACATCACCGACACCTTACCCGCTTTCAGCATCGCCTTCGCATCGGCAATGGCTTGCGCGGAGGCATCCTTCAGCACCTCCAGTCCGGCATTCGCATTCCCGCCCAGTGCTCCCAGCGCGGCAGCGATGGGCAGCCCAACCATACCGGTTCCCGGCACCGTCACCCCCAGTCCGTTTTTCATCAGATTGGGCGAGACCCAGGCATCGATTCGCTCGACCGCGCCGTTTAATTCAGAGGCCGCAACCGCCGCCGCCAGCGCCAGAGAAACCGGTTCCGTACAGCCCAGCGCAGGTTTCACCTCTTCCTGTACTGCGCGGATGAAACGCTGCCACAACGGATTTTTTATAGTCTCAGACATAACAACAACCTTCAGGATAAATCAGGAAAAAGCCAGGAATGGAGATACGCACAGCAGCAAACCGGTGACGATAATCAGATACAGCGACACCCCTTTGTATTTGTGCAATGCAGGTACTTTGTAGACCAGCCAGGCGGGGATCAAACATCCCACCATGCCGAAAATAGGGCTACAAATCGACGTAAAGCTCAGAACCGGTGCGTTAAGCACAATAGCGCTCCAGGCCAGTAAAATGGCAAACACCATGATGCCGCGCTGTACCAGCGTTTCATTGATCTTCTCAGCCGGCAGTTTGCGACGCAGAATGTTCATCGCAATCCCCTGCGTGGCTTCGCGAAAGCCGAGATAGACGCCAAAGAACGCGGTCATCACGGCGAAAATATTCAGGATGACACTCACAACTTTCACCCAACCGGCGCCCGCGCCGCTGATGAACTGTGCAGCAATCGCCAACGCGGAGATATTCTGCTCATAGGCTTTAACCGCTTCGTCGTGTCCCATTGCCAGCGTAAAGGAGACGGCATAGAAGAACACGGTGACAAACAAAATGCCGAAGGCAATATTCATGGCGCGTAGCGCTTTATGACGCGCCACCTCAACGGATTTCTCACGGGAACGGTAGGAAATCACCATCGGGCTCAGGGTCTGGATAAACAGGATTGAGGTCAGGGTAAACGGCAGCGTGATAATCGCATTCTTCACCAACAGCGCCATCGGCGGCAGCGCGCCAATGTTGTATAAGTGCCACATCCCAACCATCGATACGCCCAGTGCCGCCACGACCAGCAGTTTGGTCAGCACCATGCCGGTAGAAATTTTGAACAGCAGCTTTTCGCCGCGTGAGGAGATGGCGACCAGGATGCAAATCAGCACCAGACCATAGAACGGGTTATCGGATAACAGTCCCTCTGTCACACCAAAAGTATGCAAATAGGAGGCGCTGTCGTTGGTAATTGCGGTGGAATAGACAAACATCCAGATAACCAGCATCACAAAATACAGTGCGCCTAACAGGATGCCCCAGTTTTTTCCCAGATACCCACTGATGACGCTGGGATAATCTTTGCACTCCGGGGATTCCGCCAGCGTGTTAATAAACAGACGCTGGAAAAGATACATGGCGGGATAACCGATAACCGATGAGAGCAAAAAGACCCACAGCCCCATCAAACCGACCTGCACCGGGAGAAAAACAATCCCCGCGCCAATCGCCATCCCGATACTCATAATGACCCAACCGGTGTCGATGCTGTCGAATTTAATCGCTTCCCGCCATTCGCTTTCCGTCATTCCCGCCCGGCGCGCCGGGGCGCTGGCGTCGAGCACTACGCTGTTGTTCGTTGCCGTTTCCATAAAATTCTCGCTCATTATGTAGGGTATATTTTTAATTTTTGTCGTGCCGCATCAAGGCGATACGCGGTACGGGGTTTGCAGGCGAGTCATTAGAATGAAAAAAAGGATACGCTCAGGCGCAGAGAAAAACGTCACAAAACAACCCTGATATTTTCTATTGGTTAAGAAAATTTTCCTACCTTAAAACATTTAAGTGTCATTTTTTTCTAAATTTGAAGAAGATCACAACAAAAAAGCACACCGACGTGTGCTTTTAGATAGCTGACAATGGATAAAATGCCCGATGGCGCAGGTTTATCGGGCAAGCTTTCTGGCGTTCGCTAACTGCACACCACTTTGATCGCTAAACCACCGCGTGATGTTTCGCGGTACTTATCATTCATGTCCTTACCCGTCTCGTACATCGTTTCGATGACTTTATCCAGCGAGACACGCGGTTCGGAGGTGCGGCGCAGCGCCATACGTGCGGCGTTGACCGCCTTGACTGCGTTGATCGCATTGCGCTCAATACACGGGATCTGCACCTGCCCGGCAACCGGGTCGCAGGTTAAGCCGAGGTTGTGCTCCATGGCAATTTCCGCCGCGATGCAAACCTGCGCCGGGCTACCGCCCAGCAGTTCGGTCAACCCCGCCGCCGCCGCCATGGAACTGGCCACTCCGATCTCCCCCTGACAGCCAACTTCCGCCCCGGAAATTGACGCATTCATTTTGTACAGTGCCCCAATGGCCCCGGCCGCCAGCAGATAGCGGGCAATGGAATTGGCATTCACCGGACGACGGAATTTATCGTAATAGGCCAGAACGGCTGGAATAATGCCGCATGCCCCGTTGGTGGGCGCGGTCACCACGCGTCCGCCCGCCGCGTTCTCCTCACTGACCGCGAGAGCAAACATGTTGATCCAGTCGATGACGTTCATCGGGTCGCTGGAGAGACTGTCACTGGAGACCAGCAGACGACGTAACGCCACCGCGCGGCGCGGTACATTCAGCGGGCCGGGTAAGACGCCTTCGGTATTCATCCCGCGTTCTATGCCAGCGTGCATCACTTCCCAGATCTGAGCAAATCCGGCATCAATTTCCACCTTGCTGCGCAGCGCCAGTTCGTTTTGCATCATCAGCCCGGAGACTGAAAGGCCGTTGCGTTCGCACAGTTTCAGCAGTTCGCTGGCGGAATGAAAATCATAAGGGACCGGCGCTTCCACGTCATGCGCCTGACCAAAGCGCTCTTCATCCACGATAAACCCGCCGCCAATCGAGTAATAGGTTTTACACAGCAGCGTTTCCTGGTTTTCCCAGGCGGTGATCCGCATTCCGTTCTCGTGCCTTGGCAGCATTTCACCATGAAAAACAATGCTATCAGTAACCGGGAAATCGACGACATGTATACCTTCAGCAACCGGCAAGCGGCCGGTACGGGTCACCTCGTCAATAAACGCGGGGATGGCGTCAATGTTGACGCTTTGCGGCGTGTTTCCGGCCAGCCCCATCATAATGGCGGTATCGGTCGCGTGGCCTTTTCCGGTCAGCGACAGTGAACCATACAGATCAACCGACATGCGCGTCGTGCGCGATAAGCTTCCACTGCTGACCAGTTGATCGATAAACCGTTTTCCTGCATTCATCGGCCCTACGGTATGAGAGCTGGAAGGACCAATGCCAGGTTTGAAAATATCGAATGCGCTAATCATTTCTACACCCTCGGACTCGTTCAGTGGAGACCAGGTTTTCATACGCATAGTGAATCGGGGCGACCCGCAGACCGCCCCGATAACGTTACATCGCCTGGGTGAAAGTACGCGAAATGACGTCCTGCTGCTGCTCACGGGTGAGCGCGTTGAAGCGCACAGCGTAGCCGGAGACGCGGATCGTCAGGTTCGGATAGTTTTCCGGATGTTCAATGGCATCCAGTAACATCTCCTTGTTCATTACGTTAACGTTCAGGTGCTGACCGCCTTCCACGTGCGCTTCATGATGGAAGTAACCATCCAGCAGCCCGACCAGGTTGGTTTTTCGCACCGGATCCTCTTTGCCGAGTGCCGCAGGCACAATCGAGAAGGTGTACGAAATCCCGTCCTTCGCGTAAGTGAACGGTAGTTTCGCCACGGAAGTCAGCGAGGCGACAGCGCCTTTACGGTCACGCCCGTGCATCGGGTTAGCGCCCGGCGCAAATGGCGTTCCCGCGCGGCGTCCATCCGGGGTATTGCCAGTTTTCTGTCCGTACACCACGTTGGAGGTAATAGTCAGAATCGACTGCGTCGGTACCGCGTTCCGGTAGGTCGGCAACACTTTAATTTTCTTCATAAAGCGTTCAACCAGATCGCAGGCAATGCTATCCACGCGCTCATCGTTATTGCCGTACTGTGGATATTCCCCTTCAATCACGAAATCGACCGCCAGCCCGTTATGGTCGCGAACCGGTTTCACCGTCGCGTACTTAATTGCAGAGAGCGAATCCGCCGCTACCGACAGTCCGGCAATCCCGCACGCCATCGTGCGATAGACGTCACGATCGTGCAGCGCCATCAGCGACGCTTCGTAACTGTACTTATCGTGCATGTAATGGATGATGTTCAGCGCGCTGATGTACTGCACCGCCAGCCAGTCCATAAAGTGGTCCAGACTGTCCATCACTGTGTCGTAGTCCAGCACGTCGTCCAGCAACGGCGCGGTTTTCGGCCCCACCTGGATTTTCAGCTTCTCATCCACCCCGCCGTTGATTGCGTACAGCAGCGTTTTGGCAAGATTGGCGCGCGCCCCGAAGAACTGCATCTGCTTACCGATAACCATCGGGCTCACGCAGCAGGCGATCGCATAGTCGTCGCTGTTAAAGTCGGTCCGCATCAGATCGTCGTTTTCATATTGCAGTGACGAGGTGACGATAGAGACCTGTGCGGCATACTTTTTAAACGCGACTGGCAACGCTTCTGACCACAACACGGTGAGGTTTGGCTCCGGTGCCGGTCCCATCGTGTGCAGCGTATGCAGATAGCGGAAGGAGTTTTTGGTCACCAGCGTGCGACCATCCAGCCCCATCCCGCCGATCACTTCGGTCGCCCAGATCGGATCGCCGGAGAACAGCGTGTCAAACTCCGGCGTACGCAGGAAACGCACCATCCGGATCTTCATGATGAAGTGGTCGATCAACTCCTGCGCCTGTTGCTCTGTCAGGATACCGGCATTGAAATCGCGCTCAATATAGATATCGAGGAACGATGCGGTGCGGCCCAGCGACATCGCGCCGCCGTTTTGCGATTTCACCGCCGCCAGATAGGCAAAGTAGACCCACTGTACCGCCTCCTGCGCATTACGCGCCGGGCGAGAGATATCACAGCCATATTTCGCCGCCATCTCCTGCATTTGCAGCAACGCGCGACGGTGCTCCGCCAGCTCTTCACGCAGGCGAATCGTGGCTTCCAGATTCTGTCCCCACTCCAGATTTGACTGGAGATCGGCGAACTGCAGCTCACGCTCACGCACCAGATAGCGGATGCCGTACAGCGCCACGCGACGATAATCACCGATAATGCGCCCACGACCATAACCGTCCGGCAAACCAGTCAGCACACCGGATTTACGGCAGCGCAGCATGTCCGGAGAATAGACGTCAAAAACGCCCTGGTTGTGGGTTTTACGCAGTTCGGTGAACAGGTACTCGAAGTTCGGATCCATCTCACGACCATAAGCATCGAACGAGCTTTTGATCATGTTGACGCCGCCAAACGGATGCAGCGCACGTTTCAGCGGTTTATCCGTTTGCAGGCCAACAATCTTCTCCAGTTCCTGCTCAATGTAACCCGCATCGTGCGCAGTAATCGTGGTCGCAATATTGGTATCGAAATCGACCGGCGCATGGGTCGCGTTTTCGATACGAATGCCCGCCATCACCTTTTCCCACAATGCCGTAGTGGCAGGCGTTGCATCAGCAAGGAAGGATTCATCCCCTTCATAAGGCGTATAGTTGTGCTGAATAAAATCACGGACATTAATTTCTTCTTTCCAGTCCGTACCTTTAAAGCCAAGCCATGCTTCGGCATACAGCATATCGCTGGTATCGATATCTACCTTCATGAAAAATAATCTCTCTACAGAACAACAAATAAATTAGGCGTATTCCACGGCTGCGTTAATGCGGCCTAATTGAATCGCATCGAGCGCAATCATTTTTTCTTCGTTCGTCGGTATTACGGCGCAAATAACCCGGGCATCTGAGGGGGAAATAATGCGCTCGCCATGAGAATTCGACAGGTTATTTCGGTCGCTGTCGATATTCACTCCCAATACCGTCAGATGCTCAATCACCAGACGACGAATTAATACCGAGTTCTCACCAATACCACCGGTGAAAATAATGCCGTCCAGACGGTGTAACGAAGCGGCATGTCCGGCAATATGACGGGCAATGCGGTGAACAAAGGTTTTAATTGCCAGCTGTGCGCGCTCGTGTCCTTCATGCCAGGCTTTTTCCAGCACCCTTAAGTCGGACGACAGGCCAGAAATCCCGAGCAGACCGGACTCTTTGTTCACTACCCGCTCCAGATCGCTCAAAGTCTGCTGGGTTTCACTGGCGACCCACGCCATCGCGCCGAAGTCCACGTCGCCGCTACGCGTGCCCATCATCAGCCCTTCCAGCGGCGTCATCCCCATTGAGGTATCGACGCTGTGACCATTACGGACGGCACAAATTGACGCACCGTTGCCGAGGTGGGCAATCACCAGGCCGGAGTCCTGCTCAGACAGCGCAAGCAGTTCATGCGCGCGTTGAGAAACATAGCGGTGCGACGTTCCGTGGAAGCCGTAACGCCGCACGCCCAGCTCTTCGAAATACTTCCACGGCAGGCCATACAGGTAAGCTTCTGGTGCCATGGTCTGATGGAAGCTGGTATCAAACACCGCCACCTGCGTGACGCCGGGGAACAGATGCTGTGCGGATTCAATCCCGCTCAGATTGGCGTAATTATGTAATGGCGCCAGTGGTGAAACACGGCGAATATTGTCAATGACCTCATCAGTAATAATTGCTGACTCGGTAAAAATATTTCCGCCGTGGGCAATACGGTGGCCAATTAAGGCCACGCTGTCATTTAAATTACGTTTTTCCAGTTCAAACGCAATCGCCTTTAATGCGCCTTCGTAGCTGTGGTGAGCCAGCGTCACTGGCTCACCTCCATTTACCGATAAGAACGCATTTTCCGAGTTAATACCATCCGCAATGCCTGCCATTAATACGTCGCAGTTATTTGCATCCAGTACTGAAAACTTAATTGAAGACGATCCACAATTAATAACCAGAACTATCGGAAACTCATTCATTTCACTACTCCGCTCATCCTGAGCTTAAGGATTAAAACAGTTTGTACACGATGTTCAGAATGGTCAGCAGACCGATGACGGTGACAAACACGTTATCCAGACGACCGCGATATTTCGCCAGTGACGGTGCCTTACGAATGGCATACATCGGCAGCAGGCACAGCAGTGAGGCAATAATCGGCGCACCCATCGCTTCAATCAGGTCCAGAATGTTCGGGTTGGCGTAAGCCACAATCCAGGTGGACCCCATGATGAAGATCATGCTGATGGTGTTGAGTTTTCCGGAGGAAACCTTCGTTTTATCGCCTTTGTAACCGAACTTCAGCACCAGACCATTCAGCCCTTCCAGCGTGCCCAGGTAGTGACCGAAGAAGGATTTGAAGATGGCAACCAGCGCAATAATCGAGGCGCCATATTCCAGCACGATGGCGAAAGTCGACTTCGTTCCGGACAGGGAAGCGAAGTGGTTTGCCAGATAAGACAGTACCGGAATGTTCTGTGCTTTCGCATCTGCCATGTTTGCCGGAGAGAGCGTGAACAGGCAGCTAAAGGCGAAGAACATAACCACAGCGACCATCAGCATGCTGGCGCGAGAGATGATCTGAGAACATTTCTGCTCGGTGTATTCACGGCCAAAATCTTTCTCATATTCTTCACGTTTAGAGACCACGAAAGACGAAACGATCGGCGAGAAGTTGAACGAGAACACCATGATGGAAATCCCCAGCCACACGGTGACCAGAATGCCATCGTGACCGGTTAAGGCGATATTACTGATATCGACCTGGTCGATCACCGCAGAGTTCCAGTAAGGGATCAGCGACAGCGAGATCAGCACCAGGCTGGCAATGAACGGCCATACCAGGTAGCTCATCACTTTAACCATCAGATCCTTACCAAACCAGATAACGAACGCCATCAGCAGCAGCAGGAACAGCGCCACAAAACCACGGTTCAGCGCCGGCAACTGCAACTGGTTTTCCCAGAACGTCATGAACGTGTTGGTAATGGTGACGCCATAAATCCACAGCAGCGGACAAATCGCGAAGAAATAGAGGAACGTGATGACCACACCACCCGTCTTACCAAAGTGCTCTTCAACCGTTTCCGTGATGTTGCCGGACGGGTTTGACCCGGACAGACACAGACGCGCCAGCGCACGGTGGCAATAAAAAGCGATGGGGTACGCCAGTACCAACATCAAAAGAATGGGGATTAAGCCGCCAAATCCTGCGCGGATGGGGAAGAACAACACCCCGGCGCCGATGGCTGTACCAAATAAACCCAGTGTCCAGGTGGTGTCTGATTTACGCCAGGACGACTGTTTTGTCTGGCTGGATACAATGCTGTCAGAAGTACTCATATCCTATCCTCAACGAAGAGATTAATAGCCGGATTTACGCGTCTGCTAAACCCGTAATTTGCGATACACGAGAAAGATCGATATTGCCGCCAGAAATAATGCTGACCGTTTTTCTGTTCTGGATATAGGCATCTAATTTCCCGCTTAATAAAGCAGCACATGCCAGTGCACCAGCACCTTCTGTCACCACTTTGTTGCGTTGAATTAAAGCAATCATGCTGTTACGAATTTCGTCTTCGCTGACCAGGACAATGTCATCCACTAATTCACGCACAATTTCGTAAGTTAATTTACCCGGGCGGGAAACATCACAACCATCCGCCAGGGTGCCGGTCGTTCGGTGCGTGGTTATTTCTCCAGCCTGATAAGACGCCGCCATGCCGTGTACGTTTTCAGACTGCACACCAATCACTTTAATGGTCGGGTTAATAGATTTAATGGCAATAGCAATACCGGCGATTAAACCGCCGCCGCCGATAGGAACAATCACGTTATCGACGTCATACAGGTCTTCCATAATTTCCAGACCGATAGTACCCTGGCCGGCAATCACTTTCGGATCGTCATAAGGCGGGATAAAAATACGCCCTTCCATTTCGACAATCTCACTGACTTTGGCGATAGTGTCGTTGAAGTTATCGCCGTGCAGCACTACTTCCGCCGAGTAGTCACAGGTGGCGGCCACTTTCGATTTCGGCGCCCCCTTCGGCATCACCACTTTGCCATCAATACCCAGCATCGCGCAGGAGAGAGAAACCCCTTGAGCGTGGTTACCCGCTGAACAAGCGACAACGCCTTTACGTTTTTCCGCATCCGTCAATGAACTGAGTTTGTTAAATGCGCCACGAATTTTAAATGAGCCGGTACGCTGCATGTTTTCAAACTTAAGGAATATTTCCCCTTTGCAGCGCTCACTAAAATAGTTTGAGCGAGGCATGCCTGTTTTATATATTTTCCCCGCCAGTCGTTTTTTTGCTTCGAGGATATCTTCAATGGCAACCGGGAGATCGTAAGTAATGTGCATTGTAACCTCTTACCTGATAGTAAAGTAATAGATAGCCGTAACCAACGTCTGATATTAAGAACGATGGTATGAATTGAGGATTAAATAAAATTTAATCGGTTAGTTAATTTCAATTAATTGCTTTCGTCTGCAACCTTTATAAGATGAATACTCTTTGGCTAATTCAACCAAAACCGATGCGGCTTTTTTAATACGATAGTTTTTTGACCATATTGCGGCATAGCGAGCAATGGGTAACGATTCTTCCACAGGGAGAGTAATAAACTGGTTCGAACCAAAGGGTGCGGCCATATCGCATGGAATCACTGTCAGAAAATTAGCATTGAGAACAAGATTGTAAATGGTCACAACGGAGTCGGTTTTAACGATGTTTTCGATGCTAATGCCATTTCTTTGCAGGGTGGTGAGGAGTTCGCTGTAGTAGCCCATATTCGTTTGTGGCAACACCCACTGTTCGTTCTGCAACGATTCCAGTGTGGTGGTGCCGGTGCATGTTCGGGACTTATTCGCCACCAGCACGAACTCCGACTCAAAAAGCGGTTCGACGTGCAGATCCTGCAATTTCATTTCATCGCTGAGCGTACCAATCGCAAAGTCCAGTCGCCCGTCGCGGATCGCCGGCAGGAATGAGGAGAGTTGCGCCTCATACATGGAGACCTGTGATTTTGGGTAGACCTCTTTGAACTTCTGGATCATATCGGACATAAAGGTAAAGCCAATCAGCGAAGGAAACCCGAATGAGATATCAACCACCGTGTTGTCGGTCATGCTGTTCATCTCATTCACCATGTTCTTCATCTCACGGGTGATGGATTCGGACCATGAGAGTAAAACTTGCCCTGCCTGAGTTAAGGTGACGCCGGTATTTTTGCGAACCACCAACTCAACGCCAAAATAAGCTTCAATATCGTTAATAATTTTACTAACAGCTGGCTGAGTTAACCCTAACTCTTTTGCCGCAGAACCGATAGAACCGCTTCTGATTACTTCCTGAAAGACCACCAACTGCTGTGTTTTTGGGAGAGCAAACGTATTCATATCGACCTGCGTTAATAACCTTGTTGACGGCGTGAAGTGTAACAAATTACATGAAGCAGGATATGTGCGACCACTCACAAATTGCCTTCACATATATTTCAAGTGGTTATTTGTAAATAAATAAACCATTTATATTCAATTGGTTATATAAATATCATGTCACTTTAGTCTGATTTTTGTCAAAAAAAGAGGGGGGGATAACAATATTTTATGGCGATAACACGCGTTATTTTCCCCTCATATCTAAAAATGAGGAATGACGATATTTCAAGCAATTATCGTGCAGTTAATGGTCAATTTGTTCATTAAATTAAATGCGCAATCCCTCAAATTTAAGTATGTTTAAAACATAAATTGGATTAAATAACGTTATACATCACATTTTTTAGCCCGGTTTGTTTATAAATAAACATTGAATTTATCAATAATTAAATATACACACACAAACAATTATCATTCACAACAATACATTAACACTGCACTTTGCCATTTTTATAGCGTGTAATTTTGTGAAGTAGATCGATTGCTTTTCGTTTCTATCGACATATTAGTAGAAAGTAGCGTTTTGTGTTGGCTGTCACATAACAAGAAATTTCTTAATAGCCGCAGGTTCCAGAACGCTGCCGGATGGCGATGCGACGTATCTTATCCGCCCTACAGGTCCCCGTTCCCCTTCACCGTTCACAGGCCTGATAAGCGAAACGTCATGACCGGTAAGCCGCTTTCTTYCAGGTGTAGCGTCGTGGACAGTCATTCATCTACATTATCTACAAAGCAAAAACCCRCCGAAGCGGGTTTCTACATGAAAGTGGTGAAGCTGACCGRTAAGCCGCTTTCTTTCAGGTGTAGCGTCGTGGACAGTCATCATCTACATTATCTACAAAGCAAAACCCCGCCTGGTGGCGGGGTTCTTAAAGTGGTGAAGCTGACCGATAAGCCGGGTTCTGTCGTGGACAGTCATTCATCTAGGCCAGCAATCGCTCACTGGCTCAAGCAGCCTACCCGGGTTCAGTACGGGCCGTACCTTATGAACCCCTATTTGGCCTTGCTCCGGGTGGAGTTTACCGTGCCACGGACTGTTACCAGCCGCGCGGTGCGCTCTTACCGCACCCTTTCACCCTTACCTGATCCCACTTGCGTGGGCCATCGGCGGTTTGCTCTCTGTTGCACTGGTCGTGGGTTTCCCCCCCAGGCGTTACCTGGCACCCTGCCCTATGGAGCCCGGACTTTCCTCCCCTCCGCCTGTCTCCCCCGAAAGGGACGACGACGAAGCGGCGACTGTCTGGTCAGCTTCGGCGCGCAGTATAGAGGGTTTGCACGCCCTTGTCACCCTGCACTGCGCATTCCCACCGCCAGCGTCGCCGCAATGTTTCGCGACGCCCGGTAAATGTTGTCAAATGCGCCGCGAAAGGCCTCTTCCAGCGTGCCAATGCTGGTCAATACGCTGAATACAGCATCGATTCCATATTGATGCACCACGCCGACATCCCGCGTCAGGCTGCCCGCAATGCCAATCACCGGCTTGTGGTATTTCTTCGCCACATTCGCCACGCCCACCGGTACTTTGCCGTGAATGCTCTGACTGTCGATGCGCCCTTCACCGGTAACAACCAGCGTACAGTCGTGAATATGTTCTTCCAGATTAAGCGCCTGTGTGACGATCTCAATCCCGCTTTTCAACTCCGCGCCGAGGAATGCCATCAGCGCTGCCCCCATGCCGCCCGCCGCTCCTGCGCCTGGAACTTTTTTCACATCCACACCCAGTGATTTTTTAATGATATCCGCGTAGTGAGCCAGATTGCGGTCCAGTTCGAGGATCAGCGGCTCCGTCGCCCCTTTTTGCGGGCCAAAGATCCGCGAGGCTCCCTGTTCGCCCACCAGCGGATTGGTCACATCACAAGCAACGCGAATAGCACAATGTTTAATGCGCGGATCCAGACCAGACACATCAATGGTATTGAGAGTGTTCAGACTACCGCCGCCGTAGCCAATTTCAGTTCCGTTGGCATCACACAGCTTCGCGCCCAGCGCCTGAACCATCCCGGCACCGCCGTCATTGGTCGCACTCCCGCCAATGCCGATAATAATATTGCTTGCCCCACTGTCCAGCGCCTGCAAAATAAGCTCCCCGGTGCCGCGCGAAGTGGTAATCAGGGGGTTACGTTTTTCGGGGGGGACCAGCGCCAGTCCGCTGGCGGCCGCCATTTCAATAAACGCGGTCTTTCCATCGCCTGACATGCCCCAGTTGGCATTCACTTTTTCACCCAGCGGTCCGGTCACCAGAGCGGAATGTGCAGAACCGTGTGTGGCGGCAATCATGGCTTCAACCGTCCCCTCACCCCCATCGGCGACCGGAACGGAAACATACTGCGCATCGGGGAAAATTTCCCGAAATCCTTTTTCTATCGCCTGCGCTACCTCAGTAGCAGAAAGGCTTTCTTTATAAGAGTCTGGGGCAATTACGATTTTCATGATGATCGCCTGTTACTGCACAACGCCGGATGGCGCTTTACTTATCCGGCCTACAATCCAGGCCCGGATCGCGACACGCCATCCGGGCGCAAGGTCATTAGCGAGTGACTTCCACTTTCGCCAGTTTTTCGTAATAGCATGCCAGAGCACTGTGGTCGGCGGTTCCCATGCCGTCAGCACGCAGTGCCTGCATCATCTCCATAACAACCGCGGTCAGCGGAAGCTGAGCACCAACACCGTGAGACGTATCCAGCGCGTTTGCCAGATCTTTAATGTGCAGATCGATACGGAAACCCGGCTTGAAGTTACGATCCATCACCATCGGCGCTTTCGCATCCAGGACGGTGCTGCCTGCCAGACCACCCCGGATCGCCTGATAAACCAGATCCGGGTTTACGCCGGCTTTGGTTGCCAGAGTCAACGCTTCAGACATCGCGGCAATGTTCAGCGCCACAATCACCTGGTTCGCCAGTTTGGTGACGTTCCCCGCCCCGATATCACCGGTATGAACAACAGACCCCGCCATCGCTTTCAGCAGATCGTAGTATTTATCGAAAATCGCTTTGTCGCCGCCAACCATCACCGACAACGTGCCGTCGATCGCCTTCGGCTCACCGCCGCTCACCGGCGCGTCCAGCATATCGATGCCCTTAGCTTTCAGCGCGTCGCTGATCTCACGGCTCGCCAGCGGCGCGATGGAGCTCATATCGATCAGCACCGTCCCCGGTTTCGCCCCTTCGATAATGCCGCCTTCGCCCAGCGCAACCTCTTTCACATGCGGAGAGTTTGGCAGCATGGTGATGATCACATCACACTGCTCAGCAATCGCTTTGGCGTTAGAAGCGGTTTCTGCACCTGCCGCGATAACGTCAGCGATCGCGTCAGGATTACGGTCAGAAACCACCAGCGAGTAACCTGCTTTCAGGAGGTTTTTACTCATTGGTTTACCCATGATACCCAGGCCAATAAAACCAACTTTCATTGTCATATCAATTATCTCTCTTGTGTCGGTGGTGGTTATTTCTTAAAGGAATCAGCCAGTTTCTGCGTGGCGGAACGGAACACGCCCAGGTCGCTGCCGACGGCAACAAACGTGGCGCCCCAGTCCAGATAACGACGGGCGTCGGCATCAACCGGCGCCAGAATGCCGCTCGGTTTGCCGTGCGCTTTCGCCCGGGCAAAGATGTGCTGAATGGCTTTCTGCACCTCAGGATGAGACGCATTGCCGAGGTGGCCTAACGCCGCAGCCAGATCGCTTGGACCAACGAAAATACCGTCGACGCCTTCGGTGGCGGCGATAGCATCGACGTTATCCACGCCCTGCTGGCTCTCAATCTGCACAATGATGGTGATGTTTTTGTTGGACTGCGCGAAGTAATCCGGGACGGTGCCAAACATGTTGGCGCGATGCGATACGGACACGCCACGGATCCCTTCAGGCGGATAGCGCGTTGACGCAACGGCGTTCACCGCCTCTGCTTCTGTTTCAACAAACGGAATCAGAAAATTGTAAAAACCGATATCCAGCAGACGTTTAATAATCACCGGCTCATTGGTCGGTACACGCACCACTGGCGCGCTGGAACTGCCTTTCAACGCCATCAGTTGTGGAATAAAGGTGGAGACATCATTTGGCGCATGCTCGCCATCCAACACCAGCCAGTCGAAGCCCGCCAGTCCTAAGACTTCGGTACTGATGGGGCTTGCCAGCGCTGACCAGCAACCAATCTGAATCTGATGCGCAGCCAGCGCTGCTTTGAATTTGTTCGGGAAGATGTCGTTATTCATCACTTTTACCTTGTCACTTAACCGTTAATTATTTCTGCAGTTCCATACGTTTAATGTCACCGACAATAAACAGGTAGCACACCATTGCCATCAGCGCGGAACAGCCAACGAAGACCAGCGCGGCGTTGAAGGAATGCAGTTCACTTACCAGGTAACCGATAACCAGTGGCGTTACGATAGATGCCACGTTGCCAAAGACGTTAAATACCCCGCCACACAGGCCCACAATCTCTTTCGGTGCGGTGTCCGAAATCACCGGCCAGCCCAGTGCGCCAAATCCTTTACCAAAGAAGGCCAGCGCCATCAGCGTCACCACCAGCGCGGTGTTGTCGGTGTAGTTGCACAGAATGATGGTGGAAGCCAGCAGCATGCCCAGCACAATCGGCAGCTTACGCGCAACGGTGATAGAAAAACCGCGCTTAATCAGATAATCCGAGAACACGCCGCCCAGTACGCCGCCAGCGAAACCACACAGCGCCGGAATCGATGCCACCAGACCCACTTTCAGGATCGACATTCCTTTTTCCTGAACCAGATAAATCGGGAACCAGGTCAGGAAGAACCAGGTGATCGTGTTGATGAAATACTGTCCAAAGAACACGCCAAGCATCATGCGGTTGGTCAATAACTGCTTGATGTAATGCAGTTTTGGACCACTTGCCACGGCGCTGCCCGGTTTTTTGTGGTCCATATCCACGACCGCACCGTTTTCAGAGATGAACTTCAACTCTTCTGCGGACATCTGCGGGTGATCGGTGGGGTTATGAATCAGTTTGACCCACAGCGCCGTCAGGACAAACCCAATCACGCCCATCACAGTAAAGACATGCTCCCAGCCCCAGGCAAAGGTCAACCAGCCCAGCAGCGGCGAGAACAGTGCCAGTGAAAAATACTGAGCAGAGTTAAAGATTGCCGACGCGGTTCCACGCTCTTTGGTCGGGAACCAGGCCGCGACAATACGGGCGTTTGCCGGGAACGAAGGCGCTTCCGAGAAACCCAACATAAAGCGCATAAAGAACATGGAAACCCCGGCCCAGGCCAGCGGGAACATATCCACGAATCCTTGCAGGAAGGTGAACAGCGACCAGAAAAACAGGCTCCAGGTGTACACTTTTTTCGAACCAAACTTATCGAGCAGCCAGCCGCCGGGGATTTGCATCAGCAGGTATGCCCAGCCAAAGGCAGAGAAGATGTAGCCCATTGACACAGCACTCAACTGCAACTCTTTGGCGACTTCGGTACCGGCAATGGATAGCGTCGCCCGGTCCGCGTAGTTAACCGCTGTAACAATAAAAATTATCAGCAGAATTAAATAGCGGGTATGCGTACCTTTCTTTTTTTCTACAACGGTATCCAGGATCATTTTATTTACCTCAGGCACTTAAGCAGACATATTTATTATTATTTATTGATGACAGACGCTATCGCTTATTAATAAATACAGATACTCATTTCGTGATTCAGTATAATCAGGCAGAGAGCATTACGCATTGTGCAGATGCTCATTAACGATGCTAATTACAAATAATATCTTGAGCAAATGCACATAACGCTGGGCGCTGATGCACATATTTACGCTTTACCGCCCCTGATAGCCGGGCTTTCACCATAACGAGTGATCTGGATCACATTCTTATTTTTGAACTCCTGACATCCTTATTTCACGACAGGTCTTCCTTATTTTAATAATCAGATTCGCAGAATCTTTCTATATTATTATCACCCCGGTTGGAGAATACTGGACAATGGCCAACATCGACATCAGACAAGAATCGCCGAGCGCATTTTATATAAAGGTCCACGAAACAGATAATGTGGCGATCATTGTTAATGACAATGGTTTGAAAGCCGGGACGCGATTCCCGGATGGACTGGAGCTGATTGAACATATTCCACAGGGACATAAAGTCGCGCTGGTGGATATTCCGGTTCATGGTGAAATCATACGTTACGGTGAAGTGATCGGCTACGCCGTGCGCGACATTCCGCGCGGAAGCTGGATTGATGAATCCATGGTTGAGCTACCGACAGCGCCGCCGTTGAACACGCTGCCACTGGCGACCAAAGTTCCGGAACCGCTGCCGCCGCTGGAAGGCTATACCTTTGAAGGCTACCGCAACGCCGATGGTAGCGTAGGCACCAAGAATCTGCTCGGCATCACCACCAGCGTGCACTGTGTGGCGGGTGTGGTGGATTATGTCGTCAAAATCATTGAGCGCGATCTGCTGCCTAAATACCCGAACGTCGATGGAGTGGTCGGACTTAACCACCTGTACGGTTGCGGCGTGGCAATTAACGCGCCGGCAGCCGTGGTGCCGATCCGCACCATCCATAACATCTCGCTGAACCCAAACTTTGGCGGCGAAGTGATGGTCATTGGCCTGGGCTGTGAAAAACTGCAGCCGGAACGTTTACTGGAAGGTACTGACGATGTGCAAAGTATTCCGGTCGACAGCGCCAGCATCGTCAGCCTTCAGGACGAAAAGCATGTGGGCTTCCGTTCCATGGTCGATGATATCCTGCAGGTCGCTGAGCGCCATCTGGCTAAACTGAATCTGCGCCAGCGCGAAACCTGCCCGGCCTCTGAACTGGTTGTCGGCATGCAGTGCGGCGGCAGCGATGCGTTTTCCGGCGTGACGGCAAACCCGGCAGTGGGCTACGCCTCTGACCTGCTGGTACGCTGCGGCGCTACGGTAATGTTTTCCGAAGTCACCGAAGTGCGTGATGCGATCCATCTGTTGACGCCGCGCACCATCAACGAAGCGGTGGGTAAACGTCTGCTGGAAGAGATGGCCTGGTACGACAACTATCTCGATATGGGGAAAACCGATCGCAGCGCTAACCCCTCTCCGGGTAACAAAAAAGGGGGGCTGGCGAATGTGGTGGAAAAAGCGCTGGGCTCCATTGCGAAATCCGGTAAAAGCGCGATTGTCGAAGTGCTCTCCCCAGGCCAGCGCCCGACCAAACGCGGTCTGATTTATGCCGCAACGCCCGCCAGCGATTTTGTCTGCGGCACGCAGCAGGTCGCGTCCGGGATCACCGTCCAGGTGTTCACCACGGGTCGCGGTACCCCCTATGGCCTGATGGCCGTGCCGGTGATTAAGATGGCGACCCGTACCGAACTGGCAAAGCGTTGGTACGATTTGATGGATATCAACGCGGGCACCATTGCCACGGGTGAAGAGACCATTGAGGAAGTTGGTCAGAAGCTGTTCGAATTTATTCTTGATGTCGCCAGTGGCCGTAAGAAAACCTTCTCCGATCAATGGGGATTGCACAATCAGTTGGCCGTCTTTAACCCGGCACCAGTGACCTGATATTTTCGAAACGAAAGCAACCGAGAAAACGGGGAATAATCCCCGTTTTTCTTTCCTGTCCGTGAAAGATAAGGTGATAATGCTCGCAGTTTTGAAGGTTAATTTTTCACCCGCCCTTTTTCGCTTTTCGTCGGTAGAAAAATCCTAACCCGTTGAAAGAAAGAACAATGCCTGAGGCCTCCCTTTTCGCTCTCTTTTCGTTTTGATAAAAGAGAAACCTACCGAAAAGCCGGGGTGTTTTAATGCGATAATTCGCTCATTTTTCCCCCTTTGACTTTCCCCTTTGTTAAACACAAGATTCAATGGCTTCTGTAATTTACCTCACCGACATTCTGACCCGAATAAAGAGGGAAGTTATGTATACCTTGAATAAAAATAATGTCGCCCTGGCATGCTTTTTTTCCTGTTTACTGGCCGCACCGGTTGCCGCCAGTGCTGAAGGCCAGACGACAGAAAAACCCGTTAAATTACGCTACACGCTATGGGATCGAAATCAACTTCCCGGCGAACAGCAACTGGTTAATGAATTTGAAAAAAATAACCCCGGTGTAAAAGTTGAAATTGAACTAACGCCCTATGACCAATATTTCATAAAACTCAGTTCAGCGGTCGGGGGAAATGTGGCGCCGGATGTATTCTGGATGAATATGCCGAATTTTCAGCAGTACGTTAAAAACGGCATGCTGGAACCACTGACTCCTTATTTAAAAGACACATCATCACCACATCTTGATGATTTCGTGAAAAGCTCTGTCGATGCTTATCAGTACCAGTCTCAACAATACGCTATTCCACGGGATATCGACGCGATTGCCGTGTGGTATAACAAAAAAATGTTTGATCAGGCTGGCGTAACCTATCCCGATAAAAACTGGACGTGGGACGATTTAAAACAGAAATCAGAACAGTTACGTAAAAAGCTGGATCAGCATTCTTATCCGTTGGCGATGGATCTCGGCAGCGGTCAGGACAGCTACTTTAACCTGCTGCTGCAGGCCGGCACTCAGATTGTCCTGCCTGAGGGTAAAACGGACGTTGCCAGCGACAACGCGATTGCCATGTATCGCGACGTTCAGGGAATGCTGAAGGCAGGATTGCTCCAGCCGCCAGGCGAAATGAAAGCCGCCGATGTCTTCCAGTCCAATCGGGTGGCGATGATCTACGCGGGCTCGTGGTGGGCGCTGCCGTTCTCGCAAAACGAACTGATTAACGATCATGTCGGCGTCGTTCCGATGCCCAAAATGGCAGAACAGGCTGGCGTCTCTCATAGCCTGGCATTCGCCATGTCTGCCAAAAGCCAGCATAAAGAGGCCGCCTGGAAATTCATTGAATTCATGAGCTCAGAACATGCGCAGCAAACGCTGGCAGCGGGCAAAGTGGTGATTCCGGCCAATCAGAAAGTCGCCAAAGCATGGGCGGAAGGCTTTAAGGATGTTGATGTTTCCGCCTATATCGATTCACTGGCGTTTTCTCATAAATATCCCACCGCCGGTTCAAATACCGCGAAATGGAATAGCATTCTCAACGACGGGCTGAAAAAAGTCTGGATGGGAAATGATCCGCAACAGGTTATGCCGGGTGTCGCCAAACGCGTTGAGCGTGAAATGCAGAAATAATCGTGAGGGAGCCTTGCTCCCTCTCACCTCTCTTGCGTTAACCCATTTATTGTTTGTAAAGTGAGCATCCCGGAGTCTGTATGAGCTATTCAGATGAAGCGGCATCCCCGCCGTTATCGGCCAGGGAACCCAATAAAAATTCCCTGACCCGACTGGAAAAAGAAGGACGTTTCTGGGGGTGGATAATGATTCTGCCGCTGTTGGCAGGATTAGTTATTTTTTACTTTACGCCGTTCTTCCAGAACGTATTTTACAGTTTTACCGATCTGGGCGAGTTTCAGATCTGGACGACAATCAGTCTGGATAATTACATTAATTTATTCAGCGATGATGAATTCCGTTCGGCGATAGTGAATACGCTGGCCTATGTTTTTATTTGTGTGCCGGTGATCACGGTCCTGTCTTTACTGCTGGCGATTGGTTTAAACCAGGCGATTCGCGGTCAGTGGCTGTTCCGTACGCTGTTATTTCTTCCGGCCGTTACGATGCCTGCCGCCATTGCGATGGTCTGGCAGTGGTTGATGAACCGTAATTTCGGTTTACTCAATCAGATCCTGGCTTATTTCGATATTCCCGCCATTGGTTGGTTATCCGATCCGGATATTGTCCGTCTGAGCGCCTCACTGGTTATTATCTGGTCGGCTATCGCTCTGAAGATGATCATTCTGCTCGCCGGCTTGCAGGGGATCCCGAAGCAGATTTATGAAGCCATGTCTCTGGATGGCATCAGTAAACTGCGCGGCTTCTGGTCAATTACCCTGCCGCTAATGATCCCGACGCTGTTCTTCGTTCTGGTGATCTCGTTTATCGAAACGCTGCAAATATTCGATGTGGTGTATCTGCTGTTTGGCAGTTCTTCCATGGTGGACGATCAGACCATGACCATCGCTTATCTCTTTTATAAATACGCCTTTATCTACCATGAAAAAGGGTACGCCTCCGCGATTGCCGTGGTGATTTTCGTTATCACGATGGTACTGACCCTGCTGCAGATATGGATAGGCAAACGGCTTAAAGCACAGTAAGGCAACCACTATGTTCATGACAAAACGTGAAAAATGGCTGATTTATGGCCTGATGATCCTGGCGACGCTGGTCACGGTGGTTCCCTTTCTCTGGATGATCATCACCTCGTTTAAAACCCAGGCGGAAAGTATTGCCTTTCCGCCGATCCTGCTGCCCGCCAATCCGGGGTTTCAGGCGTACGATAAAATCTTGCATGAGATGCCGTTTGGTAGCTTTTATTTTAACTCGATCGTTTCCACGCTGGTTATCGTCATCTTACAGACGCTGATTGCCGCGATGGCGGCGTATGGTTTCTCCCGCCTGCGTTTTAAAGGGCGCGATCTCCTCTTTATGCTCTGCATTTCGATTCTGATGGTTCCCGGACAGATCTTTTTGATCCCGCAGTTTTTAACGATCGAGAAAATAGGTCTGCTGAACTCCATTCCAGGCCTGGTGCTGCCGGGATTATTCAGTATTTATAGCGCCTTTTTATTGCGCCAGTTTTTTCTTTCCGTACCGAAAGAGCTGGAAGAAGCGGCCATTATGGATGGTTATAACCATTTAACGATTTTTTTCAAAATCATGCTGCCGCTGATTAAACCGGGACTTATCGCCTGCGTCATTATTAACGGGTTGTGGAGCTGGAATAACTTAATGTGGCCGCTCATCGTCAATACCTCAATGGACAAAATGACGCTGCCGGTGGGTCTGGCCTCGCTCTCAGGTCGCGCCGGGGTGGAGTATCCCATGCTCATGGCGGGAGCGTTGCTCGCGATTATCCCCATGTTGTTACTTTATATCTTCTTCCAGCGCTATTTCATTCGTGGCATCGCCGGTGCCGGAATTAAAGGATAAGGGGCATTATTATGTCAGGCATTCAATTACAGTCAGTAGGCAAAATCTATCCGAATGGCTTTCAGGCGATTCATGGCGTTGACCTTGAAATTCACGATGGCGAATTTATGGTTTTTGTCGGGCCATCCGGCTGCGCCAAATCAACGTTACTGCGCATGATCGCCGGTCTGGAAGAGATTACTCATGGTCATATTTCCATTGGCGAACGGTGCGTTAACGACTTGCTGCCAAAAGAACGTGGCGTGGCGATGGTTTTTCAAAACTACGCCCTCTATCCCCACATGACGATCTACAAAAATATGGCCTTCAGCCTGCAGGGCAAAATGGACAAGCAGGAGATAGATGTTCGTGTGCGGGAAGCCGCGCGCAAACTGGAAATCGAAACGCTACTCGACAAAAAACCGGGTCAACTTTCAGGGGGTCAGTGCCAGCGCGTTGCCGTCGGCAGAGCCATTGTGCGTAAGCCTGAGGTGTTTTTGTTTGATGAGCCGTTGTCCAATCTCGACGCCAAACTGCGCGTGTCAATGCGCGTGCGCCTGACGGAACTTCACCGCCAACTGCGTCACGAAGGCGTGAACGCGACAATGGTGTATGTCACACACGATCAGATTGAAGCGATGACCATGGGTGACCGCATTTGCGTGCTCAACGGTGGACGGATCATGCAGGTCGACACGCCGGGCAATATCTACCATCAGCCAAAGAATAAATTCGTGGCGGGTTTCATTGGTAACCCGGCAATGAATATCCATCTTCTGGCGCTCGACCCGCACACGCACGGACTGCGTCTGAATGACGCGCTGACCTTGCCCTTAACCGCACGACTGATCTCCCAACTGACGGATTATCCGCACGACAGCGTCTGGTTTGGCATTCGTCCGGAGGCGATTCAGTTGGCGCAGCACAACGATCCTGCGGCTTTCGACGCCCGGATCACCAACGTGGAAAGAATGGGCAATGAAGATCTCCTGCATTTCAATATCGGTGCACAGCAAATGATCCTGCGAGTCAATTCGTCACCGGAATGGAGTCCGCTGCCCGGCGAATCGATCAGGGTGAAATTCAATCTTGAAGCCGCCTTTTTATTCGATAAGCAGAATGAAGAAAATTTAGCCAGTGCCTGAAACCGCGAACGTCATCATCAGGTGCAAGCAATTCCAGTTTGTTTTTTTAATGCCCCGCCGCGCAGAACAACGCGAACGCAGGCAAGGGCAAAATGAGAGGCTTATATGTGTGCAAAGAAAGTGACCGTGTTAGTGGTGGGCGCAGGGGCGCGCGGCGAAATCTATTCTCGCTACGCGCTTGAGCATCCGGACCGCATGCAGGTGGTCGGCGTGGCGGAACCCAGAGAGGCGTATCGCCAACAGTTTGTCGCTCAGCATCAAATTGAGCAGGAAAACATCTTTCGCGACTGGAAAGAGGCGGCGGCCCGCCCACGAATGGCAGATGTCGTACTGATTTGTACTCAGGATACGATGCACAAAGAGCCTGCCGTCGCGTTTGCCGAGCTCGGCTATCATATTCTGCTGGAAAAACCGATCGCTCCCACGCCGGAAGAGTGCCGCACCATCATCGCTGCGGTGAAGCGCAACAACGTCTTATTGGGTGTCGCCCACGTTCTGCGCTACACCCGCTATACGCAAAAACTCAAGTCCCTGCTCGTCAGCGGGGTGATTGGCGATATCGTCAGCATGCAGCATCTTGAGCCGGTGGGTTACTGGCACCAGGCGCACTCTTTCGTTCGCGGCAACTGGCGTAACGAAGCGGAATCGTCGTTTATGCTGTTACAGAAATCCTGCCACGATATGGACTGGATCCGCTACATCATGGGCGATCGCTGTCAGGCTGTGACCTCATTTGGCAACCTGAGTCATTTCGTAAAGGAGAACCAGCCGGAGGGTGCCGCCGACCGTTGCCTGGATTGCCAGGTTGAGGCGAGCTGCCCCTGGTCAGCCTGCAAAATTTATCTCGGCGAGGATCACAAATGCACGCCACATTTCCGTCGCGTGCTGACGGCAGATCCCACCGAGGAAAATGTCCGTCAGGCGCTGCGCGAAGGTCCGTATGGCCGCTGCGTTTATCGCTGTGATAACGACGTAGTGGATCATCAGGTGGTCAACTTGCGTTTCGCGCATCAGCAAACCGTGACGTTCACCATGACCGCCTTTACCCGTATGGAAGATCGAAAGACGCGTCTTTTCGGTACGAAAGGCTATCTCGAGGGCGATGGCGAGCAGATCCGGGTGTTTGATTTTCTGACGGACAGCGAGACGCTCTACACGATCGACGAGATCGCCGCAGGCACGCAGACCCAAATGGGAGGCCACGGCGGCGGGGATTACTATCTGATGGATCGCTTTATTCACGCCGTGATGGCGGGCGATCAAAGTATGATTCTCTCCGGCCCGGATGAATCGCTGGAAAGTCACTTAATGGTCTTTGCCGCAGAGCGCGCTCGCAAGGAAAACTGTCTGGTTACACTGTGAAATTCGAGGAGATGTGGCATGTTTTACGGTGTTGATATTGGCGGCACAAAAACTGAAATTGTCGCCTTTGATAAGGAAATGCAGGTTTGCTGGCGCAAGCGCGTAGCCACGCCGGTTCAGGATTACGAACTCTTTCTCTCGACCTTTACCTCGCTCATCGATACCGCAGACTGGGCTACGGGAATGCAGGGCAAAATCGGCATTGGCATGCCTGGATTGATGGACAGACATACCGGAAAGCTGCTGTCGTCGAACGTCCCCTGTCTGACCGGACGGCAGGTGATGGACGATCTGGCGCACCGACTCAACCGCTCGGTGGCCCTGGACAATGACTGCTGCTGCTTCGCGCTGTCGGAGGCGCATACCCAGCAGGCCCGTCAGTTCTCGCGAATCTTTGGCGCCATTATTGGCACCGGCATGGGCGGAGGACTGGTGATCGACGGGCAGCTCTATCGTGGGCGCAACCGGATGGCCAGCGAGTTTGGGCATTTACCGCTGCCCGCCACCTTTATGCGCCGTTATAACCTGCCGGAGATCACGTGCGGCTGCGGCTTACAGGGCTGTCTGGAGCGCTACCAGTCCGGCCCCGGTTTACTCTGGCTGCACAAGCATTTTAGCGGGGAACAGCTCAAAATGGAGACGCTGCTGGAAAATTACCGTCATGGCAACGCCAGCGCCGTCGCCACGGTTGAGGCGTGGATTGATATGCTGGGCTGTACGCTGGCGCAGTTGCAGCTCATTCTGGATGTCGACGCCTTTGTTCTGGGCGGCGGCGTCTCTAACATTGAGGAAATTTACACCTTACTGCCCGGCGCCATGTCGCGCTATCTCTTCCCGGGGCTCGCCCCCGCGAATGTCTTCCCGGCCGTGCATGGCGCATCCAGCGGTGTACGCGGTGCCGCCCTGCTGCTGGTCGAACAGGATGCACTGATGCACTAAGCGATCGCCGGCAAAATGCGCTTTTGCCGGCGTTCTCTCTTATTCATCCACGATAACGACATCCACCCCCATCTGGCTGAGCGCCTGATGATAATGCTCCGGAATACCACTGTCGGTAATCACCCGGTCAATACCGCTGATTTCACTGATCATGCAAAAACTTTTGCGGCCAAACTTGCTGGAATCCGCGACGACCGTAACCTCCTGCGCCACCTGACACATCACCTGGTTAAGGTGCGCTTCCCCTGGATGCGGCGTGGTGATCCCGGCTTCCAGACAAAATCCATCAACGCCCAAAAAGAGCTTATCAAACCGATACTGTCTGAGCTGATGTTCCGCTGAAGGACCATACAGCGAGTAAACGCTTTGCCTGACATTTCCCCCTAATATCATGACATCCACCCGTTCAAAATTGGCGAGTTCCCAGGCAATGTTCAGCGCATTGGTCATCACCACCAGATCGCGACGACTTTTAAGCAACGGAGGAATAAGCGTGGTGGTCGAGCCAGAATCGAGAATCAACGTGTCGCCATCTTTGACAAAACTGGCCGCTTTTTCGGCAATCCGCGATTTCACATCGCGGTTCAGCCGGTCTTTATCCTGTAAGGGGCGATCGAGGGCAAAGTGTTGATTTAATACAGCGCCGCCATAAGAACGCATGACGCAGCCTTTCTGCTCGAGATAACGTAAGTCATTGCGGATAGTGACGCTTGAGACGCCGAAATGCACGCTCAGGGGTTCGACACGAACACTACCTTGATCGCATAACAGATCGATGATTTGCTCGCGACGTCTTAAGTTATCCAGCATTGCTTTTGCTCCATTGCATATTGTTATGTTTTAGCGATTTATCGCTTTCGTTTTCTTTTTAATATATTAAATCAGAAGACTTAAGGCGAATTTGTGAACGCGTCCGCAGCGCGGATTTTGGCAAAAAAGCCTGTTTTTCTTTCGTTTTATCTAAACCGAAAATGAAAAATGCGAAAGATCGAAAAGCGTGCAGGACAGGTGAGCGGGAGAAGGAGACGAAAAATCAGTGAAAAAACGAAAGCGGGTTCGGCAAAAACCCGCTGACATTTTTCTTTTTGCTTAATTGAAGGACATCACATTTTTGTGATTTTCACGACGCCGCCTGGACGATAATGACCTCAACGCCATTGCGATGAAACTCCTTCAGGCTCTCTTCCGGGATGCCTTCATCGACGATGATGGTGTGAATACGCTGGGTATCAATAATTTTATGCAGGCTCGAGCGGTTAAATTTACTGGAGTCAGTGACCACGATAATCCGTTCCGCCACTTCACACATCCGGCGATTCAGCCGGGCTTCGTCTTCATTATGAGTACTGACGCCCCGCTCTAAATCAATGGCGTCGACGCCCAGAAACAGCATATCGAAGTGATAATTCTGCAACGACTGCTCGGCCTGGTCGCCATAAAACGACTGCGACTGACGACGCAGATGACCACCGGTCATTAACAATTCCACGCCGTCTGCTTCCAGTAAGGCATTAGCGACGTTCATCCCATTGGTCATTGCAATCACATCGCTATGCTGACGCATCAGGCGCGCAATCTCATAGGTCGTGGTACCGGAGTCCAGGATCACGCGGTGACCCGGTTTGATCAACTCCACGGCCGCTTTGGCGATACTGCGTTTCACTGCCGTGTTCAGTGAGCTTTTATCTTCGACGGAAGGCTCCGCACCTGGCGTATTACTGTCGCAAATCAATGCGCCGCCATAGGCGCGAACGGCGATCCCCTGCTTTTCCAGGAACGCCAGATCGTTGCGGATCGTCACCGTGGAAACGCCAAACAATCCCGAAAGATCGTTCACCTGTACGCTTCCTTGCTGCCGCAACCGCTGGATAATTTGCTCACGCCTTTCGCTGGTGCCTGACACCCGCTTGTCTCCAGAAGCATCGGTATTGCTCATAAGAAATCCTTTGGCTAATTCTTTCGTTTCATTTCGTTTCGCCTATTAACGCCTTTCTTTTATCGGAATGCAAGCCGAAAAAAGCCGACCTGAGGGGCGAAAAACCCCGCTGAATGCTTTCATTATGTTTCTTTTGTGAAACAGATCGGAAAACTATTATCTTTCGTTTTATTTTTATAAGACCATGATGCAGTATCAAGTGAAACAAAACGAAAGATCACATGTCGCAGTTATCTGACCTGGAGAGGAAAGTGAAACATCTGACTGATATGGTGGAACAGCATAAACGCGGTAAGGCAAACGGAATTTACGCCGTTTGTTCCGCGCATCCGTTGGTGCTGGAATCCGCAATACGTTACGCACAGGCAAATCACTCGCCGCTGCTGATTGAAGCAACCTCAAATCAGGTTGACCAGTTTGGCGGTTACACGGGCATGACCCCAGCCGATTTTCGCCATTTTGTCTGCCAATTGGCCGACTCACTTAATTTCCCTCAGGAGCAACTGATTCTGGGGGGCGACCACCTCGGCCCTAACCGTTGGCAAAACCTGGCCGCAGAACCGGCAATGACCAATGCCGACGAACTGATCAGAAGCTATGTCGCCGCCGGATTCAAAAAAATCCACCTTGATTGCAGCATGTCCTGCCAGGGCGATCCCGTGCCATTGACCGATGCCATCGTCGCGGAACGTGCCGCGCGTCTGGCGAAGATTGCCGAAGAGACCTGCATTGCTCATTTTGGCGAGTCTGATCTGGTTTATGTGATTGGCACTGAAGTGCCGGTACCGGGCGGAGCCCATGAGACGCTCACCGAACTGGCTGTCACCACGCCTGAGGCCGCACGAGCGACACTGGAAGCCCATCGTCACGCCTTTGAAAAGCAGGGACTCAATGCCATCTGGCCCCGTATCATCGCGCTGGTGGTACAACCCGGCGTTGAGTTCGACCATACTCACATCATTGATTATCAACCGCAGAAAGCCGTCGCGTTAAGCAAAATGGTGGAAGCGTATGACACGCTGGTCTTTGAGGCGCACTCCACGGATTACCAGACGCCGCAGTCGCTGCGCCAGTTAGTGAAAGATCACTTTGCCATCCTGAAAGTCGGCCCGGCCCTGACCTTCGCCCTGCGCGAAGCGCTGTTCTCGCTGGCCGCCATTGAGGAAGAGTTACTCCCGGCAAAAGCCTGTTCCGACCTGCGTCATGTCCTTGAAAGCGTCATGCTCGATCGTCCGGAATACTGGCAGAGCCACTACCACGGCGATGGCAATACCCGCCGCCTGGCGCGCGGCTACAGCTATTCCGATCGTGTGCGTTACTACTGGCCAGACAGCCAGATTGATGAGGCGTTTGCACGGCTGGTGCGCAATCTGGCGGATGAGCCGATTCCCCTGCCGCTCATTAGCCAGTATTTACCTTTGCAGTACGTGAAAGTGCGCGAGGGAGATCTCAATGCCACACCGCGAGAACTCATCATCAACCATATTCAGGACATACTGCAGCAGTACCATGCCGCCTGCCAGGGCGTAACGTCCCAAAACGGATAACAAAAAAGAGGAACACGCTATGCCAAATATTGTACTCAGCCGTATCGACGAAAGACTCATTCATGGTCAGGTCGGGGTGCAGTGGGTCGGATTTGCGGGGGCAAATCTGGTCCTGGTCGCCAACGATGAGGTGGCAGAAGACACTGTGCAACAGAACCTGATGGAGATGGTGCTGGCAGAAGGGATCGCCGTGCGCTTCTGGTCGCTGCAAAAAGTGATCGACAACATTCACCGCGCCGCCGACCGGCAGAAGATTTTGCTGGTCTGTAAATCCCCCACCGATTTCCTCAAACTGGTCGAAGGTGGGGTGCCTGTTACACGCATCAACGTCGGCAATATGCACTACGCCAATGGCAAACAGCAGATTGCCAAAACGGTCTCTGTCGACTCGACCGATATTGCGGCGTTTAACGGCCTGAAAGCCGCCGGGGTGGAATGCTTTGTTCAGGGCGTTCCGACAGAACCTGCGCAGGATCTCTTTAAACTCATCTGAGGCCTTCACCATGGAAATTAGTCTGTTACAGGCTTTTGCATTAGGTATCCTCGCCTTTATTGCCGGCCTGGATATGTTCAACGGATTAACACACATGCACCGCCCGGTGGTGCTTGGGCCGCTGGTCGGCCTGATTCTGGGCGATCTGCATACCGGTATTTTAACCGGCGGTACGCTGGAACTGGTGTGGATGGGACTCGCACCACTGGCAGGCGCGCAACCGCCAAACGTCATTATCGGCACTATCGTGGGTACGACGTTCGCCATTACAACTGGGGTGAAACCGGATGTCGCCGTGGGCGTCGCCGTGCCGTTTGCCGTGGCGGTGCAGATGGGGATTACGTTTCTGTTCTCCGTGATGTCCGGGGTGATGTCCCGCTGCGATCGCATGGCGGCGAATGCCGACACCGCAGGTATTGAACGGGTCAACTATCTGGCGTTACTGGCACTGGGGATTTTCTATTTTCTGTGTGCGTTTCTGCCGATTTACTTCGGTGCAGAGCACGCGAAAACGGCCATTGATGTTCTGCCGGAACGGCTGATTGACGGTCTCGGCGTCGCAGGCGGCATCATGCCAGCCATCGGCTTTGCCGTACTGCTGAAAATCATGATGAAAAACGTCTATATCCCTTACTTTATCATCGGCTTCGTGGGAGCCGCATGGCTCAAACTGCCGGTACTGGCGATCGCCGCTGCGGCACTGGCCATGGCGCTGATCGACCTGCTGCGTAAATCTCCAGAACCGACGCAATCTGCGGCCCAGAAAGAGGAATTCGAAGATGGCATCTAATCAACAAACGCTTCCGACTGTTTCCGACAGCGACGAAACGCTACTTTCCGGCGTAAACGAAAACATCTATGAAGATCAGAGTATTGGCGCAGAGCTGACCAAAAAAGATATCAACCGGGTGGCCTGGCGTTCCATGCTGTTGCAGGCGTCGTTTAACTACGAACGTATGCAGGCTTCCGGGTGGCTGTACGGGCTGCTGCCTGCGCTGAAAAAGATCCACACCAATAAACGCGATCTGGCGCGCGCCATGAAAGGCCACATGGGTTTCTTCAATACCCACCCCTTCCTGGTGACGTTTGTCATTGGCATCATTCTGGCGATGGAGCGCTCAAAACAGGACGTTAACAGCATTCAGAGCACCAAAATTGCCGTTGGCGCGCCGCTTGGCGGGATTGGCGATGCGATGTTCTGGCTGACGCTGTTGCCTATTTGCGGCGGCATTGGGGCCAGTCTGGCCTTGCAAGGTTCCATCCTCGGCGCAGTGGTCTTTATTGTGTTATTTAACGTGGTGCATCTGGGTCTGCGTTTTGGCCTGGCGCACTATGCTTATCGTATGGGGGTCGCCGCCATTCCGCTCATCAAGGCCAATACGAAGAAAGTGGGCCACGCGGCATCTATCGTCGGGATGACGGTCATTGGCGCACTCGTGGCGACCTATGTGCGTCTGAATACCACGCTCGAAATCAAGGCGGGTGATGCGGTCGTTAAGCTCCAGGCAGACGTGATCGACAAACTGATGCCCGCTTTTTTACCGCTGGTCTATACCCTGACGATGTTCTGGTTAGTCCGTCGCGGCTGGAGTCCGCTGCGCCTCATCGGTATCACCGTGGTACTGGGCGTCGTCGGCAAGTTCTGTCACTTCCTGTAAAGCAAAGAGGTCTTCGATGTTAGGTATTATTTTGACGGGGCACGGTGGGTTTGCCAGCGGTATGGAAAAAGCGATGAAACAGATCCTCGGCGAGCAGTCGCAGTTTATCGCCATCGACTTTCCGGAAACCTCCACCACTGCGCTGCTCACCTCGCAGCTTGAGCAGGCGATTGAACAACTGGACGGCGAGGAAGATATCGTTTTCCTGACCGACCTGCTCGGCGGCACGCCGTTTCGCGTCGCCTCTACGCTGGCGATGCTGAAACCAGGCCGGGAAGTGATCACTGGCACCAACCTGCAATTGCTGCTGGAGATGGTGTTGGATCGCGAAGGACTCAGCAGCGAAGCATTTCGTGTGCAGGCGCTGGAGTGCGGGCATCGCGGCCTGACCAGCCTGGTCGATGAGCTGGGGCGTTGTCGCGAGGAGCACCCCATCGAGGAAGGAATATGACGCAGGTTTTGCGTGCCAGACGCCTGCTCACCGAGCAGGGCTGGCTGGACGATCATCAGTTGCGCGTTGAAGAAGGCATCATCACGGCCATCGAGCCGATTGCTGCGGGCATCACCGTGCGCGACGCCGAGCTACTGTGTCCCGCCTATATCGACACCCACGTCCACGGTGGCGCGGGGGTCGATGTGATGGACGATGAACCGGACGCACTCGACAAGCTGGCGATGCACAAAGCGCGTGAAGGCGTTGCCAGTTGGCTCCCCACCACCGTCACCGCGCCGCTGAAGACGATTCACCGCGCGCTGGAGCGTATCGCTCAACGCTGTTATTCCGGCGGGCCTGGCGCCCAGGTGCTCGGAAGTTATCTGGAAGGGCCCTACTTCACGCCGCAGAATAAAGGTGCCCATCCCCCGGAGCTGTTTCGCGAGCTGGACCTCACGGAACTTGATGAACTGGTCGCCATTTCACGACAGACCCTTCGGGTGGTGGCGCTGGCACCGGAAAAAACGGGCGCCTTGCAGGCGATTCACCATCTCAGGCAGCAGGGTATACGGGTGATGCTGGGGCATAGCGCGGCAAGTTGGGCGCAAACCCAGGCCGCCTTTGACGCAGGCGCGAGTGGACTTGTGCACTGCTACAACGGTATGACCGGACTCCATCACCGTGAACCAGGAATGGTTGGCGCAGGACTCACCGATCCACGCGCGTGGCTGGAGCTCATCGCCGACGGGCACCACGTCCATCCGGCCGCCATGAAGCTCTGTTGCTGCTGTGCCAAAGAGAGGCTGGTGCTGATCACCGATGCGATGCAGGCCGCCGGTATGCCCGACGGAAACTACACGCTGTGCGGTGAAAAGGTCGACATGCATGGCGGAATCGTGCGAACCGCATCGGGTAGCCTGGCAGGCAGTACGTTGTCGGTAGATGCGGCAGTGCGCAATATGGTTGAACTGACAGGAATCGCCCCTGAGGAGGCGATCCATATGGCCTCGCTCCATCCAGCGCAACTGCTGGGGATCGACAGCCACTTAGGATCGTTAGCCGTGGGCAAACGTGCCAACATGATCGCTCTCAATGGCGGACTGCATTTACAACAGATCTGGATTCAGGGTCAGCGCCTCCCCCTTTGACCCTTTTTTTCTCCCTGGCCTTCGATCATGAATCGTAAGGCCTTTCTTTTCCTTTCGCTTAAGAAAACCCTCACCTCAGAACCTTCAGAGAGAATTATTACAGATCAATAAGATAAAAACGCTCTCCGTACAATCGATCACAATTTTCGTTTTATTTCATTTCGCATCATTGAACTTTCGATTTCTTTCCTATAGATTTTAATCAATCGATCATGTGAACAAGTGAAACGAAACGAAAGATGGCGACATTTTGCCAGCGTCTGATGTGGAATTCACAAGACTAAGGACTTACGTTATGCCAGAAACCTATACCCCTGCAGCGGCAACCACCGGAACCTGGACTGAAGAAGAGATCCGCCAGCAGCCTGCCAGTTGGATCCGATCGCTGACGAACATTGACGCGATACGTACCACGATCGACAACTTTCTTGCGCCACTACTGCGTAAAGACGATCTGCGGATCGTGCTGACCGGGGCAGGTACCTCGGCATTCATTGGCGAGATCATCTCTCCCTGGCTTGCCAGCCACACGGGGCAAAACATCAGTGCCGTACCGACCACCGATCTGGTCACCAATCCGATGGATTATCTGAATCCGGCGCATCCGCTGCTGCTGGTCTCGTTTGCCCGTTCCGGCAACAGCCCGGAAAGCGTCGCCGCAGTGGAACTGGCAAACCAGTTCGTCCCTGAGTGCTATCACCTTTCGATCACCTGCAATGAAGCGGGCAGCCTGTACCAGAACGCGGTGGCAAGCGATAACGCTTTTGCTCTGCTGATGCCGGCAGAAACACACGATCGCGGTTTTGCGATGACCAGCAGTATTACTACCATGATGGCCAGTTGTCTGGCGGTGTTCGCACCAAAACTCATCAACAGCCAGACCTTCCGCGACGTCGCGGATCGCTGCCAGACGATCCTGTCCTCATTGGGTGATTTCAGCCACGGTGTGTTTGGCAATGAAAGCTGGAAACGGATCGTCTACCTCGGCAGCGGCGGATTGCAAGGTGCCGCGCGTGAATCGGCCCTGAAAGTGCTGGAACTGACCGCTGGTAAGCTGGCGGCATTTTACGATTCTCCAACCGGCTTCCGTCATGGACCGAAATCACTGGTGGATAACGAAACGCTAATCGTGGTGTATATCTCCAGCCACCCTTACACCCGGCAGTACGATCTCGATCTGCTGGCAGAGCTGCGTCGCGATGATCAGGCCATGCGCGTTGTTGCCATTGCAGCCGAAAGCGATTCCATTATCGAAGCCGGCCCGCACATTTTGCTGCCGTCTGCACGTCATTTCATCGATACCGAACTGGCATTCTGCTACCTGATGTATGCCCAGGTCTTTGCGCTCACCCAGTCCATTGCGGTCGGTAATACGCCGGATACCCCTTCACGCAGCGGTACGGTCAACCGCGTGGTGCAGGGCGTCGTTATTCACCCGTGGCAAGCTTAAGAGGATCCGATCATGAGTATCATTTCCACGAAGTATCTCTTGCAGGATGCCCAGGCAAAAGGCTACGCCGTACCGGCCTTCAACATCCATAATGCCGAGACGATCCAGGCGATCCTCGAAGTGTGTAGCGAAATGCAATCACCGGTGATCCTCGCCGGTACGCCTGGTACCTTTAAACATATCGCGCTGGAAGAGCTTTACGCGCTGTGCACTGCCTACTCGACCACCTACGGTATGCCGCTGGCGCTGCATCTCGATCATCATGAATCGCTGGACGACATTCGCCATAAAGTGAACGCGGGAGTGCGCAGCGCCATGATCGACGGTAGCCATTTCCCGTTTGAAGAAAACGTGAAGCTGGTGAAATCGGTGGTGGATTTCTGCCACGCCCGCGATTGTAGCGTCGAAGCGGAGCTGGGGCGACTGGGTGGCGTCGAAGATGACATGAGCGTGGACGCAGAAAGCGCCTTTCTGACCGATCCGCAGGAGGCCAAACGCTTTGTTGAGCTGACCGGCGTCGACAGCCTTGCCGTCGCCATCGGTACCGCGCACGGCCTGTACACCAAAAAGCCGAAAATCGATTTCCAGCGTCTGGCTGAAATTCGTGAAGTGGTGGATATTCCGCTGGTGCTACATGGCGCGAGCGATGTGCCTGACGAGTACGTGCGCCGCACGATAGAACTGGGCGTCTGTAAGGTTAACGTCGCCACTGAACTGAAAATTGCCTTTGCCGATGCCGTGAAAGCGTGGTTTGCCGACAACCCACAGGGCAACGATCCGCGCTACTACATGCGCGTCGGTATGGATGCAATGAAAGAAGTCGTGAGAAGTAAAATCAATGTCTGTGGATCGGCCAATAAACTTTTAGTCGACCACGAGTTATCGTAAGCGAGTCGGCATTATCATCACTACACAAAAGCGCTATCTGATTAATATCAGGTAGCGCTTTCTGGCCAAATAGCGGAGGAGAATAACGAGATTACATCACGCTGAATTAATTAATGAATGCGATACGGTAAGAATAATATATTTCAACAAGCTCAGTCATTCAATTATTTTATGGTGAGGATTTAAGTATGAGCAGTCCAAATATCCTGTTAACGCGTATTGATAACCGACTGGTGCATGGTCAGGTGGGTGTCACCTGGACATCAACAATCGGTGCCAATCTGTTGGTCGTCGTGGATGATGATGTCGCTCAGGATGAGATTCAGCAGAAATTAATGAGCATCACCGCAGAAACCTACGGTTTCGGTATCCGCTTCTTCTCTATAGAAAAAACTATCAATGTCATCGGTAAAGCTGCGCCGCATCAGAAGATTTTCCTGATTTGCCGCACCCCGCAAACGGTCAGAAAGCTGCTTGAAGGCGGTATCACACTCAACGACGTGAATGTCGGCAATATGCACTTCTCAGAAGGCAAAAAGCAGATCAGCAGTAAAGTTTATGTCAATGAGCAGGACCTTAATGATCTGCAGTTCATTAAGAAACATGGCGTAAACATTTTTATTCAGGATGTCCCTGGCGATCAAAAAGAAGCGATCCCGGAGTAAATAACAAGCCAACGTTTTCATAGTAAAGGGACTTATTTATATGAGGTGTTTACAATGAATGAAATAACGCTTTTACAAGGGATATCCCTCGCGGCATTAGTCTTCTTTCTGGGAATCGATTTTTGGCTGGAAGCCTTGTTTTTATTCAGACCAATTATTGTCTGTACGCTCACTGGTGCCATTCTTGGCGACATTCATATTGGTTTGATCACCGGCGGTCTGACCGAACTGGCTTTTGCTGGTTTGACGCCCGCCGGCGGCGTACAACCGCCAAACCCCATCATGGCAGGATTGATGACGACGGTGATCGCCTGGTCTACCGGCGTGGATGCCAAAACCGCCATCGGCCTTGGCCTGCCGTTCAGCTTGCTGATGCAATATGTGATTCTGTTCTTCTATTCCGCTTTTTCCCTGTTTATGTCCAGAGCCGATAACTGCGCAAAAGAAGCCAACACCCGCGCATTTGCCCGTCTGAACTGGCTAACGACGCTGATTGTCGCCTGCTCTTACGCGATTATCGCGTTTCTGTGTACCTATCTGGCGCAGGGCGCCATGCAGGCGCTGGTGAAAGCCATGCCCGCCTGGCTTACTCATGGTTTTGAAGTCGCGGGCGGTATTCTGCCTGCCGTTGGTTTTGGTCTGCTGCTGCGCGTGATGTTCAAAGCACAGTACATTCCTTATCTGATCGCCGGCTTCCTTTTTGTCTGCTACATCCAGGTCAACAACCTTCTCCCGGTCGCTGTCCTCGGCGCGGGCTTCGCCGTGTACGAGTTTTTCAATGCCAAAGCTAAACAGCAGGCGCAACCCCAGCCTGCCGCCCATAAAAATGATGATGAAGAGGATTACAGCAATGGGATCTGAAATCAGTAAAAAAGACATTACCCGTCTTGGCTTCCGCTCTTCGCTTCTGCAGGCGAGCTTTAACTATGAAAGGATGCAGGCGGGCGGCTTTACCTGGGCGATGCTGCCGATTCTGAAAAAAATCTATAAAGATGATAAGCCGGGACTGAGTGCGGCCATGAAAGATCATCTGGAATTTATCAATACCCACCCGAACCTCGTCGGTTTCCTGATGGGGCTGCTTATCTCAATGGAAGAGAAAGGAGAAAACCGCGACACCATTAAAGGCCTGAAAGTGGCGCTGTTTGGCCCGATTGCCGGGATTGGTGATGCCATTTTCTGGTTCACTTTGCTGCCGATCATGGCGGGGATCTGCTCCTCTTTCGCCAGCCAGGGCAATTTGCTGGGGCCAATTCTGTTCTTCGCCGTTTATCTGATGATCTTTTTCCTGCGCGTCGGCTGGACTCACGTCGGCTATTCGGTTGGGGTAAAAGCCATTGATAAGGTGAGGGAAAACTCGCAGATGATCGCCCGCTCGGCAACCATCCTCGGGATCACGGTGATTGGCGGTCTGATCGCGTCTTACGTCCATATTAATGTCGTGACCTCTTTTGCCATCGACAGCACGCACAATGTGGCACTACAAAAGGACTTCTTTGATAAGGTCTTCCCGAACATTTTACCCATGGGCTACACGCTGTTGATGTACTACCTGCTGCGGGTGAAAAAAGCACATCCGGTATTGCTAATCGGTGTCACCTTCGTGCTTTCTATCGTCTCTTCCGCACTCGGCATTTTGTAAACTGAACGGGGCGCGACAGTACGTGCGCCCCTCGTCAAAAGGATGACTGACCAATGCAATGCATACAGTACTGCGACCACTACGATGCGCTCAGCGATCGCGCCAGCGAACGGTTGATTCAGGTTATACAGGACAAACCTGACGCGACGATTTGCCTGGCGACCGGTGCCACACCTGAACTGACCTATCGTTTCTTTGTCGAGAAAATACAAAAGAATCACGTTGATATCCGAAACGTGACCTTCGTGAAGCTCGATGAATGGGTGGGGATTCCCTTACATACACCGGGTACCTGTGAATCGTTCCTGCAACAGCACATCGTGCAACCGCTTGGCCTGCGCCCGGAACAGTTGATCGGCTTTCAGTCGGAAAATATCGATGAGAAAGAGTGCGAACGCGTGACGGATTTGATTGCCCATCGGGGTGGCCTTGATTTATGCGTACTGGGTATCGGCAAAAATGGTCATCTGGGGCTGAACGAGCCGGGAACCGCGCTGGAGCCGTGTTGCCATATTAGCAGGCTTGATGACCAAACGCGCCATCACGACATGCTGAAAACGGCAGGTCGTCCGGTGACACACGGTATCACGCTGGGACTGAAGGAGATCCTCAATGCAAAAGAAATTTTGCTGCTGATTGCCGGGGATGGCAAG
>NZ_CP070239.1:601122-613268 GCF_016906145.1 Citrobacter sp. MGH 55
CCCCTGCTGCTCCAGCGCGTACTTATACAGCGCGTTCTTCTTCACGCCGTGGATTTCTGCCGTCAGCGCTGCCGCTTTTTTTAGCGGCAGCTCGGTCTGTAAGAGTGCGAGAGTGCGCAAAGCATCGGCAGGCAGGTCATCTTCCTGCGCCTTGTGCCCCTCCACAATCAGTACCATCTCGCCTTTGCGCCGGTTCTCATCTTCTTTCACCCACGCCAGCAGTTCACCTACCGGTGCGCCGTGGATCGTCTCCCAGGTTTTGGTCAGCTCGCGCGCCAGCACCACATAACGGGATTCGCCCCACACTGCGACCATATCTTCCAGACTGTCTAACAGGCGATGGGTGGATTCATAGAAAATCAGCGTGCGCGGTTCGGTTTCAATAGCTTTCAACGCGTCACGGCGTCCCTTTGATTTCGCTGGTAAAAAACCTTCATAGCAGAAGCGGTCGGACGGCAAACCCGCCGCGCTTAACGCGGCAATCGCCGCACAGGGGCCCGGCAACGGCACCACACGGATGCCTTGCTCACGACAGGTACGCACCAGGTGATAACCCGGATCGTTGATCAGCGGCGTCCCGGCATCAGAAACCAGCGCGATGTTCTGCCCCTCTTTCAACTTCGCTACCAGCGTTTCTGCTTTTTGCTGTTCGTTATGATCGTGAAGGGCGAACAGTCGGGCATTAATCGCAAAATGCTGCAATAATAATCCGGTATGACGAGTATCTTCCGCGGCAATTAAATCAACGGCTTGTAACACTTCGAGCGCACGTTGGGTAATATCAGACAAATTCCCGATTGGAGTAGGTACAATAAAGAGTTGGCCGCGAGAATTCTCCGCCGATTCGTGTTGTGTCATTGTGTCGTCCGTATTGCCGATTTAATATTGAGCATTGCGTATAAAAAATATCACTGGATACAGTATGGTACCCTTAACATTCTCTCGTTTAAAAGCCGCGCGCTGTCTGCCCATCGTTCTGGCAGCCCTGATTTTCGTCGGCTGTGGCACCCAGGCGCCCGATCAGAGCACTGCCCATATGCAGGGCACAGCGCAAGCTGATTCCGGCTTTTATCTGCAACAGATGCAGCAAAGCGCAAATGATAGCAAGACCAACTGGCAATTACTCGCCATTCGTGCACTGCTTAAAGAAGGCAAAAGCCAGCAGGCTATCGAACTGTTTAATCAGTTGCCGCAGGATCTGAATGATTCCCAGCGCCGGGAACAGTCGCTGTTAGCCGTTGAAATCAAACTGGCACAGAAAGATTTTACCGGCGCGCAGTCGCTGCTGGAAAAGCTTACCCCGTCTGATTTCGAGCAAAATCAACAGGCTCGTTACTGGCAGGCGCAGATTGACGCCAGCCAGGACCGTCCGTCACTCTCACTGCTGCGCGCCTTGATTGCTCAGGAACCGCTGCTTGGCGAGAAGGATAAGCAGAAAAACATCGACGCCACCTGGCAGGCGCTGTCGTCAATGACGCCGGAGCAGGCCCAGGCTCTGGTGATCAACGCCGATGAAAACGTATTGCAGGGCTGGCTGGATCTGCAACGCGTCTGGTTTGATAACCGCAGCGATCCAGACATGATGAAAGCAGGTATTGCCGACTGGCAAAAACGCTATCCGCAGAATCCAGGCGCAAAAATGCTGCCAACCCAACTGGTTAACGTACAGAGCTTTAAGCCCGCGTCCACCAGCAAAATCGCCCTGTTGCTGCCGCTAAATGGTCAGGCTGCGGTGTTTGGTCGCACCATTCAACAAGGCTTTGAAGCCGCCAAAAATCTCGGTACGCAACCGGTCGATACGCAGCCCACCGCGCAACCGACTCCGGTTGCGGCCACAACGCCAGCAGACCCGCAGCCGCAGCTGACAGATGGCGTCGCCAGCCCTTCTCAGGCGTCAGTGAGTGATTTGACGGACGAACAGCAGGCCGATCAGCCTGCTCCGGTCAGCGCGCCGCAGGCTACGTCGGCGCAGCCAGCCACCGCAAGCGCGGCGGCAAATCCTTCCGCAGAACTGAAAATTTATGATACCAGCGCCCAACCGCTCGATCAGATCCTGGCGCAGGTTCAGCAGGATGGCGCGAGCATCGTGGTCGGTCCGCTGCTGAAAAACAATGTCGACGAACTGGTCAAAAGCAACACCCCGCTGAACGTACTGGCGCTTAACCAGCCGGAATCGGTACAGAGTCGGGCAAACATCTGTTACTTCGCTCTCTCACCGGAAGATGAAGCGCGTGATGCCGCGCGCCATATTCATGAACAGGGTAAACAGTCGCCGCTGCTACTGATCCCGCGTAGCGCGCTTGGCGATCGTGTTGCTAACGCCTTTGCCCAGGAGTGGCAAAAACTGGGAGGCGGTACGGTGCTGCAGCAGAAATTTGGCTCAACGGCGGAACTGCGTATGGGCGTTAACGGCGGTTCCGGCATTGCCTTAACCGGTAGCCCTGTTGCCGCGAGCACGCCGTCTCAACCTGGCGTCACTATTGGCAATTTAACCATCCCGGCCCCACCAACGGATGCGCAAATCAGCGGTAACGGAGGTCGCGTGGACGCCGTCTATATTCTGGCAACCCCGAATGAGATAGCCTTCATCAAGCCGATGATCGCCATGCGCAACGGTAGCCAGAGCGGTGCAACGCTTTACGCCAGCTCACGCAGCGCGCAAGGGAATGCCGGCCCAGACTTCCGTCTGGAAATGGATGGCCTGCAGTACAGCGAGATCCCAATGCTGGCAGGCGCGAACCCGTCGCTGATGCAGCAGGCACTCGGTGCCGTGCATAACGACTATTCGCTGGCGCGCATGTATGCAATGGGCGTCGATGCCTGGTCGCTGGCCAACCATTTCTCCCAGATGCGTCAGGTGCAGGGTTTTGAAATTAATGGGAATACCGGCGCGCTGACCGCCAGTCAGGACTGTGTGATTAACAGGAAGTTATCATGGCTCCAGTACCAGCAAGGGCAGATCGTCCCCGCCAGTTAACGAGCAAGCAGACTGGTGACGCGTGGGAAACCACCGCGCGTCGCTGGCTTGAGCGCAAGGGACTGCATTTTATCGCCGCCAACGTGCGTGAACGCGGCGGCGAAATTGATCTGATTATGCGTGATGGCAAGACAACCGTCTTTATTGAGGTCCGCTACCGACGCTCTGCGGCATTCGGTGGCGCCGCTGCCAGTGTGACGCACAGCAAGCAACGCAAAGTATTACAGGCCGCCCGTTTGTGGCTCGCGCGCCACAATGGGAGTTTTGATACTGTGGATTGCCGGTTCGATGTGTTAGCCTTCACCGGAAATGACGTTGAGTGGTTGAGAAATGCCTTTACCGACTGCTCATAATTGAAGATTCAGAGCAGACCCATTGGGCATATATTGTTGCAGCCAGTCTGGACACGGACAGCGCGGAACCACCGGCGCGTACATGTCGTACGTGAAGAGTGGGAGCACCGCCCAGGTCCAAATGGCAAATAAAATAGCCTGATGGATTAGCTCTTAAGGATTAGCGTGTTAGACAGAATCAAAGTCTGCTTTACCGAAAGCATTCAAACGCAAATTGCCGCGGCAGAAGCCCTCCCGGATGCTATCTCTCGTGCCGCCATGACGCTGGTTCATTCACTGCTCAATGGCAACAAAATTCTCTGTTGTGGTAATGGGACATCCGCTGCCAACGCACAGCATTTTGCTGCCAGCATGATCAACCGTTTTGAAACAGAACGTCCTAGTTTACCTGCGATTGCACTAAATACGGATAATGTGGTCTTAACAGCGATTGCCAACGACCGCCTGCATGACGAAGTGTATGCAAAACAGGTTCGGGCGTTGGGTCATGCGGGTGATGTCTTACTGGCCATCTCGACGCGCGGTAACAGCCGCGATATCGTGAAGGCCGTGGAAGCAGCGGTCACGCGAGACATGACGATTGTGGCATTGACCGGATATGACGGGGGTGAACTGGCTGGACTGTTAGGGCCACAGGATGTTGAGATCCGCATCCCTTCGCATCACAGCGCACGCATTCAGGAAATGCATATGCTGACGGTAAACTGCCTGTGCGATCTGATCGATAACACGCTTTTCCCCCACCAGGATGATTAAGGAGTACACATGAAGGCTTTATCGCCAATCGCAGTCCTTATTTCTGCTCTGTTGTTGCAAGGTTGTGTGGCCGCCGCTGTTGTCGGAACCGCCGCCGTTGGTACCAAAGCAGCAACAGATCCACGTAGCGTAGGCACTCAGGTGGACGATGGAACCCTGGAACTGCGCGTCAACAGTGCGCTGTCGAAAGATGCACAGATCAAGAAAGAAACGCGAATTAACGTGACGGCTTATCAAGGTAAAGTGTTGCTGGTCGGCCAGTCGCCGAATAGCGAGCTCTCCTCACGCGCCAAACAGATTGCCATGGGCGTCGATGGTACCACCGAAGTCTATAACGAGATCCGTCAGGGTGAGCCGATTGGTATGGGCACCGCCTCAAACGACACCTGGATCACCACCAAAGTACGCTCTCAGTTACTGACCAGCGACCAGGTTAAATCTTCCAACGTGAAGGTGACAACCGAAAACGGTGAAGTGTTCCTGTTAGGCCTGGTGACCGAACGTGAAGCCAAAGCCGCGGCGGATATCGCCAGCCGGGTCAGCGGCGTGAAGCGCGTCACCACGGCGTTTACGTTTATCAAGTAAGTCGTTGTGTGCCGGATGACAGCGTAAGCGCCTTATCCGGCCTACAGAATGTACGACCGTAGGCCGGGCAAGCGAAGCGCCCCCGGCATTCCTGTTTTATATCAACGCAATACTTCCCACCATCACACCCGAAATCGCCGCCAGCGCACCGGTCAGCCACAGCGCTTTTGCCGGAAACGCTTTACGTAGCATGATCAGCGACGGCAGGCTGACGGCGGGTAATGTCATCAGCAGTGCCAGCGCAGGCGCAGTTCCCATTCCTGCCAGCATCATGGTCTGCACAATCGGGATTTCTGCGGCAGTTGGGATCACAAACAGACAACCGGCTACCGCCAGCGCAATCACCCACAGCAGGCTGTTATCAATAGCGCCATCGGCATGAGGGAACAGCCAGACGCGCGCCGCACCCAGTACCAACACTGCCAGAATATAGACCGGGATGGTGCTCCAGAACAGCATCCATAGCGCTTTACCCCAGCGAACAAAGAACCCGCCCTGCTCGTCCGGCTGCGTGATTTCCACCGGCAATTCAGTCTGTGGAGGCTCTTTCACCCATTTTTGTACCAGCGTCGCCACTACCAGCACCATCGCCAGTCCAGCGACCAGACGGATCGCCGCGAAATGCCAGCCGAGGACAAAGCCCATAAACACCAGCGTCGCCGGGTTTAACAACGGGTTCCCCATCCAGAATGCCAGCGCACCGCCCATCGAAACCTGCTGGCGACGCATCCCCGCCGCCACCGGTGCAGCACAACAGGTACACATCATGCCGGGCAGAGAGAAAAGCGTACCGAACAGCGTGCCGCGAAAACGTGCCTGTCCAAGCGTGCGTAACAGCCAGTCACGCGGGATCAGAACCTGAATCAGCGAACCGAGGATCACCCCCAATACCGCTGCCTTCCAGACCGCAATGAAATAGACCATCGCATAGTCCCAGGCTGCCTGCCAGGGGTTCGCATCGGCCTGCGCCAGAATAGATTTTCCGATACTGTGTGTTTCTGCGGCGGTGAAGGCTTTACCGTAGTAAGGCTGCCATTTCACATACCAGAGACCAACAATGACGACGAGAAAGAAAAGAGCGGGTTTCCACCATTGAAACGGTGTTGCCGCCTGAGACGAAGACTGACCAGCCATAGCATTCCCCAGGGAGTGTTAGATAATTTTGCCGGTGAATACTACGCCTTTGGGAAATGTTTGGAAATGCTATATTGACGCCGCCTTTTCCCGCAGTTGAGACGATGTCAGAATTGTTACCCCGTCATGTTCAGGCGCCAGCGCTTCCGCCAGCATCGCGCGCGCCACGTCCCGCGCCTCAATCGATTTCCAGTTGCCCGGCAGCAACCGGAACAACGGTGCAAACAGGGTTTCGTTCATCCGCTGCTTTGACCGATCGCCGAGCAGCATCGACGGACGCGCAATCGTCAGCGTTGGCCAATCTTGCGCAATCAGTGCCTCCTCCATTTCCCCTTTTACGCGGTTATAGAAAAACGGCGAATGGGCATTGGCCCCCATCGAACTCACCACCAGCATATGCTGCGCCCCCAGGCGGAGACCGGTCAACGCGGTGTCGACCACCAGCGTATAGTCGGCATGGATAAACGCCTCTTTACTGCCCGCTTCACGGCGGGTCGTGCCCAGGCAGCAAAAAACAATATCGACAGGATCGGTGACCTGCGCCAGCGCATCGGTCAGTTGCGGATCGTGGGGATTATAGACGCCAGGCATATCCGCCAGCGGACGTCGCGTTGGCGCGGCAATGGAATGGATCTTCGGTTCATTAAGCAACATCCGCAATAAATGTCCGCCAACCAACCCGGTCGCCCCGGTAATCAGTACTTGACTCATCCTCACTCCTTTCCAGAATTGTCCGCCTTGCACCCTCAGCCCTATCGACCAGGCTTAGTAGTTCACAAGGTAATTATCCATCATCAGGGAAAAATTGCCTTATCCAATGCAGATCCAGCGGAGGAAGCATGAGTAAGAAGATTGCCGTTTTAATCACTGACGAGTTTGAGGACTCAGAATTCACCTCACCCGCAGCAGAGTTTCGTCAGGCCGGGCATGAGGTTATTACGATTGAAAAACAGGCAGGTAAAACCGTAAAAGGGAAAAAAGGCGAAGCCAGCGTCACGATTGATAAAGCGATTGATGAAGTGCGTCCGGCCGATTTCGATGCATTGCTGTTACCTGGCGGCCATTCACCGGATTACCTTCGCGGTGATGACCGTTTCGTCACCTTTACGCGCGATTTCGTGAACACGGGTAAACCGGTCTTCGCCATCTGTCACGGACCACAGTTGCTGATCAGTGCCGATGTGATTCGCGGGCGTAAACTGACCGCCGTTAAACCGATCATTATCGACGTGAAAAACGCCGGTGCAGAATTTTACGATCAGGAAGTGGTGGTAGATAAAGACCAACTGGTGACCAGTCGTACCCCTGACGATCTGCCGGCGTTCAATCGCGAAGCATTACGCATCCTCGGTGCCTGACTGACGTAACCACACTAATTTTTTGCCAAAACCCAGGGTGTTGTCGGTGAACTTGAGTTCATCCACGCGGATTTCCCATACCGGCGCGGACAGCATTCTGGCAACCGGGAAGCGGCGAAGATAGGCCTGTCGTGCCGCGTCGCTTTCTTCCCCGGTCAGTTGACGAATCTCGCCTTTAAACTGCACGCCGCGAATCAATGCGACCGTTTTCGGTTGACCATTTACCGTTCCGGCAACGGGCGCTCGCGGTCCGGACATCTGCGCATGACGCGTTTTCTCTTCCGTCAGCACATAAAAAACGACCTTTTTGGCGTCGAAAAGGTAAAACGCATTTGCACACCACAGTTCACCTTCGCGATGCACGCACCAGGTCACAACGTGTTGTTTCGCCAGCCAACGACTGATCGCAGTGAGTGTTTCCATCTCGGTTCTCTTTTATACTGGATGACAGAAACGTAACACGCCGAAGGCCACGATGACACCCTGGTATCTTTATCTGATCCGCACCGCCGACAATGCCCTGTATACCGGGATCACGACCGACGTGGCACGCCGCTACCAGCAGCATCAATGTGGTAAAGGCGCGAAAGCGCTACGGGGGAAAGGGGAACTGACGCTGGCATTTTCCGCGCCGGTTGGCGACCGTTCACTGGCGCTACGCGCAGAATACCGGGTCAAACGCCTCACCAAGCGGCAGAAAGAGCGACTTGTCGCAGAAGGCGAAGGGTTTGCAGCATTACTGAATGACCTGCAAACCCCGACGCTTAAAAACGATTAAAGTGATCGTGATACTCGACCAGTCCCGTGACGCCGCTTAGTGCATCATCCGCTAAGCGATGCACCTGGAACGCACTTTCCGTGCCTGGCCAGCGGCAATGCAGATCGTGGTGGGCCGCCAGTTCGAAACCAAAACGGCTGTACAGTGCCGGATCGCCCAGGGTGACCACGGCGGCATAGCCAAATTCATTGAGTGAATCCAGTCCTTCATAAACCAGTTGGCGGGCCAGACCTTGTCCACGATAGTTTTCGTCTACCGCCAGCGGTGCCATACCAACCCACTGCAGATCTTCGCCCTGCACGTCGACGGGGCTGAATGCCACATAACCCACCACCTGACCTTCATCGTCGGTGGCGACCAGACCGAGCGTCAGAAAACCATCTTCACGTAGGTCGTGAACCAGTTTCGCTTCCGCATCGCTTTCGAATGAACGACGCAGCAGGGCATCAATGCCGGGGGCGTCAATGGGAATTTCTACTCGAATCAGCATGGTTCACCTACCGATGTTTGTTTGGTTTCTGGCGAGTATTTCATGCCCGCCTCAACAAAATCCGCCAGTTGCAGCAGCATAACACGCAACGCTTTGGGCATCTGCTCCAGGTCAATGGCATCCATCAGGTTTTTCACATACAACCCTAACTCCGTATCCCCTTCGATCACCAGACGGCGCTGGAAGAAGAGCGTATCCGGATCCTGCTTACGTGCGGCGATCATCAACAGATCGCTGGCATCAGCGCTAAAACTCACGTCGGCTTGCGCATCCTCGCAGACGATCAGTTTGTCATTCTCGACCGAGGTATACCACTTCAGGCCGATATCGCGAACCGTAATGCTTAACCAACGGCCTTCCAGGAATTCCAGTTCACCGTCTGCCAGGGCCTGGCGAAACTGCCAGCTCAGGACCTGTTGCAGAACCTGGCGTTGCAGTGCAAAGGGCGTCAGTTTAACTGGCACACTCATCAGAGACGGACCGAAATGTACTAAGCGTGAACGCAGCTTATCTAACACGAGCTTTACTCCCTGTTTCAATTATCCTGCTATTTTGCCATATCAGATAAACGACATAGCGGCGTAAATCAACAATTGCGTACGAAATCTCTACCTCTTTATTACTGATATCAATACGACTTTAACTGCCTTAAATCAAAAATTGTCGCAGCAAGGTTAACTAAAATCCTTGTTCGTTAACAATTATGCGTCCCAGGCGGCGCAATCTTCAGGATAAATTATGGAGCTGCTCTGCCCTGCCGGAAATCTCCCGGCGCTTAAGGCGGCCATCGAAAACGGCGCTGATGCTGTTTATATCGGGCTTAAAGATGATACCAACGCCCGCCACTTCGCCGGCCTTAACTTTACCGAGAAGAAATTGCAGGAAGCGGTGAGTTTTGTCCATCAACACCGCCGCAAATTGCACATCGCCATTAACACCTTTGCGCATCCAGATGGTTATGCCCGCTGGCAGCGCGCGGTGGATATGGCCGCGCAACTGGGTGCGGATGCGCTGATCCTTGCCGATCTCGCGATGCTTGAGTATGCCGCAGTTCGTTATCCGCATATTGAGCGCCATGTCTCTGTTCAGGCTTCGGCAACAAATGAAGAAGCGATCAACTTTTATCACCGCAATTTTGACGTTGCCCGCGTCGTCCTGCCACGCGTGCTCTCGATTCATCAGGTGAAACAGCTTGCCCGCGTGACGCCGGTGCCGCTGGAAGTTTTTGCTTTCGGCAGTTTATGCATTATGGCGGAAGGTCGCTGTTATCTCTCGTCCTGGTTAACCGGTGAATCTCCTAATACAGTAGGCGCCTGTTCCCCTGCCCGCTTTGTACGCTGGCAGCAGACACCACAGGGGCTGGAATCTCGTCTGAATGAAGTGTTGATCGACCGCTATCAGGATGGGGAAAACGCCGGTTATCCGACGCTGTGTAAAGGGCGTTACCTGGTTGACGGTGAGCGTTACCACGCACTGGAAGAACCAACCAGCCTGAACACGCTGGAACTGCTGCCGGAACTACTGGCGGCGAATATTGCCTCGGTGAAAATCGAAGGCCGTCAGCGCAGCCCGGCCTATGTCAGCCAGGTCGCGAAAGTGTGGCGTCAGGCGATCGACCGCTGTGTGGCCGACCCGCAAAACTATACGCCGCAAGCAGCCTGGATGGAGACGCTCGGCGCGATGTCCGAAGGCACTCAGACGACGCTTGGCGCGTATCACCGTAAATGGCAGTGAGAAAAGCAATGAAATATTCCTTAGGGCCGGTGCTTTACTACTGGCCGAAAGAGACGCTGGAAGACTTTTATCAGCAGGCCGCTGCCAGCAGCGCGGATGTTATCTATCTCGGTGAAGCGGTGTGCAGCAAACGCCGCGCCACGAAAGTCGGCGACTGGCTGGATATGGCGAAGTCGCTCGCCGGTAGCGGTAAGCAGGTGGTACTTTCAACGCTGGCGCTGGTACAAGCCTCTTCTGAGCTGAATGAGCTGAAGCGTTATGTCGAAAACGGCGACTTTTTGCTGGAGGCCAGCGATCTTGGCGTGGTGAATATGTGCGCCGACCGCAAACTCCCGTTTGTCGCCGGACACGCGCTGAACTGCTACAACGCGGTCACGCTGCGCCTGCTGCTCAAACACGGAATGGTGCGCTGGTGCATGCCGGTAGAACTGTCCCGCGACTGGCTGGTGAACCTGCTCAATCAGTGTGATGAACTGGGGATTCGCCAGCAGTTTGAAGTGGAAGTCCTGAGCTACGGGCATCTGCCGCTGGCTTACTCCGCTCGCTGTTTTACCGCTCGTTCGGAAGACCGGCCGAAAGATGAATGCGAAACCTGCTGCATCAAGTACCCGAATGGCCGCGACGTGCTCTCCCAGGAGAATCAACAGGTGTTCGTCCTCAATGGCATTCAGACCATGAGCGGCTATATCTACAATCTGGGGAACGAACTGACGTCAATGCAGGGACTGGTGGATATTGTGCGTCTGTCACCGCTGGGAACCGAGACATTCGCGATGCTTGACGCCTTCCGCGCCAACGAAACGGGGCACGCGCCGTTGCCGCTTACCGCGCACAGCGACTGCAATGGCTACTGGAAACGGCTGGCGGGTCTCGAACTGCAGTCCTGATAAATAGCTCACTTTGTTAACAACATTAACTAATCTTTAATGCAGTATGAAAAGATTAACTGGTAACAAAGTGAGCCGTTATGACTGACAAAACCATTCCTTTCTCGGTGCTGGATCTGGCACCGATTCCTGACGGATCTTCAGCAAAAGAGGCGTTCTCGCACTCGCTGGATCTCGCCCGCCTCGCGGAAAAACGAGGCTACCACCGCTACTGGCTGGCGGAACACCACAACATGATCGGTATCGCCAGTGCAGCAACGTCGGTACTGATCGGCTATCTGGCCGCCAACACCCGGACTTTGCACCTCGGTTCCGGCGGCGTCATGCTTCCCAATCACTCACCGCTGGTCATTGCCGAGCAGTTCGGTACGTTGAATACGCTCTATCCGGGACGCATTGATCTCGGCCTGGGCCGCGCGCCGGGCAGCGACCAGCCGACAATGCGAGCCCTGCGTCGCCATATGGGCGGCGATATCGATAACTTCCCTCGCGACGTCGCTGAGCTGGTGGACTGGTTTGACGCACGCGATCCAAATCCGCAGGTGCGCCCGGTGCCTGGCTACGGCGAGAAGATCCCGGTCTGGCTGTTAGGTTCCAGCCTCTATAGCGCGCAGTTAGCCGCACAGCTTGGCCTGCCGTTCGCTTTTGCCTCCCACTTCGCACCGGATATGCTGTTCCAGGCGCTGCATCTGTACCGCACGCAGTTCCGGCCATCCGCGCGGCTGGAAAAACCGTATGCAATGGTGTGCATCAACATCATTGCCGCCGACAGTAACCGTGATGCAGAGTATCTTTTCACCTCGATGCAGCAGGCTTTCGTCAAGTTGCGGCGTGGCGAAACGGGCCAACTCCCGGCGCCGATTCAAAATATGGATCAGTTCTGGTCGTCGTCAGAACAGTATGGTGTGCAACAGGCGCTGAGCATGTCGCTGGTGGGTGATAAAACGAAAGTACGCCACGGACTGGAGTCTATTCTGCGTGAAACCCAGGCGGACGAGATCATGGTTAACGGGCAGATTTTTGACCATCAGGCGCGTCTGCACTCGTTTGATCTGGCGATGGATGTGAAAGAAGAGTTAGTGGGGTAGTTTTTG
>NZ_CP070239.1:613346-621996 GCF_016906145.1 Citrobacter sp. MGH 55
CTTACTGGTACACAGGCAATAAATTAAAGCTCGACAGGATATGTACCAGCGCGTTACCGACACCAAAAACCAGAATCAGGACAATCATCGGCTTACCACCCCAGACACGGAATTTCGGGCTACCAAAGCGCTGACGCGATTTACGTGCCAGCAGCGCCGGAACAATCGCGGCCCAGATGGTCGCCGCCAGTCCTGCATAACCAATGGCATACAGGAAACCGTTCGGCCACAGCAACCCACCGGCGATTGGCGGCACAAAGGTAAGCAGCGCCGTTTTGAAGCGCCCCAGCGCCGAATCATCGAAACCAAACAGATCCGCCAGATAGTCAAACAGTCCCAGCGTCACGCCGAGGAATGAACTCGCCACCGCAAAGTTGGAGAACACCACCAGCAACAGGTCCAGACTGCGACTGTTCAGCACGCCGCTTAGCGCCTGAACCAACACATCAATATTGCCGCCCTTCTGCGCGATACCGATAAACTCTGGACGCGGAATGTTTCCCATCGTCCCCAGCAACCAGACGGAGTAGAGCACCAGTGCCAGCAGCGTACCGTAGACCAGGCACTTCACAATAGTGCGCGGATCTTTGCCGTAGTATTTCATCAGGCTCGGGACGTTACCGTGGTAACCAAATGACGCCAGACAGAATGGCAGCGTCATCAACAGGTACGGCGTATAAGAGGCGTGACTTTCCGCGACGTTAAACAGCGTGGTCGGCGTGACGTGCCCGAGCAGACTGCCGAAGGTCAGGAAAAAAGTAATGACTTTCGCACCCAGCACGATCGCCGTCATGCGACTCACCGCTTTGGTGCTCAACCACACCACAAACGCCACCAACAGGGCAAAGCCAAATCCTGCCGCACGCGCAGGCACATTCAGCGACATTTCGCTGAAGGTATGGTGCAAAATCGAACCGCTCGCCGAAATATAGGCGTAGGTCAGGATATAGAGCACGAAGGCAATAGAAATACCGTTGACGACGTTCCAGCCTTTGCCCAACAGATCTTTGGTGATGGTGTCGAAGCTTGAACCGATACGATAGTTGAGGTTGGCTTCGAGGATCATCAAACCGGAATGCAGCATGCAGAACCAGGTAAAGACCAGCGCCGCCATTGACCAGAAAAACCACGCCCCGGACATGACCACCGGCAGAGAGAACATCCCTGCGCCGATAATGGTGCCGCCGATGATCACCACGCCGCCGAGCAGCGAAGGTGATGTCTGGGTGGTGGTTAGTGTTGCCATTTAGCGATTTCTCCAGCGAATAATGTTGTGACCGCATTTTAATGCGTTGCACTGTACCAGTACAATAGTACAAATGAAATAAAAAAAGCCCCGATAGTTTTACCGGGGCTGTATCTATTACTTTACGTCAGTAAGCAAGAAGTTTACGCGTCACGACGACGGCTGGAACCTTCTTCACGACGTGGTGCACGGCTACCTTCACGACGCTCGCCGCTGAAACGACGACCATCACCACGACCGCCTTCACGACGCTCACCGCCGAAGCCACGACCGCCTTCACGACGCTCGCCACCAAAGCTACGACCACCGCCACGACGTTCAGTGTGCGGCTGTGCATCGCCCAGCAGCTGCATGTTCATCGGCTTGTTCAGGATGCGAGTGCGCGTAAAGTGCTGCAGGACTTCACCCGGCATACCTTTCGGCAGTTCGATGGTGGAGTGCGAAGCGAACAGCTTGATGTTACCAATGTAACGGCTGCTGATGTCGCCTTCGTTTGCAATCGCGCCAACGATATGACGAACTTCAACGCCATCATCACGACCCACTTCAATGCGGTACAGCTGCATATCGCCAACGTCACGACGTTCACGACGCGGACGGTCTTCACGGTCGCCACGCGGGCCACGATCGTTACGGTCGCGCGGACCACGATCGTCACGGTCGCGGAACTCACGCTTCGGACGCATCGGCGCATCTGGCGGCAGAATCAGCGGACGTTCGCCCTGCGCCATCTTAAGCAGAGCGGCAGCCAGAGTTTCGATATCCAGCTCTTCGTCTTCCGCCGTCGGCTGCAGTTTCGCCAGCAGCGCACGGTACTGATCCAGATCGCTGCTTTCCAGCTGCTGCTGTACTTTAGCCGCGAATTTTTCCAGACGACGTTTGCCCAACAGTTCTGCGTTCGGCAGTTCAACTTCCGGAATGGTCAGCTTCATCGTGCGTTCAATGTTACGCAGCAGACGACGCTCGCGGTTCTCAACGAACAGCAGCGCACGGCCTGCACGACCCGCACGACCGGTACGACCGATACGGTGAACGTAAGACTCGGAATCCATTGGGATATCGTAGTTTACGACCAGGCTGATACGCTCAACGTCCAGGCCACGGGCCGCAACGTCGGTTGCAATCAGAATATCCAGACGACCGTCTTTCAGACGTTCCAGGGTCTGCTCACGCAGCGCCTGGTTCATGTCGCCGTTCAGCGCGGCGCTGTTATAGCCGCTACGCTCCAGCGCTTCAGCCACTTCCAGAGTCGCGTTTTTGGTACGAACGAAGATAATCGCCGCATCAAAATCTTCCGCTTCCAGGAAACGCACCAGCGCTTCGTTTTTACGCATGCCCCAGACAGTCCAGTAACTCTGGCTGATGTCCGGACGGGTAGTGACGCTGGACTGAATGCGCACTTCCTGCGGCTCTTTCATGAAGCGGCGGGTAATGCGACGAATCGCTTCCGGCATGGTGGCAGAGAACAGAGCGGTCTGATGACCTTCCGGGATCTGCGCCATGATGGTTTCAACGTCTTCGATGAAGCCCATACGCAGCATTTCATCGGCTTCGTCCAGTACCAAACCGCTCAGACGAGACAAATCCAGGGTACCGCGTTTTAAGTGATCAAGCAGACGACCCGGCGTACCGACGACGATCTGCGGCCCTTGACGCAGGGCGCGTAACTGCACGTCATAACGCTGGCCGCCGTACAGGGCAACCACGTTCACGCCGCGCATGTGTTTAGAGAAATCCGTCATCGCTTCGGCTACCTGAACCGCCAGTTCGCGGGTCGGTGCCAGCACCAGAATCTGAGGTGCCTTCAGCTCAGGATCAAGATTGTTGAGCAGCGGTAAAGAGAACGCTGCCGTTTTGCCGCTACCGGTCTGGGCCATACCCAGAACATCGCGACCGCCCAGCAGATGCGGAATGCACTCTGCCTGGATTGGAGATGGTTTTTCGTAACCCAGATCGTTAAGGGCTTCAAGGATAGGAGCCTTCAGGCCCAGATCTGCAAAAGTGGTTTCGAATTCAGCCATGTAGTACGTGTGCCTCAAAATTAATGGCGGCCAGTCTACATAACTCATCATGAAATTGATCTGCAATTTTCATTGAAAAGTGTGAACCGGCTCAAAGTAGGTGTATTAACGAACAACAACGCCCTCACCCGCGAAGGTGATGGCAATCAAAAAGATTACGGGCTGATGTGTACGTCAGCTATTGCTGGTCCGATTCTGCCAGGTCATCTTGGTCCTGGCCCAGGAGCGATAATTCCAACAATGCATATCGGTGCTCAACAAAGTTATGAACGTTGTTAGCCACCGCCAGTTTGAACAATGCCGTAGCGTTGTCCAAATCCCCCAGACTTAGGTAGTACTTACCTAAATAGAAGTTGGTTTCACTGAGATGCTCAGCGAGCGAGGTGTTATCCGTTGCGTCCGCCTTGAGCCTATCCATCAGCGTTGCTTCGCTAATGTTGCCCAAGTAGAACTCGACAATGTTCCATCCCCATTGTTCTTTATCCGATTTCTCGAAGCGCTGTTTCAGCGCGACTTTTGCCTGCTTCTCATCGAGCTTCTGCTCGGCGAGATAAAGCCACAGGCTGCGGAAAGGATCATTGGGATCGTCTTGATAAAACGCCAGCAGATCATCTTGCGCTAACTTGTCGCGACCGCCGTAATACAATGCGATACCGCGATTTAAGTGCGCGTAGTTGTAAGTTGGATCAAGCTCAAGTACAGAATCAAACGCTTCATAGGCAGCATCAAAATTGCCTGCCTGCGTTAAATAAATGCCTAAGTAATTGAATACTTCAGGCATATCAGGTCGGATTGCCAGCGCTTGTGAAAAATCATTTCGCGCCAATGCCCTCAGACCGAGACTATCATACAACACTCCGCGCTCATATAAAAGCTGTGCGCGTTCGTCATCGGTTAAAGCCCGACTGGCAAGAATTTGTTCCATGCGTGCCAGAATCACTTCCTGCTGCAAAGTCGGTTGCAATGGTACTGCGAGGACTTCACTCTTACGCCAGGTGGAGTTACTGCATCCAGCCAGCGTGAGTGCTGTTGCCACGAAACACCAGCGCAAAAAAGGCTTCATTTCCCACTCCCGAAGACAACGATTAATTGAACGTCCTGTTCCCCGGTTGCTAACAAGGCGTCCTGCCAGGTTAAAAGCCCTCCGCAACGGCGGAGGGCAAATGGCAACCTTACTCGCCCTGTTCGCTTACCGGAGCTTCCGGTGCTACGGCAGGCTGAGATTGTTCAGTTGCTTCTTTAATGCTCAGACGTACACGGCCCTGGCGGTCAACTTCCAGAACTTTAACCGGTACTTCCTGGCCCATCTGCAGGTAATCGGTCACTTTCTCAACGCGCTTATCTGCGATCTGCGAGATGTGTACCAGACCTTCTTTACCGCCGCCGATGGCAACGAACGCACCAAAGTCGACGATACGGGTCACTTTACCGTTGTAGATACGGCCCACTTCGATTTCTGCGGTGATCTCTTCGATACGGCGAATTGCGTATTTCGCTTTTTCACCGTCGGTTGCTGCGATTTTCACGGTACCGTCATCTTCGATTTCGATGGTGGTGCCAGTCTCTTCGGTCAGCGCACGGATCACAGAACCGCCTTTACCGATCACATCTTTGATTTTGTCCGGGCTGATCTTAATGGTGTGGATACGCGGTGCAAACTGAGAAATGTCGCCGCGTGGCGCGTTAATCGCCTGTTCCATCACGCCCAGGATATGCAGACGCGCACCTTTCGCCTGGTTCAGAGCAACCTGCATGATCTCTTTGGTGATACCTTCAATTTTGATATCCATCTGCAGCGCAGAGATACCGTCGCGGGAGCCCGCAACTTTGAAGTCCATATCGCCCAGGTGATCTTCGTCGCCCAGGATGTCAGACAGAACAACGTAGTTGTCGCCTTCTTTCACCAGACCCATCGCGATACCCGCAACGGCCGCTTTGATCGGCACGCCTGCGTCCATCAGCGCCAGAGAGGCACCACACACAGAAGCCATGGAAGAAGAACCGTTGGATTCGGTGATTTCAGAAACCACACGCACGGTGTACGGGAATTTATCCAGATCCGGCATCACTGCCAGCACGCCGCGCTTCGCCAGACGACCGTGACCAATTTCACGACGCTTCGGAGAACCGACCATGCCGGTTTCGCCGACGCAGTACGGAGGGAAGTTGTAGTGGAACAGGAAGTTGTCAGTACGCTCGCCCATCAGTTCGTCGAGGCTCTGCGCATCACGGGTGGTACCCAGAGTTGCGGTAACCAGCGCCTGAGTTTCGCCACGGGTGAACAATGCGGAACCGTGGGTACGTGGCAGTACGCCAGTACGCACGTCCAGACCACGGATCATGTCTTTTTCGCGGCCATCGATACGCGGCTCGCCGGCCAGTACACGGCTACGCACCACGTTTTTCTCGATTGCGTGCAGGATTTCACCCAGTTCGTTAGCGTCCAGGGACTCATCTTCTGCAACCAGCGTTGCGATGGTTTCAGACTTGATCACGTCAACCTGAGCATAACGCTCTTGTTTGTCGGTGATGCGGTAAGCGTCGCTCAGGCGAGATTCTGCCAGGGCTGCAACGCGCGCGTTCAGCGCTTCGTTCACTGCTTCCGGCTGCCAGTCCCAACGTGGTTTACCGGCTTCTTTCACCAGTTCGTTGATTTCTTTGATAACCACCTGCTGCTGTTCGTGACCAAACACGACAGCACCCAGCATCTGGTCTTCGCTCAGCAGTTCTGCTTCGGATTCAACCATCAGTACGGCGGCTTCGGTACCGGCAACCACCAGATCCAGCTTGCTCTCTTTCAGCTCGTCCTGAGTCGGGTTCAGTACGTACTGGTCATTGATATAACCCACACGTGCTGCACCGATTGGGCCGTTGAACGGAATACCAGACAGAGACAGTGCAGCAGAGGCACCGATCATCGCGACGATATCCGGGTTAACCTGCGGGTTAACGGAAACGACGGTTGCGATAACCTGAACTTCGTTCACGAAACCTTCCGGGAACAGCGGGCGAACCGGGCGGTCAATCAGACGCGCGATCAGGGTTTCGCCTTCACTTGGACGGCCTTCACGACGGAAGAAGCTGCCTGGGATGCGGCCAGCAGCGTAGGTACGCTCCTGATAGTTAACGGTCAGCGGGAAGAAGTCCTGGCCCGGCTTCGCTTTTTTCTGGCCGACAACGGTCACGAATACCGCCGTGTCATCCATGCTAACCATAACAGCGGCAGTGGCCTGACGGGCCATCATGCCGGTTTCCAGCGTAACGGTATGTTGACCGTACTGGAATTTACGAACGATCGGATTAAGCAAAATAATATCCTTTCCAATTTTTTGGCGACACAGACTGAATCGCCGTTAATACCCGATCTTCTGCGCATCCTCGCGACTAATGACAACCCTAACCCATACGAAATTGGGTAAAGCCTCTCATTAGCCGCGCGAACCTCTGCAACGGAAGATCATTCATAGCAACAATACAATAGTTTCCAGTGAATTGCTGCCATCTGCTTGAAAAAAGGGGCCATGAAGGCCCCCTTTTACGAAACTCGCAAGAATTAGCGACGCAGACCCAGACGCTCGATCAGCGCGGTGTAGCGTGCAACATCTTTACGTTTCAGGTAGTCGAGCAGTTTACGACGCTGAGAAACCATGCGCAGCAGACCACGACGGCTGTGGTGATCTTTTTTGTGCTCTGCAAAGTGGCCCTGCAGGTGGTTAATCTGTGCAGTCAACAGTGCAACCTGAACATCGGTAGAACCGGTGTCGTTTGCATCACGACCGAACTCAGAAACGATTTTAGCTGTAGCTTCAGTACTTAGAGACATTTTAAAACTCCAAAGTATTAAGTATGAAAGGACGCCGATCTCTAATTCAGCGTTCCCAGTGTACGCCAGGTGAACTGTTAAAAAATTCACGCGACGTTAAGCGGCAGTATTCTACTCGTAGCGCCTTCTTATCGCAAGACGAACCCGTGCTACGCCGGATACTCCACCACTAATCGGCGAGGCGCCACGCGACCTTCGTCGTCGATCTCGCCCATACCGATAAATTTACCGTCATCACCTTCCGTGACACGGACTAACCCTTCCAGCGGGGCGCCGTTCGTGCGAACCGGGTTACCGTTTTTGAAGTAAACCGATGAGGTTAGCGGCAAATTAACGACAGGGTAGTCCGATGCCGGACTGTCCATCGGCATCAACAGCGGATCAAGCAACTGTGCTGCCGGGATCCCCTGTTGCTCCGCCTGTTCGACCATTTCACGCAGACGCTCCAGCGTGACCATACGATCCACCGGATATTTGCTGACCGTCAGACGACGCAGGAAGATCACATGCGCGCCACATCCCAGCTTCTCACCCAGATCGTCAATAATAGTACGAATATAAGTGCCTTTCGAACAGTGCACTTCCAGCTCCAGTTCATCCCCTTCATGACGGATAAACAACAGCTCGTAAACGGTAATCGGTCGGGCTTCACGCGGCACTTCAATGCCCTGACGCGCGTATTCGTACAGTTTTTTACCCTGATACTTCAGCGCCGAATACATCGATGGCACCTGCTCGATATCACCGCGGAACGTGTCCAGCGCGGCCGCCAGTTGATCAGGGGTGAAGGTGACCGGGCGCTCCTGTACGATTTGCCCATCGGCATCCGACGTGTCTGTACGCTGTCCCAGACGGGCAATCACCCGATAACGCTTGTCAGAATCCAGCAGATACTGCGAAAACTTGGTCGCTTCCCCGAGGCAAATCGGCAGCATGCCGGTCGCTAACGGATCCAGCGCCCCGGTATGCCCGGCGCGATTGGCGTTATAAATGCGTTTAACTTTTTGCAGTACGTCATTGCTGGACATGCCCTGCGGCTTATCCAGCAGCAGGACACCATGAATGTCGCGACCACGACGACGAGGACGACTCATTAGTCCTCCTTGCTGTCGTCCGGGTTTACACGACGTTCTTCATCATGTTTAACCACGTTGGTCACCAGGTTGGACATGCGCATCCCTTCCACCAGCGAATTATCGTAGAAGAAGGTCAGTTCCGGCACGATACGCAGTCGCATCGCTTTACCCAGCAGGCTACGGATGAAGCCGGACGCTTCCTGTAACGCTTTGATGCCTGCCTTGATAGCGTCTTCATCTTTGTCATTCAGGAAGGTGACATACACTTTGGCATACGCCAGATCGCGAGACATTTCGACACCGGAAACGGTGGTCATCATGCCCAGACGCGGGTCTTTAATTTCGCGCTGCAGGATGATTGCGATCTCTTTTTGCATCTCCTGTCCCACGCGCTGCGGGCGACCAAATTCTTTCGCCATAATAAATTCTCCAGACAAAAAAGGGGCCCTAAGCCCCTTTTAAAAATTATTGCCGGGTGGCGCTT
>NZ_CP070239.1:622133-718008 GCF_016906145.1 Citrobacter sp. MGH 55
GACGAAGATTATGCGATGGTACGTTGAATCTCGATGATCTCGAACACTTCGATCATATCGCCAACGCGAACGTCGTTGTAGTTCTTCACGCCGATACCACATTCCATACCGTTACGGACTTCGTTCACGTCATCTTTGAAGCGGCGCAGGGATTCCAGCTCGCCTTCGTAGATAACCACGTTGTCACGCAGGACGCGGATTGGGTTGTGACGTTTGATCGTCCCTTCGGTCACCATACAGCCCGCGATGGCACCAAATTTCGGTGATTTAAACACATCACGAACTTCAGCCAAACCGATGATCTGCTGTTTCAGTTCCGGAGACAGCATACCGCTCATCGCCGCTTTCACTTCGTCGATCAGGTTATAGATGACGGAGTAGTAGCGCAGATCCAGGCTTTCGGATTCAATCACTTTACGCGCAGAAGCATCCGCACGAACGTTGAAACCAACCAGAATCGCGTTGGACGCTGCGGCCAGGGTTGCGTCGGTTTCGGTGATACCACCGACACCAGAACCGATGATCTTCACTTTCACTTCGTCGGTAGACAGTTTCAGCAAGGAGTCGGAGATCGCTTCCACAGAACCCTGAACGTCGGCCTTCAGCACGATGTTCACTTCGTGAACTTCGCCTTCGGTCATGTTGGCGAACATGTTCTCGAGTTTAGATTTCTGCTGACGTGCCAGTTTCACTTCACGGAATTTGCCCTGACGATACAGTGCAACTTCACGTGCTTTCTTCTCGTCACGTACCACGGTCACTTCGTCACCGGCTGCCGGAACACCGGACAGACCCAGGATTTCCACCGGAATGGACGGACCTGCTTCCAGAACTTCCTGACCCAGTTCGTTACGCATCGCACGAACGCGACCGTATTCGAAGCCGCACAGTACGATATCGCCTTTGTGCAGCGTACCTTCACGCACCAGAACGGTTGCAACCGGGCCACGACCTTTATCCAGGAAGGATTCAATCACTGCACCGCTCGCCATCCCTTTACGGATCGCTTTCAGTTCGAGAACTTCGGCCTGCAGCAGGATCGCATCCAGCAGTTCGTCGATACCAGTACCTGCTTTTGCAGAAACGTGGACGAACTGGCTCTCACCGCCCCACTCTTCCGGCAGAATGCCGTACTGGGACAGTTCGTTTTTAACGCGATCCGGATCGGCTTCCGGCTTATCGATTTTGTTTACTGCAACCACAACCGGCACACCCGCCGCTTTCGCGTGCTGGATAGCTTCGATGGTCTGCGGCATCACGCCGTCGTCTGCTGCAACAACCAGAACCACGATATCCGTTGCCTGTGCACCACGAGCACGCATGGAGGTAAACGCGGCGTGGCCCGGGGTGTCCAGGAAGGTGATCATACCGTTGTCGGTTTCAACGTGGTAAGCACCGATGTGCTGGGTAATGCCGCCCGCTTCGCCAGAGGCCACTTTCGTTGAACGAATGTAGTCCAGCAGAGACGTTTTACCGTGGTCAACGTGACCCATGATGGTCACCACCGGTGCGCGCGGTTCAGCCGCAGCACCCGTATCACGGTCGCTCATTACGGCTTCTTCCAGCTCGTTCTCACGACGCAGGATAACTTTGTGGCCCATTTCCTCGGCAACCAGCTGTGCGGTTTCCTGGTCGATCACCTGGTTGATGGTCGCCATTGCACCCAGCTTCATCATCGCTTTGATGACCTGAGAGCCTTTAACCGCCATCTTGTTCGCCAGATCGCCAACGGTGATGGTTTCGCCAATCACAACGTCACGGTTAACAGCCTGCGCAGGCTTCTGGAAGCCCTGCTGCAGTGCGGAACCTTTACGCTGTTTGCCGCCTTTACCACCGCGAACCGCGGCACGCGCTTCTTCACGGTCGGCTTTGGATTCAGCGTGTTTGTTGCCTTTCTTCGCCGGACGCGCCGCTTTCGTGTTGCGGCCACGGCCACGACCGCCTTCCACTTCACGATCGTTTTCGTCTTCGGCCTGGCGAGCGTGCTGAGAAGTGGTGACATGATAATCGCTCTTATCTTCTTCCACTTTTTCCTGCTCAGCCCACACGCCTGCGTTCTCTTCCGCCATACGGCGAGCTTCTTCCGCTACGCGGCGCGCTTCTTCTTCAAGCTTGCGACGTGCTTCTTCTTCCGCTTTACGCTTCAGCTCTGCAGCTTCATTCTCACGGCGGGCTTTCTCGGCCTGGGCGGTTTTGGTCATATCGTCAGTCTGTTGATTGCTCACTTTGTCTTTTTCCGCAGCTTCGCGTTTCGCTTTATCAGCGGCGTCACGCTTAGCTTGTTCTGCGGCCTCACGGTCAGCTTTTTGTTGCGCCTCGCGTTTGGCCATTTCTTCTGCCTCACGACGGGCCTGCTCTTCCGCTTCACGCTGCGCTTGCTCTTCCGCGGCAAGGCGTTCGGCCTCTTGCGGATCACGTTTCACAAAGGTGCGCTTCTTGCGGACTTCGATTTGTACCGATTTGCTTTTTCCACCGGTACCTGGAATGTTCAGGGTGCTACGCGTTTTACGCTGCAGCGTCAGCTTATCCGGGCCAGAACCATTTTCACGGTTCAGGTGCGCCAGTAAAGTCTGTTTTTCTTGTGCGGACACAGAGTCATCAGCAGACTTCGGGATACCGGCATCAGCAAATTGCTGTACCAGGCGATCCACGGAGGTCTGTATCTCTGCGGCCAGCGTTTTTACGGTTACATCTGTCATGCTGTTCCTTCCTGCTACAGTTTATTACGCTTCGTCGCCGAACCAGCAAATATTACGGGCAGCCATAATCAGCTCACCGGCTTTTTCGTCGGTCAACCCTTCGATATCAGCCAGATCATCAATGCCCTGTTCGGCGAGATCTTCCAGCGTACAAACACCACGGGCAGCCAGTTTGAAGGCCATATCGCGATCTAATCCTTCCAGATTCAGCAGATCGTCAGCCGGCTTGTTATCACCGAGGCTTTCTTCCTGGGCCAGTGCCAGAGTGGTCAGTGCGTTTTTAGCACGCTCGCGCAGTGCTTCAACGGTCGGCTCATCAAGGCCATCGATTTCCAGCAGTTCTTTCATTGGCACGTAGGCCAGTTCTTCCAGAGTGGCAAACCCTTCTTCAACCAGAACAGTGGCGAACTCTTCATCAATATCGAGATATTTGGTGAAGGTATCGATCGCGGCATGTGCTTCAGCCTGATGTTTAGCCTGGAGGTCATCAACGGTCATCACGTTGAGTTCCCAACCGCTTAATTGCGAAGCCAGGCGGACGTTCTGACCATTACGTCCAATTGCTTGCGCCAGGTTACCGGCTTCAACGGCGATATCCATGGTGTGTTTATCTTCATCCACCACGATAGACGCAACGTCAGCCGGTGCCATTGCGTTAATCACGAACTGCGCCGGGTTATCATCCCACAGGACGATATCGATGCGCTCGCCGCCCAGCTCGGTCGAAACCGCCTGAACGCGTGCGCCACGCATACCAACACACGCGCCGACCGGGTCGATACGCTTGTCGTTGGTTTTCACCGCGATTTTCGCACGGGAACCCGGATCGCGAGCGGCGGCTTTAATTTCAATCACTTCTTCGCCAATTTCCGGCACTTCAATGCGGAACAGTTCAATCAGCATTTCCGGCTTGGAACGGGTCACGAACAGTTGCGCGCCGCGTGCTTCCGGGCGAACAGAGTAAAGAACGCCACGAATACGGTCGCCAGGGCGGAAGTTTTCACGCGGCAGCATGTCTTCGCGCAGGATCACCGCTTCAGCATTGCTGCCCAGATCCAAAGAGATATTGTCGCGGTTCACTTTCTTCACCACGCCGGTGATGATTTCACCTTCGTGTTCACGGAACTGATCAACAACCATCGCGCGTTCAGCTTCACGAACCTTCTGTACGATAACCTGTTTTGCGGTCTGGGTAGTGATACGGTCAAAGGTCACAGATTCAATCTGATCTTCAACGTAATCGCCCAGGTTCAGGCTTTCGTCTTCAAAACGTGCGGCTTCCAGCGTGATTTCTTTCGTCGGCTGGGTCACTTCTTCAACAATCACCCAACGACGGAAAGTGTCAAAATCACCGCTTTTACGATCGATTTCTACGCGAACGTCAATCTCTTGTTCATATTTTTTCTTTGTCGCTGTAGCCAGCGCACTTTCCAACGCTTCAAAAATTTTCTCGCGTGGCAGCGCCTTTTCATTGGATACGGCTTCAACAACAGCCAAAATTTCTTTGTTCATCGCGGGCTTTTCACCTCATCCAGACTGTTAAAAGTGGGGAACCAGGTTCGCCTTCTGGATATTACTCAGCGCGAACACTTCATCTTTTCCTTCGACTGTGACGGTGATCATTTCACCATCTACCGCTTTGATAACGCCCTGCCATTTACGGCGGTTCTGTACCGCCATGCGGAGTACCAGCGAAACTTCTTCACCCAGGAAACGCACATAGTGTTCAGCAGTGAACATTGGGCGGTCGAGACCCGGTGAGGAGACTTCCAGGTTGTAAGCCACAGTAATAGGATCTTCAACGTCCAGAACTGCGCTCACCTGGTGGCTCACATCAGCACAATCATCAACATTGATGCCATCTTCACTATCAATATAGATGCGCAGTGTGGATGTGCGACCGCGAATAAATTCGATGCCGACCAGTTCGTAACCTAAGGCCTCAACTGGCGCTGTAATCATCTCTGTTAATTTTTGCTCTAATGTGGACAAGCCCACCCCCAAGACATAAAAAAAGGGCCTAAAGCCCAGTTATTCTGTAGTCAGATAACAAAAAACCCCGATAAATCGGGGCTTTAGATAACTGAACCCTATAACCGCAACTGCGGTCTGGAGAACCTTCCGAAAGAATTTTTTTCAAATCCAGCTACGAAGGCCATGGTCTTCACAGTATATTTGAAAAAGAACTCTAAGGGAAAGTGGTTGCGGGGGCCGGATTTGAACCGACGACCTTCGGGTTATGAGCCCGACGAGCTACCAGGCTGCTCCACCCCGCGCCTGAAACGTGGCAAATTTTACTCGTTTTGGGTAAAAGATGCAAATACTGCTGGGATTTGGTACCGAGGACGGGACGTAAAATCTGCGCGTATTATATTGATTCCCCCCCCATTGTGTCAACCTTGTTAACGACATAACCTGACATGCCGTCATCAGCGTAATTTACGGAAATAAACACGAAACTCTTCCTGTCTTCGTAAAAAGATGATTAAATGAAAACTCATTTATTTTGCATAAACATGCACTGAGAGCAGAAAGCCGATCTCACCATCAGTCTATCAAGCAGGGTTTTATTTTATGACGACGATTCTCAAGCATCTTCCGGTAGGTCAACGTATTGGTATCGCTTTTTCCGGCGGCCTGGACACCAGCGCGGCACTGCTGTGGATGCGACAAAAAGGGGCTGTCCCATATGCATATACTGCGAACCTGGGTCAGCCAGACGAGGAGGACTATGATGAGATCCCTCGTCGTGCAATGGAATACGGTGCAGAGAACGCTCGACTGATCGACTGCCGTAAACAACTGGTTGCTGAAGGTATCGCCGCGATTCAGTGTGGGGCATTCCATAACACCACTGGCGGGCTCACCTATTTCAATACTACGCCGCTGGGTCGTGCAGTCACCGGCACTATGCTGGTTGCAGCGATGAAAGAAGACGGCGTCAATATCTGGGGCGACGGCAGTACCTATAAAGGAAACGACATCGAGCGTTTCTATCGCTATGGCCTGCTGACCAACGCTGAACTACAGATCTACAAACCGTGGCTGGATACGGACTTTATTGATGAACTGGGCGGTCGTCATGAGATGTCTGAGTTTATGATCGCCTGCGGTTTCGACTACAAAATGTCCGTCGAAAAGGCCTACTCCACGGACTCCAACATGCTCGGCGCGACGCACGAAGCCAAAGACCTCGAGTTTCTGAACTCAAGCGTTAAGATCGTCAACCCAATCATGGGCGTGAAGTTCTGGGATGAGAACGTGAAGATCGCCGCGGAAGAAGTCACCATTCGCTTCGAACAGGGTCATCCGGTCGCGCTGAATGGTAAGACCTTCAGTGACGATGTGGAAATGATGCTGGAAGCGAACCGCATCGGCGGGCGTCACGGACTGGGAATGAGTGACCAGATTGAAAACCGTATTATTGAAGCCAAAAGCCGCGGTATTTACGAAGCCCCTGGGATGGCGCTGCTGCATATCGCCTATGAGCGTCTGCTGACTGGTATCCACAACGAAGACACCATCGAGCAGTACCACGCCCACGGCCGTCAGTTAGGTCGCCTGCTCTATCAGGGCCGTTGGTTCGACTCTCAGGCGCTGATGTTGCGTGATGGTCTGCAGCGTTGGGTCGCCAGCCAGATTACCGGTGAAGTGACGCTGGAACTGCGTCGCGGCAACGACTATTCGATCCTCAATACCGTGTCCGACAACCTGACCTACAAGCCAGAGCGTCTGACAATGGAGAAAGGTGACTCCGTGTTCTCACCGGACGATCGTATTGGGCAGTTGACCATGCGTAACCTGGACATCACCGATACCCGCGAGAAGCTGTTCGGCTATGCACAGTCAGGGCTGCTTTCTGCCTCTTCGGCTACTGGTTTGCCCCAGGTTGAAAACCTGGAAAACAAAGCGAAGTAACGATTTGATTATTAAATGAAGGCCGCGAAAGCGGCCTTTTTTATCTATGCCAGATAAGTGCAATCCCATGGAGCATAACTTATTAATGATATCTGCTGGATATAGTAGAGAATTTCTACACATCAGAATGTAACAGCAAAAAAGCACTCCTGGGATTATTGATAAAAATATTATTCTATTCCCAATTGAGCGAATTTTTATTTATTTATCCTGTATTTCATTCACCTCGTAACTAATGAAAATTGTTCTTCAACGCTGATTTTCGGATTTTTATATTTGCACTCAAAAAGTCATCCTCGATATTCTTTTCATAAACGATGAAGATTAAACCAATTTGGTAATTATCTGAATCAATTGTTAATAAAGAAGCAAAAGGATGTTGCTTATGTATAGTTATAATGAAAATAATTGTCTGAAAATAAAAATGCTTACTATAACGATCATGATGGCGTTAGCACCGTGGAAGGCTATCGCGGTCAACGATGGTACCGTTATGGCTGGCGCAAACCAGATAATAACCTTAACGCCAGGTGGACAATATACGAATACCGCCTCCACTGTTGTTCTGGACGCTTACCGCACCGGAGGTATCATCAGCGGTAACAACGTGGAGATTTATGCTGACCGTACGCTTTATGGTGCGACATATACGCTTTTGAGAGCATATGGCGGTGGGGAAATTCGATTGTCGAATTCGACAGCCAGTCTTACTTCAACCACACAGTCAGGCTCTTATCACGATCGGCTTTTTTTGGCTCAGGATGCTGGAAGTCTATTAAATATTGCCAATACATCACTATGGAGTTATGCCTATCTTGGCGAAGTAAGTAATGGTGCATCTGCGGTTATCAGCAACAGTACAGTCTCCACTGGGCGAGGCGTGAAGGTTACTGGCACCGGCTCGCACCTGGATATAAACAATGATTCTGATATCACCATTCGTGGAGATAGCTACGGTTTAGATGATACAGGAATTAAAGTCACCGGCGGCGCCACGCTGAATATTGAGAACAGTCGGATTACTGTTCTGGATAACGGGGATGATTCAAGCTCATCATTACCGCCGAATCCGGCAGCCATTACCGTCTCGAATGCTCTGGCCCCGAGCGATCTTGCAACCAGAGCCACATTAAATAACCTCTCGATTGAAACAAGAGGTTATCAGTCAAATGCCGTGACTGTCACTCACGGAAATGTCTCCGCAGCGATGAACAATCTCACTATTGTCACACGCGGTCTGGGATCACATGGACTTTATATTGATGCAACTGCAAATGTTGCCTCTTCACTCTCCAATTCTTCCATTGAGACGTTTGGTTACTCCGGCGTAGGGGCGCAAGTCATAGATAATACAGAGTTGACACTGGATAACATCGATATCACATCTCACGGATACCGCTCAACCGGGATGATCGCTGCCCAGAGGGGGAGCGGTTTACCCCAGACAACAATCCTGACCGCCACAGACATCGATATTACCATGAATGGTAAAGACAGTGTCGGTGTGGAAAATACCCGGTCTAAAACCTACCTGAATGATATTCGACTCACGCTTAGAGGTGATAACTCTACGGCCGTCAGTGTTGGTGCGTATATTTATGAGGCCACAGCCCATATTGACAACCTGACAGCACAAGTTTCAGGCAATAACTCGACGGGGATGTTTCTCGGCGGAAGCCCGGATATCAGATTCAATCAGAACAGCATAAACATGACAGGTAATAATAGTCATGGTTTGCTGGTCGGCTACCAGACAATAAGCTCCAGCAGCGCGTTACCGATGGTTGATAGCCATATTGAAACCCGGGATGGCTACGCAGTGCGAACGATTAATACCGACCTTAATCTTGATTTAACCCGCTCGACGCTGACGGGACGTAGCGGCGGAGAGGCAGGTACAGCGATCAGTGTCGAAGACAACGGCGCGTACCAGTCCGGTGTGGTGAACGTCGCTGCCAACGACAATTCGCACATTTTTGGTGATGCGGTTTCGCGTTCTGCTAATGCCACGGCGCTGAATATCGCCCTGAATGGTTCATCAACAATGACCGGTCGTATTGTTCGCGGGTACAGTATGGCGCTGGATGAGACCAGCCGCTGGAATGTGACAGGGGATTCCGACATTACGAGCCTGACGAATACAGGCACAGTGGCATTTACTCCACCGGGGGAGAACGGCGTCTTCAAAACCATTACTGTCGGAAATTATCTGGGTGGCGGTACGTTAATCATGAATACTGCGCTGGGCGATGATAGCTCAGCAACCGACAAACTGGTCGTGACAGGTGATACTGCCGGAACCACCAGACTGTATGTAAACAATTTCCATGGGTCCGGCACCACAACGGTAGATGGTATAGAAGTGATAAGCGTGGGCGGGCAATCAGATGGCCTGTTTACGCTTGAAAATCGCGCTCTGGCCGGGGCATACGAATATTTCCTGCATCAGGATGAGGGTGACTGGTATTTGCGCTCTGCACTGGCTCCAGAACCAGAGCCAGAGGACCCTGTGGAACCGGAAATACCGGTCAACGATCCTGAAGAACCAGAATCACCAGAAATACCGGGCAATGACACGCCAGTTGCACCTCCATCGCCCGCTGCGGAAACCGAGCAGAAACCGCAAATTTATCGCCCTGAAGCCGGGGCCTATCTCGCCAACATGGCAGCGGCAAATCGTCTTTTCAGCCATACCCTGAAAGATCGTGAAGGTCGGGCACAAGATTCCAGTATATGGTTACGGCAACAGGCGTTCCGTAGTAAATCACAAGACGGCAGCGGTCAGTTGCAGATGCGCGGAAACAGCTATGTCATTCAGGGAGGCGGTGAACTGTGGAGTGGTCAATTCAGCGAAAAGGATAGACTCGGTGTAGGCATCATGGCGGGCTATGGCTACAGCCGCGGGAATACGCAATCCACAAAAACACATTATGACGCCAAAAATAGCCTCCATGGCTACAGCGTGGGCACTTACGCCACCTGGTATCAAAATTCAGAGTCCCGCAACGGCTTGTATTTCGACAGCTGGTTGCAATACAGTGCGTTTCGCGCATCGGTGAATGGCGATGGAGTGGCGAGCGAAAGTTATAACATCAGTGGTCTGAGCGGTTCACTGGAGAGTGGCTATCGTCAACCGCTGCACCAGAGCGCAAATGGCTCGCTTTTCATCACCCCGCAGGCACAAGTCATCTGGAGTGGCATTAAAGCCGATCCTCATCAGGAAGTGAACGGTACACGAGTTGACGGTAGCGCCGGCACCCAAACACGTCTTGGTCTGAATCTTTCGTACGACACGCTGAATGCGCAAACCAGGGGTAAGCAGCTTACCGTTTACGGTGAGGTCAATTGGCTGCACAACACCCGGAATGTCAATGCCACGCTGGACAACGTCAGGGTTGAACAAGCTGGAAGTCGCAATGTCGGGGAAGTGAAACTGGGTCTTGAGGGTCAGGTGACGGACACCCTCACTCTCTGGACAAACCTTGCACATCAGGTGGGAACGAAGAGCTACAGTGATACCTCGGCAAATATCGGTATTAAGTACCATTTTTGAGTCGATGATAACGCACTGAAGCGACCGTATTCTGGAAACAATCTCAGTCCGCACAGAGAAGCCGTGTCGATGTTCTCCTGACTGACTTTTCAGGGTATGGTTATCAAATAACTCCAACCTAATCGACAATATCTGCCCGGGCTAGTCCCGGGTTCTTTTTATCCGCATCCTGATGCGCCAGCGAACGGTAAGATCGCCGTAGAGGCATTCTGGGTTATCAAAGGAGCGGGTAAAAATGAGGAAGGACATCAGCATTACGCAGGCTTCAGATACGACAATGGACGTCTATTGACGTCCATTGCTTGAATATTGGTACCGAGGACGGGACTTGAACCCGTAAGCCCTATTGGGCACTACCACCTCAAGGTAGCGTGTCTACCAATTCCACCACCTCGGCACAGAAATCTTACTGTGGGATATCGCTGGTCGGCTTAGCCGGAGCAGTTGGCTGAGGCTGTTCGGTTTTCGCCGGCGCGCTCAGATTTTCCCACTCACTTCCTTTATTGGTTTTGTTGCTGTTGATATTGCCCAGCACCAGACTGATGATAAAGAACAACGTCGCCAGCACAGCCGTCATACGGGTCATGAAGTTACCAGAACCACTTGAACCAAACAGCGTAGCGGAAGCGCCTGCTCCGAAGGAGGCTCCCATATCAGCGCCTTTACCTTGCTGCAGCATGATCAAGCCCACAAGGGCAATTGCCACAATAAGGAAAACTACCAAAAGAGCTTCGTACATAATCAACCTGTTCCTTGCGGAGTTGCCGCATACCAATTGCTTCTAACCAATAAAGCGGGATATTTTACTGTTTCCCACTGAAGCGGGTGTGAATACTAACCAAAGCGAATGACCTTCGCAAGGGCAATTTTAGTGCATTGTATCAACTGCGGAAAAAAACAGCAAAAGCCGGGTTTCCCTTTAATAAAAAGGCAGCAAATGCCGCCTTTTTATGCAGTTAAGTCTGTATTACACCGCTTTAACCGCATCCGCAATGCGATGGGCAAACTCGGTCACCAGGGCTTCATCTTCGCCTTCAACCATCACGCGGATTAACGGCTCAGTGCCCGATTTACGCAGCAATACACGCCCACGACTTCCCAGCGCAGATTCTACGTCCGCAGTCACGGCTTTCACCGTATCATTTTCCAGCGGATCGCCGCTACCGGCGGTGTAACGCACATTTACCAGGATCTGCGGGAACATTTTCATGCCGCTGCAGAGATCGTGAAGGCTCATGTGGTTACGCACCATCGCCGCTACTACCTGCAAACCGGCAACAATGCCGTCACCGGTGGTGGTTTTATCCAGCAGAATGACGTGACCAGAGTTTTCCGCCCCGATACGCCAGCCTTTTTCCTGCATTTTTTCCAGCACGTAGCGGTCACCGACTTTCGCACGGGTAAACGGAATGCCGAGTTGCTTGAGCGCCAGTTCCAGCCCCATATTGCTCATCAGCGTCCCGACCGCGCCACCGCGCAGTTGTCCCTGACGCAGGGCTTCACGGGCGATGATATACATGATCTGATCGCCATCGACTTTATTGCCTTCATGGTCAACCATGATCACGCGGTCACCGTCGCCATCCAGCGCGATACCCAGATCGGCTTTTTCCGCGAGCACGCGGGCCTGCAAGGCACGCACATCGGTGGCACCGACTTCTTCGTTAATATTCACGCCATTGGGCTCACAGCCAATGGTAATCACTTTCGCACCCAGTTCACGCAGCACGTTAGGCGCAATGTGGTAGGTTGCCCCGTTAGCGCAATCCACCACAATTTTAAGTTCGTTCAGGCTTAACTCGTTCGGAAAGGTGCCTTTGCAAAATTCAATGTAGCGCCCTGCTGCATCAACGATGCGGCTGGCTTTACCGAGCTCAGCGGAGTCCACACAGGTGATCTCTTTTTCCATCTCCGCTTCAATGGCTTCTTCGACGGCGTCGGGTAGTTTGGTACCGTCGATGGAGAAGAATTTAATACCGTTGTCATAGAACGGGTTATGCGATGCGGAGATCACAATCCCGGCTTCGGCGCGGAAAGTACGCGTCAGGTAAGCAACTGCAGGCGTCGGCATTGGGCCCGTAAACGAGGCGGACAACCCTGCTGCCGCCAGACCCGCTTCAAGTGCTGACTCCAGCATGTAACCGGAAATACGGGTATCTTTGCCGATGATGATTTTACGCGAGCCGTGGCGCGCCAGGACTTTACCGGCCGCCCAGCCCAACTTCAGTACAAAATCAGGCGTAATCGGCGCATCGCCCACACGGCCCCGGATCCCATCAGTGCCAAAATATTTACGGTTACTCATAGCGTTTGTTTTCCTTTGCGGACAATGTGGCTTCCACCACACGCATCGCTTCTACGGTTTCTTTGACGTCATGGACACGAATGATCTGCGCCCCCTGCATAGCAGCAATGACCGCACAGGCAAGGCTACCGCTCAGACGCTCTGATGGGCCCACATTGAGCAGTTGGCCCACCATCGATTTACGTGACATTCCCACCAGCAGCGGCAGGTTAAAATGGTGAAATTCAGCCAGTCGCGCCAGTAATGTATAGTTATGGGAGAGATTTTTACCGAAACCGAATCCCGGGTCGAGCAACAATTTCTCTTTTGCGATGCCTGCCCTTTCACAACGTGCTATTTGCTCAATAAAGTAGCGATTTACCTCCGCAAACACGTCCTCATATTTGGGCGCTTCCTGCATGGTCTTCGGCTGTCCCTGCATATGCATCAGACAAACCGGTAAACCGGTTTCTGCCGCCGCCTCCAGCGCGCCGGGTTCAGAGAGCGAGCGAATATCGTTAATGATGTGAGCACCGACTCTTGCCGATTCGCGGATCACTTCAGGCTTTGAGGTATCAACAGAAATCCAGACTTCAAAACGTTGGGCAATCGCCTCAACCACCGGGATAACACGCGCCAGTTCCTCTTCCACACTCACATCCGCCGCACCGGGGCGCGTAGACTCACCGCCGACATCAATGATAGTCGCCCCGGCATTAATCATCAGATTGGCATGTTTCACTGCCTCAATCAGCGTGTTGTGCGTTCCACCATCCGAGAAAGAGTCTGGCGTGACGTTAAGGATCCCCATCACATGAGGATGGCTGAGATCCAGTGAAGTGCCCTGGGCATAGAGTTTCATGGTGTTATCCCTGGTATAAATTGATAAGAAAAAACCCCGGAGCAAGCCCCAGGGTTTTCAATTAAACGCAGTCATCAACAACGGTAACTTATTTGTCGCCTAACTGCTCTGACATGGTATTACCTGGGTTCGGCGTGCGCGGTTCATCAACCGGGCGCGGCGCACGAGGCGTGCCATTGTTGTCAGAATTGTTAGAGCCCGGTTCTTCCCAGCCAGCTGGCGGGCGAACATCGCGGCGAGCCATCAGGTCATCAATCTGCGGCGCATCGATGGTCTCATATTTCATGAGCGCATCTTTCATGGCGTGCAGGATGTCCATGTTGTCATTCAGGAGCTGGCGTGCACGATTGTAGTTACGCTCAATCAGTGCTTTCACTTCCTGGTCGATGATACGCGCGGTTTCATCGGACATATGTTTCGCTTTTGCAACGCTACGACCGAGGAATACTTCGCCCTCTTCTTCCGCATACAACAGCGGACCGAGTTTGTCGGAGAAGCCCCACTGGGTCACCATGTTACGCGCCAGGTTAGTGGCCACTTTAATGTCGTTCGACGCACCGGTAGAAACATGTTCAACACCGTAGATGATCTCTTCTGCCAGACGACCGCCGTACAGCGTGGAAATCTGACTTTCCAGCTTCTGGCGGCTGGCGCTGATCGCATCGCCTTCAGGCAGGAAGAAGGTCACACCCAGCGCACGACCGCGCGGGATAATCGTCACTTTATGCACCGGATCGTGTTCCGGTACCAGGCGACCAATAATCGCATGGCCTGCTTCGTGGTACGCGGTTGATTCTTTCTGCGCTTCCGTCATCACCATGGAGCGACGTTCCGCACCCATCATGATTTTGTCTTTCGCTTTCTCGAACTCAACCATCGACACGACGCGCTTGTTGCCACGAGCAGCAAACAGTGCCGCTTCGTTCACCAGGTTCGCCAGGTCCGCACCGGAGAAGCCCGGCGTACCACGGGCAATGATTGCCGCGTCGATATCCGGCGCCAGCGGTACGCGACGCATATGTACTTTCAGGATTTGTTCACGACCACGCACATCCGGCAAGCCGACCACAACCTGACGGTCGAAACGGCCAGGACGCAGCAGTGCTGGGTCAAGAACGTCCGGTCGGTTAGTGGCTGCAATAACGATGATGCCTTCGTTACCTTCGAAACCATCCATCTCAACCAGCATCTGGTTCAGGGTCTGTTCACGTTCATCGTGACCGCCACCCAGACCTGCGCCACGCTGGCGACCTACGGCATCGATTTCATCGATGAAGATAATGCACGGTGCTGCTTTCTTGGCCTGTTCGAACATGTCACGCACACGAGATGCACCAACACCGACGAACATTTCCACGAAGTCAGAACCTGAAATCGTAAAGAATGGAACCTTCGCTTCACCTGCAATGGCTTTCGCCAGCAAGGTTTTACCGGTACCCGGAGGACCGACCATCAGGACGCCTTTCGGGATTTTACCGCCCAGTTTCTGGAAGCGGCTCGGCTCGCGCAGGTATTCAACCAGTTCCGCTACCTCTTCTTTCGCTTCGTCACAGCCTGCGACGTCGGCAAACGTGGTTTTGATCTGATCTTCCGTCAGCATGCGCGCTTTGCTCTTACCGAACGACATGGCACCTTTGCCACCGCCGCCCTGCATCTGACGCATAAAGAAAATCCAGACGCCGATCAACAGCAGCATTGGGAACCAGGAAATGAAGATGGAAGCCAACAGGCTCGGTTCTTCTGGTGGTTCACCCACAACCTTGACGTTCTTAGTCAGCAGGTTATCAAGCAGCTTCGGATCGCTTACCGGAATGTAGGTCGTGTAACGGTTACTATCTTTCTTGGTAACGTTGATCTCACGTCCGTTGATACGTGCTTCACGAACCTGGTCGTTGTTGACCTCTTGCAGGAAGGTAGAGTAATCCACCTTACGGCCATTAGACTCGCTGGGCCCAAAGCTCTGGAATACTGACATCAGCACAACGGCAATGACCAGCCAGAGTATTAGGTTTTTCGCCATGTCACTCAAGGGATTAACCTCTTATTACAACTGTGTTAAAAACAGCGTCAGGATACTCTATATCCAGCGTCTTTCAAACTTTCGTCTGAAATCGACCAGTTATGGTTTACGCCCGGTCGCTACAATATACACTTCACGCGAACGTGCGCGAGAAGAGTCCGGTTTACGAACTTTCACCTTCGTAAACAGGGAGCGAATTTCCCTTAGGTACTCATCGAAACCTTCGCCCTGGAACACCTTCACTACAAAACTGCCACCCGGCGCTAGCACATCACGACACATTTCTAACGCCAGTTCCACCAGATACATGGCACGGGGGATATCCACCGCTGGTGTTCCGCTCATGTTTGGTGCCATATCTGACATGACAACCTGGACTTTACTGTCACCCACGCGTTCCAGCAGCGCTTTCATGACAAGTTCATCACGAAAATCGCCCTGAAGAAAGTCCACACCAACGATAGGATCCATAGGTAAAAGATCACAAGCGATGATACGGCCTTTGCCGCCAATCTGCGAGACCACATACTGTGACCAGCCTCCTGGCGCAGCACCGAGATCGACTACCGTCATCCCCGGCTTAAAAAGTTTGTCACTTTGCTGTATTTCATCAAGTTTAAACCAGGCACGGGAACGCAACCCCTTTTTCTGTGCCTCTTGAACATATTTATCGCTAAAGTGTTCCTGAAGCCAGCGACTCGAGCTGGCAGAACGCTTCTTACCTGTCATTTAACTTTCCCATCGGGGCAGAACATCGTTGCCATACGGCGTAAATTTCCACGCACTATTTGGCGATATATGGGAGATGGCGGTAGAATGACCCGTTTTCAATCCCAACGTAAGCAAAAATATACGATGAATCTGAGTACTAAACAAAAACAGCACCTGAAAGGTCTGGCACATCCGCTCAAGCCGGTCGTTATGCTTGGCAATAATGGTTTGACCGAAGGGGTACTGGCCGAGATTGAACAAGCGTTAGAGCACCATGAACTCATCAAGGTGAAAGTCGCGTCTGAAGATCGCGAAACAAAAACCTTGATCGTGGACGCTATCGTGCGCGAAACCGGCGCCTGTAATGTACAGGTCATCGGTAAAATGCTGGTGCTTTATCGCCCGAGTAAAGAACGCAAAATCTCGCTGCCACGCTAAGAATATCCTAAAGTCGAACACAAAACCTGTGTAAAACGAGGGATTTCCCGCAAGCAGGAGAGCAAAATGCCACGCTCTCTTCGTTGATAAAAGGCCGCTATGCGGCCTTTTTCCTTTCTTTACAATACATCAACATCTTGAGCACTTACAGGTATTCTACCTTAGTGATTTCATATTCGACTTCGCCGCCTGGCGTTTTGATCACCACGACGTCATCCTGTTCTTTGCCAATCAGGCCGCGTGCAATCGGCGAATTGACGGAAATCAGGTTCTGTTTGAAGTCCGCTTCGTCATCGCCCACGATACGCCAGGTCTGCTCTTCGTCATTATCAAGGTTCAGAACGGTGACCGTCGCGCCAAAGACAACGCGACCGTTATTCGGCATTTTGGTGACATCAATGACCTGTGCATTCGACAGCTTCGCTTCGATGTCTTTGATACGACCTTCACAGAACCCCTGCTGTTCACGCGCCGCATGATATTCCGCATTCTCTTTCAGATCGCCATGCTCACGCGCTTCGGCAATAGAGGCGATAATTTCAGGGCGGCGCACAGATTTCAGAAAATCCAGCTCTTCGCGTAATTTTTCTGCACCACGTAAGGTCATCGGAATCGCTTGCATTTGTTATACCTCTTGAACATTCCTGTAGGGGGCGATTGCTATGCCCCGGCTGTTAAGCCTGCCCCGGTATGGCGTCATACCCGGACCAGAAGCAAAAAAATACCGACCCGGACGCAAGGTCCAGGTCAGCTACAATTCTTAATTTGATACTCATTTTACCCTGGAGTTCCCTATGGGTCATCGTTTACTTTCCAGGGCATTGCGCCGTAGTATGTCGGCTTGTTTCCAGGTTGTTAGCGCGAGATTATGCGATTTTCCAGATTTATCATCGGATTGACCACCAGTGTAGCGTTCAGCGTCCAGGCCGCGAACGTTGACGAGTACATCAACCAGCTCCCTGCCGGAGCTAACCTTGCCCTCATGGTCCAGAAGGTCGGCGCCCCGACCCCCGCAATTGATTATCATAGTCAGCAAATGGCACTTCCTGCCAGTACGCAGAAAGTGATTACCGCGCTGGCGGCCTTAATTCAGCTTGGCCCTGACTTCCGCTTTACCACCACGCTGGAGACCAAAGGCAGCGTTGATGCGGGCGTTCTCAAAGGTGATTTAGTGGCGCGATTTGGTGCCGATCCGACGCTAAAAAGGCAGGATATTCGGAATATGGTGGCGAACCTGAAAAAAGCAGGCGTCACGCAAATCACCGGAAACGTCCTGATTGATACCTCTGTTTTTGCCAGTCACGATAAAGCGCCGGGATGGCCCTGGAACGACATGACCCAGTGCTTCAGCGCGCCGCCTGCGGCCGCCATTGTCGATCGAAACTGCTTCTCGATTTCGCTCTACAGCGCGCAAAAAGCGAACGATTTGGCCTATATTCGCGTAGCGTCTTACTACCCGGTCACCATGTTCAGCCAGGTTCGCACCCTCCCACGCGGCTCTGCGGAGGCGCAATATTGTGAACTGGACGTGGTTCCGGGCGATTTAAACCGCTTCACGTTGACCGGGTGTCTGCCGCAGCGTGCCGACCCTCTGCCGCTGGCATTTGCCATTCAGGACGGCGCCAGCTATGCCGGGGCGATCCTGAAAGATGAACTCAAACAGGCCGGTATCACCTACAGCGGAACCTTATTACGCCAGACACAGGTTAATGAGCCAGGCACCATTGTGGCCAGTAAGCAGTCTGCGCCGCTGCACGATCTGCTTAAGATTATGCTGAAAAAGTCGGACAACATGATTGCCGACACCGTCTTCCGAATGATTGGTCACGCACGGTTTAATGTACCGGGAACGTGGCGTGCGGGCTCCGATGCTGTGCGGCAGATCCTGCGTCAACAAGCCGGAGTCGATATTGGCAACACGATTATTGCCGATGGCTCCGGCCTGTCGCGCCATAACCTGATCGCCCCTGCCACCATGATGCAGGTTCTGCAATACATCGCGCAGCATGACAACGAGCTGAATTTCATCTCAATGCTGCCGCTGGCGGGCTATGACGGCTCTCTGCAGTACCGTGCGGGTCTGCATCAGGCGGGCGTCGATGGTAAGGTCTCAGCGAAAACGGGATCATTGCAGGGGGTGTACAACCTGGCAGGCTTTATTACCACCGCCAGCGGGCAACGGATGGCGTTTGTACAATATCTGTCGGGTTATGCGGTAGAACCTGCCGATCAACGTAACCGCCGCATTCCTCTGGTTCGCTTTGAAAGCCGATTGTACAAAGATATCTATCAGAATAACTGAGTCCGCAAAAACAAAAACCCCGGCAACATGTCCGGGGTTTTCCTGAGATTAACGCTTATAGATGAACTCGACGCCTTCTTCGTCGTCTTCGTCCCAGTCGTCATCCCAGTCGTCTTCCGCTTCTTCTTCCACTTCAGCGATTTGTTGGCGATGATAATCATCCCACATGAACTCGACTTTCTCTGGCTGCTTCGCTTCTTCCGCCTGAGTAATCGGGTTCTCGATAATAAAGGTCATCACATCCCAGCAGAGATCTTTCACGCCCAGTTGGCTGGCGGCAGAGATCAGATAGTATTTATCTTCCCAGCCCAGCGCCTGCGCGATAGCTTTGGCTTTCTCTTCCGCTTCGGCTTTGTCCAGCAAATCGATCTTGTTGAACACTAACCAGCGCGGTTTAGCTGCCAGATCCTGACTGTATTTTTCCAGCTCGCCGATGATGATGCGCGCATTCTCAACCGGATCGGAACCGTCGATAGGATCGATGTCGATGAGATGCAGTAGTACGCGGCAACGCTCAAGGTGTTTCAGGAAGCGGATGCCCAGACCGGCACCTTCCGCAGCGCCTTCAATCAGCCCCGGAATGTCCGCCACCACAAAGCTTTTCTCGTTATCCATACGGACAACACCGAGGCTCGGCACCAGCGTGGTAAACGGATAATCCGCCACTTTAGGCTTCGCCGCAGAGACCGCACGGATAAAAGTCGATTTACCGGCATTTGGCATCCCCAGCATGCCCACATCCGCCAGCAGCATCAGCTCCAGCAGCAGATCACGCTTGTCACCCGGCGTCCCCATCGTTTTCTGACGTGGCGTACGGTTGACGGAAGATTTGAAACGGGTGTTACCCAGACCGTGCCAGCCGCCTTTTGCGACCATCAGACGCTGACCGTGCTTAGTCATGTCGCCCATGGTTTCGCCCGTGCCCTGATCGATCACACGCGTACCTACCGGCACTTTAATCGTGACATCTTTCCCGCGTTTACCGGTACAGTCACGGCTGGCGCCATTCTGGCCTCGTTCTGCGCGGAAAGATTTCTCAAAACGGTAATCGATCAGGGTGTTCAGGTTTTCGTCGGCTTCCATCCAGACGTCGCCACCATCACCGCCATCGCCGCCGTCCGGGCCGCCTTTCGGGATGTATTTCTCACGGCGGAAGCTTACGCAACCATTGCCGCCATCGCCTGCAACGACCAGAATCGTTGCTTCATCAACAAACTTCATTTTACTCTCCGTAAATCATTCGCCTGAGCGGGGCTGCGATACCACCGATTCATGCTTACGTAATCCGCCCCAAATACGATGACCAATGGCGGAGTACATCGCGCCCGCAACCACGACAAACGCACCGAGATAACCGAGAAGGTTTAACATCGGTCTGGCGAAGAAATCGGGCCAGGCCATAGATAAAAGATCTGAAAATAACAGCGTAAACAGCGGGGTGAGTGTGATTAATGCGCTCACCTGCGCTGCCTGCCAACGCGCCATCGCTTCCGCCAGGGCGCCATATCCTACCAGTGTATTCAGCCCACAGAAAATTAAACAGGCAAGCTGCCAGTCATTGAGCTGGGCTATCACGCCGGGCTTCGCCAGCGGCAATAGCGCTATCGTACATAAAGTGTACAGTAAAAACAGGATCTGCGGTGATGCCAGACGCCGCAATAACACCTTTTGCGCGACACCATAGCTTACCCAGACCGTAGCAGCACCGACGCCAAAAATGACGCCCCAGGTGTAATCGGTCAGCCTGGTAAAAATTTCGATCAGACTGGTGTTGAAGAACATCACCAGTCCGCACATCAGCATTATCGCGCCGACAATCTGCGTACCGCGCATTTTCTCTTTAAGGATAAATACGCTCGCGACCATCATGCCCACTGGCGACAGTTGGCCGATCACCTGCGAAGCCGTTGGGCTTAAATACTGCAGGGAAGAGCTAAACAGGATGAAGTTGCCAAAAAGCCCACCGGTAGCAATCGCCAGCAGAACCAGCCAGCGCGCTTTGCGAAAAATTCGCAGCGGCGGAAGCTTACGCTTCGCGGCCAGAATCGCTCCGAGGCCAATACTGGCGATTAAAAAACGGTAAAAAACGATGGTAGGAGGCTCCATCACCTCCAGCACCTGCTTCATAGCAATTGGCAAAGCCCCCCAACACACCGCCGTTGTGAGCGCCAAAAGAATACCAATGCCAGCCTGCTGCTTCATGCCCGTTTCCCTGCAAGGGCTCGTTATCCGGTACAAAGCGGTTTCACGAGCATATTTACCGGTCGTCGAATGTAAAAAGCCCCGCAACAGGGTGCGGGGCTTTTATCCGTTACCGGACCACGAAAAACTTACTCAGCAACGATGCTGATGTATTTACGGTTGTTCGGGCCTTTAACTTCAAATTTCACTTTACCGTCTGCTTTAGCAAACAGAGTGTGGTCACGACCGCAACCTACGTTAGTGCCAGCGTGGAACTTGGTACCACGTTGACGAACGATGATGCTACCCGCCAGAACGGATTCGCCACCGAAACGCTTAACGCCCAGGCGTTTAGCTTCTGAATCGCGACCGTTACGAGTTGAGCCGCCAGCCTTTTTATGTGCCATTTAAATCTCTCCTCAGGTCTTAGGCGCTGATGCCAGTAATTTTCACATCAGTGAACCACTGACGATGGCCCTGCTGCTTACGATAGTGTTTACGACGACGAAACTTAACGATTTTAACTTTCTCGCCACGACCGTGAGCAACAACTTCAGCTTTGATAACGCCGCCATCAACGAAAGGAACGCCGATTTTGACTTCTTCACCGTTTGCGATCATCAGAACTTCAGCGAATTCAATAGATTCGCCAGTTGCGATGTCCAGCTTTTCCAGGCGAACGGTCTGACCTTCGCTTACTCGGTGTTGTTTACCACCACTTTGGAAAACCGCGTACATAAAAAACTCCGCTTCCGCGCACACCTTTTCAATGATTCAGAGTGCGCTATAAATATTCACAATAGGGCGCGAATATTACGCAAAACGTGAGCCTTTGACAAGTGCTACAGTCAATACATGAAGAAAAAAAACACAACGTGTACGGTAACGTTTATCTGCGGCGTTTTTTCAGTACAATCAGCATATATTTCTAACCCTAAACCCTAAGTTACCTTGCCGCATGATGAGGTAAACGGGGCGAAAAGCCCGGCTTTTGCGATGAATTTAGAAAAAATCAACGAGTTAACCGCGCAAGATATGGCGGGTGTCAATGCGACAATCCTTGAACAGCTTAATTCCGACGTCCAACTGATCAATCAGTTAGGCTATTACATTGTGAGCGGTGGCGGTAAACGCATTCGCCCGATGATTGCCGTCCTCGCGGCGCGCGCCGTTGGCTATCAGGGAAATGCCCATGTCACGATTGCGGCATTGATCGAATTTATCCACACCGCCACCCTGCTTCATGACGATGTAGTGGATGAATCCGATATGCGCCGGGGTAAAGCCACGGCGAACGCTGCGTTTGGTAATGCCGCCAGCGTGCTGGTTGGCGATTTTATCTATACCCGAGCTTTCCAGATGATGACCAGCCTCGGCTCCCTGAAAGTGCTGGAGGTGATGTCTGAAGCCGTAAACGTCATTGCTGAAGGTGAAGTCCTGCAGTTAATGAACGTTAACGACCCGGATATTACGGAAGACAGCTATATGCGGGTGATCTACAGTAAAACAGCGCGTCTGTTTGAAGCGGCAGCGCAGTGTTCCGGTCTCCTCGCGGGCTGTAGTGAAGCCGAGGAAAAAGGACTGCAGGACTATGGTCGCTATCTGGGCACTGCATTCCAGTTGATTGACGATCTGCTGGACTATAACGCCGACGGCGAACAGCTCGGTAAAAATGTCGGTGATGACCTGAACGAAGGCAAACCGACGTTACCGCTGCTACATGCGATGCGTAACGGTACGCCAGAGCAGGCACAAATGATTCGCCATGCGATCGAGCAAGGCAATGGCCGACATCTCCTGGAGCCCGTGCTGGAAGCGATGAACGCCTGCGGCTCACTGGAATGGACACGTCAGCGTGCGGAAGAAGAGGCTGACAAAGCCATCGCCGCGCTGCAGGTGCTGCCGGATTCGCAATGGCGCGAAGCGTTGATCGGCCTGGCGCATATCGCCGTCCAGCGCGATCGCTAATAACGATGGAATCATCCCACCACTCTGCGCGGGATGATTCATAAAAGATCTAATAAAACCCACCAAACCTCTCTATTCCGCTGCAAGCAAAGCAATAACTCTTAATAAATTCTGAATATTCAAACTCTTTACTTGAACATATTAGAACAACAATTCTCTGGGAGTATAGTGTCTTCTGCAAATTGATGGTGCAAATCAACGATGAATGACCATAAACGAGGGGATAAATGGAGAGCAAACTCATTGACTGGCATCCGGCAGATATCATTGCTGGATTACGTAAAAGAGGGACATCAATGGCTGCCGAGTCACGCAGAAACGGATTAAGTTCCTCCACGCTGGCAAACGCCTTAACCCGACCATGGCCGAAAGGCGAGCTGATCATTGCGAAAGCGCTCGGAACGGATCCCTGGGTGATCTGGCCTTCACGATACCATGACGCAAAAACTCATGCGTTTATCGACAGAACGCGCATGATGCGGGCGTCACGTCGTGACAAGCAGGATGTAGAGTAAGGCACAAAGCAGTAGCCCCAGCCATTGGCAATGGGGCTACTGATTTCATTGACGCTTATTCGGCTTTCACGCGCTCGATATTGGCACCAAGGGCGCGCAGTTTATCTTCGATACGCTCGTATCCGCGATCGATATGATAAATACGATCCACGACCGTCGTCCCTTCTGCAATACATCCCGCCAGCACCAGACTGGCCGACGCACGCAGATCCGTTGCCATCACCTGCGCACCGGAGAGCTTATCCACACCGTGACAAATCACGGTATTGCTTTCGATTTCGGCATGAGCGCCCATACGGCTCAGCTCAGGCACGTGCATAAAGCGGTTTTCAAACACGGTTTCCGTAATGAATCCGGTCCCTTCCGCTACCAGGTTCAGCAGCGTGAACTGGGCCTGCATGTCCGTCGGGAATGCCGGGTGCGGTGCGGTGCGCACGTTGACAGCTTTCGGACGTTTACCGTGCATGTCGAGGCTAATCCAGTCTTCACCCACTTCGATATCCGCGCCGGCATCGCGCAGTTTCGCCAGTACCGCGTCCAGCGTATCCGGCTGCGCGTTACGACAGAGGATTTTGCCGCGAGAAATTGCCGCTGCGACCAGGAAAGTCCCGGTTTCGATACGGTCCGGCAATACGCGATAGACACCACCGCCCAGACGTTCTACGCCTTCGATGGTGATACGATCGGTACCCTGGCCGGAAATTTTCGCTCCCAGCGCAATCAGGAAGTTGGCCGTGTCGACAATTTCTGGTTCACGTGCGGCGTTTTCAATGATGGTGGTGCCTTCCGCCAGCGTGGCGGCACACATGATGGTGACCGTTGCGCCAACGCTGACTTTATCCATGACGATATGCGCGCCTTTCAGACGGCCATCCACGGAGGCTTTCACATAGCCTTCTTCCAGCGTGATCGTGGCGCCTAGTTGCTCCAGACCGGTGATATGCAGGTCAACCGGACGTGCGCCGATCGTGCAACCGCCAGGCAGAGAAACCTGGCCCTGACCAAAACGGGCCACCAACGGTCCCAGCGCCCAAATTGATGCGCGCATGGTTTTTACCAGGTCATACGGTGCGCAGAAAACATTAACGTCGCGGGCATCGATGTGCACGGAGCCATTGCGTTCCACTTTGGCGCCAAGCTGACTTAGCAGTTTCATCGAGGTATCAACGTCCTTCAGTTTCGGGACGTTCTGGATCTCTACCGGCTCTTCCGCCAGCAACGCCGCAAAAAGGATCGGCAGAGCGGCGTTTTTCGCGCCAGAAATTGTGACTTCGCCCTCGAGCCGGGTTGGCCCTTGTACACGAAATTTATCCATGATGTTGTTCTCAGTTAAAATTCATCGTCGTTACCGGTGTGACACCCGTAACTCAAAAACCGTTTAGTTTGCGATCGCGCGCCCATTCTGCGGGGGTATACGCTTTGATCGACAGGGCATGAATGCGATTGTCCGCAATGTACTCCATCAGCGGCGCATAGACCGACTGCTGCTTCTTCACCCGGCTCATGCCGTCAAACATCTCACCCACGGCAATAACCTGAAAGTGACTGCCATCGCCAGAGACGTGGACTTCCTGGAGGGAGAGTGCGTTCATCAGCACGCTCTGAATTTCATTATTTTCCATGGGCTCTTCATTCGTCAGATTGTGAATACAGCCCAACATCTTAGAGCAAAGTTGCGCTGTCATAAATAAGCAAAAAGCCTCGCGGGTCAATCCAGCGAGGCTGTAGATAATAACGTACTGATATTACTGACGCGGAAGCACGTCAGCAGGCAGATTATAGAGTTCCGCCAGGGTAAAGACTTTGTCATTCACCCCCGACAACGACACGTTGTTGCCCTGCTGTTTCGCCAGACTGATGAGATGGACCAGCAGCGCCAGTCCCCCCGTATCCACTCGAGAAACCTGACTGAGGTCGATGCAGGTGACACCGGTCATTGCTTCAATGCGCGCATCCCACAAAGGATTAAGCACATCCTGGTCCAGTTCTCCCACCAGCGCCAGCTTGTCACCGTCACGCATCCAGTTGAGTGACTGAGTCATTACTTCTTCTCTTCCAGCGTGATTTTTTGCTGCGCGATAGATTTCAGTTGCGCCGTCAGTCCATCGATCCCTTTAGTACGCAGCAGATCGCTCCACTCGTTCTGTTTGGTAGTGATCATGCTGACGCCTTCTGCGATCATGTCATAGGCCTGCCAGTGACCCGTCTGAGTGTTTTTACGCCACTGGAAGTCCAGACGCACCGGAGGACGGCCGTTGGGATCGAGAATGGTTACACGGATCGGAACGATGCTCGCATCACCCAACGGTTGTTCCGGAGCAATCTGATACGTCTGACCGTGATACATCGCCAGCGCCTGGCCGTAGGCCTGTTTCAGGTATTCACGAAACGCGGCGAAGTAGGCTTCACGCTGAGCCGGAGTGGCTTCTTTGTAGTAACGCCCCAACACCAGCGCGCCAGCATATTTCACCTGCACATACGGCAGCAGTTCCTGGTCAACCACGTCACGCAGATAGTCCGGATTAGAACGGATTTTCGGCTGTTCGTTTTTCAGGCGGTCGAAGGTTTTCTGCGCCGCTTCATTCATCAACTTGTAAGGGTTGGTCTGATCGGCTGCAATGGCGGTGCTCAGCGGTGCAATCACCAGCAGAGCCACCATCATTAAACGCTTAAGCATAATTCGATTCTCCTGAGATTAATTCGTTGTGCCCGCAGGCCCAGTGGCTTCATTATGGCCTTCGGTCGGCGCCGACGCATCGCCAGAATTCTTATTGTCATCGCCTTTACTGTTGCTGTTGTAAAGGAACTGACCAATCATATCTTCCAGCACCATCGCGGATTTGGTGTCCTGGATTGTGCCGCCATCTTTGAGGATAGACGTTCCCAGCTCAGGATCTTCAAAACCAACGTTAAGCGCCAGATACTGTTCCCCCAGCAGACCGGACGTCCGGATGCTCAGCGAACTGGTATCAGGGATGTGGTTATAGCGCTCTTCTATGTCCAGCGTCACGCGCGGTAAATAGGTCTTCGGATCCAGAGAGATATCCGCCACGCGCCCCACCACCACACCACCGATACGCACCGGCGAGCGCACTTTCAGGCCGCCGATATTATCGAATGTCGCGTAAATCGTGTAGGTCGGTTCTGTGCGCATAGAGGTCACATTGGCCGCCTTCAGGCAGATAAACAGCGCGGCAAGCAATGCGGCTAATAAGAAGATCCCCACCCAAATTTCATTTTTTTTCGTTTGCATGAACTCAATTCCCAAACATCAATGCGGTCAGTACAAAGTCCAGACCCAGAACGGCCAGCGACGAGTGCACAACGGTGCGTGTGGTTGCCCGGCTGATTCCCGCCGAGGTCGGAATCGCATCATACCCATTGAATAATGCAATCCAGGTTACCGTAATGGCGAACACCACGCTTTTAATCAAACAGTTGACCAGATCCAGACGCCAGTCGACGGCACTCTGCATCGCGGACCAGAAGAAGCCAGCATCAATCCCCTTCCAGCTTACGCCGACCAGAGAACCGCCCCAGATCCCGACGGCCACAAACAAAATCGTCAGCATCGGCAGCGAAATCACGCCCGCCCAGAATCGCGGAGAGATCACCCGGCGCAGGGGATCGACAGCCATCATTTCCATACTGGAAAGCTGCTCGGTCGCGCGCATCAGGCCAATTTCAGCGGTGAGTGCAGAGCCTGCACGCCCCGCAAATAACAACGCGGCGACAACCGGACCGAGTTCACGCAGCAGCGACAGTGCCACTAACATCCCCAGACTGGTTTCCGCGCTATAGGTGGTAAGTACCAGATAGCCCTGCAGCCCCAGCACCATGCCGATAAACACGCCAGAAACAATAATGATCAGCATCGACAGGACGCCCACATTATAAAGCTGGCGCACCAGCAACGGCGCGTGCTTACGAAATTCCGGTTTGCCGACCAGCGCATTGAACAACATTAACCCGGCGCGCCCGAACGTTCTGAGAGTTTTAATCCCCTTATGTCCCAGCGTCGCCAGTGCATTTAACAGCATGAGTAGCTTAACTCCCTGTTCCGAGTAAATCAGAGTGATAATCGCCCGCAGGATAGCGGAACGGGACCGGCCCGTCTGCAATGCCATCCAGGAACTGACGCACACGCGGGTCGTCATTCTCTTGCAACGCCTGCGCGCTGCCGTGGGCCACAATCTTTTTGTCCGCCATAATATAGGCGTGATCGGCAATGCTCAGGACTTCCGGCACATCGTGAGAGACCACGACGCAGGTCACGCCCAGCGCATTGTTTAATTCAGAAATCAGTTTGACCAGCACGCCCATGGTGATCGGATCCTGTCCGACAAACGGTTCATCAAACATGATGAGGTCCGGCTCCAGCGCAATGGCGCGTGCTAACGCCGCCCGGCGCGCCATCCCACCGGACAGTTCAGAGGGCATCAGTTTTGCCGCGCCGCGCAGACCGACAGCTTCCAGTTTCATCATCACCGTGCTCTTCAGTAACGGCGGGGGAAGCGTGGTATGTTCGCGTAGCGGATAGGCCACGTTATCAAACACGTTCATGTCGGTGAACAGCGCCCCGGACTGAAACAGCATACTCATCCGTTTACGTACCGTGTAGAGGCGCGAGCGAGACATCTCAGGAATGTTCTCGCCATCAAACAAGATCTCCCCCTTGTCTGGCACAATTTGTCCGCCGATCAGACGCAAGAGCGTCGTTTTACCGATGCCAGATGGCCCCATGATCGCGGTTACCTTGCCACGCGGCACGGTCAGAGAGATGTTATCGAAAATGCAGCGGTCGCCGCGCGTAAAGCTGACATCGCGCATATCGACTAAATTCGCCACAGACTGCCCCATTGATTCATCCTTCGTGTTGCTTGTTGATCTCAGCATGGCGTGGAATTCAGCCATGAACCCAACATATTTACAGAATATTACCCGTGCTGGTTAGCTAAAGCTGGCATTTGTTTTACTTTTTAGCTGCATAAAGTCAAAATTAAGACTTCGTTACGGTTTCCAGACGATCCCGGTGGACCGGCGAGTATACCTGAAGAAAGGACTTTAGATGCTTTTAGCAACGGCGCTGTTAATTATTGGTTTATTATTGGTCGTCTACGGCGCCGACCGCCTGGTTTTTGCCGCGTCAATCTTATGTCGAACCTTTGGGATCCCGCCGCTGATTATCGGTATGACGGTAGTCAGTATAGGCACATCTCTGCCTGAAATTATTGTTTCTGTCGCCGCCTCTCTGCACGGGCAGTTAGATTTAGCCGTCGGCACCGCGCTCGGCTCTAACATTACTAACATTTTGTTGATCCTCGGGCTTGCCGCGCTGATCCACCCTTTTACCGTGCATTCCGATGTTCTGCGTCGCGAATTACCGCTAATGTTGCTGGTTAGCGTGGTGGCCGGATCCGTACTGTATGACGGACAACTCAGCCGCAGCGATGGTATCTTTCTTTTACTGTTAGCCGTGTTATGGCTGCTGTTCATTGTTAAAATCGCCCGTCTCGCTGAGCGTCAGGGCAATGACAGCCTCACCCGGGAACAGGTTGCCGAGTTGCCGCGTGAAGGCGGATTACCGGTGGCGTTTTTATGGCTGGGCATTGCGCTGATTATCATGCCGATGGCGACCCGAATGGTGGTGGATAACGCCACTGTGATTGCCAATTACTTCGCGATGAGCGAACTGACAATTGGCCTGACGGTGATCGCAATTGGCACCAGCCTGCCTGAACTGGCAACCGCTATCGCGGGCGTGCGCAAAGGTGAGAATGATATCGCGGTGGGCAATATCATCGGCGCGAACATTTTTAACCTCACCATTGTTCTCGGCCTTCCCGCTCTGATTACGCCGGGTGACGTCAATCCGCTGGCGTTCAGCCGTGACTACAGCGTGATGCTGCTGGTGAGCATCATCTTTGCATTACTTTGCTGGCGGCGTCCCCGCCAGTCCGGTCGCGGCGCGGGCGTGCTGCTGACCGGCGGTTTTATCGTATGGCTGGCGATGCTGTATTGGCTATCGCCACTTCTCGTTGGATAACTGGAAACAGACATATGTCGCACTTAGCGTTACAACCGGGTTTTGACTTTCAGCAAGCCGGCAAAGAAGTTCTGGCGATTGAACGTGAAGGCCTGGCGGAGCTCGATCAGTACATCAACCAGGATTTCACTCTCGCCTGTGAGAAAATGTTCAACTGCACCGGCAAAGTGGTGGTGATGGGCATGGGGAAATCGGGGCATATTGGCCGCAAAATGGCCGCGACCTTTGCCAGCACCGGCACCTCTTCCTTCTTCGTTCATCCGGGCGAAGCCGCCCACGGCGATCTGGGAATGGTGACCTCGCAGGATGTAGTGATTGCCATCTCCAACTCCGGGGAATCCAGCGAGATCGCGGCCCTGATTCCGGTTCTTAAGCGACTGCAGGTTCAGCTTATCTGCATCACCGGTCGACCAGAAAGCAGCATGGCGCGTGCTGCGGATGTCCATCTGTGTGTTAAAGTACCGCAAGAAGCCTGTCCGCTTGGGCTGGCCCCGACAAGCAGCACCACCGCTACATTAGTGATGGGCGATGCGCTGGCGGTGGCGTTATTAAAGGCGCGCGGCTTTACCGCTGAGGATTTTGCTCTGTCGCATCCGGGCGGTGCGCTAGGGCGTAAACTGCTGTTGCGCGTGAACGATATTATGCATACGGGTGATGAAATCCCGCATGTCACCAAAGAAGCCAGCCTGCGCGATGCGCTGCTGGAGATAACCCGCAAGAACCTCGGGATGACCGTGATTTGCGATGATGCGATGAAGATCGACGGTATCTTCACCGACGGTGATTTACGTCGCGTCTTTGATATGGGCGTTGATGTGCGCCAGCTCGGTATCGCCGACGTGATGACGCCAGGGGGCATTCGCGTGCGTCCAGGAATACTGGCGGTCGATGCCCTGAACTTAATGCAGTCTCGTCATATCACCTCCGTAATGGTTGCCGATGGCGACCAGTTACTCGGTGTGTTACATATGCATGATCTCCTGCGTGCAGGCGTTGTGTAGAAATTCAAGGATAAAAAGAAATGAGCAAAGCAGGTGCGTCGCTTGCGACCTGTTATGGACCCGTCAGCGCAGACGTCATCGCCAAAGCAGAGAATATCCGTCTGCTGATTCTTGATGTCGATGGCGTGCTGTCGGATGGCCTGATTTATATGGGCAACAACGGTGAAGAGCTGAAGGCTTTCAACGTCCGTGACGGTTACGGGATCCGTTGTGCGCTGACGTCTGATATCGACGTCGCCATCATTACCGGACGAAAGGCTAAACTAGTAGAAGATCGGTGTGCCACACTGGGGATCACGCACCTGTATCAGGGGCAGTCGGACAAGCTGGTCGCCTTTCACGATCTGTTGGCAAAACTGGCGATTGCGCCGGAAAATGTGGCCTACGTCGGTGACGATCTGATTGACTGGCCGGTGATGGAAAAAATTGGCCTGAGCATTGCCGTTGCGGATGCGCATCCGTTACTGCTTCCGCGCGCGGATTATGTCACGAAAATCGCGGGCGGACGCGGCGCGGTACGAGAAGTCTGTGATTTATTATTACTGGCGCAGGGTAAGCTTGATGAGGCCAAAGGGCAATCGATATGAGTAAAGCCAGACGTTGGGTTATCATTCTACTGTCATTGGCCGTGCTGGTGCTGATTGGGATTAACCTGGCCGATAAAGACGACACGGCACAGGTGGTGGTGAATACGAGCGATCCGACCTATAAGAGCGAGCATACGGATACCGTTGTCTACAGTCCGGAAGGCGCGCTGAGCTATCGTTTGATCGCCCAACATGTTGAATATTATTCCGATCAGGCCGTTTCGTGGTTCACACAACCCGTATTAACGACGTTTGATAAGGACAAGATCCCGACGTGGTCAATCAAGGCTGATAAAGCCAAGCTGACCGAGGATCGAATGCTGTATCTTTATGGTCACGTTGAAGTCAACGCGCTGGTGCCTGACGCTCAACTTCGCAGAATTACCACCGATAACGCGCAGATCAATCTGGTGACGCAGGATGTTACCTCTGAAGACCTCGTCACGTTATACGGAACAACATTTAACTCCAGCGGACTGAAAATGCGCGGCAACTTACGCAACAAGAACGCCGAGCTGATTGAAAAGGTTAGAACCTCCTATGAAATTCAAAACAAACAAACTCAGCCTTAATCTTGTGCTTGCCAGCTCACTTCTGGCCGCCAGCATTCCGGCGTTCGCCGTCACGGGCGATACCGAACAGCCGATCCACATCGAATCGGACCAGCAGTCTCTGGATATGCAGGGCAACGTCGTGACCTTCACCGGTAATGTCATTGTGACCCAAGGCACTATCAAAATTAACGCCGATAAAGTGGTCGTTACCCGCCCTGGCGGTGAAGAGGGTAAAGAGGTCATTGATGGCTTCGGCAACCCGGCCACGTTCTATCAAATGCAGGACAACGGTAAGCCGGTAAAAGGCCATGCGTCGAAAATGCATTATGAACTGGCGAAAGATTTTGTCGTGCTCACCGGCAATGCGTATCTGGAACAGCTCGACAGCAACATCACCGGGGACAAAATTACCTATCTGGTGAAAGAGCAGAAAATGCAGGCCTTCAGTGAGAAAGGCAAGCGTGTGACCACCGTTCTGGTTCCGTCGCAGTTGCAGGACAAAAACAAAAACCAGGCTCCGGCTCAGAAAAAGAGTAACTAATTCGTTATGGCAACATTAACTGCAAAGAATCTGGCGAAGGCCTACAAAGGCCGCCGCGTCGTGGAAGATGTCAGCCTGACCGTCAACTCAGGCGAGATTGTCGGTCTGCTTGGGCCGAACGGTGCGGGTAAAACCACCACCTTCTACATGGTCGTCGGCATTGTGCCGCGCGATGCCGGTAACATCATTATTGATGATGAAGACATCAGTCTGCTGCCGTTGCACGCCCGCGCGCGCCGCGGAATTGGCTACCTGCCGCAGGAAGCGTCGATTTTTCGCCGCCTGAGCGTGTACGATAACCTGATGGCCGTACTACAAATTCGTGACGATCTCACCAGCGAACAGCGTGAAGACCGCGCTAACGAGCTGATGGAAGAGTTCCACATTGAGCATCTGCGCGACAACATGGGTCAGTCACTCTCCGGCGGGGAACGTCGCCGTGTGGAAATCGCCCGCGCCCTCGCCGCCAACCCGAAATTTATCCTGCTGGATGAACCCTTTGCCGGCGTTGACCCCATCTCCGTTATCGATATCAAACGCATTATTGAGCATCTGCGTGACAGCGGTCTCGGCGTGTTGATTACCGACCATAACGTCCGCGAAACGCTGGCCGTGTGTGAACGCGCCTATATCGTGAGCCAGGGACACCTGATCGCACACGGCACGCCGACAGAAATCCTGCAGGACGAACACGTGAAGCGCGTATACCTTGGGGAAGACTTCAGACTCTGATAGGGTAGAAGTTTGCGACGTCATAGCGGGAGAAAACGACTCTGAACATGAAGCAAGGTTTGCAACTCAGGCTGAGCCAACAACTGGCGATGACGCCGCAGCTACAACAGGCGATTCGTCTGTTGCAGTTGTCCACGCTGGAACTGCAGCAGGAACTCCAGCAAGCGCTGGAAAGCAATCCGTTGCTGGAACAAACCGATCTTCACGACGAAGTTGATACCCGCGAAACTCAGGACAGCGAAACGCTGGATACCGCCGACGCTCTCGAACAAAAAGAGATGCCGGAAGAGTTGCCGCTTGACGCCAGCTGGGATGAAATCTACACCGCCGGTACGCCGTCGGGCACCAGCGGCGACTACATTGACGATGAGCTCCCCGTTTACCAGGGTGAAACCACGCAGACCCTACAGGATTACCTGATGTGGCAGGTGGAACTCACCCCGTTCTCCGATACCGACCGCGCAATCGCCACGTCGATTGTAGATGCCGTTGACGATACCGGTTATCTCACCGTTTCGCTGGACGACATCCTCGAAAGCATGGGCAATGAAGAGGTCGGCCTTGATGAAGTCGAAGCCGTACTCAAACGTATTCAGCGGTTTGATCCCGTAGGCGTGGCGGCAAAAGATCTGCGCGATTGCTTACTGATCCAGCTCTCGCAATTCGACAAATCGACCCCCTTCCTTGAAGAAGCCCGGTTGATCATCAGCGATCATCTCGATCTGCTGGCGAACCACGACTTCCGCACTCTGATGCGCGTCACACGTCTCAAAGAAGAGGTGCTCAAAGAGGCGGTCAATCTGATTCAGTCACTCGATCCCCGACCGGGTCAGTCGATCCAGACCGGCGAACCGGAATACGTGATCCCGGATGTGCTGGTACGCAAGCATAACGGCCACTGGACGGTTGAGCTCAACGGTGACAGCATCCCCCGCTTGCAGATCAATCAGCACTACGCCGCCATGTGCAACGGTGGGCGTAATGACGCCGACAGCCAGTACATCCGCAGTAATTTGCAGGATGCGAAGTGGTTGATTAAGAGTCTGGAAAGCCGCAATGATACCCTGCTGCGTGTCAGCCGTTGCATCGTTGAGCAGCAGCAAGCCTTCTTTGAGCAAGGCGAAGAATTTATGAAACCGATGGTGCTGGCTGACATCGCCCAGGCCGTTGAGATGCACGAATCGACCATTTCTCGTGTGACGACGCAGAAGTATCTGCACAGTCCACGCGGCATTTTTGAACTGAAGTATTTTTTCTCCAGCCATGTGAATACCGAGGGGGGTGGCGAAGCGTCCTCCACGGCGATCCGCGCACTGGTGAAGAAGTTGATTGCGGCGGAAAACCCCGCGAAGCCTCTGAGCGACAGCAAGCTAACATCAATGCTGTCGGAACAAGGCATCATGGTGGCGCGCCGCACCGTTGCGAAGTACCGAGAGTCTTTATCCATTCCGCCGTCAAACCAGCGCAAACAACTGGTTTGACCCAACCGATAAGGAAGACACTATGCAGCTCAACATCACTGGAAACAACGTCGAGATCACAGAAGCCCTGCGTGACTTTGTGAATACCAAGTTCGCCAAACTCGAACAGTATTTTGACAGGATCAATCAGGTCTATATTGTGTTGAAAGTGGAAAAGGTTACCCACATCTCGGATGCAACACTGCATGTAAACGGTGGCGAAATTCACGCCAGCGCGGAAGGTCAGGATATGTATGCGGCCATTGATGGCCTGATTGACAAGCTGGCAAGACAGCTCACCAAACACAAAGATAAATTGAAACAACACTAATTGTCCGGGCAGTTAGCGGGTGCAGGACGGCCTGTTGTGCAGAACAACAGGCCATTTGTACAGTTAGCGCTCCGAATCCGTTCCGCTGTTGTGGGACGGATTCTTAGGTGAAATTATGATAAATAACGATACGACTCTACAACTGAGTAGTGTACTTAACCAGGAATGTACGCGCAGTGCCGTTCACTGCCAGAGCAAAAAACGCGCGCTGGAAATCATCAGTGAACTGGCTGCAAAACAGCTCAGTCTACCGCCGCAGGTCGTTTTTGAAGCGATCCTGACGCGCGAAAAAATGGGCAGTACCGGCATCGGCAATGGGATCGCCATCCCGCACGGTAAGCTGGAAGAAGATACCCTGCGCGCCGTCGGCGTGTTTGTGCAACTGGAAACGCCCATCGCCTTCGATGCGATTGATAATCAACCTGTTGATCTGCTTTTTGCCCTGCTGGTGCCTGCGGATCAAACCAAAACGCACCTGCATACACTATCGCTGGTGGCTAAGCGTCTGGCGGATAAAACCATCTGCCGTCGACTGCGCGCCGCACAGAGCGATGAAGAGTTGTATCAAATCATCACTGACACCGAAGGCGGTCAGGATGAAGCGTAACTCCCCTTTTTCCGTGGTGAGGAGAAACAGTACATGGTACTGATGATCGTCAGCGGTCGTTCAGGGTCAGGTAAATCTGTCGCCCTGCGCGCGCTGGAAGATATGGGCTTTTACTGCGTGGATAACCTTCCCGTCGTATTGTTACCCGATCTGGCTCGCACGCTTGCCGAACGCCAGATTTCGGCTGCCGTCAGCATTGACGTACGCAATATGCCAGAGTCGCCGGAAATATTTGAGCAGGCGATGAACAACCTGCCCGAGGCGTTCTCGCCGCAGTTGCTGTTCCTCGATGCCGATCGCAACACGTTGATTCGTCGCTACAGCGATACGCGTCGTCTGCACCCTCTCTCCAGCAAGAACCTGTCGCTGGAAAGCGCCATTGATCAGGAAAGTGACCTGCTGGAACCGCTGCGTTCTCGCGCCGACCTGATCGTCGACACCTCAGAAATGTCGGTGCATGAACTGGCTGAAATGCTGCGGACCCGCCTGTTGGGTAAACGTGAGCGTGAACTGACGATGGTGTTTGAGTCCTTCGGCTTTAAGCACGGTATCCCCATCGATGCCGATTACGTTTTCGACGTCCGCTTTCTGCCAAACCCGCACTGGGATCCGAAACTGCGTCCAATGACTGGTCTCGACAAGCCCGTCGCCGCCTTCCTCGACAGACACACAGAAGTACACAATTTTATCTACCAGACTCGCAGCTATCTTGAGCTATGGTTACCCATGCTGGAGACCAACAACCGTAGCTATCTGACCGTTGCTATCGGTTGTACCGGCGGGAAACACCGTTCGGTGTATATTGCAGAACAGCTGGCAGACTACTTCCGCTCACGCGGTAAAAACGTACAGTCACGCCATCGTACGCTGGAAAAACGCAAAACATGACCGTGAAGCAAACTGTTGAAATCACGAACAAGCTGGGCATGCATGCCCGGCCAGCAATGAAGCTCTTTGAATTAATGCAGGGATTTGACGCGGAAGTCCTGCTACGAAATGATGAAGGCACCGAAGCGGAAGCCAACAGCGTCATCGCATTACTGATGCTGGACTCCGCCAAAGGCCGACAGATTGAAGTTGAAGCCTCCGGTCCGCAAGAGGTTGAAGCGCTGGCGGCCGTCATCGCTCTTTTCAATTCGGGATTCGACGAAGACTGAGTTTTCTCGTTCCGCGGATACCTTCACAGAAAACGCCACCAGGCGTTTTTTTCGTTTTTGCTCCCTTAAACTGTACAATTCGTGCGCTTTTTAACTTAAGAATTACCTTAAGAAAACCTTAAGACAAGTCGTTTAGGTTTCATTTAACCTGAGTGTTCATACTGGATTATTGTCAGTAAATATTTCCAGGATATCACTCATGATTCGTTTATCAGCAGAGACTCCCCTGGGCACCGGACGACATCGTAAGTGTTATGCGCATCCGGATGATGCCCAACGTTGTATTAAGATCGTTTACAACAGTGGACAGGGCGGCGACAAAGAGACACAGCGTGAACTGAAGTACTATGCTCACCTCTCTCGCTACCTGAAAGACTGGAGCGGTATCCCACGCTATTACGGCACGGTCGAGACCGACTGCGGAACGGGTTACGTTTACGATGTGATTGCCGATTACGACGGCAAGCCGTCCATCACTCTCACCGAATTTGCCAAACAATGTCGTTACGAAGACGACTTTGCCGTGCTGCGTCAGCTGTTGAAGACGCTAAAACGCTACCTGCGTGACAACCATATCGTCACCATGACGCTGAAACCACAGAACATTCTTTGTCACCGTATCAGCGAATCGGAAGTGGTGCCGGTGGTTTGCGATAATATTGGCGAAGGGACGTTGATCCCGCTGGCGACCTGGTCAAAATGGTTCTGCCATCGTAAGCAGGAAAGACTGTGGCAGCGTTTTATCGCCCAACCGGTACTGGCCGTCGCGCTAGAAAAAGACGTCCACCCGAAAGAACGCAGCGGACTGTCACTCTCTTCGCGCGAGGCGTAATGCAGATTTAATGCAGGTGGTGGCGGGTCATAAACGACTCCCCACCCAACTGTCGCATTTGACGCAGTATCCACGCCTGACGGCTACGCACATAGCCTGAAGGTGCTGCGGCCTTAAAGCGCAGAGGATTGGGTAATACAGCGGCAAGCAGCGCCGCTTCTGACTGAGTCAATCGGCTGGCCGGTTTGCCAAAATAGCGCTGTGCGGCGGCTTCGACACCAAATACGCCATCACCAAATTCCGCGATATTCAGGTAAACCGTCAGGATCCGCTTCTTGCTCCAGACCGTCTCTACACCGACGGTAAGTCCGGCTTCCAGCCCTTTCCGCAACCAGCTCCGCCCATCCCAGAGAAAGAGGTTTTTAACCGTTTGCTGTGACAATGTTGACGCGCCGCGAATGCGGTTTTCATTACGTTCGTTATGTGACAGCGCTTTTTCGATGGCAGCAACGTCAAAACCCCAGTGGTCCGGGAAGGTCTGGTCTTCTGCGGCAATCACCGCTAACCCCATCCACGGAGAGATTTCATCCATGCTCACCCAGTCGGAATGAGCAATATAGCCAAAGTCACCCTGTAGCCAGGCACCGATCTGCCGCTCAACCATTACCGCTGAAAAAGGCACAGGCACCACGCTAAACAGCGCAATGCCACCGCCCCAGAAAACGGCGAGGATAATCACGACGCGCAATATCACTCGCCTCAGAAAGGCGAAAACTCCTTTTTTCATTCCGCCAGGACCAGCACGCGTGATACCAGTTTTTCGATCCCCATTGCCGCCTGAGCGATGTCCTGCGCCAACATGTAGGCCGGTGTGGTGACGATTTTATTATCTTCATCAACGACGATATCATCGACCGGGCACGGCACATGCTCCGCCCCCATCTCTTCCAGCACTTCCGCTGTATCAATATCGGTCCCGATTGTCAGACGTAGCGGAAAGTCGAAGATTTTCGGCAGCATCGCCGGGGCGATGCACATAAAACCCAGCGGCTTGCCCGACTGATGCATCGCCAGAGCGAGCCCGGCTAAATCCGGATCAACCCGGCATTCACTGCCCTGACTGGCAAAGTTGCTCAAATTTTTGGCCGCGCCAAAACCACCGGGAACAATCAGCGCATCCAGATCGGCTGAGACTGCCTGAGAAAGCGGACGAATGTTGCCGCGTGTAATACGGGCCGCTTCAATCAGTACATTACGGGTTTCCGCCATCGGTTCGCCCGTCAGATGATTAATCACATCGGCCTGCGCTTTGTCGGGCGCAAAGCAGACGGCCTGCGCGCCGCTGCGGGCAATGGACAGCAACGTCAGTACGGTTTCATGAATTTCAGCACCGTCATACACACCGCATCCACTGAGAACTACGCCAATTTTTTTCATTCAAATGTCCTTTTCACCACTATCTGCAGCACATTAATAATTGTGATTAAAATGCTACGCTTCACACATTTAACTGATTCATGTAACAAAGCATTTAAGATTTGCTATCTTAACTGCGTGCGGCCCGAATTTACGCGCTGCGCCTTTTAAATCACAATTATAACTTACGGCGCAGCCATGATTTCCCTGGTGTTGGCGCAGTATTCGCGCACCCCGGTCAAGCCGGGGTCATTTTTTTCCAGCGTTTGCCACCCAGGCCTTTAATACCGCAACGTCGTGTTGCCACTCCTGCTTCATCTCTTCAATCCATTCCCCCACGTTATCTTCCCATGCCGGAAGATCGGGTGACTGGATCTGCTGCCCCAGCTGTTGCAGATGACGAAGGCCAACAGAACCCGCCGCCCCTTTAATTTTATGCCCTTCTTCAACCACGCCTTTTTTGTCACGCGCGGTCAGATTGGATTCCAGAACGCTTAAATAACCTGGCATCATCTTCTCGAACACCGCCAGGCCATCGGTAATTAGTTTCGGCCCCACCAGCTCTATGTACTGTTCCAGCATCGGAATATCTAATAGCGCTTGCGATTTACTGCTCTCTTCAGATTTCACCGTGCACTCCTCCTCATCTTGGGTATCCCAGTACTTCTTAATCATGGCGGTTAACGCCGGTACCGACAGCGGCTTGCTCAGCACGTCATCCATACCGGCATCCAGATACTCTTTTTTATCTTTCAGGACGTTTGCCGTCAGCGCCACCAGCGGCGGCAGATCTTCACGCGCATAACGCTGGGTCAGTTCGCGTGAAATATCGAGGCCCGTCATATCCGGCAACTGAATATCCAGCAACACCAGGTCGTATTCGCCCGGCGTGAACATCTCCAGCGCCGCTTTCCCGGTCATCGCGACATCCACGCTATTGCCGAGTTTTTCCAGCACCGAGCGCGCCACAATGACGTTCAGTTCGATATCTTCTACCAGCAGGACATTTAACGCCGGCAGCGGCAAATCGTCATCCTCAAACGCATCTTCAACTTCTTCTGCCACCGCTGGCGCATGGACGGTCAGAGTAAAGATAGAGCCTTTACCTGGCTGACTTGCCACGGTGATATCTCCACCCATGTTTTTCGCCAGACGACGCGAGACCGCCAGACCGATGCCTGTACCGGTCGCTGGTTTTCCGCCGTGACTGTCTTTCACCTGATAATACATGGCGAAAATTTTGTCCTGCTCATCCTGCGGAATGCCGATGCCGGAATCTTCCACTTCAAAGTGCAGAGTACTGCCGGCATCGTAACGTACGCGCACGGTCACCTGGCCCTGCTGGGTAAATTTCACCGCGTTGCTGATCAGGTTCCACAGGATCTGCCGCAGACGCGTGCCGTCAGTCACCACTTTATGCGGCAGCGGCAAGGTCGGGTCGAGCACAAAACGCAGCCCTTTCTGCTGCGCCTGCAGGCCGGAGAGGTTCTCCAGATCGGCCATGAAGCTGGTGAAATCCACTGGCTGGTTATCCAGTTGAACCTTACGCCGCTCCATCTTATCCATATCAATGATATCGTTGAAGATGTTCCCCAACGTCACGGCGGAGACATGGATCGTTTTCAGGTATTTTTCCTGTTCAGCCGTCAGCTCAGTGTCCAGCAGAATACGACTCAGACCGACAATTCCGTTCAGCGGTGTGCGCAGCTCGTGGCTAATGGTGGAAATAAAGGTGGTTTTATCGCGGCTGGCGCGCTCAAGCGCATCCTGATAGCGCTTGCGCTCGGTAATATCGCGACCAAAACCCATCAGGCCATGACGTTTACCAACGCGATCGTAATAAGGCACTTTGCGGATTTCAAAACAGGCTTTGCGCCCGTCGGGATAATCAAGCCATTGCTCATAGGTCAGCGACACATTATGGCGGAAAACTTTTTCGTCGGTCTCAATGACTTTTTCGGCGGCTTCCGGCGAGTACACATCAGCAGGCTTTAAATGAACCAGTTGTTTTTCGCTTTTGCCGGTGAGCAACTCCATCGCCCGGTTACAGCCGGAAAACTCTTTATCTTCGTTGCGATAAAAAACCAAATCCGGCGAGGCATCCAGAAAAGAACGTAAAAAAGAGGATTGCTGTTCAAGTTGGATCTGCGCCTCTTCGCGCTCTTTGATCTCAACTTTGAGCTGCTCAAACGTGGACTGGCGTTCCGCCTCTGCCTTTTCGCGGTCGGCAATCTCCTGATTCAGCTGCGAAATATTATCTTTCAGTTGGACGTTGAGCTTGAGGTCGCGCTCACGCATCTCTTCCAGCTTTTGCACCAGTCGGGATAACCGCTGACGGGATTCTTCCAGTTGCTCCACCACCACCGACAAAAAATAGACCGCCCAGGGGGTGATTAACAAACCAAAGAAAATGGAGCGGATGACATCGATCTGTTCGACCCGACCATGTAGCACCATGGTGACCGCCATCTGCACCACAATTGCCAGCACAACGAGCGCTAACGCCAACAACAGCGAAAAGCGCACCAGACCCAATTTCATCATCAGGTCCACATAGTACTGCGCCAGCATACGAATTTGCTTCATCAGGGATTTCCTTTACGACAACCTGGCACAATAATACTCAATTCTGGGCAAGACGTTGAAGAATGTGCAAGAAATGCGAATGCCCGTCATAGTTCAGGCGTCAGGCGGAACCCATGCCCGTCCGATCGCAGAACCCTGCACGCCGTGCGTATTCAGATAACGATCCAGCTCGACCATCCCAGTCCAGCGGTTTTCGCACCACAACGGTGCCAGCAGCGTGGGACGGCGCGCGCTGGCGGAAATACGATGATAAATCACCTCCGGCGGGGTATGACGGATCATCTCGCCTGCGGTTCGCGTGTAGTCATCCAGTTCAATCCCGTTCAGACGCCCTGCTTCCCACGCTCTGGCCATAATGCTGCCCTTCACGATGTGCAGCGGATGCAGTTTGATGCCATCCACTCCCGTCTCCACCACCCGCTCAAGCGTTTGCAGGCATTCCGCTTGCCGTTCTCCCGGCAGGCCGACAATAAGGTGCGAACAAACTTTCAGGCCGCGCTCACGGGCAAGGCGGGTCGTGCGCTGATAACAGGCAAAATCGTGACCACGATTAATACGGTGCAGCGTTTTGTCATGCGCGGTCTGCAGCCCCAGCTCCAGCCACACTTCATAGCCCTGGTCTTTATACTCACAGAGCAGATCGAGAACCGCCTCCGGTACGCAGTCGGGACGCGTTCCCACGCACAGCCCGACAATACTGGCCTGACTGACCGCCTGCTGATACATCGAGCGCAACACCTGCACTTCAGCAAAGGTACTGGTATAGGCCTGGAAATAGGCCAGATAGCGTTTCGCACGATTAACCAGATGCGCCTGGTGCGCGAGTTGTTCGGCGATCGAATGATGCTGCTGCGCTTCATCCGCAAAAGAGGCAACATTACAGAAAGTGCAGCCGCCGCGTCCGATGGTGCCATCGCGATTTGGGCAGCTAAATCCGCCGTGGAGCGTCAGTTTATGAACCTTTTGCCCATAACGCCGAGAAAGATCCCCACCAAACATATTGACTAATTTCTGTAACTGCATAATCTGATAGACCGCGCCTTGAAAAGAGGCCAAAGCCTGCCATTTTTAGCCCTTGTCGGCGATGACCTGGATCAATCGCCCCGGCAGGCTTTTATCAATTGCATATCCATTCAAAATAAACGATATTTCATTCACAACCCAGCCAATTACTTTTCCTTATCTCCGGTCATTTTTTTTATCTTCTGACGTCGATTGCGCAAAAACAGTATCATGAGATGTCATATCGCAACAAACCAGCACAAAACACTACATCTGACGACGAATAAAGCGGAGACATGAGCTAACAAGCGGTTATGACAGTGAGACAGATCACACTCCTCGCCTCGTTTCCAGTACGTTAATTCAATGTCAAAATGATATTATTTTCAGTATTTTCATGAAGATAAATGTTCTATAGCACATTATTAGAGAAATAAGATTGCCATTTGACCTGTGTGTGGATTCCCGATAACGTGGAAATCCGCTGGAAGCTTTCTGGATGAGCGGTGTGCTCATCATATTTATGCAGTAATTGAGATTCCCTCTGACAGCAAGTCCTCAAACTTGTTTGACCTAAGCGAAATGGATAAAGAGGGCGAATGCGAGGTACGCGTATGACACGCAAACCCCGTCGCCATGCTCTTGGTGTGCCCGTGCGCAAACGGTATCGGAAGGGGGTCTCGCAGAGCCTGGGGAGGTTCACTGATATGTTGTACGATAAATCCCTTGAGAAGGATAACTGTGGTTTCGGCCTGATCGCCCACATAGAAGGCGAACCTAGCCACAAGGTAGTGCGTACCGCCATACACGCACTGGCCCGAATGCAGCACCGTGGCGCAATCCTCGCTGATGGTAAAACCGGCGATGGTTGTGGTCTGCTGCTGCAAAAACCTGACCGCTTTTTCCGCATCGTTGCGCAAGAGCACGGCTGGCGTTTAGCCAAAAACTACGCGGTTGGCATGATCTTCCTGAACAAAGACCCTGAACTGGCCGCCGCCTCTCGCCGTATTGTCGAAGAAGAGCTTCAGCAGGAAACTCTGTCGATTGTTGGCTGGCGTGATGTACCAACCAACGAAGGTGTACTGGGTGAAATCGCCCTCTCCTCCCTGCCGCGTATTGAACAAATTTTCGTGAATGCCCCTGCGGGCTGGCGTCCGCGCGATATGGAACGTCGTCTGTTCATCGCCCGTCGCCGTATTGAAAAACGACTACAGGAAGACAAAGACTTCTACGTCTGTAGCCTGTCAAACCTGGTCAACATCTATAAAGGTCTGTGTATGCCGGCGGATCTGCCGCGCTTCTACCTGGACCTGGCGGACTTGCGTCTGGAATCGGCCATTTGCCTGTTCCACCAGCGTTTTTCCACCAACACCGTGCCGCGCTGGCCGCTGGCGCAGCCGTTCCGCTATCTGGCGCACAACGGCGAAATCAACACTATTACCGGTAACCGCCAGTGGGCTCGCGCCCGTACCTATAAATTCCAGACCCCGCTGATACCGGATCTGCACGACGCCGCGCCGTTCGTTAACGAAACCGGCTCCGACTCCAGTTCCATGGATAATATGCTGGAACTGCTGCTGGCGGGCGGGATGGACATCATCCGCGCCATGCGTCTGCTGGTGCCGCCAGCCTGGCAGAACAACCCGGATATGGATCCGGATCTGCGCGCCTTCTTTGACTTTAACTCCATGCATATGGAGCCATGGGACGGCCCGGCCGGTATCGTCATGTCCGACGGGCGTTTCGCCGCCTGTAACCTCGACCGTAACGGTCTGCGTCCGGCGCGCTATGTCATCACCAAAGACAAGCTGATCACCTGCGCATCTGAAGTCGGGATCTGGGACTACCAGCCTGACGAAGTGGTCGAAAAGGGCCGTGTCGGCCCCGGCGAACTGATGGTTATCGACACCCGCAGCGGTTGCATTCTGCACTCCGCCGAAACGGACGACGACCTGAAAAGCCGCCATCCGTATAAAGAGTGGATGGAGAAAAACGTCCGCCGCCTGGTGCCGTTTGAAGATCTGGCAGACGATCAGGTGGGCCAGCGTGAACTGGACGACGATACGCTCGCCAGCTACCAGAAACAGTTTAATTACAGCGCCGAAGAACTGGATTCCGTTCTCCGCGTGCTCGGCGAAAACGGTCAGGAAGCGGTCGGTTCAATGGGTGACGATACCCCGTTTGCCGTGCTTTCCAGCCAGCCGCGCATCATTTACGACTACTTCCGCCAGCAGTTTGCCCAGGTGACGAACCCACCTATCGATCCGCTGCGTGAAGCGCATGTCATGTCGCTGGCGACCAGCATCGGTCGCGAGATGAACGTCTTCTGCGAAGCGGAAGGCCAGGCGCACCGTCTGAGCTTTAAATCACCAATTCTGCTGTACTCGGATTTCCAGCAGCTCACTACGATGAAAGAAGAGCATTATCGCGCCGACCGGCTCGATATCACCTTCGATGCAACGCAAACCACGCTGGAAGAGACAGTCAAAGCGCTATGCGATACCGCCGAGCAAATGGTCCGCAGCGGCACCGTTCTGTTGGTACTGACAGACCGTAATATCGGCAAAAACCGCCTGCCGGTACCGGCACCGATGGCCGTCGGCGCAGTACAAACGCGCCTGGTTGATCAGAACCTGCGCTGCGACGCCAACATCATTGTCGAAACCGCAAGCGCTCGCGATCCGCATCACTTCGCCGTGCTGCTGGGCTTTGGCGCGACGGCCATTTACCCGTACCTCGCGTATGAGACGCTGGGCCGTCTGATCGACACTCAGGCGATCGCCAAAAACTACCGTACCGTGATGCTGAACTACCGTAACGGCATCAATAAAGGGCTGTACAAAATCATGTCCAAAATGGGCATCTCGACCATCGCCTCCTACCGCTGCTCCAAACTGTTTGAAGCGGTGGGCCTGCATGATGATGTCGTGAATCTCTGCTTCCAGGGCGTGGTCAGTCGCATCGGCGGCGCGGGCTTTGCAGACTTCCAGCAGGATCTGCTGAACCTGTCCAAACGCGCCTGGCTGGCACGTAAACCTATTTCACAGGGCGGCCTGCTGAAGTATGTGCATGGCGGCGAATACCACGCCTACAACCCGGACGTGGTACGAACCCTGCAACAGGCGGTTCAGAGCGGGGAATACAGCGACTATCAGGAATACGCAAAACTGGTCAACGAGCGTCCCGCGACGACACTGCGCGATCTGCTGGCAATTAATCCTGGCGACAACGCGGTCAGCATCGAGGAAGTCGAACCGGCGAGCGAACTATTCAAACGTTTTGATACCGCTGCAATGTCGATCGGCGCACTAAGCCCGGAGGCACATGAAGCACTGGCCGAAGCGATGAACAGCATCGGCGGTAATTCCAACTCCGGCGAAGGCGGCGAAGACCCGGCGCGCTACGGCACCAATAAAGTGTCACGCATTAAGCAGGTGGCCTCTGGTCGCTTCGGTGTCACCCCGGCGTACCTGGTTAACGCCGACGTGATTCAGATTAAAGTCGCCCAGGGTGCGAAACCGGGAGAAGGTGGTCAGCTACCGGGTGATAAAGTGACCCCGTACATCGCCAAACTGCGCTACTCGGTACCGGGCGTGACGCTGATCTCCCCGCCACCGCACCACGATATCTACTCTATCGAGGATTTAGCGCAGCTGATTTTCGATCTGAAGCAGGTGAACCCGAAGGCGATGATCTCCGTGAAGCTGGTGTCCGAACCGGGCGTCGGTACCATCGCGACCGGCGTGGCGAAAGCCTACGCTGACCTGATCACCATCGCCGGCTACGACGGCGGTACCGGCGCGAGCCCGCTCTCTTCGGTAAAATACGCAGGCTGTCCGTGGGAACTGGGCCTGGTGGAAACCCAGCAGGCGCTGGTCGCCAACGGCCTGCGTCATAAGATCCGTTTGCAGGTCGATGGCGGTCTGAAAACCGGCGTGGATATCATCAAAGCGGCGATCCTCGGTGCAGAAAGCTTCGGCTTCGGTACCGGCCCGATGGTGGCGCTGGGCTGTAAATACCTGCGTATTTGCCATCTCAACAACTGTGCAACCGGTGTGGCAACCCAGGACGACAAACTGCGCAAGAACCATTATCACGGTCTGCCGTTCAAAGTAACCAACTACTTTGAGTTTATCGCTCGCGAAACGCGCGAACTGATGGCGCAGCTTGGCGTGACGCGTCTGGTGGATCTGATTGGCCGTACCGACCTGCTGAAAGAACTGGACGGGTTTACCGCCAAACAGCAGAAACTGGCGCTGTCCCGACTGCTGGAAACCGCGGAGCCGCATCCCGGCAAAGCGTTGTACTGCACCGAGAACAACCCGCCGTTTGATAACGGTGTACTGAACGCACAGTTGCTGCAACAGGCGAAACCGTATGTTGATGAGCGCCAGAGCAAAACCTTCTGGTTCGATATTCGTAATACCGATCGTTCTGTTGGCGCGTCGCTCTCGGGATATATTGCTCAGACCCATGGTGATCAGGGGTTAGCCTCTGACCCAATAAAAGCGCACTTCAGCGGTACCGCAGGCCAGAGCTTCGGCGTCTGGAACGCGGGCGGCGTGGAGCTGTACCTGACCGGCGATGCTAACGACTATGTCGGCAAAGGCATGGCGGGTGGTCTGCTGGCGGTGCGTCCTCCGGTCGGTTCCGCTTTCCGCAGTCATGAAGCGAGCATCATTGGCAACACCTGCCTGTATGGCGCGACCGGGGGTCGTCTGTATGCCGCAGGGCGTGCGGGTGAGCGTTTCGGGGTGCGTAACTCCGGTGCGATCACCGTGGTGGAAGGGATTGGCGACAACGGGTGCGAATACATGACCGGCGGAATCGTCTGTATCCTCGGCAAAACCGGAGTGAACTTTGGCGCGGGTATGACGGGCGGGTTCGCCTACGTGCTGGATGAAGATGGTGAGTTCCGTAAACGTGTAAACCCGGAACTGGTCGAAGTGCTGGGCGTTGACGAACTGGCTATCCACGAAGAGCATCTGCGTGGCCTGATCACCGAACACGTGCAGCATACCGGTTCACAGCGCGGGGAAGAGATTCTGGCTAACTGGTCAGCTTTCGCTAACAAATTCGCGCTGGTTAAACCGAAGTCCAGTGATGTGAAAGCACTGTTGGGTCACCGTAGTCGTAGCGCAGCAGAGCTGCGTGTGCAGGCGCAGTAAGGGGTAGCAGCAATGAGTCAGAACGTATACCAATTTATCGACCTGCAGCGCGTTGATCCGCCGAAGAAGCCGCTGAAGATCCGCAAAATCGAGTTTATCGAAATCTACGAACCGTTTTCAGAAGGTCAGGCAAAAGCACAGGCGGATCGTTGTCTTTCCTGCGGTAACCCGTACTGTGAGTGGAAATGCCCGGTTCATAACTACATTCCGAACTGGCTGAAGCTCGCCAATGAAGGACGCATTTTTGAAGCTGCGGAACTGTCTCACCAGACCAACACGCTGCCGGAAGTGTGCGGTCGCGTGTGCCCGCAGGACCGTTTGTGTGAAGGTTCTTGCACGCTGAACGACGAGTTCGGTGCCGTCACCATCGGCAACATCGAGCGTTATATCAATGATAAAGCGTTCGAAATGGGCTGGCGTCCGGATATGACCGGCGTTCGCCAGACTGACAAGCGGGTTGCGATCATCGGTGCCGGTCCAGCCGGGCTGGCTTGTGCCGACGTGTTGACCCGCAATGGTGTGAAGGCCGTGGTGTTTGACCGTCATCCAGAGATTGGCGGCCTGCTGACCTTTGGCATTCCGGCCTTCAAGCTGGAAAAAGAGGTGATGACTCGCCGCCGTGAAATTTTCACTGGCATGGGAATCGAGTTCAAACTGAATGTGGAAGTGGGACGTGACGTACAGCTCGACGACCTGTTGCAAGAGTACGATGCGGTATTCCTCGGCGTCGGCACCTATCAGTCCATGCGCGGCGGGCTGGAAAACGAAGACGCCGATGGCGTATTTGACGCCCTGCCGTTCCTGATCGCCAATACGAAGCAGATCATGGGCTTTGGTGAAACCACCGACGAACCGTACGTCAATATGGAAGGTAAACGCGTGGTGGTGCTGGGCGGTGGCGATACCGCCATGGACTGCGTGCGGACCTCCGTTCGTCAGGGCGCAACGCATGTCACTTGTGCCTATCGCCGTGACGAAGAAAACATGCCGGGTTCCCGACGCGAAGTGAAAAACGCGCGTGAAGAAGGTGTGGAGTTCCAGTTCAACGTGCAGCCGCTGGGTATTGAAATCAATGCGAATGGTAAAGTCAGCGGCGTGAAAATGGCACGTACCGAAATGGGTGCGCCGGATGCGAAAGGCCGCCGTCGCGCGGAAATCGTTCCCGGTTCCGAACATGTGGTTCCGGCGGATGCCGTTGTGATGGCGTTTGGCTTCCGCCCCCATAACATGGAGTGGCTGGCAAAACACAGCGTCGAACTGGATTCTCAGGGCCGTATTATCGCGCCGGAAGGCAGCGATAACGCCTTCCAGACCAGCAATCCGAAAATCTTCGCTGGCGGTGACATTGTGCGTGGTTCGGATCTGGTGGTGACCGCCATTGCCGAAGGCCGCAAAGCGGCTGACGGGATCATGAACTGGCTGGAAGTGTAGTAAACCTTTCTGACTCCCCTGCTCTGAGTTCTCGCTCAGGGATGGGGAGTCACCCTTTCTTTTCGCTATATCCCACCTTCATTCTTCGAAAGCGGCTCGCAAATTTCGCCGTAAATGAATGTAATGGGCTGAGTAGAATTGACCGTATATCCCTTTAAATGTACTGATAGCGAGATATTTTCAATCCGTAACTATCATGTCAGGGATAATATGATGGCAACAACATCGGCACAGCCCGCCGGCGATTATCAGCAAATCCACAACGGCATAATCCATCTGCTGGATACTGCCAGGACAGAGACCGTCCGCAATATCAACGCGATCATGACGGCGACGTACTGGGAAATAGGTCGACGTATTGTCCAGTTTGAGCAGGACGGTGAAGCGCGGGCAGCTTATGGTGCTCAACTGATTGAGCAACTGTCCATAGATTTAACCCGGCGCTATAAGCGTGGTTTCTCAACCAGCAACCTGCGGCAAATTAGAGCTTTTTACCTTTATTTTCAGCATATTGAAATTCACCAGACACTGTCTGGCGAATCTTTAAATCTCAAACAACTCGCCAGGATATTCCCGCTGCCCTGGTCAGCCTATGTCCGTCTCCTGTCAGTTAAAAACCCCGATGCCCGCACCTTTTACGAGAAAGAAACATTACGCAACGGTTGGTCAGTACGACAACTCGATCGGCAAATCGCGTCTCAGTTTTACGAACGTACGCTGCTGTCTCATGATAAACCCGCGTTGCTGCAACAGGCTGCGCCCACCGTGCCCGAAGTCTTACCAGAATACGCAATACGCGATCCCTTTATTCTCGAATTCCTCGATCTGAAAGATGAGTATTCTGAATCCGATCTGGAAGAAGCACTGATTAACCATCTGATGGAGTTTATGCTTGAACTCGGGGACGATTTTACGTTTGTCAGCCGACAGCGCCGGTTACGCATTGACGATAGCTGGTTTCGCGTCGACCTGCTTTTCTTCCATCGCCGCTTGCGTTGTCTGTTAGTTGTTGACCTGAAAGTGGGCAAATTCAGCTATGCCGATGCAGGACAAATGAACATGTACCTTAACTACGCCAAAGAGCACTGGACAATGCCGGGGGAAAATCCGCCAGTAGGGTTAATCCTGTGTGCGGGAAAAGGGGCTGGAGAAGCGCACTACGCGCTGAACGGTTTACCGAATACCGTGATGGCAAGTGAATATAAAGTGCAATTGCCTGACGAAAAATTACTGGCAGATGAACTCATTCGTTCGCAATTGGCGCTGACAGCGCAGCAAGCGGTATCCCCAGAAACATCATTGACAAAATAATGAACGGGATGGATGTGTAAAGCGTAAGACCGGATGGTAATAACCATCCGGCATTTTCATGCGCCTAACAGGCTGGCGCGAACCTTGACGACAACTTTCTTAATCTCTTTCGGTTCTTCCACGCTGCACCCCGGTTTGTGCGGCTCTCCGGGCATAAACACCGCGAACATGCCTGGCTGTAGGGTAATGGTCTGACTACCCGCTATCTCGCGACAAAGCTGATAATCCTCCTCAACATGTACCTCTTCACATTGCCGCGCAGAATCCGCCACGCCGAAATGAATGCGTTCCTCTCCCGCCAGCAGTAGCTGGATATCGATGTATTGCTCGTGCAGTTCGGCCTTTTTCTCTGAGGCCGATTGCGTGGCAAACTGCATTACGTTCATAAAGATATCGTCCCCGCGTAGCTCAACGCGACCAGGGGATTGCTCCTGCGGTCTGGCGGTCAACGCCAGCGTCAGCGCCTCTTCCAGAACGGGATGTAAACCGGCAGCAGACAACGAACGAACTTCACCTAATATCATCTTTCTCCCCTTTCGCTAACAATGCCGCGCCCAGCAGTCCCGCGTCGTGGCGGTAGTGTGCCGGGCTTAATTCTACGTGATAAACCGAAGGCATCCGTTCGAGACAGGCGCGGACCTGCGACAGATACCCCTGCGCCAGCCCAACGCTGCCGCCGACAACCACCCGCTGACAATCGGTGACCGCTTTCGTATCGGCAATCAACCGTGCCAGCACCTGTGCGGAGTCAGCAACCAGTCGGCGGGCCTGTTCATCGCCCTCTGCCGCACGGGCAAAAATGGTTTTCGCATCGCATCCGGCAAGCGAGCCTTGCGCTGCGGCAGCAATACCGCGTCCCGACGCGATAGCCTCGACGCATCCCACTCGTCCACAGCCGCACACCGGCCCATTAGGGTCCGCGAGGGTATGACCCAGGTGTCCGGCCAAACCACCTGTACCGGTGACTAGCTGACCGTCGTTGACCACACCGCCGCCGACGCCGGTTGAAACGGTGATAAACACCATATCCCGCGTTTCATCGGCAATTGCATGATATTCCGCCCATGCGGCAGCCTGTGCATCGTTGATCGCCAGCGTTGGTAAGCCGGTGAGGGCTTCTAACGTCTGCACCAGTGGAAAGTGAAGCAACCCGCCCAAATTAGAGGGATTTATCGCCAACAGGTGGCCTTCGCGGATAATCCCCGTCGAGGCTATCGCCACCCGATGCGCTTGCGACTGCAACGGTTGCACCAGTGTTTTCAGCGCGTCGCGTAGTGCCGGAGACGTTTTACTGGCAGGGGTGGGCAGCTCACGACGTTCGCGAATCTGCAAATCATCCTCCACCAGCGCGGCGGCGAGTTTCGTACCGCCAATATCAATGGCCAGCGTCGTCATAGCACCGCCCTTTTCAACGCTGTGTTATACCATTCACAGATGTGCTCCAGCCGGGTAATCGCAGATCCGACCGTCACTGCCCAGGCGCCGTGACGCATTGCTTCACCGGCCTGCGCCGGGGTATTGTAGCGACCTTCAGCAATCACCCGGCACCCGGCTTCACTCAGCGATTTCACTAGCACCAGATCCGGTTCATCAGGGGTTTCTGCGGTGGTGTAACCCGAAAGCGTGGTGCCAATAATGTCTGCACCGAGCGCCTGACAGGCCAGGCCGTCCTCCTGCGAGGAGCAATCGGCCATTGCCAGCAACTGGTGGTGATGGACACGCGCCAGTAGCGCCGCAACTGGCACCGGACGCACGCGGTCGGTGCCATCAATCGCGATAATGTCCGCGCCGGCCTGCGCCAGCGCATCGACATCCTCCAGAAACGCGGTGATGCGCACAGGAGAATCCGCGAGATCGCGTTTGAGAATGCCGATTATCGGTACGGAAACCACGGCACGCGTCGCCTTCAGATTCTCAATCCCTTCAATACGTAACGCGACGGCCCCAGCCTGCTCTGCCGCCAGCGCCATCGCCGCCACAATCTCGGGTTTATCCAGTGGACTGCCGGGAACCGGCTGGCAGGAGACAATCAAACCACCACGCGCGGCAATGCTTTTATCCAGTTGTGCAAGTAACGACATACTTCTTCCCTTACGTGTATTGCCCGGTGCAGGACCGGGCAAGTGGATTAACTTTTGCTTTTGACTAAGGGGCTTTTATCGCCGCCGAACGGGATAGCGCCGCTGAACGGCTTACCGTCAATGGCGTCATGGGTACGCAGCGCCTCCGGTCGCAGCCAGCGCTGGACGCGGGATGGCATATCCAGACCAATCAGTAGAATCACCACAAAGGTCAGGCTGAAAGAGAGCGATCCCAGCGCGGTGCCCAGATCCAGTCGTTGGGCAATCAGCGCCCCCAGGATCGGTGCCAGCGCCCCGCCGAGCGCCCCGACGTTATAGGTGAAACCCAGACCCGCCGCACGCTGATCGGTATCGAAATAACCGCCAATCAGTTTCGGTAAGATTCCGGAGATCCCTTGCCCCAGCATCTGCTGGAAAAACAGAAGTAAACCAAGTACCCAGACATTGGTACCGCCAATGGCAAACACCGGAATGATCAGCAGTTGTGAGGCCAACAGACTGTAAACATAAGCTTTGCGGGTCCCCAGCCAGTCACCAAGGAAGCCACCGACGCAGCAGCCGACCGCAGCACCAAAGCCGCTAAAGAAGAGTACGCGCGCCACGGTGGAAGGATCGTATGCCAGTTCCGTTTTCAGATAGGTGGGCAACAGCGCCTGAATCGGCCACGAGTAGAGGAAAGCAAACAGGACAACAATCATGAGCATCACGCCCGTCGGCCAGCGCTTGCCGCTACTTTGTACCATGAAGCTGATAAAGATCACCGCACACAGCAAACCCAGTACCGCGACAATCGCCGCATTTTGCAGGTCCCCGGCAAAACAGAACCACAGTGCGATCGCCGCCGCTGTCGTCATCAGAATGTTGACGACACGATGTTCACCCCGATAAAGAATATCGACCATCGTGCGTACCGGCGCTTTGCCTTCATGCTTCTCTTTCCAGTCCTCTGCTTCCGGTATGTTTTTGCGTAGCCAGAGGGCAAAAATAATCGGCAGAATGCCAATGAAGAACAGCGCGCGCCAGCCCCAGACCGGCACCACCAGGCTGTAGACCTGAGCCGCAATCACGGCACCAACGGAGAACCCCGAGATCAGAAAACCACTGGCCTTATTACGCAGATGTTTTGGCCAGCTTTCAATAACATAGGTCGCACTGGAACCGTATTCGCCCGCCATCCCCATGCCAATCACCAGTCGGGCGATAAACATAGTGGTGTAACCCGGCGCAAAACCACAGGCCAGCGTTCCCATTGAGAACAGAATAATACTGGTGACCATCGCCAGACGACGCCCATACCGGTCACCCATCGCGCCCAGCATTAACCCGCCAAACCAGCGGGAAATAAAGGCTGCCGAAATCAGGCTCGCCGCCTGAACCGTCGTCAGCCCGAACTCTCCTTGTACTTCCGTCAGCACAAGGGCTATCAACACAAAATCAAAACCATCCAGCAAATATCCCAACCATGCGGCGGAGAATGCCCGCCATTGCGCCCGGTTGAGATGGCGATACCACGGGATGCTTTGGGTAGAAGTACTCATTTTACTCTCCCGACGATTTTTGTTGTTGTGCCGGATGACGACTCTGCCTTATCCGGCACACGATGCTTTTTTGTCGGCCGGGTAAGCGCAGCGCCCCCGGCACTACGTTACGCGGTTACGCCTTCTCTGCCATTAACTGCTGCGCCAACGCCTTCAGTTCCGGCAGATATTTTTCATCCACGGGGGCAAACGGCTTACGGCACAGCGGTACAGAAACCACGTCCATATAGTGCAGAACCGTTTTCAGCCCACGGAACACGCCAGCCTTAATGAGGAGATCGATAACCTTATTGCACTCTGTTTGCAGTTTTTGCGCAGTCCGGATATCTCCTTCTTTGAGCGCTTTCACAATTCCCAGATATCGCCAGCCCATGATGTTGTAAGTGCTGCCGATACCGCCGTCCGCTCCGGCCAGCAGGCCTGAAGCGAAAATTTCGTCATAACCGTTATAAAGCACCAGATCCGGATGCGCGCGACGGATCTGCTCCATCTGGAACAGATCGCCCGACGTTTGTTTCAGTGCGCCAACGCCAGGCAACGTCACCAACGTGTTGATCTGATCCAGCGTTAACTTCACGCCGCTCAACGCCGGAATGTTATAGACCACCATCGGCAAACCATCCGCCGAATCAATAATGGCCCGGTAATGATCGCAGTGCTCTTCAAAGCTGAACGGATAGTAGAACGGCGTCACCGCAGAGACCGCGTCAAAGCCGTAACGATGCGCGGCACGGGCGAGCTGCTGGCTCTCATGGGTGCTGACCGTTCCAACGTGAGCGATCAGCGTGACTTTGCCCTTCGCCTCTTCCGCGACGACTTCCAGCACCTGCTCCCTTTCCGCACAGCTCTGTACAAAGGCTTCGCCGGTGGAACCGCCCACGTACAGCCCATCGATCCCCTGAGCGATGTTAAAACGCACCAGCCGGCGCAGGCTTTCAATATCCAGCTTCTGTTGGTTATCGAAAGGGGTTAACAACGCTGGCATTACGCCTCGTAAATCTTTTGCCATAACGACCTCTGTCATGATTAGTGTTATCTAACTGCATACCTTTATACCTGTTATACCAGATCAAATAAGCAGCAATACAATACAGAACGCTTATAGTGCGATCTGCTTCACTAAACGATCGTCAGGATCGCGATCACTTACGCATTTTTGAATGTTGACCGAGGGCGTGCCAGGTGGCGGAAACGCTGTTGAGATGAGATTGCAGTGCGCGATCGGCCTCATCTGGATCGCGTCGGCGAATCGCATCAACGATAGCGATATGCTGCTGATAACTTACATTATTATGCTCGAAAAGCTCGCGATCCGGCACGGTCGGGCGAGCGGCGATCAGCCAGTCCAGCAGCGCTACGTGGATCGCCATAAAGATCGGATTGCCGGGGATCTCCGCCAGCACGCGATGAAAATCGACATCTGAACGGATGAACAGCGTATTGTCATCCAGCGACTGGCTGTTGATCTCCAGCGCTTTTGCCAGCAGATCGATCTGTTCTTCTGTGGCATTCTCCGCTGCATAACGCACGAGACTGGACTCAAAGAACAGGCGCAACTGCTCAAAGTGGGCAATGCCGCCAGGATGTGCGAGGAAATCTTTTGCCATTCCGGACAGCTCACCAATGATGGTATCCGCCGAAGGACGGGAAACACGGGCACGTTCGCCGTTGTTGATTTGCACCAGGCCTTTACGCTTCAGCGCGGCCAGTGCCTCACGCACAGAGGGACGACCGACGTTGAAAAAGGCCATCAGTTCCCGTTCGGACGGCAACTGTTCCCCCTCGCCGAACTCACGGCGACGGATCATCTGCTCTAACTCTTCCTCGACCATTTCCGACAGCTTTTTTCGCGCCAGCGGACGACGGCGAAGGCTACGCCCAATAGTGGCTGGAGAATCTTCTGCTTGAGAATCGAATGCGTTCATAAGACCTATTTGCGAGTCACGGTGACAAACAACAGCAGGCTCATCGTAACACAGGATCGGAAGGAGGGTGAAACCACGGTCGGTGCGATCAAAAACAGGCCCAGCGGGGCCTGTTTTCATCTATTTAACAACACGTAATGCCGGTCGTCCACCACGCGGCGGCGGCGGATCGTCATCCGGATTGTTGTCATCGTCATGATCCGGTTTATCACCATCAATGACTGACATAACGGTTTCGCTCTCTGCGCCAGATGTCGCGTCATCATCATTAAGACTGGCAACATCTTCGTCATAGGCCGCTTCCGGTTCAAACATCGTTCCGGCACCGTTTTCACGCGCATAAATAGCCAGCACCGCCGCTAATGGCACAGAAACCTGACGCGGAACGCCGCCGAAACGCGCATTAAAACGCACCTCATCGTTAGCCAGTTCCAGATTCCCCACCGCGCGCGGTGCAATGTTCAGGACAATCTGCCCGTCGCGGGCATATTCCATCGGAACATGCACACCCGGCAACGTCACATCCACCACCAGGTGCGGCGTGAGCTGGTTGTCCAGCAACCACTCATAAAATGCACGCAGCAGATACGGACGGCGCGGTGTTAGCTGTGACAAATCCATCAGTATTAACCCCGGCCAAGACGCATTTCGCGTTCAGCTTCGGTTAAGGACGCCAGGAAAGAATCACGCTCAAAGACGCGGGTCATGTAACCCTTCAGCTCTTTCGCGCCCGCACCGCTGAACTCAATACCCAGCTGCGGCAGACGCCACAACAGCGGCGCCAGGTAGCAATCCACCAGGCTGAATTCATCGCTCAGGAAATACGGTTTCTGACCGAATACCGGTGCAATCGCCTGCAGTTCTTCACGCAGTTGTTTGCGAGCAACGTCAGCTTCTGATGCAGACCCGTTAACGATGACGTTCATCAGCGTATACCAGTCTTTTTCGATACGGTGCATGTACAGGCGGCTTTCGCCACGTGCTACCGGGTAAACCGGCATTAATGGCGGATGCGGGAAACGCTCATCCAGGTATTCCATAATGATGCGAGATTCCCACAGGGTCAGCTCACGATCTACCAGTGTCGGGACGCTCTGATTCGGGTTGAGGTCAATCAGATCCTGAGGTGGATTGTCCTTTTCCACGTGTTCGATCTCGAAACTTACACCTTTCTCAGCCAGCACAATGCGGACCTGATGGCTATAGATGTCAGTAGGACCAGAAAACAGCGTCATTACCGAACGTTTGTTGGCAGCGACAGCCATGAAAACCTCCAGGTATATTCAGAATTTTTACTGCTACCAGCCATCGCATGGCCAGTCAGAAGTGATGTCACCCACGTCGGAAAAGTCATCATCGTTCAAAAAGCAAACAAAAAATGAGCAATACCCGATATTTGGGCAGAAAATTGGATGATAGTTTACCAGATTTTGTGACCTTTGTGGTGAGTCGATTCTGGAAATGGGGAAAAAGAGGGTTTTGTCAGAGGATTACGCCAGATTTATCCATAAAAAAACCCGCCGAAGCGGGTTTTTTCGCCAACCGTAATCTGCCAAAGGCAGAAAACAATTAACGTTTGGAGAACTGCGGACGACGACGTGCTTTACGCAGGCCGACTTTCTTACGTTCAACCTGACGAGCATCACGAGTAACGAAGCCTGCTTTACGCAGTTCGGAACGCAGGGACTCGTCGTACTCCATCAGAGCGCGGGTGATACCGTGACGGATCGCACCAGCCTGACCAGAGATACCACCACCTTTAACAGTGATGTACAGATCCAGTTTCTCAACCATGTCGACCAGTTCCAGCGGCTGACGAACTACCATGCGGGCAGTTTCACGACCGAAGTACTGTTCCAGAGAACGTTGGTTGATAACGATTTTGCCGTTGCCCGGTTTGATGAAAACGCGAGCTGCGGAACTTTTGCGGCGACCAGTGCCGTAGTATTGATTTTCAGCCATTGCCTATAATCCCGATTAGATGTCAAGAACTTGCGGTTGCTGTGCCGCGTGGTTGTGCTCGTTGCCAGCGTAAACTTTCAGTTTACGGAACATAGCACGACCCAGCGGGCCTTTTGGCAGCATGCCTTTAACCGCGATTTCAATCACACGCTCAGGACGGCGAGCAATCATCTCTTCAAAGGTCGCTTCTTTGATACCACCGATGTGACCGGTGTGGTGATAGTACACTTTGTCAGTACGCTTGTTGCCGGTTACAGCAACTTTGTCAGCGTTCAGAACGATGATGTAATCACCGGTATCTACGTGCGGAGTGTATTCCGCTTTATGCTTACCGCGCAGGCGAATAGCCAGTTCAGTAGCCAGACGGCCCAGAGTTTTACCGGTCGCGTCAACAACGTACCAGTCGCGTTTTACGGTTTCTGGTTTAGCTGTAAAAGTTTTCATTAAAAGCTTACCCAATAAATAAGTTACACGTTGGTGAACACCCAAACGTTATGTCAGTTGAGGTTCACACGACAAAGTCCGGCAAACCTACCCCTTCGAATAGCCAATGCCAGCACACAAAAAGTTTTGGGAAAAAAACTTTCTTGTAACGTGGGGTCGCAAGATTATAGAGAAGTCGGGGTCAAAGATCGACCCCTTTCTGTGATTTGCACAACAGTTTATTGGCCGCGATCAGGGCATGTGTTCTTGCTTGAGATATTCCTCGCTCTGCATCTCCTGCAAACGCGACAGACAGCGCTGGAATTCGAACTTCAGTCGCTCCCCCTGATACACCTCATATAAAGGCACAGCGGCGCTTACCACCAGCTTGACGTGGCGTTCGTAAAATTCATCCACCAGCGCGATAAAACGACGCGCTTCGCTTTCCATTAACGGTGTCATCACCGGCACGTCAAACAGCATAACCGTATGGTAGAGGCGTGACAGCGCAATATAGTCGTGCTGGCTGCGGGCATCAATGCACAGCGTATGAAATGAGACCGCCAGCGTCTGGTTTTCCATGCCCAGCGTCGGCAATGGACGATGATTAATCTCCAGAACCGGTCCCTGCTGTTCACGTTTGGTGCCAGCCAGCGCCAGCCAGAGGTTATCCATCTGCTGCTGCGTTTCATTATTCAGTGGTGAGAGCCACAAATGCGCCTGGGTCAACGTCCGCAGTCGATAATCCACGCCTGCATCTACGTTCATGATGTCGCAATGCTGCTTAATCGCATCGATGGCGGGAAGAAAACGCGTACGCTGTAACCCGTTACGGTACAGCTCATCTGGCGGTATATTCGAGGTCGCCACCAGCGTAATACCGCGCGCAAACAGCGCCTTCATCAGCCCGCCGAGCAGCATGGCATCGGTAATATCAGACACAAAAAACTCATCAAAGCACAGCACATCTGTTTCTGCCTTAAAGCGGTCGGCCACGATGTCGAGCGGATCGGTTTGTCCCTGCAGCGCGGTTAACTCCTCATGCACGCGCAGCATGAAGCGATGGAAGTGCAGACGCTGCTTACGAACGCCAGGCAGGCTGTGGTAGAACAGATCCATCAGCCAGGTTTTCCCCCGACCAACGCCCCCCCACATATATAAGCCTCGCACCGGCGCGCTGTGCACCTCTTCCTTTTTCCCCAGCAGTTTGCCCACGCGGGCCATAAACCCTTTTGCTTCGGAAGCCGCAGGGGGGTTCACCGTTAACGCCTGGTAAATGATCTCCAGACGATTGACCGCTTCTCTCTGCACGTCGTCGGGTTGGTGAGTGCCTTCGTTAATGGCTTTCAGGTAACGCGATGTGGGGGTAAAGCTCTGCATGATGTTATTGTTATTCCTTGAAAATCGGTGTGCCGTCGTTCACGGTTGACGAAAAAAAGGCCGTTCTACACTACGCGATATAAAGACGGGATTCCACTTCTGTGGGATTAGCGGTTATAGTGGCAGTATCAGGCGCAGGCATGGAGCCTAAAGCCAACACCCTACGGAAACAAAAGACAACGGGAGATGTTCATGACCTGGGAATATGCGCTAATTGGGTTAGTCGTCGGCATCATCGTCGGTGCTGTAGCCATGCGTTTTGGTAACCGGAAATTACGCCAGCAACAGGCGTTGCAGTACGAACTGGAAAAGAATAAAGCTGAGCTGGAAGAGTACCGCGAAGAACTGGTCAGCCATTTTGCCCGCAGCGCCGAGTTGCTGGACACCATGGCTCACGATTACCGTCAGCTGTATCAGCACATGGCGAAAAGCTCCAGCAGCCTGCTGCCGGAACTGTCTGCGGAATCTAACCCGTTCCGTAACCGTCTGGCTGAATCTGAAGCCGGCAACGACCAGGCTCCGGTACAAATGCCGCGTGACTACTCCGAAGGCGCATCCGGCCTGCTGCGTAGTGGCGCAAAGCGCGACTAACCGCACAGCCATAATATTTTTCCTGGGCGCAGCGATTGCGCCCACCTCTTCTCTCCCGTCCCGACTATCATTTAATCATTATCCGCATTGTTAGCAGATTGAAAATTCAATAACATCAAACTGTTTTGAATCGTCTTTCCCTTTACTCAAGGTACGAGAGCAGGATCAATGAAAATACAAACCCAGCTGTTGAGTGCATTAGCGTTAAGTGTCGGGTTAACTCTCTCGGCGCCGTTTCAGGCCATTGCGTCGATCCCAGGCCAGGTTCCCGGCCAGCCCGCGCTTCCCAGTCTTGCCCCGATGCTCGAAAAAGTGCTGCCTGCCGTCGTTAGCGTGAAGGTTGAAGGCACCGCCACTCAAACGCAGAAAGTCCCGGAAGAGTTTAAAAAATTCTTTGGCGATGATCTGCCCGATCAGCAGGCACAGCCGTTTGAAGGACTGGGTTCCGGGGTCATTATCGATGCCGCAAAAGGCTATGTTCTGACCAACAATCATGTGATTAATCAGGCGCAGAAAATCAGCGTTCAGTTGAATGACGGGCGTGAATTCGAGGCCAAACTGATTGGCAGCGACGATCAAAGCGACATCGCCCTGCTGCAAATTCAAAACGCCAGCAAGCTGACGCAAATCGCCATCGCCGACTCGGATAAACTGCGCGTTGGTGATTTTGCTGTGGCGGTCGGTAACCCGTTTGGTCTGGGGCAAACCGCCACCTCCGGTATCGTCTCCGCGCTGGGACGCAGTGGGTTGAACCTGGAAGGTTTGGAGAACTTTATTCAAACCGATGCTTCAATCAACCGCGGGAACTCCGGCGGCGCGCTGCTTAACCTGAACGGCGAGCTGATCGGTATTAACACCGCTATTCTTGCGCCTGGCGGCGGCAGCGTCGGGATCGGTTTTGCCATCCCCAGCAATATGGCCCGCATCCTGGCGCAGCAGCTGATTCAGTTTGGTGAAATCAAGCGGGGCCTGTTGGGGATTAAAGGGACCGAAATGTCCGCCGACATCGCCAAAGCATTCAAGATAGATGTGCAGCGCGGTGCCTTTGTCAGCGAAGTACTGCCAAACTCCGGTTCAGCCAAAGCGGGCATTAAGTCCGGCGATGTGATTACCAGTCTCAACGGCAAACCGCTCAACAGTTTTGCTGAGCTGCGCTCCCGGATTGCCACCACAGAACCCGGTACTAAAGTGAAGCTGGGCCTGTTGCGTAACGGCAAACCGCTGGAAGTGGAAGTGACGCTTGATACCAGCACCTCGTCATCTGCCAGCGCGGAGATGATTGCCCCGGCATTACAGGGTGCGACGCTGAGTGATGGTCAGCTCAAAGACGGCAGCAAAGGTATCAAAATTGACAGCGTTGAAAAGAGCAGTCCCGCCGCACAGGCTGGTTTGCAGAAGGATGATGTGATCATCGGGGTCAACCGTGACCGCGTGAATTCTATCGCTGAGATGCGCAAAGTGCTGGAAGCCAAACCGTCCATTATTGCGCTACAGATCGTCCGCGGTAACGAGAGCATTTATCTGCTCCTGCGTTAAATCCAGACGACCGGGCATCAGCCTCGCGTGTGATGTCCGGTTAACTCGTGATATGCTGCTGCCGTTCCCTTTATTAATGACGCCTCCATCATGTTAGTGAAGCTCTTACGTTCGGTTGCAATTGGTTTGATTGTTGGCGCCATTCTTCTGGCCGCCATGCCTTCGCTACGCAAAATCAACACGCTTTCTGCACCGCAATATGACAGTGCCGACGAGACGCCCGCCAGCTATAACTCTGCGGTACGTCGCGCGGCCCCCGCTGTGGTCAACGTCTATAACCGCAGTATGAACAGCACCGCGCATAATCAGCTGGAAATCCGCACCCTGGGTTCAGGCGTGATCATGGATCAGCGCGGCTACATCATTACCAACAAGCATGTGATCAACGATGCCGATCAAATCATCGTCGCCTTGCAGGACGGGCGAGTGTTTGAAGCGCTGCTGGTTGGCTCCGATACGCTGACCGACCTGGCGGTACTGAAAATCAACGCCACTGGCGGTCTGCCGACGATTCCGATCAACGCCGGGCGTTCACCGCATATCGGTGACGTAGTCCTGGCGATCGGTAACCCTTATAATCTCGGACAAACCATCACCCAGGGCATTATCAGCGCCACGGGGCGTATCGGCCTGAACCCAACCGGACGGCAGAACTTCCTGCAAACGGATGCCTCGATCAACCACGGTAACTCTGGTGGGGCGCTGGTGAACTCGCTGGGTGAGCTCATGGGTATCAACACCCTGTCGTTCGATAAAAGCAATGACGGCGAAACGCCGGAAGGGATCGGCTTTGCCATTCCGTTCCAGCTGGCAACCAAAATTATGGATAAGCTGATCCGCGATGGTCGTGTTATCCGTGGCTACATTGGGATTGGTGGTCGTGAAATTGCCCCACTGCACACGCAGGGCGGCGGTATGGACCAAATCCAGGGGATCGTCGTGAACGAAGTGGCGCCGGATGGCCCGGCGGCGCAGGCCGGTATTCAGGTTAACGACCTGATTATCTCCGTGAACAGCAGACCTGCGGTCTCCGCACTGGAAACCATGGACCAGGTAGCAGAGATTCGCCCTGGTTCGGTCATTCCGGTGATTGTCATGCGTGATGATAAGAAGCTGACGCTACAGGTCACTATTCAGGAATACCCGGCAACCAATTAGTTATCGGCAATCAGGCAATAAAAAACCGGAGACATATTGCTCCGGTTTTTTTATGGCTTCGCGGTTCGCTTACTTGTTAACGAACTCTTCACCCAGTTGAATATCTTTCTTCAGGGTATCCAGCATACCTTCCAGCGCATTCTGCTCGAATGCGCTCAGTTTGCCGATAGACTGACGCTCTTCGACGCCGTTTTTACCCAGCAGCAGCGGCTGCGAGAAGAAACGTGCGTACTGACCGTCACCTTCAACGTAGGCACATTCAACAACGCCTTTTTCGCCCTGCAGTGCGCGCACCAGAGAAAGACCGAAACGAGCGGCCGCCTGGCCCATAGACAGGGTTGCCGATCCGCCACCCGCCTTCGCTTCAACCACTTCAGTACCTGCGTTCTGAATACGCTTGGTCAGGTCAGCGACTTCCTGGTCAGTGAAGCTCACGCCCGGGATCTGCGACAGCAGTGGCAGAATGGTCACGCCAGAGTGTCCGCCGATAACCGGAACTTCAACTTCAGTCGGCAGTTTACCTTTCAGTTCCGCCACAAAGGTGTTGGAGCGGATGATGTCCAGCGTGGTCACGCCAAACAGTTTATTTTTGTCGTAAACGCCCGCTTTTTTCAGTACTTCTGCTGCAATAGCGACGGTGGTGTTCACCGGGTTGGTGATGATACCTATGCAGGCTTTCGGACAGGTCGTCGCGATCTGCTGTACCAGGTTCTTCACGATGCCAGCATTGACGTTAAACAGGTCGGAACGATCCATACCTGGTTTACGCGCTACACCTGCGGAGATCAGCACCACGTCCGCACCGTGCAGTGCCGGGGTCGCGTCTTCACCGGAGAAGCCTTTGATTTTCACAGCAGTTGGGATATGGCTAAGATCTACAGCCACACCGGGAGTCACTGGAGCGATGTCGTACAGGGAGAGTTCTGAACCTGAAGGCAGTTGGGTTTTTAACAGTAGTGCAAGCGCCTGGCCGATACCGCCGGCAGCGCCGAGGACTGCGACTTTCATCCTAAACTCCTTATTATATTGATAAACTAGTGTTTGTTGCTCCGCGGCGGCGACGTTAAACCACAAATTCGATGAATACAATCACCCGTATTCAATTCTGTGTTGTCACGCGAATTTAGCTTTTATGCATTTAATTGACGTAATCCGAAGCTGTCTGTGCAGTAGAGCAACTTTCCAACAGGTGGTGACAATATACCCTACTACCAGCCCAAAACAACATCAATTTTATAACAATTAATTTACTTTTAAGCTTATTTGCGAGGCGTGACACAGGCATGTTTCTTGATAACAATATTTGATAAAATTCCGCTCTTTCATAACATTATTTCAGCCTTCACTTGGGCAGACTATTTGCATAAAAATTCATCTGTATGCATAATAATGTTGTTTCCACTCTCATACTACGGGTGACTTATGCGAAGCTCAGCTAAGCAAGAAGAATTAGTTAAAGCGTTTAAAGCGCTACTTAAAGAAGAAAAATTCAGCTCTCAGGGCGAAATTGTCCTCGCATTGCAGGATCAAGGCTTTGATAACATCAACCAGTCCAAAGTGTCACGCATGCTGACAAAGTTTGGGGCAGTCCGTACCCGCAATGCGAAAATGGAGATGGTGTACTGCCTCCCGGCTGAACTGGGCGTACCCACCACCTCCAGCCCACTGAAAAACCTGGTTCTTGATATCGATTTTAACGATGCAGTGGTGGTGATCCACACAAGTCCTGGCGCGGCGCAGTTGATCGCCCGCCTGCTGGACTCGCTGGGTAAAGCTGAAGGCATTCTGGGCACCATCGCCGGGGATGACACCATCTTTACCACCCCGGCTAATGGCTTTACGGTAAAAGATCTTTACGAAGCCATTCTGGAGCTGTTCGAACAAGAGCTCTGACCCTCTCACCCCGTCGTCTGAGGCGGCGGGGTAAAACCCTGCTTTAACGTTCACTTCCCGTTATTTTATCTGCCTGTTATTTAGCAAATAGTGCGTTTATCTGCCCAAAATCATTCAAGCAGTGAATATGCTCATGCAAAACCGCACAAATCGCAAAATTTCATATCCATATGATTTTATTAGATATAAACAAAAAACCATCATTTTTTAATTCCAGACAGGCATAAAAAAATAAATTTTCATTACTTACGCATCGCTGAAACCATTAGCGTGGTATTAATTTATCACGTTATTAGTGTATACTTGATTTTGTGATGAGGGTCACGAAACGAAGACCCCCAATAATAAATTCGACGAGGTACTTATCATGAAAATCAAAACAACTGTTGCTGCGTTAAGCGTTCTCTCTGTTCTTTCATTTGGCGCATTCGCCGCAGATTCTATCAACGCAGAACAAGCACAAAATCGCGAAGCGATTGGCTCTGTCTCCGTAAGTGCAATCGGCTCCAGCCCAATGGACATGCATGAAATGCTGAACAAGAAAGCCCAGGAAAAAGGCGCATCAGCGTATCAGATCACCGAAGCCCGTAGCGGTGACACTTGGCATGCCACTGCCGAATTGTACAAATAAACCCTCGTCGTCTAGTCCGACGACCTTGCCCCCGACTGTCGGGGGCTTTTTTATCTCTCAATGACGAACATTAAAACGCAACTGACCTTCCAGTTCTTCTTCTGCTTCATCAAACAACAAAATCAGTGCGCCATAACGCCGGCGTGATTTCTCGGGTAGATGTACAAACTCGATCTCCAGCGGTAACGGCAGCGCTTCACTCATGATGATGTCCCACAGAGAGTCGAGATCGCTTACTTTCTCTTTGGCCAGGCCAAACATTCGCGCAAACTCACGATAAAAGTCGTCCTGATCCTCAATTTCATCAAAATCAAATGTATAGATATTCATCTATCGCCACCTTCCCGATAACGGTCTGACTACAGGCCGCCAATATGCAGGGTTTTCACTTCCAGAAATTCGTCTAACCCCAGAACCGATCCTTCACGTCCCAGCCCTGACTCTTTCACCCCGCCAAACGGTCCCAACTCGGTGGAAACCGCACATTCGTTTATCCCGATCATACCGCTCTCAATAGCCTGAGAGACCCGGAACACCCGTTGTAGGTTTTGCGTATAGAAGTAAGCGGCCAGGCCAAACGGCGTGTTGTTCGCGCGCTCGATTACCTCTTCTTCTCGGGTAAAACGGAAGCAAGCGGCAACCGGTCCAAACGTCTCTTCGCTCGCCAGCTTCATGTCGTCACGACATTCACCCAATACCGTTGGTTGCCAGAAGTTACCGCCGAGTGCGTGCGCTTTCCCGCCCGCCAGCACTTTGGCTCCTTTCGCAACGGCATCTTCCACATGCTCACGCACTTTATCGACCGCAGACGGTTCGATCAGCGGCCCGACGACGACGCCGTCATCCAGGCCATTCCCCACCTGCAATGCCTGAACCGCATCGGTCAGTTTGCGGGTGAATTCGTCGTAGACACTCTCCTGGATATAAAAGCGGTTCACGCTGACACAAACCTGCCCGGCATTACGGAACTTATTGGCAATAGCGCCTTTTACCGCCGCATCGATGTCCGCATCGTCAAACACGATATAGGGAGCATTGCCACCGAGTTCCATCGACACTTTTTTCATGGTTTCCGCGGCATTACGTACCAGCGTTTTACCGACAGCCGTTGAACCGGTGAACGAAATTTTGCGCACCGCATGACTTGCCATGATGGCATCGCTGATTTCCGGCGTATTGCCCGCTACGGCGTTGAGTACGCCATCAGGGACCCCCGCTTTCTTCGCCAGCGTGAGCAACGCAAAGGCACTCAGCGGCGTGTTATTGGCCGGTTTTATCACCCCGGTACAGCCCGCCGCCAGCGCCGGGCCGAGCTTACGGGTCAGCATCGCCATCGGGAAATTCCACGGCGTAATGGCTGCCACGACGCCAATCGGTTCGCGTGTCGCCAGAATGCGAGAGCCGGGTTTGATCGGCGGGATAATTTCGCCATTGGCACGCTTCGCCTGCTCGGCAAACCATTGGATAAAGCTGGCAGCGTATTCGACCTCACCCTCGGCTTCTTTCAGCGGTTTCCCCTGTTCGGTGGTCATCAACCGTCCCAGCCAGCTTTTGTTTTCGATGATCAATTCATACCAACGGTACAGAATTGCCGAGCGCTCTTTTGCCGTTTTTGCCCGCCAGGCAGGAAATGCCTTACTGGCCGCGGCAATCGCCTCCTCGGTCTGCTGTTTTCCTGCTTTCGCCACCTTCGCGATCGTGTCGCCAGTCGCCGGATTGAGCACATCAAAGGTGGTATCAAGCGTTTTCCACTGCCCATCAACCAGATATCCCGTCTGAAAAAGTTCGTTGTCCTGAAGCGTTTGCATGGTGTTTTCTCCTTCTGATGTCCTGCATTGCGCACATCGAATAAGTATAGCCATAAAAAAACCGACGCTTTTGGCATCGGTTTCTGAGGGTTAGCTGTCGGTTAGCGCATGCTGGTACTTGTGCAACATACCGGTCAGTCGTTTCACCGGTTCAGTGACCTGCGGGGGCGCTTCCCAGACTCGCAGCTTTTCCTGATACACGTCCAGCTCATCCAGTAGCTGACCAAAGTAGCGTCGACGCTTGTCGTCATTCACGGCTGAAATGACATGATCCGCCGTACGACGCAACTGCTGGTGGAAGGCGGAGAGATCGTCGTTGACCGGAATCGGCGCATCCCGCAGACGCTGGTGCGCAATGATCATGGTCAGCGCCAGACGGAACTTCGGCAAATCCCCCGGAAATTTATTCATCAACAGAAACAGCTGCTGATAAAGCGCGGGAAGATGGTTTTCTTTGCGCCGTACCACGTTGGTGGTCATCGCTGACACCGCCGCAGAAACAAACTGGTTGAGCAGCACACGACCCGTACGATCGCGAGAATTATCGCGCACAATCACAATGACCAGAAAGGCCAGTACGCAGCCCACAATCTGCCCTAACGCACTGTCCAGGAACTGGCTGAAGTGGAAGGTCATCGGGTTATCCAACACGATAATGTTAATGGTACTGGCCAGCGCGCCCATCGACCCCAGACGCCGCTTCTGTACTTCGATCCCCAGAAAGAATCCCAGCACCGCGAGGCTCAGACAAAGCAACAGCATGCTCTGTTGGGTATTGGGGAGGATCACCAGAAAATAGAGCGCCCCCAACGGCAGCGCGGCAAGCGTACCGTAAATAAAGTCGATAGCGACCATGCGTGGGTTCGGCAGACGCATCGCCAGCGAAGTCACCACCGCAATCATTACCATTGCGCCGTTACCGGAAGTCCAGCCTGTCCACAGCCAGAACAGCGTTCCCAGCACACAAGAGAGCGTGGTGCGCCAGAAGTTCACCATGGCATGGTGACGTTCCGCGGACTCGACTTTCACCACCGGTTCTCCCTGCAACACTTCCTCTTCCGTGGCGCTGATTTTGGTATTGCTGATCACGCCACGCTTCAGCAGCAGATAGCGCGTTGCCGCCCCAGCCCAGGTATACAGCGTGACGGGCGTTTCACGCTCACCGGTCCAGGCAATCACCCGGCGCAGGCGCTTAAGCTGTTTATGTACATCCTGCGCGGTTTCAACCGGCATGGCGAAGAACTCACGGAAGGTATCGGTGATCAGCTCAGGACGCGTGTTCTGGATCAGATAGGTTTCGCAGGATTGCGTAATCATGGTCAGCGACAGGGTATTGATCGCCTTCAGGCGGCGATTCGCCCGCGCCCAGCGGGAGGATTCCATGTTCAGGTTGCTGCGCATTCCTTCCAGCGCCGTGGCCCGACGTACCAGATCGCCCCAGGCTTTGTCCACTTCTTCGCTATCGCCATGTTTAATGCACAACTGCATCAGTTGGTACTGTGCCACCAGCAGGCTATCCAGCTCACGATCGACCTCTTGCTTGATCGATCGCGGAGAAAAGAGCAGATCTGCGATAATGGCGCAGACAATCCCGATGACAATCTCGCTACAGCGTTCTACGGCAAACTGCGGCGTAAGCAGCGGTTCGGTTTGAATAGTGATGACAATAATCAGCGCGGTGTAGCCCGATAACCCCCATGCATAGGAGTTCTCAACGCGCACCAGCGAAGAGATCCACGTACAAAACCCCGCCCAGATACAGCACACCAGAATCATCAGCAAAGGTGCGCGGATCATCGCAATGATGATCACCAGTGCCGCAATACAACCAATAAAGGTGCCGACAATGCGCAACATCCCGCGATAACGAATCGCGCCAGAATACGGTTCACCGCCGGCGGCAAAGGCCGGACCCGCCGCGACAATCGCCGCCGTCAGCACTGCCCAGCGTGGTGTTTCAAGCTGAAAGTGAAAGCCAATAAACAACGCCAGGACAATCGCACAGGCCAGTTTGACCGCAAAGCGAATGTGCTGGTTGGCGATGGAAAAAATGCCCATCGCGATTAACCAAATTCGCGCAGACGGTGCGCCATTTTACGGAAGAACGAATCATTATTTTCGTCACGATCCTGCTTGCCGGTGATCACGACAGTCGCCGTGGTGCCGGCAGGCCACAGATTTTCCTGCTGATCGTCAAGCTGGATACGCACCGGAACGCGCTGCGCCAGGCGTACCCATTCCAGATTGGAATCGATCGTCGCCATGCCTTTATCGTCGCGGGTACTGCTGGCATTGGTGACCCCTGCCGCGATGCTATCGACTCGCCCTTTTAATACCTTATTGCTACCCAACGGGGTAATTTCTGCGCGATAGCCCGGACGGACGCCCTCCAGCTTGGTCTCTTCCATATAGGCCAGCACATAGAAGGAGTTCTGTTTCACCAGCGCCACGGCGGTAGAGCCTCGGGTAATAAACTCACCGGTATAGACGTTCAGGTTAGTCACCCAGCCATCCGCAGGCGCGCGAATGACGGTGCGTTCGAGATCTAACCTGGCGAGGTCGCGAGTCGCCTGCGCTTTAGCCAACTGATGTAATACGGTTTGCAGAACGTTATTGGCCTGATCAATCTCTTCACGGGACATCGCCTGGACGCCAAGACGGTTACGACGTCCGGCTTCCTGGCGTTTCTCTTGCGCCAGCACCTGATAATAGGCGACGTCGGCTTCGGCCTCTTCCAGCGCTTTTTGGTAGCGCGGTTGATCGATGGTGAACAGCACCTGATCTTTCTTCACCAGTTGATTATCATGCACCTTAACGGCAGTGATGAGTCCGGCAACGTCCGGCGCGATGGCAACCACGTCTGCGCTGAATCGGGCATCACGCGTCCACGGTGATTCAGTGTAATAGACCCAGGCGCGGAAAATAGCGATGAATGCCAGGATGACCAGTACGAGGGTAATGGCCGTACGGGAGATTTTTCTTGTTAGTGTTTTCACTTCAACCTCAAACGAACAGGCGCGATATCAAGTAAAAGAGACAGCAATACAGCGCAGTATTAAACAGAGCCGGATGCCAGACAAAATCATAGATGCCCGTAGGCACAAGCACCCGGCGCACCAGCCAGAAAATCGCCAGTGACAGAAGCAATTCAAAGAATATCGGTGGGAAGGACAGACCAAACACCACGATAACGGGAAACAGACTCATATTGACCTTGATATTGTAGAGAGTGCAGGCGATACAGTTTTCAGCAAATGTCGACGCGGAGAAGGGCAAGGAAAGCCAGGCGAGAGCGACATAGCCTTTATTTGAATAATAATATATTACCGTAACTGTTATGCTGTTATCTATAATATGTGATCTAAATCACTTTTAAGCCAGAGTGAATAATGGAACGATTAAAGCGCATGTCGGTGTTCGCGAAAGTGGTGGAATTTGGTTCCTTCACCGCCGCCGCCAGACAGCTACAAATGAGTGTTTCGTCGATCAGCCAGACGGTGGCAAAACTGGAAGATGAGCTGCAGGTCAAGCTGCTGAACCGCAGCACGCGTAGCATTGGCTTGACTGAAGCCGGGAAAATTTATTATCAGGGCTGTCGGCGTATGCTGCATGAAGTGCAGGATGTTCACGAGCAGCTTTATGCCTTTAACAACACGCCGATTGGTACGCTGCGCATTGGTTGTTCTTCAACCATGGCACAAAATGTCCTCGCGGGGATCACCGCTAAAATGCTCAAAGAGCACCCTGGCCTGACGGTCAATCTGGTCACCGGTATTCCGGCCCCCGACCTGATTGCCGACGGTCTGGATGTGGTTATCCGCGTGGGTGCCCTCCAGGATTCAAGCCTGTTTTCCCGTCGCCTGGGCGCAATGCCGATGGTGTTATGCGCGGCGAAACGCTATCTCGCACAGTATGGGACACCGGAAAAACCGGCCGATCTCACCAACCACTCCTGGCTGGAATACAGCGTGCGTCCGGATAATGAGTTTGAGCTGATCGCCCCGGAAGGGATCTCCACGCGACTGATCCCACAGGGACGGTTTGTGACCAACGATCCAATGACTCTCAGCCGCTGGCTGACCGCCGGCGCAGGGGTGGCCTACGTCCCGCTGATGTGGGTGATCAATGAGATCAACCGGGGCGAGCTTGAGATCTTACTGCCGCGCTACCAGTCCGATCCGCGTCCGGTCTATGCGCTGTATACCGAAAAAGACAAACTGCCGCTGAAAGTACAGGTAGTGATTAACTATTTGACCGACTATTTCGTCGACGTGGCACAGATTTTTCAGGGTATGTATGGTCGGGGAAAAGAGAAGTGAGAAATTGCCCGGTGGCGCTGCCGCTTACCGGGCCTATGGGAGCATCAGTTGTTGACCGGACAGGCGTAAACCACTATCCGGCAACGGACAGTCAGGCGGTACCGCCGACCGTCAGGTTATCCACTTTCAGCGTCGGTTGACCCACACCCACCGGCAGGCTCTGACCTTCTTTGCCACAGACGCCGACGCCGTTATCCAGCTTCAGGTCGTTACCGACCATCGAAATCTGCTGCATCGCTTCGATACCTGAACCAATCAACGTGGCCCCTTTCACCGGCTTCGTCACTTTGCCGTTCTCAATCAGATACGCCTCTGAGGTAGAGAAAACGAACTTACCGGAGGTGATATCCACCTGACCGCCGCCAAAGTTTGGCGCATAGATCCCGTACTCTACGGACTCAATGATCTCCTGCGGCGTGGATTTACCCGGCAGCATATAGGTGTTGGTCATACGCGGCATCGGCAGATGCGCGTAAGACTCGCGGCGACCGTTTCCGGTCGGCGCAACGCCCATCAGGCGCGCATTCAGTTTGTCCTGCATGTAACCTTTCAAAATGCCGTTTTCGATCAATACATTGTATTGACCCGGCGTGCCTTCGTCGTCAATGGCCACCGACCCCCGGCGATCCGCCATCGTCCCATCGTCCACCACGGTGCACAGTTCAGAGGCGACCAGTTCGCCCATATGACCGCTGAATACCGATGTGCCGCGACGGTTAAAGTCCCCTTCCAGGCCATGTCCCACCGCTTCGTGCAGCAGTACGCCAGGCCAGCCAGCCCCCAACACAACGGGCAGCGTCCCGGCAGGTGCGGCGACCGCAGACAGGTTCACCAGCGCCATGCGCACGGCCTCTTTCGCCCACGCGTCGGCGCGGACGTCGCCATCCAGATCGGCGAGGAAATAATCGTAGCCAAAACGCCCACCGCCACCGCTGGCGCCGCGCTCACGTTTACCGTCTTCTTCCACCTGTACGCTGACCGACAGGCGCACCAGCGGACGCACATCGGCGGCCAGTGTCCCGTCAGTAGCGGCAACGAGGATCAATTCATACACGCCGGTCAGGCTGGCCGACACTTCCTGCACGCGTTTATCCGCTTCGCGGGCAATTTTATCGACGCGGCGCAGGATATCGAGCTTCTCTTCACGGCTCATGCTTTGCAGCGGATCGACAGAGGTGTACAGCGCAGGATACTCAACGGCACCGAGGGTCTTCACTTTCCCGTCGCCATTGTCACGCACGATGGTACGCGCGGCGCGCGCACTCTGTTCCAGCGCCTGCAGACTGATCTGGTCAGCATAGGCAAACCCGGTTTTTTCACCGCTCACTGCGCGAACACCAACGCCCTGATCGATATTGTAAGAACCATCTTTAATGATGCGGTCTTCTAAAACCCAGGATTCGTGATAGCTCGACTGAAAATAGAGATCGCCGTAATCAAGACGACGTTCGGCCAGTTGGCCCAGAATGGCAAACAGATCCTGATGTTTCAGGCCGTTCGCCGCTAGCAATTGTTCACTTACCAGGTTCAGACTCATCGTTATTGCTACTCGTTAATGACTGCAGATAGAGGATCTATGTACTGAGAGTGGGGCAATTCCTTGCCCCCGTCAAATCATTGCGAATTTTCTTTCCGCGGCTGGCGCAGGACTTCGTTGATTTGTGGTTTGTCGACCGGACCGGTGATCCGATAGCGCAGAATCGAGACTTTACTCCATAGCGGTCCAAGCACTTTACTGGCGGCAAAGACTGCCGCACCAACGATCGGGTTCACCGCAAACGCGGCGGCTACCCCCACCGTGGCGGAGATTTCCGGTGCCACCACCGCTTCAATATCCAGCTCGCGGCGCACCAGGTTGACCGACCCTTTCATGGCGATATCCGCTTCCAGCCCGTCTACCAGCGTGTCGTCCGTATGCAATATGCCGTCTTTGATCCAGGCGGTGCTGCGAATGGAGTCGAAGTAAAAACCTTCATTGAAGGTATCGCTAAAATCGAAGCGTAGTTTACGCAGCAGCGCGTCAAAGCTCAGCAAGCGCAGCAACTGTCCCGCATGCCCGGTGCTTAGCTCGGTGATCTCCCCTTTGCCCAGACGGGTGCGGATAATGCCGTTCAGCGAGGCTTCCTCCGGCTTCCACGGCGGATTGCGCCAGTGCAGATCGTAATCCACGTTGAACGACGCGTTGCGAATCGGTGTAGAGACGCCAAAGAACCCTGCCGCGGCGTCAATTTTGTTACCCCGCAGTTTTCCTTTTAAAGAGGTACGCTCGCTGCCAGGGGTGTTAACCCACTGTCCGTCCGCCGTCAGCCTGGTGAAACCGGTGTCCAGCAGACCGTTACTCAGGTTCAGAGTGTCACCCTGAATGGCCACATCCGCATCGATGCGTCCGTATTTCTGTCCCCACATCCAGCACTCTTCACAGCGTAACTGGACGTCAGGCCAGCCACGGAAACTAACGCGTTCTACGGATGCAAATGCCGATGCCGGCGTGTCGCTGTTATCCGTTTTGGCCACGGTGGGGTTGTAATAGAGGTATTTGATATTTGCCAGCCACGGCGCGTTATTGCGCATTGCCAGCGTTGCGTTGATCTCACGCCCCTGCGCCTCGACTTTAGTGCCATTCGATGCCGGTTCAGACACGAGGCTCAGGTTGTTCCACTGTTGTCCGCCCAGCGTTAACGCTGGCGTGCGCAGCGTAATGTGTTGCGGGAAGTTCGCGTTGGCGCCAACGTTGTCCGCCGCACCTTTCTGGAACAGGGCCAGCCATTGTGCGCCATCCATCGCGGGCAGATTCAGCTCAATGCCTTCGCGTTCAGGCAAGGGCGGCGGCGTCCGGCTTTCCGCCGTCCAGATCGCGCGATCCAGCGTCAGCTTCTGATTTAACAGCCAGCGGCTGTTAAAATGATTTTCCTGTCCGGCGCTACCGGTCAGCGTAAAGCTACGCAGGTCGCCCGTTGCTTTAATTTTAACGGGTAATGCCTCACCCGCGCTTTTATCCAGCGGAGAAGGTAAGTGACTGCTCACATTCCTGAGATCGCCGTTCAGCTCAACATTGTAGGTCGTGCCGGAATGATACGGCAGGTCGATACCCACTTTACCGTCCCACGTCAGACTGCCGCTGAGCGCGTCATTAATTTGTGATGGCAGAACGCCAGTACGAGCGGGCTGCCAGTTACCGTTAAGATTCACCGCAACCTGATAGGCTTTCGTCCCTTCCGTGGTGGTGAAATCAACGTTCACTGGCTGATTAAACCAGTTCGCCGTCATCGGCTCGCTTTTCAGGTTGCCGTTGGTAAAGCTGAATTTGCCGCTGAGGTTTTTCAGGGTGCTGTCGAGCGGTTTGATAAACAGGCTATTATCGCGCAGCGACACATCGCCTTTTGCGGTAACTAATTCGCCGTCCAGCGGGATATCCAGATGTAAGCGAGCATTCACATCGCCGTCGATCTGCAGTTGCTCAAGCGTGGCACCCAGCGAATCCTTCAACGGCGTGTCGTCAAAATACGGACCTACCGCCTTGCCTGGCCCCTGAATATCAGCATCAATCAGCAACTTCTCTTTGGCGTAGTCCGGGATGATCGCCGTCAGGTTCGTGGCCTTCACGCCGCCTAAATTGACGCCATCGGTTTTCATCCACAGGCCGTCATTCAGGAAATCCAGCTCGATATTCAGGTCGGTCAGCGCAGGCCAGTCCGGCTGAAAGGCAAATTTCGCATTGCGTAGTGGGACCAGCACTTCAAACTGGCCTTCGTTGTGCTTGTACGGGAACAAATGCGGATTACCGCCATACACCAGCGTCGCGTTTTCCGCTTCTCCACCCTGAATCGCACCGCTGAGATAGTCCACCAGCGCCTTGCCCATCAGATTTTCCGGGAAGTAACGCCAGGCCTGAGAGCCGTCATCAGTGCTGATACCCGCCAGAATCCCCAGCCAGGGGTCATCGCCTGTCGGCTGTAGATAGCGGAAGCCGCCACGCGCATGGACCGCTTTCGCTTTCACATCAATATTACGTCCGTCCAGCTGAAAACCGTTGTCATTCTTTAGCCAGTTCAGCGTGGCAACGCCGTCTTCAATTTCTAATGGCGCACGGAAGACCGTTTCGTAGGGCATTTTTGCCTGTTTCATCGACGCGGTCAGCGCGCCATTTTCCACACTCCCGGAGAGCGTTCCGGAGAAGTGCTCTGCCCCTGGCAACAGCTTCCACTGTTTCCACGCCAGATCGCGCCATGAGGCCTGAAAACGCGTCTTTTCCGTGGCCTGAAGCGGGATATCCAGCGCCAGGGTATCGATATTTCCGCTCGGTTGGGTGGCAAGCCAGATGTCACCCAGCTCGGGCGAAAGCTTCGACACCATCGGGCGTAGCCCCTCAAGCCCGGTCAACTCCAGATGGCTGGCGCGGATGCGCAGTTCGTCACTGCGTTTTCCGTCTGCGCCACCGACTTCCTGCTCGGGGATCCAGGCGAGCTGTAGCGCACCGCGCGGCCAGGCCTTGCCGTCCATCGTGATGCGAGTATCGGGAATAGAAAACTGCCAGCCCGGCTGTTCACGACTGATATGCGCCGTCAGATTGTCGACAGAGAGCGTATGGAGGTTATTGTCGCCTTTCCAGCTCGCGCCCCCCTGTTTCAGCCAGACATCGCCACCGGCGATTTCACCTTTGCTGATGGTCATCCAACCTTCGAGGCTAAAGCGCGCGGTCTCCAGCGCCACGTTATCCTGCATCCATTTTCCCAGCCACGGCTTCACGTCGATATCGTCGGCCTGCAACCAGACCCGACCATTATTCAGCAACCCTTCATCATCACGCAGATCCATGCGCACCTGCATGACGCCGTGCTGACCGGTCAGACTGGAGAGGCTGACTTGTCCTTCCGCGCGGTGGCGGTTTTTACCATTAACCCAGGTCAGTTGCGGAATCGCCAGTTCGGCGCGCTGACCGGAGAGCGTCAGAAAGCTGATTTGACTGTCGCGGAGATCGAAGTGATCGAACTGGCGCAGGAAAAGATCGTTGATTCGGCTGGCTTCCAGACCGTCACCGCTTTCGCTGCGTTCAATCGGCGTGTTGGTACGGAAATTCAGTTGCCAGAAGGTGAGATCGCGAAATTGCCAGCGCATGTGCAGCAAACTTTGCCAGACATCCAGCGCCAGGGTAACGCGTTTTACCGAAAATTCGCCGCCGTCTTTCAGTTCCGCGCGGATATCACGTGCTTCGAGAGTGGGACCAAAATTTTGCCAGTTGGCGGAGATCTGGCTGGCCTTGACCGGCAGCCCCGTCGCAGACTCAATTTTGCTGAGGATCGTTGGACGCCAACTGTCGAGATGCGGTAATGCCAGGCGCAAACCACTGACCAACAGCGCTACGACAACGACGAGCGCGGCTCCAGTGAGCAATAATATCCCCGGCAATCGCCTCACGCGTCTCTCCTTGTCTGCCTGAAAATGCGCCGCCCGTCACGCGGCACCGTATCGGTTTACATCATTACGACGTCAAACTGCTCCTGGTTATAGAGCGGTTCAATTTGTACTTTCACCTGTTTGCCGACAAAAATCTCAACTTCCGCCAGCGCGTGCGACTCTTCCCCTTTCAGGGTTTCCGCTACTGCCGGAGAAGCATAGACCAGGAAGCGGTCGGAGTCGTAGGCGTGGTGCACGCGAACGATCTCACGCATGATCTCATAGCAGACAGTTTCCACCGTCTTCACCGTGCCGCGTCCGTGACAGGTCGGACATTCGTTGCACAGCACATGCTCCACACTCTCACGCGTGCGCTTGCGCGTCATCTCCACCAGACCCAACTGCGAAAAACCGTTAATGCTGGTTTTCACCCGATCTTTACTCAGTGCCTGCTCAAGCGAATGCAGAACCCGGCGACGGTGATCCTCATTATTCATGTCGATAAAATCGATAATAATGATACCGCCGAGATTACGCAGTCGCAGCTGACGGGCAATCGCCTGGGTCGCTTCAATATTAGTGTTGAAGATGGTGTCATCAAGATTACGATGGCCGACAAACGCGCCGGTATTGATATCGACGGTGGTCATCGCTTCAGTTTGATCGATAATCAGATAGCCGCCGGATTTCAGTTCCACTTTGCGCTCCAGCGCTCGCTGGATTTCATTCTCAACGTCAAAGAGATCGAAAATCGGCTGGCGTCCGCTGTAATGCTCCAGCTTGCTGGTCATTTCCGGGATGTATTCCGCAGTAAACTCCAGCAGGGCTTCATAGGTCAGACGGGAATCCACGCGAATGCGGTCTAACTGTGCGTCAGCAAAATCACGCAGTACACGCTGCGCCAGCGCCAGCTCGCCATACATCTGGTAACGCGTCTGCGGGCGCTTTTTGCGCTCCATTACTTTGGTCCAGACGCGCTTGAGGTACGCGGCGTCTGACGCCAGATCGTCTTCACAAACGCCTTCCGCCGCAGTGCGGATGATAAATCCCCCCTGCTCGTCGCAGTACTCAGCGACCACTTTCTTCAGGCGCTCACGCTCGGCTTCACTTTCGATACGCTGAGACACACCCACGTGCGAGGCGCCGGGCATAAAGACCAGATAACGAGACGGTAAAGTGATGTCGGTGGTCAGACGCGCGCCTTTGGTGCCCAACGGATCTTTCACCACCTGCACCATCAGATCTTGCCCCTGACGCACCAGCTCCGAAATATCGCGAACAGTAAACTGCTTCTGCTCTTCACCCGCCACGCATTCGGTGTGTGGCATAATGTCGGAAGCGTGAAGAAACGCGGCTTTATCCAGCCCAATATCTACAAAAGCCGCCTGCATACCCGGAAGTACGCGACTGACCCGACCTTTGTAGATATTGCCTACGATCCCGCGTCGCGCTTCGCGCTCAATATGAATTTCTTGCAGAATACCGCCATCAATGTACGCCACGCGTGTTTCCGATGGCGTTACGTTTACCAACAATTCAGCCGTCATGTGTATCCCTTTTCTCACGCAGTGAGTTAAAATTGCTCAGCAACTCATACGTTTCAACCAGCGGTAAGCCGACTACGGCGTGATAGCTGCCATTTATCTTCCTGACAAAACAGCCACCCTGCCCCTGAATACCGTATGCACCTGCTTTATCCATCGGTTCACCGCTGGCGATATAGTCAGCGATATCCGCATCCGTCAACGCTCTGAACGTCACCTCGGTTATCACCAGGCAGTCAAGCACATACTGGCTATCCGCCAGCGCAACGGCCGTCATCACCTGATGCGTTTGCCCGGACAATTTGCGCAACATCAGCGCCGCATGGTGTACGTCACGTGGCTTCTCTAACACTTCCCCATTGAGGATAACGATGGTATCCGCCCCCAGAACAGGGAGATCGCGCGGCGTCTGCGCCACGCCGGCCTGGGCTTTTTCTCGCGCCAGACGCGACACATATTGCTGTGCGCTTTCCCCCTCGCCACGCGTTTCTTCGATTCCCGTAACTATACGTTCGAAAGAAACGCCTAACTGCGTGAGCAGTTCCTGACGACGCGGCGAACCGGAAGCTAAGTATAGAGATGTCATAGAAACCTTTATTGCACTGCAAATTGCTGGCGGACTTTACGCATCAGCAAGAAAAGCCACGGCCAGAGCACTCCGTTGACTACACTACTCCAGAACACTTCAGGTCTGAAAGAGACGTTGATCACTAAAAACTCTGACCAGAAAACAATAATATCCACCACCAGCGAAAGCAACATCACCACCAGTGCCTGCTGCCAGAGCGCCAGATTGCGAAAGAGCTGAAATTTCAGCGCAACCAGGTAAGCGATGATGCTCATCGACAATGCCCGCACGCCAAGCGTGGAACCACTAATGAGATCCAGTATGGCACCCATCACGAAACCTGTGCCCACATTGACGCGATGCGGCAGGGCGAGGATCCAGTAGAGTAAAATGAGCAGCACCCAGTTTGGCCGGAAGACAATGATCTCATCCGGCCAGGGCATCACTTGCAGTAACAGAGCGATAAAGAACGAGAGCCAGATAACCCAGCGACCCTGGCTACGATAGCTTGCCACTACTGGCCTCCCGGCGCACGCGCTGGAGGCGGCGTCGCACCCGCTGGCGGAGCGGCAGGTGGTGACGTGATACCGGTTGCTGGCGCAGGCACGGGCGACGGCGGCCCCATCATGTCCGGAGACGGCAACACTTGCGGCATCATCTGCATCAGACGTTCATTCGCCACGCGATGCACATCTTCCGGCGTCATCGGGTTGGCGCCGTTACGGTCAGCTCCCCACAGCAACAGCAGATAGCGCAGACGCTGTAAGCCCGCAGTAGGACGCGCCTGAATCACGGTGTAAGCACGTTGAGTATCCAGCTTAACGGAAGAGACCACGCCAACCGGATAGCCTTCCGGGAAACGGCCGCCCAGACCAGACGTAACCAGCACATCGCCAACGCGAATATCGGTATTGGCTGGCAGGTGTTCGAGTTGCAGATCGTCGGTGCAGCCGTTACCGGCCGCGATCACCCTGATGTCGTTGCGCAACACCTGAATGGGTAAGGCATGCGTGGCATCACAAATCAGCAGGACGCGGCTGGTCAGCTTCGCCACCGCGACGACCTGACCGACAACGCCTTTGTCGCTGATTACCGGTTGGCCTTCGTAAACGCCGTTCACGCTGCCTTTGTCGATAACCACCTGGTCGCTGTAGGGATCGTTAACCGTGGAGATGACCTGCGTCACCATCTTTTGTTCATCCTGACGCAGCGGCGAACCCAGCAGCTCGCGCAGGCGCGCGTTCTCCTGTTTGTACTGCCCCAGCATCAACAGTTCACTGTTTTTCAGCAGCAGTTCCTGACGCAGCGCCCGGTTTTCAAGCTCAAGCTGGTCGCGTGAGGCGAGCGTTTGCGAGACGCCATCAAGCAGTTCACGGGGACCATTGGAAATAAAGTAGAAAGGACTGACGGCGGTATCCATGTAGGTACGGATCTGACTGAACGTACCCAGGCGGCTGTCGGCAATAATAACGCCGAGCGCCACCAACACCGCCAGAATAAGGCGAATCTGTAGCGAGGGGCCACGGCTAAAAATTGGCTTCATAAGTTTGCGTATTCTCGTATCAGAGTCGGCAGGACAGCGTAACGCTCTCCTGCCGGCACCCGATTACTCTTCGCTGAACAGGTCGCCGCCGTGCATGTCGATCATTTCCAGCGCTTTGCCGCCGCCACGCGCCACACAGGTCAGCGGGTCTTCAGCGACAACAACTGGAATACCGGTTTCTTCCATTAACAGACGATCAAGGTTACGCAACAGCGCGCCACCGCCAGTGAGCACCATTCCGCGCTCGGAGATATCAGACGCCAGTTCCGGCGGGCACTGTTCCAGTGCAACCATCACCGCGCTAACGATACCGGTCAGCGGCTCCTGCAGGGCTTCCAGAATCTCGTTAGAGTTCAGGGTGAAGCCGCGAGGAACACCTTCTGCCAGGTTACGACCGCGCACTTCGATTTCGCGCACTTCGTCGCCCGGATAGGCAGAACCAATTTCATGCTTGATACGCTCTGCGGTGGCTTCACCGATCAGAGAACCGTAGTTACGGCGCACATAATTAATGATGGCTTCATCGAAGCGATCGCCGCCGATACGGACAGAAGAAGAATAGACCACACCGTTCAGGGAGATAACGGCGACTTCCGTCGTACCACCACCGATGTCCACAACCATCGAGCCGGTTGCCTCAGAAACGGGCAGACCCGCACCGATTGCCGCCGCCATCGGCTCTTCAATCAGGAAGACTTCGCGGGCGCCAGCGCCCTGTGCGGATTCACGAATAGCACGACGCTCAACCTGAGTGGCACCAACCGGTACGCACACCAGCACACGCGGGCTTGGACGCATAAAGCTGTTGCTGTGCACTTGCTTGATGAAGTGCTGGAGCATTTTTTCAGTCACGAAGAAATCGGCAATAACGCCGTCTTTCATTGGGCGAATAGCAGCAATGTTGCCCGGCGTACGACCCAGCATCTGCTTCGCATCATGACCTACTGCAGCCACGCTTTTCGGTGAACCGGCACGATCCTGACGAATGGCCACAACGGAAGGCTCATTCAATACGATGCCTTGTCCTTTTACATAAATGAGGGTATTCGCGGTACCCAGGTCAATGGACAAGTCATTGGAAAACATGCCACGAAATTTTTTCAACATACTAAGGGATAATCCTGAAAGCTGGGGCGGAAAACAAAATCCGCTTACTTTACCAACCACACGCAGCAGCGACAAGGCGCAAAAATCATCTGCTACGGTGAAAATTAGTGCAGTTCGTTTCCTTTGTTACAAATCTCTACCTGAGTCCCTCAGGGCTGAGCACTTCAGCAGCAATCCTCGCCCTCATTTGCAACCGGTTTAAGGTCATTCACCTGCATATGTGCTGTTACAAAATGGCGAGCAGACAAGCACACCCCCATGAAGGCACAGCGCGCGTTATTCTACGTGAAAACTGAACAAACGGCAGGTTAAACCGAGTATCTTTGAGAATATTTTTTCACATTGGTATCCAGCGGCTGGGAGGCAGCAAAAAAATCCCCCTGTCCACCGGAAACACCACGCGCTGTCAGCGTCTGCCACTCACCGCGCGAACGTACACCCGTTGCGTAAACCTGGGTGCTGGTGCCTGAGCACGCCTCCACCAGGCTTTGAACCAGCAACTGGTTTTCCGTTCGCTTCTCAATGTTCCTGACCAGACTCGGATGGAGCTTGATCAATTCCACATTGAGTTCCTTAATCCAGCTGGTACTCACCAGCGTTAAACCCGCCTGCGTGACGGCAACCCGAACGCCTAATGCATTCACTAAGCGGATAACGGGCTGCAACCGGCTGATGTGTTGACCTACATCCGCCTCCGCAAGTTCAATAATTATGCGTTTTCGTTGCGATTTTTCACACTGCATCAAGGTATCGCGTAACCAACGCTGAAAACGTGGACGAATCAGCGACTCTACCGTCACCTGCATCGCCAGATTCTCTTCCGGCCAGTAGTTTAGCAGCGGGATGACGCGGCTTATTTGTAAGCGGTCATACTCTTCTGATAAACCGAACTGTAACACCATCGGCATGTATTCCGCCGTGCTGACCTCTTCATTACCATCAAAGATGCGGCACATCAGTTCCCGATGATGCACATGTCCGTCCCGGGTGACGGCCGGTTTCTGATAAATTCGCGGGCCGCCGCGGCTGAGCATCTGCTCAATCAGCGTTCGCCAGCGCACGTTGCCACGCCCTTTTTCCGGCAACGAGTCGTCATACACCGCCCAGCTATTTCCGCCCTGCAACACGGCATTGCGGGTCGCCGCCTCTGCATGTTCCATCACCTGTTCCGTCGACTGCCCGCTACGCCAGGCGCAAATGCCGATATGTACCATATCGTCACGATCGAGCATTTTATTAGTCGGAAGTGCATCGACTGCTTTTAAAAGTTGTCCGGCTACGCTTTCCGCCTCTTTCAAAGTGCGGTGCGGCAGCAAAACGGCAAAGTCGCTGCGATGGTAGCGCGCCAGTAGCGACCCCGGAAAACGCATCATAAAAGTGGACAATAAATTGATCAGACTAAACAGTTCTTCTTCGGCGAGGTTACGCCCCCAACTGTCGCGCAACAGGTTAAAGTCCGGCAGGCGAATCATCATCACCACGCCATGCGCGCCGATCTTCTCCTGATCGTCCAGCAACGTCGCCAGTTGGTTGTCAAAAAAGAGCCGATTGCTGAGGCCGGTTTTGGTGTCCTGCGCGGCGTAAGAGCGAATCAGCGTATCGAGACGGCTCCGCTGCTCCTGGGCGCTCTGGATTTCGGACAACAGCATATCCAGCGCGCTACTGGTGCGCGCCGGCCATTCATAGACCGTACCCCGTACACTGGCTCCCCGTTCTCCATTCAAAATTCGCGTCGAACGCATCTCCAGCAGTTCCTGACCGGAAAGTTGACGCTGTAGCCAACGTACCGACAGAAACAGCATCAGTACAATAAAACCAATGGCCAGCGTGAGCGGTGCCGTCGTCATCAGTGAATGAAAATAGTTGCCCATCGGATCCTGATAGACCAGATCCATCGTCATTCCCGGGTGCTTCATCAGCGGAACCGAGAGCTCGCGAAAGAGATTACTGGTGCCAACCGGGCGATAGCTACTGTTACGGGTTTGGCTATAAATGACCTTTTCACCCTGCAGCAGATCGACGCGTACGACGTCGGCAGACACCATCAGTTCGTCAATTTGCGATGTTAACTGTTTGAAATCGCGTGAAACAAGATGCGTGTCAATGGCTGTCGCCACCGCCTGGACACGATGGGCCATCTTGTACTGGATGGCGTTGTAAAAGCTCAGCGAGCAGCCGATCAGGGTGACAAAGATCGTTAACCCGGTGAGCAGCGTGACAAAAGCTGAGAATTTCGTCGTTAATCGCATCCTTGAGTTAACTCCGACGGTTGAATTGCGACACGAAACTGCTTAACCAAACGCAAAATTCGTCCGGTTGCGCAAAGAGTGAGTGCATACTACCAAATCAGGTGTATCTGGCAATTTATTGCGTTGCATCGGATTCACGTTTCAATTAGCGAGTATAGTCTTCAGACGTCATTTTCCAATCCACCATGCAGAATTGAGGACAGGTTATGCAGGCTTTGATCTTAGAACAGCAGGACGGTAAAACCCTTGCTTCCGTGCAGACTCTTGAAGAAAGTCGGCTGCCGGAAGGCGATGTCACAGTGGATGTCCACTGGTCCAGTCTGAACTATAAAGATGCGCTCGCCATCACCGGAAAAGGAAAAATCATCCGCAACTTTCCGATGATTCCTGGCATTGATTTCGCCGGCACCGTTCGGACCAGCGAAGATCCTCGGTTTCATGCGGGCCAGGAGGTGTTACTGACCGGTTGGGGCGTTGGCGAAAATCATTGGGGTGGCCTGGCAGAACAGGCACGCGTGAAAGCGGACTGGCTGGTTGCGCTGCCAAAAGGGCTGGACAGCCGTAAAGCGATGGTGATCGGCACTGCCGGGTTTACTGCCATGCTGTGTGTGATGGCGCTTGAAGAGGCGGGCATTCGTCAGCAAGACGGTGAAATCGTGGTCACCGGCGCCAGCGGCGGTGTCGGCAGTACCGCGGTCGCGCTGCTGCATAAACTGGGCTATCAGGTTGTTGCGGTGTCCGGACGTGAAAGCACCCATGATTATCTCCGCCTGTTGGGCGCAAGCCGTATTCTGGGTCGTGATGAGTTCGCCGAATCCCGTCCACTGGAAAAACAACTGTGGGCCGGGGCAATTGATACCGTGGGTGATAAAGTGCTGGCGAAAGTGCTTGCGCAAATGAACTACGGGGGCTGTGTCGCCGCCTGTGGTCTGGCGGGCGGTTTTGCCCTGCCAACGACAGTGATGCCGTTTATTTTGCGCAACGTTCGTCTGCAAGGGGTGGATTCTGTGATGACACCACCGGCGCGCCGTGCTCAGGCCTGGCAGCGTCTGGTGAATGACTTACCGGAATCATTCTATGCACAGGCAGCAACGGAAATTTCGCTGGCTGAGGCGCCGAAGTTCGCCGATGCCATCATTAATAACCAGGTACAAGGCCGTACGCTGGTTAAAGTGAAGTAAACACAAACGCCGTAGAAATTTACACTTAATTAACGAAATTTCGCTGCGCACTGACAGACTCCCTGCCATAGTAACTACGCATTATATGTACGCCTGGAGTCTGTTATGAAGAAATTACGTCCACTCAAAGAAGCCGATGTCACTGCCGAATCGGCTTTCTTTATGCATCGCCGCCAGGTGCTGAAAGCGCTGGGGATCGGGGCTGCCACGCTGTCGCTGCCGATATCCGCGCAGGCGGATCTGTTGAGCTGGTTCAAAGGCAACGATCGTCCACCCGCGCCCGCCGGCAAACCGCTGGAATTCAGCAAACCCGCCGCATGGCAAAACACGCTGCCTTTAACGCCAGAAGATAAAGTCACTGGCTACAACAATTTCTACGAGTTTGGTCTGGATAAGGCCGATCCTGCCGCCAATGCGGGCAGCATGAAAACCGATCCCTGGACGTTAAAAATCAGTGGTGAAGTGGCCAAACCATTAACCCTGGATCACGATGCGCTCACCACACGCTTTCCTTTAGAGGAGAGGATTTACCGGATGCGCTGTGTTGAAGCCTGGTCGATGGTGGTGCCGTGGATTGGCTTTCCTTTACATAAGCTGCTGGCGCTCGTCGAACCCACCAGCAATGCAAAATATGTCGCGTTCGAGACGCTTTATGCGCCGGACGACATGCCGGGACAAAAAGATCGCTTCATTGGCGGTGGATTGAAATATCCCTATGTCGAAGGATTGCGCCTGGATGAGGCGATGCATCCCCTGACGCTGCTGACCGTTGGCGTATACGGTAAAGCGTTACCGCCGCAAAACGGCGCGCCTGTACGCCTGACAGTGCCGTGGAAATATGGCTTTAAAGGCATTAAATCGATCGTCAGCATTAAACTGACCCGCGAGCGGCCCCCCACCACCTGGAATCTTGCCGCTGCCGATGAGTACGGTTTTTACGCTAATGTGAATCCGCATGTTGATCACCCGCGCTGGTCGCAGGCAACGGAACGATTTATCGGCGCAGGCGGTATTCTGGATGTCCAACGGCAACCCACCCTACTGTTTAACGGCTATGCCGATGAAGTGGCCTCGCTGTATCGCGGCCTGAACTTGAGGGAGAATTTCTAAGTGCGGCTGAGTGCAAAGCAGATTACCTGGCTGAAAGTGGCGCTTCATCTGGCGGGATTGCTACCATTTCTCTGGCTGTTCTGGGCCATTAACAACGGCGGGCTCAGCGCCGATCCGGTAAAGGACATCCAGCACTTTACCGGTAGGACAGCTCTGAAATTTTTGCTCGCTGCCTTGCTGGTCACGCCGCTCGCACGCTACGCTAAACAGCCATTATTGATACACACCCGTCGTCTGCTGGGGTTATGGTGTTTCGCCTGGGCTACGCTGCATCTGACCAGTTACGCGCTGCTAGAGTTAGGTATCCATAATCTCGGATTGTTGGGACGAGAACTGATTACGCGCCCGTATTTAACGCTTGGGATCATCAGTTGGCTCATCCTGCTCGCGCTGACGCTAACATCAACACAGGCAGCACAACGAAAATTGGGTAAGCGCTGGCAATTTTTGCACAACTTCGTCTATCTGGTGGCGATCCTCGCGCCGATACATTATCTGTGGTCGGTGAAGATTTTGTCACCTCAACCCATCATTTATGCTCTGCTCGCACTGCTGCTTTTGGCCTGCCGTTACAAGAAGTTCCGCCAGTGGTGGCGCTAGTTCGGCGAACTGTGCAGTCGGTTACAAAATGCAGAGACTCGGATGTTATTTGTGTGTTAGCGGTTGATTATCTTCCCTGATAAGACCAGTATTTAGCTGCCAATTGCTACGAAATCATTATAATGTGCGACCTTGGCTCCCTGGACAGCGTTTTTAGACCGCTGAAAAGGTGACAATCGAGCATTGAAGGTATATTTTGTTTTTTGCCGGAGGATTGCAGCAAATCGCTGCATGTTAACCGACAAGTCTCACATGAATCGTTGAGGCGGAATATACCGGCGTCCTGGCAGGCGCAAGCCGTTTTGCCATCGGGACTCACGCTTTACAGACAGCGCTTAATGCCTGTCACAATCACACTAAACAAAGAGTACGGAACCCACTCATGGATATTCGTAAGATTAAAAAACTGATCGAGCTGGTTGAAGAATCAGGCATCTCCGAACTGGAAATTTCTGAAGGCGAAGAGTCTGTACGCATCAGCCGCGCAGCGCCAGCAGGTAGCTTCCCGGTGATGCAACAAGCCTACGCTGCACCAATGATGCAGCAGCAACCTGCTCTGTCTAACGCAGTTGCTCCGGCAGCAGAAGCGCCGGCAGCCGCCGCAGCAGAAATCAGTGGTCACATCGTACGTTCCCCAATGGTTGGTACTTTCTACCGCACCCCGAGCCCGGACGCTAAAGCGTTCATCGAAGTGGGTCAGAAAGTCAATGTAGGCGATACCCTGTGCATCGTTGAAGCCATGAAAATGATGAACCAGATCGAAGCGGACAAATCAGGTACCGTGAAAGCTATCCTGGTCGAAAGTGGTCAACCGGTAGAATTTGACGAGCCGCTGGTCGTCATCGAGTAACGAGGCGAACATGCTGGATAAAATTGTTATCGCCAACCGCGGCGAGATTGCATTGCGAATTCTTCGTGCCTGTAAAGAACTGGGTATCAAGACTGTCGCTGTGCATTCAAGCGCGGATCGCGATTTAAAACACGTATTGCTGGCGGATGAGACGGTTTGTATTGGTCCGGCTCCGTCCGTAAAAAGCTATCTGAACATCCCGGCTATCATCAGCGCCGCTGAAATCACTGGCGCGGTAGCGATTCACCCGGGTTATGGCTTCCTCTCTGAGAACGCCAACTTTGCTGAGCAGGTTGAACGCTCTGGCTTTATCTTCATCGGCCCGAAAGCGGACACCATCCGTCTGATGGGTGACAAAGTATCGGCGATCACCGCGATGAAGAAAGCTGGCGTCCCGACCGTACCGGGTTCTGACGGCCCGCTGACCGACGATATGGATGCGAACCGTGCCCATGCAAAACGCATCGGCTATCCGGTTATCATCAAGGCGTCCGGCGGCGGTGGCGGTCGTGGTATGCGCGTAGTACGCGGCGATGCCGAACTGGCGCAATCCATCTCCATGACCAAAGCGGAAGCGAAAGCGGCTTTCAGCAACGACATGGTTTATATGGAGAAATACCTCGAGAACCCACGCCACATCGAAATTCAGGTGCTGGCAGACGGTCAGGGTAACGCGATTTATCTGGCGGAACGTGACTGCTCTATGCAGCGTCGTCACCAGAAAGTCGTCGAAGAAGCACCGGCACCGGGTATTACCCCGGAACTGCGTCGCTTCATTGGCGAGCGTTGCGCGAAAGCCTGTGTGGATATCGGCTATCGCGGCGCGGGCACCTTTGAGTTCCTGTTCGAAAACGGCGAGTTCTACTTCATTGAAATGAACACCCGTATTCAGGTTGAACACCCGGTTACCGAAATGATCACCGGTGTTGACCTGATCAAAGAACAGTTGCGCATTGCTGCTGGCCAGCCGCTGTCGATCAAGCAAGAAGAGGTGCAGGTCAAAGGCCACGCGGTGGAATGCCGTATCAATGCTGAAGACCCGAACACCTTCCTGCCGAGCCCGGGTAAAATCACCCGCTTCCACGCGCCAGGCGGTTTTGGCGTGCGCTGGGAGTCGCATATCTATGCCGGTTACACCGTACCGCCATACTATGACTCCATGATCGGCAAGCTTATCTGCTACGGCGAAACCCGTGATGTGGCGATTGCCCGCATGAAAAACGCGCTGCAGGAACTGATCATCGACGGTATTAAAACCAACGTTGATCTGCAGACGCGCATCATGAACGACGAGCACTTCCAGCAAGGTGGTACTAACATCCACTATCTGGAGAAGAAGCTCGGCCTCACTGAGAAGTAATTCTCGGTGCACAGCAAAATGGGCTCGGAAGAGCCCATTTTTTACACCGATTTATCTTCTTCTAAGGCCCGAATTTTCGGGCCTTCTCTTTTTACCGGCGAGAAGAAAATTCAGACATTACGGAATATTTTCCACCGCCCAGAAAGAGCATACAAAACCCACCACACAGATATATAGCTTGTAACTCCAGGGCCCATGCTCCCTGAGGCGTCAGAGCCAATACTTTCCCGTCCATCACCAGATATGTCGCAAACAGCATTGTGAAGGTAAAAATTGCCGCCGCATAACGTGTCATCACCCCAAGAATCAACATCAAGGGCGCAATAATCTCACCAATGAACGATCCCCATGCGATAAAAGCCGGCAAATGGTGAGATTCCAGCAGGAACACGACTGCGCCAAGTCCGTGTTTCGCTTTCGCTACGCCATGAAATAGCATGAGTCCGCCAAAAACCACCCGCAGTATTAATTTTGCCGCATCCGGGTTATTAGTATATCGATGAAATACTTCATTCCATTGTTTTAACATTCTGTGCAACTCCCTTTCATCCCTTGCTTTAGTAGGTGTACTGGAAACCTATCCGGAAACGTGTTTGCCTGTCGTCTTGCAGTCTGTTGACGGAGACATTGCCAATCTCAATATAAGGTGCCCAGTTTTTGGTGACAGAGTAGGCAACCTTCATGTCATGCTCATAGTCGGCGTGACTTTCATTATAAATATCGGTATTGGCATGTAAGTAAACAAAGTTGTATTCAAACTTCCAGTCACCGGTCTTATAGCCAAGCCACGCGTCATAACGCCCTGTTGCTTTATTATTCAGGTCTTCGTTATCCTGCAAGGTGTAATCATAACGATAGCGCAGGTTCAGATAAAAACCATTACCCAGTACGGTCCCGAGTAACAGGTTAGGTTTATAGATGGTATTACCCGAATTACTATCAATATTAAAAGCAGGGATCAGATACATTTTGGGATTAAGGATAAAGCGATAGCTGATAGTGGCTTCACTACCGTTAGTATCTAATTCATTAAAAGGCTCATTCGCATCGTCACCACTTGATTTATAACGGGTCTCGACAGAGAAACCGAATTGGTTATCAAACCGATGCGCAAAATAGATACGATCTTTATTAATTTTTCCATCATCGAAGTAGTCGTGACGTAAATCGATAACAGATTCAGCGGCCAGGACATTGCAGCTAACCAGTATTGCCACGGCACTAATAGTCATTCTCTTATTTAATTTCATATTAAAGTCCATGTATGAACGCAAAAAAAGACCTTTCCGTCTCCGACAGAATTAAGAAAAGGCATTGCCACTAAGAATCTCGCTACTCAGAAAACCCGATAACAGGTTCAGCGCCGGTTAAGAATATTATTGTTATATCACCCTGTAAATTGCAGTCATTAATAAAATATGAGATCTGACGAGCAAAATAGGAGGCATAAGAAAATATCCATATAAATAGCCATTGAGAAAAAGCAGCGTATTCATCGAGTTTATATAGTCGTCACAGCTTATTACCTCATTAATTAATAATATCCCGTTAGCCGTTTTATTATTAATTAATAACGGAGGTGCTAGATAATTCCGGTACTTTGCACAATAAAAACGAGAGTAATCAATATTATTAACTAAAATAAAAATAGGAAAATAAAAATAGAATACGTTTATTTTCAGAACAGTTCGTTTTGATTAATTGATCGTGATTATTTTGTCTCCTCACCCCACAGGGGCAAGATCGTTCTTCAGCCGCCACCTTTCTCTCCCCCCTGACCAGCGGCTTAAGGTACAATCCCCGCTTTCTTTTTCAACAAGGGACAAAAAATGGACAAACGTTTTGTTCAGGCCAATAAAGAAGCGCGTTGGGCGCTATGGCTGACCCTTCTCTATCTGGCTGCCTGGCTCGCCGCAGCTTACATACCAGGGGTGACGCCGGGCATAACCGGGCTGCCGCACTGGTTTGAAATGGCTTGTCTGCTAACACCGCTGATCTTCATTTTGCTGTGCTGGGCCATGGTGAAATTTATCTATCGTGACATTCCCCTGGAGGATGATGATGCAGCTTGAAGTCATTCTGCCGCTGGTTGCCTATCTGGTTGTTGTGTTCGGTCTTTCTGTTTATGCCATGCGTAAACGGCAGACCGGCACCTTCCTGAATGAATATTTTCTGGGTAGCCGTTCCATGGGGGGGATCGTCCTGGCGATGACCCTGACCGCGACATACATCAGCGCCAGCTCATTTATTGGTGGACCTGGTGCGGCCTATAAATACGGACTGGGATGGGTGTTGCTGGCGATGATTCAGCTTCCCGCCGTCTGGCTTTCGCTGGGGATACTCGGTAAGAAATTCGCCATCCTTGCCCGTCGCTATAATGCCGTCACCCTCAACGACATGCTGTTTGCCCGCTACCAGAGTCGCCTGCTGGTGTGGCTGGCGAGCCTCAGCCTGCTCGTGGCGTTTGTCGGCGCCATGACCGTGCAGTTCATTGGCGGCGCACGCCTGCTGGAAACGGCGGCGGGTATTCCCTACGAAACAGGTCTGCTGATTTTCGGTATCAGTATCGCGCTGTATACCGCGTTCGGCGGCTTTCGTGCCAGCGTGCTTAACGACACAATGCAGGGACTGGTGATGCTGATTGGCACCATCGTGCTGCTGGTCGGTATCGTGCATGCGGCCGGTGGCCTGAGCCATGCCGTAGAGACCTTAAACGCCATCGACCCAAAACTGGTTTCACCGCAGGGCGCCGATGACATTCTGTCTCCGACCTTTATGACCTCATTCTGGGTACTGGTCTGTTTTGGTGTGATCGGTCTGCCGCATACGGCGGTGCGCTGCATCTCCTACAAAGACAGCAAAGCGGTACACCGGGGGATAATCATCGGTACCATCGTGGTGGCGATCCTGATGTTTGGTATGCATCTTGCCGGCGCGCTGGGTCGTGCGGTTATCCCTGACCTGACGGTGCCGGATCTGGTGATTCCCACGCTGATGGTCAAAGTGCTGCCGCCTTTCGCCGCCGGGATCTTCCTTGCCGCGCCAATGGCGGCCATTATGTCGACGATCAACGCCCAGTTGCTGCAAAGTTCCGCTACGATCATTAAAGATCTCTATCTTAATATTCGCCCGGAACAGTTGCAGAACGAGACGCGGTTGAAGCGAATATCGGCGGTGATCACCCTCATCTTAGGCGCGCTGCTCTTACTTGCCGCCTGGAAACCGCCAGAGATGATCATCTGGCTGAATCTGCTGGCGTTTGGCGGTCTGGAAGCCGTGTTCTTGTGGCCGCTGGTGCTTGGCCTTTACTGGGAGCGCGCGAATGCGACCGGAGCACTGAGTGCGATGATTGTCGGCGGCGTGCTGTATGCGATTCTCGCCACCTTTAACGTTCAGTACCTGGGCTTCCATCCGATTGTGCCCTCGTTGCTGCTAAGTTTGCTGGCTTTCCTGGTCGGAAACCGTTTCGGTTCTCCTGCCCCGCAAGCCGCTGTATTGACTACTGATAAATAAAGAGTTTGCCATGCCATGGATCCAATTAAAACTGAACACGACGGGCGCTAACGCGGAAGCATTGAGCGATGCCCTGATGGAAGCGGGTTCCGTTTCCATCACCTTCCAGGACACGCACGACACGCCGGTTTTTGAGCCATTGCCGGGCGAAACACGCCTGTGGGGCGACACCGACGTTATCGGTCTGTTTGATGCCGAAACCGACATGAAAGAAGTCGTCGCCATCCTGGAACACCATCCGCTGCTGGGCGTCGGGTTCGCGCATAAAATTGAACAACTGGAAGATAAGGACTGGGAACGCGAGTGGATGGATAACTTCCACCCCATGCGTTTTGGCGAACGCCTGTGGATCTGCCCAAGCTGGCGCGACGTGCCGGATGAAAATGCCGTCAACGTAATGCTCGACCCCGGTCTGGCGTTTGGTACCGGCACTCATCCCACCACCTCACTGTGCCTGCAGTGGCTTGACAGTCTCGATTTAACCGGTAAGACCGTTATCGACTTTGGTTGCGGTTCCGGCATCCTCGCAATTGCCGCGCTGAAACTGGGCGCCGCAAAAGCGATCGGTATCGATATTGATCCGCAGGCGATTCAGGCCAGCCGTGATAACGCCCAGCGTAATGGCGTATCAGAACGTCTTGAACTCTACCTGCCACAGGATCAGCCAGACGCCATGAAAGCCGACGTAGTGGTCGCCAACATTCTGGCAGGCCCATTACGCGAGCTGGCACCGTTAATCAGCGTCCTGCCCGTTACAGGCGGTCTGCTGGGCCTTTCCGGTATCCTTGCCAGCCAGGCGGAAAGTGTTTGTGAAGCCTATGCCGATCTCTTCGCTCTCGATCCGGTGGTGGAGAAAGAAGAGTGGTGTCGAATCACGGGCCGTAAGAAGTAACCCTGGCTCCCGCGCGTGGCCGTACTACCGGCCACGTTTTTCAGCATTTCGCCCGCTCCTTCCTCTTCCTCTCATACGGTAAAATAGACGCGCAACTCATTGAAGTTGCAAATATAAAAATCTATTTTATTCATTGGAAGAATTTCATGAACCCTTTTTTGAGCAAGGCAACTTTTCTCGCGTTAAGCATCATGTCATCCACCGCAATGGCGTCACACTGGAGCTATGAGGGTGAAGGATCCCCGGAACACTGGGGCGCACTCAGTGAAGAGTATAAAACCTGTCAGACCGGGATGAATCAGTCCCCAATAAACATCGACCAGTCGGCAAATGCCCACCTGAAGCCCCTGAAAACCCACTACACTGAGGGCCCCATTACTCTCATTAACAACGGTCACACAATCCAGGCCGCGCTAAAGAGCGCAACGGCTGATACCATCACGATTGACGGGACTCCGTTTACATTGCAGCAATTCCACTTTCATGCCCCAAGCGAAAATACGGTTCACGGTAAACATTACGCGATGGAAATGCATCTGGTACACAAAGACGCAAATGGTGCTATCGCCGTTGTTGCGGTCATGTTTGATAAAGGGGCGGCAAACACTGAGCTGGATAAACTGTGGGCGACTATGCCTGAACAAACCGGACAGGACGCTAACGTCACCTCACAAATGGATCTGAATGCCCTGCTGCCGAAAAACAAACGCTTTTGGCGTTTCAGCGGTTCACTGACCACACCGCCCTGCTCTGAAGGGGTAACCTGGATTGTCATGAAGCACCCTCTGACGCTGTCCGCCGCGCAATTAGAAAAATTCAGCCATACGATGCATCATGACAATAATCGTCCGCCCCAACCGCTGAACGGTCGTGTCGTGGTCGAGTGATGACCGATGCGTTGCGCAATCATCTGCTGAAATGAGAGCGATGTCACATTAACTCAAGATAATCTGCTGATTAATTCAGCAGATTATCTTGCAAGCCCGCGCAGATTCGAAGAAAAAATGAGAAGTTACGCAAAATTATAAGCGTACAGAATTTCGTCACGCTTTTGTAATGCAATGATTTGTATGGCTAATTATTTTATGGCGTTGACGTTAACGGCGATTCTTTGATCCACCGCAGAGGATTGGTCAAAGTTTGGCCTTTCATCTCGTGCAAAAAATGCGTAATATACGCCGCCTTGCAGTCACAGTATGGTCATTTCTTAACTCATGCGCATCGGACAATACCAGCTTAGAAATCGCCTGATCGCAGCGCCCATGGCTGGCATCACTGACAGACCTTTTCGGACGCTGTGTTATGAGATGGGAGCCGGATTGACCGTATCCGAGATGATGTCGTCTAACCCGCAGGTTTGGGAAAGCGACAAATCCCGTTTACGGATGGTGCACGTTGATGAGCCAGGAATTCGCACGGTGCAAATTGCCGGTAGCGACCCTGTTGAGATGGCCGATGCCGCACGGATTAACGTGGAAAGCGGCGCCCAGATTATTGATATCAATATGGGGTGTCCGGCTAAAAAAGTGAATCGCAAGCTCGCAGGTTCAGCCCTCTTGCAGTACCCGGATTTAGTGAAGTCGATACTAACCGGGGTGGTTAATGCAGTGGACGTTCCTGTGACCCTGAAGATTCGCACCGGCTGGGCTCCGGAACACCGTAACTGCGTAGAGATTGCCCAACTGGCTGAAGACTGTGGCATTCAGGCTCTGACCATTCATGGACGCACCCGCGCCTGTTTGTTCAATGGAGACGCTGAGTACGACAGTATTCGGGCAGTTAAGCATAAAGTTTCCATTCCGATTATCGCGAATGGTGACATTACTGACCCGCTTAAAGCCAGAGCTGTGCTTGACTATACGGGGGCTGATGCCCTGATGATAGGCCGCGCAGCTCAGGGAAGACCCTGGATCTTTCGGGAAATCCAGCATTATCTGGACACTGGGGAGTTGCTATCCCCCCTGCCTCTGGCAGAGGTTAAGCGCTTGCTTTGTGCGCATGTTCGGGAACTGCATGACTTTTATGGCCAGGCAAAAGGGTACCGAATCGCGCGTAAACACGTCTCCTGGTATCTCCAGGAGCACGCTCCAAATGACCAGTTTCGGCGCACATTCAACGCCATTGAGGATGCCAGCGAACAGCTGGAGGCGTTGGAGGCATACTTCGAAAATTTTGCGTAAACAGAAATAAAGAGCTGACAGAACTATGTTCGAACAACGCGTAAATTCTGACGTACTGACCGTTTCTACCGTTAACTCTCAGGATCAGGTAACCCAAAAACCCCTGCGTGACTCGGTTAAACAGGCACTGAAGAACTATTTTGCTCAACTGAACGGTCAGGATGTTAATGACCTCTATGAGCTGGTACTGGCTGAAGTAGAACAGCCCCTGTTGGACATGGTGATGCAATACACCCGTGGTAACCAGACCCGTGCTGCCCTGATGATGGGCATCAACCGTGGTACGCTGCGTAAAAAATTGAAAAAATACGGCATGAACTAATCTCGATTAGCTAATTGCTTGTTTAAAAAGGCGCTACTCGGCATGGGGAAGCGCCTTTTTTATT
>NZ_CP070239.1:734556-746598 GCF_016906145.1 Citrobacter sp. MGH 55
AGTACGGCATGAACTAATCTCGATTAGCTAATTGCTTGTTTAAAAAGGCGCTACTCGGCATGGGGAAGCGCCTTTTTTATACGCCTCTTTTGTGGAGCTGATATGAACTCACGATGTGAACCACACTACTTTGGTGATGAATCCGCGTCGATCATCCACGGAGATGCGCTGACAGAACTCAAGAAACTCCCCGCTGAAAGCGTCGATTTAATCTTTGCCGACCCGCCTTACAATATCGGAAAGGATTTTGACGGGATGGTCGAGTCCTGGGACGAAGACATCTTCCTGGGCTGGCTGTTCGCGTGCATTGAGGAGTGTCATCGGGTGCTGAAAAAACAGGGCACGATGTACATCATGAACAGCACCGAAAACATGCCGCATATCGATCTCAAATGCAGAACGCTGTTTACCATCAAAAGCCGGATTGTCTGGTCTTATGACAGTTCAGGCGTGCAGGCGAAGAAATTCTTTGGCTCAATGTACGAACCGATCCTGATGATGGTCAAAGATGCCCGACAGTACACTTTCAACAGTGACGCTATTCTGGTTGAGACCAAAACCGGTGCGAAAAGAGCGCTGATTGACTACCGTAAAAACCCACCACAGCCTTACAACACGCAAAAAGTTCCGGGCAACGTCTGGGAATTTCCCCGCGTGCGTTATTTGATGGATGAATATGAAAACCATCCGACGCAAAAACCTATCGCCCTGCTAAAACGGATCGTTTTGGCCTCCTCCAATCCTGGCGATACGGTGCTGGATCCCTTCGCCGGCAGCTTTACGACAGGTGCTGTGGCCGTGGAATCGGGACGTAAATTCATCGGTATTGAGGTCAATAATGAGTATGTGAAGATGGGGCTCAGACGGCTGAACATCAGCTCACACTACTCCGCGGAAGAGCTGACGAAAATCAAAAAGAGAAAGACGAAAAACCTGTCGAAAAAGAGTCGAACGGCGTCAGATGTGGTGAAGATGACAGTAAAGTAAAAGCATTGTAAGCCTGCTTTTCAGGACGCATTTTTCGTGTATATTTCCTGCACGCTTGGGCATGAATACACAGGATTTGGCAATGATTCGTAAGTATTGGTGGCTGGTTGTTTTTGCGGTCTCCGTGTTCCTTTTTGATGCGTTACTGATCCAGTGGATTGAACTGATCACCACAGAAGTCGATAAATGCCGCAATATGGATTCTGTCAATCCGCTCAAGCTGGTCAACTGTACCGAATTACAATAGCGTGTCATTGATAGACAGCAGAAATGATTATAGGGTTTCCGATGTTAATTGCATGACATATCCATCAGGAATTAACATCCTTAATACATTATCCACCAGCGCCGGTGCCTGCTGATAAAGATCGTAGCGGGTAGAATTCATCAACCAGTTTTTCACGATCCCGCTAAAACTACCGTGAATAATAATTAACACAACGTCTAAATCCAGAGTTCTGGAAATTAACCCTTCCGTCATACTCGCTTGCAACGCGTCGCGTAGTCCCCTCTGGCTAAACCCAATTTTCTCGCGTATTTCCTGTTCTGATATCATCCCCTCATGAAATTCACATTTATGATATAAAATTTGCAGCAATGCCTGCTGCCGGGGAATTTCCGCGATATATTGCAATCCGGCAATTAACTTTTCGCGCAACCGCTGCAAGGGATTATCGCAGTCATGCAAAGCTAACCGGTCCTGAATAAGATCACGTAATGGCGGTTGCTGTTGCCAGAGTTCATTGAAGAGCTGCGTTTTGTTGTCAAAATGCCAGTAGATAGCCCCCCGTGTGACCTGGGCCGCGTCGGCAATGTCGTTAAGCGTCGTGTTGCCAACGCCTCGCGTGGCAAACTGGATGATTGCAGTCTCAATCAAATGTTGTCGCGTTTTTAACGCTTCGGCTTTTGTTCTTTTAGCCATAAGTTATCGTTTCAGGAGCAGGATAAAAAACAGAAATATGGCAATTCACAATTGCCGTTCAAAAAGAACTGTATCACCCCATCCGTTCAGAGATGAAATAAAAGCGAATTTCCTCAGCACAAAACATTCAATCAAATAACCCCCACAAATAAAAACCAACAAAAACATTCATACAACAAATGTACATTTCCAAATATATTAGCCAGCAACAAGGTATGACAAAGAAAAACAAAATGAAAAGATAAAGCCATCACTTTTTTGTTTTTACGTGCCGTAGACCCGGCCATAAAATAACTATCGCTTACATCGCACGCTAATAATTTGTAGGATAGCCAACTATTATTTCTTCGTGCACGTTATCGCCTTACCGTTATCCGGTAAATAACGAGCTATAGGTTTTTAAGGAACAGTAATGACGAAACATGCCAGGTTTTCACTCCTGCCCTCATTTATCCTCATCTCTGCTGCGTTGCTTGCCGGTTGTAACGATCAGGGAGATAAGCACACTCAGACAACCGAACCGCAGGTGACCGTTCATGTAGTTACCGTCGCGCCATTAGCAGTAACCACCGAACTGCCAGGACGCACCTCGGCATTCCGCATTGCGGAAGTTCGTCCACAGGTCAGTGGTATTGTTCTCAAAAGAAACTTCACCGAGGGCAGCGATGTTCAGGCCGGGCAGTCCCTGTATCAGATTGATCCTGCCACTTATCAGGCAGATTACGATAGCGCGAAAGGGGAACTGGCGAAAAGTGAAGCAGCCGCCGCCATCGCGCACCTGACGGTTAAGCGCTATGTTCCGCTGGTAGGGACAAAATACATTAGCCAACAGGAATACGACCAGGCGATTGCGGATGCGCGTCAGGCCGATGCGGCAGTCATTGCCGCACGAGCCGCAGTTGAGAGCGCACGTATCAATCTTGCTTACACCAAAGTCACCTCGCCGATCGATGGTCGTATTGGCAAATCCAGCGTGACGGAAGGCGCGCTGGTCACCAACGGCCAGGCAACAGCACTGGCTACCGTGCAGCAACTCGATCCTATCTATGTCGATGTCACACAGTCCAGCAGCGACTTTATGCGGCTGAAGCAGTCCGTTGAACAGGGCAGCCTGCATAAAGACAGCGCCAGCAGCAGCGTCCAGTTGGTGATGGAAAATGGTACGGCGTATCCCCTGAAAGGGACATTGCAGTTTTCGGATGTCACGGTGGACGAAAGCACAGGCTCCATCACCCTTCGCGCCGTCTTCCCTAACCCACAGCACACTCTGCTGCCGGGGATGTTTGTTCGCGCTCGCATTGACGAAGGCGTTCAGCCCAACGCTATTTTGATCCCCCAGCAGGGCGTAACACGTACGCCTCGTGGCGATGCAACGGTACTGGTCGTCAATGACCAGAGCCTGGTTGAGCCACGCGCCGTTGTCGCTTCGCAGGCTATCGGCGACAAATGGCTGATTAGCGAAGGCCTATATCCAGGCGATCAGGTGATTGTCAGCGGATTACAAAAAGCCCATCCCGGCACGAAAGTGAAAGCTACCACGGATGCCAATACTCCTGCGGCAAAAGCGGCGCAATAAGGTAACCGAACATGGCAAATTTCTTTATCAGGCGTCCTATTTTTGCCTGGGTTCTGGCCATCATACTGATGCTGGCGGGCGCTCTGGCGATTATGCAACTGCCCGTTGCGCAATACCCGACTATCGCGCCACCAGCGGTAGCCATTTCCGCGAACTATCCAGGGGCAGATGCGCAAACGGTGCAGGATACGGTGACTCAGGTTATCGAACAGAATATGAACGGTATCGATAACCTGATGTATATGTCCTCCACCAGCGACTCTGCGGGTAGCGTGACCATTACGTTAACCTTTCAGTCCGGAACCGACCCGGATATTGCCCAAGTGCAGGTACAGAACAAACTGCAGCTGGCGACGCCATTGCTGCCTCAGGAAGTTCAACAGCAAGGGATTAGCGTAGAAAAGTCGAGCAGCAGTTTCTTGTTGGTGGCGGGGTTTGTCTCTGACGATCCGCAAACGACCCAGGACGATATCTCCGACTACGTCGCCTCAAACGTAAAAGATACGATCAGCCGCCTGAACGGTGTAGGTGACGTCCAGCTGTTTGGCGCACAGTACGCGATGCGTATCTGGCTGGATGCGAATCGGCTGAACAAGTACCAGCTCACGCCGGTCGATGTGATCAATCAACTAAAAATACAGAACGACCAGATCGCAGCAGGTCAGTTGGGCGGAACGCCTGCTCTACCGGGGCAGCAACTGAACGCCTCTATCATTGCGCAGACGCGACTGAAAGATCCTGAGGAATTCGGCAAAGTCACATTACGGGTAAACAGCGATGGCTCTGTCGTTCGCCTTAAAGATGTCGCTCGTATCGAGCTGGGGGGAGAAAACTATAACGTTGTCGCCCGAATTAACGGTAAACCGGCTGCGGGTCTGGGGATCAAACTGGCGACCGGGGCCAACGCTCTGGATACCGCCAAAGCGATTAAAACCAAACTCGTTGAGCTGCAACCCTTCTTCCCGCAAGGGATGAAAGTGGTTTACCCGTATGACACCACGCCGTTTGTGAAGATCTCCATTCACGAAGTGGTAAAAACACTGTTCGAAGCGATCGTCCTGGTCTTCCTCGTGATGTATCTGTTTTTACAGAATATCCGCGCAACGCTCATTCCGACGATTGCGGTTCCCGTTGTGCTATTGGGTACATTTGCCGTGCTCTCGGCGTTTGGCTACTCGATCAACACCCTGACGATGTTTGGGATGGTGCTGGCGATCGGCCTGCTGGTCGATGACGCCATTGTGGTAGTGGAAAACGTTGAACGTGTGATGATGGAAGAACAGTTGCCGCCCAAAGAGGCAACCGAGAAATCCATGTCGCAGATCCAGGGGGCGCTGGTTGGGATCGCGATGGTGCTGTCTGCTGTCTTCATCCCGATGGCCTTTTTTGGCGGCTCCACCGGGGCTATTTATCGCCAGTTTTCCATCACGATTGTGTCGGCAATGGCGCTTTCGGTTCTGGTGGCATTGATCCTGACGCCGGCACTTTGCGCAACGCTGCTAAAACCAGCGTCCGCCGAACACCACGAGAAGAAAGGCGGATTTTTCGGCTGGTTTAATGCCAAATTTGATCTCAGCGTTAACCACTACACCAACAGTGTCAGCGGCATTGTGCGCAAAACCGGACGCTACCTGCTCCTTTACATCCTGATTGTTGTCGGAATGGGGGTACTGTTTTTCCGTCTCCCCACTTCCTTCCTGCCTGATGAAGATCAGGGCGTATTCATGACGATGGTTCAGCTACCCGCAGGTTCAACCCAGGAACGAACCCAAAATGTATTGGATCAGGTCACCCATTACTACCTGACTCACGAAAAAGCGAACGTTGAAAGCGTGTTTACGGTCAACGGTTTTAGCTTTAGCGGCCAGGCGCAGAACGCGGGTCTGGCCTTCATCAGCCTGAAGCCCTGGGATGAGCGTAGCGGCAAGGAAAACAGCGTTGAAGCGGTAATTGCGCGTGCAACTCGCGCGTTCAGCCAGATCCAGGATGGACTGGTCTTCCCCTTCAACATGCCGGCGATAATTGAACTGGGCACCGCGACGGGTTTCGATTTTGAACTGCTTGACCAGGGGGGGTTGGGGCACACAGCGCTAACATCAGCACGTAATCAGTTAATGGGTATGGTGGCTAAGCATTCCGATCTGCTGGTCCGTGTTCGACCTAACGGCCTGGAGGATACCCCTCAGTTCAAGCTGGATGTCGACCAGGAAAAAGCACAGGCGCTTGGCATTGCGCTGTCAGACATTAACGAAACCATCTCTGCGTCGTTAGGCGGCAGCTATGTTAACGACTTCATTGACCGCGGACGAGTAAAGAAAGTGTATGTTCAGGCAGATGCGAAATTCCGTATGCTGCCAGAAGATATCAATAATCTGTACGTTCGTAGTGCTAACGGCGAGATGGTCCCTTTTTCAGCCTTCAGCTCAGCCCGCTGGGTGTATGGTTCTCCGCGCCTGGAACGCTTCAACGGTATGCCATCGATGGAGTTGTTGGGTGAGGCTGCCCCCGGTCGAAGCACCGGTGAAGCGATGGCCATGATGGAAAGTCTCGCGTCAAAACTGCCTAATGGTATTGGTCATGACTGGACGGGGATGTCATATCAGGAACGTTTGTCCGGCAATCAGGCGCCGGCACTGTATGCTATCTCGCTGATCGTCGTGTTCCTCTGTCTTGCCGCGCTGTATGAAAGCTGGTCCATTCCGTTCTCGGTGATGCTGGTGGTCCCGCTCGGCGTGGTGGGTGCCCTTTTGGCCGCTTCCCTGCGTGGGCTAAATAACGACGTCTATTTTCAGGTCGGACTGTTAACCACGATTGGGCTTTCCGCGAAAAACGCCATTCTGATCGTGGAATTTGCCAAGGATCTGATGGAGAAAGAAGGTCGTGGCCTGATCGAGGCAACGCTTGAGGCTGCGCGCATGCGCCTGCGCCCTATTCTGATGACCTCACTCGCCTTCATCCTCGGCGTAATGCCGCTGGTCATCAGTCGCGGGGCAGGGAGTGGCGCCCAGCATGCAGTCGGAACCGGTGTGATGGGAGGGATGCTGACAGCAACGCTGCTGGCTATCTTCTTTGTCCCGGTGTTTTTTGTGGTCGTCAGAGGCCGGTTTAACAAATCCCAGCGTTAATGTGTAAATTAAGGCGTCTACGGACGCCTTTTTCCTTCAGGTATCTTTCTTTATTTATTAAACAGATAGTCATTTGCACTGCGGAATACTAAATTCACTCCTTCATTATTTTTACAATTCACATGAATTGAGATTATTCCATATGCCAATCTTTTTTTAAGCGGTGGTAAAATTCATTTCGTATTCGCAAAGCAGCATTCCCTGTTGCTGCATTTAGCGGAACGCTTATTTTTGAGGTAACACCATGAAAAGATTAATTCCAGTAGCATTGCTCACTGCATTGCTGGCGGGCTGTGCACACGATTCCCCCTGCGTTCCGGTTTATGATGATCAAGGACGTCTTGTTCATACCAACACCTGTATGAAAGGGACGACTCAGGATAACTGGGAAACCGCAGGCGCCATTGCTGGCGGGGCCGCAGCGGTTGCAGGCCTGACGATGGGGATCATCGCACTGTCAAAATAACATTCTCAGAGCGCGGTACTTGCCGCGCTCTTAGCCTAAGAATACGGTTTTTCATATCATTCAATGTGTTGAAAAATACGTGTTCTAATACATTTTAATAATCAATAACGTCCACCCCTTTCTCTTTTCGCATTTATCTTTCAATACTCACGCTCTCGATATTCACGCCTGAAATCGTTATTTCATTTTGCGAGCATTATTTTAAATATTTTGCTCCAAAATGTGGCTTACGTTTCAATTTCGCACCATTTCAGGGCGCTACTTTTATTTTTTCCTGTCTACACTCTGCTTATTGCGTCGGATATTCACGCGCAAAACCTGGCATTACCTTTGCTTAGAAGAGTATGGCCAATGCCACAGACAGGTTAAAGACGTTGCAGAACGTCTCTCTATAACAATAATTTCTTTGCCACACAGGATGCATTATGAAAAAGATGATGATAGCCACACTGGCTGCGGCCGGTGTGCTGCTTGCGGTTGCCAATCAGGCACATGCGGGAACCACGCTGGATGCTGTAAAAAAGAAAGGGTTCGTACAATGCGGTATCAGTGACGGTCTTCCCGGTTTTTCTTACGCTGACGCAGACGGGAAATTCTCCGGGATAGATGTGGATGTTTGCCGTGGTGTTGCCGCCGCCGTCCTGGGAGATGATACAAAAGTAAAATATACCCCTCTCACCGCAAAAGAACGCTTCACCGCATTACAGTCTGGCGAAGTCGATCTTCTCTCCCGTAATACGACCTGGACCTCCTCACGTGATGCAGGAATGGGCATGTCCTTCACTGGCGTTACCTATTACGATGGCATTGGCTTCCTGACCCACAACAAAGCGGGTCTGAAAAGCGCGAAAGAGTTAGATGGTGCCACCGTTTGTATTCAGGCGGGAACAGATACGGAACTGAACGTGGCGGATTATTTCAAAGCCAACAACATGAAATACACCCCGGTGACTTTTGACCGCTCAGATGAGTCGGCAAAAGCGCTGGAGTCCGGACGTTGCGATACCCTCGCCTCTGACCAGTCCCAACTGTATGCCCTGCGCATCAAACTCAGCAACCCGGCTGAATGGCTTGTACTGCCAGAGGTGATCTCGAAAGAGCCGCTGGGGCCAGTTGTTCGTCGCGGTGATGACGAATGGTTCTCTATTGTGCGTTGGACGCTGTTTGCCATGTTGAATGCCGAAGAGATGGGCGTGACATCGAAGAATGTCGATGAGAAAGCGGCGAACCCTGCAACACCAGATATGGCGCACCTGCTGGGCAAAGAAGGCGACTACGGCAAAGATCTGAAGCTCGACAATAAATGGGCTTACAACATCATCAAGCAGGTGGGTAACTATGCGGAGATCTTTGAACGCAACGTCGGATCGGAAAGTCCACTGAAGATCAAACGTGGACAGAACAATCTCTGGAATAACGGCGGCATTCAATACGCACCGCCAGTGCGTTAAGTCGTTGTGATGTAACGGGCGCCGCACTAGCGGCGCTCAGTTCAGAGTTATGGTTACCGAGGCTTTCTTATGTTCCATCGCCGCTCAAGTGTAAAAGGGTCGCTCTCCTTTTCAAACCCTGCGGTCCGCGCCTGGCTGTTCCAGATCCTCGCCATTCTTGCGGTCGTTGCAGTTGCTATCTATCTCATTCATAACACGATTAATAATCTAAGCAGTCGCGGCATTACCTCGGGCTTTGCCTTTCTCGACCGTAGCGCTGGGTTTGGCATCGTCCAGCACTTAATCGACTATCAGCAGGGTGACACGTACGGACGTGTTTTTGTGGTGGGTTTGCTTAACACGCTGCTGGTTTCCGCGCTGTGTATTGTCTTTGCGTCATTTATCGGCTTCTTTCTCGGGCTGGCGCGCCTTTCAGATAACTGGCTACTGCGTAAACTCTCGACGATTTATATTGAGACCTTTCGTAATATCCCGCCTCTGCTGCAAATCTTTTTTTGGTACTTCGCGGTTCTGCGCAATTTGCCCGGCCCACGTCAGGCCGCAAGCGCGCTGGATATGATCTTTCTGAGTAATCGGGGACTTTATATCCCGTCTCCGCAGTTTGGGGAAGGCATACTCGCTTTCGTGCTCTCGGCAGTGATTGCCATTGCGTTGTCCGTGGGTCTGTTCCGCTTCAATAAAATGCATCAGATGAAAACGGGACAACTTCGCAGAACCTGGCCTACTGCATTAAGCCTGATTGTGCTGCTACCGCTCATCGCGCACTGGCTTTTTGGCGCGGCGCTGCACTGGGATATCCCGCAACTACGCGGCTTCAACTTCCGTGGCGGAATGGTGCTCATTCCTGAACTGGCAGCCCTGACACTGGCGTTATCGGTATATACCTCGGCGTTTATTGCCGAAATCATTCGTGCAGGTATTCAGGCCGTTCCCTACGGTCAGCATGAAGCCGCCCGTTCTCTCGGGTTGCCTAATACCGTGACCCTTCGCCAGGTCATCATTCCTCAGGCACTTCGCGTCATTATTCCACCGCTGACCAGCCAGTATCTGAATATTGTCAAAAACTCATCGCTGGCCGCCGCCATTGGCTATCCCGACATGGTATCGCTGTTCGCCGGGACGGTACTTAATCAGACCGGACAGGCCATCGAAACGATCGCCATCACGATGTCGGTGTACCTGATCATCAGCCTGAGCATCTCGCTGCTGATGAACATCTATAACCGGCGAATCGCCCTCATTGAGCGCTAAGGAATCATGATGACAAAAGCACTGCTGTCTCATCCCATGCGCCCGGCCAGTAACGGCCCTGGTCGTTCGATCGTATGGGTACGGAAGAACCTCTTTTCCAGTTGGTCAAACAGCCTGCTGACGCTGTTCTGTCTGTGGCTGATGTGGGAGTTAATTCCCCCTTTGCTGAACTGGGCGTTCCTGCAGGCCAACTGGGTGGGATCCACGCGTGCTGACTGTACCAAAGCGGGCGCCTGCTGGGTGTTTATTCATGAACGCTTTGGACAATTCATGTATGGATTGTACCCACATGATCAGCGTTGGCGTATCAACCTGGCGTTGATCATTGGGTTGGCTTCCATTGTGCCGATGTTCTGGAAAGCGTTGCCGGGTCGCGGGCGTTATATCGTCGTCTGGGCCGTGATCTACCCGATCACTGTCTGGTTCCTGTTGTATGGCGGATTTCTTGGTCTGGATCGCGTTGAAACACGCCAATGGGGCGGGCTGACGCTGACCTTAATCATCGCATCCGTCGGGATCGCGGGGGCACTGCCATTAGGAATTTTGTTGGCACTGGGACGTCGCTCCCACATGCCCGTCGTGCGGATCTTATCCGTCATTTTTATCGAGTTCTGGCGTGGCGTCCCGCTGATCACCGTCCTGTTTATGTCTTCGGTCATGCTGCCGCTGTTTCTGTCAGAAGGAACCAACATCGATAAGCTTATTCGGGCACTGGTTGGCGTGATCCTCTTCCAGTCGGCCTACGTCGCGGAAGTGGTTCGTGGGGGGCTGCAGGCATTACCGAAAGGGCAATACGAAGCAGCAGAATCGCTGGCGTTGGGCTACTGGAAAACCCAGGGGCTGGTCATTCTTCCCCAAGCCCTGAAGCTGGTGATTCCCGGACTGGTGAACACCATTATCGCCCTGTTTAAGGATACCAGTCTGGTCATCATCATCGGTTTGTTCGATCTGTTCAGCAGCGTACAGCAAGCGACAGTTGACCCTGCCTGGCTGGGTATGTCGACAGAAGGCTATGTCTTCGCTGCTCTGATTTACTGGATTTTTTGTTTCAGCATGTCGCGCTATAGCCAGCATCTGGAAAAGCGCTTTAACACCGGGCGTACACCGCACTGAGGATTCTATGAGCCAACTATTAATACAACCTGCCGACGCGATGATTACGCTGGAAAACGTCAATAAGTGGTACGGACAGTTTCATGTCCTTAAGGATATCAACCTGCGCGTTAAACAGGGGGAACGCATTGTGTTATGTGGGCCTTCAGGTTCGGGAAAATCAACCACCATCCGCTGTATTAACCATCTGGAAGAACATCAACAGGGACGAATTATTGTCGATGGTATTGAGTTGAATGAAGATATCCGCAACATCGAGCGCGTCCGACAGGAAGTCGGCATGGTGTTCCAACACTTCAATCTCTTTCCTCATCTGACGGTTTTGCAAAACTGTACGCTGGCACCGATTTGGGTGCGTAAGATGCCGGTAAAAGAGGCCGAAGCGCTGGGGATGCACTACCTGGAACGTGTGCGTATTGCAGAGCACGCACATAAATTTCCAGGGCAGATCTCCGGAGGACAGCAACAACGCGTGGCCATTGCCCGCTCGCTATGTATGAAACCCAAAATTATGCTGTTTGATGAGCCCACGTCGGCGCTGGATCCCGAAATGGTGAAAGAGGTGCTGGATACGATGATTGGCCTGGCGCAATCAGGAATGACAATGCTTTGCGTCACGCATGAGATGGGATTTGCCAGAACGGTGGCTGACAGGGTGATCTTCATGGATCGTGGGGAAATTGTTGAGCAGGCCCCGCCGGATGAGTTTTTTGCACATCCTAAATCAGAACGTACTCGAGCATTCCTGTCTCAGGTGATTCATTAGTCGTTTGCTCTGCCGGGTGACGGCTTCACCTTACCCGGCCTACCGTTTTTTTGGCGTATAAATGCAAAAAGGCCATCCTTTCGGATGGCCTTCTCACTTGTTTGATGTCTGGCAGTTCCCTACTCTCGCATGGGGAGACCCCACACTACCATCGGCGCTACGGCGTTTCACTTCTGAGTTCGGCATGGGGTCAGGTGGGACCACCGCGCTACAGCCGCCAGACAAATTCTTTTCTACTGTGCCGAACTTTAACCTAATTAAGTGGTGCTGATACCCAGAGTCGAACTGGGGACCTCACCCTTACCAAGGGTGCGCTCTACCAACTGAGCCATATCAGCACGCTAAATTTGATGCCTGGCAGTTCCCTACTCTCGCATGGGGAGGC
>NZ_CP070239.1:746711-795749 GCF_016906145.1 Citrobacter sp. MGH 55
TCACCTACATATCAGCGTGCCTTCTCCCGAAGTTACGGCACCATTTTGCCTAGTTCCTTCACCCGAGTTCTCTCAAGCGCCTTGGTATTCTCTACCTGACCACCTGTGTCGGTTTGGGGTACGATCTGATGTTACCTGATGCTTAGAGGCTTTTCCTGGAAGCAGGGCATTTGTCACTTCAGCACCGTAGTGCCTCGTCATCACGCCTCAGTGTTAAAGTGAACCGGATTTACCTGGAACACACACCTACACGCTTAAACCGGGACAACCGTCGCCCGGCCAACATAGCCTTCTCCGTCCCCCCTTCGCAGTAACACCTGGTACAGGAATATTAACCTGTTTCCCATCGACTACGCCTTTCGGCCTCGCCTTAGGGGTCGACTCACCCTGCCCCGATTAACGTTGGACAGGAACCCTTGGTCTTCCGGCGAGCGGGCTTTTCACCCGCTTTATCGTTACTTATGTCAGCATTCGCACTTCTGATACCTCCAGCATGCCTCACAGCACACCTTCACAGGCTTACAGAACGCTCCCCTACCCAACAACACTTAGTGTCGCTGCCGCAGCTTCGGTGCATGGTTTAGCCCCGTTACATCTTCCGCGCAGGCCGACTCGACCAGTGAGCTATTACGCTTTCTTTAAATGATGGCTGCTTCTAAGCCAACATCCTGGCTGTCTGAGCCTTCCCACATCGTTTCCCACTTAACCATGACTTTGGGACCTTAGCTGGCGGTCTGGGTTGTTTCCCTCTTCACGACGGACGTTAGCACCCGCCGTGTGTCTCCCGTGATAACATTCTCCGGTATTCGCAGTTTGCATCGGGTTGGTAAGCCGGGATGGCCCCCTAGCCGAAACAGTGCTCTACCCCCGGAGATGAATTCACGAGGCGCTACCTAAATAGCTTTCGGGGAGAACCAGCTATCTCCCGGTTTGATTGGCCTTTCACCCCCAGCCACAAGTCATCCGCTAATTTTTCAACATTAGTCGGTTCGGTCCTCCAGTTAGTGTTACCCAACCTTCAACCTGCCCATGGCTAGATCACCGGGTTTCGGGTCTATACCCTGCAACTTAACGCCCAGTTAAGACTCGGTTTCCCTTCGGCTCCCCTATTCGGTTAACCTTGCTACAGAATATAAGTCGCTGACCCATTATACAAAAGGTACGCAGTCACCCCATAAAGAGGCTCCCACTGCTTGTACGTACACGGTTTCAGGTTCTTTTTCACTCCCCTCGCCGGGGTTCTTTTCGCCTTTCCCTCACGGTACTGGTTCACTATCGGTCAGTCAGGAGTATTTAGCCTTGGAGGATGGTCCCCCCATATTCAGACAGGATACCACGTGTCCCGCCCTACTCATCGAGCTCACAGCACATGCAATTTTGTGTACGGGGCTGTCACCCTGTATCGCCGGCCTTTCCAGACCGTTCCACTACCACACATGCTGATTCAGGCTCTGGGCTGCTCCCCGTTCGCTCGCCGCTACTGGGGGAATCTCGGTTGATTTCTTTTCCTCGGGGTACTTAGATGTTTCAGTTCCCCCGGTTCGCCTCGTTAACCTATGGATTCAGTTAACGATAGTGCAACGAATTGCACTGGGTTTCCCCATTCGGACATCGCCGGTTATAACGGTTCATATCACCTTACCGACGCTTTTCGCAGATTAGCACGTCCTTCATCGCCTCTGACTGCCAGGGCATCCACCGTGTACGCTTAGTCGCTTAACCTCACAACCCGAAGATGTTTCTTTCGATTCATCATCGTGTTGCGAAAATTTGAGAGACTCGAACACACCATTAACAGTGTGTCGTTTCAATTTTCAGCTTGATCCAGATTTTTAAAGAGCAAAACTTCGCAGCGCACCCTTTCAGGTACACTCTGAAGTTTTCTTGATTACGTTCTACAGTATGGTGGAGCTATGCGGGATCGAACCGCAGACCTCCTGCGTGCAAAGCAGGCGCTCTCCCAGCTGAGCTATAGCCCCATACAGTGTAGTCAGAACCTCTGTACCGATAATTTTTCCTGAGACAAGGCGTGGAATGACGAAGCATACTTAAAGTATGCGAGTCGTTTCACAACGCAGTATTCAGGGAAAATTTGGTAGGCCTGAGTGGACTTGAACCACCGACCTCACCCTTATCAGGGGTGCGCTCTAACCACCTGAGCTACAAGCCTGTAGAGGTTTTACTGCTCGTTTTTCATCAGACAATCTGTGTGGGCACTACAAAGGCAGGTTCTTTAAGGTAAGGAGGTGATCCAACCGCAGGTTCCCCTACGGTTACCTTGTTACGACTTCACCCCAGTCATGAATCACAAAGTGGTAAGCGCCCTCCCGAAGGTTAAGCTACCTACTTCTTTTGCAACCCACTCCCATGGTGTGACGGGCGGTGTGTACAAGGCCCGGGAACGTATTCACCGTGGCATTCTGATCCACGATTACTAGCGATTCCGACTTCATGGAGTCGAGTTGCAGACTCCAATCCGGACTACGACATACTTTATGAGGTCCGCTTGCTCTCGCGAGGTCGCTTCTCTTTGTATATGCCATTGTAGCACGTGTGTAGCCCTGGTCGTAAGGGCCATGATGACTTGACGTCATCCCCACCTTCCTCCAGTTTATCACTGGCAGTCTCCTTTGAGTTCCCGGCCGGACCGCTGGCAACAAAGGATAAGGGTTGCGCTCGTTGCGGGACTTAACCCAACATTTCACAACACGAGCTGACGACAGCCATGCAGCACCTGTCTCACAGTTCCCGAAGGCACCAAGGCATCTCTGCCAAGTTCTGTGGATGTCAAGACCAGGTAAGGTTCTTCGCGTTGCATCGAATTAAACCACATGCTCCACCGCTTGTGCGGGCCCCCGTCAATTCATTTGAGTTTTAACCTTGCGGCCGTACTCCCCAGGCGGTCTATTTAACGCGTTAGCTCCGGAAGCCACGCCTCAAGGGCACAACCTCCAAATAGACATCGTTTACGGCGTGGACTACCAGGGTATCTAATCCTGTTTGCTCCCCACGCTTTCGCACCTGAGCGTCAGTCTTCGTCCAGGGGGCCGCCTTCGCCACCGGTATTCCTCCAGATCTCTACGCATTTCACCGCTACACCTGGAATTCTACCCCCCTCTACGAGACTCAAGCCTGCCAGTTTCGAATGCAGTTCCCAGGTTGAGCCCGGGGATTTCACATCCGACTTGACAGACCGCCTGCGTGCGCTTTACGCCCAGTAATTCCGATTAACGCTTGCACCCTCCGTATTACCGCGGCTGCTGGCACGGAGTTAGCCGGTGCTTCTTCTGCGGGTAACGTCAATGGCTAAGGTTATTAACCTTAACCCCTTCCTCCCCGCTGAAAGTACTTTACAACCCGAAGGCCTTCTTCATACACGCGGCATGGCTGCATCAGGCTTGCGCCCATTGTGCAATATTCCCCACTGCTGCCTCCCGTAGGAGTCTGGACCGTGTCTCAGTTCCAGTGTGGCTGGTCATCCTCTCAGACCAGCTAGGGATCGTCGCCTTGGTGAGCCGTTACCTCACCAACAAGCTAATCCCATCTGGGCACATCCGATGGCAAGAGGCCCGAAGGTCCCCCTCTTTGGTCTTGCGACATTATGCGGTATTAGCTACCGTTTCCAGTAGTTATCCCCCTCCATCGGGCAGTTTCCCAGACATTACTCACCCGTCCGCCACTCGTCAGCAAAGCAGCAAGCTGCTTCCTGTTACCGTTCGACTTGCATGTGTTAGGCCTGCCGCCAGCGTTCAATCTGAGCCATGATCAAACTCTTCAATTTAAGTTTGATGCTCCTAGAATTAAACGTCGTAATGAATTACGTGTTCACTCTTTGAGACTTGGTATTCATTTTTCGTCTTGCGACGTTAAGAATCCATGTCACTCTGAGTGCCCACACAGATTGTCTGATAAATTGTTAAAGAGCAGTTGCGACGCGCTTTAGCGTTCTGTCGCGAGGTGGCGTATATTACGCTTTCCTCTTTCAGAGTCAACCCTGATTTTCAGGATTTTTCTCTTCGCTGTGACGACCATCTTGTGAAGCGTTTCACTTTGTCGTCTCAACGGAGGCGCATTATAGGGATCCCATTTTTTTGCACAAGCCTTTTTTGGATCTTTTTTTCCGTTCGCTGCTTTTTCATCCCTTTCGCTCCATTCATGCGCAATTTGGTGGATTTTTGATAGTTAAAGCACTTGCGCAAGGGCAGAAATGCAACCAAAGTCATCATTACTGTTCTCTTACCTTGAGGTAAACATGTCTGACGTATTACGTCCTTATAAGGATCTTTTTCCACAGATTGGCCAACGGGTGATGCTCGACAGCAGCAGTGTGATCATTGGTGACGTTCGCCTGGCGGACGATGTGGGGATCTGGCCGCTTGTTGCGATCCGTGGCGATGTAAATTACGTTGCGATCGGGGCGCGTACGAATATTCAGGATGGCAGCGTGTTGCATGTCACGCACAAATCCGCCTCCAACCCGGATGGCAACCCGCTCATTGTAGGAGAAGATGTGACGGTCGGGCATAAAGTGATGTTGCACGGCTGCATCATTGGCAACCGGGTCCTGGTCGGTATGGGATCGATTCTGCTGGATGGCGCGGTGATTGAAGACGACGTAATGATTGGGGCGGGAAGCCTGGTACCGCAAAACAAACGCCTGGAGAGCGGCTATCTCTATTTGGGGAGCCCGGTCAAACAGATCCGGCCGCTAACAGAGGAGGAGAAAGCGGGTCTGCAATACTCCGCCAGAAATTATGTGAAATGGAAAGACGAGTATCTCGCTCAGGGTAACCAAACCCAGCCATGATCGTCTTCTTGCTGGGACTGGATCAGTGCTTCCGCTTCTTCTTCCAGATCCCAGCGATGTTCGCAAAAGTGAGCTAACCATTGTTCCGTCGTTTCACCACCAAAGCGATTCGCCAGCGTTTCTCCCTTAATAGCGCACATTAACTGCATGCCATTAACCAGCGCGGGAAAGCAAACCGCTTTTTTCTGCGCGTCCCACTCTTCCCGGTCTGGAAACTGGATGGCCTGATTCATGCGGATAACTCCTGCTTGAGACGCGCAATCACTGGCTCAATTTCCGGCAACACGCCGTGCCAGAGCAGAACGGCATGAGCTGCTTGTCCCACCAGCATCCCCAGGCCATCGGCATAACGTTTCGCGCCCTGGCGTTCACACCAGGAGAGAAACGGCGTATTGCCCTTTTGGTAGAACATGTCATAACAACATACGGACGAACGAATGAGCGATGCCGGGATCGCCGGGATCTCACCGCTGATGCCGCTGGAGGTGGCATTAATGATCAGATCAAACTCATGTCCTTCCAGCTCATCCATACCCAGCGCCTGCACGCTACCTGTATGTGCAAAAACCTGTGCCAGTTCTTCCGCACGGGATGCCGTCCGGTTAACAATCGTCACCCCGCAATCCAGAGAAAGCAGCGGTAACAATACACCACGCGAAGCGCCACCCGCGCCAATCAGCAGGATACGTTGCCCCGGCTGGATAAATGACAGACGTTCGAGGTCACTTAGCAGACCGATGCCGTCGGTGTTGTCACCCAGCAACCGACCGTCTTCGAGCCGCTTGATCGTATTCACCGCACCGGCCAGGGCTGCACGCTCGGTGAGTTCATCGGCGCGGGCAAATGCTTCTTCTTTAAATGGCACCGTAACGTTCACTCCTTTACCGCCGTCGGCAAAGAACGCGTTCAGTGTGTTGATGAAATCATTAACAGGCGCCAGCACACGGCCATACGGATGCGCAATCTGCAACTGCTGCGCAAATTGCTGATGAATAAACGGCGATTTGCTGTGCGCGATTGGATTACCAAAAACAGCATAGGTTTCCATCATCTTACCCCTGTCGAAACAGCTCGCCCGTCAGAGCATCACGGATTTCAGAAGGATTCAAGCGACCGCCGGTTTCTCCTGACACCACGGGGAAGTCTGTACCAAACTGTGTGCGAACTTCCTCAACCGTACGGCAAGGGGGTAATCCACTCAGGTTGGCGCTGGTTGAAACCAACGGTTTGCCATAAGCCTGGCACAGGGCGACCACCAGCGGATGATCCGTCACGCGCACCGCCAATGAATCAAAGCGTCCCGTCAACCAACGAGGCGTCGTCGCTGGCGCAGGGAAAACAAAGGTCACCGGACCAGGCCAACGAGCAAACACGGCATCACGCTGGGCATCGGTCAACATACTGTCGTCAATATACGGCTTGAGCTGCTCAAAACTGGCGGCGATCAAAATTAACCCTTTATCCACCGGACGCTGTTTCAAGGCCAACAGACGATTTACGGCCACTTCGCTATCGGGATCGCACCCGACGCCAAAGACGGCTTCTGTTGGATAGGCGATGACATTCTCTTTATTCAGTACCTCTATTGCGTCAGCGATAGGGTCTGTTGGCAGGTTATTATTCACTTGTTTGTTCCGCCGAAACCGGCTTTCCACATTGTTTACTGGCGCAAAAGTGCTTCACACCCTGCGCGGTTTTCTTTTCGATGAGTAGCGGATAGTGGCACTCAGGACACTCTCCGGCTATCGGTTTGAAGTTAATGACAAACTGGCACTCCGGATAGCGATCGCAGGAGTGGAAAGTTTTGCCATAACGGGAACGCCGCTGGACCAGATGGCCCGTCTGGCATTGAGGGCAGGTAATAGCGGTTTCATCGGGTTTATCAATGAGCTCAGTATGCTCACATTCTGGATAGTTGCTGCAGCCGATAAACATACCAAAACGCCCCTGGCGCAACACCAGTTCGCCGCCGCAGTCAGGGCAATGTTTCCCCTCCAGAACTTTGACGATATGTCCGTCCGCTGAGGATTTCAACGGACGGATATAGTCACATTCCGGATAGTGCGAGCAACCAAGAAACGGACCGTGTTTCCCGGAGCGAATCACCAGTTCAGCCCCGCACTGCGGACAGGGCTCATTTTTACGCACCGAAAACAGTGCTGATTTAGCCATAACAACTCATGCTGAATTAAGGTTGATTAATGCAGCATACCTTCATTCACTTCAAAGAGTAATTCTTCCATTTGCTGATATGCATTTTCACAACCTGGAATATTGAACAAAACCATCAGGATGACCCACTTCAGGTCTTCCAGGTCGAATTCTGCGGTATCCAGCGCGAGCACACGTTCAATCACCATTTCTCGCGTTTCGAGGTTTAGCACCTGAATCTGCTCAAGGAATAACAGGAATCCGCGGCAACTGGCATCCAGTCGGTCACACTCTTCTGGGGTATAAATACGCACAGAGAGAGGATCGGAGGCGAGCTGCATCGGCTCGGCAAGACCTTCCTGGTAGTCAGCAAGCTTTTCCAGCCACAGGAGCGCGTTGTAGATGTCTTCACGATCAAAACCAGCGTCGGTAAGATCCCGTTCAAGTTTGTCCTGATCCACACGTAATTCAGCTTCATTGTGGATATATGTCTCAAACAAATACATTAGTACGTCGAACATGGCATGCCCTCCTCAATCGGACATAGCCGCCGGGTACAACTGCGATCCATCCTGCTAACTCCAGTTCGAGTAGCTGAGCCACTACCTCTGGCACAGGTTGGCCGGCACGTTCAGCGACGACGTCAACAGGTGTTACCTCATCTCCTACGTTAGCCAGGAGCTCGGGAAATGGCAATGCTGCGCCTTCCTGATCTGATGAATAAAGTGATTTTTCAGGCTCATCTGGCAGCCAATGCAAGCCGTACTGCAAATTTTCCATGATTTCCTCTGGGGCCGTCACAAGGGTGGCACCCTGCTTCACCAGCCAGTGTGGCCCTTCGCTTCCGGGGCTGCCGAGGGGGCCAGGGATAGCGAACACCTCTCGTCCTTGCTCTAACGCACAGCGCGCGGTGACCAACGAGCCACTGCGTAATGCCGCCTCAACCACCAGAACCCCTTTACTCAGACCGCTAATGATACGGTTCCGGCGGGGAAAGTTGCGCGGTAAAGGGGCCATCATTAACGGAAATTCGGACACCAGCGCGCCTCCCGTTTCCAGCAACGCATCGGCCATCCCGGCATGTCGGCGGGGATAGACGGATTGCAGGCCGTTGCCTAATACGGCAATGCTTTTCCCCTTTGCCTGGATCGCCGCCCGATGGGCGATGCCATCAACACCTCGCGCCAGACCGCTGGTAATGGTGATATCCCAACTGGCCAGTTTCTCACAAAACATCTGCCCCCATCGTTCGCCATACCAGGACGGCGTTCGGCTTCCCACGACGGCGAGTTGAAAATCATGGAGACATCGCGGGGAGCCAACGACAAAAACCGCACCGGGATAATCTTCAATGGCGCGAAGCTGTGCAGGATAATCTTCACTGTCTGCCAGTAATAAGTCATGGTGCGGCAACTCAAGCCAGCGAAGGGTTCTTTCCAGTTCTTTTTCCGGAAAGGTCAAAAAGCGCGTTGCCTGGGAAGGGGAAAGGCCGGCACGCCGCAATGCGGCGATATCAATATCCGGCTGTGATATCAGTCCGTGAGCGACGCGCACCATCTCATCGCCGAACAACTCATTCACAGCCATTAAACGTAGCCAAATTTCGGTACGGGTCATCCTTATCCCCCTGCCACAAGCAGTCTTAGCAATCTTTGCGATTGGTCACTGATGCTGTCAATCAGAGGGGGATTTGTCTAGAATAGAGGTAATAATCTTTCCAACTCCTGAACACAACTCTGGATAACTATGTCAGTTTTGCAAGTGTTACATATTCCGGACGAGCGCCTTCGCAAAGTCGCAAAGCCGGTAGAAGAAGTGAATGCAGAAATTCAGCGTATCGTTGATGATATGTTCGAGACGATGTACGCGGAAGAAGGTATTGGCCTCGCAGCAACGCAGGTTGATATTCATCAGCGGATTATCGTCATTGACGTGTCGGAAAATCGTGACGAACGCCTGGTGTTAATTAACCCGGAACTGCTGGAAAAAGAAGGCGAGACCGGTATTGAAGAAGGTTGTCTGTCTATTCCGGAACAGCGTGCTTTAGTGCCGCGTGCTGAGAAAGTGAAAGTTCGCGCGCTCAATCGCGAGGGTAAACCGTTTGAACTGGAAGCCGACGGCCTGCTGGCTATCTGTATTCAGCACGAGATGGATCACCTGGTCGGTAAACTGTTTATCGATTATTTGTCACCGCTGAAGCAGCAACGTATTCGTCAGAAAGTTGAGAAACTCGACCGCCTGAACGCACGAGCTTAAGGACAAGAATCACCGTGTCAGACTCACTACGTATTATTTTTGCGGGTACACCTGACTTTGCAGCGCGTCATCTTGACGCGCTGTTGTCTTCTGAACATCACGTCGTCGGGGTATTTACCCAGCCCGATCGCCCGGCAGGTCGGGGAAAAAAACTGATGCCGAGCCCGGTAAAAGTGCTGGCAGAAGAAAAAGGCATTCCGGTTTTCCAACCCGTTTCCTTGCGCCCGCAGGAAAACCAGCACCTGGTTTCTGACCTGAATGCAGATGTTATGGTCGTCGTCGCGTATGGTCTGATTCTGCCGAAAGCCGTGCTGGATATGCCGCGCCTCGGCTGCATTAACGTCCACGGTTCGCTGCTGCCGCGCTGGCGCGGCGCGGCGCCCATTCAACGTTCTCTTTGGGCTGGAGACGCCGAAACGGGCGTGACCATTATGCAAATGGACGTGGGTCTCGATACGGGCGATATGCTCTATAAGCTCGCCTGCCCCATCACCGCGCAAGACACCAGCGGCACGCTGTACGACAAGCTGGCGGATCTTGGTCCGCAGGGGCTGATCGAAACGCTGAAGCAGTTAGCTGAGGGCCGTGCAAATCCGCAAGTGCAAGATGAATCGCTAGTCACTCACGCAGAAAAGCTCAGTAAAGAAGAAGCGCGCATCGACTGGTCGCTTTCTGCGGCACAACTGGAACGTTGCATTCGCGCATTCAATCCCTGGCCAATGAGCTGGCTGGAAATTGACGGCCAGCCGGTAAAAGTCTGGCAGGCATCCGTAATAGCGACGCCGACGCTGGCAGAACCGGGAACCATCCTTGACGCCACGAAACAAGGCATTCAGGTCGCGACCGGCAATGGAGTCCTGAACCTGCTCTCATTGCAACCCGCCGGGAAAAAAGCGATGAGCGCCCAGGATCTTCTGAATTCACGTCGGGAATGGTTCATTCCTGGCAACCGTCTGGTCTGACGGTCACTTCTGATAACGCCCGGTGTTACCGGGCCTTTTTATTTTTGCGGTTATGAATAAGAAACTTAACTTACGCAGTATGGCGGCGCAGGCCGTTGAACAGGTCGTCGAGCAAGGGCATTCACTGAGCAATGTCCTGCCGCCGCTACAACAAAAAGTCTCCGATAAAGACAAAGCGCTGCTACAGGAACTCTGTTTTGGGGTTCTGCGTACGCTGTCGCAACTCGACTGGTTGATCAACAAACTGATGTCCCGCCCAATGACGGGAAAACAGCGCACCGTGCACTACCTGATCATGGTGGGATTCTATCAATTACTGCATACCCGAATTCCTCCACATGCAGCGCTGGCGGAAACGGTCGAAGGCGCCGTAGCGATAAAGCGCCCGCAGCTTAAAGGGCTAATAAACGGTGTTCTGCGTCAGTTCCAGCGTCAACAAGAAGAACTGCTCGCGGAATTCGCCAGCAGCGACGCGTGTTTTCTGCACCCTGGATGGCTACTTAAACGCTTGCAAAAGGCGTACCCCACCCAATGGGAAGCGATTATTGATGCCAACAATCAGCGCCCCCCGATGTGGCTACGTGTGAATCGCATACACCATACGCGCGAGAGCTGGCTGGCATTGCTCGAAAACGCCGGGATGAAAGGTTTCATTCATCCCGACTATCCTGATGCCATCCGTCTGGAAACACCCGCACCGGTCCATACACTTCCGGGGTTCGATGAAGGATGGGTCACCGTTCAGGACGCCTCTGCTCAGGGGTGCGTGGCCTTCCTTGCTCCGCAAAACGGCGAACACATTTTAGATCTGTGTGCAGCACCAGGCGGTAAAACCACCCACATCCTCGAAGCGGCTCCCGAAGCAAACGTGCTGGCAGTTGATGTGGATGAACAACGACTCTCCCGCGTTTATGACAACCTGAAACGTCTTGGGATGAAAGCGACGGTTAAGCAGGGTGATGGGCGTTTTCCTGCACAATGGTGCGGCGAGCAGCAGTTTGATCGTATCCTGTTAGATGCCCCCTGCTCTGCAACCGGAGTTATCCGACGTCACCCGGATATCAAATGGCTCCGCCGCGATCGGGATATTACCGAACTGGCAAAGCTACAGGCTGAAATTCTTGATGCCGTCTGGCCGCATCTGAAATCCGGCGGCACGCTGGTCTATGCCACCTGTTCCGTTTTGCCGGAAGAGAACAGTCAGCAGGTTCACGCCTTCTTACAGCGTACGACGGATGCCATGCTGAGCGAGACAGGCACACCCGAAATGCCGGGTCTTCAAAATCTGCCGGGTGCAGAAGACGGTGATGGCTTCTTTTACGCTAAGCTAATCAAAAAGTGATGGGATAACGGGTCACGACTGATGAAAATAATCATTCTGGGCGCAGGACAGGTGGGTGGAACGCTGGCAGAGAACCTGGTCGGCGAGAACAACGACATCACCGTGGTGGATACCAACGGTGAACGCCTGCGCAGCCTGCAGGATAAGTTCGATCTGCGTGTCGTTCAGGGACACGGCTCGCACCCACGCGTGCTGCGTGAAGCCGGGGCGGATGATGCGGATATGCTGGTTGCCGTGACCAGTTCTGATGAAACGAACATGGTTGCCTGCCAGGTGGCTTATTCGCTGTTTAATACGCCGAACCGAATCGCCCGTATCCGCTCTCCCGATTATGTCCGTGATGCGGACAAGCTGTTCCACTCAGAAGCCGTACCTATCGATCACCTGATCGCGCCCGAACAACTGGTCATCGACAGCATTTACCGCCTGATCGAATATCCAGGCGCATTACAGGTCGTCAATTTCGCAGAAGGCAAAGTGAGCCTTGCCGTCGTAAAAGCCTATTACGGTGGCCCACTGATCGGGAACGCGCTCTCAACGATGCGGGAACATATGCCGCATATCGATACCCGCGTTGCGGCGATTTTCCGTCACGACAGACCGATCCGCCCACAGGGCTCCACCATTGTGGAAGCGGGCGACGAAGTCTTCTTTATTGCCGCTTCCCAGCACATTCGTGCGGTGATGAGCGAACTGCAACGCCTCGAAAAGCCTTACAAGCGCATCATGCTGGTTGGCGGCGGTAACATCGGTGCAGGTCTGGCGCATCGTCTGGAAAAAGATTACAGCGTGAAATTGATCGAACGCGATCAACAGCGCGCTGCCGAGCTGGCCGAAAAACTTCAGAATACGATCGTCTTTTTTGGCGACGCCTCGGATCAAGAATTGCTGGCCGAAGAGCATATCGATCAGGTCGATCTGTTTATTGCCGTTACCAACGACGATGAAGCTAACATCATGTCAGCGATGTTGGCTAAGCGCATGGGGGCGAAAAAGGTGATGGTGTTGATTCAACGCCGCGCTTATGTCGATCTTGTTCAGGGTAGTGTGATCGATATCGCGATCTCTCCCCAGCAAGCAACCATCTCGGCTCTCCTTAGCCATGTGCGAAAAGCGGACATCGTTGGCGTCTCTTCATTACGCCGTGGCGTCGCGGAAGCGATTGAAGCTGTCGCTCACGGCGATGAAAGTACCTCACGCGTTGTCGGCCGAGTCATCGACGAGATCAAACTGCCGCCAGGCACGATTATTGGTGCTGTCGTGCGTGGTAACGATGTGATGATTGCCAATGACAACTTACGCATCGAACAAGGCGATCACGTCATTATGTTCCTGACGGATAAAAAGTTTATTACCGACGTCGAACGCTTGTTCCAGCCAAGTCCTTTCTTCCTTTAACTTTGAAGGGTGTATTATTTACACCCTTTTTAATCCCCTGATTTATCAAGGATTAATTCATAATCTTAATCTCAATACTTAAATGGCAAATGCCTTAACATTTGTTAAACTTATTAACGTCAGCTGCATAGGGAGAATATAATGAGCATTATTAAAGAGTTTCGCGAATTCGCGATGCGCGGGAATGTTGTCGATTTGGCAGTGGGTGTCATTATCGGTGCGGCGTTCGGTAAAATTGTATCGTCACTGGTTGCCGATATCATTATGCCGCCGCTGGGTTTGTTAATTGGTGGGATCGATTTTAAACAGTTTGCTGTGACGTTGCGTGATGCGCAGGGAGATATCCCGGCCGTTGTGATGCATTATGGCGTGTTTATTCAGAATATCTTCGACTTTGTGATTGTCGCCTTTGCTATTTTCATGGCAATTAAGCTCATTAACAAACTCAATCGTAAGAAAGAAGAGCCGGCGGCTGCACCTGCACCGACGAAAGAAGAAGTCTTGCTTACTGAGATCCGCGACCTGCTGAAAGAACAGAATAATCGTTCTTAACAGACCGCAGAAAGCAGAAGGCCAGTGGTAAAAAAGTGATTCACTTTCTTGCCACTGGCCTCCCAGTTACCCCGGTTACCGTGTTTGCCTTTACGTAAATAACTCCCTTTCCCTTTCTTATTCTTTTCAACACGCTGTCTGAATAGAGGGTCATGTAATAATGCCTCAATGGCATTGTCCTTTATCTGCCCTTTTGTATGCTGATAACGACTCATAATAGCTCCAGTTTGTAGTTTAACGGCGGGAGTGTAGTCCCACCTGTCTGATAAATCAACAGCCCGACGCCACTCCACTGGCTCCTTGTTCAAGAGCTTCCAGAATTGAGCAGTACACACTGCTATGCGCAGTGCCACAGCAGGCATCGTTCAAACGCTGCAATGAACGCTGCATGCTTTGCAGTTCGGCAATACGAGCTTCAACTTCTTTCAGCCTGTCCTGCACGATCCCTTTGGATTCCTGACAGGTATGATGTTCAGGATCGATACGGATCGATAACAATTCACGGATCGACTCAAGGGTAAAGCCAAGCTGTCGGGCATAGCGGATGAATTTAAGCCGTTGAAGATCCTTTTCCGTATATAACCGGAAACCGCCTTCAGTGCGCACCTCATGCTCCATCATCTGCTGCTTTTCATAGTAGCGGATCGTATCAGGGGTAACTTCCGCCAGCTTTGCTAACTCACCAATGCGATACATGTCCACTCCATTAATTATCGTTAATTTTATGCAGTAACTTATCAGCATACTCACCGCGTAAAAATTCCGTGCTCAGACCGGACTGCCGCAGCTTCAGTTCCAGCAGTGACAAACGCCGACTCACTTCCTGATACTGCGGATCATCCTGCCGCAGGCCGCTCAGCAGATCCAACAACTGGATGGCTTCTTTCCGCTGCTCCAGTTCGGGTGGGAGACAGCCTGCGTTCTTCAGTAAGCGATAACCGGCACGTAGCTCATCAGGCACATGTGAATCATCATCCAGCACCAACGGTTGGCCAGCGCCGCGAAGATCTTCAAACTCACCTTTTCTTTGTGCATCGATGATATGACGCTCTGCCCACTGGTCCAGTAACCACATAATGACTCCAGGGGATGAACAAAAAGAGTACAGATATTGTAGATAAGTGGGGGTGCTGCGGATATAAAAAAACCCGCCGAGGCGGGTTTTTTTACGTTACTACAGATTACTCTGCAGCAGCTTCTGCTTTCGACTCAGAGCGATCAACCAGCTCGATGTATGCCATCGGCGCATTGTCGCCTGCACGGAAGCCACACTTCAGAATGCGAGTGTAACCACCGGCGCGGCTCGCGAAACGCGGGCCCAGCTCGTTAAACAGTTTTGCCACGATCTCGTTATCACGAGTGCGGGCGAATGCCAGACGACGATTAGCTACGCTATCAGTCTTGGCAAGAGTAATCAGCGGCTCAACTACGCGACGCAGCTCTTTCGCTTTAGGCAGGGTCGTCTTGATGATTTCATGACGAACCAGTGAACCTGCCATGTTGCGGAACATAGCCTGGCGATGGCTGCTGTTGCGGTTCAGTTGACGACCACTCTTACGATGGCGCATGACCTTATCCTTCTCAGTAAAACCTTAACCTGTGATCCGGTTACTCGTCAGCGATGCTTGCCGGTGGCCAGTTTTCCAGGCGCATGCCCAGAGACAGTCCACGGGAAGCCAGCACGTCTTTAATCTCAGTAAGAGATTTTTTACCAAGGTTAGGCGTCTTAAGAAGCTCAACCTCAGTACGCTGTACCAGATCACCGATATAGTGGATAGCTTCTGCTTTAAGGCAGTTAGCAGAGCGGACAGTCAATTCCAGATCGTCAACAGGGCGCAGCAGGATCGGATCGAATTCTGGTTTCTCTTCTTTCACTTCCGGCTGACGTACATCACGTAAATCAACGAAAGCTTCCAGTTGTTCTGCCAGAATGGTCGCCGCACGACGAATCGCCTCTTCAGGATCGATTGTGCCGTTGGTTTCCATTTCGATGACCAGCTTGTCCAGGTCGGTACGCTGTTCTACACGCGCTGCTTCAACATTGTAGGCAATACGCTCTACAGGGCTGTAGCATGCGTCAACCAGCAGACGGCCGATTGGGCGCTCATCTTCTTCCGAATGAATTCGGGTAGAAGCCGGCACATAACCACGACCGCGCTGAACTTTGATACGCATGCTAATAGACGCGTTCTCATCGGTCAGGTGGCAGATCACGTGCTGCGGCTTGACGATTTCGACATCCCCGTCATGGGTAATGTCGGCTGCAGTCACAGGGCCAATGCCAGATTTATTCAAGGTAAGAATAACTTCATCTTTACCCTGAACTCTCACCGCCAGCCCTTTCAGGTTGAGCAGGATTTCCAGGATATCTTCCTGAACGCCTTCTTTGGTGCTGTACTCATGTAGTACACCATCAATCTCAACCTCGGTCACCGCGCAACCCGGCATCGATGAGAGCAGAATACGGCGCAGTGCGTTACCCAGAGTATGGCCGAAGCCACGCTCTAAAGGCTCAAGGGTCACCTTGGCGTGCGTCGAACTCACTTGCTCGATATCTACCAGGCGCGGTTTTAGAAACTCTGTCACAGAACCCTGCATTGTGTCCTCTCTTTGGTACTAAGCTTTACTTGGAGTAAAGCTCGACGATCAGGTGTTCGTTAATGTCCGCAGACAGATCAGAACGCTCAGGCTTACGCTTGTACGTACCTTCCATCTTGCCAGCATCAACTTCCAGCCAGGTTGGCTTTTCACGCTGCTCAGCCAGCTCCAGAGCGGCTTTCACGCGAGACTGCTTCTTCGCTTTCTCACGAATGCTAACAACGTCATTCGGACTAACCTGATAAGAAGCGATGTTAACAACACGACCGTTTACCATAATCGCTTTATGGCTAACCAGCTGACGTGCTTCTGCACGAGTGGCGCCGAAGCCCATACGGTATACAACGTTGTCCAGACGACCTTCCAGCAGAGCCAACAGGTTTTCACCGGTGTTGCCTTTCAGACGTGCTGCTTCTTTGTAGTAGTTACGGAACTGACGCTCCAGCACACCGTAGATACGGCGAACTTTTTGCTTTTCACGCAACTGCACACCATAGTCAGACAGACGCGGTTTACGCGCACCGTGCTGGCCAGGAGCTTGTTCAATTTTACACTTGGTATCGATCGCGCGAACGCCAGACTTAAGGAATAAGTCGGTGCCCTCACGACGGCTCAGCTTGAGCTTAGGACCCAAATATCTTGCCATTTTCTATCTCCAACTAACCTGGAAAACGAAGCGTTATACGCGACGTTTTTTCGGCGGACGACAACCGTTATGAGGGATCGGAGTCACATCAGTAATATTAGTGATGCGGAAACCAGCGGCGTTCAGAGCACGAATAGTAGATTCGCGGCCTGGACCCGGACCTTTAACCATAACTTCCAGATTCTTGATGCCGTATTCTTTTACGGCGTCAGCGCAACGCTCTGCTGCAACCTGAGCTGCGAACGGAGTAGATTTGCGAGAACCACGGAAACCGGAACCACCGGCTGTTGCCCAACCCAGCGCGTTACCCTGACGATCAGTGATAGTCACGATGGTGTTGTTGAAAGAAGCATGGATATGAGCCACGCCGTCAGAGACTTGTTTTCTTACACGTTTACGTGCACGAATTGGTGCCTTTGCCATTATTCAATCACCCCGATTATTTCTTGATCGGTTTGCGCGGACCCTTACGGGTACGTGCGTTGGTCTTAGTACGCTGACCGCGCACTGGCAGACCACGACGATGACGCAAACCGCGATAGCAACCAAGATCCATCAGGCGCTTGATGCTCATGCTGATTTCACGGCGCAGATCACCTTCAACGACAAATTTGGCAACTTCGTCACGCAGCGTGTCGATTTGTCCTTCAGACAGCTCACTGATCTTAACATTTTCAGCGATACCCGCTGCAGCCAGGATGGCTTTAGAACGGGTCTTACCGATGCCGTAGATCGACGTTAACGCGATCACAGCATGTTTTTGATCAGGAATGTTAATGCCTGCTATACGGGCCACTATGCACTCCTACTATTTAATATGTACGCACCATGCTGAAAAGCCCGTTTTCAGGATACTCAAATGGAAACGTACAGACATACAAAAGATTGGCTGGCTAATCTAGCCAGCTCAACCCAACTTTGCAAGAAAAATATGCGAATAAATCAGCCTTGGCGCTGTTTATGCTTCGGCTCGGCACTGCAAATCACACGGATGACACCATCACGCTTAACGATTTTGCAGTTACGGCATAATTTCTTGACGGAAGCACGAACTTTCATTTTTACTCTCCGTAACTTCTCGGGCGACCAATTATCGGCCGTAGCCTTTCAGGTTCGCCTTCTTCAATGCAGACTCGTACTGACTAGACATCATCAGAGTTTGCACTTGAGCCATAAAGTCCATAATCACGACAACAACGATAAGCAGTGAGGTCCCACCGAAGTAGAACGGTACTTTCATTGCATCACGCATGAACTCCGGGATCAGGCAGATAAAGGTAATGTAGAGCGCACCGACCAAAGTCAGGCGGGTCATTACTTTATCAATATACTTCGCCGTTTGCTCTCCCGGACGAATTCCTGGTACAAATGCACCGGACTTCTTCAGGTTATCTGCTGTTTCACGCGGGTTGAAGACCAACGCCGTGTAGAAGAAACAGAAGAAGATGATTGCAGACGCATAGAGTAACACATAAAGCGGTTGCCCAGGCTGCAAATACAGCGAAATTGTTGTCAGCCAGTTCCAACCAGTACCGCCCCCGAACCATGACGCGATGGTTGCCGGGAACAGAATAATACTGGAAGCGAAGATTGCCGGGATTACCCCCGCCATATTCACTTTCAGCGGTAAATGTGTGCTCTGTGCAGCATAGACACGACGACCTTGCTGACGTTTAGCGTAGTTTACCACAATGCGGCGTTGACCACGCTCAACAAATACAACAAAGAACGTCACTGCAAATACTAATACTGCAACCAACAGCAACACGAGGAAGTGCAGGTCGCCTTGACGCGCTTGCTCGATAGTATGGGCAATGGCTGGCGGGAGGCCCGCGACAATACCGGCGAAGATAATGATCGAGATACCGTTACCGATACCACGTTCAGTAATCTGTTCGCCCAACCACATCAGGAACATCGTCCCTGTGACCAGACTGACAACAGCGGTGAAGTAGAATGCAAAGCCTGGATTCATTACCAGACCTTGCATACCAGGCATATTTGGCAGACCGGTAGCAATACCGATCGACTGGAATATGGCCAACACCAGAGTACCGTAGCGGGTGTACTGGCTGATCTTACGACGACCAGACTCCCCTTCTTTCTTGATTTCTGCCAGCGTTGGGTGAACCACCGTCAGCAGCTGGATAATAATTGATGCCGAAATATACGGCATAATACCCAGGGCAAAGATAGAAGCACGGCTGAGAGCACCACCAGAGAACATGTTAAACATTTCAATGATGGTGCCTCGCTGTTGCTCAAGCAGTTTGGCAAGTACAGCGGCATCAATACCAGGGATCGGAATGAAAGAGCCAATACGGAACACGATAAGCGCACCGATAACAAACAGCAGTCTGCGTTTCAGCTCGCCTAAGCCACCTTTGGCACTTTGAAAATCTAATCCCGGTTGTTTAGCCATCTGCTACTTATTCCTCGATTTTACCGCCAGCAGCTTCGATAGCAGCACGAGCGCCTTTAGTAACACGCAGACCACGAACAGTTACCGGAGTAGTGACTTCACCAGCCAGGATCACTTTCGCGAACTCGATCTGGATACCGATAATGTTAGCCGCTTTCAGCGTGTTCAGGTCTACAACACCGCCTTCCACTTTCGCCAGGTCAGACAGACGAACTTCGGCTGTAATCGCTGCTTTGCGAGAAGTGAAGCCGAATTTCGGCAGACGACGGTACAGAGGCATCTGACCACCCTCGAAACCGCGACGTACGCCACCGCCAGAACGAGACTTCTGACCTTTGTGACCACGACCACCGGTTTTACCGAGGCCAGAACCGATACCACGACCCAGGCGTTTACCCGCCTTTTTGGAGCCTTCGGCCGGAGACAGAGTATTTAAACGCATCTCTTACTCCTCAACTTTAACCATGAAGGAAACCGCGTTGACCATACCACGAACAGCAGGAGTATCCTCGCGCTCTACGGTGTGACCAATACGACGCAGACCCAGGCCAAGCAGCGTTGCCTTGTGTTTCGGCAGACGACCGATTGCACTGCGGGTTTGAGTAATTTTAATAGTCTTTGCCATGGTTTATTTCCCCAGAATTTCTTCAACGGATTTACCACGCTTGGCAGCGACCATTTCTGGAGAATTCATATTTTCCAGGCCATCAATAGTTGCACGAACCACGTTGATCGGGTTGGTGGAACCATATGCTTTAGCCAGAACGTTATGAACTCCAGCAACTTCCAGAACGGCGCGCATTGCACCACCGGCGATGATACCGGTACCTTCGGAAGCTGGCTGCATGAATACACGAGAACCCGTGTGAACACCTTTAACCGGGTGTTGCAGGGTGCCGTTGTTCAGCGCGACGTTAATCATATTGCGACGGGCTTTTTCCATCGCTTTCTGGATCGCTGCTGGAACTTCACGCGCTTTACCGTAACCAAAACCAACGCGACCGTTACCATCGCCTACTACAGTCAGAGCTGTGAAGGAGAAAATACGACCACCTTTTACGGTTTTAGATACGCGGTTTACCGCGATCAGCTTTTCCTGCAGTTCGCCAGCTTGTTTTTCGATGTGAGCCATCTTACACCTCTACCTTAGAACTGAAGGCCAGCTTCACGGGCAGCATCTGCCAGTGCCTGGACACGACCATGATATTGGAACCCGGAACGGTCAAAGGACACATCTTTGATGCCTTTTTCCAGAGCGCGTTCAGCGACAGCTTTACCCACAGCTGCAGCCGCGTCTTTGTTACCGGTGTACTTCAGTTGTTCAGCGATAGCTTTTTCTACAGTAGAAGCAGCTACCAGAACTTCAGAACCGTTCGGTGCAATTACCTGTGCGTAAATATGACGCGGGGTACGATGTACCACCAGGCGAGTTGCGCCCAGCTCTTTGAGCTTGCGGCGTGCGCGGGTCGCACGACGGATACGAGCAGATTTCTTATCCATAGTGTTACCTTACTTCTTCTTAGCCTCTTTGGTACGCACGACTTCGTCGGCGTAACGAACACCCTTGCCTTTGTAAGGCTCAGGACGACGGTAGGCACGCAGATCTGCTGCAACCTGGCCGATCACCTGCTTATCAGCGCCTTTCAGCACGATTTCAGTTTGAGTCGGACATTCTGCAGTAATCCCTGCCGGCAGCTGATGGTCAACCGGGTGTGAGAAACCTAATGACAGGTTTACTACGTTCCCTTTAACCGCTGCACGATAACCTACACCAACCAGCTGCAGCTTCTTAGTGAAGCCTTCGGTAACACCGATAACCATTGAGTTCAGCAGGGCACGCGCGGTACCAGCCTGAGCCCAACCGTCTACGTAACCATCACGCGGACCGAAGGTCAGTGCATTATCTGCATGTTTAACTTCAACAGCATCGTTGAGAGTACGAGTCAGCTCGCCGTTTTTACCTTTGATCGTAATAACCTGACCGTTGATTTTTACATCAACGCCGGCAGGAACAACGACCGGTGCTTTAGCAACACGAGACATTTTTTCCTCCGATTAGGCTACGTAGCAGATAATTTCGCCACCAAGACCAGCCTGGCGCGCTGCACGATCAGTCATAACACCTTTAGAGGTAGAAACAACCGCGATACCCAGACCCGCCATAACTTTCGGCAGCTCATCTTTACGTTTATAGATGCGCAGACCTGGGCGACTGACACGCTGAATGCTTTCTACAACAGCTTTACCCTGGAAATACTTAAGAGTCAGTTCCAGTTCCGGCTTGGTGTCGCCTTCAACTTTAAAATCTTCAATAAAACCTTCTTCCTTCAGCACGTTGGCAATTGCCACTTTCAGCTTGGAGGAAGGCATGGTGACCGCAGCTTTGTTCGCGGCCTGACCGTTACGGATACGGGTCAGCATATCCGCGATCGGATCTTGCATGCTCATCTGTCTTTACTCCCGTGATTCAATTGGTGACAATTACCAGCTAGCCTTTTTCAAGCCTGGTACTTCACCGCGCATAGCGGCTTCACGTAGCTTGATACGGCTCAACCCGAACTTGCCCACATAACCATGTGGACGACCTGTTTGACGGCAGCGGTTACGCTGACGAGACGGGCTGGAATCACGCGGCAGAGACTGCAGCTTAAGAACAGCGTTCCAACGATCTTCGTCGGAAGCGTTCACATCAGAGATGATCGCTTTCAGTTCAGCGCGTTTCGCGAAGTATTTATCAGCTAAAGCTACGCGTTTTACTTCGCGTGCTTTCATTGATTGCTTAGCCATTCAGTAACCCTACCTTACTTGCGGAACGGGAAGTCAAAGGCAGCCAGCAGAGCACGGCCTTCTTCGTCAGATTTCGCAGTAGTGGTAATGGTAATATCCAAACCACGAACGCGGTCGACTTTATCGTAGTCGATTTCTGGGAAGATGATCTGCTCACGGACACCCATGCTGTAGTTACCACGACCGTCGAATGACTTAGCGGACAAGCCACGGAAGTCACGGATACGCGGTACAGCAATAGTGATCAGGCGCTCAAAGAACTCCCACATGCGTTCGCCACGCAGAGTTACTTTACAGCCGATCGGATAGCCCTGACGGATTTTGAAGCCTGCAACAGATTTGCGTGCTTTGGTGATCAACGGCTTTTGACCGGAGATTGCTGTCAGATCAGCTGCTGCATTATCCAGCAGTTTCTTGTCAGCGATCGCTTCACCAACACCCATGTTCAGGGTAATCTTCTCGACCCGAGGGACTTGCATGACAGAATTGTAGTTAAACTCAGTCATGAGTTTATTAACTACTTCGTCTTTGTAGTAATCATGCAGTTTCGCCATCGTACTACTCCAAATTACTTGATAGTTTCGCTGTTAGACTTGAAGAAACGGACTTTTTTGCCGTCTTCGAATCTAAAGCCTACACGGTCAGCCTTGCCGGTTGCCGCATTGAAGATTGCAATGTTAGAGATCTGAATAGCTGCTTCTTTCTCTACAATGCCGCCTGGTTGGTTCAGAGCCGGAACCGGCTTCTGGTGTTTCTTAACCAGGTTGATACCTTCAACGATGACCTTGCCGGAAGACAGGACATTCTTAACTTTACCGCGTTTACCTTTATCTTTACCGGTTAACACGATAACTTCGTCATCACGACGGATTTTCGCTGCCATGATTCGCTCCTTAGAGTACTTCTGGTGCCAGAGAGATAATTTTCATGAACTTCTCGTTGCGAAGTTCACGAGTTACCGGCCCAAAAATACGCGTACCGATAGGCTGCTCGCTGTTATTGTTTAAAATAACGCATGCATTACCATCGAAGCGAATGACAGAACCGTCCGGGCGACGAACACCCTTCTTGGTGCGCACCACTACCGCCTTCAGCACATCACCTTTTTTGACCTTACCACGCGGAATTGCTTCTTTGATGGTGATCTTGATGATGTCGCCTACGCCTGCGTAGCGACGGTGCGAGCCACCCAGAACCTTGATACACATTACGCGACGTGCACCGGAGTTGTCGGCGACGTTCAGCATAGTCTGTTCTTGGATCATTTTAGTGCTCCGCTAATGTCAACTACTACTGAGACCCGAAATCAGGTCGTTAAAAAAGCCCCATATCGAGGGCGCGGCATTATAACACCGCTCTCAGGATATGGGTAGAAAAAATAAACGGCCCATCGCTGAGCCGTTTATTCGTTGAGAACGCGTACTGTATTACAGAACCGCTTTCTCTACAACGCGAACCAGCGTCCAGGACTTAGTCTTGGACAGCGGACGGCATTCACGGATTTCAACCTTGTCGCCGATACCGCATTCGTTGTTCTCGTCATGTACGTGCAGTTTGGTCGTACGCTTAATGAATTTACCGTAGATCGGGTGTTTCACAAAACGTTCGATAGCAACAACAATGGATTTCTCCATTTTGTCGCTAACAACGCGACCTTGCAGAGTACGGATTTTATCGGTCATTACGCACCCGCCTTCTCAGTCAGTAAAGTCTTAACGCGTGCGACATCACGACGCACTTGCTTCAACAGGTGAGACTGTTGCAGCTGGCCACTTGCAGCCTGCATACGCAGGTTGAACTGCTCACGCAGCAGGTTCAGCAGCTCGGTGTTCAGCTCTTCAACACTCTTCTCACGCAGCTCTTTTGCTTTCATTACATCACCGTCTTAGTTACAAAGGTGGTTTTAATCGGCAGTTTCGCTGCTGCCAGCTTGAATGCTTCACGGGCCAGCTCTTCCGGTACGCCGTCCATTTCATACAGGACTTTACCCGGCTGAATCAAGGCAACCCAATACTCCACGTTACCTTTACCTTTACCCATACGCACTGCCAGCGGCTTTTCAGTGATCGGTTTGTCCGGGAATACACGGATCCAGATCTTACCTTGACGCTTAACTGCACGGGTCATAGCACGACGTGCTGCTTCGATCTGACGGGCAGTCAGACGACCACGGCCAACAGCTTTCAGACCGAAGCTGCCGAAGCTAACATCCGCGCCAGCAGCCAGACCGCGGTTACGGCCTTTGTGCATTTTACGGAATTTTGTACGCTTTGGTTGTAACATCAGCGACGCTCCTTATTTACGGCCTTTACGCTGCTGCTTTTTAGGTTGAGCAGCCGGTTTTTCCGGTTGTTCAACAGCAGCCATACCACCCAGGATCTCGCCTTTGAAGATCCATACCTTAACGCCGATTACACCGTAAGTAGTGTGCGCTTCAGAGGTGTTGTAGTCGATGTCAGCACGCAGAGTGTGCAGCGGTACGCGACCTTCGCGGTACCATTCGGTACGTGCGATTTCCGCGCCGCCCAGACGGCCGCTAACTTCAACTTTGATCCCTTTAGCGCCCAGACGCATTGCGTTCTGTACAGCACGCTTCATCGCACGACGGAACATAACACGACGTTCCAGCTGAGAAGTGATGCTGTCAGCAACCAGTTTTGCGTCCAGTTCAGGTTTACGAACTTCGGCGATATTGATCTGTGCAGGAACGCCAGCGATATCCGCTACGACCTTACGCAGTTTTTCTACGTCTTCACCTTTCTTACCGATAACGATACCCGGGCGAGCAGTGTGAATAGTCACACGGATGCTCTTAGCCGGACGCTCGATAACGATACGAGATACGGACGCTTTAGCCAGTTCCTTAGTCAGGTACTGACGTACTTTAAAATCGCTGTCCAGGTTGTCAGCGAATTCTTTGGTGTTCGCAAACCAGGTAGAGTTCCATGGTTTTACAATACCCAGGCGAATACCATTAGGATGTACTTTCTGACCCATTGCTAGTCTCCAGAGTCTCAGCGATCGGACACAACCACAGTGATGTGGCTGGTGCGCTTCAGGATGCGATCTGCACGACCTTTTGCACGCGGCATAATGCGCTTCATGCTCGGGCCTTCGTCTACGAAAATTTTCGTAACTTTCAGATCGTCAATGTCAGCGCCATCGTTGTGTTCAGCGTTAGCAATGGCAGATTCCAGTACCTTCTTGACCAGTACAGCCGCTTTCTTGTTGGTGTAGGTCAGAATATCCAGAGCCTGCGACACTTTCTTACCGCGAATCAGGTCAGCAACAAGGCGAACCTTCTGAGCAGAAGAACGAGCATGGCGATGTTTAGCGATAGTTTCCATCTCTTCCTCCTACCTTATTTCTTCTTCGCTTTTTTATCAGCAGCATGGCCGCGATAAGTACGAGTCGGTGCGAATTCACCCAGTTTGTGACCGACCATTTCATCGGTTACAAATACTGGAACGTGCTGACGACCATTATGGACAGCGATGGTCAAACCGATCATGTTAGGAAAGATCGTTGAACGACGGGACCAAGTGCGCAGGGGCTTCTTGTCTCCGCTTTCCACCGCTTTCTCTACCTTCTTCAGCAAGTGCAGGTCAATAAAAGGACCTTTCTTGAGAGAACGTGGCATGGCTTATCCTCTAAAATTATTTGCTACGGCGACGTACGATGAATTTATCAGTACGCTTGTTGCTGCGGGTCTTCTTACCTTTGGTCTGAACGCCCCACGGGGTTACCGGGTGCTTACCAAAGTTACGACCTTCACCACCACCATGTGGGTGGTCGACTGGGTTCATCGCGGTACCGCGAACGGTCGGACGAACACCACGCCAGCGTGCAGCACCTGCTTTACCCAGAACGCGCAGCATATGCTCAGCATTGCCAACTTCGCCCAGAGTTGCACGGCAGTCTGCTTCGACTTTACGCATTTCACCAGAACGCAGACGCAGGGTGACATAAGCACCATCACGAGCAACGATCTGAACGTAAGTACCAGCGGAACGTGCCAGCTGACCGCCTTTACCTGGTTTCATTTCTACGTTATGAACGGTAGAACCAACCGGGATATTGCGCATCGGCAGGGTGTTGCCTGGTTTGATTGCAGCATCAACGCCAGATTGGATCTGGTCGCCCGCTTTCAGGCCTTTAGGGGCCAGGATGTAACGGCGCTCACCGTCTTTGTATAGAACCAGCGCGATGTTCGCGGAACGGTTCGGATCGTACTCAAGACGTTCAACAACTGCCGGAATACCATCTTTGTTGCGTTTGAAGTCAACAATACGGTATGCCTGCTTGTGGCCACCACCGATATGACGGGTGGTGATACGGCCATTGTTGTTACGACCACCGGATTTGCTGTTTTTTTCCAGCAACGGAGCAAAAGGTTTGCCCTTGTGCAGCTCAGGGTTAACCACTTTAACTACGTGGCGACGACCCGGAGATGTCGGTTTACATTTAACAACTGCCATTGTATTACTCCTCCGACTTACTCAGCGCCGCCAACGAAGTCCAGATTCTGGCCTTCCTTCAGGGTGACGTAAGCTTTTTTCCAGTCGCTACGACGACCGATACGCTGTCCGTGACGTTTAACTTTCCCTTTAACAACCAGGGTGTTAACGACTTCGACTTCGACTTCAAACAGTTTCTGCACAGCAGCTTTGATCTCTGCTTTGGTCGCGTCTTTAGCAACTTTGAGAACGATGGTGTTAGTTTTTTCCATCGCAGTAGACGCTTTTTCAGAAACGTGCGGTGCACGCAGCACCTTCAGCAGACGTTCTTCACGAATCATGCCAGCATCTCCTCAACTTGCTTAACAGCATCAGCAGTCATTACGACTTTGTCGAAGGCGATCAGGCTAACCGGGTCGATACCAGTTGCATCGCGTACGTCAACCTTGTGCAGGTTGCGCGCAGCCAGGAACAGGTTTTCGTCCAGCTCACCGGTGATGATCAGCACATCTTCCAGAGCCATGTCTTTCAGTTTCTGTGCCAGCAGCTTAGTTTTAGGCGCTTCAACAGAGAACTTCTCGACAACGATCAGACGATCCTGACGTACCAGTTCGGACAGAATGCTTTTCAGCGCGCCGCGGTACATCTTTTTGTTAACTTTTTGACTGTGGTCCTGCGGACGAGCAGCGAAGGTTACGCCACCGGAACGCCAGATCGGGCTCTTGATAGAACCTGAACGCGCACGGCCGGTACCTTTCTGACGCCACGGTTTTTTGCCTGAACCAGTTACTTCAGCACGAGTCTTCTGAGCACGAGTACCCTGACGAGCACCAGCTGCATAAGCAACAACAACCTGGTGAACCAGCGCTTCGTTGAAATCACGACCGAAGGTAGTTTCGGAAACAGTCAGCGCGCTCTGCGCGTCTTTCAATACTAATTCCATTGCTATCCCCTTACGCCTTCACAGCTGGTTTAACGATCAGGTCGCAACCGGTTGCACCCGGAACACCACCTTTAACCAGCAGCAGGTTGCGCTCAGCGTCAACGCGTACTACGTCAAGGCTCTGAACGGTTACACGCTCGTTACCCATCTGGCCTGCCATTTTCTTGCCTTTGAACACTTTGCCCGGAGTCTGGTTCTGACCGATAGAACCCGGAACGCGGTGAGACAAGGAGTTACCGTGAGTCGCGTCCTGGGTACGGAAGTTCCAGCGCTTAACGGTACCTGCGAAACCTTTACCTTTAGAGGTACCGGTTACGTCAACTTTTTTAACGTCAGCAAACAGTTCAACGCTAATGCTCTGACCAACAGTGAATTCTTCACCATCTGCCAGACGGAACTCCCACAGGCCGCGGCCAGCTTCTACGCCAGCTTTAGCAAAGTGACCAGCTTCCGGCTTGGTTACACGGTTAGCTTTTTTAGCACCCGTGGTAACCTGAATAGCACGATAGCCATCGCTAGCCAGATCTTTAACCTGAGTAACGCGGTTTGCTTCAACTTCGATTACGGTTACTGGGATAGATACGCCATCTTCAGTGAAGATGCGGGTCATACCCACTTTTTTACCGACTAAACCAATCATTGTATCAACCTCTCAATCGCTCGATGACCTGATTAACCCAGGCTGATCTGCACGTCTACACCGGCAGCCAGGTCCAGACGCATCAGAGCATCAACGGTTTTTTCAGTTGGCTCAACGATGTCAACCAGACGCTTGTGAGTACGAATCTCGTACTGATCACGCGCGTCTTTGTTGACGTGCGGAGAGATCAGAACGGTGAAACGCTCTTTGCGGGTCGGCAGCGGGATCGGACCACGGACTTGCGCACCAGTGCGCTTAGCAGTCTCGACGATTTCCGCGGTTGATTGATCGATCAGACGATGATCAAACGCTTTAAGGCGGATACGGATTCTTTGGTTCTGCATGAGACCAGAGCTCCAATTATTTTATAAACGAAAATGATTACTCCTCAGACCCATTACGATTGATGGGAGAGTGTAACCGTTCTTACGTAGCTCCCCGATTGGGAGCATTGTTAGACAGCCAAATCGGCTATCCAAGGTTCAGATCGAACCTGCCGTCAATTAAGACAAGCCCGCGCATTATACGCAAATATCAGTCTGAAGCAAGTGTCGCGTAGATATTAAACACTTCGCGCGTAATGCGAACAGGGTTCCGGGATTGTATGTTGTGAAAGAAACGCAGCGGGTTTACTGGAAAGCATCCCGCAATACCCATAATAGCGCCTTGCTCCTTTATCAACCTTCTTTAAAGTAACGCCATGGTTGATGGAGGATGACACGATGTCTGCTGCCCTACCCTTTCTGCTGCTGTATACCGCATTGTCTTTGACTCTGAGTTTCTGCGATATGCGCAGCAGACGACTGCCGGACCGGTTTACCTGCCCGTTGCTGTGGGGTGGATTCATCTTTCACCTGTGTATCATCCCGACACAACTTGCCGATGCCGTATGGGGCGCCGTCGCGGGTTACGCCAGCTTTGCCTTTATCTACTGGAGTTATTGGCTGCTTCGTAAGCGAGAAGGACTCGGCTATGGTGATGTGAAATTCCTTGCCGCACTAGGTGCCTGGCATGGGTGGATGTTTTTGCCTTCATTAGTCTTTTGGGCGGCACTACTGGGGTGTTTCGGTATCGTGGTTGTGGGGATAGTGCATGGAAAATCGGCATTAAAAAACCCGCTGCCTTTTGGGCCATTTCTGGCAGCTGCGGGTTTCATCACCGGATATTGTCGTCTCACCTCAGGGGCGATTAGCTGGTCACTTTGATTTGCGACTGCAGATAATTTTGCAGGCCAATTTTCGAGATGAGATCCAGTTCTGTCTCCAGCCAGTCGATATGTCCTTCTTCATCCGCAAGGATTTCGATCATCATATCCCGGCTGACATAATCATGAACGGTATCGGCATAGGCGATAGCTTCACGTAAGTTTTTCGCCCCTTCGAGCTCTAACCGAAGATCGGACTGCAGCATCTCTTCGACATCTTCGCCAATCCCCAATTTGCCGAGATCCTGTAGGTTCGGGATCCCTTCCAGAAACAAAATACGCTCAATATATTTATCCGCGTGTTTCATTTCATCGATGGATTCATGGTATTCGATCTCATTGAGGCGAGTCAGGCCCCAATTTTTGAACATACGTGCATGGAGAAAATACTGGTTGATCGCGACAAGCTCATTTCCCAATAGTTTATTGAGATAATTTATGATTTTAACATCACCTTTCATTTTATAGTCCCTCCGCTTCCACTCTCCAGAGCATAGATGGGGCTACAGGGATGTCAAAAAAAAGAGTGTGACTCAGGCGATCTCTTTAAATTCTGGCATTTGCATTAATTCATCCTGCATGACTTCGCGTGCCGCACGAACGCATTTACCGCATTGATTTCCCACAGGAATAAACTTGCGTAACTGCTGGAAGGATTGAGGATGAAACTGACGTACCGCCTGGCGAATTTTTTTATCACTTACACCATTACACAAACAAACGTACATGATCGCTCCCGTTCAATTTCTGCGCAAAGTGTAAATGAGAATAGTTATAATTACAATAGCACAATTATCTCTACGTAACGGGAGCGGAGTTAAAATTGCGAAGAAATGTGACAAGTCAAATAACGGGCAGCAAAAAGGGCGCCGAAGCGCCCTTTTTAAGTGCAGGACTAATGAGTAATTATTAGCTCATTACTTTAGCAACAACGCCCGCACCTACAGTACGGCCGCCTTCACGGATTGCGAAACGCAGACCGTCGTCCATCGCGATCGGGTGGATCAGGGTAACAACCATTTTGATGTTGTCGCCCGGCATTACCATCTCAACGCCTTCCGGCAGTTCGATGGTACCAGTCACGTCAGTTGTACGGAAGTAGAACTGCGGACGGTAGCCTTTGAAGAACGGAGTATGACGGCCGCCTTCGTCTTTGGACAGGATGTACACTTCAGATTCGAATTTGGTGTGCGGCTTGATGGAACCCGGCTTAGCCAGTACCTGACCACGTTCGATTTCTTCACGTTTGATACCACGCAGCAGAACACCAACGTTCTCACCCGCACGGCCTTCGTCCAGCAGTTTGCGGAACATTTCAACGCCAGTACAGGTAGACTTGGCAGTCTCTTTGATACCAACGATTTCAACTTCTTCGCCCACTTTGATGATACCGCGTTCTACACGACCGGTAACAACGGTACCACGACCGGAGATGGAGAATACGTCTTCGATCGGCAGCAGGAACGGCTTGTCAATCGCACGCTCTGGTTCCGGGATGTAAGAATCCAGGAAGCCAGCCAGTTCGATGATTTTCGCTTCCCACTCTGCGTCGCCTTCCAGCGCTTTCAGAGCAGAACCACGAACGATCGGGGTGTCGTCGCCCGGGAAATCGTACTGAGACAGAAGTTCACGAACTTCCATTTCTACCAGTTCCAGCAGCTCTTCGTCATCAACCATGTCGCATTTGTTCAGGAACACGATGATGTACGGAACGCCTACCTGACGACCCAGCAGGATGTGCTCACGAGTCTGCGGCATCGGGCCGTCAGTCGCAGCAACAACCAGGATCGCGCCGTCCATCTGCGCAGCACCGGTGATCATGTTTTTAACATAGTCGGCGTGGCCCGGGCAGTCTACGTGTGCGTAGTGGCGAGTCGGGGTGTCATATTCAACGTGAGAAGTGTTGATGGTGATACCACGAGCTTTTTCTTCCGGCGCGTTATCGATCTGGTCGAATGCACGAGCAGCACCGCCGTAGGTTTTAGCCAGTACGGTAGTGATTGCAGCAGTCAGGGTAGTTTTACCGTGGTCAACGTGGCCGATGGTGCCGACGTTAACGTGCGGTTTTGTACGTTCAAATTTTTCTTTAGACACGGCTATATTCCTTACTATAGCGCTCTCCCCTTGTGGAGAGAGCACGGGACTTAGGTTTTAATCCTGTGGATTATTTACCACGGGCTTCGATTACGGCCTGAGCAACGTTGTTCGGTGCATCATCATACTTCAGGAATTCCATAGTGTATGATGCGCGACCTTTGGTCAGAGAACGCAGCTGAGTTGCATATCCGAACATTTCAGACAGCGGAACTTCAGCGTGGATCTTAACGCCAGTGACTTCGGATTCCTGACCGCGCAGCATACCGCGACGACGGCTCAAGTCACCGATAACATCACCGGTGTTTTCTTCCGGCGTTTCTACCTCAACCTTCATGATTGGCTCAAGCAGAACTGGTTTAGCTTTCTTAAAGCCTTCTTTAAAGGCAATAGACGCAGCCAGTTTAAACGCCAGTTCAGAGGAGTCAACGTCATGGTAAGAACCGAAGTGCAGACGAACACCCATATCAACAACCGGGTAACCTGCCAGCGGACCGGCTTTCAGCTGCTCCTGGATACCTTTATCAACGGCAGGGATGTATTCGCCAGGGATTACACCACCTTTAATGTCGTTGATGAACTCGTAGCCTTTCGGGTTAGAACCCGGCTCCAGCGGGTACATGTCGATAACAACATGACCATACTGACCGCGACCACCAGACTGCTTGGCGTGTTTACCTTCGATATCGGTAACTTTCGCACGAATCGCTTCGCGGTAAGCAACCTGAGGTTTACCGACGTTCGCTTCAACGTTGAATTCACGCTTCATACGGTCAACGATGATGTCGAGGTGCAGTTCACCCATACCGGCGATAATGGTCTGGTTAGATTCTTCGTCAGTCCATACGCGGAATGACGGGTCTTCTTTAGCCAGACGGCCCAGAGCCAGACCCATTTTTTCCTGGTCAGCTTTGGTTTTCGGTTCTACGGCGATGGAGATTACCGGCTCAGGGAATTCCATACGCTCCAGAATGATCGGCGCATCCGGGTCACACAGGGTGTCACCAGTGGTTACGTCTTTCAGACCGATCGCAGCAGCGATGTCGCCCGCGCGAACTTCTTTGATCTCTTCACGTTTGTTAGCGTGCATCTGAACGATACGACCAAAACGCTCACGTGCAGCTTTCACGGAGTTCAGTACGGTATCACCAGAGTTAACCACACCGGAGTACACACGGAAGAAGGTCAGGTTACCCACGAACGGGTCAGTAGCGATTTTGAATGCCAGTGCAGAGAAAGGCTCTTCGTCGCTTGCGTGACGCTCAGCAGGCGTGTCTTTACCGTCGTCCAGGATACCGTTGATCGCAGGTACGTCAACCGGGGATGGCAGGTAATCAATTACCGCATCCAGCATCGCCTGAACACCTTTGTTCTTAAATGCAGAACCACAGGTTACCAGGATGATTTCGTTGTTCAGAACGCGCTGACGCAGAGCTTTTTTGATCTCTTCTTCAGTCAGTTCTTCACCACCCAGGTATTTCTCCATCAGCTCTTCAGAAGCTTCCGCTGCGGACTCGATCAGGTTCTGGTGCCATTCTTCAGCCAGTTCCTGCATGTCAGCCGGGATATCTTCGTAAGTGAAGGTAACGCCTGCATCTGCTTCGTTCCAGTTGATGGCTTTCATTTTCACCAGGTCAACAACACCGGTGAACGCTTCTTCAGCGCCAATCGCCAGCTGCAGCGGAACAGGGTTCGCGCCCAGACGGGTTTTGATCTGACCAACAACTTTCAGGAAGTTCGCACCCATACGGTCCATTTTGTTAACGAACGCAATGCGTGGAACTTTATATTTGTTTGCCTGACGCCATACGGTTTCAGACTGCGGCTGAACACCACCAACTGCGCAGTAAACCATTACCGCACCATCAAGAACACGCATGGAACGTTCTACTTCGATAGTGAAGTCAACGTGCCCCGGGGTGTCGATGATGTTTACGCGATGCGGTTCATACTGCTTAGCCATACCAGACCAGAATGCAGTAGTCGCTGCGGAAGTGATAGTAATACCACGTTCCTGCTCCTGCTCCATCCAGTCCATGGTGGCTGCGCCGTCATGAACTTCACCGATTTTATGGTTTACACCGGTGTAGAACAGAATACGTTCGGTAGTAGTGGTTTTACCGGCGTCGATGTGCGCACTGATACCGATGTTACGGTAGCGTGCGATGGGTGTTGTACGAGCCATTTGATTCCTCGTTTATCTTTTAGGCGTTCAATTTAAGTAGCCCAAAGCGGGCTGCTTACTGGAAGCGCCCGCCTGGTGACTAAAACTCCGAAGGGATTACCAACGGTAGTGTGCGAACGCCTTGTTGGCTTCGGCCATACGGTGAACGTCTTCACGTTTCTTAACTGCAGTACCTTTGTTTTCTGCAGCATCGGAAAGTTCGTTCGCCAGGCGCAGAGCCATGGATTTATCACCGCGTTTACGAGCAGCTTCAACGATCCAACGCATTGCCAGGGCATTACGACGAACCGGACGGACTTCAACTGGTACCTGATAAGTAGAACCACCAACGCGGCGAGACTTAACTTCGACAGTCGGGCGCACGTTTTCGAGAGCTACTTCGAAAGCTTCCAGTTCAGATTTACCAGAACGCTGAGCCAGGGTCTCCAGCGCGCTGTATACGATTGTTTCGGCAGTAGATTTTTTACCATCTACCATCAGGATATTTACAAATTTAGCCAGCAGTTCTGATCCGAACTTCGGATCCGGCAGAATTTTACGCTGACCAATGACGCGACGACGTGGCATGGAAATACTCCGTTGTTAATTCAGGATTGTCCAAAACTCTACGAGTTTAGTTTGACATTTAAGTTAAAACGTTTGGCCTTACTTAACGGAGAACCATTAAGCCTTAGGACGCTTCACGCCATACTTGGAGCGAGCTTGCTTACGGTCTTTAACGCCGGAGCAGTCAAGCGCACCGCGTACGGTGTGGTAACGAACACCCGGGAGGTCTTTAACACGACCGCCACGGATCAGGATCACGGAGTGCTCCTGCAGGTTGTGACCTTCACCACCGATGTAGGAAGTCACTTCGAAACCGTTAGTCAGACGAACACGGCATACTTTACGCAGTGCGGAGTTCGGTTTTTTAGGAGTGGTAGTATATACACGAGTACATACACCACGTTTTTGCGGGCATGCTTCCAGCGCAGGCACGTTGCTTTTTGCAACTTTGCGAGCGCGTGGTTTGCGTACCAGCTGGTTAACTGTTGCCATTAAATAGCTCCTGGTTTTAGCTTTTGCTTCGTAAACACGTAATAAAACGACCTCATACAATATGAGGACGCCGAATTTTAGGGCGGTGTCGAAAAGGTGTCAAGAAATATACAACGATCACACAATCACCAGGCCATCTGGCTGGCGTGCTTAACCGTAAGTCTGACGAAGTCAGTATAGTCAACCCTGACGACACTGTCTGAAATTTGACCACCCAAACCCCGAGCGTCAATGTCTTCTTTCAGTGCATATACCGTTATGGGGGTGTTTTGCAGGCTTTCAAGGAAGCGACAGCCTTCGACTGCGGTGGTAACGCCATCCTGGAGCAACAAAAGTTCATCCCCTTCTACAAGCAAGCGCAGGATTGCAGAGAAATCAGAGTGCCACGCGGAGCGGTGTAAAGTATGCAGCATGAAAACCTCAGAATCTCAGGATGACATCGTAGTTGCCCAGTTCACGACGCAACGCGTCTGGTTCCAGCGGCGTCGTCTCAACGACAAAACTGGCCCCGTCTTCGAGTCCACGCTCGCGCAGCGAGGCGGCGCATAACCAGCACTGTTCGATATCGTACAATCCCAGCAGTTTGAAGGTCGCAATATAGTCGCGGGCCAGAATCACATCCGGCTTTTGTCCCTGCAGGATTTGAAAGACGCCATCACCTATAAAGAAGACGCCGATCTCTTCAGTTAACGCCGACGTCGCCAACAGCGCGTCCAGCCCTTCACGGCCAGAAGCACTACCGTGCGGCACGGTGGAAAAGACAAAGGCAATACGTTTCATCAAAACTGTACCATGCGATCGCAGGTCAATGAGGCTTGTGCCAACGCGCCCAGTCCGCTGAGGGTAAAACCCGGCTGCAGATTGGCGGACGCCAGTCCCAGTCGGCCCGCTTCTGTTTCATCTACCACACCGCGGCGCAGCGCCGCCGCCACACAAATGTTCAGCTCAACGCCATGCTGTGTATTCATTTGTTGCCAGGCCCGGACCAGATCAAATTCATCACTGGCCGGAGAGGTCAACTGGTTGGCGTTATACACCCCTTCCCGATAGAAAAAGACGCTGCTTAACGTATGGCCTTCTTCAAGCAAAGCCTGAGCAAACTGCAATGCGCTGCTCGCCTGCTGGGTACCATACGCTGGACCGGTAACCACAATGGCAAAACGCATTACTTATCTTGCCCCTGAAAGTCGCCGCTCTTGAACTGGCGAATATAGAGGTACACGGTGTGCTTGGAGATGTTCAGACGATCGGCGACCTGATTGATGGCGTCCTTAATATCGAAGATACCCTTCTCATACAGATTCAGGACGATCTGGCGGTTCTTGGCATTATTGGAGACATTACGATCGGCGTTCACCTCTTCAATGGTGAACTCCAGCGTCTGCGTCACCAGATCTTCCACGGAAGAGGCGAAGTTAACAGACGATCCCACTTCCGGGGTCTCCGGGGGAATAAAGGTATTCATGATCTGCGAAAACGGGACATCAAGGTTCATGTTGATGCACAGCAGACCAATCACACGATGCTCGCGATTGCGAATGGCAATCGTCACTGACTTCATCAGAACGCCGCTTTTCGCACGGGTAAAGTAGCATTTGGAGACGCTGCTATCTGCACCGGTCATATCGTGCAGCATCCGCAACGCAAGGTCAGTAATCGGCGAACCGATTTTTCGTCCCGTATGTTCGCCGTTGGCAATGCGAATGGCGGAACATTTCAAATCCTGCAAAGAGTGCAATACGATTTCACAGTGGGAACCAATGAGCATCGCTAACCCGTCCACCACCGCTTCGTAGGATTTCAGAATATCAAAGTCGGTTTGATCGAAAGGACGTTGATCCAGTAAATCAAGCTCACTGGTTTCGTTGGTTAAAAGCGACCTGGACATGAAAAAAAACACTCCTTTTCAGGAGCCTGTCGTTATGTTTTCAGGGCAGGCTCATTAATTTTGTGGATGATTAAATTAATACAGTGGTGGTTCCACTTTCCACTATTAATTATATCCGGCCTGCACAAAAAAAACCGCCGCTCTGTTCGGCGGCGGTTCTCAGTTTTTATTTTTTAGCGGCATCTGCTGCTTTTGCATCAGCTTCAGCTGCTGCTTCTGGCTTGGCATCCGCCTTCGGTGCTGGCTTGATATCCAACAGTTCTACGTCGAATACCAGCGTGGAGTTAGCCGGGATCCCCGGAACGCCGGTTTTACCGTAAGCCAGTTCTGGTGGGATGACCATCTTAATCTTCCCACCTTTCTTAATGTTCTTCAGACCTTCAGTCCAGCCAGGGATCACACCGTCCAGACGGAAAGAGAGCGGTTCGCCACGGGTGTAGGAGTTATCAAACTCTTTACCGTCGATCAGCGTACCTTTGTAATTCACCACCACCGTGTCGCTGTCTTTCGGCGCTTCGCCTGTACCGGCTTTCTCAACTTTGTAGAGCAGGCCAGTCGAAGAGGTCTTCACATCTTTCTCTTTCGCAAACTTGGTGCGGAACTCTTTACCTTTGGCTTCGTTGTCAGCTGCGTCTTTTTCCATCTTCGCCTGGGCGGAAGCTTTCACGCGTGCTTCAAAAGCCTGCAGAGTCTGCTCGATTTCCTGGTCAGACAGTTTGCTCTTATTAGCAAACGCATCCTGCACACCGGCGATCAGCTGGTCTTTGTCCAGTTTGATGCCCAGTTTTTCCTGTTCTTTCAGGGAGTTTTCCATATAGCGACCCAGCGATGCACCCAGTGCGTAAGCCGATTTCTGGTCGTCATTTTTGAACGCAGCTTTGCTGTCAGCAGCGGCGGCGGCCGGTTTTGCGGCGTCCGCTGCGAAGGTGATCGGGGCGTGCAGAGCAACGGCCATCGTGGTCGCCAGCAAAGTGACTTTAAACAGTGATTTCATCCATATCTCCAGGGCCGGGGCATCTCACCCCATGGTTAACTTTACTATGAGAAGCGTACTATAAAGCGTTGTTGAACAAATCAACATACGGACATGCCTGATTCTCGCTACTTTTGAGACTCTTTTTGTTTAAATTAGTTTCGACAAGACTGAATCAGGGCTGTGTATTCAGACAAAGTTAAGTAGAATCCGCCGCGACCAGAGACAATCGATGAGGTGAATCATGCAGGACACAACGATGGAAACCCGGCTGGCCGAGCTGGAAAGTCGGCTGGCTTTTCAGGAAATCACCATTGAAGAGCTCAACGTAACGGTAACCGCTCACGAGATGGAAATGGCCAAATTGCGCGATCATCTGCGACTGCTGACGGAAAAGCTCAAAGCGAGCCAGCCTTCCCACATCGCCTCCCAGGCCGAAGAGACGCCACCGCCTCATTATTGAGACGTAAAAAAAGCGGGTTAAACCCGCTTTCTTGTATCCGATGGCACCAACACTTATCGGACGGTCTCATAAATACCCAAAGGATTTCGAGTCACCGCAAGGCGGCAAGCTTGAGCAAGCCCCGGGAGCATAGAAAACTATGTGACCGGGGTTCGAAAGCGCAGCCAACGCTGCGGTGGTTTGAAAGACGACGGGTATTAGTGGCAACCGCAGCCGCCGTTGCCTTTACCGCCGCCACCGCAGCAGCCTTCGCCGCCGTGCTCGTGACCGTGATCATGGCCGTGACCGCCGCAGCAGCCGTCGTGATCGTGGTCATGGTCGTGACCGTGCGCACCGTGAACGTGGCCGTGAGCCAGTTCTTCTTCGGTCGCTTCGCGGATCGCCACAACTTCAACGTTGAATTTCAGATTCTGACCCGCCAGCATGTGGTTGCCGTCAACCACAACGTGGTCGTCTTCCACTTCGGTAATTTCTACCGGTACCGGACCCTGGTCAGTTTCCGCCAGGAAACGCATGCCAACCTGCAGCTCATCAACGCCCATGAAGACGTCTTTTGGAACGCGCTGCACCAGGTTTTCATCATACTGACCGTAAGCGTCGTTCGCGCCTACCGCAACATCGAATTTGTCGCCAACATCGTGACCTTCCAGCGCTGTTTCCAGGCCAGAGATCAGGGAACCGTGACCATGCAGGTAGTCCAGCGGCGCACTCACCGGAGACTCATCAACCAACACACCGTCTTCTGTACGTACCTGATAGGCCAGGCTGACCACCAGGTCTTTTGCTACTTTCATGATATCTCCTGAGCGTGGGAAAATTGCTGGCGCAGATTGTAGCGGAAATCTGCACCTGTGTACCCTTTAGCTTAAAAAATCTCGGGCCATATCGCTAGTCTGGATGAAAGATCCCAATCACTTGCTCTTCTTTGCGAACGTGATCGCGGACTTCTTTATCCGCTTCCCGCATCTGATGTCCGCACTTAACGCATTCAACAATATCGATATTATTCTCGCGCCACATCGCCAGAGAATCCTGCGCCTGGCAGGAAGGGCATTTCGCCCCTGCAATAAAACGTTTACGAATTGCCATACTTATCCTCTATTCGAATTCATCCCAGCCATCCAGTTGGCGTCGTTCTTGTTGCATCTCGCGCTGGAAAATCTCCTCCAGCTCGCGTCTGGCTTCTCTGGCGCGAGAGATTTGTACCGTATCAGCATGCATCGGGATGAGCTCCCTCAGCATCCGCATATCCAGCCGGCGGAAATGCAGTTGCGCCCGCTGCGCCTGATGGGGATGCATCCCCAACGACACCAGCGTTTTGCGTCCCAGTTCCAGCGCACTGGAAAAGGTCTCACGGGAAAACTGCGTTACCCCTGCCTGTAATAACTCATGCGCTTCAACGCGTCCGCGCGCTCGCGCAAGAATATGCAAATGCGGGAAATGTTGCTGACAGATCGCCACCAGCTTCATCGTATCTTCCGGTTCATTACAGGTAATGACGATAGATTCCGCCGCCTCTGCGCCCGCGGAACGCAGCAGATCCACCTGCGTCGCATCGCCGTAATAGACCTTATAGCCATATTTACGCATCAGGTTCACCGCGCTGATGTCCCGCTCCAGCACGGTAATGCGCATCTTATTCGCCATCAGCAAACGGCCGATAACCTGACCAAAACGGCCAAAGCCCACTACGATGACCTGCGGCTTATCATCCTCAACCCACGGCATTTCATCTTCTTCATCCGGGCCGTTAAGCTGACGGGACAGCCATTTATCGATAAGCTTCATCAGCATCGGCGTGGTCATCATCGACAACGTGACGGTCACCAACAAAAGCGCCATCTGATCGCCCTGAAACAACCGCTGCGACGACGCGGTTGAGAACAGCACAAAAGCGAACTCTCCGCCCTGGCTCAACACGCCCGCAAACTGCATTCTTTCAGAACTGCGCAGGCCGTACAGTCGCGCCAGCAGATAAAGCACCAACGTTTTGACCGCCACCAGCACCACCACGCTTGCCACAACCCACAGCAGATGGGTATACAGCACGCCCAGATTGAGTGACATCCCGACAGAAATAAAGAAGAGACCCAGCAGCAGTCCTTTAAACGGATCGATCGCGGTTTCCAGCTCATGCCGATATTCGCTTTCCGCTAACAGTACCCCGGCGATAAACGTGCCGAGCGCCATCGACAGCCCCAGCGCATCCATAAACAATGCCGATCCCAGCACCAGCAGCAGCGTGGCGGCGGTAAACACTTCACGCACGCCGGAGGCGGCAATAAACCGGAACACCGGACGCAGCAGATAGCGTCCACCAATCAGCATGCCAGCAAACGCCAGCACCTTCATACCGATCTTCATCCAGTCAAAGTCTTCATCGGCCGAACCGGCTAACAGCGGTACCAGCGCGAGCGCCGGGATCACCGCCAGATCCTGGAACAGCAAAACCGAAAAGCCCAACTGCCCGGATTCGCTGCGATTCATCCCTTTTTCGCGCATCAGTTGTAGTGCCATCGCAGTGGAAGACATTGCCAGGCCTATCCCGCCGACGACCGCCGCAGGCCACGAGAAATCGGTCAATATTAGCAGTCCGGCCAACAGCGCCGCACTCAGCAGAACCTGCGCCGCACCCACGCCAAAGATAGAACGCCGGAGCTGCCAGAGCTTCGACGGGTTCAGCTCCAGCCCAATGATAAACATCAGAAACACGACGCCGAGTTCAGAGAAGTGGAGAATCTCATCCACGTCGCTGATGAACCCCAGCCCCCACGGACCAATAGCAATCCCCGCAAGCAAATAGCCCAATACCGCGCCAATCCCCAACCGTGATGCCAAAGGCACCGCAGCCACCGCCGCGAAGAGAAACAGCACTCCCGCCAGCATTAAATCGGAACCTTCCATCAGCGGCCTCCCACAGGAACGGGATGAGCAAGCCAGTCGCCATACGCTTTTGCATGGCTTTCCAGCTCCTGTGCGCTTTGTCGTCTGGCCCAGTAGATAATAATGGGACTCAACCAGTGCATCCGGCACATCCCTGCCGTCAGTTCGAATGGCCGCAGTACATCGCTCATCGGATAGCGATTCAGCGCGTCATAGCGATAGGCGCTCTCCGGTTCCCCGGTTGTTATCACGCTCCGCCAGTACTTTCCCGCTAACTGATTTCCCCCGGGGCCGCTGGCAAAGCCACGGCTCAAGACGCGATCCAGCCACTCTTTCAGCAACGCCGGACAGCTATAGGTGTACAGCGGATGCTGAAACACGATCACGTCATGCTCACGCAGTAGCGCCTGCTCATGCGGGATATCGATAAAAAAATCAGGATAGTGCGCGTAGAGATCGTGCACCGTAACGTTGCTGAGCTGCGTGGCCGGCTTAAGCAGTACCCGGTTAGCCACCGAGTCCTGAGATTCCGGATGGGCATACAGCAGCAAGACCTTTGCTGGCTGAGACATCATCCCCCTCCCGGTTTATTTCTGTTTTTGTGTATCGTCGTCGTTTTGGGCTACCATTGCGGCCCGGTGCGGAAAATGGCCCACACCTTACATTATCATAATGATAAATTAACATAGTCTGAACATACGGCGCCTTATGATTGTTTTCTCCTCGTTACAAATTCGTCGCGGCGTGCGCGTCTTACTGGACAATGCCACTGCCACCATCAATCCGGGCCAGAAAGTGGGCCTGGTGGGTAAGAACGGCTGCGGGAAATCTACCCTGCTGGCATTGCTGAAAAATGAAATCAGCGCAGATGCCGGCGGTTTTACCTTTCCCGGTAGCTGGCAGCTGGCGTGGGTGAATCAGGAAACACCAGCCCTGCCCCAGCCCGCGCTGGAATATGTCATTGACGGCGACCGCGAATATCGTCAACTGGAAGCCCAGTTGCATGACGCTAACGAACGTAACGACGGACACGCCATTGCCACCGTCCACGGCAAGCTGGATGCCATCGACGCCTGGACCGTACGCTCCCGCGCAGCCAGCCTGTTGCATGGTCTCGGTTTCTCTAATGAACAACTGGAACGTCCAGTCAGCGACTTTTCCGGCGGCTGGCGTATGCGTCTCAACCTGGCTCAGGCGCTGATTTGTCGCTCCGATCTCCTCCTGCTCGATGAACCAACCAACCACCTCGATCTGGATGCGGTTATCTGGCTGGAAAAATGGCTAAAGAGCTATCAGGGCACTCTGATTCTGATCTCTCACGACCGTGATTTCCTCGATCCGGTAGTGGATAAAATCATTCATATCGAACAGCAAACGATGTTCGAGTACACCGGCAACTACAGCGCGTTTGAGATTCAGCGCGCCACGCGTCTGGCCCAGCAACAGGCGATGTATGAAAGCCAGCAGGAGCGCGTGGCGCATCTGCAAAGCTATATCGATCGCTTCCGCGCCAAAGCCACGAAAGCAAAACAGGCACAGAGCCGTATTAAGATGCTGGAACGCATGGAGCTGATTGCCCCGGCGCATGTCGATAACCCGTTCCATTTCAGCTTCCGCGCGCCGGAAAGCCTGCCGAATCCGCTCTTGAAGATGGAGAAAGTGAGCGCCGGTTACGGCGAACGCATCATCCTGGACTCCATTAAACTGAACCTGGTGCCAGGATCGCGTATTGGTTTGCTGGGACGTAACGGTGCGGGTAAATCCACGCTCATCAAACTGTTGGCGGGTGAACTCGCGCCGGTGAACGGTGAAATTGGCCTGGCGAAAGGCATTAAGCTCGGGTATTTTGCCCAGCATCAACTTGAGTATTTGCGCGCGGATGAGTCGCCGTTGCAGCATCTGGTGCGGCTGGCGCCACAAGAACTGGAACAGAAACTACGCGATTACCTGGGCGGCTTCGGCTTCCAGGGCGATAAAGTCAGCGAAGAGACGCGTCGTTTCTCCGGCGGTGAAAAAGCGCGACTGGTGCTGGCGCTGATCGTCTGGCAGCGTCCGAACCTGCTGCTGCTCGATGAACCGACTAACCACCTTGATCTCGACATGCGCCAGGCATTAACTGAAGCGCTGATTGAATTTGAAGGCGCGCTGGTGGTCGTATCGCACGACCGCCATTTGCTGCGCTCCACAACCGACGACCTGTATCTGGTGCATGACCGCAAGGTCGAGCCGTTCGATGGCGATCTGGAAGATTATCAGCAGTGGCTGAGCGATGTGCAGAAGCAGGAAAGCCAGTCCGACGAGACGCCAAAAGAGAACATCAACAGCGCGCAAGCGCGTAAAGATCAGAAGCGTCGGGAAGCTGAACTGCGGACGCAAACTCAGCCGCTGCGTAAAGAGATCGCCCGTCTGGAAAAAGAGATGGAGAAGCTGAACGCACAGCTGGCGCAGGCAGAAGAGAAGCTGGGTGACAGCGAACTTTACGACCAGAGCCGCAAAGCCGAGCTGACGGAATGTCTGCAACAGCAGGCCAGCGCCAAAGCCGGGCTGGAAGCGTGCGAACTGGCCTGGCTGGACGCCCAGGAACAGCTTGAGCAGATGCTGAGCGAGTAACGGTGATGACACACGTAATCCTTCACGACCCAGAGATGCCAAATGGCAGCAGTGACGAATTTCGCCCGATGCGCGGTATCAGTAACTGCCATCTACAGACCATGTTGCCGCGTTTGATCCGCCGAAAGGTGAATTTCGACGCCCACTGGCAGCGTCTGGAATTGCCCGACGGCGACTTTGTCGATCTGGCATGGAGTGAAGATCCGCATCAGGCGAAGCACAAGCCGCGCCTGGTGGTCTTTCATGGTCTGGAAGGCAGCCTGAACAGTCCGTACGCACATGGCCTGATTGAAGCGGCAAAGAATCGTGGCTGGCTTGGCGTGGTGATGCACTTTCGCGGTTGCAGCGGCGAACCGAATCGCCTGAACCGTATTTATCACTCCGGTGAAACCGAAGACGGAACCTGGTTCTTAGGCTGGTTGCTGCGGGAATTTGGCCACGCGCCGACGGCCGCCGTAGGCTATTCGCTCGGCGGAAATATGTTGGCATGCCTGCTGGCTAAAGAAGGGAAAAACATCCCGCTTGATGCGGCGGTCATTGTCTCGGCTCCCTTTGTACTGGAAGCCTGCAGCTATCATATGGATAAAGGCTTTTCCCGTATTTATCAGCGCTATCTGCTCAACCTGCTGAAAGCTAACGCATCGCGCAAGCTGGCGGCTTATCCGGGCTCGCTGCCGGTGAGCCTGGCGCAGTTGAAGTCCCTGCGCCGGATCCGCGAGTTTGACGATTTGATCACTGCCAAAATTCACGGCTTCGCCGATGCTATCGACTACTATCGTCAGTGCAGTGCCATGCCCTTGCTCAGCGACATCGCCATTCCGACGCTGATCATTCACGCGAAAGACGACCCGTTTATGGATCATCACGTGATCCCCAAAGCAGAAGATTTACCGCCGCAGGTGGAATATCAGTTAACCGAACATGGCGGGCACGTTGGATTTATCGGCGGGACGCTACGTCGGCCAGAAATGTGGCTGGAATCGCGCATCCCTGACTGGCTGACACCGTATCTGGAGGCCTAATCATGCAAATCCCCTGGCAGGACCTTTCCCCCGAGACGCTGGACAATCTGATCGAAAGCTTTGTGTTGCGCGAAGGTACCGATTATGGTGAACATGAACGTACCCTTGAACAAAAAGTCGCCGACGTCAAACGCCAGTTACAGTGTGGCGAAGCGGTGCTGGTGTGGTCTGAGTTGCACGAAACCGTCAATATCATGCCGCGCAAGCAATTTCGCGAATAACCCGCACGCTATCGGCCGACTATAATAAAAAATCAATTTATTGATGGAGTTAACATGTCTGCCAAACATCCGGTGATTGCGGTAACAGGATCCAGCGGCGCGGGGACCACCACCACCAGCCTCGCGTTCCGTAAAATTTTTGCGCAGCTCAACCTGCGCGCAGCCGAGGTGGAAGGCGACAGTTTTCACCGCTATACCCGTCCGGAAATGGATATGGCGATCCGCAAAGCACGCGACGCCGGACGCCACATCAGCTATTTTGGCCCCGACGCCAATGACTTCGGTCTACTGGAGCAGACGTTTATCGAGTACGGTCAGACGGGCAAAGGCCAGTCGCGTAAATATCTGCATACCTATGATGAAGCCGTGCCATGGAATCAGGTACCGGGGACGTTTACCCCGTGGCAACCCCTGCCGGAACCCACTGACGTATTGTTCTATGAAGGCCTGCACGGCGGCGTCGTCACGCCCCAGCATGAGGTCGCAAGACATGTTGATCTCTTGGTCGGCGTGGTCCCCATCGTTAACCTGGAGTGGATCCAGAAGCTTATCCGCGACACCAGCGAACGAGGCCATTCTCGTGAGGCGGTGATGGATTCGGTGGTGCGTTCGATGGACGACTATATCAACTACATCACGCCGCAGTTCTCCCGTACCCACATTAACTTCCAGCGCGTTCCCACCGTGGACACCTCGAACCCATTCGCGGCCAAAGGCATTCCGTCACTGGATGAGAGCTTTGTCGTGATTCATTTCCGTAATCTGGAAGGAATCGATTTCCCCTGGTTGCTGGCGATGCTGCAGGGGTCATTCATTTCCCACATCAATACATTGGTGGTACCTGGCGGCAAAATGGGGCTGGCAATGGAACTCATCATGTTGCCGCTGGTGCAGCGACTGATGGAAGGCAAGAAGATCGAATAAACGATGGGAAGTGCGCGATGGCGCTACGCTTATCGGGCCTACAAATCAGGGATCTGTAGGCCGGACCAGGTGCTAGCCGCCATCCGGCGACAGGAAAAATTACGCCGCAATCACTTCATACGAATGGGTAATGTTGACCGCTTTTCCCAGCATCAGCGCCACAGAGCAGTACTTCTCCGCTGACAGGTCGACCGCACGCGAAACGGCGGCATCTTTCAGATCGTTACCGGTGACAATAAAGTGCAGATTGATGTGGGTGAACAGGCGTGGCGCCTCTTCGCGACGTTCTGACGTCAGTTTCACTTCGCAGTTCGTCACATCCTGACGGCCTTTTTGCAGGATAGAAACCACGTCAATGGCGCTGCAACCGCCCGCTGCCATCAACACCATTTCCATCGGGCTCGGCGCTTTATCACCAGAGTTACCGTCCATCAAAATCTGGTGTCCGGAAGCCGACTCACCAAGGAAGGTTAACCCCTCAACCCATTTAACACGCGCTTGCATATTTTTTAACTCCAGTGCGTCAATTTTCCTGACAGATTACGCGTACATAACAATTCTCGCAACGGAAGGCGACCTCCGTCATGCTGAAGCGAGACACCAGGAGACACACGGCTAAAGCTATGCTAAAACAGTCAGGATGCTACAGTAATACATTGATGTACTGCATGTATGCAGAGGACTTCACATTAAAGGCTGCAGTGAGTTTTTGACAGCCTCTTCCCAGGACGCGGGAAGCACATTTTTGCAACCCCAGAGACAGCGGCATTTTTTGGCTCTGGAGACAGCTTATAACAGAGGATAATCGCGCATGGTGCTTGGCAAACCGCAAACAGACCCGACACTTGAATGGTTCTTGTCTCATTGCCACATTCATAAGTACCCGTCCAAGAGCACGCTGATTCACCAGGGTGAAAAAGCAGAAACGTTGTACTACATCGTTAAGGGCTCAGTGGCAGTGTTGATTAAGGATGAGGAAGGGAAAGAAATGATCCTTTCTTATCTGAATCAGGGTGATTTTATTGGCGAACTGGGCCTGTTTGAAGAAGGCCAGGAACGTAGCGCATGGGTTCGGGCGAAAACAGCGTGTGAAGTGGCTGAAATTTCTTACAAGAAATTCCGTCAGTTGATCCAGGTGAACCCGGATATTCTGATGCGCCTCTCTTCCCAAATGGCTCGCCGTCTGCAAGTCACTTCAGAGAAAGTCGGTAACCTGGCTTTCCTCGACGTGACCGGTCGTATCGCCCAGACTCTGCTGAATCTGGCGAAACAACCTGATGCGATGACTCACCCGGACGGCATGCAGATCAAAATCACTCGCCAGGAGATTGGCCAGATCGTTGGCTGCTCTCGCGAAACCGTTGGTCGTATTCTGAAGATGCTGGAAGATCAGAACCTGATCTCCGCTCACGGTAAAACGATCGTCGTTTACGGCACTCGTTAATCTCATCGGAAATGACGCGCTACCCGCTAGCGCGTCATTTTTGTTTTGCCAATGTGGCGCAGACTGATTTATCACCCAGAAATCAATTATGCACTACGTCAAACGCTGGTGCTCTGTTTGCCCGTGGCCGTCGGCCTGATCATCGGGCAGTTACATCTGGGCCTGCTCTTCTCTCTCGTTCCCGCCTGCTGCAACATTGCCGGGCTTGATACTCCGCACAAACGCTTTTTCAAACGTCTGATCATCGGTGCGTCGCTGTTTGCCGGCTGTAGCCTGATCATGCAGTTGCTGCTGGCGCAGGCGGTGCCGTTACCCCTGATCCTGACCGGCCTGACGCTCACGCTCGGCGTCACCGCTGAATTGAGCTCCCTTCACGCGCGTTTGCTTCCGGCCTCGCTAATCGCGGCGATTTTCACACTGAGCCTCGCGGGAAATATGCCGGTCTGGGAGCCGCTGCTGATCTACGCGCTGGGCACGCTGTGGTATGGCTTGTTTAACTGGTTCTGGTTTTGGCTCTGGCGCGAACAGCCGCTGCGCGAGTCGCTGAGCCTGCTGTACCGGGAACTGGCGGATTACTGCGAAGCGAAATACAGCATGCTGACCCAGCATACCGACCCGGAAAAAGCCCTGCCGCCGCTGCTGGTGCGCCAGCAGAAAGCCGTCGACCTCATCACCCAGTGCTATCAGCAGATGCACATGCTGTCGGCGCATCACAATAATGACTATAAGCGGATGCTGCGCGCCTTTCAGGAAGCGCTGGATCTGCAGGAACATATCTCCGTCAGTTTGCATCAGCCGGAAGAAGTGCAAAAGCTGGTCGAGCGCAGTCACGCGGAACAGGTGATACGCTGGACGGCGCAAACGGTCGCCGCTCGCCTGCGCGTACTGGCGGATGACATTCTGTATCACCGGCTGCCGACGCGGTTCACCATGCAAAAGCAGATTGGCGCGCTGGAAAAAATTGCTCATCAGCATCCGGATAACCCCGTCGGGCAGTTCTGTTACTGGCACTTCAGCCGTATCGCCCGCGTACTGCGCACCCAGCGCCCATTGTACGCCCGCGATCTGATGGCCGATAAGCAGCGTCGGCTACCGCTGCTGCCGGCGTTGAAAAACTACCTCTCGCTGAAATCTCCGGCGCTCCGCAGCGCCGGGCGGATCAGCGTCATGCTCAGCATCGCCAGTCTGATGGGAACCGCGCTGCATCTGCCGAAGCCTTACTGGATCCTGATGACGGTGCTGTTTGTGACGCAAAACGGTTACGGCGCCACCCGCGTGCGTATTCTGCACCGTTCGGCGGGAACGCTGGTGGGGCTGATTATCGCAGGCGTAACACTGCACTTTCATATTCCTGAAGGATATACGCTGGCGCTGATGCTGGTGATCACCCTGGTCAGCTATCTGACCATCCGCAAAAACTACGGCTGGGCGACCGTGGGATTTACCGTCACGGCGGTGTACACCCTGCAACTCCTGACGCTGGACGGCGAACAGTTCATCATTCCGCGATTTGTCGACACGGTGATAGGCTGCCTGATTGCGTTTGGCGGCACCGTTTGGTTATGGCCACAATGGCAGAGCGGACTGTTGCGTAAAAACGCCCATGATGCGCTGGAGGCCGATCAGGAAGCTATTCGTCTGATTCTGAGTGACGATCCGCAGGCCACACCGCTGGCTTATCAGCGTATGCGCGTCAATCAGGCGCACAACACGCTGTTTAACTCACTGAATCAGGCGATGCAGGAGCCAGGCTTTAACACGCACTACCTGGCGGACATGAAGCTGTGGGTGACGCACAGTCAGTTTATCGTCGAACATATCAATGCCATGACCACGCTGGCGCGTGAGCATACGATGCTGACGCCGGAACTGGCGCAGCGATATCTGCAATCGTGCGAAATTGCCATCCAACGCTGTCAGCAGCGGCTGGAGTACGACGGGCCGGGCAGTTCGGGGGATGTGAATATTCTGGAAGCGCCTGAAGCGCTCACCCACGGCCCCTTAAGCACGCTGGAACAGCATCTGCAACGCGTGCTGGGGCACCTGAACACAATGCACACTATCTCGTCTGTCGCATGGCGTCAGCGGCCGCACCATGGGATCTGGCTCAGCCGCCGGTTACGGGATA
>NZ_CP070239.1:797285-846261 GCF_016906145.1 Citrobacter sp. MGH 55
CAACCTTCGCGACAGCCTGTGCAAAACGCTGCATCCCTTCGTCGATATCCGCCTCTTCCACCACCAGCGATGGAGCAAAGCGCATCACATCAGGACCGGCATTCAACACCATCACACCCGCGTCGGCTGCCGCATAGAGGAAATCACGCGCACGCCCTTTGTATTGTGATTTCAGCTCGGCCCCAATCAACAGCCCCATACCGCGAATATCGCTGAACACGTGGTACTGCTCATCAATCTGCTGCAGATGTTGAACGAATCTCTGGCGTTTTGCATTCACGCCTCCCAGAACCTCTGGCGTGTTGATGATGTCGAACGCGGCTTCCGCCACCGCGCAGGCCAGCGGGTTACCGCCGTAGGTCGAACCATGAGAGCCGACATGAAACGCCGAGGCGATTTCCTGCGTCGTCAATACCGCGCTCACCGGGAAGCCGCCGCCCAGCGCTTTCGCGCTGGTGAGGATATCCGGCGTCACGCCATAGTGCATATAGGCAAACAGATCGCCGGTACGCCCCATTCCGCTTTGTACTTCATCAAACACCAGCAATGCCTGGTGCTCGTCGCAGAGCTCGCGCAGCCCTTGCAGGAACTCCGGCGTCGCGGCCAGAACGCCACCTTCTCCCTGTACCGGCTCAACCACCACCGCGCAGGTATGGTCATCCATCACCGCTTTCACCGCATGGAGATCGTTAAACGGTACATGGATGATATCCGCCGGTTTCGGCCCAAAGCCATCGGAATACTTCGGCTGACCGCCCACCGTGACGGTAAACAACGAGCGACCGTGGAACGCGTTATGAAAGGCAATGATTTTGGTTTTGAACGGGCTATGGCGCACGCAGGCGTAATGACGCGCCAGCTTGAACGCCGTTTCGTTGGCTTCTGTTCCCGAGTTCATAAACAGCACGCGCTCAGCAAAGGTGGCATCGATTATTTTTCGTCCCAGACGCAGCGCGGGTTCGTTGGTGAAGACGTTACTGGTATGCCAGAGCGTTTCGCCCTGCGCTTTTAACGCATCGACCAGTACAGGATGGCAATGCCCCAGCGCGGTCACTGCAATTCCGCCCGCGAAATCAACATAGTCTTTGCCCTGCTGATCCCAGACCCGGCTGCCTTTGCCTTTTACCGGAATAAATTCCGCCGGTGCATAAATCGGCAGAATGACTTCATCGAAAGTTGCCCGGGTTACTGCCGTTTGTTCAGTTGCCATCTCATGCCCATCCAGTTATGCAAAAATGAATGTGAAAATATAATCACAAAATATGCATAAAAAATCACAGGATAGCAACCACAAATCACCGATTGAGGAAATTTGCCAGCAATTGATGTCCCTGCTCGCTGAGAATACTTTCCGGGTGGAACTGCACCCCTTCCAGATCCCACATCGTATGGCGAATCCCCATAATTTCCTGTGTTTCGCTCCAGGCGGTCACTTCAAAGCAGTCTGGCAGTGTGGTGGGGTCGATGACGAGCGAGTGATAGCGGGTGACGGTAAGCGGGTTAGTTAACCCCTGAAACACGCCCTGTCCCGTATGGTGAATGGGCGACGTTTTTCCGTGCATCACTTTTTCGGCGCGTATGATCGTTGCGCCAAAAGCCTGCGCCATCGCCTGATGCCCCAGGCAGACGCCCAGTATCGGCAAACGTCCGGCATAGTGGCGAATCACCTCCAGCGAAATTCCGGCATCATCCGGGGTGCAGGGACCGGGCGAAATGACGATTTTTTGCGGCTGTAGCGCATCGATCTGCGACAGCGTCAATTCATCATTGCGCTTAACCTGCACGTCAGCGCCCAGCTCACAAAAATACTGGTAGAGGTTCCAGGTGAAAGAATCGTAGTTATCGATAAGCAGGATCATGGCGGCTCCGGTCGAGGAAAACCGCGCTATTCTACTCAGTTTCCTCGGCTTCGCTTACCCCTTTACGAAATATCGCCTGCAATGCGCTAAGGTCGCCCATCGCCCCTTCCTGATTCGCCCGACGCCACTCCGCCACCGGCACATCTGCCCAGTGAAGAAGATAACCCGCATGAATAGCCAACTGCTCGAAGAAAATCCGCTGCGCCATGCCGCTGCCAAGACGAAACGGATGTAGTACGTTGATCTCACAGTAATAATGGGCAAGGCGACTGACGAACTTCTCTTTCGGCAGCCCCATCAGGTAGCCCTCTTCTTCCAGATCCTGCATCAGGGCATTTCCCTCTTTTTCGATGTACGCGAAATGGCAGAAACGGGTATCCCCCTGATAGATATCCACTTCACGCAGATGACCCGCCCAGTCAAAGACGTCCTGGTAAAGCTGCCGATGAATCGCACACAGATGAGGCAAGCCACGCTTCGCCGGGCCCAGTTCGATAGTCGCCGCTCGTAGCGCAGTCAGTTCATAAGCGGCCTGTTCCAGACGTGCAACCTGGTGGATCCCCAGACGGTTACGCATCACATTCAGTCCGGGGTAAAGATACGGATCGCGGTCGTCGCCGATTTTATCGCTCATAGTGCCTCCGGAGTTCTTCCAGACGCGCCAGCGCCTCTGCGGCATTAAGCGTGACTAACGGACTTTCGACGCCCTCAAGACGGCGGCTGGCCTGGAAATTCACGTTGCGCTGCTGTTCCCAGAGCCGGGATTTTTGCCTGTCGGTGAGTTTTTTCACTTTACACCTCCCTGATTGATCCATGTTTGCCACAAGTATAAGCAGCAAAACGCGGTTACGCAGGGAAGATAAAGCAACGCGGGCCTGCAATGCCCGCGCGGGGAAGGATTACGGCAGAACTTTTGCGGAGAGGATAACCACTGGTTTTGACGGCACATTCTGGTAAGGGCCGACATCATGGGTCGGCACCTGGGAAATCTTATCGGCCACCTCCATCCCTTTCACAACTTTACCAAATACGGCATAGCCGAAATCACGCTGGCCGTGATCGAGGAAGGCATTATCGGCCACGTTGATAAAGAACTGGCTGGTCGCGCTGTCTTTATCAGCAGTACGCGCCATCGCGATGGTGCCGCGCGTGTTACGCAAGCCATTATCGGCTTCGTTTTTAATCGGGGGATTAGGTTTCTTCTGCTGCATCTGCTCGGTGAAGCCACCGCCCTGGACCATAAAGCCGGGAATTACACGGTGAAACGTGGTGTTGTTATAGAAACCATTGTTCACATAATCGACAAAGTTTTGCACTGAAACAGGCGCTTTCTGGCTATTCAGTTCCAGTTCAATATTACCTGCAGAGGTCGTCAGCAAAACGTGCGGATCCCCTTTTGCTGCCAGCACTGCGGGAGAGAGAGCAGAAAGGGCGAAAACAGCTGCAACAGCCGCCAGGGTCGATTTGAGCATGAGATTTCCTTTAGGAGAGCGGTAACAAAAGCCAGTGGTTTGATTCTAAAGAGCCTTCAGGGACAAGGCCATCCCTTTACCTAATTTTACGTACCTGAAACATATGTAACTTCATCAAAGCATTAATTATTGTGACTCACATCACCTTTAAAAATGTAACAGATCCTGTAATTTCCGATAAAAGTTTAAATGAATCACTAAAAAGCCTAAAATCCGCCCGTTCCCGGCGCCGTCAATGCGCTTTACTTCCATTTACAGGCCAGTCATGACTAACAGCAATCGTATCAAGCTCACATGGATTAGCTTTCTCTCCTACGCCCTCACCGGTGCGTTGGTTATTGTCACCGGGATGGTGATGGGAAACATCGCAGAGTATTTCCAGCTGCCAGTTTCCAGTATGAGTAACACTTTCACCTTCCTGAACGCCGGTATCTTGATCTCCATTTTCCTTAATGCCTGGCTGATGGAAATTGTTCCGCTAAAAACGCAACTGCGCTTTGGCTTTATCCTGATGGTACTGGCCGTTGCCGGTCTGATGTTCAGCCACAGTCTGGCTTTATTCTCTGCCGCAATGTTTGTGCTGGGGTTGGTCAGCGGGATCACCATGTCCATTGGTACGTTCCTGATTACGCAGATGTATGAAGGCCGTCAGCGCGGCTCCCGTCTGCTGTTTACCGACTCCTTCTTCAGCATGGCTGGGATGGTTTTCCCGATGGTCGCCGCGTTCCTGTTGGCGCGCAGCATCGAATGGTACTGGGTGTACGCCTGCATCGGTCTGGTCTATGTCGCTATTTTTCTTCTGACCTTTGGTTGTGAATTCCCGCCGCTGGGCAAACACGCGCCGCAAAGCGATACACCCGTCGTGAAAGAGAAATGGGGCATCGGCGTCCTGTTTCTGTCTGTCGCTGCGCTGTGTTACATCCTCGGTCAGTTGGGCTTTATCTCCTGGGTACCCGAGTACGCGAAAGGGCTGGGGATGAGCCTGAACGATGCCGGTACGCTGGTCAGCAACTTCTGGATGTCATACATGTTTGGGATGTGGGCATTCAGCTTCATTCTGCGTTTCTTTGATTTGCAGCGCATTTTGACCGTACTGGCGGCACTGGCCACCGTGCTGATGTACCTGTTCATCACCGGGACGCCTGAACATATGCCGTGGTTTATTCTGGCTCTAGGCTTTTTCTCCAGCGCCATCTATACCACTATCATCACTCTGGGCTCGCAGCAGACCCGTGTAGCCTCGCCAAAACTGGTTAACTTCGTCCTGACCTGCGGCACCATCGGCACCATGCTGACGTTTGTCGTCACCGGTCCTATCGTGGCGCACAGCGGTCCTCAGGCGGCCTTGCTCACCGCGAATGGCCTGTACGCTATCGTCTTCGTGATGTGCTTTATCCTCGGTTTTGTGACCCGTCATCGTCAGCATGAGGCCCCGACAGCACAGTAACGTGATTTGCCGGATGGCGATCCTCTTTATAGGCCGGATAAAACGCTACCGCCATCCGGCCTTTTCTCGTTTCTTTTCCCTTCCTCGAAGGATGTAAGGCAGCCAATCTTTAGTGGTAGCCCTCTTCTGCTAAAAACCCCTCATTTTGTACGTTATTTGTACAATCGCGAAAAGTCTGATATTTCCACAACTTAAGAAAATGCTGTCAAATCAGCAATATACTCCTTAAGAGGTATATAAAGGTGAATTTGATTTGCATCAATAAGTGGGGGTGCTGAATCGTTAAGGTAGGCAGTAATAGAAAAGAAATCGAGGCAAAAATGAGCAAAGTCAGACTCGCTATTATCGGTAATGGTATGGTCGGCCATCGCTTTATTGAGGACCTTCTTGATAAATCCGACGCTGCCAATTTTGATATTACTGTTTTCTGCGAAGAACCCCGCAAGGCATACGACCGTGTGCACCTGTCATCCTACTTCTCACACCACACCGCCGAAGAACTGTCTCTGGTTCGCGAAGGATTTTACGAGAAGCACGGCGTTAACGTGCTGGTCGGCGAACGTGCGATTACCATCAACCGCCAGGAAAAAGTGATTCACTCCAGTGCGGGCCGTACGGTTTACTACGACAAGCTGATTATGGCGACCGGTTCTTATCCGTGGATCCCGCCGATTAAAGGTTCCGAAACCCAGGACTGCTTCGTTTATCGTACCATTGAAGACCTCAACGCGATTGAATCCTGTGCTCGTCGCAGCAAGCGTGGTGCGGTCGTCGGCGGCGGTCTGTTAGGTCTGGAAGCGGCAGGCGCGCTGAAAAACCTCGGCGTGGAAACTCACGTGATTGAATTCGCCCCGATGCTGATGGCTGAGCAGCTTGACCCTATGGGCGGCGAACAGTTGCGTCGCAAGATTGAAAGCATGGGCGTGCGCGTGCACACCAGCAAAAACACCCAGGAGATCGTCCAGCAAGGCACTGAAGCCCGTAAAACGATGCGATTTGCCGACGGTAGCGAGCTGGAAGTAGACTTCATCGTCTTCTCGACCGGTATTCGCCCACGCGACAAACTGGCGACCCAGTGTGGTCTGGAGGTTGCGCCACGCGGCGGGATCGTGATCAACGATGCCTGCCAGACGTCCGACCCGGATATCTACGCCATCGGTGAATGTGCCAGTTGGAACAACCGGGTATACGGTCTGGTCGCGCCGGGCTACAAAATGGCGCAGGTCGCCGTTGACCATATTCTCGATAACGAAAACGCCTTCGAAGGCGCAGATTTAAGCGCCAAGCTGAAACTGCTGGGCGTTGACGTAGGCGGTATTGGCGACGCACATGGCCGCACGCCGGGTGCCCGTAGTTACGTTTACCTCGACGAAAGCAAAGAAGTCTACAAACGCCTTATCGTAAGCCAGGATAACAAAACCCTGCTCGGCGCTGTGCTGGTGGGAGATACCAGCGATTACGGCAACCTGCTGCAACTGGTACTGAATGCCATCGAACTGCCGGAAAATCCGGACTCGCTGATCCTGCCGGCCCATGCAGGCAGTGGTAAACCGTCTATTGGCGTGGATAAACTGCCGGACAGCGCGCAGATTTGCTCCTGTTTCGACGTCACCAAAGGGATGCTGGTCGCCGCCATCAACAAAGGCTGCCACACCGTTGCCGCGCTGAAAGCCGAAACCAAAGCCGGTACCGGCTGCGGCGGTTGTATCCCACTGGTTACCCAGGTGCTGAACGCCGAACTGGCGAAACAGGGTATCGAAGTGAACAACAACCTGTGCGAGCACTTTGCTTACTCGCGCCAGGAACTGTTCCACCTGATTCGAGTGGAAGGCATCAAAACCTTCGAGGAACTGCTGGCAAAACACGGTAAAGGTTATGGCTGCGAAGTGTGTAAACCGACCGTGGGATCTTTGCTGGCCTCCTGCTGGAATGAGTACATCCTGAAACCGCAACACACCCCGCTGCAGGATACCAACGACAACTTCCTGGCGAACATCCAGAAAGACGGGACCTACTCCGTGATCCCACGCTCTGCCGGCGGTGAAATCACACCGGAAGGTCTGGTTGCCGTAGGTCGTATCGCCCGTGAATTTAATCTGTACACCAAAATCACCGGTTCTCAGCGTATCGGCCTGTTCGGCGCGCAAAAAGACGACCTGCCGGAAATCTGGCGCCAACTGATTGAAGCTGGCTTCGAAACCGGCCATGCCTACGCCAAAGCGCTGCGCATGGCGAAAACCTGTGTGGGCAGCACCTGGTGCCGTTATGGCGTGGGTGACAGCGTGGGCTTCGGCGTTGAGCTGGAAAACCGCTACAAAGGCATTCGCACCCCGCACAAGATGAAGTTCGGCGTTTCCGGCTGTACCCGTGAATGTGCCGAAGCCCAGGGCAAAGACGTCGGTATCATCGCTACCGAGAAAGGCTGGAACCTGTACGTCTGCGGTAATGGCGGGATGAAACCGCGTCATGCGGATCTGCTGGCAGCGGATATCGATCGTGAAACGCTGCTCAAATATCTCGACCGTTTCATGATGTTCTACATCCGTACGGCGGACAAACTGACCCGTACCGCCCCGTGGTTAGACAACCTGGAAGGCGGCATTGAGTATCTGCGTTCCGTCATCATCGATGACAAACTAGGTCTGAACGAACATCTGGAAGAAGAGATGGCCCGTCTGCGCGAAGCCGTAGTCTGCGAGTGGACGGAAACCGTCAACACGCCATCTGCCCAGACGCGTTTCAGACACTTTATCAACAGCGATAAACGCGATCCGAACGTCCAGGTAGTGCCTGAACGTGAACAGCATCGTCCGGCCACGCCGTATGAACGCATCCCGGTCACTCTGGTGGAGGAAAACGCATGAGCCAGTGGACAAACATCTGCCACATTGATGACATCCTGCCCGCAACCGGCGTCTGCGCGTTGTTAGGTGAGGAACAGGTCGCTATTTTTCGTCCGTATCACAACGACCAGGTGTTTGCGATCAGCAACATCGACCCGTTCTTTGAATCCAGCGTGCTGTCTCGCGGATTGATTGCGGAACATCAGGGCGAATTGTGGGTCGCCAGCCCGTTGAAAAAACAGCGCTTTCGCCTGAGCGACGGCCTGTGTATGGAGGATGAACGTCATTCCGTGGCGCACTACGACGCGCGGGTAAAAGACGGCATTGTGCAGTTGCGCAGTTAATGAATTTTCGGGAGGCGCAACGCCTCCCTTTTTAACGTATTGGCAGTCCTGTTTTTTCGTAGGTCTGATGGCGGCATAAAGGCCTATCCGGCCTACGGTTACGTATTTATTTCATTTTTTATGGGTAATCAAAGTCATGTTCACAGATACAATTAACAAATGTGCGGCTAACGCTGCGCGCATCGCACGCCTGTCGGCAAATAACCCGCTCGGCTTCTGGGTCAGTTCAGCGATGGCAGGGGCTTACGTTGGCCTCGGTATCATCCTGATTTTCACTCTCGGTAACTTACTCGATCCGTCCGTGCGTCCGCTGGTGATGGGTGCGACCTTTGGGATTGCCTTAACGCTGGTCATTATTGCTGGTTCCGAACTGTTTACCGGTCACACGATGTTCCTGACGCTTGGCGTCAAAGCGGGCACCATCAGCCAGGGGCAGATGTGGGCGATTTTGCCGCAAACCTGGTTGGGTAACCTGGTGGGTTCCGTGTTCGTCGCGCTGCTGTACAGCTGGGGTGGCGGTAGCCTGCTACCGGTCGATACCAGCATCGTACACTCGGTCGCGCTGGCGAAAACCACGGCGCCGGCAACGGTACTGTTCTTCAAAGGCGCGCTGTGTAACTGGCTGGTTTGTCTGGCAATCTGGATGGCGATCCGTACTGAAGGCGCTGCGAAATTTATCGCTATCTGGTGGTGTCTGCTGGCGTTTATCGCGTCCGGCTATGAACACTCAGTTGCCAACATGACGCTGTTCGCCCTCTCCTGGTTCGGTCACCACAGCGAAGCCTATACCCTGGCGGGGATTGGTCATAACCTGCTGTGGGTAACACTCGGCAATACTTTGTCCGGTGTCGTGTTCATGGGGTTAGGTTATTGGTATGCTACGCCAAAATCGGAGCGACCTGCTCCGGCAAAAATCAACCAAACTGAGGCTACAGCCAATAATTAAGGGGTAATGTCGTGGATCATTTGCCTATATTTTGTCAACTACGCGACCGCGACTGTCTGATTGTCGGCGGTGGTGATGTCGCAGAACGCAAAGCACGGTTACTGCTGGAAGCAGGCGCTCGTTTAACGGTTAATGCGCTGGCGTTTATTCCGCAGTTCACCGTATGGGCAAATGAAAACATGTTGACGCTGGTGGAAGGACCGTTTGATGAAGCCCTTCTCGACCCGTGCTGGCTGGCGATAGCCGCGACCGATGATGATGCGGTGAATCAGCGCGTGAGCGATGCCGCAGAATCCCGCCGCATCTTCTGTAACGTCGTGGATGCGCCGAAAGCCGCCAGTTTCATCATGCCATCGATTATCGACCGTTCACCGCTAATGGTGGCGGTCTCTTCCGGCGGCACCTCACCGGTGCTGGCCCGTCTGCTGCGTGAAAAACTGGAATCCGTTTTACCTCAACATTTGGGTCAGGTTGCACACTACGCCGGGCAACTTCGTTCCCGGGTGAAAAAACAGTTTGCCACGATGGGTGAACGTCGCCGCTTCTGGGAAAAGCTGTTTGTTAACGACAGGCTGGCACAGTCGCTGGCGAATGCCGACCATAAAGCGGTAGAAGAAACCACCGAGCAGATGCTCAGCGAGCCGTTGGATCATCGCGGTGAAGTGGTGCTGGTGGGCGCAGGCCCTGGCGATGCCGGACTTCTGACGCTAAAAGGGTTGCAGCAGATCCAGCAGGCCGATGTGGTGGTCTATGACCGTCTGGTGTCTGACGATATCATGGACCTGGTGCGTCGCGACGCCGACCGTGTGTTTGTCGGTAAACGCGCGGGTTATCACTGCGTGCCGCAGGAGGAAATTAACCAAATCCTGCTGCGTGAAGCGCAACAGGGCAAACGTGTCGTCCGTCTGAAAGGCGGTGACCCGTTTATCTTTGGTCGTGGTGGTGAGGAGCTGGAAACACTGTGCCATGCCGGTATTCCGTTCTCCGTGGTGCCGGGAATTACCGCGGCGTCCGGCTGTTCCGCCTACTCCGGCGTTCCGCTGACCCACCGTGACTACGCCCAGAGCGTACGTCTGGTTACCGGGCACCTGAAGACCGGCGGCGAACTGGACTGGGAAAACCTGGCGGCAGAAAAACAGACGTTGGTGTTTTACATGGGGCTAAATCAGGCGGCCACTATCCAGCAAAAACTGATCGAATTTGGCATGCAGGCCGATATGCCGGTCGCACTGGTTGAAAACGGCACCTCGGTGAAACAACGGGTAGTCAAAGGTGAACTGAATAATCTCGGCGAACTGGCAACACAGGTGGCAAGCCCGGCGCTAATCATTGTGGGGCGCGTGGTGGGATTACGTGAAAAACTAAACTGGTTTTCTAATCACTAAGCCTTAATTGTCGGTAAGGTCAGCATCGCCTGGCCTTATCTTTTTGGCCCTACAATACAAGATCCAGATCCGGACATTGCATTAACTCATTAATTTTAAAAAGATTACCCCTTCCACCTCTCCTGCATGCCTATTCCCTTACTGACGCGAAAAATAGATTACGTTATCGTCGACCCCGGTTAGCGAATTAAGATTCACTAATTCAATTGATGGTTAAAAAATTATATTTTTTACAAAGGGAATGTAAATGAACACGTTTATCAAAATGGCACTCTTAGGTGCGGCACTGGCAACCCTGACAGCTTGTACAGGTCACATCGAAAACCGTAATAAGACCTGCTCTTATGACTATCTTCTGCACCCTGCCATTTCTATTTCTAAGATGATTGGCGGCTGCGGCCCGACCGCAGAATAATCTCGCTGATCATTGCGCCGATACAAAAAAACCGGGAATCTCCCGGTTTTTTCATTTCGCGTTCCCGTTACGGCCTGGCAACAAAACCAATCGCTTCATAAACCGCTTTCAGCGTAGCTGATGCACGCACGCCCGCTTTTTCCGCGCCGTCTTTCATCACCTGTTGCAGGAAGGCTTCGTCGTTACGGTAACGATAATAACGCTCCTGCAACTCGGTCAGCATGCCGGATACCGCATCGGCGACTTCGCCTTTCAGGTGACCATACATCTTGCCTTCAAACTGTTTTTCCAGTTCCGGAATACTCTGTCCGGTCACGGCGGAGAGAATATCCAGCAGGTTAGAGACGCCCGCCTTGTTCTGCACATCGTAGCGCACCACCGGCGGCTCTTCGGAATCCGTTACCGCGCGTTTAATCTTCTTGACCACGGATTTCGGATCTTCCAGCAGGCCAATCACGTTGTTGCGGTTGTCGTCCGACTTGGACATCTTTTTCGTCGGCTCCAACAGAGACATCACGCGGGCGCCTGATTTAGGAATAAACGGCTCAGGAACTTTGAAGATGTCGCCATACAGCGCGTTGAAACGCTGAGCGATATCGCGGCTCAGTTCCAGGTGCTGTTTCTGGTCTTCGCCCACCGGCACCAGGTTGGTCTGATACAGCAGGATATCTGCTGCCATCAGTACCGGGTAGTCAAACAGACCAGCGTTGATGTTCTCAGCGTAGCGCGCTGACTTATCTTTGAACTGGGTCATACGGCTCAGTTCGCCAAAGTAGGTGTAGCAGTTCAGCGCCCAGCTCAGTTGCGCATGTTCAGGCACATGAGACTGAACGAAAATGGTGCTTTTCTCAGGATCGATACCACACGCGAGGTAGAGCGCCAGCGTATCCAGCGTCGCTTTACGCAGTTGCTGGGCATCCTGACGAACGGTGATAGCATGCTGGTCAACGATGCAATAGATGCAATGGTAATCATCCTGCATGTTCACCCACTGACGCAGTGCACCCATGTAGTTACCAATGGTCAATTCACCTGAGGGCTGTGCGCCACTAAAAACGATGGGCTTAGTCATTTTTCGATTCCTGATTTTCGCTATGCGGAAGCCCGAGAGCGGGCAGTAGTTCATTAATGCGGTCATACATGACGTCTGGCTGGCTCAGCGCGATGGGTTCACCATAGTTGTAACCATAGGTGAGGCCAACGGACGGGCAACCAGCGGCTTTTGCCGCCTGAATATCATTACGCGAATCCCCCACGAAGAGCAATTGCTCTGGCGCAATGCCGAGCTTACTTGCCACCAGCAGCAGCGGATCCGGATGCGGTTTTTTGTTCTGGACGTCGTCACCGCCAATAACGACGCTGAAATATTTACTGATATCCAGCGCGTCAAGCAATGGCGCAACAAACGGCGTCGGCTTGTTGGTCACCAGACCGAGCGGCAGTCCTTTGGCGTGCAGTGCGCCCAGCGTGTCGGCGACATCAGGGAACAGAAACGTCCCTTCTTCTGCGACATCTCCGTAGTAGCGGTCAAATAGCTTACGCAGAATACGGACCTGCTCCTCGGCGGGAATATCTTCATCGACCGGCGGCTTGCCCATCGTCTTACGAAGTGTGGCGCGCTCCTGACGAGACCAGGTTAACGCCCGCTCCATCAATACATCAGCACCATTACCAATCCAGGTAATGACGCGCTCTTCACCGGCAACCGGCAGCTCCAGCGCATACAGCGCCATGTCCACTGCGGCGCTCAATCCCGGCGCGCTGTCCACCAGCGTTCCGTCGAGGTCAAAGGCAACGCCCCGAATATCCTGCAATTTATCCATGACTTACCTTAGCCAGTTCGCTGCGCATGTCATCAATGACTTTTTTGTAGTCTGGCTGATCGAAGACGGCGGAACCGGCGACAAACATATCGGCTCCTGCGGCGGCGATTTCAGCTATGTTACTCACCTTCACGCCGCCATCCACTTCGAGGCGAATGTCGTAACCCGACTCGTCAATGCGACGACGGACTTCGCGCAGTTTGTCCAGCGTTTGCGGAATGAAGGACTGACCGCCAAAACCTGGGTTAACGGACATCAACAGGATCACATCCAGCTTGTCCATTACATAGTCCAGATAGCTTAATGGTGTCGCCGGATTGAAGACCAGCCCGGCTTTACAGCCGTGCTCTTTAATCAGTTGCAGCGATCGGTCAACGTGTTCGGAGGCTTCCGGATGAAAGGTAATGATGCTGGCGCCCGCGGCTGCGAAATCCGGGATGATTCGATCGACCGGTTTCACCATCAGATGCACATCGATGGGAGCCGTAATGCCATATTTACGCAGGGATTTCAGTACCATCGGACCCATGGTCAGATTCGGTACATAGTGGTTGTCCATGACGTCAAAATGCACGACGTCACCACCGGCAGCCAGAGCTTTCGCGGTGTCCTCACCCAGGCGAGCAAAATCAGCCGACAGGATTGAGGGGGCAATCAAATACTGTTTCATCCGCTTCTCCTTGAGAATTATTTATTCGCGGGTGAAACGACTCCTGGTTTGTACAGAGCCAGCAGTTCGTCCACCTTTTTACGTGTGCCGCCGTTGCTGCTTATACTGCGCCGCACTTTGACCTGAAAATGTTCCGCCGCTTTATACCATTCGCGGGTATCCGGCGTGTCATGGTTCGAAATTAACACCGGGATCTGCTTACTGACCAGCTTTTCGGCCATTTTAGCCAGATGGGCCTGCTCTTTCGGGCTGAAGCTATTGGTATGATACGCGGTGAAATTCGCCGTTGCTGACAGCGGGGCGTAGGGCGGATCGCAATAGACAACCGAGTTCGCATCCGCTTGCTCCATGCACTCATCATATGAGAGGCAGTGGAATTCCGCATTCTGCGCTTTTTCCGCAAAGTGATACAACTCAGCTTCCGGGAAGTAAGGCTTTTTGTAACGTCCAAACGGCACGTTAAACTCACCGCGCAGATTATACCGGCACAGGCCGTTGTAACCATATCGGTTCAGATACAGGAACAGAACCGCACGACGGAAAGGATCCTGGCTGGCATTGAACTCTTCACGGAACTGATAGTAGAGCTCAGCCTGATTGGTTTCCGGGTTAAACAGTTCACGGGAAGCCTTCACGTACTCGTCGGTACGGGTCTTCACGATCTTATAGAGACTGATGAGGTCGCTATTGATATCGGCAAGAATATAACGAGAAAAGTCGGTGTTAAGAAACACCGACCCTGCACCCACAAAGGGTTCGACCAGGCATTCGCCCTGCGGTAAATGCCGTTTGATGTCGTCAAGCAGGGGATATTTACCCCCTGCCCACTTCAGAAAAGCGCGATTTTTTTTCATGCTGACTAACTAATTACACCTTCTCCGGCTGTGGAGAAAGCTCCGACAGCATCCTGCGCTTTAACATTATTTCAGATCGGCCTGTACCTGATGCAACGGTTTGGCCCACGGATTTTTTGCCTGCACATCGGCTGGCAGCGTGGAAACCGCGCGTTTCGCATCTTCTTTCGAGGCATACACGCCAGACACCAGAACATACCACGGTTGGCCGTTACGCGTCGTCTGATACACCACATAGTTTTTCAGATTCTCTTTCTTCGCCCAACCATTCAGGTTGTCGTAGTTTGAAGAGCTGCTGAGCTGCAGGGTGTAATGACTGGACGGTGCGGACTTCAGCGATCCGACGTTACCGGCGCTTTTAGCGCCAGATGCGCTACCTGCCGTTGCCGCTGGCGTGGTCTGAGCAGGTGCTGGCGTTTGCGCGGGCGCTGCTGTCTGTGCCGGTGCGGTGCTGACCGTCGCTTTTGGCGTCGTCGTGGCCGTAGGCGCTGCGGGTTCAGTCCGTTTAGGCTGAGCCGCCGGTTTCGGTGCTGCGGACGTCGTTTTCGCGGTGGTCTGCGGTTTCTTCGGCTCGATCACAGCCTGTTTACTTTCAGGTCGCTGGGCGCTGGCGGCGGGTGCCGTCGCCGTCTGGCTTGACGCAGTACCATTACGCACGGGCGCAACGGTCGCCGGTTCTGTTGGCAGCGTAGAGTTTACCGCCACATTATTTAGCTGTTCCTGACCCTGCGGTTGCGTCAGTGCATTGTTCAGATCGCCCTGCACTTCTACACGCTGTTGACCTTCTGTGGTCACAGGCGTTTGACCCTGCGTTGGCGTGGAGGAAATTGGTGGCAAAGAAACATCCTGCTGCGTGTTACCCGCAGTCTGTTCAGCGGAAGTGCTTCCCGGAGCGGGTTGGGCGCCGTTTGCCTGGTCAGCGGCATTGCCGGTGAGATCGATATTCTTCTCGCCAGACGCCGTTTGTTCACTTGAAGACGGGGTGGAAGGCGCTTTCAGCGCGGAGCCAATGCCGATGATCAGCAGCAGCAGGACCAGCACGCCCACGCCCATCATCATGTACTGACGTGAAGCGGGTTTACCGGCGGCTTTTTTACGCTTACGCGGACGACGCTCGACGCGTTCTTCATCCACGAACTCTTCATCATCGGATTCGTAATCCTCTTCCCTCTCTTGCTCATCAAGGCGTTCTTTACGCCCGCGCGCAGGACGGCGATCGTCAGCGTCCAGATCAACATCATCAAAGTTGATCTGCGGTTCACCGCGTTCTGAAGATTGACGAGAACGACCAGTACGACGATCGCTGGGATCGGGTTTCAGCTCGTCTTCTGGTTTGAATTCATCCATTTAACACCCCACTCAAAGGCTAATGCTTACGACGTTGCAACTAACCTGAATCTAAATGGCCGATACGTGAGCCGTATCAGTCCGCCTTTCTTGTTGTTACGCCTGCTGGCAATCAGCAATAGCGTTAAGAACCACCTCATGCGACACGCCGCCGCGTACTTCACTTTTCCCTATTGCCAGCGGAAGGACTAAGCGCATTTCTCCCGCCAACACTTTTTTATCACGCAACATGTGCGGCAGGTAAGCCTGCGCGGACATCTCGCGCGGTCCGTGGACCGGCAAGCCAGCACGTTTAAGTAACGTGATGATGCGCTGCGTATCTTCTGGCGCAAACTGCCCCAGACGTTCCGACGTCCGCGCAGCCATTACCATACCTGCTGCGACCGCTTCACCATGTAACCAATTGCCATAACCCATTTCAGCTTCAATGGCATGACCGTACGTGTGCCCCAGATTCAGTAAAGCACGTAAGCCGGTTTCGCGCTCGTCTGCGGCAACAACTTCGGCTTTCAGCTCACAACAACGACGAATACACCAGGCCATTGCCGGTCCGTCCAGACGCAGTAACGCATCCAGATTCTCCTCCAGCCAGCTAAAGAATTCGCCATCAAGGATAATGCCGTACTTGATCACTTCCGCCAGACCGGATGCCAGTTCACGGGCAGGGAGCGTTTTCAGACAGTCGAGATCCACCACCACGGAGGCCGGCTGGTAAAACGCGCCGATCATGTTTTTGCCGAGTGGATGGTTTACGGCGGTTTTACCGCCAACGGAGGAGTCAACCTGCGACAAAAGTGTCGTTGGGACCTGGATGAAGCGCACACCGCGCTGATAGCTGGCAGCGGCAAAACCGGTCAGGTCGCCAATGACGCCACCGCCCAGTGCGACCAGCGTCGTATCACGACCATGCGGTTTTTGCAGCAAGGCGGTGAATACCGTATCCAGCACCGTCAGGCTTTTGTACTGCTCGCCGTCAGGCAGGATGACGCTATCAACGTTCACACCCGCTTGTTCAAGTACGCTGCGAATCTTATCAAGATAAAGGGGAGCCAGGGTTTCGTTGGTGACCAACATAACCTGATCGCCCGATTTCAGCGGTAAGAATGAAGCTGGTTCGTTAAACAAACCAGCCGCGATGGTGATAGGGTAACTACGTTCCCCGAGAGTGACGGTAATCCTCTCCATGACGCGACATCCACCTTAATGACTTATACCCGCTTACCGAGTGTGTATTAAGCCAGAATCAGTTGCTTTCCAGCATATGAATAATCTGGTTTGCAACGACTTTGGCGCTCTGATCATCGGTACGAATGGTTACGTCGGCAATCTCTTCATACAGCGGATTGCGTTCGTCGGCCAACGCTTCCAGAACTTCACGAGGCGGCGCTTCTACCTGCAACAGCGGACGTTTTTTATCGCGCTGCGTACGCGCAAGTTGTTTTTCGATGGTCGTTTCGAGATAGACCACGACGCCACGCGCGGAAAGACGATTACGGGTTTCACGCGATTTTACAGAGCCACCACCGGTAGCCAGCACAATACCCTGTTTTTCCGTCAATTCGTTGATGACTTTCTCTTCACGATCGCGGAAGCCGTCTTCACCTTCTACGTCGAAGACCCAGCCCACATCAGCTCCGGTTCGTTTCTCAATCTCTTGATCAGAATCGTAAAATTCCATATTGAGTTGTTGAGCTAACTGGCGCCCAATAGTGCTTTTTCCGGCACCCATAGGCCCAACCAGAAAGATATTGCGTTTCTCTGCCATTTTTTCGGTACTACTAAGACTATTCGTTAATGATAAACCCGCGTCGCAGACACTGAGCGCAGCAGGACATGAACTGAAACCTCATAAGATATTGCGAGAGTCAGACTGAAAATTATCTCAATACTCAAGCAGGTTTGGCAACTGAATAAATCATCAAACCAGATTGTAGACAACCCGAGTCGGCATTGCCGGACGGCGATGAGAAGTACCGACTCTCAAATCGGTACTCCTTGTATGCTAAATAGCTGCGCACGTCAAATCCCTGAAACGAGTTAAGTGCAAAAACAACGGTGTTTCATGCATAAATCATTCTGTCGAGACCAATCTGGGCGTAATAAATACCACCAGCTCACGACGTTCGTTTTCTTTCCCATCGTGGCGAAAGAGTTGTCCAAACCAGGGAATATCACCTAACAGCGGAATACTGTCCTTCCCGGTTTTACTCTTGTTTGAAAAAATGCCGCCCAGCGCCAGCGTCTCTCCACTTTTCACCTCGACCTGCGTTTCAATTTCCTGCTTATCGATGGCCAGTACCTCGCCATCCGCTTGTTGCAGCATCTGCCCCGGCATGTTCTGACTGATACGTAGCTTCAGGCGGATCCGCCCCTTCGGTAAAACCGTTGGGGTGACTTCCATCCCTAGCACGGCCTCTTTAAATTCAACCGACGTCGCACCGCTTTCGCCGCTGGAAACCTGATAGGGGATCTCGCTCCCTTGCTTGATGCTGGCAGGCTGTAGGTGAGAAGCCAGCAGTCGCGGACTGGCGATAATATCGAGCTGTTGCTGTTGCTCCAGTGCAGACAGCTCCAGATCCAGCAACCGCCCATTAATACGACCAATATTGAACCCGACGCGGGTGGTCGCATTCGCGACCGAGAGATCGCTGGCTATCTTTGTCACTTGCCCCACAGCACCGGCCTTCTCGGCCTCTGCCAATGTCCATTTCACCCCCAGTTCACGCAGACTTTTTTCATTAATGGTGACGATATGCGCCGCCAGTTCGACCTGTTCTATCGGGAGATCCATTTGTGCCACCCACTGTTCCACCCGCGCCAGCGTCGGCGAGTTATCCCTGACCAGCAGTCGATTGGTACGCTTATCTACCGTGAGGCTACCTTTGGCACTCAGCAGTTTATCCCCCGCTTTCGCCAGTTCAGTGGCATCGGCGTAATGCAGGGCAATATGCCGATTCTCCAGCGGTAAGTTCGCCTGGCGTCTTGCGACCTCCGCCTCCTGTCGCGCCGCCTCTTCGCTCTGCCAGCTCTCGGAATGCACATGTAAAATCGCCCCTTCCTGACGTAACACCAGTCCAGCGCTTTTCACTACCGTCTGGAGCGCCTGTTTCCACGGGACGTCCGTCAGATGCAACGACACCACGCCGCTGACATCCGGCGATATCACGAGGTTTTTTCGCTCCTGTTCAGCCAGTGCCTGAAGAACCTGCGTGACAGGCACGTCATCCACCACCAGCGTCACGTTCTGGTTTTTTCCGGCCTGAACCGGCTGCAGGATGGCGATCAACACCACCAGTATCCATTGCTTCATTACCCTCTCCTTGTCGTTGCCACTGCCACTGGGGCGGGTCACACTCTTTACCTGTGCTCACTGTCAGCGTCTGTGCCGTGAGTTGCACGATAGTCCAGCCATTATCCAGAACCTCATGTTGCTCGACACGCCGCCAGTGATGCTGCCCGTCCTGAAGCAGTCCAATATTTCGCTCTCCCCTGCTCACCATCCCCTGGTATTGCCATTGCGCCAGCTCGGCACCATGGCAATGATCTTCCGGCTGGCGGAACGGATCGCGCATGCCAGTCAGCATCAACAATGAAAGAGCCACCAACACCGCGTTCTTACCCTTCATGGATAGACTCCAGCCTGAGCGTTAACACTCGCTCGTCGTTTTCTGCTTTCAGCGAAAATCCACTCACAGACATGCCTCGTGCCGCCAGGTATCCGAACAATGACACCATCGCCTCCCAAGGCGCCTTCACCGCAAGTTCTCCGCCCTGCGCCGATGGACGCCAGTACAGTAGCTGCACATTCGGCACCTGAAGCGTGAGCGGTGAAAACACCGGCGTTTGCGATGCCGATGAAAGCTGTGCCTCTGCCTGCGCGCCAGAGAGGTGATACAACGTTGAACTGAGCTGGCGGTTGGCCACCCGTTGCTGGCTAAGCGCACCCTCATCACGCATTCCCGGGAAGAACAGAAAAGACAACGCGATCGTACTTAACGCAGCCACCCAACTTACCCAGCAGACAATGCGGGTACGCGGCGAAAAAGCGCACCAGACGTCAAAGAGGGCGATCATGCGCTTCTCTCCATATCACACGGTACTGGAACTGCCAGTATCCCTGCGCATCCTGCAGGGTGGCGCCGGTATGGTTTATCTCAAACATCGGCGAGTCGCGCAGGGCGGCTTCCAGTGCGCTGAGCGCAGAAAAGGTGAGCGCTTTTCCACTGAGTTCCAGTGAGCTCTGCTGGTAGTCCATACTGGTTAGCCAGGCCTGTGCCGGCACACTCAACGCAAGACTTTCCAGCGCGGGCTGCCAGCGGCGGGTCTGCTCGCGCAATCTGTCTCGTTGAATGACCTGCTGCGCCTGACGCTGGCGCGCCTCAAGCCGGGGTTTCACTGTCGTAAGCGCCGTGGCAAGTTGTTGCTCCGCCTGCAACAACACCCCATTTGCCTGCCCGCTCGTGGCGCGGGCGAGGTATCCGATCAGCGTTAGTGCCAGCACGATCGCCGCTGATGCGCCGAATAGCCCACCCCACATACGCAGACAGGCATTACGCCGCTGTTGCCGCCAGGGCAAAAAATTGACGGGAGGATGCATCAACGCATTTCTCCCAGCGCCAGTCCAAGCGCAACGGCGAATGCATGACCTTCCCTGGGTACGGGAGGCTGACGGATTGAAACCGCCCGCCAGGGGTCAAACCCCTCTTCTGCGCAGAGCGCCACCTCTTCGCTACTGAGGGAGAGCCCGTCTACCAGGTCGTGAAGATGAGCTATCTCTGCCCGCGATTTACGCCCCCATGCGTTGCGCGTCGCCCACAGCCACTGCGTGTCATCGCGCCACACCAGGCAGGTTTGTTCCGGGGAAAGAAAAGGCAGCAGACGCTGCAATGCGCAGGCATCTGGGGTGATCGCCGTGACGTTTACACCGAGTGTTTTCGCCAGCGTTAACAGACCCGAAATCTCTTTGTCCTGCGCGGCGGTGACCGTATAGGCCGGGGCGAGCGCATCTTCGCTATAGTCAAAGCGCAGAGCCGCCGACTCCATATCCAGTTCACGCGCCATCGAACCGGTCAGCCAGGCCGTTTGTTCACGCTCGCGAAGCGACATTGAGGGGCGGGGAAAGCGCTTTTGCCGCGTCCGACTCGCAGGAAAAGAGAGGTGTATATGGTGGCGTTGCGGCAGCTCGCGACTCCACGGTTGTAACACCGCCACAAGCTGTTCGGCGTCGTGGAAATGTCCGTCGCTGATTGTGTGTTGCGCCAGCGGCAGACGCCACCAGCGCTGTAGATACCAACCCGACGCGCCGCGAACGACGGCAACCGCCAGGGCTTCGTGTGGCTGAATGTGCAGGCCGACTTGCCAGAATCTGAAAGCCATTGCTGATGATCTCCTTATCACCCGTCGCTCTCACGGGTATATCAATGCGTCTGGCTTGCCTTTATACTACCGCGCGGTTGTTTATAAACTGCCCAAATGAAACTAAATGGGAAATCTCCGGTGAAGTTCGTAAAGTATTTATTGATCCTTGCAGTATGTTGCATCCTGCTGGGAGCAGGCTCGATTTATGGCCTCTATCGCTATATTGAGCCACAGTTACCTGACGTCGCGACGCTTAAAGATGTGCGTTTGCAGATCCCGATGCAGGTTTACAGCGCAGATGGCGAGCTCATTGCGCAATATGGTGAAAAACGTCGTATTCCGGTGACGCTCAATCAGATCCCGCCGGAAATGGTCAAAGCCTTTATCGCCACAGAAGACAGTCGTTTCTATGAGCACCACGGCGTTGACCCGGTGGGGATTTTCCGTGCGGCAAGCGTAGCGCTGTTCTCCGGCCACGCCTCGCAAGGGGCGAGTACCATCACGCAGCAGCTCGCAAGAAATTTCTTCCTCAGTCCTGAACGCACGCTGATGCGTAAGATTAAGGAAGTGTTCCTGGCGATCCGCATTGAGCAGTTGCTGAGTAAAGATGAGATCCTCGAACTCTATCTGAACAAGATCTACCTCGGTTACCGCGCTTATGGCGTCGGAGCGGCGGCACAGGTCTATTTCGGTAAATCAGTCGACCAGTTGGATCTGGGTGAGATCGCGGTAATTGCCGGCCTGCCGAAAGCGCCTTCTACCTTTAACCCGCTTTATTCGATGGACCGCGCGACCGCACGTCGTAACGTGGTGCTGTCGCGCATGCTGAGCGAAGGGTACATCACTCAGGCACAGTACGATCAGGCGCGGAATGAGCCGATCGACGCCAACTATCATGCGCCGGAAATCGCTTTCTCAGCCCCGTACCTGTCAGAAATGGTGCGTCAGGAGATGTACAACCGTTATGGCGAAAACGCCTATGAAGACGGTTACCGCATTTACACCACGATTACCCGTAAGGTGCAGCAGGCCGCGCAACAGGCAGTACGTAATAATGTGCTGGACTATGACATGCGCCACGGCTATCGCGGTCCGGCCAACGTGCTGTGGAAAGTGGGTGAAACCGCATGGGACAGTAAGAAAATCACCGATACGCTGAAAGCGCTGCCAACTTACGGGCCGTTGCTGCCAGCGGTGATCACCAGTGCAAACCCGCAGGAAGCGACGGCGACTCTGGCAGACGGCACTTCGGTCTCGCTGCGGATGGAAGGCATTCGTTGGGCGCGTCCTTATCGTTCGGATACTCAGCAAGGCCCGACGCCGCGTAAGGTCACTGACGCGGTGCAGACCGGTCAGCAGATCTGGGTGCGGAAGATGGGCGAAGCCTGGTGGCTGGCGCAGGTTCCGGATGTGAACTCCGCGCTGGTCTCAATCAATCCGAAAAACGGGGCCGTGCTGGCGCTGGTCGGCGGTTTTGACTTTAACCAGAGCAAGTTCAACCGTGCCACTCAGGCGCTGCGTCAGGTCGGTTCTAACATTAAGCCGTTCCTCTACACTGCCGCGATGGACAAAGGTCTGACGCTGGCGAGTATGCTGAACGACGTGCCAATTTCTCGCTGGGATGCTGGCGCCGGTTCCGACTGGCGTCCGAAAAACTCACCACCGCAGTACGCAGGCCCGATTCGTTTACGTCAGGGGCTGGGCGAATCGAAAAACGTGGTAATGGTACGCGCCATGCGGGCCATGGGCGTGGACTACGCGGCGGAATATCTGCAGCGTTTCGGCTTCCCGGCACAAAACATTGTGCGTACCGAATCCCTGGCGCTGGGCTCCGCGTCATTTACCCCGCTACAGGTGGCGCGTGGTTATGCCGTCATGTCGAACGGCGGCTTCCTGGTCGATCCCTATTTCATCAGCAAGATTGAAACGGACCAGAACGGCGTAATTTTCGAAGCGAAGCCGAAAATCGCCTGCCCGGAGTGTGATATTCCGGTGATTTACGGTGATACCCAGAAATCCAACGTTCTGGAAAACAGCAACGTCGAAGATGTCTCCATCTCTGGCGAGCAGCAGAACGCCGCCGTGCCAATGCCCAAACTGGAGCAGGCAAATCAGGCGTTAGTGGCGCAGACCGGGGCGCAAGAGTACGCACCGCACGTGATCAACACGCCGCTGGCTTTCCTGATCAAGAGCGCGCTGAATACCAACATTTTCGGCGAACCCGGCTGGATGGGTACAGGTTGGCGTGCAGGTCGTGATCTGAATCGCCACGATATCGGCGGTAAAACCGGTACCACCAACAGCTCGAAAGACGCCTGGTTCTCCGGCTACGGTCCAGGGGTAGTCACCTCCGTATGGATTGGATTTGACGATCACCGCCGTGACCTGGGGCGCACCACCGCCTCTGGCGCGATCAAAGATCAAATCTCTGGCTACGAAGGCGGTGCGAAAAGTGCGCAACCCGCGTGGGATGCTTACATGAAAGTGGTGCTGGAAGGGGTTCCTGAGGAGCCGCTGACGCCGCCACCAGGCATCGTCACGGTCAATATCGATCGCAGCACCGGACAACTGGCAAACGGCGGTAACAGCCGGGCAGAATATTTCATCGAAGGCACGCAGCCGACACAGCAGGCGGTGCATGAGGTGGGAACGACCATCACTGACGGTGGTGAGACACACGAACTGTTCTAAATAAAAAAGGCGCTGCGGCGCCTTTTTTCATTCCTTCAGGGTGCTCGTTTACAGCCGTCCCTGCCCTTTCAGCCATTCGCGTACAAGAAACAACGCGCTCACGTTTCGTGCTTCGGTAAAGTCGGGGTCTTCCAGCAGATCCATCAGATGCGCCAGCGGCCAGCGCACCTGCGGCAACGGTTCGGGTTCATCGCCTTCCAGTGACTCGGGAAAAAGGTCTTCCGCCACCACGATATTCATCTTGCTGGAGAAGTAAGACGGCGCCATGCTGAGTTTTTTTAAAAAAGTCAGATCGTTTGCCCCAAACCCGACCTCTTCTTTCAGTTCCCGGTTCGCCGCTTCAAACACGCTTTCACCCGGGTCGATCAACCCTTTGGAAAAGCCCAGTTCATAGGACTCCGTTCCCACCGCGTATTCACGAATCAGAATCAGGTGATCGTCAACGATCGGAACAATCATTACCGCTTCACGGGTAGAGGGACGCATCCGTTCATAGACACGACGCACGCCGTTGCTGAATTCGAGGTCCACGCTTTCAACGCTAAATAGCCGCGACTGTGCGACAGTTTCGACGTTCAGAATGGTGGGTTTTTGTAATGATTTGCTCATCGTGAGAATCTATGCCGTGAAATCAGTCGTTATTGTGCGATACGCAACACGGTTTCGGCAATGCGAATTGCCAGTTATTTACATTTATGTAACCTAATAAAAATATAATTCCTATTTCAAATTAAAAGTCAATAGGTTGAAATAGGTCCAGGAATTTGCTGATATTCCGCTTTTGCAGGTTTTGCTATCATCAGCATTCACTGGGATGCGCTGAAAAATGCTCAAGTTCAACTCCATGCTTGCCGATAGCCAACCACGGGATCACGTTCATTGTGACAGGGTGCGACTGACCACACCTGACAGATTAAGTAAGATGGGGAAAGCATGAGCACCATTCTGATTTTTTTAGCGGCGTTGCTGGTCTGCGCATTGCTGGCCTGGTGGCGACTTAACGTTCGTGCCAGACGGCGTAAGCTGCCGTGGACAAATGCATTCTCAGAGGCGGCAACGCGCAAACTCACGCCTGAAGAACGCAGCGCCGTTGAAAATTATCTTGATAGCCTGAGCCAAATCCAGCAGGTACCCGGTCCGACGGGCGCCAGCGCGGCCCCTGTTTCCCTGACGCTGAATGCTGAAAGCAATAACGTCATCATTCTGACCCACTCAATCACCCGCTACGGCATCACGACGGACGATCCGAATAAGTGGCGCTACTACCTCGATTCCGTCGAAGTCCATCTGCCTCCCTTTTGGGAACAGTACATTAATGATGAAAACAGCGTTGAGCTGATCCACACCGATACGCTGCCGCTGGTGATCTCGCTAAATGGTCATTCCCTGCAAGAGTATATGCAGGAGGCGCGTGGTTACGCGCTGCAACCGACCACATCCACACAGGCGTCGATTCGCGGCGAAGAGAGCGAACAAATTGAGTTGCTGAACATTCGTCAGGAGACGCATGAAGAATATGCGCTCAGCCGCCCGGCCGGTTTCCGCGAAGCGCTGTTAATTGTCGCAGCCTTCCTGCTGTTCTTTTTCTGTCTGGTTACGCCGGACGTCTTTGTGCCGTGGATGGTGGGCGGAGCCGTGCTGTTGCTGGCGGCAGGATTGTGGGGCTTATTCGCGCCGCCATCGAAATCCGCACTACGCGAAATTCACTGCCTGCGGGGAACACCGCGCCGCTGGGGACTGTTTGGCGAAAATGACCAGGAGCAGATCAACAATATCTCGCTGGGGATTATCGACCTGGTGTATCCAAGCCACTGGCAGCCTTACATTGCGCAAGATCTCGGCCAGCAAACGGATATTGATATTTATCTCGATCGCCACGTCGTGCGTCAGGGACGGTTTTTATCCCTGCATGACGAGGTCAAAAACTTCCCGTTGCAGCACTGGGTACGCAGCACGATCATCGCCGGAGGCTCACTGCTGGTGCTAATGATGCTGTTGTTCTGGATCCCGCTCGATATGCCGATTAAGTTCACGCTGTCGTGGATGAAAGGCGCACAAACCATCGAAGCGACCAGCGTAAAACAGCTTGAACAGTCCGGCGTGCGCGTCGGCGACACGTTAAACCTTCGCGGGACCGGCATGTGTAATATTCATGCGCAGGGCACCTGGAGCGCACAAACCAGTTCACCGTTTATGCCGTTTGACTGCTCGCAAATCATCTGGAATGACGCCCCTGCGCTACCGTTGCCGGAATCCGATCTGGTGAACAAAGCCACTGCGCTCTCGCAGGCCGTTAACCGCCAGTTGCACCCCAAACCGGAAGATGACTCTCGCGTCAGCGCGGCCTTGCGCTCCGCCATTCAGAAATCGGGCATGGTGCTGCTGGATGATTTTGGCGATATCGTCCTGAAAACCGCCGAGTTGTGCGCGGCAGAAGACGAGTGCGTACGCCTCAAAAATGCGCTGGTTAACCTGGGGAACAGTAAAGACTGGAGCGCGCTGGTGAAACGGGCCAACGCGGGCAAACTGGATGGTGTTAACGTTCTGCTGCGTCCCGTCAGCGCCGAATCGCTCGACAATCTGGTTACCACCTCCACGGCGCCCTTTATTACCCGCGAGACCGCCCGAGCCGCCCAATCGCTGAACAGCCCCGCCCCTGGCGGATTCCTGATTGTCAGCGATGAAGGCAGCGATCTGGTCGATCAGCCCTGGCCGACCGTATCGCTGTACGATTACCCGGCGCAGGAACAGTGGAGCGCCTTCCAGCGACTGGCACAAATGCTGATGAACACGCCGTTTAGCGCCGAAGGGATTGTCACCAATATCTATACTGACGCCAATGGCACGCAGCATATCGCCCTGCACCGCATCCCCGATCGTTCTGGTTTGTGGCGTTACCTCGGCACCACGCTGCTGATGCTGACGATGTTAGCCTGCACACTCTATAATGGCGTACAGGCATTCCGCCGCTACCAGCGTCATCGCACCCGCATGATGGAGATTCAGCAGTACTATGAAAGCTGTCTGAATCCGAAGCTCATCAGCGCTCCGGAAAGCCTCATCTGATAACATGTCTGCGGCACCGGGTGTGCTACCCTGTGCCGCATCGCGTTTTCTTCTGGAGAGTTCCCATGCATATTGATATTGCCTGGCAGAACGTGGATACCGTTCTGTTAGACATGGACGGCACGCTGCTCGACCTGGCGTTTGATAACTACTTCTGGCAAAAGCTGGTGCCTGAAACCTACGGCGCGCAGTACGGGATCTCGCCACAAGAGGCGCAGGAACGCATCCGCCAGGAATATCATGCCGTGCAGCATACGCTAAACTGGTACTGTCTTGATTACTGGAGCGACCGTCTGGGTCTGGATATCTGCGCGATGACTACCGCAATGGGGCCGCGAGCGGTGTTACGTGACGATACAATCCCCTTTTTAGACGCGCTCAAAGCCTGCGGTAAACGGCGGATTTTGCTGACCAATGCGCATCCGCATAATCTGGCCGTGAAGCTGGAGCATACCGGTCTGGCCTCACACCTTGATTTATTACTTTCTACCCACACATTTGGATATCCCAAAGAGGATCAGCGGTTATGGCGCGCCGTGGCGGAAGAAACGGGAATGAGTGCAGAGAAAACGCTGTTTATCGACGATAGCGAACCTATTCTCGATGCGGCGGCGAAGTTTGGTATTCGTTATTGCCTCGGCGTGACTAACCCCGACTCTGGCGTTGCGGAAAAACAGTATGCGCGCCATCCGTCACTGAATGACTACCGCCGACTGATCCCCTCACTGATGTGAAGGAGACGCCATGAAAGAGAAGCCCTCGGTTGAGGTCAGACTGGATAAATGGCTTTGGGCTGCGCGGTTTTATAAAACCCGCGCACTGGCCCGCGAAATGGTGGACGGCGGGAAAGTTCACTATAACGGACAGCGCAGTAAGCCGAGCAAGATCGTCGAACTGAACGCCACGCTAACGCTGCGTCAGGGCAACGACGAGCGAACGGTGGTGATCAAGGCGATCACCGAGCAGCGTCGTCCGGCCAGCGAAGCCGTCACTCTGTACGAAGAGACGACGGAAAGTGTAGAGAAACGCGAAAAAATGGCGCTGGCGCGTAAGCTTAACGCTCTGACCATGCCGCACCCGGACAGGCGACCGGACAAAAAAGAACGCCGTGACCTGTTACGATTTAAACACGGCGACAGTGAATAACTGTCGCCCGCTAGAGAGATGATTATGCCGCAACATGACCAATTACACCGCTATCTGTTTGAAAATTTTGCCGTGCGCGGCGAACTGGTAACCGTATCGGAAACCCTGCAACAGATCCTCGAAAACCATACTTATCCGCAGCCAGTGAAAACCGTTCTCGCTGAGTTACTGGTTGCCACCAGTCTGCTCACGGCGACGCTGAAGTTCGCCGGTGATATCACCGTTCAGCTCCAGGGTGATGGTCCGCTGAGCCTGGCGGTGATCAACGGCAACAACAATCAGCAGATGCGTGGTGTGGCGCGCGTCCAGGGCGAGATCCCGGAAGATGCTGACCTGAAAACGCTGGTCGGTAATGGTTATCTGGTCATTACCATTACCCCGGAAGAAGGCGAGCGTTATCAGGGCGTTGTCGGTCTGGAAGGCGATACGCTGGCGGCATGTCTGGAAGATTACTTCCTGCGTTCTGAGCAATTGCCAACCCGTCTGTTCATTCGTACCGGTGATGTTGACGGGAAAGCCGCTGCCGGCGGAATGCTGTTGCAGGTGATGCCAGCCCAGGATGCGCAAGCAGATGACTTCAACCATCTGGCCACGCTGACCGAAACTATCAAGGCGGAAGAGCTACTGACCCTGCCAGCCAATGAGGTGCTGTGGCGTCTGTATCACGAAGAAGAGGTCACCCTTTACGATCCGCAGGACGTTGAGTTCAAATGCACCTGCTCGCGCGAACGCTGTGCTGGCGCACTGAAAACGCTGCCGGACGAAGAGGTGGATAGCATTCTGGCGGAAGAAGGCGAAATCGATATGCATTGCGACTATTGCGGGAGCCACTACCTGTTCAATGCCATGGATATTGCCGAGATACGTAATAACGCCTCCCCTGCCGATCCGCAGGTTCACTGATCGATATCCTGTACCGGTCGGATGACGCGATGCGTCTCCGACCGTCCGCACTAAATTCCGCACTTTTTGCTAAAATTTTCTTTCGTGGTGAATCGATATTTTGTATGTAAGTGGTTTGTTAATTTCCTGCATGAATGCGATTACACTCACAACATTCCCGTGAAAAATACTAATCCTTAACCTTTTAGGAACATTTTCCACAACTAAAAAGTCATTCCTGCCATAATAAGCCCCGCTTCGTGACTGGAGTCACAGCGTTTTCAGTCAATCGTGATTTTGTCCAGATAAGTAAATCTATGAGCCTTGTCGCGGTTAACACCCCCAAAAAAACCTTACTATTCCAGGTAATACATATTGGCTAAGGAGCAGTGATATGCGCGTGAAACGATTAACCCCGCAAGATCTCAAGGCTTATGGTATCAGCGACGTTCAGGATATCGTCTACAACCCCAGCTATGAAACCCTTTATCAGGAAGAGCTAGACCCAAGCCTGGAAGGTTATGAGCGTGGTGTGTTGACGAACCTGGGTGCCGTTGCAGTTGATACCGGTATTTTCACCGGACGTTCGCCGAAGGATAAGTACATTGTTCGTGATGACACCACGCGTGACACGCTGTGGTGGTCCGACAAAGGAAAAGGCAAGAACGACAACAAACCGCTATCCCAGGAAACCTGGCAGCACCTGAAAGGATTAGTCACTAAACAACTTTCCGGTAAACGTCTGTTTATCGTTGATGCTTTCTGTGGCGCAAACGCCGATACTCGTCTCTCTGTCCGTTTCATTACCGAAGTGGCGTGGCAGGCGCATTTCGTGAAGAACATGTTCATCCGCCCAAGCGATGACGAACTGGAAGGCTTTGAGCCTGACTTTATCGTGATGAACGGCGCGAAGTGCACAAACCCACAGTGGAAAGAGCAGGGTCTGAACTCCGAAAACTTTGTCGCCTTTAACCTGACCGAACGTATCCAGCTGATTGGTGGTACCTGGTACGGCGGCGAAATGAAGAAAGGTATGTTCTCGGTGATGAACTATCTGCTGCCGCTGAAAGGCATTGCCTCCATGCACTGTTCCGCCAACGTGGGCGAGAAAGGCGACGTTGCGGTGTTCTTCGGTCTTTCCGGCACCGGGAAAACCACCCTCTCCACCGACCCGAAACGCCGTCTGATCGGCGATGACGAGCACGGCTGGGATGACGATGGCGTGTTCAACTTTGAAGGCGGTTGCTACGCAAAAACGATCAAGCTGTCGAAAGAAGCGGAACCGGAAATCTACAACGCTATCCGCCGTGATGCGCTGTTAGAAAACGTCACCGTGCGCGACGATGGGACTATCGATTTTGACGACGGCTCGAAAACCGAGAATACCCGCGTTTCCTATCCTATCTACCACATCGAAAACATCGTTAAACCGGTTTCCAAAGCCGGCCATGCCACGAAGGTGATCTTCCTGACCGCTGATGCTTTTGGCGTGCTGCCACCGGTTTCTCGCCTGACCGCCAACCAGACGCAGTACCACTTCCTGTCTGGCTTCACGGCTAAACTGGCGGGTACGGAACGCGGTGTCACCGAGCCGACGCCAACCTTCTCCGCCTGCTTCGGCGCGGCATTCCTGTCGCTGCACCCGACGCAGTATGCTGAAGTGCTGGTGAAACGCATGCAGGCCTCAGGTGCGCAGGCATACCTGGTCAACACTGGCTGGAACGGTACGGGCAAACGTATCTCCATCAAAGATACCCGCGCCATTATCGACGCTATCCTGAACGGTTCTCTGGACGATGCAGAAACCTTCAACCTGCCGATGTTTGATCTGGCGATCCCGACCGAACTTCCAGGCGTGGATACCCGAATTCTCGACCCGCGTAATACCTACGGGTCTCCGGAACAGTGGCAGGAAAAAGCCACTGCGCTGGCGAAACTGTTCATCGAGAACTTCGAGAAATACACCGATACCCCAGCAGGCGAAGCATTGGTCAGCGCCGGGCCGAAGCTGTAAGTCAGTCCGGATAAAGTAAAAATAGCAAGGGAGGCATTTCGCCTCCCTTTTTTACGCCTCTTTAGTCGTCCCCTGGACGCGGACCACAGGAACCGGTAGCCAGGCGCGGATAGAGAGCCCGCCCCGCTCGCTGGTGCCGATCTCCAGCAGCCCGTTATGGTTGTCCACGATACGCTGCACAATCGCCAGTCCCAGACCGGTTCCGCTGGTGCTACGCGCACTGTCGCCACGGACAAACGGCTGGAACAGGTGTTTACGCTGCTCAGGTTTAATGCCGGGGCCGTCATCTTCCACCTGGAACCAGGCGCGATGCGGTTCCGTCCCGCTACTGACTTTGATCCATCCGTTGCCATAACGCGCAGCGTTCACCACCATGTTGGCGACTGCACGCTTGATAGACAGCGGGTGCATCTTCACCTGAATGCTACCCGGCTGAAGCGCCGTCTCAATTTCGCGCTCATAGCCACTTTCTGCCGCCACCACTTCGCCCAGCACGGCGTTGAGATCGGCCATCTCCATCGGCATCTCCTGTCCGGTGCGCAGGTAGTCGATGAATTGTTCAATGATCGCGTTGCACTCTTCGATATCTTTATTGATGGACTCCGCCAGATAACCATCCTGCTCGCCCATCATCTCTGTCGCCAGACGAATACGCGTCAGCGGGGTGCGGAGATCGTGACTGACCCCCGCCATCAGCAGCGTTCGGTCATCCGCGAGCTGCTTCACCCCGGCTGCCATATGGTTGAAGGCGCGGGTCACCGAGCGGACCTCAGAGGCGCCGTACTCACGCAGCGGCGGTGGAATAATGCCTTTCCCTACCTGCAGCGCGGCATGTTCGAGATCCACAAGGGGTCGGTTTTGTATACGAATAAACAGCCACGCCCCTCCTATCGCCAGCAACATGATGGCCAGCGTATAGCGAAACAGCGGGGAGAAATCGCCCTGATGAATTTCCGTTAACGGAACGCGCACCCAGATATTGGGTGACAGCCAGGTTTTCAGCCAGACAACCGGCGAGCTTTTGTTGACCTCAACGCGCACTTCCGTCGGCCCGCCCAGCTGCTGCGCCATCTGATGGCTTAAAAATTCATAGTGTTGCGCCCAACGCAGTCCAGCCTCTTCGGCGGCTTCGTTGGAATAAAGAGAAATCCCCAGCTCACGGTAAATTTCCCGGCGAAAAGCGGGAGGCACCACCAGTTGCGTGCCGTCCTCCAGTTGCAGTTTATCGGTCATCAGCATACGCACTTCGTAGGCCAGGACCTTATTAAACTGCTGGAGACTCGGCAGAATCGCAAAGTTCAGCACCACCAGATAGGTCGTTACCAGACTGACAAACAGCAGGGTGACGATGAGCAGCAGCGTGCGGGCAAATGAACTTCGTGGCGAGAAGCGCATTCGCCTCATGCTTTAGAACCGTCCGGTACAAAAACGTAACCCAGGCCCCACACGGTCTGGATATAACGCGGGTGAGCGGGATCTTCTTCCACCATGCGGCGCAAACGAGAAATCTGTACGTCGATGGAACGCTCCATTGCGGAATACTCACGACCACGCGCCAGGTTCATCAGTTTGTCACGGGACAGCGGCTCACGCGGGTGGCTCACCAGCGCTTTCAGTACCGCAAATTCACCACTAGTGAGCGGCATCGGCTCGTCTTCACGGAACATTTCGCGAGTGCCCAGGTTTAATTTGAACTTACCAAAAGCGATGACCGCCTCTTCCTGAGAAGGCGCGCCCGGCAGTTCGTTCGCCTGACGACGCAGCACCGCCCGAATACGCGCCAGCAGTTCGCGTGGGTTAAACGGTTTCGGGATATAGTCATCAGCGCCAATTTCCAGCCCGACAATACGGTCAACTTCTTCCCCTTTCGCCGTGACCATGATGATCGGCATCGGGTTACTCTGGCTGCGCAGACGGCGGCAAATAGACAGGCCATCTTCACCCGGCAGCATCAGATCCAGTACCATAAGGTGGAAAGATTCGCGGGTTAGCAGGCGATCCATTTGCTCAGCGTTAGCGACGCTTCGAACCTGGAAGCCCTGCTCGGTCAGATAACGCTCAAGCAGCGCACGCAGACGCATATCGTCATCGACCACCAGAATTTTATAGTTCTCTTGCATTATTAGTACTCCCAAAGGTTCGCAACAATTGATGGTATGTATTCTTAAAAAAGCTAACGTTCGCCACCAGTGAATTCTGGTATGAATTCCAGGCTAAATTGTTACAAAGCATATTTAACAGCAGCTTAAGTATACAATGAAACGCGCAGCACATTATTTATTCTGTCAGTGGGATGACGTAATACGAATTGTGCGCTTCGTCACAGACTTAAAGGTAATCAATAAGATGAAAACGCCTCTGATCACCCGGGAAGGGTACGAAAAACTCAAAAGCGAGCTCAACTACCTGTGGCGTGAAGAGCGCCCGGAAGTCACAAAGAAGGTGACCTGGGCGGCGAGTCTGGGTGACCGCAGTGAGAATGCCGACTACCAGTATAATAAAAAGCGCCTGCGTGAGATCGACCGACGCGTCCGTTACCTGACTAAATGCATGGAGAATTTGAAGATCGTCGATTACTCCCCGCAGCAGGAAGGCAAAGTGTTTTTCGGCGCATGGGTAGAAATTGAGAATGACGATGGCGATACCCGTCGCTTTCGGATTGTCGGCTACGATGAAATTTTTGGCCGCAAAGATTACATCTCCATCGACTCGCCGATGGCGCGCGCACTGCTGAAAAAAGAGGTCGGCGATCTCGCGGTGGTCAACACGCCTGGTGGGGAAGCAAGCTGGTACGTGAATGCGATCGAATACGTAAAATGAGCAGGAACAATCCTAAGCCCCGCGCTATGGCTGGCGTTTTTGCCCATCAATCCGTATAACTGTTCCCTGATTTTTTACTCAGTAGATGAAGCCAATCCATGATGAATGATTCTTTCTGCCGCATTATTGCGGGTGAAATTCAGGCCCGGGCCGACCAGGTCACCGCTGCCGTTCGCCTGCTTGACGAAGGGAACACCGTGCCGTTTATCGCACGTTACCGTAAGGAAATCACCGGCGGCCTGGATGATACGCAACTGCGTAATCTGGAGACCCGACTGGGCTATTTGCGTGAACTGGAAGAGCGCCGCCAGGCCATTCTCAAGTCCATTTCCGAGCAAGGCAAACTGACCGATGATCTGGCGACTGCCATCAACGGCACGTTAAGTAAGACCGAACTCGAAGATCTTTACCTCCCGTATAAACCCAAACGCCGCACCCGTGGACAAATCGCGATTGAAGCCGGTCTGGAGCCGCTGGCCGACCTGTTGTGGAACGACCCGTCACACGATCCGGACACCGAAGCGGCAAAATATATCGATGCAGAGAAAGGGGTTGCCGACAGCAAAGCCGCGCTTGATGGCGCACGCTATATCCTGATGGAACGCTTTGCCGAAGACGCCGCGCTGCTGGCGAAGGTACGTGACTATCTGTGGAAAAATGCCCATCTGGTTGCCAGCGTAGTCAGCGGCAAAGAAGAGGAAGGCGCAAAATTCCGCGACTATTTCGATCATCACGAGCCGATCGCCTCCGTGCCTTCTCACCGTGCGCTGGCAATGTTCCGCGGTCGTAATGAAGGCGTGTTGCAGCTTTCGCTGAATGCCGATCCGCAGTTCGATGAGCCGCCGAAAGAGAGCTACTGCGAGCAGATCATTATGGATCACCTCGGCCTGCGTCTGAACAACGCACCGGCAGACAGCTGGCGCAAAGGCGTGGTGAGCTGGACGTGGCGTATCAAGGTGCTTATGCACCTCGAGACCGAGCTGATGGGGACTGTCCGCGAGCGCGCGGAGGACGAAGCAATCAACGTATTCGCCCGCAACCTGCACGACCTGTTGATGGCGGCACCAGCGGGTCTGCGTGCCACTATGGGCCTCGATCCGGGTCTGCGTACCGGGGTAAAAGTCGCCGTGGTGGATGGCACTGGTAAGCTGGTCGCCACCGATACCATCTATCCTCACACCGGTCAGGCGGCGAAAGCCGCCGTGGTAGTGGCTGCGCTGTGTGAAAAGTACAATGTGGAACTGGTGGCGATTGGTAACGGCACCGCCTCGCGTGAAACCGAACGCTTCTTCCTCGATGTACAGAAACAGTTCCCGAAAGTGACGGCGCAGAAAGTGATCGTCAGCGAAGCCGGGGCGTCAGTCTATTCCGCGTCAGAACTGGCAGCCCAGGAGTTCCCGGATCTCGACGTCTCGCTGCGCGGCGCGGTCTCTATTGCGCGCCGTCTGCAGGATCCGCTCGCTGAGCTGGTGAAAATAGATCCGAAATCGATCGGCGTCGGTCAGTATCAGCATGACGTCAGCCAGACACAGTTAGCCCGTAAGCTGGACGCAGTAGTGGAAGACTGTGTGAACGCCGTCGGCGTTGATTTGAATACGGCATCGGTTCCGCTGTTAACCCGTGTAGCCGGTCTGACCCGAATGATGGCGCAGAATATCGTGGCCTGGCGCGACGAGAACGGGCAGTTCCAGAATCGTCAGCAACTGCTGAAAGTCAGCCGACTGGGACCGAAAGCCTTCGAACAGTGCGCAGGCTTCCTGCGTATTAACCACGGTGATAACCCGCTGGATGCTTCCACCGTTCACCCGGAAGCCTATCCGGTCGTGGAACGTATTCTGGCGGCAACCCAACAGGCGCTGAAAGATCTGATGGGCAACAGCAGCGAACTACGCAATCTGAAAGCCGTCGATTTCACCGACGACAAGTTCGGTGTCCCGACCGTCAGTGACATCATCAAAGAGCTGGAGAAACCAGGTCGCGATCCGCGTCCGGAATTCAAAACCGCGCAGTTTGCCGATGGCGTTGAAACCCTGAACGATTTGCAGCCGAGGATGGTTCTCGAGGGTGCCGTCACCAACGTCACCAACTTTGGTGCGTTTGTGGATATCGGCGTTCACCAGGATGGACTGGTTCACATCTCATCGCTGTCGAACAAGTTTGTTGACGATCCTCACACCGTGGTGAAAGCAGGCGACATCGTGAAGGTGAAAGTGCTGGAAGTTGACCTGCAACGTAAGCGTATTGCCCTGACGATGCGTCTGGACGAACAGCCGGGTGAAACCAATGCCCGTCGCGGCGGCGGCAATGATCGTCCGGCAGCGAAAGCGGCAAAACCACGTACTCGTGAAGCGCAGCCCGCCGGTAACAGCGCGATGATGGATGCGCTGGCGGCAGCGATGGGTAAAAAACGTTAAGTTTAGATCGAGTGCCGGATGGCGGCGGAACCGCCCTGTCCGGCCCTTTACCGCATCCACCTTCTCCATCGCGTTATATTTATCACGTCATTAACAGATGAAACCTTAATTAAACATTAACAACGTTAATTTATTAAGAATTCAAATCATTTCACCTGCTGGTTATTATTTTTGAGCCATATCAAAAATGACGCAGATTATTATTCAAACCAACATTCCGTCACATTTAATCGGTTGAAGATAAAAACCATTCTCATTATCATTGCATTGTTGATTATTTACTCTTTCCTTCGTTGGCTAATCATCTGGTCTCATGCCGCGCCCCTTTGCCCCATGAGGTAAACATCCAGTTAGCGAGAAATAAGTAGGCTCTTATGCAATTTACTCCAGATACTGCGTGGAAAATTACCGGTTTTGCCCGTGAAATAAGTCCTGCATACCGTCAGAAACTGCTTTCCCTCGGCATGCTCCCGGGTTCCTCATTTAACGTGGTGCGCGTCGCCCCCTTAGGCGATCCTGTCCATATTGAAACGCGTCGCGTTAGCCTGGTATTGCGTAAAAAAGACCTGGCATTATTAGAAGTGGAAGCGGTTTCCTGTTAATACAGTGAGTCTATAACGATGAAAAAATTAACCATTGGCTTAATTGGTAATCCAAATTCCGGCAAGACAACCCTGTTTAACCAACTGACCGGTGCGCGCCAGCGCGTAGGCAACTGGGCTGGGGTCACCGTGGAACGTAAAGAGGGGCAATTCACGACCACGGATCATCAGGTCACGCTGGTCGATCTGCCCGGCACGTATTCGCTCACTACCATCTCTTCGCAAACCTCTCTGGATGAGCAGATTGCCTGCCACTACATTCTGAGTGGCGACGCCGACCTGTTAATTAACGTGGTAGATGCCTCAAATCTTGAGCGTAACCTCTATCTGACGCTGCAACTGCTTGAGCTGGGCATTCCCTGCATTGTTGCACTCAACATGCTCGACATTGCGGAAAAACAGAAAATCCGCATTGATATCGACGCCCTTTCAACCCGCCTTGGCTGCCCGGTCGTCCCGCTGGTTTCTACCCGTGGACGCGGTATCGAAGCGCTGAAGCTGGCGATTGACCGCCACAACAAGAACGAAAACGTTGAACTGGTGCATTACGCCCAGCCGCTGCTGCGTGAGGCCGATAAACTGGCAAACGCCATGGCTAAAGAAATGCCGGTACAACAGCGCCGCTGGCTCGGCCTGCAAATGCTGGAAGGGGATATCTACAGCCGGGCATACGCCGGTGACGCTGCTGCGCAACTGGATATTTCGCTGGCGCATCTGAGCGACGAGATGGACGACCCGGCACTGCATATCGCCGATGCGCGTTACCAGTGCATTGCGGCGATCTGCGACGTGGTGAGCAACACTTTAACAGCAGAGCCCAGCCGCTTTACAACGGCGGTGGATAAAATCATCCTCAACCGTTTTCTCGGTCTGCCGATCTTCCTGTTTGTGATGTACCTGATGTTCCTGCTTGCCATTAACATTGGCGGCGCGCTGGCCCCTATTTTTGATGCTGGCTCTGTGGCGATTTTTATTCACGGTATCCAGTGGATCGGTTATACCCTTCACTTCCCGGACTGGCTGACCATTTTCCTCGCCCAAGGGCTGGGCGGTGGGATTAACACCGTTCTGCCGCTGGTTCCGCAGATCGGCATGATGTACCTGTTCCTCTCGTTCCTCGAAGACTCCGGTTACATGGCGCGCGCAGCGTTTGTGATGGACCGTCTGATGCAGGCGCTGGGACTGCCGGGCAAATCATTCGTCCCGCTGATTGTCGGCTTTGGCTGCAACGTACCATCGGTGATGGGGGCCCGCACCCTGGATGCGCCACGTGAGCGCCTGATGACTATCATGATGGCACCGTTCATGTCCTGTGGGGCACGACTGGCGATTTTCGCCGTGTTTGCGGCGGCCTTCTTCGGGCAGAACGGCGCGCTGGCGGTGTTCTCCCTGTATGTGCTGGGCATTGTGATGGCGGTATTGACCGGCCTGATGCTCAAACACACGATCATGCGTGGCGAAGCGTCTCCGTTTGTTATGGAGCTTCCGGTTTATCACGTCCCGCATATCAAGAGCCTGATCATCCAGACCTGGCAGCGCCTGAAAGGGTTTGTGCTGCGCGCCGGTAAAGTGATCGTCATTGTCAGCATCTTCCTGAGCGCGTTTAACAGCTTTTCACTCAGCGGCAAGATTGTCGATAATATCAACGATTCGGCGCTGGCCTCCGTCAGTCGCGTCATCACCCCCGTCTTTAAACCGATTGGTGTTCATGAAGACAACTGGCAGGCAACGGTTGGGCTGTTCACGGGCGCGATGGCGAAAGAAGTGGTGGTCGGTACACTCAACACGCTCTATACCGCAGAAAACATTCAGGATGAGGAATTTAATCCGGCTGAATTTAATCTTGGCGATGAGCTGCTGAGCGCGCTGGATGAAACCTGGCAGAGCCTGAAAGATACTTTCAGCCTCAGCGTACTGGCGAACCCTATTGAAGCCAGCAAAGGCGACGGAGAAATGGCGACTGGCGCAATGGGCGTCATGGATGCGAAATTTGGCAGCGCGGCGGCAGCCTACAGCTACCTGATTTTCGTCCTGCTGTACGTTCCCTGCATCTCGGTAATGGGGGCAATTGCCCGTGAATCGAGCCGCGGCTGGATGGGCTTCTCCATTCTGTGGGGGCTGAACATCGCCTACTCGCTGTCAACCCTGTTCTACCAGGTCGCCAGCTACAGTGAGCATCCGCGCTACAGTCTGGTTTGTATCCTGGCCGTGATCCTGTTTAACGTTGTGGTGCTGGGACTGCTGCGCCGGGCGCGTAGCCGGGTGGATGTCAATCTGCTGGCCACGCGGAAAAAAGCCAGCGACTGCTGCGCCAGTACAACCACCGGCGATTGTCACTAAGGCGTCACGATGGCTTCGCTCATTCAGGTTCGCGATTTATTGGCCTTGCGGGGGCGCATGGAGGCAGCGCAAATCAGCCATACATTGCATACGCCGCAGCCGATGATCGACGCCATGCTCAGTCAACTGGAAATGATGGGTAAAGCTATGCGGATTCAGGAAGAACCTGACGGCTGTCTCTCCGGAAGCTGCAAAAGTTGCCCGGAAGGCAAAGCCTGCCTGCGTGAATGGTGGGCGCTGCGTTAAGGTATTACGGAGAGTCCGCAAGCAGCACGGCGTTTGTATGGTGCGTCGTTGCCACTGGTGGTTACCGTCGTTCCTGATGACGAGATTATGCTGCATCGCGCGGAACCATTAATCTCCGGCCCGGTAAGTAAGGCACTTTCCGGGCATTTTTCTTCGCGTTACAGTCTTTGCTTTAGCGCCACCAGCGTCTGACAGAATTCATCAGGATGCGAAATAAACGGGGCATGCGCTGCCCTGGCAAAGATCAGCGATTCGCTCGCTGGCCATAGTGCATCAAGCAGTGGCACCACCTTGCGGGGAACCAACCCGTCAAGATAGCCGTACAAACGCAGGAACGGTACCGTTAACGATGTCAGTGACTCGCGCAGATCAACCATTTTCAGGATCTCCAGCCCTCCGTTAAGCACATCTACCGGCGGCATCGGCAGCGCCAGCACGGTCTTTTTCAACGCGCGGGCATCCTGACGCGCCGTTTCCGTTCCCATCGTTTGCAATGCCAGAAAGCGCTCTACCGTCCGCTGGAAGTCTTCACTCAGTTGCTGCTGGAACCCCGCCAGGACTTCCGGCTTAATCCCCGGCCAATTTTCACGTGCGCTGAAACAGGGCGATGACGCCACCGTCACCAGCGCCTGAACGCGCTCGGGATGAGTTAATGCCACCTGGCTCGCCACTAACCCGCCAAGACTCCAGCCGAGCCAGATAGCGCTCTCTGGCGCCAGTTCCAGGACGCGCTCCGCCATTTCCTCAAGCGTCATGGCCCCAAGACCCTGGCTGCGGCCAAAACCCGGTAAATCGACCAGATGCAGCGTGAAATGCGAGCTCAGTTCCTCGCTAATGCAATGCCACACTTCGGCGTTAAGTCCCCATCCGTGCAGCAGCACAAGATGACAATTTCCCTCTCCACGGGTCTGCCACCAGATGTCATTCATCAGTTACTGTTCTCTTTTCGCCAACAAGGATGAATCTATGCTAACAGTACCGGGATTATGCTGGCTATGCCGAATGCCGCTGGCGCTGAGTCGTTGGGGGATCTGTTCTGTATGCGAACGCGCTGCGCGTCGGCACGTCTCGCTCTGTCCACGATGTGGACTCCCCTCCGCGCATCCCACAATGGCCTGCGGGCGCTGCCTGCAAAAACCGCCGCCCTGGCAGCGACTGATTACCGTCAGCGATTATGCCCCGCCGCTCAGCACGCTCATTCATCAACTTAAGTTTTCCCGGCGCAACGACATCGCCCCCGCGCTGTCGCGCGTTTTGCTGCTGGAGGTATTGCAGGCGCGTCGTCAGACCGGGCTGACCCTGCCGGACAAGCTGATTAGCGTTCCTCTATGGCAGCGCCGCCACTGGCGCAGGGGGTTTAATCAGAGCGATCTGTTGTGCCAGTCGCTGTCTCGCTGGCTGCGTTGTCCCTGGGACTGTCGAAGCGTTACGCGCATTCGCCCTACCGCCACTCAGCACCATCTCAGTGCCAGATTGCGCAAGCGCAACCTGAAAAATGCCTTTCGCCTTGAATTGCCGGTGAAGGGACTCCATATGGTTGTTGTGGATGATGTCATCACGACCGGGAGTACCGTCGCGGAGATCGCACAGCTGCTTTTACGCAACGGCGCGGCGACTGTCCAGGTATGGTGCCTGTGTCGAACCTTGTAGAGCCTCGATGATGGGCGTATTATAACCAACTAAAATAGTCAACTATTAGGCCATTACTATGATCCGTATTTCCGATGCTGCACAAGCGCACTTTGCCAAACTGCTGGCAAATCAGGAAGAAGGGACACAAATCCGTGTATTTGTGATTAATCCCGGTACGCCTAACGCTGAATGTGGCGTTTCTTATTGTCCGCCGGACGCCGTGGAAGCAACCGACACCGCCCTGAAATTTGACCTGCTGACCGCTTATGTTGATGAGCTGAGCGCGCCCTATCTGGAAGACGCTGAGATCGATTTCGTGACCGATCAACTGGGTTCCCAACTGACGCTAAAAGCGCCGAACGCGAAAATGCGTAAAGTGGCTGACGATGCGCCGCTGATGGAACGCGTGGAATATATGCTCCAGTCGCAAATCAACCCGCAGCTTGCCGGCCACGGTGGTCGTGTCTCTCTGATGGAGATCACCGACGAAGGCTACGCCATTCTGCAGTTTGGTGGCGGCTGTAACGGCTGCTCCATGGTCGATGTGACCCTGAAAGAAGGGATCGAGAAGCAGCTGCTGAACGAGTTCCCGGAACTGAAAGGCGTTCGCGACCTGACCGAACACCAGCGCGGCGAACACTCCTACTACTAAGTTCGCTGCTCGCGTATTGCCCGATGGCGCTAACGCTTATCGGGCATAGCGCCCCTCTTTGCGACTTCAGCAATATCCTCTTCGATAATTTGACCTGCCTCGCATAATTTAAATTTTGCCTGCCGGGGTGATTCTCAATCACCCTATGTTACCCGTATCATTCATATGGGCACCAAACACACACATCACATCCGACTAAACTAGATAGTTTTAAGGGTAATCCGTCGAGGTGCCGTTACGTCTCTGTTCCCGGTTGGGACAAACGTAGTTTGTCGTCAAAACATTGACGTTACCCATAACAAATTGAAAGGCCAGGTAAATCATGCCATTAGTCATCGTTGCTATCGGTGTAATTTTGTTATTACTCCTGATGATCCGCTTCAAAATGAACGGTTTCATCGCTCTCGTCCTGGTGGCGCTTGCGGTTGGATTGATGCAAGGAATGCCGCTCGATAAAGTCATTGGCTCCATCAAAGCGGGTGTCGGCGGCACCCTGGGAAGTCTTGCCCTGATTATGGGCTTTGGTGCCATGCTCGGCAAAATGCTGGCAGACTGCGGGGGTGCGCAACGTATCGCCACCACGCTGATTGCGAAATTTGGTAAGAAACACATTCAGTGGGCCGTGGTATTAACCGGTTTCACCGTCGGTTTTGCCCTGTTCTACGAAGTGGGCTTTGTGCTGATGTTGCCGCTGGTGTTCACTATTGCCGCCGCGGCTAACATCCCGCTGCTGTATGTCGGTGTTCCGATGGCTGCGGCGCTCTCCGTCACGCACGGCTTCCTGCCGCCGCACCCAGGCCCGACCGCTATCGCGACCATTTTCCATGCCGACATGGGTAAAACCCTGCTGTTTGGTACGATCCTGGCAATCCCGACCGTCATTCTGGCGGGTCCGGTCTTCGCTCGCTGCCTGAAAGGCATCGATAAGCCGATCCCGGAAGGTCTGTACAGCGCGAAAACCTTCACGGAAGAAGAGATGCCGAGCTTTGGCGTCAGCGTCTGGACCTCATTGGTTCCGGTGGTACTGATGGCAATGCGCGCTATTGCAGAGATGATCCTGCCGAAAGGCCATGCGTTCCTGCCTGTTGCCGAGTTCTTTGGTGACCCGGTGATGGCAACCCTGATTGCAGTCCTGATCGCCCTGTTCACCTTCGGTCTGAACCGTGGCCGTTCAATGGATCAGATTAACGATACGCTGACCTCTTCCATCAAAATTATCGCAATGATGCTGTTGATCATCGGCGGTGGCGGTGCGTTCAAGCAGGTGCTGGTCGACAGCGGCGTGGACAAATACATTGCGTCCATGATGCACGAAACCAATATCTCTCCGCTGCTGATGGCATGGTCTATCGCCGCCGTTCTGCGTATCGCGCTGGGTTCTGCTACCGTCGCCGCAATTACGGCGGGTGGGATTGTCGCACCGCTGATCGCGACCACCGGCGTCAGCCCTGAGCTGATGGTTATCGCTGTCGGTTCCGGTAGCGTTATCTTCTCTCACGTAAACGACCCTGGCTTCTGGCTGTTCAAAGAGTACTTTAACCTGACCATCGGCGAGACTATCAAGTCCTGGTCGATGCTGGAAACCATTATCTCTGTCTGCGGACTGATTGGCTGTCTGCTGCTGGGAACGGTGGTTTAACGCTAAAAAGAACCCGCCAGTTGGCGGGTTCTTTTTTTTACGTCTTCTTCGCTGCCGCTTTTCGCCGTTTATCCAGATCCTTAATCAGCTTGTTCACCCGTTCATCGGCAAACATCGCTTCAAGAGTCACGGAGAGCTTACGACGCCAGTTTTTGTACTCTGAACTGGTCCCCGGAATGTTGACCGGTTCCGCCATATCCAGCCAGTCTTCCGGCTGCAACCCTAATAACGCACTGTTACTGTCGGCGATATAACGCTGCATCCCCCGATTGAGCATCGGCGTCATCGCCATCAGCGAAGCTTTACGCCCGGCACGTTTTGGCAGGCAACCGTACTTGTGCAGCGCATCTAATAGCCCTTGTTTCGCCCGCTCACGGTCCTGATACAGTCCGCGCAGCACCACTTCATCAGGATACAGTCCCAGCGCTTTACCCAGCGTCAAATCACCGCTGTCCCAATAACCTTTGAGCGTAGGAAGATCATGCGTCGTCGCGACAGCCATTGATTGTTCCGGATACGCTTTCGGCGCACGGTAGTTCTTCTCATGGTCGTTCTCGAAATAGAGCACTTTGTAAGAGTACACGCCGCTGGTTCGCAGTTTGCCAACAATCTCCACCGGAACGGTACCCAGGTCTTCACCAATCACCATGCAATGGTGACGCTGACTTTCCAGCGCCAGAATCGACAACAGGTCGTCGACCGGATAGTGAACATAGGCGCCGTGGTCGGCGGTTTCACCGTAGGGGATCCACCACAACCGCAGCATCGACATGACATGATCGATGCGCAGCGCGCCGCAGTTTTGCATATTCGCCCGCAGGAGTTCGATAAACGGCTCGTAGGCACGCGCCGTAATGATATGCGGATCCATCGGCGGCAGGCCCCAGTTCTGTCCAAGCGGACCGAGGATATCCGGCGGCGCGCCAACAGAGGCTTTCAGGCAATACAGCTCGCGATCGCACCAGGTTTCCGCCCCACCTTCCGCCACGCCCACCGCCAGATCGCGATACAGGCCAATTGGCATCTTAAAGCCCTGACTGTTTTCCCAGCAGGCGGCAAACTGGATGTACGCCAGCCACTGTAACCAGAGATAAAAATCCACTTCATCACGATGTTCGTGACAGAATTTTTCCACCTCCGGCGAATCAACAGACTGATACGCTTCCGGCCAGGCAGGCCAACCCCAGCGCAGTTCATCCTCTTTCACCTGCCAGGCATGCAGCGCATCAAACGCCGCCTGCCAGTACAGGCTGTCGCCTTCCTGAGCCACGAACGCCCGGAATGCCGCCATCTGTTCATCGTCGCGCGTGGCAAACCCTTTCCATGCCATGCGCAGCGCGGTCATCTTCAGCGTGGTGACTGCCGAGTAATCCACCCATTGGGCATCCCGCGCCTGTTGCAGTATTTTCTGCGTATCGGGCATCTGCCACCAGGCCTGCGCTTCTTGACTCAGGCGAAAATCATCGACAGCGTTCACATCAATGTAAATGACGTTCAGCCAGCGACGTGAAGACGGGCTGTACGGGCTGGCGCTCTCCGGGTTTGCCGGATAGAGCGCGTGGATCGGATTGAGGCCGATAAACGCCCCCCCGCGTTTTGCTACATCCACCAGCATTGACTTCAGATCGCCGAAATCACCGATTCCCCAGTTGTGCTCTGAACGCAGCGTATAGAGCTGTACGCAGGCACCCCAGAGTTTCTGCCCGGTCAGCAGCGCCTGCGGCTCGTAGCAGCGTTTTGGCGCCACGATGATGCGGCAATGGTGTCGCTGTTCATCCTGCGTCAGGGTCAACGTGTGATAACCCAGCGGCAGCTTTGTCGGCAGAGTAAAGGATTTCCCGCCGGTGGCGTGCCCCTTAAACTGCACACCCTCTTCGGTGGTCAACAGCCAGTTGAATTCACCGTGTCCCTCTACCGCTAGCGACATCTTTTTGCCTGCGGTGTAGACCATCACATTCGGCACCGCCGTCACCGCTACCTTTGCGGCGGCAGCGGTACGGTGCATAGCATCCAACAAACGTCGCTTGGTTTCGGCACCAATTGACTGCGGCTTGCCGTGGGCATTGATATAATTGGGACTGATCCCCGCCGCCAGCGCGGCATTATCCAGACGTTTGCTATCCATCGCGCTTCCTTAGCGTTTCGCCTGCCAGATTCGGGTCTGATAATCGCGAATGGAGCGATCCGAGCTGAACATACCGCAGCGTGCGGAGTTCAGGATCGCCGCACGCGTCCAGGCCTCCTGGTCACGATACAACACATCCACCTGTTTCTGCGCCTCAACGTAGGCCGCAAAGTCCGCCATCACCAGATACGGATCGCCCCCCTGTTTGCCTATGCTGTGCAGCATCTGATCAAAGGCATGCTTATCGCCGGCGCTGAACTTACCGCTCTCCAGCTCTTTCAGCACGGCATCGAGTACTTTATCCTTTTTGCGCCATTTCAGCGGATCGTAGCCTTTGGCTTTCAGCGCCTTCACCTGTTCCACGGTATGCCCAAAGATAAAGATATTCTCATCACCCACTTTCTCGGCGATTTCTACGTTCGCGCCGTCCAGGGTGCCGACCGTCAGTGCGCCGTTTAGCGCCAGCTTCATGTTGCCGGTGCCGGAAGCTTCTTTCCCCGCTGTGGAGATCTGCTCGGAGATATCCGCCGCCGGAATCAGCATTTCTGCTGCTGACACGCAGTAATCCGGCAGGAACACCACTTTCAGTTTGTCGCCGACGTTCGGGTCGTTATTAATGGTTTCCGCCACCTTGTTAATGGCAAAGATGATGTTTTTCGCCAGGTAGTAACCCGGAGCCGACTTCGCGCCAAACAGGAACACGCGCGGTACGCGATCGGCCTGCGGGTTTTCGCGAATCTCTTTATACAACGCCAGGATATGCAGCAGGTTCAGGTGCTGACGTTTGTATTCGTGCAGACGCTTAATCTGAATATCGAAAATCGCCTGCGGGTTAATCTCAATCCCAGTACGAACTTTCACAAACTCAGCCAGACGTACCTTATTGGCCTGCTTGATATCACGCCAGGTCTTGCGGAATTTAGCATCATCAGCGTACTTCTCAAGATTGATCAACTGATCGAGATCGTTCGCCCACTCTTTCTTCAGCGTTTTATCAAACAGCGCAGCCAGTTCCGGGTTGCACTGTTTGATCCAGCGACGCGGCGTGATGCCGTTGGTCACGTTATGGAACTTGTTCGGCCACAGTTGGTGATATTCCGGGAACAGATCTTTCACCACCAGATCGGAGTGCAGTGCGGCAACGCCGTTGACCGCAAAGCCGCTGACGACGCACATGTTCGCCATGCGCACCTGTTTGTCGTGAACCACCGCCAGCTGTGCCCAAACCTGCTTGTCGCCAGGCCAGGTTTTATCGACCAGCGTCTTAAAGCGATCGTTAATCTCTTTGATGATCTGCATATGACGCGGCAGCAGCGCTTTCACCAGCTTCTCATCCCAGCACTCCAGCGCTTCTGGCATCAGGGTATGGTTGGTATAGGCGAACGTTTTGCTGGTGATCGCCCAGGCGTCGTCCCAGCTCATCTGATGCTCGTCAAGCAGCACGCGCAGCAGTTCCGGAATCGCAATGGTCGGATGGGTATCGTTCAGTTGAATGACTTCGTAATCCGCCAGCTCATGCAGTTTGCGGCCAGCCAGATGATGACGACGCAGAATGTCTGCCACTGAACAGGCGCACTGGAAGTATTGCTGCATCAGACGCAGCTTCTTACCCGCCGTGTGGTTATCGTTCGGGTAAAGCACTTTGGTCAGTTTATCGGCGTCAATCCCCTGCTGTTCCGCACGCAGGAAATCGCCGTCATTAAATTTGGTCAGGTTAAACGGATGAGCGTGAGTGGCCTGCCACAGACGCAGCGGTTGCGCCACGCCGTTACGGTAGCCCAGCACCGGCAGATCCCACGCCTGCCCGGTAATCACAAAGCCGGGTTCCCAGTGACCGCCTTTTGTCACCTTACCGCCAATACCCACCTGCACATCAAGCTGCTCGTTATGACGGAACCACGGATAGCTGCCGCGATGCCAGTCATCCGGCGCTTCCATTTGCTGGCCGTCGGCAAAGGATTGACGGAACAGGCCGTACTGATAGTTCAGACCATAACCGGTGGCAGATTGACCCACGGTCGCCATTGAGTCCAGGAAGCAGGCGGCAAGACGCCCTAATCCTCCGTTGCCCAGCGCCGGGTCGATCTCTTCTTCCAGCAAATCGGTAAGCTGGACGTCGTACGCTTTCAGCGCATCGCTCACCGCCTGATACCAGCCCAGGTTAAGCAGATTATTCCCCGTCAGACGACCAATCAGGAACTCCATCGAGATGTAGTTCACATGGCGCTGATTTTTCGCCGGTTTCGCCACAGGTTGGGCACTGAGAAGTTCCGCCAGCGCGCCGCTGACGGCGTGCCACCATTGACGGGACGTCATCTCGTGAGCTGACAGTAAACCGAAACGCTGCCACTGACGTGTCAGGGCTGCCTGAAATTGCTCTTGATTGAAGGTTGGCTGTGACATAGGAATTCCGGGTCCTTTGGTAAAAAACAACGTTATCGCTAGTTTGCCAGGCTCAATGTTGACCTTCCTCATCCCACTCTTGATTAGGCGGGGAGGAGTAGTGGGGATGAGCGTAAAAGTGTGATCGGTGCCACTCTCGCGTACCGCACCCGACTGTTCAGTTCACAGTCATACACTTATTTTAAACCATTTTTATATTTTACCTGGCTCTAATCACAGAATCAGGGAAGAAATGATATAACGCGGATATGAAGAATCTCTCTGGTTTCAAGTCCATATAAAAACAAAACCAGTTGAAATGACAATAATACAAGCGCACACTAATTTTATTGTATTTTAATATATTATCACCACTAATAAATTAAAAGGAAATAATATGTCCCATTTATCCTGGCTCACGCTGACAGGAGAGATTCAGGGAGATATATCAGCGCAGTGCGGCTCCCGGAGTTCAATAGGTAATAAATCTCAAACCCGTCATATTGATCAGATAATGATTTACGCACTTGAACATGAAACATCACGGCAACAAAATGTTTGTCATCATGAATTGCAAATAATTAAGCCCGTTGACCGTTCGTCGCCGTTACTCAGCAAAGCCATCAACGATAACGAAACACTTGAGTGTGAACTCGACCTGTATCGCGTTAATCCAGGAGGTCAACAGGAGATCTACTATAAAATTAAACTATTCAAAGCTCATATTTCTAACATCAAAATAATTGTGCCACATAATATTATTGAACATGGAAACGAAGCACAGGAACGTGTTTGTTTTACGTATGAGTCCATCAGTTGGGAACACTGTATGGCGAGCACCAGCGCCTTTAGCTTTTGGAGCGACCGGCTCTTCTGAGTCTGAATAACATATATAAGGAAATAGCATGCGTCATCGTCCCTCTTCTTCGTTGTACGAGAACACTTCACGTCATCCCGATGGCGATCCGCTGCGCGGCTCAGCAGACATCCACTGGAGTTCAATGAACCCTGTGCAGCGCGATATGGCTTTTATGGATGGATCATTCATCACACAACACCACCATATCCTCCTGTTGACGATAGAAGAAGCACAGCAAGTCGTGGATGACTTAATGGGAGGAATTGATCAGTTTTTTTCGTACCGCGCAGCGCCGGGGAATATGAAAGATGGACTGGATGCCTTTCGCAGTCTGTCTAAGCTCACAACATATTACAACCCGGCTAACGAATTGGTTTTTAACTTTACTGTATTAAAAATAAAAGCGATCGAGTACAACGTGGGCGGCAAAGCCTATATAAAAATTACGGGATACCCTGCGTTACGCCGTATTCTTAACGGGACCCGCTACGGTGCCAGGCATCCGCAAATACTGGAAATGGCCATCGGTAAACGTGGGCTTTACAACAGTATCAGCAGTGGTGTCAGATATTGCCTCTATTTTTCTCTGGCCTGGCGAGCCATCGAATTGATTTTTAAACAGATTATCAGATGGTGGATTTTCTGGTCGATATTTCAATGGACATGGCTAAAGCGGTAGTGTCGGGGGTTGTGATTGGGGTGG
>NZ_CP070239.1:846812-850434 GCF_016906145.1 Citrobacter sp. MGH 55
ACCATTCCTGCCCGCAGGACAACCTTCATGATTATCATGTGACTGATGTTAAGCTTTGCGAAACCCTTGTTGATAATCGTAGTTTTTTTTAACTCTCATTTATGTACAGGCAAACAGGCATGCGAAAATTACGACTCCAAATCATAATTATTTTTTTTATTATTTTTTGTTTTGGCTTTTTGGATTTCTTATTCTTTGGATTGGTTATGACGGATTTTTTATCTTTAATGAGGATGGGAGACGTTATTTCTTATAATCAAACTTGTGCACTTATAGGAGCTATACCTCTGGTCATGTATGTTGTGATTGCTATGGTTCGTGTTTTATTTACCGATGATTTGCAATACAAGGCACTTCCCGATCCTTTTGAAGGATGGGTTCTCGCCGCTATCACCTTATTCTTTATAATCGGTTTTATTGCWAACTKTATTGTGCCATTTCTCTTGCTGGCACTTTCCTACCATTCCTGCCCGCAGGACAACCTTCATGATTATCATGTGACTGATGTTAAGCTTTGCGAAACCCTTGTTGATAATCGTAGTTTCTGGTAAGAGCAGTCATAGAAACTGCTAATAATAACGAGAATAAGATTACCTTTTTTATATCGATAACATCCTCACCTCTGATTACCTTTGTCGGTAAAAATTTTATCACGGTAAGTTACAATTTCGTCTGTCACGGACAGAGTCGTGAGCCTATACAAAGTGTCAGGATTCTTTAGCAAAAGTAAATACCCCGACATCCCCTCCGCCAGCCCGTATCCAGTAGAGGTTATCCATCAGATAAATTTGTGATGTAGTGCAAATTAAGGCGGTTCATTACCGGACATACCTTGCAAAAGTTCCTAATCTGGCCGACCTTATATCTATTAATTACGAAGCGCAAAAAAAAATCGCAGTCCCCCATTTTCCACAGTGAAGTGTTAACTATGTTGATTCCGTCCAAACTAAGTCGTCCGGTTCGTCTCGACCATACAGTGGTCCGTGAGCGCCTGTTGGCTAAACTTTCCGGCGCGAACAATTTCAGGCTGGCCCTGATCACAAGTCCTGCAGGTTATGGGAAGACTACGCTCATTTCACAATGGGCCGAACTCGGCTGGTACTCACTGGATGAGGGCGACAACCAGCAGGAGCGTTTTGCCAGCTATCTGATTGCCGCGGTACAGCAGGCCACTAACGGTCATTGCACCACCAGCGAAGTGATGGTGCAAAAACGGCAGTATGTCAGTCTGACTTCGCTTTTTGCGCAGCTCTTTATTGAGCTGGCGGAATGGCATCGCCCGCTGTATCTGGTCATCGACGATTACCATCTTATCACTAATCCGGTGATTCATGAGTCCATGCGCTTCTTCCTGCGTCATCAGCCTGAAAATCTCACGCTGGTGGTACTGTCGCGTAATTTACCGCAGTTGGGGATTGCCAACCTGCGCGTGCGCGACCAGCTTCTGGAGATAGGCAGTCAGCAACTGGCCTTTAATCATCAGGAAGCCAAACAGTTTTTTGACCGCCGCTTATCCTCCCCCATCGAAGCCGCCGAAAGCAGCCGGATGTGTGACGATGTGGCAGGCTGGGCGACCGCATTACAGCTCATCGCCCTCTCTGCGCGGCAAAACAACCACTCAGCGCATCAGTCGGCACGCCGTCTGGCGGGAATTAACGCCAGCCATCTTTCAGATTATCTGGTCGATGAAGTGCTGGACAGCGTCGATGTCAGCACCCGCCTTTTCCTGCTGAAAAGTGCAGTTTTACGGTCAATGAACGATGCGCTGATTGTACGTGTAACCGGCGAAGAAAATGGTCAGATGCGGCTGGAAGAGATCGAGCGGCAAGGGCTTTTCCTGCAACGGATGGATGACTCCGGCGAATGGTTCAGTTATCACCCGCTGTTTGGCAGTTTCCTGCGCCAGCGCTGCCAGTGGGAACTGGCGACCGAGTTACCTGATATCCATCGCGCCGCAGCGGAAAGCTGGATGGCGCAGGGTTTCCCCAGCGAAGCCATCCACCATGCGCTGGCGGCCGGCGATGCGCATATGCTGCGCGATATTTTGCTTAACCACGCGTGGGGATTGTTTAACCACAGCGAACTGGCGCTGCTGGAAGAGTCACTAAAAGCGCTGCCGTGGGAAAGCCTGCTGGAAAACCCGCGTCTGGTGTTGTTACAGGCCTGGCTGATGCAGAGCCAGCATCGCTACAGCGAAGTAAACACCCTGCTGGCCCGTGCCGAACAAGAGATTCAGGGCGTGATGGACAGCACGCTGCATGCCGAGTTTAACGCGCTCCGCGCTCAGGTGGCGATCAACGACGGCAATCCCGATGAGGCTGAACGCCTGGCGAAACTGGCGCTGGATGAGTTGCCCATCGCCTTGTATTACAGCCGTATTGTTGCAACCTCGGTGCACGGCGAAGTGCTGCACTGTAAAGGCGATCTCTCTCGCTCCTTAACACTGATGCAGCAGACCGAACAGATGGCGCGTCATCATGATGTCTGGCACTACGCGCTCTGGAGCTTGATCCAGCAAAGTGAAATCCTCTTTGCCCAGGGTTTTTTGCAGGCCGCCTGGGAAACCCAGGAGAAAGCGTTCCAGTTGATTAAAGATCAGCATCTGGAACAATTGCCCATGCACGAATTTCTGGTGCGCATTCGGGCCCAACTGCTGTGGGCATGGGCGCGACTGGATGAAGCGGAAGCTTCTGCGCGCAGCGGTATCGAAGTGCTTTCCGCCTTTCAGCCGCAACAACAATTACAGTGTCTGGCGCTGTTGGTGCAGTGCTCGCTGGCCCGTGGCGATCTGGACAATGCCCGCAGCCATCTCAACCGCCTGGAGAATCTGCTGGGCAACGGTCACTACCATAGCGACTGGATCTCAAACGCCGATAAAGTTCGGGTGATCTACTGGCAAATGGTCGGCGATAAAAAGTCGGCCGCCAACTGGCTGCGCCAGACGCCGAAACCGGAGTTTGCCAATAACCACTTCCTGCAAGGCCAGTGGCGTAATATCGCCAGAGCGCAAATTCTGCTGGGTGAATTTGAACCCGCTGAAATCGTACTCGAAGAGCTGAATGAAAACGCACGAAGCCTGCGCCTGATGAGCGACCTTAACCGTAACCTGCTGCTGCTCAACCAACTTTACTGGCAGGCCGGGCGCAAAAATGACGCGCAGCGCGTGCTGCTTGATGCCCTGCAATTAGCCAATCGCACCGGATTCATCAGCCATTTCGTGATTGAAGGCGAGTCGATGGCGCAGCAACTACGCCAGCTTATTCAACTGAATACGCTGCCGGAACTGGACCAACACCGCGCGCAGCGCATTCTGCGTGAGATCAACCAGCATCACCGCCACAAGTTCGCCCACTTTGACGAAAGCTTTGTTGAGCGCCTGCTGAACCACCCGGAAGTACCAGAGCTAATCCGCACCAGTCCGCTGACGCAGCGCGAATGGCAGGTGCTGGGGCTGATCTATTCCGGCTACAGCAACGAGCAAATCGCTGGCGAACTGGCGGTAGCGGCGACCACCATCAAGACGCATATCCGTAATTTGTATCAAAAACTGGGCGTGGCGCACCGTCAGGATGCGGTCCAACACGCGCAGCGGCTGCTGAAAATGATGGGTTATGGGGTGTAG
>NZ_CP070239.1:857389-909208 GCF_016906145.1 Citrobacter sp. MGH 55
CTTTAGCACAGTTCCAGTTGAATATGGTTATCGGTGATCACCTTCATTACCCCTGCTGGTGGCAGAGCATCGGTATATACCGCATCCACCAGACTGATACTGCCCATATTCACCATCGCATTACGGCCAAACTTCGAATGATCCGTCACCAGTATGACGTGGCGGGAATTCTCAATAATTGCGCGCTTGGTACGCACCTCGTGATAGTCGAATTCCAGCAGCGAGCCGTCACTGTCGATGCCGCTGATCCCCAGAATGCCGAAGTCCAGGCGGAACTGAGAAATAAAGTCGAGCGTCGCTTCGCCAATAATACCGCCGTCCCGGCTGCGAAGTTCACCACCCGCGAGAATAATGCGAAAATCCTCTTTTACCATCAGCGTGTTCGCCACGTTGAGGTTGTTGGTCACAATACGTAAATTGCTGTGGTCGAGTAGCGCGTACGCCACCGCCTCGGGCGTGGTCCCGATATCAATAAACAGCGTTGAACCGTTAGGGATCTGCGAGGCAACTTTACGCGCAATACGCTCTTTTTCCGCCGTCTGCGTGGCTTTACGATCGTGCCACGGTGTGTTGACGGAACTGGACGGTAGCGCCGCGCCACCGTGATGACGCAGAATCATGTTTTGATCGGCCAGGTCATTGAGATCCCGGCGAATCGTTTGTGGGCTAACGGAGAAATGCTCCACCAGCTCTTCAGTACTGACGTATCCCTGTTTTTTTACCAGCTCAATGATTGCATCATGTCGTTGTGTTTGTTTCATTGTTATTCCCTGGAACTATGTTCGTTTTCGCGCATTTAACGTATCCGCGAACGCCATTGCCAACCCAACTGCCAGCCCGGCGATATGTGCGCCATTGGCCATCGACATCCCAAACAAATCAAACCATCCGGCGACGATCCAAATCAGCGCGAAAATAATCAGCCCGCGCTGCAGGTAGATTCCGCTTTGCGGATCGCGCTCGCCACGCAGCCAGACGTAACCCATCAGCGCATAAACGACGCCGGAAAGCCCGCCGAACCACGGGCCGCTAAACTTATGCTGTACATATCCGCTCAGTAGGGCGCTGATGACCGTAATCACTATCAGTTTGCCGCTGCCTAAACGTTTTTCAACCGCACCACCAAGATACCACCACCACAGCAGGTTGAAGAGGATATGCATCAGCGAAAAGTGCATGAAGGCGTGAGTGAAGTAGCGCCAGACGTCAAACTGTAATGATGGGTCAAACGGCCAGGCCAGCCACACCATTACGGTTTGATCGCCAACGATATTCATGACGATAAATACCAGAATGCAGGCCGCCATAATCAGCCAGGTGACCGGACCGGCACGCTCACGCAGTGTGGCAATAAACGGGAAGCGGCGATAACGCAGCCCACTGCCAGTATGACCGGACTGCCAGCTGGCCGCGAGATAGCGCGGATCGCCAGGGTTCTCCATAAATCGCGCCAGCTCAGCATGCACACGTTCGGCCTGCGTTTCATCCGCCAGCCAGACATCGCTTTGATGATGTTGTTGAATGGTCAGGATAACGCCCTGCGTCGCCATGTAATCAACAAAGGCCTGTGCCACGCGGGGGTTAGCAAAAGAGGTAATCATCAACATGGTTGCTGTCGCTTAATCCATACAAAAGAGGACAGTATATATACCCTTCTAATTTCAAGCTGCATCTTTGTTGGCTATGAAGACGAACCGTATGCCACTTCGGCAGGGAAATGGCGATGCCAGGCGTCAAAACCGCCATCAACGCTGTAGACCGCGTCATAGCCTTGCTGAAGCAAATATTGCGCCGCGCCTTTACTGCTGTTGCCGTGGTAGCACATGACCAAAACCGCCGTATCGAAATCGTGATCGCGCATAAACGAGCCCAGCGTGTCGTTCGTCAGGTGAAATGCCTGGGGAGCATGCCCCATCGCAAAACTTTGTGGATCGCGGATATCCACCAGTACCGCCGCGCCCTGATGCAGCTTCTGGTGCGCTTCTTCAACATTAATACATTCAAACTGATCCATACATTCTCTTCTTTATCGTGCAGGTGAAACGTTTTCGGCATTTTATCCGTTAGTGTACGTCCCCATGGGAGTGAAACGCCATAATGTTATATGTATCACTGTAAATTGTTTATTCGATGTTACCAATGGAGCGTTTCTTTGCTATTATGCTCGATAACGAACATTTATGAGCCATAACGAAAGCGCACGAGGGCAGCATGGAAACCAAAGATCTGATTGTGATAGGGGGAGGCATCAACGGTGCCGGTATCGCGGCAGATGCCGCTGGACGCGGTTTATCCGTGCTGATGCTGGAAGCGCAAGATCTTGCGTGCGCAACCTCCTCTGCCAGTTCTAAACTCATCCACGGTGGCTTGCGCTACCTGGAACACTACGAATTCCGGCTGGTGAGCGAAGCGCTGGCTGAACGCGAAGTGCTGCTGAAAATGGCCCCGCATATCGCCTTCCCAATGCGTTTTCGCCTGCCGCATCGCCCTCACCTGCGTCCGGCATGGATGATTCGTATTGGTCTGTTTATGTACGATCATTTAGGTAAACGCACCAGCTTACCGGGTTCTGCCGGTTTGCGTTTTGGCGCAGAGTCGGTACTGAAACCGGAAATTGTGCGCGGTTTCGAATATTCCGACTGCTGGGTCGACGATGCGCGTCTGGTGCTGGCCAATGCCCAGATGGTGGTGCGAAAAGGTGGGGAAGTGTTAACCCGCACTCGTGCAACCTCTGCGCGTCGTGAAAACGGTCTGTGGATCGTCGAAGCCGAAGATATCGATACCGGTAAGACATTCACCTGGCAGGCGCGTGGGCTGGTCAACGCCACGGGGCCGTGGGTAAAAGAATTTTTCGACGAAGGTATGCATCTGCCTTCGCCATACGGTATTCGCCTGATCAAAGGCAGCCACATCGTGGTGCCGCGCGTCCATACCCAGAAACAAGCCTACATTCTGCAAAACGAAGATAAACGCATTGTGTTTGTTATTCCGTGGATGGATGAGTTCTCCATCATCGGCACCACCGACGTCGAGTACAAAGGCGATCCGAAAGCGGTAAAAATCGACGAAAGCGAAATCAATTACCTGTTGAAAGTCTATAACGCGCACTTTAAGAAACAGCTTGGTCGTGACGATATCGTCTGGACCTATTCCGGCGTGCGTCCGCTGTGCGACGACGAGTCGGATTCACCACAGGCCATCACCCGCGATTACACGCTGGATATTCATGATGAAAATGGCAAAGCGCCGCTGCTTTCTGTCTTCGGCGGTAAACTGACCACCTACCGTAAGCTCGCCGAGCACGCGATGGAGAAACTGTCGTCGTACTATCAGGGCATTGGCCCGGCATGGACCAAAGACTGCGTGCTGCCAGGCGGTGAAATCGGTGGCGATCGCGAAGACTACGCGGCGAAACTGCGCCGTCGTTATCCGTTCCTGACAGAATCGCTGGCGCGCCATTACTCACGCACCTACGGAAGCAACACAGAGTGGATTCTCGGCGAAGCCACCTCTGTCGCGGATTTAGGCGAAGATTTCGGCCATGAGTTCTACGAAGCAGAGCTGAAATATCTGGTAGACCACGAATGGGTTCGCCGTGCAGACGATGCGCTGTGGCGTCGTACCAAAGAAGGGATGTGGCTCAACGCCGAACAGCAGTCCCGCATGACCCAGTGGCTGGCGGAGTACGTCGCGAAACATCAGCTTTCACTGGCATCGTAATCTCCTCACGCCCGATAGCAACAAGCTATCGGGCGTTTTTATGTTTCCCTCTACAGCACAACGCGCACTGCGATGACGAAACACATACTTCCCCGTCCCTGAAATCCTCAAAAAACACCGCCATTCCCCGTATGGAATACGTTGCCTGTTCACGTGTGCATTCTTCTTCCGGCGAAAATCGGTAACCAGAATCAGCCAGTCAGCCGTTCCCCTTTGTTTTCAACCCTCTTTTTTTCGTGCCAGAACACTTTCCGGTGAGTGTTGCAGCAGGATATGAAGCAAATCACAAAATATAACCTTGCTGAGAATATGGAATTGACGCTCAAAATTTATCCCCTCATAGTATCTGCATACAGAACAATAGTTCTATATACAGAACAAACTACCTCTACTATTAAGGGATGCGCTAATGAGCATTGAACTCGATAAACCGACTACGCGAGGGCGCTGGCTGCACATCATTCCAGCTACCATCCTCGTTTATATCGTGGCTTACATGGACAGGACGAACATCGCAATTGGGATTGCGGGAGGAATGGACGAAGACCTGGGGATGACCGCCTCGTTTGCCGGTCTGGTCGCCGGTATTTTCTTTATTGGTTATATCTTCTTGCAAATTCCCGGCGGTCAAATTGCGGAACGATACAGTGCCAAGAAATTAATTGCCTGGACCATCGTCGCATGGGGCGGGTTCGCGCTACTGACAGGCTTCGTCCAGACTCCAACCCAATTGCTGATTATCCGCTTTGTCCTTGGCGTCGCTGAGGGTGCGGTCTATCCCGCTATTCTGGCGCTGATCGGTCACTGGTTCCCCAATGAAGAACGCGCAAGAGCGATTGCCTATTTCCAGATGAACCTTGCCGTGGCCTCAATCATCACCGGGCCGCTTTCCGGCTGGCTGATCGAAACCTATGGCTGGCGAGAAATGTTCATCATCGAAGGCTTACTTTCTCTCGGCCTGCTGTTCGTCTGGCTGCCTTTGGTTTCTGACCATCCTCATCAGGCCAAATGGCTGGATCCTAAAGAGCGCGCCTGGATCGAACAGAAACTGCAGGCCGATCGCGCACTGACGATCGCAGATGAGACAAGCAGCATTCGCAATGTTCTGAGCAGCATTAACTTATGGAAACTGATCGGTATCTATTTCTTCGTGCAGGTTGGTTTCTACGGCTTCGCCCTCTGGATGCCAAACCTGATTAAACACCTGACCGGCAGCGGAATGACTATCGTCGGCTTACTGACTGCGGCACCGTACATTTTGTGCATCGTCGGTCAGTACTACATTGCCAAATGGTGCGACAAAACCATGAATCGCCGCCTCTATACGGCAATTCCGTTGCTGGGCTTTGCCGCCTGTCTCGCACTCTCCCTGCTGTTGAAAGATAACATCTGGCTGGCGTACGGCATGATGGTCATCTGCGGCTTCTTCCTGCAGGCCTATGCGGGACCGTTCTGGACATTACCGCCATTACTCTTCGCTCCCAACGTGCTGGGCGGCGTACGCGGCACCATCAACGCATTAGGCAACATTGGCGGTTTTATTGGTCCTTATCTGGTGGGCCTGTTAACCGTCACATTCTCACAAACGGCGGGGATGACGGTGCTGGTTGCCGCACTCCTCATCGCCGTCGCGCTGCTGTTCAGTTTACCTTCGGTTACTGCCCGTCCTGCAGGCAGTAGCAACCCTCATCATGCATCGGCGCCTGAGACGTCACTCAAACAAGAAGGAATCGCCAAATGAGTCAGAAATGCCAACACGCCCGTGACCTGTGGTCACAACTGGACGCCCTGCGTCTGGGGATGAATTACACCAAAGAAGATGTCAATAAACTGCAGGTTCTGGTGGATGATTGCTATGGCGAAAGTCATCCCGGTAGCTTTCATCTTAATCATCTGGGCGATGAAGCCGTCTTAGGCATTCACGAAAGCGGCGGTCGTGCCGTTCGTCACCACGTGACCGATATTTGTGATGGCTGGGGTCAGGGTCATGACGGGATGAACTATATCTTAGCCTCCCGTGAGGCTATCGCGAACATGGTCGAAATTCATGCTTCCGTCGTGCCATACGATGCCGGTATCTTGATCTCCAGTTGTGATAAATCGATCCCGGCGCATCTGATCGCCGCTGCGCGCCTGAATCTACCGATGCTGCATATCCCCGGCGGCTCAATGCGTCCGGCACCGAATATGAGCACGTCCGATCTCGGTGGTATTACCGCCAAACTCAAGAAAGGCGAGATAGCCATCCAGCAGGTGGAAGCCATGCAGCAGTGCGGTTGCCCGACAGCAGGCGCGTGCCAATTTATGGGCACCGCCAGCACGATGCAGTGCATGTCTGAAGCGCTCGGCCTTGCCTTACCGGGAAGCGCATTGCTGCCCTCGACACTGGCGGAAATTCGCCGCATCGCGCGAAACGCCGGTCATCAGGCGTTATACCTGGCAGAGAAAAATATCACGACGCATAAAATTCTCACGCCTGCCGCCTTTGAAAACGCCATTAAGGTCCATGCCGCCATCGGTGGCAGCACCAACGCCATGATCCATCTCCCGGCGATCGCCCATGAACTGGGTTGGGAACTGAAACCTGAGTTGTTTGACCAGATAAACAATGAGATCCCTTACCTCACCAACATTCAACCCAGCGGTCAGTATGTGACTGAAATGATGTGGTTCGCGGGCGGCGTGCCGATGGTGCAATGGTATCTTCGCGACTATCTGGATCTGGATGTCCTGACAGTGACTGGCCGGACGCTGGGGGAAAACCTGGAAATGCTCCATCAGTCCGGTTTCTTTACCCGCAACCACGGTTATTTGAGTAATTATCGGGTCAGCCCGGAAGAGGTGATTCGTAAGCCGGAAAACGCCACCAAGAAAGGGTCGATTGCCGTGTTAAAAGGTAATATCGCACCAGAAGGCGCAGTCATTAAATATGCCGCCTGCGCGCCAGATATGCACCACCATACCGGCCCTGCGCGCGTTTTCAATTCGGAAGAGGATGCCCAACAAGCCATTATTCATAACCACATCGAACCGGGTGATGTCATTTTTATCCGTTATGAAGGGGCTAAAGGTTCGGGAGCACCGGAGATGCTCATGACCACAGACGCGATTGTTTACGACAAACGTCTTGATGGCAAAGTCGCCCTGATTACCGATGGTCGTTTCTCCGGCGCAACCAGCGGCCCTTGCGTCGGCCATGTTTCACCGGAAGCCGCCGATGGCGGTCCCATTGCGCTTGTCGAAGACGGCGACCTCATCGAAATGGACGTCAAGGGGCGCAAGCTCAACATTGTGGGTATTCATGGTGAGTACAAAACAGAAGAAGAAATTCAGCACTGTCTTGAACGCCGTCGGACAAACTGGACAAAACCGGATTATTCAAATCGACGCGGCGTCTTTAAGCAATTTACGACCAACGCAACCTCATTAATGGCGGGAGCCTGGATTAAATAACGTCCCTGGTGGGCGGCATTATCGCCAGCCCACCTGCTTTTAAGGATAAAATCATTATGCAAACTGAAAAATTCAACGGTGTCTTTCCGCCTGTTCCGACCATTGTTAATGCCCAGGGGAAATTAGATAAGAAAGGGATGGCGACCTTACTTGACCATCTTATTGCGAACGAGGTTAACGGCGTATTATTACTTGGCAGCGGCGGTGAGTTCTGCCATATGACAAAAGAGCAGCGTCTGGAAGCCGCTGAGTTTTGCGTTCAACATATCAATCATCGAATTCCGGTGTTGTTAGGGATCAGCAGTACCAGCACGCAAGACGTCATTGATTACGGTCGGCATGCTGACAGTCTGGAAGTCGATGCCGTACTGGTCCTCAATCCTTATTATGCACGACTGACCGATGAGTATATTTATCACCATTTCAAAACTGTCGCCGAAAGTATCAACACGCCGGTTATTCTCTATAACTTTCCGGCGCTTACCGGCCAGGATCTCAGCATTGATTTAATTACCCGGCTGGCACATGACATTCCCAATATCATTGGCATAAAAGATACCGTGGATAACATTAGCCATATTCGCGAAATCATCAATACCGTACGACCGATTCGCCCTGATTTTGTTATTTTCTCTGGTTACGATGAATATATGATGGACACGTTGATCCTGGGAGGAAATGGCGGGATCCCTGCAACTGCTAACTTTGCTCCGCAGTTAACCTGTGGAATTTATCGTGCCTGGCGCGAAAAAGAATATGAGACCTTGTTTCGCCTGCAACGTCGACTGTCTGCGTTATCAACTATTTACAGTCTGGATACGCCTTTCTTCGGGATTATCAAAAAAGCCATCCAACTCAGTGGCATTGATATCTCGGTTGAGGTCATGCCGCCAGTGCAACCGGCAAGTGAGGCACATATCACCAGCCTGAAAAAGGTTCTACAGCGCGCCGGGTTGTAACTCTCATCAGCGGGCTTAGCGCCCGCCTTTTCATTTAGCAGCGAAAAGACTAGCGCAACAGCGACGACAGGCGACGACTGGCATCCATCATCTGCATGGCAAGCGTTTCTCGTTTGTCATCCGGGATCTGGAACGCGACGCCTGACACACTCAAGGCCGCCACCACCTTCCCTTCGGCATTAAATATGGGCACCGCGATACAACGGACGCCTAAAGAATCTTCTTCGTTATCATAGCCCCAACCGCGCTGACGGATCCCGGCTAATTCCTGCTTGAGGATATCCACATCGGTAATCGTCGTTTCGGTATAGCGCGTCAGAACCTGATCGGGCGGCAGCAACTCATCCAGCTCTTCCGAATTAAGCCAGGCAATCAGCACTTTCCCCAGACCAGAACTGTGCAGCGAAAGGCGCTTGCCCTCCCAACTACGGATCACAATTGCCTGTGGGCTTTCCAGCTTGAGAAGATAAATAGGAGAGTCGCCTTCAAGTACGCCAAGATGACAGGTTAAACCCGTCGCATTACGAATTTCTTCCAGTATGGGCAGCGCTATTTTTTTAATATCGTACTGTTCAGCGGCTTTATTGCCTAATTCGTAGAGCCGTAACCCAAGATAATATTTGTCTTTTTCCTGACGCAATAAGCCATGCGCAACCATGCCCGTCAGTAAAGAGGAGGTACTGCTTTTTGCGATTCCTGAATTTTGATGAATTTGCGTGAACGTCGCGCCATCGCATTCCATCAGATAAGCGAAGACGCGCATAATTTTGTCGAGGGCAGGAATCGATGTTGTGATTTTTTTCATATACTTATCAATTAATTATAATTAATTCCTCGGACACTATACACCAGCAGACGGTTATTATTCCATATCAATGCGCAATCACCGCGCACAAAAAAGGAGCCCGAAGGCTCCTTTTTTAACATGACGACTTACAACCGTACCGGATCAATATGCCAGATGTGGTCAGCATACTCCTGGATGGTCCTGTCAGAGGAGAAGTAGCCCATGTTGGCGATATTGAGCATCGCTTTGGCGGTCCACTCTTCCGGACGTCCGTACAGGTCGTCTACCTTGTCCTGACAATCGACATAGCTGCGGTAGTCCGCCAGTACCTGATAGTGATCGCCGAAGTTGATCAGCGAATCCACCAGATCACGATAACGCCCAGGCTCTTCCGGACTGAACATGCCGCTGCCGATTTGCGTCAGTACCTGATGCAGTTCCTCATCTTTATCGTAATATTCACGCGGTTTATAGCCCTGCCTGCGCAGTTCTTCGACCTCTTCCGCCGTGTTACCAAAGATAAAGATGTTCTCTTCGCCAACGTGTTCCAGCATCTCCACGTTCGCCCCGTCCAGCGTACCGATAGTCAACGCGCCGTTGAGTGCAAACTTCATGTTGCTGGTGCCGGAGGCCTCTGTCCCCGCCAGCGAAATCTGCTCAGACAAATCGGCTGCCGGAATGATCAACTGCGCCAGGCTCACGCTGTAGTTGGGGATAAACACCACTTTCAACTTATCGCCAATCTGCGGATCGTTATTGATGACTTTCGCGACGTCATTAATCAGGTGAATGATGTGCTTCGCCATGTAATAGGCCGATGCGGCCTTACCGGCAAAAATATTCACTCGCGGCACCCACTGCGCATCAGGATCGGCCTTAATGCGGTTGTAGCGCGTTATCACGTGCAGCACATTCATTAGCTGACGCTTATATTCATGAATACGCTTAATCTGGACATCAAACAGCGATTTCGGATTCACCACCACATTGAGTTGCTGCGCGATATAGTTTGCCAGCCGCTTTTTGTTTTCCAGCTTCGCCTGACGTACCGCATGATTGACCAGCGGGAAATCACAGTGCTGTTCAAGTTCATGCAGTTGGCTCAGATCGGTACGCCATGTGCGGCCAATGTTCTCGTCCAGAACGCCGGAAAGCGACGGGTTTGCCAACGCCAACCAGCGGCGCGGCGTCACACCATTCGTCACGTTGCAAAAACGGGTCGGGAAAATGGTCGCAAAATCCGCGAACAGCGACTGCACCATCAGGTTAGAGTGCAACTCGGAAACGCCATTCACCTTATGACTCACCACCACCGCCAGCCACGCCATACGTACGCGGCGACCGTTGGACTCGTCAATGATCGACGCGCGTCCCAGCAGACCGGTATCGTTCGGATACTGCTCCTGCAACGTTTTCAGGAAGTAGTCGTTAATTTCAAAGATGATCTGCAGATGGCGCGGCAGGATTTTGCCCAGCATATCCACCGGCCAGGTTTCCAGTGCTTCGCTCATCAGCGTGTGGTTGGTGTAGGAAAAAACCTGGCAACACACTTCAAACGCGTCGTCCCAGGTGAACTGATGTTCATCAATCAGCAGACGCATGAGTTCCGGGATCGACAGCACCGGGTGCGTGTCATTCAGGTGAATGGCAATCTTATCCGCGAGGTTGTCGTAGGTTTTGTGCAACTGATAGTGACGGCTCAGGATATCCTGCACCGTTGCCGAGACCAGGAAATACTCCTGACGCAGACGCAGTTCGCGTCCGGAATAGGTGGAGTCATCCGGATACAGCACGCGCGACACGTTCTCGGAGTGGTTTTTATCTTCCACGGCGGCGAAGTAATCGCCCTGGTTGAATTTACCGAGGTTAATTTCGCTACTGGCCTGCGCATTCCACAGACGCAGCGTGTTGGTGGCGTCAGTGTCATAACCGGGGATAATCTGGTCGTAGGCGACCGCGAGGATCTCTTCGGTTTCAAGCCAGCGTGTTTTCTTGCCTTCCTGCTGAATACGTCCGCCAAAGCGAACTTTGTACCGCGTGTTATGGCGTTTGAATTCCCACGGATTACCATATTCCAGCCAGTAATCAGGAGACTCTTTCTGTCGCCCATCGACGATGTTCTGCTTGAACATCCCGTAGTCGTAGCGGATACCATAGCCACGCCCCGGCAGCCCTAAGGTTGCCAGCGAATCCAGGAAACAGGCAGCCAGCCGCCCGAGACCGCCGTTACCGAGACCCGGGTCGTTTTCTTCATCGATGAGTTCTTCAAGATCTAATCCCATCGCTTCCAGCGCGCCCTGGACATCGTCATAAATCCCCAACGATAACAGCGCATTGGAAAGGGTACGTCCAATCAGAAATTCCATCGACAGGTAATAAACCTGGCGGGTTTCCTGGGACAGTTGGGCTCGGTTAGAACGCAGCCAGCGCTCCACAAGACGATCGCGCACCGCAAACAGCGTCGCGTTCAGCCATTCATGCTTATTGGCAATAACCGGGTCTTTACCAATCGTGAACATCAGCTTGTAAGCGATAGAGTGCTTAAGCGCTTCTACGCTCAGCGTCGGCGATGCATAGGTAAATGGAGCATTCATAATGATGATTCCTGAATATCTATTTCAAGCGATAGTAAAGCTCGCGGTATGACTTCGCCGCGACTTGCCAGCTAAAATCCATCGCCATCGCTTGCCGTTGCACAAACCGCCAGAGCGAAGGTCGAGACCACAGCACGAAAGCGCGCCGGATAGCCCGTAGCAGGGACCAGGCGTTGCTGTCCTCAAACACAAACCCGCTGGCGATGCCATCGGCAAGGTTTTCCAGCGAGCTGTCGGACACCGTATCTGCCAGTCCACCGGTACGCCGTACCAGCGGCAACGTACCGTACTTCAGCCCGTAGAGTTGCGTTAAGCCGCACGGCTCAAAGCGGCTCGGTACCAGAATGACGTCCGCGCCGCCCATGATGCGGTGCGAAAACGCTTCGTGATAGCCAATCTGCACACCGACCTGACCGGGATATTCGGCAGCGGCGGCAAGGAAACCTTCCTGCAACACCGGATCGCCCGCCCCCAGCAGTGCCAATTGTCCGCCCTGCTCCAGCAGGCCCGGCAACGCCTCCAGCACCAGGTCCAGCCCCTTCTGGCTGGTCAGGCGACTGACGACGGCAAACAGCGGAACCTTGTCATTGACCTTCAGTCCCATTGCTATCTGCAACTGGCGTTTGTTTTCCGCCTTCTCTTCCAGCGAATCCCGCGTATAGCGCGACGCCAGCAAGAGATCCGTCTCTGGACTCCAGATTTTCTCATCTACCCCGTTCAGAACGCCAGAAAGCCGCCCTTCACGATGGCGCTGTTGCAGCAACCCTTCCATACCGTAGGCAAACTGCGGCTCGGTGATCTCCCGCGCGTAGGTCGGGCTGACCGCCGTGATGTGGTCGGCGTAGTACAGACCGGCCTTCAGGAATGAAATCTGACCGTTAAACTCCAGCCCATGCATGTTAAAGAACGACCATGGCAGTTGGATGTCATTCATATGCTGTGCATAAAACATGCCCTGATACGCCAGGTTGTGCACGGTAAACACCGATTTCGCCGGACGTCCGCGCGCGGCCAGATACGCAGGCGCCAGGCCAGCATGCCAGTCGTGCGCATGCACCACGTCCGGGCGCCAGAATGGATCAAGCCCACAGGCCATTTCACATCCTACCCATCCCAGCAGCGCAAAACGCAGTACGTTATCGGTGTAGGCAAACAGGTTCGTATCGTGATACGGACTCCCCGGACGATCGTAAAGATGCGGGGCATCAATCAGGTAAATCCCCACACCGTTGTAATGACCAAACAGCAGACTAATCCTGCCCGCGAATGTGTCGCGACGGCTGACTACTTGCGCATCCGTGATGCCCCGACGAATGTCGGGAAACGCGGGCAGCAAAACGCGGGCATCAACACCATCCGCGATTTGCGCCGCCGGCAACGCGCCAATCACATCTGCCAGACCACCTGTTTTCAACAGGGGAAACATCTCCGAACATACATGTAAAACCTGCATTCTCACTCCTGTTTGACCTGCAGTTTGCGCAACATTTCGCGCGTCACCAGCACAATGCCTTCCTCGGAGCGGTAGAAGCGACGGGCATCTTCTTCCGCATTTTCGCCAATCACCATGCCTTCAGGGATAACGCAGGCACGATCGATAATGCAGCGACGCAGGCGGCATGAGCGTCCTACCCAGACTTCGGGTAGCAACACTGCCGAATCAATATTACAGAATGAATTCACCCGCACGCGCGGGAACAGAACGGACTGCACTACGACAGAACCGGAAATAATACAGCCGCCCGAAACCAGTGAGTTCAGCGTCATGCCGTGGCTTCCCGAGCGGTCCTGCACAAATTTCGCCGGCGGTAGCGATTCCATGTGGGTGCGAATCGGCCAGTTCTGATCGTACATATCCAGTTCCGGGGTCACGGATGCCAGATCGAGGTTTGCTTTCCAGTACGCTTCCAGCGTTCCGACGTCACGCCAGTACGGCTCGGACTCAGGATCCGACTGAACGCAGGACAACGGGAAAGGATGTGCATAAGCCATGCCAGCTTTGGTGACTGTCGGAATAATATCTTTGCCGAAGTCATGGCTTGAACCTTCGTCGCTGTCATCCTTTTCCAGCAACTCATAAAGATAATCAGCATCAAAAATGTAGATCCCCATGCTGGCGAGCGATTTCGTGGCATCGCCTGGCATGGCGGGTGGGTTCGCCGGTTTTTCAACGAACTCAATAATCTTATCGTTTTCATCGACCGCCATTACGCCGAACGCGCTGGCCTCTTCGATCGGCACCGGCATACAGGCCACGGTGCAGCGCGCGCCTTTCTCGACGTGGTCGATCAGCATGCGGGAGTAATCTTGCTTATAGATATGGTCACCCGCCAGGATCACCACATATTCCGCCTTATAGCGACGGATGATATCCAGGTTCTGCGTCACCGCATCTGCCGTGCCGCGATACCAGTTTTCGCCCTGCATTCTTTGTTGAGCAGGCAGCAAATCGACAAACTCATTCATCTCCTCGCTGAAGAACGACCAACCACGCTGAATATGCTGTACCAGAGTGTGAGATTGATATTGCGTGATGACGCCAATACGGCGGATCCCGGAGTTAAGACAGTTGGATAACGCAAAATCAATAATGCGAAACTTACCACCAAAGTGAACGGCCGGTTTTGCACGTTTGTTGGTTAAATCTTTCAGACGAGTGCCACGTCCGCCCGCCAGAATCAGGGCAACCGATTTCAACGGCAACTGGCGCGCCAACATTAAACGATCATTCTTCTCTAAACTCACCATGACTAACTCCTTTTTGATCATCTCTGGAACACACACAGTCCGTGCGCAGGTCCCGGCCAGACAGCCGTAATTACCGGATTATCCTCTCCGGCAAACGGGGGAACAGCGCGCCATTCCCCTTCAGGTAAAACAATTTCAGCAGTATCAAGCGCGGCATTGATGGCAATAAGAAAACGATCCGACAGCAGGATTTGCATCTGCATTGGCCCGTTTTGCCATTCATCCGCACTCAGTGGTTGCGCGTAGCGATTAAGCCAGCGCACGTTGCCATCTCCCTCTTCCCACCAGTAGTCTCCCACCAGCGCCGGGATTTGCTGGCGCAGTTTGATTAATGCGGCGGTAAAATCGATTAATCCCCCGCTCGCCTGCGACCAGTCCAGCCAGGTCAACGCATTGTCCTGGCAATAGGCGTTGTTGTTGCCATGCTGACTGTGTCCGTGTTCATCACCGGCCAGCAGCATGGGCGTTCCCTGAGAAAGTAAAAGCGTCGTCAGCAACGCATGAATGCTGTCGCGGCGACGTTCGACGACCTCCAGAGTGCCGCCTAATCCTTCTTTACCATGATTATTGCTATGGTTATTGTCGGTTCCGTCCCGATTTTCCTCTCCGTTTGCCTCATTGTGTTTCTGATTGAAACAAACGCAGTCTCTGAGCGTAAAACCGTCATGTGCGGTGACCAGATTGACGGAAGCGGAAGGTTTGCGCCCATCGCGCTTAAACACGTCGCTGGAGGCCGCAAAACGCCCGGCAAACTCGCCGAGCGACACATTGCGCTGTAGCCAGAAGCGGCGTGACGCATCGCGAAAATGATCGTTCCACTCCGCGAACGGTGCGGGGAAATTCCCCACCTGATACCCGCCGGCCCCGATATCCCAGGGTTCAGCGATAAGCTTAACGCCGGACAGCACCGGGCACTGTTTGATGGCGGTAAACAACGGCGCATCCTGGCTAAACGCCGGCGTACGCCCCATCACCGATGCCAGATCAAAACGAAAACCATCGACATGGCAGGTTTCAACCCAGTAACGCAGGCATTCAAGGGCATACTCCACCACGCAAGGATGGCTGAGATTGAGCGTGTTACCGCAACCGGTCCAGTTGTGATAATCGCCATCTTCTCTGATCCAATAATAGCTACGGTTGTCGATTCCGCGCAGGGAGATGAGCGGCCCGTCCCGATCCAGCTCAGCGCTGTGGTTGAGTACAATGTCGAGAATGACCTCAATGCCGGCATTGTGCAGCGCCTTAACGGCATCGCGAAATTCATCCAGCGCCGTCTCTGGCGAGCATGCATAGGCTGGATGCAGCGCAAACAACGCGACGGGGTTGTAGCCCCAATAGTTTGACAACCCCAGCCGTTGTAAACGCGGTTCACTGGCGAAATGCGCCACGGGCAACAATTCCAGTGCGGTAATCCCCAAATGCTTCAGATAATCGATCACCACCGGATGACCAAGCGCGTGGTACGTGCCGCGAATCTCTGCCGGGATTTGCGGATGCAGGTAGGTTAAACCTTTGACATGTGCCTCATAGATGACGGTATTGCCCCACGGCGTGCGCGGCGGGGCATCGTCTTCCCAGTCATAGCGATCGACGGTCACCACGCACTTCGGCGCAATGGCGACGTTATCACGATGATCCGGCTGGTCATAACCCGCATGCATCAGCGGGTCATCTTTCAGGTCGCCCTCTACGCGACGCGCGCAGGGATCAATCAGCAGCTTAGCCGGATTAAACCAGTGACCCTGCGCTGGCTGCCACGGCCCATGCACGCGATAGCCATAACGCAGACCGGGACGGGCGTCGGCCAGATAGCCGTGCCAGACATCTCCGGTGCGCGCTGGCAGGTCGTAGCGCTGCTCATTGCCCGACGCGTCAAACACACACAGCTCAACGCGCTCGGCATGGGCGGAAAAGAGCGTGAAATTCACGCCATGTCCGTCATACGTTGCGCCATGCGGTGTGGCGTTACCGGCAACCAGTTGCGTCATTCCGCCTCCCGAACCAGCCAGATTGTCGACAGCGGCGGCAGCGTCAGACTCAGGGATTGCGGGCGTCCGTGGCTGGAAATCTCATCGGTATGGACCGCCCCGCCGTTCCCGGCATTGCTGCCGTGATAGTGCATCGAGTCAGTATTGAGAATTTCGCGCCATTTACCCGGCTGATTGACGCCAAAGCGGTAACCGTGACGCGGCACCGGCGTGAAGTTGCTGGCGACGATAATTTCGTTCCCGACCTTATCGCGACGGACAAAAATCAGTACTGAACGTTCTTTATCATCGACAACCAGCCATTCGAAGCCGTAAGGGTCAAAGTCGAGCTCATGTAACGCTTTGTGGTGACGATAGGTCAGGTTGAGGTCGCGCACCAGACGCTGCACACCGTGGTGCCAGTTGTCGCCGCCTTCCAGCAAATGCCAGTCAAGGCTGGCGTCATGATTCCACTCGCGCCCCTGAGCGAATTCGTTGCCCATAAACAGCAGTTTTTTACCCGGGAAGGCCCACATCCAGCCATAGTAAGCGCGCAGGTTGGCAAATTTCTGCCACGCGTCGCCCGGCATGCGGTCGAGAATCGATTTCTTACCGTGGACCACTTCGTCATGCGACAACGGCAGAACGAAGTTTTCGGTATAGTTGTAGAGCATGCCGAAGGTCAGCTTATCGTGATGATATTGACGATAAACCGGATCCAGCTTCATGTAATCGAGGGTGTCGTGCATCCAGCCAAGGTTCCACTTGTACCAGAAACCCAGGCCGCCCATATCCTGCGGTCGGGAGACGCCCGCGAAATCCGTCGACTCTTCCGCCATGCTCACCGCCCCCGGCACCTGCTCACCGAGAATGCGGTTGGTATTGCGTAAAAACTCAATCGCTTCCAGATTCTCGCGGCCGCCGAATTCATTCGGGATCCACTCGCCCTCTTTGCGACTGTAATCGCGATAAATCATCGACGCCACGGCATCCACGCGCAGGGCGTCAATACCAAAGCGTTCAATCCAGTACAGGGCGTTGCCCACCAGATAGTTACTGACTTCACGACGACCGTAGTTGTAGATCAGCGTGTTCCAGTCCTGGTGATACCCTTCGCGCGGGTCGCTATGCTCGTACAGTTTGGTGCCATCGAACTCCGCGAGAGCAAAATCATCCGACGGAAAATGGCCCGGCACCCAGTCAAGGATGACGTTCAAGCCCGCCTGATGCGCGGCGTTCACGAAATAACGGAAATCATCGCGCGTGCCAAAACGACGCGTTGGCGCATAAAGTCCCGTTGGCTGATAACCCCAACTGCCGTCAAACGGATGCTCATTCACCGGCAGCAGTTCGAGATGGGTAAAGCCCATCCATTTCACGTACGGGATGAGCTGGTCAGCCAGCTCGCGATAGCTCAGCCAGAAGTTGTTGTCGGTATGGCGACGCCATGAACCCAGATGGACTTCATAAATGGAGATTGGCGCGTCAAACTGGTTCGCTTTTTTGCGCGCCTCGGTCTGTTCCACTTTTTCGGGCAGACCGCAAATGAGCGAGGCCGTTTCCGGACGCATCTGTGCTTCAAAGGCGTAAGGGTCGGCTTTCACCCGCAGATTACCGTTGGCGTCGATCATCTCATATTTGTAGAGCTGACCATGCTGTGCGCCGGGGATAAACAGTTCCCAGATGCCGCTTTCTTTGCGCAGACGCATCGGGTGACGGCGACCATCCCAGAAGTTAAATTGTCCGACTACGGAAACGCGGCGCGCGTTCGGCGCCCAGACGGAGAAACGCGTCCCCGTGACGCCATCCATGGTGTCCGCGTGCGCCCCCAGCGTTTCATACGGACGCAAATGGGTGCCTTCCGACAGCAGCCAGGCATCCATATCCTGAATAAGAGGACCAAAACGGTAGGGATCATCAATCAGATTTTGCTGGCCGTGCCAGACAACAGCGAGCTGGTAGCGAAAAGGATTTTTACGACGAGGTAATACACCGCTGAAAAAACCGCGTGAGTCGAGGCAGTCCAGTTTGCCGACTTTGCGCCCGGTTTTAGGTTCGATCACCCACACTTCAGTGGCGTCAGGTAAAAGCGCGCGGACTTCGAGTCCGGCTGAGGTCTGGTGCATACCGAGTACGGAAAAAGGATCCGCAAAATGGCCTGCGATTAGCGCATTAATCACGTCTCTATCGATACGATCGGACATGGTTTTCATCCTGTTTTTTGGTGTCACTCCTCCAACTGATTTTCGACATCAGTCAGCGACACTTTTTTTGACCTGAACGGTGCAGCACAATTGTGCATCCTCTCTGCACCGTCCTACCTTCAGGTAAAGCCCTGATACTGAGATCAGGACACCCTTAAAGAATAGCCAACACTTTCATTAACTCCTGCATAAAGACTATACATTTGCGTTTACTCCTTTTTTACGCATAAAAAGGGGTGACTCAGCACCCCTTGTAAACCAACGCGATTACGCCAGATGGCGCAACATACGTCGCAACGGCTCTGCAGCCCCCCAGAGCAACTGGTCGCCTACCGTAAAGGCTGACAGGAACTCCGGTCCCATGTTCAGCTTACGCAGACGGCCAACTGGCGTGGTCAACGTGCCGGTAACGGCCGCTGGGGTTAACTCACGCATGGTGATATCCCGATCGTTTGGCACCACTTTCGCCCACGGATTGTGAGCCGCCAGCAGTTCTTCCACGGTCGGAATGGAAACGTCTTTTTTCAGTTTGATAGTGAACGCCTGGCTGTGGCAACGCAGCGCGCCAACGCGCACGCACAGGCCATCGACCGGAATGACGGATGAGGTATCAAGGATTTTGTTAGTTTCCGCCTGGCCTTTCCACTCTTCGCGGCTCTGGCCGTTATCAAGCTGTTTGTCAATCCACGGAATCAGGCTACCTGCCAGCGGGACGCCAAAGTTATCTACCGGCAGTTCGCCGCTACGAGTCAGTTGGGTAACTTTGCGTTCGATATCGAGAATAGCGGAGGAAGGCGTTGCCAGTTCATCAGCGACGTAGTTATGCAACTGGCCCATCTGGTTGAGCAGTTCGCGCATATGACGCGCGCCGCCGCCGGAGGCCGCCTGGTAGGTCGCGACCGACACCCAGTCCACCAGGTCATGGGCAAACAGACCGCCGAGCGACATCAGCATCAGGCTAACGGTACAGTTACCGCCGACGAAGGTTTTAATCCCGTTGTTCAGACCCCGGGTGATAACATCCTGGTTAACCGGGTCGAGGATAATGATAGCGTCATCTTTCATGCGCAGCGAAGAGGCCGCGTCAATCCAGTAACCCTGCCATCCGCTTTCACGAAGCTTTGGATAGATTTCGTTGGTATAATCGCCGCCCTGACAGGTCACAATGATATCGAGCGCTTTCAGCGCGTCCAGATCGAAAGCGTCCTGAAGTGTGCCGGTCGAGGTACCGCCGAACGTCGGCGCGGCCTGCCCAAGCTGAGAAGTTGAAAAGAAAACAGGGCGAATGGCGTCGAAGTCGCGCTCTTCAACCATGCGTTGCATGAGAACAGAGCCGACCATACCGCGCCAGCCGATAAAACCAACATTTTTCATAGCGTTTTTTCCTGCAAAGATGTGTGCTGTGTATGCTGACCAGTGTCCTACTGGCTCATCCTTCACCATACAAAAAGCAGCCAAAGTCGCAAGTGAATTTAATCAATGATAGCGATGCCATCAGAAATGCGACTTATCCCGCTGCTTAAGCGAGCAGAAAGTCCGAGGCAATTATCAGGGAATTTGAGTTATGAATGAAATCATTTCTGCAGCCGTTTTATTGATCCTGATTATGGATCCGCTCGGTAATTTGCCCATTTTCATGTCCGTACTGAAACATACCGAACCGAAGCGGCGTCGGGCAATCATGGTGCGCGAGCTGTTCATTGCGCTGTTACTGATGCTGATTTTCCTTTTCGCGGGCGAGAAAATTCTCGCATTCCTGAATTTGCGAGCCGAAACGGTTTCAATATCCGGGGGCATTATTCTGTTCCTGATTGCCATCAAGATGATTTTCCCCAGCGCCACCGGAAACAGCGCAGGCCTTCCGGCAGGCGAAGAGCCCTTTATTGTCCCGCTGGCGATCCCGTTAGTTGCCGGCCCAACGATTCTGGCCACGCTGATGTTGTTATCGCATCAATATCCGAATCAAATGGGGCATCTGGTGATTGCCTTGCTGCTGGCCTGGGGCGGTACGTTTGTGATTCTGCTGCAGTCGTCGCTGTTTCTGCGTCTGCTGGGTGAGAAAGGGGTAAATGCGCTGGAACGCCTGATGGGATTGATTCTGGTGATGATGGCGACCCAGATGTTCCTGGACGGTATCCGGATGTGGATGAAGGGATAAAACAATAGGGCCGGGCGATTGCCCGGCCTACCTTTTTTCAACTGAGCAGTGAAAACGCCACCATACCCACCATCGCACCCACGGTGCCGAGGATGGTTTCCATCATTGTCCAGGTCTTCAGCGTTTGTGCTTCTGTCGCACCGGTGAATTTCCCGAACAGCCAGAAACCGGCATCGTTCACGTGGCTGACGACGATCGACCCCCCCGCGATACAGATAGACAGTGCCGCCATCTGCGCCCCGGAGAAATTCAGTTGTTCAATTACTGGCATCACCAGTCCCACCGCCGTTAAGCAGGCTACGGTCGCGGAGCCCTGAATGATACGCACCGCTGCCGCCAGCACGAAGCAGGTAATGGCAATCGGCAAGCCCATCCCGGTCAGCGCTTCACCCAGCGCCGGCCCCACGCCAGAATCCACCAGCACCTGCTTGAAGACACCGCCAGCACCAATCACCAACAGGATGATACCCGCCGGTTGCAGCGCGTGACCGCAAATCTCCATGACCTTATCTTTCGGCATCCCCTGACGCATCGCCAGGCCGTAAATCGCCACCAGACAAGCCACCAGAATCGCGGTGAACGGGTGACCGACAAATTCAAACCACTGGTAAGCCGTAGAACCGACCGGCACAAAACGTGCGGCGATAGTTTTCAGTCCCACCAGCACCAGCGGCAACAGGATCAGCGACAGGCTGAAGCCAAAGGACGGCATTTTGCCCTCGCCCAGGTGCGGTTCGGTAATATCGTCTGGAATATTCAGCTCAACGTAGCGGCTGATAAAGTTGCCCCACAGCGGCCCGGCGATAATCATCCCTGGAATGGCGGCACACAGACCAATCAGAATCATCCAGCCAAAGTCGGCGTGCATCTGAGAAGCGAGCAGCATCGGCGCAGGCCCCGGCAGCAGAAATGCCGCGGCCGCCGCCACGCCCGCAAACAGCGGGATCACCAACTTCACCAGGTTTGTACCGGTATGACGCGCCATCGAGAATGCGACGCTTATCAGCAGAACAATGGCCACTTCAAAGAACAGCGGCAGCGCGCAAATCAGTCCCGCCAGCCCAATCGCATAATGCGCGCGACTGTGGCCGAAGGATTTCAGCATTTTGACCGCAATCTGATCGACTGCGCCCGTTTCATGCAAAATCTTGCCAAACATGGCCCCCAGAGCGACCACAATCGCCAGGAAGCCCAGCGTACCTCCCATCCCTTTTTCCATTGTCGCCGCGATTTTATCGAGCGGCATACCGGAAAAGAGACCTGCACCAATAGACACCACCATCAAAGCAACGAAGGCGTGCATACGTGCCTTCATCACTAAAAACAACAGCAGCAGAACGGAGCCTACTGCTGTTAAAACAAGCGTTAATGTACTCAAAACTTACTGCCTTTTATTAATGACCTCGATGGTGCTGGCAACAACACCTTCCAGTGGCTGATCGATATCCACCACCAGTACGTCGCTTTCGTCTGCACCCGGTTCTTGCAGGGTTTCAAACTGCGTCACCAGCATCTGGGTTTTGAAGAAATGGCCTTTACGCGCCTTCAGACGGCTTTCGATCACGTCGAAATCGCCTTTCAGGTAGATAAAAGAAAGGTTCGGGTTACCGTTACGCAGCAGGTCACGGTAGTGTTTTTTCAGTGCGGAACAGACGATCAGCGAAACCTTATTGGTACGCTGCATCGCAAACGCGGCGTCATTCAGCGCCTGCAACCACGGCTTACGGTCGTCATCGTTGAGCGGCTCACCGGAGGCCATTTTCTCAATGTTGCGACGCGGATGGAGAAAATCGCCATCAAGAAACGCGGCATGCAGTTGATGCGCCACTTCGCTGGCGACAGCGGATTTACCGCTGCCCGATACGCCCATCAGAACGTAAATGTGGTGATCATGATTAGTCGTGCTCAAAGTGGTGCCCCCACAGTACAAGGATCAGGAATTGTTACGGGTAACTGTTATCGGTAACATTGTCCAACCTGACTAAAACAGAAGCAATATCCAAACGTGCGAGAAGTGAATAAGTGTGAGCTACTTCAAATTTGTCGGGTTAAATAGATCCACCCGGTGACAAGGTGAAACCTAAATCTAACATTTTTGGCGTGACGCTCTCCCCACGAATACGCGCCAGCAGACGCTCTGCGCCAATGCTGCCCATACGCTCACGCGGCGTCAGCACGCTGGCCAGACGCGGTTCCATCACCTGACCGATATCATGGCCGTGAAAACCAGCGATCGCCATGTCATCCGGGATCCTCAACCCTAAACGCTGGCATTCAAAGGCCGCGCCCACCGCCAGGTCATCGTTAGTGCAGAAGATACCGTCCAGTTGCGGGTATTCACGACGCGCCTGACGGATAAGCTCAATCCCCGAAGAGTAAGAAGAAGACTGCTCCACCATCACACTGTAGGGCAACAGACCGGCATCCAGCATTGCCTGTTCGTAACCCTTCTGTTTGATGATAGTACGTTCGTCAAGACGTGCCCCCAGATAGGCGATATGACGATGCCCGCGTGCAATAATCGCGGCGGTCATTTGACGCGCGGCTTCAAAGTTGTCAAAACCGACGGCGATATCGAGGCAGGGTGACTGACTGTCCATCAGTTCAACCACCGGAATCCCCGCCACTTCGATCATTTTCAACGTGCGCGGCGTGTGGGTACGTTCAGTCAGGATCAGACCATCGATGTTCCAGGAGAGCATCGACTCCAGACGTTCCTGTTCCATCTCCGGCTTATAACCGTAGTGCGCCAGCATGGTTTGATAACCATGCGCATCCGTCACGGTCTCAATACCGCGTAAAACTTCAGCAAAAACCTGGTTGGTTAACGACGGCAGCAGTACGCCAATGGCCCGGCTGGTGGCGTTGGAGAGGATATCAGGTGCGCGATTGGGAATATAACCCAGTTCATCAAGTGCAGCAGCGATCTTGCCCCGCAATGCAACGGAGACTTGCTCCGGATTACGCAAAAAACGGCTGACCGTCATTTTGGTCACACCAACACGGTCAGCTACATCCTGAAGTACGGGTCTTTTCTTCTTCATCGTCCTGAGAAATCGTAAGTGAGAGATTTGCTCAGTTTATCACGGACAAAGCACAACCTTCCCCGTTTAAAGGGAAGGTTGCGTAATTATTTATACAGGCGGCAGATCAAACAGCAGGATTTCACTATCGCTGTCAGCATGAATTGACAGCGCCTGCTCATCCCAAATCGCCAGACCGTCGCTGGTGGTGGCTTTCGTGCCGTTAATGCTCACCTCGCCTTTTACCACCTGGATCCAGACGCGACGTTCAGCAGCAATCTGGTGTACTGACTGCTCACCTTTCACCAGCGCCCAGCGATACAGTTCCATATCCTGGTACACTTTCAACGAGCCGTCGCGAGCGTCCGGTGACAACACCAGTTGTTTACCCTGTGTGGCGTCGAAGCGGCGCTGCTCGTAACGCGGCGTGATGCCGGTTTTTTCCGGAATGATCCAGATCTGATACAGACGCAGACGATCCGTTTTGCTCGGGTTGTACTCAGAGTGCCGGATCCCGGTCCCCGCGCTCATAATCTGGAATTCACCAGCCGGCACCTGCTCTTTATTGCCCATGCTGTCCTGGTGTTCTACTGCGCCTTCCAGCACGTAGGTCAGAATTTCCATGTCTTTATGCGGGTGGGTACCGAAACCCTGGCCGGCGTCAATCACGTCGTCGTTAATCACGCGAAGTGCCGAGAAGCCCATAAAGTTGGGATCGTAGTAGTCAGCAAAAGAGAACGTATGCCAGGAATCCAGCCAGCCATGATTCGCGTGGCCACGGTCGTTTGCTTTGCGTAAGTAGATCATTGTGTTCACCCCCAGATGTTTTCGATGGAGTAAGTGTGGACCGAATCCATCATCAATCATAGAGGGTGAAAATTGACTCCTCTGTTCAAAAATTATGAACAAGTACAGAGGAGTCAGTCTGGCTTATCGGGCAAGGGTAATCGTGGCCGGTGAAGCCTGTCCGAACGCCCGTTCGAGGAGTTCAAGGTTGGTCAGAACGTCAGATTCCTTGACGTAATTTGGCGCGCCTGTGGTGAGAGTGTCATACAACGCATCATAGACACGCCCGTAGTCGCCCGTTTCCGGTTTGACCTCTTCTTTCACCGTCACCCCTTCGTCGTTAACGTACTCCAGCACGCCAACGGAATCGTCCGCCGCAAAGCCTGGCTCACCCGGCATGATGTTGGCCTTCAGGCTGGTTTCCTGCTGGTCAATACCGTATTTGATAAACGACCCCTTGGTGCCGTGCACGATAAACTTCGGATAGTCGATTTTCACCAGATGGCTGGTTTTGACGATGGCCTTTACATCGCCGTAAAACAGTTGCGCTTCAAAGGTGTCGTCCGGATTGGCCTTATTGCGCAGGCTGCGGATATCGTACGCCACGTGGTCCGGACGACCGAACAGCGAGATAACCTGATCCATCGTGTGTACGCCCAGGCCATAAAACGCGCCATCCTGCGGTAAACCTGGTTGGGTCTCCGCGACCGGGCGGTAGTAATCAAAGTGGCTTTCCAGTTCCACAATCTTACCCAGCTTACCGCTTTCAATCGCCTTTTTGGCGGTCAGGAAACAGGAGTCAAAGCGACGGTTTTGATACGGCGTCACCGTCAACCCTTTGCTCTGCGCCAGTTCAAACAGCATCTTCGCTTCAATCATTGTCGGGGTGAAGGGTTTCTCAACCAGCACGTTCTTCCCGGCCTCCAGCGCCCGTTTCGCGTAGTCAAAGTGGCTGTCGGCGTGGGTACAGATGATAACCAGCTTGACCTGCGGATCATCGAAAATTTCATTGAGATCGCTGGTGAAGTGGATGTGTGAGTAAATCGGCGCCTGCTCTTCCGGCTTCGCACGACGGCGAAAGATATGGGCCACATGCCAGGTATCTTTACGGTGAAGGACATACGGGAGATGGTAGCGAGTCGCACTCTTGCCGAACCCGATAAATGCGCAATGTAACGTCATGGTGGCGTCCTTTTTGGAAAAAAAAGATGCATACACCATAGCGCAAAGCACAGAGAGACTAAATGCGGAACCTCTCCTGAGGATGCGCTGTCGCACCTGGAAACGGATTGCTCGCGCCTCGGGCGTGAGTGGCGCAGGCAGATTATTCACGGCCTGCGCACAGCAGCCGGAGCGTACTTAATGTATGTGAGGAGCTCGGGCACTTCCCTGGGACAAAATAACAAGTCAGCCTGGCTGAAAAAAGACCAAAAAAAAGCCAGCACCCGGCTGGCTAAAATAATACTGGAAGCAATGTGAGCAATGTCGTGCTTTCAGGTTCTCCGCAAGGGTCTTCCTGAACGCAGAGCAATAATAATCATTCTCATTCGCAGTTGTCCAGCGATTTCTTCAAAAAAATGCAGTTGACGACATTTTTAATCTCAGCGACTGTAAAGACTCAATAACCCCTAAAGGAGATCGGGAATGAGTGAGATAGTGATACGCCATGCTGAAACCAAAGATTACGACGCGATTCGTCAGATCCATGCCCAGCCGGAGGTGTATCACAACACGCTACAGGTTCCTCATCCATCCAGTGAGATGTGGCAGGCGCGACTCGCCGAACAGCCCGGCATCAAACAACTTGTGGCCTGCATTGACGATCGCGTGGTTGGACATTTGTGCATTGCCGTCGTTCAGCGTCCACGCAGGAGTCACGTCGCCGATTTCGGTATTTGTGTTGATGCGCAATGGCAAAACCGCGGTGTCGCCAGCGCATTAATGCGGACCATGATCGACATGTGCGACAACTGGCTGCGCGTTGAGCGCATCGAATTAACGGTGTTTGTCGATAACGCCCCCGCCATAGCCGTGTATAAAAAATATGGTTTTGAAATTGAAGGCACCGGCAAGAAGTACGGCCTGCGTAACGGCGAGTACGTCGATGCCTATTTTATGGCGCGGATGAAGTGACAAATTGCCCGGTGGCGCTACGCTTACCGGGCCTACAGCTGCACAAACGTAGGCCGGGTAAGGCGAAGCCGCCACCCGGCAACAAAATCAATACCCCGCCGTTAAATCGTCCACAGTGCGTGGGTCTGATGCGCCATACAGCGCACCGTCCGGCCCTACCATAATGCTCTGTGTGCTACCCATCGCCTCTTTCAGCGCAACCTTCTGCCCTTTTTGCTCAAGTAGTTTGAGGGTATCCGGGCTAAAGCCTTTCTCCACACGCAGCTCATCCGGCAGCCACTGATGATGGAAACGCGGCGCGTTGGTCGCTTCCGCCACATTCATCCCGAAATCGATGCTGTTGACCACCATTTGCAGCACAGTCGTGATAATCCGGCTCCCACCCGGACTGCCCGTAACCAGCCAGGTTTTACCGTCTTTCACCACGATGGTGGGCGACATTGACGACAGTGGACGTTTCTTCGGCCCAACGGCGTTGGCATCTCCTCCCACCAGACCATAGACATTTGGCACGCCCGGCTTAGCTGAGAAGTCATCCATCTCGTTATTCAGCAGAATGCCGGTATTCCCCGCCACAATGCCGGTCCCGAAGGTGGTGTTGAGGGTATAAGTGACCGCCACGGCGTTACCGTCTTTATCCACCACCGAGAAGTGAGTGGTCTGGTTACTCTCGTAGGGCGCCAGTTTGCCAGGGCGAATTTCGCTGGAGGGTTTCGCCTTGTTGATATCGATCCGTTCGGCAATCGATTTGGCGTAATCTTTGTTGGTCAGCGCCTGCCACGGCACCTTCACAAAATCCGGGTCGCCCAGGTATTCCGAACGATCGGCGTAGGCCTGTTTCTCCGCTTCCGCCATCACCTGCATGGCGTCCGCACTGCCGAAGCCGTATTGCTTCATGTCGAAGTTTTCAAGGATATTCAGGATTTGCACGATGTGGATCCCGCCGGAGGACGGCGGTGGCATCGAGAAGACCTGATATCCGCGATAGTCACCGCTAATTGGCGTGCGCTCTACCGCTTTATAGCCCGCCAAATCCTCTTTGGTCATCAGCCCGCCATTTTTCTGCATCTCCTGCGCAATCTGGTCGGCAATCTCCCCTTTATAAAAGGCATCCGGCCCCTTTTCCGCAATCAACTCCAGGCTTTTCGCCAGATTTTTTTGTACCAGTTTGTCGCCCTTTTTCAGCGGCTCACCGTCCTTCCAGAAAATGGCTTTGCTGTTTTCGTGATTCGGAATGACTTCACTGCCGTAGGTTTTTAGATCGTCCGCCAGCGCATCGTTAACCACAAAGCCCTCTTCCGCCAGTTTGATCGCCGGACGCACCACCTTGTTGAGCGGCAGGGTGCCATATTTTTCCAGCGCCAGAGAGAACCCGGCCACGGTGCCCGGCGTGCCGGACGCCAGATGGGAGGTCAGCGATTTTTTACTGTCCGGATTGCCCTGGTCGTCAAGGAACATATCGCGCGTGGCGTTAGCGGGCGCCATTTCGCGAAAATCGATCGCCGTGGTCTTGCCGTCTTTAGTACGCAGCAACATAAAACCGCCGCCGCCCAGATTCCCGGCCTGCGGATGCGTTACCGCCAGCGCATACCCTACGGCGACCGCAGCATCCACGGCGTTCCCGCCCTGTTTGAGAATATCCACCCCAACCTTCGTGGCCATGGCATCTACCGAGGCCACCATTCCCTGCCTGGCGCGAACGGGATGGAACACATCCTCTTCCACCCCATACGACACCGGAGGGGGTGGAGGGGGGACGGCGAGCACACTGAAACAGCTTCCTGAGAGCAGAGCAGCAAGGGCTACCCGGCGTAAAAACGTCGGTTTCGTCATCGTTATTCTCCAAAGATGTGGGGTCAGCCCCCCACTAAGCCTGGTGCATAACTCTGAAATGATCCTCGTTTCGCCGGGAAAGGGGTAAACTTAAGAGAGACCTCAGTGGAGGAATGATGATGAAACGATACTTTATTTTGACAGCGCTACTGCCGTTTGCCTGTCTCGCACAGCCGATTAACACGCTGAACAATCCGAACCAGCCGGGCTATCAGATCCCCAGCCAGCAACGGATGCAGACGCAGATGCAGACGCAGCAGATCCAGCAGAAAGGAATGCTGAATCAGCAGTTAAAAACGCAGACGCAGCTTCAGCAGCAAAATCTGCAAACGCAGATGAACAACAATCAGCAGCGGATCCAGCAGGGTCAGGTACGCGAGCAGCCGTTGCCCAATACCAACGGCGGCATGTTGAGCGGCGGTACGCGTCTGGAGAGCGGCCAGCAGCACATGCTACCGCCGCGGCAGAATGGCGATATGCTTAATCCGCAGCAGTAAAGTCCGGGCCAATCACGTCAATCGCATCCGTACAGATGCAGTCCACGCCCCAGCGTAGCAGTTCAGCCGCACGCTGGGGTTTGTTGACGGTGTAGACCAGAATATGTAATCCCGCCGCTTTAAGCTGTCTGACCCGCGCTTCATCCAGTAGCTTGTGATTCAGGTGAATCGACACGCACGCCAGGCGAGTGGTCAGTTCGCGCCAGTCATCACGCCACTCGTCAAGCAACAACCCTCGCGGCAGCTCTGGTACGGCGGCCTGCGCCGCTTCCAGCGCATCAATTTCAAATGACGACAGCAGCGGCGCAGTCATCCCCTGCCACAGCTCACGCGCGGCGAGAGCAATCACTTTCCCCGTCAGCGGTCCGGTTCCGGTAGTCGGTTTAATTTCGATATTGGCCATCAGGCCATGCTGGCGACAACGCGCGGCCACCTGCGAGAGCAACGGCAGCGGTTCGCCTTTAAACTCGCCACTGTACCAGCCACCGGCATCCACCCGCAGCAAATCCTGCCAGTTGAGCTCTCCCGCCACGCCCCAGCCGTTGCTGGTGCGCTCAAGGTTATCGTCGTGCAGCAGGAAAATTTCCCCGTCCTTCGACAGCTTCGCGTCGAACTCGATCATGGAGTGCCCGTAATGCGCGCCGACGTCGATCGCCGCCAGCGTATTTTCCGGTGCCAGTTTACCGCCGCCGCGATGGGCGACGATGCGGGGATACGGCCAGTTACTCATACACGTTTTCCTGTTTCACCATCAAAAAGGTGCAAATGATTTTCCGGCAGATGCAGCCACAGCGTGCTGCCTGCCTTTGGGCGTTCCTGATGGGCCAGACGCACCACCAGTTTCTGATCGCCCCAGCGACCGTGCGCCAGATTATCGGCGCCCAACATCTCCAGCGTGTCCATCACCAGCGGCACACCGCCTTCCGCCTGGGAGCTTAGCGTAATATGTTCCGGGCGGATACCCAGCGTCATTTTTCGCCCGGCGTAGCCACGATAGTACCAATTGATGGGCAGCGCCATGCCGCTTTCCAGTTCGAAGTGCGTACCCGCATGGCTGATACGTCCTTCCAGCAGGTTCATCGCCGGACTGCCGATAAAGCTCGCCACAAAGCGGCTGGCCGGTTTTTCATAGACCTCTACCGGCGTGCCAATCTGCTCGGCAATACCTTTGTTCATCACCATCACGCGCTGGGCGAGGGTCATGGCTTCGACCTGATCGTGGGTCACGTATAGCGAGGTGGTTTTCAGACGACGGTGCAGGTGCTGAAGCTCCAGACGCATCTGCACGCGCAGTTTGGCATCGAGGTTCGACAGCGGCTCATCAAACAGGAAAACCGCAGGGTCGCGCACAATGGCACGCCCCATCGCCACACGCTGGCGCTGACCGCCGGAGAGTTCGCGCGGACGACGTTTGAGCAGACCGTCCAGTTCGAGAATACGCGCCGCTTCTTTCACCCGCTGTTCGATGTGTCCCTTGCCCATCCCACGGATTTTCAGCCCCCACGCCATGTTCTCTTCCACGCTCATGTGCGGGTAGAGCGCATAGTTCTGGAAGACCATCGCGATGCCCCTGTCTTTCGGCTCCATTTCAGTCACGCGCTGACGGTCAATCCAGATATCGCCGCTGGTGACGTGCTCCAGCCCGGCCACCATCCGCAGAAGCGTTGATTTCCCGCAGCCGGACGGGCCGACCATCACAATGAACTCACCGTCCGCCACGTCCAGCGTCAGCGGTTGAATCACCTGGGTTTTGCCATCCCAGCTTTTGGTTACTGCCTGTAATTTTAAACCTGCCATCTTATTTCTCACTATCGACCAGGCCGCGGACAAACGCGCGCTGCATGGCTAAAACAATGACTACGGGTGGGATAAGGGTGAGCAGCATTGCCGCCATCACCTGATTCCACAAGGTGGTGCCTTCGCCGGTGGCAATCATGCCTTTGATCCCCGCCACGGCAGTCCCCAGATTGACGTCGGTAATAATCAGCAACGGCCACAGATACTGGTTCCAGCCGTAGATAAAGGTGATGACGAACAGCGCCGCCAGATTGGTTTTCGACAACGGCAGCACGATGTCGCGGAAAAATCTCATCGGCGAAGCGCCATCAATGCGCGCCGCTTCGATCAGCTCATCCGGCAGGGTCATAAAGAACTGGCGGAACAGAAAAGTGGCGGTCGCCGATGCCATCAGCGGTAGCGTCAATCCTGCGTAACTGTCGAGCATATTCAAATTGGCAATCACTTCCACCGTCGGGAAAATACGCACTTCGACCGGCAGCATCAGGGTGATAAAAATCATCCAGAAGAACAGGTTACGCAGCGGAAAACGAAACCAGACGATAGCAAAGGCAGAAAGCATCGAGACCGCGATTTTCCCCACCGTAATGCCAAACGCCATGATGAAGCTGTTGAGCATCATCAGCCAGAACGGCGCGCTATTCACACCAACGCCGTTGGCCCAGATGTTTTTCATGTTTTCCAGCAGATGCGTACCAGGGATAAGCGTCATCGGCGTTTCAAACACCGCGTTGTTGTCCAGCGTCGCCGCGACAAACGCGACGTACAGCGGGAACAAAATTACGACAATCCCCAGAATCAGCATGGTGTGGCTGAATATTGTCAGCCCGCGACGGTTCTCAATCATTGGTAACGCACCTTACTTTCCACATAGCGGAACTGCACCACCGTCAGAATGATGACGAGGAACATCAGTACCACCGACTGCGCGGCGGACGCAGAGAGATCCAGACCGGCAAACCCTTCACGATAGATCTTATAAATCAGCGTCGTAGTAGCCTGAACCGGGCCGCCTGCGGTCGCGGCATCGATCACCGGGAACGTATCGAAGAAGGCGTAGACCAGATTGACCACCAGCAGGAAGAAACTCACCGGCGCGATCAGCGGTAACGCCAGCCTGAAAAAGCGACGAACAGGCCCTGCGCCATCGATCGCGGCGGCTTCAACCAGCGAACGTGGGATCGATTGCAACGCGGCAAAGAAGAAAAGGAAGTTGTAACTAATCTGCTTCCAGACGGAAGCAAAAACCACCAGGAACATCGCCTGCCCGCTGTTCTGTGCATGGTTCCAGTCATAACCAAACTGCTCAAGGAAGTGGGTAATTAGCCCACGTCCTGGGTTAAACAGGAAAATCCACAGCACGGCGGCTACCGCAGGCGCCACGGCATAGGGCAGTAGCATCAGCGTCTGATACAGATGACTGCCGCGCACGACGTAATCCACCAGCGCTGCGAAGAACAACGATACCAGCAGGCCGCTGAAGGTCACCAGCGCGCTGAATTTGATCGTCGTCCAGAAAGCGTCGAGATAGTAGCGGTCATGAAACAGCGTGACGAAATTATCCAGTCCCACGAACTGACTGGAAAGCCCAAACGGATCGACGCTTAGTAGCGAGTACCACAGCGCTTCGCCCGCAGGCCAGATAAAGAAAATAACGGTGATCGCCAACTGTGGCGCAACCAGCAAATAAGGCAGCCAACGCGAGCGAAACACCGGACGGGATGATGACATTGAGATTTGATTCCTGAACTGTGCCGGGTGACGGCTACGCCTTACCCGGCCTGCATGTAGTTCGTTTTAGGCCCGGATCGCTACGCGCCACCGGGCAAGTCACAGATTACGATTTGGTCGACTGCTCAAAGCGGCGCAGCAACTGATTACCACGTTCTACCGCAGAGTCCAGCGCCTGCTGTGGCGTTTTTTTGCCGGTCCACACGCTTTCCAGTTCTTCATCAACGATGGTGCGAATCTGCGGCATATTGCCCAATCGCAGCCCTTTGGTGAACGGCAACGGCGGTTTGTTCAGCATCTGACGGGTCGCAATGTCTGCCCCGGGATTCTTGTCATAGAAGCCCTGCTCACGAGTCAGGTCATAAGCCGCTTTGGTGATCGGCAGATAACCGGTTTTCTGATGCCATTCGGCCGCATTTTCCGGTTTTGCCAGGAAGTCGAGGAACTCGGCCACGCCTTTGTAGGTGTCGCTGTCTTTGCCCTGCATTACCCACAGGCTCGCGCCGCCGATGATGGCGTTCTGCGGTGCGCCTTTGGCGTCCGCATCGTAAGGCATCATGCCTACGCCATAGTTGAATTTGGCGTAATGACGGATATCCGCAAGCGAACCGGACGAGGCGGTGGTAATAGCGCAATCGCCGTTGTAAAACTTCTCGGTGGATTCGTCTTTACGTCCGAAGTAGCTGAAGTCGCCCTTCTTGTTCAGATCGGCAAGCAGCGCGATATGCTTCACCTGCTCCGGCTTGTTGAACTCCAGTACCGCATCGGTGCCGTCGAAGCCGTTGTTTTTGGTCGCCACCGGCAGGCCGTGCCAGGCGCTGAAGTTTTCAATCTGGATCCAGCCCTGCCAGCCGCTGGCGTAGCCGCACTTCATCCCCACCGCTTTCAGCTTCGCGGTGTACTCCGCCAGGTCCTGCCAGGTTTTTGGCGGCTGCTCCGGGTCTAAGCCCGCTTTTTTGAAGGCGTCTTTGTTGTAGTACAGCACCGGCGTGGAGCTGTTAAACGGCTGGGACAGCAGGTGGCCGGTTTTGGAATCGGTGTAGTAACCCGCTACGGTCGGCACGAATTGCGACTCGTCGAAGTTGATGCCCGCTTCTTTAAACACTTCATAGACCGGTTTGATGGCTTTGGAGGCCATCATGGTGGCGGTACCCACTTCATAAACCTGCAGCAGCGCCGGTGCATTTCCGGTACGGAACGCGGCGATACCGGCGCTCAGGCTCTGCTCGTAGTTACCTTTGTACACCGGCACAATCTTGTAATCCGGGTGGGTGTCGTTGAAACGTTGCGCCAGGGAGTCAACTTCTTTACCCAACTCCCCTTCCATGGAATGCCAGAATGGAATGGTGGTAACGGCCATTGCGTTTGTCGCAAAAGCCAGACCAACCGCCAGACCCAAAGCTGTGTGTCGTAACGATGTCATTGTCATCATCTCTCTTATTGTGCCGGATGCGCGAAATCACGCGTTTTATGCTCGCGAGGTAACATGACATGCGCGAATGACAGAAAGATAACCGTCAGATGACGAAGCGGTGACAGCCAGGCTTCAGGTGAATGATGTTTCAGTGGCAAGAAAACAAAAAAAGCCGGGTGGCGGCTTCGCCTTACCCGGCCTGCATCAGGTGTAAATATCGAATGTCGTGTAGGCCGGATAAGACGCCATGCGCCGCCATCAGGCATCACAAACCGTTTAACCGCCTAAATACGCGCTGCGTACCGCTTCGTTTGCCAGCAATGCGTCGCCGGTGTCCTCGAGAACGACATGGCCGTTCTCCAGCACGTAGCCACGATCGGCCAGCTTCAGCGCCTGATTAGCGTTCTGCTCAACGAGGAAGATGGTCATTCCCTGCTCGCGCAGTTGTTCGATAGTGTCGAAGATCTGCTGGATGATAATCGGCGCCAGCCCCAGAGATGGCTCATCAAGCAGCAGCAGGCGCGGTTCACTCATCAGCGCACGACCAATCGCCAACATCTGCTGTTCACCGCCGGACATGGTGCCCGCACGCTGAATACGACGCTCATGCAGACGCGGGAACAATTCGTATACCCACTTGATGCGTGCCTGAAACTGATCGCGCTCGGCAAAAAAACCGCCCATCGCCAGATTCTCTTCCACCGTCATGCGGGAAAACACGCGACGCCCTTCCGGAACGATCGCCACCGCTTCACGCATGATTTTCGCCGTTTGCCAGTCGGTAATGTCTTTGTCATCAAACACAATCCGACCGCTGGTCGCACGCGGATCGCCGCACAGCGTGCCAAGCAGCGTGGTTTTTCCCGCGCCGTTGGCACCAATCAAGGTCACAATTTCTCCCTGATTGATGTGCAGGCTCACCTCGTGCAGCGCCTGAATTTTGCCGTAGTGGGCACTGACTTTGTCAAAGGACAACATGACTTTTTCCATCTTATGCCTCACCAAGGTATGCACGGATCACGTCCGGGTTATTTCGAATCTGTTCCGGCGTCCCGTTCGCCAGCGGCGTGCCCTGGTTCACCACGTAAATACGGTCGGAAATCCCCATTACCAGCTTCATATCGTGTTCAATCAGCAGAATGGTGGTGTTGTGATGGTTGCGCAGTTCGGCAATCAGCTCGTCCAGCTCTTTGGTCTCTTTCGGGTTAAGACCCGCAGCCGGTTCATCCAACATCAAAATTTCTGGCTGCGTCACCATACAGCGGGCGATCTCCAGACGGCGCTGGTCGCCATAAGCCAGGTTGCTGGCCTGACGGTTCGCATGTTCCAGCAGCCCGATACGCTCAAGCCAGGTGGCCGCGCGATCCAGCGCTTCGCTCTGCGCCCGACGAAACGCCGGGGTTTTCAGTAGACCGGAAAACACGCCTGTTTTCAGTTGCTGATGCTGTGCCACCAGCAGGTTTTCAATCACCGTCATTTCGCGAAACAGACGCACGTGCTGGAAAGTTCGCACCACGCCCATCCGGGCAATTTGTTGCCCCGGCAGCCCTTCAAGGTGCTGATCGCGAAGCTTAATGGTGCCCCCCGTCGGCTTATAAAAACCGGTCAGGCAGTTAAACACCGTGGTTTTACCGGCGCCGTTCGGCCCAATCAGCGACACAATTTCTTGCGGATGCAGCTCCAGTTCAACGTTGTTCACCGCCAGCAGACCGCCGAAGCGCATCATCAGGCCGTTAACCGATAATAATGGCTGACTCATGCCTGCTCTCCTTTCGCTTCCCCGTTTTTCAGTTTCAACTGTGGACGGGTCATCGGCAGCAAGCCCTGCGGACGCCAGATCATCATCAGTACCATCAAACCACCCAGCATTAACATGCTGTATTCGTTGAAATCACGCATCAGTTCACGCGACACCACCAACAGAATGGCTGCGAGGATTACCGCAAACTGCGACCCCATCCCGCCGAGCACCACAATCGCCAGCACAAACGCCGATTCGGCAAAGGTGAACGATTCAGGGCTGACAAACCCCTGACGCGCCGCAAACAGCGTACCGGCGAAACCGGCAAACGCGGCGCTGATGGTAAAGGCGGTCAGCTTGATGCGCGTGGGGCTCAGACCCAGAGAGCGACAGGCGATCTCATCTTCACGCAGCGCTTCCCACGCTCGTCCCAGCGGCATGCGCAGCAGACGGTTAATCACAAACAGGCTCAGCACCACCAGCAGCAGCGCGACCAGATAGAGGAAAATCACGCGATCGGACGGATCGTATTTCACATTGAAGAAGTTGCTGAAGGTATCCCAGCCGCCTTCACGTGCGCTGCGGCTGAACTCGAGACCGAACAGCGTCGGTTTCGGAATTTGGCTGATGCCGTTCGGACCGCCGGTGATTTCAGTATTGTTGAGCAGCAGAATACGGACGATCTCACCAAATCCCAGGGTGACGATTGCCAGGTAGTCGCCGCGCAGACGCAGCACCGGGAAGCCCAGCAGGAAACCCGCCGCCGCTGCGACCAGTCCCGCCAGCGGCAGGCAGGTCCAGAAGCCGAGACCGTAATAGTGGTTCAGCAGCGCAAAAGTGTACGCGCCAATTGCGTAGAAACCGCCGTAGCCTAATACCAACAGGCCGGAAAGCCCGACGACAACGTTCAGCCCCAGGCCGAGAATGATATAAATCATGGTCAGCGTGGCGATATCCACCGTGCCGCGCGAGACCATAAACGGCCACGCCACGGCAATCACCAGCAGCGCAATCAGGAACAGCTTCTGCTTTACGGTTGAGCCATCAATCGCTGGCAAAATAAACTTCGGCCCGGAGACGCTTTTCAGGCTCTTCTGGAATACCGGACGCAGCATCTGGAAGAAAAAGACCACGGCAGTGCCGATAAACACCCACTGCCAGCGGATGTCGGCAGCGGTGTCCACCACCAGTTTGGTGCCATCCAGTTCCAGTTGAACGCCCATAAAGACGCCCGCCAGCACGAAGAACATCGCGGCAGAGAGCAGCGCCATCGCAAAATGCATCGGTTTCATACTTTCTCTACCTCCGGACGGCCCAGAATCCCGGTCGGCATCACCAGCAGTACCAGAATCAGCAGGGCGAACGACACCACGTCTTTGTATTCCGTACTCAGATAAGCAGAAGAAAGCGCTTCCGCGACGCCCAGAATCAGGCCGCCGATCATCGCGCCTGGAATGCTGCCGATCCCGCCAAGCACCGCTGCGGTAAAGGCTTTCATCCCGGCCATAAAGCCGATATAGGGGTTGATCACCCCGTAGAATTGCCCGAGCAGCACGCCGGCCACTGCCGCCATCGCTGCGCCAATCACAAAGGTCAACGCAATCACGCGGTCCGTGTTAATCCCGAGCAGGCTGGCCATTTTCAGGTCTTCCGCACAAGCACGGCAGGCACGTCCCATGCGGGAGTAACGGATAAAAATGGTCAGTGCCAGCATCGCCAGGAAGGTCACAACCCAGATGACCAGTTGCATGGTGGTGATCGAGGCGGAGAAGTTTTCGCTGGCCCCCACGACCCATTGCCCGTTGAACAGGCTGGGCAGCGCCACGTCACGTGAACCTTCCGTCAGGCTGACGTAGTTTTGCAGGAAGATAGACATCCCAATCGCGGAGATCAGCGCAATCAGACGTTTGGAATTCCGGACGGGCCGATACGCCACCCGCTCAATGCTCCAGCCGTAGGCGCTGGCAATGATAATCGCCCCAATGAATCCGGCCGCCACCAGCAACCAACTGGTATCGATCCCCATCATCATGAGTGCCGCGATAATCATAAAAGAGACATAGCTACTGATCATGTATACCTCGCCGTGGGCGAAGTTGATCATGCCGATAATGCCGTACACCATGGTGTAACCGATGGCGATCAGCGCATAGGTGCTTCCCAGCGTGACGCCGTTAAACATCTGCTGCAAAAAGTACAGGAACTGCTCGGACATAAAAAAACCTTTCTATTTCCGCCCGCGTGAACGGGCGGTGGGATAATTATTTGGCTGCCGTGGATGACCCATCGGCGTGCCACTGGAAGACACCAAATTCAAATCCCTTTAGATCGCCTTTTTCATCCCATTTCAGCGGCCCAATGACGGTATCAGCACCGTTTGCTTTTAAATCTTTCACCAGATCCAGCGGCGCTTTGCTGCCAGAACGGTCCATTGCCGTTGCCAGTGACTGCACAGCAGCGTAGGTGATCCACACATACGGACCGGTCGGATCTTTTTTATCGGCTTTCAGCGCATCAACAATCGCTTTGTTGGCCGGATCCTGGTCATAGCGTTTTGGCATGGTGACCAGCATGCCTTCAGCTGCTTCACCGGCGATATTCGACAGCGATGCATTGCCCACGCCTTCCGGCCCCATGAACATGGTTTTCAGCCCGACGGAGCGCGCCTGGCGCAGCATCTGCCCCATTTCCGGGTAGTAGCCGCCGTAGTACACAAAGTCGATGTTCTCTTTTTTCAGGCGCGCAAGCAGCGCGGAGAAATCTTTCTCGCCTGCGGTGATGCCATCAAAGAAGACGATATTGGCGTTTGCCGCTTTCAGCGCATCCTGAACAGAGCGCGCCAGCCCTTCACCGTACTGCTGTTTGTCGTGAATGATGGCGATGCGCTGCGGTTTTACGCTCTCAAGAATGTATTTTGCCGCGGTCGGTCCCTGAGAAGAATCCAGTCCCGCGGTACGCATGATGTGCGCGTAGCCGCGCTGCGTCAGTTCCGGGTTGGTCGCACCAGGCGAGATCATCAGAATGCCTTCATCTTCGTAAATATCCGACGCAGGCTGAGTCGAAGAGGAGCAGAGGTGACCAATCACATACTGAATACCGTCGTTGACGATTTTGTTCGCCACCGCCACGGCCTGTTTTGGATCGCAGGCGTCGTCATATTCCACAGCGACCAGTTTGTCGCCGTTGATGCCGCCTTTGGCGTTGATGTCTTTGATGGCCTGACGCGCGCCGTTAAATTCCATGTCGCCCCACTGCGCCACTGGACCCGACATCGCGCCGACAACAGCAACTTTAATATCCTCTGCCATTGCCGCCTGTGACATCGCCAGTGCAATCACCCCTGCGATGACCGTTTTCGCATTCCGTTTCATTTACTGAATCCCCATTCGTGATGTACTTATTTTCTATTTATATGGTTAAAAAGCAGACTGTGCTTTTTTTGCACTACACTATTTTTACCAGTCTGATTAATGGTTTAGCGCAGTATTTTCCGCAAATACAGCGTAAAACCTCTATTTTTCAGTCTATTAAGAACAGATAATATTCTGCTTTTCACCATAGATAAACAAAAAAAAGCACACTTGTCAGCATAAAATAACGGGACAATGAGCCGAATAAAACACTACCTTCCAGGGTATTATCCTGCCTGTTTTTCATTCTCTGATGTTTCGAACTGAGGTTCTGACCGTCATAAAATTAATCACCTGCCAAATGATTTAAAAAAGAGAAAGCGTCCGGTTGAATTATTTCGGTACACTTGCACTCTCTTTTGTGATTTGGACATGCTGTCGATGAAGCTGACCATCATTCGTTTAGAACACTTTAGCGATCAGGATCTGATCGACCTGGGCAAAATCTGGCCGGAGTATTCCGCCGCCTCTTTAAGCGTAGATGAAACGCACCGGATCTACGCGGCACGATTTAATGAGCGGTTGTTAGGCGCCGTAAGAGTCACCCTGAGCGGCACTCAGGGCGCGCTGGATTCGCTGCGCATCCGTGACGTCACGCGGCGTCGGGGGGTGGGAAAATATCTGGTGGAAGAAGTGATCCATGATAATCCGAACGTCTCCTCCTGGTGGATGGCGGATGTCGGCGTGGAAGACCGGGGCGTCATGGCGGCGTTTATGCAGGTACTGGGCTTCACCGCACAGCAAAACGGCTGGGAAAAACGTTAAAAAAGCCGGGTGGCGGCTTCGCCTTACCCGGCTGGCTATATTCTCTGCTGCCTTTTCCCAAGAATTTCGTGTTGCAGGAAGGCGGCAAGGGATGACATCCCCGGAAGCTTACCGACGTAAGTGACCGGGGTTGAATAACACAGCCAATGCACCTGCAATGCGCAAAGGCGCCGTGGAAATTACTTCGCGTCGGTCGCCGTGCCGTTGGCATGCCAATCGAAGACGCCGAATTCAAAGCCTTTCAAGTCACCCTTCTCATCCCACGACAGCGGTCCCATGACGGTATCCACGGAGTTCGCTTTCAGCCAGGTGGCGATTTCAGCCGGATCGGCTGACTGGTTCAGGCCCGCCTGCAAAGATTGCAGCGCGGCGTAAGTGGTCCACACGAACGCCCCGCTCGGATCTTGTTTTTTCGCCTTGATCGCATCAACGATAGGTTTGTTCGCAGGTACCTGGTCATAGTTCTTCGGTTTGGTCACCAGCAGACCTTCGGCCGATTCACCGGCGATGTTAGACAGGGAAACGTTGGCTACCCCTTCCGGGCCCATGAACTGCGTTTTCAGACCCGCAGCACGTGCCTGACGCAGGATCTGACCCATTTCCGGGTGATAACCGCCGTAGTAAACGAAGTCGATATTCTCTTTCTTCAGACGCGCCACCAGCGTGGAGAAGTCTTTCTCACCGGCGGTGATACCGTCAAAGAACACCACGTTAGCGTTGCCCTTCTTCAGATTTTCCTGCACGGCACGCGCCAGACCTTCACCGTACTGTTGTTTGTCGTGAACGATCGCGATGCGCTGCGGCTTCACTTTTTCCAGAATGTATTTCGCGGCGGTCGGACCCTGGTCTGAGTCCAGGCCCGTGGTGCGCAGCACCAGCTTGTAGCCGCGAGAGGTCAGCTCCGGTGCCGTTGCCGCCGGGGTGATCATCAGAATGCCTTCGTCTTCGTAGATGTCAGACGCGGGCTGAGTGGAAGAGGAGCACAGGTGGCCGATAACGTATTTGATGCCGTCATTAATCACTTTGTTGGCGACTGCGACCGCTTGTTTCGGGTCACAGGCATCATCATATTTAACAATCTGCAGTTTTTCGCCTTTGATTCCGCCTTTGGCATTAATGTCTGCAACCGCTTGTTCTGCGCCAGTAAACTCCTGGTCGCCGTACTGGGCTACCGGACCGGACATCGCACCGACAACAGCGACTTTAATATCGGCCTGAGCCATTGTGCTGAATGCCAACGCGATACATCCTGCCAGTAACGCTTTACCCTTCATATTCATCCTGACCTTCCCCATTCTTATGGTTATTACGACTATTGTGATGTTGTTGTGTGGCGCTTTATTTCGATTATAGGTGTGCAGCTCGCGCATTTTCAGCACACTCTGCTAAAACATACCCCATTTTTATAGTTTTGGAATAGCTAATTTCATATTCAAATAATAAGTGAACGACATAGCGTCGTGCCGCCCGGTGATGGACGGCACAGGTTTATCGTGTCAGCGTGTGGGTGATAATGCCGAGCGCCTGACGAAATTGCGCGTCAGGGATGGTGAGCGGATAAAGAAAACGGATGACGTTGCCATACACGCCGCAACTCAGTAGCAGAAGTCCTTCCTGCAAGGCGCAATCCTGCACCTGGCGCGTGAATTCTGGGGAAGGTTTTCCGCTGTGCGGATCGTTGAATTCTACCGCCACCATCGACCCCTGCGCGCGAATATCGGCAATAAACGGGCACTCCGCTTTTGCCTGGTTCAACGCCTCGACCAGCGTCGTGCCCAACGTAGCAGCGCGGGCGCAGAGCTGTTCTTCATCAATCACATCCAGCACCGCGTGTGCCGCAGCAACCGCCAGCGGGTTACCGGCATAGGTTCCCCCCAGACCGCCAGGCGCAGGGGCATCCATCACTTCGGCACGGCCAGCGACCGCAGAGAGCGGCATACCGCCTGCCAGGCTTTTCGCCATCGTGATGAGATCCGGCTGTACGCCATGATGCTCCATCGCAAACAGTTTACCGGTACGGGCAAAGCCGGTTTGCACCTCATCGGCGATCAACAAGATACCGTGGGTATCGCACAACGCGCGCAGCGCCTGCATGAACGCCGTTGGCGCAATATTAAAGCCTCCTTCACCCTGAACCGGTTCAAGGATGATGGCGGCAACCTGATCTGGCGCGATATCAGCTTTAAAAATGCGTTCCAGACTTTGCAGCGCATCGACGGTGCTCACACCGTGTAACGCATTAGGGTACTGAGCGTGATAAACCGAACCAGGGAACGGGCCAAAACCGATTTTGTAAGGTGCCACTTTACCGGTCAGCGCCATCGTCATGAAAGTCCGCCCGTGGAAAGCGCCGCCAAAGGTAATGAGCCCGGGTCGTTTGGTATATGCGCGGGCAATCTTCACCGCGTTTTCCACCGCTTCTGCCCCGGTGGAGAAGAATGCCGTCTTCACCGGCCCGTCAATCGGCACACGTTTATTGATACGTTCCGCCAGTCTGACATAGCTTTCGTAGGGAACAATCTGATAAGCGGTATGAGTAAAAGACTGGAGCTGTTTTTCGATGGCGGCGATGATTTTTGGGTGACGATGCCCAGTATTCAGCACCGCAATACCAGCGGCAAAATCGATCACCTCACGGCCTTCCACATCCCACAATGTTGCGTTTTCCGCCCTCTCAGCGTAAAAGCCACACATCACGCCGATCCCGCGCGGCGTCGCCTGCAAACGCCGTTCATTCAGTTCGTTATTCTTCATTTTCTTCCCCTAAGATGCGCACAACCCATCGGTAAGTGTTTGCCAGGGGGGAGGAATTCGCCAGATCAGGCGCTAAAAAAACAAAAACCCCGGACAGTTATCCAGGGTTTTAGCGGGGACTTCGCGGGAGTTACGCTTCGATAGCGGCGCGAAGTTTTTTCATGGCGTTCTTTTCAAGCTGACGCACACGTTCTGCGGAAACACCGTAGCGATCGGCCAGTTCCTGCAGCGTAGATTTGTTATCTTCGTCCAGCCAGCGGGCGCGGATAATATCCTGGCTACGCTCGTCGAGACCTTCCATCGCATGGGTCAGTTTGTTGGCAGCCTGATCTTCCCAGTTATCCTCTTCAATGCCGTCGGCAAAGTTAGAGGTTTTATCCTGCAGATACAGGACGGGTGCCATCGGCTGGCTGTCGGACTCATCGTCCGGGGACATATCAAACGTCATGTCCTGCGCCGCCATACGAGATTCCATCTCGCGGACGTCTTTACTGGAAACACCCAGCTCACGCGCCACCATTTCCACTTCATCCTGATTAAACCAGCCCAGACGCTGCTTGGTTTTACGCAGATTAAAGAACAGCTTACGCTGTGCTTTGGTGGTCGCCACTTTCACGATACGCCAGTTACGCAGGACATATTCGTGGATCTCAGCTTTGATCCAGTGCACGGCGAAGGAAACCAGGCGCACACCCACTTCCGGGTTGAAACGGCGCACGGCTTTCATCAGGCCGATATTCCCTTCCTGAATGAGATCCGCCTGCGGCAGGCCATAGCCCGCATAGTTACGAGCAACATGAACAACAAAGCGCAGGTGAGACAGGATCAGCGTCTTAGCTGCTTCCAGATCGCCCTGGTAATGCAGCTTTTCAGCCAGTGCCCGTTCCTCGTCAGCCGACAACATCGGCCACGCGTTCGCAGCCCGGATGTAAGACTCCAGGTTACCAACAGGGGCTAAAGCTAAATTTTGCATTTCTTTGGTCATTCAAATCCTCTCAATTTTTATCGTCTGGCACCACAGCGATAGATATCAGCAACAACCGTGCCAGCGTTAATGAGCAACGAGATTAGCATTCACTCTTTTATCAGACCGTGATTTTATCCACAAGTTCAATGCAACGTTGTGTATAAATTACGCACAAATTGTGACATGAAGATGAAAAGTGGGGAAGAGACAACAGGAACTCTTTCCCTGCGAACGGAAACCCATTGCAGGGAAAGATTATATCACGGTTTTTTTAATCAGGAGTAAAGTGACGTAAATGTTGAACCGTCGCGAGCCACGCTGCCACCCAGCCGATCATCGAGCAAACCAGCAGCAGTAACAGGCACTCATCGAACGATAAGCCATTGAGATCAAACTTCGTTCCGAAAACTTGCGCCACTTCCGTGACCGCCGACGACAGTCGTAACACCAAAATTTCTGACAAAATCAGTGAAAGAAATGCGCCAGAAAAACCGAGCAATGCGCCGCCGTACAAGAACGGACGCAGGATAAATCCATCCGTCGCACCAATCAGTTTTTGCACGTTAATCGTATCGCGACGGGCAAAGATGCTCAGCCGCACGCTGTTACCAATGACGAGGAAGACGGCGGCAACCATCAGCACACCAATCATCGCCGACACTCGCCCGACCAGACCGGTCAGCGCCGCCAGACGGGCAAACCAGCTGTCGTCCATCCGCACTTCATCAATCCCGTTAATACGAGAGACGCGGTCGCGCAGCGTATTCAGCGAATCGGTGCTCTGGAAGTCGAGTTTCGGGATCACCACCGCCACCGCAGGCAAGGGATTCTCTTCCAGCATATCCAGCGCGCCGCCGAAACCGGACCAGTTGCGGAATTCGCCGAGGGCATCTTCACGAGAAAGGTAATTCACCTTCTCCACACCCTGCTCAGCCTGCAACTGGGCGACGACGCCTGCCGCCGCATCATCATCCAGCGTTTTTTGCAGATAAACGGTGATCTGCGGAGACGGGTAATACTGCGTCGCTGCCTGGTTAACGTTTTTGTAGACCATGTAGCAGACGCTCGGCAGAGTCAGGGAGATGGCAATCACCATCACCGTCAGAAACGTCGCCAGCGGTTTGCTTTTCAGATCCTGTAACGCGCCCTGGAACGCATAGCGCACCTGCTCGTTAAAGACGTTGGTTTTACGTGAGTTCGGCTTTGGCGACGGTTTCGCCCGCTTCGGCGCGTTACGTCCACCGTCACCGGAGGAGCCGCCGGAACGACGAAAACGGTCCAGCCGTCCGCCGAATTGTTTGATTTGATTGATAGCGTCGCGCTTATTCACGGGCTTCGCCTCCATGCAAATGGCCATCACTCAGGGTAAGCATACGGTATGACCGACGGGAAATGAGCCCGATGTCGTGCGTCGCCATCAGCACCGTCACCCCGACACGGTTAAACTCTTCGAACAGACGCAGAATCCCTTCCGACAGCGCGTCATCCAGGTTACCGGTCGGTTCATCCGCCAGCAGTACCGCTGGCTTGTTAACCACCGCACGGGCGATCCCGACACGCTGCTGTTCACCCCCGGAGAGCTGAATCGGGAAGTTTTTCGCTTTGTCCAGCAGCCCAACTTTGTCCAGCGCCGCCGATACGCGACGACGAATATCATCCCCGCTGGCACCGGCGATAATCAGCGGGATCGCCACATTGTCGAATACCGTTCGGTCCATCAACAGGTGGTGATCCTGGAAAATCATGCCGATCTGACGACGCAAAAACGGCACTTCACGGTTTTTCAGTCGCGTGATGTCATGCCCACTGAAGAGGATTTTCCCGGCGCTGGACCGCTCAATCCCACAGATAAGCTTCAGCAGGGTACTTTTCCCCGCGCCGGAGTGGCCGGTCAGAAACGCCATCTCGCCCGGCTGCATATGGAATGTGACCCCTTGCAGCGCTTGTCTCCCACCGAGATAGGCCTTGCTGACATGTTCAAAGCGAATCATTGTTAATCCTCTCGGGCAAAAAGTGCCTCTATAAAATCGTCCGCCTTAAACGGACGTAAATCCTCGATACGTTCGCCCACACCAATATAGCGGATAGGGATGCCAAACTGATCGGCCACCGAGAAGATCACCCCACCTTTCGCCGTACCGTCCAGCTTGGTCAGGGTAATACCGGTCAGGCCCACCGCTTCATGGAACAGTTTGGCCTGGCTTATCGCATTCTGCCCGGTGCTGGCATCAAGCGTCAGCATAACTTCATGCGGCGCGTCTTCGTCCAGTTTCTTCATCACGCGAACGATTTTTTTCAGTTCTTCCATCAGGTGCGATTTGTTTTGCAGACGACCTGCGGTATCGGCAATCAGCACATCAATGTGACGCGCCTTCGCGGCCTGAATGGCGTCGAAGATAACGGAAGCGGAATCCGCGCCGGTATGCTGGGCAATCACCGGAATATTGTTACGCTGACCCCAGACCTGCAACTGTTCGACCGCTGCGGCGCGGAACGTATCGCCCGCCGCCAGCATCACGGATTTCCCTTGCTGTTCAAACTGGCGCGCCAGCTTACCGATGGTGGTGGTTTTCCCCACCCCATTCACGCCGACCATCAGAATAACAAACGGCGTTTTACCTTCAACGTTCAGCGGTTCATCGACTTTCGCCAGAATCTCGCCCATCTCGTCTTTCAGCAGTCCGTACAGCGCTTCAGCATCTTTAAGCTGTTTGCGGCTGGCGCCTTCCGTCAGATTGGCGATGATTTTGCGCGTGGTTTCCACGCCCACATCGGCAATCAGCAGTTGTTCTTCCAGCTCTTCAAACAGATCATCGTCGATTTTTTTACCACGGAACAGACTGATAAATCCGGAACCGAGGTTTTCTTTGGTTTTCAGTAAGCTGCGTTTCAGACGCGCGAAAAAACCTTCTTTGGTCGGTTTTTCCTGTTCCTGAATCATCTCTTCGACCGGCGCGTCTTTTTCCGCCAGCGGAACGATCATTTGCGCGTCTTCCGCCGCTTCCGCCGCCAGCGCTTGTGCTTCCAACTCTTCGTCGGTCAGTTCCGGTTCGTTTTGCGCCTCTTCTTCTACCGCTTCAACAATCTCAACGGTTTCCGCTTCGGCCTGCCACTCTTCAGCGGAGGTTTCCTCTTCGGCTTTCACCTCTTCAGGCAACGGCAGCTCTTCGTGCGCAACGGCAATCTGCGGCTCAACCTGCGCGTCAACATGCTCTTTCGCGATAGCGGGTTCTGCTGACTGGAAGGTTTCGATTTCCTGAACCTGTTCCGTCACCTCAACCACTTCCTCAGCAAAGGCTTCAGCCTCTTCTTTGCTGTGAAGCGGCGCTTGCGCTTCTACGTCAGCCGCCGTTTCAACGGGTTCGTCGGACGGTAATTGCGCTTCAACACCCTGCTGATCTTCGGTTTTTTGTTCTTGTTCCTGCTCTTTTTCACCAAAGCCCAGCCAGGAAAAGAAGCCACGTTTTTTCTGTTTTGCCATCTGCGATTACGCTCCTGGGGACTCATTCTCTTGCCGCTTTGAGGCATCCTGAATGATTTTGTGTATAGACGCTAAAAAAAATGATGAAATAGTCTATCACTTTACTTAATCCACATCACCGCCTGGAATCATCTGCACGCGGCGGTTTGAGCAACAGAAATGAAAAAAACGAATCACTCAGGTAGCGGCCAAATCCGCATTATTGGCGGACAATGGCGCGGCCGCAAACTCCCGGTCCCCGATAGCCCTGGTCTCCGTCCGACAACGGATCGCGTGCGTGAAACGCTGTTTAACTGGCTGGCACCGGTGATAGTAGAAGCCCAATGTCTGGACTGTTTTGCCGGAAGCGGCGCACTGGGGCTGGAAGCGCTATCACGCTATGCCGCTGGTGCCACGATGCTGGAGAGGGATCGCGCAGTCTCTCAGCAGTTACAAAAGAACCTGGCTACGCTGAAAGCAGGGAATGCAAAAGTCGTTAACACGAATACCCTGACATTCCTGACGCAGTCAGGCACGCCGCATAACGTGGTATTTGTCGATCCGCCGTTTCGTAAAGGGTTACTGGAAGAGACCTTAAACCTGTTGGAAACTCACGGCTGGCTGGCGGATGTTGCCTGGATTTACGTGGAAAGCGAAGTGGAAAACGGTCTGCCGCCCGTGCCGACGAACTGGTCATTATACCGGGAAAAAATCGCCGGGCAGGTCGCGTACCGTTTGTATCAACGCGAAGCACAAGGAGAAAGCGATGCTGATTAATCTTGGTCGACTACTGATGCTCGGCGTGTGGGCATTCTTATTGTTAAACCTGGTGCAACCCTTCCCGCGACCGCTCAACATCTTCGTTAACGTCGCCCTCGTGTTCATGGTACTGATGCACGGCATGCAGCTGGCGCTACTGAAGTCCACCCTGCCCAAAGACGGACCGCAAATGACCACCGGCGAGAAAGTTCGTATTTTCCTGTTTGGCGTGTTTGAGCTGCTGGTCTGGCAGAAGAAGTTTAACGTTAAAAAGTAATACGGCATGAAGGTGCCGGATAGCGCTTCGCTTATCCGGCTTACCCAGGTGAGCGGTTTCCCGTCTTAGTGCTGTGCAACAAACTCGACGAAGCGCGACCCTTTGTAACTTAGCGTCCCTTTATCCCCCACCGTCAGCGCATGATACTGACGCGCCTCCAGGCGGAAGGTCTTTTCCAGCCCGCCGTTCTGTGGTTTAAAGCTCACCTCATAGCGCATACTGGTTCCCGCTGGCGTGACCTGCTGCTGTCGGGAACGTCGGTCGTTGATGGGTTTTTCACGTTTATTACTGACCACCATTTGCGCCTGACGAAGCGGTGCCGCATCGTTATCGGCTTTTTCCCGCCGCTGCTGCATAAAGCGGAATGAGGCGGCAACGATAATTAACACAATGATAATAATGAAGAAAAGTGGCGGCTTACTCATATTGATAACCCATCAGAAAATGCGGAAATAAGCATACCCTGCCCGTTATGGTGTTGTCATCAGGTGGTCGCGGCCTCTACACTGAACATCAGGGTTGTGAGCATACCGCTTACGAAAAAATAACGAATTCAAGGAACTATGATGCTTTGGTCGTTTATCGCTGTCTGCCTTTCCGCATGGTTATTTGTGGATGCCTCCTACCGTGGACCCGCCTGGCAACGCTGGGTCTTTAAACCCGTCACCTTATTACTCCTGCTGTTACTGGCCTGGCAGGCGCCGATGTTCAACGCCGTGAGCTATCTGGTGCTGGCCGGTCTTTGCGCCTCACTGGTTGGCGATGCGCTAACATTATTGCCGCGTCAGCGACTGCTCTATGCGATTGGTGCCTTTTTCCTCTCGCACCTGTTGTACACCATCTATTTTGCCAGCCAGATGACGCTCTCTTTCTTCTGGCCGCTACCGCTGGTGCTGATGGTACTGGGCGCGCTGCTGATTGCGGTGATCTGGACACGCCTTGAAGAACTGCGCTGGCCGGTGTGTACCTTTATCGCCATGACGCTGGTGATGGTCTGGTTAGCCGGTGAGCTGTGGTTTTTCCGCCCCACCGCACCTGCGCTGTCGGCGTTTTTGGGTGCGTCGCTGCTGTTCATTGGCAACATCGTCTGGCTGGGCAGTCATTACCGCTGTCGTTTTCGCGCGGACAACGCTATCGCCGCCGCCTGCTACTTTGCCGGGCACTTCCTGATCGTCCGCTCGCTTTATCTCTAATAACGCTTGACTCTGGAGTCGACTCCAGAGTGTATCCTCCGGTTAATGAGAAAATTATCATCAACCGGAGGATGCCATGTCGATACCTGCTCACAATGGCAAAAAAGCCCCACAGTTTTCATCTTTCAAGCCAGCTCCCACGCCCCAGAAGCCCGATGACTGCTGCTGCGAAGGCGCATGCTCAGCCCCTGAACCTGTTGTTGAAACGGTTAAAGGCACCCGCTATAGCTGGAAAGTATCCGGGATGGACTGCGCCGCCTGCGCCCGCAAAGTAGAAAACGCGGTGCGCCAGGTCAGCGGTGTCAACCAGGTCCAGGTGCTGTTTGCCACCGAGAAACTGGTCGTCGACAGCAACGGCGATCTTCGCCTGCAAATCGAGCATGCGGTGCAAAAAGCGGGTTACACCCTACGCGATGAACAGGCGAAGGAAGAAACGCCTGAATCCCGCTTTAAAGAGAACCTGCCGCTGCTCACGCTTCTCGTCATGATGGCGCTCAGTTGGGGGCTGGAGCAGTTCAACCATCCGTTCGGCCAACTGGCATTTATCGCCACGACGCTGGTCGGCCTGTTCCCGATCGCCCGCCAGGCGCTACGGCTGATAAAAACCGGCAGTTGGTTTGCCATTGAAACGCTGATGAGCGTCGCGGCTATCGGGGCGCTGTTCATCGGTGCCACAGCAGAAGCGGCGATGGTATTGCTGCTGTTCCTGATTGGCGAACGCCTCGAAGGCTGGGCCGCCAGTCGCGCCCGCAAAGGGGTCAGCGCGCTGATGGCGCTGAAACCGGAAACCGCGACACGTCTGCGCGACGGCGTACGCGAAGAGGTGGCGATCAACACGCTGCAACCGGGCGACATCATTGAAGTCGCTGCCGGGGGCCGTCTCCCTGCCGACGGTAAACTGGTCTCTGGTTTTGCCAGTTTTGATGAGAGTGCGTTGACGGGAGAATCGATCCCGGTGGAACGCGCCACCGGTGAAAAAGTCCCGGCGGGGGCGACCAGCGTGGACCGTCTCGTCACGCTGGAAGTGCTCTCTGAACCGGGTGCCAGCGCGATTGACCGCATTCTGAAGTTAATCGAAGAGGCCGAGGAGCGTCGTGCGCCAATCGAGCGTTTTATCGACCGCTTCAGCCGAATTTATACGCCGGCGATTATGGCCGTCGCCCTGCTGGTGACGCTCGTCCCGCCGCTGCTGTTCGCGGGCTCCTGGCAGGAGTGGATTTATAAAGGGTTAACGCTGCTGCTGATCGGCTGTCCGTGTGCGCTGGTCATCTCTACACCGGCAGCCATCACTTCTGGACTGGCGGCAGCAGCTCGTCGCGGGGCATTGATTAAAGGCGGCGCGGCGCTGGAACAGTTGGGCCGTATCACCCAGGTCGCCTTTGATAAAACCGGGACGTTGACCGTCGGGAAACCGCGCGTCACGGCGATTCATCCGGCTACCGGCGTCAGTGAGTCTGAACTGCTGGCGCTGGCCGCGGCTGTCGAGCAAGGCGCAACGCATCCGCTGGCGCAGGCCATTGTGTGCGAAGCACAAACCGCAGGGCTGACGATCCCATCCGCCGAGGGGCAACGGGCGCTGGTAGGGTCAGGGATTGAAGCGCAGGTGAATGGCGAAAGCGTTCTGATTTGCGCTGCCGGGAAACGTCCTGCCGACGCCTTTGCCGGAGAGATTAATCAGCTTGAAAGCGCCGGGCAGACGGTCGTTCTGGTCCTGCGCAATGAGACCGTGATCGGCGTCATCGCCCTGCAGGATACGCTACGCAACGATGCTCGCACCGCCATCCGCGAACTGAACGCGCTGGGCGTGAATGGTGTGATCCTGACTGGCGATAACCCGCGCGCGGCAGCCGCCATTGCTGGCGAGCTGAGTCTGACATTTAACGCCGGGCTGCTACCGGAAGATAAAGTGAAGGCGGTCACCGCGCTCAATCAACAGTCGCCGCTGGCAATGGTGGGGGATGGCATTAACGATGCGCCGGCGATGAAGGCCGCCACCATTGGTATCGCCATGGGTAGCGGCACCGACGTGGCGCTGGAAACGGCAGATGCCGCACTGACGCATAACCGCCTCACGGGGCTGGTGCAGATGATCCAACTGGCGCGCGCGACCCACGCCAATATCCGTCAGAACATCACCATTGCGTTGGGGCTGAAAGGGATTTTTCTCGTCACCACGCTGCTCGGAATGACCGGTCTGTGGCTGGCGGTGCTGGCGGATACCGGGGCAACGGTGCTGGTTACCGCTAACGCGCTGCGGTTGTTACGTAAAGGGTAACGTGTTTTTGCCGGATGGCGCTAACGCTTATCCGGCATAACAAGATTACTGGCCTTTACGCACCAGATAGCGGTACGGCAGAGAGTCGGTCTCTTTTGCCACCAGCTCATGCTCCATAAACGTACAAAAGCCGGGAATGTCGCGGGTGGTCGCCGGATCGTCCGCCACAATCAGCAGCGTTTCGCCGGTCCGCATGTTGCGTACGGTTTTACGCACCATCATCACCGGTTCCGGGCAGCGGAGCCCCTGGGCATCAAGGGTATGGTCGGGAGAGGAAAACAGATCGCTCATCGTGGTCTCGTTCACTAAAAAAACGGCTGTAGTTTACGCTCAGTTCGGAAGTAAGCCAATCAGGTTAACGATTGCGTGAAAAACAACCATTGCAATGCGCCCTTAAAGCAGTATCATGCG
>NZ_CP070239.1:909352-929176 GCF_016906145.1 Citrobacter sp. MGH 55
ATTGGGTTCCCTCACCCCAATCATCAATTAAAAAGGTACAATATGGCTCCGTTCACACAATCGCAGCGCGTAAAAGCGTTGTTCTGGCTATCGCTATTCCATCTGCTGGTGATCACCTCCAGTAACTATCTGGTCCAGCTCCCGGTCTCCATTTTTGGTTTCCATACCACCTGGGGCGCGTTTAGCTTTCCGTTTATTTTCCTCGCTACCGATCTGACCGTGCGCATTTTTGGCGCGCCATTGGCCCGTCGAATTATCTTTGCGGTGATGATGCCAGCGTTGCTGATCTCTTATGTGATTTCGTCGCTGTTCTATATGGGCTCCTGGCAGGGATTCGGGGCACTGATGCACTTCAATCTGTTTGTCGCCCGTATCGCAGTCGCCAGCTTTATGGCCTATGCACTGGGACAAATTCTCGATGTGCATGTCTTTAACCGCCTGCGACAGAACCGCCGCTGGTGGATGGCCCCGACCGCCTCAACGCTGTTTGGCAACGTCAGCGATACCCTTGCCTTTTTCTTCATTGCCTTCTGGCGCAGTCCGGATGCCTTCATGGCCGAGCACTGGATGGAAATCGCCATCGTCGATTACTGTTTCAAAGTGCTGATCAGCATCCTGTTCTTCCTGCCGATGTATGGCGTATTGCTGAATATGTTGCTGAAAAAACTGGCAGATAAATCTGAAATCCCGGCGATGCAGACAAGTTGAGCTAAAGGTTCCTTTTCCGGGTTGTGATAAGATGAACGGATGCGCCGTTATGGCCGTTTATCGAAAGGAAGAAGTCAATGCGTAATCTGGTTAAATATGTCGGTATTGGCCTGCTGGTTATGGGGCTGGCGGCCTGTGATAATAGTGATACAAAAGCGCCGGCAGAAGGCACGGCGGCAGAAAGCAACGCAACCGGTCAGCCGGTTTCTCTGCTGGATGGCAAACTGAGTTTCTCACTGCCGGCAGATATGACGGACCAGAGTGGCAAGCTGGGTACGCAGGCCAACAATATGCACGTCTACTCTGACGCGACCGGCCAGAAAGCGGTGATTGTCATCGTCGGTGATAACACCAACGAAGAGCTGTCCGTGCTGGCAAAACGCCTTGAAGATCAGCAGCGCAGCCGTGACCCGCAGTTGCAGGTGGTGACCAACAAATCCATCGAGCTGAAAGGTCACACGCTGCAACAGTTAGACAGCATCATCTCGGCGAAAGGCCAGACCGCTTACTCTTCTGTGGTGCTGGGAAAAGTCGATAACCAACTGCTGACTCTGCAAATTACGCTGCCAGCGGACGACCAGCAGAAAGCGCAGACGGCCGCTGAAAACATCATCAATACGCTGGTTATTCAGTAACCATCAGGACGACGAGACGGCCTCTGGCGATTCCTGCAGAGGCCGTTTTTTTAACCGCCAGGTTAGCAGCAACGCAACCGCCACCAGCCCTGCCGCCGCCAGGTAAATGACCGGCACGCCAGCCCAGGTCATCACCAGCCCAGCCAACGGTCCCGTCACCCCCAGCGACAGATCCATAAACACCGTATACGTCGCCAGCGCCGAGCCCTGATTCTGCTGCGGCACCGCTTTGACCGCCACCACGCCAAGCGCCGGGAAGACCAGCGAAAAACCCATTCCTGTCAGCAGCACACCGATTTTTGCCATCCACGGCATCATCGCCACTCCCACCAGCAGCAGTCCGACTATCTCGACGCTAAAGCAGATCATCGCCACATTCAGACCGCCCAGACGATTGATGCCGTTGGGAAACAGCAAACGCGTTCCGACAAACGCACAGCTAAACAGGGTGAGCGCGAATGCCGCGCCATCCCAGCCTTTGGCGTCATAGAACAGCGTGATAAAGGTGGCTATCACCCCGAAACCCGCCGAGGCCAGCGCCAGGGCCATTCCGTATAGCCAGACGCGTCCAAGCACCGCGCGAAACGGCAAAGGCTTCCCTTTGCTCGCTTTCACCGCAGGGCGCGGAATCGCTAACAAAATGGCCAGCAGCGCGATTCCCATAATAATCAGCGCTAAACCCTGTAGTCCGCCCCAACGGTAAAACAGCACGCCGAGCGGCGCGCCGACCGCCATCGCCCCGTAAGTCACAATACCGTTCCAGGAAATCACCCGCCCGATGTGCAACGAGCCCACCACGCCAACACCCCATAGCGTCGAGCCGGTCCCGGCGAAACTCTGTCCAATCCCCAGAATCACGCGGCCCAGACACAGCAGCAGCAAACTGACAACCGGCCAGCTACTGGCGCTTCCTGCCAGAAAATAGCCCGCCCCGCTGAGAAAACAGCCGCACAGGCCAAAAACCACAATCTTTTTTGGTCCGAGCAGATCCGCATAGCGTCCGGCATGAGGGCGACTGAGCAAAGTCGCGAAGTATTGCAGGCTGATGACCAGCCCCGCCCAGAAGGCGCTAAACCCCATAACATCATGCACATAGCCAGGCAAAACCGCGAGCGGCAGGCCGATGGTCAGGTAGCTGGCACAGTTGAACATCACAACAGAAACAATGCGCAGATTGAGGCGCAATCCAGTAAGCGCCGGTTCAGCGACGGGTTCGGGCATGGGGATCACCACATTTTTACAACAATGTTTCATTTCTACCACGCCACGCCGGGAAAATCAGCAGCCAGATTAGGAATATCGGCAGCCAGCGAGCCGCTACACTTAATGAAAATCAAAAAAGGATGTAAACATGACAACCCCTCAACCCGACAAAGCCGGTCTACATATTCTGCTCAAACTGGCCTCGCTGGTCGTCATTCTCGCCGGGATCCACGCCGCCGCAGATATCATTGTGCAACTATTACTGGCGCTCTTTTTCTCCATTGTCCTCAATCCACTGGTCACCTGGTTTATCCGGCGGGGAGTGAAACGCCCGGTGGCGATCACCATTGTGGTGGTCGTGATGCTGTTCGTGCTCACCGCGCTGATTGGTGTGCTGGCGGCCTCGGTGAATGAATTTATTGCCATGCTGCCGAAATACAACAAGGAGCTGACACGTAAGCTTTTGTATCTGCAAGATATGATGCCATTTCTGAATCTGCATATGTCGCCAGAGCGCATGTTGCAACGCATGGATTCGGAGAAAATTGTCACCTTCACCACCACGCTGATGACCAGCCTCTCGGGGGCGATGGCCAGCGTGGTGTTGTTGGTGATGACGGTTGTCTTTATGTTGTTTGAGGTCCGCCATGTGCCCTACAAAATGCGTTTTGCACTGCACAATCCGCAAATCCACATCGCCGGACTGCACAGGGCGCTGAAGGGGGTCTCTCACTATCTGGCGTTAAAAACGCTGCTCAGCCTGTGGACCGGGGTCATTGTCTGGTTGGGGCTGGAACTGATGAACATTCAGTTTGCCCTGATGTGGGGAGTGCTGGCGTTCCTGCTGAACTATGTACCCAATATTGGCTCGGTGATTTCCGCCGTTCCGCCGATGGTTCAGGCGCTGCTTTTCAACGGCGTTTATGAGTGTGTGCTGGTGGGTGCGTTGTTCCTGATAGTCCATATGGTATTGGGCAACATGGTTGAACCGCGCATGATGGGGCATCGCCTGGGCATGTCGACGCTGGTGGTGTTCCTTTCTTTACTGGTCTGGGGCTGGTTGCTCGGCCCGGTGGGGATGTTGCTCTCCGTTCCCCTGACCAGCGTCTGTAAAATCTGGATGGAGACCACAACAGGCGGCAGCAAACTGGCAATATTACTGGGCCCTGGGCGACCGAAAAATCGATTACCGGGATAAACCCGCCCTACCAACCAGGGTAGTTTTATTCCCTTACCGGTGAAAGTATTATAAGGCGCGCTTTTGTTACCTGGATGTTTCAATAAGCGCGGTTTCCTTCGCGAAATGAGTTCCAGGTTTTTCCGCAGTGCATTTAATTCAAATTAAATGGTATCGACAATTTAATTTAAGTGAAAATTAACTAATACCATGATAATCCGGAAGATAAACGTCTTCAGCCTGCATGAATTAATTTCAGAATTTTCACGATGCCCCGTCAAAGTTAACATTAAAAATAGTCGGTATCATTGTAACTAAAACGCAATTCAGAAATGCATTCAACGTTAATATAAATAGTAATTTTGATAGGGAGTTTTCATGAAACAATACATTAAGTGGTTTGCGGCGATTGCCGTTGTCGGTGCGCTGGCAGGTTGTGCGCGTACTGCCCCCATCGATCAGGTGCACTCTTCGGTGACCGCAGGCCATACTCAGGATCAGGTGAAAAACGCGATCCTGAAAGCAGGCGTTCAGCGTAAATGGATCATGACGGAAGCGGGTCCGGGCGTGATCAAAGCGCGTCAGCAGTCTCGCGACCACGTTGCAGAAGTGCGTATTACCTACACCGCCTCCAGCTACGATATCAAATACGACAGCAGCTTCAACCTGCAGGCTTCTGGCGGTAAAATTCATAAAAACTACAACCGTTGGGTCCGTAACCTGGATAAAGATATTCAGTTGAACCTGTCTGCGGGTGCGGGTCTGTAATATCTCCTAAAGTCGGGTCGTTTGCGGCCCGATAACCTCTTTTTGTCTTTTAACAGGTTGTACTCGCTATGTACGAACAGGACTCCCTCAGCGCACTGGATGCGATCACGGAAGCGCAGCGTATCGCCTTCGCCCCCATGCTGTTTCAAACCGCACTTTGCCTGCGAAATGCTGATGTGCTGGCGTATCTTGACCGCCAGGGAAAACAGGGTGCAACACTGGAAGAGATCACCGAAAACAGTCACGTTAACGAATATGCAGTCGGTGTCTTGCTGGATATGGGATTAAGCGGACGCATCATTACCCATAAAGCGGGACGCTATTATCTGGCGAAAATCGGACATTTCCTTTTGCATGACACGATGACTCGCGTGAATATGGATTTCACCCACGACGTCTGTTATCAGGGATTGTTCTTTTTAGAGAATGCTCTGAAAGAAGGAAAACCGTCCGGGTTAAAAGTGTTTGGCGACTGGCCAACTATTTATCCGGCATTGTCGCAATTACCGCCGTCCGCGCGTGAAAGTTGGTTCGCCTTCGATCATTACTATTCTGACGGGGCGTTTGACGCCGCATTACCGCATGTATTCGCCAGTTGTCCTGCAACCCTGTACGATGTAGGCGGAAATACGGGAAAATGGGCAATACGCTGTAGTCAATTCGACGAAAATATCGCGATAACGTTATTAGATTTGCCACAACAAATTGCACTTGCCCGCGAAAATATCGAAAATGCAGGATTATCCGATCGCATCGGTTTTCATGCGGTGGATATGCTTGGCGATGCGCCTTTACCCACTGAGGCCGATATCTGGTGGATGAGTCAATTTCTTGACTGTTTTTCACCGGAGCAAATTGTCGCCATGCTCAGCAAGGTTGCCCGTGTGATGAAACCCGGCGCAAGACTGTGCATTATGGAGCTGTTCTGGGATGCGCAGCGTTTTGAAGCCGCCTCATTCAGTTTGAATGCGTCTTCGCTTTATTTTACCTGCATGGCGAACGGCAACAGCCGTTTCTACAGCGCAGAGAAATTTTATGGCTATCTGGACAAGGCAGGGTTCCAGGTGGACGAACGCCACGACAACTTAGGCGTTGGACATACCTTATTGATATGTCAAAAGAAAAAATAACAAAGTAGCACCTGAACGCTACTGGAATCACCGGTTTACCGCGGACGCGCGTTGATGAAATTCTCACTAAACATTACCGACTGGCGGGCGATGGCGCCAGGTCTGAGCGAATTGATACAGTGGCTGCAATGGTCACGGCATCCGCACGCCATCGATCCGTCGGCGGCACAAGGCAAACTGCGTGAACTGCCGATGATGACCTCCCGTCGTCTAAGCTCCGGCAGCAAACTGGCCGTCGAGTGCGGACTGGCGATGTTGCGTCGCCACGATATTGATGCGGTGCTATACACCAGTCGCCACGGAGAGCTCGAACGTAACTACCGGATTCTGCACGCGCTGGCGACAGAACAGGCGCTCTCGCCGACCGATTTTGCCCTGTCGGTACACAATTCAGCGGTGGGCAACCTGACTATCGCGGCTAAACACCCTATCGTCTCGTCATCACTTTCCGCCGGGCGCGATACCTTCCAGCAGGGGCTATGTGAAGTCATCTGCCTGCTACAGGCGGGTTATCAGCGCGTGCTGATGGTCGATTTCGACGGTTTTCTTCCCGAGTTTTACCACCCGCGCCTTCCGGAAAATATGCCAACCTGGCCGTACGCCACCGCGCTGGTCTGCGAAGCAGGTAACGACTGGGTGTGTCAGAGCGAACCGGCTCAGGCTGGCGCTGAAACGCCACTCCCGCAAAGCCTGTTGTTTTTACAGCACTATTTGCAGAATGCCCGCTCGTTCTCCCTTCCGGGTGAGCGAGTGAACTGGCACTGGAGTCGGTCATGAAAGGGGTTATCTCCACGCTGAACCGACTCTGGCGAATCGCCATGACCGGCTTCTGCTTCGCCCTCTTCGGACTCGGCGGGCTGCTGCTTTCGGTCGTCTGGTTTAACGTTTTATTAGTGTTCGTATGGGACAATGCCCGGCGTCGCCGCATTGCCCGACGCAGCATTGCCGCCAGCTTCCGTCTCTTTTTAACGGTAACCCGAGTGCTGGGCGTGCTGGATTATCAGATGAACGGGGTGGATATTTTGCGTCAGGAACGCGGATGTCTGGTGGTCGCCAATCACCCCACCCTGATCGATTATGTCCTGCTGGCGTCGGTAATGCCCGAAACAGACTGTCTGGTGAAGAGCGCGCTGCTGAAGAACCCGTTCCTCAGCGGCGTAGTGCGTGCTGCGGATTATCTGGTGAACAGTCAGGCCGACGCCCTGTTACCGGCCAGTCAGCAACGCCTGGCGCAGGGCGATACGATTTTAATTTTCCCCGAAGGCACCCGCACTCGCCCCGGCGAGACCATGACGCTGCAACGCGGCGCGGCGAATATCGCCGTGCGCTGCGGCAGCGATATTCGCGTGGTGACCATCCATTGCAGCCAGCGCATGCTGGATAAAGAAAGCAAATGGTATCAGGTGCCGCCCGTAAAACCGCTGTTTACCGTCGAGGTACGCGAGCGGGTAAAGATCGACCACTTTTACGACGCAAATTTACAAGAACCGGCGCTGGCGGCAAGACAGCTAAACCGGCATCTTTTGCTTCAATTACAACCAGGTACGTTACCTCTCTCAGGAATTAATGATGCAAGCGCTTTATCTTGAAATTAAAAATCTCATCATAACAACATTGAATCTGGACGAACTGTCAACAGACGACATTGACACCGAGGCGGCGCTGTTTGGCGACGGCCTGGGGCTGGACTCGATTGATGCCCTGGAACTGGGACTGGCGGTAAAAAATCAGTACGGCGTGGTGCTGTCTGCGGAAAGTGAAGAGATGCGTCAGCACTTCTTCTCCGTCGCCACGCTGGCATCGTTCATTAATGCGCAACGTGCCTGAGGAGAGTCCGTTATGACCGATCAACACGCCATTTATAACGAAGTCTCTGCGCTGCTGGTTAAGCTGTTTGAGATAGACCCGCAGGAGATCAAACCTGAAGCGCGTCTGTACGACGATCTTGAGCTGGACAGCATTGACGCCGTCGACATGATCGTCCATCTGCAAAAGAAAACCGGTAAGAAGATCAAACCGGAAGAGTTCAAAGCCGTACACACCGTGCAGGATGTCGTTGACGCGGTAGAACGCCTGCTTAAAGAAGCCTGATTCGCCGTGTCGGGCGTTCGCGCGTTGCCTGTGCTGACAGGCGTGCTGCTGCTTGCCTGGCCTTTCCTGATTTGGTTTGGCCTGGCGCACCACAGCCTGCAGTGGTTACTGCCGCTGATGGCACTATTGCTGTTCTTACGCTTTCGCCAGACCCGGCGACAGGCGGGTCCGTTGCGCGTCGTCACCCAGGTGGTGGCCGCAGTGGGTATCACCCTGTGCGTCGCCAGTTACCTGCTTAAAACCCATCAGCTTCTGCTGTTTTATCCGGTTGTGGTGAATGCCGTCATGCTTGCCGTTTTTGGCGGTTCGCTCTGGTCATCGATGCCCATCGTTGAACGACTGGCGCGACTGCGCGATCCCCAACTCCCGGCTGTGGCGGTGCGTTACACCCGCCGGGTGACGCAGATCTGGTGCGCCTTTTTTATCTTCAACGGCGGCGTGGCGTTGTTTACCGCCCTCCACGGCGATATGGCAATGTGGACCGCATGGAATGGCTTGATTGCCTACCTGCTGATGGGGTTACTGATGGGCAGCGAATGGCTGGTACGCCATTGGATGATGAATCGAGAATCGCAATGAAACAGACCCTGACGCTTGCCGAATGGCTCACCTCCCCCCGTCCAGCGAACACGCCTGTCGCCTGGCAGGATGAACGCCACTGGACGCTCGGTCACTTGCGCCACGATGTCGCGCAGTTAATGACACGCCTGCAACAGCAAAAAGGCGATCGCTGGGCGCTCTGTTTTGAAAACAGCTATCTGTTTATTGTCGCGCTGCTGGCGACACTGCATGCGGGGAAAACGCCCGTGATCCCGGGGCATAACCGCGTCTCTTTGCTCGACGAACAGCGGGCGTTGTTTGACGGCGTACTGAGCGATAAAACGCTCGGCTGGCAGGGGCCGCTGTGGGTGGTTAGCTCAGCAATGACGCTCAGCGATGAAGCGTGCCTCTTCCCGCCCCTGCGCCACGATGCATATGTCGAGCTGTTTACCTCCGGCTCGACGGGGCAACCGAAGCGCATCGTCAAACCCATTGCCCGTCTGGACCATGAAGCCGAACTGCTGGCGGCGCGCTTTGCCGACCGCCTGGCGGGGTGCAGAGTGGTAGCCTCCGTCGTGCCGCAGCATCTGTATGGTCTGACGTTTCGTATTTTCCTGCCAATGGCGCTCGGTCTGCCGCTGCATGCAGCCATGCTCTACTACGCGGAGCAACTGGCTGCGTTGGGTCACGAACATCGCTATGTGTTTATCAGCAGCCCGGCGTTTTTAAAACGTCTCGACCACCAGCTTCCCGCACCGCCGGTGGCAATGATTTTGTCGGCTGGCGGCATGTTACCGTGGCAGGACGTCACGCAAACCGCCGCCTGGCTGAACGTCTGGCCGGATGAAATCTACGGCAGCACCGAAACCGGTATTCTGGCCTGGCGCTATCGTCAGCAGGAGAATGTCACCTGGCTGCCCTTCCCAGGCGTGTCATTTACCGCAGAAGATGCTGCATTTCGTGTCTTTTCTCCGCTGATTGCCGACGTTAACGGTCTGCTGCTCGACGATATCCTGCAGTTTGAACCAAACGGTCAGTTCCGCCTGATGGGGCGCCGTGGCCGGGTGGTCAAAATTGAAGAGAAGCGCATTTCGCTCAGCGAAGTCGAACAACGCCTGCTGGAGCTAAAGGGCATCCGCGAGGTCGCCGCCCTGCCGATCACCCGTGGCGGTCGCCAGGGCGTGGGCGTACTGCTGGTACTCGATGACGAGGCGCGCCAGCGCTGGCAGAACAGCGGTGGAAAAACCCAGGAGCTGACGTGGCGGCGAGCGCTGCTACCGTGGCTCGAGCCGGTCGCCGTACCGCGTTACTGGCGGGTTATCGACGAAATTCCGGTCAACAGTATGAATAAGCGTGTCTATGCGCAATTACAGGAGTTGTTTCATGATACCCCATGAAATTGAGCGCCATCAGGCACAGCCTCAACAGGTTGAGATCGTTTTGCATCTCGATCCTTCTCTTTTTTGGTTTAGCGGCCATTTTGCCGTGCAGCCGCTGCTGCCGGGCGTCGCGCAGATGGACTGGGTGATGCACTATGCCACCACTCTGCTCGCTCCCGGCTGGCGTTTTCACAGCATTCAGAACGTGAAGTTCCAGGCACCGCTGCTGCCGGAAAACACCGTCACGCTAACGCTGAGCTGGCAGGAAGCGCGTCAGATCCTGACGTTCAGCTATCAACGCCACGATGGCGACGCGCGCCATACCGCCAGCAGCGGGAAGATCCGGTTATGCCGTTGACCTTTTCCCCCTGCGTGCTGATCCCCTGCTATAACCACGGCGCCATGATGCCGCGTGTCCTGACACGCCTGCAGCCGTTTAATCTGCCGTGTATTGTGGTGGACGACGGCAGCGATGCCGCCACGCAGCAGGAACTGGACAGACTCGCCGAGGACACCTCCGGTCTGACCTTAATCCGTCTGGCGGAAAATGCCGGAAAAGGCGCGGCGGTGATCCGCGGATTAGAGGCGGCGGCAGAGGCCGGATTTACCCATGCCGTCCAGGTCGATGCCGACGGTCAACATGCCATTGAAGACATTCCAAAACTGCTGGAACTGGCGCAGGCCCATCCCGCCGCGCTGATCTCCGGACAGCCGATTTATGATGATTCCATTCCCCGTTCGCGTCTGTACGGGCGCTGGATAACCCATGTCTGGGTATGGATTGAAACCCTTTCCCTGCAACTGAAAGACAGTATGTGCGGCTTTCGTGTCTACCCTGTCGCCCCCACGCGCCAACTGGCGCAGCGGGTAACGCTCGGCAAGCGAATGGATTTTGACACCGAAGTGATGGTGCGTCTCTGGTGGCAGGGCACCCCCAGCTATTTTGTCCCGACTCGCGTGACCTATCCGCCGGACGGGCTGTCGCACTTCGATGCTTTCAAAGATAACTGCCGCATTTCGCTGATGCATACGCGCCTGTTCTTCGGCATGTTGCCGCGCATCCCGTCACTGCTGCTGCGTCGAACGTCGCCGCACTGGGCGCGCCAGCAGGAGGTGAAAGGGCTGTGGGGAATGCGCCTGATGCTGCTGGTCTGGCGGCTGCTGGGACGCAAAGCGTTCACCTTGCTGCTGTATCCGGTGGTCGGTGTTTACTGGCTGACGGCGTCCACCGCTCGCCGGGCCTCACAGAACTGGATCGCCCGCGTGCGTGAGCAATTGGCCGCGCGGCAGAGGCCGGTGCCGGCTAACCTCACCAGCTACCAACACTTCTTGCGTTTTGGTAACGCGATGCTCGATAAAATCGCCAGTTGGCGCGGTGAACTGCATTTTGGTCGCGACGTAGTGTTTGCGCCAGGGGCTGAAGCGGCGCTGAATGTGAGCGATCCTCGCGGCAAGCTGCTGCTGGCCTCGCACCTGGGCGATGTTGAAGCCTGTCGCGCGCTGGCGCAGTTACAGGGCAGCAAAACCATCAACGCGCTGGTGTTCAGCGATAATGCCCGCCGTTTTAAGCAGATTATGGAAGAGATGGCCCCGCAGGCCGGACTCAACCTGATGCCAGTGACCGACATCGGCCCGGACACCGCCATTGCGCTCAAAGAGAAGCTGGAGCGCGGGGAATGGATTGCTATTGTCGGCGATCGAATTGCGGTAAATCCCCAACGTGGCGGCGATTGGCGCGTCTGCTGGAGTCGTTTCATGGGGCAAGCCGCCCCGTTCCCGCAGGGGCCATTTATCCTCGCCTCGATTTTGCGCTGCCCGGTGGATCTCCTCTTTGCCCTGCGTCAGCAGGAGAAGCTGTGCATTCACTGCGAGCCGTTCGCCAATCCGCTGCTCTTGCCGCGCGCCGAACGCCAGCAGGCGCTACAGCAGACCATCGACCGCTATGCCGAACGTCTTGAACATTACGCGTTACAGTCGCCGCTCGACTGGTTTAACTTTTTCGATTTCTGGCAATTGCCGGAACCCAAAAACAAGGAGTAAAGGGTGCTGAACGATCCCCGCTTTACGGCTGAAGTCGAGCTGACCATTCCGTTTCATGACGTCGACATGATGGGCGTGGCGTGGCACGGCAACTACTTCCGCTACTTCGAAATTGCCCGCGAAGCGCTGCTTAACCAGTTCGACTACGGCTACCGCCAGATGAAAGCCTCCGGCTACCTGTGGCCCGTGGTGGATACCCGCGTGAAATACCGCCATCCGCTGACCTTTGAGCAGCGCATTCGCGTGCGGGCGCGTCTGGAAGAGTTCGAAAACCGCCTGCGCATTGGCTATGAAATCTTCGATGCCGAAAGCGGGAAACGCGCGACGACGGGCTACACCATTCAGGTCGCGGTGGAAGAGAAAAGCCGCGAAATGTGCTTCGTCTGCCCGGACATTCTGTTTGAACGAATGGGGGTGACGCCATGAGGTTTCTGCCGCTGCTGGCACTGCTCGTCAGCCCGTTCGTCAGCGCCCTGACACTGGATGAACTGCAACAGCGCTTTACCGAACAGCCGGTGATCCGCGCGCATTTCGATCAAACCCGGACGATAAAAGATCTGCCGCAGCCGCTGCGATCCGCAGGAACGATGTTGATCGCCCGCGACCAGGGGCTTTTGTGGGATCAAACCCGTCCGTTCCCGATGCAATTGCTGCTGGACGATACGCGAATGGTGCAGGCCATCAACGGTCAGCCGCCGCAGACTATCACCGCCGATAACAACCCGCAGATGTTCCAGTTTAACCACCTACTGCGCGGGCTGTTTCAGGCCGACCGCAAAGTGCTGGAGCAAAACTTCCGCGTGGAGTTTGCAGATCGCGGAGAGGGCCGCTGGACGCTACGCCTGACACCTGTCACCACGCCACTGGATAAGATCTTTGCCACCATCGACCTGGCCGGAAAAACCTATCTGGAACGTATTGAGCTAAACGACAAACAGGGCGACCGCACGGATATCGTGCTTTCCCAACACCAACTGACGCCTGCGCAACTGACTGATGACGAACGCCAACGCTTTGCCGCCCAGTAAACGCCCCGCGCTGTTATGGGGAATCGCCTGCATCATGATGCTGGGCGTGTTGCTGATATTGCTGCCTCAGGCGCGGCTCAACAGCAGCGTGCTGGCGATGCTGCCAAAACAGGCGCTGGGGGCGATTCCGCCTGCCCTGAATGACGGCTTTATGCAGCGTCTTGACCGCCAGTTGGTCTGGCTGGTCAGTCCCGGTAAAAAGGCGGACCCGACAATCGCCCGTAACTGGCTGGCGATGCTGCAACAATCACAGGCGCTGGCTGAGGTAAAAGGCCCAATGGATGCCAACAGCCAACAGGCGTGGGGCGCGTTCTTTTGGCAGCACCGCAACGGTTTGATCGACCCGCAAACTCGCGCCCGTCTACAAAACGGCGGCGACGCGCAGGCGCAATGGATCCTGTCTCAGCTCTATTCCGCGTTTTCCGGCGTCAGCGGTAAAGAGCTGCAAAACGATCCGCTAATGCTGATGCGCGGCTCACAGTTAGCGATGGCCGAAAATGGTCAGCGTCTGCGGCTGATGGACGGCTGGCTGGTGGCGCAGGACCGCGAGGGAAATTACTGGTATCTGCTGCATGGCGAACTGGCCGGTTCGTCGTTCGATATGCAACAGACGCATCATCTGGTGACCACGCTCAGCGCGCTTGCAGAGGCGCTGAAAGCGCGCTATCCCCAGGCGCAGCTACTGTCGCGTGGCACGGTATTCTACAGCGATTACGCCAGCCAACAGGCAAAACAGGATGTCTCCACGCTTGGCGTGGCGACAGTGCTGGGCGTGCTGCTGCTGATTGTCGCGGTGTTCCGCTCGCTGCGCCCGCTGCTGCTGTGTCTGCTGTCGATTGGCATTGGCGCGCTGGCGGGAACCGTCGTCACGCTGCTGTTCTTCGGTGAACTGCATCTGATGACGCTGGTGATGAGCATGAGCATCATCGGCATCTCCGCCGACTACACGTTGTATTACCTGACCGAACGGATGGTGCATGGCGCGGAAACCTCGCCCTGGCAAAGTCTGGCAAAAGTGCGAAATGCCCTGCTGCTGGCGCTGCTGACCACCGTCGCGGCCTACCTGATTATGATGCTCGCCCCCTTCCCCGGCATTCGCCAGATGGCGGTATTTGCGGCGGCAGGACTGAGCGCCTCGTGCCTGACGGTGATTTTCTGGCATCCGTGGCTGTGTCGCGGGCTACCGGTGCGTCCGGTTCCGGCGATGGTACTGATGCTGCGCTGGCTTGCCGCCTGGCGACGCAATAAAACGCTCTCCGTCGGTTTGCCGGTGGCACTCGCGCTTTTCTCACTGGCTGGCATGGCAACGCTGCGCGTGGACGACGATATCTCGCAGTTGCAGGCGCTGCCGAAGCACATTCTGGCGCAGGAAAAAACCATTACCGCGCTGACCGGACAGAGTGTCGATCAGAAGTGGTTTGTGGTGTACGGCGACTCCGCACAGCAGACGCTGGAACGGCTGGAAGCCTTTGTCCCCGCGCTGGCGCAGGCGAAAAAAGAGGGTCTGCTCAACGGCTATCGCACGATCCCGTTGAATTCACTGACCCGTCAGCAGCAGGATCTCGCCTTGCTGAAAAACGCTGCGCCCACGGTCATTCAGGCCCTGAACAACGCCGGGCTGACGACGGTCAATCCCGATCTAGCCCCTATGCCGGTAACCGTTGACGCCTGGCTTGCCAGCCCGGCCAGCGAAGGTTGGCGACTGTTGTGGTTGAGCCTGCCTCACGGCGAAAGCGGTGTACTGGTGCCCGTGGAAGGCGTGACCCAGAGCGCGGCGCTCAACGCGCTTAGCGAGAAATATCCCGGTGTCGCGTGGGTCGATCGCAAAAGCACCTTTGACAACCTGTTTGCACTGTATCGCAACGTACTGACCGGTTTATTGTTTATCGCGCTGGCGGTGATTGCCTGCGGCGCGATCGCGCGGTTAGGCTGGCGCAGAGGATTGGTCAGCCTCGTGCCGTCGGTGCTCTCTTTGGGCTGCGGTCTGGCGGTGCTGGCATTGAGCGGGCATGCGGTCAATCTGTTCTCGCTGTTGGCGCTGGTGCTGGTTCTGGGGATCGGCATTAACTACACGCTGTTTTTCAGTAATCCGCGTGGGACGCCGCTGACCTCCCTGTTAGCCATCACGCTGGCCATGATGACCACCCTATTGACGCTCGGTATGTTGGTCTTTAGCGCCACCCAGGCGATCAGCAGTTTTGGCATTGTGCTGGTCAGCGGCATTTTCACCGCGTTCCTGCTTTCCCCTCTGGCGATGCCGACGAAAAGAGAGAAAAAACGAAAATGATTAAACACCTTTTTGCCGGATGGCGGCTACGCCTTATCCGGCCTGACAGGTCAACAGGTTGGCGTAGGCCCGATAAGCGTAGCGCCATCGCGCAGTTAGCGCTGGGCCTCTTTGCGCTGTTACTCACCGGCTGCAGCCACTCGCCAAAAGATCAGCAAGGCCGCCCGCAGGCGTGGCTGGAGCCAGGTACGCGGGTGACACTGCCTGCACCGGGCATCTCTCCGGCAGTGAACGCTCAGCAGTTGCTCACCGGCCGCTTTAACGGCAAAACCCAGTCGCTGCTGGTAATGCTGAATGCCGATGATAAAAAAATCACGCTGGCGGGGCTGTCGTCGGTGGGTATTCGTCTGTTCCTCGTCACTTACGATGACAAAGGGTTGCACACCGAGCAGTCCATCGTGGTTCCACAATTGCCGCCCGCCAGTCAGGTGCTGGCTGACGTCATGCTCAGCCACTGGCCGATTAGCACCTGGCAGCCGCAGTTGCCGAAAGGCTGGACGTTGACGGACAGCGGCGACAGGCGTGAACTGCGTAATGCTCGCGGCACGCTGGTGACCGAAATCACCTACCTGAACCGCAAAGGCAAGCGCGAGCCGATCAGCATCGAACAGCATGTCTTTAAATACCACATCACCATTCAATATCTGGGTGACTGATATGATTTACATTTCTGCGGTGGGCATGATTAACGCGTTGGGCAACGATACCGATGAAATCGCCGCTAACCTGACGCATGGCGTTGCACCCGGCATGCGCCCGCGCACCGGCTGGTTACAGGGGCATCCTCACGCGGTACTTGCTGGCGTGGACGGCGAACTGCCCGCCATCCCGGATGACTTTAGCGCCCACCGTTCGCGCAACAATCAGCTGCTGCTGGCGGCGCTCAGGCAGATCCAGCCGCAGGTGGATGAGGCCATTGCGCGCTACGGTCGCGATCGGGTTGCGGTGGTGCTCGGCACCAGCACGTCCGGTCTGGATGAAGGCGACACGCACGTTAACCTGACGCTGAACGGCGAAGAGAGCCATCACTGGCAGTACGCGCAGCAGGAACTGGGCGACCCGTCGCGCTTTCTCAGCCACTGGCTGAAGCTGGACGGCCCGGCATTCACCCTCTCCACCGCCTGCTCCTCCAGCGCTCGCGCTATCATCAGCGGACGCCGCTTAATTGAATCCGATCTCGTGGACGTCGCCATCGTCGGCGGCGCAGATACCCTGAGCCGGATGCCGATCAACGGCTTCCACAGTCTCGAATCGCTCTCGCCGACGCGCTGTCTGCCGTTTGGCCGTGACCGAAGCGGTATTACTATTGGCGAAGGCGCGGCGCTGATGCTGTTGACCCGCGAGCCACAGCCCATCGCGCTGCTTGGCGTAGGGGAATCCAGCGACGCGCACCATATTTCGGCACCGCATCCGGAGGGCGTTGGGGCCATTCGCGCCATCCAGCAGGCGCTGGACGATGCCGGTCTCACACCCGAACAGGTGGGTTACATCAATCTGCATGGCACCGCCACGCCGCTGAACGACCAGATCGAATCCAGGGTGGTCAACGCGCTGTTTGGCGAGCGCGTCCCGTGCAGCTCGACCAAACACCTGACCGGCCACACGCTGGGCGCGGCAGGGATTACCGAAGCGGCGCTCAGCATGCTGATTTTACAGCATGACCTGCCTCTGCCAGTACAGGACTTTAGCCTGTCGCCGCGCGATCCGGCGCTGCCGCCCTGCGGCATCATCGAGCAACCTCAGCCGCTTGAACGCCCGTTTATCTTGTCGAATTCGTTCGCCTTTGGCGGCAATAACACCAGTATTCTGCTCGGGAGAATGTCATGAGCCACTATTTATCACCCGGCGAATACCTGCCGCACGACGCGCCCATGCTGCTACTCGAAGAGGTGGTTCGCGTGGGCGAAGACACCGCCGTTTGTTGCGTCACGGTGGCGAGCGGCGGCGTTCTCGCACCGTTCCTTGATCCGCAAGGCAATTTACCCGGCTGGTTCGCACTGGAACTGATGGCGCAGACCGTCGGCGTCTGGTCCGGCTGGCACCGCCATCAGCAGGGTCAGGGAGCGATCTCACTCGGGATGGTGCTCGGCGCGCGCGAACTGATTTGCACAGCCGGCGTTCTGCCCGCAGGAAAAACCGTATCCATTACCGTTAAGTTGCTGATGCAGGACGACCGTTTCGGCAGCTTCGAATGCGCGATTACCGCCGACGAAGAGACACTGGCGACAGGCCGCGTTAATACCTTCCAGCCATCGGCAGAAGAACTTCATTCTCTATTTCAACAAGGAGCGTCCGCATGAGTCGTTCAGTTTTAGTTACCGGCGCCAGCAAAGGCATCGGTCGCGCAATCGCCCGCCAGTTGGCAGCGGACGGCTTTGTGGTCGGCGTCCACTACCATCGTGATGCACAGGGCGCGCAGGAGACGCTGGATGCCATTCTCGCCGTCGGTGGCGCAGGGCGTCTGCTCAGTTTCGACGTGGCGAACCGCGAGCAGTGCCGCGAAGTACTGGAACAGGATATCGAGGCGCATGGCGCATGGTACGGCGTAGTCAGCAATGCAGGCGTTGCCCGCGATGCCGCCTTCCCGGCACTCAGCGACAGCGACTGGGACACGGTGATCCACACTAACCTCGACAGTTTTTATAACGTCATTCAGCCGTGCATCATGCCAATGATCGGCGCGCGCCAGGGCGGTCGGATTATCACCCTGTCGTCGGTGTCCGGCGTAATGGGCAATCGTGGGCAGGTAAACTACAGCGCCGCCAAAGCCGGGATTATCGGCGCCACCAAAGCGCTGGCGATTGAACTTGCGAAACGCAAAATAACCGTCAACTGCATCGCGCCGGGGCTGATCGACACCGGAATGATCGAAATGGAAGAGGCCGCGCTGAAGGAAGCGATGGCGATGATCCCAATGAAACGCATGGGTCAGGCGGACGAAGTCGCCGGGCTTGCCAGCTATTTGATGTCGGATGTGGCGAGCTACGTCACCCGTCAGGTGATTTCCATCAATGGAGGGATGTTATGACACGTCGCGTGGTGATAACGGGCATGGGCGGCGTCACCGCCTTTGGGGAAAACTGGCAGGATGTTTCCGCCAGACTGCGGGCCTATGAAAACGCCGTGCGCAAAATGCCGGAGTGGCAGGTTTATGAGGGGCTACATACCCTGCTGGGCGCACCGATCGATGATTTCACGCTGCCGGAGCATTACACCCGTAAGCGCATCCGTGCGATGGGTCGCGTGTCGTTGATGTCTACCCGCGCCACCGAACTGGCGCTCGAACAGGCTGGACTGATTGGCGACGACGTGCTCACCAACGGGGAAACGGGTATTGCGTATGGCTCATCCACCGGCAGTACTGGCCCGGTGAGCGAATTTGCCACCATGCTGACCGAAAAGCACACCAATAACATTACCGGCACCACCTATGTGCAGATGATGCCGCACACCACCGCCGTCAATACCGGGCTGTTTTTCGGCCTGCGCGGACGCGTGATCCCCACCTCCAGCGCCTGCACGTCCGGCAGCCAGGCGATTGGCTATGCGTGGGAAGCGATTCGCCACGGTTATCAAACCGTGATGGTAGCAGGCGGCGCGGAAGAGTTGTGCCCGTCGGAAGCGGCGGTGTTTGATACGCTGTTCGCCACCAGTCAGCGCAACGATCAACCGAAAACCACGCCGTCGCCGTTCGATGAACAGCGCGATGGGCTGGTGATTGGCGAAGGCGCCGGGACGTTGATCCTTGAAGAACTGGAACACGCCAAAGCACGCGGCGCGACAATTTACGGCGAAATCATCGGGTTTGCCACCAACTGCGACGCCGCGCATATCACCCAGCCACAACGGGAAACCATGCAAATTTGCATGGAACAGTCGCTGAAAATGGCAGGATTAAACGCGCTGGATATCGGCTATATTTCCGCACACGGCACGGCGACGGATCGTGGCGATATTGCGGAAAGTCAGGCGACTGCCGCAATTTATGGCGATAATGTGCCAATCTCCTCGCTGAAAAGTTATTTTGGGCATACCCTTGGTGCCTGTGGCGCGCTGGAAGCATGGATGAGTCTGCAAATGATGCGTGAAGGCTGGTTTGCGCCTACGCTAAACTTAAAACAGCCCGACGCCAACTGCGGCGCGCTGGATTACATCATGGGTGAAGCCCGCAAGATTGATTGTGAATTCTTACAGAGCAACAATTTTGCGTTTGGCGGCATCAATACGTCCATCATCATTAAACGTTGGTCCTGACATGTATCGGATCGTACTGGGAAAAGTTTCGACACTCAGCGCAGGCACCTTGCCGTCTGCGTTAACCGATCTGGCACCGCAGGGTCCGCGACGCGCACGCTGGCTGGCCGGTCGCGTTCTGCTTTCCCACACCCTCTCGCCGCTGCCGGAGATTGTTTACGGCGAACAGGGGAAACCCGCGTTTTCACCCGAGACGTCGCTGTGGTTCAACCTGAGCCATAGCGGTGACGATATCGCCCTGCTGCTGAGCGACGAAGGCGAAGTGGGTTGTGATCTCGAAATCATCCGCCCGCGCGCCAACTGGCGCTCGCTGGCAAATGCGGTCTTCAGCCTCGGCGAACATGCCGAAGTGGAAGCGGAACATCCGGATCGGCAGCTCGCCGCCTTCTGGCGCATCTGGACGCAAAAAGAGGCAATCGTGAAACAGCGCGGCGGCAGCGCGTGGCAGATCGTCAGCGTCGACAGCACCTTTGACTCCGGGCTTTCGCTGAGCCATTGCCAGCTCGATAACCTGAGCCTGGCCGTCTGCACTCCCACGCCCTTTACCCTGAACGCAGACGCGGTGCAGTGGCTGGAAACGGTTT
>NZ_CP070239.1:934904-1080699 GCF_016906145.1 Citrobacter sp. MGH 55
TCAAACATACGATTTTCGTATAATTCGCGTGTTTGACCGCTCTTCTCTTGATCCAGAACACGTCAAAAGTATGATGATTCTTTAGAATCGTCATACTCATAAAGTCGTACCTCTACATCATTCGGGATCACCATTTTGTCCAGACTACGCCGCACACTTTTTGCGCTGCTGGCCTGTGCGTCATTCCTCACGCACGCCGCTGCCACTGATGAAATTACGACCGCCTGGCCGGTCAACGTTGGGCCGCTTAACCCTCATCTGTATACCCCTAACCAAATGTTCGCCCAGAGCATGGTTTATGAGCCGCTGGTAAAGTATCAGGCCGATGGTTCGGTCATTCCGTGGCTGGCAAAAAGCTGGACCCACTCAACAGATGGCAAAACCTGGACGTTTACCCTGCGTGATGATGTGACCTTCTCAAATGGTGAAGCGTTCGACGCCCATGCGGCGGCGGAAAACTTCCGCGTGGTGCTCGATAACCGCCAGCGTCACGCCTGGCTGGAACTGGTCAATCAGATCGTCGATGTGAAAGCGCTCGACAAAAACCAGCTCCAAATCACCCTGAAAAGTGCCTATTACCCGTTCCTGCAAGAGCTGGCGCTGCCGCGCCCGTTCCGGTTTATCGCGCCGTCGCAATTTAAAGACAACGAAACGATGCGCGGTATTAAAGCGCCGATTGGCACGGGGCCGTGGGTACTGAAAGCGTCGAAGCTCAATCAGTACGATGTGCTGGTACGCAACGATCGCTACTGGGGTGAAAAACCACAGATTCAAAAAATTACCGTCAAAGTGATCCCGGATCCGACGACCCGCGCTGTCGCGTTTGAAACGGGCGACATCGACCTGTTATACGGTAACGAAGGGTTGTTGCCGCTCGATACCTTCGCCCGTTTCAGTCAGAACCCGAACTACCGTACCCAGCTTTCTCAGCCGATTGAAACGGTAATGCTGGCACTCAACTCAGCAAAAGCACCGACCAATGAGCTGGCGGTACGTGAAGCGCTGAACTATGCGGTGAACAAGAAATCATTGATCGACAATGCGCTGTACGGCACGCAGCAGGTCGCCGACACGCTGTTTGCACCTACCGTTCCTTATGCCAACGTTGGCCTGAAGCCACGTCAGTACGACCCGCAGCAGGCGAAAGATCTGCTTGAAAAAGCCGGCTGGACGCTACCCGCCGGCAAAGACATTCGTGAGAAGAACGGCCAACCGCTGCGCATTGAGCTGTCATTCATTGGCACCGACGCGCTGAGCAAATCGATGGCTGAAATTATTCAGGCCGATATGCGCCAGATTGGCGTTGATGTTGCACTTATTGGCGAAGAAGAGAGCAGTATTTATGCTCGCCAGCGCGACGGACGCTTCGGAATGATCTTCAACCGCACCTGGGGCGCGCCGTACGATCCGCACGCCTTTATGAGTTCGATGCGCGTGCCGTCACATGCGGATTACCAGGCTCAGCAGGGGTTAGCTGACAAAGCGTTAATTGATAAAGAGATTGGTGAAGTACTGGAAACCACCGACGACACCCAGCGTCAGGCGCTGTACAAAGACATCCTGACCCGTCTGCACAACGACGCGGTCTATCTGCCCATCAGCTATGTCTCGATGATGGTGGTCGCCAGACCTGAACTGGGCACAATTCCGTATGCGCCTATCGCCTCTGAAATCCCGTTTGAACAGATTAAACCGGTGAAACCCTGATGTTGCGTTATGTACTGCGGCGCATTCTGCTGCTGATTCCGATGATTTTCGCCGCCTCGGTGATTATCTTTCTGATGCTGCGCCTGGGCACCGGCGACCCGGCGCTCGACTATCTGCGCTTATCGAACCTGCCGCCGACGCCGGAAATGGTGGCCTCAACCCGCGTGATGCTGGGCCTTGATCAGCCGCTTGTCGTGCAGTACGGCACCTGGCTGTGGAAGGCGCTGCATCTGGATTTTGGCATCTCGTTCGCCACCCAGCGCCCGGTGTTGGATGACATGCTGAATTTCCTGCCCGCGACGCTGGAGCTGGCGGGCGCGGCGCTGGTGCTGATCCTGCTGACTTCCGTGCCGCTCGGTATCTGGGCGGCGCGTCACCGCGACCGTCTGCCGGATTTCGTCGTGCGACTGATTGCCTTCCTCGGCGTGTCGATGCCGAACTTCTGGCTCGCCTTCCTGTTGGTGATGTTCTTTTCGGTCTGGCTGCAATGGCTGCCCGCAATGGGCTACGGCGGCTGGCAGCATCTTATTTTACCCGCGGTATCGATCGCCTTTATGTCCCTGGCGATCAACGCCCGACTTCTGCGCGCCAGCATGTTAGAAGTCGCCGGGCAGCGTCACGTCACCTGGGCGCGTTTGCGCGGGTTGAACGACAAACAAACCGAGCGCCGCCATATTTTGCGTAATGCGTCGCTGCCGGTCGTCACCGCGGTCGGGATGCACATCGGCGAACTGATTGGCGGGACGATGATTATCGAGAACATCTTTGCCTGGCCGGGCGTCGGCCGCTATGCCGTGTCGGCGATATTTAACCGCGACTACCCGGTGATTCAGTGCTTTACGCTGATGATGGTGGTGGTCTTCGTGGTCTGTAACCTGATTGTTGATCTGCTGAACGCCGCGCTGGACCCACGCATTCGTCGTCATGAAGGAGCGCACTCGTGAACTTTTTCCTCTCTTCACGCTGGTCGGTTCGTCTGGCCATGATTGTCATCGCCCTGCTGGCGGTGATTGCGCTGACCAGCCAGTGGTGGCTGCCGTATGATCCGCAAGCGATCGATTTACCCTCGCGCCTGTTGGCCCCCGACAGCCAGCACTGGCTGGGTACGGACCATCTGGGACGCGACATTTTCTCTCGCCTGCTGGCGGCGACCCGCGTGTCGCTGGGTTCGGTGATGGCCTGTCTGCTGCTGGTGCTGGCGCTGGGACTGATTGTTGGCGGCAGCGCCGGACTGCTGGGTGGTCGTGTCGATCAAGCCACCATGCGCGTCGCCGATATGTTTATGACCTTCCCGACCTCCATTCTGTCGTTCTTCATGGTCGGCGTGTTGGGCACGGGACTCACCAACGTGATTATCGCCATCGCCCTGTCACACTGGGCGTGGTATGCGCGGATGGTGCGCAGCCTGGTCATCTCTCTGCGTCAGCGCGAGTTTGTTCTCGCATCACGGCTTTCCGGCGCAGGTCATGTCCGGGTATTCATCGACCATCTGGCCGGGGCGGTGATCCCGTCTTTGCTGGTGCTGGCCACGCTGGATATTGGACATATGATGCTGCACGTTGCTGGGATGTCTTTCCTCGGCCTTGGCGTGACAGCACCGACGGCGGAATGGGGGGTGATGATTAACGACGCCCGCCAGTATATCTGGACTCAGCCGCTGCAAATGTTCTGGCCGGGGCTGGCGCTGTTTATCACCGTGATGGCCTTCAACATGGTGGGTGACGCCCTGCGCGATCACCTGGATCCTCATCTGATCACGGAGCATGCCCACTGATGCCACAGCACATTGAACTGCAAAACATCGCTTTAGTGGCCGATCGCCCGCTGGTGCACGGTGTGTCGTTAACGCTCAAACGCGGACGTGTGCTGGCGCTGGTGGGTGGCAGCGGTAGCGGTAAATCATTGACCTGCGCGGCGGCGCTTGGGATTTTGCCCGCTGGTGTGCGCCAGACAAACGGAACGCTGCTCGCTGACGGCAAACCGGTGTCGCCTCGATCCCTGCGTGGGTTCAAAATTGCCACCATTATGCAAAATCCGCGCAGCGCGTTTAATCCCCTGCATACGATGGCGACCCACGCACGGGAAACCTGTCAGGCGTTGGGTAAACCGGCAGATGACGCCACGCTCGTCAACGCCCTGCAAGCCGTGGGCCTGGAGCAGGCCGATCGCGTGCTGAAGCTCTACCCGTTCGAGATGAGCGGCGGCATGCTACAACGCATGATGATCGCGATGGCGGTACTGTCCGATGCGCCGTTTATCGTCGCCGATGAGCCGACCACCGATCTGGATGTGGTGGCACAGGCGCGCATCCTCGATCTGCTGGAGAGCATTATGCAGAGCCGGGCACCGGGCATGCTGTTGGTGACTCACGATATGGGTGTGGTCGCGCGACTGGCCGACGATGTGGCAGTGATGGATAACGGAAACATCGTCGAACAGGGTGACGTGGAAACCCTGTTCAGGACACCCCAACACGCCATCACCCGCGGTCTGGTGTCGGCACATCTCGCTCTGTACGGTATGGAGTTAGCCTCATGACTTTACTCAGCGTCACAGACCTTTCTCATCAGTACGCCCACGCCAGCCTGGGCGGAAAACATCAGCATCAGCAGGTGCTGAAAGCGGTCTCTTTGCATCTGAAAAGCGGCGAAACCGTTGCCTTGTTAGGGCGCAGCGGCTGCGGAAAAAGCACGTTAGCGCGTCTGCTGGTCGGTCTGGAATCGCCCAGTCAGGGAAGCGTAAGCTGGCGCGGTGAACCGCTGGCAAAACTGAACCGGGCTAAACAAAAGGCGTTTCGCCGCGATATCCAGATGGTCTTTCAGGATTCCATCAGCGCAGTGAATCCGCGTAAAACTGTCTGTGAGATCCTACGTGAGCCGATGCGTCATTTACTCTCGTTGTCGAAAGCCGAACAGCTGGCGCGGGTACGCGAGATGCTTCGCGCCGTCGATCTGGAGGAAAACCTGCTGGATAAACGTCCGCCACAGCTCAGCGGCGGTCAGCTCCAGCGCGTCTGTCTGGCCCGCGCACTGGTGGTAGAGCCGAAACTGTTGATTCTCGATGAAGCGGTGTCGAATCTCGATCTGGTGTTGCAGGCAGGCGTCATTCGTCTGCTCAAAAAAATACAGCAGCAGTTTGGTACCGCCTGCCTGTTTATCACCCACGATCTGCGGCTGGTGGAACGATTTTGCCATCGTGTGATGGTGATGGAGGACGGGCAGATCGTTGAGACACAGACTGTGGGTGAGGCATTAACCTTTTCCTCCGAGGCCGGTCGTGTGCTACAAAAGGCGGTACTCCCCGCATATCCCGTGCGCCGTCGCGCCATTTCGTAAGGTTGATATCTGATGCAACGAATCACCATCACGCTTGATGACGATTTACTGGAAACGCTGGATAGCCTGAGCCAGCGCCGTGGTTACAACAACCGCTCCGAAGCCATTCGTGACATTCTGCGCGGCGCGCTGGCGCAGGAAACCACGCAAGAGCACGGCACCCAGGGCTTTGCGGTGCTCTCCTACGTGTATGAACATGAGAAGCGTGATTTAGCCAGTCGCATTGTCTCAACGCAGCACCATCACCATGATTTGTCCGTCGCCACACTGCATGTGCATATCAACCATGACGACTGTCTGGAAATTGCCGTCCTGAAAGGCGACATGGGCGATGTTCAACATTTTGCCGATGATGTTATCGCCCAGCGCGGCGTGCGCCACGGCCATTTGCAGTGTTTGCCGAAGGAAGAGTAAGCCTCAACGATGCCGCCGGGGGCGCTGCGCTTGCCCGGCCTGCCTTTGCACTCCCGTAGGCCGGATAAGACATCGTCGCCATCCGGCATCTGATTACGCCATCGTGCCAATCGTCTTTCTGAACCGCAGCAATGCGATCAGGAAGAACGCCGCGCCAATGGCGAAAAGCGTCAGAAACTGCGGCCAGACAATGCTGAACCCGGCGCCGCGATAGAGTATGGCCTGCGCAAGGCTGACGAAGTGGGTAGTCGGCATCGTCAGCATGATGTCCTGCACCACCTGCGGCATGCTTTCGCGCGGCGTGGAGCCGCCGGAAAGCATTTGCAGAGGCAAAAGCACCAGAATCATCAACAGCCCCAGTTGCGGCATGGAGCGCGCCAGCGTACCCATAAAAATGCCGATCGACGTGGTGGCGAACAGACTCAGCGCCACCCCCAACATGAACAGCGGAATGGACCCTTCAATTGGCACGCCGAGCGCCCCTTTCACCATCAACATCAGCGACAGCCCCGAGACCACCAGCACCACCAGTCCCATTGACCAGACTTTCGCCATCATGATCTCAAACGGGGTGATCGGCATCACCAGCAGATGTTCCACCGTACCGTGTTCACGTTCGCGTATCAGCGCCGAACCGGTCAGCACAATCGCCAGCATGGTGATGTTATTGATGATCGCCATCACCCCGCCAAACCACGCCGGATCGAGGTTCGGGTTGAAGCGCATTCGGGTCTCCAGCGAAACCAGCGGTTCACTGTTATCGCGATAACGCGCGACAAAACTGTTCACTTCGCCGCTGATGATATTCTGGATGTAGCTGTTACCAGTGAACGCCTGGCTCATGCGCGTGGCGTCAACATTCACCTGAATATCGGGTTGCCTTCCGGCCAGCACGTCCCGTTGAAAGTTAGGCGGAATATTGACCGCAAAGGTATAGCGACCCGCATCCAGCCCGGCGTCCATCTCGTCGGCGGTGATCATCTCCGGCGGTAAAAACCACGGACGGTAGAAGCTGTTGACGATACGATTCGAGAGTTGAGACTGGTCCATATCGGCAATGGCAATCGGCGCGAGATGCAGCGACCCCGGCAGCACGGTCGCGGAGGAGTACACCGAGACGGTAAAGGCAAACACGATCAGCGTCAGCATCGCCTTATCGCCCAACAGGCTGCGCAACTCCTTGATACCTAAATTATAAATATTGCGTAGTCGGCGCATCACCCCTCCTGTTTTTTCAGCAACAGTACGCTCAGCCCCATCACCACCGGAATGGCGATCAGCAGCGGTACAAACAGCGGCCAGAGATCGGTGAGATCCAATGCTTTCGAGAATGTGCCCCGGGCGATCGTCAGGAAATGGCTGGTTGGATAGATCTCGCCGATCCACCGTCCCGCTCCTTCCAGCGACGCCACCGGATCGATCATCCCGGAGAACTGCGTCGCCGGGATCAGGGTAATGATGGACGTGCCAAAAATCGCCGCAATCTGACTCTTCATGAACGTGGAGATCAGCAGCCCCATTCCCGTGGCGATGGTGACATACAATAGCGCGGCCAGGCTGAGCGTGAGGAAACTGCCCTTGTGCGGTACGCCAAACACAAACACCGACAGGGCGCACAGCAGCAGGAAGTTCAGCATCCCCAGCGCGATATACGGCAACTGTTTACCGAGCAAAAATTCACTGCGGGTGGTGGGTGTGACATACAGATTGATGATCGACCCCAGTTCTTTTTCCCGCACCACGCTCAGTGCGCTCAGCATCGACGGGATCATCATCAGCAACAGCGGAATGACCGCCGGAACAATCGCTGGCAGACTTTTCACATCCGGGTTGTAGCGATAGCGTGTTTCAATGGTCATGAGTCCACTCTGCCCTACTGGCGTCGGCTGGCGGCTCGCTACGTCCTGTAGCCAGCTCTGGTGCATCGCCTGCACGTAGCCTTTTACCGTCTCGGCACGGCTGGGCATGGCGCCATCCACCCAGACGCCAATCTCCACCGGCGTCCCGCGCGCAATGTCACGGCCAAAATTAGGTGGGATTTCGATGGCTACTGCCACCTCGCCGGAACGCATCCGCCGGTCGAGATCGTCATAGCTGGTCAACGGCGGTTGTTCAATGAAGTAGCGTGAGCCTGCCAGATTCAATGACCAGGCCTGGCTGCTGACGGTTTGATCGCGATCGAGCACGGCAAAACGCAGGTTTTCGACGTCCATGCTGATGCCGTAACCCATGATCAGCATCAGGATCACCGTGCCCAGCAGCGCCAGCGTCGAACGCACCGGATCGCGCCTGAGTTCCAGCGCTTCGCGACGACTGTAGCTGAACAATCGCCGCAGGCTGAATCCCTGACGCGGTGGCTTCGCCTCTTCATGCTTTGTGTCCACCGGCACAGAGGTTTCAGGCGCCGGGCCCGCAGCCTCCTGGAGCCAGGAGATAAACGCCTCTTCCAGGTTTGCAGCCCCGCGCCGCTCAACCAGCTCCTGCGGCGTACCGCTGGCGAGCACTTTTCCGGCATGCATTAACGACATACGGTCACAGCGCTCGGCTTCGTTCATAAAGTGAGTGGAGATAAAAATGGTCACTTTGTCCTGACGCGACAAATCGACCATCAATTGCCAGAACATGTCCCTCGCCACCGGGTCAACGCCGGAGGTCGGTTCGTCGAGGATCAACATTTCCGGGCGATGGATCACCGCCACTGCCAGCGACAGCCGCTGGCGAATGCCAAGCGGGAGCGACTCGGGCAACGAATCCTCAACCTCCGCCAGCATAAAACGTTCGCTTATATCCTGAACGCGCCGGGGGATCTCTGCTTCCGGGATGTGAAACAACCGGGCGTGGAGTTCCAGGTTTTGTCGTACCGTCAGTTCACTGTACAGGGAAAACGCCTGCGACATGTAGCCCACCCGACGACGGGTGTCGATATCCTTCGGATCGACCGGTTGACCAAAAAGCCAGGCCTCCCCTTCACTGGCAGGCAGCAGCCCGGTCAGCATCTTCATGGTGGTCGATTTACCGCAGCCGTTGGAACCGAGGAAGCCAAAGATCTCCCCACGCGGGATGCGGAAGTTCACGTGATCGACGGCGACAAAATTGCCAAAGCGCATGGTCAGGTCTTTTGCCTCAATGGCGATCTCTTCCTGCTCTGCGTGATACGGCGGAATCACCACCGGCTGATACGCCTGCCGCTGCGCCTGCGGTAACAGGGCGATAAACGCCTGCTCCAGCGTCGCGCTGGCGGTTTTATCGCGGAGTTCCTGCGCGCTGCCGGTCGCCAGCACCTCGCCTGCGTTCATCGCCACCAGCCAGTCGAAACGCTCGGCCTCTTCCATATACGCCGTCGCCACCAGCACACTCATGTTGGTCTGCCGCTGACGAATATTCTCTATCAGATCCCAGAACTGGGCGCGAGACAGGGGATCAACGCCGGTGGTCGGTTCATCCAGTATCAATAATTCCGGGTCATGGATCAGCGCACAGCACAGACCTAATTTCTGTTTCATCCCGCCCGAGAGTTTTCCCGCCGGACGATCGCGAAACGGCGCCAGACCGGTGCTGTTCAGTAACTCCGTAATCCGCGCTTCGCGCTCGGCTTTGTCATGACCGAACAAACGGGCGAAGAAGTCGACGTTCTCATACACCGACAACGTGTGATACAGGTTTTTTCCCAGGCCCTGCGGCATCCACGCAATACGCGGGCAGACGTCACGACGGTGTTTCGGATCGCGCATATCGCCGCCCAACACCATGACGTTGCCTTGCTCAATCACCCGGGCACCGGAAATGAGCGACAGCAGGCTTGATTTCCCCACGCCGTCGGGGCCGATCAACCCCACCATGCAGCGCGCGGGGATATCCAGCGTGATGTTATTCAGCGCCACCGTGGTCCCGTAATGCTGACTCACGCCGTCAAGGTGCGCCACGGGAGGAACGGGAACCAGCGCCAGAGCGGTCATTGCGGCAACCTCACCGCCAGCGAGTCAGGCCAGGGAAGCTGTTCGTTCAGTCTCACCCACGCCATGCCTGGCAAGCCGGTTTTGACATATTCCAGATGCTGCTGGAGTAATTCAGGGGGGATCCGCGCCTTGACGCGAAACATCAGCTTCAGGCGCTCATCGCTGGTTTCAACGGTTTTCGGCGTGAACTGCGCGACGCTGGCGACAAAACTGATCGTGGCGGGAATACGCAGGTCCGGCGCGGCATCAAGCACCAGACGGGCTTCACCGCCAATTTTCAGCAGACCTGCTTGTTCGGTGGGCAGAAAGAACGTCATGTAAACATCGCTGAGATCGACCATATTCAGCACCCGACCGCCCGCAGCCAGCACTTCGCCCGGCTCCGCCACGCGGTACTGAACCCGGCCATCACGCGGGGCTTTAAGCTCGCTGTCTTCGATATCCGCGACAATCCGCCGTTCGGTCGCCTGCGCGGCGTCGACGCGGGTTTGCGCCTGGATAATGCTGGTGCGCGCGGCTTCAATCGCTGCTTTCGTCGCGGAGACCTGCGCCTTTGCCGACTCCAGCGCCGCGCGTGCGCTTTCCGCGGCGGCGCGATCGTCATCCAGTTGTTGCGCCGAGACCGCGCCACGCTGGGAGAGCGAGCGGGAACGAACGTGACGTTTGGAGACGGAATCCAGCTCGGCTTCACGCTGTTTCACTACCGACTGGGCAGCGCGGGTTTCGCTTTGCCGCTGTTCGAGCAGCGCCCGTGCAGCCGCCACGGCGCTTTCGGCCTCTTTGATTTGTGCGATGGCTTCCAGCCGTTGCTCCTGCAACACGCGGGTATCCATCTTCGCCAGCACTTCGCCCTGGCGAACGAACTGCCCCTCAGTCACGAGGATGGTATCAATACGTCCGGCGATTTTGGTGGCAATGTCCACTTCCGTCGCCTCGATTCTGCCGTTGCTGGCAGCAAAACCGTCCGGTACGCCTGCGGGCCGTAGACCCCACCACACGCCAGCAGCGATCACCACCAGTGCGCCCACAACCCACCACGTCAGATGACGTTTAATGTTGTCCATAATCGACCCGCCATAATCCCTGTTAGAAAACAATGCGTGTCACAAAACCCCACTGAACGGGCGTTCAGCGGTATCTTCCCTCCGGGATGAGAAGGAAAAAGTGAGAGTAGCCGGGCGGCGTACAGACGTCATGACTGCGCTCGCCGTGAAGGAAAGTGAATGACAGAGAAGTGCGAAAAACGGGTAGTAATGTTGTCATCATCAGCGTTCCTGGCCGTAAATGAAACACGCATACTCATAGCTAGTATCAATGGAATACTAGCATCATTATGGGTGATGTCTATTCGCTTATGGTTGGTAATGATATACAGGGTGAATGACTTACTCCCCGGCAAGATCCTGCGCACATGCCCAGGCGCTGGACCACGCCCACTGGAAGTTATAACCGCCCAGCCAGCCGGTGACGTCCATCACTTCGCCGATAAAGTAAAGACCCGGCACCTTGCGCGCTTCCATGGTACGTGACGACAGTTCGTGGGTGTCTACCCCGCCAAGCGTCACTTCTGCCGTGCGATAGCCTTCAGTGCCGTTCGGCTGTACGCGCCAGTCGGTCAACGTGTCGATCAGCGTCTGCTGGTCGCGCACGTTGAGCTGTTTGAGCGAGACGTCAGGGATCTGCCCGAGCTGTTGCAGGCACTCGACCAGACGCTTCGGCAGCAGCATCGCCAGCGTATTCTTCAGGCTTTGATTCGGATGGGCGCTGCGCTGTTCGTTCAGGACGTCATTCAGACTGACATCTGGCAGTAAATTAATGCTGACAAATTCGCCTGGCTGCCAGAAGCTGGAAATTTGTAAAACCGCAGGACCAGAAAGGCCGCGATGGGTAAAGAGCAGATTTTCACGAAAGACGGTACCGTCCTGCGCGGTGATGACCGACGGAACGGAAACGCCAGACAGCACCTGAAGCTGCTCCAGTAGCGGTTTGTGCAGGGTAAACGGCACCAGCCCGGCGCGGGTTGGCAGAACGTTCAGACCAAACTGTTCGGCAATTTTATAGCCAAACGGTGACGCGCCCAGACCGGGCATCGACAGTCCGCCGGAGGCAATCACCAGCTTTTTCGCACCGATAGTCGCCCCGTTCAGCGCCAGCGTAAAACCGTCGTCATCCTGCGCAACGCTCAGCACTTCACTGCGTAAACGCAGGGTAACATTGCCTTTTTCACACTCCGCCACCAGCATATCGACGATTTGCTGCGCGGAGTCATCGCAAAAAAGTTGTCCGAGCGTTTTTTCATGCCAGGCGATGCTGTGCTTACTGACGAGATCGATAAAATCCCACTGGGTATAGCGCGCCAGCGCAGATTTGCAAAAATGCGGGTTTTGGCTTAAATAAGCCGCTGGCTCAACATAAAGGTTGGTAAAGTTGCAGCGCCCCCCACCGGACATGAGGATCTTGCGGCCAGGCTTCTTTCCATTATCAATAAGCAGCACCCGACTGCCGGCCTGTCCTGCCTGTGCTGCACAGAACATACCTGCCGCGCCAGCGCCTATAATAATGGCATCAAACCTTTCCACTTTACGTTCCTCTCTGAATTCAGGGCGTGAATTGTAAAGTTATCTCAGTGGTCGCACCAGCGACAAAATCCTTAGGAAGAAGTATTTATATGAAATATATAAGATAATTCTTTATGGGCACTATTGTATTCAGACGTTAAATCAAAAAAAGTCTATATTTCACTTTGCCCGCGCCGCTAAAGTCACTGATAATGCGCCGCGTTCATGTCCTCAAGATGGCGTAACGTCCTATGCTACATTTGTTTGCTGGCCTGGATTTACATACCGGGCTTTTATTATTGCTTGCTCTGGCTTTTGTGCTGTTCTACGAAGCAATCAACGGCTTCCATGATACAGCCAACGCAGTCGCAACCGTGATCTACACCCGTGCGATGCGTTCGCAACTTGCGGTGGTCATGGCTGCGGTGTTCAACTTCTTTGGTGTGCTGCTGGGCGGTCTCAGCGTAGCCTATGCCATCGTGCATATGTTACCGACCGATCTCCTGCTCAACATGGGATCTTCGCATGGACTTGCGATGGTGTTCTCCATGCTGCTCGCCGCGATCATCTGGAACCTGGGTACCTGGTACTTTGGGTTACCCGCCTCCAGTTCCCACACGCTGATCGGCGCGATTATCGGCATCGGTTTAACCAATGCCCTGATGACCGGCACGTCAGTGGTGGACGCACTCAACATCCCGAAAGTCATCGGTATTTTTGCCTCGCTGATCGTCTCGCCCATCGTTGGCCTGGTGGTTGCAGGCGGCCTGATTTTCCTTCTGCGTCGCTACTGGAGCGGGACTAAAAAACGTGCCCGTATTCACCTCACGCCAGCGGAACGTGAAAAGAAAGACGGCAAGAAAAAGCCGCCGTTCTGGACCCGTATCGCCCTGATTCTTTCTGCTATCGGCGTGGCCTTCTCGCATGGCGCGAACGACGGTCAGAAAGGCATTGGTCTGGTCATGCTGGTTCTGATTGGTGTGGCGCCGGCGGGCTTCGTGGTAAATATGAATGCTTCGGGTTATGAAATCACCCGTACTCGTGATGCCATCAACAACGTCGAAATCTACTTCCAGCAGCATCCTGATCTGCTGAAACAGGTGACGGGCGTCGATCAGTTGATTCCGTCTCCGGAACCGGCCGCAACGCAGCCAGCAGAATTCCACTGCCATCCGGCAAATACCCTTAACGCGCTGGATCGCGCGAAGGCGATGTTGTCGAACAATGTGGAAAGCTATGACAAGCTGAGCGTTGAGCAGCGCGGCCAACTGCGTCGCATCATGCTGTGCATTTCCGACACGACCGATAAAGTGACGAAACTGCCGGGCGTGAGCGCTGACGACCAGCGTCTGCTGAAGAAACTGAAAACCGATATGCTGAGCACCATTGAGTATGCGCCAATCTGGATCATCATGGCGGTCGCGCTGGCGCTGGGTATTGGTACCATGATCGGCTGGCGCCGCGTGGCGACCACCATCGGTGAGAAGATTGGTAAGAAAGGCATGACCTATGCTCAGGGGATGTCTGCGCAGATGACGGCGGCGGTCTCTATCGGTCTGGCCAGCTACACCGGGATGCCGGTGTCCACCACCCACGTACTCTCTTCCTCCGTCGCGGGGACGATGGTTGTCGACGGTGGCGGTCTGCAACGTAAAACGGTGACCAGCATTCTGATGGCGTGGGTGTTCACATTACCCGCAGCGATTCTGCTGTCCGGTACCCTGTACTGGATCTCGCTGAAGCTGATTTAAGCGAAAAGAGAAAAGAAATTACCGTAGCAAGCGGGTCAGGAAACTGGCCCGCTTTTTTTTGCTCAGTGCCAAATCAACAGGGCAATAAGACTGACCACCACGAGCCCACATAGCGCGCTGGTCAGAATGAACTGACGACGTACCCGCTCACAGCGGCGGATAAACTCATCATCATGGTGATCGCGGTAGCGCTGGGCGTAGATATACCACACCAGGCGTACCTGCTTATTGGGTTGGCCGTGCGAGGTGAAAAAGCCGCCCCCATCAACATACTGATAGAGCAAAGGATCGCAACCACGAAGTACCACGAGCAGCGCGCGTAGCGACGAGAAATAGCGCGCCATATTCACAATGCAAACAACACATAATGCCCAGAATAATGCAACGGTGCTTATCATACGACCTCCCCGGCGACCCGCCCACGGAGCTCCGCTCCGGGACTACCGCTCCCCGAAACTTGCCAGACAGTCAATGAAAAAGTACGACTAAAAACCGCTCGTTTTGAGCTTATCATCAGAGCGGCTCTCTAAATAGTGTAGGAGATCAGTTAATTTTTTTGCCAGAAGGTTAATCACTATCAATGCAATTATCTAAATATTTTGTTTAACTATTTGGTAAGCAAGGCGGATTGACGGATTATCCAGGTCGCTATACTGTAAGGATAGTCTCTACAATTCACTTCATCGCGGCTGAGCTAGCCCCGCGTAGACATATCGCACAGTTCGCAGGACGCGAGTGACGCAAGGTAGAAAAATCGCTAGCTGGCTGGTCATCGACAACTTTATGGAAGGAGTAATACTATGGCTTACAAACATATTCTCATCGCGGTTGATCTTTCTCCGGAAAGCAAAGTTCTGGTAGAAAAAGCCGTCTCTATGGCACGGCCGTACAACGCAAAAGTTTCCCTTATCCACGTTGATGTGAACTACTCTGACCTGTATACCGGCCTGATCGACGTCAATCTGGGCGACATGCAAAAACGCATTTCTGAAGAAACTCACCACGCACTGACCGAACTGTCCACCAACGCAGGCTATCCGATTACCGAAACCCTGAGCGGCAGCGGCGATCTGGGTCAGGTGCTGGTTGACGCCATCAAGAAATACGACATGGACCTGGTCGTTTGCGGTCATCACCAGGACTTCTGGAGCAAACTGATGTCCTCCGCGCGCCAGCTGATCAACACTGTTCACGTCGATATGCTGATTGTTCCGCTACGCGACGAAGAAGAATAAAACATCGCTAACCGGGTTATCCGGTCATGTCAGAGCGCCCGCCTTTGCGGGCGTTTTTGTTTCTGTCCTCTCCACAAACGATCAGTACAACCTCCCACCCCTCCAATCATAATTAGTGTGATCAACTGATTAGAACGGAATCAATCTGTATAATACTCTACGCTACCGGCTAATGGCCACAGTCTATAACAGAGTCAGACTTTTTCGGCGCGTTTCGTATTACGCGTTCATACTTTTCGGGATGGCATTGAAAGGCGAAGCAATATGAATACATCTGCACCAACGGGTTTGCTGCAGCAACCCCGCCCGTTCTTCATGATCTTTTTTGTCGAGTTATGGGAACGATTTGGCTATTACGGCGTTCAGGGTATCCTGGCGGTTTTCTTTGTTAAGCAACTGGGATTCTCACAAGAGCAGGCGTTTATCACCTTCGGTGCCTTTGCCGCACTGGTCTACGGTCTGATCTCGATTGGGGGGTACGTTGGCGACCACCTGCTCGGCACCAAACGTACGCTGGTGCTGGGCGCGGTTGTGCTGGCGCTTGGTTACTTCATGACGGGAATGTCGCTGCTCAAACCGGACCTTATTTTTATCGCGCTTGGGACGATTGCCGTCGGCAACGGTCTGTTTAAAGCGAACCCGGCAAGCCTGCTCTCCAAATGCTATCCGCCAAAAGATCCACGTCTGGATGGCGCATTCACGCTGTTCTACATGTCGATAAACATCGGTTCGCTGCTGTCGCTGTCGCTGGCGCCGGTGATCGCAGATAAGTTTGGTTATGCCGTCACCTATAACCTGTGCGGAGCGGGGCTGATTGTCGCGCTGCTGGTCTATTTCGCCTGCCGCGGTATGGTGAAAGATATCGGTTCCGAGCCAGACCATCTGCCGATGAGCTTCCGCAATCTGCTGTATGTCCTGATTGGCACCGTGGCGATGGTCTTTCTCTGCGCCTGGTTGATGCACAACGTGAAAATCGCCAACCTGGTGCTGATTGTTCTGTCGATTGCGGTGACCATTATCTTCTTCCGTCAGGCTTTCAGACTGGATAAAACAGGGCGCAACAAGATGTTTGTGGCGTTTATCCTGATGCTCGAAGCGGTACTGTTTTACATTCTGTATGCGCAGATGCCGACATCACTGAATTTCTTTGCCATCAATAACGTTCACCATGAGATCCTCGGTTTCACGATTAACCCGGTGAGCTTTCAGGCACTGAACCCGTTCTGGGTGGTGGTTGCCAGCCCGGTGCTGGCGGCGATCTACACGCGTCTGGGTAGCAAAGGCAAAGACCTGACGATGCCGATGAAGTTTACCCTCGGGATGTTCCTGTGCTCGCTGGGCTTTCTGACCGCCGCAGCGGCAGGCATGTGGTTTGCCGATGCGCAGGGACTGACGTCACCGTGGTTTATCGTACTGGTTTATCTGTTCCAGAGCCTCGGCGAGTTGCTGATTAGCGCGCTGGGGCTGGCGATGGTCGCGGCACTGGTTCCGCAGCATCTGATGGGCTTTATTCTTGGGATGTGGTTCCTGACGCAGGCTGCTGCGTTCCTGCTGGGGGGTTACGTCGCGACCTTTACTGCCGTCCCGGAAAACATCACCGATCCGCTGCAGACATTGCCGATCTATACCGGCGTGTTCAGTAAAATCGGGCTAGTGACGCTGGCTGTCACCGTCGTGATGGCGCTGATGGTGCCGTGGCTGAACCGGATGATTAATACACCGGATACCGCGCAATAATCGTGATTGCCGGATGGCGGCTCACGCCTCATCCGGCCTACCCACACCGCGTCGTAGCCCGGATACGCGAAGCGCCATCAGGCGGCCTGTTAATCCGCCAAAGGTGTACCGGCATAAATATCAAACCGGTGCCCTTTGGTTACCACTGCATTTGGCGTAGCAACATCCGCCAGCGGCGGCGCGTAGTCCGGGCGTTTCACCACCACGCGTTTGGTTGCGAGCTGACGTGCTGGTTCCAGCAAGCCGTCGGCGTCCAGATCCGGTCCCACCAGCGACTGAAAGACGCGCATCTCTTTTTTCACCAGCGCGCTTTTCTGTTTGTGGGGAAACATCGGGTCGAGATAGACCACCTGCGGACGCGGCGTGATATCCGTCAGCGCCGTCAGGCTGGAGGCATGGATCAGCTGCAGTCGTGCCTGCAACCACGGGCCGATTTCCGCATCGGCATAGCCGCGCGCCAGACCATCATCAAGTAGCGCCGCCACCACCGGGTTACGCTCCAGCATCCGCACATGACAGCCGACCGAGGCCAGAACGAATGCATCACGCCCCAGACCCGCAGTCGCATCGACGACATCTGGCAAATAGTCGCCTTTAACGCCCACCGCTTTTGCCACCGCTTCACCGCGACCGCCGCCGAACTTGCGGCGATGGGCCATCGCCCCGCCAACAAAATCCACGAAAATACCGCCGAGCTTCGGTTCATCGCGCTTACGCAACTCCAGATGCTCCGGTGTCAGCACCAGCGCCATCAGATTGTCTTCGTCGTGTTCCAGGCCCCAGCGGGAGGCCAGAACAGATAAGGCGCCGTCTCCGGCGCCTGTTTCATCCAGTAAACAAATTTTCACTGAAGAACTAGCCTTTGATTCCGTAATGCTCAAGCATCGCGTCGAGCTGCGGCTCGCGGCCACGGAAACGTTTGAACAGTTCCATTGGCTCTTCAGACCCGCCACGCGTCAGGATGTTATCCAGGAATGACTGGCCGGTATCGCGATTGAAAATGCCTTCTTCTTCGAAGCGAGAGAACGCATCCGCAGCCAGCACATCAGCCCACAGGTAGCTGTAATAGCCCGCCGCATAGCCACCGGCGAAAATGTGACTGAATGCATGCGGGAAACGCCCCCAAGACGGCCCCGGCACGACGGCGACCTGTTTTTTGATTTCCGCCAGCGTTTCGAGGATTTTCGCCCCTTGCTGCGGGTCAAATTCCGCATGCAGACGGAAGTCAAACAGACCGAACTCCAGCTGACGCAGGATAAACAGCGCCGCCTGGTAGTTCTTCGCCGCCAGCATTTTATCCAGTAATTCCTTCGGCAGCGGTTCGCCAGTCTCGTAATGGCCGGAGATAAACGCCAGCGCGTCCGGTTCCCAGCACCAGTTTTCCATAAACTGGCTCGGCAGCTCGACCGCATCCCACGGCACGCCGTTGATCCCGGAAACGCCAGCGGTCTCGATGCGGGTCAGCATGTGATGCAGGCCGTGACCAAATTCGTGGAACAGAGTGATCACTTCATCGTGGGTGAACAGCGCCGGTTTGCCATTCACCGGGCGGTTAAAGTTACAGGTCAGGTAAGCGACCGGTTTTTGCAGTGAGCCGTCGGATTTACGCATCTGACCGACACAGTCATCCATCCACGCCCCGCCGCGTTTGTGCTCACGGGCATAAAGATCGAGATAGAAGCTGCCGCGCAGTTCATTGTTTTCGTCATACAGCTCAAAGAAACGCACGTCCGGATGCCAGACATCCACATCCTTACGCTCTTTTGCGGTAATACCATAAATACGTTTCACCACTTCAAACAAGCCGTTAACGGCTTTGTTTTCCGGGAAGTACGGACGTAATTGCTCATCACTGATGCTGTAGAGATGCTGCTTCTGTTTTTCGCTGTAGTACGCGATATCCCACGGGTTCAGCTCATCGACGCCAAACTCCGTTTTCGCGAAGGCGCGCAGTTGCGCCAGCTCTTTCTCGCCTTGCGGACGCGCGCGTTTTGCCAGATCGGTTAAAAACTCCAGCACCTGCTGCGGGTTTTCCGCCATTTTGGTGGCGAGCGATTTAAAGGCATAGCTTTCAAAGCCCAGCAGTTGCGCCAGCTCGTGGCGCAGGGCGAGAATTTCCGCCATCACCGGGCTGTTGTCCCATTTACCGGCGTTAGGTCCTTGATCGGACGCCCGGGTCACATAGGCACGATACATCTCTTCACGAAGCTGCCCATTGTCACAGTAAGTCATCACCGGCAGGTAGCTCGGGATATCCAGCGTCAGCAGATAGCCTTCCTGCTCTTTCGCTTCAGCCTGTGCTTTTGCTGCCGCCAGCGCGCTTTCCGGCATCCCGGCCAGCTCTGCTTCATCAGTAATCAGCTTCGTCCAGCCCATGGTGGCGTCGAGGACGTTGTTGCTGTACAGGTTGCCCAGTTCAGACAGGCGGGTGGCGATCTCACCGTAGCGCTGCTGTTTTTCTTTCGGCAGGCCAATGCCGGAGAGTTCAAAATCACGCAGCGCGTTATCCACAGCTTTTTTCTGTGCGGTGTTCAGCGTAGCGTAATGATCGCCGTCACGCAGGTCGCGGTATGCCTTGTATAAACCTTCATGCTGACCAACCCAGGTGCTGTATTCCGATAGCAGCGGCAGGGTTTGCTCGTAGGCTTCGCGCAGTTCCGGGCTGTTTTTTACTGAATTCAGATGGCTGACCGGAGAAAAAATACGCCCCAGGACGTCATCGACTTCCGCCAACGGTTGGCAAAGATTTTCCCAGCTGTAGGGTGCGCCCTGTGCTACGACGCGCTCCACATTCTCACGGCAGTCGTTCAGCGCTTTGGTTACCGCCGGGACCACATGTTCCGGCTGAATGTTGGAAAAAGGCGGTAGCTCGAAAGGCGTCAGTAAAGGATTGGTCATAAACGCTGTCCTGTTAGAATAAGGTGAATGTCGCGCGCGTCCGGCGCTGTGCAATATCCCTGTAGAATGGGGATAAGTGTAGAGGATTTCAATGCCAGGCGTTGCGCTTTCGCGGCAGGGGTGAGTTTTCTGTATACTGTGGCGATAGGCTTTTTATTCGCCCGAAAGCGTGACGCTAATCGGGCCTACGTTTACAACCTGGAACACGTTTACCCATGCTCAGTTATCGCCACAGCTTCCACGCTGGCAACCACGCCGACGTCCTTAAACACACGGTTCAGAGCCTGATCATCGAGTCGCTCAAAGAGAAAGAGAAGCCGTTTCTCTATCTGGACACCCATGCAGGCGCGGGCCGTTATCAGTTAAGCAGCGAGCATGCGGAGCGCACCGGTGAATACCTGGAAGGTATCGCCCGCATCTGGCAGCAGGACGATCTGCCAGCCGAACTCGAGCCGTACATCGGCGTGGTCAAACACTTCAACCGTAGCGGGCAACTGCGTTACTACCCCGGCTCCCCGCTGATCGCGCGTCAACTGCTGCGCGAGCAGGACAGCCTGCATATGACGGAGCTGCATCCGAGTGATTTCCCGCTGCTGCGAGGTGAATTCCAGAAAGATGAACGTGCCCGCGTAGCCCGTGCCGACGGCTATCAGCAACTGAAGGCAAAGCTGCCGCCGGTATCTCGTCGTGGTTTGATTCTCATCGACCCGCCTTACGAGATTAAATCGGACTACCAGGCCGTTGTCGCCGGGATTAGCGAAGGCTATAAACGTTTTGCCACTGGGACGTATGCGCTGTGGTATCCGGTCGTGTTACGCCAGCAAATCAAGCGCATGGTGCACGATCTGGAAGCGACCGGCATCCGTAAAATCCTGCAAATTGAGCTGGCGGTCCGCCCGGACAGCGACCAGCGCGGCATGACCGCCTCCGGCATGATTGTGGTCAACCCGCCGTGGAAGCTGGAAGCACAAATGAACACAGTGCTACCGTGGCTGCACAGCAAGCTGGTGCCAGCGGGTACCGGGCATACCTTGGTAAACTGGATCGTGCCAGAGTAATTGCAGCCATCGGTGGAAACTATTGATTTCAGGTATACAATCGCGGCAATCAGAACGTAAGGAAAAGACGCATGAGCAAGCATTATGACTACATCGCCATCGGCGGTGGCAGCGGCGGTATCGCCTCGATTAACCGTGCAGCCATGTACGGCCAGAAGTGTGCGCTGATTGAAGCCAAAGCGCTGGGCGGCACCTGCGTTAACGTCGGGTGCGTCCCGAAAAAAGTAATGTGGCATGCTGCGCAGATCCGTGAAGCGATCCACCTGTATGGTCCGGACTACGGGTTTGACACCACGATCAATAAATTCAACTGGGATACGCTGATTGCCAGCCGTACTGCCTATATCGACCGCATTCACACCTCGTATGACAACGTGCTGGGTAAAAATAACGTTGATGTGATCAAAGGTTTTGCCCGCTTCGTCGATGCCAAAACCATTGAAGTCAACGGTGAAACAATTACTGCCGATCACATTCTCATCGCCACGGGTGGTCGTCCGAGCCACCCGGATATTCCGGGCGTGGAATACGGTATCGACTCCGATGGTTTCTTTGAACTGCCGGCCCTGCCGGAACGCGTCGCGGTTGTCGGTGCCGGTTATATCGCCGTGGAACTGGCGGGCGTGATTAACGGTCTGGGTGCCAAAACCCATCTGTTCGTGCGTAAGCATGCGCCACTGCGCAGTTTTGACCCGATGATTACCGAAACGCTAGTGGAAGTGATGAATGCCGAAGGCCCGACGCTTCACACCCACGCCATTCCGAAAGCGGTCGTGAAAAACGCCGACGGTAGCCTGACGCTTGAACTGGAAGACGGTCGCAGTGAAACGGTCGATTGCCTGATTTGGGCGATTGGTCGTGAACCGGCAACCGATAATTTCAACCTGGCAGCGACCGGGGTAAAAACCAACGACAAAGGGTATATCGTCGTCGATAAATACCAGAATACCAGCGTGGACGGGATTTATGCGGTCGGAGATAACACCGGCGCTGTCGAGCTGACGCCGGTTGCTGTTGCGGCAGGTCGCCGTCTTTCTGAGCGCCTGTTTAACAACAAGCCGGACGAGCATCTGGACTACAGCAATATTCCTACCGTGGTCTTCAGCCACCCGCCGATTGGCACCGTAGGTCTGACCGAACCGCAGGCGCGCGAGCAGTATGGCGATGCGCAGGTGAAAGTGTATAAATCTTCGTTTACTGCAATGTATACCGCGGTAACCTCACACCGTCAGCCGTGCCGCATGAAGTTAGTTTGCGTCGGCCCGGAAGAGAAAATCGTCGGCATCCACGGTATCGGCTTTGGCATGGACGAAATGTTGCAGGGCTTTGCAGTAGCGCTGAAAATGGGTGCCACCAAGAAAGACTTCGACAACACCGTGGCCATTCACCCGACGGCAGCGGAAGAGTTTGTGACCATGCGTTAATGTTCCTGACCCCGTGATTTCACGGGGTTTTTTCTGCTATTTAAAAATGGACAATTTAGTTCCTCCTCATAACACGACTTTCCTCCGGGTATAAATTAAAATCCGCAGCAATACTTGTCGCGCTAATAGTATCTAATGCTATTTATTTTAAGAGGTTTTACCCGATGAGAATGACATTACTTCCTGCTTTAATTGCCGTCGTTTTATTCCCGGTTGTAACACTCCCGGCGCATGCCACCGCGCGGGCTGAAAAACGTCAGGACGCCCGTGAGATCCGCCAGGATGCCCGTCAGGACGGTCGTGAAACAAAACGGGAATGTGTCCGGAATAACGATGAAAGTAATTCCCAGTGCCGCCAGGATAAACGTGAAAACCGCCGCGAAGGGCGTCGCGACGCGCGTGATGAGAAATGGTAATCCCCGTATTCAGCGGGGTAGGAAACCTTATCCAGGCGACGTCCCGACAATATTCACAATTCGTTTCATTCGAATGTTCCGAAAATAGGGATTCGCCAGTCGACACGTAATAAAAATTATCAACGGTTATCAATGCATTGTGCTTTTTTCTCGGTTTGCGGCGGTTGTGTAAACGTGATCTGTCGCACACTTTGCACCGCACACACCGAAGCGAATGTCTACGCTTAAAAGACAGCCGGGCAACACCCGTATCCTTTACGACGCAATCCGGAGGTCTTTCTCATTATGATCAACCAGAAACTGCAACACGCCCCGTCAGAGGAAATCACGATCGACGTCGATCTTTTCTACGAAACGGATCCGTGCGAGTTAAAACTGGATGAGATGATTGAAGCAGAACCGGAACCTGAGATGATTGAGGGGCTCCCCGCCTCTGACGCCCTGACACCAGCCGACCGCTATCTCGAACTGTTCGAGCATGTACAATCCTCGAAAATTTTTGCCGACAGCAAAACGTTTCCTGACTGTGCGCCGAAAATGGATCCGCTCGATATTCTGATTCGCTACCGCAAAGTCCGTCGTCATCGGGATTTCGATTTACGCCGTTTTGTCGAAAATCACTTCTGGCTGCCTGAAATCTTCGACAGCGCGTATGTTTCCAACCCGGAAAATTCGCTGAAAGAGCATATTGACCAGTTGTGGCCGGTACTCACCCGCGAGCCGCAGGATCATATTCCGTGGTCATCGCTGCTGGCGCTACCGCAATCCTATATCGTGCCAGGTGGTCGATTCAGCGAAACCTACTACTGGGATTCCTATTTCACCATGCTGGGTCTGGCGGAAAGCGGTCGCGAAGACCTGCTGAAATGTATGGCAGATAACTTTGCGTGGATGATTGAAAACTACGGCCATATTCCGAACGGTAACCGTACTTATTACCTCAGCCGCTCGCAGCCGCCGGTGTTTGCGCTGATGGTCGAACTGTTCGAAGAGGACGGCGTTCGCGGCGCACGGCGCTACCTCGACCATCTGAAGATGGAGTATGCCTTCTGGATGGACGGCGCAGAGTCGCTGGTGCTCAACCAGGCGTATCGCCATGCCGTCAGGATGCCGGACGGTTCACTGCTCAACCGCTACTGGGATGACCGCGACACGCCGCGCGATGAGTCATGGCTGGAAGATGTGGAAACTGCCAAACATTCTGGTCGTCCGCCGAACGAGGTGTACCGCGATCTGCGCGCCGGTGCGGCATCGGGCTGGGACTATTCTTCCCGCTGGCTTCGTGACCCCACACGACTGGCGAGCATTCGCACCACGCAGTTTATCCCTATCGATCTCAACGCCTTTCTGTTCAAACTGGAGAGCACCATCGCCAATATTTCAGCGCTAAAAGGCGAACGTGACGTTGAGGCACTGTTCCGCCAGAAGGCGAGCAATCGACGGGCTGCCGTCAACCGCTATCTGTGGGATGAGGAAAATGGCTGCTTTCGCGACTATGACTGGCGGCGGGAGCAAATGGCGCTGTTCTCTGCCGCCAGCATTGTCCCGCTTTACGTCGGGATGGCGACCCATGAACAGGCCGATCGGCTGGGAGATACCGTGCGTGCTCGCCTGTTGACGCCCGGCGGCATTATGGCCTCCGAGTACGAAACCGGCGAGCAGTGGGATAAACCCAACGGTTGGGCGCCGCTACAATGGATGGCAATTCAGGGTTTTAAGATGTACGGCGATGATGCGCTGGGAGACGAAATCGCCCATAGCTGGTTGCAGACGGTGAATCAGTTTTATCAGCAAAATCATAAGCTTATTGAGAAATACCATATCGCCAGCGGCACCCCGCGCGAAGGGGGCGGCGGCGAATATCCGTTGCAGGATGGCTTTGGCTGGACCAACGGCGTCGCACGGCGCCTGATTGGGCTGTATGGAGAACCATAACGGTTACTCTATCACGTCAAAAATGGCGCGCTGAATCTTCAGCCATTTCTCGTTATCCGCGCTGGGATCGGCGCGGAAACGCCGCTCTGCCTGCCCGGTATCATGCTGCTGTCGCGCTATCACCGCAGGCACTGTGCAGAAACGCTTCAGATAAGCTTTGTGTTCGCCCGTCAGCGGCGCACCACCAGACATGGCGTGACCCAACGTATTGATAAAGCGTCGACACGGTTTGCTTTCATCCATCTGCGAGGGGTAGCGCAACAGTAACTCGAGGACATCGGTATTGTTGCGGGCAAACGCCGTTTCGGTCCACGAGACCTGCCAGTTCATACCGCCCTGCAAAAATAGCGCGGTGACCCGGGTGTCATTGCGATCGATCGCCGCACGCATGTTAAACACATCCCAGGTGATCCCCATCTGCGTCACCATTTCGCGTGCGGAAGGCAATTCGCGCTTGGGCTCTGCCTGGGTGATCTTGATATTCGGCGCGGGCGCGGGCGGTTGCGAACTCACTAACCACGCTCCACCGCCCAGGATGGCGATCACCATAAGCCCCACCGCGCCCCAGAGCACGCCAGTGATCAGTTGTTCACGTTCTTCCGCCGTGCGCAGTGAACGCTTGCGCAGGGGTTCAATGGATTCGCCAATTTCCTCGGTATCGCCTCCCGCCTGACGGTCCTTTTTCCGCGCCTCTTCCCAAAACTGCGCCAGTTGCCCCTCTTCCACAATCATTAACGCCGCCGGATTAATGCGGGCGCGCCCTTGCTCATAGGCCCGCTGGACAGGACGGACAATATGCTGAAACTGGCAGGAGAGTAACGTCAACTGTGCCGAAGACAGCGGCTCCCCGGCCAGCACCGTGTTACGCGCCTGGCGACAGTCATCGAGAAACACCCGCAGCGTCAGGCGCGGTTCAACAAACAGGTTCAGCACTGACGCATCGTTAAAGATGCCGGAATAGTGGCGGGTGAAGGTCTTTTTATCGACAATCATCAGCGCCAGCTCGCTAAAACGCATCCCATTCAGCGGATCCTGGCGTTCACCCAGCTTAATCCAGCGTCTGAGCTTATCCGCGCCAAAGTTGTCTTTGAGGTAATTATTGAGCTGCGTTTTATCCGGCCACATCTGCGAGATAAGCGCAGTCAGGGTTAACTCAATCGTGCGTAACTGCCGTTCTGCGCGTACTTGCTGACTGTGGTCGGCCTCTTCAATGTCCGTTTTAAAATTGAGTAACGATTGATGATGGCGCAGCAATTCCAGCGACCTGACCACGCGCAGGGCGGCAATCAGTTGGTTCTCACTGACCTCCTGCCCGCTGTCATATTGCGGTACGCACTGCTGGAGATGGCGCAGTTGCAGCGTGAACTGGCTCAGTTGCGCGTCGTTGAGATGCAAACGCCGGGCGACCTGGCTCCAGCCGCCCAGGTTCAGCCGGGCCTGATCCAGGTGTTCCAGAAACCATCGCGGATCTTTGCCGTCAGAGGCATGCACCCCCAGCATCAGCAGGATCTCCACCGAAGCCTGGCGGATAATCCCCAGACAGTGTTCAAAGGTGGTGCGTGTCGTCAAAACGCTAATCGTCATTCTCTTCCTTCGCTAAAAGCGCCCCCATACGGAGACCATTAATTTTGCTTTAGTTCTTTGTTTTAATTATTAGTTTTTATAGATATAACAAGTTCAATAATTAATACAGTGACCGCTACGTGAACATTGAGAAATATCCCAGGAGATAGCCCTGTGCCCATACTGAAAACAGCCCGCCTGACCTGTCGCCCGATAACCTCTGCCGACTGGCCCTTTTTTCTCGCGCTGCAGCAGGATCCGGACGTGATGCGTCATGTGGCCGACGCGCGAAGTGAGCGCGACATTCGGGAAGCGTTCGATTCTCGCTTACCGACATGGCATCCGGGCGACGCACACTGGCTGTGTTTGCTCCTGTGCGATAACGAAAGCCACAAGCCGCTCGGGGTGACGGGCTATATTCATCGAGGGGAAGTCTGTGCTGAGGTCGGGTTCTTGCTGACGCCCGGCGAGCAGGGAAAGGGATACGGGACAGAATCACTACGCGCCGTCTGCGATTACGCATTTACCACCGGCGGTCTGCGCCGTCTGACCGCTTGTGTCACTGAAGGTAATCAGGCTTCCCGGCATGTGCTGGAGAAAGTGGGATTTATACTGGAAGGGACGCTCAGGGAGAGTTACTGGCTACAACAGCGCTGGCAGAATGACTGGCTGCTGGGGTTATTAAAACAGGAATATATTACGACCGCAGGATCCCGGTCGTAATATCACTGCAGGGTATTAAGGCTGAACCAGCAGCATCGCCGCCTGGGTGCGATTTTTAACATCCAGTCGGCGGTAGAGTGATTCAAGATGCGCTTTCACCGTTCCGGTACTGATATTTAACGCCCGGCCAATTTCCTTATTTGACTCGCCTGATGCCAGCATCGTCAAAATTTCCCTCTGCCGGGCGCTTAATGCATGAATATCACGATATTCCGCAGCCGGAGTCGTTAGCCATTCGCCAGGTAAAAACATCATCCCCATCGCAACGCTATTGATCGCCAGTACAAATTTTTCCGGTTCAGAATCGCGGGAAATAATCGCGAGCACATTATATTGCGTCAGTTCCTGTAATCCTTTTTTCGCGCAGTCCGTCGCGATAATTAAAGTTTTGACGAGGGGGAACTGTTGCACCGTTTTTTGCAGGATCCAACGGCAAAACTCACCATCAAGATCGCCATCCAGCATGAGCAGGGCTTCCGGGTTTTCTTCCAGTTTATACCAGAGTTCATCGGCCTGACTGACACCCTGAATACTCACTCCTGGAATTCGTTGCTGTAAACTGATTTTCATTCCATGAATAAATATTGACTGCCTGTCAAACATGATGATTTGCATTACTCTCTCCACCGTTTCCGATAATAACATTAAGGAGGGGAAGGGTATTACCCGATGGGTAAAATAAACATTCGCCATTTGGCGGGGGGCCATTTTACAGATATCACGTCGGGAGAGAAGTAAAAAAACATTTTTTTACAGCTGAAACACGAGAATTACATCCGGGGATAAAAAACGGGCAATGACTTAAGGAATTCCTTATATTTCACTACCCACTATCTTAATTGAAAATTAAATCTCAGTGAGAATAACGAACGCGCAGGAGAAAAGAAATTATCGCCTGCGCGAAATTATGTTACAGAATTAAAATTCGCATTTCATGATCATTCATCGCACGTAAAGGCTCGCTGAATTCAGCTTACAGGAACATCCCGCCCGAGACTTCAATACGCTGCGCCGTCATCCATGCCAGTTCGTCGCTAAGTAACGCCGCAATCGCATCGCCAATATCATCGGGCAAACCGGCGCGGCCCAGCGCCGTCTGCGAAGCCACATACGCATTCAGTTCTTTATTATCCCGCAGATGGCCACCGCCAAAATCGGTCTCAATGGCGCCGGGCGCAATGGCATTCACCGAGATCCCACGCGCGCCCAGTTCTTTCGCCTGGTAGCGCGTCAGCACTTCCATCGCCCCTTTCATTGACGCGTAGGCGGCATACCCCGGCAGGGCAAAACGCGCCAGCCCGGTTGAAACATTAAGAATACGTCCGCCCTCGTTAATCAACGGCAACAGGTGCTGCGTCAGGAAAAACGGGCCTTTAAAATGGATGCGCATCAGTTCGTCAAACATCTCTTCTGAGGTGTCAGCATACGGCGCGTATAGCCCGATCCCGGCATTGTTCACTAAATAATCAAACGTCTCTCTGTTCCAGTGCGTTTGCAACTGCGTTTTCACCTCAAAGGCAAAAGCTGCAAAACTGGCACTATCACCGACATTCAATTGAATTGCCGCCGCTTTCCTGCCTTTTTGCTCAATTTCAGCGACGACATCCCGCGCCGCCTGCTGTTGACTGTGGTAAGTAAAGAGAATATCCGTTCCTTTGTCCGCCAGCTTAAGCGCGGCATTTTTACCCAGCCCGCGGCTCCCGCCGGTCACCAATGCGATACGTTGCGTCATAAGAAACCTCATTTCAGCTGTTGTGTGGATTGAGGTAAAGCTTATTAGGTGATAGAAAAACAATAAATGTCGCTAATTGCGCATGACTGTTTCATCTGGAACAACAATAGGGCTACAGGATGGATAAAATTCATGCAATGCAGTTATTCATTCGTGTCGCAGAGCTGGAGAGTTTTTCTCGCGCTGCCGACACGCTCGGACTCCCGAAAGGTAGCGTATCGCGCCAGATTCAGGCGCTGGAAAACCATCTTGGCACCCAGCTTTTACACCGCACCACGCGGCGGGTACAACTGACGCAGGACGGCATGGTCTATTACGAACGGGCGAAAGATCTGTTGAGCAATCTGGATGAACTGGACGGTCTGTTTCAGCACGATCCCACCAGCATCAGCGGTAAGCTACGGGTCGATATGCCGGTTGGCGTCGCGCGAAATCTGGTCATCCCCCGCCTGCCCGCCTTTTTGCAGCAGTACCCTGGGATTGAACTGGAGCTCAGCAGCAGTGACCGACTGGTGGATTTGATCCGCGAAGGTTTTGACTGCGTGGTGCGCGTCGGCACGCTGAAAGACTCGGGCCTGATCGCGCGTCCGCTGGGCAAGCTTACCGTGATCAACTGCGCCAGCCAACAGTACCTGACGCGTTTTGGCTATCCGGAAAGCCTTGAAGACCTCGCCTCCCATGCGGTGGTGCATTACTCGCAAAATCTGGGAACACGACCGCCGGGCTTTGAAATCGCCACCAGCAGCGGGACACAGTGGATAAAAACCGGCGGTACGCTAACGGTTAACAGCACCGAAACCTATCACGCCGCCTGTCTGGCTGGGCTGGGAATTATTCAGGTTCCGCGCGTCGGGGTTCGTGAGGCGTTACGCAATGGCACGCTCGTTGAGGTGCTGCCGCAATACCGCGCCTTGCCGATGCCGGTATCGCTGCTTTACCCGCACCGGCGTAATCTTTCACGCCGTGTGCACCTGTTTATGGAGTGGCTGACCGGGGTAATGAAGGACTACGTGGACTGAGACGCTATACTGTCCAGAGAATTAACAAAAAAAGGACGCCTGACCTGATGATGCAGGATAACGACGTAAAACGCCCCACTCAGGAACTTGAACACGACCCGGTACGCAAAATCGACACGACCGGGGACGCCGAGCACGAGAAGAAAAGCACCGCCAGCGAGACGCTGAAAACGGTGACCACCACCGTCGAAAAAATCCAGCGCATTCCGGTGATTGCGCATCTGCTCCGCGCGGCTGAACGCTTTAACGATCGGTTAGGTAACCAGTTCGGCGCGGCCATTACCTACTTCTCGTTTTTGTCGATGATCCCCATCCTGATGGTGTCGTTTGCCGCCGCAGGCTTTATTCTTGCCTCGCATCCCACGCTGTTGCAGGACATCTTCACTAAAATCCTGATGAACGTCAGCGACCCGACGCTTGCCGCTACGCTGAAAAGCACCATCAATACGGCGGTACAGCAGCGTACCACCGTTGGTCTGGTCGGGTTAGGGATCGCCCTCTACTCCGGGATTAACTGGATGGGCAACCTGCGCGAGGCGATCCGCGCCCAGTCGCGGGACGTCTGGGAGCGCACGCCGCAGGATCAGGAAAAAATCTGGATCAAATACCTGCGCGATTTCATCTCACTGATTGGCCTGTTGATTGCACTGATTGTGACGCTGTCGATCACTTCTGTCGCCGGTTCGGCACAGCAGATGATTATCTCCGCCCTCTATCTCGACAGCATCGAGTGGCTAAAGCCCACCTGGCGGTTGATTGGCCTGGCGATCTCCATTTTTGCCAACTACCTGTTGTTCTTCTGGATTTTCTGGCGTCTGCCGCGTCATCGTCCACGTAAAAAGGCATTGATTCGCGGCACGCTGATTGCGGCGATTGGCTTTGAAGTCATTAAAATCATCATGACCTGGACGCTGCCGGCGCTGGTGAAATCGCCCTCCGGCGCGGCGTTTGGTTCTGTGCTGGGGCTGATGGCGTTCTTCTACTTTTTCGCACGTCTGACGCTGTTCTGCGCGGCGTGGATTGCAACCGCCGAATACAAAGACGATCCCCGGATGCCGGGCAAAACGCACCGTTGATGCGCGGTATTATGCCGGATGGCGCTGTGCTTATCCGGCCTCCCCTTCACCCGCTACCCAGGCCAGATAAGTGTCTTACATCGCCATCCGGCAATATGTTCAGGCACTTACTTCCGCCTCGCTCCGTTCATTTAGCACATAAATCCAGTCCTTAACTTTTATTTAACCAAAAACCAGTTTTATCCACTCATTTTGAAATTATGTGAAGCATTTCATGGACGAGAAATCGCAGGCGCAAACATTATCCGCTCTTTGCCTGATTTTTAACCATATCGAGCGATTGTTACAGATTGAAATGTCGCTTTTGCTGTGCGTAATATGGCCGTTCGTTCGCCAAAAAATAAGAAAATACTATGCAAGCAACCGCCACCACACTCGATAACGAACAGGAACATACTCCGGTCAATTCGCGCAATAAGGTCGTCGTCGCCTCGCTCATTGGCACCGCCATTGAGTTCTTCGACTTCTATATTTATGCGACCGCCGCCGTGATTGTCTTCCCGCACATCTTCTTCCCGCAGGGCGACCCGACAGCGGCAACGCTACAGTCGCTCGCCACGTTTGCCATCGCCTTTGTCGCGCGTCCAATTGGTTCCGCGCTCTTCGGCCACTTTGGCGATCGGGTAGGACGTAAAGTGACGCTGGTGGCGTCTTTGCTGACAATGGGGATCTCAACGGTGATCATCGGCCTGCTGCCAGGCTATGCCACCATTGGCATTTTCGCCCCGCTGCTGCTGGCGCTGGCTCGTTTTGGGCAGGGCCTGGGACTGGGTGGTGAATGGGGCGGCGCGGCGCTGCTGGCGACAGAGAACGCCCCGCCGCGTAAGCGCGCGCTGTATGGCTCGTTCCCGCAGTTGGGCGCACCGATTGGCTTTTTCTTTGCTAACGGCACCTTTCTGCTGCTCTCCTGGCTGCTGACGGATGAGCAGTTCATGAGCTGGGGCTGGCGCGTTCCGTTTATCTTCTCAGCGGTGCTGGTGATTATCGGCCTGTACGTCCGCGTTTCCCTGCATGAGACGCCGGTTTTCGCTAAAGTGGCCGCCGCGAAAAAACAGGTGAAAATCCCGCTGGGTACGTTGCTGACTAAACACGTTCGCGTGACCATCCTCGGCACGTTCATCATGCTGGCGACCTATACGCTGTTCTATATCATGACCGTGTATTCGATGACGTTCAGTACCGCCGCTGCGCCGGTCGGTCTGGGCCTGCCGCGTAACGACGTGTTGTGGATGCTGATGATGGCGGTGATTGGCTTTGGCGTGATGGTGCCGGTCGCCGGTCTGCTCGCAGACGCGTTTGGTCGCCGCAAGAGCATGGTCATCATCACCACAATGATTATCCTGTTCGCGCTGTTCGCCTTTAAACCGCTGCTGGGCTCCGGCAATCCGGCGCTGGTCTTCGCCTTCCTGCTGCTTGGGCTGAGCCTGATGGGGCTGACGTTCGGGCCGATGGGCGCACTGTTGCCTGAGCTGTTCCCGACGGAAGTGCGTTACACCGGCGCATCGTTCTCCTATAACGTCTCTTCGATTCTCGGGGCATCCGTCGCACCGTATATCGCCGCGTGGTTGCAGTCCAATTATGGTCTTGCCGCCGTAGGAACCTACCTGGCATCGATGGCGGCATTAACCCTGATCGCGCTGCTGTTAACTCACGAAACGCGTCATCAGTCGCTGTAATCTTTACATGCCGGGTAGAGGCGACGCCTTACCCGGCACTGCGCATCACTTCTTCAACTGCGACAATATCGTCCGGCACTGGTTGGCGTCACCTTCTGACGGTGAAATCAGCGCCAGCAGCGCGGCGGCAGGCGTCACTAACGTCGCCAGCGCCGCGGCTACCGCGCCACGCGCAATCAACGGCCCGGCCTTTACCCCCGCCTGAGGGTTCTTAAACGTTCCGCGCACATACAACGGCGAACGCAAGGTAATAATGCGGATGCCTTTGCTCTCCGGGTCGATGGTCAAATCCAGCTGTTCGGAGGCAAAGCTCGCCGTCCCGGTGACGTTGATCAGCGCGTTTTCAGTGTCGAACGCGAAAATTTGTGGGCGCGCCACGCCGTTTACGATATCCAGATTCGCCGCCGCGCAGTTAACCCGCACTTCGTCATCGCCAAAGATCTGCCCGACGATGAAGTTCCCGACGTTCAGACCGACAATCTCCATCAGGTTGCGGCTAATCAGTCCGTCGTTCATCAGCAGTTTCAGGTTGCCGTTGCTGTTACCCAGCAGCGCCGCCACGGAATTCCCGGTCCCGCGAAATTCGGCGTCACCGCTCATCTCCCCCAGCGTTTTCTGCATCAGTTCAACGTCCGGCATCAGTTCTTTCAGTTTTAAACGCCGCGCCTGAATATCCGCACGCCCCTGCATTGGCTTTTTATCCCCTTCCAGATGGATATTCGCATTGATGCTGCCGCCCGCCAGACCAAACTTCAACGGTTGCAGACGCAGATCGGCATTCTGCAGAAGAATGTGGGTCGAGAGATCGCTGACAGGCAGGCTGCTGCCATGTTCAATACGCCGTCCTTTAAAGCGCACATCGGCATCCATCACGTTCCATTTGTCCGTTTCGAAGCGGTCATAAGGCAGTACTTTGTCCGCGGGTTGTACGCTCTTCTCGCCCTTTTTCTGTTCCGAACGCTGCGCTTTCTCCGTGCCTTTACCGGAATCGACGCCGATCAGCGGTCCTAAATCCGCCAGCCTGAGCTGGCGCGATTCCACCTCGCCTTCCAGCTTCGGACGCGGTTTCCCTGTCGTATAGGTCAGCGAACCATGAATATCGCTGTCGCCGATCCGCCCATTGAACCCCCTGTAGTCAAACACCGATGATGCGTTGGTATCGATTTTCGCCACCAGCCGACCGTCCGTTTCGAACGGCGGCGTATCCGGCAGCAGCACTCCCGTCAGATCGTACAGCTCACCCAGGGAATCCCCGGAGAATTTCAGTTGCAGATCGACGCCGCCCATCTTCATTGGGTCCTTAACCACGCCCACCAGCGCCACCCGGGTATTGCCGGAACGGAAATCGGCCTGTACCGGAAACGCTGCCCCTTCGCTACGCAGCGCCAGCATGCCGCCCATTTTTCCCGTTCCGGTGAGCGGTTCGCCGTTGTATCGCCCCTGCGCCTTCAGACCAAATACGTAGTCTTCAACCTTCGCGTTATCGCCTTTCGCTTTATTTCCCGTGACTTCACTGAACGGCAACGGTTTGCCCAGCGGATCGACCAGGATCTCAATATTAGCTTTATTGACCTTATCGTCGATAGCGATCCGCCCCTGATCGAAGAGAATCGTGTCCAGCCGGAAGGACCAGTCAGACGGCTGCGCATTCGGGTCTTTGTTTTCGCTATTCGCGAGGTCGAAGGTCCAGTTATTGTTTTTCTCGGACAGGCGAATCAACCGCGCATCGGGTTTCACCAGCTTGATCCACGGCAGCCAGACGGTTTTGCTTAACAACGCCAGCGGGGCGATCGTCGCGTCGACGCGGGGAAGGTGCACCATCGTCACTTCAGGAATGTCGGGAGGATTGCCGAGGATAATATCTTCAGCATGTACGTGCGGCCACGGCACCCAACTGCGCCAGCCGGTCTCCTGCTTCTGGCGTTCCCAGACAACGCCTAAATCACCGCGAATAGCGAACGGTCGGTTAAGTTCGGTAGAGACTTTCTGGTTGATGGTCGGTTTGAGGCGGTTCCAGTCAAATGTCGCTATCAACACGATAACGACCACGATCAACAACAAGAAAGTCCCTGTTATCACTGCAGTTATTTTTCCGGCTTTGGTCATAGTTAGCATCCTCACGTCTTTCCTTGCCTGTCCTAAAGATAGTCCAGCCAGACGGAGTTAGCGGAAACTGCCGGTTTTTACAGTGACAGAATGACCTCATCGAGGTAGGCGAACGGGACCGGGCGCGACAGAAAATAGCCCTGTGCAGCAAAGGCAGGAGAACGTTGTACGTCGCGCCACTCTTCCAGCGTTTCCACCCCTTCAACGATCACGCCGCGGCAATAGCGGTTCATCAGTTGCAGCAGCATGGTGAAGAGATTGCGCCCCTCTGGCGTCTGGCGAAGCATCACGAACAGTTCGCGCGCGACTTTAATGTAGTCATAACGGACTTCATTCAGCGCAGAGAAATTCGCCATCCCGGTGCCGAAATCATCCAGCCACAGCGGACCAAATTCGCACATGCTGGCAAACGAGGATTCTTTTGGTAGATGGATATGTTCGACCAGCTCAAAACGCAGCCACGACATCCGCTCAATCATCTGCACCATGTTGGGTTGCTGGCGCATGGCGAAGAGCGTCGGGCCATCGACATTCACAGAGGCCAGCAATTCATGACGCTGGAAAAAGTCGGTCTTCTGCTCCAGTAGCTGAAGTTGTTCTTTGACGATATCAATGCGATGGCGCACCGCCACCCCGGCAAAATAACGGTCAGGCGCGATACGTTGGGTTGGGTTGTCCGGATGCGTCACCACCGTCAACAGCTCAACGGCTAACAGGCGTCCGTCGGTCCGGTAAATCGGCTGATAAGTGTAAGCACGCTCGCACTGCAGCCAAAAGCGCCGATCCTGCAAGCTTTCAACGCTCGCCTCGGAATTGCTTCGCTGCTGGATAACCTGGTTTATCATCTCAGATGTCCCGTGATTAAGTGTGTTACTGCCCCGACTCGTCAAAGGTTATCGGCCTTCGGACGGAGAACTTTATGTTCAGCCTCGCGCAAAATCGAAAACGGTTTTGTAAAAATCAATGCAGAATACGGACTGGCTCAAAAAAAATTTTGGAACGTTGTTTTAATATGATTGACCACCTAACACCCACAGCGCACACTAACGCTAACTTTTTTTAAGCAGGTTCACGACTATGTCCAAAAAGATTGCCGTGATTGGCGAATGCATGATTGAGCTGTCACAGAAAGGCGCAGATGTTCAGCGCGGATTCGGTGGCGACACATTGAATACCTCCGTTTACATTGCCCGTCAGGTTGATGCTGCGGCGCTCTCCGTGCACTACGTCACGGCGCTGGGCACGGACAGTTTCAGCCAGCAGATGCTCGAGTCATGGCAAGGCGAAAACGTGGATACCTCGCTGACGCAGCGCATGGAAAACCGTCTGCCTGGCCTCTACTACATCGAGACGGACAGCACCGGTGAGCGGACGTTCTATTACTGGCGCAACGAAGCAGCAGCGAAATTCTGGCTGGAGAGCGAACAGTCAGCGGCTATCTGCGAAGAGCTGGCGACCTTTGATTATCTCTACCTGAGCGGTATCAGCCTCGCGATCCTGAGCCCATCCAGCCGCGACAAACTGCTGTCGCTGCTGCGAGAATGCCGCGCCAACGGCGGGAAAGTGATTTTCGACAACAACTATCGTCCGCGCCTGTGGGCCAGCAAAGAAGAGACCCGGCAGGTGTATCAGAAGATGCTGGAATGCACTGATATTGCCTTCCTGACGCTGGATGACGAAGATTTGCTCTGGGGCGTGAAGCCGGTTGAAGAGGTGATCGCACGGACGCATGCCGCGGGTGTGCAGGAAGTGGTGGTGAAACGCGGTGCGGATTCGTGCCTGGTGTCTGTCGACGGTAACGCACCGATCGACGTTCCTGCGGTGAAACTGCCGAAAGAAAAAGTGATCGATACCACCGCCGCTGGCGATTCGTTCAGCGCCGGGTATCTGGCCGTTCGCCTGACCGGCGGCGATGCGGTTAACGCTGCCAAACGAGGCCACCTGACCGCCAGCACCATTATTCAGCATCGCGGGGCGATTATCCCACGCGACGCCATGCCGCAGTAAGACCAACGCCGCAGGCGCGGCGTAAACGCCTTATCCGGCCCGGGAAACGCGTTCTTCCAGGCCGGATAAGCGCAGCATCATCAGGCAATCCACCCCTACCGTGCAGCCGGAATATCTGTCACTTCCGGATGCGCATCGTCCGTTTCTGCCGGTGTCGCCGCAGCAGTCACCGGCGCCATGATTTGATCCCACGTCGCCTGCAACGCCTTCATGTTGAATTCCGGTTCGCCTTTCGGCTGTAGCAAAATCAGCGCCATATCCTGCGACAACTGCTGACGCAGATCCTGATTCAACATCTCAACGGTCAGGCTGTTCAGGAAGTCCTGACGCAAACGCTGGTACTGTTCAGGCGCGATATCCACGACCTGATTTTGCAGCGAGCGCAGACGCTGACTGATGAGAATATCGGTATCGGTACGAGCGTAGGTCGCAAACAGTTTCTGCAGCTCCAGATTCTTTTGCGCCACCAGGGCGTTGAACTCTTCTTCCGGCAGGCCGTTATCACGTACCTTCGCCAGTTCACGCGCCACGGTGCTCAGATTGGCGGAAATCTTGTCGTTTGGCGATTCGATGTTGATTGCACACTGGGCGCGCAGGAACAGCACGCGGCAGTCAAAGCCGAGGCCGATATCTTTCGCGTTGTTCTTACTCAGCGCCTGCTGGACGTGCCAGAACAGCGCCTCACGCGCTAAATCCGCGCGCCAGTAGCGCAACAGCGCGGCAGATTCGCGAATCGGCTGCCACGGCGTATCCCACATGACAGAGAGACGATCCTGGCGCACCGCGTCGGTCATAATGCTCACCGCCTCCGCACGCAACGGCGAGAGCGTCGGCACCGGCGCAGGGGTTTCACGTTTCCCTTTCAGTTCACCAAAGGTTTTGTTGATTTGCTCGGCCACCGACCGCGCATCAACGTTGCCGACAACAATCAGCGTCATCGCGTCTGGGGTGTACCACTTCTGGTAGAACTCATGCACTTTCTCCGCGTCCACCGGCATTTTTACCGGCTCGGCAGGATCGTGACCCAACAGCGCCGACCCTTTCAGACGATAGCGCCACCAGCCGTCTTTCGTATCGACGGGCAGCGTGGTGACCATGTCCTCTGTGTTTAGCGCATGATTGACGACGTCGGGGGTGATCGTCAGTTTGCCCATCGTGTTCGCCAGATAGTTCAGCGACTCTTTCAGCAGGTCGCTGCGGTTATTGGGCAGGCTGAGATTGTACTGTGTGGAGTCGTAAGAGACGGTGACGGGCGGCATCGGACGTTTAGGGTCAAAACCCTGCTGCCACAGTGAACGTGCCTGCGCGGCATCAAGGCCGCCACTTTGGGTTAACGCAATACGGGGAATAAGATGACTGAAACCGCTCTGTTGAGTACTTTCGGCGAGCGAACCGGTATTTACCTGCAGGCGGACCTCGATACGGTCGCTGGGGCGCTGCGGGGTGGCTAACACTTGCCACTGTAAACCATTCGCCAGCGTCCCCTGTTGCCATGCTGGGTCAGGCTGGAGCGCATCTGCCTGCACATAGCCAGCAGTGGCCATCATCAGCAAACCGCCCGCTAAAAGTCGAATTTTTGTGCCCTGCATGTGAACCCCTGATCAACAATCCTGGTAATAAAAAGACAACCCCAGTTAGGCTTGTCTGAATATGACGTTAAAAACACTTCGTGTTAGACCGCAAGAACATGAAAATGTCACGGAAGAAGTGAAATAAACCCGATACCTCCATGTTGAAGGATTCGGGCCCAGGGGTCAATTATGCGCAGGAGCCCGCAGCCCCACAAGGGACTGCGGTCATAAGTATCGAAATTAAGAGGATATTTCGTGCGTTTTGCCTTCAGGTGCACGATTATTCAGCACATCATCAAGCTTCTTGTGGTCCAGTTCCTTCACCCACTTCGCGACCACGACCGTTGCCACGCCGTTACCGACCAGATTGGTCAGCGCACGGGCTTCAGACATGAAACGGTCGATACCGAGGATAAGCGCCAGACCGGCAACCGGCAGATGGCCAACCGCAGAGATAGTGGCCGCCAGCACGATAAAGCCACTTCCGGTCACGCCCGCCGCCCCTTTCGAGGAGAGCAGCAGTACCACCAGCAGCGTAATCTGATGGAAGATATCCATATGACTGTTGGTGGCCTGGGCGATAAACACCGCCGCCATCGTCAGGTATATCGAGGTTCCATCAAGGTTAAACGAATAGCCGGTGGGAATCACCAGCCCCACAACCGACTTGCGACAGCCAAGCTTTTCCATCTTGTCGAGCATACGCGGTAACGCAGACTCGGAAGAGGACGTCCCCAGCACGATCAGCAGTTCTTCACGAATATAGCGGATAAACTTAAAGATGCTGAAGCCTGTTGCACGGGCGATCGAACCCAGCACAACAACCACAAACAGGATACAGGTGATGTAGAAGCAAACAATCAGTTGCCCCAACTGCACCAGCGTACCCACGCCATATTTACCGATGGTAAACGCCATCGCCCCGAACGCCCCGATTGGCGCCAGACGCATGATCATGTTGATGATGCCGAAAATGACCTGCGAGAAGCTTTCAATGACGTTGAAAATCAGTTGGCCTTTGCTGCCCAGACGATGCAGGGCAAACCCAAACATCACCGCAAACAGCAGAACCTGCAAGATGTTACCACTGGCAAAGGCGCCAATGACGCTGCCCGGGATAATATCCATCAGGAAGCCTACGATTCCCTGGTCTTTTGCCTGTTCGGCGTAAATCGCTACCGCTTTCGCATCCAGCGTTGCCGGATCGACGTTCATCCCGGCACCGGGCTGTACCACGTTAACGATGATGAGACCAATGATCAGCGCAATCGTACTGACAATCTCAAAGTAAAGCAGCGCAACTGCACCTGTACGGCCCACCGCTTTCATACTTTCCATGCCTGCAATGCCAGTCACGACAGTACAGAAGATAACCGGTGCGATGACCATCTTGATCAGCTTAACGAACGCGTCGCCAAGCGGTTTCATTTGTGCGCCTAATTCAGGGTAGTAATGGCCAAGGAGAATACCAATGGCAATTGCTGTCAGGACCTGAAAGTAGAGGCTTTTAAACAGAGAGATTTTCATAGGGTGTCCTTGAAGTAAAAACCACAGGTCTTATAAGGTTTTGGTTAACCTGCGGCCTTAAAATAACACCCAGACAACATCACAGAAATGCACCAAGATCATAATTGAAACAAAAATGTTAAAAACCTTGAGCTGGCTCGCACAAGCCGGACCTTTTTAAAGTATTGTAATCACATCAATTGTGCTTCAGATAACGTTCTTCGAAGGTTTCAGCGGGTACCGCACGGGCATAAAGGAAGCCCTGAGCGATTTCAACCCCCGCCTGCGCCAGCCATTCACGCTGCGCTTCGGTCTCGACGCCTTCCGCCACCATCTGCAAATTCAGACTGCGCGCCAGCAGGATAATCGCCGAGACCATGCTGTTATCTTCCGGCAGGCCATCGACAAACATTTTGTCGATTTTCAGCACGTCGATGGGCAGGGATTTCATGTGCTGGAGCTGGCGCAGCCCCGCGTAGCCCATGCCAAAATCGTCCAGCGCGATACGCACGCCGGCGTTACGCAACGGACGCAGTATCGCCACGGCGGCATGCGGGTCGTCGATCCGCCGACTCTCCGTCACTTCCAGAATGAGCGTACCCGGCTGGATACGATAACGATTTAACAGTTCCAGCATGTCTGACACCATATTCGGGTGCATCAACTGGAGTGCTGACAGATTGACCGACAGCGGCAGCGTGATCCCCCGTTCCTGCCAGGCTGCGAGCTGACGACAAGATTCTTCCAACACCCAGTGGCCCACGGTGACCATCAGGCCGCAGGACTCAATCCGCTCAATCAACCCTTCCGGCAATTCCCAGCTCCCGTCAGGCTGCTGCATACGCAGCAACGCTTCGGCGCTGACCACGTTGCCGCTGCTCATCTCCACCTGAGGCTGCAACCAGAGGGCAAAGCGGTGATTGTCCAGCGCGGTGAGAATATCGCTCTCTTCGGTCAGCCGTTTCTGGGCGATTTCCATCTGCTCAGGATCGAAGAACTGAATCTGATTTTTGCCCTTGCGCCGGGCGGTAAACGCTGCGGATACCGCGCGCCCATAGAGCTGTTCGGCGCTGAGATCGCCGTAATACATCGCCACGCCAATGCAGCAGCTTGGGCGGAGTTGGATCCCCTGCACCGGCAATCGCTCATTGATGATAGTGAGTACTTGCTGACCTAATGTGATCGCGTGCCACGGCTCTTTGACGCCGTGGGCGATAATGGCAAAATCGTAACCGCTGATCTGCGCGAGCACCATTCTCGGTGACAGCACCGATTTCAGTTTCTCCACCAGCGTCAGCAGCAGAATTTCCCGCTGCGCCTCTTTCAGCACGCCCGCCGTATCGCGCAGCGTTTCGCAGGTGACAATCATCAGCGCCGTGGTGTGCTGACGCGACACGACCTGCTCGAGCAGCCCCATCAGGAACGCTTTGTTCGGCAGGTCAGAGACCGGAAAACGCATCGCGTTATCCGTCTGCTCTTCGCTGTGGCGCTGGACCAGTTGTTGATTGAGGTTGTAGCTGCGCACCAGCAGACCAATCTCATCGTCATGATGCAGACGCGGCAACGCCAGCTGATGTCCAATCAAATCCTGTTGCGGAATGTTATTCAGCTCGCGGGCAATTTTGCGCAGCGGGTGCAAAATCAGGCGATTCACGCACCAGCTAATGGCGACTGTTAGCATCAGGGATAAAAGTAAGTAAATGGTCACTAACGTAGACAGCGTGCTCATCACAAACTTATACATGCGGAATGAGTCGGCCTGGAGCACCAGATATGCCAGCGGTTGCGGATTTGCAGGACGTTCAAGTGAATAGACAGGCAGCGAGATCTGCACCGGCAGTTCGAAGAGTCGGGTTATCATGACTGGAACGGGCCGTTCAGGGATAAAGCTCATGCGCAGCGCCTGAAACTGATTCGGTAGCACCACATCGGCCCGTTGCACCACCCCCGCCGGTTTGATACTGGCAAGAATCGCTTCGGCTCCGGGAATATCGGCTTTTAAAATTGAGGCAGACAGCGGTTCACGTACCGAACGGGCAATACTTTCCAGTTGCGTCGCCGTGTTGTAGCGGTTCTGCTGCACCAGATGAAACAGCAAAACGGTACAAAACAGAAACACAAACACCATGACAACGGCAGCCACCATTGCCATCTGCTTAATTGTTAACGAGCGACTGACGCGCAATATTGTCTCCCCCGGATATCCCAGATTGCCGCCCGAGTATACCCGATCGCGGCGGCATTGAGAGAGGCTGTGTCTGAAAAGGATTTTTCTGATTACCAGTCCGCGTAAGGCACCAGCGGCTGCGGCGGTAAATCCATATCGCCCTGCCAGCCTGCGGCGGAATAACGAACATACAGCAGTAAATGGCTAGGCGCGTAGTCTTTTGCCTGTTGAATATCCACCGCGGTCCCGACAAACCAGTTCGAGGTCACCCGACGCTCAATCAGCGCCCGCGCGGTATAACCAAAGCCCTGGCTGCTTCCGCCGCCGTTAGTTTGCTCGATGGCTTCCTGGTGGTAATCCGACGGAATCAGATTCAACAACGGATAACGCGGCATGGTTTTGGTGCGCGAATGCGACCAGGATACGGAACCGCCCAGCTCCCAGGACCAGTTTTCCGTCCGCTGACGCCACATTACCGGCACCGCGAAGGACAGGTATTCCTGCGGACTGTAGTAGCCACCGTGGCCCAGCGAATAACCGCTCAGGTCTTTGTCGTAGTGCCAAATCATATTGTTCAGGCCCACGGTGACACGGCGATTATTCTCGTTGATGATTTTGTAGTAGTAACCCGTCATCCACCGGACGCGCCAGTTATCCTCGACATTTTTCCCGGTTAACCGATCGGCGCCGAGTGAAGCCCAGACGCCGTTGGCTTCACCTTTGTCGTAGCTGAGGCTAATCCCGCCGCCATCAGCACGAATGCCACCCCATTTTTTACCGGTGTTGACGTCGTTGCTGTCGCCGTTGTGGCTCTGCGCATCTTTCTGTCCGCCAAAGGCCAGCAGCGAACTGGAAATCGGACGGCGGTGCGCGTTCAGGGTATAACCCAACGGCCCAATGTCATTGCTGTAACTGACGCCGCCGACCACATCGACAACGTTGAAGCCCATCGGCGTGGTGCCGATATCCCAACTCCAGGTGTCATTCTTCCAGCCAACAGCGACGCTCGCCCCCGTGTCCGACTGGCTGCGACTGCCGCTACAGTCTTCCAGCGTACAGGTGCCCCAGTTATTCTTGTAGCGACCATTGTCATCAGTCGAGAAGCTACCTGCATTCATGTTGACCAGATCGGTACGGAAGAACATGCGACCGTCCGAATACGGCGCATCCACATGCAGCATAGTGGTATGCGCTTTTAGATCAGAATAGCCGCCGGTACCGCTCGATCCCCAGTAGTCATGCTCCAGCGTGACGTTCAGATCCTGCTGACGATACAAATCCGCCGCATCGCTGCGCACGCCACGCTTCAGCCAGTCATCTTTTTCATCGTTACGGGTCAGACGGGTAAAGGTGTCATTATCCTGCGGACGCGTTGGCGTAATACCGGACGCCACCATCGCATCTTTGTACGTATCCAGCGCCTGTTGCGGCTCGCCGCTCTGCGCCTGGAAATGCGCGGCGTCACGCAGCACCATTGCGCTTTCCATTGATGGCGGCTGCGCTTTGGCCTGCGGAATCAACGTATTGAAGGTCTGTTGTGCCGCAGCGGTATCGCCAAGCTGCATTTGTGCCAGCGCGATTCGCCGCTGCATGTTGATTGACGGCGTCTGCGTTGCGGGCAGTTTTGCCAGTTGCGCTCGCGCGGCAGGCTTGTCGCCCTGGGCGATGTACACTTCCGTCAGCCCCAGCATCGCATCGACGTTATCCGGTTCGCGCGCCAGCACGGCGTCGTATGAACCTCGCGCCGCATTGTATTCCCCGCGCTGCTGCGCCCAGTCGGCCAGCGTTAAATCGAGACGGGTGGAGGCAGGCTGTTGGCGTAACAGCGCTTCAGCCTCAGCCTCCCGGCCGCTGTCGCGCAGACGATTCGCCGTTTCCAGCACCTGGTTGCTTTGCAGGCGATCGGCCAGTTCCTGAATGTTACTGTTCCACTGACTGCGCGGCAGGCTGTTGATATGCGCCAGCGCCGCCCGATCCTGATCATTGCCGGACAGGTACAGCCCATATGCATACACCTGTTCCGGGTCGTTGGGTTTCTGACGCGCCAGCGCGCTCATCTGCGCATCAGCCTGACTGCGCTGCCCGGCCTGCCACAGATCGCGTGACAGACGATACGTTATCCAGACGCTGCCCGGATCCAGCGCCAGTCGGCGGCGTTGCAGTTCCGCGGCCTGTGCCCAGTTGCCCTGGTTCTCCAGCGTTTCGGCCTGCTGCGCCAGACGATCGTTTTCCAGTCCGCGTTCAATATCATCAATGCTGCGACGCTGGCTGGCAGAGAGCGTGGCAATAAACGCGGAGGCTTTCTCCGGCGACTGCGCGCGATAGAGGTTTGCCAGACCGCGTACGGCATTGGTATTGCCGCTGTCCATGCGCAGCGTCTGCTGGTAATAGCGCTCGGCAGCCGGATAATCTTTCCGCGCCATTGCTGCATCGCCCAGCCCCAGTACCGCATAGCTGTCGGTATTGTCGATGTTTCTGGCCTGTTGATAGAGACGTTCAGCCTGGTCAATATTGTTGGCTTTGAGCGCGGCATCACCCTGCTGAATCGCCAGCCAGTAACTGTTCACTTTCAGCAGGCTTTCCCACTTGCTGCGACTCCCGCTCTGCGGATCCATCGCCAGCGCTTTCTTAAACTGCGCAACGGCGCTGGCGCGATCGCCTCGCTGAGAGTAGGCCTGCCCCAGCGCACCCACGGCTTCGCTGTCGTTTTGGTTGGCTCTCACCGCCTGCTGTAATTCTGAAACCGCCCGTCCGCCCTGACCTGCGTCCACTGCCGCCAGCCCCTGCGCACGCGCGCGGAATGTCGGATCGGAAAGCTGTTTTTGCTGTTCGCTAAGCTTACTGCGTGCCGCAGCCACGCTGTCCCCCTCACTGAATACCGTGAGGTATTTTTGCAGCGCCTTCACGCTGGCATCGCTGACCGGCAGATCTTTGATCTGGGTGTACCAGATCGTGGACGCGGCATTCCGCCCGGTGTTGGATTTGGCCATCTGCTCCAGAACCACAAAGCCTTCGGCCGGGCGATCGTTATCAAACAACAGCTGTGCCAGCGTATTTTGCAATGTGTTATTGCCCGGACTGCGGGCGTTAATCACCTTGAGCTGATTAATCGCCTGATTGCGGCGGGCCGGAATTTTTGCCACCGCGCTCCAGTACTCCACTTCCAGGTCGCCTTCCGGCGGGTTGCCCTTGAATAACTTATCATAGGCGGCAACCGCCTCTGCGGCATGCCCGGTTGTCGCCTGTAGACGCGCCTGCTGTAACGACTGACGCCCATCCGGCGTCGCTAACAGCATAGTGGTTTGGGACGATTTATAGGCATTAGAACCCGGCGCTAATTGAGAAAGTCGATCAAGCTGTTTCTGCGCGCCGTCGTTATCGCCCTGACGCAGCAGGTAACGAAAGCGAGCGGCAATAACGTCAGGATTATTCGGGTCCATCAGTTCGAGGCGATAGAGCGACTGGCGCACCAGATCTTCACGGTGCGTTGCTTCTCCCAGCCGCACCTGCTCCAGCAACTGCTGTTGCGCCGACGGCGCGGCGTCGGCAAAGGGCATCAGGGCAATGCCGAGTGAAACCCCGAGTAAACTTAATTTGAACTTGCGCATTCCTGGCCCCAGTCAGGTAGTAACTCACCTTTGGCGGTGAAGCGATAACGATGCTGATCCCACCCTTGTCCGAAGAGGGTTAGCACGTAGCTGTAGTAGGCATCGCTGCCGGGGAAATGGTCTGTTACGCGCTGTCGCTGCACCGCTTGTGCATCGCGGTTTTGCAGGAAAGGCAGTAAGGCCGCAGAAAAGCCTACCGGGCCATTGCCCTGCGCTTTGCCGCTGGCGACGTCCACTTTCTCCGGCGGGAGACCGTTTTTAGTTGTCAGGGTTGCCATCGGTTTGAATTTTGCCAGCAGCCGTGCTTTCTGCGGGTCGCCGTCATGCATCATGCCCACCCACAGATAGACGCGAATTGCGTCGTAACTGCTGACCAGCGTTTTCTCTGCCTTCAGTTGCCAGCCTTTGTTTTTCTCGTAACGAACCCAGTCCGGTGAGAAACCTTTCGGCGCCGTTTCTAACAGCAGTCGCTGGTTGGTTTCACGCAGAGTGGACCATGGCGCGCCGAAACGGGTGAAATACTGCGCCAGCTGCGGTGGCAGATAGCTCGGATTAAAGCGCCAGGTGTTGGCGTCGGCAAAACCAATCTTGCCGGGTAACAGCATGGAGCCCAGCCCCGGCACCGTCACCACTTCTTCGCTGGCAATGCGTTTCAACAAGGCTTTGCCGATCTCGGTATAGCGCGGTTCTTTCCACAAGCGTCCCGCCTCCAGCAGCGACCACGCGATCCAGATATCACCGTCAGAAGCAGAGTTGCTATCCAGCACCGCCCAGGTGGAGGGATCTTTCTGCCCCCACAGCCAGGCGGGCAGATGATCTTTTAGTGAACCTTGTGCCAGATTATTCTCTGTCCATGCCAGCAGCGTATCAAAAGCCTGGCGATCGTTAGCGGCGAGGGCAAAGAACATCGCATAGCTTTGCCCTTCCGAAGTGGTGATTTTGCGTGCGTCGCTGGGATCAATCACCCGCCCTTCCTGACTGATGTAATCCTTTTTAAAGTGATCCCACTCAGGCCAGGTACAGGCCGCCTGTACACTCAGCGCGGCCAGCATTAACACCATGACTATCCCACTTCGCAACGCGTTCATTATTTATCACTCATGATCCGGATCGAGACGGCGGCGACTGATGATGCGCAGCAGACGCCACAGTACCCAGGCCAGTAATACCACGCTGATCGCCGCCAGCACCGCTAACAGCACCGGATGGTTAGCCAGCGCGTACCACAGACGTTCAAACCACGGCAGGTGACCCACATAGTAGATCTCGCCGACGCGTAAACTGCTCACGCCAGATTCACGGATCACCGAGACGGAACCAAACATCGCCGCCCGTTTGCCGCTGTCATTGATGGCCTGGTTCAGCAACTCATAGCCGCGCGGACTATCCGCCAGCAGCGCCACCACGCTACGCTGATCGTGAAACGGCGACTGGAAGCCGACGACCGCTGCCATCGGTCCACTCGACGTTACCGTCGCCTGCGCATCCGCTTTGCGATCGGCTTCATCCGGCATGATGCTCGGGAACGTCGTCTGGCGCATTGGGGTTTTCACCCAGCTTTCTGCCGCCTGAACCAGCAGGTCGATACGCTTGTCGTCTTTCAGTTTGTCCGGGATCGAGCCGATAATCAGGATGTCCGCATCTTTGCCCTGAATCTGGCTGCTGTCATCGGTGATAGTCAGGTTAATCGCCGGGAAGCCGGTTTGCGCGCCAATAGTGCCTGTCGCGTCGAGCAGTGTTTCCATCTGCGCTTCGTTCGGCGTTTTCGGCATCACGGTGAGGGTTTCCGACAGATCCGCCATGCGGCTGAACGGGAAGCCCGCGTTCGCAAACGCGCGCAGATCCGGCATCGCTATGAAGTGGTAGTACTTCGAGAAGTCGATGGTGGAGTCGTCGCCAATCACCACATGATTCGGCACCGGCTGGAAGGTAATACAGTTTTCAACCGAGCCGCCCGGCATCGGGTTCATGTACTCGAAGTTAAACCGCAACTGGTTCATCGCGCCCAGCTTCAGCGCCGGAATGGCAACGTCCGTTTTCCCGTCCAGCAGTCCTTGCAGCACCGGCAGACGCAGCAACAGACGATTGCTCTTCTCATTGCTGGTCAGACTAAAGGCTTGCAGGAACTGGTTGTTCAGACTGATATCCATGCGCGAACTGTCTTTGGTCGGCGGCGTGGTGTAACGGTAATTGAGATTCATATCAATACCGGTACTGCGCAGCAGATAGAGATCCGGCGGCAGGTTCAGCGAGACGTTGATCGCGGCAGGTTCCATCCCGGTGGACTGCAACTGCTCATCATAGGTTTTCAGTTCACCGAAGGTGACCGGGCGATCGGTGCGCACCCAGTTTGGCGCATCGTACGGTTTACGCGCCAGCAGCGGTTTCACCTCGTTGACTTCCACACGGCTTCCGCGGAAGAGAATGTTGCCCTGGGCAATCCCTTTTGCGGCCTGCAGCAGATCGTTGTCGTCACGACCGAACACCACCAGCAGTTTCACGTAAGGGTTATCCGGATGGCTGATCATTTCGATCACTGGCGCTTTCACCGGCGGATGTTCACGCAGGAAATCAGGTCGCTTGTCGTTAGTGGCAAAGACGATCGCATTACGATCTGGCAGCGTGTTGTACAGCACCGGGAAGTGCTGGCCTCGCCAGCCCGCCCGGGAACCAAACCAGGACGATACGATCGACGCCGCCTGTTGCAGGGTACGATCCGGCGAGCCGGCAAAGACCATGGGCAGCGTCACCGCGCGGTTGTCGCGTGGATCGAAGAACGGTACCGGGAAGTGCGAGAGATCGTTTTGCACTTCCAGCGTCTGGTAGGTGAGGTCCAGCATGCTGCTGCGACCGACGTCCAGCCACAGCGTACTGCTGGCCGGGTTTTCACAAACTTGCTGATAGTGGCCGACAAACTCCAGCCGCACACGGTTAAAGTCGGTGATAAACAATGGGTTGATCGGCATTTGCGCCAGCGTCTTTTTGCCCAACTGTTCCTGGGTGACCGGCAGCACGCCCATCAGCTCATCGTTCAGATAGACCTTGAGCTGCGACTGTATCGGCAGCAGGGATGGCGACGGGGTGTACTCCAGATTCAGCACGGCTCTGGAGACCACTTCATCGCTACGCATGCCAAATTCAATACTGCCATTAGGGTTCACGCCACGCAGCACCATGCTGCCCGGCGGCGGCGCGATCTGCGCAAACGTCAGTTTCACGTCACGAGATGGGCCATTCTGCGCCACAATCGGCGCATCAGCTCCCTCAACGCCCGGCATCACCTGACCCACCGGCTGATTTTCATCTGCCTGTGCAGGGGCAGCCGCCGCCGGGGCCACGGTTGGCTCAGTGTTTATCAATGGTTGCGTTGCCGGCGTCGCATTCGTCATGAATGAAGGGATTGCGCTCATCCCCATTGCCACTGCACAAATCCAGGAAAGTTTTCTTTTCATCGCATTATCATCATTGTTGAGCCATAACCTGATCCGGCTGTTGCACCGCCACCTCGTCCTGCTCCGGACGGCGTGGAATGAACGACACAACCCAGGAAACCAGAGAAGTCAGAGACCGGAAAACTATTTTCACGGAAGATGGGGAGAATTCCGCAAGATGGCGATAGCCACGGAAACCCAGCTTCAGAATATCCAACAGGCTTTCCAGCGGCTTATCTTCCGGATAGCTGTCCTGCCAGAGCGCCCATGTATCAGCACGGGCAAACGTACACTGCACAAAATCGATATGCTGTTTGGTGGTCAGCGGCATCAGTTGCAGCCCCACCTGTTCACCCCAAACGCGCGCTACCTGTGTCGGGAAGACATATTCCTGCTGGCCGCGTTTGAGCAGTAAATTCACCTTCTGCCCTTCCAGCACCTGGGCCTGACCGTTGATCTTGATCCCCAGACCGCCGTCGGAGAAATCATGGACGGTGCACGAGAACAGATGTCCGTCCTCACGGGCAATCGCCGCTGGCATAGAAATTTCAACACGGTGTGAGCGGCGAACCTGTTTACTTTCAACCGATACCGCCACCGCGCCGCCGAGGATAATCAGGTTGTAGAACACCCACACCAGGCTGACGATAACAGTCAGCATTTCGTTTTCCGGCCCGTAGAAGTAACGCCAGACGCCGACCGCCACACCGAACAGGTTAAGCAGTACCAGGTAGATGTACGGACGGGAAATCACCCAGTCGACATACTCTTCTTCTACCAGCCCGCCCTTTGCAGTGACGTTAAACTTCCCTTTGTGCGGGTTGATCAGCGCCACCAGCGTCGGCGGCGCAATGTACCAGGCCAGCACCGTTTCGTAGATCTCACTCCAGAAGGAGTGGCGGTACTTGCCCTGAATCTTCGAGTTGGTCAGGCTGGCGTGAACCATGTGCGGCAGGACGAACAGCGCAATCATCAGCGCGGGCGCATAGATGATATAGGCATGCAGTAGTAGGAACGCCAGCGGAGCGGTCAGGAAGATCAGCCGTGGAACACCTGACAGGAAGTGGAACATCGCGTTGACGTAACATAATCGCTGAGCGAACTTCAGCCCTTTGCCGGTCAAGGGGTTATCGAGTCGGAAAATCTGTACCATTCCGCGCGCCCAGCGAATGCGCTGACCGATGTGAGCAGATAAGCTTTCGGTCGCCAGCCCTGCCGCCTGCGGAATGCGCATGTACGCGGAGGTATAACCGCGACGGTGCAGACGCAGCGACGTATGCGCATCCTCAGTCACCGTCTCAACGGCAATACCACCAATCTCATCGAGCGGTTTACGGCGAATCACCGCACAAGAACCGCAGAAGAAGGTGGCATCCCACATGTCATTACCGTCCTGTACCAGACCGTAAAACAGCGTGCCTTCGTTTGGCGTCTTGCGAAAACGCCCGAGGTTACGTTCAAACGGGTCCGGGGAGAAGAAGTGGTGCGGCGTCTGCATCATCGCCAGCTTCTTGTCTTTCAGGAACCATCCCATCGTCATTTGCAGGAACGAACGCGTCGGCACGTGGTCGCAGTCAAAGATCGAAACGAACTCGCCTTTGGCGTATTTCAGCGCATTGTTAATGTTCCCGGCTTTGGCGTGCTCATGGGTAGTGCGGGCGATATATTTCACCCCCACGGTCTGGGCGAACTGGCGGAACTCTTCACGCCCGCCATCGTCGAGGATCCAGATATTGAGCTTATCTTTCGGCCAGTCGATACCCAGCGACGCATAAATGGTGTTCTTCACTACGTGCAGATCTTCGTTGTAAGTCGGCACAAAGATATCGACCGACGGCCATTGAGACATATCTTTTGGCAGCGGCACCGGCTGGCGGTTCAGCGGCCAGACGACCTGGAAGTAACCCAGCACCAGCACAATCCACGCATAGGTTTCGGCAAACAGCAGGATCAACCCGCAGACCAGACTCACCGGATCGTCCCAGTTCAGCGTGGAGGTATAGCGCCACCAGATATAGCGGCACGATACCGTCAGCGACAGCACAATCAGCATCAGCGCGGAGAAGCGCCCCGGCATGCGGCGCACGATCAGCGCAACGCCCCACAGCAGTATCAGGAAGATGAATTGCGCCAGCGGGTTAAACGGCTGGGTCACGCATATCAGCGCCAGAATCAACGAAAAAGTGACAATAATCCCGATGATAAAGCGACGCGCGCCAGAGCTCAGGTGACCAAGCTCTTTTTGTTTATCCAGGTGCGTGGTGTTTTGCGTCACGCGTCCCGGTAGCGCATCCATCCACTGGTGATAACGCCCTCTGACGCCTTGCAGACGGGAGAAGGTTTGCCAGCGAGGCTGCGTCGTCTCCTGACGCGGCGAGGTCGCCATCAGCCAGAGGGTCTGAATGGCATAACGGGCAGGATCTAACGGGCGCGGGCGCGCGGCATTGATATGAGGATAGAGCGCTTTACGCTCGGCACGGATACGCTGCCAGCGCGGGTGCTCCAGCGGGATGAAGACCCATGCGAGAATCACCCACAGGCAACCCAGCGCCGCGCTGAAAGGCGACGCGCCATGACGACGATAACCCTGATAGCGCTCGCTTAAGCGGGCGCTGACCGGCGGAATAAGCAACCACCGGGACAGGACACTCATGATGCGCTCCCGACAGGAGTTTTTTGACCTGCGTAATGTAATAAACACCAGTTTGCCAGCGTCAGCACTTCTTCTGCGGCCAGTGAGTCACTGCGGTATTCCCCCAACGGCTGTTTGGCCGCCATGCACTCAGCCATCGCTTCATCGCGGTGAATCACCATCGGCAGCAGACGACGCTGACTCTGTAGCCAGACCTGGTAGAGATCGTCCTGCAACTGGCTGCCAACACGTAAGTCGTTAATTAAAATATGCGCGCCCGCCGGCAGCGATTGCTGATGCAAACGGACATGGCAGTTGGTGTCGGCTTTGACAATCGCCAGCGTGTGGTCGCACTCAATGACCAGTTGTCGGGTTAACGGCGCGGAACCCGGCGGCAGATCCAGTAAAATCCATGAGTAACGCCCACTCTCTTTCAGCGCACGGATGCCCGCCGCGATGCCGCCCAGTCGTTCCAGCCAGCGGTCAGGATATTCCCGCTCCTGCGCCGTCAGTTGACCAAACGGCAGCAAATCAAGCTGCGAGGTATAACGCATCCCGCCTTCCTGCCAGTCACGACCATCAAGTATCGCTCTGGCCCAGCCGTCGCGATGAGAAAAATCGACGTTGAATGACAGGCGCAACAAATTATCGGGGCTGGTATCCACAACCAGGACGTTTTCCCCTAATAATTGCAATGACCAGGCCAGTGCAGCCGCGATCGACGTCGTGCCCACTCCGCCTCGTATGCCCTGAAGTCCCAGAATGGCCATCCACGGCTTCCTTATTGTTGTTGCGCAAATTCAGCCAACAGCGGCCAGCGTTTAATCGCGGCGGCGAGCTGTTCACGCTGGGAAATATCAGTGTAATCAAATTCTGGCAATGAAAAAGCCTGGCTTAATGCCAGGAAGTCGTTTTGAAAGGTATAGCCCAATGTTGAATCAGTTTGCGTGCCGGGTTCGTTGTCAGACATTTTGTTTTATCCCTTTGAATAGACTCGCCATGCTTCAAACATTTTTTCTTTTCGCATTCCGCTTCGTTCTCACCGAAATTTGGCAAGGCCAGATGTTGCTCATTTTCTGTCTTGTTGTTTCGTGAAAATACGCGTCATGGAATCGGAAAGGCCGATGTTACAAGGCTTCTTGCTCGCCAAATCGATTCACATGCTAAATCTGATACGTTTTAATTTCAATGTTAGGTTTATTTCTGAGCTTTCGCTAGTAAACTGATAAACAGATAAAATAGCGACCCGAGGAACGCTGTGGACCCTGTATTTTCAATTGGCATCTCATCATTATGGGATGAACTACGCCATATGCCAGCCGGCGGAGTCTGGTGGGTTAACACCGATCGCGTTGAAGACGCTATCAGCCTGGCGAATCAAACGATTGCCTTTCAGACCGTGACGGCAAAAGTCGCGGGCATTTCCATGGGCAGCGATCCCGGGAAGATATTCAAATTAGATGAATCTCACGGTCCGGAAAAAATTCAGTTATTTTCCATGCCAAATTCGGAAAAGGGTCTACAATTTATGACCCGCGATTTGCTGTGTTCCGTGGACCCGACGCATTACTTATTCATTCTTATTTGCGCAAATAACGGCTGGCAAAATATACCAGCTGAACGTTTGCGTCTGTGGCTGGATAAAATGAATAAATGGACGCGTCTCCATCACTGTTCTGTAGTGGTGCTTAACCCCGGCAATAATAACGATAAACAATTCTCTCTTTTAATGGGGGAATATCGCTCGCTTTATGGCCTCGCCAGTATGCGCTATCAGGGCGATCAGCATTTGTTTGATATCGCCTTCTGGTGTAATGAAAAAGGGGTTAGCGCTCGTCAGCAACTCACTGTCCGCCATCATGAAGGGCAGTGGGAACTGGCGCAGAAAGAAGAGGCAGAAATCCAGCCCCGTAGCGATGAAAAGCAGATCCTGAGTAATGTCGCCGTGCTGGAAGGGGCGCCGCCACTCTCCGAGCACTGGAAATTATTCGATAATAATGAAGCTTTATTCAATGAGGCGCGTACCGCACAGGCGGCAACGTTGATCTTTTCGCTTCAGCAAAACAGCCAGATTGAGCCCCTGGCACGGAGCATCCATACTCTGCGTCGCCAACGCGGAAGCGCGCTGAAAATCCTTGTGCGGGAAAACATCGCCAGCCTGCGCGCCACCGACGAACGCCTGCTATTAGGCTGCGGTGCCAATATGGTGATTCCGTGGAACGCGCCACTCTCGCGTTGTCTGACGCTGATTGAAAGCGTTCAGGGTCAGCAATTTAGTCGCTACGTGCCGGAAGATATCACGACGCTGCTGTCGATGACCCAGCCGATGAAACTGCGCGGTTTCCAGAAATGGGACGTGTTCTGTGAAGCGGTAAATAACATGATGAGCAACACCCTGCTGCCTGCCGACGGGAAAGGGGTGATGGTGGCGCTGCGGCCCGTTCCGGGTATCCGCGTTGAACAAGCCTTAACGATGTGTCGCCCGCACCGTACCGGCGATATCGTCACTATTGGCGGCAACCGCCTGGTGCTGTTCTTGTCGTTTTGCCGCGTGAACGATCTCGATACCGCGCTCAATCATATCTTCCCACTCCCGACCGGCGATCTCTTCTCTAACCGCATGGTCTGGTTTGAAGATAATCTCATCAGCGCTGAGCTGGTGCAGATGCGCTTACTGGCGCCAGAACAGTGGGGACAACCGCTGCCGCTGACCCAGAACGTGAAACCCGTCATCAATGCCGAGCATGACGGCAAGACGTGGCGGCGTATTCCGCAACCGCTACGCTTACTGGACGATGAAACGGAGCACTCATCATGATGACTATCAGCGATATCCTGCAAATCATCGTTGTTTGTGCACTGATTTTCTTCCCGCTGGGGTATCTGGCGCGCCATTCACTACGCCGGATCAGCAATACGACCCGGCTGTTATTTGCAAAACCTCGTTATGTTAAACCGGCCGGAACATTGCGCCGCGCGGTGATTTCCAGGGCAACGAAAAAATGACTCAACAAACACAAAACGCATCACTGCCTTCACCACTCTGGCAATACTGGCGCGGTCTTTCTGGCTGGAACTTCTATTTTCTGGTCAAGTTCGGCCTGCTCTGGGCGGGCTATCTGAATTTTCACCCGCTGCTGAATCTGGTCTTTATGGCCTTCCTGCTGATGCCGATTCCGCGTTACAGCCTGCATCGCATGCGTCACTGGGTTGCCATTCCGATCGGTTTTGCTCTGTTCTGGCACGACACCTGGCTGCCAGGTCCGGAAAGTATTATGAGCCAGGGCTCGCAGGTGGCAGGCTTTAGCACGGACTATTTACTCGATCTTGCCACGCGCTTTATCAACTGGCAGATGATTGGCGCCATGTTTGTCCTGTTGGTCGCGTGGCTGTTTTTATCACAATGGATTCGGGTTACCGCTTTCGTGGTGGCGATTCTGGTCTGGCTTAACGTCCTGACGCTGGCGGGTCCGAGTTTCTCTTTGTGGCCGGCGGGTCAACCGACGACCACGGTGACCACCACGGGCGGTACGGCAGCAGAAACGGTCGCGACCGCTGGAGGAGCACCGGTCGTTGGTGATATCCCGGCACAAACCGCACCGCCGACCTCGGCGAATCTCAACGCATGGTTGAATACGTTCTACAATGCGGAAGCGAAACGCAAAACGCCTTTCCCATCAGCACTCCCTGCCGATGCGCAGCCGTTTGAACTGTTAGTCATCAATATCTGCTCACTCTCCTGGTCCGATATTGAAGCCGCAGGGCTGATGTCGCACCCGCTTTGGTCGCACTTCGATATCCAGTTTAAACACTTCAATTCCGCCACGTCGTACAGCGGCCCGGCGGCGATTCGTCTGCTACGCGCCAGTTGCGGACAGCCCTCGCACACGAACCTGTATCAACCGGCAGGTAATGAATGCTATCTGTTTGATAACCTGTCAAAACTGGGCTTTACGCAGCATCTGATGATGGGCCATAACGGCGAATTCGGCGGCTTCCTGAAAGAGGTTCGTGAAAATGGCGGCATGCAGGCTGAACTGATGGATCAGAAAGGCTTACCTGCGCCGCTGCTGGGCTTTGATGGTTCCCCGGTGTATGACGACACCGCCGTGCTACAGCGCTGGATGGAAACCACGGAAAAAGATAAGGACTCCCGTAGCGCCACTTTCTACAACACCCTGCCGCTCCACGACGGTAACCACTATCCTGGCGTCAGTAAAACGGCGGACTACAAAGCGCGCGCGCAGAAATTCTTTGATGAACTGGATGCGTTCTTCACCGAGCTGGAGAAATCGGGTCGTAAGGTAATGGTGGTTGTCGTACCGGAACACGGCGGCGCGCTGAAAGGCGACAGAATGCAGGTCTCTGGCCTGCGTGATATTCCGAGCCCCTCGATCACCAACGTCCCGGCTGGCGTGAAATTCTTCGGCATGAAAGCGCCGCATCAGGGTGCGCCGATCGTCATTAATCAGCCAAGTAGCTATCTGGCCATTTCTGATCTGGTGGTACGCGTGCTTGACGGTAAGATCTTCTCCGAAGACAGCGTGGACTGGGCAAAACTCACCAGCAACCTGCCACAAACGGCTGTGGTCTCGGAAAACGCCAACGCGGTGGTTATCCAGTATCAGGACAAACCGTACGTCCGTCTGAACGGCGGCGACTGGGTGCCATATCCGCAATAACGAAAAAGGCCGCAAGGATCGCCCTTGCGGCCTGGTTCGGGCGCATGTTGCCACTGCGGCAGGCAGACGCCCATCAGCGCATTACTTCCTGCTACGTAGCCAGTTCACAACCATACCCGCAATGATACCGGCAATGGCTGGAGCCGCTATACCCTAAATAATTCGAGTTGCAGGAAGGCGGCAAGGGAGTGAATCCCCAGGAGCTTACTCTGGTAAGTGACTGGGGTGAGCGAGCGCAGCTAACGCACCTGCAACTTGAAGTATGACGGGTATAAATCATGCCAGAAAGCCATGCCTGGCTGAGTCAACGCCATATCGCCGCCTGTGTTGCAATGGCAACCGTTCGCGGCTATCGTTGAGTCGTTGAGGTGCAAGGTAAGCCCCCGTTTAGTTGCCAGGTTTATACCAGACAACGTGCGGGGGTTTTCTCTTTCCAGCAACTCACGCCGCCAGGGATCAAGCCCCCGCAACGCTGCGCCTCACCGGGAAACCCCGGCTTACCGCCGATTCTACGATAACCCGCCAGGCCCGACATCCAACATGCTTTCGCTTTGCGCGACGCCTCGCAATCAGCCAACTGGCAGAGACCTACACTCTTCTGTAGAATTGCGTCCCCTCGCGGTCATCAAGCCGTGACGGCTCTTTTTGGCAGGGGACTCCATGCAGCACGACACATCACCACTTTCCGATCACCGCGTATCCGGCAAACCGGCGTCGCAGAGTTTACCGTTTACCCGCTACGATTTTGGCTGGGTGTTGCTGTGCATCGGCATGGCGATTGGCGCAGGAACGGTATTAATGCCGGTGCAGATTGGGTTAAAAGGCATTTGGGTCTTTATTACCGCCTCTCTGATTGCCTATCCGGCCACCTGGATCGTGCAGGATATCTACCTGAAAACGCTCTCCGAGAGCGAAACCTGTAACGACTATACCGATGTCATCAGCCATTACCTGGGGAAAAACTGGGGCGTCTTCCTCGGGGTGATCTACTTCCTGATGATTATCCACGGCATATTTATTTACTCGCTTTCCGTGGTGTTCGACAGCGCGTCGTACATTCGCACCTTCGGTCTGACTGACGCCGACCTTTCGCAGTCATTGATCTACAAGGTGGCAATTTTTGCGGCGCTGGTGGCGATCGCCTCCGGCGGCGAGAAGTTGCTTTTTAAAATCTCCGGCCCAATGGTGGTAGTGAAAGTCGGTATCATCGTGGTGTTTGGACTGGCGATGATCCCACACTGGAACCTGAGCAATATCACCGCTTTCCCGCAAGCTTCGGTGTTCTTTCGCGACGTGTTGCTCACCATTCCGTTCTGCTTCTTTTCGGCAGTCTTCATTCAGGTTCTTAATCCGATGAATATTGCCTATCGCAAACGTGAAGCGGACAGACTCCTGGCAACCCGTATGGCGATTCGCACGCACCGTATCAGCTATATCACGCTCATTGCGGTGATCCTGTTTTTCTCCTTCTCGTTTACCTTCTCCATCACCCACGAGGAGGCGGTCTCCGCCTTTGAGCAAAACATTTCGGCGCTGGCGTTAGCCGCACAGGTTATTCCAGGCCCGATTATCCACATTACCTCGACGGTGCTGAATATCTTTGCGGTGCTGACGGCGTTCTTTGGGATCTATCTGGGGTTCCACGAGGCGATGAAAGGCATCATTTTGAATGTGCTGGGGCGCATCGTTAACGTCGGAAATATTCCTCCGCGCATCATTACGCTGGGTATTTGCGCGTTTATCGTCACCACGCTGGTGATTTGGGTTTCCTTCCGTGTCTCCGTGCTGGTGTTCTTCCAGCTCGGCAGCCCGCTGTACGGGATCGTCTCCTGCCTGATTCCGTTCTTCCTGATTTATAAAGTCAGCCAGTTGGAAAAACTGCGCGGCCTGAAAAGCTGGCTGATTTTGCTGTACGGCGTTTTGCTCTGTTTGTCGCCGCTACTGAAGCTGATCGAGTAAATGCCTTACCTGGCCTACAAATCACCGTAGGCCAGGTAAAGCGAAGCCGCCATCAGGCACTTTTGTCAGATCGCTGTCTTCTGCGGGTTCTCATCCTGGTCAACCGCAAAACAGGCGACCAGTTGACCGTCGTAGTCTTTCAACTGCGGCTGCAACTGGGTGCAGGGGCCGAAGCGACGACGGCAGCGGGCGTTGAAGGCGCAACCCGGCGGCGGATTCAGCGGGCTGGGCAGCTCGCCGGTCAGTTTGATGCGCTCGCGGCGTTCGTCTGGATTCAGACGCGGCGTGGCGGAGAGCAGTGCCTGGGTATACGGGTGACGCGGATTATTGAAGATCTGATCCTTCGTCCCCTTCTCCACACAACGGCCTAAGTACATCACCATCACTTCATCCGCAATGTGTTCGACGACCGACAGGTCGTGGGAGATAAAGACGTAGGACAGCCCCAGTTCCTGCTGCAAATCCATCATCAGGTTCAGCACCTGCGCACGGACAGAAACATCGAGCGCAGAGACCGGTTCATCGGCAATCACCACATCCGGATCGAGCATCAGCCCACGGGCAATGGCGATACGCTGGCGCTGACCGCCGGAGAACATGTGCGGATAGCGATCGTAATGCTCGGTTTTCAGCCCCACTTTCGCCATCATCGCCAGCGCTTTTTCACGGCGCTGCTCTTTGCTCAGCGAAGTGTTGATCAGCAGTGGCTCTTCCAGAATCTGACCCACTTTCTTACGCGGATTCAGTGAACCATACGGGTTCTGGAACACAATCTGGATTTTCTGCCGACGCAGTTTCTGCGCATGTGGATCGTGCTTAAGCAGATCCTGTCCCTGGTAATACAGTTCACCGCCGGTCGGCGTTTCAATCATCGTCAGCAGACGGCCAAGCGTGGATTTCCCGCAGCCGGATTCGCCCACTACCGCCAGCGTTTTGCCGCGTTCAAGGGTAAAAGAGACCCCATCGAGCGCTTTCACCAGACGTTCAGGAGAGAAAATTCCCTTCTTCACCGGGTAGTGTTTTTTCAGGTCGATCGCCTGCAACAGCGGTTGTTGCGAGGTGGCCTCATGCGTACTCATAGTGTGGGCCTCCCGGCATCATCGAGTGGGTAATGACATTTCGACTGACGACCGCCATCCAGCAGGGCCAGTTCAGGTTCTTCACTGCGGCATTTGTCCGTTGCATAGGGGCAACGCGGGTTCAGCAGACAGCCCAACGGGCGGTCATATTTCCCCGGCACCACGCCAGGCAGTGAGGCCAGTCGCGCTTTATCCTGAGCAAACTCCGGCAACGCGCGCAGCAACGCCTGGGTGTAAGGATGACGCGGTGCGCGGAAAATATCGTGCGCCGCCCCCGTTTCCACCACCTGACCGGCGTACATGACAATGATTTTGTGCGCGGCTTCCGCCACCAGCGCCAGGTCATGAGTGATGAGCACCAACGCCATGTTCTCTTTCTGCTGCAGTTCCAGCAGCAGCTCGATGATTTGCGCCTGGATGGTCACGTCCAGCGCCGTCGTCGGTTCATCGGCAATCAACAGCTTCGGTCGACAGGCAATTGCCATCGCGATCATCACGCGCTGGCTCATCCCACCGGAAAGCTGATGCGGATACACGTCCAGACGCGAGGCCGGATCGGGGATCCCCACCTGGTTCAGCAGGTCAATCGCCCGCTGACGACGGGTTTGCTTGTTACCACCCTGATGCACCTTGATCGCTTCCATAATCTGGAAACCGACGGTGTAGCACGGATTCAGGCTGGTCATCGGGTCCTGGAAAATCATCGCCACTTCGGCGCCAACCAGATTACGGCGCTCTTTCTCAGAAATACGCTTCAGGTCCTGGCCGTTGAACAGCAGATTTTCCGCCATCACGCGGCCTGGATAATCAATCAGCCCCATAATCGCCAGCGAACTGACCGATTTTCCTGAGCCTGACTCACCGACAATACCAACCACTTCGCCCTGATTCACACTGTAGCTGATGCGGTCTACGGCGCGGAATTCGGAACCAACATCGCCGAAATGCACCGATAATTTATCTACATTTAATAACGCCATCTCGAACCTCTTACTGCTTCAGTTTGGGATCGAGCGCGTCACGCAGACCGTCACCCATCAGGTTAAATGCCAGCACCGTCAGCAGGATCGCCAGACCCGGGAAGGTCACGACCCACCAGGCGCTTTGTGCGAACTGCAACACATCAGCGAGCATGGTGCCCCACTCCGGTGTTGGCGGTTGCGCACCCATGCCCAGGAAGCCAAGCGCGGCCATATCGAGAATGGCGTTAGAGAAACCGAGCGACGCCTGAACGATCAGCGGCGCAAGGCAGTTCGGGAAGATGTTGATGAACATCTGGCGCATCGCGCCGGCCCCCGCCACGCGGGAAGCGGTCACGTAGTCGCGGTTGACCTCCACCAGTACAGCGGCGCGCGTCAGTCGCACATAGTGAGGCAGCGCCACGAACGTCAGTGCCAGCGCGGCGTTACCAATCGAGGGACCGAAGACCGCCACCAGCACCAGCGCGAGCAGCAGGCTCGGCAGCGCCAGCATGATATCGACGATACGCATAATGATGTTATCAACGATGCCGCCGAAATACCCGGCCACAAGGCCCAGCACGACACCCATCACCAGCGACAGCACCACCACCAGGCAGCCCACCAGCAGCGACAGACGCGCGCCATACATCAGGCGCGACAGGATATCGCGGCCCACGTCGTCAGTTCCCAGCAGATGCGCCAGCGTGCCGCCTTCCTGCCAGGCCGGCGGCGCCAGCAAGGTATCGCGGAACTGGTCTGCCGGGTTATACGGCGCCAGGAAGTTGGCGAATACCGCAATCAGGATCATGATCGCGACGTACACCAGCCCCACCACAGCGCCCTTGTTGCGTTTAAAATAGTGCCAGAACTCCTGCATCGGCGTCATCGGCACCGGCGCAGCAATAACTTTATTTTCAGTAACCTGTGACATGATGGCCCCTTACTTCTTATGACGAATACGCGGGTTCACCACGCCGTACAGCAGGTCGACCAGCAGGTTGACAAGAATAATCATCGTCGCCACCAGTAACACCCCACCCTGCACAACCGGATAATCGCGACGTTGCAGCGCATCAATCAGCCAGCGCCCAAGGCCAGGCCACGAGAAAATGGTTTCGGTCAGAATGGCGCCCGCCAGAAGCGTTCCCACCTGTAGACCAATCACGGTCACCACCGGCAGCATGGCGTTACGCAACGCGTGAATGATGATGACACGCATACGCGTCAGCCCTTTGGCGCGCGCGGTACGGATGTAATCTTCGCCCAGCACTTCCAGCATCGATGAACGAGTCATTCGCACAATCACTGCCAGAGGGATGGTGCCAAGCACCATCGCGGGCAGGATCATATGCACCACAGCATCAATGAAGTTGCCCTCTTCACCCCAGATTGCGGTGTCGATCAGCATAAAACCGGTCAACGGGTTCGAGTCATCAAGGAACACCATGTCGCTCACGCGCCCGGAGACGGGGGTCAGGTTGAGCTGCACGGAAACCAGCATGATCAGCATCATGCCCCACCAGAAGATAGGCATGGAATAGCCGGTCAGCGCCAGGCCAACAGCAGTATGATCGAAAATGGAACCGCGCTTAACGGCGGCCAGCACGCCCACGGGAATCCCCACGGCGGTAGCGAAAATCATGGCGCAGACACCCAGTTCCAGCGTCGCTTTAAAGCGAGGCACGAACTCGTCCCACACCGGTAAACGGCTTTTCAGCGAGATACCTAAATCACCATGCATAACCCCCCAGATGTAATGGAGGTACTGCTGCCACATCGGCTTATCGAGACCGAGTTCAGCCAACAGTTGAGCATGACGCTCAGGGGAGATACCACGCTCACCTGCCATGATCATCACCGGATCGCCGGGGATCATATGGACAAAAGCAAAGGTGAGAAGAGTGATACCGATAAACGTGGGGATGACGAGTCCCAAACGTCGGAGAATGAACTGCAACATAACCCGGATTCTCTCTAATGACGCACGGCCTGGAACCGTGAGTCTGTATTGCTCACAAATCTTATCCCCTCCTCAATGAGAAGGGGATAAAGCATTACTGCCGGGTGGCGCTACACGTACCGACTTAACGGTGCGTAGCGCTTACCTGGCGTTGCTTTTATTATTCGATAGAGACGTTTTCGAAGTGGTGTTTACCTAACGGATCAACCACATAGCCTTTGACTTCTTTACGCACTGGCTCGTACACGGTGGAGTGAGCCACGATCAGCGCCGGAGCCTGATCGTGCATCACGACCTGAGCCTGTTTGTAGAGTTCAATACGCTTGTTGTGGTCGTCGGTCGCACGCGCCGGTTGAATCAGATCTTCAAACGGCTTGTAGCACCAGCGAGAGTAGTTGGAACCGTCTTTCGCCGCCGCGCAGCTGAACAGGGTCGCGAAGAAGTTATCCGGATCCCCATTGTCGCCGGTCCAGCCCATCATTACCGCCTGATGCTCACCCGCTTTGGCGCGCTTCAGATACTCGCCCCACTCGTAGGTCACAATCTTGGCCTGAACGCCAATCTTCGCCCAGTCGGCCTGAACCATCTCAGCCATACGGCGGGCGTTCGGGTTGTACGGACGCTGTACTGGCATTGCCCACAGTTCAACGGTAAAGCCTTTATCCTGACCGGCTTCTTTCAGCAGGGCTTTCGCTTTCTCAGGATCGTAGGTGTAGTCTTTAACGTCGTCGTTATAGCCCCACATGGTTGGCGGGATCAGGTTCTTCGCCGCAACGCCAGCACCCTGATAAACGGCTTTGATGATCGCGTCTTTGTTCACCGCGTAGGTCAGCGCCTGACGTACTTTGACGTCATCAAACGGTTTCTTCTCGGTATTGAAAGAGAGATAGCCGACGTTCAGACCCGCCTGCTCCAGCAGGTTGATGTTTTTATCCTGCTTCATGCGCGCGATGTCAGCCGGGTTCGGGTATGGCATCACCTGGCATTCGTTCTTCTGCAGTTTGGCGTAACGCACGGACGCGTCAGGCGTGATGGAGAAGACCAGACGATCGATCTGCGGCTTAGTGCCCCAGTAACCTTCGAACGCTTTGTAGAGAATACGGGAGTCTTTCTGGTACTGCTGCAGCTGGAACGGACCGGTACCGATTGGGTTCAGGTCCACTTTTTCCGGCGAGCCAGCTTTCATCATATTGTCGGCATATTCTTTAGAAAGAATAGAGGCAAAGTCCATCGCCAGGTCAGCGAGGAACGGCGCTTCAGGACGCGTCAGCACGAACTGAACGGTGTTATCGTCCACTTTCTTCACTTCACTGATCAGGTCTTGCAGGCCCATGCCTTCAAAGTATTCATAGCTGCCGCCAGAGACTTTGTGGTACGGGTTCTGTGCGTTTTTCTGACGATCGAAAGAGAACACCACGTCATCGGCGTTGAAATCACGCGTCGGTTTGAACTCTTTATTGTCCTGCCACTTCACGCCCTGACGCAGGTGGAAGGTGTAGGTTTTACCGTCTTCACTGATTTCCCACTTTTCAGCGAGGCCCGGAATCACTTCCGTGGTGCCGGTTTTGAATTCAACCAGACGGTTATAGATAGGTACTGAGCTGGCGTCATAGGTTGTGCCAGAGGTAAACAGCTGCGGGTTGAACCCTTCAGGTGAACCTTCTGAACAATAAACCAGAGTTTTAGCTTGTACACTTGCTGCGACAGTCATAGCCACAAGGCTCAGACCAAGCTTCAGCATCCCTGACTTCTTCAAGGAAATACTCATTCTTCTGCTCCAAATGTGATGTTGTTGTTTTACCCTTTGCAGTGGGTTTGCACCGCCTGGCCTTTTTTGTTTTTTAACCGGCTGGGTCGGCGTTAAGAGGTGGGGATTCCGTTCACATAAACGACTGAGTAGCAGCGCGGATTCTCCATGAAATGCCCCTCATGCCCTACAATCTGTCAACAGAATGTGAAAACGTCAATACAGGTATCCATGATTTACAACAACGGTGAGAATTAGCAAACAAAGATTAAAAAAACTTCAGGCGGGTATTTTCAGCAGAGAAATTTATGCTACGCCCAGAACACCAGAATAAACACCTTAATATTTCGCAACATTTGGTGATTAACAATCGTGCAGAATATGAAAAATTTCTGACGAAATGCTGCATATCTGAGCGATAAATCCCACGAACGTTAAAACGCACAGCGGAAAATGCTAGCGCCAGCCATAAGTAACGCAAAAAAAGATTCATGCATAGATAAAAAAAGACAATGGAATATGTCACAAAACCGTTAACAAATAGTGAGAAGTGATGCGCACTTTTTTGTTGATGTTCCGCAGGAATGGATATTTACCTGATGAAGCGATTTCGTAGGCGGGATAAGGCGAATGCCGCCATCCGGCAGTGCGCACCGAATGCCTGATGGCGCTTCGCTTATCAGGCCTACAAAAGCAAAAAACCCTGCTCGTTGAGCAGGGCTTAAAATTTGGTCGGTGATAGAGGATAACTCGCCACRTCGTGGCTCGCCCTGCGGGCCGTTGCTRTCGCAACGTTCTCTCGCTCCGCTCGAGTCGAACCTCTTCCCCCGGAGGTTCTCATCCTCCCAGGCTTCGAATGCAAAAAGCCCTGCTCGTTGAGCAGGGCTTAAAATTTGGTCGGTGATAGAGGATAACTCGCCACATCGTGGCTCGCCCTGCGGGCCGTTGCTATCGCAACGTTCTCTCGCTCCGCTCGAGTCGAACCTCTTGCCCCCGGAGGTTCTCATCCTCTCAGACGCTGAATGCAAAAAACCCTGCTCGTTGAGCAGGGTTTTGAATTTGGTCGGTGATAGAGGATTCGAACCTCCGACCCCTTCGTCCCGAACGAAGTGCGCTACCAGGCTGCGCCAATCACCGAATGCGGGGCGCATCTTACTGCGCAGGTGCGCCCCCGTCAATCCCTTAGTATCAAAATGCCCTTTGATCGGCGAGAAAGTCGTCAGCCCGCTTACTGCGCGACGTTTTTCTGTCCGTCAGGGAGATGACACCAGTTGTTGTTCTCATTAATTCCGCCATTCGGCGAGGTATAACCGAGACAACCCATGATGGTGTCGTACAGCTCCACATGACGGCGCGGCACCTTCATTTCCGCTTCCTTCTTCAGGTGCGCAAACGCCTGGGCGTTGGCCGGGTTCTCCAGGTATTTATCAGACATCCAGACCATCATCGGCACGCGGAACTGCTCCGGTGGCGCCATCTTACGTGGCGTACCGTGCAGGTGCTCGCGCTCATTGATTGACTCACCGTGGTCGGCAGCGTAGAACACAATCGCTTTCTTATCGCGTACCTGATCAATCACCGTGTCGATAAAATGATCGACGTAGGTAATCGAGTTATCGTATGAATTAATCATCAGGTCTTTTGGGCACTTACGATCGATAGCGTAACATTCCGGCTTCCACTGAGCGAACTCGCGCGGATAACGCTGAGTGTAGTTGTAGTGAGAGCCCTTAGTGTGCAGCACAATCAGATGCTTACCCTGCGGGTTTTCCTGCAGCGAACGATCAACCTCATTGACCAGCAGCATGTCATCCACGGCTTTACCCCGGTTACGTGGCTCAGCAGCAATTTGTTCGCGATAGGCAATGTTGTCGGCCATCGTGTTGCTGTAAAACCACATCTCACTCTGCATCGCGTAGAGATCGGAACTAAAGCCTAACTGCTTGAGCACCGCAAAGACGTTTTGCTCTTTCAGCGTACGCTGTGGGTTGTCTTCGGCCCCACCCTGACGAACGAACATACAGCGCAGCGACAGTTTCGTCGCGGTATCGCAGGAATAACCACGATACATCACGACGTTCTTCTCTTTGGCAAGCTTCGGCGTGGTGTCGCGTTCATAGCCCAACATTCCCATATGATCCCAGCGCGTGGTTTCACCAATAATGAAAATCACGTAAGTGTCATCCAGGTTCTGTGTCGGGGTATAGGTGAATTTCTTCGCCGGGTTGATGAGCGATTTGTTATCCGATGATTCATCCACCTGCGCCCAGGCATACAGGCCCAGTGCAGACAGCCAGTTTGACGGCAGATAAGAGTTCGCCAGTACGCCGCCGTAACTCGGCATATCGACACCGGCAATACGATCGGCACGCTTCTGATGCATCTCCAGAAGACGAATTGGCACCCAGACCAGCAGCCCCGCCATCAGCACAATCAGCGCGCTGCGCCAGCGCACTTTTGGCGTGCAGAGCTGACGCCAGAAGGTATCCGTCGAGCGGTTAAACCAGATGAAGATCAACGGAAGAAGACTCACCGCCACCAGCCAGAGGACAAACGTCCAGCCGACCACCTCTTTGGAGAGATCGATATCCGTGGTCATGACCGAGGCAACGATGCCGTAACCGATCATCACGTTCATAAAAGTCATGTAATAACTTGCGCCCGCTGAAATCAGCACCAGCAACGAAGCCAGAACACGCCACACCGTCCTGCCCATCAGTGACAGGAGTCGTAAAAAGAAGAACGTTGCCAGCACAGTGCCAGCCAGTTCAACCACCGCGGAGATTCCATTCCAGAGGGTAAAATCTTGCGCGTAACCGTCAAACCGACGGAGGTAAACCGCGCCATTCATAAACAGACCGATATAGATCGCGAGCAAAAAACTCAGCTTTTGCTGCGACATCGACGTAATGTATCTCATGCAAGCAAGCCCTGGAAATCGAGGGGTTAACACAGCCTGCGCAACGGCGACATCCGCCGGGCAGGTGAAATTGCGAAGGTAGTCAAATAGTAAAATCGACACGCGCGGCTAAGTAGACCACAAGCAGCAAAGAAAGTGGCAACAGAGAATGTGATCGAAAGAGATATTTACAAAAAATCAAGTTTGAAAGCAGACTATTCACAGCAGATATAACAAAAAAAGGCCAGCTCATCGGCTGGCCTGTAGAAAATCTTACGGGATATCAGGCGTGTGCCATTTCCAGCACCTCGCGTTTTGGCTGACGAATGGTGGTGGAGAGCGCCAGCGAGAGAATCAACAATGCAAAGATGACACAGAAAGTCACGTAGAACCCACCGAACAGCGACGCGATAATCGAACCGCAGATGCTGCCAATCCCAAAGCCGAGATAAATCACACCATAATTTTTCGCCAGATTGTTCAGACCGAAGAACTCGCTGACCAGTGACGGGAAGACGGTGATCGTCCCGCCAAAGTTAAAGGCGATGCAGGCAATGGCAGCAAAGAAAGTCAGCGCATTCAGCGGCGCAAACAGCAGAGCGGCCATCCCCACCAGCGACACCACCTGACCAATGGTGATCACACGGATACGGGCAATTTTATCGGACAGGATCCCCAGCACCAGACGGCCGGAGAGGTTAGCAATAGAAATCACCGTCACCGCATTGGCCGCCGACGCCACGTCCATATGCGCCAGTCCCTGAGCGATATCTTTCGCCACGCCAATCACATACAGTCCGCTCATACACGCCGTCAGGAACATCACCGCCAGCATCCAGTACTGCGGTTTACGCATGGATTGCGCCAGGGTGTAGTCGTTTTCTACAACACCATTTTGCGTTTTGACCTCCTGATTCGGCGCATCTTTCATTAGCGTAGAGCCGAAGACAATCATCACCAGCACAATCGCGCCCCAAATCACAAAGGTGTTTTCCAGACCGACGGTTGCCAGAAGTTGGCTGTCGATAAATTTGAAACCCAGGCTTCCCAGACCATAAGAACCAATGGCAAAGGCAGAAATTAGCCCTTTACGCTCCGGGAACCACTTCACGCAGTTGGACAGTGTTAACAGATAGCCCGCGCCATCGGCCAGGCCTACCAGCACGCCTGCGCTCAGCCACAGCATCATCAGGTTACTGGAGTGCGCAGTCAGGAAGAAACCCAGCCCTAGCAGTATACCGGACGCCATGGTGACGCGCTTCACGCCAAAACGTTCCTGCAACTTCCCGGCGACAGAAGAGGAGATCGCCAGACCTAAGCTCAACAGACCAAAGGAAAAAGCTACCTGGCTGACGGGTTCACCCAGTTTTTCTGAAAGCACGCCATTAAACAGGCTCCAGGTATACACAGAACCTAAGGCGAATTGCGTAATGATGGTACCGATAAGGGTCAACCAACGGGTGCGCTGATACGATGCGGTTTTCATGGCAGTCTTCCTGCATAAGCAAAAGGGATAAATTCTCTGCCAACAACCATAACGAAATGCATTTTATGCAGGGAAAAAACGGCATGAAGTGCCATCAGAACGGAATGAAATGCCTGGAATGCGGAATGAATGACGAGACAAAAATCCATTGAATGAATTTTTTCCCGGTCAGTTAGTGCCTACTATCGCCACAAACACTGTTATCACTGCGTTTAAATTGTAAATTGCAGGTTAAAACCTGGCACTTACTCCCATTGTGTAGAGGTAGTTGGTACTGTTGGTGGTATTTTCCGCCTGCGAGAGCGCAGCATAAGCCGCCATGTGCTGATTGAGCAGCATATCTGCGCCTACCGTCACGTCCAGCCAGTTATTGTCCTGAGTGGTCGCCGTCATTCGACTGAGCCCCGACTGCGCCTTCCAGATATTTTCGCCAAACTGCTGGTTATAGCTGATTTGCGCCCACGGTCGCAGCTCGCCAAACTGCGAATTCACCCGCCAGCCCAGCGTACTGACGCTGGCATGCCATAACGGGTCGGGCGACTGGCTGACCACGCTATCGCCAAATTCGTTATAAATAGCGGGCGTGGTGCCATCGTAATGTAATGCCGCCACCGGTCCGGTCGTGACGTCGCCAGAGACGGGAAAATTCCAGCCCATACTCATGCCGCTGGTGGCCTCCGTCGGCGAAGCTTGCTCAAGGTTCACCGCCAGACCCGGCACAGTTTGTGTCGTCCGGATACGTTCCGCCAGAATGTCGTCATAGCGCGGTTGGTGATCGCTGTCCCATGTATAGCGTTCAGTCGTATATCCAGGCGTATTATCAACGATATATTCTTGCTGCCAGGCACGGGCTGTGTTGATGTAAAGCGAACAAACTACGACGCTCGCCAGGAGAATAATTTCCCGGCGACCACTGCATTTTTTTATCATCATCAATGCGACTCCAGAAGAGAGCCGAAATCGGCGATATTATTGTCATTGTAATTAAGGATGACAGGCGAAAGCCCTGTATTAAATATTGTCTTTTTCGCGGGAGCGTCAAGGCACCCGGAACGATATTTTTATGGCAAGTCAAAGAGCGAGGGAAGTATGGAACGTTGCGGTTGGGTCAGTCAGGACCCCCTTTATATTGCCTATCATGATAACGAATGGGGCGTACCCGAGCACGACGGTAAAAAACTGTTCGAAATGATCTGCCTGGAAGGTCAGCAGGCCGGCCTTTCGTGGATCACCGTCCTCAAGAAACGCGAGAATTATCGCACTAACTTCCACCAGTTCGATCCCATCCGCGTGGCAGCCATGCAGGAAGACGATGTGGAAAGACTACTGCTTGATGCCGGGATCATCCGCCATCGGGGGAAAATTCAGGCCATCATCGGTAATGCCCGGGCATACCTGGCGATGGAGCAAAACGGCGAACCGTTTGCCGACTTCGTCTGGTCATTCGTGGATAACCAGCCACAAATCACCCGCGCCGCCGCGTTGGGCGAAATCCCGACCTCCACGCCCGCCTCCGACGCCCTGTCGAAAGCGTTAAAAAAACGGGGATTCAAGTTCGTCGGCACCACTATTTGCTACTCCTTCATGCAGGCCTGCGGACTGGTCAATGACCACATCACCGGCTGTTTCTGTCATCCAGGAGATAAACATGATTCGCGAGTTTCATAGTGCGGACATGACGCCATTGCTGGCGTTATGGTTGGAAAGCACCATCTATGCGCATCCTTTTATCGCAGAACGCTACTGGCATGAGAGCGAGGCAGTGGTGCGCGATGTTTACCTGCCCGCCGCCAGAACCTGGGTCTGGGAGGAAGACGAGGCGCTGAAAGGGTTTGTGAGCGTCATGGACGGGCGTTTTTTAGGGGCGTTGTTTGTCGCCCCGAATGCGTTACGTAGCGGGATAGGGAAAGCGCTGGTACAGCATGTTCAGCAGTGTTTTGACGTGCTGAGCCTCGAGGTATACCAAAAAAACCAGAACGCGGTGAATTTCTACCACGCGCTGGGCTTTCGTATCGAAGACAGCGCATGGCAGGAAGATACCCAGCATCCCACCTGGATTATGGGCTGGCGGGCGGAGTAAACGCCGTAAGCGTGAGTGCTGGCCCGCTGTATTTCTCCAGCCACGCCAGCGCGGTATTGCCCGCGCAGCCGTTCCCCAGACGCGAACTGGGCAGGTCTTTGGTCAGCACATTCACCGCGCCGTTTTTACAGATGCCCCCGGCAGCAAGGTCGAGATCCGGCCATGCCCCTTCATGAATGCAGATAACGCCTGGTTTGATACCGTCAGTGACCACGGCGCCTGCAAGGATCTGACCACGGTGATTCCAGATGCGTACCACATCACCCTCACGGATGCCGCGCGCCTGAGCATCTTGCGGGTGAATCGTCACCGGCTCACGATCTGCCACCGCATACCGTTCACGCAGGTGACTGTAGTTAAGCTGGCTGTGCAAACGATGCGCCGGGTGCGCCGACACAATCTGTAGTTGCTCCGGTTCGGCGTTGCCGTGCCACTCATCCGGTTCCAGCCACATCGGGTGTCCGGGGCAATCTGCATAGCCGTAACCGGCAATTCGCTGTGAGTAAATCTCGATCTTACCGCTGTCGGTTTTCAGCGGATGCGCGTCCGGGTCACGACGAAAATCCGCAAAGCGGATAAACTGCGCATTGGCCGGATTTTCCGGCATTTCAATCAATTGATTCGCTTCCCAGAATTCGGCAAACGGCGGCAGCGTCACCTGCTGGCTGGCCCCGCGCTGCCCGGCAATCGTATAAAACGTCTCCAGCCATTCCAGTTCGCTCTTCCCTTCGGTAAAGCGTTGATAACCGCCCTGCTCCCAGCGTTCGCTCAGCGCGGCAAAAACATCGAAATCATTGCGCGCTTCGTACTGCGGCGGCACGACCTGCTTCATGGGCACCAGATGCTGGTTACTGTAATCCCCGGTCATGGTGAGATCGTTACGCTCAAAGGAAGTCGTCGCAGGCAGCACAATATCGGCATGCTTCGCCGCCGCGGTCCAGAAGCATTCGGAAATCACCACCAGCTCCGGTTTTTGCCAGGCGCGAATCAGTCGGTTGGTGTCCTGGTGATGGGTAAAATTCGCCCCGCCCGCCCACCAGATAAAGCGGATATCCGGGAAATGACGGTTCATCCCGTTATGCTGATACGGCGCGCCGGGGTTTTCCAGTGCTTCCACAATGCGCGCTACCGGAATTTTCTCCACCGCGTCGGTCCCGCCTTGCAGGCTGCCCTGCATTGACGCCAGCACCGCAGAACGGCGTGTCGGGTTTCCGCCATTGGCAAAATGATACGAAAGGCCAAAACCACCGCCAGGTATACCAGGCTGCCCCAGCATGGCGGACAGGGTGACAATCATCCAGTGCTTTTGTTCGCCAAACTGCTGGCGTTGCATGCCCCAACCGGCCATCAACATCGTAGTATTTTTATGGAATAACTCTGCCAGTTCACGGATTTTGGCCGCCGGAACGCCGCAAATCGGCTCCGCCCACTCTGCCGTTTTGGCAATACCGTCGCTCACGCCCAACAGATAGTCTGAAAAGACCTCATAGCCCGTGGTACAGCGGGCAAGAAACGCCTCGTCATGCCAGCCATGTTCTACCAGCGTATGCGCGATGCCGAGCATCAGCGCCACGTCAGTCCCCATGTGCGGCGCAATCCATTCCATTTTGTCGCCAAAGAAATCAACGGTTTCCGATCGCATCGGATCAATACAGATCAGCCGTTTCCCGCTATTACGCAACGCGTCAAAGTAAGGGATCCCTTGTTCATCCGACGCATTCCAGGCAATTTTCAGGGTATTCAGCGGGTTGGCGCTCCATAACACCACCACCTCGCTGTGTTCCAGAATCACCGGCCAGCTGGTTTGCTGTTGATAGACTTCGCTACCGCCCACCACGTACGGCATGATGGCCTGCGCCGCACCGGTGGAGTAATCCCCAAGATGTCCGGTATAGCCGCCCGCCAGCGCCATATAACGTTGTAATAACGTCGCCGACTTGTGCAGAACACCGTTGGAACGCCAGCCGTAAGAACCGGCAAAAATGGAGACGGGGCCATACGTATCGCGAATGCGTTTATGCTGCGTATGAATCAACGCCAGCGCCTCGTCCCAGCTCACACGCACAAACTCATCCTGTCCGCGTACACCCTGCGGTTTTTCCGGCGAAGCCAGAAACCCTTTACGTACCATCGGATAGCGTACCCGGCTTTGACTGTGCACTTGATCGCGAACCGCACTTTGCAGCGAATTGGGATGCGAGGTGGGCAGCGCACCCTGGGAAGAGAGCACCTTTTCTCCGTCCGTTTCGACAAGAATGGGGCCCCAGTGGGCGGCGGTTAACACTGAATGATGCGTCGTCAAGCCAGGCACTCCTGCTGATGGGCTGAGGTATAACGGCGTTCAATGTTACTTACAAATTTCAGAGAGATCCCTGGAATTTTCTTCATCTTCACACGTCATAATCAACCGCCACGGTCGCTGTGGCAAAAAATAAGAATGTCATTAAGGAATTAAGATGAAGAAACGTGTTTTAGTCATTGCCGCTATCGTGAGCGGCGCCCTGGCGGTTTCTGGCTGCACAACCAACCCTTACACCGGCGAACGCGAAGCGGGTAAATCCGGCATTGGCGCGGGCATTGGATCGCTGGTGGGCGCGGGTATCGGCGCTCTCTCCTCGTCGAAGAAGGATCGCGGTAAAGGCGCACTGATTGGTGCCGCGGCAGGGGCAGCGCTCGGCGGCGGCGTCGGTTATTACATGGACGTGCAGGAAGCAAAACTGCGCGACAAAATGCAGGGAACCGGCGTAAGCGTGACGCGAAGTGGCGATAACATCATTTTGAACATGCCGAATAACGTCACCTTCGACAGCAGCAGCGCCACCCTGAAACCGGCAGGTGCCAACACGCTGACCGGCGTAGCGATGGTGCTGAAGGAATACGAAAAAACCGCCGTCAATGTCATCGGGTATACCGACAGCACCGGCGGCCAGGATCTGAACATGCGTCTGTCACAGCAGCGTGCGGACAGCGTGGCCAGCGCACTGATCACCCAGGGCGTTGCCGCCAACCGCATCCGCACCAGCGGCATGGGTCCGGCAAATCCGATCGCCAGCAACAGCACGGCGGAAGGGAAAGCCCAGAACCGTCGTGTCGAAATTACGTTAAGCCCGATTCAGTAACGGTTGCGCCGGGCGGCGGCATTGCCTTCCCCGGCTTTAAACCCACCAACAGGCCCGGTAAGCGTAGCGTCATCAGGCATTTTCGCGCTAAGGTATGCTCACCAAAGGCAAGGAAATCAGCGATGAGCAAATCAACACGCCCCACCATCAGCGATGTCGCGAAAGCGGCAAAAACCGGTAAAACCAGCATTTCACGTTATCTCAACGGCGAAAAACACCTGCTTTCCGATGCCCTGCTGGCGCGTATTGAAAAAGCCATTGCCGACCTCGACTATCGCCCCAGCCTGATGGCACGCGGCCTGAAACGAGGTCGCACCCGTTTGATTGGCCTGATCATTGCCGATATCACCAACCCCTATTCCGTCCACGTGTTAAGCGGTATCGAGGCCGCCTGTCGCGAGAAAGGCTTTACGCCGCTAGTCTGTAACACCAATAACGAGGTGAACCAGGAATTGCACTATCTCGATCTGCTGCGCAGTTATCAGGTCGAAGGTATTGTGGTCAACGCCGTGGGGATGCGTGAAGAGGGGTTGAATCGCCTGCAACAGTCCGCGTTGCCGATGGTACTGATCGATCGCAAAATCCCTGACTTCGCCTGCGACGTCGTCGGGCTGGACAACACTCAGGCCGCCACCACCGCCACCGAACACCTGATTGAACAAGGCTTTGAAGCACTGCTGTTTCTCAGCGAACCGCTGGGGATGGTCAATACCCGTCGTGAACGACTGAGCGCCTTTCGGGCAACACTGGCACGTTATCCGGGCGTTGTCGCCGAAAACGCCGAAGTTCCGCTTTCCGAGAATACGCAACTCGATAACACCTTACGGCAGTTCCACCAGCAGCATCGCGGGATGCGCAAGGCAGTGATTTCCGCTAACGGTGCGCTCACCCTTCAGGTCGCCCGTTCACTGAAGCGCATTGGCCTCAACTGGGGCAGCGATATTGGTCTGTTGGGGTTCGATGAGCTGGAATGGGCTGAACTGGCAGGGGTCGGGATCACGACTCTGAAACAACCCACGTGGCAGATTGGTTATGCCGCTGTCGAACAAGTGGTACGCAGGATTGAAGGCGGCAGCGACGCCATTCATGAACAGGTTTTCTCCGGCGAGCTGATCGTTCGCGGCTCCACTGCCCGTTAATTTTCCTTCGTGATGGTGATCATAATTTCGACACATCACGCTTTTCTTTGGAACCGGTTCCATCTAGCGTAATCACATTAGCGTTAGTTCTGGAGTTCCTATGCAAAGAAAACTGATAGTGGTCACCGCTGCCTATGGCCACGACACTGTCCGCGCTGCCGGCGGACAAACCGCGATGCTGCCTATCATTGCCGGTGCAGGTGCAGACGGCGTCGAAATTCGCCGCGAACTGTTTACTGACGCTGAGCTCAGCGCCCTGACCACACTGGCGTCAGCCATCGAATGCTTCGATCTGCTGGCCTGCTATTCCGCGCCACAACCGCTGTTCATGGACGATGGCCGCCTCAATCTACAACTGCCGTCACTGCTTCAGGAAGCGCAAACGCTGCGCGCGCTATGGCTGAAGGTTTCGCTGGGCCATTTTGTCCACGCAGAACAATTTGACACCCTGCGCGACTGGCTGGAAAGCAGCGGTATGGCGCTGGTAGTCGAGAACGACCAGACCGCCTGCGGACGACTGGCCCCCATGCAACGTTTTAACGCCGCCTGTCAGCAACATGCGCTGCCTGTACACCTGACCTTTGATATGGGCAACTGGCTATGGGTAGGCGATTCGCCAGAAGAGGCCGCTCATCAACTGGCGAAGTCAGTGGGTTATGTTCACGTTAAAGCCGCCACCGCGCACCACGACAGCTATCGCGCCGTTCCCCCGGACCAGGCAGAGCCCCGCTGGCTCGACCTGCTCAAGTTGTTGCCCACCGACGTTCCGCGCGGCATTGAATTCCCGCTGGAAGGGGCCGATCTGACTGCGGTTACCCGCCACTACGTCGATTTGTTACGTAAGGAGTAAGGCATGAAGCATTCACTGGATGTCATCACAATCGGCGAAGCGATGGCGATGTTTGTAGCAACGCAGACCGGCGATCTGGCCGAGGTTGAGCAATTTATCAAGCGTGTTGCCGGTGCCGAACTGAACGTTGCCACCGGCCTGGCACGACTGGGACTGAAAGTCGGCTGGGTGAGCCGCGTAGGTAACGACAGCTTTGGTCGCTTTGTTCTCAACTCACTGAAAAAAGAGGGGATTGATGCGCAGGGAGTCACCCTGGATGAGCGCTACGCAACCGGCTTTCAGTTAAAATCTAAAGTTGAAAATGGAACCGATCCCATTGTGGAGTATTTCCGTAAAGGGTCCGCCGCCAGCCATCTGTCCGTTGCGGACTACCACGACGCGTATTTCTCCAGTGCCCGTCATCTGCATCTGAGCGGCGTCGCTGCGGCGCTTTCCCCCAGTTCCTATGAACTGCTGGCGCACACGGCGCGCACGATGAAAGCCCAGGGCAAGACACTCTCATTTGACCCCAACCTGCGTCCGGTGCTGTGGAAAAGTGAAGCCGAGATGGTTGAGAAACTGAATCGTCTCGCATTCCAGGCCGACTGGGTATTACCGGGCCTGAAGGAAGGGATGATTTTAACCGGACAACAGACGCCAGAAGGGATTGCGGATTTCTATCTCCGTCACGGCGTGAAAGCCGTGGTGCTGAAAACAGGCGCAGACGGCGCCTGGTATAAAACCGCCGACGGCGAAAAAGGCAGCGTTGCCCCGGTCAAAGTGGACAACGTAGTCGATACGGTCGGTGCCGGCGATGGCTTTGCCGTCGGCGTCATCAGCGCCTTACTGGAAGGTCGTACGCTGTCACAGGCCGTCACACGCGGCAACAAAATTGGCGCACTGGCCATTCAGGTACAGGGCGACAGCGAAGGCTTACCCACACGTGAAACGTTAGGCGAATAACCTTACGTAATGATAACAGCCCCCTGTACCCTACAGACAGCGGCGGCAGAAACAACAGAGGTTGATTATGGCAAACTCAACAAATGCAGCAAAACGCTGGTTGTACATCATGCCTATCGTGTTCATCACGTATAGTCTGGCGTATCTTGACCGTGCAAACTTCAGCTTCGCGTCCGCCGCAGGCATTAACGAAGACCTTGGCATCACCAAAGGGATCTCATCCCTGCTCGGCGCCCTGTTCTTCCTCGGCTATTTCTTCTTTCAGATCCCCGGCGCGGTGTATGCCGAACGCCGGAGCGTGCGCAAACTGATTTTTGTCTGCCTGATTTTATGGGGCGGTTGCGCGTCGCTGACCGGGATGGTCAGCAATATCCCGGCGCTGGCCGCTATTCGCTTTATTCTCGGGGTAGTGGAAGCCGCTGTTATGCCAGCGATGCTGATTTACATCAGTAACTGGTTTACGAAGTCGGAGCGTTCGCGAGCAAATACCTTCCTGATCCTCGGTAACCCGGTGACGGTCCTGTGGATGTCAGTGGTGTCTGGTTACCTGATCCAGGCGCTCGGCTGGCGTGAGATGTTCATCATCGAAGGGGTTCCCGCCATTCTGTGGGCCTTCTGCTGGTGGGTGCTGGTGAAAGACAAACCGGCGCAGGTCGGTTGGCTGACCGAGTCAGAAAAAACGGCGTTGCAAACGCAACTCGAACAAGAGCAGCAGGGGATTAAGGCTGTACGCAACTACGGCGAAGCGTTCCGCTCCCGTAATGTGATCCTGTTATGCATGCAATATTTCACCTGGAGTATTGGCGTCTACGGCTTCGTGCTGTGGCTGCCATCAATCATCCGCGAAGGCGGCGCGAATCTGGGAATGGTCGAAGTGGGCTGGCTCTCTTCTGTCCCGTATCTGGCAGCCACCGTGGCGATGATTATCGCCTCCTGGGCCTCGGATAAATTACAGAACCGTAAACTGTTCGTCTGGCCTCTGCTGCTGATTGCCGCGTGTGCTTTTATCGGTTCCTGGGCCGTCGGCGCGAATAACTTCTGGGCCTCTTATACCCTGCTGGTGATTGCCGGTGCGGCGATGTACGCCCCGTATGGCCCGTTTTTCGCCATCATTCCGGAGATGTTGCCGCGCAACGTTGCCGGTGGCGCAATGGCGCTAATCAACAGTATGGGCGCGCTGGGCTCGTTCCTCGGCTCGTGGTTTGTCGGTTACCTCAACGGCGCCACCGGCAGCCCGTCCGCCTCGTACATTTTTATGGGGGTGGCGCTTTTCGCCTCAGTATGGCTAACTTTAATTGTTAAGCCTGCTAATAATCAGCACGTCCCGGTTGGCGCACGCCACGCGTAAACTTTCACTCATGGAGAGTCATATGAAGCCGTCCATTATTCTCTACAAAGCGTTACCTGACGATTTACTGCATCGCCTGGAAGAACATTTCACCGTCACCCAGGTGCCGGACCTGAGCCCGCAGACGGTTGAACAACACGCGCAAGCCTTTGCCAGTGCTGAAGGTCTGCTGGGCTCCAGCCAAACCGTCGATACCGCGCTGCTGGAGAAAATGCCGACGCTCCGCGCAACCTCAACGATCTCCGTGGGGTATGACAATTTCGATGTGGATGCGCTGAACGCACGTAAGGTACTGCTGATGCATACGCCCACCGTGCTGACGGAAACCGTTGCCGATACGATCATGGCACTGGTGCTATCGACCGCTCGCCGCGTTGTGGAAGTGGCCGAGCGCGTGAAGGTCGGCGAATGGACCTCCAGCATTGGTCCTGACTGGTTTGGTATTGATGTGCACCACAAAACGCTGGGGATTGTCGGGATGGGACGCATTGGTCTTGCGCTGGCACAGCGCGCCCACTTCGGCTTCAACATGCCGATTCTCTACAACGCCCGCCGCCACCATCAGGAAGCGGAAGAGCGCTTCAACGCCCGCTACTGTGACCTCGATACGCTGTTGCAGGAATCAGACTTTGTCTGCCTGATCCTGCCGCTGACCGACGAGACGCATCATCTGTTTGGCGCAGAGCAGTTCGCTAAAATGAAATCCTCTGCCATCTTCATTAATGCCGGACGTGGTCCGGTGGTCGATGAAAACGCGCTGATTGCCGCACTGCAACAGGGCGAAATACACGCTGCCGGTCTGGATGTGTTTGAGCAAGAGCCACTACCAGTTGATTCACCGTTGTTGTCGCTGAGTAACGTTGTGGCGGTACCACACATTGGTTCAGCCACCCACGAAACGCGCTATAACATGGCGGCCTGCGCGGTAGATAATCTGATTGATGCGCTGCAAGGAAAGGTCGAGAAGAACTGCGTGAACCCGCAGGTTGCGGGGTAACAAAAACAGCCGGGAGGCGCTATCGCCTGCCCGGCAGCTTCATCACTGAATAGCGTTAACCGCCGCAGTCCAGGCCTGGTTAAATGCCTGATGCTGCGAGGCCAGCGGCCCAATCAATGCGTTGTACTGACTTGCCTGCTGCGAAGTCGGGAACTGAATACCATTCGCCACAAAACTCACCTGCGTATCCTGCTGCGCGACAAAATCACCCACCTGGACCAGTTGCTGAGTGAAGATCTGCGCGGCCGGGATCAGCGGCTGCAACGCGTCTGCGGGCGTCGTCACCACTTTCTTATACACCTGGTCAAACACCGGCTTCAGGTCATCGGCCTGTTTCAGTGCGCCATGCGCCGCATCGGCCTGCAGTTTCGCATTCTGCAACTGCTGACCCAATACGCCGAGAGAACCGTTCAGGTCACGCAGCGGCCCACGTTGCGTCACATAATCCTGTGGCACACGGATGGCATTAACGCTATCAACAACCGGACGCAACGCGGAATCCATCGCCTGGTTCACCTGCTGTGAGTAGCCATACAGAATCGCGTAATCAGAAACAAACGGACCGAACTGTTTTTTCTGATCGGCGGTCAGGGTGGGTAGACGCTCGCCGCTACGCATCACCGTATTCTGTAGAAAATCGACAAACGCTTTACGCTGATCGCCTTCTTTATCAAAACACCCACTCAGGCTAACTACCATTAACAACGCCGCAAGAGGCGCAAACCAGCGAGAGCAGGACTTACCTGTCGCCATTTTAATACTCCTTTCACCCAAAAATGCGCACTGCGCAATACGCGTGCCTTACGGCTTACAAGGATAGTCCAGGTCAGGCTCGCAGGATACCCCTTCCGCGTAATCTTGTGGCGGAAATTCGTCTGGCGAAATAGCGATGACCAAATTGTTATTTTATTGTTAAACACATCACATTTACCACCTCTGTTCTGAGGGCATTAACAAGAAGTAGTTCTATGATTTTAATAGCTTTTCAGCATTAAGTCGGCCAGTGAAGGGGCAATTCGTACGATTATCGCACGTTAACCTCGGTGGGGTGATTGCCGAACACGGGCTTCAATGTTTTGATTAATTGAACGATTAACGAATAAACGTTCGATAATCGCACAATTAATCCTAACGCTTGCGGTGGAGAAAATAAAAACACCCTCTGTCCCCCGCGTTGCTTTCGCAGGAATGACCGCATGACAAACAAAACGACTGATATTCAAGCGTTTATTAACGAGCATCCCTTTTCAAAATACCAGTGGATGATTCTCGTGCTGTGTTTTGTGACCGTCGCGATGGACGGATTCGATACCGCGATTATCGGCTTCATCGCCTCCGATCTCGTTCAGGAGTGGGGCGTTGAAAAATCCGCGCTCGGCCCGGTCATGAGCGCCGCGCTGGTGGGGCTTGCCGTCGGAGCGCTCACCGCGGGTCCAATGGCTGACCGCATCGGTCGCAAAAAAGTCCTGATTATGTCGATTCTGGTGTTTGGCGGCTTCAGCCTGCTCACCGCCTTTGCCAGCACGCTGAACCAACTGACGGCATTGCGCTTTTTAACTGGTCTGGGTCTGGGGGCGGCAATGCCCAATGCCGCGACCCTGATGAGTGAATACGCGCCAGAACGCCGTCGCGCGCTGCTGGTGAATCTGATGTTCGTCGGATTCCCGATTGGCTCGTCGATGGGCGGGTTTGTCTCCGCCTGGCTGATCCCGCATTACGGCTGGCAAAGCGTACTGATCCTCGGCGGCGTGATGCCGCTGGCGCTGGCAGTGGTGTTGATCGTTTTACTGCCGGAATCTGCCCGTTATCTGGTGGTTAAGAACAAATCACAGCAGCAGATTGGCACCATTCTGCGCCGTATCGCCCCGCTACCGGAAGCGACGCACTTTGTCCTGCGTGAAACCGGCCAGATTAAAGAGAAATCGGCGCTGGGCGTCATCTTCTCGCCGCGTTACGCACTGGGCACGGTGATGCTGTGCCTGACCTACTTTATGGGGTTGCTGATCTTCTATCTGCTGACCAGTTGGCTGCCGCTGCTGATCCGTGAAACAGGGGCCACGCTGAGCCAGGCGTCCATCATTACCGCCTTGTTCCCGTTGGGCGGCGGAATTGGCGTCCTGGTGCTGGGCGCGCTGATGGACAAATTCAACCCGAACAAAGTGGTGGCGGTCGGCTGGTTGTTAACCGGGGTGTTTGTCTGCCTGGTTGGGTTCTCCACCAGCAGCCTGGTGCTCATGGGGGTGATGGTTTTTATCGCCGGGACAATCATGAACGGCGCGCAATCGTCCATGCCCGCGCTGGCGGCGGGTTTTTACCCCACACAAGGTCGCGCGACTGGCGTGGCATGGATGTTAGGTCTGGGCCGTTTCGGCGGCATCCTCGGTGCGTTTAGCGGCGCCTTCCTGATGCAGGCGCAACTCGCGTTCGAAACCATCTTTACATTCCTGGCCATTCCGGCACTAGTGTCTGCCTTTGCCTTGATGGTGAAATACTGGGCAGGTAAACGCCAGCTGTCTGGCGCATCAACGCCGACAGAATCACCGACTCACGCCGCGCAAAAAGCCTGATTTTTCCTCCTGGCAGGTAATCACCTGCCAGGAAATAGTCATATTTTCGTAATCTTTACAATTCCCATTACCACGCGGGATATAGTGCCCGTTATCAAATCGTTAGCAAGCTACAAATCCGCTGCCATCTCGCCGCTGAAACGAGTCTTGTCCCCCTCTTAAACTGTGACGCCCAACGCGCTTTCTCATTTACGACTATTCTTAACTGGCTTCGATGAAATTCACGATCTCGCTGTGTGATTTAAAGGAGTTCTCAATGGAATCTAAAGATCCAATGTTTGAGCTGCTGAGCAGCCTGGAACAAATTGTTTTTAAAGAAGAAACATCAAAAATCACCCTGACGCATAAGCCAAGCCCCTTTAGCGAATTTGAACAGTTACGCCGGGGGAGCGGGCTGGAAATGGATGATTTCGCCAGAGCGTTAGGCGTAACGGTTGCACTGGTACAGGAGTGGGAATCAAAACGCGTTAAACCCTCCAGTACCGAATTGAAGCTGATGCGCCTGATACAGGCTAACCCGGCATTGAGTAAGCAGTTGATGGAGTAATCGACAATCGTTGATGAACGGTCCTGATACAGGACCGTTTTCTGACCACTTAACCCATCGGGCGAAAAATAACAGTTGCATCACCAGGCGTTACATGAGTTAATGCGTTCCACGGTTTGACGTACAGACCATTAAAGCAGTTTAGTAAGGCAGTCCCCTTCAAGAGTTATCGTTGATACCCCTCGTAGTGCGCATTTCCTTAACGCTTAAAAAATCTGTAGAGCACGCCATATCGCCGAAAGGCACACTTATTTTTTAAAAGGTAATACACTATGTCCGGTAAAATGACTGGTATCGTAAAATGGTTCAACGCTGACAAAGGCTTCGGCTTCATCACTCCTGACGATGGCTCTAAAGACGTGTTCGTACACTTCTCTGCTATCCAGAACGATGGCTACAAATCTCTGGACGAAGGTCAGAAAGTTTCCTTCACCATCGAAAGCGGCGCTAAAGGCCCGGCAGCTGGCAACGTAACCAGCCTGTAAGCTTAAATAAGCTCAGAATTCGAGATCCCTGCCAGACGGCGGGGATTTTTTTTATCTCTTACCCGCCTTTCGATATCCCTGTTTCCCTTCTTTGCATTACTTTACCTGGCCAGCCTTTGACCTTTCCCTAAGGGTAAGCTTTATAGTGAAGACCCTGTTTTTCACATGGAATTGATGCTATGTCCAGACTCCCGTTGTTCTTCACGCTAGGTTTACTCACCAGCGGCGCCGCGTTTGCTGCATCGCCAGAAACCACATTCCTTGCCGAACATGGTCTTGCCGGTAAGTCAGTCGAGCAGATCGTGGATACCATCGATCAAACGCCACAATCCCGTCCGCTGCCGTATTCGGCTTCCATCACCAGTACCGAGTTAAAACTCGCTTCTGATGGGCAGATGTATACCCTGCCGTTGGGCGAAAAATTCTATCTCTCATTTGCACCTTACCAGCAGCAGACGCACCCGTGCTTTAACCACAGTTTGTCCGGCTGCCAGGGTGAAATGCCGGACACGACGTTCAACGTTAAAGTGACGGATAACAAAGGCAATGTGCTGATTCAGAAACCGCTCAAAAGCTATCAGAACGGGTTTATCGGCGTCTGGTTGCCGCGCAATATTGAAGGGACAATAGAAGTGAGCTACAACGGCAAAACGGCATCACACGCCATTGCCACGAAGGATGACAGCCAGACCTGTCTGACGGAATTGCAGTTGCTGTAACTCTTCCTGTCCCGTCCATAAAAAAACCTGCCCGAGGGCAGGTTTCAGCGTTTGTCTGCGGTGGTGACTTGCGCGATGTTTATTGCAGCAGCGAAATATCCGCCACACGCAGGAACAGCTCACGCAGTTTTTCCAGCATCGAGAGGCGGTTGATACGCAACTCTTTATCCTCGACGTTCACCATCACTTTTTCGAAGAATAAATCGACCGGCTCGCGCAGTTCAGCCAGTTCCACCAGCGCGTCCTGGTAACGGCCTTCGGCAAAGTACGGTTCGAGCTTGTCACGCAGTACCACAACCTGCATCGCCAGCGCGATCTCTTCTGGCTCTTTCAACGTTGAGGCATTAACACGCTCGTTCAGCGTCTCATCAGACTTCGCCAGGATGTTAGAGACACGCTTGTTGGCTGCCGCCAGCGCAGATGCCGCTTCCAGCGTACGGAAGTGCGAGACCGCCTTCATACGCGCGTTGAAATCAGCCGGACGGGTCGGACGACGTGCCAGCACCGCCTGGATGGTATCCACGGTGTAACCTTCATCCTGATACCAGGCCCGGAAGCGACCGAGCATAAAGTCGATCACGTCATCCACCACGTTCGCGTTGGTCAGCTTATCACCGTACAGACGCACCGCTTCCTCGGTCAGCGTTTGCAGATCGAGGTTCAGGTTCTTCTCAACGATAATGCGCAGCACGCCCAGCGCAGCACGACGCAGCGCAAACGGGTCTTTGTCCCCTTTCGGGTGCTGACCGATACCGAAGATTCCCGCCAGGGTGTCCATCTTATCCGCAATCGCCAGTGCGCAGGCAATCGGGTTAGACGGCAGGTCATCACCGGCAAAGCGCGGTTGATACTGTTCGTTCAGAGCGACGGCAACATCTTCCGCTTCACCATCGTGGCGAGCATAGTGCATGCCCATTACGCCCTGGGTATCGGTGAATTCGAAGACCATGTTGGTCATCAGGTCACATTTCGACAGCAGGCCCGCACGGGTGGCATGGTTAACGTCTGCGCCAATCTGACCGGCAATCCAGCCCGCCAGCGCCTGAATACGATCGGTCTTGTCGCGCAATGTACCCAGCTGCTGTTGGAACAGCACGGTTTGCAGACGCGGCAGGTGATCTTCCAGTCGTTTTTTACGGTCAGTATTGAAGAAGAACTCGGCATCCGCCAGACGCGGGCGCACCACCTTCTCGTTACCGGAAATGATTTGCTGAGGATCTTTCGATTCGATGTTCGCAACGAAGATGAAGTTCGGCAGCAGTTTGCCGTCGTTGGCGTAGACCGGGAAGTACTTCTGGTCACCTTTCATGGTGTACACCAGCGCTTCAGAGGGTACCGCGAGGAATTTCTCTTCGAATTTCGCCGTCAGTACCACCGGCCATTCCACCAGCGAGGTCACTTCTTCCAGCAGGCTGTCGCTCAGATCGGCATTACCGCCGATCTTGCGCGCCGCGTCTTCGGCATCCGCTTTGATTTTGGCTTTACGCTGTTCGTAGTCGGCAATAACCTTACCGCGCTCCAGCAGGATTTGCGGATACTGGTCAGCATTGTCAATGGTGAACTCCGGCTCGCCCATAAAGCGATGGCCGCGAATAATGCGATCGGACTGAATACCCAGAATGGTCGCCGGAATGACTTTGTCGCCCAGCAGCAGAGTCACGGTATGAACCGGACGTACGAAATGCACGTCGCTTGCTCCCCAGCGCATCAGTTTCGGGATCGGCAGTTTCGCCAGCGATGTAGCGATCATGTTCGGCAACAGCGCTTCGGCACTTTCGCCTTTCACGTGTGCACGATACAGCAGCCATTCGCCTTTATCGGTGGTCAGACGCTCAGCCTGATCAACGGTAATACCACAACCCCGAGCCCAGCCTTCTGCCGCTTTGCTCGGTTTGCCTTCGGCATCAAATGCCTGGGCAATCGCCGGACCGCGTTTTTCAACTTCTCGATCGGGCTGGGATTCCGCCAGATTAGCGATTTTCAGCGCCAGACGACGCGGTGCCGCAAACCATTCAACATGGCCGTGCGCGATGCCAGCATTATCCAGCTCCGCCGTCACGTTCGCAGCAAAGGATTCCGCCAGGCTGCGCAGGGCTTTTGGTGGCAGCTCTTCAGTGCCGATTTCCACCAGGAAAGTTTTCTCAGACATGGCCGCCTCTTATTTGTCTTTATTGCACATCGGGAAGCCGAGGGCTTCACGGGAAGCGTAGTAAGCTTCTGCCACTGCTTTAGTCAGGGTACGAATACGCAGAATATAGCGCTGGCGTTCGGTGACGGAGATGGCTTTGCGCGCATCCAGCAGGTTGAAGCTATGGGCGGCCTTCAGAATACGCTCGTAGGCAGGCAGCGGCAGCGGCGTTTCCAGCGCCAGCAGTTGCTGCGCTTCTTTCTCGTACTGCTCAAAGCAGGTGAACAGGAAGTCCACGTCCGCGTATTCGAAGTTGTAGGTGGATTGCTCCACTTCGTTCTGATGGAACACGTCGCCATACGTGGTTTTACCCAGCGGGCCGTCGCTCCATACCAGGTCGTAAACGCTGTCTACGCCCTGAATGTACATGGCCAGACGTTCCAGACCATAGGTGATTTCACCGGTGATCGGCTTACATTCCAGTCCGCCGACCTGCTGGAAGTAAGTGAACTGCGTCACTTCCATCCCGTTCAGCCACACTTCCCAGCCCAGACCCCAGGCACCCAGCGTCGGGTTTTCCCAGTTATCTTCCACAAAGCGAATGTCGTGGATGGTTGGATCCATACCCAGCTCTTTCAGCGACCCGAGATACAGCTCCTGGATGTTGTCCGGAGAGGGCTTAATCACCACCTGAAACTGATAGTAGTGCTGTAAACGGTTCGGGTTTTCGCCATAGCGTCCATCAGTTGGACGACGAGAAGGTTGCACATACGCGGTTGCCATCGGTTCTGGCCCCAACGCACGCAGGCTGGTCATCGGGTGCGAGGTACCTGCACCCACTTCCATGTCCAAAGGTTGAACAATGGTACAGCCCTGACGAGCCCAGTAATCCTGTAATGTCAGGATCAGGCCCTGGAAGGTCTTGGTATCAAACTTTTGCATAGTATTTCGTGCTGGATACGTGTGGTTTTAAAAGGAAGGGATCAGTATACCCGCTGACTGCAAGATATACAGTACGAAACGGGAAAAAGGCAGGGCTTAACGCATGGAAAGATGTAAAAACTGCCCATCCGCATCAAAAGAGCAGACAAAACTCTCTTTACGGAAGGTAGCGCCGCGCATCTCATAACTTCCCTGAAATTGTTCAAAGCCCGTAACATCAATTTTCTGCGTACCGGTATTATAGCGTCGCGCAGCCTGATCTTTGCACAGCGCTTCCATATCCAGCGTGCGCGTGGGGCTGACTTTCACTTTCTGCGCCTTTTGTGTCGGCGATGGCTGGGAGGGTGTACATCCTGCCAGCAACAGAATCACCATTGCTGGAAAAAAAGATTTCATCATCATTTTATTACCGCCTAATTTACTGATCAGTCTTATTATTATTACGTTCGGTGTGGCAGACGCATTTTGCGAATCTCATCGGACCATCACAACCTTTAGTGTAAAAACTCAGATTAATCCAGCGGGACAGGCTGACAAAATGTGAGTCAGACCATTTTTGAAACGAAAACAGAGGAACTGATGCAGCCCAAAATTTTCTGGATTGATAACCTGCGAGGGATCGCCTGTCTGATGGTGGTCATGATTCACACCACAACCTGGTACATCACCAATGCACAAAGTGTCAGTCCCGTTAACTGGGATCTTGCCAACGTACTAAATTCGGCTTCACGCGTCAGCGTGCCGCTATTTTTTATGATTTCGGGCTACCTCTTTTTTGGCGAGCGCAGCGCACAACCACGCCATTTTTTACGCATCGCGCTGTGCCTGCTGTTTTACAGCGCCGTTGCCCTGCTCTACATCACATTGTTTACTTCGATTAACGCCGAACTCTCCTTAAAAAATCTGCTGCAAAAACCGGTGTTCTATCATCTGTGGTTTTTCTTCGCGATCGCCGTGATCTATCTGGTCTCGCCGCTGATTCAGGTGAAAAACGTGAGTGGCAAAATGCTGCTGGTGCTGATGGTGGTCACTGGCATTCTCGCCAATCCGAATACCGTGTCGCAAAAAGTGGGCGGATTCGAGTGGCTCCCCATTAATTTGTATATCAACGGCGATACCTTTTACTACATTTTGTACGGGATGCTAGGACGCGCTATCGGCATGATGGAAACACAAAAACGCGCGCTTTCCTGGTTAAGCGCGGGGCTTTTCGTGCTGGCGGTGTGGGTCATCTCTCGTGGGACGTTGCATGAACTACAGTGGCGCGGCAATTTTGCCGATACCTGGTATCTCTATTGCGGCCCCATGGTCTTTATCTGTGCTGTCGCGCTACTGACGCTGGTGAAAAACACGCTGAATACGCAAACGGTCCCTGGGCTGGGGCTGATTTCACGCCATTCACTCGGCATTTATGGCTTTCATGCGCTCATTATTCATGCCTTGCGCACCAGCGGTCTGGAAATCAAACGCTGGCCGCCGCTGGATATGTTGTGGATTTTCAGCGCGACTCTCGTGGGCAGTTTACTACTTTCAATGCTGTTACAACGCATCGATACGCGCAGGCTGGTCAGTTGATGTGAAATGCCCGGTCGTGGCGCCGGGCATTTCAGAGAGACTAAAACCGTTATCAGGGAGAACGCCGTCTCAGACGCCGTAACAAATAGCAAGCCAGGAAACCCCACAGCAAAGTGATCCCCTTTTTATTTAATGATCCGATGCACGAATCAGGCGTACAAAACCCAGTAGACCCATAAAGAGCGCCACCGGATAGAGACCCCGCCCACTCAGTGAAAGCGGTGCATTGAGGATGCCGACCAGAAACAACCCCAGCGTGATAAGCGCGACCAGTTGGCACACGGTAACGACGCTATCGTCCAGTTGGTCGCGTTTTTCCTCACGTAGATAAACGTATGTGACAAACATTGCGGTCACCAGGACACCGAGGAAATAACCTTTTCCGCTCAGTAAGGGGCATGCCATCCCTAAGCCGATAACGTAAGTCGATGTGCCTGAGATGAGCAACAACCAGGAAATTAACGTTGAGCTTTTCACTGGGATCTCCTTATCCAACGGATGCAGATTAGGGATAACCTATGAAAGACAACACTGAAAAATGAACAGAAAATGGAATTTCAGAATAAATCCATATATTTAATTTATTGATCAATTATTTATATGCTTTGGGTTAATCCCTCCTGCAAAACAGGAGGGATTCAGACTCAGGACATGAGTGGAAGTAGCTGCTGATAAAGACGGCGGAAGGTTTCCCGGCGCTGTTGATAAACGCTATGGCGTTGCCTGTCGGGCATATGTGTTTGTTCAAGCGGAAGTTGCGGCAATAGCTCGGCTAATGACTTCTCCGGATTCATCGCAATTTGCGCCAGACGAGCGGCACCCAGTGCCGGCCCCACATCACCACCGGTGCGATAATGCAGTTGCAGGCCGCTGATATCCGCCAGCATTTGCCGCCAGTACGCGCTGCGCGCACCGCCGCCGATCAGCGTGATGCTTTGCGGCTTCACCCCACAGGCATGTACCACATCCATCCCGTCGGCCAGCGCATAGCCCACGCCTTCCAGCACCGCGCGCGCCAGCTCAGCCGGTCCATGCTGATGGGTCAGACCAAAGAACACGCCTTTCGCCTGCGGATTATTGTGCGGCGTACGTTCACCTGAAAGATACGGCAAGAACCAGACAGGGTCGGCTGCCTCATCAGCCTGCTGCGCCGCATCAATCAGCGCCGGCACCGTCTTCAGACCGGTTAATGTTGCCGCCCAGTCCAGACAGGAGGCTGCACTTAGCATCACCGACATCAGATGCCAGCGCTCAGGCAACGCATGGCAAAAGCTGTGTACTGCGCTTTCGGGCTTGCTCAGGAAACCGTCACTGACGGCAAAATAGACGCCGGACGTTCCCAGTGACAGCATGGCCTGATCGGCATTGACCATCCCCACGCCGACTGCGCCCGCCGCATTGTCGCCACCGCCTGCAACGACAGAAACCGCAGGCATATCCCACGCCATTGCGACATCAGGCAGCAATTTGCCGGTAATCTCACTCCCTTCAAATAACGCGGCCATATGGTCACGGGTCAGGCCGCAGGCATTCAGCATCACGTCACTCCAGTCACGTTTTTCCACATCCAGCCACATCGTTCCCGCAGCGTCAGACATATCGCTGGCAAATTCACCAGTCATGCGTAAACGCAGATAGTCTTTCGGTAGCAGCACCTTTGCCACCTGATGGAACACCGCTGGCTCGTGGCGCTGTACCCACAGCAGCTTCGGAGCCGTGAATCCAGGCATCATCAGGTTACCCGTGATGGCGCGCGACTGCGGCACCATTGACTCCAGCAACGCGCACTCCTCGCCACAACGTCCGTCATTCCACAGAATGGCCGGTCGCAGCACCTGTTGCTGGCTGTCGAGCAACGTCGCGCCATGCATCTGCCCGGCAATCCCCAGCGCTTTCACTTTACTTAACGAATGCTGCTTGCCCAACGCCTTCAGGGCGCGGTCGGTCGCCAGCCACCACTGTTCGGGATCTTGCTCCGACCAGAGCGGATGAGGACGGGAGACGGTGAGTTTTTCCGTTTGCGATGCGACCACCTCGCCTTGCTCATTGAGCAAAATCGCTTTCACGCCCGAGGTGCCAAGATCGATCCCAATATACATAGGGTGGGTTCCTTAAACTGAAATGCCCGGTGCCACAACGCTCACCGGGCTTGTCAAATCACCAACCGGGAAACGCTGCGTCACCCGGCGATGTCGATTATTTATCGAACAGGTAATGATTCACCAGGTTTTCCAGCTGTTCCTGATGACCGCTCTGATGCACCGGCGCCAGGTTGTGCTGTTCAGCATAATGCGCCAGTTCGCTTAACGACATCTGTCCTTTCAGGATCTGCTGACCCAGTTCGCTACTCCAGCCGGCATAACGTTTCGCGACGCGCTTATCCAGCTCGCCATCCTCAATCATGCGCGCGGCAATTTTCAGCGACAGCGCCATCGTGTCCATCGCGCCAATATGGCCATAGAACAGATCGTATTTATCCGTACTCTGACGGCGCACTTTGGCGTCAAAGTTCAGGCCACCGGTGGTGAAACCGCCCGCTTTGAGGATTTCGTACATCACCAACGCGTTCTCTTCTACGCTGTTCGGGAACTGGTCGGTATCCCAGCCCAGCTGCGCATCACCCCGGTTGGCATCGACAGAGCCAAACAGACCCAGCGCAATCGCCGTGGCGATTTCGTGGTGGAATGAGTGACCTGCCAGCGTCGCGTGGTTAGCCTCAATATTCAGTTTGATCTCTTTTTCCAGACCGAACTGCTTGAGGAAGCCGTAAACGGTCGAGGCGTCGTAGTCATACTGATGCTTGGTCGGTTCCTGCGGCTTCGGCTCAATCAGCAACGTGCCCTGGAAGCCCGTTTTGTGCTTGTGCTCAACCACCATTTGCATGAAGCGGCCAATCTGCTCACGCTCCTGACGCAGGTCGGTATTCAGCAAGGTTTCGTACCCTTCACGTCCGCCCCACAGCACGTAGTTTTCACCGCCCAGTTTGTGCGTGGCATCCATCGCCGTTACCACTTGGGTGGCCGCCCAACTGAACACTTCCGGATCCGGGTTCGTCGCCGCCCCGGCACCATAACGGGGGTTGGTGAAGCAGTTTGCCGTACCCCACAGCAGTTTCACGCCGCTCTGCTCTTGTTTCTCTGCCAGCACATCCACCATTTCGGCGAAGTTATTTTTGTACTCTTTCAGCGACGCGCCTTCCGGCGAAACATCGACATCATGGAAGCAGTAGAACGGAACGTTCAGCTTGTGGAAAAATTCAAACGCGACGTCCGCTTTACGTTTTGCCAGCACCAGCGCATCCCCCGGTTGCTGCCACGGACGATTAAACGCCCCGACACCAAACATATCAGCCCCGTTCCAGCAGAAGGTATGCCAGTAGCAGGCTGCAAAACGCAGATGATCTTCCATCCGTTTGCCCAATACGATCTCATCAGGGTTGTAATGACGGAATGCTAACGGATTAGTGGAACGGGGGCCTTCATAACGAACGCGATCGAGTTGGTCAAAATATGCCTGCATAATGAACTCCATAATCAGGAAATACGACGAGAATAGGTCATGTCGTAATATTGAGCACTCCCCTCCCGTTGCTCAATTATGTTATTTCACACTGCTATTGAGAGAATTCACAAGTGTGCGCCACCTCGCAAAATAAAAATATCCATTTGCAAAAAATGGGTACTCTGCTGGCATAAATGCAACATTCAGTCTTCACCGTAAAAAGTACGATCCTGGTCATAATTCAGGAAATAAACCAAATTTCGTAACCGCAAGATAAAAATCTGTAATTGTCTTCCCCGTATGAATTGCTAAATTCTGCAACGTCTTATGCTGTGATTGTTACTTTTATTGTTGCTCCCTCTAACGAAAGGCATCACGATTATGAAGATGAAGAATCTCTTACTCACTGTCTGCACCTCCCTTTTGCTCACCAGCGTGGCGGGACATGCCAAAGAAATTAAAATCGGCATGGCGATTGATGACCTGCGCCTCGAACGCTGGCAGAAAGATCGCGATATTTTCGTCAGCAAAGCCGAATCGCTTGGCGCAAAAGTCTTTGTCCAGTCCGCGAACGGGAATGAAGAAACCCAGATGTCGCAGATTGAAAATATGATTAACCGAGGCGTGGATGTCCTCGTTATTATTCCTTATAACGGACAAGTATTAAGTAACGTGGTTAAAGAGGCGAAACAGGAAGGTATTAAAGTTTTAGCTTATGACCGCATGATCAATGACGCAGACATCGATTTCTATATTTCATTTGATAACGAAAAAGTCGGTGAATTACAGGCCCAGGCATTAGTTGAACGTGTCCCTCAGGGAAATTATTTTCTGATGGGCGGCTCGCCGGTCGATAATAATGCCAAACTCTTCCGCGCCGGGCAGATGAAAGTTTTAAAACCGTATATCGATTCCGGAAAAATAAAGGTGGTTGGCGATCAGTGGGTTGACGGCTGGCTGCCGGAAAATGCGCTGAAAATTATGGAAAACGCCTTAACCGCGAACAATAACAACATTGACGCCGTTGTCGCCTCCAATGACGCGACGGCAGGCGGTGCGGTTCAGGCGCTCAGTGCGCAAGGGCTTTCAGGAAAAGTGGCGATTTCAGGTCAGGACGCCGACCTTGCGGGTATCAAGCGCATTGTCGCAGGAACACAAACAATGACCGTGTATAAACCGATTACGCTGCTGGCAAATACCGCCGCCGAAATCGCCGTAGAACTGGGTAACGGACAGCAACCTAAAGCCGACGCTACGTTAAACAACGGTCTGAAAGATGTCCCCTCCCGCTTATTGACGCCGATTGACGTTAACAAAAACAACATCAATGAGACCGTGATTAAAGACGGATTCCATAAGCAGAGCGAACTGTAAGCGCAGCGCCCCAGCGATGGCTGCGGGCGCGCATTTCCCACTACGCCCGGTTCTCTCATTGGCTACTGCGGAGTCGCTATGTCCTGTCTACTTGAAATGAAGAACATCACCAAAACCTTCGGTGTCGTCAAGGCGATTGATAACGTCAGCCTCAGACTGAATGCCGGTGAAATTATTTCATTATGCGGCGAGAATGGCTCAGGTAAATCGACGCTGATGAAAGTACTGTGCGGTATTTATCCCCATGGCAGTTACGAAGGTGAAATTGTATTTGCCGGAGAAACGCTACAGGCCAACCATATTCGTGATACCGAGCGCAAAGGGATTGCCATCATCCATCAGGAGTTAGCGCTGGTTAAGCACTTAACCGTGCTGGAGAATATTTTCCTCGGTAGCGAAATAAGCCGTCATGGCGTGCTGGATTACGACATGATGACCCTGCGCTGCCAAAAATTGCTCAGGCAGGTCAGTCTGGCAATTTCGCCCGATACCCGGGTGGGCGAGCTGGGCCTTGGTCAGCAACAGCTGGTTGAAATTGCGAAAGCGCTGAATAAACAGGTGCGCCTGCTGATTCTGGACGAGCCGACAGCGTCACTCACCGAACAGGAAACGACGGTGCTGCTGGAGATCATCCGTGATCTGCAACAGCACGATATCGCCTGCATCTACATTTCACACAAGCTGAACGAAGTGAAAGCCATTTCCGACACGATCTGCGTGATCCGTGATGGCAAGCATATTGGCACCCGCGACGCGGCTGGCATGAGCGAAGACGATATCATCACTATGATGGTTGGCCGTGAACTCACCGCACTCTACCCCAGCGAACCTCACACCACGGGTGAAGAGATTTTACGCGTTGATCACCTCACGGCCTGGCATCCCGTCAATCGCCATATTCGCCGCGTGAATGACGTTTCCTTCTCACTAAAGCGCGGCGAAATCCTGGGGATTGCTGGTCTGGTCGGCGCGGGACGCACGGAGCTTGTTCAGTGTCTGTTTGGCGTCTGGCCCGGACGCTGGGAAGGAGAGGTGGTGATTGACGGTCAGTCCGTTAACATCCGCAACTGCCAGCAGGCCATCGCCCACGGGATCGCCATGGTCCCGGAGGACCGCAAACGCGATGGCATTGTGCCGGTCATGGCGGTGGGGAAAAACATTACCCTCGCCGCGCTTGATCAGTTCACTGGCAAGGTAAGCCAGTTAGACGATGCCGCCGAATACAAATGCATCCTCGAATCCCTGCAACGTCTGAAAGTCAAAACGTCTTCTCCTGAGCTGGCGATCGGACGTCTGAGCGGTGGAAATCAACAAAAAGCCATTCTGGCGCGCTGCCTGTTGCTTAACCCGCAAATTCTCATCCTTGATGAGCCTACCCGGGGCATCGATATCGGCGCGAAATATGAAATCTACAAGCTCATTAACCAGCTCGTTCAGCAGGGTATCGCCGTAATTGTCATTTCGTCTGAATTGCCCGAAGTGCTGGGGCTCAGCGACCGCATTCTGGTGATGCATGAAGGAAAACTGAAAGCCAACCTGGTCAATCATAACCTGACGCAAGAGCAGGTGATGGAAGCCGCTTTGAGGAGCGAACATCATGTCGAAAAACAATCCGTCTGACGTTAAACTCACCGCCCCACTGACGGGCGTTTTTCCTGGGATTAAATCGCTGAATCTACAGGTGTTCGTGATGATAGCGGCCATCATTGTGATCATGCTGTTCTTTACCTGGACAACGGACGGTGCGTATCTCAGCGCACGTAACGTCTCCAACCTGCTCCGCCAGACCGCGATTACGGGGATCCTGGCGGTCGGCATGGTATTCGTCATCATCTCAGCGGAAATCGATCTCTCCGTCGGTTCCATGATGGGACTGCTGGGCGGCGTCGCGGCTATCTGCGACGTCTGGCTGGGTTGGCCGCTGCCGTTCACCATTATCGTCACGCTGGCGCTGGGATTGCTGCTCGGCGCCTGGAATGGCTGGTGGGTCGCTTACCGCAAAGTTCCCTCATTTATTGTGACTCTGGCCGGGATGCTGGCGTTTCGCGGTATCCTCATCGGCATCACCAATGGTACAACCGTATCGCCGACCAGCTCCGCCATGTCGCAGATTGGGCAAAGCTACTTATCCAATGGATTGGGCTTCACCCTCGGCGCGATGGGTTTAATGGTGTTTATCGGCTGGCAGTGGCGCGGGCGCATGCGCCGGCAGTCCCTGGGTCTTGATGCCCCGGCGTCAACCAGCGTAGTGGGCCGCCAGGCATTAACTGCCGTGATTGTGTTAGGCGCCATCTGGCTGTTGAATGATTATCGCGGCGTGCCGACGCCCGTTCTGCTGCTGGTATTTTTGCTGCTCGCCGGGATGTTCATGGCGACACGAACCGCATTTGGCCGACGTATTTATGCCATAGGGGGTAATCTGGAGGCCGCCCGCCTTTCCGGCATTAACGTCGCGCGGACCAAACTGGCGGTGTTCGCCATCAATGGTCTGATGGTGGCGATTGCCGGGCTCATCCTCAGTTCGCGTCTCGGTGCCGGGTCGCCATCGGCGGGAAACATCGCCGAACTGGACGCCATTGCCGCCTGCGTCATCGGCGGAACCAGCCTGGCGGGTGGCGTCGGCAGCGTTGCCGGCGCAGTGATGGGGGCATTTATTATGGCTTCTCTGGATAACGGAATGAGTATGATGGATGTCCCAACGTTCTGGCAGTATATCGTGAAGGGAGCGATTCTGTTGCTGGCAGTATGGATGGATTCAGCGACAAAACGCCGCGCCTGAACTGCTGAAAAATAGGGCTATTTTTATGCCGGTCACTCCTGTCCGGCATTGTCGTTTATGAAAGAGTGAGCAGAGACAGAACCATGTTTGATAAACGTCACCGTATTACCCTGTTATTTAATGCCAATAAAGCCTACGACCGTCAGGTGGTGGAAGGGGTCGGTGAATATCTACAAGCCTCGCAATCCGAATGGGACATCTTCATTGAGGAGGACTTCCGCGCCCGCATTGATAACATCAAAGAATGGTTAGGTGACGGCGTGATTGCTGACTATGACGACGATGAAATCGCACGATTGTTAGTTGACGTCCATGTGCCCATCATCGGTGTCGGAGGCTCCTATCATCTGGCGGAAAATTATCCTCCTGTCCATTATATTGCCACCGATAATCATGCTCTCGTTGAGAGCGCCTTTCTGCACCTGAAAGAAAAAGGCGTCAACCGTTTTGCCTTCTACGGCCTGCCTGCCTCCAGTGGAAAGCGCTGGGCGGCGGAACGCGAGCATGCCTTCCGCCAGTTGGTGGCGGAGGAGAAGTATCGGGGGGTGGTGTATCAGGGACTGGAAACCGCGCCTGAACTCTGGCAACACGCGCAAAATCGACTGGCGGACTGGCTGCAAACCCTACCGCCGCAGACGGGTATTATCGCGGTCACTGACGCCCGCGCCCGCCATGTTCTTCAGGTCTGCGAACACCTGCATATTCCGGTACCCGAAAAGCTGTGCGTCATTGGCATTGATAATGAGGAATTGACCCGCTATCTGTCACGGGTTGCGCTGTCATCGGTGGCTCAGGGCGCGAGGCAAATGGGCTATCAGGCGGCAAAGCTGCTACATCGCCTGCTGGCCGATGAGGAACTGCCGCTCCAGCGCATCCTGGTGCCTCCGGTGCGCGTCGTTGAACGTCGTTCGACAGACTACCGTTCCCTCTCCGATCCCGCCGTTATTCAGGCGATGCACTATATCCGTAACCACGCCTGCAAAGGCATCAAGGTGGATCAGGTACTGGATGCAGTTGGGATTTCACGTTCCAATCTGGAGAAGCGATTTAAAGAAGAAGTGGGAGAGACCATTCATGCGGTGATCCACGCTGAAAAGCTGGAGAAAGCGCGTAGCCTGTTGATTTCCACGACGCTGTCGATCAACGAAATCTCGCAGATGTGCGGCTATCCTTCGCTGCAGTATTTCTATTCCGTCTTTAAGAAAGAGTACGACACGACGCCGAAAGAGTATCGCGATCTGAACAGTGAAGTGTTGATGTGATGCGGTGGGACCGAAACAAAAACGCCTTCTTTGCAGAAGGCGTTCGGGGATTACATATGGGCTGCGATTAATCGCTGGTTATCCTGATACATCGCGAACAGATAATTGTTGTAACTCTGCCCCTTCGTTGAATAACCCTTCAGCTTATGAATCATCGCTGTCGCCGTTACTTCCTGATCCGCTTTACGCAACTGTGCGCGTGATTTACGGAAAGAGGCGTAAGCCGGATGCGTGTTCAGGTTAATCACATAGGCGCTGACCGACTCTTTGACGGAATCGAACTGCGAGTAACCTTTCACTTTACCTGGCGCATTGTTACAACTCCCTTTCGCACACTTCATGCCGAACAGGTTGTTATTACTACGCGCAAGCTTAGAAGTACCCCAACCGCTTTCTGCCGCAGCCATCGTCGCCACCATACTGGTCGGGATGATGTCTACGCGCTCCAGCAACGTATTCCACGGAATACTCCGGGTGTTGCCCGACCATTTCACCTTGTAGCGCTTCGCAATATCTTTCATGCGTTTACGCTCAGTCGGTGACCAGCGATTCTGATACTGCTTTGAGATCAGCCAGTTACGATCGGCAGTGATCGCCGCATTTTGACTGGTAATATAAGGCATAACCGTCCGGAGAAACGCTTTTTTCCTTGGTGTTCCGGAAGGGTATTTTCGCAAATCAGGAAGTGAACTGCTCTTTGCACTATTGCGAGAATACTCTTGTTTACTGCTTACCTGTTTATTACTTGTCTTGGTTACGTGGGACTTTTGACTCGATGTTGTTGTGTGCGTCTTTGCCAGCACCTCACCCGAAAATACGATGGTGAGTAACATAAGAATCATTGCCCCATATCGTCGTATGGGAGTCAATATCATTAGGTCTCCTGGTCGGATTGAATCATTCCAACACCTTATATTTTTCACAATTTTGAGAGTTGAATCTCAAATCATATCAAAAATAGCGATCAAGAGCACCCTAATGAATAGGCCAATTCCGAAACCATGTCACGCATAAACTATCCCACAAGGAACTAATTCGAACGATTTGTGGTGGTTATCGCAAATTAAGGCTATTTTTTGCCCAAAATCACTCATCCGCGCCCCTCATCCTGGTTGAATGCAGTTGAAGGATGAGTTTCGTCAGCGGGTTCTCAGGCAAACTGGTTAAAATCGCCGCAAAAAGGACCGCACAATGAAACTTGCTGCCATCGCCCTCGCGCTACTGCCAGGCATCACGAGCGCCGCAACATGGACGTCTCAGGGCTTCCCCTCTTTTACCGCGGAGGGAACCGGTAAGTTTGCCAGTCACGCTGAATTGACGAAGGGTACTCGTTCCTTAACGCTCAATTTTGACCAACAGTGCTGGCAGCCGGCTAATACGATAAAACTCAATCAGATGCTGTCGCTGATCCCGTGCGAAGGGACCCCGCCACAGTGGCGTCTGTTCAAAGATGGCCGTTATACGCTGGAAATCGATACCCGTTCTGGTACGCCAACGTTAATGATTACGCTGCCGCGCGAAGCCGAACTTACCGCCAATGTGGCGCGCCAGTGTCCGAAGTGGGATGGAAAGCCACTGACGTTAGCGGTCGCGCAGACTTTCCCGGAAGGGAGCGTGGTACGCGATTTTTACAGCGGACAGACCGCCACGGTGAAAAACGGTCAGATAACCCTGCAACCCGCACCTGCCAGCAATGGCCTGTTACTGCTGGAACGGGCAGAGACCGACGCACCAGCGCCGTTCGACTGGCACAACGCCACGGTCTATTTTGTGCTCACCGACCGCTTCGAGAACGGCGATCCGTCCAATGACCAGAGCTATGGTCGCCATAAGGACAGCATGGAGGAAATCGGCACGTTTCATGGCGGCGATTTACGCGGTCTGACTCACAAACTGGATTATCTGCAACAACTGGGCGTGAATGCATTATGGATAAGCGCTCCGTTCGAACAGATCCACGGCTGGGTGGGTGGCGGCACGAAAGGCGATTTCCCGCACTATGCCTACCACGGTTATTACACGCAGGACTGGACTACGCTTGATGCCAACATGGGCAACGAAGCCGACCTGCGTGCGCTGATTGACGGCGCACACCGGCGCGGGATCCGCATTCTGTTTGATGTCGTAATGAATCATACCGGCTACGCCACGCTGGCAGACATGCAGGAATATCAGTTCGGCGCGCTCTACCTTTCTGGCGATGAGCTGAAAAAAACGCTCGGTGAGCGATGGACCGACTGGAAACCTGCCGCCGGGCAGAGCTGGCACAGCTTCAATGATTACATCAACTTTAGCGATAAGGCCGCCTGGGAAAAATGGTGGGGTAAAGTGTGGATCCGCACTGACATTGGCGATTACGACAATCCTGGCTTTGACGATCTCACGATGTCGCTGGCTTTCCTGCCGGATCTGAAAACCGAATCGACGATCCCATCTGGTCTGCCGGTGTTTTATCAACATAAAGCCGATACGCGTGCGAAAGCCATTGAGGGCTACACGCCCCGGGATTACCTGACTCACTGGCTGAGTCAGTGGGTGCGCGATTACGGTGTCGATGGATTTCGCGTCGACACGGCAAAACATGTCGAACTTCCGGCCTGGCAACAGTTAAAAACGCAGGCCAGCGCGGCACTGGTTGAATGGAAAAAAGCGAATCCGGACAAAGCGCTCGATGATAAGCCGTTCTGGATGACGGGTGAAGCCTGGGGTCACGGCGTAATGCAGAGCGACTACTATCGTCACGGTTTTGACGCGATGATCAACTTTGACTATCAGGAGCAGGCCGCAACAGCCGTCGATTGCCTGTCAGGTATGGATCTCGTCTGGCAGCAGATGGCGGAAAAGTTACAGAGTTTCAATGTATTGAGTTATCTATCCTCGCATGATACTCGTCTGTTTCGTGAAGGCGGAGATAAAGCCGCTGAGTTGCTGCTGTTAGCGCCCGGTGCCGTACAAATATTCTATGGCGATGAGTCCGCGCGACCTTTCGGCCCCACAGGCTCTGATCCGTTACAGGGCACACGCTCTGAGATGAACTGGCAGGATGTCAGCGGAAAATTGGCCAACAACGTTACCCACTGGCAGCGCCTCGGTCAGTTCAGAGCCCGGCATCCGGCCATCGGCGCAGGCAAGCAAACCACGCTTTCGCTCAAACAGGGATACGGCTTCGTTCGACAGCACGGCGACGACTCGGTGATGGTCATCTGGGCAGGCCAGCGTTAACGTAAACCGGCGTCTGAGGCCAGACCCCCTCAGACGCAGCAAAACAAAACACTACACTGAAGAAAATTATAAGCATAAAACGTCAAAGCACCCGTTTCAGCTCGATTTGCACCCTGCCAGTGCTAGCGTTAAGGTAACTCACTTCGACTCAGCGTTTGACAGACCATCCGTTATGACATTTTCACTTTTCGGCGACAAATTCACCCGCCATTCAGGCATTACCCGCCTGATGGAGGACCTCAACGACGGTTTACGCACCCCAGGCGCAATCATGCTGGGCGGCGGTAATCCGGCACAAATCCCGGCGATGCAGGATTACTTCCAGACGCTCCTGACTGAGATGCTGGAAAACGGCAAACTCACTGATGCGCTTTGCAATTATGACGGCCCGCAGGGGAAAACCGAGCTGCTGACCACGCTTGCTTCGCTGCTCCGTGAAAATCTGGGTTGGGATATCGAACCGCAGAATATTGCGCTAACAAATGGCAGTCAGAGTGCGTTTTTCTACTTGTTTAACCTCTTTGCAGGCCGCCGCGCTGATGGGACCACCAAAAAGGTATTGTTCCCTCTCGCACCGGAATATATCGGCTATGCGGATTCCGGGCTGGAAGAGGATCTGTTCGTCTCGGCGCGTCCCAATATTGAGCTGCTGCCAGAGGGTCAGTTCAAGTATCACGTAGATTTCGAACATCTGCATATTGGTGAAGAGACCGGGATGATCTGCGTCTCCCGGCCAACTAACCCGACGGGTAACGTCATCACAGATGAAGAACTGATCAAACTCGATACGCTTGCCAACCAGCACGACATTCCACTGGTCATTGATAATGCCTATGGCGTGCCGTTCCCGAGCATTATTTTCAGCGAAGCGCGTCCGCTGTGGAATCCCAACATTGTGCTGTGCATGAGTCTCTCCAAACTGGGGCTGCCCGGCTCACGCTGCGGCATCATCATCGCCAATGAAAAAATCATCACGGCCATCGCCAATATGAACGGCATCATTAGCCTTGCGCCAGGCGGGATTGGGCCGGCCATGATGTGCGAAATGATTAAGCGTAACGACCTGATGCGACTGTCAGAAACAGTCATCAAACCGTTCTATTTTCAGCGTGTTCAGCAAACCATTGCGATCATTCGCCGCTATTTACCTGAAAATCGCTGCTTAATTCACAAACCAGAAGGGGCAATTTTCCTCTGGCTGTGGTTCCAGGATTTGCCGATCACCACCGAGTTACTCTACCAGCGTCTGAAAGCACGCGGCGTACTGATGGTGCCGGGACATTACTTCTTCCCGGGGCTCGATAAACCCTGGCCGCACACGCACCAGTGTATGCGCATGAACTATGTTCCCGATCCGGAGAAAATTGAAGCTGGGGTGAAAATTCTGGCTGAAGAGGTGGAGCGCGCCTGGAAGGAAAATCAGTAACGCCATCCCGGCCTGATCGGGCCGGGTAATGCGCTTATAAAGGCTGAGCGTGCAGACGCTGGCGCTGCACGCTCGCCGCATCCACACACTTCAATGCCCCTGTCGGGCAAGCCTCCACGCAGGCTGGGCCCGTATCACGATGCCAACAGAGATCGCATTTCACTGCCTGTACGCGCGAGGTTTGTGCAACAACGTTCATTGCGCCGAACGGGCACGCCAATATGCAGCTTTTACAACCAATACAGCGCACCTGCTCAACAAAAATGTGTCCACGATCGCGACGAATGGCCTGTGTCGGGCAAACATTGGCGCACGGTGCGTCTTCACACTGATGACAGGCAACGGCGGTGGTAAAGGTATTTTCCTTAATAACCCGGATGCGCGAGACAAAGTGTTCTGCTGACACCGCGGCACAGTCCTGATTCTCCTGATGCGACACCACGCAAGCGACTTCACAGGTACGACAGCCAATACACTTAGTCGCATCCGCCATGATAAACCGGTTCATTGCACCCTCCCCCCGCCATAAAACCACAGAGTGCCAGAGAGAATAGCGCGGCTGCCTTGATCAAACAGGGGAAATGGTCGAATTTTGTCAGATGCCAGAAACGTTCAGGGGATTCGCCTTATACTTACGACCGGATTTCTGCCTGACGCATAAAAAAAACCCTGGGCGTTGACGTCCAGGGGAATAATCCGCAGGCGACATCACGCTGCGGAATAAGCTGGCACCCGATTGAGTGATATCTATATTTGATAATCTGCCTCATCAACCGCACTGTAGAGCGGTTGAATATTATCCAGTGCCAGTATGTATCCGCTTCCTTTTACGCTAACGATGGAATGCTGAGGTAATCCCAGCAAATATAATTTGTTGTTGAGATTTTTAACCATCGTAGACAAACGCTGTGTGGAAGCACTTAATTCATTTTTTTCCCAGACGTTGACGAGTAACTCATCTTTTGAAACATAATGGGTCCTGGCGTTCAGTAAAAGATAAACAAACAAGCGTAGCATTGTGCGGTTAAAAAATACGCCACCAAATGCAATGACACTGTCCATTTTATTTACCGGCAGCCTGAAAATTCTCGACTCACTGATATCAAAAAATATTTCCCGACCTATCATAAATCCATGTAACTGGTATTCCATCATTACATACTCACGTTTTACTGAACTATCGATAGCTAAACATGTGTAAGTCCTTGTAGATATTGTCTTACGCAAGTTTAAAAAAAATAGAGTTAATTTCAATAGATACCTGAAGCGTTCATTTTAATCGCGCCGCAAGCAAAGTGCAGACTGAATACCTAAAAGATCAATCCAGGCGCTGTTAAATAATCTCTAAAAACAAATTATTAGAGCGTTATTCTATTTCAGTGTGAATATTCGACAATACAAGTTAAACGGGCATATTTATCACAAATTACAGCTTAATATGCTGCATGGATCAATAATGCGTCATGGAGAGGGAAAGTGACTCCCGGCAACAGAGCGTTCCGGGACAATTATTATTACAGTGTAGTTCTCTTAACAGAAGAGCGGTAGAAATATGCCGGACAGCGGCAGACCTGTGAATTGACCCAATCCCAGGCCGGGACAATGGCCGCTGTCCGGCAATTCTTCTCATACTTTTAGAAGCGCCAGCTCACGCCTGACATGAAAGTAAAGCTGTCATCACGGTCGATCATCGGGCTGTCTTTGATTTCATCTGGCAGCACGCTGTAAGCCGCGCTCGCCATCAGAATAATGTTGTCAGTGACGGGGTATTTTGCGGTCAGGCTGACGTAAGGAACCCAACTGTCCTGTGCGGAATAGCGATCCAGACCGCTGCGACGGGATTCACTGCCTGACACACCGTAATAGTAGTCGTTGAAATTTTCATCGTAGTAAAGCACGCCAGCAGACGGGATCAGAGCAAGCTGTCCGACAGGAATTTTACGGAACAGTGATAATTCCCCCATCCAGCCATTGCTGTTATCCAGAACATCTGCGGTCGCAGAAACTTTCACGCTGCCCCAATTTTCATGATGATACCAGGCCGCGCCCGCCATTATCGTACTGTCACGCTTGTCGAGCTTTTTCATGGCGTGGTCGTCGTTATCGCCAGGATCAAATTCCAACGGCATCCAGGAAGCGGTCAGACTAAATTCATTTTGTTCACTTTTAGACAAAATGTAGCCCAGCGTGGTTTGCCGAACATAGAATGATTCGCCTTCATAACTAATGAGGGGAATAGCATGGGTATTTTCATTATACCCGCGATAAGGAGATTCATTATATATCGCACCCGCACCAATGGATAATTCCGAAGCAGATGCACTGGCGATAAAGGAGAAAGCAAATAGTGCCACTATATTGCGTTTAATTAACATGCCCGACGTTCCATTTAAAATAAGCCACAAAGCGTCGAAATAATAATGCTTACAAATTCGTCGGTGCAAGGCACATATTTATATAGTAATATATAAAAACTTATATATATTGGGCTGCTGTGATGAATAAATTACAACTCAAGCATCGGGAATTAAAGATCATCTCGGTCATTGCCGCCAGTGAAAACATCAGTCATGCCGCAACTGTTCTCGGCATCGCCCAGGCCAACGTCAGCAAATATCTTGCTGATTTTGAATCAAAAGTCGGCCTTAAGGTTTTTGACCGGACGACCCGGCAACTGACGCTGACCCCTTTTGGTGCGGCACTTCTGCCCTACATTAATGATATGCTCGACAGAAACGCGCAGCTAAATCATTTCATTGCTGATTATAAACACGAAAAGCGAGGGCGAGTAACGGTGTACGCGCCGACAGGCATCATCGCTTACTTATCGAAACAGGTTATCGCCAGAATTAAAGACATTGGCGACATCTCTTTGTCGCTGAAAACCAGCAACCTTGAGCCAAAAGCCTTTTATGAAGGCGTCGAGTTTCCTGACGACTGTGACGTGTTAATTACCTATGCCCACCCGAAAGATGAATCACTGGTTGCCAGTTTTATTACCAAATATGCAGTGACGGCCTTTGCCAGCCAGACTTACCTTGAAAAGCACCCGCTAAGCCGACCTGAAGACCTTGAGCATCACTCCTGCATCCTGATCGATTCTATGATGATTGATGATGCCAACATCTGGCGCTTCAACAGTGCCGGCAGTAAAGAGATGCGCGACTATCGCGTGACGGGGAACTACGTTTGTGACAATACCCTGTCGGCGCTGGAACTGGCGCGCAACCATCTGGGTATTGTGTTTGCACCCAATGAAAGCGTGAAAAACGATCTGAAGGCCGGGACGCTCGTCCCTTGCTTTTCAGAACAGCATGAGTGGTGGCTGGACCTGGTCGCGATCTTCCGCAAGCGGGAGTATCAGCCCTGGCGAGTTCAGTATGTACTGGATGAGATGTTACGGGAAATCCGCAACCAGCTTGCTCAGACGCAACTGTTGCGTCCCGAGCAAGACTCAATCATCGACAATTAATGATCGAGATAAAGGTAATGTACCCAACTGGTCATGCGCAACAATACCTTACGCATGACCGAGACATGGCTGAAATGGTCGGAGTAGACCGCGACCTGTGCATAAATTCCATCCGGTAATGCACGTAAATCAGCATGCTCCTTCAACTCGATCGTGGCAATGACACCTTCTGACCCCGGCACCGTATTCAACGACTGTAACGTCCCGGTCGACTGGTATGTTCCACCAGGCACCGCCGGACTGATGGCAGCCAGCTTACCGCTGAATACCTTGCCCGGTAAGGCATTGAATACCACTTCCGCGTCATCGCCGGGTTCCAGTCGCAGCAACGAGTTCTGGCGGAATTGCGCGACAATTTGTCGCTTCTGAGCAGGAATAAATACCATCACCGGGCGCAAAGGCAGCGAGGCGGCATAGGTTCCCGGGCGAATCAGCACCTGGGTTACATAACCGTCACTCGGCGCGCGAACGATGGTTTGTTCCAGATTATATTCCGCCTCGGCCAACTGCGCTTTCAGACTGGCTATCTGCGAGTGCTCACCCATTACCAGGCTGTCTAACTGGCTTTGAATCTGCTGTTGTTCCGCCGCTGACGATTTAACCGAAGCCTCCTGCGCCAGGTAGTTCTGCCGCGCGACGTCAATGTCGCGCTCAGAGAATGGATTCACCTCCGCCTGACTCCCCTGCGCATAACGCTGATACTCCCTCGCAAACTTGTCTCGCGTAGCTTTTGCCTGCTGGGTATTGGCGGTCATTTCATCCAGTTCGGCATCCAGCGCATGCTGCTTATGTTGCGCCGTCACAATATCCGCCAGCAGACGATCCACCCTGGCCTGATAGCGCGTGGGATCAAGCCTTAACAGCACTTCACCTTTTTTAATCAGCGTATTTTTCTTATCCGTCACTTCAATCACTACGCCTGTGACCTGCGGAACAACGGGAATAGACATCACCGCTTTTTGCGCTTTAAATGTATAGGGGTGGTTGTAATTCATTAATAAGATTAAACCGCTGACAATAAATATTCCCCCCAGCGCCGCCGTCGGTATGGTCCATTTATTAACAGGAATGTTGAAGATCTTAAAAATCGCCCATGCGAAAGCCACATAGGTCAGGATAATCAGTAAATCCATAATTAATACTCGCCAGAAGAGGATTTCAGGTCAGCCAGTTGTTTTTCCAGCCCGGCAATACGCTCCTGGAGTTGCACAACACCAGGTTCAGGATTTTGCATTCCCCACCCGCGTTCCGGACGATAGAGCGTGGCCCAAATCCACAAGAAAGGCCAGATAACATGTAATGTAAACAAACTCACCCACCCCGCAACATGAATAGCATCGGCATGAGGATGATTGCGTTTTTTCGCAATTAAATAGGGAATATCATGTAAAATAATAATTCCGTAGAAAATGACGAGGAATACAAAAATCAACACCCCAAGCGCAAAATAATCGAGAAACATATTCCTCCCAGAGAATAGAATCAAAAAAAAAGAGTTTGAGAATGATAGTGGAATGACCAGATGTTGTGCAATTGTCATATTTATATATCGACATATGGTTTTTTATATATTGTACATTTTTTCGTATATTGTTTTTTATGCACGTCGCAGTTTATTATGTTTAAACATCAATACAAGGGAACAAAAATGAACAACGCGGAAACCTCATCCACCGTCAGCCTTAAGCGCATCAAAGCGGCCACTATTTACCGTTTATTACTTATTGGCCTTGGTATCCCAATGATATCTTTCAGTTTTATTTGTGGCGTTTTGAGTCTCTTTGGCTTTGAACTGGTGAAATGGAACGAGCAACCCGTGCATGGTGTAATGGCGATTCCTGCCGCGCTGTTCAGCGGTGTGTTTATCACCGTACTGTTCACCGTTTTCATCGGGTCGATTGCCTGTCTGGGACTGTGGGTCTACAGCCGTTTCCGTCCGTTACAGGTAAAGGTGTTGGATTAATCATTATGCCCGATAAGCAAAGCGCTATCGGGCATAACGCGGTCAGTTAAAAGAGTCCCAGCGGTTTATCGGAGTAGCTCACCAGTAAACATTTTGTCTGCTGATAGTGCTCCAGCATCATCTTGTGGGTTTCGCGTCCAATCCCCGACTGCTTGTAGCCACCAAAGGCCGCATGAGCCGGGTAAGCATGGTAGCAGTTGGTCCATACGCGTCCTGCCTGAATACCGCGTCCCATTTTATACGCCAGGTTACCGTTACGGCTCCAGACGCCCGCTCCGAGGCCGTACTGGGTATCGTTGGCTAGCTCCAGCGCCTCGTCCATTGTTTTGAACGTGGTCACCGCCAGTACCGGGCCAAAGATCTCCTCCTGGAACACGCGCATATTATTCTTACCAGACAGGATGGTCGGCTCGAGGTAATAGCCGTCTTTCAGTTCACCTTCAAGCTGCTTACGCCGCCCACCGGTCAGGACATCCGCCCCTTCTTTCTTACCGATATCAATGTAATTCAGGATGGTTTCCATCTGCCCATGAGAGACCTGTGCCCCCATTTGCGTCACGCTGTCCAATGGGTTACCGCTGCGGATGCTTTCTACGCGGCGAATGGCGCGCTCCATAAAGCGTTCGTAGATGGATTCCTGCACCAGCGCACGACTCGGACAAGTGCACACTTCACCCTGGTTAAAGGCAAAGAGCGCAAAACCTTCCAGCGCCTTATCGAAAAATGCATCCTCTTCGTCCATCACGTCGGCGAAGAAAATGTTCGGTGATTTCCCGCCCAGCTCCAGAGTGACCGGGATGATATTCTGCGTGGCATATTGCATGATCTGCTGCCCGACTTCCGTCGAGCCGGTGAATGCCACTTTAGCAATACGCTTCGAAGTTGCCAGATACTCGCCAATCTCTCCACCCGCGCCGTTCACTACGTTCACTACGCCAGGCGGGAGGAGATCGCCAATCACTTCCATCAGCAGTAAAACGGACAGCGGCGTCAGGCGGGCAGGTTTAAGCACTACGCAGTTTCCTGCCGCCAGCGCGGGCGCCATTTTCCAGCTCGCCATCAATAAGGGGAAGTTCCACGGGATAATTTGTCCGACCACGCCGAGCGGTTCGTGGAAGTGATAAGCCACGGTGTCGCTATCCACTTCACTGATCCCGCCCTCCTGGGCGCGAATACAGGAGGCGAAATAGCGGAAATGGTCGATTGCCAGCGGGACATCCGCCGCGCTGGTTTCACGGATCGGCTTACCGTTATCCCAGGTTTCCGCCGTCGCCAGCAGTTCGAGGTTCTGCTCCATACGGTCGGCAATCTTGAACAGAATCGCCGCCCGATCCTGAACAGAAGTATGCGCCCACTGGTCTTTCACCTTGTGGGCCGCGTCGAGCGCCAGGTCAATGTCCCTTTTACCGGAAGAAGCCACTTCGCATAACAGTTGCCCGGTGACGGGCGTCAGGTTCTGGTAATACTCGCCGTCACTCGGGGCAACCCAGTCACCACCGATAAAGTTGTCGTAACGGGCCTTTAACTTCAGGGGAAAACCGTACTCGCCGGGCTGAATACGGGGAGGGTTATTGGTCATGATCGTCTCCTTGCTCCAGGTGTATAACAAGGGTAGACGGGGCTGGCGATTTTCTCGCCAGCCGCTTATAGGTTTACGATAGCGGTCACGAATTACATCGCCGCGCGATAGATCGCCATAATCTCGTCGTGCGTGGCCTGAATTGGGTTAGTCAGACCGCAGGCATCTTTCAACGCATTGGCCGCCAGCACCGGAATATCTTCTTCTTTCACGCCCAGGGCTCGCAGACCCGCCGGGATATTCACCTGCTGCGCCAGTGCGCGGATCGCCTCGATGCAGGCTTCTGCGCCTTCGGCGTCGGTCATCCCTGCAACATGAACCCCCATTGCTGCCGCACAATCACGCAGACGCGCTGCGGCCACCTGGCTGTTGAATACCTGAACGTGCGGCAGCAGGACGGCATTACACACACCGTGCGGCAGGTCATAGAAACCGCCTAACTGGTGCGCCATCGCGTGGACGTAACCTAATGACGCGTTATTGAAGGCCATCCCCGCCAGGAACTGCGCATAGGCCATCGCTTCACGCGCATGCACATTGCCGCCCGATTCCACGGCAACGGCCAGATTATCAGAAATCATGGTCATCGCTTTCAGGGCGCAGGCATCGGTGATCGGCGTGGCGGCTACAGAAACATAGGCTTCAATCGCATGGGTCAGCGCGTCCATGCCGGTCGCCGCCGTCAGCGATTTTGGCATGCCGATCATCAGCGAAGAGTCATTTACCGAGAGCAGTGGCGTGACGTGTTTATCCACAATCGCCATTTTGATGTGACGGTCAACGTCAGTGATGATGCAGAAACGCGTCATTTCAGAGGCGGTTCCTGCCGTGGTGTTAATCGCAATCATCGGTAATTGCGGTTTTGCCGAGCGATCAACGCCTTCATAATCACGAATATCGCCGCCATTGGCGGCCACCAGCGCAATCCCTTTGGCACAATCATGTGGGGAACCGCCGCCCAGCGAAATAACGCTATCGCAATCATTTTCTTTCAGGATCTTCAGGCCGTCGGCGACATTAATTGTCGTAGGATTAGGGTGCGTACCATCATAAATAACGCTGAAAATATTATGTTCCTGCAATGCTTTTTGAATATCACCCGCCATGCCTAATTTCGTCAGCACACTGTCGGTGACAATTAACGTCCGACGAAAGCCATATTCCGCCATAGCATTCATTGCATCTTTTAATGAATCAGCCCCAATTATATTCACAGAAGGAATATAAAATGTAGAAGCAGCCATATGCTCAATCCTTAATAGTTTTTGAAGGGATTGCAGCATACGAACGAATCTCAGGAGATAATATGATCACAGCGGTGTTTATTTAATGAAAAAATAAAAGAGCACATTAGGCTACAAATTAATGGGCTCTTTTCGTCTCAACCTATTTATTATGTCAATTCATTCTTATTTTTAATAAATTGTATTATTCCTTTGCCGGAAATAATAATGCATCGCGTAACAGGTGATCGTTTCCACGGCGACGCGTAAAGCCAATCCGGTCGAAATATTCCAGAATCTGAATCGCCAGCTTTCGGCCTACGCCCAACCGATCGCGAAAATCCGCAGCGCAGGTTGATCCTCTCTCCTGATCCAGTTCGCGGATCATGCTGGCGAAAGCCACAATGCGATCGTTACGGTAGTAACGATCTTTTACGATCGCCGTAATCATCCCCTGCTGCGCCGCCTGCCGCAGTACCAGACGCATGGTCTGCTCCTCGGTCGCGGTTTCACGCGCGAGATCGCGGACCCACCAGGGTTCGTCACCAAATAACGGCGCGGCTTTAAGCCAGATAGCCTGCTGTTCGTCAGTAAACCCTGTCTTGTGATCCGGCAGATGCAACCAGCCATGGTGGCTGTGAATATCGCCGCTGTCGCGCATTTGTTCAATCAACAACAGCACCAGCGCTTCATCTTCCATCGGCAGCGCCATACGGCGCAGGCGTTCGCGCCCCGGACCAGGCTCATCACGATGTTGTTCATGGTAAGTCGCCAGCGTGTCGAGGATTTTGCGCTGCCAGCGTGCGGCAACTTCCGCATTCAGCAGGCTGTAACCTGCCTGAATAAATCCATGCTGGTGAATGAGCGAACGCATACCTTCGCCATTTAGCTGGCGCGCCCACGCAAAGTCGGGCAGATTGACCGCCCCGCGTTGCAGGTGGACCACCAGCGCGGCACCGTCATCTTTCGCCGCCGCCAGTGACGCCAGCCATTGCAGATACTCGGGTTTACGTTTGCCGCGACGTGGCGGATTAAGTGCAACCACCCGCGCCCCGGCAAGCGTCGCGCGCGCGGAGATATCGCGCAGCACCAGCCGGTCGTTATCGGCCAGCAGCAGAGGCGTATCAAACACCAGTTCCGCCAGGTTAGCTTCCAGCAGCGATACCCGCCCGGTCACATGACTCGCCGCATGGTGAATATGTAGCGGCTGCCACTGCGTAAGCGGGACGTGGCTTTCCAGCGCGACAATCACCCGCGTGAACGGCTCAGGCGGGGCGTCTGAAAGCAGCCAGTCACCCCGGTTAAGCTGCTCCTTTTCAGCATCGCCGACGATATTCAGCGCGATGCGCTGCCCGGCATGAGCATGCTCACTCGCCTGATTTTGCGCGTGAAGTCCGCGCACGCGCACAGATGCATTCACGCCGGTCAGCCACAGCGTATCCCCAACGTTTACTTCACCGCTCAGCGCGGTGCCGGTCACCACCAGCCCGGCGCCTTTTACAGTAAAGGCACGATCGATAGCCAGTCTGAACGTCTGATTCCGGGCGTGTTCGCGGGCGGGCAGTTGCTGCAAATGTTCGCGTAACGCCTCAATCCCGCGACCTTCATTCGCGGCCGTCACAAATAGCGTCGCCTGCGCAAAGCCATACTCACGCAGGACATCCTCCACCTGCTGTTGGACCTCCTGCACCCGCGTATCATCCACACGGTCAGCTTTGGTCAGCGCCACCGTCAGCGTCGGATTCCCGGTCAATTGCAGGATCGCCAGATGTTCGCGCGTTTGCGCCATCACGCCATCGTCGCAGGCTACCACCAGCAACGCATGATCGATTCCGCCCACGCCCGCCAGCATGTTTGAGAGAAACTTCTCGTGACCGGGAACATCGATAAAGCCCAGCACGCGCCCGTCTGGCTGCGGCCAGTAGGCATAGCCCAGGTCGATGGTCATGCCACGCTTTTTCTCTTCCGGCAGGCGATCGGCATTCACGCCGGTAATGGCCTGCAGCAGCGTCGTTTTCCCGTGGTCGACATGTCCGGCGGTCGCAATAATCATTTCAACAACATCTCCATAAACCGGGTCTCATCTTCAAGACAGCGTAAATCCAGCCACAGTCGGCCCTCGTAAATCCGGCCGATAACCGGAACCGGTAGCTCACGCCAGCGGGTCGCCAGGGCTTCAAGACGGCTTCCGCGGCCGTCGTGCGGTGTAAAGGTTAATGCCGCGCTGGGGAGCCGATCAACTGGTAAAGAGCCACTGCCGATTTGCGACAGACAGGGCTGTACGCTCACCGCAAACTCCGCACCATAGTGCGCGGCCAGCGGCGCCAGAAGCCGCTCCGCCTGAGACTGAATAGCGTCTTTGCGTCGGGTCAACAGGCGCAGCGTCGGCAGTTTCTCGGCCAGCGCTTCCGGGTGGAGATACAGACGCAACGTTGCTTCCAGCGCAGCAAGGGTCATTTTATCCGCCCGCAACGCACGTTTAAGCGGATGACGCTGCAATTGTGCAATCATCTCTTTCTTACCGACGATGATCCCAGCCTGCGGACCGCCCAACAGCTTGTCGCCCGAGAAGCTCACCAGGCTGACACCCGCGGCAATCAACTGCTGCGGCATTGGCTCTTTCGGCAGACCGTACTGGCTCAAATCGACCAGCGAACCACTACCGAGATCGGCCACAACAGGAACATCCAGCGCCTGGCCGATCTGGACCAGCTCCGTTTCATCAACAGAGTGGGTAAACCCTTCGATGCTGTAATTACTGGTATGTACCTTCATCAGCAGGCCGGTGTTTTCATTTACCGCCTGACGATAGTCATCGGCATGCGTCCGGTTAGTGGTTCCCACTTCATGTAGCGTACACCCAGCCTGACGCATCACATCCGGGATACGAAACGCGCCGCCGATCTCCACCAGCTCACCGCGTGATACCACCACCTCTTTACCGGCGGCGGTGGCGGCCAGCATCAGCAGTACCGCCGCCGCGTTGTTATTCACAATGCAGGCATCTTCCGCGCCGGTGATACGGCGCAGCAATTCCGCCAGCGCGCGGTCACGATGCCCGCGTCCCGCGCCGTCCAGATCATACTCCAGCGTCACCGGCGAGCGCATGGCCTGCGCGACAGCCGCGACGGCCTCTTCAGCCTGTAAAGCGCGACCCAGATTGGTATGCAACACCGTGCCCGTCAGGTTAATTACCGGGCGCAGCGCACTCCGGGCCTCCTTTTCCAGCCGAAGACTCACTTCCTGCGCCCAGTTTTCACACCACGCAGGCAACGTCTGCGTATCGCGAATCATCTCTCTTGCTTCATCAAGCAGTTGACGGAGCAGATCAACGATACGGGTATGCCCGTGGGTCTCACGCAGGGTAAGAAATTCACTTTCACGCAATAAGCGATCAATGGCGGGAAGCTGACTGTAGAGCGAACGGGTTTCGGTCGTCATGAAAAGGCCTGGCTGTGGGTGACCCTCCCCACAACGGGGAGGGATATCGACATAGAGGAGATTGTAACGTGAGATTGCCTGGACGGACAGAATATGAATCAAGCCTTTGGGGGTTCAGTGCGGGCAAAACTCTCGCGCTGAAACAGCGTCTCCACCAGCTTGACCAGGTGAGGTCGGCTCACGCACCAGCCCGGTGAGACGCGGCGGAAGTTGAGATAGCCCACCGCGCAGGCAATGGCGATGGTCGCCAGATCAACCGTGTCAGGTTTAATCGTCCCGTCGACCAGGTACGCTTCCAGCGCATCCAGACTGCGGTTGATTTTCTCGCGCTGGCGCAACAGTTCGGTTTCCGATTGCTGCGCGGCGGGACGTGCCTGCTCGCGCACCGACACCAGACCGGCGTCCATAATCCCATCGGCCAGTGCCTCAAGTTGACGGACTTTCAGCGAGGCCAGCGGTTCACGCGGCAGCATCGCTGGCGCAATATCCAGCAGTTCAATGTATTCGGCGATAATTGGCGAATCGAACCAGTACTCCCCATCGTCAGTCACCAGCGCCGGTACTTTTCCTAACGGATTGTACTGCGCGACGCCATTTTCCGCGTTGTAGGGCAGTTCATTAACAAATTCGAATGTGATGCCTTTTTCCAACAGCAGGATCGAAATTTTTCGTACAAACGGGCTGGTGTAGCTACCAATGAGTTTCATGATCAGTCCTTTTCGCCAACACAAAACAATGAGTATGGCTCACGCAGCGGGAAAAGGCAGGTGACGGCGTTCTCAATGATCCAAATAAAGGTAGTGCATCCAACTGGTCATGCGCAGTAACACCTTACGCATGACCGAAACATGGGCGAAATGGTCGGAATAGACTGCCACTTGCGCGTAGATGCCGTCGGGTAACGCATCCACATCGGCATTCGGGTCCAGTTCAATCGTCGCCAGGACGCCATCGGTCCCGGGCACCACCGTCAGGGACTGTAATGCTCCCTGAGCCTGATACGAGCCGCCCGGCACCACAGGCAATATGCTGGTCAACTTACCGTGAAAAACTTGCCCAGGAAGCGCGTTAAATACCACCTCCGCGTCGTCGCCGGGTTCAAGACGAAGCAGCGAGTTCTGCCGGAACTGAGCGACAATCTGCCGCTTTTGTTCGGGGATAAAGACCATCACCGGACGCAGCGGTAGCGCGGCAGCGTAGGTACCGGGTCGTATCAGCACCTGGGTGACGTAGCCGTTGCTGGGCGCGCGAATAATGGTCTGTTCGAGGTTGTATTTCGCCTCTGCCAATTGCGCCCTCAGGCTGGCAATCTGCGACTGTTCGCCGTTAACCATGCTGTCTAACTGGCTTTGAATTTGCACCTGCTCAGCCACTGAACCCTTCACCAGCGCATCCTGCGCCAGATAATTTTGCCGGGCGTTATCAATATCGCTTTCTGAGAAGGGGTTCACCCGCGCCTGGCTGCCCTTCAGGTAACGCTGATAATCTTTATACAGCCGATCGCGCTCCGCAGAGACCCGCGTCGTATTAGCCTGCGCTTCTGAGAGCTGGGCTTTCAGCGTCTGGATATTATGCGTGGCGGTGACCAGATCGGCCTGTAACCTGTCCACGCGCGCCTGATAGCGAACCGGGTCGAGTTTAAATAGCACTTCACCCTTTTTAATCAGTTGGTTATTTTTATCCGTCACCTCGCTGACAATTCCGGTAACCTGCGGCGTAACAGGAATGGAAATAACGGCTTTTTGCGCAGTAAAGGTATACGGATGGTTATAGTTCATTAACAGGATCAGGCCGCTGACCAGAAATACACCGCCTAATGCCGCCGTCGCCAGCGTCCATTGATTCACCGGTATGCGGAATATTTTGAAGACTGCCCACGCCAGCGCGACGTAGGTTAATATAATCAACAGATCCATGATTAACTCTCCGGAAACGTCGTATTGTCAGCCGTGTTAACTTCGGCCAGTTTTTTCTCGAGTTGTGTAATACGCGCAGATAACGCGGCAATTTCAGGATCTTGTCCCGGCGACGTGATGTGATTATGCATCCCCCAACCGCGTTCCGGTTGGTAGAGGGTTGCCCAAATCCACAAAAACGGCCAGATTACATGGAGCGTAAACAGACTCACCCAGCCTGCGGTATGAATAGCATCGGCATGCGGGTGGTTGCGTTTCTTCGCAATTAAATAGGGGATATCATGGATGGCAATAACGCCGTAAAAAATCACCAGAAAGACGAAAATCAGCACACCTAACGCGAAATAATTTAGAAACATATCCGCCTCGACTTCACGCCCATTTGAGTTTTTATTGCAGGCAGCCGAATGCAATTTGGCTGATGATTTGAACATAATTGGAGTTATGCATTTTCGCCATCACGCCAAAGACTATTTTTCACGCCAGATGGTTATTTAATGACATCAGGCCAGGTGACAACGAGAGGAATCTGCCCAGGATCACATCGGGACAAATCTGGATGAATATTTCTTGTGATTCAGATCACAAACATTCAACAAACAGCCAAATATAAAACGTGAATTACATCACAAATTAATGCCATTAATGGTTCAGAACGACGGTTTGTTGTTTTTTTACACAGCTGTTTTGTGATTAATGTCACATCAATTACCTCCCTACCCCCTATATTTATGTGACACAAATCACATTAAAGGTCGCTGACTGGACAGCTTAACGATTCAGTGCCAGATTTCGCAGTATCTACAGGGTCCGGCTACCTCTGCCGCTACATTAACAAAACCTCGGGCTTCCAGCCTGCGCGATAGCAAACATAAGAAGGGGTGTTTTTATGTCATCCGATATTAAGATCAAGGTGCAAAGCTTTGGTCGATTCCTCAGCAATATGGTGATGCCAAATATCGGCGCGTTTATCGCGTGGGGTATTATCACTGCACTATTTATTCCGACAGGGTGGTTGCCAAACGAAACGCTGGCGAAGCTGGTTGGCCCAATGATCACCTATCTCCTGCCGCTGCTGATCGGTTATACCGGCGGTAGACTGGTGGGTGGCGAACGCGGCGGCGTGGTGGGTGCAATCACCACCATGGGCGTTATCGTCGGCGCAGACATGCCGATGTTCCTCGGTGCAATGATTGCCGGTCCTCTGGGCGGCTGGGCAATCAAACATTTCGATGGTTGGGTAGACGGTAAGATCAAATCCGGTTTTGAAATGCTGGTGAATAACTTCTCCGCTGGCATCATCGGTATGATCCTCGCCATTCTGGCATTCCTCGGCATTGGTCCAGCAGTTGAAGTTCTGTCGAAAGTGTTGGCAGCAGGCGTTAACTTCATGGTTGTCCATGACATGCTGCCGCTGGCGTCTATCTTCGTTGAACCGGCGAAAATCCTGTTCCTGAACAATGCTATCAACCACGGTATCTTCTCACCGCTGGGTATTCAGCAGTCCCATGAGTTGGGTAAATCCATCTTCTTCCTGATTGAAGCCAACCCAGGTCCGGGGATGGGTGTTCTGCTGGCGTACATGTTCTTTGGTCGCGGTAGCGCTAAACAGTCTGCAGGCGGTGCGGCAATCATCCACTTCCTGGGCGGTATCCACGAAATTTACTTCCCGTATGTACTGATGAACCCGCGTCTGATCCTCGCCGTTATCCTCGGCGGTATGACGGGCGTGTTTACGTTGACTCTCCTGAACGGCGGTCTGGTTTCTCCGGCTTCTCCGGGTTCAATCCTGGCAGTGCTGGCGATGACGCCAAAAGGCGCCTACTTCGCTAACATCGCGGCAATCTGTGCGGCGATGGCGGTCTCTTTCGTTGTCTCTGCCATTCTGCTGAAAACCAGCAAAGTGAAAGAAGACGATGACATTGAAGCGGCGACCCGTCGTATGCATGACATGAAAGCAGAATCCAAAGGCGGTACTCCGCTGTCTGCTGGCGATGTCACCAACGACCTGAGCCACGTGCGTAAAATCATCGTTGCCTGTGATGCCGGTATGGGTTCCAGCGCAATGGGCGCCGGCGTACTGCGTAAGAAAGTGCAGGATGCCGGTCTGAACCAGATCTCAGTCACCAACAGCGCGATTAACAACCTGCCACCGGATGTTGACCTGGTCATCACTCACCGCGATCTCACCGAACGTGCGATGCGTCAGGTTCCGCAGGCGCAGCATATTTCGCTGACCAACTTCCTCGACAGCGGCCTGTACTCCAGCCTGACTGAGCGTCTGGTTGCCGCTCAGCGCCACACTGACAATGAAGTCAAAGTCCGCGACAGCCTGAAAGACAGCTTTGACGAAGGGGATAACAACCTGTTCAAACTGGGTGCGGAGAATATCTTCCTCGGACGTACGGCAACGACCAAAGAAGAAGCGATTCGCTTCGCCGGTGAGCAGCTGGTGAAAGGCGGTTACGTTGAGCCAGAATATGTCGATGCGATGCTGGAACGTGAGAAACTGACCCCAACCTATCTGGGTGAGTCTATCGCCGTTCCGCACGGTACCGTTGAAGCGAAAGACCGCGTACTGAAAACCGGCGTCGTGTTCTGCCAGTACCCGCAAGGCGTTCGTTTCGGTGAAGAAGACGACGACATCGCCCGTCTGGTGATCGGTATCGCCGCTCGCAACAACGAGCACATTCAGGTGATTACCAGCCTGACCAACGCGCTGGATGACGAATCCGTCATCGAACGCCTGGCAAACACCACCAGCGTTGATGAAGTGCTGGCGCTGCTGGCGGGTCGTAAGTAAACCCCGAGGCCCGGTGACATTGCGCTTATCGGGCCGACCCAATCCTCTCCTTTGTGGAGAGGGTTTGGGTGAGGGAGCAACAGATAACCCCTCACCCCAGCCCTCTCGGGTAAAAACATTAATGAAGGTTACTACTATGAAAGCATTACATTTTGGCGCAGGTAATATCGGTCGTGGCTTTATCGGCAAACTGCTGGCGGACGCGGGGATACAACTGACATTCGCTGATGTAAATCAGGTCGTGCTCGACGCCCTGAATGCCCGTCATAGCTACCAGGTTCACGTTGTGGGTGAAAATGAGCAGGTGGATACCGTGACTGGCGTCAATGCGGTAAGCAGCATTGGCGATGATGTTGTTGAGCTGATCGCCCAGGTAGACCTGGTCACCACGGCCGTTGGCCCGGTCGTGCTGGAGCGCATCGCGCCGGCCATCGCCAAAGGCCTGGTCAAACGCAAAGCGCAAGGGATCACCACCCCGCTAAACATCATCGCCTGTGAAAATATGGTACGAGGCACCACTCAACTGAAAGGCCATGTGCTGAACGCGCTGGCTGAAGACGACAAAGCCTGGGTTGAAGCCCATGTCGGCTTCGTGGATTCCGCCGTTGACCGCATCGTGCCGCCGTCAGCCTCTGCGACCCACGACCCGCTGGAAGTGACTGTCGAAACCTTCAGCGAGTGGATCGTTGACCAGACCCAGTTCAAAGGCGAGCTGCCGAACATCCCGGGAATGGAATTAACTGATAACCTGATGGCATTTGTCGAACGTAAACTCTTCACGCTGAACACCGGGCATGCTATAACCGCGTACCTCGGAAAATTGACCGGTCATCAGACCATCCGCGACGCGATTCTCGACGAGAAAATCCGCGCAGTGGTCAAAGGGGCAATGGAAGAGAGCGGCGCGGTGCTGATCAAACGCTACGGTTTTGATGCCGACAAGCATGCGGCATACATTCAGAAAATCCTCGGTCGTTTTGAAAACCCGTATCTGAAAGATGACGTTGAGCGCGTTGGTCGCCAGCCGCTGCGTAAACTGAGCGCGGGTGACCGTTTAATCAAACCGTTGCTGGGTACGCTGGAATACCATTTGCCGCACGCTAACCTGGTCAAAGGGATTGCTGCCGCGATGCACTTCCGTAGTGAAGACGATCCGCAGGCGCAGGAGCTGGCCGCACTGATCGCCGAGAAAGGCCCACAGGCTGCGCTGGCCCAGATTTCCGGGCTGGATATCAACAGCGATGTCGTTGCCGAGGCCGTTAGCGCATATAACGCAAAGTAATGATGCTGGAACTGGCGCAGGAGCCCCTGCGCCTGATTAATAGATTGTCAGATATGCAGGCAATAATGGAACAAACCCAGGCCTTTGAAAATCGTGTGCTTGAGCGTCTGAATGCTGGCAAAACCGTACGGAGCTTCCTGATCACCGCCGTGGAGTTACTCACCGAGGCGGTAAACATTCTGGTGCTTCAGGTGTTTCGCAAAGATGACTACGCAGTGAAGTACGCTGTAGAACCGTTACTCGACGGCGACGGACCGCTGGGCGATCTGTCTGTGCGCCTGAAACTGATCTACGGTCTGGGCGTCCTTAGTCGTCCTGAATATGAAGACGCAGAGCTGCTGATGGCGATGCGCGAAGAGATGAATCATGACGGCAATGAGTATGCCTTTACGGATGATGAGATTCTCGGGCCGTTCGGCGAACTGCACTGCGTACTGGCGCTGCCACCCCCGCCGCAGTTTGACGCCGCCGACCCCAGTTTGTACGCCATGCAAATCCAGCGCTACCAGCAAGCGGTGCGCTCGACGATGGTTCTCTCCCTGACTGAGCTGATTTCTAAAATCAGCTTAAAAAAAGCCTTCCAGAAGTAGGCCTCGCTCTGCCTGCTACTCCTTTTCCTGCACTGGTTGATACAGGCGCCGGTAATAATTCAGCCGTTGCAGGTACATCTGCGCATTTTCTGCAGGCACTTCGCTCGGAACGTCATCACGCGCAGGCATTTTATTCAGATACTCTTTAAACGCCTGACTTGAGGCCATAAAATCCACAGCTTTATCAATCAGAAGCGGAACATTCTCGCCTATTTTTGCCATGTTATCTCCTCCATGCGGTCCCGCCGTGCTTAAGCGCAACGGTCAATTTTAGTGTAGGATCGCCCGCGTCATGACATTAAGGAAAACGTGCTTAATCCATTGGCGGCAAATTATCTCTTACATGATCCTGTTATTGTCTAAAATGTTTAATTAATCAGTCCATTAGAAAAATAGTTAGCAACTGAATACTCGCGTTATTTGATTATTATCCCATTAGTTGTGAATAAACCCGCTCTGCGCGCATACTATAGTCCATTCACCTTATTTCTATCAGAAGCCATTCCATGAAAGAAGTCGAAAAAAACGAAATCAAACGTCTGAGCGATCGCCTCGACGCTATCCGCCACCAGCAGGCCGATCTGTCTCTGGTTGAAGCCGCCGATAAATACGCTGAGCTGGAAAAAGAGAAAGCCACACTGGAAGCAGAAATCGCCCGTCTGCGTGACGTTCACAGTCAAAAACTGAGCAAAGAGGCGCAGAAACTGATGAACCTGCCGTACCGTCGTGCGATCAGCAAAAAAGAGCAGGCCGATATGGGCAAGCTGAAGAAAAGCGTGCGCGGTCTGGTGGTGGTTCATCCAATGACCGCCTTAGGCCGCGAAATGGGCCTGCAAGAGATGACTGGCTTCGCAAAGACCGAGTTTTGATTTTTATACCGGGCAGCACGTCCGCTGTCCGGTCCTCCCTTAATTGGCCCTACCAATCCCCTTCAGTTACGACCACTGGTTCACAATTCATTAATTTAAGCCTACACTGCCGTTGCCAATAAATAACATTTGATTAACCATTCGTTGTCATTATCCCTACACAACAATATTGGCAGGACCACTTTTACACATAATGTGACGAAAAGATGAGCACAGACTCACTGCATTGTGCGTGTGGCCCTCAGGAGACCTGCAATGAATCTCTGGCAACAAAACTACGATCCGGCCGGTAACATCTGGCTTTCCAGTCTGATCGCATCGCTCCCGATTCTGTTTTTCTTTTTCGCGCTGATTAAGCTCAAGCTGAAAGGCTATGTTGCCGCTTCGTGGACGGTGGTGATTGCGCTGGCCGTGGCGCTGCTGTTCTACAAAATGCCGGTCGATCACGCACTGGCCTCGGTGGTGTACGGTTTCTTCTACGGTCTATGGCCGATTGCCTGGATCATTATCGCCGCAGTGTTTGTTTACAAAATCTCGGTGAAAACCGGGCAGTTCGACATCATCCGCTCGTCCATTCTGTCAATTACCCCTGACCAGCGTTTGCAAATGCTGATCGTCGGCTTCTCATTTGGTGCCTTCCTCGAAGGGGCGGCGGGATTTGGTGCCCCCGTTGCCATCACTGCCGCGCTGCTGGTAGGTCTCGGGTTTAACCCGCTGTATGCCGCTGGACTGTGCCTGATCGTCAATACCGCGCCCGTGGCGTTTGGTGCCATGGGGATCCCGATTCTGGTCGCCGGCCAGGTGACTGGGCTGGACAGCTTTGAAATCGGCCAGATGGTGGGTCGTCAGTTACCGTTCCTGACAATTATCGTACTGTTCTGGATCATGGCGATCATGGATGGCTGGCGCGGCGTGAAAGAGACCTGGCCTGCGGTCATGGTGGCGGGTGGTTCATTCGCTATTGCTCAGTACCTCAGCTCCAACTTTATCGGCCCGGAATTGCCGGACATCATCTCCTCGCTGGTCTCGCTGGTCTGTCTGACGCTGTTCCTGAAACGCTGGCAGCCGGTTCGCATCTTCCGCTTTGGCGATATGGGCGCATCACAAGTTGATCAGACGCTGGCACGCACGAACTATACCGCCGGACAGGTTGTTCGCGCCTGGTCGCCGTTTCTGTTCCTGACGGCCACCGTAACCCTCTGGAGCGTGCCGCCGTTTAAAGCCCTGTTCGCTCCCGGCGGCGCGCTGTACGACTGGGTGATTAACATCCCGGTCCCGTTCCTCGACAAACTGGTTGCCCGCATGCCGCCCGTGGTTCACGAAGCTACCGCCTACGCGGCAGTGTATAAATTTGACTGGTTCTCCGCGACTGGCACCGCCATTCTGTTCGCCGCACTGCTGTCAATCGTCTGGCTGAAGATGAAGCCTTCCGCCGCCATTCAGACCTTCGGCAGCACGCTGAAGGAACTGGCGCTGCCGATCTACTCCATCGGGATGGTGCTGGCCTTTGCGTTTATCTCCAACTATTCCGGGCTCTCCTCGACGCTGGCGTTAGCGCTGGCGCACACGGGCAGCGCCTTTACCTTCTTCTCGCCGTTCCTCGGCTGGCTGGGGGTATTCCTGACCGGTTCAGATACCTCATCTAACGCGCTGTTTGCCGCCCTGCAGGCAACTGCCGCACAGCAAATCGGCGTGTCCGATGTGCTGATGGTGGCGGCCAATACCACCGGTGGCGTCACCGGAAAAATGATTTCGCCGCAGTCCATCGCCATCGCCTGTGCGGCGGTCGGACTGGTCGGCAAAGAGTCGGATCTGTTCCGTTTTACCGTCAAACACAGCCTGATTTTCACCTGCATGGTGGGCGTGATCACCACGCTTCAGGCTTACGTCTTAACCTGGATGATTCCATGATCGTGATGCCCAGACGCCTGTCGGACGAGGTTGCCTCTCGTGTGCGGGCGCTGATTGAAGAACAACAGCTGGAAGCGGGCATGAAATTGCCCGCCGAGCGCCAACTGGCGGTACAGCTTGGCGTCTCGCGTAACTCGCTGCGCGAAGCGCTGGCAAAGCTCGTCAGCGAAGGCGTGCTACTCAGCCGTCGCGGCGGCGGCACGTTTGTCCGCTGGCAGCATGAAGAGTGGTCTGAACAGAACATTGTTCAGCCGCTGAAAACCCTGATGGCCGACGACCCGGATTACAGTTTCGATATTCTCGAAGCCCGACACGCCATCGAAGCCAGTACGGCCTGGCATGCGGCGATACGCGCCACCACAGCCGACAAAGAGAAAATCAAACTCTGCTTTGACGCCACGCTCAGCGAAGACCCGGATCTTGCCTCACAGGCCGACGTTCGTTTTCATCTGGCTATCGCCGAAGCCTCGCATAACGTGGTGCTGTTACAAACGATGCGCGGGTTCTTCGACGTTCTGCATTCGTCGGTGAAACAAAGCCGACAGCGCATGTATCTCGTTCCGCCCGTCTTTTCCCGGCTGACGGAGCAACATCAGGCCGTACTGGATGCCATTCTCGCGGGCGACGCAGACGGCGCGCGTAAGGCGATGATGGCGCACCTCAGTTTCGTCCATACCACCATTAAACAATTTGATGAAGACCAGGCCCGCCAGGCGCGCATTACCCGTTTGCCCGGCGACCACAATGAAAATCCCAGGGAGAACAAAGCATGATTATTTCAGCCGCCAGCGATTATCGCGCCGCAGCCCAGCGCATTCTGCCCCCGTTCCTGTTTCACTACATCGACGGCGGCGCGTATGCGGAGCATACCCTGCGGCGTAACGTGGAAGACTTATCGGACGTGGCGCTACGCCAGCGCGTGCTGAAAAACATGTCTGACTTGAGCCTGGAAACCACGCTGTTTAACGAAAAACTGTCGATGCCCGTGGCGCTGGCGCCGGTCGGGCTGTGCGGCATGTATGCCCGCCGTGGCGAAGTGCAGGCTGCAGCGGCAGCCGATGCGAAAGGGATCCCGTTTACCCTTTCCACCGTCTCCGTGTGCCCGATAGAAGAAGTCGCGCCCACTATTAACCGTCCGATGTGGTTCCAGTTGTATGTTCTGCGCGACCGTGGATTCATGCGTAATGCGCTGGAACGGGCAAAAGCGGCGGGCTGTTCAACGCTGGTCTTTACGGTCGATATGCCGACGCCGGGGGCACGCTATCGTGACGCTCACTCCGGGATGAGCGGCCCGAATGCCGCGCTGCGTCGCTACTGGCAGGCGGTCACTCATCCACAGTGGGCCTGGGACGTCGGTCTGAATGGTCGTCCTCACGATCTCGGCAATATCTCCGCTTACCTCGGCAAGCCAACCGGACTGGAAGATTACATCGGCTGGCTGGCAAACAACTTTGATCCGTCAATTTCATGGAAGGACCTTGAGTGGATCCGGGAGTTCTGGGATGGCCCGATGGTGATCAAAGGGATCCTCGATCCGGAAGACGCCCGCGACGCCGTTCGCTTTGGTGCAGATGGGATTGTGGTCTCTAACCACGGAGGCCGTCAGTTGGACGGCGTGCTCTCTTCCGCGCGCGCACTGCCCGCCATTGCCGATGCGGTGAAAGGCGATATCGCCATTCTCGCGGACAGCGGTATCCGTAACGGGCTGGACGTGGTGCGAATGATTGCGCTGGGCGCAGATACCGTTTTGCTGGGCCGTGCGTATCTGTACGCGTTGGCGACGGCAGGTCAGGCGGGAGTGGCCAATCTGCTGAATCTGATTGAAAAAGAGATGAAAGTTGCCATGACGCTGACCGGTGCGAAATCCATCACCGACATCAGCAAGAATTCCCTGGTACAGGAAATCAACAAGCTCCCTGCCGCACTGGCACCGCTATCGCAAGGTGATGCGGCGTAATGAAAGTGTTATTCTGCCCCCCGTAATTAAGGGGGCAGCATGCTCAACATCGTCTTATTTGAACCAGAAATCCCGCCGAACACGGGCAACATCATTCGTCTGTGCGCAAACACAGGCTTTCGTCTGCATATTATTGAGCCGATGGGCTTTACCTGGGACGACAAACGCCTGCGCCGCGCGGGACTGGATTATCATGAATTTACTGCGGTGGTTCGCCATCATGATTACGCTGCATTTCTCGAAGCTGAAAAACCGCAGCGCCTGTTCGCGCTGACGACCAAGGGCACGCCTGCACACAGCGCGGTGAGCTATCAGGATGGCGACTATCTGATGTTTGGTCCGGAGACGCGCGGTCTGCCAGCCAGCATTCTCGATGCCCTGCCCGCTGAACAAAAAATACGTATTCCGATGATGCCGGACAGCCGCAGTATGAACCTGTCAAATGCCGTGTCGGTGGTGGTGTATGAGGCGTGGCGCCAGTTGGGATATCCTGGCGCAGTCTTGCGCACACTTTGAATCGTCGGATGGCGGCTGTCGCCTTATCCGACCTGCGGTTTTGTAGGCCCGGTAAGCACAGCGCCACCGGGCAAAAGATCAAATACCGTCGCCGTACTCAAACGTATGGTGTATCCCGTTGAAATGCTGATCCATATCCATTGACGGCTTATCGCTGTCTGGCTTACCGACAATGCGCGCCGGAACGCCAGCGGCGGTAGTGTGCGGCGGAACGGGTTGTAACACCACGGAACCGGCGCCAATTTTTGCCCCACGTCCAACTTCGATATTGCCGAGGATTTTCGCCCCCGCGCCAATCATCACGCCTTCACGAATTTTTGGATGACGATCGCCACTGGTTTTACCGGTACCGCCGAGGGTGACCGATTGCAGGATCGACACGTCATCTTCGATCACCGCCGTCTCACCGACGACAATGCCGGTGGCATGATCGAGCATGATCCCACGACCAATCTTCGCCGCAGGGTGAATATCCACCTGGAACGTCACGGAGACCTGGTTTTGCAGGAAGATTGCCAGCGCGCGGCGGCCTTCATTCCATAACCAGTGACCAATACGGTATGCCTGCAAGGCATGAAAACCTTTCAGGTACAAAAGCGGAGTGGAGTATTTATCGACCGCCGGGTCACGCGTGCGGACGGCCTGAATATCACAGGCTGCTGAGGCGATCATTTCCGGGTCTGCTGCGTACGCTTCTTCGACCACTTCACGGATCGCAATGGCGGGCATAATGGGCGATGCCAGTTTGTTCGCCAGCATGTAGCTTAGCGCACTGCCCAGATTCTCATGCTTGAGTAGCGTTGCGTGGTAAAAACTGGCCAGCATAGGCTCACAGTCTGCCAGAGCGCGGGCTTCGGTTTTTATATTGTTCCAGACGATATCCAGTTCTTCACACGGCATTGCGGGCTCCAGGTAATGAGGCTAACGACCGGCCCGTTCTTCGCGGGCCGGGTCATTTTTTAAAAACGGATCCTTGAGACTAGTGGCTGCTTCGCTCATCCTTGCGTGCACGACCTAATAACGTCAATGCTGCCTCGCGCGCGTTTTTTCCGCAATATAATACTTGATAAATTTCCTCGGTTATTGGCATTTCGACACCAAAACGGTGCGCCAACTCGCGAACTTCTTTTGTATTGCGGTAGCCTTCAACCACCTGTCCAATCTTGTCCTGCGCGCCTTGTACATCCATGCCCTGACCGAGCATCATGCCAAAACGGCGGTTGCGCGACTGGTTGTCGGTACAGGTCAGCACCAGATCGCCTAACCCGGCCATTCCCATAAAGGTCTGGGGATCGGCGCCCAGCGCCGCGCCCAGACGCGACATCTCTGTCAGGCCACGCGTAATTAGCGCAGTACGGGCGTTAGCGCCAAAACCAATGCCGTCAGACATTCCTGCGCCGATCGCAATCACGTTCTTCACCGCGCCGCCCAACTGGACGCCGATGAAATCCGGGTTGCTGTAGACACGGAAACTCTTACCGCAGTGCAGCAGTTGCTGTAAGTCATCAGCAAAGGTGTCGTCAGTGGAGGCCAGGGAGATGGCCGTCGGCATGCCTGCCGCCAGCTCTTTCGCGAACGTCGGTCCGGAAATCACTGCCAGCGGGATTTTATCGCCCAGCGCTTCACGGGCAACATCCTGCAACAGGCGTCCCGTCTCTGCTTCCAGCCCTTTGGTTGCCCAGACCAGACGCGCGTCAGGACGCAGCAGAGGCTTAATCTGTCGCAATACTTCGCCAAAGACATGGCTTGGCACGACCACCAGAATATCGCGGCTGGCCGCCAGCGCAGTAGCTAAGTCGCTTTCGAGGCGTAACGTATCGGGGAAAGGCACATCCGGGAGGAACGCGACATTGCAGCGATCGTGCTCAAGGGTCGCGATATGTTTAGGATCATGGCCCCACAGGACAACCTGGTGGCCATTTCTTGCCAGGGTGATGGCAAGAGCGGTGCCGTACGAGCCGGCACCGATCACAGTCATTGAAGCATTACTTTGGTTCATCAGGCATCCTGATGTTCTTCAGTACCTTCGCCAGCCTGCTGCTGTAAATAGTTCATGAACAGCGCATCAAAGTTAACCGGCGCAAGGTTCAGTTGCGGGAACGTACCGCGTGAAACCAGGCTGGTGATGCATTCGCGGGCATACGGGAACAGAATGTTCGGGCAGTATGCGCCCAGGCAATGCGCCATCTGGGTGCCTTCGATTCCGCTGATAGAGAAGATACCGCCTTGCTGAACTTCGCACAGGAACGCCGTTTCTTCACCGAGGGAAGCCGTTACGGTAACACGCAGCACCACTTCGTATACGTCATCTGCCAGTTGAGTAGATGCTGTATCCAGATCAAGTTTAACCTCTGGCTGCCAATCTTTCTGGAAAACATGCGGCGCATTTGGCGCTTCGAAAGAGACATCTTTGGTGTAAATACGCTGGATCTGGAAAGCCATTTCGGTGTTGTTTTGTTCTGACATGTGTAGAAAACCCTTTAGTGTTGTCCTTAAATAGCGCTTGATGCCAATAACATGGCCCAGCGTTAGCTCAGCAGGGGATCAAGTCCACCACGCGCATCCAACGCATACAAGTCATCACAGCCGCCAATGTGCTGTGCATCAATAAAAATCTGTGGAACCGTCGTACGACCGCTGCGCTTGATCATCTCTTCACGCTTCACGGCATCGCCGTCGATCGGCAGTTCCTGGAAGCTCACACCCTTGCTGTTCAGCAGCGCTTTCGCACGATGGCAAAACGGGCAGGTTGCTTTAGTGTAGATCTCGATATTGGCCATACTTATCTCCAAATTCGTTTACGTCGGGAAAATTATTTCCCACGAACCAGCGGCAGATTCTCACCGCTCCAGCCCGCAACGCCTTCTTTCAGCACAGACACGTTCTCAAAGCCTGCTTTGATCAGCGCGTTTGCCGCTTCCTGGCACTGCATGCCGGAACCATCGACCACGATAACCGGTTTGTCTTTGTGTTTTTCCAGCTCGCCCACGTTGTTCGCTTTGATTTCGCTGGGCAGCAGGTTAATGGAACCCGCGATATGGCCTTTGCGGAAATCGTCACGCTGACGTAAATCCACGATAACGGCGTCTTCTTTGTTGATACGACGCGTGGCTTCGCCGCGAGTGATGACCTTAACTTTCGACGTCAGGCCTTTAAACGTGGTGAACAAAACCGCCACCAGTAACGCAATCCAGGCGATACTCAGTATGGGATGGCGGCTAACAAATTGCATAATTTCTTGCATGGGGGGTAACAACTCCCGACTCAGTGATTAAAAAAACCAGGACAGGAGTATACCTGCGCGTTGACGCAAATACAGCCAGCGCGTGCAATGGATTGCATTTTTGCGGGGCGCTACGGAAAAAAAAGTGCAAATCCGTACCATCCGTGAACCAGCCTGCCCCATTCTTTGATCTTCTGAGGCTATTTTATCGATTCAGCTGTAGTAAAATTACGCAATTATTTTTGTCTCTTGAGTGTGAGGTTTCGCAATGTCGGTTTCTAAAAAACCTATGGTACTGGTGATTCTGGATGGCTATGGCTACCGTGAAGACAGCCAGGATAACGCCATTTTTAATGCCAAAACCCCGGTAATGGATGCGCTGTGGGCAAAACGCCCGCATACCCTGATCGATGCTTCAGGTCTGGAAGTGGGCCTGCCCGATCGTCAGATGGGTAACTCCGAAGTCGGTCACGTTAACCTGGGCGCGGGCCGCATCGTGTATCAGGACCTGACCCGTCTGGACGTTGAAATTAAAGAACGCACTTTCTTTGCCAACCCAACGCTGACCGCCGCGGTTGACCAGGCGAAAAACGCCGGTAAAGCCGTGCACATCATGGGTCTGCTCTCTGCCGGTGGCGTCCATAGCCACGAAGATCACATCATGGCGATGGTTGAACTGGCCGCTGAGCGTGGCGCAGAGAAAATCTATCTGCATGCTTTCCTCGATGGCCGCGATACGCCGCCACGCAGCGCAGAGTCTTCGCTGAAAAAATTCGAAGAGAAATTTGCCGCGCTGGGCAAAGGTCGCGTCGCCTCTATCATTGGCCGGTACTATGCGATGGACCGCGACAACCGTTGGGATCGCGTGGAGAAAGCATATGACCTGATGACGCTGGCGCAGGGTGAATTCCAGGCTAATACCGCCGTTGAAGGTCTGCAGGCCGCCTATGCCCGCGATGAAAACGATGAATTCGTGAAAGCCACCGTGATCCGCGCCGCAGGCCAGGCCGATGCCGCGATGGAAGACGGCGACGCGCTCATTTTCATGAACTTCCGTGCTGACCGCGCGCGTGAAATCACCCGTGCTTTTGTTAACACCGACTTCGACGGCTTCGCGCGCAAGAAAGTGGTTAACCTGAACTTCGTAATGCTGACCGAATACGCTGCCGACATCAAAACGGCCGTTGCCTATCCGCCCGCCTCGCTGGCGAACACGTTTGGTGAGTGGATGGCGAAGAATGACAAAACGCAGCTGCGTATCTCTGAAACCGAAAAATACGCCCACGTCACCTTCTTCTTCAACGGCGGCGTCGAAGAACCGTTCACCGGTGAAGATCGCATCCTGATCAACTCACCGAAAGTGGCGACCTACGATCTGCAGCCGGAAATGAGCTCCGCAGAGCTGACCGAAAAACTGGTGGCCGCTATCGAAAGCGGGAAATACGACACCATCATCTGTAACTACCCGAACGGCGACATGGTCGGTCATACCGGTGTGATGGAAGCGGCGGTTAAAGCGGTTGAAGCGCTGGACCACTGTGTTGAGCAGGTGGCAAAAGCGGTTGAGTCCGTTGGCGGTCAACTGCTGATCACCGCTGACCACGGCAACGCCGAGCAAATGCGCGATCCGGCAACCGGTCAGGCGCACACCGCGCACACTAACCTGCCGGTTCCGCTGATTTATGTCGGCAACAAAAATGTGAAAGCGGTGGAAGGCGGCAAACTTTCCGATATCGCCCCCACCATGTTGACGCTAATGGGCATGGAAATCCCGCAAGAGATGACTGGTAAGCCGCTGTTCATCGTGGAATAATCCTTCCCCATGAGGGGAAAGACGATAAATAGCGAAAATGGGGCCATGAAACCAAGACGGTTTTCAGTCAGGCCCTTGATTTACGCCAGCGTGGTGAGCGCTGGCGTATTGTTGTGCACCTTTTCCGCCCACGCGGATGACCGCGATCAGCTTAAATCCATTCAGGCAGATATCGCCGCCAAAGAACGTGCTGTTCGTCAGCAACAGCAACAACGTTCTGGCCTGCTTGCGCAACTGAAGGCGCAGGAAGAGGCCATCTCCGCCGCCGCACGCCAGTTACGTGAAACGCAAAACACGCTTGCGCAGCTGAACAAACAAATCGATGAGATGAATGCTTCTATTGCGAAGCTGGAACGGCAGAAAGCCAACCAGGAGCGCAGCCTTGCCGCGCAGCTGGATGCCGCGTTTCGCCAGGGTGAACACACGGGTATTCAGCTTATCCTCAGCGGTGAAGAGAGCCAGCGCGGTCAGCGTTTGCAGGCCTACTTTGGTTATCTGAACCAGGCGCGCCAGGAGACGATCAACGAGTTGAAGCAGACTCGCGAAGAGGTCGCCGCCCAGCGTGCCGAACTGGAAGAGAAGCAGAGTCAGCAACAGACGCTGCTGTATGAACAGCGCGCCCAGCAGGCGAAGCTTGAACAGGCGCGTAACGAACGTAAGAAAACCCTCGCCGGGCTGGAATCCTCCATTCAGCAGGGCCAGCAACAGCTCAGTGAACTGCGCGCCAACGAATCCCGTTTGCGTAACAGCATTGCCCGTGCCGAGGCGGCCGCCAAAGCCCGTGCCGAACGAGAAGCACGCGAGGCGGAAGCGGTACGTAATCGCCAGAAAGAGGCCACCCGCAAAGGCACCACGTACAAGCCCACCGACAGTGAGAAATCGCTGATGTCGCGTACCGGCGGTCTGGGTTCGCCACGCGGCCAGGCATTCTGGCCCGTTCGTGGCCCCACGCTGCATCGCTATGGCGAACAACTGCAAGGTGAGCTACGTTGGAAGGGGATGGTTATCGGTGCGTCTGAAGGCACTGAAGTGAAAGCCATTGCCGATGGTCGCGTCATTCTGGCGGACTGGCTGCAGGGATACGGACTGGTCGTCGTCGTTGAACACGGCAAGGGCGACATGAGTCTTTATGGCTACAACCAGAGTGCGCTGGTCAGTGTCGGTACGCAGGTTCGCGCCGGCCAGCCGATTGCGCTGGTGGGTAGCAGCGGGGGTCAGGGTCGACCGTCGCTCTATTTCGAAATTCGTCGCCAGGGTCAGGCCGTCAATCCACAACCGTGGTTGGGAAGATAAGTTTTGCCTCAGTTTCGTCGTACTGTTCTTTCATTCGCCAGCCTGCTGGCATTCGCCTCCCCTGTTTTTGCTGGCAAACTCGCCATCGTCATTGACGATTTTGGCTACCGCCCGCATTACGAAAATCAGGTGCTGGCGATGCCCTCTCAAATCTCCGTCGCCGTGCTACCCAATGCGCCTCATGCGCGCGAAATGGCGACCAAAGCGCATAACAGCGGTCATGAAGTGCTGATCCATCTGCCGATGTCACCGCTGAGTAAACAGCCGCTGGAGAAAGACACCCTACGTCCGGAGATGAGCAGCGACGAAATTGAACGGATCATTCGCGAGGCGGTTGGCAAAGTGCCTTACGCGGTGGGGCTCAACAACCACATGGGCAGCGCAATGACTTCCAGCCTGTTTGGTATGCAAAAAGTGATGCAGGCGCTGGAACGCTACGATCTCTATTTTCTCGACAGTATGACCATCGGTAACAGTCAGGCGATGCGTGCCGCATCCGGAACCGGCGTAAAGGTGATTAAGCGGAAAGTGTTTCTCGACGACACGCAAAACGACGTGGACATTCGCCGCCAGTTTACCCGCGCGATTGATCTGGCCCGCCGCAACGGTTCTGCCATCGCGATAGGCCACCCTCATCCGTCGACGGTACGTGTGTTACAGCAAATGGTGTATAACCTGCCAGCCGACATCACCCTTGTCCGTCCGAGCAGCCTGCTCAATGAGCCGCAGGTAGATACCTCCACGCCAAATTTGACACCGCCGAAAACCAACGACGCCCCGCGAAATCCATTCCGCGGCGTGGCGTTGTGTAAAGCGAAGAAACCCGTAGAACCGGTCTATACCAGTCGATTCTTCAGCGTGTTAAGCGAAAGCATCAGTCAGAGCACGCTGGTGAACTGGTTCCAGAATCAGTGGCAAGGCTGGGGAAAAACACCCCGTGATGACAGCGTTAACCCAGATTAAGCGCTTTACGTGCAGTACGATGGTGCGAACGCGTTTTGTCGCGCCATTGGTACAATCTCACTGACCACAGTAACGCCTGATAGGCGACCTTGGCGCTGCGCACGTTCATTATCATACGTTTATACATCCCCGAGGTAAAAATCTCGGCGATCATTCGCTGCCGCGTCAAAATATCGGGTTCTTTGCGCACGGAATGACAAACACGCAATGCTTCATACGTTATTTGTTGATGAAATTCAGGATAGATAGTAATCCTGTCTGCGTAATTCCGATTCAGCTTCTCTAATAATCGGGTGATCTTAATGTAATGTCGCTGATAGTTCAGATTTTTATTACCCTGACGTTTCAGTCGGCTGACAGAATTATTATGTAAGAAATATTTATACAAGGATTCTTCCGTATAACGCGCACGCAGCGCGTTAAACATAAATTCCGTGGTCCACACAATATCCTGATGATGTAATCCGGGAATAAAGCGGATGTTATTCTTTTCAATCACATCCCGACGATAAACCCCCATCCACACCACGTGGGTCCAGCGGCGGGAAGAAAGCGCCATACGCAGCCAGTCAGGACCGGTGAGTACGCCGGTTGAACGGATCCGGTCGGTCGGAATAGATTGCCAGGTCACGCCGGTATCCCGCTCGCTCCAGTCGGCATTGCACTGCGCGACGTCCAGATCGTCCTCCAGCGCCATTGTCATTAGCGTTTCGTACATGTGCGGATAGACGAGGTCATCGGCATCAACAAATGCGATGTACTTACCACTCGCCACCTCCATCCCGCGGTTACGGGCGACCGATGCTCCGGCATTCGCCTGGTGGAGCAGTCGTACATGAGGATAGTTTTCGGCGTAATACTTTGCTATATCAACAGAATTATCCGTTGACCCGTCATTGACAATAATAATTTCCAGGGCAGTCCATGTTTGCGCGACGAGAGATTCCATGCAGGCTTTAAAATCATTACCCGCATTATATAACGGGATAATAACACTGAGTCTGTTTGTACTTTTCATCATAATAAATTACCGAATGCCTTTGAAGTTATCCGCCTTTTTACAGCCTTTGTATTAAGAAACGATTAAGGCTGATAATAATATTTGTAAAGGCTCCAGGAGACTTCAGCGTAGGGGCATCAGGTAAACAGCAATATAAGACTACGACGCAATTACGAATTATTTATGACAATGACAATTCTTTACAGCTTTCCAGATATTCCTCAGGAAATAAGGCCGGATTTTCCGGCCTTATCTGATTAATTCCAGCTGAGAATGACTTTCCCGGACTGGCCTGAACGCATAGCGTCAAAGCCTTTCTGGAACTCATCAATCGAGAAGCGGTGGGTGATGATCGGCGACAGATCCAGACCAGACTGAATCAGCGCGGCCATCTTGTACCAGGTTTCGAACATCTCGCGGCCGTAAATGCCTTTAATGAACAGTCCCTTAAAGATCACCTTCGTCCAGTCGATAGACATGTCTGAGGGAGGAATGCCCAGCATCGCAATCCGACCACCGTGGTTCATGGTGTCAAGCATCGCGCGGAATGCTGGCGGCGCACCGGACATCTCCAGGCCGACATCAAACCCTTCAGTCATGCCCAGTTCGTCCATCACCTCGTTCAGGCTCTCTTTCGACACGTTGACTGCGCGGGTGATACCCATCTTACGCGCCAGTTCAAGACGGTATTCGTTCACGTCGGTGATCACCACGTTGCGTGCACCCACGTGCTTCGCTACCGCCGCCGCCATGATGCCGATAGGGCCAGCCCCCGACACCAGCACGTCTTCGCCGACCAGATCGAACGACAACGCCGTATGCACCGCGTTGCCAAACGGGTCAAAGATGGAGGCCAGGTCATCCGAGATATTGTCCGGAATTTTGAACGCGTTGAACGCCGGGATCACCAGGTATTCTGCGAAACAGCCCGGACGGTTCACGCCCACACCTGTGGTATTACGGCACAGGTGCGTGCGTCCGCCACGACAGTTACGGCAGTGTCCGCAGGTAATGTGCCCTTCCCCAGACACGCGGTCGCCGATTTTGAAGCCTTTCACTTCCTGACCGATACCGACCACTTCGCCAACGTACTCATGGCCGACAACCATAGGAACCGGGATGGTTTTTTGCGACCATTCATCCCAGTTATAGATGTGAACGTCAGTGCCGCAGATGGCTGTTTTACGGATTTTAATCAGCAGATCGTTGTGGCCGACTTCCGGTTCCGGAACGTCGGTCATCCAGATGCCCTCTTCCGCTTTCAGTTTGGATAACGCTTTCATCTCACATCCTCAGGCAATAACGCCCAGTTGTTTACCAATGCGGGTGAAGGCTTCCACCGCGCGGGTGATTTGTTCCGGGGTATGCGCCGCAGACATCTGAGTACGAATGCGCGCCTGGCCTTTCGGAACAACCGGATAGAAGAATCCTGTGACGTAAATGCCCTCTTTTTGCAGCTCGCGGGCAAAGTCTTGTGCAATCACCGCGTCACCCAGCATCACCGGGATAATCGCGTGATCGGCGCCGGCCAGGGTAAACCCGGCGGCAGACATTTGCTCACGGAACTGACGCGCGTTGGCCCACAGGCGATCGCGCAGTTCACCGCCAGACTCAACCATCTCCAACACTTTGATGGAGGCAGCGACAATCGCCGGCGCCAGCGAGTTAGAAAACAGATACGGGCGAGAGCGCTGACGCAGCCATTCAACCACCTCTTTGCGCGCGGCGGTATAGCCACCAGACGCGCCGCCAAGCGCTTTGCCCAGCGTGCCGGTGATGATATCTACGCGGCCCATCACGTCGCAGTACTCATGGGAACCACGACCGTTCTCTCCGACAAACCCCACCGCGTGAGAGTCATCGACCATCACCAGCGCGTTGTATTTGTCAGCCAGATCGCACACGCCCTTCAGGTTGGCGATGACGCCGTCCATTGAGAACACGCCGTCAGTGGCAATCAGCACATGACGAGCCCCGGCGTCGCGCGCTTCTTGCAGACGCGCTTCCAGTTCCTGCATATCGTTGTTGGCATAGCGGAAGCGCTTTGCTTTACACAGGCGCACGCCGTCAATGATAGAGGCATGGTTCAGGGCATCGGAAATAATCGCATCCTCGGCGCCGAGCAGCGTTTCGAACAGGCCGCCGTTGGCATCAAAGCAGGAGGAGTAAAGAATGGCATCTTCCATGCCGAGGAATTCAGCCAGCTTTTGCTCAAGCTGTTTATGGCTGTCCTGGGTGCCGCAGATAAAGCGCACCGACGCCATCCCGAATCCGTGAGAATCCATACCGGCTTTTGCCGCAGCAATCAGCTCTGGATGGTTCGCCAGCCCCAGATAGTTGTTGGCACAGAAATTAATGACGTGGCTGCCATCCGCCACCGTGATATCGGCCTGCTGAGCAGACGTAATAATGCGCTCTTCTTTAAACAATCCTTCCGCACGGGCGGTTTGCAGATCGTTGGTTAACTGTTTGTAAAAATCCCCACGCATTGCGATTCTCCAGACTGGGCAAATTTCAGCACATCTTACCTAACCCTGGACGCTGATACGAGATGACGCATTATCACTTCTTTAAAATGCAGGATAAATCACGCGTACCCACACGACCATTCGGTGAATGGCTGAAGCCAACGCTATGTAGTGATATGATAAGAGGTATTCGTGTCTGAGATTGTCTCTGACTCCATAATTCATAGGTTACAGTTATGATCATCGTTACCGGCGGCGCGGGCTTTATCGGCAGCAACATCGTTAAGTCCCTGAATGATAAAGGCATCACCGATATCCTGGTGGTGGACAACCTGAAAGACGGCACCAAGTTTGTTAACCTGGTGGATCTGAACATTGCCGACTATATGGATAAAGAAGATTTCTTAATCCAGATTATGGCGGGCGAAGAGTTCGGCGAGATCGAAGCCATTTTCCACGAAGGGGCCTGCTCTTCCACCACCGAGTGGGACGGTAAGTACATGATGGATAACAACTATCAGTACTCCAAAGAGCTGCTGCATTACTGCCTGGAGCGCGAAATTCCGTTCCTGTATGCCTCTTCCGCTGCCACCTATGGCGGTCGCACGTCTGATTTCATCGAATCCCGCGAATATGAGAAACCGCTGAACGTTTACGGTTACTCTAAATTCCTGTTTGACGAGTATGTGCGTCAGATCCTGCCAGAAGCCAATTCACAGATCGTCGGCTTCCGTTACTTCAACGTCTACGGACCCCGCGAAGGCCATAAAGGTAGCATGGCAAGCGTGGCTTTCCATCTCAATACGCAACTCAACAACGGCGAAACGCCGAAGCTGTTTGAAGGTAGCGAAAACTTTAAGCGTGACTTCGTGTACGTCGGCGACGTGGCGGATGTAAATCTGTGGTTCTGGGAGAACGGCGTGTCCGGTATCTTTAACCTGGGTACCGGTCGTGCAGAATCCTTCCAGGCGGTGGCAGATGCCGCGCTGGCATACCATAAGAAAAGTGAACTTGAGTACATTCCGTTCCCGGAAAAACTGAAAGGTCGCTACCAGGCATTTACTCAGGCCGATCTGACCAACCTGCGCGCTGCGGGCTACGATAAGCCCTTCAAGACCGTTGCCGAAGGCGTTACGGAATATATGACCTGGCTGAACCGCGACGCGTAAGGCAGGCAATCTATGAGGATTCTGGTGATTGGCCCGTCCTGGGTAGGCGACATGATGATGTCGCAAAGTCTCTATCGCACGCTCAAGGCGCGCTATCCCCAGGCGATAATCGATGTGATGGCACCGGCATGGTGCCGTCCGTTGTTATCGCGGATGCCGGAAGTCAACGAGGCAATTCCAATGCCGCTCGGCCACGGCGCACTCGAACTTGGCGAACGCCGCAAACTGGGTCACAGTCTGCGTGAAAAACGCTATGATCGCGCTTACGTGTTGCCCAACTCGTTTAAATCAGCGCTGGTTCCTTTCTTTGCCGGTATCCCTCACCGTACGGGCTGGCGCGGTGAAATGCGCTACGGCCTGCTTAACGATGCGCGCGTACTGGATAAAGCCGCCTGGCCCTTAATGGTCGAGCGTTACGTGGCGCTGGCCTACGATAAAGGCGTGATGCGCACGGCGAAAGATCTGCCGCAGCCGATATTGTGGCCGCAACTCCAGGTGAGCGAAGGTGAAAAGTCGTTAACCTGCAGCGCGTTTTCGCTTTCTGACGAACGTCCGATGATTGGCTTTTGCCCCGGCGCGGAGTTCGGTCCGGCAAAACGCTGGCCGCACTACCATTATGCGGAGCTGGCGAAACAGCTCATCGATGAAGGCTATCAGATAGTGCTGTTTGGCTCGGCGAAAGATCATGAGGCTGGAAACGAAATTCTGGCGACATTGAGTGATGAACAACAGGCGTGGTGTCGTAACCTGGCGGGCGAAACACAGCTCGAACAGGCGGTCATATTGATTGGCGCGTGTAAAGCCGTTGTCACCAACGACTCCGGCCTGATGCACGTCGCCGCGGCGCTGAATCGCCCGCTGGTCGCTCTCTATGGCCCAAGTAGCCCGGATTTCACCCCGCCTCTGTCACATAAAGCACGTGTGATTCGCCTGATAACGGGCTATCACAAAGTACGCAAAGGCGATGCCGCCGAAGGCTATCATCAGAGTCTGATCGACATTACGCCGGCGCGCGTGCTGGAAGAACTCAACAGTCTGTTACTGCAAGAGGAAGCCTGACGAATGCGGGTTCTGATCGTCAAAACGTCCTCAATGGGTGATGTGCTACATACCCTGCCGGCACTCACGGATGCACAACAGGCCATCCCCGATATTCAGTTTGACTGGGTGGTTGAAGAAGGGTTTGCGCAGATACCGTCCTGGCATGCCGCGGTGAACCGTGTCATCCCCGTGGCGATTCGCCGTTGGCGTAAAGCCTGGTTTTCCGCGCCGATTAAAGCAGAACGCAAAGCCTTTCGTGATGCCGTACAGGCTGAGCGTTATGACGCTATCATCGACGCCCAGGGACTGGTGAAAAGCGCGGCGCTGGTCACACGTCTGGCGCATGGGGTTAAACACGGCATGGACTGGCAAACCGCGCGTGAACCGCTGGCCAGCCTGTTCTATAATCGCCGCCATCATATTGCCAGACAACAGCATGCCGTAGAGCGTACGCGCGAACTGTTTGCAAAAAGTTTAGGCTATCAAAAACCGGCGTCGCAGGGCGATTATGCCATTGCGCAGCATTTCCTTACCTTCGGAAGTACGGGTGAACAGCCCTATGCCGTCTTTTTGCATGCCACAACGCGCGATGATAAGCACTGGCCGGAAGCAAACTGGCGAGCGTTAATCGGTCTGTTAGCTGACAGTGGGATAAGCATTAAATTGCCCTGGGGCGCGCCTCATGAAGAAGCACGGGCGAAGAGGTTATCTGAGGGATTCGCTCACGTTGAGGTATTACCGCGAATGACGCTGGAAGGCGTCGCACGCGTGCTGGCGGGAGCAAAATTTGTCGTTTCAGTCGATACGGGGTTAAGCCATCTGACCGCCGCACTCGATCGACCTAACATCACGTTGTACGGTCCTACGGATCCAGGGCTCATTGGTGGTTACGGGAAGAACCAGGTGGCGTGTCGTGCGCCAGGAAATCAATTAGCAATGCTAAACGCTGATTCAGTCCGCGACGAACTATCATCATTATTATAAAGGTAATTGAATGCCAACCTTGAGTCTTATCAGTCCCTGGCGTCACTACGCCACGAAGACGTCTTCAGCACTGGAAGTAACAACTTATTTGCTCTGTGCCATCACGCTGATTGTCGCAATGTTTGATAATACGCTAAGCATGAAGTTATATAATGTTACGGCGATATTGGGTCTGTTGGCGCTGCTATTACGCGGTAAACCTGAAAGCTATTCGGTACAGTATTGGTTGCTACCGCTCGCTATTTTTAGCATCGGCGCGCTGGATGTCGTCTGGTATTCCGCCTTTAAGGTTGATCACTCTCCCTTTCGCGCGACCTATCACAGTTATTTGAACACGGCGAAAATCTTTCTCTTTGGCGCTTTTCTTACTTTATTGGCGCTGACGTCAAGAATTCGCATTAAGAAAGAGTTACCGCTTTATATCCTGTATTCACTGTCATTTTTTATCGCGGGATATGCATATTACATAAAATCCACTACTGGCATGGCTCGTCTTGATTTCGGCATTGGTACGGCTACGGGCGCCGCCTACTCCATTATGTTTGTCGGGATTGTCAGCGGAATATCGATTCTCTACACCCAGCGGAATCACCCGATATTATTTTTATTGAATGCCATCGCGATATTCTATGCCCTGGCACTTACCCAGACGCGTTCCACGCTGTTGATCTTCCCGGTGATCTGTGCGCTGTCGTTGGTTGCCGGGTATATCAAGTCGCCAAAAAAACTCTTCTTTTCAGTCATTGGCTTTTTGATTGCGCTGGTTGTCCTGATCGCCATATTCAGTAAGCCGATTTATAACCGTTACCATGAAGGTGTTTCAGATTTGAATCGCTACAGTCAGGGCAACAGTAATAGTTCTCTGGGCGCACGGCTGGCGATGTATGAGATTGGCTTTGATATCTTTAAAGACGCGCCGTTCGCGGCACGCTCGGCCGATACGCGGGCACAGCGAATGACGGAATTAGCGAAAGAACATAAGTACCTGCAAGGCGCACTCGAATTTTCGAATGTCCATTTGCACAATGAGTTCATCGAAGCCGCCTCACTGAAAGGGATTGCCGGGGTTCTGTCGACGCTTTTCTTCTATATCGCGTTGTTCTTTACGGTCTATTATCACCGTTCGCTGGGACTGTTTGCCTTAACGTTAGCCGCCATTGGAATCGGGCTGAGTGATGTTATTCTCTGGTCCCGGAGCGTGCCAATCATCTTAATAACCGCGATCGTTTTAATGCTTTTCCTCAAGAAAAACCGACAGCACGGCGATATTGCGTCACAATAACCTGACGATCAGAAGTGAGCTATCACTCACTTCTGGTGTTTTGACAGCAACCCCTCTACCGATTCAGTCAGCACCTTCAGGCTAATATCCTTCACCGTATACGTAGGAGAGACCACCTGTAACGCATTGCAGTTATTCGGTGCCCAGATGAGGTGTGAGGGGTAGGTCGTTTGTCGCGCATTTGGGTAAAGCGCGAGCGTAGGAATTTCATATGCCGATGCAATATGGACCAGTGCGGTATCCACGGAGATCACATACTGACTGAATTTTGTCAGTGCAACCGTATAAATGAATTCTTTAAAGGGCAGTGATTCAATGCCCGGTATCGCAATAGAGCGAATATCTTCGGCTAAGCCGGTAAAAATAATTCGGTAACACGGATACTGTTTACAGAGATGCGAATAAATCGTACCGATCTGCTCATCAGACAGTCGGCAGATTTTCTTTGCCCCTAATGCATTGATAATAATTATTTTTGAGTCGCCAACAAAATTCAGAACATCTTTTTCAACCGACTCTGGCAGCGGTAAATCATAACTCACATCAAATTCATGACGTTCATCGCCATAAAAATGACGCAGTATTTCACTGGCCCGTGTACACATATGCGCCGTTAACTTCTCATCATGCGGATGGTAAACGGTATAGTAACGTTGATACCACTTATCAAAACCCAGGATATGAGCGTGTCTGACACCCGACAGCAACAGGCTGTGACCAAAGGAAGGCATGGTTTCAAAAGGATCAAGTACGATATCGAAAGATTCGCGGGAAAGACATTTACGTAATGCCAGTACATCACTGATTGCATTTGATTTTTTAATATAAAACTGATGTATCCGACGATTACCAGAAAGAAACGCTTTCCCCGTTTCTGTGGTTAATATTGACAGTTGTACACCACGATTAGTCAGTTCGCGATACAGCGAACTCAATACAATTAAATCGCCTAACTTGTTGTTATCATGGATTAGCAAGCAGGTCTGAATCTTGTCTGCATTAATTTTTGCATTCTTTTTCCTGGCGAAGAAAAATGACAAAAAATTAATCTTGATTTTATTAATGCAGAATCTTTTTTTCTTATGAAAAGCACCTAAACCCATGCGAGTTACCACACTACAAATATAAAAGAGGTTAATACTAACTTACATAAGAATCGGCACGATCGTGAAGATCATGCGCATTGTTCATGATGTGCTGTCTGGAGGGTAACGCTGCGACATCCGCTGCCTTAATATAGGGAATAATATCGTAGCTTATTGCAGTATCGTCAGACAGATTATAGATATTAAAGTCGTCAACGCTCTCACACATAAACTGGAAAAATGGCAGAATTTTGATTAAATCCTTGCTCAGTTCAGAAGGCATTGGATTGCGACTCTCATCATAAAAACGTGCACAGCTCCCGGTGATATCTAATCCGGAACAGATCGTGTTGTCATAACCTAATGAATACGCTATCTGCATCGCCGTATACGCCACTGTATGGCATGAGCAGTAACCTAAACTGATATCTTTACTAAATCCAACCAGTCTTTTACGTTTAGAAATGGGCACCCGAATCAAGAGATTCTTATTCCATTTTGAAAGCATTTCTAGCTTCAGTTTCTTGAAAAAGCCGCCTTTTTCACGTTTATAAAATGCGCGTAAAATCAAACAATGAGTTCGCATATATTTCTTATCTTCTTCGGTAGCGGCTTCATAAACATCCATATTGACGACAGTAAACTTACTCGCCCGGCTAAATTGATAAAAATCGTGACGCCTTTGTAGCAAAAAACGCGCATCTGTTAAGACATAAATGAAGGGAGTAATACTATTACTGAGCAAGTATTCCGCAGCGCCGTTAACAGTAATGACATCATTGTTCTGCAAAAGAGAAAGCGGTGTCCCTCGGGAGGTGGGTCCCGATAAGAAAATGATCACGTTATCAGATGTTCTGTTGGCAATAAGTTGCTGAACACCTGCTCGAGTTATAAACTTAACATTACTCATATGAAACCTGTAGGTTTGTCATGCAACTTAAATCACGATGAATCTTTGAGGAAAGTGTTCATGGTTTATCTTTAGCGAGGATGAGCAAACCAGACCGACCACATTTGCTCACAAAATATACAAACTCATTTTTGCATTTAGAACGACTAAAAGCAATATTCTAAATAATCACATTGAAGCTTAGCGCACACTTTTACCTTTCAGACGGCGCAGGAAATTCCGCCACTTTTTCTTATAAACCAGGAGATAAAATCCAAGGTCTTTTCTATTATTTTCAATACCATAGTGGCGTTCTAAATCAATACGATCTTTCGCCATTCTCTGTCGGGAAGGTCTTTTTCCGGACAGATCGATTATTCTTATTTCATCATTTTGTAATATGAAGTTACCTTTATGCGGATCACCTGAGACCATACCATGCTGATGCAACCCTTGAATGGATTGCTTTATCTTCTCCTTCACATCATCGGAGATGACAGGCAGGTCTACCAGTTCAACCCCCTCGATATACTCAATGATCATGATGTAAGTATGCACATAACGAAGGGTCTTCACTTCAGCAAGCAAATAAAAGTCATTTAAGGCGTCAAAACCTTCCTGCCGCACGCGATCGGTCTGGTAAAAAAGCTTTTCGTAGTAATCCCCTTTAACCAACGACTTAAAAAATCGCTCAGTATTTTTTACTTTAGGGTGAAATACTTTCAGGATATATTTTCCATGGTCAGTATCAATTAATACGACCTTGGTATCCTCAATACTACGAAAGACTCTTAATACTTTAAGATTATGCGTTAAAAAATCATTGAAAATATCAATGTATTTCTCGCCATCTTGTTTTACAAATACGGTATAGTTTCTAATTTTTGTTTCAGTGATCATAATTATAAAGGTATTATTTCGCTAAAATTTTACGATAGAGGTACGCTACACCCGCAATTGCTCCACGCAGATAATGTTTTTGAACCAAAAGATGTTTATATCTTTTTTTATACTCAACCATCGTTCGCGCATCTTTGGCAGGAGCATCTTTCCACGGTGATTTAATAAATGCATTAGTATAATAAATCGCGGAGGGATAATTTGCCCAAGCATGCCAGGGTTTTGTCGCCCCTGTATAGTGAATCAGTTTTGTATCAGCATGGATTATATTTAAATATTTTTCATGCGTCTTATCGCTTAATTCACTTTTAATGGTATAAATTGTATTGTATTCACGAGGTAAAAAATAAACTTTATCGCGCAGCAGTATATTCAGGACATCCTGATCCGGATATTTAAAAAAGGTTGCACTTCCATCACTGTCTGTCAAAAGAGACAACGCCCTGGCAGTTAATTGGTTCTCAGCCCATCGCCTGAGATTTATCAAGACAACACCGGAGTTGAAATATCGACCCTGAAGATTAAAAGAGGGTAGCCTTTCATTTACCCTGGACTGTATTGAGTCAACGTCTTTTACCACGGCAGCGACGTTATCATTGAGATCAAGGTCCAGAAGATAATCCAGCGGGCCTTTGCAAATGACATCAGCATCAAGATACAGCAATTTTTCTAGTTTACGGTGCAAATAATCAAAAGCGAAAAGTCGAAAATACATGGCTCTTGACCAGACCTGTGTTTTCGGCAATACCTCAAGGCATTTGACATTGATAAGATATAATGAAACTTTTATCTTATGTTCTTGCACCAACGCTTCAATCTTATCAACGAAGCTTTGTGTATAGTTGTCGCAGATAATATGAAAAGCAACATTTATATCATTATGAATTAATACCGAGGTAATAGACACCCCGACACCATCAAGATAGTTCTCATCAATTCCATAAGAGATATTTAATGTATTACCATTATTATCATAGCGCTCATCAAAAACTTTATATTCTGCTATCTCTATTTCAGGAAATGAGTCCACTGCGTCACCTATAATTATTTTTATTTAATAATTTTGCTTTTAAAGTAAAGTGCATAATCTACCAGACCAGAGAAATATTGCTTCTGGTTGAACATATGCTTCGCCGCATAACGCAACTGATGACTGTTGTTAGGTTTCAGCAATTCAACATTACACCAGGGTGATAACTTTTTCGCATTCAAAAAGCTTTGCGCGATAGGGTAGTTGCCCCATTGATGCCAGGGCTTAGTCGGCCCAATATAATGAATGAACACCGTATTTTCATCCACAGGGTTAACCACATCACGCTTTAATTCGTAATTGATGCTGAATTGGGTATTAAACTTCTTGCTAATAAAACGCGCCTTGCCGACCAGTAACATATTCAGTACATCCTGGTCCAGGTGAGTGATACGCTGTACTACATCCGGATCGCGTAACATCTCGATGGCCTTGCGGGAAATATCCTCAGTGGTCCAGACAGGAAGATTAATCAGCAAAAAGCCGGCATTAAAGTAGCCAGAAACCAGTCCCGGCGTTGCCAGACTGAGTGAGCGCTTCGTCCACCACTCTGACTCTCCCTCCGCTACCACGGCCGCAATTTCATGTTCAGCAAACTGGAGGTCAATCAGTTCTTGTACACTTCCCTGACAGGCAATATCTGCATCCAGATACAGTACCCTGTCCATTTTTCCCGCGAAGTGGTCGGCGATAATAAACCGGAAGTACGTTGCATATGACCAGTTTTTAGTACTTGGTAATGATTTCAACTGCTCGCAGTCAACGAGATATACCACGATTTGGGTGGCGTATTGCTTTGCCAACGCATTAAATCTCGCCTGTTCCTCATTGCTAAATGAGTCAGTAAAAACATGAAAGGAAAACGGAGTATCGGGGTTAGCAATTAGTATTGACGCAATGGACACACCGCAACCAAAAAGGAAGTTCTTGTCAATGCCATAGGCAATATTAAAGCTATCAACATCACTATGTTCTGCATAGTTATAATCTAAAGTCTGCTGAATGACTTTTTCTTCAAAATACGTTTGAGTCATAGTGATCACTTATTGATTTTGGAAAATATCGCACTTCTTAAATGCTGAAAATAGACTTCATTATAGAAGTTATCTATCGTCTCAGGAATAAGATGACTATCATACTTCATCTGACCTGAGAGGATTTGATTGAGCAGATGAGTAAACTGTTGGAGATCCTTCGGAGGATACAATTCACCATTGATACCCGGTTTGATCATATCCCGTGGACCAGACATACAGTCAGAGCTAATGCACGGAATGCCATACGACATGGCTTCCAGCAGGGTCATCGGAAAGCCCTCGAATGATGATGTCAGCAACAGTGCCGTGACGTTCTTTATCTTGTTTTGCACCACATCCCAGGGAGAGACCTGCCAACCATGCCAGGTAATACGATTATCAATCCCCAGTTCTCGTCCATAGGACTGACATTTTTCAAAATCTGAACCGTCACCAACCACATGCAACTGCCATTCGCCTTCCGCATGGGATAATCCATCCAGCAGATCCTTAATCCTTTTTTGCCCTTCAAACTTCATCCTTCCGACATACAGAAAGACCGCGGGTTGGCCTTTTTCTGGTTGCGGAATAATTTCTGACTTTCTGGAAACGGGATTATAAACAACGGTAATGTTTTTTTTATCAATACCCCGTTCGATCATCTGGTGTTTGATACCACTACTGATTGCCAGATGATAATCTGCCCAGCTAACACATTCGGCGTGTTTTTTATGATCCAGCGAAAAATGTGGCCAGGAGAATATCGTAAAATTCTGGCCTGATTTCTTCCGCGCTTTACTGGCGAACAGGCAAGACAGCACATCAATACAGATCACCACATCGGGTTCTGTTTTCTTTAGCCAGTGGCTAAACGTATGGATATGCTTTGCCCGACGTAAAAAGCCCAGACGGATAGTGGAGAAAGAGCATGAGTAGTTAATACCGCTTAACCACGCCTTATCCATTTTGTCATGTCGGCAAAAGAAAAACATCTCACACTGGATTGCAGAATGTTCGGCCTGAAAGTTGTTGATAACATCCCGGATGACCGTTTCCATTCCACCAAACCCGGACACAGCTTCGCCAATAAATGCGATTTT
>NZ_CP070239.1:1081851-1119472 GCF_016906145.1 Citrobacter sp. MGH 55
CAAAATAAACCCGCATAAACCGCCAGATATCCCGCTGTGTCAACCCAATGTTTAGTGACGAAAAATAGAGGCCAATCAGGTCTTTATCACGCCAGCGGCGAGGAACTTTCGTACGAATCTGTGCCCTGTGTAGATCAATAACCGAAATCTTTAAGTCTTCTTTATTGCCTGAAAAAGGCAGATGCAGCAGGAAGTGGCAGATATAGCAATCACGGTGATTGATTCCACCTGCGTGCATCTTGCGCACCATCGTGGCCACACGGTCAATAATCATCCACTTGACGTTGACGTCCGGTGGATTCGTTGCCCAATCCGCACAATAGTCTTCCAGACTGATGGTCGGCGTGAGATCTTCGGTAATAATGAACGACGTTTTGGTCAGAGGGTTGAGCCCTTTCTCACCGAAACCAACGCCATACATCGTATCCACGCCTAAATCCTGGAGGCGATGAATAGCGTTCCATTCTCTGTCAGCGCCCAAAACCGGCATCCGCAGCGAGAGAAGGTTTTTGACAATTTCCTTGAGAGAAGTACCCCGATGCCATTTAAGGAAATAGCTTTTCCCCGCCAGTTCAAATCGCAGCGTACGACGAGTTTCCAGCTCCCTGAAGACTTCACCCTGCAGCGTTTTGACTTCCTCAAACGCGTCTTTCCCGCGCCATAATGTGGCTAACGGTTCTTTCAATTCAACCATCCAGACCACCTGTAATAATGTCCGCCGCCTTTTCCGGCAGACTGTACAAATCTTGCGTATCCGCATAATGCCGCGCGTTTTCTGCCCACGCTGCACGCAATGACGGCTGGGTCAGCGCTTTACGCAAAATGTCGTTCAACGCGTCCTGCCGCCAGGGTTCTTCAATCACATCGCCACAGTTAGCCTGCGCAATATAATGCGCATAACCGCAAACGGCAGTGGTCAACACTGGCAAGCCAGCAGTAATTGCCTCCAGCAGAACAATACCTGCCGCTTCCTGATAGGCCGGGTGCAGTAACAAATCGGCGGCAGCCATCAACTCCGCGACATCATTGCGTCCGGAGAAAAAATGCACATTACTGCGCACGCCGCGTTTTTCTGCCAGCGCTTCAAATTTGCGTGGCTTATCCTGACCGACAATATACAAAAGTGTGTTATGCCGCAGCGCCGCCGGAAGTGACGCAAGTGCTTCAATCGAACGATCCACCCCTTTGCGGGTAAAATCAGAGCCAACCTGCAACAGTAAGTTTTGCTGCTCCGAAATACCGTTCTTCTGGCGAACGATTTCACGGGCATTCGGGATTTGCGCACTGTATTTTCTGTCCGGGTAAATCCCCGGAGGGAGAATATGAAAACGCTCCGCTTCGGTTTGATAATGCTTCTGGAAATCAGCAATCTGCGTATCCGTCAGCATTAATAACTGCGTCGGTTTACCCTGTTCAAACGTTGCCCGTTCAAACGCCGCGTAATGGCGATAACGAGAGGTCAGACGATAGAAAAAGCCTTTTTCTTGCTCAACTTTTTCGGCATAACAGACATCCGCGGCAAAATAGACATCCAGGCCTGGCATCTTGTTAAACCCTACGACCCTGTCAACGGGATGCTCACGCAAATGCGCCTGTACCCAGGCATAATATTCCGCATTACGCCCATGGTTGGTCCGTGATTTAACCGGTACACGAATGAGCTCAAAAGCATCCGGGCATTCTCCGTCCCACGATTGGGTATAAATACGGACCTGATGACCTCGAGCTGCTACGGTTTGCGCAATGCGCATAAAGTCACGTTGTAGTCCGCCGAACGGAAAATACTTATACAAACAAAAAGCCACGATCATACTGGCGCATCCATTTCGATAATTTGCGCGTTCTGCGGCAACAGTTTTTCCGTTGCCGCAATCACATCCTCAGCGGGAATAACGGACATATATTTTTTGTTACGGTCCAGTTCAGATCGTTTAGGCATCGGCTGATAGTCCCCTGCCCAGAACTGAATAATATTGTCAGTCCAGGGGCGCCAGAAGACATGGTCTGTCGCGCCAAACAGACATATCACCGGCGTTTTGACCGCCGCGGCGATATGCCCTGGGGCTGAATCAACGCCAATAAAAAGGGCGGCATGATCAATCAGCGCGCCTAATTCCGGGAATCGGGTTTTACCTGCCAGCCCGGTTACCGGTTTGGTTTCGCACCCCAGCGCAATCTCTTCCACACAGGCTAAATCGTCAGCAGAAGGGCCGGACGTCAGCACGACCTGATAACCACGACGTTCAAGAGCATCAATGACGCGGGAAAATTTGTCATTATCCCAGCATTTAAATAACTGCCTTGCCGTAGGTTGAATCACCACATACTGATGCGTCACGCCAAGCTGGCGCAACTGCCGACGCATATTCTCCCAGTGTTCAGGCCGATAGCTCATCGTCGTTTCAGTAACAATATGCTCCAGCCCCAGTGGTTTGAGTGCTGACAGCGTACGTTCGACAACGTGTTCGCCGGAATAGGGAACGAGATAGGTAAAACTCTGTTTCCAGAATGCAGACTGCCGGTTGGCGAAATCCTGGGATATTTTTACTCTTGCGTGTAAAAAACGGACAATCAGCGCCACGATCCATTGATCGGTCAGGTTGATGACCAGATCATATTGGTTGTTGCGTAAGGTCTTAATCAGCGAAAGCGTATTTTTAATTTTCTCTGCCGCCCCCGTTCCCTTATTACTGATGCCATAAAGGGTATTAATCTCGGGGTTTTCCAACAAAATAGGCATCGTATCCTGGTAAAGAAGCATATCGATTTTGGCGTCAGGATAGTTCTGCTTCAGCGTACTGATAACGGGAGTGGTTAATAGCATATCCCCGTGGAAACGCATCTTGATGACCAGAATTTTTCGAAAAGGCTTTTCCACACGCGACTCTTTTGTTGTGATTGTCCGATAAAGTTAAGCAGAAAACAGCACGCTACCGCCCCAGGCTCAACAGCTACCCGATCACTGATATTGCACTGACTTTTACGCGCTAGTGTATCACTTCTTTCGCTGCGATCCGACTCGAATAAATTAACCGCAAAGTGGGTATTTTTCTTTTTTAAATCAAATTGATATTAATCTGACCATTGTTTTTTTCGTCACCGATTGGCTCGGTTAACAACGGCAAGAGCAGTAAAAATCAATAAATGGCATAAAAATTCAAAAAAGATGAGCCGGGCTGGCGGAATAAGTCGGACTAAAAGCTATTTAAGTCAAAAACAGGAAAAGTAATGGTAAAGCCCTGGCTAAATACATAGAATCCCCAGCACATCCATAAGTCAGCTATTTACTATGCTCGAATTGCTTTACACCGCCCTTCTCTACCTTGTTCAGCCTTTGATCTGGATACGGCTTTGGGTGCGCGGACGTAAGGCCCCGGCCTACCGTAAACGCTGGGGTGAACGCTACGGTTTTTACCGTCGCCCCCTGAAACCGGGCGGGATTATGCTCCATTCCGTCTCTGTCGGCGAAACACTGGCAGCCATTCCTTTGGTTCGCGCCCTGCGACATCGCTACCCCGATCTACCGATCACGGTCACCACAATGACGCCAACCGGCTCCGAGCGTGTCCAGTCAGCCTTCGGTAGCGATGTTCAGCACGTCTACCTGCCTTACGATTTACCCGATGCGCTGGGTCGCTTCCTGAACAAGGTTGATCCTAAGCTGGTGCTGATTATGGAAACGGAGCTATGGCCGAACCTGATTGCCGCGCTGCATAAACGCCATATTCCACTGGTCATCGCCAATGCGCGTCTTTCTGCCCGCTCCGCTGACGGTTACGCGAAGTTGGGGAAATTTATCCGCCGAATCCTCCGTCGTATTACGCTAATTGCAGCGCAAAATGAAGAGGATGGTCAGCGCTTTGTGACGCTGGGCGCGAAGAACAATCAGGTGACCGTCACCGGCAGTCTGAAGTTCGATATTTCCGTAACACCACAACTTGCCGCAAAAGCAGTTACGCTGCGTCGCCAGTGGGCGCCGCATCGCCCGGTGTGGATCGCAACCAGTACTCATGATGGTGAAGAGAGTATTATCATCGCCGCGCATCAGGCATTGTTACACCAGTTCCCCAACCTGCTGTTGATTCTGGTCCCGCGTCATCCGGAACGCTTCCCGGATGCGATTAACCTCGTGCGTGAAGCCGGGCTAAGCTATACCACACGTTCCTCCGGCGAAGTCCCCTCGGCCAGTACCCAGGTCGTTGTAGGTGACACGATGGGTGAACTGATGCTGCTTTACGGAATTGCGGATCTGGCATTTGTCGGAGGATCACTGGTTGAACGTGGCGGACATAACCCGCTGGAAGCCGCGGCACACGCAATTCCGGTGCTAATGGGACCCCATACCTTCAATTTCAAAGATATATGCGCCCGTCTGGAGCAGGCCAGCGGTTTGATTACGGTCACGGACGCCACAAGTCTTGCCAAAGAGGTTTCCTCTTTACTGACCGATGCCGATTATCGTAATTTCTATGGTCGTCACGCAGTTGAAGTTCTCTATCAAAACCAGGGGGCGTTACAGCGCCTGCTACAGCTGCTGGAACCTTATCTGCCACCGAAAACGCATTGAGGGCTGTTATGCAAAAACGGGCGATTTATCCAGGTACTTTTGATCCGTTGACGAACGGCCATATCGATATCATCACGCGTGCTACGCAGATGTTTGATCATGTCATTCTGGCGATTGCGGCAAGTCCCGGTAAAAAACCGATGTTCAGCCTTGAAGAACGTGTCGCGCTGGCTCAGCAGGCCACTGCCCATCTGTCTGGCGTTGAAGTGCTAGGTTTTAGCGATCTGATGGCCAACTTTGCGCGTGAGCAACAGGCCAACATCCTGATTCGCGGATTGCGCGCCGTCGCGGATTTTGAATACGAAATGCAGTTGGCCCACATGAATCGGCATTTGATGCCAGAGCTGGAAAGTGTCTTTCTGATGCCTTCTAAAGAGTGGTCCTTCATCTCATCGTCATTGGTGAAAGAAGTGGCCCGCCATCAGGGTGATGTCACCCACTTCCTGCCCGAGAATATTCATCAGGCGCTGTTGGCAAAGCTCAAATAGCGTCCCGCATCCGGGACGCCCCGTCTTACTTCTGGCACTGACGGCAATAGAACGTCGCACGCTGCGCGTGTTTCGATGCTACGATCGGCGTTCCGCACACTCTGCATGGCTCACCTTTACGGCCATAGACCTGCAACTCTTGAGCAAAATAGCCCGGTTTACCATCGCTTTGCAGAAAATCTTTCAGCGTCGTTCCACCCTGTTCTATTGAACGCAGCAGGACGGCCTTAATCACGCGCACCAGCAGTTCATATTCAGCCGGCGACAATGATGACGCCAGACGGTCAGGATGAATACCCGCAGCAAACAGGGATTCACTGGCGTAGATATTTCCGACACCCACGACCAGCTTATTATCCATCAACCAGGGTTTAATCGCCGTTTTCTTCTTCGCACATTTCTGTTGCAGGTATTCGCCGTTGAAAGCATCGCTTAGCGGTTCAGGACCGAGATGCGCCAGTACGTTGTGCCCTTCCAGTTCTTTCGTCCACAGCCAGGCGCCAAAGCGACGGGGATCGGTGTAGCGCAGGACTTTACCGTTACTCATCACTAAATCGACATGGTCATGTTTTTCTGCCGGCAGTTCTTCAGGAAGGATACGTAGACTGCCTGACATCCCCAGGTGAATGATGATCCAGCCATCGGGTAGCTCCAGCAGAAGGTATTTCGCACGGCGCTGAACGCTGAGCACCGGTTTGTCGCTCAGACGGTAGATCTCTTCTGATACCGGCCAACGCAGACGTCCATTACGCACATTGGCATGCAGAATGGTTGCCCCGACCAGATGCGGTTCAATACCGCGACGGCTGGTTTCGACTTCAGGTAATTCAGGCATAACGTCTCCGGCTGTGTATCAGGTCTCACTAATATGGGGATGGCCAGAAAACAAAAAACCCCGCCGAAGCGAGGTTTTTCATTACAGCAAAGCGAGACTTACTTAATTTTCGCTTCTTTGTAGAGAACGTGCTGACGGACAACTGGATCGAATTTTTTCAGTTCCAGTTTTTCCGGCTTAGTACGTTTGTTCTTCGTGGTGGTATAGAAGTGACCAGTACCAGCAGAAGAAACCAGCTTGATCTTCTCACGAATACCTTTAGCCATGATTTATTTCCTCTTAGTACTTAGTACTTTTCGCCACGGGCACGCAGTTCAGACAGAACTGTATCGATGCCTTTCTTATCAATTACACGCATACCTTTAGCAGATACACGCAGGGTGACAAAACGCTTTTCGCTCTCAACCCAGAAACGGTGAGAGTGCAGGTTAGGCAGGAAACGGCGTTTAGTCGCGTTCAGTGCGTGGGAACGGTTGTTACCGGTCACCGGACGCTTGCCAGTAACTTGGCAGACTCGGGACATGTCTATTCTCCAAAAATCAAATTAGCTCGAGCTTCGTATGGGGTATCGGCGCCTCGTCAGGCTTTACAGCCCGGTCATCGCGGTTCTACACCTCACCCTTCAAGCTGCCTTAACGCAACATGAATGATTGGGTGTCTAAGCGAACACTCGATTGCCAGGCCCAAATGCCAAACCCGAGATTCTCAAAGGTGGCGTAGTATACGCTGAGTCAGCGATGTGCTCAAGTCCCGAACAGACAAAGATCCCGATGGATCGCGCTAAGTGCGTCAAATCCAACCTCGTTCCGCAAACGAAACGTACTCTCCGCGTCCAATGACAAGGTGATCAAGCACACGGATATCCATGAACTGACAGCATTTTACGACACGCTCGGTGATAAGTTTATCCGCTTTGCTCGGCTCTGCACACCCCGACGGATGATTATGGGCAAGGATCACCGCAGATGCATTGATTTTTATCGCTTCACGAATAATTTCACGCGGATGGATCTCAACATGAGTGAGTGTGCCAGAGAAAAGGCGGCTATGTTTAATGACATGATGTTGGGAATCGAGAAAAACCACCATGAAAACTTCCCGCGCTTCCCCCGCTAATTGGCTCTGCAAAAAATCCCGTGTTAACACCGGGCTGAGTAACGGGTTCGTACCTTTTATTTGCACTTCATAAAAGCGCCTGGCCAGTTCCGCAATACCTTTAAGCTGCGCATACTTTGCTACGCCAATCCCTGTCACCGCGCTGAATTGAGAGTAGTCCGCCGTCAACAAGCTATAAAGAGAGCCAAAATGTTCCAGGATCTCTTTTGCCAGTGCAAAGACATCTTTCCCGGGCGTTCCGGTCCGTAAGAAGAGCGCCAGTAGTTCGTCATCCGTCAGCGTATCGACCCCAAGCGCCAACAGTTTTTCCCTCGGCAGCACATATTCAGCAGTTTCCATCCCCACACCTCCTCATGCCAGCACGCATGGTGGCACGGCCCGGAGGGGGAATCGACGTACAATTTTCACTCCTGCGTAGCGCCTCGCAAAGTGATTCATGGGTGAACGCACGACAGTTTACGGATTGTGATAAAATATCCGCCTTCTGGTGTAATCCAACAGGAATGATCATGATGAGCCTGGCTGGTAAAAAAATCGTTCTCGGCGTCAGCGGCGGCATTGCTGCCTACAAAGCCCCTGAACTGGTGCGTCGTCTGCGCGAACGCGGCGCTGATGTCCGAGTGGCAATGACCGAGGCGGCTAAAGCCTTTATTACTCCACTCAGCTTACAGGCGGTTTCCGGGTATCCCGTTTCTGACAGTCTGCTGGATCCCGCGGCAGAAGCCGCAATGGGCCATATTGAGTTGGGGAAATGGGCCGACCTGGTGATTCTCGCCCCGGCCACCGCAGACCTTATCGCGCGTGTCGCAGCCGGCATAGCAAACGATCTGGTGTCTACGATTTGTCTGGCTACTCCTGCGCCCGTTGCTGTTTTACCGGCAATGAACCAGCAGATGTACCGGGCTGCGGCAACGCAGCATAATCTGGACGTTCTGGCTTCTCGTGGGTTGCTCATCTGGGGACCAGACAGCGGCAGCCAGGCATGCGGTGATGTAGGGCCGGGCCGTATGCTGGATCCTTTAACGATTGTCGATATGGCCGCGGCACATTTCGCCCCTGTCAACGATCTGCAACATCTTAACATCATGATTACCGCGGGCCCGACGCGCGAACCGCTCGATCCGGTGCGCTACATTTCCAACCACAGCTCCGGCAAAATGGGGTTTGCCATTGCCGCCGCCGCAGCCCGTCGCGGGGCAAACGTTACGCTGGTCGCCGGCCCGGTATCATTACCCACACCGCCTTTTGTACAGCGTGTTGATGTGATGACCGCTCTGGAAATGGAAGCGGCGGTGCAATCCGCCGTCCAACAGCAACATATTTTTATCGGCTGCGCTGCCGTAGCAGACTATCGCGCCGCGATTGTCGCCCCGGAAAAAATTAAGAAACAGGCAACACAAGGTGATGAATTAACAATAAAAATGGTCAAGAACCCAGACATCATCGCCGGAGTTGCTGCACGTAAAGACCATCGACCCTATGTCGTTGGGTTTGCCGCGGAAACGAATAATGTGGAAGAATATGCCCGGCAAAAACGTATCCGTAAAAACCTTGATTTGATCTGTGCAAACGATGTTTCGCTTTCAACTCAAGGGTTTAATAGCGACAGCAACGCTTTACACCTTTTCTGGCAGGATGGAGATAAAGTCTTACCGCTTGAGCGCAAAGCACTCCTGGGCCAATTATTACTCGACGAGATCGTGACCCGTTATGATGAAAAAAATCGACGTTAAGATTCTGGACCCGCGTGTCGGCAAGCAATTCCCGCTGCCGACGTATGCCACCTCCGGCTCCGCCGGACTTGACCTGCGGGCTTGTCTCGATGACGCCGTAGAACTGGCGCCGGGCGCAACCACGCTGCTGCCAACCGGGCTGGCTATTCACATCGCCGATCCGTCTCTGGCTGCCGTCATCCTGCCGCGTTCGGGTCTGGGCCATAAGCATGGTATCGTGCTGGGCAACCTGGTGGGGTTGATTGATTCTGACTATCAGGGGCAGCTAATGGTATCCGTCTGGAACCGTGGTCAGGACAGTTTTACCATTGAGCCGGGCGAACGTATCGCACAGATGGTCTTTGTGCCAGTCGTGCAGGCCGAATTTAATCTGGTGGAAGAGTTTGATGCCACCCACCGTGGTGAAGGCGGTTTCGGCCATTCCGGTCGTAAGTAAGAAAGTTACGCATCCCGATAACGTCATAACATCACCGCAAGCCCTGGGTTTGCGGTCATAGTGTGGATGCTCGCCTGCAAGTGCTTATTTTCAGGGGTATTTTGTAACATGGCAGAAAAACAAACTGCGAAAAGGAATCGTCGCGAAGAAATACTTCAGTCTCTGGCGCTGATGCTGGAATCCAGTGATGGAAGCCAGCGCATCACAACAGCGAAACTGGCGGCTTCTGTCGGCGTTTCCGAAGCGGCATTGTATCGCCACTTTCCCAGCAAGACCCGCATGTTCGATAGCCTGATTGAGTTTATCGAAGACAGCCTGATCACCCGTATCAATTTGATTTTGAAAGATGAAAAAGATACTCACGCGCGTGTGCGCCTGATTGTGTTATTGATTCTGGGTTTCGGCGAACGCAATCCTGGCCTGACGCGCATCCTGACCGGACATGCGTTGATGTTTGAACAAGATCGTCTGCAAGGACGTATCAACCAACTGTTCGAACGCATTGAAGCACAACTGCGCCAGGTATTGCGGGAAAAGCGGATGCGTGAAGGTGAAGGGTACGTGACGGATGAAACGTTACTGGCAAGTCAACTGCTCGCCTTCTGCGAAGGTATGCTGTCGCGCTTTGTGCGTAGCGAATTCAAATACCGTCCTACGGATGATTTTGATGCCCGCTGGCCACTGCTCGCCGCGCAACTGCAGTAATGTTTGCCGGATAGCGCACGCGTTATCCGGCCACTCACGTTAAACGCCGAACGCTTCCCGATACGCCCGCACCGCTGCCAGATGCTCTGCCATTTCCGGCTTCTCTTCCAGATAGGCAATCAGGTCTTTCAGGGTGATGATGGAAATCACCTTACAGCCATAATCGCGCTCGACTTCCTGAATGGCAGAAATCTCGCCACGTCCGCGTTCCTGACGATCCAAAGAGATCAGCACACCAGCCAGCGTTGCACCATTGGCCTGGATGATTTCCATCGATTCCCGGATGGCCGTACCAGCGGTGATCACATCATCTACCAGCATCACGCGGCCTTGTAATGCGCTGCCAACCAGATTGCCACCTTCTCCGTGATCTTTGGCTTCTTTGCGGTTAAAGCAGTACGGCAGGTCTTTGTCATGATGTTCCGCCAGCGCGACCGCCGTGGTCGTCGCAATGGGAATGCCTTTGTAAGCCGGGCCAAAAAGCAGATCAAATTCAATGCCAGAATCCACTAATGCTTCAGCGTAAAAACGGCCTAACAGTGCCAGATCGCGCCCGGTATTAAACAGGCCGGCGTTGAAGAAATAGGGGCTCTTGCGCCCGGATTTCAGCGTGAACTCGCCAAACTTGAGTACCTGTTTGTTAAGCGCAAACTCAATAAACTGGCGTTGATAGGGTTTCATGGATTCGCTCCTCATTTCACTTTCATCATTGACAAAATCTACGGACAAAAAAAAGGCGACTCATTGGTCGCCTTAAAATCAATTCTCTAGCGCCGCCTTCTGCGTCGCAACAATGGATTCGATTCCCCCTCGGGCCAGTGCCAGCAAGGTGAGAAGTTCTTCATGGCTGAACGGCTCACCTTCTGCCGTCCCCTGCACCTCAATGATTCGTCCATCTTCGGTCATCACCACGTTCATGTCGGTTTCCGCCGCTGAGTCTTCAACGTACTCCAGATCGCAGAGCGCTTCGCCGTTAACGATCCCCACGGATACCGCAGCAACCATCCCTTTCATCGGATTAGTTTTCAGCTTACCGCTGGCCACCAGTTTGTTCAGCGCATCTGCCAGCGCCACACAGGCACCGGTAATGGAAGCGGTACGCGTGCCGCCATCGGCCTGGATCACATCGCAGTCCAGGGTGATAGTAAATTCACCCAACGTTTTGAGATCGACTGCAGCGCGCAGCGCACGGGCGATCAGACGCTGAATTTCCATAGTACGGCCGCCCTGCTTGCCTTTTGCGGCTTCGCGCGCGTTACGGGTATGTGTTGCACGCGGCAACATGCCATATTCAGCGGTGATCCAACCCTGGCCCTGACCTTTCAGAAAACGCGGTACGCCTTCTTCAATTGAGGCCGTGCACAGCACTTTGGTATCTCCAAATTCGACCAGCACCGAGCCTTCAGCGTGTTTTGTATAGTTACGGGTCAGGGTTACGGGACGCACCTGGTTAGCGCTACGGCCTGCTGGACGCATATTGAGATCTCCGGCTTAAACGAATGTGGCTGCGCATTATACGGACTTCCGGCGGTTATTCCTATCCTGACAAGGCCGGGATGGCTATAATCCTCCCATCTCTCCTTTAAAAACAGGAACGTCTATGATCCGCAGTATGACCGCCTACGCCCGGCGTGAAATCAAGGGTGAATGGGGTAGCGCCACCTGGGAAATGCGCTCGGTAAACCAGCGTTATCTGGAAACTTACTTTCGTCTGCCGGAACAGTTCCGTAGCCTTGAGCCTGTTGTTCGTGAACGCATTCGTACGCGCCTGACGCGCGGTAAAGTCGAATGCATGCTGCGCTTTGAACCCGATGCCAGCGCGCAGGGCGAGCTCATCCTGAATGAAAAGCTCGCAAAACAACTCGTGAATGCGGCTAACTGGGTCAAAATGCAGAGTGATGAAGGGGAAATCAATCCGGTCGATATCCTGCGCTGGCCCGGTGTTATGGCAGCACAGGAGCAGGATCTGGACGCCATTGCTGCTGAAATCCTGACCGCACTCGACGGCACGCTCGACGATTTCATCGTTGCCCGCGAAACGGAAGGCCAGGCACTGAAAACGCTGATCGAACAACGTCTGGAAGGTGTCAGCGCTGAAGTTGTTAAGGTCCGCGCCCATATGCCAGAAATTCTGCAATGGCAGCGCGAGCGTCTGGTCGCTAAGCTTGAAGACGCTCAGGTCCAACTGGAAAACAACCGTCTGGAACAAGAACTGGTCCTGATGGCACAGCGCATTGATGTGGCAGAAGAACTGGATCGCCTGGACGCCCACGTTAAAGAAACCTACAACATCCTGAAGAAAAAAGAGGCAGTAGGCCGCCGTCTGGACTTCATGATGCAAGAATTCAATCGCGAATCGAATACGCTGGCGTCAAAATCCATTAATGCGGAAGTGACCAATTCCGCCATCGAACTGAAAGTTTTAATCGAGCAAATGCGCGAGCAAATCCAGAACATCGAGTAAGGTGTCTTTCCGCGTAGCCCGTCAGCCAATGGCGGTGCTACGTTTTTCACGACTCACGCTAAATTGTGGACATCTTCAGTTTAGTTTTTCTCATCCATTTTACCGACAAAAAAATTCTCATATCACGCACTACTTCAGAAGAACATCAACTTCACATTAGCTGAAATTATTAAAAATCACTCGCCTTAGAAAATCTCAATCGTGAAGACGAGCACAAATCGTTACTCTTTGTCCCCAAAATACTGGGGGGAGTCATGCTGTTACACGTTTTGTACCTGATAGGGATCACTGCCGAAGCCATGACCGGCGCGCTGGCGGCGGGTCGTCGTCGGATGGATACATTCGGCGTCATCATTATTGCCACCGCAACAGCCATCGGCGGTGGCTCTGTCCGCGATATTCTGCTCGGCCACTATCCTCTGGGCTGGGTTAAACATCCCGAATACGTGATTATTGTCGCCACAGCGGCAGTCCTGACGACTATTGTGGCTCCCGTCATGCCCTACCTGCGCAAGGTGTTCCTGGTACTGGATGCCTTAGGCCTGGTGGTTTTTTCCATTATTGGCGCTCAGGTGGCCCTGGATATGGGGCATGGACCGATCATTGCCGTCGTTGCAGCGGTCACCACCGGAGTCTTCGGTGGAGTGCTGCGCGATATGTTCTGTAAACGTATTCCGCTCGTTTTCCAGAAAGAGCTGTACGCCGGGGTTTCATTCGCCTCTGCCGTGCTGTATATCGTCCTGCAACACTATGTTTCCAGTCAGGATATCGTGGTTATCTCAACCCTGATGTTTGGCTTTGTCGCCCGACTCCTAGCGCTGCGCCTTAAACTGGGTTTGCCGGTGTTTTACTACCACCACGAAAGCCACTAAGGAATGAAGCTCTCAATCTGCTGAGCTGCCAACCAGTGGCTCAGCTGTTTGACCTCCGCGTTGTCCAGCCATGTTATCACCTGACGTGCGCGACGCGGGCCGACTGACGGAAGTTGTTGCCAGTACAATTCAGTTCGCCCTGACAACTGCCGCCATGAACGATCGCCACTGGCATTGAGCGCCACCAGTGGTAACGGGATGCCTAACGCTTGTATCCAGCGAATAAAAGGCTGTTTTCTAACCAAATTAAACTGATGCCATACCTGCTCACCTTTTGCTTTCGCAAATCCCGGCGTGTGCTGAATCTGCTCCTGAGTTAAAGCCAGCCATGAAAAGATATGTTCAAAGTGATGCTGCTGATGAAGCGCCCGCCAGCCCGCCTCACCCACACCGTCCAGCTTTAAAACAGCGCCAGAGCCCAACCAGACCAGGCGGGAAATAAACTGTTCCTGACATGATGCGGAAGCAAAAAAGCAAGTCAATGAATTGAAGCGATTATCAGGAGGTATCGGTTTAGCCCGGTCTGAACTCCGCCAGACGACATCGTCAATACGTGGGATCCCCTGTCCGGCAAGGCTCACCAGGATTTGATCGCCAGGGGCGATATCCCACTCTTTCCAGCGATTTACGGAACCGATATTCACCCGTTGTACCCGTTTATCATCCAGCATGACGGGGGCAAGTGTTGCTACAACGGCGATTTTTCCGCTTTTGCCGACCGTAAATTGAATCGCTGTGACCTCCGCCACCTGCGCAACGGGTGGGTATTTCCAGGCAACCAGCCAACTCCCTTGCCCTGGTAACCACTGGTGGGACGCAGGTTCCTTGTCCATTCGCACAACGACCCCATCGGTAACGAAGGGCAAAGCGGAAGTCCACCAGTGCGTACGCGCCCGCTCCACGGCCTCAACGTTGTCAACTGGCAGCGTGAATGCCTTCGCTAGTGTAAAACCCGCTGCACTCAACTGGTTGACTCTTTCGGACATTGTCTGCGGGCCATCAGGCCAGGCCCAGATAAAAATCCCCAGTGATGATAAGTCGCTTACGCTGGTCTTGCGCATCAGCAGACCCGCCACCTTCGAACGGGCATTCATCCCGCCCATTTTTTGCTGGATATGCCCTTCCCGTCGCAAAAAGATTTCACCCTGTAACACGCTGTTTGTCAGCGCCCCCGCCACGGTTTGCGGCACGGCTGGCATCAGCTGTACTTTTTGCGTCCAGTCTTCGCCCTTCAGACCATCGCCACGGCTGATCGCCTGCGTCAGTTTGCCATGTTGATATTTCAGCGTAACCGCCACACCATCAACCTTCGGCTGTACCCACAAATCGTTGTGCCCGCGCATCCATTGCTGCACAGCTCGCTTGTCAGGCAGCTTTTGTACCCCGGTATGGGCGACGGGATGAGGGACCGTACCACCAGGTGAAGGCAACGCCTGGCTGGGCGGAGAGTCGTCAGCAAAACAGTGCTGCCACTGAAGCAGTCGTGCATGCAATTGATCGTAGACGCCGTCTTCGACCACACTCACTCCCTCTTTCCAGTAGGCGTCATCCCACTGCGCAATTTGCTGTTGCAAACGAGAGATCTCTTCGTGAGCCCTCGCAGACGACCATACCGGACATACCGCCCAGGACTGCGCCTGCCATAACCACAACCCCATCAATATCGCTGTCCCCACTTTCATCGCCACTCTCCGCTGTACGTTTCCAGGCAGATATAGCGCGTTGTGTGGGCAGCGCCGAGCGACAAAAGTGTAGATTGCGTTCAGGCTTCCAGTGATTCCGCTCATTTGCAGAGAATGTTGCGTAAATCAGGAAACAGGCGCGCAAAAAGCAATAATCTGGCGTAAAAAGTGTGACAAAGACTACGTCGCGTAGCGGTGACGTGTATAATAAGCCCGTATGTAGGTTCATTTTCGATAATCACATACGTAAGATACTCATGGCTCAAGGCACGCTTTATATTGTTTCTGCCCCCAGTGGCGCGGGTAAGTCCAGCCTGATTCAGGCTTTGTTAAAAACCCAACCGTTGTATGACACCCAGGTTTCTGTTTCGCACACGACGCGCGCTCCGCGCCCGGGTGAAGTTCACGGCGAACATTATTTCTTTGTGGATCATGACGAATTCAGAACCATGATTGGCAACGACGCGTTTCTGGAACACGCAGAAGTTTTTGGTAATTACTATGGCACCTCGCGTGAAGCCATTGAGCAAGTGCTGGCTTCCGGGGTAGATGTCTTTCTGGATATCGACTGGCAGGGCGCGCAACAAATTCGTAAGAAGATGCCGCATGCGCGCAGTATCTTTATTTTGCCGCCGTCTAAACTGGAACTGGACCGCCGTTTGCGGGGTCGTGGACAGGATAGCGAAGAGGTGATTGCGAAACGTATGGCGCAAGCTGTTGCAGAAATGAGCCATTACGCCGAATATGATTATCTTATTGTGAATGATGACTTCGACACCGCCCTGGGCGATCTGAAAACCATTATTCGCGCCGAACGTCTGCGCATGAGCCGCCAAAAGCAGCGTCATGACGCTTTAATCAGCAAACTGTTGGCAGACTGAACCCACTTTCAGTATCATGCCCAGTCATTTCTTCACCTGTGGAGCATTTTAAGTATGGCACGCGTAACTGTTCAGGACGCTGTAGAGAAAATTGGTAACCGTTTTGACCTGGTACTGGTCGCCGCGCGTCGCGCTCGTCAGATGCAGGTAGGCGGAAAGGATCCGCTCGTACCGGAAGAAAACGATAAAACTACCGTAATCGCGCTGCGCGAAATCGAAGAAGGTCTGATCAACAACCAGATCCTCGACGTCCGTGAGCGCCAGGAACAGCAAGAGCAGGAAGCCGCTGAATTACAAGCCGTAACCGCAATTGCTGAAGGTCGTCGTTAATCACAAAGCGGGTCGCCCTTGTATCTGTTTGAAAGCCTGAATCAACTGATTCAACACTACCTGCCGGAAGACCAAATCAAACGTCTTCGGCAGGCGTATCTCGTTGCACGTGACGCTCACGAGGGCCAGACACGTTCAAGCGGTGAACCTTATATCACGCACCCTGTTGCCGTAGCCTGTATTCTGGCCGAGATGAAACTCGACTATGAAACACTGATGGCTGCGCTGCTGCATGACGTGATCGAAGATACTCCCGCCACCTACCAGGACATGGAGCAGCTGTTTGGTAAAAGCGTTGCTGAACTGGTAGAGGGGGTGTCGAAGCTTGATAAACTCAAGTTTCGCGATAAGAAAGAGGCGCAGGCCGAAAACTTTCGCAAGATGATTATGGCGATGGTGCAGGATATCCGCGTCATTCTCATCAAACTCGCCGACCGTACCCACAACATGCGCACGCTGGGCTCATTACGCCCGGACAAACGTCGCCGCATCGCCCGTGAAACCCTCGAGATCTATAGCCCGCTGGCGCACCGTTTAGGTATTCATCACATTAAAACCGAGCTTGAAGAGCTGGGTTTTGAGGCGCTGTACCCGAACCGCTATCGCGTGATTAAAGAGGTGGTTAAAGCCGCTCGCGGCAACCGCAAAGAGATGATCCAAAAAATCCTCTCTGAAATCGAAGGGCGACTGCAGGAAGCGGGAATTCCATGCCGTGTGAGTGGTCGTGAAAAGCACCTCTATTCCATCTATTGCAAGATGGTGCTTAAAGAGCAGCGTTTCCATTCGATCATGGATATCTATGCGTTCCGCGTAATCGTCCATGACGCCGACACCTGCTATCGCGTGCTCGGCCAGATGCACAGCCTCTATAAACCGCGTCCTGGACGGGTAAAAGACTACATCGCCATTCCAAAAGCGAACGGCTATCAGTCTTTGCACACGTCGATGATCGGTCCACACGGCGTTCCGGTTGAAGTCCAAATCCGTACAGAGGATATGGACCAGATGGCCGAAATGGGGGTCGCGGCGCACTGGGCTTATAAAGAGCACGGCGAAACCAGTACTACCGCGCAGATTCGTGCCCAGCGCTGGATGCAAAGCCTGCTGGAACTGCAACAAAGCGCAGGTAGCTCGTTTGAATTTATCGAGAGCGTGAAATCCGATCTGTTCCCGGATGAGATTTACGTTTTCACACCGGAAGGGCGCATTGTCGAACTGCCTGCCGGTGCCACTCCTGTCGACTTTGCTTATGCGGTGCATACCGATATCGGTCATGCCTGCGTCGGCGCACGCGTCGACAGACAGCCCTATCCGCTGTCACAGCCGCTGACCAGCGGTCAGACGGTCGAAATCATTACCGCGCCGGGGGCTCGTCCGAACGCGGCATGGCTTAACTTCGTCGTCAGTTCAAAAGCCCGCGCCAAGATCCGCCAGTTGCTGAAGAACCTCAAGCGCGATGATTCTGTCAGTCTGGGACGTCGCCTGCTCAACCATGCGTTAGGTGGCAGTCGTAAGCTGGCCGAAATCCCGCAAGAGAGTATCCAGCGTGAACTTGAGCGGATGAAGCTTGCGACGCTTGACGATCTGCTGGCAGAAATCGGCCTCGGCAATGCCATGAGCGTGGTGGTAGCGAAAAACCTGCAGCAGGGCGATGCCTCCGCAATCCAACCTGCTATGCCCGGCCACGGTCATTTGCCTATTAAAGGCGCAGATGGCGTGCTGATTACCTTTGCCAAGTGCTGTCGTCCGATTCCGGGCGATCCGATCATTGCCCACGTCAGTCCGGGTAAAGGCCTGGTCATTCACCATGAATCCTGCCGTAACATCCGTGGTTACCAGAAAGAGCCAGAGAAGTTTATGGCGGTGGAATGGGACAAAGAGACGGAGCAGGAATTCATCACCGAAATCAAAGTGGATATGTTTAACCACCAGGGTGCGCTGGCAAATCTGACGGCGGCGATCAACACCACCACCTCTAATATTCAGAGCCTGAATACTGAAGAGAAGGATGGTCGCGTCTACAGCGCCTTTATTCGCCTTACTGCGCGCGACCGTGTGCACCTGGCGAATATCATGCGCAAAATTCGCGTGATGCCTGACGTGATAAAAGTCACCCGTAACCGAAACTAGTTTTATGAACCTACAGCGCTATGCTCGTATTTGTGAGATGCTCGCCAGGCGCCAGCCGGACCTGACCGTTTGCATGGAGCAGGTCCACAAACCTCATAACGTTTCTGCGATTATTCGTACCGCAGATGCCGTCGGCGTCCACGAAGTCCACGCCGTCTGGCCAGGCAGTCGTATGCGCACCATGGCCTCAGCAGCAGCCGGCAGCAACAGTTGGGTGCAGGTGAAAACCCACCGCACAATTGGCGATGCCGTCACGCATTTAAAAGGCCGGGGCATGCAGGTTCTGGCAACTCATCTCTCTGATAATGCCGTCGATTTCCGCGAAATCGATTACACACGTCCGACCTGTATCCTGATGGGGCAGGAGAAAACGGGTATTACCCAGGAAGCGCTGGACCTGGCGGATCAGGATATCATCATCCCGATGATCGGCATGGTTCAATCGCTTAACGTTTCCGTTGCCTCAGCGCTGATTCTGTATGAAGCGCAGCGCCAACGGCAGAATGCCGGGATGTATCTGCGCGAAAACAGCATGTTGCCGGAAGGCGAACAGCAGCGCCTGTTGTTTGAAGGCGGCTATCCGGTACTGGCGAAAGTCGCCAAACGCAAAGGGCTGCCCTATCCGCATATCAATCAGCAAGGTGCGATTGAAGCCGATGATACCTGGTGGTCCACCATGCAGGCGGCGAAGTAAATCATGAGTGGGCGCCTGTTAGATGCTGTCCCGCTCAGTTCACTAACGGGCGTTGGCGCAGCGCAGAGCAGCAAACTGGCAAAAATTGGTCTGCACACCGTGCAGGATCTGCTGTTACATCTCCCTCTGCGTTATGAAGACCGCACCCAACTCTATCCCATTGGCGAACTGCTGCCCGGCGTATACGCCACTGTCGAAGGGGAAGTGCTGAACTGTAACATCACTTTCGGGGGTCGCCGGATGATGACCTGTCAGATCAGCGACGGTACCGGCATCCTGACAATGCGCTTTTTCAACTTCAGCGCGGCGATGAAAAACAGCCTCGCCACCGGACGACGCGTACTGGCTTATGGCGAAGCGAAGCGCGGGAAGTACGGCGCAGAGATGATCCACCCGGAATACCGTGTCCAGGGCGATCTCAGTACACCAGCATTGCAGGAAACCCTCACCCCGGTTTATCCCACTACCGAAGGGGTGAAACAGGCAACACTGCGCAAGCTCACCGATCAGGCGCTGGATCTGCTGGATACCTGCGCCATTGCCGAACTCTTACCGCCGGAATTGTTGCAGGGCATGCTCAGTCTGCCTGAAGCGCTTCGCACACTGCATCGCCCACCGCCGACGCTCCAGTTAAGCGATCTCGAAACCGGACAGCACCCGGCGCAACGTCGTCTGATTCTGGAAGAGTTGCTGGCGCATAACCTGAGTATGCTGGCGCTTCGTGCAGGCGCGCAGCGTTTTCATGCCCAACCGCTGAGCGCCAACGACACGCTGAAAAATCAACTGTTAGCCTCGCTGCCCTTTAAGCCGACTGGCGCGCAAGCCCGAGTGGTAGCGGAAATCGAGCACGATATGGCGCTCGATATCCCCATGATGCGTCTGGTGCAGGGTGATGTCGGCTCCGGTAAAACGCTGGTAGCCGCACTCGCCGCTCTGCGAGCGATTGCGCATGGAAAACAGGTCGCGCTGATGGCCCCGACCGAGCTACTGGCGGAGCAGCATGCCAACAACTTCCGTAACTGGTTTGCTCCACTGGGTGTCGAAGTCGGCTGGCTGGTGGGCAAGCAGAAAGGCAAAGCGCGTCTGGCGCAACAAGATGCGATTGCCAGCGGACAGGTACAAATGGTGGTAGGAACGCACGCGATCTTCCAGGAACAGGTGCAGTTCAACGGTCTTGCGCTGGTCATCATCGACGAGCAGCACCGTTTTGGCGTGCATCAGCGCCTCGCACTGTGGGAAAAAGGCCAGCAACAGGGTTTCCATCCGCATCAGTTGATCATGACCGCTACGCCTATTCCTCGGACGCTGGCGATGACCGCCTACGCAGATCTCGATACCTCCGTCATTGACGAACTGCCCCCCGGACGCACTCCCGTCACAACGGTTGCCATTCCGGATACGCGTCGCAGCGATATTATTGACCGCGTGCGCAACGCCTGTACGCAGGAAGGTCGCCAGGCCTACTGGGTCTGTACGCTGATTGAAGAATCTGATTTGTTAGAAGCGCAGGCCGCTGAAGCCACATGGGAAGAGTTAAAACTCGCGTTACCAGAACTGAATGTCGGCCTGGTCCACGGGCGCATGAAGCCTGCCGAAAAACAGGCGGTGATGGCGGCGTTTAAACAGGGCGAACTGCACCTGCTTGTCGCCACCACGGTGATTGAAGTCGGTGTGGATGTCCCCAATGCCAGTCTGATGATCATCGAAAACCCGGAACGTCTCGGTTTAGCACAGTTACACCAGCTACGTGGACGCGTCGGCCGTGGCGCGGTGGCCTCACACTGCGTACTACTCTACAAGTCGCCGTTATCGAAAACGGCCCAGAAACGCCTGCAGGTGTTACGCGACAGCAGCGATGGCTTTGTGATTGCGCAAAAAGATCTCGAAATTCGCGGGCCCGGTGAATTACTGGGTACACGGCAGACGGGGAATGCCGAATTCAAAGTGGCGGATTTACTGCGAGATCAGGCCATTATTCCGGAAGTTCAGCGTATTGCTCGTCATATTCATGAACGTTACCCACAAGAGGCAAAAGCGTTAATCGAACGCTGGATGCCTGAAACAGAACGCTATTCTAACGCCTGATCCTGATGGCGATGCAAAAGCGCGGTGGTTCATCACCACCGCACCTTCTCGTTATTGCGCAAAAATAGGCAACAGTAAATACAATTTAATCACCAGCGCGTTGACGATATCAATGAAAAACGCGCCGACCATCGGCACCACCAGAAACGCCATATGGGATGGACCAAAACGTTCGGTAATCGCCTGCATATTGGCAATCGCGGTTGGCGTCGCCCCCAGACCAAAGCCGCAGTGTCCCGCCGCCAGCACAGCTGCATCGTAGTTTTTGCCCATCATTCGCCAGGTGACAAATATCGCGTACAGAGCCATAAAGATGGACTGCACCACCAGGATTGCCAGCATCGGCAGCGCCAGTGAAGCCAGTTCCCACAGCTTCAGGCTCATCAGCGCCATGGCCAGAAACAGCGACAGGCTGACGTTCCCGAGAACAGAGACTGCACGCTCAAAAACGCGATAAAAACCTACCAGCGCCAGGCCGTTACTGACAATCACGCCGACAAACAACACGCAGACAAACGTGGGCAGCTCAAACACTGTCCCCGCCAGCAATTGCGCAACGATCTTACCCACGGTGAGACAGATGGCGATAAGCGCAATGGTTTCAATCAGTACCAGCGAGGTGATCATGCGCCCGACGTCCGGCTTTTCAAAGGCGGTCGGCACTTCCAGATCGTCCGGAATACCGTCCGGCGTGGTGGAGTGTTTGACCAGATAACGTGCCACAGGCCCGCCGATCAGCCCACCAAGAACCAGACCAAAAGTGGCGCACGCCATCGCCACTTCCGTCGCGTTAGCAAAGCCGTAGCGTTCGATAAACAACTTGCTCCAGGCGGCACCAGTACCGTGGCCACCAGACAGCGTGATCGAACCTGCAATCAACCCCATCAGTGGATCAAGTCCCAGCAGGCTGGCCATCCCAATGCCGATGGCATTTTGCATCAGCAGCAACCCCACGACGACGATCAGGAAAATTCCCACCACGCGACCGCCCGCCCGTAAGCTGGCGATGTTGGCGTTTAAACCGATGGTGGCGAAAAACGCCAGCATCAGCGGATCGCGCAACGTCATATCGAAATTCACTTCCCAGCCCATGCTCTTTTTCAGTACTAACAGGGCCAATGCGACCAGCAACCCACCAGCAACGGGTTCAGGAATCGTATATTTCTTGAGGAAGGAGACTGACTGAACCAGTTTACGCCCCAGTAGCAACGTCAGCGTTGCGGCAACAAGGGTTGATAAGGTATCGAGTTGAAACATACAAAGCTCCTTGAGTACGTCTGAATCAGTTACGCACTGATGTCTTATTCCTGCGGATATTTTTAGCTTTTAGTAGTAATTCGGCATGGATTTTAAGCAGAAAAGAGGGAAAAGTTATATAAAAATGTGATTTCATCTATTTTAAATATTAAGAATACCTACTCGCAAACGTTTGCTTTTACCATCTGGTCAGATAAAATGCCCGCTTTGTCATCACGGGATTATCATTGATGTCTGTTAACACCCTCGAGTCGGAAAATGCGCAACCGGTTGCGCAGACTCAAAACAGCGAACTGATTTATCGTCTTGAAGATCGCCCGCCGCTTCCGCAAACCCTGTTTGCCGCCTGTCAGCATCTGTTGGCGATGTTCGTTGCGGTCATTACGCCGGCGCTGCTCATCTGTCAGGCGCTGGGGTTACCGGCTCAGGATACACAACACATTATCAGTATGTCGCTGTTCGCCTCTGGCGTGGCCTCCATTATTCAGATTAAAGCCTGGGGTCCGGTGGGTTCAGGGTTGTTATCGATTCAGGGCACCAGTTTCAACTTCGTGGCACCGCTGATTATGGGCGGTACCGCACTGAAAACCGGCGGTGCAGACGTCCCCACAATGATGGCGGCACTGTTTGGTACCCTGATGCTGGCCAGTTGCACGGAGATGGTGCTCTCCCGGATTCTGCATCTCGCGCGTCGTATCATCACCCCGCTGGTCTCGGGCGTAGTGGTGATGATTATCGGTCTGTCGCTGATTCAGGTGGGGCTGACGTCCATCGGTGGTGGTTATGCCGCGATGAGCGACAACACGTTTGGAGCGCCCAAGAATCTGATGCTGGCAGGCGTTGTGCTGCTGCTGATTATTCTGCTCAACCGCCAGCGTAACCCGTACCTGCGCGTGGCTTCACTGGTGATCGCTATGGCGGCGGGATATGCGCTGGCATGGTTTATGGGCATGCTGCCGGAAAACAACGCGCCAGCCTCCCAGGATCTGATCATGGTGCCGACGCCGTTGTACTACGGGCTGGGCATTGACTGGAATCTGCTACTGCCGTTGATGCTGGTGTTTATGATTACCTCGCTGGAAACCATCGGCGATATCACCGCAACGTCCGACGTTTCCGAACAGCCCGTCTCTGGCCCGCTGTACATGAAGCGTCTGAAGGGCGGTGTGCTGGCAAACGGCCTGAACTCCTTCGTCTCTGCGGTCTTTAACACTTTCCCAAACTCCTGTTTCGGACAGAACAACGGGGTCATTCAGTTAACCGGCGTGGCCAGCCGCTACGTTGGCTTTGTGGTTGCGCTGATGCTGATCGTGCTCGGTTTGTTCCCGGCGGTGAGCGGCTTTGTGCAGCATATCCCTGAGCCTGTACTCGGCGGGGCGACGCTGGTTATGTTCGGGACTATCGCGGCGTCTGGGGTGCGGATTGTTTCCCGCGAACCCCTGAACCGCCGCGCGATCCTGATTATTGCGCTGTCACTGGCTGTTGGTCTTGGCGTCTCTCAGCAGCCGCTGATCCTCCAGTTCGCGCCTGACTGGGTGAAAAACCTGCTCTCTTCCGGTATTGCTGCGGGTGGTATCACCGCTATCGTACTGAACCTGATTTTCCCGCCTGAAAAGCAGTAAAGGCTATGCGACGGTGATTCAAATTCACCGTCGCTATCATACTCTTTCACGATTCCTGCCTTGAGGATTGCGCGTAAATCGTGCATAACTCAACTATGTGCCCTTCGCAGGATGGAAGACCATGAAATTTATTGGAAAGCTGATTCTCTATGTACTGATCGCCCTTCTGGTGGTGATTCTCGGCCTCTATTTCCTGCTGCAAACGCGCTGGGGCGCAGAACACATCAGTGCCTTGATATCTGAGCACAGCGACTATCAGTTATCCTTTGAGGCGATGGACCATCGTTTTTCTTCTCCTTCACATATCCTGCTGAAAAACGTCACCTTTGGGCGTGATGGTCAACCAGCCACGCTCGTGGCAAAAGCGGTCGATATTGGGCTGAGTACTCGCCAACTGACACATCCACGGCATGTCGATACGATCCTGCTGCAAAACGGTACCCTTAATATTTCGCCTCAGACGGCACCGCTCCCCTTTCAGTCTGACCGCCTGCAGTTGCAGGATATGGCGCTTAATAGCCCGGGCAGCGAGTGGGATCTGAGCGCTCAGCGGGTTAATGGTGGCATCATTCCCTGGCTGCCCGAAGCCGGTAAAGTGCTCGGCAGCAAAGCGCAGATTCAGCTCAGCGCGGGTTCTCTGACATTAAATGACGTTCCTGCTGCCAACGTCCTGATTGAAGGCAGTATCGATAACGAACAGGTGACATTAAGCACTATCGGCGCAGATATCGCGCGCGGTGCGTTAACCGGTGTGGCAAAACGCCATGCTGATGGCAGTTGGATGGTGGAGAATCTGCGGCTGAACGACATCCGACTGCAAAGCGATAAATCGCTGGCCGACTTTTTCGCGCCGCTGAACGCCATTCCATCGCTACAGATTAATCGCCTTGAGGTCACTGACGCGCGTCTACAGGGACCGGACTGGGCGGTCACTGACCTTGACCTTAGTTTGCGCAATCTGACTTTCAGCAAAGACGACTGGCAGACGCAGGAAGGCAAATTGTCGATGAATGCCAGCGAGTTCATTTTTGGCTCGTTGCATCTGTTCGACCCTATTCTGAATGCCGAGTTTTCGCCGCAAGGTATCGCGCTGCGCCAGTTCACTACCCGCTGGGAAGGCGGAATGGTCAGGACTTCCGGCAACTGGCTGCGGGAAGGTAAAGCCCTTATCCTCGATGACGCAGCCATCGCGGGCATCGAGTACACCCTGCCGGAAAACTGGAAACAGCGCTGGATGCAACCGCTGCCGACATGGCTGAACAGCCTGACGCTGAAGAAATTTACTGCCAGCCGCAACCTGGTGATTGATATCGACCCGACATTCCCGTGGCAGTTGACCGCGCTGGATGGTTATGGCGCGAATCTGGGGCTGGTCCAGAACCAGAAATGGGGCGTCTGGAGTGGAAACGCGACCCTGAATGCCGCCGCCGCCACCTTCAACCGCGTTGACGTGCGCCGCCCCTCCTTGTCTTTAGCCGCCAATGCCAGCACGGTAAATATCAGCGAACTGAGCGCTTTTACGGAAAGAGGGATTCTGGAAGCGACCGCCAGCGTGTCACAGTTACCGCCGCGCCAGACACAGATCAGCCTGAATGGCCGCGGTGTCCCGGTGAACGTTCTACAGCAATGGGGCTGGCCGGCACTGCCGATCGCCGGTGACGGTAATATCCAGCTGACAGCCAGCGGAACGGTGCAGGCAGACGCGCCGCTCAAGCCCACAGTGAATGGGCAATTGCACGCCGTGAATGCGAATAAACAGCAGGTCACGCAAACCATGCAGGCCGGAGTCGTCTCCGCGGGTGAAGTGACGTCGACCGAACCTGCCCCCGTTTCCCCCGCGCCCGTTACGCCATAATCTCTCCTTAGCGCTCCCGGATATTCATTCTCCGGGAGCGTTCTGTCTCTGAGGGGGCGGTTTGGATATTAAAAATTATTGCATATCAAGATTGTTTTTTACCCTCTCATATCTTGATGGGGCAGTTCAGTGTTCATACCAAACTCTTTTAAGAAGCTCCTTTCTGCTTCAGGGCTTCACTATATTTAACGTATAATCTTTACTGAAATAGCTAGCTGGAGCGATCATGCTTCCATATATTCCACCGCTAATATTTATTTTTATAGCGCCCGTTTTTGTGGGTATGCCATAGACTTCAATACAGTTATGATCCTTAGTATCCCTTGTATCAGCTGTAATCACTGAGTCAGGTAATCGACAATTACGTAAAAAAATCCCTGTATCATCAGGTTCTATAACACCTGCTTTTCTTTGTACTCCACCAAAAACACGTCCGCCCAAGATTTTAATTTTATAAAGATATGGTTTGCCTACTTCGGCTTCTGGTAATATTTTGTTATTCGCCATATATTCAGCCTTTGGACTTAAAATACTGCACCCTGAAAGAGACACCAGGCATATGATTATGAAAAAACGAAAATATAACATGATTATTTCAATGGTTTAAAAACCACCCCTCCAAAGAACCGACGAATAAAGAATGATAGATCTTTCTGTGATTTTATTTGCTCTGACACTTCACCCCATGAGAATAGACTTAAATTAACAAAGCCGTCATTCCCCTGAGTCACAGGGCCATTCCAGACAATCCAGTGAGTCGGATATGTAGTATGCTCGGCAGAACTGTCTCTTAACAAACTATCATTAATAAGCGTGACTACTTTATATCCCTGTGCAACATATTTATTTAACGCATTGATTCCCTGGACTCCTACCTGAGAAACGCCGACATTACTAAATACTTTTTCATAGCCTGCTTTTTCAAACCAGTCTGTTAGTGTATGCCACAAGGTAACACCGGCGACAGGGGAATCAAGGGTATCAAAACTAAATATCGCATTTTCTGAATCCCTTAGGCCTGCAAGCGTCATCCAGTCAAGTCCTGAGATATTGTCATAAAACTGACCCGCAGGATGGCGGCATCCCTCACCAGGTTCTATCTTAAGGTCACCGATTCTGGTTTTACCATATCGCCAAAGTTCACGAGCAGCCTGTGCATAAACATCAGGGCGATCTTTTTGCAGACAGTAAAAAAAAGTAGCAGGACCACACAGACTAGCCCCTAATTGAGAAGGATAAGAGAGATTGCAGAATCTATCCTGAATATCTGCTTCAATTTTGTTTTTTTCAAACGGATCCAGAGGAGTTCCGATAGGATATTCTCTAGCAATAAATGGGCGTTCTGGGATAGTGATTTTAATTTGCTTTATTTCACCCCCTTGACCTTCAGGCTTCATGGTTCCTTTTGATTCAAAATAACAAGGGTTCTCCCGCTTGACTGAAGACAAGGCTTTGCCTGACGCGAATTCTTCCAATGTATACATCTTAGTGAACGGAACAGGCGTTACACAGTGCGTATGTAACATCGTTTTTCGATAAACCTTCATTTCCATAATATAAATAGTCGAGAGTGATTCATTTATATTTCTGGTCATATGCTTCTGTGTTTCATAATTCCCGAGAAACTGCTGTTTTTGCACATCCACAAGAAGGTGTTTATTCCTTTCAGTGTCCATGCGGTAAATTTGCAGGTCATACAGAAGTGAATCAGCCGGGACATTAGAATTGATACGGGTACTGAGTTGATAAATTGCCATAATTAATCCATTAATAAATATGACGGGCATTGTGAAAAGTCAATGTATTCCGCATTGGGCAGGTGTATTGTGTGGCAGAGCAGAAAACGTAATGGTCTGGGTAATGGCACAATACTCTCACCCGTGGCAACATAAGTTAGCCCTTCTTCGGTCCAGTTCTGAGCCATCAGTTCAAAGTAGCCATCACAAATACTGCATGATAGCTTGTCGCCGATCCTGGCTATTGCTTTATTTACCTCAAACCGGGACGCGGTGACAGAAATGATTTCTCCATAACTCGTTTTATCACCCAAACAAATGAGTGCCGCTGCCATCATTAATCCCTCAATATATAAGCAGTTATGTCTACCGATATTATACAACAATCACGACTTAACCAAAATTAATCGATTCTGAACGAGCTGTTCCAGCAGCTCTTTTACCCGGTCGGTGAACAGATCTTCCGTCGATTCCCTAAATCAACTCGGAGGGAAAGTGTATCAATGCCCTATGCCTCAGTTGCGATATTCCTGAGCAGTGTGAACCTAGAAGAGATGAAAATTCACTGGAGTGAAGTAGTACACCTGGCGTCCTCGGCAAAGCAGGGAACCGTAATGGCATCCCTGATACTAAAAAAAGCTTGTCGGCAATCCCAAACAAACTGGACTTGCAAAAGTTGGCCGCATTGAGCGAATCCTGTTTATGCTCGACTGGTTCCGTACTCCTCTACCACGTTGGCAGGTACTGGCGGGTTGGGATAAAGGTGAAACCTGTAATGCATAAAAGACTGAATAACAAAGAAAAACTGCTGTCACATTTGTCGCCATTAGGCTAGTAGCATATTAATCTGACAGCTGATTATACTGAAAAAACAAACATATAACTGCTTACGGTAAGTTTCGTTCTCCAAGCTGCCCCTATGAAAGCGAAACAGGTATTCATTTATCGGCTATTTGTGCCTATTTTCCGCAACAGGTTTTCATCCCCACCGGGAGTTGTTATAACAATTACGTTGGAAGTCTTATTTAATAATTACAAACACCCTACATAAAATAAAGGAATAGCCATGTCTGTAATACGTCAACGTATTCTGGCGGATATGCAAAGATTCTCCAGAGCAATGATCGGGGCGGTCTTGTTCTTACCTGTTATAGGCTTAATCCTGGCATTAAGCTCAATATTAACTAACCCGACGCTTATTTCCGAAACCAGCTTTTTGCATCAAATAGGTCAACTCCTCGGTGACACCTTCTGGCCATTATTTGGCAACTTGGGACTGCTTTTCTGTGTCGGCATCAGCTATGGTCTGGCGAAAGATAAAAAAACCGAAGTCGCGCTGGTTGCCGTCATGTGCTTTATTATGTTTTTGGGCGCCAATCACTCCTGGCTGGAATATACTCACGGCATCGCTGAAAAGGTCAATGGTGAATATTATGGCACCGGACAAACGCAAATTTTAGGTTTTGTCGTTGTTGATATGGGGATCTTTTTAGGGATTATTCTCGGCTGCACCATTGCCTGGGTCCATAATAAAGTCTCTGAAATAGAGCTGCCGGGCGCACTCTCGATGTACGGCGGCGCAAAACTGACCTTAATCGCCATGACGCCGGTGATCCTTTTTTACGCCATTGCCTTTACCTGGTTCTGGCCGTTCATCACGCACGGCATCGCGGCATTAACCAGTTTCATGAAAAACGCCGGGGTGGCAGGCGTCTTCGTGTACGGCTTCTTTGAAAAATTCCTGATCCCAACAGGACTGCACCACTTTGTCTGGTCTCCCTTCCAGTTGACCCAGATTGGCGGCACTCTGAACGTTGACGGGCAGGTGGTCTCCGGGACGCAGGCCATCTTCCTGGCCTACATGCGCCATCCGGATCTCACCCCGGTAATGAACGAAGCACTGCGCTTTTCCCAGCAGGGCATGACGACAATCTTTGGTCTCTCCGGTGCAGCGCTGGCATTTTACCACACCGCCACGCCGGAGAAGAAAATGATGGCGAAGGCGATTCTGTTGCCCGCTATTATTACCTCTATCCTCACCGGAATTACCGAACCGATTGAATTTACATTCTTATTTATTTCGCCGCTGTTATGGCTGATTCACGCCACGCTGACCGCCGCCTCTCAGGCAATTTGCGATCTGCTGACGGTTCGTCCGTGGGGCGCGTCCGGGCTCATTGAGTTTCTGATATATAACTTGCCGTTGCCGGCAGCCCTCACCCGCTGGCCGCTATACGTTCTAATCGGTATCGGGCAATTCGCCGCGTACTACGTCATTTTCCGTACGCTGGTCATCAGGCTGAACCTGAAAACACCAGGGCGCGAAGATGACGGCGAAGTGAAACTCTACAGTAAAGAAGATTACCGCAATAAAAAGGCCAAAGCAGGTCAGGCCGTCACCGATGAGATCATTAAAGGCTTAGGCGGCAAAGAGAACATTATTTCTGTTGATAACTGTTTTACCCGATTACGCGTCGCGCTCCATCATCCTGACAAAATTGATGAAGCCTTATTAAAAAGTACCGGCGCCAATGGCGTAGTGCGTAATCAAAATGAAGTTCAGGTTATTTACGGTGTGAGGGTTGGACAGGTTCGAGCCCGGGTAGATAACTGGCTGGCAAATAATTAATCAGGAGTTGTTATGAAATTAACCGTATTAGGCGGGGGCGGCGTTCGTTCCGCGTTCCTGGCGAAATCTCTGGCCTATAATGCGCATCGTATTGGTTTACAGGAAGTGGTGTTCCTCGATAACGCAGAAGAGAACCTGAAAATTTTCGGCGAAATCGCCCGTTATGTTTTTGCCACGATTCGACCTGATATTCGTTTCAGCCTGACGACGGATCCGGTATCCGCGTTAAAGAACAGCAATTATGTCATCACTACGCTACGCGTCGGCGGCGATGAAAGCCGTGTGCGCGATGAACGTATCGCGCTCAACCATAACACATTAGGTCAGGAAACCACCGGGGCGGGTGGTTTTGCGATGGCGATGCGGTCAATTCCCGCCATTCTCAATTACTGCCGTCTGGTTGAAGAACATGCCGCACCCGATGCCATTCTGTTCAACTTTACTAACCCTTCCGGACTGGTTACCGAGGCGATCATTAAATCCGGGTTCAAACGTCGGGTTTATGGCATTTGCGACGCGCCATCAGAGCTGATTCGCGAACTGCCTGCCATCCTCAACTGCGACGAAGCGGATTTGAAAGTGGAGTGCTATGGTCTGAACCACTTCTCGTGGTTTACCCATTTCACCGTGAAAGGTGAGGACGTCACCGACAAACTGGTGAGCAACCCGGCACTGTACAGCAAAACGGCGATGCAGTACTTCTCACCGGTGCTGGTTCAGCTTTGCGACAAGCAATTACTGAATGAATATCTCTATTACTACTACTATCGCGAAGTGGCGCTGAAAGCGATTCAGGATGCACCGGAAACGCGCGGTGAAGCTATCGCGCGGATCAACAAGGAAATGCGCGAGGAACTGCAGAATGTGGATGCGCAGGCAAACCCGGAAGCCGCATTCGATATCTGGATGAAACACTATCTGCGCCGCGAAAATAGCTATATGCAGAGTGAGTCGCATCAGGAAAAATTCAACACCCGCACGCCACTAACGCTGCAACAGTTTATTGAAGAACCGGATAGCGGCGGTTACGCAGGGGTGGCGCTGGATATTCTCGAAGCCGTGAACAGCGCCACCAGCAAACGCATCGTTGTCTCACTGCAAAACAATGGCACGCTGGATTTCTTACGCCCGGATGATGTCATTGAGATCAGCTGTGATCTGAGCAAAGAAGGGCTGAAACCGGTGACGCCTGTTCACGTACCGGATGCGCAGAAAAACATGATCTCCTGCGTGAAAGAGTACGAACGTCTGGCAGTGGACGCCATCATGCGCAAAGATAAATTTCTGGCAATCCGCGCATTAATGGCGCATCCGCTGATTGGCTCCTGGTCGTTGGCCGAAAAGTTGGTTGGCGAGTATCTCGACGAAGCACAGTTTAGCGACTGGAAATGATCGTTCCCGGGGCGTCGAGTGGCGCCCCGCCCGGATTTTGCATAAACCAGAGCTTCAGCAAATGTTCGAATCCCAGGATGCAGTAACCAAAGAAAGGGTTGCTCCAGTAGATATCATCATCAAACTTTTGCGGATCGTGAATGATGACGGCGGTGTTTGCCGCCTGGGCCAGGGGGCTTTGATAGTCACCGGTAAAGCAGACAAGGTCGGTATTTTTACCTTCCAGCGCCTTGACCCAATTTAATGCCGAACTGCTGCGACCTGATTTAGACACCAGCCAGATAGAATCGAATTTTGCAGCCGTTTTTTGTTCCAGTATTTCGTAGTCCGGCCAAAGTGCCAGACTGGCATTCACGCCAATCACCAGGAATTTATTATAAATATATTGCGCAATCAGTTGTGAGAAACCGCTGCCATGAATAAGAATACGGTCGTGCTGCAGACGATTTAATAGCAACGCGAGGTTTTCGGTTGGCTGGACATTCATAAAGTTAATATCATTGGTCACATCAAGTTTTGGCATTGTGATATTAAATTTAATGAAATACACCAGCTCCAGCCAGCCGCTAAATTTGAGCTTTTTCGCCAGACGGACCAGCGATGACGGATTGCTGTAACAGTGTTCCGCGACGGTGCGGATACCCTCACGAATGCATTGTTCTGGATTATTCTGAATAAAGCGCAGTACGGTAACTTCTGTCTTACTTAATTTTACATCACGAAATACATTTTCCAGTTCCATTTTCTGCTCCTGTGAGTGCAGAATAAATTTATCATTTTTTAAAGTAAACGGTCTGTGCAACAGGTCACTTCATCACAATTTCATATTAAAAAAAGAAATGAATAAAAATCTGACATTACTCGCCATGATATTTTTCTTATGGGGCAATATAACCGCCATTAACAGCGTGCTGATCATCTTTTTCTATCAGTATTTCCATCTGTCGTGGTCGCAGTCTATTTTCATTACCGTTATTTTTTACGTGGCCCCTTTTCTGACCTGTCTGCCCTGTTCAATGCTGATTGAACGCCAAGGGTACCGTAAGGTGTTACTGCTGTCGTTAACGTTGTCGGTTGCGGGATGCCTGCTGTTCGCTCTGGCGTTGCAGCTGGATTCCTTCGCCCTGTCACTGTTGGCGATGTTTGTCGTGGCGACGGGCGTGGCGGCGATGCAGGTTGTCGCGAATCCCTATCTGACATTGCTCAGCGCACCGCACAAACGCATTGGCAATCTGTGTCTGGCCTCTGCGGTTAATTCGCTGGGAACCACGCTGGCGCCCATGCTGGTTGCGCTCCTCCTGGCGTTTTCCCCTATCGATATCCTGGCGCGTGAAGAACCTATCAGTGCGCTCTGGCTTTGCCTCGCCTGCTTTTCGCTGGCATTGATTGCAGGGGTTTTCTGGATCCGCCTGCCGGATGTGGCGCGCCCGGAAAAAGCCGCGTCAGGAACGTATAACGCCTGGAAGAACAGAGAACTGTTATTCAGTGTGGCGGCGATTTTTATCTATGTCGGCGTCGAAGTGAGCCTTGCGACCAGTCTGGTAAAATATCTCATCACCATCGGCGGCTGGAGCACTACTGTTGCGATGTCGCTGGTCTCTTTTTACTGGGGAGGTGCGCTGGCGGGTCGTTTTCTTTATGGTTTTCTCGCCGACAAAACAGGCAATTACACGCCGTTTCTGATGGCGACGCTGGCCTGTGCAACGGCGGTGATGATGGCGATATGGCTGAACAATACCACTGGCGGTTATCTGCTTATCCTGACCGGCTTAGGAAACTCAATTCTCTATCCGATTATCTTCGGGCACACCATCAACAAAAATCCGGCAATCGCCAATATTTCTGCCGCAGCAATGGTGATGGCCGGGATTGGTGGTGCGGTTATACCCTTACTGCAGGCTGCTTGTATTGATGGACTCAACCTCCGGTTCAGCTTTCTATTACCGGTCGCGTTGTATCTGCTGCTGGCGCTGTGGGGGCGGCTAAACCTCCACCCCCTCGGTACATCAACTTAAAGCGAAATGACGATCTCATGACTTTGCGGCGTCACCATCACACCCAGTTCGCTTCCCCGGTGTGAAGCGCCGCGAATACCGCTAATCTGCGCGATGTTACGCAGGCACAACGTCCAGTCGTGCGCATCCCCCTTGCCCGTCACGGTGAGGGTGTTGCCATTGCGCTTAGCAGTCAGCGTAAAGATAACCGAACCGTCAGCAGCAGGGACGTCGCACACGGCTTCATGTCCCTCATCGAGCGCGAACAACTGGAAAGCAGTGCCTTCGTTCCACGCGTAATCTGGTTTCTGATTATTACGGCCCAGCGCCAACAGGGTGTTGCCACGCACATACACTGGCAGACTCAGGAAGTCATGCTGCTGTTTGTACCAGCGGCTGCCCTGTACGACGTCATTGTGCCACAGATGCGTCCAGTGTCCTTCCGGCAAGTAAAACTGCACCTCCCCCGTTTCCGAGAATACCGGCGCCACCATCACTGAATCCCCTAGCATATACTGGCGGTCGAGATAATCGCATGCCGGATCGTCCGGGAACTCCAGCATCATGGCGCGCATCATTGGCGTGCCCCGCTCGTGTGCGCGAGCCGCTTCACGGTACAGGTACGGCATCATGCGGCACTTCTGCTCGGTGAAGAAGCGCACCACATCGCAGGATTCCTCATCATACGCCCAGGGCACACGATAGGATTTGCTGCCGTGCAGGCGACTGTGACTGGAGAGCAGACCAAACGCACACCAGCGTTTATAAACGTGTGCCGGCGCGGTGTTTTCGAAGCCGCCGATATCGTGGCTCCAGAAGCCAAAACCGGACAAGCCAATGGACAGGCCGCCGCGCAGGCTTTCCGCCATTGACTCATAGTTGGCGTAGCAGTCGCCGCCCCAGTGTACCGGAAACTGCTGTGCGCCCACCGATGCGGATCGGGCGAACAGCACCGCCTCTTTTTCGCCAACGGTCTCTTTCAGCACGTTCCACACCAGTTCGTTGTAGATGTAGGCATAATGGTTGTGCATTTTCAGCGGATCGGCGCCATCAAACCATTGCACATCGGTCGGGATACGCTCGCCGAAATCGGTCTTGAAGCAGTCAACACCGATATCCACCAGGCCTTTCAGTTTATTGGCATACCATTCACAGGCCTGCGGATTGGTGAAGTCATAAATCGCCAGCCCCGGTTGCCATTTATCCCATTGCCACAGGGAACCGTCCGGACGTTTCAGCAGGTAGCCTTTCTCTTTCAGCTCCTTGAAAATCGGCGATTTCTGTCCGATGTACGGGTTGATCCATACGCAGACCTTCAGCCCTTTCTCCTTCAACCGACGAATCATTCCTTCCGGGTCGGGGAACGTCACCGGATCCCATTCGAAGTCGCACCACTGAAAAGCCTTCATCCAGAAGCAGTCAAAGTGGAAGACGTGCAGTGGCAGATTGCGCTCAGCCATGCCGTCGATAAAGCGGTTTACCGTCGCTTCATCGTAGTTGGTGGTGAACGAAGTGGTCAGCCACAGGCCAAACGACCAGGCAGGCGGCAACGCCGGACGCCCCGTGAAGCGGGTATAGCGGTTCAACACTTCTTTCGGCGTCGGACCGTCGATCACGAAATATTCGAGATATTCGCCCTCAACGCTGAACTGCACTTTCGACACTTTCTCCGAACCGACTTCAAACGAGACGCACTGTGGATGGTTGACCAGCACGCCATAGCCACGGTTGGTCATATAAAACGGGATGTTCTTATAGGATTGTTCGGTGCTGGTGCCGCCATCGCGGTTCCAGGTTTCTACCGTCTGACCATTACGCACCAGCGCGGTAAAGCGCTCGCCCAGACCGTAAACCGTCTCGCCGACGCCCAGATCCAGGCGCTCGAACATGTAGTTCCGCTGGGTGGTGGTGTCCTGCACATAGCCGTTATTCTTCAACTGACTACCGGTAATGCGCACACCGTTACGCAGGAAATCCAGCGACCAGCACTCACCTTTAGTGACGCGCACGCTTAAGTTACCGCTTTTCAGCTCAGCAACCTCAGCGGTGTTTTGGATATCGACCTTCACGTCCTGTAAAACATTGAGCGGGTAATGCGGACCGTTATCCAGCGCCCCCTGAAAGTGTTCCATACGCACGCCCACAATCCCTTCCTGCGGCGAAGAGAAACGCAATGTAAAGAGCGGAGTATCCAGTTGCCAGGTGCGTTCGCGGACATCACGCGGCGCGGCATAAACCACCAGTTCGTTACCGTGCTGTTCCACATCAAACACCTGGACTGGATGAAGTAAATTAAGGCCAGGCTGAATCAGCCAGTTTCCGTCGCTAATCTTCATACTCTGTTCCTTTAGTTCTGAAATTCGTTATGCGTAAATTCCTGCTGATTGCGACGCGCGCCCTGTGCCAGTTGGTCGAGGATGTGTCTCAGGTAAGGCGTTTTCAGGGTGTAGAAGCGTTTGGCAATCACGGCACTCAGCAGATAGCAGATGGCCGGGACGATTGTGAACAGGGCAATAATGATGTTGATGGTGGCGTTGTTCTGCGTTTTCGCCGCCGCGTCGTAGCCACCGCCTGCCAGCATCCAACCAATAAGCGCGCCACCGAGCGCCAGACCCAGTTTGAGTACGAACAGTGTGCCCGCAAAACTGATACCGGTCAGACGTTTACCGTTGCACCATTCGCCATAATCGACGGTATCGGACATCATCACCCACTGGATCGGCGTCACCAGCTGGTGCAACACGCCAATCACGAAGATAAAGACGAACATGGTGATGTCGGCCTGCATCGGGACAAAGAACATCGCGAGGCTAACCACGGCCAGGGCCGCGTTGGTCCACCAGAAGATGCTGACTTTGCATTTCCAGTCGGTGAGGGGTTTTGCCAGCGCGGAGCCAATCAGGTTACCGACACAGTAGGTGGTCAGGAAGGCGACGAATACTTCCGGCGTCCCCAGGATCCAGGTGACGTAATACATCATCGCACCACCGCGTACGCAGACGGCGAGAATATTGAGGATGGTCAGCAGCCCCACAATCCGCCACTGGTCATTTTGCCAGATATCGCGGAGATCTTCGCGCATTGAGGTTGTGCTCGGTGGCGCTTCGATACGCTCTTTGGTGGTGAAGAAGCAGAACGCCAGCATCAGGAATGCCACCACCGACAGCACTGCAATCCCGCCCTGAAATCCCAGCGCTTTGTTATCACCGCCAATGAGATTCACCAGCGGCATCATCAGCACGGTCGAGAGCATCCCGCCCGCCGTCGCCAGCACAAAGCGCCAGGATTGCAGAGAAATACGCTGCGTGGGGTCATTAGTGATCACCCCGCCCAGTGCGCAATACGGGATATTCACCACGGTATAAAGCAGCGTCAGCAGCGTATAGGTGATGGCAGCGTAAATCATCTTACCGTTCAGGCTGAGGTCCGGCGTGCTGTATGCAAGGACGCAAACAAGGCCAAACGGCAGCGCGCCAAACAGCACCCACGGACGGAATTTGCCCCAACGGGAACGCGTGCGATCCGCCAGCAGCCCCATGCACGGGTCTGAAATGGCGTCCAGCGCGCGCGCCAGTAAAAACATGGTGCCGACAAAACCGGCGGGAATACCGAAAATATCGGTATAAAAAAACATCATATACAGCATGACGTTATCAAAAATGATATGACTGGCAGCGTCGCCCATCCCGTAGCCAATCTTCTCCTTAACAGACAAAATATGAATAGTCATAACGCATCCTTTCGCGCTCTCATGCGCACTGGTACCGGTTACCGTTTTTGTAAACCATTCGCGCTAGCGACGGATATTCCGATATCTCGTTATTAAATTACGATTCTTGTTTTCTGTGATCGCGGTTGCGCCAGAAGATGTGAGAAAATGTAACTAGAGGAATTTATGAGGATTTATATGAAACCGATCATGGTAAGAAGAAAGGGAAGTTAAAAAAGTGAGTGAGGGGGTGTGGAAACGTCAGGAAGTAGCTATAATGCGCCCCGCCTCCATGTAGCAATGCAGGCGCGGAAGATCGTCGTCTCCGGTGAGGCGGCTGGACTTCAAATCCAGTTGGGGCCGCCAGCGGTCCCGGGCAGGTTCGACTCCTGTGATCTTCCGCCAAAGT
>NZ_CP070239.1:1148054-1148640 GCF_016906145.1 Citrobacter sp. MGH 55
CTCTTACAACACCATCACCATCTCGTGCCACGCCATCCCGCCGTGATCGGATTCAGACGGTTTGACGTAGCGATAGCCAAAGTGAGCATAAAGATCGACATGACGATCTTTACACATCAGGTGAATCGTCTTTTTGTGCATCGCTTTCATCCGCGCCACAAATTCACGCATCATCAGTGAAGAATAGCCTTTCCCCTGAAAATCCGGGTGCACTACCACCGACATAATCACCGCATTGGGCGCATCCGGATCGTGGCCTACCAGTTCCTTAAAAGCCTCGTCAGACATCACCACTTCCCAGGCGCAACCGGCATTAATAAAGCCAGCCACCTCGCTGTTTAACTCCATGCACATAAATCCCTGCGGATAGCGCTGGATACGGGTAGCAATCTTTTCCCGGGTTGCCGCTTCATCGCCTTCATAGGCGAGCGTTTCAATCTCATAACAGCGGTCAACATCGGCGGGTACGGCCTGACGGAATAGCGGAGTGGGCATGCGTTTACCTTTTTTTGAATCAACTGGACTGCCTCATCATACCCGCAGATAACACGGTTTACGCTGATGGTATTCACATGAAGAATGAAGG
>NZ_CP070239.1:1148655-1150187 GCF_016906145.1 Citrobacter sp. MGH 55
TACACAAAGCCCGGCGTGATGTTATTCGCCGGACCATTTGCGGATGTGCGAGCAGATTGACGCATTGCGTCATGAAATCAGCTAGCCGGGTAGTCCAGATACCCTTCTTTCCCGCCACCAAAGAACGTCTCTTTAATTGGCGCATTCAGCGGCAAGTCATTTTTTAGTCGATGTGGCAGATCAGGGTTAGCAATAAACGGACGACCAAAACCGATCAGATCGGCCCAGCCGTTCGCCAGCGCCTCTTCTGCACGGATTTTGGTGTATTTACCGGAGTAAATCAACGTGCCGTGGAAGATAATACGCAGCGCTTCTTTAAACGCGGCAGGCATGACCGGCGCATCTTCCCAGTCCGCTTCGGCGATATGAATATAGGCAATGCCTAGCTCGTTCAGCACGCTGGCTGCCGCCAGATAGGTCGCTTCCGGGGTATCATCTTTTGACCCCATCAGCGTGGTCAGCGGAGCGAGACGAATACCCACGCGCTCTTTACCAATCGCCGCAGAGACCGCCGTCACCACCTCCCGCATAAAGCGCAGACGGTTTTGCAGCGAGCCGCCGTATTCGTCGTCACGCAGGTTGGCCTGAGAGTCAATGAACTGATTGATCAGATAGCCGTTCGCCCCATGCAGTTCAATGCCGTCAAATCCTGCAGCGATAGCATTGCGCGCCGCCTGAGCATAGTCATTGACAATAGCCGGGATCTCTTCCAGCGTCAGGGCGCGCGGCATGTCATGCTGCACCATCTCGCCGACGCCATTTTCCGGGCCGCGCCCTTCCACATCGACAAAGACTTTCACCCCTGGCGCCTGAATGGCAGAAGAAGAGACCGGCGCGGCGCCGCCAGGTTGCAGAACGGTGTGTGAAACACGACCGACATGCCACAACTGAGCGAAGATTTTACCGCCCGCCTTGTGCACGGCGTCGGTGACTTTTTTCCAGCCAGCAATCTGTGTATCGGAATAGATACCCGGCGTCCAGGCATAGCCCTGACCCTGCTGGCTGATTTGTGTGCCTTCGCTAATGATAAGCCCCGCGCTGGCACGCTGCGCGTAATAGTCCGCCATCATGTCAGTCGCGACGTCGCCTGCCCCGGCGCGAGAACGCGTCATCGGCGGCATAACAATCCGGTTTTTTAACGGCAAGGCATTCAGCGCATAGTGATCGAATAACATAATGGGTTTCCCTCGCGATTAGTTATACAGTTCTGCACTCATGGTGACGGTATTGCCCATGCGAGCGCTGGTGATTTTGTATTCAGAGGCGTTCATCTCTTTCGCTTTTTGCGCAATCACTGCTTCAGCAGAAACCAGCGTGGTGCCAGACGCCGTAACGCTCTGTGCAGAGGCGCTAAANNNCACAGCAGAGAACAGAGAAGCAGTAATAACAGCGATAATGGTTTTCATGTTTATATCCCAGAGTAAATTGATTGGTTGGCGTTGAATAACGCGTTGGGAGAAGAATACGCCTGACGACAGATGACATAAATGATACAAATGGCAATAGACTATTGCGTTTTTGTTAATAATAAG
>NZ_CP070239.1:1153728-1154715 GCF_016906145.1 Citrobacter sp. MGH 55
CCATCAGGATTGTTTTTTTACCTTCAAAGAAAACTGTTTCGGTGTTATGCCAAAGAACTCTTTAAAGTTACGAATAAAGTATGAAGTACTGGTATAGCCCACTTCATTGGCAATACTGTTAATATGCTTCTCAGTCGTGGTGATGAGTTTCGCCGCCTGATGCATGCGAATATCCAACACCAGCGTATTAAAATTATTACTCTCTTTCTCCAGCTTTTTACGAATCGACACCTCCGACATATGTAAAATGTTCGCCAGATCTGCCAGCCTCCACGATTTAGAGAGATCGGCTTCAATGATTGACTTCAGTCGTTCAGTAAAGGTGGTATCCGTTGATACCGACAAGGAATAAACTAAGGATTCTATATCCCTCATTTTAGAAAGAAGATAGGTTATTTTATAAACTTGTCGGTGTTGTGGGACATCGCTTCCCGTTAATCGTTTGAAGATTTTTGTATCTGTTTCATCAACAGGACAGGTAAATATTTTACGCCGCGTCTGGTTGACTCTTTGCGGATCTAACAACAGCGGTTCCATCACCTTACAGATACAACTCAACACATCACTATCAACGTGATAGAGCTCATAAGGAACCCCTTTACCTAGCACTTTTAATGCAACATCAATCACTGTGTTTTTTTCGATATAACAAAGTGATTCAGGGGGTACATTAAAGGACTGCCCATCTTTCGTTTTTATAAGCAGTTGCGCATCCCGTAGATAGATAATCGCACAGTTATAAAAACGTATCTTTTTCAGCACCAACAGATTGTTGTGTGCATAGCTTTCCTTAGCCGGAAAATTAAGGGTACTTAAAGCACTTTGACTATTCATACAGTCACCCCCATGCTTTGTATGCATATAATTTCATGGGTTATCAGCCATGTAAATTCGGAATTTTTTAATTAACGAAATAGTTTATAATTTTAATTATTACTTTTTTAACTATGCATTTCTTTAAAATACATAGCGTTACCCAGTGGCTTT
>NZ_CP070239.1:1155205-1155378 GCF_016906145.1 Citrobacter sp. MGH 55
TAAGAGAGCAATGACAACCCATAATTAAAATAGGCATTTTTACTTGCCAACAAAAAAGCAACCGACATAAGAACTCTTAGTTATCAAATGTATTAGACACCTTAACCAAAAGTGACTATAAAGTATGAAAAGTGCAAAAACCACCCTAAAAAATAACCCATTGCGATAAAATT
>NZ_CP070239.1:1155479-1155719 GCF_016906145.1 Citrobacter sp. MGH 55
AAAATCAGAATGAATAACGGATATTGGCGTTAATTGCCTTATCAATATCGTAATGACCGAAGGCTGAACGCTCTATATTAAGACTAATCCTGGTGTTTTCTTTAATTCTGGCATTAACACCTAAACTGAAGTTAACCCGGCTGTCTTTACCATTCTTAATATGAGTTTCCCCGGCAAAATCATGAACAACCGTCTCTGCCGGTTTAAACAGGTCATACTGATAATGAACACCCGCCAGCG
>NZ_CP070239.1:1155766-1156347 GCF_016906145.1 Citrobacter sp. MGH 55
CCCGTACGGCCTATCAACGGATTCTCCTGCTTACGCTGCATACGGATATCTGAACCTGCAGACTGCCAGTCAAACCGGGTTCCTGACACTGAGCCATAAACCAGTTCCGTCTGCGGCTGGATAAAAGTTTCGCCGGGTAGTGAGAAGCGCCAGCCGGTTTCTGCACCCAGATACCAGGAGTGCGAGCGGTAATCCTGCTCCGGCATCGACATTTCACTCGCCGAATAGTGGTTGTCGTGGCGAACATATTTACCGATGGCATCCACATACAGCCCGGAGTCAAACATCGCGGAAGCATAAAGACCGATACCGGTTGATTTTGTCTGACCGGACCAGCCATCGCCATGGCTGTTACTGTAAGTGAACGTTGCCGTCACACCGGTAAACAGGTCACCACCGTCAAACGCGTGCTTTCTGTCGGCGCCAGCCTGCAGGTGAGTCCAGCTGTCTGAATAACCCGCATCTGCGGAACCGGTACCGCTGAAGACTCGCGCCCACGCCCCGGTTTCACCGTGGGTGTTGCGCAGGTCGCCCATGCGGTAGTTCAGGTTGTTCATCTCCGTCAGGAAGTTTTTAAATCC
>NZ_CP070239.1:1156786-1156868 GCF_016906145.1 Citrobacter sp. MGH 55
GCCTGCCAGAGGGTATTCGTCATCACCGCGCCTGCCAGTGGCGCACTCAGGTTGCCACCATAAGCTGTGAACAGATTCTCAC
>NZ_CP070239.1:1157111-1158300 GCF_016906145.1 Citrobacter sp. MGH 55
GGGTGAAACGACTGAACTGGCTGAGAACGGCATCACTGGACGCCACGGTCACCGAACTGTCTGCGCTGTCAATCCCGCCGCTAAAGTGTTCATTAATGTTGAGGGTGGAGCCGTTCTTCAGCTGTACGCGTCCGGTGAAACGGCTCTGATCGGCGTCGTTTGTCGCTTTTGACTGCCCGAATGACGGCGTGGTTTCCACTCCGTTCCCGTCATTGAGATCGATATAGAGGTTTTCACTGCCCAGCGTTACGGTGGAATGGTCGGCATTAATATGTGTATTAAGGCTGGCATTCCTCGCCAGACTGAAATCAACGTTATGCAGATTAAGCTGTTTCAGGCTGAACTGGCGGGTTTCCCAGTCACTCTGGGTAAAGGAAACCGGCTGAGTGAGGACAGAGTTGTCGCCCAGCGCTTTCAGCTTATCCGCTACGGCTTGCGTGCTGACGGCATGGATAACCGGATGCCCCTGGACAAACAGACGGCCATTTTGCTGGGTGAAGCTCCCCTGCGTGTTCATCCCGCCATCCATAACAAAGTCGTTCTGCGTTCCGGGTGTCACGGTATTTTTGACATCAACATTGCCGGTGAAGTGACCGTGCCAGATATTGGCAACCGTCGTTGTGGCATCTGCTTTATTGAAATCCAGGTTGACGGAGGCCTGCTTCCCGCTGTTGGTCAGGATCGCCCCGTCGTCCGCACCGTTAAGCTGATGGAAGGTAAGGCTGCTACCGTTGATGTCGAGCTTACCGCCGCGATAACCCCATTTGATATTGTCGGGATTAACCTGTTTGTCATCACTTAACACAACGGTTGGGCGACCGCTCACAATACTGACATTATTAAAGGCCTGAACGTTGCCATCGCTGTCCGGTCGTTGTGCCAGAACCACCGTCCCTTCGCCAACATTCAGCCCACCGGGATTGATACCCGTGCCATTCACTTTCAGTGTCCCGGTACCGAGCTTATGCAGATTGTCGCCCTGAACACCGTTCACCTGCCAGTCGACGGTATGATCGCCGTTAACAATGATCCCGCCACCTTTCCAGGTCTGAGAATCCAGGGGCTTAATAATGTAATCATCATCAAAGGTCAGTGTTCCTGCCCCCTGATTAACGGTGTTTTCTAATACAACGGTTCCGCCGCCCTGGAAAGTGAGATCTTTACCGCTGTTCAATGAAGCAGGCCATGT
>NZ_CP070239.1:1158366-1158573 GCF_016906145.1 Citrobacter sp. MGH 55
GACATCATAAGTCCAGTGAATATCACCTTCATTTTTTTGTGAATGGATTGGGGCATCAGCGTCCTGTTTTAAGGTATTAGCCACATCACCGACAGGGATGATCGTATACCAGTTCGTATTTCCACTCACACCCGCATAAGCATTGAGCACACCAGCTACAACCCATTTGTTTTTCTGCGCATCCCACGCAAAAAGTGGAGAACCGCT
>NZ_CP070239.1:1158614-1159320 GCF_016906145.1 Citrobacter sp. MGH 55
CATTTGAGACAAAACTCCAGTCTGAGATAAAAGGCGGATTGACTATCCCTCCCGTTTTATAGTCGTACCCACCTGCAAGATGTACTAGATTACCGTTGGCGTCCTTAACATACTGAACGCCACTGCCGACCCGATAGAACACCGGGAACCGCTCCTGATTCTGGTAGGTGCCTTGTGCGGTTCCTGCATCGGTCATATCCAGTGCTGAAACTTCAGTTACTATTTTGTTCAGCCGTGGTGTATGGAAGTCTCGCCAATGGTTATTTCTGTCTACCAGGGTATAAGCCGTGTCGTCTCCATACCCAAATTTTACACTTTGATAACCCGAATTGTGTTTTACGCTCACGATATATTGCGGCGCAACTAATGTTGCCACCCCTGTTCTATCATTTGAGCTGAAGTCTATCATTGGCGCTTTATTTAAGCTTGTAACAACATTGCCCTGTTTATCATAAAGGGGAATATTCACGGCACCGGGTTTGAATGCACCTTTATTTTCAGCAAAATCACGATAGGTCTGATACGACGTTAAATTGGTCGTCACCGAAGCCACTGATGAGGTAGAGTATAATAATCCCATAACACTCACTAAAAGGGCATGCAACGAGATCGTAAAAGAGGAGCATTTCCTTATACCTTTACTAACTTCTGAAACAACAACCGCCTCACCCTTTCTATTCTTTTTTATTGCATATATTTTATTCAC
>NZ_CP070239.1:1159583-1159767 GCF_016906145.1 Citrobacter sp. MGH 55
CATTTTCATAGCAATATATTTTGTCTCGCTCATTAAGATTGTATGAGCTGACGTAAGAATTAAGCTTATTAGTAATGGAGCATAAAATGAAAAAGCTGATTTTAGGTTCGGCAATTGTGGCAGTATTGGGTGTAGCGTCTAATGCTATGGCTGCACCAAACAGTGGTACTGTAAACTTTACGGG
>NZ_CP070239.1:1160248-1161274 GCF_016906145.1 Citrobacter sp. MGH 55
GTCGGCAAGGAATTAAAATGAAAATAAAAGTATTATGTATCGCTATCATTTTTCATTTATGGTCGAATGAAGTTCTTGCCGACGATTTTAATTACAGTTTCATCCGCGGTGGCAGCAAAGAGGTACCTGAAGTACTAAAGAATACCGGGCAAAACATCCCGGGAAACTATGTTGTTGATCTACTTTTTAATGGTTCTAAAACAGCGGCCTCTGTAGAATTAGCAATCAGCAATGATGATGCTGAGCATATTTGTCTTTCTGATAAATGGTTACAGGGGAAAGGCATTTATATTAATAAAGAATTCTATAAACAGTATCTTAATCCGGCACGCAACTGCTATCTTCTTGATAAAGAGAAGAACAGTCGGGTTAAATTTGATCCTTCCCTGCAGGAGTTGTCAATCGATATGCCTCAGGCTGGCTTTATCGATACGAAAAAAGAAAGCGGCCCCTGGGATTATGGCAGTACCGGTTTCAAACTCGCCTATGATGTCAATACATCAAAATCAAGTGACCAGGATCGGACAACATACGGCAATATCGAAGGCCAGATCAATATTGGCGAATGGGTTCTGCTTGGCAGGGGATATGCGTATCAGGGGGAAAAATTCCAGAGCAATAATCTCCTGTTAACCCATGCTATAAAGTCAATAAAATCAGATATCCTGATTGGTAAAACCCAGTCCTACAATACCCTGAACGATGGTTTTACCTTTTATGGCGCACAGTTAAAGTCAAACCAGGATATGTATCCCTGGGACTCGCAGTCTTATGCCCCGGTAATTAATGGTATTGCCAGAACACATGCCCGTGTCACTGTCGAACAAGGCGGATACACATTAAAATCGTTCGTGGTCCCGCCGGGTCCTTTTGTGATTAACGATCTGACCGGCGTGTATTCGGGTGACATTGTTTTAAAAATTTATGAAGAGGATGGTTCAGTAAAAGAACAGCGATTCCCGGTCGCTGTGCTGCCCAATTTATTAAAACCTGGCAATTACAATTACAATATCGCGGTAGGTAGCA
>NZ_CP070239.1:1161402-1161941 GCF_016906145.1 Citrobacter sp. MGH 55
CTGGGGTTTATCCGTTCTTTCGGCTGGTTTGGTGCCGTGGCAATGAGTGGCAACCTGTCGCAGGCAAAATACCATAATGGCAAAACGATGAACGGCTTTAGCGCATCGGTGAAATATGCCCGTGCCTTAGGGGAAAACGCGAATTTACAGATAATCGGTTATCGCTTTAACTCAGAAAATTACATTGACTACGCGGATTTTAACTATCGCTATTACAATCTGTTAAACAACAGACCCAAACAGCGGTATGAATCGATTATCACCTATCAACTCCCGGAAATGAATGTGTTCTTAAACATGTCAGCCTGGAAGGAAGATTACTGGGACAGTTCCAGTGAGGTAGGGGCAAACGTAAATCTCAGTAAGAGTTTTAATAATATATCAGTCTCTCTGAATGCCGGATATTCCAGACTGCAGGGGATGGAAAGTGATTATAACGCCGGGGTATCCCTTAGCGTACCCTTCAGCGTGTTTGATAAATCGCACTACAGCTTCTCTGGCATAAACTATGATCGTCGTAATGGCACGAATTTCAACAC
>NZ_CP070239.1:1161975-1162916 GCF_016906145.1 Citrobacter sp. MGH 55
TATAATGCGTCCATCAGTCAGTCACGCAACACCACAGGAAGCGCGATTTCAGCGTCTTATCTGTTTGACGAAGTTCAAACCTCGGCAAGCTATTCACAAATGGGGAGCACTTCCAGTTCTTCCTTCCAGGTTGGCGGAAGTATTATCGGGTTACCAGATGCAGGCATTCTTTTTACGCCTGTGAAAAATGATGAAATCGCGATTGTACAAATGGAGGATGTTCCAGGCGTCAGATTTAATGGCTCCATGCCGGGCGATAAAAAAGGTCGAGCCGTTATACCGTTAACGGCTTATAACAATAACACCATTACGGTCAATGCCGACAACTTGCCACAAAGCGTCGAATTGACAGAAAACGCAATCAATGTCACGCCGACAGAAAATGCCATTATCTACAAAAAAGTGAAATACAGAAAAATTAACACGTATATCGTCAAAGTTATCGGCAGCAATGGTTTTGTTATTCCTATGGGGACTATTGCTAAAAACGCAGAAAATCAGGAAATCGGCTACGTCAACAACGGCGGGATTCTGTTAATGAATCTTGAAGATAAAGATGAAGGGATCATTTCTGTAGGTGACTGCAAATTCGATTCACGATCGCTGCATAAAGATACGGGTAAAGCACAGGAGGTTAAGTGTGGCTAAGAACAATACACTGAAAAAGTTTTTCTTTTCTGCGTCACTGTTTTTATTTACGGCATCAAGTCATGCGGCCTTTGTCCTTAACAGCACACGTTATGTCTTTGATGAAAAAAGAGAGAATATCTCTGTACAGGTTGATAACCAGTCTGCTCAGGAATATGGCGGACAGATATGGATTGAAAACCAGGACCAGAATGATAAGAATGTCTATTTTGTGCCCAGCCCCACGTTCTTTAAAGTGGCCGATCAACACAAACAAATCCTGCGTATCCTGAAAATTAATAATGCGTTACCCA
>NZ_CP070239.1:1162933-1163154 GCF_016906145.1 Citrobacter sp. MGH 55
TTTTGGATCAATATCCAGGAGATCCCTAAAGCACCAAAAGAAGGTATGAATGCATTATCCATTGCGCTGCATACCCAGGTCAAAATGTTTTATCGCCCTGACGTCCTGAAAGAGAAAAGGGAAAACGCCGAACAGCAGATTAAAATGATAAGCAGTGAGGGTAACACCGTTCTCTGGAACGACACACCCTATTATTTTGCAATCATTAGTGTTAAACAAAA
>NZ_CP070239.1:1164046-1164157 GCF_016906145.1 Citrobacter sp. MGH 55
AGCATTAATTAATGGCCTGTATGTTCGTTTCGACCCGGAGAATGTAGTTAATGCGACAAATGGTATGTTTAGTGCCAATGATACTAATGGGCGAAAGCTAAACTTTCAGAT
>NZ_CP070239.1:1164251-1165997 GCF_016906145.1 Citrobacter sp. MGH 55
TTCAGAATTAAGGTCAAACCTTCAACACCGTTTCCTGCCGGGAAGGTTTCTACGTACATGAATGTTTCGCTAATATACAGATAGGCTGGATTAAGTTATGCACAAATGGTTAGCCTTTATTTTGATACTTTTTTCAATTCACAATGCCTCTGCGTCGAAATCCGAGCAGAAGAGAGTGACGATAAACGCCGAGTTAGCCTTAAATACGTGCGCACTGTCTCTCTCTCCGGCAAACCTGAACTTTCAACAAATCAGCTTTAGCCAGTTTGAAAATAGCGCAACAACACCACAGACAGTTGATCTGAGTATTGCGTGCAGCTGGCCTGCAACCGGGATCTCACTGAAATTTTCGCCCGCTGCTGGCGTTTCCGCGAACAGCACTAACCTGATGAAAACGGGTTTGTCCGGCGTTGGGCTTGCGTTGTCATGGAAAAATGCAGCTGGCACAGATTTTACGCCGCTAGAATTGAATAAGTCTTTTGCACCCGCACTAACTGCATTAAGTAAAAATAGTGAAACGCTTGGCCAGTTTCAGCTTTTACCCAAACAAATTCCCGGAGAAACGCTCCAGGCAGGCAATGTTAATACCAGTTTGACGGTCGAGGTGACCTATGATTAACAGGCGTTGTCTTTTTTTTCCCTTGCTTCTGGGACTATTAAGCGCATCCATGTCTTTTTCAGGCTATGCTGCGCAAAAAGCAAACGTTAGCTTGCCTATCGCCATGACCGTGACGAATCCACAATGTCAAATAAATAATGGGGCTGGTCTACCTGAAAATGTTCAGCTTCCCTTGATAACGACATCGGGCGCTTTATTAGGCGACAATAATGTTGAAGTCCCTATTTTAATAAATTGCTTTAATGATATWACCAAATTTGAAGTGACGTTTACCGGAGGTAATAATTCTAAAATCACGACCTCCAACACTATGGTCGACCTTACGCTGTCATGGAAAAAAGGCGGGGGAGTCGTTACATTTGGCTCACCGGTTGAGTTAAGTAAAGCGCCTTTTCTGGTGAGCCCAAACCAGTTTGACGGAAGCTTACTGGTCAGGGTTTCACCCCATACAGGTACAATACCGGCGGGTAATTACACCGCCAGTTTACCCATTACATTTACCTATTATTAAGATGGCGAAATGTAAAAGCCGGGGAACGCTCCCCGGCCTTTAAATATATTAATCAAACACCCCGTTAATAATCGCCGTGACCACGGCAGTACTGAGCGCAATCAGCACTAAATCATCCCCAACAATTTTCCATTCATAGCCAGGATAATAAGGCAGTTGCCCCAGCATGGATGCCGGTACGGTTTTTTTCGCGATGCCCGGAGGGAGCGGTTTTCCACGCGCCAGGTTTTTTGCAATGCCCGGAGGTAGAGAATCATATCCCGTCAGGCCGTAGTTCACCGCCAGATGACGCGCTGTCGCGAAACTGATGTCAGACTCGACGTGATCGGGTTTGCCGTAATTTTTACGATGATCGGATGAACCGTCGTTTTTCTGGGCCGAATTTCCTTTTTGCCCGTTATTTCCCTGGTTGCCCTTATTTCCATGATTGCCACTGCTGTTGCCCTGGCCGCCGCCATGACCATTTCCGTTACCATTCCCCGGATTCGCTATGACCGGCGCAGCGAACAGAGAGAGTGAAACCAGTGTGGCCAGCACTGCCGTTAAACCACGACGCTTACCCATGATGTGTTCCTTCCAGATGATGTTCCACTTTGACAATAGTGCGCCGCCATCC
>NZ_CP070239.1:1166046-1168119 GCF_016906145.1 Citrobacter sp. MGH 55
AATAAACAACCTGTTGTGTGGAGGGTAACGGCTGTGCCTTATCTGCTATCATGCCTGCAAATAGCGTCGAAAAAACACAGCCGAGGAAAACATGGGGTCCACCAGAAGAGGGATGCTGAACGTTCTGATTGCTGCCGTATTATGGGGAAGTTCCGGCGTTTGTGCGCAGTACATCATGGAGCAAAGCCAGATGTCGTCGCCATTTCTGACCATGACGCGTCTGATCTTCGCCGGACTCATTCTGCTGATGCTCTCCTTTGTCCACGGTGACAAAATTTTTTCCCTTTTCAAAGACCGCAAAGACGCTCTGAGTCTGCTGATATTTTCTGTCGTCGGCGCGCTGACCGTACAACTCACCTTCCTGCTGACCATCGAAAAATCCAACGCCGCGACCGCCACGGTGCTGCAATTTCTGTCTCCGACGATTATTGTGGCGTGGTTCGCGCTGGTACGTAAGGCCCGTCCCGGCGTATTGGTGCTGACGGCAATCCTCACCTCCCTCATCGGCACCTTTTTACTAGTGACGCACGGCAACCCTACTTCGCTGTCAATTTCACCCGCCGCGCTGTTCTGGGGGATCGCCTCCGCATTTGCCGCCGCGTTTTATACCACCTACCCGTCAACGCTGATTGCACGTTACGGCACTTTGCCGATTGTCGGCTGGAGTATGTTAATCGGCGGGATGATCCTGCTGCCGTTTTACGCTGGAGAGGGCACGGATTTCGTGGTGAATGGCAGCCTGATTCTGGCGTTTTTCTACCTGGTGGTGATCGGCACGTCACTGACGTTCAGCCTGTATCTGAAGGGGGCGCAGATGATTGGCGGGCCGAAAGCGAGCATTTTAAGCTGTGCCGAACCGCTGAGCAGCGCGTTGCTGTCATTGCTCTTGTTGGGCATTACCTTCACGCTACCGGACTGGCTGGGCACACTGCTGATTCTGTCGTCCGTGGTGTTGATCTCGATGGATTCTCGCCGCCGCGCCAGAACCGTTTGACAGACTCCGGCGCGGCAACGCTCACTCTTACCAACCCGGCACCGCGCCGCCGTTAAAGATCGTTTCTGCCGCTTTGGCGACTTCCGGCGACTGATAGGACTGCAAAAATTCCTTCACGTTTTGCGCGTCTTTGTTGTCTTTCCGCGCCACCAGAATGTTCACGTACGGCGAATTTTTATCTTCGATAAACACGCTGTCATGAACCGGAGAAAGCCCGGTTTGCTGAATGTAGGTCGTGCTGATGATCGCTACATCGACTTTCGGGTCGTCAAGTACTCGCGGCAGTTGCGCGCCTTCCAGTTCCATAATCTGCAAGTGACGCGGATTATCGGTGATATCCAGCGCCGTCGGCAGCAGACCTTTCCCTTCTTTCAGGGTAATCAGCTTCTCTTTTTGCAGCAGCAGAAGCGCGCGTCCCAGATTAGTCGGATCGTTTGGGATCGCCACCGTCGCGCCCTCTTTCAGTTGATCCACCGTTTTGATTTTTTTCGAATAGCCTGCCATCGGGAAGACAAAGGTATTCCCCACCGCCACCAGCTTATAATTGTGCGCCTGGTTATCCTGCTCAAGGAACGGACGATGCTGGAAAACGTTGGCATCCAGTTCGCCGTGGTTGGTGGCGTCATTCGGCAACAGCGAGCCGCTGAAACCGACCAGCTCAACGTCGAGGCCGTACTTCTCTTTCGCCACTTTTTTGGCGACTTCCGCGACATCCTGCTCGGCGCCGTTAATCACACCCACTTTAATGTGCTTTGCATCGCTGCTCTGCTGATCGCACCCGACCAGCAACAATCCCGCCAGCAGTACCGCCGCCCCTGTCCGTAAATGAGGTATCGTCAATTTCACGTTTTTATCCTTTTGAAATAACCGCCTGATGAGTAATGAAATGACTATAGCGGGAAGGGCACGGCGGTTTAAAAACCGAAAAGGTATCAATAAGAAGAAAAAGGCATAAAGGGAGAATATGCGAAAATCCTGATGGCGCTGCGCTGACCACACGCAGCGCCATTCGGCTCAGACCAGCGCTTTGATGATGTCCATTAACCTGACGATATCTTCAGGACGCGTATTCCCGGTTT
>NZ_CP070239.1:1168223-1188118 GCF_016906145.1 Citrobacter sp. MGH 55
GTTGGTTCAATCAGCGTCATGCCGTTACGCGCCGCGCTGCTCGCCAGTACGTACAGCTCCGGCAGCGACTTCTCCCCGCCCATCGGAAAGAATTTGGCCGCGTGCGCCCCCATATCCTGCATCATCCGCACGGCGGCATCGCAGGAGACGCGCGCTGGCGTCCCCTGACTGCTGCTGACGCCGGTGGAAATCAACACGTCACCAGGCGTTCCCGTCGGGCTGACCAGCGCATTGATATGGGTCTGTTCTCCCCCCGTCGCCGCCAGCGCGCCTGCGGCAAAACCGCTGCCGGTAAAGGTCTGGTTGACGTGCGCCGGATGAACCTTTGCGGCAATCATCGCCGCCTTGTAATACTGCGCCGGATCGCCCGCCCCCAGCCCGACCGAAATCGACGGCACGTCCGCCATCCAGCGCTTCACCTCCTGAACACCTTCGTCGACCGACGAAAATTGCGCAGACAGGATGCCAATCACTGCGTGTCCCTCGGCGGCGTCATAGATTTCCCTGGCGTTAGCGATATCTTTCGCCAGCACGTTAATCGCCACACGCTGACGATAAAAATTAATCTGCTGCATGTTCTGCAATCTCCTTAAGTCGCGCCACAATCAACGCCATTTCCCCCTCAGCGACCGTACGTGGGTCGAGGCTGAATACGCCCTGATGGAGGTTATAGCGCCGTGCGTAAATGGCGATATCGCCACTTCGCAGTTGGGCTTCGACGTCGCGCGCGTCCAGACCAAACACCTGCGCATCAACCCGAACGCGAATGCGCCAGATGGCACGCCCGGCTTCGTCCTGCTCGATATCGGCGGTCAGCCCGCGAATGGCCGAAATCGCCTCCACCGTCGGTTGCAACTGTTCGGCGGTCACCACGGTCTGCCCCTGGTGATAATTTTCCAGCGCATACACCAGCCCGACCATGTTCTCCTTGCCGATTTTCATCGCTCTGGCAATCCCGTGATGTTGCGCTTTACAGGCGGCGATCCACGTTTTATTGCCGGTGATAAACCCGGAGGTCGGCGCATTGAAGGCTTTCGCCCCGCTGTAGATAACCATGTCCGCCCCGCTCGCCACCCAGGCGTGTAAATCCTCCTCGGCGGCGGCATCGACAATCAGCGGCAGGTTGTGGATCTGCGCCACTTGTACAAAGTCGTCAATGCTGAGCATGCCTTTTTGCACGCAGTGGTGCGATTTCACATACAGCAGTGCGGCGGTCTCGTCAGTAATGGCGCTCTCCAGTTGCCAGCGTGCGGCCAGGTTACTCGAACCGACTTCCACAACGCGCCCACCGCCCAGACGAATGGCGCTGGTAATCGGCGCGCCGTAGTCCACGTTATGACCGCGCAGCATCACTACCTCGTTGGCCATTCCGCTGCTGTCCGGCATCAGCGACACGCGAAGCGGGTCGCCACGAGTAATGGCGGCGGCAACGGCGATGGCGATCCCTGCCGAGGCGCAGGAGGTCACGTAGCTGTCCTGCGCGCCGGTAAAGCGGGAAACCAGTTCACCGGTTCGGTCCACCAGCTTGTCGATCTCAACAAAGGTCGAGGCCGCGCGCGCCGTGGCCTGCATCACCTCCGGCGCGACGCTGGAGACGCCAAGAATCGTCATCTTGCCGCAGGCGTTAATCACCTGTTTTAGCCCCAGCTGTTGATAAATATTCTCTGTCATGGCTTACAAAACTCCCAGCAGCGAACACACCACGCTCAGCGCCACAATCGACAGCAGAATGGTGGTGTAACGCGGACCCTTTTTCACCAGGAAGATATAGATGGCAAACACCGCCGCCAGCGGCAGCAGGCCTGGCGCGATAGAGTCAAGGATCTGCTGCACGACCACTTCAGAACCCTTCAGGGCGCTGATTTTCAACGGTGTGGTGATCTTGACGTAGCTTGCCGACAGCGCGCCCATCATGATCAACCCCAGCACGTTCGCGCCGTAGATCAGTTCTTTGATTCGCCCCCCCTGCAATAACCCGACGATAGAATCACGTCCCAGGGTGTAGCCTTTGTGGATCAGACCGTAGCTGATCGCCAGGGTAATCGCCGGATAGAGGATCAGCGGTGCAATACCGCCAAACGCGCTGCCATTAGCGGCGAAAGGGATGAAAATCGCAATCAGCAGCGGCATGACGGCGGCCCAGACAATGGAGTCGCCCATCCCGGCCAGCGGCCCCATCAGACCGGTTTTAATCCCGGTAATTGAGGCATCGCTGATCGGCTCGCCGCGCGTTTTTTGTTCTTCCATGGCGATGGAAATCCCCTGGATCACCGCGCCAAATGTTTGCTCGGAGTTGAAGAAGTTCAGGTGCCGTTTCAGCGCCTCCACCTGTTCCTCTTTTTGCGGGTAGAGCTTTTTGATGATCGGTGTCATCGAGGCGCAGAAAATCAGGCTCTGCAGACGTTCATAAGAGTTGGAGACTTCCGCGCCCAGCCAGTAGATAAACCACGCTTTAGTGATATCCGCTTTGGTTAACGCCCCGGTCGTCCGTGCGCGCTCAACCAGTTCATGCTGCATTACGTCGCTGCTCATCATGCTGCTCCTTCATTTTTCGCCAGGCCTTTAATCAGGAAGGCCACACAGGTACCGAAGATCGCCATCGCCATGATGTCCACCTTAAGGTACAGCACCGCGAAGAATCCGCCGATAAACCACGGCAGCAGGCTCTTTTTACCGATCACCATAATGGTGATCGCGAAGCCCAGCGCTGGCAGGATCCCGCCCATGATTTCAAAGGAGTGGGTCAGCCAGTGCGGCATCAGTTTGAGGAAACTTTCCACCACGTCCTGACCGAAGTAGTTCGCGGCGAACACCACCGGGAAACGCAGCGCCAGTCCGAGTAACGCCGGGTAAAGGAACGCACAGCGCATAATGCCCGACATGTTCGCCGTTTCCGCGTGTTTATCAGCCATATGCACCCAGGCGGCGTTCAGGGTACGACGCAACTGGTCAAGGAAGACGCCGATCACGCCGAAGGGGATCGCCAGCGCAATGGCCAGGTTCGGGTCCATCCCGGCTTTCACCGCGATGGGAATCGAGATACAGGCCGCCAGCGCCGGATCTGACGGCACGTTACCGCCAGGCGTGGAGGTCACGCCGAGATAAACGAGCTGCATCCCGGCACCGATAATCATCGCGGTCTGCATGTTGCCCAGCAGCAGCCCGACGAACACAGCCACCACCACCGGCTGAAGCAGCATGGCAGAGAAGGTGTAGCCAAGGCGTAAGCGGGCAAACCAGTAATACAACCCCATGAGGCTTGCAAAAACTAAGGTATCCATAGTGTTATCCCATTATCAGAGAATTAGAATTTTTTCAGGATATCGTCCAGCGACTGCGGTTTATCTTCCGGGATAGTCTGGAAGAACACCTGAATCCCACGACTTTTCAGGTCGTTCAGAATGCCAACGTCTTTTTCATCGAGCGTAATGTTCTGGAATACCGCTTTGCGGTTCGGTCCACCGCCCAGCCCCCCCACCTGAATCGTGGAGACATCAAACCCCTGTTGTACGGCCTGCTGAATCGCCGCCAGAGAAGGGAACAGCACCAGCACATTGCCGTCGCCAAGTTGGTTCTCTTGCCATGAGGCGGCAAAGCTCAGGTTGCTGTAGCAGTCCACTTTGATGTTCGGCGGCGCGGCCATCAGGTAGATGTTTTTCATAAACGGATCGGCATCCAGTTCGTCGCTGACCACCGCGATGCGGTTGGCCTGGGACTGCCCGACCCACTTCGTCACCACCTGTCCGTGGATCAGTCGGCTATCGATACGACATAACACGATGTTTGCCATGATGATTTTCCTTATTGTGATTGTTGTAATTGACGGACGTGAGCGACAACGTCCAGGCAACTGCTGCGTCCGGCGTCCACCAGTTCGCTGACGCAGGTAGTCAGTGAACCGTGTTCACGTCTGTCCAGCGCTTCCAGCAGCAGTGATGCGTTGAGTCCGGAAACGACCGCCACCGGATAATCCGCACTCAGCCGCGCCGCCACGTTGGATGTCGTGCCGCCCACAAAATCGGTCAGAATCAGTGAGCCTTCCGGCATGGTTTTCACCACGTCTTCAACACGCTGATAAAACTCGCCCAACGTATCGACGGGCATCAGCGCGATTTCCGTCACGCCTTTAATTTCGCCCATCACCATGCGCAGGCTGTTACAAAGCTGTTGTCCCCAGCCGCCATGGGTCAGCAGCAGAATGTCGGGCAACGGTTGAGTGGTAGTCAAAATGGCCTCCTGGCGCGATTACATTTACACGCAAGGAAAGAGCAAAGGCTATGCCAGTATTTGTGTCACACGAGGTGGAAAGGAGAGCGGGCAAGGCGCAACGCCTCGCCCATTAAGGGATCAGCTATAAAGCAGTTCGTAGATATAAAAATATTCCGCATCCGATAACCGGATGGCATAGGCCTCTTCGATCGACAGAAACGCAGATTTAATGACACTAAACGCGCGGGGATCCAGATTCGGTTTGTTTTCCAGCGCCATCTGTAACGGTTTACGGTTGATCACGATACGCTCAACCATGCAACAGCAGTGGATCAGGAAGCGTAGTGTCACCTGGCGACTGGGTTTGAGGGAAAGCGCAGTCGTCAGATGGTTAAGCACGCCCTCCATCTCTTTCAGAATGCGCTGCGGGTTGAGCACTGAAATATGATTGATGATGCTCTCCATGGTCAGCGCGCTGATAAAGCGCATCGCGCTGCGCTCCATTTCCAGGCGGCGCTCGGCGCTGGAGAGATCCGGCGTCAGCAGGCTTAACACCAGCTCCGGCCCCTGCTCAGAGAACAGTTCTTCCAGCGAGATAAACGGAATATCCGGCAGTCCGGGCTGGAAAGTCCCGACAATCCCTGCCAGTCGCTCATTGGCATTCAGCGCCTGCTGGACACGTTCGAGACTGCGCACGTCGTTGTAATCGAGGATCACCATTCGCGTGTCCTGCGACATCAGTTCGCCGAAGCTCTCCTCGAGCACTTTTTTAATTTTTTCCGCCGTTCCCATGCCGGTAATGCAGGAGACGACCAGCACTTTGCCGCCGTTTTCCTGCTGCGGCGTACACAGCTGGCAGGGGATATTTTTGCTCTGCATCAGCGCCGCCAATTGGGGTAAATCGCTGGTTTCGTAACTTAAATCCAGCCCAACCTCCAGCAGACTGGTCAGCGTGATGTTGGGCATCAGCAGTACGTCTATCTGAAATAACTTGCTGATCGTACTGCCGAAATGTACCAGAGAACCGATATCGACCATCAGGATCAGCCGCTGATAGCGTTGGGTCTGAATAAGCTGGGTCAGCGTTTCCAGCGTGTCATGTACCGACTGCTCAAACGGCATGTCGACTGCGCTGAACAGGTCGCGTTCCAGTACACGGTTAACATACTGCGCCATGCTGGTCGCGGTGGTCGCGCCGTGAGCGACCAGAATCACCCCGCAATCCGGACTGGCATCAATGCGCTGGCGGTAATGACGACACTCTTTCAGGAACAGGCACAGCCAGACCACTTCCGTCGCCGGGCACTGAATATGCAGCAGTTCATTAATTTTGCGGCACAGCAGCGTGGCGTTATCGTATTCATCTTTGCAGCGATCGAGGATCAGACTGGAAGAGTAGAGCTGGGGAATCAACCCGCGCTGGACGTAGCCAATCAGCGCCAGGAAGTGCTTGCGCAGCGGATTCACCAGGTTTTCCGGCAGCGTAAACGTAAGCACCTGTTCCACGCAGCCGATCAACAGCGTCACGCGTTCTTCGATTTGATCGCCATAACGCGGTGGATGCGCCACGCTATCGCGACTGTAGAGGCCATATTCGAAAATCGAGCTGAGCTTGTTTTTCAGGATAGCCAGCGTTTCCGCCGGCGGGACATTACTGTTGCGCAGATTGACATATTCACGGGTCAGGAAGCTGTAAAACAGATCGCTCTCTTCGATTTCCGCCCCGGTCGCCAGCGACGTTTTCAGCGCTGGCAACGTGCGCGCATCAATGTTCAGCCGCTCTTTCCCTTCAAACAAGGCATCGACCAACAGGCGCTGTTCCGGCGTGGCGTGAAACGGTATCTCCGCCAGCCGTTTATCCAGTTGTAGTGTGTCATTATGTTCCGTCATTCCTGACGCCCACGCCTGGGCGCACAGGAACTGGATATCACTCTTCAACTGACCAATGTTGCCCTCCAGCGGTTTGTTCAACAGCCAGAGCAGTAGCGTTTTGTCGATGCTGACCGTGCGCTCGATTTTGCGACTTTCACGCTGCAGGAAACCAACAATCAGCTCCACTTGTTCTTCAATCGATCGCTGACGAATCCCCGGCAAATCGATGCTTACCTGAATGCGTCGCTGGAAGGTACGCAACAGCGACGAATTCGCCGGTTCCGTGGTGGCGCAAATCAGCCGTACCGAGATCGAACGCGCCTTACTGCTGTCCCCCAGCGGACGGTACTCACCCTTATCAAGAATAGAGAACAGTTTTTCCTGACCTTCATAGGGCAGACGGTGCACTTCATCGAGCAGTAAATAGCCGCCATCTGCCTGCTCAACCAGACCGGGTTTATTCTCGTTCGCGCCGGTAAATGCCCCCTGACGATGGCCAAACAGGTGGGAAGAGAGCAGTTCCGGGTTATGGGCGTACTCGGCGCAGTTAAAATAGACCAGCGGCGGCGGGGAACCGGCGGACTTTTCGCAGGCGAAGCGGTGCATCAGTTCGGCAAAAAAGGTTTTCCCCACGCCAGATGGGCCGGTCAGCAGCACGTGCAAACCCTGCGGATAGAGCACGGCGGCGCGGCCTTTTTCAACCGCATCGCGCAGGCTGCGGTCATAGCCAATCAGGCCGGTGAAAGGATCGTCGTCGCCCGTATTTTCCACTTGCGGAAGCAGGTCAGCCACCGAGCGCACCTCGCGCTCGCTACTCTCCAGTTTGCGCCCCAGCAATGTCTCCAGCGTCTGGCGGTGCAGGAAGAACACCGGACGCCCCCGGCTTTTAATCGCCAGACCGTCATTCCACAGTTGGTTGAGATCTTTACTGACCGAGTTGCGCACCAGCCCCAGGTTGAAGCCAATCGCCTCCGCGGTGAATGCCGTCTCCTGCGCCAAATCGGCACGATCCAGCCCACGCGTCAGCCTTTCAAGCTCTCCCAGTACGATCTCGATCCGTCTCATCTCTTTACCGCTTAAGAATTAAATGATTGTTCAGAACATACACTATTCTGCTATGCAAGAAAGTGAATCGGCGTCCAGACGTCACGGTGAATGCCTCCGGTCATCAAAATGTTTTCGATAAATAATGCCGGGCAGCCCCTTTTTCCGGGAAGTCCTCAAGGGTCAGTTGCAGTTGATAACCGTTCTTCTGGTAGAACGGCAGCGCCTGAAAACTCAGGGTATCGACCAGCGCATGGAGACAACCTCTTTCGCGAGCGGCGTGCTCTGCGGCCTGGATTAGCTGGCTACCGTAACCGCCTTTACGCAGGGATTCATGCATCCATAAAAAATCAATGCTCAACCATTCCCCTTTGATTTTGCCAATCAATCCCCCCCGGATTTTCTGCTGCTCGTCACGCCAGTAAACCGCCAGATCGCCAAAATTTCTCGTTTGCAGAAACTGAAAATTGTAAGCGCGCAATCCGGTGAGCAGTGCATTTTGATCGTCTTCGGTAACGGTATCGGTAATTTGTATCTGCATTCTATCCTCCTGAAAAAATACAACTTTTGGCTGAAGCCTTTTCCGACTTTCGCACGGGCTGCTGAGAGAGTCGTACACCATCTACACTTACTCTTGAAATGATGCGCATCGACTACAAGGATTATTACCATGAAACGAGCCGTTTTACCGATCATTGCCGCCCTTTTCTTGATGCCAACGCTGGCGCAGGCCGACTCGCCTTACGGCGCACTGCAATCCGTGCACGAAAAAAATACGATACTCAACGATTTACGCAAAATTTGTACGCCGCAAGGTTCGCCTTCAGACGAGGCGTGGGAAAAAACGATCATGGCGAATGAAGGCAATCAGCAGCACATCCGCGAGGGGGCGGTGGCGATGGAAAGGAACAATCAGAGCAACTACTGGGAAGCGCTCGGTAAGGTGGAATGCCCGGATATGTAGCGTGAAGCCTATGCCTCACGCCCGTTAATTAGCTTACCGCTGGCGAACATCCGGAATGATGAGGTCGCCGCGCAGCACATACGATCCCAACATGCTCTGCGTTTTTTCATTCAGCCAGCTGACAATCCGCGCCGCCATCGCATCCATGGAGTATTCGATTGCCGGGATGGTCGGGATCCCCGGCAGATGCAGCGAACCGGCGAGGCTGAAGATCATAATATCTTCCGGAACCGACTTATTAAACGCCTGCAATTGTGGGATCACCCGCTGAGCCTGCTGCTCATCCGCCACCAGCAGGGCGTTAAAGTTGAGCGTGGAGGCGTTATTCAACAACTCCTGTAGCGCGACCGAGGAAGAGGTGGCTTCCATAAACACCAGGTTACGGTTAAAGGGCAGGAAGTTCTTCTCCAGCGCGTGTTTGTAGCCAAGCAGCACCTGTTCGGAGAATCCCATCCCTTCAGGATGAATGAGGGCAATCTGCCGTCGATTCTGGCTAATCAGATAGTTACAGGCCGTTTCGGTGGCAAAGCTGTGGTCAAACTGAATACTGGTTACATCGTCGCCCGCTTCCAGGCAATCCACCAGAATGACGTTTTCCTGGCTGATATTCAGCGGGAAACGCGCCCCAATAATCAGCACATCGTCACACAGGCCACAACTTAATTCATCAAGGGCGCTCATTACTTCTGCTTTGGTGTTGGCAAAGCGGAGCAACAAATGCTTTTGGTGCTGGCTCAGATGTTTTTCCAGTGCGTAAAGGTAGCCCGTCGTCTGGTTAATGTTGTCCTGCGCGCAAATCACGCCAATGCAACCGGTGCTCTGGCTGAGTAATGACTGGGCAATCACATTCGGACGATAGTTCAGTTCATCCACCGCCTTTAACACGGCAAGACGACTGGCTTCCTTCACACCACGCGATCCGCTCAACACGCGCGACACCGTGGCTTTAGACACGCCAGCCAAACGCGATACATCGTTGATAGTAGACATCATTCTCCCCTGACAGAGCCTGCCTGGCTCCTTCAATCCTGAATTTAACATTGGCTCAAATAATCACCACACGCAGTATAGCTGTTTCCGTTTTTCATGGAAACCGATTTTCCGTTTCCACTCAAAAAGTATGAAATAGCACCAAAACCGTGAGCCAAATCCAAATAATTAGCCTTATAAGAATAAGATCTTGACGGTTGTCACAGTTCCGTTTGCTTCATATGGAAACCGGTTTCCGTATGATATCAAATCAGACTCGCAATAAGTTTTTACATTTTGAGGATGGTTAATAATGTTCAGGATTATGTTGTGTTGCTCTGCAGGGATGTCCACCAGTCTGCTGGTTCGTAAAATGGTCGAAGCCGCAGAAAAGCGGAAGCTGCCAGTCCAAATTGAGGCATATGGCGTTTCCGAATTTGACATTCAGTTTCCAAATTACCAGGTGGTGCTGCTTGGCCCCCAGGTAAAATACATGCTTAACACGCTCTCAGAGAAGGCTGCCACCCAAAACATCCCCGTAAAAGCCATTGATATGCAGGATTACGGAATGCAACGCGGTGACAAGGTGCTGGATTTTGCTCTGTCGCTGATTGAAGCGGCACATTAGAAAGGTGTCATTATGAGTTCGTTATATCAGTCAATGGTTGCTGTCATAGAACAATCCATCACCCCTCTTGCCGGTAAACTGGGCCAGCAAAAGTATGTGATTGCGATTCGTGATGGTTTTACCGCGGCGCTGCCGTTTATGATCATCGGCTCGTTCATGCTGGTGTTTATTTTTCCGCCGTTCTCTGCCGAAACCACCAACAGCTTTGCCCGTGGCTGGCTCGATTTCTCCGCCACGTATCGTGAACAGTTGATGCTGCCGTTTAACCTCAGCATGGGCGTTATGACGTTCTTCATCTCTGTGGGCATTGGCGCCAGTCTGGGCCGTCAGTTTAATCTCGATCCAATCATGTCCGGCCTGCTGGCGTTTATGGCCTTTTTACTGGTCGCCGCCCCGTATGCCGACGGGAAAATCTCTACCCAGTACCTTTCCGGTCAGGGGATCTTTACCGCGCTGATCACCGCCATCTATGCCACGCGCGTTTATGCCTGGCTGAAGCAGCACAACATCACTATCCGTCTGCCGAAAGAGGTTCCGACCGGCGTCGCCCGTTCGTTTGAGATCCTCATTCCGGTTCTGGTGGTCATTGCGACGTTACACCCGCTGAACCTGTTTATTGAAGCGCAGACCGGCATGATCATTCCGCAGGCGATCATGCACCTGCTGGCACCGTTGGTTTCCGCGTCTGACTCCCTGCCGGCGATTCTGCTTTCGGTCCTGATGTGCCAGATTTTCTGGTTTGCTGGTATTCACGGTTCGCTGATCGTCACAGGCATTATGAACCCATTCTGGATGGCCAACCTTTCCGCGAACCAGGCGGCGCTGGCAGCAGGCGCGGCATTGCCACACGTCTATTTACAAGGTTTCTGGGATCACTACCTGCTGATCGGCGGCGTGGGCTCGACTTTACCACTGGCCTTCCTGCTGCTGCGTAGTCGCGTTACCCATCTGCGGACGATCGGCAAAATGGGCATCGTCCCTAGCTTCTTCAACATTAATGAGCCTATTCTGTTCGGTGCGCCGATCATCATGAACCCGATGCTGTTTATCCCGTTCGTTTTCGTGCCCATGATCAACGCCGTACTGGCTTACACCGCAACCCGTTTGGGCTGGCTGGATCAGGTGGTGTCACTGACGCCGTGGACCACGCCCGCACCGATTGGCGCCTCCTGGGCGGCAAACTGGGCCTTTAGTCCGGTGGTGATGTGTCTGATCTGTATGGTGATGTCAGCGTTGATTTACCTCCCGTTCCTGCGCGCTTACGAACGTTCTCTGCTGAAGACAGAAGAGCAAAAAGCCCAGGATGCCGTCTCCGTGGCGAACGCTGCCCGTAGCAACTCATAATGAATCAAGGAGTCAGAACAATGAGATACCGTTTTCCTGAAAACTTCTGGTGGGGCAGTGCCTGCTCAGCGCTGCAAACCGAAGGGGATAGCCTGAACGGCGGCAAAAGCCAGACCACATGGGATGTGTGGTTCGACCGCCAGCCAGGTCGTTTCCATCAGGGGGTTGGCCCGGCGAACACCTCAACCTTTTATCAGCACTGGAAACAGGACATCGCGCTGCTGAAGCAGTTGAAACATAACAGCTTCCGCACCTCGTTAAGCTGGTCGCGCCTGATTCCAGACGGCACGGGCGAGGTGAATCCAGAAGCGGTGGCGTTCTATAACAACGTTATCGACGAACTGCTGGCACAGGGTATCACGCCGTTTATCACGCTGTTTCACTTCGACATGCCGATGGTGATGCAGGAGAAAGGCGGCTGGGAAAACCGTGACGTCGTGGAAGCCTTTGGCCGCTACGCGCAGACGTGTTTCGAATTGTTCGGCAACCGCGTTAAGCACTGGTTCACCTTTAACGAGCCGATTGTGCCGGTAGAAGGCGGCTATCTGTATGACTTCCATTACCCCAACGTGGTGGATTTCAGACGCGCAGCCACCGTGGCGTATCACACCGTGCTGGCGCACTCGACGGCGGTTCGCGCTTATCGGGCGGGCAACAACGACGGCGAAATCGGTGTCGTGCTCAACCTGACGCCTTCTTATCCGCGCTCACAGCATCCGGCGGATGTGAAAGCCGCGCACCATGCGGATCTGCTGTTCAACCGCAGCTTCCTCGACCCGGTGCTGAAAGGGGAATATCCGGCGGATCTGGTGGCGTTACTGAAAGAGTACGATCAACTGCCCGCCTGCCAACCAGGTGACGCACAGCTGATTGCCGATGGCAAAATCGACCTGCTGGGCATTAATTACTATCAGCCCCGCCGCGTGAAATGCCGCGATACCGCCATCAATCTGAATGCGCCATTTATGCCGGAGTGGTTGTTTGATTATTATGAAATGCCAGGCCGTAAAATGAACCCGTACCGGGGCTGGGAAATTTATGAGCCGGGTATTTACGATATTATTACCAATCTGCGTGATAATTACGGCAACCCGCGCTGCTTTATTTCTGAAAACGGAATGGGTGTAGAAAACGAACAGCGATTTATTCAGAACGGGCAAATTAACGACAGTTACCGTATTGAATTTGTCTCTGAACATCTTAAATGGCTACATAAAGGGATCAGTGAAGGCTGTCAGTGCCTTGGTTACCATATGTGGACCTTTATTGATAACTGGTCATGGCTCAACGGATATAAAAACCGCTATGGTTTTGTCCAGTTAGATTTAGAAACCCAACAACGTACGGTGAAAAAGAGCGGCGAGTGGTTCGCCAATACCGCCGAACATAACGGATTCGATTAAGAGATATTTACAATGATTGCATTAGAAGAAGCAGTAATGGAAATTATCGTCAATGCCGGACAGTCCCGCAGTCTGTGCTTCGAGGCGCTTCACGCTGCGCGCGCAGGCAACATTGACGAGGCGAAAAGCCTGCTTCGGGAGGCGGACGGTTACGCCCGTCAGGCCCACCACATGCAAACCAAATTGATCGAACAGGATGCCGGGGAAGCCCGGCAACCCATGACGTTAATTATGGTGCATGCGCAGGATCATTTAATGACATCGCTGCTAGCCCGCGAACTGTCAGAAGAAATTATTCATCTCTACCAACGTTAATTTAAATCTATACCCAATGGATTTCGAGTTGCGTCGAGGCGGCAAGAGAGAATTCCCTGGTGCTTACTCAACTAAGTGACTGAGGTGAACGAACGTAGCCAACAAAGAAACAGCTTGAAAGCCGAAGGGTCATAATAATAAACGGAGACGCTATTACGATTAAATAAACGCATTCTGTACCCGTACCTATAAATAACAGATCAACTTGTTTTGGTGATAGCGAATTACACCAAGGCGGGGTGGTTATTATCTTAAAATAAATTAATGCGCACATCTCTTCAGAATGCTCAATGCAAACTGAAGGATAAAACGTAAATGAGATAACCATGAACATGATAAAAAAACTTCCATTAGCCATGGCGGTCGTGGCCGCGCTTTGCCCGATTTCTGTACTCGCACAGGAATTTACGCAGGAACAAATCGACGCCATTGTCGCCAAAGCCGTAGACAAAGCCCTTGCGGAACGTCAGGCGAAAATGGACGCTGCTGTGGCGAAAAAAACCGATGTGATTGTTGAGCCGCAAAGCGCCGCACAGTCACCCGATATGGCCATCCCGTTCGGTGTGAAATTCAGCGGCTATGCGCGTTACGGCGCGCACTTCCAGAGCGGCGATCAGAAGTACGTCGGCGTGGACGGTTCCTATAACGGCGCGTCCGCCATTGGTCGTCTGGGTAACGAAGGCAACGGCGGCGAATTCCAGCTTTCCAAAGCATTCAAAGGCGACAACGGTGCGATCTGGGATATCAACGTGATGATCGACCACTGGGGCGACGAGGTGAACCTCAAAAAGGCCTACGCAGGGGTGACCAACGTTCTGGAATCCAACCCGAATGCCTATATCTGGGCGGGGCGCGACTTCCACCAGCGTCCGCAACAAGGGATCAACGACTACTTCTGGATGAACCACGACGGCCAGGGCGCCGGGGTGAAGAACTTCGATATTGGCGGCGTGCAGTTTGACGTGGCGACCGTGGCCGCTGTGGAATCGTGCAGCCCGGAAGTGATGGAAGATGAGGCCAACCCGTCACGCATCACCTGTACCGGCGGTTCCGGCACCGGTGACAAAGGCAACTACGCCGTGACCTCAAAAATACACGGCATGAAACTCGGTCCGTTAGATCTGGAAATTTACGCCAACTACGGCTTTGACTCGAAAGCGGTCGATAGCGACGATCGCCTGAAGGCCTGGCAGGGCGCGTTTGTGGTGAGCCATACCAATGACAGCGGCGTCAACAAAGTGATCGCCCGTTACTCTGATAACTCCGACAACAGCGTCTACAACAAAACCGACGATCTGACCGCGATTTACGCCAGTTTCGAAGGGAGTCATAAATTCACGCAACAGGCGCAGGTTGAATACCTGTTGGCGTTCCATGATTACGACAACAGCGCCGATCAGAGTGAAAATCGCAAGAACTATGGTGCTATTGTGCGTCCAATGTACTTCTGGAACGACGTGCACTCCACCTGGCTGGAAGCGGGCTATCAGCGTGTCGACTATGATAACGGCGGCGATAACAAAGGCTGGAAGCTGACGCTGTCGCAGAACATGTCGATTGCAATGGGGCCGGAGTTCCGCCCGATGCTGCGCTTCTACGTCACCGGCGGCAAAGTGGATAACGACCGCACCGCTCGCGTGAACGGCACGGATGACGAAACGCTGGACGATTTCAACGTCGGCGCGATGTGGGAAGCATGGTTCTGATGAGCCATATCGCGTTATGTCGGAAGGCGGCATAAATGCCCTATCCGGCCTACAGGTCTCCGTACCGTAGGTCGGATAAGCGTAGCGCCATTCGACAAACAGAGTGTGAGATCATTGCATACCCTTTATGCGAACTTTCGCTGCCACCAGAAGCGCCGTCAGCAGCATCAGGCTGCCGGAAAGCATCAGGGGCGACAGCAGGCCAAGGTTATCGAGTGCATAGCCTCCCACCGCGGCCCCACAGGTATTGGCAAGCTGGATCACGGCGACCTGGACGGATCCAGCCTTTTCTGCCTGATCGGCAAGCGATCGGGTAATCCATGTCGACCACCCCACCGGCACCAGTGCAAACGCCAGTCCCCAGATAATCGCAATGCCCGCCGCCACAATCTTGTCGCTGCCCCACAGCGTAAGCACCAACGCACTCAGCGCCAGTACCAGCGGCGCACCGGCTAATGCCAGCTTGACCGAGCGTTTAAGAATCACAGACGACAGCGAGGTGCCAACAAAACTGGCGATGCCAAAGCTCAGCAGCACCAGCGTCAGGCCATCGACATCAAAGCCCGCCAGATTCATATACACCGGGCGGATATAAGTGAAGAACGCAAACTGGCCGGCAAAGGACATAAAGATGGCGATCATCCCTGCCGCAACACCGGGACGATTCAACAAGCTGAACATGTTTTGCTTCTGATGAGAAGGCTCACCGGGCAGCGACGGCAGTGATTTCACCACCCAGACCATACACAGCACGCCCATCACCGCTGCGGCGTTAAAGACGTGACGCCAGCCAATAATGCCGCCTAAAAAACTGCCCAACGGCGCAGCAATCACCAGCGCGATAGAAACCGCGCCGAAAATCACTGACAGCGCTTTTGGCACTGTACGCGGCGGAACCAGGCGCATGGTCAGCGACGCCGACATCGCCCAGAATCCACCCAGCGCCAGTCCCAGACAGGCGCGTCCCACCAGCAATAACGCAAAGGAGTTGGCAAAAGAGACCAGCAGGCAGGAGAGGGTCAGTAACACGGAGAACAGAATCACCACATAACGACGATCCGTTGCCTGAATGATCTGCGTGATAAACAGGCTGGCAAACATGGCGACAAACGCGGTGACAGTCACCGACTGTCCGGCAACGCCTTCAGAAATCCCCAGGTCCTTCGCCATTGGCGTCAACAGACTAACAGGTAAAAACTCGACGGTAATCAAGCAAGCGACACAGAACGCCACGGCAAATACCGCCGACCAGTTCGGGCGGGCGACAACGTCAGCGCGGGTTTTCTCTTCGATACATTCACTCATTTATGCGACCTGCGTGGTGTTCTGGTGGAAAAGTCACGCAGTGTAACATTTTAATTGTGACGCATTTAACGTTTTGGCAACTATTTGTCCGATGGCTACACCTGCCTTACGCTTCACTTGCGTAACAACATTCGTATCCATATTGCTCTTAATGCAGCCAGTGCACGCCGTCTTCAGGCTGAAAAAAGGCGTTGTAGCGTATCTGGAAGGCGTTGATGTCCTGCATATCCGGATCAACCTCGCGTAAGAAACCGAGCGCCAGACGTACCTGCGCATCGGTGACTGGCGCAGCCAGCCTGGCCTTTTGCAGCAGGCGATGCCACTGCAACAGGTTCTGCTCGCTGCCGTCCACAATGACGCTCTGCCAGATCAACAAAACCTGAGCGGCATTTTGCAGATGTGACTCGTCGGGGCGATGGAGATACTGCATAAATGCCTCACCCTGCACTTTTCCCATCTGATCGATCATCGATTCTACCGCCACCACATCAATATTCAGGCGCTCGCTCAAGCGGCGAATCGCCCGCCGGGATCCGGAAGTGAGTATCCGAAACCCGATAACAAACACCACCGCCAGTGTGGCCAGCATTATCCAGATCATGCGTTCTCCTGCTTTATCAGCGCTCATGATATCTGGAAACGGCCCGTGAATACTAATCCACCAGAATGATTTTCAGCGCAAAAAGCACCGCGACCACAACGACGCACAGGTTCAGTTCCCGCCAGCGTCCGGTAAACACTTTCATGATGCAGTACGACATAAAGCCAAGCGCGATCCCCTCAGTAATGGAAAAACTAAAAGGCATCATCACCGTGGTGATAAACGCAGGAACCGATTCGGTTAAATCATCCCAGTTAACGCGGGAAAGGCTGGAGGTCATCAGCACACCGACAAAGATCAGCGCGCCTGCCGTTGCATAAGCGGGAACCATACTCACCAGCGGAGAAAAGAACATCACCAGCAGGAAGAGCACACCAACCACCACCGCCGTCAGGCCGGTACGCCCGCCAACCGCCACGCCCGAGGTGCTCTCAATATAGGCTGTCACAGACGAGGTGCCGATAAACGCCCCGGCAACCGAGCTCACACTGTCGACATACAGTGCCCGCCTCATACCAGGAAACTTACCGTCGCTACCGATTAACCCGGCTTTATCCGTCACACCAATTAATGTTCCTGATGAATCAAACAAATTGATGAGCATGAACGAAAAGATAATCCCGGCCAGATTAAGCGATAAAGAACCACTTAAATCGACCTCACCCATCACTCCGCTAATACTGGGAGGCACAGAATAAATGCCGCTAAAATGGACATCACCGAAAAATAACCCAGAGCAGGAGGTGACGACAATAGAGATCAGCACTGCAGCATGAAAATGACGTGATGACAGCACGGTAATAATAAAGAAACCTAAAACCCCCAGTAATACGCTGTGAGAGCTTAAGTTACCAATGGTCACCAGGGTGTCTTTATTTGCAATAATGACGCCCGAATTTTTTAATCCCATCAACGCAATAAATAAACCAATACCACTGGTGATGCCGATACGTAAATTAATCGGGATATTGGAAATCATCCAGTAACGGATGCGAAAAAGGGTGAGTAAAAATAGTCCGACCGCCCCCCAGAAGATAGCCCCCATTCCCGTTTGCCAGCTTACCCCCATTGCTCCCACCACCACAAAGGCAAAAAACGCGTTCAATCCCATCGCCGGCGCTAATGCAACGGGAAGGTTAGCGACGAGGCCCATCGCGATGCTGCCAATACCGGCGATGAGACACGTGGTGACAAACACCACTTTGGGGTCCATCTGCGCGGCCCCAAGTATTTGCGGGTTAACAAAAACAATGTACACCATGGTTAAAAACGTCGTCATCCCGGCAATCGTTTCGGTCCGCACGTCGGTGCCATGCTGGCGGAGTTTAAATAATCGCGAAAGGTGATTTGAATCATGCTGCACGTCATCACTGATATCATTATTCATTTTTCTCATCCATTTATGAAGATATAAGCAGGCCTCATTTAAAACATCTCCTGTCTTTAATTCAGTGATTGTAATCACAATGCAAATGCCCGTTAATCGATAAACTTAAAATAATTACCAGGTATTTCTTAATGATAAATAATAATCAAATTGATAAAATCAAAATGAGAAAAATATGAATAACAGCATAAGTCATAAATTTCATTATATTAGCCGTCAGGAACAGCAAGAATTGTTAGCCGTTGCACGCGGCGAAGCGGTTGCTGATTATATTATTGATAATGTCATTCTTCTCGATATTATCAATGGCGGAGAAATGACCGGCCCTATTGTGATCAAAGGGCGGCATATCGCGGGCATCGGGGCGGAGTATCGTGACGCTCCGGCATTACGGCGCATCGACGCCCACGGCGCAACAGCGGTACCCGGCTTTATCGACGCTCACCTGCACATTGAATCCAGCATGATGACGCCAGTGACCTTTGAAACCGCGACGCTGCCGCGCGGGCTCACCACCGTCGTGTGCGATCCTCATGAAATCGTCAATGTGATGGGCGAAAAAGGATTCTCCTGGTTTATCCGCTGCGCCGAACAGGCGAAGCAGAATCAGTATCTGCAGGTGAGTTCCTGCGTTCCCGCTCTGGAGGGATGTGATGTGAATGGCGCACATTTCTCCCTCGACCAGATGCTGGCCTGGCGCGATCACCCGCTGGTCGCCGGACTGGCCGAAGTGATGGATTACCCAGGCGTCATTGCCGGACAAGATGCGCTGCTCGACAAAATGGACGCTTTTCGCCATCTGACGCTGGACGGCCACTGCCCAGGACTGAGCGGTAAAGCGCTCAACGCCTATATCGCCGCCGGGATCGAGAATTGTCACGAGAGCTACACGCTGGAGGAGGGGCGTCGCAAGTTGCAACGCGGGATGACGCTGATGATCCGCGAAGGTTCCGCCGCCCGCAACCTCGACGCGCTGGCACCGCTGATCAACGCTTTTAACAGCCCACAGTGCCTGCTTTGTACCGACGATCGCAATCCCTGGGAAATTGCGCATGAAGGGCATATCGACGCCCTGATTCGCCGGCTGATTTTACAGCATAACGTCCCGCTACACGTCGCTTATCGCATCGCCAGTTGGTCTGCCGCTCATCATTTTGGCCTGCGCCATCTTGGCTTGCTGGCCCCCGGTAAACAGGCGGATATTGTCCTGCTCAGCGATGCCCGCAACGTGACGGTACAGCAGGTGTTTGTCAAAGGAGAACCCGTTGACACCGAACGTCTGAAAGCCGACGAACCGGCAAGGCTGGCGCAAACCGTTCCGCCGTATGGCAATACCATTGCGCGCCACCCCGTTTGCGCCAATGACTTCCCGCTGCATTTCACCCCCGGCAAACGCTATCGGGTGATCGATGTTATCCCTAACGAACTGGTGACAGGCGCCAGTGACTGCGTGTGCACCGCGGAGGGCTTCGATCGTCATGATATTTGCTATATCGCCGTGCTTGAACGCTACGGTCGCCAGTCGCCCCCGGCCTGTAGCTTATTAGGTGGATTCGGACTGCGTGAAGGCGCGCTGGCGGCCACGGTCAGCCATGACAGTCATAATATTGTGGTGATCGGTCGCAGCGCTGAAGAGATGGCTCTGGCGGTTAATCAGGTGATTGACGATGGCGGCGGGCTTTGCGTCGTTCGTAACGGCCAGGTGCAATGCCACTTGCCGCTGCCGATTGCCGGGTTAATGAGCACCGACACCGCCGATTCGCTGGCGGAGCAGATCGATGCGCTAAAAGCAGCAGGTCGCGAATGTGGCTCTCTGCCCGACGAGCCGTTTATCCAGATGGCGTTTCTCTCCCTGCCGGTGATCCCCGCGCTAAAACTCACCAGCCAGGGGCTGTTTGACGGTGAAACGTTTACCTTCACTTCCCATGAGATCGCTGACTGATTAAGGGTCGCCTAACCAGAGAATATAAAAGGGGAACTAAATACTGAATCTCAAGTGCTTATACGTGCCTGCTGTGGTTCATGATACTCGTGTCGGGTGTCGTACATCCTGTCTCGTTACCCCACTGCTGCCCCGGTAGACGGATAAGCTGTTCCTGTTTTGCGGGTTATTCTCCCGCAGTCAGATTCTACGCACCACGCAACCAG
>NZ_CP070239.1:1190677-1190916 GCF_016906145.1 Citrobacter sp. MGH 55
TCCTGCGTGATATATCTTCCCTGTGCAGGGTCGTAATACCGGTGCCGGTTATAGTACAACCCCGTCTCTTTATCCCACTGCTGCCCCGGCAGACGGATGAGCTGTTCCAGGTTATGCGGATTATCTTCCCGCAGCATATTCCCCCATTCATCAAACTCTGCGCGCCACGCAATGGCCCCGTTAACGTCAATCAGCGCCAGCGGCAGGCCCCGGTGGTCGCAGTGGTACAGGTGGATTTT
>NZ_CP070239.1:1190933-1207234 GCF_016906145.1 Citrobacter sp. MGH 55
TCGGCTCCAGCTGATTTTTCATCTGCTCCGGCGTCAGGCCGCACTGTGCCAGCCACGTCCGGCTGGCTTCGCTGAGTTCCCCGCGCCGTAGTTCCGCATCCAGATTATCCACCATCGCCACCAGTTCCGGCGGGAAGGTCACGTTTGCTTCCTGCTGAAATTTCTCSGCCAGYGTGCGGCGGATGGCTTTGGTCAGTTCTCCGGTAGCCGTTTCAATACGGATGAGCGGGGTGAAGCTCCCCGGCAGGTACACCGTCTGGATGCGGGTTTTGTCCGTCTGCGTGGTGGTCAGCCGGTYGCCATCCYRGSCGTACCACACGGTTTCCTGCAGCGCYGGTTGTGAACACGARCCATCGTGAAAAACCGTACATGCCCACACCCGTTTGCTGAYGCGGCGGCCCGGCGGGTCGTAAAGATAACGGCTTTCCGTCAGCACGTTGCCTGCCTGCATCCGGCGGTAGTGCACCAGCCGGTGCTGGTTATCATACTCATAATGATGCGACAGGCTGCCGTGCGGGTGTATCCGGCGTTCATCTTTCTCCGTCAGCCTGCCGTGTTCGTCATAATGATAAAAGTTATCCACATCCTGGCTGATGCGGTTATCCCGGAAATGGTCCGGCAGCATCGGGTATTTATCCCGCTGCGCTGTCCGGTTGCCCGCCGGGTCGGTGAACGTCCACTGCGCCAGGTCGTGGTGGGGCGATGTGATATGTGTRCCGAGGAGCCTCCCGGCGTCGMCGTACTGATAATCCCGCTGCTCATGCTGCCCGCKGATGCGGACMAGCTGTCCGCCGCTGTTCCAGGTGTAGTCGCGGTTAAGCTGAAGAATGCTGAGGTGATGGCGCTGTAGCTGACCGCCCGGCGTGTATGCCGTGGTCAGGTCGTATTCGCCGAAGCGGCGCTGCGTTTCCCGGTGCAGGCGGTCGCGGGTGAASTCRAYMAGCGGCGTGTCGCCGAGCTTCATGCCGGCCAGATACCCGCTGCCATACGTGAGCCACGCCACCGGGGGAAGGGCGTCCGGTGTCACGCGGTCCGGCAGTCCCTTATCGCTGTAATCGTGCCGGGTTTCGTGCTGCCACAGCAGCTCTCCCGTTTCGGGATGCTGCACCGTCTGGCGTTCAAGGTTCATCCGTCCCTGTTTATCGTACTCATACTGCACGGCGACGCGGTGGCCGTCGCTGAGATGGCTGACTTCGGCCAGCCAGCCGYGCGCGTTGTACTGCCAGCGCTCTGCCTCTTCATCATTCACCGTTCGGTATGTCAGSCGGTCTGACGCATCGTAATGCCASAGGGTGACRAGGCTTTCGTCCTCACTGCGGATAAGCTGCCCGGTAATACCGTACTGATAACGCTGYGTYCTGCCGTCAAAGCCCGTTTCCTGCACCAGCCTGTCCAGCACATCATAAGCGAAGGTGGTGTGGCTGCCGTTTTCGTTGGTCAGTTGCGTCACACGGCCTGCGGCATCGTATGCCATCTGCCGGGTCAGGCCGCCAGTGGTGGTGCTCACCGGGTGTCCAGCGGCATCATACTCTGTGGTCTGCCTGCTGCCGTCCGGGTGGAGCACGACCATCAGGTCGCCCGCGATGCTGTACTCATAGCGGGTTTCGTGGCCCTGTGCATTTTTCTGGCTGACCAGTCTGCCCCGGTCATCGTAAGCACGGTACTGGCTGAGGCCTTCTTCCTGATGAAGGGCAGTGACCTGCCCGAAGCGGCCGTATTCATAACGGGTCTGGTAGCCTGAGCAGTCGGTGAAGGTGAGCAACTGCCCGTAGCGGCTCCACGTCATCTGTTTCCGGCTGCCGGTGGCGTCTTCGGTGGCGGACGGGTATTCACTGTGCGGGTCAGCATACACATAGCGGGTGGTGCTGCCGTCGCGCAGGATTTCGGCGGTGAGTCTGCCCTGAACGTCGTATTCCTGCCGGTTTTGCAGGCCGTCCGGGTATACGGTGTCCGTCAACTGGCGCTGGCTGTTGTAGTAAAATTCAGTACGCCTGCCGTCTGGCGCGATGATTTCTTTTAACTGGCCGGAGCCGGGACTCAGACGGTATTCCGTTTTGCGGCCCGCCGCATCGGTCTGTGCAATAAGTCTCCCTGCCGGGTCGTATTCACTGTGAATGGCGCTGCCATCGGAGCGTTCCTGTTTCACTACCCGCTTCAGCCCGCCTTCGCCTTCGGTGTGCAGCACCTCGCGRCGGTTCAGGCTGTCGGTGATAATGACGCGGTTCTGTTCATACGCATAGGCATAGCTTAAGCCTTCCGGGTTACGCTGTTCCGTTACCTGCCCGGCGATGTCATAGCGATAGCGTATCTCTGGTCTGCCCGCATAACGGTGTGCCACCATGCGTCCCGGATGCGGCGGGTCATACGTAAAATGGCGTACTGCCGTGCCGCTGCGGTCGTATACCGTTGCCAGTTCGCCACGCGGGGAATAGTCGTATCGCGCCAGCGGCGCGGCGCGGCGGGCAGAATATCCGGGTATTCCGGGTCGTGGGTCAGCCATACTTCTGCCAGACGAAGGCCGTTGTCCGTGTCGTACGCGGTGGCGGGCAGAGCATCCGGGAAGGGAAGGGGTTTTGTGCCACTGGCGGTTACCTGCTTCCGGTACTGTGCTGCCCGCTGCGCCTGCGTGGTCAGCACCAGCCGGAAGCGGCGGCCTGCRCCGTCCGTCACGGCGGTGATTTCCCCGGCTGCATCACCGGTAGCGGCACGATGGAAGACCATTCTCCGCCCTAAATTGTCCACCAGAGCCGTCAGCGTCCGGTACGGCGGCAGCGGGGCAGGTAAGGGTTCCTCCGCTCCCGGTACGCGCKCAGACCAGCCSAGKATCCACCACGGTCCCTGAACGCTGCTGGTYGCCAGATACASRTGTGGACTGGTGCGAATGTCTTCCGRCAACGACAGCCATAGTGTGTGCAGCGGATTGCTTTCATGCAGCRCCGGCACGCCGCCCCGCGCCAGCCAGAGCGATTCGCTGCGGCTGAAGGCGGTTTCACCGGGAAACAGCGGCTCGAAATGAATACTGCGCCCGCCGTTGTCGTTGAGTATCAGTTCTTCATCGCGGATTTGTAAGCGGATATCGAAGGGSGCTTTCCAGCCGGGGCCRAARATRCYCACCGGTGCAGGCGTTTTCGTCCGGTAGCTGYTGTARGTYCTSGAGAGCACAAACGGYAACGGRCCSGGCAGGGCGAAATCGGTTTCGCCGGGCWGCACCTTTGCACCCAGCAACGGRTTGACYGGRTTACCGGAAGTCATCCCTCCCGGGCAGACCGAACAGGCCACACCGGTRGGKGYGCCAATCATCACRCCCGCTGARCCCTGGAYTATNAGGCCRCCCTTCATGGTGCCGTCGCCCWGACGCGCCGCCGGTTTTCCRCTCATGCTTAAACCCTTTTTGCATATAAATCAGAAGGATTACCTTAAGCTGGCATCACGGGGGAAAACTGCGAGGGGAGAGCAATATTGCCCGGATTCGGAAAACGTTTAGGCGGGAGGAAAAAAGCCCAGCGCGCAGGCTGGGCAAAATGTTACCAATTACACACTTAAGCGGTTCTTAACTGCTGAATTTTTCTTTCCCGGCGTATTTTACGCTCTTCCATAACCGCAACCATCGCCATCAGGCAGATACAGCCGATAGCGGCGGCGTCCAGCGCAGCGAAGGTACCCGCCCAGCCGGTCAAACCAAACACTGGCGTACCGTCGGCAATCATCCCCAGACCTAACTTGGCAAAGCTATCGCCGATCAAGTACGCAAAGGTACCCTTGATACCGTCCGCCGCACCAATGGCTTTTTTCGGAACAAAACCCACCGCCGCCACGCCAATCAACAGTTGCGGGCCAAACACCAGGAAGCCGAGCGCAAACAGTGACGCGAGATAGACATACTGGTTGCTGGCATGTTGGTACACGCCAAGCGTCGCGATGATCAGCGCCAGCGCCACGCAGGCCACCAGCGCACGACGTCCATTCGCCAGATCCGAGAGCCAACCCCACAGCAGCGTACCGACCAGCGCCCCCACCTCAAACAAGGTAAAGCCCTGAATTGCCACCTCTTTTGACAGTTTCAGCTCCTGGAAAGCGTACACGGTAGACCACTGATCGATGCCGATACGCACCACGTACAGGAAGATGTTCGAGAAACAGAGCAGCCAGATCACTTTGTTTTTCAGCACGTATTCAACGAAGATCTGCCATTTGGTCATGTCATTTTCTTCGGTCTCTTTATCCTCTTCGCTGATCTCTTCGCCGAACAGTTCTTCAGCTTTACCGAGGCCATACGATTCCGGCGAGTCGCTACCAAAGCGCAGACCGATAAAGCCAACAATCAGAGCGATAATCGACGGGAAGATAAACATCCCAATCACGTGTCCGTCGAACAGCACGTTCGCACCGAACAGCGCCACGCCTGCCGCACCTGCGCCGCCAAGGTTATGAGAGATATTCCAGAAGCCGAGGAAAGTGCCGCGCTTACGGCGAGGCGTCCATTTAGTGATAGTGGAATAGCTGCACGAGCCGCCGGTGCTCTGGAAGAAACCACTCAGGGCATAGAAGGCGATCATCAGGAACAGGCTTACGGAACCCGTTCCCATGCTGGCGCTGAAGCCGAGCATACAAATTGCAGAGAGGATCAGCATAAACGGCAGGAACTGCTTGGTGTTTTTGCCGTCCGCATAATAGGAAACCAGCGTTTTACCCACGCCGTAGGTGATGGAGAACCCCAGACCAATCATCCCCAGTTGCGTCATGCTCAACCCGTAGGTGGAAATCATATCGTTCTGGGCTATGTTAAAGTTCTTTCGGATCAAATACATAGTCAGGTAGCCGATGAAGACCACCAGATAAGACTGCATGAACGGTTTGAACCACATCTTGCGCCGCACATCGAGCGGCAGATCCAGGGTCGGTTTACGTACCTGGTTTAGAAAAGCCAGCATAGGACACTCCCGGGCTAATTTTTATACCTGCGAATGGCAGGCATTGTAAAAATCAGTCGGGAGACATGCCTGAGACAGCGTCCAGGCGAAACCGGGAAAATTTCTTAGTTTTGCCCCACTCGCGGTAAAAAAGTGAACTGCATCACGCTTCGCTGGCCTCACGTGGAGCCTGGGCGTTGAGGAATGGCAGTAACAGCAGGGCGGAGATCCCGGCAGCGATAGCGATGACCACGAAGAAACCGGTCCAGTGCCAGGTTTCCAGTACCTGCGCCAGCGGCCAGCCGGAAAGCGATGCACCGAGATAAGCAAACAGCCCAACAAATCCGGTTGCCGCCCCTGCCGCCTCTTTGTGCGAACACTCCGCCGCCGCCATACCGATCAGCATCTGCGGGCCAAAGACAAAGAATCCGGTGGTGAAGAAGCAGGCCGCCTGCATTACATAACTGGCAAACGGCATCAGCCACAGTGAACCCACCGAAAGCAAAATTCCGGCGGCAAAAATCAGGTTCATCGGCCCGCGATTGCCGTTGAACAGTTTGTCTGACCCCCAGCCCGCCACCAGCGCGCCGATAAATCCGCCCAGCTCGAACATCGTCACCGCCATGTTGGCGGACACCAGATCGACGCCCAGCGTCTCGGACATATACAGATTGCCCCAGTCGTTGATGGCGGCGCGCACCACGTACACCAGCACATAACAGAGTGATAGCAGCCAGATATAAGGGTTGAGCAGCACGTATTTCGTGAGGATCTCTTTACGGGTCAGTCCCGCGCCCTCCTGTTGCTGAGCAATTTCCAGGGCATCGTGCTGCCAGTCGCCCACCGGTGGCAGCCCCACGGCCTGGGGACGGTCGCGCAGTCGCCAGCAAAGAAAAATTCCGACGACGATCGCCAGCATTCCGGCCATCATCATCCCGGCACGCCAGCCATAATGCAGTGCCGCAGCAGCCATGACGATCGGAATCAACGCACCGCCAACGTTGTGGGCGGTATTCCAGATAGCCCACCAGCCGCCGCGCTCGTTGCGCGAATACCATGCTGTCAGCAGACGTGCGCACACCGGCGCGCCCCATCCCTGGAAGAAAGCGTTCAGCGCCCACAGCAGGGCAAACGCCCAGAGCGAAGTGGAAAAACCAAACAGAATATTGACGATGCCGGTGGCAATCAGCCCTATCCCCATAAAATAGCGGGCGTTAGAACGATCGCTGACGATGCCGGAAACGAATTTCGACACGCCATAGGTGATGTAAAACAGCGTCGCCAGCAGGCCGATATCGCTGCGGGTTAACACGCCGTTGGCGAGAATGTCCGGGACGGCGGCGTTAAAACTTTTCCGCGTGAAATAGAACAGGGCGTAGCCCAGCCAGATGGTCAGCAGAATATGGCGACGCCAGTAGCGATAAAGATCGTCGATCTCGCGCTTGTCCGTTAACTGCGGCGCATTCGCCGGGGCGTTAAAAAAGGTTAGCATTGCCGCTCCTCAAACGTAACGCAGCGGTAGCGAGACGCTGACTCGCGTACCGTGCGTGCAGGAAATCGTCAGCGAACCGCCGAGCGCCGTAACGCGCTCGCGCATCCCGGTCAGGCCAAAACCCTGCTGACCGGAGCCCGGCGGCAGACCGCTGCCGTCATCCTCAATCACCAGCATCAGCCGCTCGTCCTGCTGCCAGCCCTGCAGAGTCACCGCGCTGGCGTTGGCATGTTTCACTATATTGTTCAGCCCTTCCTGACAGACGCGAAACAGCGTCACCCGCAAACCCTCGCTGAGCGCCGTCTCGTCGATACGCCAGTCGAGATGGCTGACGATGCCGCGACTTTCCAGCTCCATTTCCCGCATCAGCGAGCGGATCGCCTGTTCCAGCGTTAAATCATCCAACTGGCGCGGACGCAGGCGTCCCAGCAGGCGGCGCACGGAATCATAGACGCCCAGCGACAACTGTTCGATAAGCTGTCCGCTCTGCTTCACGCCGCCGTTTTCAACCGCAAGCCGCTGCACGATTCCGGCCTGAGTACGGATCGCGGTGATGGTCTGGCCGATATCATCGTGCAACTCACGCGCCACGTCGCGGCGTACGCTCTCTTCCGTTTCCAGCAGGCGCTCCGCCAGCCGGTGATTACGCGCCAGTTCGTTTTGCAGCGACTGGTTCAGCTCACGCAGACGCTGAATACCCGCGCCAAGCAGCAGTCCGGTCAGGCTTTGCGCCAACAGGGAGAGCAATAAATCTACGGGGTGATCGTGCCAGGTCTGGCTGGCAATCAGCGCGATAGCGTTCATCAGGGTTGCGATCAGTGCCCCCTGCCAGCCGTAATGCCAGGCCAGCGCAATAATCGGCAGCGCCAGACAGAAGGGGGTAAATCGCGAAAGCTCTGCGGGTAATCCCAACTGGAGCCACAGACTGACGCTAAACAGCAGCAGATACCAGATCAGGTGCCGACCGCGCCAGTTCACCGGTTGCGACACCAGCGCCGGACCCAGCGGCAGCCAGGTCGTACTGGTCAGATAATGCCAGAACACCAGGCAGATCGGTGCCAGCGTCAGTCCGCCGGTCAGGGTCAGCAGCAGCGCATTCCACGCTTCCTCCCCCTGTCCCAGCCAGGGCAGCGACTGCAACAGCGCTGCCGCCGTCAACGCCGCGCCCTGAAGCAGCAGCGTTCGCCAGTCACGCTGATGGCGATAACGGGAGATCAGCGCCACGGGCAGCAGCGTCAACAGGCCGCCAATCAGCAAAAGGGGAAGATGCGCCAGCGCCACTTCCTGCGCCAGCCAGAAGGTCAGCAGCCATTCCGCGCCCAGCAATACCGGCCAATAGCCGCGTGGACATTGCAGCATCAGCCCCAGGCGCAAACCAAACGGGAACAGCAGTACCGCCAGTTCCGGACGCTCAACCAGATGCAGGCTGATGCTCCACAGACAAAACCAGGCGGCAGAGAAAATAAAAAAACAGGCGAGAACGGTGATAAACCGTGACAACAGGGTTTTCATTGCCAGCCGTCAAACATGCGCCGCGCCAGCTCAACGTCATTGCTGACGCCCAGTTTTTCCATCAGGTTTGCGCGATGGACGTGCACCGTTTTCGGCGATAGCCCCAGCTCGACAGCAATCTCTTTTACCGCCATCCCCTGCGCCAGTTTTTCCGCCACCTGGCGCTCGCGCCGGGTCAGCGGATCCTGGCGGCCAGCCGCCAGTTTGACGGCGATTTCTGGCGTCAAATAACAACCGCCGGTAGCCACGGTATGTACTGCGGCAATCAGTTCATCCGGGCTGCAGCGTTTAGAGAGAAAGCCGCGCGCCCCGGCGTTCAGCGCCTGTTCCACCAGCGCCGGGCTGTCGTGTACCGAGAGCATGATGGTCGCCATCCCTTTTGGCAACTGGCTCAACAGCTCCAGACCGGAGATATCCGGCATCGAGATGTCGCAAATACACACCTGAACACCGCGTCCCGGCAATCCCGCCAGCGCCTCACGCCCCGAGCCAAACTCGGCGACCACCTGTAAATCGGCCTCCAGCCCAAGCAATTGGGCAAAGCCGGAGCGAACGATAAGGTGGTCGTCTATAAGGGCAACGGTAATCATGGTTCTGTCCTGGCGGGTAAAAAAAACGCGCTTACCTTAACGATAAGCGCGTTGCTGTTCAAGCCTTGAGCGATCAGGCGATACCCGTGGTGACCGTAAAACTCCGCGTTTGTTGCGGCGGCACGTCAAGTAATGAGCCATTTCGCTGGGCGGCGAGAAAGCCTTCCGGACGGCATGTGGCGGGCAGGGCGAATGCTGCGACCTGCTGATCGCCGTTATACAGGATCCAGCGGGTGACGTAGTTGAGTTCCGAACTGGCGAAACGGGTGACAAACGTGGTGCCATCCGGGGCGATCATGCGGAATTCGGGTTTATCCGTATACCTGTCCAGTTTATCAGCAAAGAAGACGATTTCCGGATCGTAAAAGTCAGGTTCATTGAGCGCGGCCAGCGACGCGTCGCCTTGTAAGATCCGCTGATTAAACGCCAGCCACTGTGCGGTGGGTTTCACATGCGCCGGGACCGATTCGCGAAGCCGCAGCGCCTCATCCGGGATATTCTGGCTGAAAGTGGCTTCCGGTACGTACGCATAGTTCATGTGGCACATGTACTGTAACGGCATCGCGACGGATGCGAGGTTAGTGACGGCCATCTGAATATCAAACAGCGCGCTCGCTTTATGCATCACCACCGCAGGCTGCGCCTGATAATGATGACCGAATCCCATCACATACTCGTAGCGTCCGGTCACGCGCAGACTGTCGCCGTCCAGTTCCAGCCAGGCCTCGTCCATCGCGGCGCAGGCCATTTCACCGTGCAACGGGTGCGTATCTTCCGGCGACGGGCAGCCATTGGCCAGCAGGCCGGAATGGAAGGCAAAACAGCCATAGGTCGCCACGACTTCCGTTGCGGGTTTCGGCTGGCGGAACATGTTGCGCATGGTCAGATCGTGACCATCAAACCGGGCATCCCAGATCATCTGCCCCATCCAGGGCAGAATCACCAGATGACCACGACTGTTCTGCACCTTCAGCCCTTCCACACCGCTGGCATAACGAAAGGCAGTGACCGTGAAATCACAGTTCTCCAGCAGGACTTGAGGATGTTCACCAAAGAGCGTCCGCCACAGCGTAATACGTGTTGTCATCATCGTTCTCCTCAGGATGCAGTCGCTTCAGCCAGGCTGCGCACTTTGCTTTCACGCCAGAAGTAAACCCCTACGTAAACGAAGCACAGCATGGAGACGAGGAACGAGAGTTGTAGCGAGTGGAACATATCCGCCACATAACCCTGAATCGCCGGAACCACGGCGGCGCCAACGATGGCCATCACAATCACCGCACCCGCCATTTCAGTGTGTTCGTTATCGACCGTATCCAGCGTACCGGCATAGATGGTCGCCCAGCAAGGTCCAAACAGAATGCTCACCAGTACCGCGACGTATACCGCGCTAAAGCTCGGAGCCAGCGAAACATAGGCAAGGAACAGCGCGCCAATAACGGTGTAGAGAATCAACACCTTTTCCGGATTAAAGCGGGTCATCAGGATATTGGCGATAAACTTACCGATAAAGAAGCAGGCAAAGCTATAGACCATGAAGTTAGAAGCATCACGCTCGTTGATATCGCCCAACTCCAGCGCCAGACGGATGGTGAATGACCACACGGCAACCTGCATTCCCACGTACAGAAACTGCGCCACAATACCGCGGCGGAAACGGGCATTGCTCGCCAGATAGCGCAATGTGTCCATCGCTGACGGGCGTTTATGGTTGGCGGTTTGCGCTACTTTGCAGGTCGGGAAGCGGGTCAGCAGGAACAGTACCATCACCACCACCAGAACCATAATCATGTACTTATACGGCTCAAGGGTGTTTTCCAGCATCAACACTTTAAAGTTATGGATCTGCTCGGCATTCATCCCCGCCATCTGTTTTTCCAGACTATCGCCTTCGGAAAAGACCAGATATTTACCCAGCAAAATGCCGGACGCCGCGCCAATCGGATAGAAAGTCTGACTGATATTCAACCGTAAGGTGGCGTAGGCTTTTGGACCGATCATCGAACTGTAGGTGTTCGCCGCGGTTTCCAGGAAGCTCAGACCAATGGCAATCGCGAAGATCGCCGCAAGGAACATGGTGTAAGTGGCCATGTGTGAGGCCGGGAAAAAGAGCGTACAGCCGACGATATACAGCGTCAGGCCGATTAATATCGCTACTTTATAACTGGTCTTTTTAATCACCAGGGATGCCGGGATCGCAATTAAAAAATAACCGCCATAAAAGGCGCTCTGAACTAATGCTGAGGCAAAGTTGCTGAGTGAAAATACGCTTTTGAATTGCGTAATCAAAATATCATTTAATGCGGCTGCGCATCCCCATAACGGGAATAAACAGGATAACAAAATAAACTGGAACAGAGGGGTCTTATTCAGATATCCATCGGGCATCTGAATGATGTTTTTATCGTTCATAGTGCTACCTTTTACAGTGCAGGAGTATTATTCGTTTAGGGTAAGAAATTCATTAAATTGTTCGATACTCGGATAAGAGGATTGTGTGCCTTTCCCGGTAACGCTAAACGCAGCGAAAAGGACGGCTTTCTTCATCGCGGCTTCGACATCTCCGCTCTGGACATAGTAATGGGCAAAGCAACCGATAAAAGCATCGCCTGCGCCACTGGTATCAACAGCATTAACGCGAAACGCCGGAACATGAACTTCCTGGTCACGCGTCATCCATAACGCACCTTTTTCGCCCATGGTGACAATTATATTGTTTAACCCTTTATCCACCAGAGAGCGGGCGGCGGCACGAATATGGTCATACGAGTCCACCGACATGCCGGTTAATATTTCCAGCTCGGTTTCATTCGGTACAAAGAAATCACATTTACAGGCGTACGACATATCTAATTCCCGCAATGCCGGAGCGGGATTTAATAACACTTCAATGCCATGCTTTTTGCTAAATTCAATAGCGTGATAAACCGTCTCCAGCTGAACTTCCAGTTGCAAGACAATAAGCTGACATTTTTTTAAATCTTCCGCAGCGCGATCGATATCTTCCGGAGAGAGAAATTTGTTCGCCCCTTTAATAATAAGAATGCTGTTACTGGAGTTCGCATTCACAAAAATCGGCGCCACGCCGCTACTGGTGCACGGGACTTTTTCGACATAGGTGGTGTTGATGCCCCAGGATTCGAGATTGCGAATCGTGTTATCCGCAAAGATATCGTCACCGACTTTGGTCAGCATCAGCACTTTCGAATTGAGTTTCGCCGCAGCAACAGCTTGATTCGCACCTTTACCACCGCAGCCGATTTTAAACGCTGGCGCTTCCAGGGTTTCCCCTTCTTTGGGCATCTGATTGGTGTAGGTGATGAGATCCACCATGTTAGAGCCAATAACCGCGATATCCATTTTACTACCTCTCAGAAACAATCACACAACAATGATATTAAAATAACATTATCATGTTACTTCCGTATCATTTGTGACTACGATCGCGATTGGAAGATCATTTCACTGTTTATTTATTAGGCGCATTATGCACATGCAATCACCCTTCCCCATCCATCAATAGTTACAATTAACTGAAATTAAACTAGTTATAATCAAAGAAACGCGAACGAACGCGCTTTTAATTCCTGCCTGCCGGACGTATAGTAATGCAGCAACATAATGTTCCAGTGGACACAAAAATGTTACTGATGGAACATACGCAACATGAATCGCGGAGAAGGTGAATGGAAACCAAGCAAAAAGAACGTATTCGACGTCTGATGGAACTGTTGAAGAAGACCGACCGCATCCATCTGAAAGACGCCGCGCGGATGCTGGAGGTTTCCGTGATGACCATCCGCCGCGACCTTAGTCAGGATGACGAACCGTTACCCCTGACGCTGCTCGGCGGCTATATCGTCATGGTGAATAAACCTGCCGCGTCCTCTCACGCCCCGCTGCCTGCGGTTAAAACCCATCATCGCGACGATTTGCCTGTCGCGATCCTGGCGGCCGGTCTGGTGAGCGAAAACGATCTGATCTTTTTTGATAATGGTCCGGAGATGCCGTTGGTGATCAGCATGATCCCGGACGAGATCACCTTTACCGGGATCTGCTACTCGCACCAGGTTTTTATCGCGCTCAATGAAAAACCCAACGCCACAGCGATCCTCTGCGGGGGAACCTATCGGGCGAAGAGCGATGCGTTCTACGATGCCAATAACCCGTCACCACTGGATTCACTGAATCCGCGGAAAGTCTTTATCTCCGCCAGCGGCGTACACGAGCACTTCGGCGTCAGTTGGTTTAACCCGGACGACCTTGCCACTAAGCGTAAAGCGATGGAGCGCGGACTACGTAAAGTTTTACTGACGCGTTACGCCCTGTTCGATGAGGTCGCTCCCGCCAGCATCGGCCCGCTTTCCACCTTTGATGTCCTGATATGCGATCGTCCGTTACCGGCAGATTACGCCACTCACTGCCGGAACGGTTCTGTCAACGTGATTACCCCTGATTCAGACGGCGATTAATTTACTCAAAGAACACGGCAATTTTGTTGAACATCGTCGGGTCTGACTGATTACGTACCACTTTCACCACATCTTCCAGCTTATCGATTTGGCTAATCATCTGCTCCAGACGCTGATCGTCGTTGACCAGAAGCCAGATGCGGCTCTGGTCGCTACTCTGAATCGGCAGACAGAGGATGCCCTCGACGTTAAATGCACGGCGGGCAAAGAGTCCGCAAACGTGGGTCATAACGCCTGGGTGGTTGCGGACGGTGAGTTCCAGAATGACGTTCTCATGTGATTGTTTCTGCATGGCTTATTCCCCCACCATCTCTGTATTTGCCGCGCCTGGCGGTACCATTGGATACACTTTTTCTTCTGCATCAATGCGGACATGGATCAACGCCGGTCCCGGCCGACTGATGATCTCCTGCAATGCCGCCTGCGGGTCCGCTTCATTATTCAGATCGCAGGTATGCAAACCAAATCCGGCAGCAATCTGCATGAAGTTGATGGTTCCCGGATAGGTCGCCGCAAAAACGCCCTGCTTGTAAAACAGACTCTGCTGTTGATGCACCAGCCCCAGCGCTTCGTTATTCATCAGGATGATTTTCACATCCAGTTGGTTTTCGCTGGCGGTCGCCATCTCCTGAATGTTCATCATCAGACTGCCATCGCCGGAGAAGCACAGTACTTTCTTATCCGGGTTCGCCAGCGCCGCGCCAATTGCCGCCGGCAGACCAAATCCCATGGTGCCCAGCCCGCCAGAGGTCAGCCACTGGCGTGGACGGTTCAGCGGATAGGCCTGCGCCGCCCACATCTGATGCTGGCCCACGTCGGTAGTGATAATCGCGTTGTCGTCCACACAGGCCGCCACGGCGTTGATCAGACCATAATGACTGAGTGGGTCGCTTTCCTGTGGAATGGTACACGGAAATTCACGTTGCAAATCGCTGACCAACTGGTGCCACTCTGCGCGCGGTTTCGCCTCAATTTGTGGAATCAGTTGCGCCAGCACGTCATCCACATCCGCCTGAATCGCGATGTGCGGCTGCTTGATTTTACCCAACTCCGCACGGTCAATATCGACGTGGATAATTTTGGCGTTCGGGCAGAACTGCTCGGTTTTGCCTATCGCCCGGTCATCAAAACGAGCGCCCAGCACGATCAGCAGATCCGCCTCTTGCAGGATGAAGTTGGTGCTGCGTGCGCCGTGCATCCCTAACATGCCTAACGACAACGGATGCGCTTTCGGCAGCATTCCCAGCGCCATCAACGTCATGGTGGTCGGCAACTGCGCCTTTTCCGCCAGTTCACGCACCCGCTGTGGCGCATTAATCACCCCACCACCGAGGTACAACACCGGGCGCTGTGCAGCGTTAATCATTGCGGCTGCGTCACGAATGCTGTCTGCACTGAAGTCCGGCGTCGCCATTTTCTGTGCCGGTTCTGGCATCTCGTCAATCTCGAGGACCGCCATCTGGATATCCTTAGGTATGTCTATCCACACCGGGCCAGGACGTCCGGACTGAGCAAGACGAAATGCGTCGCTCATCACCTGCGGGAGTTCATCGATATGTCTGACCAGATAGTTATGTTTTGTGATGGGGATAGAGATGCCGTAGGTGTCCACTTCCTGGAAGGCGTCGGTGCCGATCATGGAGGCCGGAACCTGCCCGGTGATACAGACCATCGGAATAGAATCCAGACGCGCATCCGCAATGGCGGTCACCAGATTGGTCGCGCCCGGCCCGCTACAGGCCATGCATACCGCCGGTTTGCCGTCGGTTCGCGCCATCCCCTGCGCAATAAACCCCGCCCCCTGCTCGTGGCGCGCCAGAATATGGCGGATTTGCGTGCTCTGGCTTAAGGCGTCATAGACGGGAAGAATCGATCCGCCCGGAATGCCAGTGACAATCTTAATGCCCTGACGTTTCAGAAAATGAACGATGAATTCAGCGCCCGTAAAACGCTTACGCTGGGATGTTGATGTTGTGCCCGAACTTGCCATGCTCCAGTCCTTTTGTTCTGGGCCGACGCTCCGGACAGGTCTCTTAAACGAAAAACCCCGCCCGGTTTGCGCCGGCGGGGTTTTGGAATCGTGTGTTGTTCCGGACCCTACGGCGCATTGCCGACGACCACCACCACACGCACGACGACCGCTGCGCGAGATGGCGCAGTGTTTAGTAGGGTCGCAGTCAGCATGGAAGGGTTCATTAGGGACCTTGTCTGTTTAATGATTAACAGGATTTATACAAGCACAGCTTTCATAACCTGACAACGGAAAAATTTTCATCTGCGTAAAAATGCGTCGACGATCACGTTTCGCTAATAAAAACCCCTGAAAACAAAAAACCCCGCCGAAGCGAGGTTTTTTCAGCGGGATGCGGTTGGTTGCCGCAAAGCACACTGTGTTATGTCAACAGCAAAAGTATACGCGTTCTGCGAAGAACACGCAATTTCGGCACGGATTTTGACGCTTTTGAGTATGGATCAGAAGTTCGGTTCTGTCCACAAATACCTGTTCATTCATACAGTATTTATCTATAATATCTCCGTACGCAGTGTGTCAGGTGGGGCCGCATCGTAAACCGGCGCAACAAAGTCCTGGCTGAAACGGGTGGTGCCGTCAGCGCCTTAACCCCCCCGGTGAGCACACTGTGTTATGTCAACAAAGGTGCTGATAACAGGCGGCGGAAAGGCACGTCAGCACCGTGCTCCTTTGCTAAAGGAGACGCGTATGAGCCTCGTGGATATCGCTATTCTTATCCTGAAACTCATTGTTGCAGCCATGCAACTGCTTGATGCTGTTCTGAAATACCTCAAGTAATTCAGATTCAAGTCGCACTAAAGGGGAGCGGGCAACCGCTCCCCTTTTACATCGCAGATGCTTATGCGGCGATGATATGTTACGTTTTTATGACATTCCCTGATGACGTCTGCGCTATGACCCTTACCGTTTTCTGCATTTTGCTGTTCGCCGCACTGCTGCACGCCAGCTGGAACGCCATTGTGAAAGCCGGGAACGACAAACTCTACGCCGCCATCAGCGTCAGCGGTTCCGCCGCCATTATGGCGCTCCTGTGCCTGCCCTTTGCGCCACAACCCTCAACCGCCAGCATCCCGTTTTTAGCGGCCTCGACCGCATTACAGGTGGTCTACACCGTACTGGTCGCCAGAACGTATACCGTTTCCGATATGAGTCAGACCTATCCGCTGATGCGCGGGACGGCGCCGCTACTGGTGGCCATCATCAGCGTACTTTTTCTTGGCGACAGCCTGTCCGCCCTGGCCTGGACGGGTATCGCGGTGATCTGCGCCGCCATCCTCGGCATGGCCTTTAACG
>NZ_CP070239.1:1207257-1244760 GCF_016906145.1 Citrobacter sp. MGH 55
ATTGTGCTCGCCCTGATTAACGCCTGTTTCATCGCCGGATATACGCTGGTGGACGGCACCGGCGTCAGGCTCTCGGAAACCGCGCTGGGATACACGCTCTGGACCTTCTTTTTGAACGGTTCCTGCCTGCTGGGATGGGCGATGATGGCCCGTCGTCGTGAAGCATTGCGCTATCTGACGCAGCACTGGAAGAAGGGAATTTTTGGCGGCATTGCCACCATGGGTTCTTACGGACTGGCACTCTGGGCAATGACTCTCGCGCCGCTGGCTGTCGTCGCTGCACTGCGTGAAACCTCAATCCTGTTCGGCGCGCTGATTGCCTGGCTGCTGTTGAAGGAACGAGTGGTGGGGTTGCGCCTGGTGGCTGCTGGCGGAATTGCCGCTGGCGCCATTCTGTTACGCCTGTCCTAGAACTCAAACTCGGCAACATTTGTTGCCGCTTTTTGTTTACATATCCTGCCGTTCACTCCTTTTCCATTCCCGCTCACCATCTGGCCTTCTTTTTTTAGTGTGGTAGATTTCACTCGCATTTATGGGAATGCGTAGCACCTTATTCTTATTTTTTCTCTTTTTGAAAAGTATTCAGCGAAATGAAAAGGCAGAGAAACGTCAATTTGTTGTTGATGTTGGTATTACTTGTGGCTGTGGGTCAGATGGCACAAACCATTTATATCCCTGCCATTGCCGATATGGCACGCGAGCTAAACGTTCGCGAAGGGGCCGTGCAAAGCGTGATGGCAGCTTATCTGCTGACCTATGGCGTATCGCAACTGTTTTATGGCCCGCTGTCCGACCGCGTCGGACGCCGCCCGGTGATCCTCGTCGGGATGTCGATTTTTATGCTTGCCACGCTGGTCGCGATTACGACTCACAGCCTGACGGTGCTGATCGCCGCCAGTGCGTTGCAGGGAATGGGGACCGGCGTTGGCGGGGTAATGGCTCGAACCTTGCCGCGTGATTTGTACGAAGGCACACAGCTGCGCCACGCCAACAGCATGCTGAATATGGGCATTCTGGTCAGCCCGCTGCTGGCACCGCTGATAGGTGGGCTGCTTGATACGATGTGGAACTGGCGCGCCTGTTACGTTTTCCTGCTTGTGCTCTGTGCAGGCGTTACCTTTAGTATGGCGCGCTGGATGCCGGAAACGCGTCCTACTGGCGCGCCGCGCACGCGGCTGATTGCCAACTATAAAACCTTGTTTGGTCACAGCGCGTTTAACTGCTATCTGCTGATGCTGATTGGCGGACTGGCAGGGATCGCGGTGTTCGAAGCGTGCTCAGGCGTGCTGATGGGCGCGGTGTTAGGGCTGAGCAGTATGGTGGTGAGCATCCTGTTTATCCTGCCGATTCCGGCGGCGTTTTTCGGCGCATGGTTTGCCGGTCGCCCGAATAAGCGCTTCTCCACGCTAATGTGGCAGTCGGTGCTGAGTTGTCTGCTGGCCGGGCTGATGATGTGGATCCCCGGTTGGTTTGGCGTGATGAACGTCTGGACGCTGCTGATCCCCGCCGCGCTGTTCTTCTTCGGTGCCGGGATGCTGTTCCCGCTGGCAACCAGCGGCGCAATGGAGCCGTTCCCGTTCCTCGCCGGTACAGCAGGCGCGCTGGTAGGCGGCCTGCAAAACATTGGCTCCGGCGTACTGGCGTGGCTTTCCGCGATGCTGCCACAAACCGGGCAGGGCAGCCTCGGTCTGCTGATGACGCTTATGGGGTTGCTGATTTTACTGTGCTGGCTACCGCTGGCGGCGCGTTTTTCACACCAGGGGCAGGCGATTTAATGACCGTGTGGCCGTGCGTTTCGCAGTCCGGCGCAACCATCGCCAGTAACAGCGGCTCAAGCGCGGGCCGCCATGCCCCCTCTTCCCCGTCGTAAAATTGCGTATCGGCGTTGATTGCATAGGGAATTTTCGCTTTCTTCAACTCGCAGGCCATAAACGTGGCAAAGGCCAGCTGTGAAGAGGACGGGGGATTCTTGCTGGTTTCTCCCGTGGCCCAACCGCCAACCCAGCTGACATGCCCGCTTTTTTGTTGCCAGTGCACCGCGGTAGCGATGCGCGCGCGAATCGCCGCTTTCTCTGTCGCCGTCCCCGACGTCCAGGGGTGTTTACCGTTATTTTTCACCGGTCCCCACGGGAAGATATGCCATTCCGCCAGGACATAGTTCTGACTTTGCGGCGGCAGGCGCAGATTCGTCAGCTCTTCCGGCGCGGCACGCAGACGCGGCGCGACAAAAATCATCCGTTGCGGATCAATAGCATGGATAGTGCGAATGGTCTTTTCGTACACCCGGTTCAGGGAGGCCAGATTATGATTCAGCTTACCGGCCGGTTCGTAAATCAGATCAAACCCCAGCAGCGGCGCGCGGTGAGCGAAATAGTGCGCTACTGCGACCCACCAGTTGGTCACCTCTTTTTCGTTGCTCGCACTGGGATCATTTTTATACTCGTCGGCCTGGTAGGCGATAACCGGAATGACGCCATACTGCTCGCAGGCTTCCACCAGCTTGCGCAAATGAATAAGCCGCGCCTCGGTGGGTTCTCCCGCCACCCGAATGCGTACATGGGTAATCCCTTTCGCGTGGAAGTCCCGCACCACCAGCGGGTCAAACTCCCGGATACCCTGTTCCGTGCGTGCCCAGTCGACGTCCATCCCCACACCGAGCTGCTGCGCATAATGTGTTGCCGTCAGCGGCGGTTGCGCTGCCCCCAGGGCGAAACTGACCAACACGAAGAGCGAGACGAGCGGTTTAATCACGATGACCCTCAGTAATGTTGCAAGCGCTATCACGTATTTAGCACGCTTTTTTAGTTATCGCGTAGCAGTTTCGCTTTGGGAAAACGGCTTCGCCTGCTCACGCAGCCAGGTGATAAAGGCGTCTATTTTCGGCCATTGCCTGCCGGGTAACGTCGTCATGTAGTAATGCTGATGACAGGTCAACGCCATCTCACCAAACGGGGCGACCAGTTCACCGCTTTCGAGCCGCTTCTGTACCAACCGTTTACGCCCCATCGCCACGCCGATATGGTTCATGGCGGCAATCACCGCTAAATCAGAACGATCGAAGCCAATTCCTGACGATGTCGGCAAATTCACTGAAAAATGTTGTGCCCAACTATGCCATTCATCGGTTCCTGAATCATTGCTCCAGGCCTGACGGTCATGCAGCAGCGTGCAGTGCGGCAAATTCACCAGCGAGCCCATTAAATCAAAACGCCGGGCATAATCCGGGCTACAAACGGGGAGAATCGCTTCATCCATTAAAAAGTGATGTTCCAGTTGGGCAGATGGCGCATCGTCAAAGTAGAGTGCCAGATCGACCCCGGCGCGCTGCAGGTTTACGTTGTCGTTGCCGGTTAAGATCGTGAGCGAGATTGATGGATAGCGGCGGGTAAAGTCACCCAGCGCAGGCACCAGCCAGCACTGCGCGATAGACGGGCGAGAATAGACGGTCAACGTCCCGGAGAGTTCCTGATTTTTGATATCGAGGATCTCCTGGTTCAGCGTATCCAGCGACGATTTCAGCGCCCAGAACACCCGCTTACCTTCATGGGTAAGCTCCACTTTGCGGTGCGAACGGACGAAAAGCTGGATCCCCAACTCCTCTTCCAGTTGGTTAATGCGGTGGCTGATAGCGCTGGGACTCAGCGACAGTTCGTCTGCGGCCATCGCAAACGACTGATGTCGCGCGGCCACTTCAAACGTGTACAGTTTCGATAATTGCCAGCCATTGAGGAGATGGTTTCTGACTTCGCGAAGGGGTTCCATTTATACCTCGGTGACTTCAGCTTCAGTCCGGCGAAGTGTAAAAAAAATCGCAGAAAAAATCAGCATAAAGATGAATGAGGATGAACCATATCGCAAAATTGCGCGAATATTCGATGTAAATCACCTCTTTGATTCAATCTGATTCATGTGAGTGAGGATTTATATCGTTTGTCAGCCCACGCCGAATTTTTGTCCAATAGGGACAGGTTAATCACAGGGCAAGGTGAGATATGCACTCTCAAATCTGGGTTGTGAGCACGCTGCTAATTAGCATTGTGTTAATTGTATTGACCATCGTGAAATTCAAATTCCACCCGTTCCTGGCACTGCTGCTCGCCAGTTTCTTTGTGGGAACCATGATGGGCATGGGGCCGCTGGATATGGTCAACGCCATTGAGAGCGGGATTGGCGGTACGCTGGGCTTTCTCGCCGCCGTCATCGGTCTGGGTACGATTCTCGGCAAAATGATGGAGGTTTCCGGCGCAGCAGAACGCATCGGCTTAACGCTCCAGCGCTGTCGCTGGCTCTCTGCTGACGTCATTATGGTGCTGGTGGGGCTGATTTGCGGGATCACGCTGTTCGTTGAAGTTGGCGTGGTACTGTTAATTCCGCTGGCGTTCTCCATCGCGAAAAAAACCAACACCTCGCTGCTGAAACTGGCAATCCCGCTATGTACCGCGCTGATGGCCGTTCACTGCGTCGTACCACCGCACCCTGCAGCGCTGTTTGTCGCCAATAAACTGGGCGCGGATATTGGTTCGGTGATTGTCTACGGCCTGTTGGTTGGCCTGATGGCGTCGCTGATCGGCGGCCCGCTGTTCCTGAAATTTCTCGGCAATCGCCTGCCGTTCAAACCGGTTCCCGCTGAGTTTGCAGACCTCAAGGTACGCGAAGAAAGCACGCTGCCGTCGCTGGGCGCAACGCTGTTTACCGTCCTGCTACCGATTGGTTTAATGCTGGTGAAAACCGTTGCTGAACTGAACATGACCAAAGGCAGCACGCTGTACACCCTGCTGGAATTTATCGGTAACCCGATCACCGCGATGTTTATTGCCGTCTTCGTGGCGTATTACATTCTCGGTCTGCGCCAGCATATCGGCATGAGCACCCTGCTCACCCATACCGAAAACGGTTTTGGTTCTATCGCCAATATTCTGCTGATTATCGGGGCGGGCGGGGCATTCAACGCCATCCTCAAGAGCAGCGGTCTGGCAGACACACTGGCGGTGATCCTTTCCAATATGGATATGCACCCGATTCTGCTGGCCTGGCTGGTGGCGCTGATTCTGCACGCGGCAGTCGGTTCAGCCACCGTTGCGATGATGGGCGCCACGGCGATTGTCGCGCCGATGCTGCCGCTTTATCCCAACGTCAGTCCGGAGATTATCGCTATTGCCATCGGTTCCGGTGCCATTGGCTGCACGATCGTCACCGACTCCCTCTTCTGGCTGGTTAAGCAATACTGCGGCGCCACCCTGAATGAGACGTTCAAATACTATACGACCGCGACATTCATCGCCTCGGTCATTGCACTGGCTTGCACATTCTTGCTTTCCTTTATCATCTAAGCGCAAAGAGACGTCCTATGGAAAACATACAAAAACTCATCGCCCAGTATCCTTTGGTGGAGGATCTGGTGGCTTTGCGAGAAACGACCTGGTTCAATCCCGGAACGACCTCTCTGGCGGAAGGTTTACCCTATGTAGGGCTGTCGGAACAAGACGTTAAGGGTGCCCACGCCCGTCTGGCGCGCTTTGCGCCGTATCTGGCCAAAGCCTTCCCGGAAACCGCTGCGAGCGGGGGGATTATTGAATCTGAGGTTGTTGCCATTCCGGCCATGCAGCAGCGTCTGGAAAAACAGTACGGCCAGAAAATCAGTGGCGAAATCCTGCTGAAAAAAGATAGCCATCTGCCCATTTCCGGCTCGATTAAAGCGCGCGGCGGCATTTATGAAGTGCTGACGCACGCCGAAAAACTGGCGCGGGAAGCCGGGATGCTGACCCCAGACGAGGATTACAGCGTTCTGCTTTCTCCGGAGTTCAAAGCCTTCTTTAGCCAGTACAGCATCGCGGTGGGGTCAACCGGCAACCTGGGGCTTTCTATCGGCATTATGAGCGCCCGCATTGGCTTTAACGTCACGGTGCATATGTCTGCGGATGCCCGGGCGTGGAAGAAAGCCAAACTGCGCAGCCACGGCGTCACGGTTGTTGAATACGAAGAAGATTACGGCGTGGCGGTTGAACAGGGCCGTAAAGCGGCGGAGTCCGATCCAAACTGCTTCTTTATCGACGATGAAAACTCCCGTACGTTGTTTTTAGGCTATGCCGTTGCGGGGCAGCGTCTGAAAGCGCAATTCGAACAGCAAGGCCGCGTGGTGGATGACGATCACCCATTATTTGTTTACCTGCCGTGCGGCGTGGGCGGTGGCCCCGGCGGGGTGGCGTTTGGTCTGAAACTGGCATTTGGCGATAACGTACACTGCTTCTTTGCTGAACCGACGCATTCCCCTTGCATGCTGCTGGGTGTGTATACCGGTCTGCATGATGCGATCTCCGTGCAGGAGATCGGTATCGATAACCTGACGGCGGCAGACGGCCTGGCAGTAGGGCGGGCATCGGGCTTTGTCGGCAGAGCGATGGAACGCCTGCTCGATGGGTTATATACCCTCAGCGATCAGTCCATGTATGACATGTTGGGCTGGCTGGCACAGGAAGAGAACATCCGTCTGGAACCGTCAGCGCTGGCGGGAATGGCCGGGCCTCAGCGTGTTTGTGCATCCACTGACTATCAGCAAATGCAGGGGATTAGCGCTGAGCAGCTCAATAATGCAACGCACCTGGTCTGGGCGACGGGCGGCGGCATGGTACCAGAAGCAGAAATGGCGCAATACCTGGCGAAAGGGCGCTAACGCCCGGCACGCAGCATCGCCATCAGCTCTGCCGGTGAGCGATGCTGCCTGATCAGATCACGCATCACGCGCATGTGCGGCGCGCTATGACGGATAAAGTCGCGGTATCCGGCGCACAGCATGCTTTTCCCGCTCTCATCCCGATGTTTAGGGCAATCACCATGACAAAAGCGCAGCAGCGAACAGGCCTGACACGCTGCGCTTAACGTGGTTCTTTTCAGCTCCCCAAAAGTTTTCGCCTGCGGACTGGCATTGAGCGCCTTCAGCGGCGTGTGATGAATGTTACCCAGCCGGTACTGCGGATAAACATAATGATCGCACTGATACAAATCACCATTGGCTTCCAGCGCGAAAGCGTGACCACAGTCCTGACTTAGCGCGCACATCTGCGACGGATAGCCGCACCACACGCCCAGTGTCGAGTCAAAGAGCTGAATATACACACGGCCAATATCTTCCCGAACCCAGATATCAAATACCGATTTAAGAAACTGCCCCCATGCCTGTGATTCGACCGATTCCGCCGTCAGCCTGCTGTGCTCATCCAGCTCAACAAGCGGAATAAACTGTAAAAAAGGCGTCCCTAGCTGGCGAAGATAGTGATACATCCGTTCCGGCTGGTTGCTGTTGAGGCGATTCACCACCACCAGCAGGTTGAACTCCACGCGGTATTCGACCAGTTTTTGCAGCGCAGTCATCACTTTTTGATGGGTTGGATTGCCGCGACGGCTGACCCGAAAGGCATCATGCAAATCAGCAGGACCGTCCAGTGAGAGTCCCACCAGCCAGTTATTGTCGTGCAGAAAGCGACACCATGCGTCATTGAGCAAAATACCGTTGGTCTGAAAAGCATTCTGGATCTGCTTTCCCGCGCCGAACTGCTTTTGCAACGCCACCACACGATGAAAAAAATCCAGACCGCAGAGCGTCGGTTCTCCTCCCTGCCAAGCAAACAGAACATCTGGCCCTGGCTGTGCGGCAATATGCTGCTGAATAAACGTCGATAACGTGATGTCATCCATCACCGGGTGGGCGGGTTTATCAATGTAAAAGCAGTAACGACAATCCAGGTTACAACGTGAACTGGCCGGCTTGGCCATGACCTGACATCCTGTCATGCTAAATTCCCGAGAAATACGATAAGTTGGCGAACGTGCGTTACAGCAAACAGTATTGCGAGAGATAACACCGCGAGGGAGATCATAAATTTGTCACGAACCGCGCGTGACTGGACAAAATCAATATGCGAGACATCCATCAGATTACGCTTGCGCGTATAGCGCCAGAGGATCACAACCACGATAGCCAGCACCGCGATAGAGACCCAGAACAAGAATCCCGCCTGATGCCAGTGATGTTTTATCGCCAGCGCCATCAGCGCACCGTAGCCCAGCAGCGTGCGAAACCATGCCAGCGATGTGCGCTCCGGCTGCAGTCCCGGATCGGACAGGCGACGGGCCTTACGGCTATCCGGCATACAGCACCAGCGCCATGACCACAATCGCCACAATGGTCAATATCAGACTGATGATCAGCAGGCTTCGGGTATAGGGCAAATCCTCTTTCAGCCGCATCGCCTTTTCATTGCGCAGCCAGCGCAGATAACCGTAAATCGCCAGACCGCCAGCGAACAAACAGAGCAGCAGCGCCAACAGCTCGCGGATCACCGGCGTGGCGAAGTCCGGCGCCAGTTGGTCAAGCCCAACGCCGGCGGCCAGGAAACCCAGCGCGGTGCGGATCCACGCCAGAAAGGTACGCTCGTTTGCCAGTGAGAAGCGGTAATCCGGGGCTTCTCCGAGGCGGGAAATCTTCATTTAACCCCCTACTGAATGCGTAAAAGTGCGCATGAAATAAGCGCAATATTACCTGAGCACCTGGATAAATAGCATTAATAAACTCTGTAACTCAGGTCGATGCATGTAGCGTTTGCGAAACCAGTTTCATTTCTTCCATGGTGAATCGGCACAAGCATCTGGCGATGAATACGCAGCACCGCCACCGCAAAACCCTGGCGTTATCGCACGGCTAAAATGGGGATTGTGCACCTGTTGGCTGAAAATGACGTGCTACGAGCATTTTCAACGCCTGTGTGTGGAAAAACCGGACGCCACAACGGGTTAGTAAGAAAGCGTGATGTGTTGAACGATGCTGACCGGCAACCCGATGGATGCCGGTCGATATGAGCAGATCTAACTTAATCCCCAGAAAATCACCGCCAGCAGTTGAGGCGTGATAATCCGCAGGAACATCACCAACGGATACACCGTCGCATACGACAGCGCCGCCGCGCCGCTGGTGGCATGCAGGTTGTTTGCAAACGCCAGCGCCGGTGGATCGGTCATCGAACCGGCCAGCATCCCGCACAGCGTCAGGTAGTTCATTTTGGCAAAAATACGCGCCAGTAAACCGACGGTGATAAGCGGGATAGCAGTAATAAAAATACCGTAGCCCACCCAGCTCAGACCATCGCCCTGCGTCAGCGTATCGATAAAATCACCACCTGATTTCAGCCCCACCACGGCCAGGAACAGCACAATCCCCAGTTCACGCAGCGCCAGGTTCGCACTTGGCGGCATAAACCAGTACAGCTTACCAATGCTGCCGATACGCCCCAGAATCAGCGCCATAATCAGCGGTCCGCCCGCCAGCCCCAGCTTTAACGCCACCGGAAAGCCGGGAATAAAGAGCGGAATAGACCCCAGCAACACCCCCAGACCGATGCCAATAAACACCGGCAGCATCTGCACCTGCTGCAGTTTTTGCTGGGCGTTACCGACAACATTGGCAACAGCATCAATCGAGGCGGGTCGTCCCACCAGATTAAGGATGTCACCAAATTGCAGGCTGGCATCGCTGCTGGCCACCAGTTCAACACCCGCACGGTTCAGTCGAGAAATCACCACGTCGTAACGCTCTTTAAAGTGCAAATCGCGGATGCGTTTGCCGAGCACTTTTTCGTTGGTGACCACGACGCGTTCAACGCGCAAATCAGTGCCCCGGGTCGACAGAGAGGTATCCACCTCCTGACCTATCACCAGTCGTGCGTTATGCAGATCGCCCGGCTGACCAACGAGGTGCAGCAAATCACCCAGTTGAATCACCGTTCCCGGCGACGGCACCATCAGCGTCTCTTCACGCTTCAGTCGTGAGCAGATGATTTTATCGCTGTTAAGGATCGGCACATCCTGAATCGCCATATTGTTGAGATTGGGGTTCTCAACGCGGATATTGATGGTCTGAATCAGCGAGTGACCGTTGGTGAGCGTCGATTCATGCTGTTGCGCTTCCGCTTCCACATTGACGCGAAATATCATGCGCATCAGCCACATGGTCAGCAAAATACCGCAAATCCCAAACGGATACGCCATCGCGTAGCTCATCCCCATCTGGTCCACCAGCTCCATTGGCGTACCCAGATCGCGCAGGATTTGTTGTCCGGCCCCAAGCGCCGGAGTATTGGTGACCGCACCGGAGAAAATCCCCAGCACCACCGGCAGCGGAATAGCAAACACTTTATGCAGGATAGCGGTAACCAGTCCGCCGATGATGACGATCAGAATCGCAAACAGATTGAGACGCAGGCCAGAAACCCGCAGAGAGGCGAAGAACCCTGGCCCCACCTGAATCCCAATGGTGTAGACGAACAGAATCAGGCCAAATTCCTGGATAAAGTGCAGCATATCGCCGCTCAGCGTCACCCCAGCCTGATCAACGAAGTGGCCGACGATAATGCCGCCGAACAACACGCCGCCGATGCCAAAGCCGACACCCCGCACCTTGATGTTGCCGATCCACAATCCGACAACCGCCACCAACGCCAGAACGCTGACCGTCAATGCTATATCACTCATTTTTTATTCCCTGTGAATAACATTTCAATTTACATGGATTATGACTGAACCGTTCAGGCATATATGCAAGATGGCGCACATTCTCATGCTGCCGAAACGGTAAAGCACCCTTATGATGGGCGTTTCTTCCCCCTTTTTTCTTCATCGTAACCTGACGTTGCTGAATGCTTTCTTCTGGTAAGGGCATCATACCCTAAAACCCGGTGTTATCTTCGCGCACAAAAAAGCCCCGTCATTTCTGGCGGGGCAAAGGCAAGGAGCTAAATTAGCTATTTAATGCGGGACGTTCGCTGATGGCGATACGTTGCGGAGCAACCACTTCCGGGACATTACGGGTCAAATCGATATGCAACAACCCGTTGGTAAATGTCGCACCGGACACCTCCATATTTTCAGCCAGGGTAAAGCTCAGGCTGAACGACTGGGTGACCAGCCCCTGATGCAACCATTTGGTCTCTTTTTCAGGCTGCTGCGGTGTGCCTTTTACGGTCAGGCGGGTGCCTTCCAGCTGAATATCCAGGTCTTCCTGACGGAAACCGGCCAACGCAAGCGTAATGCGATAGTGGTTATCGTCACTTTTTTCAATGTCATAGGGTGGGAAGCTCTGGCTTTCACCGGTGTTTTGTAACGCGTTGGCCAGTTTGTCAAAACCGATCCATTGACGCAGCAGCGGGGATAAATCGTAGTTACGCATAATCATTCTCCTTCTAAGAAGCGAGTTTTCACTACACCCTGCAAGGCAAGCGGTTTAGGGCATAGTCGTACCTGCAAATCCGTAGATTCGCATAGGCCCCCTGTCGGCGAGCCCGGGATAACAGGCCGCGCAACGCGGCCCGTCAGAATTAATTGATTTCGATACGGCGCGGTTTGTTCGCTTCCGGAATCACGCGCTCAAGATCGATGTACAGCAGACCATTGACCAGATTCGCGCCGCGAACATGGATGTTCTCAGCTAACTGGAACTTACGCTCAAAGTTGCGCTCCGCGATACCCTGGTAAAGGTAGGTCCGTTCTTTTTGCTCGTCCGCATGCGCGCCTTTCACCACCAGCAGGTTGTCTTGTGCAGTAATTTCCAGCTCGCTCTCGGCGAAACCGGCAACGGCGATGGCAATGCGGTAATGGTTTTCGTCTACCAGCTCAACGTTATACGGAGGGTAGCCGCCGTTACTCTGGCTCTGATTGCTTTCCAGCAGGTTAAACAGGCGGTCAAAACCAATAGCAGAACGGTACAGCGGGGATAAATCAAAGTTACGCATAATCAATAGCTCCTGAAATCAGCGAGAAGTTAAATGACCTTCCATCATGGACAGGTCCGGTAGTCAGAACACCCATCAGGCGTGCTCTTCATTTGCCTACACCATCAAAATGGGTCTGAATACGCACATTTCAAGCCGTCCAGGCTGACTTTTTTTTGCAGTTTGCTGTCTATTGCATAGACTGGGTGGGGACAGCACTAATCGTTAAAGTGCGATAGCCGCCACAGTGCGATGTGATGAGGATGTTATTTCTGGCAAGGGATCGCTATAACTCATCATGCAAACACCGATGATCAACAGATGAATAAATCATGATAAGAAATGTGTTGTTAACGCTGATGATGTACAGTGGGATGGTTTTACTGAGTGGTTGCTCCAGCGTAATGTCACATACCGGTGGTAAAGAGGGAACTTATCCTGGCACCCGCGCCAGCGCCACGATGATAGGTGACGATGAGACAAACTGGGGTACCAAATCGCTGGCGATACTGGATATGCCCTTTACGGCAGTAATGGACACGATCCTGTTACCGTGGGATCTGTTCCGTAAAGACAATTCAGTCAGATCGCGTGTCGAAAGAAGCGAGGAGAGAACACGGATAACCAACTCCGTGATCCCTCCGGCGAAAATGCCCGCCCCCTGATTACCGCCCGGTTTCTGTCATCCACAGTTGACGGAAACCGTCTACATCTTCCATCCACGCCACAAACTGACCATCAGGCGAGAAAACCACAGCATCCCCAGAAGGCGGAGTGCCGTGATTCTGCGTTAAAAACGTGATCTCTCCGCTGCGCGCATCACAGCAGGCAATGCGGTTATCTACCACACATCCCAGCCATTTCCCTGACGGATGCCAGTTAAACGCGGACTGAATCCCGGTAGCGTGATGGGTCAACTGGCGGGGCTCCCCGCCCTGTGGCGAAATCAACCACAGTTGCACGATACCAGCCTCATCGCGCATCAGGAACGCAATCTCCGTCGCCTGCGGATTACTGCGCACCCAATGACGCGGAACCGTTGCCAGCCCAGGGAAACGATGTGCATGGGTGAACGTCAGGCGGCGCTGTGTCACTCCGCGCGGCGGTGCGGGCAGCGAAGAATCCGTACCTTCCAGCGAGGCATCACCTGGCGTTTTCCAGTCCGCCTCCGTCTGCGGGAGTTCAACCAGAAACAGCTCCGGTACTTTCTCGCCCTTTTCAGACATTGTGTCGCCGATAAACGCCAGCGCATGATTTCCCACCCAGCCCTCTTCGTAGGCGCGAGAGATCTCATCGCTGCCCGGCGTGGGTTCGGGCGTCGTCTGGCTGACCAGCACGCACCAGTGGCTGCCGCTGTATTCTCTTGGATGCTGCGCCGACACCGTCACCGGCCCATAAGGCAGTGCGACGCCCACGTTGCGTAAATCCAGCGCCAGATCGCGTTCATGCATAACATGATCGTTGTAGGTAAAGCTGACAAACTCACCGTTCGGGCTGAAAACATGAACATGGCTGCCGCCGCGCAGTGCACCCGGCGTGTACGGTGAAGTGATATCCATCGCGTCCAGATTCGTCACCTGTCCCTGTTCGACAATCACGCCGCGACGATGATGAAAGTCATAGTGCCACGTCGCATCCGGGTTTTCAGGTCCATGAATAAATACATATTTCTCCGCCTGCGGATGCACTGTTACCACACCGACATGCGCCCCCTGCGTCGCGCGATAAATCACCTCCTGCTCACCGGTATGGACATTCACCCGCTCAATGGTTTCGCCGGTAAAAGACGCCCCTGACGGGCGAACGTCAAACACCAGCCAACGGCTGTCCGCCGTCCAGGTCCGGGTATTGGTAAGCTGATGATTACGCGGCGTAAAGGTGATTTGCTTCATGGAATGCTCAGGTCAGGGACAATTTCATCAATCATACTTCACAAGGACTTCACTTTCAGGCATTAGCGTAGTGCCATCTTCATTTTTTGCGGACAAAAAGATGGAACATTTCGACGTAGCGATTATCGGTCTCGGCTCGGCCGGCGCAACGCTGGCGCGTAAATTGAGCGGTAAAATGCGCGTGCTTGCGCTGGATAAAAAACGTCACTGCGGCAATGAAGGGTTCACCAAACCCTGCGGCGGTTTACTGGCACCGGATGCACAGCGTTCGTTTATTCGCGACGGCATTACGCTGCCGGTGGACGTCATCGCCAATCCGCAAATTTTCAGCGTTAAAACGGTGGATGTCGACACCTCACTGACGCGTAACTACCAGCGCAGCTATATCAACATCAACCGTCATGCCTTTGATTTATGGATGAAATCGCTGATCCCGGATGAGGTACAGGTGTATCACGACAGCCTGTGTTGAAAAATCTGGCGAGAAGAGGGGAAGTGGCACGTGATTTTTCGCGCCGACGGTTGGGAGCAACAGATTACCGCCCGCTATCTGGTGGGGGCCGACGGAGCAAATTCGCTGGTACGTCGCTATCTTTATCCGGAACATCAGATTCGCAAATATGTCGCCATCCAACAGTGGTTCGCAGAAAGTCATCCGGTCCCGTTTTATTCCTGCATTTTCGATAACGCTGTGACGGACTGTTACTCCTGGAGTATCAGCAAAGACGGCTATTTCATCTTTGGCGGCGCTTATCCCATGAAAGACGGCCAGGCACGCTTTGACGCGCTAAAAGAGAAAATGGCAGCCTTTCAGTTCCGCTTCGGCGAACCGGTGAAAAGCGAGAAATGTACTGTACTCTTTCCGTCACGCTGGGCAGATTTCGTCTGCGGTGAAGATAACGCATTTCTGATTGGCGAGGCCGCCGGGTTCATCAGCGCCAGTTCACTGGAGGGGATTAGCTACGCCCTGGATAGCGCGGAGATCCTCAAGGCTGTTCTGCTGCTGGATGCGCCGGAGAGGAACCGCGCGTACCGGAAGGCCACCCGCCAACTGCGCATTAAACTGTATGGCAAGATCCTGAAGAGTCGTTGTTTGACTGCGCCCGTATTGAGAAGCGCGATTATGCGAAGCGGCATCGCGCATATCCCGCTAAGCCAGGATGACCAGCCCACCACAACGTCTGGCGGGCTGGTAAAGGAGTATTAACCTACGCGTTTTACATCACCCACAAGCAGGATGTAAGAGAGCGCGCCAATCAGGGCAACGGCTGAGATATAAACCAGCGCGGGACCAAAGCCATAGTCCTGCGCAAGGTAACCAATCACCAGCGGAACAGTAATCCCGCCCAGCCCACCAACAAAGTTAAAAACGCCACCGGTCAGGCCGATGAGGCGCATCGGCGCCAGCGAAGAGACCAGTGACCAGGTGATGGAAGCAAAGCCGTTACCGAAGAACGCCACCGCCATCAGGGTCATAATCCACACCGGATCGTTGGTGTAGTTTGCACCCATGATGCAGGTGGAGATTAACAGACCACAAATAATCGGCGTTTTACGCGCCACACCCAGCGAAAAGCCTTTTTTCACCAGCTTATCCGCCAGCCATCCGGAAAGCAGTACGCCAAAGAACGCCGCGAGGAACGGTACGGTGGTCATAAAACCCGCCTTCAGCGCGGTAATGCCTTTTTCCTGTGTCAGGTAGTTCGGGAACCACGTCAGGAAGAACCACAGCGTTGAGGTGACGGCAAACTGGCCCAGATAAACGCCCACCAGCTTACGGTGGAACACCAGTTTCCAGTCCGCTTTGGTCAACGGCTGACGCGCCTCTTTCTTAACGGGTGCATCACCATCCACCAGGCCGCCGCCGTCGCGAATATAGTCCAGTTCCGCTTTGGTGATACTTTTGGTCAGACGAGGCGGTTGATACACTTTAAACCAGACCAGCGACCAGATAATGCCGATCCCCCCGGTGACAATGAACACCCAGTGCCAGCTCAGCATCTCCTGGATCCAGATCAACAGCGGGGTCAGGAACGCCAGGCCGACAAACTGTCCGGAGGTATAAAAACCGACGGCGGAGGCACGTTCATGCTCGGGGAACCAACTCGTCACCATGCGGTTGTTGGTGGGGAACGCCGGGGCTTCGAATATCCCGGTAATGGCGCGCAGGCCAATTAACGACATCAACCCCGTGGCGAAGCCCTGGAAGAGGGTTGCCACCGACCAGCCAAATATCGCAATAAAGTAGGTCAGACGGGATCCGACGCGGTCAAGGAACCAGCCGCCCGGGATCTGGCATAGGGTATACAACCAGGCAAAAGCCGAGAAGACATAGCCCATTTCCGCTTTCGTAATACCAAACTCTTCCTGAATATGCGCCGACGCCACCGCAAGGTTGGCGCGGTCGACATAACAGATGACCACGGTAATAAAGATCATAATCAGCGTCAGGTAACGGCGACGCCCGGTTTTTGCAGCAGTAACTGGAATATCCATCGCAATCTGTCTCCAGATTTTGGGCATAGCGAAGCCGCTCACCATGCCCGGTAATTTACAGAGGGTGTTTGTTTTATTTTTAAAATTAAAAAATTACGCTAATGCGCTAAATAATTCGTGCTGGGGGAAGGCGGCTAGTTTTCGCATCCCCGGGAGCATACAAAAGTATGTGACCGGGGTAAGAAAACGCAGCCAACGCACCACCAGCGCGAAGTATGACGCGCATTTACCACTCGGCGACCGAACCATCCTCATGACGCCACAGCGGATTACGCCAGTCCGGCGCATTTTTGCTTAGCTCAATGACTTTGGCTTCATCAATATCCACGCCAAGGCCCGGCTTCATTAATGGTTTAAAGAACCCGCCTTCCATGTTGAAATCGTCTTTGTTTTTCACAAAGTCGAGCAGTTCCGCGCCCTTGTTATAGTGAATCCCCATGCTCTGTTCCTGGAACACGGCATTACGTGAAACAAAGTCGACATGCAGACACGCTGCCAGCGCAATCGGTCCCAGCGGACAGTGCGGAGCCAGCGCCACATCATAAGCTTCCGCCATTGCCGCAATTTTGTAACACTCGGTAATCCCGCCCGCATGTGACAGGTCCGGCTGCAAAATCGCCAGCCCGCCCGCTTCCAGCACCCGTTTAAACTCGAAGCGCGAGAACATACGTTCACCCGCCGCGATCGGAATATGGGTCTGTTCCGCCAGTTTCGGGTAGTACTCTGCCTGTTCCGCCAGCACCGGCTCTTCAATAAACAGCGGGCGATAAGGCTCCAGCTCTTTAATCAGCACTTTCGCCATCGGCGCGCTGACGCGTCCGTGAAAATCCAGACCAAACTCAATTTCATTGCCAAAGGCTTCGCGGATTTGCGCCACGGTGTTGACCGCGCGATCGACCGCCCGTGAATTATCAATCACGCCCATCTCTTCGCAGCCGTTGAGCTTGAAGGTGTCAAAGCCGATATTCCGCAATTGCTTAATGCCGTCGATCACTTCCGCAGGACGATCGCCGCCAACCCAGCTGTAGGCTTTGATTTTGTCGCGTACCAGGCCACCCATCAGTTGCCAGACCGGCGCGTTCAGCACTTTACCTTTGATATCCCACAGCGCCTGGTCGATGCCAGCGATGGCGCTCATCAGAATCGGGCCGCCGCGGTAGAAACCTGCGCGATACATTACCTGCCACAGGTCATTAATGCGCGCCGGGTCCTGACCGATCAGGTAATCGCCCAGTTCATGCACCGCCGCTTCGACGGTACGGGCGCGGCCTTCAATCACCGGCTCGCCCCAGCCAACAACGCCTTCGTCGGTTTCAATTTTCAGGAACATCCAACGCGGAGGTAAACGGTACGTGGTGAGTTTGGTTATTTTCATTTCACTGCCTCTCGATATGCCTTAACAAATGCTGCCGCCTGCTGCGCGGTGCGCGCTACGGACTGCCCGGCGCGATACAGATCGCTGCCCAGTCCCGCACCCACACACCCGGCTTTCATCCACTGCGCCAGGTTGTCTGGCGTTACGCCGCCCACGGCAAAGACCGGTACACTGGCGGGTAATACCGCTTTCAGCGCTTTGATGTAATCCGGTCCAAAGGCCGATGACGGGAAAATTTTCAGCGCCTGCGCGCCAGCATCCAGCGCAGTAAAGGCTTCTGTGGCGGTGGCGCATCCCGGACAGACCGTCATGCCGTAACCCACCGCACGGCGAATGACCTCCGCATTGATATTTGGCGTTACAATGAGTCGACAGCCCATCTTCGCCAGGCGATCCACCTGCTCTGGTTGTAATACCGTTCCGGCACCGATCAGCGCGTTATCGCCAAACGCATCCACCACGGCCGGAATGCTCTTTTCCCACTCGGGGGAGTTAAGCGGGATCTCCACCGCGTCAAATCCGGCGTCGATCACTGCGCCAACGTGCGCAAGCGCCTCCCCGGGGGTAATGCCGCGCAAAATCGCAATAAGCGGAAGATTAGTTTGCCACTGCATGGGCGATGCTCCTTATACCTGCCTGAAATGCCGTATCGCCGGGAACCGCGGAAACGTCACGCCCCATGGCGTGGAACGCCTGCTGATAGCGTGATGTCAGCGATGCGCCTGCGACAATCGTGATGGTCTGCTCGTGCGCGATGAAATCACGCATGCTGGCGACCTCTGCGCCAATCAACAGGCCAGAGAGAAATTCGTTGACCTGCTCGCGCGGGAGATTTCCCAGCACATGCGAGGCACGAACCTCAAAAAGTTGTGGCAAAACGGCAGGGGAGTCGATCCCGCGCGCAAGCCCGGCGGCAAAGGCATCTGAAGAGGTTTGCTGTTCCGGCAAACCAGCGCCCACCAGCGAGTGTTGCAGGAGCAAATGGTGTAGTTCACCGGTCATCACGGTACGAAAATCGTGAATTTGCTCTGCGTCAGCCTGCACCCATTTGCAGTGCGTCCCCGGCATGACATAGACAGAAGAAGGAGAAAGCGTGCGTGCGCCGAGCAGTTGTGTCTCTTCGCCGCGCATCACATTGTGGTTATCGTCGCGCAAAACACACAACCCAGGAATAATCCAGACATTGTCGCCAACGGGCGTTAACTGCTCACCAATGGCAGCGAAAGAGGCAGGAACCGGCAGATACGGGGCAATCTTCCAGCCCACGTTGCTACCGACCATTCCGGCCATGACCACCGGTGTGGCGCTGTCGCGCCAGTTTTGTGTGACTTCTGCTAACACCGCCTCGGGGGATTTACCGTTCAGACGCGTAACGCCTGCTTCTGATTGCCTGCTTTCCAGGCATTTGTCGCCCTGGTAAAGCCAGGCGCGCAAATTGGTCGATCCCCAGTCAATTGCGATGTAGCGAGCTGTCATGTGATTTCCTTCAACCTTCGTGTCGAGCTGGCGATCATGGTCAGGGCCGCCTGCTCTGCCGCATTGCTATCCTGATGCCGTATCGCATCGAATAGCGCCTTATGTTCCTGGAGCGTTTTTGGCATGTTGGCTTCATCGCCCATCCAGGTCCGTTCAAATACCGCCCGCTGAAGCGAAGTGATTGCCACGCTCAGCTGTTGCAAAACCGGGTTATGCACTGACTGCAATACCGCCTCGTGATAGCGGATATCCGCTTCATTAAAGGCCTCCCGATCCTGATTGTTGGCGATCATGTCATTGAGCGCCGATTCAATTTCAGCTAAATCACTCGAGGTCGCGCGTTCCGCTGCCCAGCGGGCAATCGCGGGCTCCACCAGATTTCGGACCTCGCTCATCGCACTGATGAGCCGCGGGTCGTAATCGTTTTCCAGTACCCATTGCAACACGTCGGTATCGAGGTAATTCCACTGATTCCGCGATGTGACAAAGGCGCCACGATAACGCTTCATTTCAATCAGCCGCTTTGCCATTAGCGAGCGGAACACTTCGCGGATGATATTGCGTGAGGTTTCAAACTCCTCACACAGCTCCGCTTCCGCAGGGAGTGCGGCACCCGGTACGTATTTACCGCTGACAATCTGTTTGCCCAGCGTGATCACGATGCGATCGGTTTTATTGAGAGTCATGGAGAGTCCTTATGCTCTGGATGGTCCTCTCTACTTTACCGTTATCGCTGAAATTCGCCTCACTTTTGTAGTACTAACGTGATGCTATACAGTGTTGTGATGCGTTCAATGTAGTACAACACAGATATGTTGTACTACAATTTAGATCACAAAAACGACAATCGGTAATGAAAATGTTATGAGGAGTAAACGGCGGGGGTAAAAAAACCCGCGATCAACGCGGGTCATGGCAAACCATCCAGAGGGATTACTTCAGGACGTGCTGCTCAATGGCATACGCAACGCCATCTTCCAGATTTGATTTGGTAACAAAGTTGGCGATCTCTTTCACCAGGGGAATGGCGTTATCCATCGCTACCCCAAGCCCGGCATACTCGATCATCGCGATGTCATTTTCCTGATCGCCAATCGCCATAATTTCTTCCGGTTTGATGCCCAGCGCATCAGCCAGTGATTTCACACCAGTGCCTTTATTGACGCGTTTATCGAGGATTTCGAGGAAGTACGGCGCACTTTTCAGCACGGTATATTTCTCTTTCACTTCTGCCGGAATACGGGCGATGGCCTGATCGAGGATCGCGGGCTCATCAATCATCATCACTTTCAGGAACTGGGTTTGCGGATCCATCTTTTCCGCTTCGCAGAACACCAGTGGAATGGTCGCGACATAGGATTCATGTACGGTGTAATAGCTGATATCACGGTTTGCGGTATACAGCGTGGTACGGTCCAGCGCGTGGAAGTGCGAGCCGACCTCGCGGGAGAGTTTTTCCAGATAGCGGTAATCGTCATAGCTCAGCGCGGTTTGTGCGACAGTGCTACCATCGCCCGCTTTCTGCACCAGCGCACCGTTATAGGTAATGCAGTAGTCGCCGGGTTGTTCCATATGCAGCTCTTTCAGATAGCTGTGTACACCCGCATACGGACGACCGGTGGTCAGTACCACGTTTACCCCTTTTTCACGGGCTGCGGCAATCGCACGTTTAACCGCCGGTGAAATGGTGTGATCGGGTAACAGAAGGGTGCCATCCATATCGATAGCAATGAGTTTGATAGCCATGAATTCCCCGCATTCAATGAGTCCTGACTCATGCTAACGCGATTCCGCTCAAAAAACAGCAGCGAAAAGGGGGATAAGAAGGGGAATCACGATTCCCCTTTTGACGATCAATTGTAGGCCTGATAAGCAACGCGCCATCAGGCATCACGCAGGATCTTGCCGGATGGCGGCGTAAAACCGCCTTATCCGGCCTATAGATAGGGATTAGATATCGATATTTGCCGCTTTCAGGGCGTTCTCTTCGATAAACGCACGACGTGGTTCTACCGCGTCGCCCATCAGCGTGGTGAACAACTGGTCAGCAGCAATCGCATCCTTCACGGTAACGCGTAACATGCGACGGCTTTCCGGATCCATGGTGGTTTCCCACAGCTGATCCGGGTTCATCTCACCCAGACCTTTATAACGCTGAATAGCCAGACCACGACGTGACTCTTTCACCAGCCAGTCCAGCGCCTGTTCGAAGCTGGCAACCGGTTGACGACGTTCACCGCGTTCGATGAAGGCATCTTCTTCCATCAGGCCGCGCAGTTTTTCACCCAGCGTGCAGATACGGCGGTATTCCGCCCCCGTTACAAACTCGTGATCCAGCGCGTAGTCGGTGTCCACACCGTGGGTACGCACACGCACGATCGGTTCAAACAGATTCTGTTCCGTATTGTGCTGGATATCGAACTTCCACTGGCTACCGTGCTGTTCTTTCTCGTTCAGCTCGGTAATTAGCGCGTTCACCCAACGGGTCACGGTCTGCTCGTCTGAAAGATTGTCTTCAGTCAGCGTCGGCTGATACACCAGCTCTTTCAGCATTGCTTTCGGGAAGCGACGCTCCATACGACCAATCATTTTCTGCGTGGCGTTGTACTCAGAAACCAGTTTTTCTAACGCTTCACCAGACAGCGCCGGTGCGCTGGCGTTGGTGTGCAGCGTAGCACCGTCCAGCGCGATGGAGATCTGGTACTGGTCCATCGCCTCATCGTCTTTAATGTACTGTTCCTGCTTGCCTTTCTTCACTTTATACAGCGGCGGCTGGGCAATGTAGACGTGGCCACGCTCAACAATTTCTGGCATCTGACGATAGAAGAAGGTCAACAGCAGCGTACGAATATGCGAGCCGTCGACGTCCGCATCGGTCATGATAATGATGCTGTGATAACGCAGTTTGTCCGGGTTGTACTCGTCACGACCAATACCGCAACCGAGCGCGGTGATCAGCGTCGCCACTTCCTGCGAAGAGAGCATCTTGTCGAAGCGCGCTTTCTCTACGTTGAGGATTTTACCCTTCAGCGGCAGAATCGCCTGGTTCTTGCGGTTACGCCCCTGTTTTGCAGAGCCGCCCGCAGAGTCCCCTTCCACAAGGTACAGTTCGGACAGCGCCGGGTCGCGTTCCTGACAGTCCGCCAGTTTGCCAGGCAGACCCGCCAGATCCAGCGCCCCTTTACGACGCGTCATTTCACGCGCACGGCGGGCTGCTTCACGGGCACGGGCCGCATCAATAATTTTACCGACCACGATTTTGGCGTCAGACGGGTTTTCCAGCAGGTATTCGCTCAGCAGTTCGTTCATCTGCTGTTCAACCGCCGATTTCACCTCAGAAGAAACCAGTTTATCTTTGGTCTGAGAGGAGAACTTCGGATCCGGCACTTTCACGGACACCACAGCAATCAGGCCTTCACGGGCATCATCACCGGTGGCGCTGACTTTCGCTTTTTTGCTGTAGCCTTCTTTGTCCATGTAGGCGTTCAGGGTACGGGTCATCGCCGCACGGAAACCTGCCAGGTGCGTACCGCCGTCACGCTGCGGAATGTTGTTGGTAAAGCAATAGATGTTTTCCTGGAAGCCGTCGTTCCATTGCAGTGCAACTTCCACGCCGATACCGTCTTTTTCGGTGGAGAAATAGAAGATATTCGGGTGGATTGGCGTTTTGTTCTTGTTCAGATACTCAACGAACGCCCTGATGCCACCTTCATAGTGGAAATGGTCTTCTTTACCATCGCGCTTGTCTTTCAGGCGAATAGAGACGCCAGAGTTCAGGAACGACAGTTCGCGCAGACGCTTCGCCAGAATCTCGTATTCGAACTCCGTGACGTTAGTGAAGGTTTCGTGGCTCGGCCAGAAACGCACCATCGTACCGGTTTTATCGGTATCGCCAGTGACTGCCAGCGGTGCCTGCGGAACGCCGTGCTCGTAGATCTGACGGTGGATTTTGTTATCGCGCTGGATAACCAGTTCCAGTTTCTGCGACAGGGCGTTCACCACGGAGACACCCACACCGTGCAGACCGCCGGAGACTTTATAGGAGTTATCGTCAAATTTACCGCCTGCGTGCAGAACGGTCATGATCACTTCCGCCGCCGATACGCCTTCTTCCGGGTGAATACCGGTCGGGATGCCGCGTCCATCATCCTGTACGGAGACAGAGTTGTCGGCATGGATGGTGACAATAATGTCTTTACAGTGACCCGCGAGCGCTTCGTCGATAGCGTTATCTACCACCTCGAATACCATGTGGTGCAGACCGGTGCCGTCATCCGTATCGCCGATATACATACCCGGGCGCTTACGCACCGCATCCAGTCCTTTCAGGACTTTGATACTGGAGGAGTCATAAGAATTCGACATCAACGTTTCTCGCTCATTTAAACTTGGGTTAATCCGTTATTTTACCCTTTTCCACGGTGAACATCTTCGAATTTTTGTCCGACATGTCCAGAACGTGTTCAGCGCTGATTGCGCTGACAAAGACCTGTGATTGTGTCGCTTTTAATCGACTGGCTAACAGTCCGCGACGCGCATCATCAAGCTCTGAGGCAAAATCATCTATCAGGTAGAGACACCGCCGCCCGCTTTCACGGGTGAGGAACTCCCCTTGCGCCAGACGTAAGGCGCACATTAGCAGCTTTAACTGCCCACGCGACAAGGTATCTTCTACCGGCGCACCATCGGCGCGAATGCGGAAATCCGCTTTATGCGGGCCGTGCGCGGTGTAAGTCAACATGCGGTCGCGTTCAAAACCACGTTCCAGCACCTCGGCATAATCAGTCTCTTTCTCCCAGCCGCGCTGAAAAGAGAAGGAGAGAGAAAATTCAGGAAGAAACTGCTGGCAAGTATCCGCCATATCCTGTGCGATACCGGCGCTGTACTCCGCGCGCCAGGTGCTGATTTGTTCCGCCAGCGGGATCAGTTCTTTATCCCACGGACGCAGTTGCTCGTAACGACTCACCTGGCGCAGCGCCGCATTGCGCTGCTTGAGCAGACGCTTCAGGTTGCTCCAGGCGGTGAAGAATCCAGCTTCATTGTGAAAGCATCCCCAATCGAGGAACGCTCTTCTGTATTTGGGGCCGCCGTTGAGTAAAGTAAACCCCTCAGGGGTGATCAGTTGCATCGGCATCAACAGCGCCAGCTCCGCCACCTTGTGGCCGTCAGTGCCGTCGATACGCACTTTACTGTCACCCAGCTTATCTTTGGTTAACCCAATCGAGGTTTCCCGCTCATTCCCCTGCAATCGCCCATGAAGAACAAACGACTCCTGCTCGTGACGAATGACGCGACCAATCTGCAAACTGCGAAACGCCCGGCCGTGGCCGAGCGTATAGATGGCTTCCAGAACGCTGGTTTTACCGCTGCCGTTCGCGCCAACCAGGAAGTTAAAGCCGGGGGATAACGCGAGATCCGCATTTTCAATATTGCGGAAATCTTTGATTAAGAGTCGGGATAGCGACATATTTCAGAGCATCATCCAGGGGGCGTGAGTGTCGCAGCCAGTTCGTTTACCGCCAGCGCGCAGAAAGCGGAGCGTACACGAAGTACGTGAGCATTTCGAGCACTGCCGGGAAACGAAATGGCAAGTAAACCAGCCCCTTTCAGATTCTACAATCTCATTGGCATAACAACGTAAGCCGCACTTTGCGACGCCGCATCTTCAATTTGTACGCTCGACACGGAGTCAGTCAGCATGATGCGCACGTTTTCACACTTCAGCGCATTCAGGACATCTAATACGTAGCTGACGTTAAAGCCGATCTCCATTTCAGTCCCCGGGTAGGTGACATCCAGAATCTCTTCGGCTTCCTCCTGTTCCGGGTTGTTCGCCGTGATTTTAAGCTGATTTTCACTCACATACAGACGCACGCCGCGGAACTTCTCGTTCGACAGGATCGCCGCGCGGGCAAAAGCCTGCTTGAGGATATCGCAGCCGGCTTCCAGATGTTTATCCGGATTCTTCGGCAGTACGCGACGGTAATCCGGGAAACGGCCGTCCACCAGCTTAGACGTAAAGATAAAGTCGCCAACGTGTGCGCGGATGTTGTTGCTGCCAATCTGCACGCGCAGCGGGTTATCGCCGCCGTCGAGCATACGCATCAGTTCAATCACACCTTTACGCGGCACGATCACCGAATGGTTGGGCAGCGACTGACCAACAGGCATAGAGCAAACCGCCAGACGGTGACCATCAGTTGCCACGGTACGCAACTCTTCACCTTCGGTCTCAAACAGCATGCCGTTTAAGTAGTAACGCACGTCCTGATGAGCCATGGAGAACTGCGTGGCTTCAATCAGACGCTTCATCGTCGCCTGCGGCAGGGTGAATTCTACCTCGCTCTGCCAGTCATCCAGATTCGGGAAGTCGGCGGCAGGCAGCGTGGACAGCGAAAAACGACTGCGGCCCGAACGTACCAGCATGCGATCGCCTTCCAGCTGGACGGCGATTTCCGCCCCTTCCGGTAGGCCACGGCAGATATCAAAGAACTTCCGCGCCGGGACCGTCGTGGCGCCGGGCTCATGCGGCTGAATCAACGCAACGCGGGCCACCATTTCCATTTCAAGATCGGTACCCGTCAGCGAAAGCGCACCGTCAGCCACCTGCAGCAACAGGTTGCCAAGAATAGGCAGCGTAGGACGACCACCCAGCGGGCCGCTGACCTGCTGAAGCGGCTTTAATAAATGTTCACGTTCAACGGTAAATTTCATAGCGTCACGAAGATAATGTTCTGATTAAGTTTGAGAAATCTTCTTTAATATCATGGCTTTCTTCACGCAACTGCTCAATCTTACGGCAGGCATGAAGCACCGTAGTGTGGTCGCGGCCACCAAACGCATCGCCAATTTCCGGCAAGCTGTGGTTGGTGAGCTCTTTCGCCAACGCCATGGCCATCTGACGCGGACGCGCTACCGAGCGAGAACGACGCTTGGACAGCAAATCCGCAATTTTAATTTTGTAATACTCCGCCACCGTCTTCTGAATATTGTCGATGGTGACCAGTTTTTCCTGTAACGCCAGCAGATCGCGCAGCGCTTCGCGAACGAAGTCGATGGTAATCGCCCGACCGGTAAAGTTGGCGTTGGCAATCACGCGGTTCAGTGCCCCTTCCAGCTCACGCACGTTAGAGCGTAGACGCTTGGCAATAAAGAAGGCCACTTCACCCGGCAGACGAATATCATTTTCGTCGGCCTTTTTCATCAGGATCGCCACGCGCGTTTCCAGTTCTGGCGGTTCGATCGCCACCGTCAACCCCCAGCCGAAGCGGGATTTCAGACGATCCTCAACGCCGTTGATCTCTTTTGGATAACGATCCGAAGTCAAAATGATCTGCTGATTACCTTCAAGAAGGGCGTTAAAGGTGTGGAAAAATTCTTCCTGAGATCGTTCTTTATTAGCGAAGAACTGGATGTCATCGATGAGGAGGGCGTCGACGGAACGATAATAGCGTTTAAACTCTTCGATCGCGTTGTTTTGCAGGGCTTTTACCATGTCCTGGACAAAGCGTTCGGAGTGCATATACACCACTTTGGCATTAGGTTTGCGCGCCATAATGCCGTTTCCCACCGCGTGCAACAGGTGGGTTTTACCCAGACCGGTGCCGCCATAAAGGAACAGCGGGTTATAGGCGCCACCAGGATTGTCCGCCACCTGACGCGCCGCCGCGCGAGCCAACTGGTTGGATTTACCTTCAACGAAGTTATCAAACGTGTGTTTGACGTTAACGTTAGAGCGATAGGTGGGTTCTGCCGGCGCAGGCACATTGTCCCAGCCAGGACGCGCCGCGACAGGCGACGCGCGCTGCGGCTGAACCTGGTGCGCCACCTGAGCCGGTGCGGCGACGTTGTTGTTCACGGGCGCCTTCAGCGTCTGGCTGACGGGCTTCGTCCCGACCTCAAAACGCAGTTGCGGGGCATCTGCGCCGCAGAAATTATTCAGCAGCCCATTGATATTGTTAAGGTACTTGTCTCTTACCCAATCGAGCACAAAACGGTTTGGCGCATACAAAGCCAGCGTGTTATCGCTCAGTTCCGCCTGCAAAGGGCGTATCCACATACTGAATTCTGTGGCTGGTAACTCATCCTGCAATCGGGCAAGACACTGCTGCCAAAGCGAAAGTGACACGGCGGACTCCACTCGAACAAAAGTCGATAAATGACAAAGGCTGAAACATTCATGATTGTTGACGCACGTCGGCTAGACCCTATGCAAAGGGTGACGTGCGAATTGCTATCTGCAATTTTAACCCGATCAGGATCCTTTGAAACGATCGGGACCGCGGATCATAGCGTAAACTGCGCAAGAGATCTTCTGTTTCTCACAGATTCTTCCCGATTTATCCACAGGCCTTCACAGGACCGGATAAGTGTAAACGATCCTGGAGAAGTGCTGCACGATTTCGCCCGCATATTGGAAAAATTAATGAGTAAAGACGCTATACTGCTAAAACGATCTCATAAAGATCCCGAGCGATCCTTGCGCTTTGTTCATCAGCCCGTATAATCTTTCCCCCGTCGCGCGATGCCCGTAACACGGTGTCAACGCTGCCTGTTTTTCACGCGAAAACGTGCGGAAATACGCGGGAAATAAGGAAAGAGAATTGACTCCGGAGTGTACAATTATTACAATCCGGCCTCTTTAATCACCCACGCTGAGGCGTTAGTCGTTCGAAACTCGTTCGGGTATACGCAAAAGTCAGTGAATTTATTCAAGTTTAGGTAGAAATCGCCATGAAACGCACTTTTCAACCGTCTGTACTGAAGCGCAACCGTTCTCACGGCTTCCGTGCTCGTATGGCTACTAAAAATGGTCGTCAGGTTCTGGCACGTCGTCGTGCTAAAGGCCGCGCTCGTCTGACCGTTTCCAAGTAATAAAGCTAACCCCTGAGTGGTTAAGCTCGCATTTCCCAGGGAGTTACGTTTGTTAACTCCCGCTCATTTCACTTTCGTCTTCCAGCAGCCACAACGGGCTGGCACGCCGCAAATCACCATCCTCGGCCGCCTGAATTCGCTGGGGCATCCCCGTATCGGTCTTACTGTCGCCAAGAAAAACGTTCGACGCGCGCATGAACGCAATCGGATTAAACGTCTGACGCGTGAAAGCTTTCGTCTGCGTCAACACGAATTGCCAGCAATGGACTTCGTAGTGGTGGCGAAAAAAGGGGTTGCCGACCTCGATAACCGTGCTCTCTCGGAAGCGTTGGAAAAATTATGGCGCCGCCATTGTCGCCTGGCTCGCGGGTCCTGATAGCCCTTATTCGGGTCTATCAACGCCTGATCAGTCCGCTGCTTGGGCCGCATTGCCGTTTCACTCCAACGTGTTCAAGCTACGGAATTGAGGCATTGCGCAGGTTTGGAGTGATAAAAGGCAGTTGGTTGACGGTGAAACGCGTATTAAAATGCCACCCTTTACACCCTGGTGGTGACGATCCCGTCCCGCCCGGACCATTTGATACCAGAGAACACTAACGATGGATTCGCAACGCAATCTTTTAGTCATCGCTTTGCTGTTCGTGTCTTTCATGATCTGGCAAGCCTGGGAGCAGGATAAAAATCCGCAACCTCAGACCCAACAGACCACGCAGACAACGACCACCGCAGCGGGTAGCGCCGCCGACCAGGGCGTACCGGCCAGTGGCCAGGGGAAACTGATTACGGTTAAGACTGACGTGCTTGATCTGACCATTAACACCCGTGGTGGTGATGTGGAACAGGCCCTGCTGCCAGCTTACCCGAAAGAACTCGGTTCCAGCGAACCGTTCCAACTGCTGGAAACCACGCCGCAGTTTATCTATCAGGCTCAGAGCGGTCTGACAGGTCGTGACGGCCCGGATAACCCGGCTAACGGTCCACGTCCGCTGTACAATGTCGAAAAAGACGCCTTTGTACTGGCTGATGGTCAGAACGAACTGCAGATCCCGATGACCTATACGGATGCCGCGGGTAACACCTTTACCAAAACGTTTGTCCTCAAACGTGGCGACTATGCGGTTAACGTTAACTACAGCGTGCAGAACGCCAGCGAGAAACCGCTGGAGATCTCCACCTTTGGTCAGCTGAAGCAATCCATCAATCTGCCGTCTCATCGCGACACCGGAAGCAGCAACTTCGCGCTGCATACTTTCCGTGGCGCTGCGTACTCCACGCCAGATGAGAAGTATGAAAAATACAAATTCGACACCATCGCGGATAACGAAAACCTGAACGTCAATGCGAAAGACGGTTGGGTGGCGATGCTGCAACAGTATTTTGCCACGGCATGGGTGCCACGTAACGACGGTACCAACAACTTCTATACCGCGAACCTGGGTAACGGCATTGCCGCTATCGGCTATAAATCTCAGCCGGTACTGGTTCAGCCGGGTCAGTCTGGCGCGATGACCAGCACCCTGTGGGTTGGCCCGGAAATTCAGGACAAAATGGCGGCCGTTGCACCGCACCTGGATCTGACCGTGGATTACGGTTGGTTGTGGTTCATCTCTCAGCCGCTGTTCAAATTGCTGAAATGGATCCATAGCTTTGTCGGTAACTGGGGCTTCTCCATTATCATCATCACCTTTATCGTTCGTGGCATCATGTACCCGCTGACTAAAGCGCAGTACACCTCCATGGCGAAGATGCGTATGCTGCAGCCGAAGATTCAGGCAATGCGTGAGCGTCTGGGCGATGACAAACAGCGTCAGAGCCAGGAAATGATGGCCCTGTACAAAGCTGAGAAGGTTAACCCGCTGGGCGGCTGCTTCCCGCTGATCATCCAGATGCCTATCTTCCTGGCGTTGTACTACATGCTGATGGGCTCCGTGGAACTGCGTCATGCGCCGTTCGCCCTGTGGATCCATGACTTGTCTGCACAGGACCCGTACTACATCCTGCCGATCCTGATGGGCGTAACGATGTTCTTCATCCAGAAGATGTCGCCGACCACCGTGACCGACCCGATGCAGCAGAAGATCATGACCTTTATGCCGGTCATCTTTACCGTGTTCTTCCTGTGGTTCCCGTCAGGTCTGGTGCTGTACTATATCGTCAGCAACCTGGTGACCATCATCCAGCAGCAACTGATTTACCGTGGTCTGGAGAAGCGTGGTCTGCATAGCCGCGAGAAGAAAAAGTCCTGATACTCTTCATTCTTCAAGCCGCAGGCGCGTTGGCTGCATTTGCTTGCCCCAGTCACTTACTTCAGTAAGCTCCTGGGGCTCACAAACTTGCCGCCTTCCTGCAACGTGAATTATTTCGAGTATTCACGGTAAAGTTAATGCCAGAGAAGGCGGTCATTAGACCGCCTTTTTTACATTTACGAAGAGACATATCATGAGCCATAACGACACTATCGTCGCCCAGGCCACCCCACCGGGACGCGGTGGGGTGGGTATTCTGCGCATCTCCGGCCTGAAGGCGCGTGAGGTGGCCGAAGCTGTTCTGGGCAAGCTGCCCAAACCCCGTTACGCCGACTATCTGCCGTTTAAAGATGCCGACGGTACCGCGCTGGACCAGGGGATCGCCCTGTGGTTTCCCGGCCCGAACTCGTTTACGGGTGAGGATGTGCTGGAACTTCAGGGACACGGCGGCCCGGTCATTCTCGACCTGCTGTTAAAACGCGTCCTGACGCTGCCTGGCCTACGTATTGCCCGCCCCGGCGAGTTCTCTGAGCGCGCGTTTCTCAACGATAAACTCGACTTAGCCCAGGCCGAAGCGATTGCCGACCTGATTGATGCCAGTTCTGAGCAGGCGGCTCGTTCAGCGTTGAACTCATTGCAGGGGGCGTTTTCCACCCGCGTAAACCATCTGGTGGAAGCACTCACTCACCTGCGCATCTACGTAGAAGCGGCCATCGACTTTCCGGATGAAGAGATCGACTTCCTGTCCGATGGCAAAATTGAAGCGCAATTGAATGGCGTGATTGCCGATCTCAATGCCGTTCGCGCTGAAGCGCGTCAGGGCAGCCTGCTGCGTGAAGGGATGAAGGTGGTCATTGCCGGACGCCCTAACGCCGGTAAATCAAGCCTCCTGAATGCGCTGGCGGGCCGTGAGGCGGCCATTGTCACCGACATCGCCGGTACCACGCGCGATGTGCTGCGTGAGCACATCCATATCGATGGTATGCCGCTGCACATTATCGATACCGCCGGTCTGCGTGAGGCCAGCGACGAAGTGGAGCGTATCGGTATCGAACGGGCCTGGCAGGAAATTGAGCAAGCGGATCGGGTGCTGTTTATGGTCGATGGCACCACCACGGATGCCGTTGACCCGGCTGACATCTGGCCGGACTTTATCGCCCGTTTACCGTCAAAACTGCCCATTACCGTGGTACGAAACAAAGCGGATATCACCGGCGAACCGCTGGGCATCAGCGAGGTGAATGGTCACTCACTGGTTCGTCTTTCGGCGCGCACCGGTGAAGGCGTAGACGTACTGCGCAACCATCTCAAGCAGAGCATGGGTTTTGATACCAACATGGAAGGGGGCTTCCTGGCCCGTCGTCGTCACTTACAGGCGCTAGCCGACGCCGCTGAGCATCTCCAGCAGGGCAAGGCCCAACTGTTAGGTGCGTGGGCCGGTGAGCTACTGGCTGAAGAACTCCGTCTGGCGCAGCAAAGCTTAAGCGAGATCACCGGTGAGTTTACCTCCGACGATCTGCTGGGAAGAATTTTCTCCAGCTTCTGTATCGGTAAGTAATCCCGTAGCCCGGAATTAACTGACGGTTAATTCCGGGCATTATCGTTTTATAAGAGGGTCTCTTTTTATGGAACATAAACGTTTACTTGACTGTAGTGCTTCTGATTTCGGGGGCATGGACAAAACGGCGCTGCTGTATGCAATCCGCGCCAGTGAAGGCCGCGTCCTGGTCAGTGAAACCATCGCCATTACCCAACCTCTGCTCAATAACGTCACTAATGCCGAACTTGCCGCGTCGCAGGGGGCGGACATTCTGCTGATCAACATGTTCGATAGCGAAGCACCGCTAATCCAGGGAATGCCTGCCGGTACTGCACCGGATCAGACGTTGCATGAACTGCAGCGTCTGACCGGACGCATCATCGGCGTCAACCTTGAGGCCGTCGATCCTGAATTCGCCAGTGCGCATGATGACATCTGGAAGATGAAACCAGGCCGTGCCGCAACCGCAGAGAATGCTCGCAAACTGGTAGAAATGGGAGCGAAGATCCTGGTACTGACGGGAAATCCCAACAACGGCGTCAGCAATCTCGCTCTGGGAAAAGCGGTGAAAACGATCCGTGAGGCCGTTGGCGACAAGGCCATTATCATCACCGGTAAAATGCACGGCGCAGGGATTGTGCGGGAAAGCGGCAGCGCGATTATCAGTGAAAGTGACGTCGCCGCCTTTGCCGGACAGGGCGCAGATATCGTGCTTATTCCGGCACCAGGAACAGTACCGGGTATGAGCCAGCAAAAAGTAGAGTCGCTGATCGCGTGTGCACACGCGCACGGTGCGCTGGCAATGACGGCAATCGGCACCTCTCAGGAGGGCGCAGACGTCAGTACAATTCGCCAGATAGCCCTGATGAGTAAAATGGCAGGGGCGGATCTCCATCATATTGGCGATACTGGCTATATGGGAATGGCGTTGCCGGAAAATATACTGGCCTACAGCGTGGCGATTCGTGGCGTCAGACATACTTATACACGTATTGCCCGTTCGGTAAATCGCTAGCGGAATATTGTATTTTCTTGAATGATCCTTAATTAATTAAATGTTAATTTAACTGTGATTTTTATCACAGTTAAATTATTCTCTCATAGACAAATATTTTCATTGCCATAATGTAGCACTGTGTCTACAGAGGATAACTCAATCATGATTATCTTACATGCATACATCATTTCAAAATGGTTTAATGTTGACAATAAAATTGTCAATCATCACCCTTAAATTTCCCTGCCTTTATTTTGCCAGAACATAGGCTATTCGTAGTCTGTTCATTTGGCACATCTCAAACATAGCTCAATTTCTCATTGTGGTTGCATATCGCAACGCCACGTATGCCTGTTCGTTTTTTAAAACGAAAATACAGTCATGGCTGGAATAAATGAGAGATGAATTATGCCGGGTATATTTATACCCGCGTGCAGACGTATTGAGTCAATACAGTGAAATAAATTAAAGGATTATGTCATGGATAACTTTAAACATTTACCAGAACCCTTCCGTATTCGTGTTATTGAACCGGTAAAACGTACAACGAGAGAACATCGGAATAACGCAATTATTAAATCCGGGATGAACCCTTTCCTGCTGGATAGTGAAGATGTCTTTATTGATCTGCTGACCGACAGCGGTACTGGCGCAGTGACACAGAATATGCAAGCAGCCATGCTACGTGGGGATGAAGCCTACAGCGGCAGCCGCAGCTATTATGCGCTATCTGAAGCAGTGAAAAACATTTTTGGTTATCAATATACTATTCCAACGCACCAGGGCCGCGGTGCAGAACAAATTTATATTCCGGTACTGATCAAAAAACGTGAGCAGGAAAAAGGGTTAGACAGAAGTAAGATGGCGGTTTTCTCCAACTACTTCTTCGATACGACCCAGGGGCACAGCCAAATCAACGGCTGCGCCGTGCGTAACGTGTACATCAAAGAGGCATTTGATACTGGTGTTCGTTATGACTTTAAGGGAAATTTCGATCTCGATGGATTAGAGCGCGGCATTCAGGAAGTCGGCCCCAACAACGTACCGTATATTGTGGCGACCATTACCAGTAACTCTGCAGGCGGGCAACCGGTTTCATTAGCCAACCTGAAGGCCATGTATAATATCGCCAAAAAATATGACATTCCGGTAGTCATGGACTCCGCGCGCTTTGCCGAGAATGCGTATTTTATCCAGAAACGCGAAGCAGAATACCGGGACTGGAGCATCGAAGAAATTACCCGCGAGACTTACAAATATGCCGATATGTTGGCAATGTCCGCGAAAAAAGATGCGATGGTGCCAATGGGCGGCTTACTGTGCATTAAAGACGACACCTATTTTGACGTCTATACCGAATGCAGAACCCTGTGCGTCGTACAGGAAGGCTTCCCGACATACGGTGGTCTGGAAGGCGGCGCAATGGAGCGCCTTGCGGTGGGTCTGGTGGATGGTATGAACCAGGATTGGCTGGCCTATCGTATCGCGCAGGTGCAATATTTAGTCGATGGCCTCGAGGCGATTGGCGTCACTTGCCAACAGGCTGGTGGCCACGCGGCCTTTGTCGATGCGGGTAAATTATTACCGCACATTCCGGCAGAACAGTTCCCGGCTCAGGCTCTCGCTTGCGAACTCTATAAAGTGGCCGGTATCCGCGCCGTTGAGATTGGTTCATTCTTATTAGGCAGAGATCCTAAAACCGGTAAGCAATTACCTTGCCCGGCCGAGCTTCTGCGTCTAACCATCCCAAGGGCAACGTATACGCAATCTCATATGGACTTCATTATTGAAGCCTTTGAACACGTCAAAGAAAACGCGATGAATATTAAAGGGTTGACCTTCACCTACGAACCGAAAGTATTACGTCACTTCACCGCTAAACTGAAAGAAGTTTAATTATAAGCATCAGGGGGGTTATACGCTTTAACCCCCCAGCGATAAATCCACTTCCTTTATATTGTTGCATAATTAAAACCTTATAGGTTCACTATAATTAATGAGGCATCATGGAAGAAAATTCGAATGCTAAACACTCCTCCTTTTGGGGGATTATGGTCATAGCCGGTACGGTGATTGGTGGGGGGATGTTTGCTCTCCCCGTTGATTTGTCCGGCGCGTGGTTTTTTTGGGGGGCGTTTATTTTAATAATCGCCTGGTTTTCAATGATGCATTCCGGACTCCTGTTATTAGAGGCAAATTTAAATTACCCCGTCGGATCCAGTTTTAATACCATTACTAAAGATCTTATTGGCAACAAATGGAACATTGTGAGTGGATTTACCGTTGCCTTTGTTCTCTACATTCTCACGTATGCCTATATTTCTGCTAATGGCGCCATTATTAGCGAAACGATCTCCATGAATATGGGATATCGCGTTAACCCCCGAATTGTCGGAATCTGTACTGCCATTTTTGTCGCCAGCGTGTTGTGGATCAGTTCACTGGCAGCAAGTCGAATTACCTCCCTGTTCCTTGGGATTAAAATCATCTCTTTTATTATCGTTTTTGGGTCATTCTTCTTCCAGGTCGATTTTTCTATACTGCGGGATACGGCAGGCCAGGCTCAAAACAACGTCTCTTACTTCCCCTATATTTTTATGGCATTACCAGTATGCCTGGCTTCATTTGGCTTTCACGGAAACATTCCCAGTCTGATCATCTGCTATGGCAAAAGAAAAGATAAATTAATTAAAAGCATTGTCTTTGGTTCTTTGCTGGCGCTGGTGATTTATCTGTTCTGGTTGTATTGCACCATGGGTAACATTACACGGGAAAGCTTCAGTGAGATCATTGCGTCGGGCGGTAATGTTGATTCATTAGTAAAATCATTTCTCGGCACCAGGCAAACCGGAATCATCGAATTTTGTCTGCTGGTTTTTTCAAACCTGGCCGTCGCCAGTTCCTTTTTTGGTGTGACTCTGGGGCTATTTGATTATCTTGCGGATCTGTTCAAATTCGACAATTCGGCAGTGGGACGTTTTAAAACCGTCTTGTTAACCTTCCTGCCCCCGGCGCTTTTATACTTAATCTTCCCGAACGGTTTTATCTATGGCATCGGCGGTGCAGGGCTGTGCGCAACGATATGGGCCGTGATCATCCCTGCGGTACTGGCCCTGAAAGCCCGCCAGAAGTTCCCCAATAAAATGTTTACCGTCTGGGGCGGCGTCTTTATCCCGACTATCGTGATCCTGTTCGGCGTAGCGGTTATTGTTTGCTGGTTCGGCAACGTCTTCAACCTGTTACCCCGATTCAGTTAAATTGCTGTTCCTCCAGGCTGACATGCCGCCTCATTCAACGCGGCATGTCAGTCAGGGAATCACTGTTGTCCAAATGGCTATTCGCCTTCTTCCTCGGGAGACCATCAAACAACCTCTCCTGACGTAAAAACAGCCAATCCGTACCAGGAAATGTAAATGCGCGTAAGGGAGGCTGATTCAGTCGTACTTTTTGGCTATTTACTCTGTCTATAAACCGAGTAAATGTTACTCTCGTCATTATCACCGACCATTAATCATGGAGAGAAAAATGGCGACCCATTTTGCCAGAGGGATCCTGACGGAAGGACACTTGATTTCGATGCGCCTTCCGTCATCCTGCCATCATGAAGCACGAAGACTCCCCACACATCGCCAGACCCGTTTTCTTGCATCCCGAGGGCTTCTCGCTGAGCTGATATTTATGCTGTATGGCACGCTCGAGTTACCGGAAATCGTATACAAAGCCAAAGGTAAACCGTCATTTCGCGATAAAAATCTACCCAGCTTTTCCATCGCCTATGCCGGTAATATGGTCGGTGTGGCGCTGACAACCGAAGGGGAATGCGGACTGGATATGGAACTCCAGCGCGCCCCCCGTGGATTTATTAGCCCCCATACCGCCGACGTCCCAACCTTCTCCAGCAACGAAAGCCTGTGGATCAGCAAGCAAAACGATCCGGACGAAGCGCGCGCACAGATGATCACCTTACGCCAGAGCGTCCTGAAACTGACGGGTGACGTCCGCAACAACGATCCGCATGAGCTGCAATTGCTGCCAGTCTCCGGGCGTCTGAAATGTGCCCGTGTTGCTCAGATTGAGGCTATTTGCGATGCCGAAGACCTGCTGGTGTGGTCGGTTGCGGTTACGCCAGCCATTGATAAACTTCAACTTTGGGAGTTTGATGTTAAGCAGGGCTGGAAAAGCCTGCCTGATATCCAGACCCGCGCGAATGCGCCGACGGGTCGTCTGATGCGATTCGCGCAATTATCTGCCGCGACGTCTTATACGCACAACTGATGGAGTTACCATGTCTGAAACGTTGAATGTTGTTACGTTACTGGGAAGCCTGCGCAAAGGTTCGTTTAACGGTATGGTTGCCCGTACGCTGCCGAAAATCGCCCCGGCGGGTATGAAAATCAGTGCGTTACCGTCTATCGGTGATATCCCGCTTTACGATGCTGACGTGCAGCAGGAAGAGGGGTTTCCGGCAAGCGTCGACGCGCTGGCTGAGCAAATTCGCCAGGCTGATGGCGTGGTTATCGTTACGCCGGAATATAACTATTCGGTACCGGGTGGTCTGAAGAACGCCATCGACTGGCTGTCACGCCTGCCCGATCAGCCGCTTTCAGGCAAACCGGTGCTCATCCAGACCAGCTCGATGGGGGCGATTGGCGGCGCGCGCTGCCAGTATCATCTGCGTCAGATCCTGGTTTTCCTGGATGCCATGGTCATGAACAAGCCGGAATTTATGGGTGGCGTGATACAGAACAAAGTAGACCCACAGACGGGTGAAGTGATTGACCAGAGTACGCTGGACCATCTGACCGGTCAGCTCACCGCGTTTGGCGACTACATCCAGCGCGTGAAGGCCTG
>NZ_CP070239.1:1253311-1291074 GCF_016906145.1 Citrobacter sp. MGH 55
ATTAGTGCGCGTCGATAAACACAATCTTCAGCACAAACAGCAGCGCCACAACGACCACGCACGGGCTCAGTTCACGCAGACGACCGGTACCGATTTTCATCACACAGTAAGAGATAAAGCCCAGCGCGATCCCTTCGGTAATCGAGAAGCTGAACGGCATCATCACGGCAGTGATAAACGCCGGTACAGATTCAGTGAGATCGTCCCACTTCACGCGCGCCAGACTGGACGTCATTAACACGCCGACGTAAATCAGCGCGCCTGCAGCCGCATAGCCCGGTACCATTCCAGCCAACGGAGAAAGGAAGATCACCAGCAGGAACAGCAGACCAACCACCACCGCGGTCAGGCCAGTACGCCCCCCAACAGAAACGCCGGAAGAGGACTCGATATAAGCAGTGACGGAAGACGTACCAATAAATGCCCCGGTCACAGAGGAGACGCTATCGACAAACAGCGCCTGCTTCATGCGCGGAAATTTCCCTTTTTCATCCGCCAGACCAGCTTTATCAGTTACGCCGATCAATGTGCCGGAGGAGTCAAACAGGTTAACCAGCATGAAGGAGAAAATCACCCCAGCCAGACCAATGTTAAACGACCCCGCCAGATCGACATGCCCAATCACCGACGAGACGCTCGGCGGCGCAGAGACAATGCCGTTATAGTGCACATCACCCAGCATCCAGCCCAACAGCGTAGTGACGATGATGGATACCAGCACGGCGGCGTGAATATTACGTGACGCCAGGATAGCGATGATAAAGAAACCGAGCACGCCCAGCAGGACGCTATGGGAGGTCAGATTACCAATGCTAACCAGCGTTTCCGGATTCGCAACGATGACACCCGCGTTTTTAAGCCCCATCATACCGATGAATAGACCGATACCGCTGGTGATCCCCACGCGCAGACTGACCGGGATATTGGCAATCATCCAGTAACGCACGCGGAAAATTGTCAGCAGCAGCAGACCGACGGCACCCCAGAAAATCGCCCCCATACCGACCTGCCACGACAGGCCCATCGCACCAACCACAACGAAGGCAAAGAACGCATTCAGCCCCATCGCGGGCGCCAGTGCCACCGGCAGGTTAGCGAACAGCCCCATCAGAATGCTGCCGAACGCGGCAATCAGACAGGTGGTCACGAAGACGGCGCTGGTGTCCATGCCAGCAACGCCCAGAATTTGCGGGTTAACAAAAACGATGTAAACCATCGTCAGGAAGGTGGTAAAACCGGCGATCACTTCGGTTCGTACCGTTGTGCCATGTTCGCGCAGTTTGAACACGCGTTCCAGCATCCCCTGACCAGACGTCTGGGTTGTGTGTTGTTGACTCATTATCAATTTCCAAACAAGGAGGGAAAATTCGTCGCTATCCTATACCAAAATGCGACAATAGGGGGTGATTGTGTGAGGTTTTTTTCATTGAATTTGCTTATACGGCAACGATTGCGTTGCACAATCAGGCAGTACGTAAACGTTAAACTTGTGAAAAGGGAAAGGCATGTCCGGAATTGAAGCGGTATTTTTTGACTGTGACGGTACGCTGGTCGACAGTGAAGTGATCTGTTCCCGCGCATACGTCGCAATGTTCCAGGAATTCGGTATCACCCTCGATCTCGAAGAAACTTTTAAACGCTTTAAGGGCGTAAAACTCTACGAAATCATTGATATCATTAACGAGGAGCATGGGGTGACGTTGGCCAAAGCCGACTTAGAACCCGTCTACCGCGCCGAGGTCGCACGCCTGTTCGACTCGGAACTGGAAGTGATCCCTGGTGCGAATACCCTGCTGGACAGCATGACAGTGCCGATGTGCGTGGTCTCTAACGGTCCGGTCAGCAAAATGCAACACTCGCTGGGTAAACTGGGCATGCTGCATCATTTTCCGGACAAACTGTACAGCGGCTACGATATTCAACGCTGGAAGCCCGATCCGGCGCTGATGTTCCACGCAGCAAAAGCGATGAACGTCAACGCACAGAACTGCATTCTGGTCGATGACTCTTCCGCTGGCGCGCAGTCAGGGATTGATGCGGGAATGGAAGTGTTCTACTTCTGTGCCGATCCGCACAACAAGCCTATAGAACATCCCAAAGTGACGACTTTTACCGATTTGGCACAGTTGCCGGCGTTGTGGAAAGCACGCGGCTGGAATATTACCCGGTAATTTTTGTAGGCCCGGTAAGCTTGCGCCACCGGGCAATTGCCGGATGGCGCTAACGCTTATCCGGCTTATTTTCTACGTTTTATCACTCTTTTGGATCTTTACCCGCCAGCAGCTTATCCAGCTCATCACCGCCTACGTGACGGAAATCCTGGCCCTTCACGAAGTAGAAGATGTATTCGCAGATATTCTGGCAGCGGTCGCCGATACGCTCGATAGAGCGCGCGCAGAACAACGCGGTTAACACGCTGGGAATGGTGCGGGAATCTTCCATCATGTAGGTCATCAGTTGACGCACGATCCCTTCGTATTCCTGGTCCACTTTCTTGTCTTCACGGTAGATACGCACTGCTTCATCCAGATCCATCCGCGCAAACGCATCCAGCACGTCGTGCAGCATCTGTATGGTGTGACGCCCCAGTGACTCCAGGCTCACCAGCAGCGGCTGATGCTGCTGGGAGAACTTCTCCAGCGCGGTACGACAGATTTTATCCGCCACGTCGCCAATACGTTCCAGTTCGGCGATGGTTTTGATGATCGCCATCACCAGACGCAGATCGCTCGCCGTCGGCTGGCGCTTGGCGATGATGCGAACACAGGCTTCATCAATCGCCACTTCCATCATATTGACGTGCTTATCGCCATCAACAACGCGTTTCGCCAGCTCGCTGTCCTGATTGTGCATCGCGGTGATGGCATCAGAAAGCTGCTGCTCGACCATGCCGCCCATCGTCATTACCTGAGTGCGGATGCTTTCCAGTTCGGCGTTGAACTGACCGGAAATGTGTTTATTAAGGTTTAAATTGTCCATCATTTCTCCAGATGCCCGGGCATATCAACCGTAGCGGCCAGTAATGTAATCTTCGGTTTGTTTCTTCGCGGGCTTGGTGAACAGGTCGTCCGTGTTGCTGAACTCAATCAACTCGCCCAGGTACATAAACGCCGTATGATCGGAACAACGCGCAGCCTGCTGCATGTTGTGGGTCACGATCACCACGGTGTAATCCTGTTTCAGCTCGGTAATCAGCTCTTCGATACGACCGGTTGAGATCGGATCCAGTGCTGAGCACGGCTCATCCAACAGCAAGACTTCCGGGCGAATGGCGATACCTCGCGCGATGCACAGACGCTGCTGCTGACCACCGGAGAGAGAATATCCGCTCTGGTGCAATTTATCTTTGGTTTCATTCCATAGTGCGGCCTTGGTCAACGCCCACTGCACACGCTCGTCCATATCCGCCCGGGACAGCTTCTCAAACAGACGCACGCCAAAGGCGATATTGTCGTAGATAGACATCGGGAACGGCGTCGGCTTCTGGAACACCATCCCGACTTTGGCACGCAGCAGGGCGATATCCTGGGTATTGGTGAGAATATTGTCACCATCGAGCAGAATTTCACCTTCCGCACGCTGTTCCGGGTAGAGTTCAAACATCTTGTTGAACGTACGCAACAGCGTCGATTTACCGCAGCCAGAAGGCCCGATGAATGCCGTTACCTGGTTCTTTGCAATATCCAGGTTGATGTTCTTCAGGGCATGGAATTTGCCGTAGTAGAAGTTCAAATCACGAACCTGAATCTTACCCGGAGCAGTATCAACCATACTCATTTTACTCTTTTCCTTATCATGCCTGATGGCGCTTCGCTTATCAGGCCTACAACAAATAGGTTCAACCGTAGGCCGCACGCCGCCATCCGGCAACGTGTTAACCGTGTTTGCTCTTGGCGAAAATTACGCGCGCCAGAATGTTCAGCAGCAATACGCACAGCGTGATAATCAGCACCCCGGCCCACGCCAGTTGCTGCCATTCCGCAAACGGGCTCATCGCAAATTTAAAGATGGTGACCGGCAGGTTGGCGATCGGCTGCATCATATCGGTACTCCAGAACTGATTGGAGAGCGCGGTAAACAGCAGCGGAGCGGTTTCACCTGCGATACGCGCAATCGCCAGCAGGATACCGGTCATGATCCCGGAGACAGACGCTTTCAGCGTAATCGCGGAGATCATTTTCCATTTCGGCGTCCCCAGCGCATAAGCCGCTTCACGCAGACTGTCCGGCACCAGCTTCAACATGTTTTCGGTGGTTCGAATCACGATAGGCACCTGCAGCAGCGCCAGCGCAATCACGCCCGCCCAACCGGAGAAGTGCTCCATCTGCGCCACCACAATGGTGTACACGAACAGACCAACCACAATAGACGGGGCGGAAAGCAGAATGTCATTGATGAAGCGAATCACTTCCGCCAGCCAGGATTTGCGACCATATTCCGCCAGATAAATCCCGGCCATGATGCCCAGCGGCGTACCAAACACGGTTGCCCAGAGGATCAACAGACCACTGCCCGCCAGGGCGTTCGCCAGACCGCCACCCGCCGTGTTCGGCGGCGGCGTCATTTCGGTGAACAGCGCCAGCGACATCCCGTCGATACCACGGGAAATGGTGGACATCAGGATCCAGACGAGCCAGAACAGACCAAACGCCATCGTCGCCATAGAAAGCGTCAGGGCGATGCGGTTTTTCATCCGGCGCTTAGCCTGCATTTTGCGGCGGGATTCCGCCAGTTCCGCGCTGGTTTGCATTTCAAGCGTAGCCATTAGCGTGCCCCCTCGTTCTTCGCAAGGCGCAAAATCATAAACTTAGACGCTGCCAGCACGATGAAGGTAATCACGAACAGAATCAGACCCAGTTCCATCAACGCCGCAACGTGCAGGCCAGACTCCGCTTCCGCAAATTCATTCGCCAGCGCCGAGGTGATGCTGTTACCCGGCATATACAGCGATGCGCTGTCGAGCTGGTAGGTGTTGCCGATGATGAAGGTCACCGCCATCGTTTCACCCAGTGCTCGTCCCAGACCCAGCATGATGCCGCCAATTACCCCATTTTTGGTGAACGGCAACACGATGCGCCAGATAACCTCCCAGGTGGTACAGCCGATACCGTAGGCAGACTCTTTCATCATCACCGGCGTCTGTTCAAATACATCACGCATTACAGCTGCAATGTAAGGGATGATCATGATGGCGAGGATCACGCCAGCCGCCAGAATACCGATACCAAACGCCGGGCCGGAGAACAGTGCGCCAACAAACGGAATGTTGGAAAGGATATTACCGACCGGTTCCTGAAAATAAGTGGCAAACAGTGGAGCAAAGATAAACAGGCCCCACATGCCGTAGACGATACTCGGGATAGCTGCCAGCAATTCAATCGCAATCCCCAGCGGACGACGCAGCCAGCCTGGCGCGAGTTCGGTCAGAAACAGGGCAATGCCGAAGCTCACCGGAACGGCGATCAGCAATGCGATAAAAGAGGTGACCAGCGTACCGTAGATCGGTACCAGCGCCCCGTAGATATCGTTTGGCGCGTCCCAGTCTTTGGTCCACAGGAAAGAGAAACCAAATTTCTCAATGCTGGGCCAGGAGGAGATGATCAGAGAGACAATAATGCCACCCAACATCAATAGCACAATCAGCGCAGCCAGTTTTACCAGCGCGCTGAAGATTTTGTCACCCTTTTTACCCGGTGGGTTAAAAGCAGGCTTGGTTGCAGCCATAAATCACTCTTTAAGTTTGGGCCAGGAAGCGCGCATTTTATCGCGCTTCCTGGCTAACGTAATGCCATACCCTAAATAATTCGAGTTGCAGCAAGGCGGCAAGCTTGTGAATCCCCAGGAGCATAGATTCACTATGTGACTGGGGTGAACAAACGCAGCCAACACAGCTGCGGCTCGAAGTATGACGGGTATTTAGTACAACGCTTTACCGCTGCTGTCTTTCACATTGGTCTTCCATGCTGCACGGATCTGCTCTACCACGCTGTCCGGCAGGCTGGCGTAATCCAGGTCATTAGCCTGTTTGCCGCCATTTTTGTATGCCCAGTCGAAGAATTTCAGCACTTCAGCGCCCTGCTCAGGTTTCTTCTGCTCTTTATGAATCAGAATAAAGGTGGTGGAGGTAATCGGCCACGCATCATCACCTTTCTGGTTCGTCAGATCCTGTGCGAAGGATTTACTCCAGTCAGCGCCTTTCGCGGCGTTAGCGAAGTTCTCTTCAGTCGGACTAACCGGTTTACCGTCAGCAGAAACCAGTTTGGTGTATGCCAGGTTGTTCTGCTTAGCGTAAGCGTATTCAACGTAGCCGATGGAACCTGGCAGACGCTGTACGAACGCGGCGATACCGTCGTTACCTTTACCGCCCAGACCGGTTGGCCAGTTAACGGTAGAGCCAGCGCCCACTTTGGTTTTCCACTCTTCGTTCACTTTCGCCAGATAGCTCGTGAAGACGAAGGAGGTACCAGAACCATCGGCACGACGCACAACGGCGATGTTCTGAGAAGGCAGTTTCACGCCTGGGTTCAGTTTGGTGATGGCTTCATCATCCCACTTCTTGATTTTACCCAGGTAGATGTCACCCAGCGTTTTACCATCCAGTACCAGTTCGCCAGACTTCAGACCAGGGATGTTCACCGCCAGTACCACGCCGCCAATCACGGTCGGGAACTGGAACAGTCCTTCCTGATTCAGTTTTTCGTCAGACAGCGGCGCATCAGAGGCACCGAAATCAACGGTATTCGCTGTAATTTGTTTAACACCACCGGAGGAGCCGATACCCTGGTAGTTAACTTTACTACCGGTCTCTTTCTGATAAGTATCAGCCCATTTGGCATACACCGGCGCAGGAAAAGTTGCACCTGCGCCTGTCAGACTTGCTGCTGCTAATGCAGAGAAAGCGCTCATAGATAAGGTCGCGGCGACAACAGTTGCGACAGTGGTACGCATAACTTTCATAATGTCTCCTGCAAGATTTTCGTAAATCATTGTTAAGTGGCTACGATGAGCAAAATAGGACAAACAGGTGACAGTTAAATGTACGAAATATGACAGTTTTATGACAATGAAAATTTCCGTTAAATCAGAATGATTTTTTTCCTGTTTATCATTAAGTTAACTGAAAATATGACAATAGCTTTTCAGGAAAATTTTCTTTTTGTGACACTGAAAAAAGTAGCTGAAGATGACGATTTGTCACAGTAAAACGGCGGGAAAATTGATTAAAAACAGCACAGGAATGAAAAAAAATGCCCCGCTTTCGCAGGGCATGAGCGTTTTACTCGACGGTAACTGATTTTGCCAGGTTGCGCGGCTGATCCACGTCGGTGCCTTTAATCAGCGCCACGTGATAAGCCAGCAGTTGCAGCGGCACGGTATAGAAGATCGGTGCAATCACCTCTTCCACATGCGGCATCTCAATGATGTGCATATTGTCGCTGCTGGCAAAACCGGCGTCCTGATCGGCGAAGACATACAGCTGACCGCCACGGGCGCGCACTTCTTCAATGTTGGACTTCAGTTTTTCCAGCAGTTCGTTGTTTGGTGCAACAACGATAACCGGCATATCGGCATCAATCAGCGCCAGCGGGCCGTGTTTCAGCTCACCTGCCGCATAGGCTTCTGCGTGGATATAGGAGATCTCTTTCAGCTTCAACGCGCCTTCGAGAGCGATCGGATACTGATCGCCACGGCCCAGGAACAGGGCATGGTGTTTGTCAGAGAAATCTTCAGCCAACGCTTCAATGCGTTTGTCCTGAGAGAGCATTTGCTCGATACGGCTCGGCAGCGCCTGCAGGCCATGAACAATGTCATGCTCAATGGACGCATCCAGACCTTTCAGACGCGCCAGTTTCGCCACCAGCATCAGTAGAACGGTTAACTGAGTGGTAAAGGCTTTCGTCGACGCCACGCCGATTTCCGTGCCGGCATTGGTCATCATCGCCAAATCCGATTCACGTACCAGAGAAGACCCCGGAACGTTACAGATGGCGAGTGAACCCAGATAGCCCAGTTCTTTCGACAAACGCAGGCCTGCCAGCGTATCCGCCGTTTCACCCGACTGAGACAGCGTGATCATCAGGCTATTACGGCGTACTGCTGATTTGCGGTAGCGGAATTCAGAAGCGATTTCGACGTCGCACGGAATACCGGCCAAAGATTCAAACCAGTAGCGAGAAACCATCCCGGAGTTGTAAGACGTGCCACACGCGATGATCTGGATATGCTCAACCTGAGACAACAGCTCGTTAGCTTTTGGCCCAAGTTCGCTTAAATCCACTTCGCCGTGACTGATGCGCCCGGTCAGAGTGTTTTTAATCGCATTCGGTTGTTCGTAAATCTCTTTCTGCATGTAGTGGCGATAGATACCTTTATCACCCGCGTCATATTGCAGATTAGATTCGATATCCTGACGCTTCACGTCCGCGCCCGTTTTATCAAAAATCGCGACGGAACGGCGAGTCACTTCCGCAATATCGCCTTCTTCCAGGAAGATAAAGCGACGGGTCACCGGCAGCAGCGCCAACTGATCGGAGGCGATAAAGTTTTCGCCCATTCCCAGACCGATAACCAGCGGGCTACCTGAACGTGCAGCCAGCAACGTATCTGGATGACGGGTATCCATGATGACCGTACCGTACGCGCCGCGCAGTTGCGGGATGGTACGCAGCACAGCATCACGCAGCGTACCGCCCTGTTTCAGCTCCCAGTGCACTAAGTGAGCAATTACTTCGGTGTCGGTTTCTGAAACGAAAGTATAGCCACGCGCTTTAAGTTCTTCACGCAGTGGTTCATGGTTTTCGATGATGCCGTTATGCACCACCACAATGTGTTCAGAAACATGCGGATGCGCGTTTGCTTCTGAAGGTTCGCCATGCGTAGCCCAACGGGTGTGAGCAATACCAGTACCGCCATGCAGCGGATGTTCTTCCGCAGCCTGAGACAGCATCTGTACTTTACCCAGACGACGCAGACGGGTCATATGACCTTCTGCATCTACCACGGCCAGACCCGCAGAGTCGTAACCACGGTATTCCAGACGACGTAAACCTTCGAGAAGGATTTCAGCTACATCACGTTGCGCGATAGCGCCAACAATTCCACACATAGTTTTTTATTCCGAATCAAGGCATTATGCCTGTCGTTGTCTTTCGACCTGTATGCCCGTATTTTGGGCGCCCCGAGCCTTGTAGAGAGTGGGGTTATTTTTATGGGTACTGCTGGGGGGAAATATATCTTTACTTCCTCACCCGGGTTGGCCTGATGCAGGCAACGCCTTATCCGGCCAACAAAACATCACTGAACGTAGGCCGGATAAGCGAAAGCGCCATCCGGCAAAAATATCTACTTTTTCTTCACCGGGCGTTTCCAGCCCTGCTTATTCACCTGCGGAACACGGCTGATGACCAACTCATTATCAGCCACGTTACGGGTGACGGTGGTCCCGGCAGCGATGGTTGCCCCATGGCCTACGGTCACTGGCGCCACCAGCTGAGTATCGGATCCGACAAACACATCGTCGCCAATAATGGTTTTAAACTTGTTCGCGCCGTCGTAGTTGCAGGTAATGGTGCCTGCGCCAATGTTCACATTGTCGCCAATTTCCGCATCGCCCAGATAGGTCAGGTGACCGGCTTTTGAGCCTTTGCCGAGACGCGCTTTCTTCATCTCAACGAAGTTACCGACGTGAGCACCTTCCATCAGTTGCGCACCAGGGCGCAGACGAGCGAAGGGTCCAATGGTGCAGGCCGCGTCCAGATGGGCATCTTCCACTACGCTGTACGGGCTGATTTCACAGTCATCACCAATAACGCTGTTTTTAATGACGCAGCCCGCGCCAATCTTCACGCGATGGCCCAACGTGACCTGACCTTCGATGATAACGTTAGTATCAATTTCAACATCTCGCCCGTGAACGAGCGTTCCGCGCAGGTCAAAACGCGCCGGATCGCGCAGCATCACGCCCGCCAGCAGCAGTTTTTCTGCCTGCTCGGACTGGTAAACACGCTCCAGGCGGGAGAGCTGAAGACGGTTATTTACCCCTTCAGTTTCGCTAATACGCGCCGGATGTACCGCCGCAATCTCCCGCCCTTCCTGGTAGGCCATCGCAATGATGTCAGTGATGTAGTATTCACCCTGCGCGTTGTTATTGGTCAGTTTAGACAGCCAGCGTTTCATGTCCGCGCCATTGGCAATCAGGATCCCGGTGTTGATTTCCTGAATCCTGCGCTGTTCCTCGCTGGCATCTTTATGCTCAACGATGCCGGTCACTTTGCCGTTTTCACGGGTGATGCGACCATAGCCGCTCGGATCGTCCAGCACGACGGTCAACAAACCGATGCCGCCCTGGGGTTTAGCTTCACGCAGGCGAGTCAGGGTTTCAACGGAGATCAGCGGGACATCACCGTAGAGCATTAAAATGTCTTCATCATCGCCAAAGAACGGCGCTGCCTGCTGCATCGCATGGCCGGTGCCCAGCTGCTCCGCCTGTAACACCCAGTTCAGGTTGTCTTCTTTCAGGCTTTCTTTAAGCAGATCGCCACCGTGGCCGTAGACCAGATGCACCTGAGATGAGCCTAATTCATTTGCTACATCAATGACATGCTGAACCATCGATTTCCCGGCAAGGGTGTGCAGCACTTTTGGAAGATCGGAATACATGCGTGTACCTTTGCCTGCGGCAAGGATCACTACGCTCATCGCTTTATTCAACATACGCGCCCTGACTGTAATTTGAGAACGAATTTATACCGTTTCACGTTGAAAATACTACATTTTTTTCGTCGTGAAATGGGCAGAGGATAAAACGCACAATCGCGAATTTTCCCCAACGAAGATAGAGACATTTTCGTCCATTGCTGCGACTTTTGTCTTCTGAAATGTCACCTGATATCGCGATTAACGCGCCAGGCTAATGTTTTTGCTCTTTTTTTGATCCCTAAAGAAAGATGACGCAAACAGCACATTAATGACAGGCAAAAAAAAAACCAGCCTGAAATCAGACTGGTTTTCATTTTTTCAACCCGGTGTTACATCGCTTTTTTGGTCAACTCGATAACGCGCAGTTTCGCGATCGCTTTGGCCAGTTCCGCAGATGCCTGAGCGTAATCCACGTCACCATGAGAGCTCTTAATGTGCTCTTCAGCCTTACGTTTCGCTTCCAGGGCTCTCGCTTCATCGAGATCCTGCCCGCGAATCGCGGTATCAGCCAGTACGGTCACGCTGCCAGGTTGCACTTCAAGAATGCCGCCAGACAGGTAGATAAACTCTTCATGACCGAACTGTTTAACGATGCGGATCATACCAGGCTTAATGGCGGTGAGCAGTGGGGCGTGCCCTGGGAAAATACCCAGTTCACCTTCACTACCCGTTACCTGGATTTTCTCGACCAGACCAGAGAACATTTGTTGCTCTGCGCTGACGACGTCCAGGTGGTAAGTCATTGCCATATCACCCTCCGATTAAGGCGTTAAAGTTTTTTGGCTTTTTCTACGGCTTCGTCGATAGAACCAACCATGTAGAACGCCTGCTCTGGCAGGTGGTCATACTCGCCTTCCATGATGCCTTTAAAGCCACGGATGGTGTCTTTCAGGGAAACGTATTTACCCGGAGAACCGGTGAATACTTCCGCAACGAAGAACGGCTGGGACAGGAAGCGCTGGATCTTACGCGCACGTGCTACCACCAGTTTGTCTTCTTCAGACAGTTCATCCATACCCAGGATGGCGATGATGTCTTTCAGTTCCTGATAACGTTGCAGCAGGGACTGTACACCACGCGCGGTGTCGTAGTGTTCCTGGCCAACCACCAGTGGATCCAACTGACGGCTTGTAGAATCCAGCGGGTCAACGGCCGGGTAGATACCCAGAGACGCGATCTGACGGCTCAGTACCACGGTTGCATCTAAGTGAGCAAAGGTGGTGGCTGGCGACGGGTCAGTCAAGTCATCCGCAGGTACGTATACCGCCTGAACGGAAGTGATAGAACCGGTTTTGGTAGAAGTGATACGTTCCTGCAGAACACCCATCTCTTCCGCCAGGGTCGGCTGGTAACCTACCGCTGATGGCATACGACCCAGCAGTGCGGAAACTTCCGTACCGGCCAGGGTGTAACGATAGATGTTATCGACGAACAGCAGTACGTCACGACCTTCGTCACGGAATTTCTCTGCCATGGTCAGACCGGTCAGTGCAACGCGCAGACGGTTTCCCGGCGGCTCGTTCATCTGGCCATATACCAGGGATACTTTATCCAGAACGTTGGAGTCGGTCATTTCGTGGTAGAAGTCGTTACCCTCACGAGTACGTTCACCTACGCCCGCAAACACGGAGTAACCGGAGTGCTCGATCGCGATGTTACGGATAAGCTCCATCATGTTTACGGTTTTACCTACACCCGCACCACCGAACAGACCGACTTTACCGCCCTTCGCGAACGGACACATCAGGTCGATAACTTTGATACCGGTTTCCAGCAGTTCCTGAGAGCTGGACAGCTCTTCATAGGACGGTGCTGCGCGGTGGATAGCCCAACGCTCTTCTTCACCGATATCGCCTTTCATGTCGATCGGGTGACCCAGGACGTTCATGATACGACCCAGGGTTGCTTTACCTACCGGGACTTCGATCGGATGCTCGAGGTCTTTGACTTCCAGACCACGACGCAGACCGTCGGAAGAACCCATTGCGATGGTACGTACGATACCGCCGCCGAGCTGCTGCTGAACTTCCAGCACCAGACTCTCTTTACCATTCATAACCTCAAGAGCATCGTACACGCGCGGTACGGCATCCTGAGGGAATTCGACGTCAACCACGGCGCCGATTACCTGGACAATTTTTCCAGTAGCCATCTTGAATCCTCTACGAATTAACCTGGTTATACCGCGGATGCACCACCGACGATCTCGGTGAGTTCCTGAGTAATGCTGGCCTGACGAGCTTTGTTGTATACCAACTGCAGCTCTTTAATCAGGCTGCCGCCATTGTCGGTCGCGGCTTTCATCGCCACCATACGTGCGGCCTGCTCGCTGGCCAGGTTTTCTACCACGCCCTGATAAACCTGAGATTCAACGTAACGACGCAGCAGGGTATCCAGCAGCGGTTTCGGATCAGGTTCATACAGGTAATCCCAGGCTTTTTGTTTTAACTCTTCATCTTCTGATGCCGGTAATGGCAGCAGTTGAGTCAGCGTCGGAACCTGAGACATGGTGTTGATAAATTTGTTACTGACAACGTACAGTCTGTCCAGACGACCTTCATCGTAAGCCTGCAGCATCACTTTAACCGGACCGATCAGTTCGGACAGGGAAGGGTTATCCCCCATACCGGTTACCTGCGCAACCACATTACCGCCAACGGAATTAAAGAAAGACACGCCCTTAGAGCCGATCATTGCGATGTCGCACTGAACGCCTTTATCGGACCATGTTTTCATATCCGCCAGCAGCTTTTTGAACAGGTTAATGTTCAAGCCACCGCACAGACCACGGTCAGTCGACACCACCAGGTAGCCCACGCGTTTAACGTCGCGTTCTTCCAGGTACGGGTGCTTATATTCCAGATTACCATTCGCAAGGTGACCAATCACTTTGCGCATGGTCTCTGCATAAGGACGGCTGGCCGCCATGCGATCCTGCGATTTACGCATTTTGGAAGCGGCGACCATCTCCATCGCTTTAGTGATCTTCTGCGTGTTCTGGACGCTTGCGATCTTACTACGTATCTCTTTTGCGCCGGCCATGAGCTTCTCCTCAATGCCTTGCGGCCTGTCCTAAGACAAGCCGCCAGACGTTACCAGGACTGGGTTGCTTTGAAGGAATCGAGGATAGCTTTCAGCTTGCCTTCGATTTCGTCGTTATAGTTACCAGTCTGGTTGATTTCTTGCATCAGCGGAGCATGGTCACGGTCGACATAAGCCAGCAGAGCGGCTTCGAAGCTACCGATTTTCGCCAGTTCCACATCTTCGAGGTAACCGCGTTCAGCCGCGAACAGAACCACACCCTGTTGTGCTACAGACATAGGGGCATACTGTTTCTGCTTCAGCAGCTCGGTCACTTTCTGACCGTGGCTCAGCTGTTTACGGGTTGCTTCGTCCAGATCGGATGCGAACTGAGAGAACGCAGCCAGTTCACGATACTGTGCCAGCGCGGTACGGATACCACCGGACAGTTTCTTGATAATCTTGGTCTGAGCAGCACCACCTACACGAGATACGGAGATACCCGGGTTAACCGCCGGACGAATACCGGAGTTGAACAGGTTAGTTTCCAGGAAGATCTGACCATCGGTAATCGAAATTACGTTGGTCGGAACGAACGCAGAAACGTCACCCGCCTGAGTTTCGATAATCGGCAGAGCGGTCAGGGAGCCGGTTTTACCTTTCACTTCACCCTTGGTGAAGTTCTCAACGTATTCCGCGTTAACGCGGGATGCGCGCTCCAGCAGACGGGAGTGGAGGTAGAACACGTCGCCCGGGAATGCTTCACGTCCTGGCGGACGACGGAGCAGCAGGGAAACCTGACGGTAAGCAACAGCCTGTTTAGACAGGTCATCATAAACGATCAGCGCATCTTCACCGCGATCACGGAAGTATTCGCCCATTGCGCAACCGGCATACGGCGCCAGGTATTGCAGTGCAGCAGATTCAGACGCGGTCGCTACCACAACGATGGTGTTAGACAGTGCGCCGTGTTCTTCCAGTTTACGAACCACGTTAGAAATGGTGGACGCTTTCTGGCCGATAGCCACGTACACACATTTAATGCCGGAATCACGCTGGTTGATGATGGCATCGATTGCCATCGCGGTTTTACCGGTCTGACGGTCACCGATGATCAATTCACGCTGACCACGACCGATTGGGATCATGGCATCAACGGATTTATAACCAGTCTGCACCGGCTGATCGACGGACTGACGTTCGATTACGCCTGGTGCGATAACTTCGATTGGCGAGAAGCCATCGTTATCAACCGGACCTTTACCGTCAATCGGAGAACCCAGTGTGTTAACCACACGGCCCAGCAGGCCACGGCCAACCGGAACTTCCAGAATACGACCCGTACACTTAACCTTCATACCTTCGGCGAGGTCAGCGTATGGACCCATCACCACTGCACCCACGGAGTCGCGCTCCAGGTTCAGTGCGATAGCGTAACGGTTACCCGGCAGGGAAATCATCTCACCCTGCATACAATCGGCCAGGCCGTGAATGCGGATAACACCGTCACTTACAGAAACAATAGTACCTTCGTTGTGAGCTTCACTCACAACATTGAACTGAGCAATGCGCTGCTTGATCAGTTCGCTGATTTCGGTGGAATTCAGTTGCATGCTCCAGTCCCCTTAAGACTGCAAGACGTCTGCAAGACGTTCAAGACGGCCGCGTACGCTGCCATCAATGACCATATCACCCGCACGGATGATTACGCCCGCCATTACAGACTTATCGATTTTGCAATTCAGCTTAACTTTGCGTGACAGACGTTTTTCCATCGCAGCGCTAATCTTCGCAAGCTGTTCTTCACTCAGTTCGTTCGCGGAAGTGACTTCTACCTCAGAGATAGACTCACTCGCGGCACGCAGGTGAATAAACTGCTCAAGAACATCCGGGAGCGCGTTCAGACGGTTATTCTCAGCCATCACCTTAATCAGGTTCTGACCGTTTTCGTCCAGTTGCTCACCGCAAACTGCGATAAACGACCCGGCGAGCGTTTCCGGCGCCAGTGCGCCAGAGAGAAGCTCTGCCATTTGTTCGTTCTTAGTCACCTCGGCGGCAAACGCCAGCATGTCCTGCCAGCGCTCTACACTTTGGTGTTCGACGGCAAAGTCAAAAGCTGCTTTGGCGTAGGGGCGAGCTACCGTAACAAATTCAGACATCAGCCCCTCCCTCCTTACAGTTCAGCGACAAGTTTATCCACGATGTCGCTGTTAGCAGCTTCATCCACGGAACGTTCGATGATCTTCTCGGCGCCAGCAACAGCCAGGATAGCAACTTGCTTACGCAGCTCTTCACGGGCACGTTTACGCTCGGCATCAATTTCCGCCTGCGCCTGGGCCACGATTTTAGTACGTTCCTGTTCTGCTTCCGTTTTGGCTTCGTCCAGGATCTGAGCGCGACGTTTGTTCGCCTGCTCGATGATTACCTGAGCTTCCGCCTTCGCTTTTTTCAGCTGGTCGGTCGCGCTGGCCTTTGCAAGGTCAAGATCCTTGTGTGCGCGTTCAGCAGAAGCAAGACCGTCAGCAATTTCTTTTTGACGCTTCTCGATGGCAGCCATTAACGGCGGCCATACATACTTCATGCAGAACAGAACAAACAGGACAAACGCGATGGCCTGGCCGAGGATTGTTGCGTTAAGATTCACAGCACAATGCCTCTATCTAGTTAACGTTCTGATATTGCTCTTAATTCAAGCAACGCTTACTACGCGACAGCGAACATCACGTACAGACCCAGACCTACAGCGATCATCGGGATAGCATCCACCAGACCCATAACGATAAAGAACTGAGTACGCAGCAGAGGAATCAGATCAGGTTGACGCGCTGCGCCTTCCAGGAATTTACCCCCGAGGATGCCGATACCGATCGCAGCACCGATTGCCGCCAGACCCATCATCACAGCGGCAGCCATGTACAGCAGATCCATATTCAGGTTTTCCATGACAGTCTCCAGTTTGTTTCAGTTAAAACGTAGTAGTGTTGGTAAATTAATGCTCTTCAGACGCCATCGACAGATAGACGATCGTCAGAACCATGAAGATGAAGGCTTGCAGCGTAATAATCAGGATGTGGAAAATGGCCCACGGCACATTCAGGATCCACTGTGACCACCACGGCAACAGACCAGCAATCAGAATGAAAATCAGCTCACCGGCATACATGTTGCCGAACAGTCGCAGACCGAGAGAAACCGGTTTAGACAGCAGACTTACCCCTTCAAGGATTAAGTTGACAGGGATGAACGCCCAGTGATTGAACGGCTGCAGCGTCAACTCTTTCGCGAAGCCACCGATGCCTTTCATTTTGATGCTGTAGAACAGAATGAGGATAAATACGCCGAGCGCCATAGACAGGGTAACGTTCACGTCAGCAGACGGAACCACGCGCAGTGCAGGCAGACCGAAGATATGCTCGCCGATGTACGGCAGCAAGTCGATTGGCAGTAAGTCCATCAGGTTCATCAGGAATACCCAGACGAAGATCGTCAGGGCCAGTGGTGCAATCAGCTTGCTTTTGCCATGGTACATGTCTTTCACGCTACCATGCACAAAGCCGATTATCAGCTCAATCGCGGTCTGAAACTTGCCTGGTACGCCGCTGGTCGCCTTTTTGGCCACGCTGCGGAACAAAGCCAGGAACAACAGACCCAGCACCACCGAGAAAAACATGGAGTCAATATTGAGCGTCCAGAAGGTGGCTGGGGGGTTATGCGGATCCACCAGCGAGAATGTACGCAGGTCCAACTGAAGGTTGTTCAGATGGTGTCCTATGTAATCCTGCGGCGTCATATTTTCTGAAGCCATGATGCCTTTTACCCTTTGTTGTTAATTACAGCCGGCGCCAGTATCTGAACCACCAGCACCAAAACCCACGTAACGATCAGCGGCAAAAATACCGCCTTGAAAACCGCCAGCGCCACCACCAGCAAAATCAGCATCGCTAACACCTTAAAGGCTTCGCCGAAGGCGAACGTCCAGGCCACTCGGCCTTTAGCAGGTGTATGCGCCTGGTGACGCCAGGCAAATATCATAAACAACACGTTAGGCAGAAAGACTGCCATACCTCCGCATATTGCGGAAGTGCCCCAGAAGAGGTCTTTGAGGCTGAACAGCAATCCACTTGCTACTACCGCCAGAAACTGAATGAACAGAAGCTTACGAGCAACGTTTCGACTCAAGAGCGACACAGACATCACGTTTTTAACTCCTGCTCCCTTCGAGGTATGCCGCGTGTCGTATAAAACGTTCTTTGAGGCTTAGAGTCAAGCATCAAAAAGCGGTCAAATTATACGGTGCGCCCTCGTGATTTCAAACAATAAGTAGCTAAAAGGTGAATAAATGTTTAAATATTTTTCCCTGGCCCACATTTATGACTTTTAGCCAAACTGTGAACGATCATGCAAAACTGCAAATAGCGCGTAAACACTGGTGTTAAAGCGTGCTTCAGATCACATATTGAGCATATTCGCCCCGACGGTATTTATTTACTTGGCAAATGATGCCTTTTCAACTTTCTGATATTTAAGCCTAAAATCACTCACTCTTTTAAAAACGACCGATTACATCTCAAAAACCAACCATTGACATTTTTAATAAAAATTCAACACTCGAGAGTGATTCTACGCCTGGATTTTTAGCAGCCTGATATTTTCAGTGTTGACTAATTTTGTCTTTAGCCAAAAAAGCCACGTTGCCCTGTTGATAATAGACAGTAAATGTGGCGTTAAGTGTGACGACTTATATCGGCAAAAATGTCTCAGTGTTTTAACAATAAAAAGACCGATTTTTCTCTATTTTTTTTGATAAATATTAAATTTTGTTTGGCTTAATCACCACCAGATGGCGCTCACCTTCCAGATGCGGAACCTGCAGTTTAACTACCGATTCAACACAAAACGCAGGAGGAAGCGACGCTATTTCGTCTTCCGGTAGCTGGCCTTTCAGCGCATAAAAACAGCCCTTCTCGCCCGGAAGGTGGTGACACCAGCTCACCATGTCATTGAGTGAAGCGAACGCCCGGCTGATCACGCCATCAAACGGTGGCTCTGCGGGAAATTCTTCCACGCGACTTTGCACTGGCGTGATGTTAGCCAGCTTCAGCTCATGCTGGACCTGACGCAGGAAACGCACGCGTTTACCCAGACTGTCGAGCAGGGTGAAATGCGCTTGCGGACGCACAATGGACAACGGAATGCCCGGCAACCCCGGTCCAGTTCCGACATCAATAAAACGCTCACCCTGCAAATGCGGTGCCACGATAATACTGTCGAGAATGTGACGAACCAGCATCTCGTTGGGATCCCGCACAGAGGTCAGGTTGTACGCTTTGTTCCATTTGTGCAGCATTTCAACATACGCAATCAGCTGATTTTTCTGGTGATCAGTAAGCGAAATGCCGGCGTCTGCCAGCAGGCGTGAGAGTTTGTTGAGCACGGTGATTACCTGTTTTAACTAATTTGCCCGGTAAGCAATGCGCCACCGGGCAACGTTCAACACATTAAGCGCTGCGGCGCAGCATACCCTGTTTTTTCAGCCACACCAGCAGAATGGAGATAGCGGCAGGCGTGACGCCAGAGATGCGCGATGCCTGGCCGATCGAAACCGGCTTGTGATCGTTTAGCTTGGCAATCACTTCGTTCGACAGGCCAGATACCTGGCGGTAATCCAGCGTGGCAGGCAGCAGCGTGTTTTCATTGCGCAGCTGTTTTTCAATCTCATCCTGCTGACGAGCGATATAACCTTCGTACTTCACCTGGATTTCAACCTGCTCAGCAGCCTGCGCGTCTTCCAGTGCGGGGGCAAACGGCGTCAGGGTCGTGAGCTGTGCATAGGTCATTTCCGGACGACGCAGCAGATCTTCACCACTGGCTTCACGAGACAGCGGCGCAGTAAGGTGAGCATTCACTTCGTTGGCCGATTCCGCCGCAGGCGTCACCCAGGTAGATTTCAGGCGCTGGCGTTCGCGTTCGATGTTCTCCAGCTTCTCGTTGAAGCGAGCCCAACGCACGTCATCCACCAGCCCCAGTTCACGCCCCATTTCGGTCAGACGCAGATCGGCGTTGTCTTCGCGCAGCATCAGACGGTATTCGGCACGCGAGGTAAACATGCGGTACGGTTCTTTGGTGCCCAGCGTGCACAGGTCGTCGACCAGTACGCCGAGATAGGCCTGAGAACGTGCCGGTGCCCACCCCTCTTTGTCTGCGGACAGACGCGCGGCATTGAGCCCTGCAAGCAGGCCCTGGGCAGCAGCCTCTTCGTAGCCGGTGGTACCGTTAATTTGTCCGGCGAAGAACAGGCCCTGGATAAATTTGCTTTCCAGCGTCGGTTTCAGGTCGCGCGGGTCGAAAAAGTCATACTCAATGGCATAACCCGGACGGACGATTTTCGCGTTCTCCATCCCTTCCATTGAGCGGACAATCTGCATCTGCACGTCGAAAGGCAGGCTGGTGGAGATCCCGTTCGGGTAAATTTCATTTGAGGTAAGCCCTTCCGGCTCCAGGAAGATCTGGTGCTGGTTACGATCGGCAAAGCGCATCACTTTATCTTCGATCGACGGGCAGTAACGTGGCCCGATCCCTTCGATCACGCCTGCATACATCGGGCTACGATCGAGGTTATTACGGATCACGTCATGGGTTTTCTCGTTGGTATGCGTGATATAGCACGGCACCTGTTGTGGGTGCTGGGCAGCATTGCCCATGAACGAGAAGACCGGCATTGGGTTGTCGCCATGCTGCTGCGCCAGCACGCTGAAATTAATCGTGCGTGCATCGATACGCGGCGGAGTGCCGGTTTTAAGACGGCTTACGCGCAGCGGCAGTTCGCGCAGACGGCGAGAGAGCGGAATGGACGGCGGATCGCCAGCACGGCCACCGCTGTAATTATCCAGACCAATATGAATTTTGCCGTCAAGGAAAGTTCCAACGGTCAACACTACCGCTTTGGCGCGGAATTTCAGCCCCATCTGGGTCACTGCGCCAACGACACGATCGTTTTCAACAATCAGATCTTCAACCGCCTGCTGGAAGATCATCAGGTTGGGTTGGTTCTCCAGCGCGGTACGCACCGCCTGACGGTACAGCACACGATCCGCCTGAGCACGGGTAGCGCGAACCGCCGGTCCTTTGCTCGCGTTTAGTATCCTAAACTGGATACCTGCATGGTCGATTGCTTGTGCCATCAGCCCGCCGAGCGCATCCACTTCTTTTACCAGGTGTCCCTTCCCAATACCGCCAATCGCCGGGTTGCAGCTCATCTGCCCCAGCGTGTCGATATTGTGTGTCAAAAGCAGGGTTTGTTGACCCATACGCGCTGCGGCCATCGCGGCCTCAGTGCCTGCATGACCCCCGCCAATGATGATGACGTCAAAAGGATCCGGATAAAACATGGTGATTGCCTCGCATAACGCGGTGTGAAAATGGATTGAAGCCCGGGCGGTGGATTCTACTCAACTTTGTCGGCTTGAGAAAGACCCCGGGATCCTGGCTATTAAAAAGAAGATCTTTTTATTTAGAGATCTGTTCTATTGTGATCTCTTATTAGGATCGCCATTGGCTGTGGATAAGCCGGATCCCGGTATTAAGATCAATACCTTGGTAAGGATCATTAGCTGTGAATGATCGGTGATCCTGGTCCGTATAAGCTGGGATCAGAATGAAGGGTTATACACAACTCAAAAACTGAACAACGGTTATTCTTTGGATAACTACTGGTTGATCCAAGGTTCCTGACAGAGTTATCCACACTCGATCGCACGATCTTTACACTTATTTGAGTAAATTAATCCAGGATCCCAGCCAGGCTTCAGCCGGATCTTCCGGAATATCGTGTTCAAGGATGTTGATCTTCAGCGTTTCGCCGATCTGTCTGGCTCCGGAATGCTTCAGTTCAGCTTCGATCTTCTCGATAGCGCCACAGAAGGTGTCATATTCGCGACTGCCGATACCGATCGCGCCGAAACGAACCTGCGACAGATTTGGTTTTTGCGATTGAAGATCTTCATATAAAGGAACAAGGTTATCCGGAATGTCTCCCGCACCGTGCGTGGAGCTGATGACCAGCCAGATCCCGGAGGTAGAAAGATCCTCTAACAGCGGGCCGTGCAGGGTTTCAGTAGAAAAACCGGCATCTTCCAGCTTTTCAGCCAGGTGTTCTGCAACATATTCAGCGCCGCCGAGGGTGCTGCCGCTAATAAGAGTTATGTCAGCCATACAAGCCCATCCTGTTAAAGAAGGGCTATTGTACGCTGTGAGTGAGCTGGGATCTACCTGTGGAAAAATGTGGGATTAAAAAAGGCGATCACGGCTTGATGGTACGCATAATCGGGTTTTGCAGGACGATCAACGTCTCGGTGGACTGAATTTCATCAATTGTTTGGATCTTGTTGATAAGTACATGCTGGAGGGCATCGATCGACCGGCACATGACCTTAATAAAGATGCTGTAGTGGCCGGTGGTGTAGTACGCCTCAGTGACTTCATCCAGGCTTTCCAGTCTGGCCAACGCCGAAGGATAGTCTTTGGCGCTTTTGAGAATGATGCCGATAAAGCAGCCGACGTCATAACCGAGTTGCTTCGGGCTGACGTCAATGCGCGCACCGGTGATGATCCCCGCCTGTTTCATTTTCTCCACACGCACGTGAATGGTCCCCGGACTGACGCCAAACTGTTTTGCCAGTTCGGCGTAGGCGGTACGGGCATTTTCCATTAAGGCATCAAGAATGCCGCGGTCCAGATTGTCGATCTGATAATTTTCCATCGCTTTTTCTTATGTGTATTAATGATTCACTCTATTTTAGCGGTTAATTTTAATGAATCAAAATTGAATACGGCTTTTTGTTTGTTGATTATTGAATATTGCCCCCATTTTGTTGCTTAATCATAGGCAACAGGACGCAGGAGTAAAAAAATGAAAACCGCTTACATTGCCAAACAACGCCAAATTAGCTTCGTGAAATCTCACTTCTCTCGTCAACTGGAGGAGCGTCTGGGTCTGATTGAAGTCCAGGCACCGATCCTCAGCCGTGTAGGGGATGGCACGCAGGATAACTTGTCGGGCTGTGAAAAAGCGGTGCAGGTGAAAGTGAAAGCGCTGCCAGATGCCCAGTTCGAAGTGGTTCATTCGCTGGCGAAGTGGAAGCGTCAAACACTGGGACAACACGACTTCAGCGCTGGCGAAGGGCTCTACACGCACATGAAAGCCCTGCGCCCGGATGAAGATCGTCTCTCCCCGCTCCACTCAGTGTATGTCGATCAGTGGGACTGGGAACGCGTGATGGGCGACGGTGAGCGTCAGTTCTCCACTCTGAAAAGCACGGTAGAGGCTATCTGGGCGGGAATTAAAGCGACCGAAGCAGCGGTAAGCAAAGAATTTGGTCTGGCACCGTTCCTGCCAGAGCAGATCCACTTTGTTCACAGCCAGGAATTACTGAGCCGTTATCCGGGTCTTGATGCAAAAGGTCGTGAACGTGCGATCGCCAAAGAGTTAGGTGCGGTCTTCCTGGTGGGGATCGGCGGTAAGCTCAGCGATGGCCACCGCCATGACGTTCGTGCGCCGGACTATGATGACTGGAGTTCCGCATCCGAGTTGGGGTATGCCGGTCTGAACGGCGATATTCTGGTCTGGAACCCGGTGCTGGAAGATGCGTTTGAACTCTCTTCCATGGGCATCCGTGTCGATGCCGACGCGCTGAAACATCAGCTTAAGCTTACCGGTGATGAAGATCGTCTGAGTCTGGAATGGCACCAGGCGCTGCTGCGCGGTGAAATGCCGCAGACTATCGGCGGCGGCATTGGTCAGTCGCGCTTAACCATGCTGCTGCTGCAACTGCCGCACATTGGTCAGGTTCAGTGCGGCGTATGGCCTGCACAGGTCCGTGAAAGCGTTGCTTCGCTGCTGTAATCTTATCGCCGCCAGCGTCTGAGCAGGCGGCTTCGCATCCCGGTATCAAAGCGCCAGATATGATCGAAAATGCGCATGATGCCGGGTTTGCCATGTGCTGACATCGCCACCGCGTGAAAGCGATGTTGATGAGCCCGCTGCAGCTCTCCGACTTTACTCACCACTTCGTCAGGCAACCGCTGGGCGATAAAATCTGAAATCACCACCGCATCGGCATCAAACCACTCTCGTCCCTGCATGCGTTCAATAATGGCGCGAAAACAGCTGGCGATATCCGTACCGCCGCGAAAGCGTTGGCTCAGAAAGCGGATAGCCTGCTCAATGCCTTGTGGGCCGGAAAGCTCATAGCGCACCACTTCGGTGGAAAACAGCATGATGAAGCAACGACGGTTATCGGCAAGGGCAATGCGCATCAGGGCCAGGCAAAAGGCCTTTGCGCACTGTTCATTAAAGCCCCCCATTGAGCCGGAGGTGTCAACGCACACAATGAACGGCCCGCGCGGCTGTTCATCGAAATCCTGATGAATCACCGGTCGTTCAGTGACCTTCTCGCGCCAGGCTTCACCGTGCAGACGATAAGTGAGCAGTTGTTTTTCCACCAGCCGCCGGTAGAACTCATATTCCAGTTCTGTTATGCCGAGCGTGGCCAGTTCCGGTGGCAACAGACGCAGAATATCGTCACTTTGCTGAATACCATCAACCTGCTCAGGCACCGTGGCGGGCTCGCGCACCAGCGTGCGAAAGGTCTCCATCGGCGCATCTTTTCGCGGAACGGATTTGGCTTCTCTGGAACGCCCCAGTTGCTCTGCCAGTCGCATCAACTCCGGCTGTTCGCGCAGAAAATCACCGTACTTAACGATCAGTTGATAATCACCGCGTCTGAGCTGACCGGCGCTCATATCCCACAGGCGGCCTGCGGCGGTTTCGTTTTCTGCCAGAACCGGATCCAGTTGCCCGCTCAGGGTCATTCGTTCCTGAACTTCACTCAGTAACTGCTCACGCTCCTCTTCAAGCAATTGCTGATTAAGCGTGGTGGTCTGCACCACCAGACTTAAGCGCCAACGCTGTAAAAAGAGCGTATGCAGAGCGGGGGTGAATATCGTGTTGCTGTCCACCAGTTGCTGCGCCTGTCCGGCATACGGCGAGTGCAGCCGGTGTAATAGCGTCAATATTTGCGGAAGCTGGACGATGAACTGCGCGGTAGAGAGAAGCTGGCTCTGCTGGTAGCACATCACCTCTTCCGTCAGCTCAGGCGGTACGCGTGCATCTTTAAGCCGCCGACGAAGCGCTTCGCGCCAGCGCGGTAGATCGTCCGTGATTGCCGCTTTCAGACGGGGAAATTTTTCAAAAAAGACCGCCAGCTGTGGCGAGGCCAGCAGCGCGAGGATCATCTCTTCGATCATCCCCTCTTCACTGACGGCTAACATGACATTGAGTGTATCCAGTGTCAGCATTGTTGCGCCTGACGGATCTGCTCACCGACATCCTGAAGGCTGGCCTCAATACGACCTAACCAGTCGCTATGAATAAACAGGCACTTTTGCTGTTCGCTAAAGCGGGTATGCTGCTGGCGCCAGTCGTTTTCCAGCGCCTCCAACTGCTGCTTGATTTCGCCGGGCATGGCTTCTTCCGACGAACCAGGAAGCGCCAGTCGCGTGCCCTGTAGACTCACATCGCGCACAACCAGATGCTGGGCGCTATCGACTACCATATTCAGCGTCTGAGCAAACCCGATCCCGTTGAGTTTGCCGCGGATCTCGCCCCCTTTCGCCAGCCATTGCTCCAGCGCGCTGCGATCAAAAGCGATGTGGATCACTTCCATATCATGCAATTTCAAGGGTTTTTGCAGAAGTAGTGTCAGAGTTGTCGCAGTGACCTCCGCGGGCAAATCGTAATGCGGACGACGGCTGAACATGCCCCCCTGACGCAGCACGGTAAACGCGGTTTTATCGCTTTGTTGTTGCTGCAACTGAATGCGTTGTTGGACGATACCGCCGAGGCGTGTCAGCATGGTTTGCTGTTGCCAGGCGTGTCCGGTCATCAATATTTCGAGCTGTTGCTGCATCAGGTTCAGGCTCTGGGCGTCGTACCACAGGCAGTCCTTTAGCAGAATGAGATCGATAGGGGCAACGGCGTCACGCCCGCTAAAGAAGGCGCTGGCCTGTAACAGACGAATCGCTTTTTTCCAGCGACGGTCTGAGACGTAAGGCGCATTCGGCAGATTATCCAACTGCTGGCGCAGCGTAAAAATCAGCTCAAAAACATGATCGGGCAGCGTAATTGCGCCAATGTCTTTCTGCCAGCGGTAATACTCTTCATCGCTCACCTGTAGTGAGGCGGGAACCGGGTTTTCGCTTTCGTCCTGTTGGCTTACCAGCAAGGAGCGAAAGTTAGCTTTGTCCTGCACTTTGTCCAGCCACAGACGGATCAGCATACGGTCGTACAGCGCTTCCAGACTGCTGTCTGCTTCCGGTAGTTCGTTGGAGGCGGCCACCAGCAGGCGCATAGGGATTTTTTCTTCGTGCGCGCCGTTGCGAAAGTGACGTTCGTTAATCGCAGTCAGCAGGGTATTGAGGATTGCCGGACCCGCTTTCCAGATTTCATCAAGAAAGACGATTTCCGCTTCGGGAAGATAACCGGCGGTTAAGCGTTCGTAACGACCTTCATCTTTAAGCGCCTGAATAGAGAGTGGGCCAAAAACCTCTTCCGGCGTGGAAAAACGCGTCATCAGATATTCAAACGCCCGCGCATTCTGGAAGGCAAATTTCAGCCGACGGGCAATCAGGCTTTTGGCGATCCCTGGAGGGCCAAGTAAGAAAACGCTTTCGCCGCTCAGGGCGGCCAGCAGGCAAAGCCGAATGGCGTGACTGCGCTCATAGAGACCTTTTTCCAGCGCGCTGCTCAGGCGGGAAATTCTTTCCGCTAATAAATGTGGGTGAGCCATAATAGAGTGGCGTCCTTTCATAAATGTACTGCGTTAACAGCGAGTATAGACGTTTCGGTTCACAGGCTGAACTTGTTCGGGAGGCTGTTTATTTTTCTTTGAGCCAGGTTAATCTGGTCTCATTTAGGGGTACGATTTTGCTTGGAATCGTGCATACTGTGCGCTTTTTGTGGGCCAAGGGACTACGCACACATTTCTTTATATATGAAAGACTAGTCTATGAGCACTGATAATAAGCAATCATTGTCTGCGATTACCCTCGCAGCCATTGGGGTTGTCTACGGTGATATTGGTACCAGCCCACTTTATACACTTCGTGAATGTTTGTCCGGTCAGTTTGGTTTTGGCGTTGAACGCGATGCCGTTTTTGGTTTTTTGTCGCTGATTTTCTGGCTACTCATCTTTGTTGTTTCGATTAAGTATCTGACTTTCGTCATGCGTGCTGATAACGCTGGTGAAGGGGGGATCCTGACCCTGATGTCGCTGGCGGGTCGTAATACCTCCGCGCGAACGACCTCTATGCTGGTCATCATGGGCTTAATCGGCGGCAGCTTTTTTTATGGTGAGGTGGTGATCACCCCGGCCATTTCGGTCATGTCGGCCATTGAAGGTCTGGAGATTGTTGCGCCGCAGCTGGATACCTGGATTGTCCCGCTGTCGATAATCGTCCTGACGCTGCTGTTTATGATTCAGAAGCACGGTACCGGGATGGTGGGGAAGTTATTTGCGCCTATCATGCTGGCCTGGTTTTTGATTCTGGCCGTGCTTGGCCTGCGCAGCATTATTGCCAACCCCGAAGTGCTGCAGGCGTTGAACCCGATGTGGGCGGTGCATTTCTTTCTGGAATATAAAACCGTCTCCTTTGTTGCGCTTGGCGCGGTGGTTCTGTCGATTACCGGTGTCGAAGCGCTGTATGCCGATATGGGGCACTTTGGTAAGTTCCCCATCCGTCTGGCGTGGTTCACCGTGGTACTGCCTTCGCTGGTGCTCAACTACTTTGGTCAGGGCGCGCTGCTGTTAAAGCATCCGGAAGCGATTAAAAACCCGTTCTTCTTGTTGGCGCCGGACTGGGCGTTGATTCCGCTGCTGATCATTGCGGCGCTGGCGACGGTGATCGCCTCTCAGGCGGTGATTTCAGGCGTCTTCTCGCTGACGCGTCAGGCGGTTCGCCTGGGATATCTGTCGCCCATGCGTATCATTCATACGTCAGAAATGGAGTCCGGGCAGATCTACATTCCGTTCGTCAACTGGATGCTTTATATCGCAGTGGTCATTGTGATTGTCAGCTTCGAACACTCCAGTAACCTGGCGGCGGCGTACGGGATTGCCGTGACCGGCACGATGGTGCTGACCTCGATTCTCTCAACCACAGTGGCGCGTAAAAACTGGCACTGGAATAAGTACTTCGTGGCGCTGATTCTCGTCGCGTTCCTGTGTATTGATATTCCATTGTTCTCGGCAAACCTCGACAAACTGCTGTCTGGTGGTTGGTTACCGTTATCGCTGGGTCTGGTGATGTTCACTATCATGACTACCTGGAAGAGTGAACGTTTCCGCCTGCTGCGTCGTATGCATGAGCACGGTAATTCTCTGGAAGCGATGATTGCCTCGCTGGAGAAATCCCCGCCGGTACGCGTGCCGGGAACTGCGGTATATATGTCTCGCGCGCTGAATGTGATCCCCTTTGCTCTGATGCACAATCTCAAGCACAACAAGGTATTGCATGAGCGAGTGATCCTGCTGACGCTGCGGACTGAAGATGCGCCGTACGTGCATAACGTCCGTCGTGTGCAGATTGAACAGCTTTCGCCAACCTTCTGGCGCGTCGTTGCCAGTTACGGCTGGCGTGAAACGCCGAATGTTGAAGAAGTCTTCCATCGCTGCGGTCTGGAAGGGTTGAGTTGCCGGATGATGGAAACGTCGTTCTTTATGTCGCACGAGTCGTTAATCGTCGGCAAACGCCCCTGGTATTTGCGTCTGCGTGGCAAGCTGTATCTGCTTCTCCAGCGTAACGCGCTGCGCGCGCCTGACCAGTTTGAGATCCCGCCTAACCGCGTGATTGAACTGGGGACACAGGTCGAGATTTAACGTGCTCATCCAGCCGGGCAGCGCAACGCTTGCCCGGCATTTTTCTTCCCGTCCAGCTCTGCTTTGTCTCTCTTTCCATTTCACTTAGCGAAACGTTTCGACGGTGATCACAAATCTGTTACGAAATGATGGTTATTTGCTCACTTCTCAGACTACACTCAATACCAGCGAAACGTTTCGCTAGTGGAGTAAGAAAATGAAGAAAGGCACTGTACTCAATTCAGAGATTTCATCGGTGATCTCCCGTCTGGGGCATACCGATACGCTGGTGGTGTGTGACGCAGGTTTACCCATCCCGAACAGAACTACGCGTATTGATATGGCATTAACCCAGGGCGTACCTTCTTTTATGCAGGTACTGGATGTGGTGACCCGTGAAATGCAGGTTGAGTCGGCCATTCTCGCGACGGAAATTAAACAACATAATCCGCAGCTCCACGAAACGTTGCTCAGCCATATCGAGCAACTGCAACAACACCAGGGAAATACCATAGAAATTCGTTACACCACGCATGAACAATTTAAAAAACAAACCGCAGACAGTCAGGCGGTAATTCGCAGCGGGGAGTGTTCCCCGTATGCGAATATCATTCTCTGTGCTGGCGTCACTTTCTGAGGCTGTCATGGACGCATTACTGCAACTCAAAGGGATCGATAAAGCGTTCCCTGGCGTGAAAGCGCTATCCGGCGCCGCACTCAATGTTTATCCCGGCCGCGTGATGGCGCTGGTGGGGGAAAATGGTGCCGGCAAATCCACCATGATGAAAGTGCTGACCGGTATCTATACCCGTGATGCGGGTTCGCTGTTGTGGCTGGGTAAAGAAACCACCTTTAATGGCCCTAAATCGTCCCAGGAAGCCGGTATCGGCATCATCCATCAGGAACTTAACCTGATCCCACAGCTCACCATTGCGGAAAATATTTTCCTCGGCCGCGAATTCGTTAACCGCTTTGGCAAAATTGACTGGAAGAAAATGTATGCCGAAGCGGATCTCCTGTTAGCTAAACTCAATCTGCGCTTTAAGAGCGACCGCCTGGTTGGTGAATTGTCGATTGGCGACCAGCAGATGGTCGAGATCGCCAAAGTGCTGAGCTTTGAGTCGAAAGTCATCATTATGGATGAGCCAACGGATGCGCTCACCGATACCGAAACCGAATCCCTGTTCCGCGTGATCCGCGAACTGAAGTCGCAGGGGCGCGGTATTGTCTATATTTCTCACCGCATGAAAGAGATCTTCGAGATTTGCGATGACGTGACCGTTTTCCGCGACGGGCAGTTTATTGCCGAACGTGAAGTGGCCTCGCTGACCGAAGACTCCCTGATAGAGATGATGGTGGGACGTAAGCTCGAAGAGCAGTATCCGCGCCTGGATAAAGCGCCTGGCGACATCCGTCTGAAGGTCGATAACCTGTGCGGACCCGGTGTGAACGATGTCTCTTTTACTCTGCGTAAAGGTGAAATATTAGGGATCTCGGGCCTGATGGGAGCCGGGCGTACCGAACTGATGAAGGTTCTGTATGGCGCGCTGCCACGCACCAGTGGTTATGTCACGCTCGACGGGCATGAAGTGATCACTCGTTCTCCGCAGGACGGACTGGCGAACGGTATCGTCTATATTTCTGAAGACCGCAAGCGCGACGGTTTAGTGCTCGGTATGTCGGTAAAAGAGAATATGTCGCTGACCGCGCTGCGCTATTTCAGTCGCAGCGGCGGCAGTCTGAAGCATAAGGATGAGCAACAGGCGGTAAGCGATTTTATCCGCCTGTTCAACGTGAAGACGCCGTCGATGGAACAGGCTATCGGTCTGCTGTCCGGCGGCAACCAGCAGAAAGTGGCGATTGCCCGTGGGCTGATGACCCGTCCGAAGGTGCTGATCCTCGATGAGCCTACCCGCGGCGTGGACGTGGGGGCTAAGAAAGAAATTTATCAGTTAATTAACCAGTTTAAGGCCGACGGCCTGAGCATCATTCTGGTCTCCTCTGAGATGCCAGAAGTATTAGGCATGAGCGATCGCATTATCGTCATGCATGAAGGGCATCTCGGCGGTGAATTCACTCGCGAGCAGGCCACCCAGGAAGTTCTGATGGCTGCCGCTGTAGGCAAGCTTAATCGCGTGAATCAGGAGTAAAAAAGATGACTACCCAGGCTGTTTCTGGTCGCCGTTATTTCACCAAAGCGTGGTTGATGGAGCAGAAGTCGCTCATTGCCCTGCTGGTGCTGATCGCGATTGTCTCGACGTTGAGCCCTAACTTTTTTACCGTCAATAACCTGTTCAACATTCTTCAACAGACATCCGTGAACGCCATTATGGCGGTGGGGATGACGCTGGTGATCCTGACATCGGGTATCGATCTGTCTGTCGGTTCCTTGCTGGCGCTCACCGGCGCGGTGGCGGCTTCAATTGTAGGGATTGAAGTTAACGCGCTGGTGGCCGTTGCCGCTGCCCTGGCATTAGGTGCCGCTGTTGGCGCAGTCACAGGTGTGATTGTGGCGAAAGGCCGCGTGCAGGCGTTTATCGCCACGCTGGTCATGATGCTACTGCTGCGCGGCGTGACGATGGTGTACACCAACGGGAGTCCGGTTAATACGGGCTTTACCGATAATGCCGATCTGTTTGGCTGGTTCGGTATCGGTCGTCCGTTGGGGGTTCCAACGCCGGTCTGGATCATGGGTATTGTTTTCCTGGCGGCATGGTACATGTTGCACCACACTCGTCTGGGTCGCTATATCTATGCGCTGGGCGGTAACGAAGCGGCAACGCGTCTGTCTGGCATTAGCGTCAGTAAAATCAAGATTATCGTCTATTCACTGTGTGGGCTGCTGGCATCGCTGGCGGGTATCATTGAAGTGGCGCGCCTCTCCTCTGCCCAGCCGACTGCCGGTACGGGCTATGAGCTGGATGCCATCGCAGCCGTTGTGCTGGGTGGGACCAGTCTGGCGGGCGGCAAAGGTCGTATTGTTGGGACCTTGATCGGCGCATTAATTCTGGGTTTCCTCAATAATGGTTTGAATTTGTTAGGTGTTTCCTCCTATTACCAGATGATCGTCAAAGCGGTGGTGATTTTGCTGGCGGTACTGGTAGACAACAAAAAGCAGTAACAACGACTACAGGACATCTTAAATATGAACATGAAAAAACTGGCTACCCTGGTTTCTGCTGTTGCGCTAAGCGCCACCGTGAGCGCGAACGCAATGGCGAAAGATACCATTGCGCTGGTGGTCTCCACGCTTAACAACCCGTTCTTTGTCTCGCTGAAAGACGGGGCGCAGAAAGAGGCTGACAAGCTGGGTTACAACCTGGTGGTACTGGATTCTCAGAACAACCCGGCGAAAGAGTTGGCGAACGTTCAGGATTTAACCGTACGTGGTACTAAAATTCTGCTGATCAACCCGACGGATTCCGACGCGGTGGGTAACGCAGTGAAGATGGCGAACCAGGCGAATATCCCGGTGATTACCCTTGACCGCCAGGCAACTAAAGGTGACGTCGTCAGCCATATCGCATCTGATAACGTGCTGGGCGGGAAAATCGCCGGTGATTACATCGCCAAAAAAGCCGGTGAAGGCGCAAAAGTCATTGAACTGCAAGGTATTGCCGGGACTTCCGCGGCGCGTGAGCGTGGTGAAGGTTTCCAGCAGGCCGTTGCGGCACACAAATTTAACGTTCTGGCCAGTCAGCCGGCAGATTTCGACCGCACTAAGGGTCTGAACGTCATGCAGAACCTACTGACTGCGCATCCGGACGTGCAGGCTGTTTTTGCACAGAACGATGAAATGGCGCTGGGTGCGCTGCGTGCTCTGCAAACCGCAGGTAAATCTGATGTGATGGTGGTCGGATTTGACGGTACGCCTGATGGCGAAAAAGCGGTAAATGATGGCAAACTGGCTGCGACTATCGCACAGTTACCGGACCAGATCGGCGCGAAAGGCGTTGAGACAGCGGATAAGGTGCTGAAAGGCGAGAAAGTTCAGGCCAAATATCCAGTTGACCTGAAGCTGGTCATCAAGCAGTAACTGGCGATTCAGGCGACCGCGTGTCGCCTGAGGGACTAGATATAAAGAAAAGTGTGGCATACGCCACCGGGTAATACCGGTGGCGATCTCAGATGGACACCCCGAACATGAAAACCGCAGGCAGTCTTGTCGTTCTAGGCAGCATTAATGCCGACCATATCCTGAACCTTGAAACATTCCCTACGCCAGGCGAAACCGTCACCGGAAATCACTATCAGGTGGCTTTTGGCGGTAAAGGGGCGAATCAGGCGGTGGCTGCGGGTCGCAGTGGGGCAAATATTGCGTTCATTGCCTGTACGGGCGATGACGATATCGGAAGTAACATCCGTAAACAGCTTGTCAGTGACAACATTGACGTCGATTCGATCAGTGTCATTAGCGGTGAGTCCACCGGCGTGGCGCTGATTTTTGTGAACGGCGACGGTGAAAACGTTATTGGTATCCATGCTGGCGCTAATGCGGCGCTTTCCCCTGCATTCGTTGAGGCGCAGCGTGAGCGCATTGCTCAGGCATCTGCATTGTTGATGCAACTGGAGTCGCCGATAGAAAGCGTGTTGACGGCCGCGAAGATCGCAAAGCAAAACAATACGATTGTGGCGCTGAACCCGGCTCCGGCGCGTGAGTTATCCGACGAACTGCTGGCGCTGGTGGATATCATCACCCCCAACGAAACCGAAGCGGAAAAGCTGACGGGGATCCGTGTCGAAACTGATGCAGACGCAGCGAAAGCATCCCAGGCGCTGCATGCAAAAGGCATTCGTACCGTCTTGATTACATTAGGAAGCCGGGGTGTCTGGGCCAGTGTGAATGGCGAAGGCAGTCGGATACCTGGATTTAAAGTTGACGCTGTCGATACTATCGCTGCGGGCGATACCTTCAACGGCGCGCTGATCACCGCTCTGCTGGAAGAAAAACCGTTGTCTGACGCAATCCGCTTTGCGCATGCCGCTGCGGCAATTGCGGTGACCCGTAAAGGAGCACAGCCTTCCGTGCCGTGGCGTGAAGAAATTGAGGCGTTTTTAGGTCAGCAGAGGTAACGCTTGGCTACCATGAAGGATGTTGCCCGCCTGGCGGGCGTTTCCACTTCAACCGTTTCGCATGTCATTAATAAGGATCGCTTTGTCAGTGAAGCGATAACTGAAAAAGTCGATGCGGCGATCAAGTCATTAAATTACGCCCCTTCTGCGTTGGCGCGCAGCCTGAAGCTGAATCAGACGCGCACCATCGGCATGCTGATTACAGCGAGTACCAACCCTTTTTATTCCGAACTGGTGCGTGGCGTTGAGCGCAGCTGTTTTGAACGCGGCTATAGCCTGGTGTTATGCAATACTGAAGGCGATGAGCAGCGCATGAACCGTAATCTGGAAACCCTGATGCAAAAGCGGGTGGATGGTTTACTGTTGCTCTGTACCGAAACACACCAGCCATCGCGTGAGATCATGCAGCGCTATCCTTCTATCCCTACTGTTATGATGGACTGGTCGCCTTTTGATGGCGATGGGGATAGCGATCTTATTCAGGATAACTCGTTGCTTGGCGGCGACCTGGCTACACAGCATTTGATTGATAAAGGCTTTACCCGTATTGCCTGCATTACCGGGCCATTGGATAAAACCCCGGCGCGATTGCGTCTGGAAGGGTATCGCGCAGCGATGAAGCGTGCCGGGCTGAATATCCCGGACGGTTACGAAATTACCGGTGATTTTGAATTTGGCGGTGGGTTTGAGGCCATGCAGAAACTGCTTTCGCATCAACATCGGCCCCACGCTGTGTTTACCGGCAATGATGCCATGGCCGTCGGCGCCTATCAGGCGTTGTACCAGGCCGGATTGCGAATTCCGCAGGACATGGCGGTGATTGGCTACGATGACATCGAACTGGCGCGTTACATGACGCCGCCGCTTACCACGATTCATCAGCCGAAAGATGAACTGGGTGAGCTGGCCATCGATGTTCTGATTCATCGGATGGCGCAACCCGCCCTACAACAGCAGCGTTTGCAACTTACTCCTGTTTTGATGGCGCGGGGTTCCGTGTAGGTTTGTGTCGCTCTTTGATCAGGTTGCGGCCATCTTTGGCTCTCAGCAACATGAACATCAGGGCTGACACGATCGTAATCGCACCCATCGTTATAAAGGTGTAGTGGAACTGTTCGACCGTATTGGTTCCTTCCATCCCTTCATAGATGCGTAACACCGCCGCGCTTATCGCTACCCCTAAACTGATGGACAGTTGTTGCGTAACGGCCAGTACGCTGTTGCCACTGCTGGCGTTATCATCGGTCAGATCGGCCAGCGTAATGGTGTTCATTGCGGTGAATTGCGTCGACATCGCCATCCCGAGAATGAATAACGGCAGAATCAACATCCAGACGGGCATGGCGGGAGATTGCAGAGAAAACTGCGCAATCATCAATCCGATAAAGACCGTAATGCCCACCAGGGTGGTTCGATAACCCAGACGGCGCAGTACCTGCGTCACCATCGACTTCGCCAGTATTGAACCCAGCGCGGTGGGCGCCATCATGCAACCGGCAATCAGCGCCGGAAAGCCAAATCCTACCTGTAGCATCAATGGCATCAGGAACGGCACACATCCTGTTCCCAGACGGGTTGCCAGGTTACCGGAAATGCCGACGGAGAAAGTGCGGGTCTTAAACAGTGACAACGAAATAAGCGGGGTGGGATGGCGTCGCGCATGACGATTATAAGCCAGCAGTAACACAATACTCAGCAGAATAATGGTCAGTGCTATCCAGGTGGCGACAATTTTCTCGCCAAATAACTCCATCCCGCTGGAAAAGAGCACCAGACTCAGGCCGAAAAGAAAGAAGCCAGTCATATCAAATTTGCGCCGAGGGGTGGTGAAGTTCGGCATATATTTGCGCGCATATAAAATACCGGCGATTCCTATCGGAATATTGATCAGGAAAATCCAGTGCCAACTGGCCCAGGTGACGAGAACGCCTCCCAGTACGGGACCCAGAATGGGGCCGACCAGTCCAGGCATCGTCACAAAATTCAGCACCGGCAGCAGTTCACTGCGTGGGTAAGCTCTTAATAATGCCAGGCGAGCAACAGGCATCATCATTGCGCCACCAATCCCCTGAATCACGCGAAAGATAACCAACTCCGGTAACGTACTGGAAAGCGCACAGGCGAGTGAGCCGAGCGTGAACAAACTCACAGCGATCATGAATACGCGTCGGGTACCAAAGCGATCGGCCAGCCATCCGCTCACCGGAATTAGCATGGCTACCGTCAGGGTATAGCTGATAATCGCGGACTGCATTGCCAGCGGGGAGCGATTGAGACTCTGGGCAATGGCGGGTAAAGCGGTATTTAGAATAGTGGCGTCCAGTGCCTGCATGAAGAAAGCCATTGCCGCTATCCACGGCAATCCGGCCATACTGCGTGCTTTTTTGTTGGTCATGCACAATCCTGGTTATTTTCTGGACGTTCATTTGGGGCGAACAGTAGCGCCTGACAGGCCTTAAACGCACCGTCACCGTCGCTTTGTGCAATGGCATCGACAATCGCCTGATGCAAATCCAGCTTCACAACGGTGTTATAGGTGATTGAATTAAAATAGGTATGGTAGACAGAATGAAACAACGAGGCAAATGAGGTTAAGAACGGGTTCGCGCTCATTTCATAAATGTGTTCATGCCAGGCCATGTCCACTTCAATCCAGCGCTCGCGCTTAAAGTTCTTTTTCAGCGCCACCATCTCTTCCATTAATGTATTTAGATGCGCTTTTTGTTCTGCGGTACCGATTGTTGCCGCCAGCGAGCACGCCTGAGGCTCCAGGCTAATACGCATCACCAGAAAGTGTTCGATAACCTGCTGAAAATTCTCTTCAGTCATCCACCAGGTGAGTAATTCCTGATCGAGGAAATTCCAGTTTGCCTGTGGCATCACTCGGGTGCCAATGCGAGGGCGCGGCAGCACCATCCCTTTGGCCGTTAATGTTTTAACTGCTTCCCGAACGGCGGTCCGACTCACACCAAACTGTTCGCCAAGCTCAATTTCGCCAGGAAGAATGGCACCAGGGGCATATGCACCTTTGAGGATCTGCTGCGCCAGCTTCTCTGCCAGGACATAGGAAAGGTTTTTCTGTGCAGCCAACTGTTGTGCGCTTAAAGGCATGACTCTTTGTCCTTTATCTTTTTCTTACTCATTAGTATGCCACCAGGAAGTGTGATTGCGGCTGCAAAAACAGCAAAACGCTTATTTTATGGCACGTTAATACCTGTTTTGGTGAAAAAAAGAACACTCGGAAAATTATTTTAAATTTCCCCTTGTCAGCCCGAAATAACTCCCTATAATGCGCCTCCACTGACACGGAACAACGGCACACAAGCCGCCGGGTCAGCAGGGTTCTTCGGTGAAAACCAGTGACGAACACCGACAGAGAAAAGCGAAATAAATGCTTGACTCTGAAGCGGGAAAGCGTATTATGCACACCCCGCGCCGCTGAGAAAAAGCGAAGCGGCACTGCTCTTTAACAATTTATCAGACAATCTGTGTGGGCACTCAGAGTGACATGGATTCTTAACGTCGCAAGACAAAAAATGAATACCAAGTCTCAAAGAGTGAACACGTAATTCATTACGACGTTTAATTCTAGGAGCATCAAACTTAAATTGAAGAGTTTGATCATGGCTCAGATTGAACGCTGGCGGCAGGCCTAACACATGCAAGTCGAACGGTAACAGGAAGCAGCTTGCTGCTTCGCTGACGAGTGGCGGACGGGTGAGTAATGTCTGGGAAACTGCCCGATGGAGGGGGATAACTACTGGAAACGGTAGCTAATACCGCATAATGTCGCAAGACCAAAGAGGGGGACCTTCGGGCCTCTTGCCATCGGATGTGCCCAGATGGGATTAGCTTGTTGGTGAGGTAACGGCTCACCAAGGCGACGATCCCTAGCTGGTCTGAGAGGATGACCAGCCACACTGGAACTGAGACACGGTCCAGACTCCTACGGGAGGCAGCAGTGGGGAATATTGCACAATGGGCGCAAGCCTGATGCAGCCATGCCGCGTGTATGAAGAAGGCCTTCGGGTTGTAAAGTACTTTCAGCGGGGAGGAAGG
>NZ_CP070239.1:1292386-1293280 GCF_016906145.1 Citrobacter sp. MGH 55
CGTTTGAGATATTTGCTCTTTAAAAATCTGGATCAAGCTGAAAATTGAAACGACACACTGTTAATGGTGTGTTCGAGTCTCTCAAATTTTCGCAACATGATGATGAATCGAAAGAAACATCTTCGGGTTGTGAGGTTAAGCGACTAAGCGTACACGGTGGATGCCCTGGCAGTCAGAGGCGATGAAGGACGTGCTAATCTGCGAAAAGCGTCGGTAAGGTGATATGAACCGTTATAACCGGCGATGTCCGAATGGGGAAACCCAGTGCAATTCGTTGCACTATCGTTAACTGAATCCATAGGTTAACGAGGCGAACCGGGGGAACTGAAACATCTAAGTACCCCGAGGAAAAGAAATCAACCGAGATTCCCCCAGTAGCGGCGAGCGAACGGGGAGCAGCCCAGAGCCTGAATCAGCATGTGTGGTAGTGGAACGGTCTGGAAAGGCCGGCGATACAGGGTGACAGCCCCGTACACAAAATTGCATGTGTTGTGAGCTCGATGAGTAGGGCGGGACACGTGGTATCCTGTCTGAATATGGGGGGACCATCCTCCAAGGCTAAATACTCCTGACTGACCGATAGTGAACCAGTACCGTGAGGGAAAGGCGAAAAGAACCCCGGCGAGGGGAGTGAAAAAGAACCTGAAACCGTGTACGTACAAGCAGTGGGAGCCTCTTTAATGGGGTGACTGCGTACCTTTTGTATAATGGGTCAGCGACTTATATTCTGTAGCAAGGTTAACCGAATAGGGGAGCCGAAGGGAAACCGAGTCTTAACTGGGCGTTAAGTTGCAGGGTATAGACCCGAAACCCGGTGATCTAGCCATGGGCAGGTTGAAGGTTGGGTAACACTAACTGGAGGACCGAACCGACTAATGTTGAAAAATTAGCGGA
>NZ_CP070239.1:1295200-1297381 GCF_016906145.1 Citrobacter sp. MGH 55
GCTGGGGGTGAAAGGCCAATCAAACCGGGAGATAGCTGGTTCTCCCCGAAAGCTATTTAGGTAGCGCCTCGTGAATTCATCTCCGGGGGTAGAGCACTGTTTCGGCTAGGGGGCCATCCCGGCTTACCAACCCGATGCAAACTGCGAATACCGGAGAATGTTATCACGGGAGACACACGGCGGGTGCTAACGTCCGTCGTGAAGAGGGAAACAACCCAGACCGCCAGCTAAGGTCCCAAAGTCATGGTTAAGTGGGAAACGATGTGGGAAGGCTCAGACAGCCAGGATGTTGGCTTAGAAGCAGCCATCATTTAAAGAAAGCGTAATAGCTCACTGGTCGAGTCGGCCTGCGCGGAAGATGTAACGGGGCTAAACCATGCACCGAAGCTGCGGCAGCGACACGAAGTGTTGTTGGGTAGGGGAGCGTTCTGTAAGCCTGTGAAGGTGTGCTGTGAGGCATGCTGGAGGTATCAGAAGTGCGAATGCTGACATAAGTAACGATAAAGCGGGTGAAAAGCCCGCTCGCCGGAAGACCAAGGGTTCCTGTCCAACGTTAATCGGGGCAGGGTGAGTCGACCCCTAAGGCGAGGCCGAAAGGCGTAGTCGATGGGAAACAGGTTAATATTCCTGTACCAGGTGTTACTGCGAAGGGGGGACGGAGAAGGCTATGTTGGCCGGGCGACGGTTGTCCCGGTTTAAGCGTGTAGGTGTGTGTTCCAGGTAAATCCGGTTCACTTTAACACTGAGGCGTGATGACGAGGCACTACGGTGCTGAAGCAACAAATGCCCTGCTTCCAGGAAAAGCCTCTAAGCATCAGGTAACATCAGATCGTACCCCAAACCGACACAGGTGGTCAGGTAGAGAATACCAAGGCGCTTGAGAGAACTCGGGTGAAGGAACTAGGCAAAATGGTGCCGTAACTTCGGGAGAAGGCACGCTGATATGTAGGTGAAGCGATTTACTCGTGGAGCTGAAATCAGTCGAAGATACCAGCTGGCTGCAACTGTTTATTAAAAACACAGCACTGTGCAAACACGAAAGTGGACGTATACGGTGTGACGCCTGCCCGGTGCCGGAAGGTTAATTGATGGGGTTATCCGTAAGGAGAAGCTCTTGATCGAAGCCCCGGTAAACGGCGGCCGTAACTATAACGGTCCTAAGGTAGCGAAATTCCTTGTCGGGTAAGTTCCGACCTGCACGAATGGCGTAATGATGGCCAGGCTGTCTCCACCCGAGACTCAGTGAAATTGAACTCGCTGTGAAGATGCAGTGTACCCGCGGCAAGACGGAAAGACCCCGTGAACCTTTACTATAGCTTGACACTGAACACTGGTCCTTGATGTGTAGGATAGGTGGGAGGCTTTGAAGCGCGGACGCCAGTTCGTGTGGAGCCGCCCTTGAAATACCACCCTTTAATGGCTGGTGTTCTAACGTGGGCCCGTAATCCGGGTTGCGGACAGTGTCTGGTGGGTAGTTTGACTGGGGCGGTCTCCTCCTAAAGAGTAACGGAGGAGCACGAAGGTTAGCTAATCCTGGTCGGACATCAGGAGGTTAGTGCAAAGGCATAAGCTAGCTTGACTGCGAGCGTGACGGCGCGAGCAGGTGCGAAAGCAGGTCTTAGTGATCCGGTGGTTCTGAATGGAAGGGCCATCGCTCAACGGATAAAAGGTACTCCGGGGATAACAGGCTGATACCGCCCAAGAGTTCATATCGACGGCGGTGTTTGGCACCTCGATGTCGGCTCATCACATCCTGGGGCTGAAGTAGGTCCCAAGGGTATGGCTGTTCGCCATTTAAAGTGGTACGCGAGCTGGGTTTAGAACGTCGTGAGACAGTTCGGTCCCTATCTGCCGTGGGCGCTGGAGAATTGAGGGGGGCTGCTCCTAGTACGAGAGGACCGGAGTGGACGCATCACTGGTGTTCGGGTTGTCATGCCAATGGCACTGCCCGGTAGCTAAATGCGGAAGAGATAAGTGCTGAAAGCATCTAAGCACGAAACTTGCCCCGAGATGAGTTCTCCCTGACCCTTTAAGGGTCCTGAAGGAACGTTGAAGACGACGACGTTGATAGGCCGGGTGTGTAAGCGCAGCGATGCGTTGAGCTAACCGGTACTAATGAACCGTGAGGCTTAACCTTACAACGCCGAAGCTGTTTTGGCGGATTGAGAGAAAATTTTCAGC
>NZ_CP070239.1:1297421-1395045 GCF_016906145.1 Citrobacter sp. MGH 55
AAACAGAATTTGCCTGGCGGCTGTAGCGCGGTGGTCCCACCTGACCCCATGCCGAACTCAGAAGTGAAACGCCGTAGCGCCGATGGTAGTGTGGGGTCTCCCCATGCGAGAGTAGGGAACTGCCAGRCATCAAATTAAGCAGTAAACTGATGTAAAAATCAGTGGTTGTAGAAAAATTCGGTGGAGCGGTAGTTCAGTTGGTTAGAATACCTGCCTGTCACGCAGGGGGTCGCGGGTTCGAGTCCCGTCCGTTCCGCCACCCTAATTAGGGGCGTAGTTCAATTGGTAGAGCACCGGTCTCCAAAACCGGGTGTTGGGAGTTCGAGTCTCTCCGCCCCTGCCAGAAAATAATCCTTAGCATCTGCTAAGGATTTTTTTTGTCTGTAAAACTCGCCTCCAGATACCGATCTCTTCCTTTTCTGGCATCCTTGCCAATCTCATTTCTGCTTATTCTCCCAGTACATCTATCTTTAGAAGATCTTTGATCAGTACATGTTTATCACTATTTTGCAGCCAAATAGCGTATAACGGACGCGAAAGCGTTGCGCTGTCTGCAACAGTATGCAACCCTCCTTTCTCTTTTGCCCAACGTGTGGGTAACCATGTGCAACCGTTCAGTGCATGAAGTTGCTGTCTGGCCAGTTCAGCAGAACTGGTGGTGAGTACCGGGACTTCATCGGCAGCAATCAATCCCACTTCGTTTTGTTGAAAGTCTGGCCCCCACTCCAGGCGCAGATAATTCAGAGCCTCTTTCATCGTTGAGGGGCTGGCGCAATATAACGCCAGGGTGAAATACCCCAGTAATTGACTGCTAAATTCATCCATTTTTGGGGCTTCTGTGGTGATAAGCAGATCAAGCTGACGTTCATGCAACTGTTTTACCAGGGACTGGCGCTGCGCAATACGGGCTTCGAATTGCAGGCCGTTCTGGGGCTCTTGTGACTGATACAAGAGCCCCAACCAGCCGTTGAGCATGCACTCCCACAGAGAGGCGCTGGCACCGATTGAAAATTCATTATGTCTGGATGTATGGGCGACCTCTTTACGTGCTGCCTGCCATGTATTCATTAGCGTTTCCGCATAGGGCAGAAGCTTCTCGCCGGCCGCCGTTAAACGGATATTATTTCTGTGGCGGGTAAAAAGATTCACACCCAGTTGATTTTCCAACTGTCTGATGCGAAAGCTTACCGCCGACTGAGTCAGGTAGAGCGCTTCCGCAGCCCGGCCAAAGTGGCGCGTTCGGCTAACTTCCAGGAAGGTTTTTAACAATTCCGTATCCACAGTGCTCTCCGCAAAATTATTTGTCGTTATGATTTAAATGTTTTGTTTTACACTCTGTCAAGCGTAACTAATACTCCGCGCCATAAATAGATCGGCCAAAGAATTAGGAGCGTGCAGGATGGCGGAAAGCTTTACGACGACTAATCGATATTTCGACAACAAATATTATCCACGCGGATTCTCTCGTCATGGTGATTTCACTATCAAAGAGGCGCAACTGCTTGAACGTCACGGTTATGCCTTCAACGAGCTGGATCTCGGAAAACGCGAGCCGGTTACCGAAGAAGAGAAGCTCTTTGTTGCGGTATGTCGTGGTGAACGTGAGCCAGTGACCGAAGCGGAACGCGTCTGGTCCAAATATATGACGCGTATCAAGCGTCCAAAACGTTTCCATACCCTGTCCGGCGGTAAACCGCAGATGGAAGGTGCTGAGGACTACACAGAGTCTGATGACTAATAAAAAAAAGGGCGAAGGCCCTTTTTTTATGTCAGTTGTTTCTGCAGGTGAGCAAGCAATCGATCTATCGCCCGGTAACTGACCGCTTCCTGCAAGTGTCTTCGTGAAATGTGTTCGGCTTGCGCGAGATCGGCAATAGTCCTCGATACCTTTAATAATCGCTGCCAGGCGCGTATAGACAATCCAAGATGGATGAGTGTCTCTTCAAGCCACTGCGCGTCTTCATCCGCTAACGGACAATGTTCGCGTATCTCCCTGTTTTGCAGGTGCGCATTCAATTTGCCCTGGCGTTTATGCTGACGTTCCCGCGCACCAATGACCCGCTGTTTAACCGTAAAGCTGTTTTCTCCCTTTACACCGGGCTGGCTGAGTATGCCTGGTGGTGGGAGAGGGATCTCAAGAGAAAGATCAAAGCGGTCCAGAAAGGGGCCCGATAGCCGACTGAGATAGCGTAATGTCTGTTCAGGCGTATTGCGGTTATGGTTGCCCTGATAATGACCGGTGGGACTGGGATTCATTGCCGCTACCAATTGAAAGCGCGCAGGATAGGTGATCTTAGCGCGCGTACGCGAAAGGTGGATCTGACCAGACTCTATCGGTTCACGTAGAGCATCTAATGTGCGTCGTTCAAACTCAGGCAGCTCATCAAGAAACAGTATGCCGTTGTGTGCCAAAGAAATTTCGCCTGGTGCGGGGATAGTTCCGCCACCAACCATGGCGGTCAGGGATGCGCTGTGGTGTGGTGAGCGAAAAGGTCGTTGTTTCCATAATTTTTGCACGCTGGTCGAGTTAACCAGACTGAGGATAGCGGCGCTTTCCAGGGCTTCTTCGTTACTTAATGCCGGCAACAGGCCATTAAGACGGCTGGCAAGCATCGTTTTCCCCGTACCCGGTGGGCCAACTAATAGCAGATTGTGGCCACCTGCGGCGGTGATCTCAAGGCTGCGCTTCCCTTGCTCCTGACCAATAATATCGCTGAGATCATCAGATGACACACTGATAGTGTCGTTGTTAACAACAGGATGGCTAAGGTCATGTTTTCCTTCCAGGAAGGCACAGACAGCTTGTAGATGATCGGCAACCAGACATCCTTCACCCTCAATCAGCCCGACTTCGTCTTCGTTCTCTTTTGCCACGATAATGCCCCTTCCCACCCGTATTGCCTCGGTTGCGCTGGATATGGCGCCGGGAACGCCGCGTAACACACCTGTAAGCGCTAATTCACCCACTAACTCATATTGGTCGAGTTTATGGGTTGTAAGCTGCTCAGAGGCAACCAGAAGCGCCACAGCAATAGGTAAATCATATCTCCCGCCCTCTTTGGGAAGATCGGCAGGGGCGAGATTGATGGTGATTTTCTTTGCGGGAAAGTCATATCCGCTATTAATGATCGCGCTGCGTACCCGGTCGCGCGCCTCTTTGACGGTCGTTTCTGGTAACCCCACCAGTGTTAAACCGGGTAAACCGTTGCTGATATGCACTTCGATAGTAATCGCCGGTGCATTGACACCCAGCGCAGCGCGTGTATGAACAATTGACAGTGACATAGTCCCTCCAGATGCCACTATTATGTCTAATTTCCTCTCTGCAAGATCACTGCTAAATAATGTTTATTCGCAGAAGATTCCGCACTTTTAATGCAATTAGTTTACGTCTTCTCTTTTTCTGGAAGGGCGCTCGCAATCCGTTTTCCTCTCCTGCGACGTTATGAAAAAGGGGTTTACTTCCGTCCAGATAGTGAATTTTTTTCAATTCCTGGTTTTTGTATATAAAACAAGGAGTTTTCGTTAATCCGTTAGCTGAGTCAGAAAAATGAAAAGAAAAAAATCTTGTGCTATTGGCGAAATCTATGGTAACTCTTTAGGCATTCCTTCGAACAAGATGCCAGAAAAGACAAAAATGACAGCCCTTCTACGAGTGATTAGCCTGGTCGTGATTAGCGTGGTGGTGATTATTATCCCACCGTGCGGGGCTGCACTTGGACGAGGAAAGGCTTAAAAATCAAGCCTTAACGAACTAAGACCCCCGCACCGAAAGGTCCGGGGGTTTTTTTTGACCTTAAAAACACAACAGAGGAGCAGAAAATGAATAACAGCATAAAATTCTGTTTCTTCAGATTTATGACGGGGAACTAACTATGAATGGAGCACAGTGGGTGGTACATGCGTTGCGTGCACAGGGGGTCGACACCGTATTCGGCTATCCCGGTGGCGCAATTATGCCGGTCTACGATGCGTTGTACGACGGTGGCGTGGAACACCTGCTGTGCCGACACGAACAGGGGGCCGCGATCGCAGCCATTGGCTATGCCCGTTCCACCGGTAAAACGGGGGTCTGCATCGCTACTTCTGGTCCGGGGGCAACCAACCTGATCACCGGACTTGCAGATGCGCTGTTAGATTCGGTCCCTGTTGTCGCGATCACCGGGCAGGTTGCTGCGCCGCTCATCGGCACTGATGCGTTTCAGGAAGTGGATGTACTGGGGTTGTCGTTGGCCTGCACCAAGCACAGTTTCCTGGTGCAGTCTCTGGAAGAGCTGCCACGCATCATGGCGGAGGCGTTTGAGGTCGCTAACACGGGTCGTCCGGGTCCGGTTCTGGTTGATATCCCGAAAGATATCCAGTTAGCCACCGGGGCGCTGGAACCGTATTTCACGACCGTCGATAACGCGGCAGTTTTTCCTCAGGCTGACGTAGAGCAGGCGCGTAACATGCTGGCTCAGGCGCAAAAACCGATGCTGTATGTGGGAGGAGGCGTAGGGATGGCGCAGGCGGTTCCGGCGCTGCGTGAGTTTATTGCGGTAACGCAAATGCCGGTGACCTGCACGCTGAAAGGCCTGGGGGCTGTTGAGGCGGATTATCCCTACTATCTGGGGATGCTGGGTATGCATGGCACCAAAGCCGCGAATTTTGCCGTGCAGGAATGTGATTTGTTGATTGCCGTAGGTGCACGTTTTGATGACCGGGTGACCGGCAAACTGGATACTTTCGCGCCCCATGCCAGTGTTATCCACATGGATATCGATCCGGCTGAACTGAACAAACTGCGCCGGGCGCATGTCACCTTGCAGGGCGATTTGAATGCACTGCTGCCTGCGCTGCAACAACCGGTCGACATCGATGAATGGCGTCAGCGTAATGCGGAACTGCGTACTGACCACACCTGGCGCTACGATCATCCAGGGGAGGCCATCTACGCGCCGCTGCTGCTGAAACAGCTGTCGGAGCGTAAGCCTGCCAACTGTGTTGTAACGACGGATGTCGGTCAGCATCAGATGTGGTCTGCACAACATATGACCTACAGTCGCCCGGAGAATTTCATCACCTCCAGCGGCTTAGGCACGATGGGCTTTGGTTTACCGGCTGCCGTTGGGGCGCAGGTTGCGCGACCGGACGACACCGTTATCTGTATCTCCGGTGACGGCTCCTTCATGATGAATGTTCAGGAACTGGGCACAGTAAAACGTAAGCAGTTACCGTTGAAGATCGTTTTACTGGATAACCAACGGTTAGGTATGGTTCGACAATGGCAGCAGCTGTTTTTCCAGGAACGATATAGCGAAACCACCTTAACCGATAACCCCGATTTCCTCACGTTAGCCAGCGCCTTCGGCATCCCTGGCCAACACATCACCCGAAAAGACCAGGTTGAAGCGGCGCTCGATACCCTGCTGAATAGCGACGGGCCATACCTGCTTCATGTCTCAATCGACGAACTTGAGAATGTCTGGCCACTGGTGCCGCCTGGCGCCAGCAACGCTGAAATGCTGGAGAAATTATCATGATGCAACATCAGGTCGCCGTAGAGGCTCGCTTTAACCCGGAAACGCTGGAACGTGTTTTACGTGTGGTACGCCACCGTGGTTTTCAGGTATGTGCCATGAATATGGAAGCCGCCCGTGACGCGCAGAATATAAATATCGAATTGACCGTTGCCAGTCCACGGTCGGTCGACTTACTGTTTAGTCAGTTAAGTAAGCTGGTGGATGTGGCACATGTTGCCATCTGCCAGAGCACAACAACATCACAACAAATCCGCGCGTAAGCGTGACAGGAAGAAGAAATGACGACGAAAAAAGCTGATTACATTTGGTTCAATGGCGAGATGGTTCGTTGGGAAGACGCGAAAGTTCACGTGATGTCCCACGCGCTGCACTACGGTACGTCTGTCTTTGAAGGCATCCGTTGCTATGACTCGCACAAAGGCCCGGTGGTGTTCCGTCATCGTGAACATATGCAACGCCTGCATGACTCAGCCAAAATTTATCGTTTCCCGGTCTCTCAGAGCGTGGATGAGTTGATGGAAGCCTGTCGTGAGGTGATCCGTAAAAACAACCTGACCAGTGCTTATATTCGCCCGCTGGTGTTTGTTGGCGATGTAGGCATGGGCGTGAACCCGCCTCCGGGATACACCACCGACGTCATTATCGCTGCGTTCCCGTGGGGCGCGTACCTGGGCGCTGAAGCGCTGGAACAAGGGATCGATGCAATGGTTTCCTCGTGGAACCGTGCCGCACCTAACACTATCCCGACCGCCGCAAAAGCGGGTGGTAACTACCTTTCGTCACTTCTGGTGGGTAGCGAAGCGCGTCGTCATGGCTATCAGGAAGGTATTGCGCTGGATGTGAATGGTTACATCTCCGAAGGCGCCGGTGAAAACCTGTTTGAAGTGAAAGACGGTGTGCTGTTTACCCCGCCGTTTACCTCTTCCGCGTTGCCGGGGATCACCCGTGACGCCATCATTAAACTGGCGAAAGAACTGGGTATTGAAGTGCGCGAGCAGGTTCTGTCCCGCGAATCCCTGTATCTGGCGGATGAAGTCTTCATGTCTGGTACCGCGGCGGAAATCACCCCGGTTCGCAGCGTTGACGGCATTCAGGTGGGCGAAGGCCGCTGTGGTCCAGTCACCAAACGCATCCAGCAAGCGTTCTTCGGCCTGTTCACCGGCGAAACCGAGGACAAATGGGGCTGGTTGGATCAGGTAAATTCATAATTAAAGATAAATGGGACGGCACGCACCGTCCCGTTTTACAGACACCAGGAGTAAATAACGCATGCCTAAGTACCGTTCCGCTACCACCACTCATGGCCGCAATATGGCAGGAGCCCGCGCGCTGTGGCGCGCAACCGGAATGACGGATGCCGATTTTGGCAAACCGATCATTGCCGTCGTGAACTCATTCACCCAGTTTGTGCCAGGACACGTGCACCTGCGCGATCTCGGTAAACTGGTCGCTGAACAGATTGAAGCGTCCGGCGGCGTGGCGAAAGAGTTCAATACCATTGCCGTGGATGATGGTATCGCTATGGGTCACGGGGGCATGCTTTATTCACTGCCGTCGCGCGAGCTGATCGCTGATTCGGTGGAGTACATGGTGAATGCCCATTGTGCCGATGCAATGGTCTGTATCTCCAACTGCGACAAAATCACCCCAGGGATGCTGATGGCTTCCCTGCGTCTGAACATTCCGGTGATCTTCGTTTCCGGCGGTCCGATGGAAGCCGGGAAAACCAAGCTGTCTGATAAAATCATCAAGCTCGATCTGGTCGATGCCATGATCCAGGGCGCGGACCCGAAAGTCTCTGACGATCAGAGTAATCAGGTTGAACGTTCCGCCTGTCCGACCTGTGGCTCCTGTTCCGGGATGTTTACCGCGAACTCGATGAACTGTCTGACCGAAGCGTTGGGCCTGTCACAGCCGGGTAACGGTTCGCTGTTGGCGACTCACGCCGACCGTAAACAGTTGTTCCTCAATGCCGGTAAACGCATTGTTGAGCTGACTAAACGTTACTACGAGCAGGATGACGCCTCCGCGCTGCCGCGCAGCATAGCCAGCAAGGCCGCGTTTGAGAACGCCATGACGCTGGATATCGCGATGGGCGGTTCCACCAATACCGTTCTGCACTTATTGGCGGCGGCGCAGGAAGCGGAGATCGATTTCACAATGAGTGATATCGACAAACTTTCCCGTAAAGTGCCGCAGCTGTGCAAAGTGGCGCCGAGTACGCAGAAATACCACATGGAAGATGTTCACCGTGCGGGCGGGGTGCTGGGGATTCTGGGCGAGCTGGATCGTGCGGGCCTGTTGAACCGGGACGTGAAGAACGTGCTGGGGCTGACGTTGCCGCAAACCCTTGAGCAGTATGACATCACGGTGACGCAAGATGACGCCGTGAAGCAGATGTTCCGCGCAGGCCCTGCGGGTATTCGTACTACAGAAGCGTTCTCGCAGGATTGCCGCTGGGACTCGCTGGATGACGATCGCGCTGAAGGCTGTATCCGTTCGCTGGAACATGCCTACAGCAAAGATGGTGGTCTGGCGGTACTTTACGGAAACTTCGCGGAAAATGGCTGCATCGTCAAAACCGCCGGCGTGGATGACAGTATTCTGAAGTTCACTGGCCCGGCCAAAGTGTATGAAAGCCAGGATGAGGCGGTTGACGCGATCCTCGGCGGCAAAGTGGTGGCAGGCGATGTGGTCGTGATCCGCTACGAAGGGCCGAAAGGCGGACCGGGGATGCAGGAAATGCTCTACCCGACCACCTTCCTCAAGTCGATGGGCCTCGGCAAAGCGTGCGCACTGGTTACCGACGGTCGTTTCTCTGGCGGCACCTCTGGCCTCTCCATTGGTCACGTTTCACCGGAAGCGGCCAGCGGCGGCAATATCGCGATCATTGAAGACGGTGACATGATTGCTATCGATATTCCAAACCGTGGCATTCAACTGCAACTGAGCGATGCGGAAATTGCTGCGCGTCGTGAAGCACAGGAAGCGCGCGGCGACAAAGCGTGGACTCCGAAAAATCGTCAGCGTCAGGTGTCGTTTGCGCTGCGCGCCTATGCCAGCCTGGCGACCAGCGCCGATAAAGGCGCGGTCCGCGATAAATCGAAACTGGGAGGCTGATGATGGCCGAATCACAACCTCTGTCAGCAGCCCCGGAAGGGGCTGAATATCTGCGTGCGGTTCTCCGCGCACCGGTATACGAAGCGGCGCAGGTAACGCCGCTACAAAAAATGGAAAAGCTCTCATCGCGCCTTGATAACGTGATCCTCGTGAAGCGCGAAGACCGGCAGCCCGTTCACAGCTTCAAGCTTCGAGGCGCTTACGCGATGATGGCAGGGCTGACCGAGGCGCAAAAAGCTCATGGGGTGATCACCGCTTCTGCGGGCAACCATGCCCAGGGCGTGGCGTTTTCCTCCGCTCGTCTGGGCGTGAAGGCGCTGATCGTGATGCCTGTTGCGACGGCGGATATCAAAGTCGATGCCGTTCGCGGGTTTGGCGGCGAAGTGCTGCTGCATGGCGCAAACTTTGATGAAGCGAAAGCGAAAGCGATTGAACTGTCGCAGCAGCAGGGTTTTACCTGGGTTCCGCCATTCGATCATCCGATGGTGATTGCCGGTCAGGGAACGCTGGCGCTGGAACTGCTGCAGCAGGATGCGCATCTTGATCGTGTATTTGTACCGGTCGGCGGCGGCGGTCTGGCGGCGGGCGTGGCGGTACTGATTAAGCAATTGATGCCGCAAATCAAAGTGATTGCGGTGGAGGCGGAAGACTCCGCCTGTCTGAAAGCGGCGCTGGACGCGGGCCATCCGGTCGATCTCCCACGCGTTGGCCTGTTTGCCGAAGGTGTAGCGGTAAAACGCATTGGCGATGAAACCTTCCGTCTGTGTCAGGAATATCTCGACGACATCATCACCGTGGATAGCGACGCGATATGTGCGGCGATGAAAGACCTGTTCGAAGATGTTCGCGCAGTCGCAGAGCCTTCCGGCGCGCTGGCGCTGGCGGGAATGAAAAAGTACGTCGCTCAGCACAACATCCGCGGCGAACGTCTGGCGCATATCCTTTCCGGCGCTAACGTCAATTTCCACGGTCTGCGCTACGTTTCCGAGCGTTGCGAGCTGGGCGAACAGCGTGAGGCGCTGCTGGCAGTGACCATTCCGGAAGAAAAAGGCAGCTTCCTGAAGTTTTGCCAGCTGCTGGGCGGTCGCTCAGTCACTGAATTTAACTATCGCTTTGCCGATGATAAGAACGCCTGCATTTTCGTCGGTGTCCGGTTGAGCAGGGGGATGGAAGAACGCACGGAGATCCTGAATCTGTTGCGCGACGGTGGCTACAGCGTGGTTGACCTCTCTGACGACGAAATGGCGAAGCTGCACGTACGCTACATGGTTGGCGGTCGTCCGTCGAAACCGCTACAGGAACGTTTATTCAGCTTCGAATTTCCGGAATCACCCGGCGCGCTGCTCAAGTTCTTGCATACGCTGGGGACTCACTGGAATATCTCGTTGTTCCATTACCGCAGCCACGGCACAGACTATGGCCGCGTACTGGCCGCGTTTGAACTGGGCGATCACGAACCGGATTTCGAAACGCGTTTGCAAGAACTGGGCTATGAATGTCACGACGAAACGCATAACCCGGCATTCCGCTTTTTTCTTGCAGGCTAACCGCGGCTTAACAGGAGATGACCTGACCGGGTTATCTCCTGTTTTTTTGTAAGCTCAACGGTAATACGTATGGGCAAACAGTTTTTTGTTATCATCTCCGTCTTTGAACAACCCATCATAATTCCCTTCTGGCAACAATAGCGCCTTCTCCGGACCATTAAGTAAGGTGATAGTTTTAGCGCCTGCCGACAAAGTAACCGGCGGGGCGAGTGTGATCCCTTCCACGTTTATTTGTGCTGATACGGGGGTGCCGGTTTCACTGTACAACTGATATCTTCCGGACTGCGGTACGTTAAATTCCTCCTGACGGCCAATGTGTAGTTGTCGCCCCGCCAATCTTATATTTGGCGCGACCTTGACGTAGCTGTTGTCGATGGCTTCTGCGATAGCAGAATAGATATTACTCAACCGGTAGGACCATATAATGACTTTCGGGGGGGACTGAGTCAGCACTTGCCAGGCTTCGGAATGTTTACCTTCTCGCCGTGTCTTTAAAACATACCAGGCATCGAGCCACAGCGTCGTCGGCTCCAGCCTGTTGGGCAGCATCCCTATACCATCAAAATACTTTTCGTCAGGTTTGAGTAGTGCTTCTGCTCTGGTAACCAGTTCAAGTTGTTGCACATTGTTAATTTTCAGGTAGCTGAGATTGAGACAGTAGCTTGAAACCAGGGTTACTGTTGTCACCGCCAGGATAAATAATCTCGTGGCTGGCCTGCGGTTTTGGGCGAGAAGGCTATCTACCGGGATGAGGGACCAGAGCGATATAAACGGTAGCGCCATAATAAACACATAGGGCCAGGGCTGGTTATGAGTGAAAACTAACGTGGTAATGACGAATGAAAAAATCAGGGCGATGCGCGTTTTTTCACTCAAGGTTTTCCAGCGCTTTAATGCCATTATCATGCCGCTAAAACAGAGCAGATAGAGAAGCGTATTGTCTAAAAGGGTTTGCAAGACATATACGCGAATCCCGTTATAGGCTTCGCTGCTGTATACCGCCACTTCTACCGGACCGAAGATCAAACCTTCAGCGATACGTAACGGGTCGCTGCCGCCAAATATAAAGCAATAGGCAATTGCAGGAAGTAACCAACCGGCGGTTAAGTAAAAGCCGCGAACGATAGCATCGATGAAATGTTTGCGCAGCGTAGCGTCAATCACCAATCTAAGCCCAAGCGCCAGATTGAAGAACGCTGATTTTTGGGTAACTAAAAACGCCAGTCCGCTCAGGATACCGGCGATAAAAATCTTTCTTGCGTTGAGCGTATGGCCGCGCAGAATTACCAGCACGGCGGCCAGGGCGAAAAACAGCGCCAGGGGCTCTGAACGGGTGCGGAAGATGCGCTCCATAAAATTCGTAAAACAGAGTAAAACGAGAATAATAAAAAGCGCCCGTAAGCGCTGCTCGCCCAGCGCACGCGCGCAGGCATAGACCAGCAGCAGGGTTCCACAAGCGAGGAGTGCCGTCTGCATCCGCGCGACGAGAATGATCGAAACCGCATCCCAGCCAATCAGGTGAGCCAGTTTATAAAACACCGCAAACCCTACGGCCTTAGGGGGGTGAATCGTGTCGAATAGTCCATTAGCAAAATACTTGGCGTAGCCAAGTTGGGCAAACTCATCCATGATCAAGAGAATATGCCAGGCAAAAACGAAAATAAGCGTAACTTTAATGGCAATACTCACACTAAGGAGGAGCGTTAACCTGCGCGGGCAGGCGCCAATAAAAAGCGTGCCGGAGGTATCCATTTTATTATCTTCTGGCTTTGCCATTGGCTTTATCTCCATCTCCATTTAGCACCAACTCCATGATTTCCTGCGCCATTTTTCGCCAGCTATAATGTTCTCTGGCATAACAAATCATGGTCTCACGTTCGTGGAGGGAGAGCACGCAGTTATCTATTGCGACAGAGCAGAACTGTGCCGAACGTTGTGGCTCGTTGAGGTCTATGTTCACACCATGTATCCAGCTTGCCGCTACGGGATCGGCTCTGTGAGCCGGGCTACCACAGATGACGGGTAATCCACAAGCCATTGCCTCCTGGATAACAAGGGGATAACCTTCTCCGACGGCCGGTAACAGAAGAACATCCGCACAGCGATAAAGCTCTGCCAGTGCGCGGGGGGCCTGAACGCCAAGATCGTAAACGTTGCTCAATCCCCATTCTGCGGGGCGAAGTGGGCCGTTTCCGGCCAGTAAAAACTGGCATTCCGGTCTGGTTATTGCCAGAGCGTGCAGTATCGACAACCCTTTCTTTTCAACATAACGACCCACGAATAGTATGCGCCGGGCACAAGGCGGGAGGTTGTATCTTGCCAGCGGAGTTTGACTGGATACTGAAGTCACGGGGGGATAGAAAATGGTGCTATCAACCCCGTTAAACAGCAATTTATACGGATAACGCGCAGGGGTCCCAAGCAGGTCGTGGCGGACAGTATCGCTAATAAATACCCTGGCATCGGCGGCCCATAACATCGGGCGTGTTACGACCAAATTAGCCAGCCGCATAAGCAGACGCAGTACGGGTGATCTGAAAGGAATGGCAGCAATATGTTGAATCAGAATGACGGGCTTCGCGTGGAGTTTGGCCATCATCATACCAAGGATTGATGTGGCATAGAGCGCATCGTGAATCACCACCACGTCGCTACGCCGTACGGCGTCGCTAAGTGCGCAAATGGCTGTAGGGCCAGGTAACGGCATTGGCAGACCGGTGAGTTTCTCCAACGGATCGACGCAGCGTAACGCGATAATGTTGAGATTGTCGGTAGGTAACGCATCGCTGGCGCTGGCTGCCCAATACGGTGTCGCTCCCAGGTGTGCGAACTGGCGGCACAAATGCCCGGCAACGCGTTCAATACCTCCGCCGTGTGCCTCGTAGAAATGGCTTATCATCAAGATATTCACTGGCTAGACCCTCACCAGACGCATCGAATGGGGATAAACCACGAGATGGAGTAACAACGTCTTCTGTTGATAGTGCGGATTAAGGGGAACGTTAATCATATTTGTATGGCTTTACTGCGACCTGACGTGCTGATAGCCCAACGGCTAAGGAGAAAATTCAGCACGAGCATGCAGAGCGAAGCTAGCGGCGCAGCGATGGTCATCGGAAATTCCAGCCAGTGATACCAAATCCAGGTGCTGACAAAGGCAAGAGGGATATTCAACAACATGCTGATGGTATAACGGCCAAAGCCAGCAAATGAAAGCGGTTGTTTAAACGTGAATAAGCTGTGCAGGATATAACCGACGGTAGCGATGATGGCGAAAGACAACAGGATCGCTAACCAGAGCGCAACGCATAAACTATCCGCCACGATCATGATGGCATTATGTCCCAGGAAACAGCAGCCAGAAATGCAGAGATAAGTAAAAGAGGTGCGAATTTTCATCGGGGTGCTTTCCGGGCACGAAGTAAAAATACGCAGGCGTTGTCATGCCGTACTTGCGCCGGCGTGACATAATCTTCGAACATGGCGCGCAGATTCATCATGACGGCCAGACCTGAGGCTAGAACGCCGCCGATGAGGGGGAGCCGACGGATGAAAAACGCAAAACCTGTCAGGCGAATAATGGTGGTTGTAGCCAATGGGCCAACCAGAGCGTCGACTTCTTCAACCACAAACCCGCGATCGGTAAGATCGGATATGAGACCGGTGCGGGTCCAGCGGCGGTGATCTTCGGGGTGAGGATGATAGAGCCAGGTTCCGTGCGTGGAAAGTAACAAGAGACCATCATCATTTAACAAACGCCGAATTTCAGCGCAATACGCATCAAGATCTCTGACGTGTTCCAGTACCTGGACTGAAAGTATGGCTCCTGCGGCACCATCAGCTAAAGGGATGCGTCCCTGTGGGTCAATTTTGAGTGTACCGCTGTCATCAAGATCGGCACCGCAATAGTTAATATTCAACTGACGCATCATTTCAGCATAGGGGGAATCGCCGCAGCCAAAGTCGATCATGAAGGTATTTGGCTGAATGTGACGTTCTGCTTGCTCGCGTAATCGTCTCGCCAGTGCACGTAACAACAGCCAGTCAGTGTGCCAAATTCGAGGGGTGGCCCTGTTTCTTTTCATACTCCGGGTCCTTGCGGTGAGGTATCTGAATCATGCCGGTTCAGGCTGTCCAGCAGGAGCTGTAGTACGAATCCGGCCAGGACCATCAGCACTCCAGCGATGCAGGCTGTACTGATGGCAAAAACAATGTGTACCGACTGTTCCATTGAGCCACGGGTAAATATCCAGTGAAAAGCAAGGAGGAGGTCGGCGAAAAAACCGGCTATGGCAAGCACAGATCCGCTGAATACCAGCCACTCGAGAGGGTGCGAGCGCATGAGCCAGGGGATAACCCGGCTTTCCGCAATCGGGTGGTTAATGGCGATGGCGACCTTCGCTAACACGCCTAACAGGACAGCGATAAGACCAATAAGCGTCGACATTGTCGCCAGGGCAACGAAATGGATACCAAAATAGTAACCGTTGATTTCTATGGGGCCTGCGGCAAGCAGCGCAAGGCCGATAGCTCCGAGCAGTAGTAGCGTAAAGCCAGGGATCAAATAGAGCCTGTCCGGGGCATGAGCGATGAGAAGACGCAGATGTCTCCAGCCGTCACGAAATGAACGTAAATGAGGAGGACGGTTGCGTTTGTCCGGATAGAGCTTGATCGGCACTTCATGAATGATGAGTCCTGCGCGGTGCGCGTTAATGATCATTTCAGAGGCAAATTCCATACCGGTAGAACGAGTGGCCATTTTTTGAAATGCTTCGCGGGTAAAGGCCCGCATCCCACAGTGGAAATCGCGAATGGGTGAGTGGTAAAGCAGCCTGGCTATGCCGGAAAGCAGTGGATTTCCCAGATAGCGATGCAGAGGAGGCATTGCCCCAGGTTCTATTCCCCCAGCAAATCGATTACCCATAACAAAGTCTGCACCGCTTTCCAGTGCATCGACGAAAATATCTAGTTGGCTCCAGTCATAGGAGTCATCGGCATCAGCCATAATGAGATATTTACCTTTTGCCGCACTGGCAGCCGCGCTTATTGCTGCGCCATAACCTTTGACGGATTGATGAATAACTCGGGCACCCAGTGATTTTGCAATTTCAACGGATTGGTCTGTTGAGCCATTATCACCGATGATAATTTCACCTTGAATATCCAGGCGAGTAAACGCTTCTGTTACTTTCTTAATACAGATAGCAAGCGTAAGTTCTTCATTCAGGCATGGAATGATTGCCGAAACCAGTGGCATGGGCTCTGCCGCCGGTATCTCAACTGGAGAGAAGGCAACCTGTCGAGAAATATAGTTGGCGGGAGTTAATAAATTATCAGAATAACCAAACCGATGAAAATGCGTTGAATGCATAATAGTAAGCTCCGATCCATGAGCAGGATTAAGAGTCTATCCCAATGGGCTATTACATTTGGCATTCTGAACCTGGGCAGGCGTTTGAACGGCCATCAGAGCAGCCTGAAAGGCGTGTGAAGCGAGTCCTCCTCACGTATTCCGGCTATGAACCTGTTGTGCCGGGCCACCCGTGTTGCAACATGACTGTAAAATTACACCTATTGGGATAGGCTCTGTATATCTAATGGTAACTTCAATTTAATTCATATTCTGAATGATTTAGAATATGAATGGGTGCTAGTTAATATACCCTGTGTGGATGATATACGTTAATTTAATTCACAACTTAATTTTCGTGATATATATCTAACATCAGATTGCATCGTACAGGAGTTGTCGTTATTAAGTCTACTGGTTTATGGTATGAAAAATAGTAACAGTTTATTCGTTATTTATTAATATCTATAATGTGATGATTTATTCTGCGCGTCAGGCATTACCCATAAATATATTTTCGTGTAGCAAGTGCCGACGTCTTTCACCCAATGTTATCGCCACAACGCCGTCTCTCACGCATCACAGACTACTTGTTCTGTTTTTGGGAACGGCTTAACAAGGGGAAGGTTTCATAGATTGCGGTAGGGAATATTCTTTACGCAGGGCGGCACTGCTCTGATTAGTTAAAGTCCTGACTTTTCAGCCAGGACTTGATCAGACGTCTGTTTTTGCTCTTACATCAGCAAATTACAAAGTCACCACATCAAATTCGACTTCGGGGTTCACATCAGCCTCGTAATCGACTTCGTCGAGGCCAAAACCGAACAGGTTGAGAAATTCCAGCTTGTAGCCTGCATAATCGGTTTCTTGCGCCAGGTTTTCGGTGGTGATCAGCGGCCACAGATCGCGGCATGCCTGCTGAATATCTTCACGCAGTTCCCAGTCATCCATGCGGATACGCTGGTGGTCATCAAGCGCAGCCTTGTCACCGTACAGGCTGGTGGTCATCAGACGGTTAATCTGCTCAATGCATCCTTCATGAATCCCTTGTTCTTTCATCAGCTTGAAGACCATAGAGATATACAGCGGCATTACTGGAATGGCTGAAGAAGCCTGTGTGACTACCGATTTCAGGACCGCAACGTTGGCTGTGCCATTGATTGAAGACAGTTGATTACGCAGCGCGCCTGCCGCACGGTCAAGGTCTTCTTTCGCTTTGCCCAGCGCGCCATGCCAATAGATTGGCCACGTCAGATCGGTACCGATGTAAGAATAAGCAACGGTTTTCACGCCGTCGGCCAGCACATTGGCCTGGCGCAGGGCATCTATCCACAGCTCCCAGTCTTCTCCGCCCATTACGGTCACGGTGTTCTGAACTTCTTCTTCCGTTGCGGGCTCAATGCTGGCCGTCGTGATCTGATCCTTATTGGTATCAATCGCTTTAGAGGTGTAAACCTCACCAATAGGTTTCAGCGCCGAACGGACAACTTCACCCGTTTTCGGCATTTTACGAACCGGGGAAGCGAGTGAATAAACGACTAAATCAATTTGGCCCAGGTCTTCTTTGATGAGCTTGATGACTTCATCACGACATTCGTCGGAGAACGCATCACCGTTAATGCTTTTGGAATACAGACCTTCCCGCTTTGCAGCTTCATCGAAAGCCGCGGCGTTATACCAGCCTGCTGAACCTGGTTTAGATTCGGTACCCGGTTTTTCGAAAAATACGCCGATAGTGGCGGCTCCGCTGCCAAACGCGGCGGAGATTCTTGATGCCAGTCCATAGCCGGTTGAAGCACCGATGACCAGCACGCGGGAAGGACCGTTTTCGATTTTCCCGTTTTGTTTAACGTACTCGATCTGCTTTTCCACATTGACTTTACAGCCAGTCGGATGGGTCGTTGTACAGATGAATCCACGGATTTTTGGCTTGATTATCATAATGATGGCTAATTTAGTTTGTGTTTCGCTGTCATAGGGGCAATGACACCGTCTGTGTATTATGGCGGGTCATTATACAGAAAAGATTCCGCAAAACTGAATCTACCTCTGATTTTAGACCTGACGCTGATACTACTCGGCAATTTTTCGCTCCAGCACAATTTTCCAGAACGCATCAATAAGCGGCTCATGCAGCCGTTTTTTCGGCGCGCAGACGCCCAGTTCGAACGGAGTTTTCTCGTCGCTACGCTCTAAAATCATGACGCGATTGCGCACCGGTTCGGGGCTGTTTTCCAGCACCACTTCGGGCAGCAACGCCACGCCACAGCCGAGTGCGACCATCGACACCATCGCTTCGTGACCCCCCACGGTGGCGTAAATCTGCGGGTTGCTGATTTTATGGCGACGAAACCACAGTTCAATGCGGCGGCGCACAGGCCCCTGATCGGCCATGATGAATGGTACCGTAGACCAGTCGGGTTTCTCCACCGAAACCTGATTGCGTACCGGGCAGGGCAGCGCCGGGGCAATGAGTACCACCGCCAGATTTTCCAGCATCGAAAACGCCACCGCGCCCGGCAGCGTTTCAGGCTTACCGGCAATCGCCAGATCCGCTTCGCCGGTCACCACCTTTTCCATGGCATCGGCGGCGTCGCCGGTGGTGAGTTTAATTTCTACTGAGGGATGCTCAGCGCGAAAGCGATCGAGGATTGGCGGCAGATGGCTGTAGGCGGCGGTCACCGAGCAGAAAATATGCAGTTCGCCCGATAGCGACGGACCTTGCTGATCGAGGGTGTGGCGCAGTTGCTGATACTGCAACAGCGTCTGCTGGGCAAACGTTCGCAGCTCTTCACCCGCTTCGGTCAGCGTGACCGTGCGATTATCGCGGACAAACAACGGCTGCCCGAGGTCTTCCTCAAGGCGCTGGATCTGCCGTGATAGCGTAGAAGGACTGACGTGCATCGCCCGCGCGCTGCGGCCAAAGTGGCGGCTTTCCGCCAGATGCAGGAACATTTTCAGATCGCGTAAATCCACCGGCGAACCTCTTAATTTTTACGTTGCAGTTATTGCAATGTGACGTTGTGAATATATCAATTTCCGCAATAAATTTCCTGTTGTACTGTGGAGTCATTCTCGCTGAACAGCGAACCGAATAATAAGCACCACAACACAACATCACGGAGTACACCACCATGGCTAACTACTTTAATACACTGAACCTGCGCCAGCAGCTGGCGCAGCTGGGTAAATGTCGCTTTATGGGCCGCGATGAGTTCGCCGATGGCGCGAGCTACCTTCAGGGTAAAAAAGTGGTCATTGTCGGCTGTGGCGCGCAGGGTCTGAACCAGGGCCTGAACATGCGTGATTCCGGTCTGGATATCTCCTACGCCCTGCGTAAAGAGGCGATTGCTGAGAAGCGCGCATCCTGGCGTAAAGCGACAGAAAACGGCTTCAAAGTCGGCACGTATGAAGAGCTGATCCCGCAGGCGGATTTGGTGGTTAACCTGACGCCAGACAAACAGCACTCTGACGTAGTGCGTTCCGTACAACCGCTGATGAAAGACGGCGCGGCGCTGGGTTACTCTCACGGCTTCAACATCGTTGAAGTGGGCGAGCAGATCCGTAAAGACATCACCGTAGTGATGGTGGCACCGAAGTGTCCGGGTACTGAAGTGCGTGAAGAATACAAACGTGGTTTCGGTGTGCCGACGCTGATCGCGGTTCACCCGGAAAACGATCCGAAAGGCGAAGGCATGGCGATTGCTAAAGCCTGGGCTGCAGCGACCGGCGGTCACCGTGCGGGCGTGCTGGAATCTTCCTTCGTGGCGGAAGTGAAATCCGACCTGATGGGCGAGCAGACCATTCTGTGCGGTATGCTGCAGGCTGGTTCTCTGCTGTGCTTCGATAAGCTGGTGGAAGAAGGGACTGACCCGGCATATGCCGAGAAACTGATTCAGTTCGGCTGGGAAACGATCACTGAAGCGCTGAAGCAGGGCGGTATCACGCTGATGATGGACCGTCTGTCCAATCCGGCGAAACTGCGCGCTTACGCGCTGTCCGAACAGCTGAAAGAAATTATGGCGCCGCTGTTCCAGAAACACATGGACGACATCATCTCCGGTGAGTTCTCTTCCGGCATGATGGCTGACTGGGCTAACGACGATAAGAAACTGCTGACATGGCGTGAAGAGACTGGTAAAACCGCGTTCGAAACCGCGCCGCAGTATGAAGGCAAAATCGGCGAGCAGGAGTACTTCGATAAAGGCGTACTGATGATCGCGATGGTGAAAGCGGGCGTTGAGCTGGCGTTCGAAACCATGGTGGATTCCGGCATCATCGAAGAGTCCGCGTACTACGAATCCCTGCACGAGCTGCCGCTGATCGCCAACACCATTGCGCGTAAGCGTCTGTACGAAATGAACGTGGTTATCTCTGATACCGCAGAATACGGTAACTACCTGTTCTCTTATGCCTGCGTACCGCTGCTGAAAGAGTTCATGACCACGCTGCAGACCGGCGACCTGGGTAAAGCGATTGCTGAAGGCGCAGTGGATAACGCTCAGTTACGCGATGTAAATGACGCGATTCGCAGCCATGCTATCGAGAAAGTCGGCCAGAAACTGCGTGGTTATATGACCGATATGAAGCGCATTGCCGTTGCGGGTTAAACCGACATTGTCGGGTGGCGGCTACGCCTGACCCGACCTACAAAAGTGCAAAACCGAAGGCCGGATAAGCATCGTGCCATCCGGCAAAAAAAGCCCAGAGTCTGAACGCTCTGGGCTTTTGCTTAGTTACGGTACAGCACTTTGATGATGTGGTAGCCGAACTGGGTGTGCAGCGGGCCGGTCGGTTCCAGCACCGGGCAGGAAAAGACCACTTTATCGAACGCCGGAACCATCTGGCCCTGGCGGAATTCGCCTAAGTCACCGCCTCGTTTGCCTGACGGGCAGATGGAATGTTTCTTCGCCAGTTTGCCGAAGTCGGCGCCGTTTTTAATCTGCTCCAGAAGATCCAGTGCCAGTTTCTCTTCTTTAACAAGGATATGTAGTGCTGCTGCGGTTTTTGCCATGATCGTGCCTTGAGTCGGGGAAATGAAGGGGGCGATTTTAGCATGTGGGGAGAGGGAAAGAATATCCAGGCCAGCGGTTGGTGACTGGCCTGGATATAGGATTAGTGAATTTGCTGCTGCGACAGCTTCCAGACGCTGGCAATATTACGTGCCGAAATGCGCAGATTGTATTCCGCGTCCTCTAAGGCTTCAGGTAGCGTGGTGATGCGCGTCAACACCGAGAAAACGGCATCCAGCCCATGCTCATGAACAATTTGATGATCCTGGGTCAAACCGCCGGCAAGCGCAATAACCGGTTTTTGATAGCGTTTGGCGCAGCGGGCAACGCCAATCGGCGTTTTGCCGCAGATGCTCTGGCTGTCGAGGCGACCTTCTCCGGTGATCACCAGACTGGCATCGGCTACCAGGCGATCCAGTTGCAGCGCGTTAATCACAATCTCCACACCGGGTTTTAAATCAGCGCCCAGTAGACCGAGTAATGCGGCTCCCATTCCGCCTGCTGCGCCAGCGCCCGGCGCATTCATTACATCCCGACCAGTAAACTCCTGTAGTCGCTTGCCATAAACCGCCAGCGCACCGTCTAACGCTGCAACCATCGCTTCCGTCGCCCCCTTTTGTGGGCCGAAAATGGCAGAGGCCCCCGTCGGACCGCACAGCGGATTGTTGACGTCGCAGGCCACGGTGATGGAGACCGTCTTTAGACGCGGGTCGGCGTGGGAAGTGTCGATTGTTGCCAGTTTACTGAGTGCACCGCCGCCTTCGGGAAGCGCGTCTCCGTTTTCATCAAGAAGGTCGATGCCCAGCGCCTGTAGCATGCCTGCGCCTCCGTCATTCGTCGCACTACCACCAATGCCAAGAATAATGTGCTCAACGCCCTGATCAAGTGCGGCAAGGATGAGCTCGCCCGTTCCATAGCTGGTGGTCAGCAGTGGGTTACGATGCTCTGGCGGCACATGGTGGAGACCTGACGCCGCAGCCATTTCGATCACCGCCGTCTTCCCGTCACCCAGCATTCCCCAGCGTGCCTGGACCGGTGTTCCCAGAGGGCCCGTGACATCGATAAAGTGGTAATGGCCCTCAGTGGCCTCCACCATCGACTCAACGGTGCCTTCGCCGCCGTCCGCCATAGGGAGTTTGACATACTGGGCATCGGGATATATTTCGCGAAACCCCTGTTCGATAGCCGTCGCCACCTGCATGGCAGACAAACTTTCTTTAAATGAATCTGGTGCAATAACAATTTTCATCGTGTGCTTACCCGGCGAGTCCGAAGACACCAAACAGCAGTGTCGAAATCAATGCGATGACGAAACCAACAAGGGTTTCATAAGGCAGAAGTTTTAAGCGTTCATGGATTTGCATACTGACGCTACCGCCAGTGGCGTGGAAAAAACTGCCGTGAGGGAGATGATCCAGAACCGTCGCCCCGGCATGAATCATGACTGCACCGGCAAGCGCAGAGACGCCAAGTCCCAGCAGCGTTTGACTGAACACGCCTGCTGCAACGGCGGTTCCGGCCGTTGTCGACGCGGTGGCCATCGACATAATTGCGCCAGAGATGGGGGCCAGGAGATAAGAAGGGAGACCGGAAGAGGTTAACCCGTCGATCAGGACCTCTTTTAACGCTGAGTTGGCAATGATGCCAGCCAGCGTGCCGGTACCGAGCAGCATAATGGCGACAGGTGCCATGCGCGTCAGCCCGGACATCATAAAGGCGTTACTTTGTTTAAATCGGCCCATCAGGATTGCGCCGACTAATCCTCCCACTGGCAGAGCAATGAGCGGATCGATAGCAATGCCCGCCACAGGACGCAGCGCTAACAGAATAATGGCAACAAGGGGGGCGCTGATGGCCGCCAGGAATCCGGGTTGTGTGCCGTGCGTGTCCTGAGAAATGATCTCTTCCGTCGTGACCATCGAGCCTTTTTGGCTCAGACGCTTCGCCAGAAAATAGGCGATTGCCAGGCCGAACAATCCGGGAATAATCCCCCCCATCATGACGGATGTGAGCGGGACATGGAATGAATCCGAAGCGGCAATGGCATTGGGATTCGGTGACATGACGTTACCCGCTTTGCCACCGCCAATCATCGCCAGCAAAATGGCGAGTTTTGATAGCCCGGCGCGTCTGGCGATCGAAAGCGCAATCGGCGCGACGGTAATCACCGCGACATCGATAAAAACGCCAACGGCCGTCAGAATCATCGTGGCGATGGCTAAGGCAAGCAGGGCACGACTTTCGCCCACTTTTTTCACTACCGTTTCCGCGATTGTGTTCGCGGCGCCGGATTCGATCAGTACACCAGCCAGTACGCCTGCAGCGAGAATGCGCAGTACGGCATTGGTGATGCCCTGCGCACCCGTGACCATCAGCGTGACGGTCTGGACCAGGTCTGCCCCGCCGACGAGACCACCGACCAGCGCACCAACCATCATGCCGTACGCGGGAGAGACTTTGCGTAATATTAAGACGATCGCCACCACGAGTGCGATGATGGCGCCTGTTGCGGATATTGAAACCATCTTCTGCTTTCTCCATTAAATTGACTGAGGCAGTATGGAGAAGCCGCCGGGAATAGCCTTGTGAGGATCCGCTAAAAAATACGCGTCTGACAGGATGTAAATTTGGAGGAAAATACAGACTACCGTTGCAGCTCCATGCCAATGTACAACCAAAGGAGTTGTTTCAAGTTGTTGATTTTTATTCCCGTTATCTCTTCAACGCGTTGCAGTCGATAGCGCAGGGTGTTTACGTGAATATGCAGACTGGTGGCAGTTTGCGAAAGATCACAATTATGTTCGAAATAGTGCTGCAATGTTTTTTGCATGACGCCTTTGCTGTCCTGAGCAACCAACTCGCACCATATTTTTGATAACTCTTCCGCTTGCCAGGTGCCGGAAAGTCCCCCCAGCAATGAGGCCAGCGCGTAGTCATCGTGAAAGATAAACTGATGCTTAAGCTTCAGTCTTTTCACCATTGCCTGGGTTGATTTCGCCGTCTGATAGGAGCGTCGCAGGCCATTTTCTCCCGCAAAATAGCCGCCGACGATGAGACGTGAAAAGCCGCAGGACTGTGCGTAATGCTTAAATTTCTGTAGCTCGTGCTGCTCCAGCGATTTATTGAGAGTCCCATTTTTCAGGGTGACGGGTTTGAGGATAATCAGCTCGTTAAAGTCGGAAAATGTCACCAGATGGTCGCGGGCGCTGTATTCAAAATAATCCATCAGCGTACGTAGCGCATCGCGATCCGGCTGCTGCAATTCCATGATAAGCACCACGCGCGGCAGTTGGAGATTAACGCCTAACCATGAGACCACGGCGCTTAACGATGACGGAGGCGGGTCGCGTAAAATAAGCTGGTTGATTAGCTCTTCGCGGTAGCGTTTATCCCACTGTTTTTGTTCAAGTAACGCCATTTGTTCAATGATGAGTTCCGACGCCATCTTGACGAGTTGCGCATAAGCCTTCACCTCACCCGGCTCTCCGGTGATACCCAGTACGCCGATAAGCTGATCGCGAAAATTTATTGGCAAATTAATACCGGGCTTCACACCTTTGAGTTTGTCAGCCGTCGCCGAATCGATTTCAACAATCCGGTTTTCAGTTAACGCCAGCACCGCACCTTCATGGCGCTGATGTAAACGGGACGCCTCACCTGAGGCAATGATCATGCCGTGCTCGTTCATAACGTTAACCGAATAGGGGATAATCCCCATCGTGCGTTGGACTATCTGGCGAGCGGTTGAGTCTTGTAGGTAGTAAGTGGCCTGGATCTTATTCATTGTATGCTCAGCATAAGAGGAGGTGCGGTACGTGGCAGCACCTGATTTATTAGCGTATTTGGTTCAGAAATGTTTCGGTTGAATAAACAAAGAAAGTGGGATGAACGGTCTTCTTTTTTGTCGGTTTATACAAGCCAAAGCAGCTTAGTCCGACTATTGTTACTGTTTTTCTTTTATACTCAATATGTTAATTCAACCTCTTGTGCAGGCGTTGTGTAATTTTTTCCGTGTGATCGGCGTTCAGGATTGTTCAGAATCTGGACAGCAGCACAAGCTTACTTACCCTCACAGGCAGCGTTACGCGCGGTTACGGAAAGCTCAATCTCGACCTCGCTTTCTGCTACAATTCGTCCCCCGTTCGAAGATTGAGCACTTTTACCTATGCGTTTAAACCCCGGCCAACAACAAGCTGTCGAATTCGTCACCGGACCGTGCCTGGTGCTGGCGGGGGCGGGTTCCGGTAAGACACGCGTGATCACCAACAAGATCGCCCATCTGATCCGTGGCTGCGGTTACCAGGCGCGACACATTGCGGCGGTGACTTTTACTAATAAAGCGGCGCGCGAAATGAAAGAGCGTGTCGGACAGACGCTGGGACGCAAAGAAGCGCGCGGGTTGATGATCTCCACTTTCCATACGCTAGGGCTGGAGGTGATTAAACGCGAATACGCCGCGCTGGGGATGAAGTCGAATTTTTCGCTGTTTGATGACACGGACCAGGTTGCGCTGCTCAAAGATCTGACGGAAGGGCTGATTGAAGACGACAAAGTGATACTGCAACAGCTGATCTCGACGATCTCGAACTGGAAGAACGATCTCAAAACGCCCGCACAGGCGGCCGCCGGTGCGAAAGGCGAGCGTGATCGTATCTTTGCGCACTGCTACGGGCTGTACGACGCGCATATGAAAGCCTGCAATGTCCTCGACTTTGATGATTTGATTCTGCTACCGACGCTGCTGTTGCAACGTAATGAAGAGGTGCGTGAGCGCTGGCAGAACAAGATTCGCTATCTGCTGGTGGATGAATATCAGGACACCAACACCAGTCAGTACGAACTGGTGAAATTGCTGGTGGGAAACCGGGCGCGATTCACCGTCGTAGGGGACGACGATCAGTCGATTTACTCCTGGCGCGGAGCGCGTCCGCAAAACCTGGTGTTGTTAAGTCAGGATTTTCCGGCGTTACAGGTGATCAAACTGGAGCAGAACTACCGCTCCTCCGGGCGGATCCTGAAGGCGGCGAACATCCTCATTGCCAATAACCCGCACGTCTTTGAAAAACGGCTTTTTTCCGAGCTGGGATATGGCGCGGAACTCAAAGTTCTGAGTGCGAATAATGAGGAGCACGAAGCCGAGCGGGTGACCGGGGAACTCATCGCCCATCACTTTGTAAATAAAACGGAATACAAAGATTACGCCATTCTGTATCGCGGCAACCACCAGGCGCGAGTATTCGAAAAATTCCTCATGCAGAACCGGATCCCCTACAAAATCTCCGGTGGAACGTCGTTCTTCTCGCGTCCGGAAATTAAAGACTTGCTGGCCTATCTGCGGGTGTTGACCAATCCGGATGATGACAGCGCGTTCCTGCGTATTGTGAATACGCCAAAGCGTGAAATCGGCCCCGCCACGCTGCAAAAGCTGGGTGAATGGGCGATGACGCGGAACAAAAGCCTGTTTACCGCCAGTTTTGATCTGGGGCTTAGCCAGACGCTCACCGGGCGCGGCTATGACTCGCTCACCCGTTTTACCCACTGGCTGGGCGAGGTTCAGCGGTTGGCAGAACGAGAGCCGATTGCCGCTGTTCGCGATCTCATCCACGGAATTGATTACGAATCATGGCTTTACGAAACCTCGCCCAGCCCAAAAGCCGCTGAAATGCGCATGAAAAACGTCAACCAGCTGTTTAGCTGGATGACCGAAATGCTGGAAGGCAGCGAACTGGATGAGCCGATGACGCTCACTCAGGTTGTCACCCGCTTCACGCTGCGTGACATGATGGAGCGCGGTGAGAGTGAGGAAGAGCTGGATCAGGTGCAACTGATGACGCTGCATGCCTCGAAAGGGCTGGAGTTCCCGTATGTGTTTATGGTGGGTATGGAAGAAGGCTTCCTGCCGCACCAGAGTAGCATCGATGAAGACAACATTGATGAAGAGCGCCGTCTGGCCTATGTCGGCATCACCCGCGCGCAGAAAGAGCTGATATTTACGCTGTGTAAAGAGCGGCGTCAGTACGGTGAACTGGTGCGTCCGGAGCCGAGCCGTTTCCTGCTGGAGTTACCGCAGGACGATCTGATCTGGGAGCAGGAACGCAAAGTGGTGAGCGCCGAAGAGCGAATGCAGAAAGGGCAAAGCCATCTGGCGAATCTGAAAGCGATGATGGCGGCGAAAAGAGAGAAATCGTAGGCTGGAGGCCGGATTAGGCATTTACGCCGCCCTCCGGCAGTGAATCATTCACGCACTGCTAAAGGCCAGTGGACATAGCTCTGCCACTGGCTTTCTTGTTCAATCAACTCTTTCCCCAACGGATGCTGTTCCAGCCAGTCCGGCGGTAGCGCCAGGGTGAGAATTTCATTCGATGCCTGTAGCGTAATGGCTGGCACCAGATCGTCACGACGGCGGCTGGCGAAGATAATCGCCAGTCTGAGCAGACGACAAAGATGCTCCGCCACACGCGGCGGTACGGCATTTTGCTGATGCAACGACGAGAGATCGACCGGGTTGGTCTGATTTAACAATAGCGTGGCGAGCAGTTTTTTCTGTGCGGGCGTGAAACCCGGCAGATCCAGATTACGGACCAGATAGGCGGCATGCTGAGGCGCTTGCTTAAAATCAACGCTCAGGCCTATCTCGTGCAGCTGGCAGGCGCTGATCAGCAGTTCGCGGCTGATCGGCTCAAGATGCCACTCATTTTCTACCTGATCGAGAAAACTCACCGCCAGATTCGCAACGCGATGCGCCTGTTCGGTATCCACCATAAACCGGCGCTGAATATTACGCAGCGTGCGGCTGCGAATATCCTGATCCACCGCAAGATGCAGCATCCCGTAGACCAGCCCTTCACGTAATGCCCCACCGGCCAGGGTCATACACTGAATATTGAGTTCGGTGAAGATGGCGATAAGAATAGCCAACCCGCTGGGGAACACCAGCGCTCGTTCCAGGGTTAAGCCTTCAATTTCAAGCTCTTCCAGACGACCACAGTGAATCGCCCGCTGTTTCAACTGCTGCAGTTTCGCCAGCGTGATGCGCTCATCCATCCCCTGCGCCATCATGATTTCCTGCAACGCCTGAACGGTACCGGAGGCACCGACGCAGACTTTCCAGCCGTGATAGCGAAGTTCATCGGCGACCGGGCGCAGCACATCGCGCGCCGCTTTTTCCGCTTCGTCGAAATTCTCTTGTGCCAGATTGCGATCGGTAAAGTAGCGTTCGAGCCAGGTGACGCAGCCCATTGACAGGCTGAACAGGGAGGTGGTTTGCGCACCTGTTCCGGTGACCAGTTCGGTGCTGGCGCCGCCGATATCGACGACCAGACGCTGATCCGCTCCGCCAGTGGTGTGCGCCACGCCCTGATAAATCAGGCGCGCTTCTTCTTCACCGCTGATGACCTGAACCGGACAACCGAGGATTTCCTGCGCTTTAGCGATAAACTCGCTGGCGTTTACCGCGATACGTAACGTAGCCGTAGCGACCACGCGAATTTGCGGCTGCGGAATATCCTGAAGGCGCTCGGCAAACAGACGCAGGCATTGCCAGCCGCGTTCCATTGCTTCAGCAGAAAGGACATTGTTGCTGTTCAGACCGGCGGCCAGACGCACTTTGCGTTTAATGCGCGTGAGCGTCTGGATGCTGCCCGCTACCTCGCGTACGACCAGCATATGAAAACTATTGGAACCGAGATCGATAGCGGCGTACAACGAGGTAGAATTCATACACTTCATCCTTCAACCGGTATCTGTGCTGGCTGCGTTTTTTCACTCGAATCACTGAAAGTAAGTTCATCAGGATTCGTTTTCTTGCCGCCCTGATACAGGCTGAATGATGTTGTGTATGGCATAACTTTCTTAACCTGAACGACGACGATTACGCGGAGCACCGCCAGAGCGGCGCGGGCCATTGCCAGGGCGCGTACGCGTCAGGCGCAGCGGCTTCGGCAGATTGTTCATCAACGCTTCCGGGTTGTATTTACTCACCGGAATCGAGTGACCAATGTAGGTTTCAATCGCAGGCAGGTTCAGGGCGTACTCTTCACAGGCCAGGCTGATCGAGTGACCGCTTGCGCCAGCACGGCCCGTACGACCGATGCGGTGTACGTAGTCTTCGCAATCGTCCGGCAGATCGTAGTTAAAAACGTGCGTGACGGCAGGAATGTGCAGGCCGCGCGCGGCAACATCGGTTGCGACCAGAATATCCAGATCGCCACGGGTAAATTCGTCGAGAATACGCAGACGTTTTTTCTGCGCCACATCGCCAGTCAGCAAACCAACGCGATGACCATCGGCGGCCAGATGGCCCCAGATATCTTCGCAGCGGTGTTTGGTGTTCGCGAAGATGATGGCGCGATCCGGCCACTCTTCTTCGATCAGCGTTTGCAGTAAGCGCATTTTCTCTTCGTTAGACGGATAGAAAAGCTCTTCTTTAATACGGTGACCCGTTTTTTGTTCCGGCTCGACTTCAACGTATTCGGCGTTGTTCATCTGTTCGAACGCCAGTTCACGCACGCGGTAAGAGAGGGTAGCAGAGAACAACATGTTCAGGCGTTGGTTGGCCGGCGGCATGCGGCGGAACAGCCAGCGAATATCTTTAATAAAGCCCAGATCGTACATGCGATCGGCTTCATCGAGGACCACCACCTGGATGGCGCCCAGGTTGATGTGATTCTGTTTCGCGTAGTCGATCAGACGACCCGTGGTGCCGATGAGAATATCGACGCCGCTTTCCAGCACTTTTAGCTGTTTGTCGTAACCGTCACCGCCGTAAGCGAGACCCAGCTTCAGACCGGTCGTCTGTGCCAGCGGCTCGGCATCAGCGTGGATCTGCACGGCTAACTCACGCGTCGGCGCCATAATTAAGGCGCGTGGCTGGTTCACCTTGCGATCGTCAATCGCGGGATGAGAGAGAAGATAATGAAACGTTGACGTCAGGAACGCCATCGTTTTTCCGGTACCGGTTTGCGCCTGCCCTGCAACATCGCGACCAGCCAGCGTAAGCGGCAGTGCGAGGGCCTGAATGGGCGTGCAGTTATGAAAGCCTTTATTTTCAAGGGCTTCGATAACCTTTGGGTGCAGGGCGAAGTCGGAAAACTTCTGTTCTGTTAAATGTGTTTTGCTCATAGTGTGGTAGAATATCAGCTTACTATTGCTTTACGAAAGCGTATCCGGTGAAATAAAGTCAACCTTTAGTTGGTTAATGCTGTACACAAATCATTCATGATGCGTCGAGGCGGCAAGCGAACTCGTCCACAAGAACGTACAGAGTACGTGACCTGGACGATGAGTGAAGCCAACAAAGAGGCAGCTTAAAGGATGATGTGTATACACCAACACACCAGGCTTATTCCTGTGGAGTTTATATGAGCGATAAAATTATTCACCTGACTGACGACAGCTTTGACACGGATGTACTCAAAGCGGACGGGGCGATCCTCGTTGATTTCTGGGCAGAGTGGTGCGGACCGTGCAAAATGATCGCCCCGATTCTGGATGAAATCGCTGACGAATATCAGGGCAAATTGACGGTTGCTAAACTGAACATTGACCAAAACCCAGGCACTGCGCCGAAGTATGGTATCCGTGGCATCCCGACCCTGCTGCTGTTCAAGAACGGTGAGGTTGCAGCGACCAAAGTGGGCGCACTGTCCAAAGGTCAGCTGAAAGAGTTCCTCGACGCGAACCTGGCGTAAGCCGGACGTCTCATGTTCGGGCGACCTGAATCCTAATTGATTCGGATGACTGGACGCCCGACTTGAGTCGTGCTAAGTTAGTGTTGACTTCGTATTAAACATACCTTATTAAGTTTGAATCTTGATAACTCCAATACTTCCCGTTTTTTCTCGCACGCGAAGTGGACAGATTCCTGGCTTATCATTCAATCCGTCTTGTCGTTTCAGTTCTGCGTACTTTCCTGTGACCAGACAGCGAACAGACATGAGTTGATGGCCGTAAACAGGCATGGATGACCCTGCCATACCATTCACAACATTAAGTTCGAGATTTACCCCAAGTTTAAGAACTCACACCACTATGAATCTTACCGAATTAAAGAATACGCCGGTTTCTGAGCTGATCACTCTCGGCGAAAATATGGGGCTGGAAAACCTGGCTCGTATGCGTAAGCAGGACATTATTTTTGCCATCCTGAAGCAGCACGCAAAGAGTGGCGAAGATATCTTTGGTGACGGTGTGCTGGAGATATTGCAGGATGGATTTGGTTTCCTCCGTTCTGCAGACAGCTCCTACCTCGCCGGTCCTGATGACATCTACGTTTCCCCCAGCCAAATCCGCCGTTTCAACCTCCGCACTGGTGATACCATCTCTGGTAAGATTCGCCCGCCAAAAGAAGGCGAACGCTACTTTGCGCTGCTGAAAGTTAACGAAGTTAACTACGACAAACCGGAAAACGCCCGTAATAAAATTCTCTTCGAAAACTTAACCCCGCTGCACGCAAACTCTCGTCTGCGTATGGAACGTGGTAACGGCTCTACCGAAGACTTAACGGCGCGCGTTTTGGATCTGGCTTCACCAATCGGTCGTGGTCAGCGTGGTCTGATCGTCGCACCGCCGAAAGCCGGTAAAACCATGCTGCTGCAAAACATTGCGCAGAGCATCGCTTACAACCACCCTGACTGTGTGTTGATGGTGCTGCTGATTGACGAACGTCCGGAAGAAGTGACCGAGATGCAACGTCTGGTGAAAGGTGAAGTTGTTGCTTCTACCTTTGACGAACCGGCATCCCGTCACGTTCAGGTAGCGGAAATGGTGATCGAGAAAGCGAAACGTCTGGTTGAACACAAAAAAGACGTTATCATTCTGCTCGACTCCATCACCCGTCTGGCACGTGCATACAACACCGTGGTTCCGGCTTCCGGTAAAGTGCTGACCGGTGGTGTGGACGCTAACGCTCTGCATCGTCCGAAGCGTTTCTTCGGTGCGGCGCGTAACGTGGAAGAGGGCGGCAGCCTGACCATCATCGCAACGGCGTTGATCGATACCGGCTCTAAGATGGATGAAGTCATCTACGAAGAGTTTAAAGGCACCGGTAACATGGAACTGCACCTCTCTCGTAAGATTGCTGAAAAACGCGTCTTCCCGGCTATCGACTACAACCGTTCCGGTACCCGTAAAGAAGAGCTGCTCACCACTCAGGAAGAGCTGCAGAAAATGTGGATCCTGCGCAAGATTATTCACCCGATGGGCGAAATCGACGCAATGGAATTCCTCATTAATAAACTGGCGATGACCAAGACTAACGACGACTTCTTCGACATGATGAAGCGCTCGTAAACGAGCTCTCAGCCGAAAACGCCACGTTTTTACGTGGCGTTTTGCTTTTATGTCTGTAATCTTAACGACAAGTTAACAAATCAGGGGTTATTGTCCTCCGCTGCACGTGCGTCAGCCATCAAGTGCGACACGTGGTTAATAATTATACAAAACAGACGGTTCGGAGTGGAGTTTCCCTTCTGAATACAGGCCTTCGTGGTTATACTTCTGCTTATAATTTTCTCTGAGAGCACGCATTGTGAATTTACTGACAGTCAGTACTGATCTCATCAGTATTTTTTTATTCACGACACTGTTCCTGTTTTTTGCACGGAAGGTCGCAAAAAAGGTCGGTTTAGTGGATAAACCCAACTTCCGTAAACGCCACCAGGGATTGATACCGTTGGTTGGGGGCATCTCAGTTTATGCGGGGATTTGTTTCACATTTAGCATTGTGAATGTCTATATCCCCCACGCTGCTCTCTATCTGGCTTGTGCCGGTGTCCTGGTTTTTATCGGCGCACTGGACGATCGCTTTGATATTAGCGTAAAAATACGTGCCACCATTCAGGCTGCTATCGGCGTAATTATGATGGCGGTGGGCAAGCTTTATCTCAGCAGCCTCGGTTATATCTTTGGCCCGTGGGAGATGGTGCTCGGGCCGTTTGGTTATTTCCTCACGCTTTTCGCCGTATGGGCCGCGATCAATGCCTTCAACATGGTGGATGGTATCGATGGCTTATTAGGCGGGCTCTCCAGCGTCTCATTTGCCGCAATGGGGCTTATTCTGTGGTTTGATGGACAGACCAGTCTGGCTATCTGGTGCTTTGCCATGATCGCCGCCATCCTGCCCTATATTCTCTTGAACCTCGGTGCGCTTGGCCGTCGCTATAAAGTGTTTATGGGTGACGCCGGCAGTACGCTGATTGGTTTTACCGTTATCTGGATCCTGCTTGAAACCACCCAGGGTAAAACGCACCCGATAAGCCCGGTTACCGCGCTGTGGATCATCGCCATTCCGCTGATGGACATGGTGGCCATCATGTATCGTCGTCTGCGTAAAGGGATGAGCCCGTTCTCGCCAGACCGTCAGCATATTCATCATTTGATCATGCGTGCAGGGTTTACTTCACGTCAGGCGTTTGTCCTGATCACGCTAGCCGCCGCAATACTGGCCTCGATTGGCGTGCTGGCGGAATATTCTCATTTTGTCCCGGAATGGGTCATGCTGGTGCTCTTTTTGCTAGCATTCTTCCTCTACGGTTACTGCATTAAGCGTGCCTGGAAGGTGGCGAGGTTCATTAAGCGCATGAAGCGCAGATTACGAAGAAACCGTGATAACAATCCAAAATTAACCAAGTAAATGAGGGTGCGATGACTCAACCATTACCGGGGGCACACGTTGTGAGCGCTGAAAATGAACTGGATATTCGTGGGTTGTTTCGTACCTTATGGGCCGGGAAGGTGTGGATTGTCGGTATCGCGCTGTTATTCGCGCTGATCGCGCTGGCGTATACTTTTTTTGCTCGTCAGGAGTGGAGCGCGACCGCGATCTCCGATCGCCCCACGGTGAATATGCTGGGGGGTTACTATTCCCAACAGCAGTTTTTGCGGAATCTGGATGCGAAAGCGGACAACGCGTCAGGCGATCAACCTTCGGTCATGGATGAAGCCTATAAAGAGTTCGTGATGCAACTGGCTTCCTGGGATACGCGTCGCGACTTCTGGCTGCAAACCGACTATTACAAGCAGCGGATGGTTGGCAACAGCAAGGCCGATGCCGCCATGCTGGATGAGATGATCAACAACATTCAGTTCACCCCCGGTGATTTTGCCCGTGCCATTAACGACAGCGTCAAGCTGATTGCCGAAACCGCACCTGATGCGAACAATCTGCTGCGTCAGTATGTGGCGTTCTCCAGCCAGCGTGCGGCAAGCCATCTCAATGAAGAACTGAAAGGCGCGTGGGCCGCGCGGACCGTGCAAATGAAGGCGCAGGTGAAACGTCAGGAAGAGGTGGCGAAAGCAATTTTCTCCCGCCGCGTGAGCAGTATTGAACAGGCGCTTAAAATCGCTGAACAGCACAATATCTCCCGCAGTGCGACCGATGTGCCAGCGGATGAATTACCGGATTCGGAGCTGTTTCTGCTCGGACGTCCCATGCTCCAGGCACGCCTTGAAAATTTACAGGCGGTCGGCCCCTCTTTCGATCTGGACTACTTCCAGAATCGAGCCATGCTAAATACATTGAATGTGGGCCCCACGCTGGACCCGCGTTTTCAGACCTATCGCTATTTGCGTACACCGGAAGAACCGGTAAAACGCGATAGCCCGCGCCGTGCCTTCCTGATGGTGATGTGGGGCATCGTGGGGGGGCTTATCGGCGCAGGTGTTGCGTTAACCCGCCGCCGCACGATTTAGCACGACTGCCGCAGTGAGGGGCTGGGCCCTCACTGACTATTCGAAGAGAATCGATGTGAAAGTACTGACTGTATTTGGCACGCGACCGGAAGCCATAAAAATGGCACCTCTGGTGCATGCGCTGGCAAAGGATCCTGATTTCGACGCAAAAGTCTGCGTTACCGCGCAGCACCGGGAGATGCTCGATCAGGTATTGAATCTCTTTTCTATTGTTCCTGATTACGATCTCAATATTATGCAGCCGGGTCAGGGATTGACAGAGATAACCTGTCGGATACTGGAAGGGCTGAAGCCTATCCTCGCTGACTTCAAGCCGGATGTGGTACTGGTACACGGAGATACCACCACCACGATTGCGACCAGTCTGGCCGCGTTTTATCAACGTATACCGGTCGGCCATGTCGAAGCCGGGTTACGCACTGGCGATCTCTATTCCCCGTGGCCGGAAGAGGCAAACCGTACGCTGACCGGGCATCTGGCGATGTATCACTTTGCGCCGACGGAGAACTCGCGGCAAAACCTGTTGCGCGAGAATATTGCCGACAGCCGCATCTTTGTCACCGGCAATACGGTGATCGATGCGCTGATCTGGGTGCGCGACCGCGTTCTGGCTAGTGATACGTTGCGTTCAGAACTGGCCGAGCAGTATCCGTTCCTCAGTTCGGATAAAAAACTGATCCTGGTGACCGGTCATCGTCGCGAAAGTTTTGGTCGCGGATTTGAGCAGATTTGCCATGCGCTGGCGGAGATTGCGGCTGCCAATCAGGATGTGCAGATTGTCTATCCAGTGCACCTGAACCCGAACGTCAGCGAGCCGGTCAACCGCATTCTCGGTCATGTTGAAAACGTGACGCTGATTGAACCGCAGGACTATCTGCCCTTTGTCTGGCTGATGAATCACGCCTGGCTGATTCTGACGGACTCCGGCGGGATTCAGGAAGAGGCGCCGTCACTGGGCAAACCGGTGCTGGTGATGCGTGAAACAACCGAACGACCCGAGGCCATTACCGCCGGGACCGTGCGTCTGGTGGGGACAGACTCCCAGCGCATTGTTGAAGAAGTCACGCGTTTGCTGCATGACGAAAACGAATATCAGGCTATGAGCCGCGCCCATAACCCTTACGGTGACGGGCAGGCCTGCGGCCGCATTTTACACGCGTTAAAAAACAATCGGGTATCGCTATGAGTTTTTCTACCATTTCTGTTATTGGTCTGGGATATATCGGTTTGCCGACGGCGGCTGCCTTTGCTTCGCGCCAAAAGCAGGTGATTGGGGTGGACGTTAACCCGCATGCGGTGGAGACCATCAACCGCGGTGAAATCCATATTGTTGAGCCGGACCTCGATAACGTCGTGAAAACGGCGGTGGAAGGCGGTTTTCTGCGCGCCACCACGACCCCTGTCGATGCCGATGCGTATCTGATTGCAGTACCGACGCCGTTTAAAGGTGAGCATGAGCCGGATATGACCTATGTCGAAGCGGCGGCGAAATCCGTTGCGCCAGTGCTGAAAAAGGGCGCGCTGGTGATCCTCGAGTCGACCTCTCCGGTTGGCGCGACCGAACAGATGGCGGCGTGGCTGGCCGAAATGCGTCCGGATCTCACTTTCCCGCAGCAGGCGGGCGAGCAGGCGGATGTGAATATCGCCTATTGTCCTGAGCGCGTTCTGCCGGGTCAGGTGATGGTTGAACTGATCAAGAATGACCGGGTCATCGGCGGCATGACGCCGGTGTGCTCGGCGCGCGCCAGCGAACTGTACAAGATATTCCTTGAAGGCGAGTGCGTGGTGACCAATTCCCGTACGGCCGAAATGTGCAAGCTGACGGAAAACAGCTTCCGCGACGTCAATATCGCCTTTGCGAACGAACTGTCGCTGATTTGCGCCGAGCAGGGGATTAACGTCTGGGAACTGATCCGCCTGGCGAACCGTCATCCACGCGTCAACATTCTCCAGCCGGGACCGGGGGTGGGCGGGCACTGTATTGCTGTCGACCCGTGGTTCATCGTGGCGCAGAATCCGTTGCAGTCGCGTCTGATCCGTACCGCGCGTGAAGTAAACGACGGTAAACCACACTGGGTCGTCGATCAGGTCAAAGCCGCCGTTGCGGACTGCCTGGCGGCGACGAATAAGCGCGCCAGCGAGGTGAAAATCGCCTGCTTTGGCCTCGCATTCAAACCCAATATCGACGATTTGCGTGAAAGCCCGGCAATGGGGATCGCAAAAAGTATCGCCCAGTGGCACAGCGGTGAAACGTTGGTGGTGGAACCGAATATTCACCAGTTGCCGAAAAAGCTGGACGGTCTTTGTACTCTTGCCGCCCTGAACGACGCGCTGGCGACGGCCGACGTGCTGGTGATGCTGGTCGATCATAGCCAGTTTAAAGCCATTCAGGGCGATGCTGTGCAGCAGCAGTACGTCGTGGATACCAAAGGAGTGTGGCGTTAATGAAACGGATTCTGGTGACGGGTGGCGCAGGTTTCATCGGCTCAGCGGTGGTACGGCATATCATTAATGAGACGGCAGATGCGGTGGTGGTGGTGGATAAACTCACCTACGCCGGCAATCTGATGTCGCTGGCTCCGGTTGCGCAGAACGATCGCTTTGCTTTCGAGAAAGTGGATATTTGCGATCGTGCCTCTCTGGATCGGGTTTTTCAACAGTATCAGCCAGACTGCGTGATGCACCTGGCCGCCGAAAGCCATGTCGATCGTTCCATCGACGGACCGGCGGCGTTTATCGAAACCAACATTGTTGGCACCTACACGCTGCTGGAAGCGGCGCGGGCGTACTGGAGTGAACAGGCTGACGAGAAGAAATCGGCGTTTCGCTTCCACCATATCTCGACGGACGAGGTGTATGGCGATCTGCATTCGACGGATGATTTCTTTACCGAGACGACGCCCTACGCCCCTAGCAGCCCCTATTCCGCGTCGAAAGCCAGCAGCGATCACCTGGTGCGCGCCTGGTTGCGCACTTACGGTCTTCCAACCCTTATCACCAACTGCTCTAACAACTATGGCCCTTACCACTTCCCGGAAAAACTGATCCCGCTGATGATTCTTAATGCGCTGGAGGGCAAACCGCTGCCGGTGTATGGCAACGGACAGCAGGTCCGCGACTGGCTGTATGTGGACGATCACGCGAGAGCGCTGTACTGCGTGGCGACCACCGGAGAAGTCGGTGAAACGTATAACATCGGCGGTCATAACGAGCGTAAGAATCTGGACGTGGTTGAGACGATTTGCGAGCTGCTGGAAACGCTGGCGCCGAACAAACCGCGGGGTATCGCACATTACCGCGACCTGATTACCTTTGTGGACGATCGTCCTGGTCACGACTTACGTTACGCCATTGATGCGTCAAAAATCGCCCGTGAGCTTGGCTGGACGCCGCAGGAAACCTTTGAAAGCGGCATGCGTAAAACCGTGCAGTGGTATCTGGCGAATGAGGCCTGGTGGAAGCCCGTACAAGACGGTAGTTATCAGGGGCAACGTTTAGGTCTGAAGGGCTAATTTCCCGGAGGAGGAAGGCATGAAAGGTATCATTCTGGCGGGCGGCTCTGGCACCCGTTTGCATCCTATCACGCGTGGCGTGTCGAAACAGCTGCTCCCCATTTACGATAAGCCGATGATTTATTACCCGTTATCGGTGCTCATGCTGGCCGGCATTCGTGAGATCCTGATTATCACCACGCCGGAAGACAAAGGATATTTTCAGCGTCTGTTAGGCGACGGTTCTGAATTTGGCATTCATTTGCAGTATGCCGAACAACCGAGTCCGGATGGCCTGGCGCAAGCGTTTATCATCGGTGAGACGTTCCTGAACGGCGAACCTTCCTGCCTGGTGTTAGGCGACAATATTTTCTTCGGTCAGGGGTTCAGTCCTAAATTGCGCCATGTCGCCGCGCGTACCGAAGGGGCGACCGTGTTTGGCTATCAGGTGATGGATCCAGAACGGTTTGGCGTGGTGGAGTTTGATGACAATTTCCGCGCCATCTCGTTAGAAGAGAAACCGAAGCAGCCAAAATCTAACTGGGCGGTGACCGGGCTCTATTTCTACGACAGCAATGTGGTGGAGTACGCAAAGCGCGTGAAACCATCTGAACGCGGCGAACTGGAGATCACCTCTATCAATCAGATGTACCTTGACGCAGGCAATCTGACCGTTGAGCTGCTGGGCCGCGGTTTTGCCTGGCTCGATACGGGAACGCATGACAGCCTGATTGAGGCGAGCACCTTTGTGCAGACGGTTGAAAAGCGTCAGGGATTCAAAATTGCCTGTCTGGAAGAGATTGCCTGGCGCAATGGTTGGCTGGATGATGACGGCGTGAAACGTGCCGCCAGCGCTCTGGCGAAAACAGGTTATGGCCAATATTTACTGGAGCTGCTTCGTGCACGTCCACGCCAGTATTGAGCCGCTGGGCTGGGAAAACCGCTTCTTTGGCATCAACAGCGCCATTGTCCGGCTGGATCCGGCGGCGCCGTTATTGACCGCAGAAGCCTTACAGCCCTGGTCGCGGGTGCAGGCCAAAATCCCGGCGGCCAATACCCGCGAGCTGGATGCTCTGCAACAACTGGGTTTCGCGCTGGTGGAAGGGGAAGTCGATTTTGTTCTTCCTGTCGGGAAAAACAACGGTCAAACTGGCGCAGAAATTGCACAACTGACGGACATTCCGGCCTTGCGCCAGCTCGCTGCGGCGGCCTTTGCGCAAAGCCGCTTTCGCACGCCGTGGTATGCGCCTGACGCCAGCGCTCGCTTTTATGCGCAGTGGATTGAAAACGCGGTGCATGGCACGTTTGATCATCAGTGTCTGGTTCTTCGCACCTCAAATGGGGATATTCGCGGCTATGTCTCGCTGCGTGAACTGGATGACCGCGAGGCGCGAATCGGCTTGCTCGCCGGGCGTGGCGTTGGGGCAGAGCTGATGCAGGCGGCGCTGGGCTGGGCGCAGGCGCGCGGCAAAACAACATTGCGGGTGGCGACCCAGATGGGCAACACCGCCGCGCTTAAACGTTATATACAAAGCGGTGCGAATGTAGAAAGCACCGCGTACTGGTTATACAGGTGACAACATGATTCCGTTTAACGCACCGCCGGTGGTGGGTACCGAACTTGAGTATATGCAGTCTGCAATGGGCAGCGGCAAGCTGTGTGGCGACGGGGGCTTTACCCGTCGTTGTCAGCAGTGGCTTGAGCAGCGTTTTGGCAGTGCGAAGGTACTGCTGACGCCTTCCTGTACCGCCTCACTGGAGATGGCGGCACTGCTGCTGGATATCCAGCCGGGTGATGAAGTGATCATGCCGAGTTACACCTTCGTGTCGACCGCGAATGCCTTTGTGCTGCGCGGCGCTAAAATCATCTTTGTGGATATCCGTCCGGATACCATGAACATTGACGAAACGCGCATTGAAGCGGCGGTCACCGAAAAAACGCGGGCGATTGTGCCGGTGCATTATGCGGGTGTGGCCTGTGAGATGGACACCATCATGGCGCTGGCGGATAAGTACAACCTGTTTGTGGTAGAAGACGCCGCGCAGGGGGTGATGTCGACTTACAAAGGCCGGGCGCTGGGAACGATCGGCCACATCGGCTGCTTTAGTTTCCATGAAACCAAAAACTACACCGCCGGTGGCGAAGGCGGCGCAACGCTGATTAACGATCGCAGCCTTATTGAGCGAGCCGAAATCATTCGTGAAAAAGGGACTAACCGCAGCCAGTTCTTCCGTGGTCAGGTCGACAAATATACCTGGCGTGATATTGGTTCCAGCTATTTGATGTCCGATCTACAAGCCGCTTATCTCTGGGCACAGCTGGAAGCGGCGGACCGCATTAATCAGCAGCGTCTGGCGTTGTGGCAGACCTACTACGATGCCCTCGCACCGCTGGCGCGTGCGGGCAGAATTGAATTGCCATCCATTCCGGATGACTGCAAACAGAACGCCCATATGTTTTATATCAAGCTGCGCGACATTGACGATCGTAGCGCGCTGATTAACTTCCTGAAAGAAGCCGAGATTATGGCGGTGTTCCACTACATTCCGCTGCATGACTGCCCGGCTGGCGACAAGTTTGGTGAATTCTCCGGCGAGGATCGCTACACCACCAAAGAGAGCGAACGTCTGCTGCGCCTGCCGCTGTTCTATAACCTGTCGGCAGTGAATCAGCGCACGGTGATTACGACATTGCTGAACTATTTCGCCTGATATGTCGCTTGCGAAAGCGTCCTTGTGGACGGCGGCCAGCACGCTGGTCAAAATTGGCGCGGGGTTACTGGTCGTTAAGCTGCTGGCGGTGTCATTCGGCCCGGCGGGTGTCGGGCAAGCGGGAAATTTCCGTCAGATGGTCACCGTGCTTGGCGTCCTGGCGGGGGCCGGCATTTTCAACGGCGTCACCAAATACGTTGCGCAGTCTCACGATAACCCCGAACAATTGCGGCAGGTGGTCGGGACATCCTCGGCGATGGTGCTGGGTTTTTCGACGCTGCTGGCGCTGGTGTTTCTGCTTGCGGCGGTACCGATTAGCCAGGGACTGTTTGGTCATACGCAGTATCAGGGGTTAGTACGCTTAGTGGCGCTGGTGCAGATGGGGATTGCCTGGGCCAACCTGCTGCTGGCGTTAATGAAAGGATTTCGTGATGCGGCCGGGAATGCGCTGTCACTGATTGTCGGCAGCCTGGTGGGCGTTGTCGCCTATTATGGCTGTTACCGGCTGGGCGGCTATGAAGGCGCGCTCCTCGGCCTGGCGCTGGTGCCCGCACTGGTGGTGATCCCGGCGGCAGCCATGCTGCTGAAACGCGGAATGATCCCTCTGCGCTATCTCAAGCCATCCTGGGATAACGGGCTGGCGGGCCAGCTCAGCAAGTTTACCCTGATGGCGCTGATCACCTCCGTCACGCTGCCAGTGGCGTATGTGATGATGCGAAACCTGCTGGCGGCGCACTACAGTTGGGATGACGTCGGGATCTGGCAAGGGGTGAGCAGTATCTCGGATGCTTACCTACAATTTATTACCGCGTCGTTTAGCGTTTACCTGTTGCCGACGCTGTCGCGCCTTACCGAAAAGCGGGACATCACACGGGAAGTGGTGAAGTCGCTGAAGTTTGTTCTGCCTGCGGTGGCCGCTGCGAGCTTCTCCGTCTGGCTGCTGCGTGACTTTGCTATCTGGCTGCTGTTCTCTGAGAAATTCACCGCCATGCGCGATCTGTTTGCCTGGCAGTTGGTTGGAGATGTGCTGAAAGTTGGGGCATATGTCTTCGGTTACCTGGTGATCGCCAAAGCGTCACTGCGGTTTTATATTCTGGCGGAAATCAGCCAGTTCATTTTATTGACGGCATTTGCGCACTGGCTGATCCCGGCACATGGCGCGCTGGGTGCGGCACAGGCCTATATGGCAACGTATGTCGTCTATTTTTCTTTATGTTGTTGTGTATTTTTACTCTGGCGTAGGCGGGCATGACTGTACTGATTCACGTACTGGGATCGGATATCCCTCACCATAATCAAACCGTGCTGCGGTTTTTCAACGATACGCTGGCATCGACCAGCGAGCATGCCCGTGTCTTTATGGTCGCCGGTCAGGATGCCGGGTTGACGGAAAGTTGCCCGGCGCTCTCCATCCGTTTCTACAGCGGTAAAAAATCGCTGGCGCAAGCGGTGATAGCGCAAGCTAAAGCGAACAGACTGCAGCGTTTCTTCTTCCACGGTCAGTTTAATATGGCGCTGTGGCTGGCATTACTGAGCGGTGGAATTAAGCCCAGTCAGTTTTACTGGCACATCTGGGGCGCGGATCTGTATGAAGTCTCCAGTGGACTGAAATTCAAACTGTTTTATCCGCTTCGCCGTCTGGCGCAAAGCCGTGTTGGGGGCGTTTTTGCCACCCGTGGCGATCTGAACTATTTCGCCCAACAGCATCCGCGTGTGCCGGGAGAACTGCTCTATTTCCCGACGCGAATGGATCCCGCGCTCAACAATATGGTGAACGATCGCCAACGCAGCGGAAAAATGACCATTCTGGTGGGCAACTCAGGCGATCGCAGCAACGAACATATCGCCGCGCTGCGGGCGGTGCATCAGCAGTTTGGCGACACCGTAAATGTGGTTGTCCCGATGGGCTATCCGGCGAATAACGAGGCGTATATCGCGGACGTTCGTCAGGCGGGGCTAAGACTGTTCAGTGCAGATAACCTGCAGATCCTCAGCGACAAGCTGGCGTTCGACGACTATCTGGCGCTGCTTCGTCAGTGCGATCTCGGGTACTTTATTTTTGCCCGTCAGCAGGGAATTGGCACCTTATGTTTGCTGATTCAGGCAGGCGTTCCCTGCGTGCTGAACCGCGAAAATCCCTTCTGGCAGGACATGGTGGAACAGCATCTTCCGGTGCTGTTTACGACCGATGAACTCAACGAACAGGTGGTGCGCGAGGCGCAGCGCCAGCTGGCATCCGTGGATAAAAATACGATTACCTTCTTTAGCCCGAACTATTTGCAGCCCTGGCATCACGCGTTGCAGGTTGCCGCAGGGGAGGCGCTATGAGTCTGATGCAGTTCAGCGGCCTGTTTGTCGTCTGGCTCCTCTCCACGTTGTTTATCGCCACGCTAACCTGGTTTGAGTTTCGCCGCGTGCGCTTCAACTTCAACGTGTTCTTCTCGCTGCTGTTTTTGCTGACCTTCTTTTTTGGCTTTCCGCTGACCAGCGTGCTGGCGTTCCGCTTTGACGTTGCCGTCGCACCGCCGGAAATCCTGCTACAGGCGCTGCTTTCCGCCGCCTGTTTCTACGCGATCTACTATGTGACCTATAAGACCCGCTTGCGCAAACGGATTGCGGACGCGCCGTACAAACCGCTGTTCACGATGAATCGGGTGGAAACCCATCTCACCTGGATGATTCTGATGGGGATTGCGCTGATCAGCGTGGGCATCTTCTTCATGCATAACGGTTTCTTACTGTTCCGCCTGCAGTCGTATAGCCAGATTTTTTCCAGTGAAGTTTCCGGCGTGGCGTTAAAACGCTTCTTTTACTTTTTCATCCCGGCGATGCTGGTGGTCTATTTCCTGCGTCAGGACAGTAAAGCGTGGTTGTTCTTCCTGGTCAGCACCGTCGCATTTGGCCTGCTGACGTATATGATTGTCGGCGGCACTCGCGCCAATATCATCATTGCCTTCGCCATTTTCCTGTTTATCGGCATTATTCGCGGCTGGATCTCGCTGTGGATGCTGGCGGCGGCAGGCGTGCTGGGGATTGTCGGGATGTTCTGGCTGGCATTGAAGCGCTACGGGCTGAACGTCAGCGGTGACGAGGCGTTCTATACGTTTCTCTATCTCACCCGTGACACGTTTTCTCCGTGGGAGAACCTGGCGCTGCTGCTGCAAAATTACGACAAAATCGACTTTCAGGGGCTGGCGCCAATTGCCCGTGATTTCTACGTCTTTATTCCTTCCTGGCTTTGGCCAGGGCGGCCGAGTGTGGTGCTGAATACGGCGAACTACTTTACGTGGGAAGTGTTGAACAACCATTCCGGTCTGGCGATTTCGCCAACGCTGATTGGTTCGCTGGTGGTGATGGGCGGCGCGCTGTTTATCCCGCTGGGCGCGGTTGTGGTAGGGCTTATCATCAAATGGTTCGACTGGCTGTACGAGCTGGGTAATCGTGAGGCCAACCGCTACAAGGCCGCGATTTTGCATAGTTTTTGCTTTGGCGCGATTTTCAATATGATCGTGCTGGCGCGAGAGGGACTGGACTCGTTTGTCTCGCGTGTTGTTTTTTTCCTGGTGGTTTTTGGTGCCTGTTTGCTGGTGGCAAAACTTCTGTTCTGGCTGTTTGACCAGGCCGGACTGATCCATAAACGTTGGCGAGCCCTGCCAGACAAACAGGTTGAAGGATAGCAATGACTGATAATACAACAGCACCAATTTACGATCTGCGCGGACTCCAGCTGATTGGCTGGCGTGATATGCACCATGCGCTGGATTATCTCTATGCTGGCGGCCAGCTTAAACAAGGTACGCTGGTGGCGATTAACGCAGAAAAGGTCCTGACGGCGGAAGATAACCCAGAAGTCCGTACCCTGATTGAGGCAGCAGAGTATAAATATGCCGACGGGATCAGCGTCGTGCGCTCGGTACGCAAAAAATTTCCGCATGCCCAGGTTTCTCGCGTAGCGGGTGCCGATCTCTGGGAAGCGTTGATGGTCCGCGCGGGTGAGGAAGGCACGCCGGTATTCCTTGTGGGCGGAAAGCCGGAAGTGCTGGCACAAACGCAAGCGAAACTGCGCGCCCAGTGGAATGTGAACATTGTCGGCAGCCAGGACGGTTATTTTACGCCGGAGCAGCGTCCTGCGCTATTTGAGCAAATCCACGCCAGTGGGGCGAAAATCGTCACCGTGGCGATGGGATCGCCGAAACAGGAAATCTTTATGCGCGATTGCCGGCAGGTGCATCCGCATGCGCTCTATATGGGCGTCGGCGGTACCTATGATGTTTTCACCGGTCATGTAAAACGTGCGCCGAAGGTGTGGCAAAATCTGGGGCTGGAGTGGCTGTATCGCTTGCTGTCGCAGCCGAGCCGCATTACCCGCCAGCTCCGTTTACTGCGTTACCTGCGCTGGCACTACAGCGGAAATATTTAAAAATCCCTTCTTCATGCAGGTAGCGCATTATGCTCTATGCGCTACCTTGTTGCCTCATTTTTGCACCGTTTTTACAAAAAAATGCAATTTTTTAATGCTTCGTTTGCCATTTTGCCAAATTTGCGAAAACATGCGCCCCCAGCGATGTACCCATAACAATAACCGGCAATGCCGGAAAGCATGTAAACACGACAAGAGGATTTATGGCAGAGAATAAACCGGAGCTACAGCGTGGGCTGGAGGCTCGTCATATCGAATTGATTGCCCTCGGGGGCACCATTGGTGTCGGCCTGTTTATGGGGGCGGCAAGCACCCTGAAATGGGCAGGACCATCGGTACTGCTGGCATATATTGTCGCCGGCCTGTTCGTCTTTTTCATTATGCGTTCAATGGGCGAGATGCTGTTCCTGGAGCCGGTTGCCGGTTCTTTCGCCGTTTACGCTCACCGCTACATGAGCCCGTTCTTCGGTTATCTCACCGCATGGTCATACTGGTTTATGTGGATGGCGGTCGGTATTTCGGAGATCACCGCGATCGGCGTCTATGTCCAGTTCTGGTTTCCGGAAATGGCGCAATGGATACCGGCGCTAATTGCCGTTGGACTGGTGGCGCTGGCAAACCTGGCGGCCGTTCGTCTGTATGGCGAAATTGAGTTCTGGTTTGCGATGATCAAAGTCACCACCATCATCGTGATGATTGTGGTGGGGCTGGGCGTGATTTTCTTCGGCCTCGGCAACGGCGGGCAGCCGATTGGCTTTGGTAACCTGACCGGGCACGGCGGTTTCTTTGCCGGTGGCTGGAAAGGCTTCCTCACCGCGTTGTGTATTGTGGTCGCCTCTTATCAGGGCGTGGAGCTGATTGGGATTACGGCGGGCGAAGCCAAAAACCCGCAGGTCACGCTGCGTAGCGCGGTAGGTAAAGTGCTGTGGCGTATTCTGATCTTCTACGTGGGAGCGATTTTCGTGATCGTCACTATCTTCCCGTGGAACGAAATTGGTAGCAACGGCAGTCCGTTCGTCCTGACCTTTGCCAAAATTGGTATCACTACCGCGGCGGCGATTATCAACTTTGTCGTGCTGACCGCCGCGCTGTCTGGCTGTAACAGCGGAATGTACAGCTGTGGTCGTATGCTTTACGCGCTGGCGAAGAATCATCAACTACCAGCGGCGATGGCGAAAGTCTCCCGTCACGGCGTTCCGGTGGCGGGTGTCGCGCTGTCGATTTTGATCCTGCTGGTCGGTTCGTGCCTGAACTACATCATTCCTAATCCGCAGCGCGTCTTCGTCTATGTTTATAGTGCAAGCGTGCTGCCGGGGATGGTGCCGTGGTTTGTGATCCTGATTAGCCAGCTGCGTTTTCGTCGGGCGCATAAAGCGGCGATGGCCAGCCATCCGTTCCGTTCGATTCTGTTCCCGTGGGCAAACTATTTGACGATGGCTTTCCTGGTTTGCGTACTGATCGGCATGTACTTTAATGAAGATACCCGTATGTCGCTGTTTGTCGGCATCATCTTCCTGCTCTCCGTGACGGCTGTTTACAAGGTTTTTGGCCTCAACCGTCAGGGTATCGCCCAGAAAACGGGGGAATAAGCGACAAAACGCGCAAAGCGTAACCAAACGCGCATTTTATTTAAAAAGGCACTAGACAGCGGGGTGTGAAGTCCGTATTATCCACCCCCGCAACGGCGCTAAGCGCCCGTAGCTCAGCTGGATAGAGCGCTGCCCTCCGGAGGCAGAGGTCTCAGGTTCGAATCCTGTCGGGCGCACCATTTACCCGGTGCTGGAGCTGCGGTGGTTTTGATACCGCGTAACAAAGATTTGCAGTGGTGGCTATAGCTCAGTTGGTAGAGCCCTGGATTGTGATTCCAGTTGTCGTGGGTTCGAATCCCATTAGCCACCCCATTATTAAAAGTTGTGAAATGCGAAGGTGGCGGAATTGGTAGACGCGCTAGCTTCAGGTGTTAGTGTCCTTACGGACGTGGGGGTTCAAGTCCCCCCCCTCGCACCACGACTTAACGAATTGAACTAAAAATTCAAAAAGCAGTACATCGGCGAGTAGCGCAGCTTGGTAGCGCAACTGGTTTGGGACCAGTGGGTCGGAGGTTCGAATCCTCTCTCGCCGACCAATTTTGAACCCCGCTTCGGCGGGGTTTTTCTTTTTCTATGCCACACTTTCTTCTTCTTTTCCCCTGTTGCTTCCCTGAGACAACCCTGTTTGCCATTGTCGCCATTTGGTGACGATTAACCTTCTGAAATTTCAAGACTTTCGTATATCGGGCGAGATCTGTCTCTGCTGAGCGACAATGGGGTGTATTTCCGACTGGCAGAAAAAGGCAAAATTGCCGACAACCCGCGCCAGTACAGGGATAGCGAATTATCCTAATCCCTATTTTTAGCGGTGCAATCCTGGCATGCAATGTGCAATAATAGACGGGTAGATGCTCATTCCATCTCTTATGCTCGCCATAGTGCCTCATAAACTCAGGAATGATGCAGAGCCGTTTACGGTGCTTATCGTCCACAGACAGATGTCGCTTCGGCCTCATCAAACACCATGGACATAACGTTGAGTGAAGCACCCATTTATGTTGTCATAAAGACCTGTTTAACGCCTGCTCCAAAAGAGCGGGCGTTTTTTTATGAATATACGTCATCCTCCAGGCTGCCTCTTTGTTGGCTGCGCCTGCTCACCCCGGTCACTGACTTATGTAAGCTCCCGGAGATCCTCAGACTTGCCGCCTCGATGCATCCTGAATGATTTTGTGTATGCGATTAATGCCCGGAGCGCGAAGCGTCACCGGGCGTCAGGGCGTTATTGCGGGGGATTATTCTGCAACGTCAGCATCAGGCCGTCACGGCGCATGGTGGCCGCTTCTTCCGGTTGATGCAGGCGGTCGAGCGCGTCGGCAAGCCAGGCGTAATCGTACGCGTCCGGACGCTGCTTCAGCGCGGCGCGGAAGGCAACGGTCGCTTCCTGCCATTCGCCGTGCTTCATCAGCGACTGACCCAGCGTACTCCACAGCAGAGGGCGATCGCCGACGGTCTTGATTTGCTGACGCAGGACTTTCTCCAGCTGTTCCGGATTATTGGTTTTCAGACGCGGAATTGGCAGCACGAGGCGATCGTCATACTGACGCTTCAGACCGTCGATAATGATTTGCTGTGCCATGTCGTGATCGTCGCATTCAATCAGATGCTCGGCCATGGCCACCTGCAGGGCGACCTGATGACGGGTTTTACGGCTCTGGTTTTTCCACCATTCGCGTAGACCATCGCTGCCCTGATCGGCGCGCGCCTGATCCATCAGACCAATCCACGCCTGCTGTTCCAGCATCGCACGATGCTCTTCATCACCGACGTTCGCTTTCGCCATTGACGGGATGATATCCAGCAGCGAGCTCCAGGCACCGGTGCGAATGTAGGCCTGTTCTGCCAGACGCAATACTTCCGGATGGCGCGGCGTCACCTCCAGCAGTTTATCCACGCCGTGGCGCGCGGCATGGTTCTCATTGCGCGCCAGTTGCAGACGGACACGCGCAATCTCAACCGGAATCGTGTCGTTACCCGCGAGTTCTGCCGCACGTTCCAGATGTTGGTTTGCGCGCGCTTCGTCACCACGCTGTTGCGCTGCTTCAGCGGCGAGCAGGTAGTTCACTACCGGCTGTTCAGCATGATCGGCATTTTTCGCCATCAGCTTCTCAACCTGCTGATAGTCTCCTTCCGCCAGTTTCAACAGTGCCTGTTCGGTCTGCTTGCGGGCGCGACGACGTTTGCGACCCACAAACCAGCCGCGTGTATGTGCGCCGGTTCGGAAGAGGCGGCGCAGCAGCCATTCGATGGCAAACAGTACCACCATCGCAAGGATCAGGATAATGACCAGCCCGGTCACGCTGGTTTCAATATTGTAGGTGTCGGTCTGGATCAGGACATAACCCTGGTGACCGGCAATCATCGGGCCGATCACGATACCCGCGATCAACAGCACAAAGAGCAATAATACTTTTAGCATCATTATTCTCCTTGCGGCGCGGCTGCCGGGGTTTCTGCCTGCGGTGCTTCAGACGCAGGGGCCGCTTCAGATGGCGCGGCGCCCGGTTGTGCCAGCAGGTTACGCACGCGGGTTTGCATCAATTTTTCGAGGATCGCCTGGCTTTGCAGCGTTTCCGGTACGTCCATCGTGATGCTCTGCTGACTCAACTTGTCCACTTCTTCAAGGAAGGCTTTTGTCGTGGCGTCGTCGGTATCGTAGTAGGCACGCACCCAGGTGGAGACGTTATCCAGCGCCTGACGGTAAGTCTCTTCCTGATGGCGCGGCACGGCCTGGGCGGCAACCAGCAGACGAGAGCGGATGTTTTCCCGCAGATAGACATCCTGATTCGGCGCTAACAGCGGGACCGCAGTATCATCGCGGCGGCGGATGGTGATAAAGCTGTCCATAAAGTTCTGCCAGCTTTTTTGTAGATTGACGCGCCATTCGCTGATTGAACTGGAAAGCTCAGGGCTATCGGCGTCCATCGGTGAACCGTCGCTGTCGTTATCCGCCAGACGCAGGTTATCGATCTGATTAGAAAGCTGATTAATTTTCAGGATGATACCGTCGTAATCCACCTGAGCGACGGAGGAAAGACTGGCGATATCATCGGTGATAGCCCGGCGTGCGGTAATCAGGCTGGGATCGTTCATGTCCGCGAGGCTGGCATCTGCACTCTTCAGTAGCGCGGCCGCCGTCGTCACATCCTGATCGCTCCACAGCTTACGTCCGGCCAGCTTGACCAGGAAATCGGCCTGCGCAAGCAGCCAGGTTTTGGCATCACTACCGGAAATCGTGGCGACTTTCTGTTGGACTTCATCCAACTGTTTCGCTAGTTCAGTTTGCTGACGGTTGGCCTGCTCAAGCTGCGCCGCCTGCTGTTTAATGACGTCTTCCAGCTCCGCCTTCTGGCTTTCCTGCGCTTTTTGCAGCGCGGTCAGTTGATTAGCCAGTGCATCGCTGGTGGCGGTCTGTGTGATCGCCTGTTGTTTTCCCCAGCCATAGAGTCCAACACCGGCTGCCAGCGCGATGGCGATTGCCACCGCACTCAGGATGAGCGCAGTGCCGTTTTTACTCTTTTTTTCAGCAGTAGCTGGCTGTGGCTGAGTTTCCACGGCCTCCCTGGTCTCTTCAACCACGGCGGAGGATTTTTCTTGTTCCGTCATTATGGCTTCCCATTATGAGAGTTATTGTAATGCGCGCAGTAGCGCATCGTTGTCGGCGTTATCAGCGACCTTAATATCTTGCCAGCCCAGTTCCCGGGCGAGGTGCGCCAGACGCTCGCTGACGACAATAAGCCGACAGCGTAGTAACCAGTTTTCGCGATACCACTGCGGGATTAGTGCGTTAAGCTGTTGCAGCATTTCCCCGCTGGTGACCACTATCGTTGTCACGCCGCGCGACTGCCAGCGCATCGCTTCTTGTGCCCCATCGTAAGGTTTAGCACTACGTTGATAACATTCATAAAACGTGACATCTGCACCGCGTGCCGCCAGGGTTTCGCCTAATAGCTCCCGACCGCCGTTGCCGCGTAAGATCAGCGCACGTTTGCCCGCAATATTTTGTAATTCAGGTAATTGTAGCAAGACTTCGCTGATTTCCCGATCCAGTGGATAGCGAATGTCATATCCGCTGACGGTATGCAGCGCCAGGGCGGTCGTGCGACCAATAGCAAAATAGTGCGCGGCGGCCGGCCACTTCAGCCCTTCACGTTCCAGTTGCGCATGGGCAAAAGAGACCGCGTGCTGTGACAGCACAAAGAGCAGATCGTTATCAGTGATCGTCGAAAACACCCCGGCCAGTCGCGATAAATCCTGACCCGGGGTAAATTCGATGAGCGGAAAACTCCAGGCCTCCTGCCCCAGTGTGCGCAGACGGCTCACTAACTCTTCCCCTGCGGGAGACGGGCGGGTGACCAGGATACTCATGCGGGGGATTCTCCGTTATAAACCTCGGTCAGAATCGCGCGCGCGCCGTTATCCAGCAGCTCTTCGGCCAGCGAAATGCCCATCTGCTCCGCCTGATCGGGCGAGCCACGGCGCTCTCCGCGTACCATTTGTGAACCGTCTGGCGCACCGACCAGCGCGCGTAGCCAAATCTCACCATCAATGATTTCAGCATAGCTGCCAATTGGCACCTGACAGCCCCCTTCCAGGCGGGTGTTCATGGCGCGCTCGGCTTTGACGCGAAGTGCGGTCATTTCATCATTCAGCGGGGCCAGCAGCGCCTGAGTCCAGCTATCGTCGAGGCGGCATTCGATGCCAACCGCGCCTTGCCCCACGGCAGGCAGCGACACTTCTGGTGGAAGCGCCGTGCGGATTCGCGATTCCAGTCCTAAGCGTTTTAAACCGGCAACGGCCAGGATAATGGCATCATAGTCGCCGTTATCCAGCTTGCTCAGGCGGGTTCCAACATTGCCGCGCAGTGAACGAATGACGAGATCCGGACGGCGTTCTGCCAGCTGACACTGGCGGCGCAAACTGGAGGTACCCACGATGCTGCCGGCAGGCAGTTCATCAAGGGTGTTATATGTGTTCGAGACAAAGGCGTCGCGCGGATCTTCGCGCTCACAGATAGTAACCAGTCCCAGACCTTCCGGAAATTCAACCGGAACATCTTTCATTGAGTGCACCGCGATGTCGGCACGTTTTTCGAGCAGCGCAACTTCCAGCTCTTTTACGAACAGACCTTTGCCGCCTACTTTCGCCAGTGGGGTATCAAGAATGACATCACCACGCGTCACCATAGGCACCAGCTCCACGACCAGGCCGGGATGGCTCGCCATCAGAGCGTCTTTGACATAATGTGCCTGCCAGAGCGCGAGGGGGCTTTGGCGTGTGGCAATTCTTAAAACATTGTCTAACATGCTTGTTACCGTCATTATCGTCCGTGGTTCATCCTAACATCCTTACAAGTGGGATGTCAGTGTTACGGTCAAAGGTAAGTCAAGGATAAGACACTGTGTTGCGGCTGGCAGTATTTAATGACGAGAAACCGTCCGGGCGTACTTCAGAATTTACGCGAAGCGATTGGTGCTACACTTGTATGTAGCGCATCTTTCTTTACGGTCAATGAGCAAGGTGTTAAATTGATCACGTTTTAGGCCATTTTTTCGACTGAACGCACAAAAAAAAGGTCGTAAAAGGTAACGGTTATTTTTGTCATTTGGTTTATCCCGAATGGTGAAGGTTGTTGGTAAGCGGATCGCGCTGCGACAATCGACGGCATGACGGGTAGCAACATCAGGCGATACGTCTTGTACCTCTATATTGAGACTCTGAAACAGAGACTGGATGCCATTAATCAACTGCGTGTGGATCGCGCGCTTGCTGCCATGGGACCTGCTTTCCAGCAGGTGTACAGTCTTCTGCCGACATTATTGCACTATCACCATCCGCTGATGCCGGGATACCTCGATGGTAACGTTCCCAGAGGCATTTGCTTTTACACGCCTGATGAAACCCAACGCCACTATCTGAACGAACTGGAACTGTATCGCGGTCTGGCGCCGCAGGATCCGCCAAAAGGTGAGTTGCCGATTACCGGCGTTTATTCCATGGGCAGCACCTCCTCTGTCGGACAAAGTTGTTCGTCGGATCTTGATATCTGGGTGTGCCACCAGTCCTGGCTGGACAGTGAAGAACGACAACTGCTGCAGCGTAAATGCAGTCTGCTGGAAAGTTGGGCCGCTTCGCTGGGGGTGGAAGTCAGCTTCTTCCTGATTGATGAAAACCGTTTCCGCCATAATGAAAGCGGCAGTCTGGGTGGTGAAGACTGTGGCTCGACGCAGCATATCCTGCTGCTGGATGAATTCTACCGTACCGCGGTGCGTCTCGCCGGTAAGCGTATTCTGTGGAATATGGTGCCGGGCGATGAAGAAGAGCATTACGACGACTACGTTATGACGCTCTACGCTCAGGGTGTGCTCACGCCAAACGAATGGCTGGACCTGGGCGGATTAAGCTCACTCTCCGCTGAAGAGTACTTTGGCGCCAGCCTCTGGCAACTGTATAAAAGTATCGATTCACCGTACAAGGCGGTGCTGAAAACGCTGTTGCTGGAAGCCTACTCCTGGGAATACCCCAATCCACGCCTGTTGGCGAAAGACATTAAACAGCGCCTGCATGACGGCGAGATCGTCTCGTTTGGTCTTGACCCGTACTGCATGATGCTGGAACGCGTGACGGAATACCTCACGGCGATTGAAGATCCGACGCGCCTGGATTTAGTGCGCCGATGTTTCTACTTAAAAGTTTGCGAAAAACTGAGCCGCGAACGCGCCTGCGTCGGCTGGCGTCGTGAAGTGCTCAGTCAGTTAGTAAGCGAGTGGGGATGGGACGAAAATCGTCTGGCCATGCTCGACAACCGGGCGAACTGGAAGATTGATCAGGTACGTGAAGCGCACAACGAACTGCTCGATGCCATGATGCAGAGCTACCGTAATCTGATCCGCTTTGCGCGTCGTAATAATCTCAGCGTCAGCGCCAGTCCGCAGGATATTGGCGTTCTGACCCGTAAGCTGTACGCCGCGTTTGAAGCGTTACCCGGTAAAGTTACGCTGGTGAACCCACAGATTTCGCCGGACCTCTCTGAACCGAACTTAACCTTTATCCACGTTCCGCCAGGTCGCGCCAACCGTTCAGGTTGGTATCTCTACAACCGTGCGCCAAACATGGATTCCATCATCAGCCATCAGCCGCTGGAATATAACCGCTATCTGAATAAGCTGGTGGCCTGGGCGTGGTTTAACGGTCTGCTGACGTCGCGCACGCATCTGTTTATTAAGGGCAACGGCATTGTCGATCTGCCGAAATTGCAGGAGATGGTGGCCGATGTGTCGCACCATTTCCCGCTACGTTTGCCTGCGCCGACGCCGAAAGCGCTCTACAGCCCGTGTGAAATTCGCCATCTGGCGATCATCGTTAACCTCGAATATGACCCGACGGCGGCATTCCGCAATCAGGTGGTCCATTTTGACTTCCGTAAGCTGGATGTTTTCAGCTTTGGCGAAGAGCAAAATTGCCTGGTGGGCAGCGTAGATCTGCTGTACCGCAACTCGTGGAATGAAGTGCGTACGCTGCATTTCAACGGCGAACAGGCGATGATAGAAGCACTGAAAACGATTCTGGGCAAAATGCACCAGGACGCCGCGCCGCCGGACAGCGTGGAAGTGTTCTGCTACAGCCAGCATCTGCGTGGTTTGATTCGTACCCGCGTGCAGCAACTGGTTTCAGAGTGCATCGAGCTGCGTCTCTCCAGTACCCGTCAGGAGACAGGGCGCTTTAAGGCATTGCGCGTTTCCGGTCAGACATGGGGCCTGTTCTTTGAACGCCTGAATGTGTCGGTACAGAAGCTGGAAAACGCCATTGAGTTCTACGGCGCAATTTCGCATAACAAATTGCACGGCCTGTCAGTTCAGGTGGAAACCAATCAGGTGAAACTGCCGTCGGTCGTGGATGGCTTCGCCAGCGAAGGGATCATTCAGTTCTTCTTTGAAGAGACCGGTGATGAGAAGGGCTTTAACATCTACATTCTGGACGAGAGTAACCGGGCGGAAGTGTATCATCACTGCGAAGGCAGCAAAGAAGAGCTGGTGCGCGACGTCAGCCGTTTCTACTCCTCGTCGCACGACCGCTTTACCTACGGCTCCAGTTTCATCAACTTCAACCTGCCGCAGTTCTATCAGATTGTGAATACGGACGGGCGCGCACAGGTGATCCCGTTCCGCGCACAATCACTCGGCAACGTTCCGCCAGCCAATCAGGATAACGACACGCCGCAGTTGCAGCAGTATTTCTCGTGATAGTTTTGCCGGATGTTATCCGGCAAATAAGACTTAACGGAAGCTGACTTCTTCGCCCGCCTGATGCGTTGCCGCCTGTTCCAGCAGATCCCAGAAGGTTTCTCCGCTCCGGTCGCAAACCCATTCATCCCCTTTCAGGTCAAAATGGTAGCCGCCCTGTTTGGTCGCCAGCCACACCTGGTGCAGCGGTTCCTGACGGTTAATAATGATTTTGCTGCCGTTTTCAAAGCTAATGGTCAGTACGCCGCCATTGATTTCGCAGTCGATATCGCTGTCGCCGTCCCAGTCGTCAAGACGTTCTTCGATGGTCATCCACAAGGTATCGGCCAGGCGATGAAATTCACTGTCGTTCATTGTCGTTTCCCGTTTTTTCGTGATGGCGGCAGTATAACCTGAAACAAATCGCGTTGCAGATTACAGGCAAACTCTTGCTTTTACGCCTTCTCCTGCGATGATAGAAAACAGAAAGTATGAACTTACAGGCAATCCATAATGAAAAACGTCTTTCAGGCACTCGCTGTTCTTCTCACTCTGTTCAGCCTGACGGGTTGTGGCCTTAAAGGGCCGCTCTATTTCCCTCCGGCTGATAAAAATGCACCGCCGCCGACTAAACCGGTTGATACACAAACGCAATCCACCACGCCCGATCAAAACGATCGTGCCACGGGAGATGGGCCTTCCCAGGTGAACTACTGACGGTGTGTTTCTGTACCCGCGTGAACGGAGTGAATAATGCAATTCTCTAAAATGCATGGCCTTGGCAACGATTTTATGGTCGTCGACGCGGTAACGCAGAATGTCTTTTTTTCGCCAGAATTGATCCGTCGTTTATCTGACAGGCATCTGGGGGTGGGGTTTGATCAACTGCTGGTGGTTGAACCTCCGTACGATCCTGAGCTGGATTTTCATTACCGCATTTTTAATGCCGACGGCAGTGAAGTGTCGCAGTGTGGTAACGGCGCGCGCTGTTTTGCCCGTTTTGTGCGCCTCAAGGGGTTAACCAACAAACGTGATATTCGCGTCAGTACGGCGAATGGGCGGATGGTGTTGAGCGTGACGGACGATGAGTTGGTGCGCGTCAACATGGGTGAACCCAATTTTGAGCCATCGCAGGTGCCTTTTCGCGCTAACAAAGCGGAAAAGACCTATATTATGCGAGCGGCGGAACAGACAATATTGTGCGGTGTCGTTTCAATGGGTAATCCGCACTGTGTGATTCAGGTCGACGATGTTGATACGGCGGCGGTGGAAACGCTGGGACCGATTCTGGAAAGTCACGAACGTTTTCCTGAACGGGCCAATATCGGTTTTATGCAGATCATGAAACGCGAGCATATTCGCCTACGCGTTTATGAGCGCGGCGCGGGAGAGACACAGGCCTGTGGGAGCGGCGCGTGCGCGGCCGTCGCCGTCGGCATTCAGCAAGGTTTGCTGGCGGAAGAGGTCCGCGTGGAATTACCGGGCGGTCGCCTTGATATCGCCTGGAAAGGTCCGGGTCATCCGTTATACATGACTGGCCCGGCGGCACATGTCTATGACGGGTTTATCCATCTATGAAGCAGCCAGGGGAAGAACTACAGGAAACGCTTACGGAACTCGATGACCGGGCGGTCGTCGACTATCTGCAGAAAAACCCTGAGTTTTTTATCCGCAATGCGCATGCCGTGGAAGCGATGCGGGTGCCGCACCCGGTGCGGGGCACCGTCTCGCTCGTTGAGTGGCACATGGCCCGCGCGCGTAATCACATTAACGTCCTTGAAGAAAATATGTCGCTGTTGATGGCGCAGGCGAATGCCAACGAAAGCCTGTTTTATCGCCTGTTGCATTTGCAGGGACGTCTGGTTGCCGCGACCAGCCTGGACGATATGCTGATGCGCTTTCATCGCTGGGCGCGTGAACTGGGCCTTGCCGGTGCCACGGTGCGCCTGTTTCCCGATCGCTGGCGTCTCGGCGCGCCGTCAAGCTATACCCATCTGGCGTTAAGCCGCCAGGCCTTCGAACCGCTGCGTATTCAGCGGCTGGGGCAGGAGCAGCACTATCTGGGCACCTTAAACGGTCCGGAATTGCTGGTGGTGTTGCCGGAAGCGAAGGCGATTGGTTCGGTGGCGATGTCGATGCTGGGACGTGACGGCGATTTGGGCGTCATTTTATTCAGCAGCCGCGACACGCATCACTATCAGGCAGGCCAGGGAACGCAACTCCTGCATGAAATCGCGCTGATGATGCCGGATCTGCTGGAGCGCTGGATTGAACGCGTATGACGGACTTTGCCACCGATGTCACCCGATTTCTGCGCTATCTGGGCGTAGAACGCCAGCTTAGCCCCATCACGCTGAAAAACTATCAGCGTCAGCTTGATGCCATCATCGCTTTAGCCGGAGAAACCGGACTGCAAAGCTGGCAACAATGTGACGCTGCAATGGTGCGCAGTTTTGCGGTGCGCAGCCGCCGTAAAGGACTTGGCCCTGCGAGTCTCGCGCTACGCCTCTCTGCTCTGCGCAGCTTCTTCGACTGGATGGTTAGCGAAGGCAAGCTGAAAGCCAATCCGGCGAAAGGGGTACAGGCACCCAAAGCGCCGCGCCATTTGCCGAAAAATATCGATGTTGATGATGTGAACCGTTTGTTGGATATCGACCTTAACGATCCGCTCGCCGTGCGCGACCGTGCGATGCTGGAGGTGATGTACGGTGCGGGTCTGCGTTTGTCGGAGCTGGTGGGGCTGGACATCAAACATCTGGATCTCGACAGCGGTGAAGTGTGGGTGATGGGGAAAGGCAGCAAAGAGCGTCGCCTGCCCATTGGTCGCAATGCGGTGGTGTGGATTGAGCACTGGCTGGATCTGCGCGGGTTGTTTGGCAGCGAGGAAGACGCGCTGTTCCTGTCGAAGCTGGGCAACCGTATTTCCGCGCGCAACGTGCAAAAGCGTTTTGCCGAGTGGGGCATTAAGCAGGGGTTAAACAGCCACGTGCATCCGCATAAGCTGCGCCACTCGTTTGCCACGCATATGCTGGAATCGAGCGGTGACCTGCGAGGCGTACAGGAACTGCTGGGACACGCCAACCTCTCGACCACGCAAATCTATACTCATCTTGATTTTCAACACCTGGCCTCGGTGTACGATGCGGCGCATCCACGCGCCAAACGGGGGAAATAATGCGTTTTTACCGGTCTCCAGGACCCATCTCGGCGATCACGTTCGATCTCGATGACACTCTTTACGATAACCGCCCGGTTATCCAGCGCACCGAACAGGAAGCGCTCTCCTTTGTGCAAAACTACCATCCGGCGCTACGCACGCTGCAAAATACTGATCTGCAACGCTTGCGTCAGGCGGTACGGGAAGCGGAGCCGGAAATTTACCACGATGTCACCCGCTGGCGTCATCGCGCCGTCGAGCGTGCCATGCTAAACGCCGGACTCTCCGCGCAGGAGGCGGTTGCGGGGGCGAATGCCGCGATGATGAACTTTGCGAAGTGGCGCAGTCAGGTCGATGTCCCGCAAGAGACGCACGACACGCTGAAAGCGTTAGCGAGAAAGTGGCCGCTGGTGGCGATCACCAACGGCAACGCGCAGCCGGAGCTGTTCGGCCTCGGCGACTATTTCGAATTTGTGCTGCGCGCCGGTCCGGACGGACGCTCAAAGCCGTTCAGTGATATGTACTTCCTGGCGGCGGAAAAGTTAACTGTGCCGATCGGCGAGATCCTGCACGTGGGCGATGATCTGACGACCGACGTTGCCGGGGCGATCCGCAGTGGGTTGCAGGCCTGCTGGATTAAACCGGAAAATGCCGACCTGATGCACACTTTTGACAGCCGCTTACTGCCACATATTGAGATTTCACAGTTGGCATCTCTAACCTCGCTGATATAATCACCAGCAGTTCTGTATAAATACACAGCTTTTTGGCGGATGGCGCGACGCTTATCCGCCCTACTTCTTTTAATGCGGCGGTGCCAATGGACGTTTCTTATCTGCTCGACAGCCTCAATGATAAACAGCGCGAAGCGGTGGCCGCGCCACGTAGCAACATGCTGGTTCTCGCGGGGGCAGGGAGCGGTAAGACACGCGTACTGGTACACCGTATCGCCTGGCTGCTGACGGTAGAAAATAACTCGCCGTATTCGATTATGGCGGTAACCTTTACCAATAAAGCGGCGGCGGAGATGCGTCACCGTATCGGCCAGATTATGGGCACCAGCCAGGGCGGCATGTGGGTCGGCACTTTCCACGGTCTGGCGCACCGATTGCTGCGCGCGCATCACATGGATGCGAATTTGCCGCAGGATTTTCAGATCCTCGACAGCGAAGACCAGTTGCGTCTGCTCAAGCGTCTGATTAAGGCGATGAACCTCGACGAGAAGCAGTGGCCGGCGCGTCAGGCGATGTGGTACATCAACGGACAGAAAGACGAAGGTCTGCGCCCACATCATATTCAGAGTTTCGGTAACCCGATTGAGCAGACCTGGCAGAAGGTGTATCAGGCCTATCAGGAAGCGTGCGATCGTGCGGGGCTGGTGGATTTTGCCGAACTACTGCTGCGCGCGCATGAGCTGTGGCTCAACAAACCGCATATTCTTCAGCACTACCGCGAACGTTTCACGAATATCCTGGTGGACGAATTCCAGGATACCAACAACATCCAGTATGCCTGGATCCGTCTGCTGGCTGGCGATACCGGCAAAGTGATGATCGTGGGCGATGACGACCAGTCGATCTACGGCTGGCGCGGCGCGCAGGTAGAAAACATCCAGCGCTTCCTGAACGACTTCCCCGGTGCGCAAACCATCCGTCTTGAGCAGAACTACCGCTCAACCAGTAATATTCTCAGCGCGGCGAACGCTCTGATCGAGAACAACAATGGGCGTCTGGGTAAAAAGCTGTGGACCGATGGCGTCGAAGGCGAGCCCATTTCACTCTACTGCGCGTTTAACGAGCTGGATGAAGCGCGCTTTGTCGTCAACCGGATCAAAACCTGGCAGGACAACGGTGGCGCGCTGGAACAGTGCGCTATTCTCTACCGCAGTAACGCCCAGTCGCGTGTGCTGGAAGAGGCGCTGCTACAGGCCAGTATGCCGTACCGCATATACGGCGGCATGCGCTTCTTCGAGCGTCAGGAAATCAAAGATGCGCTCTCTTATCTGCGCCTGATTGCGAACCGCAATGATGACGCCGCCTTTGAACGTGTGGTGAATACCCCGACGCGCGGGATTGGCGATCGGACGCTGGACGTGGTGCGCCAGACGTCACGCGATCGCCAGCTCACGCTGTGGCAGGCGTGCCGCGAGCTGTTGCAGGAAAAAGCGCTGGCCGGTCGTGCCGCCAGTGCGCTGCAACGCTTTATGGAACTCATTGACGCACTGGCGCAGGAAACGGCAGATATGCCGCTGCACGTGCAGACTGACCGGGTGATTAAAGATTCCGGCCTGCGCATGATGTACGAGCAGGAGAAAGGCGAGAAAGGTCAGACCCGCATCGAGAACTTAGAGGAACTGGTGACGGCGACGCGCCAGTACAGTTACAACGACGAAGACGAAGATCTGATGCCGTTGCAGGCATTTCTCTCCCATGCGGCGCTGGAAGCGGGCGAAGGGCAGGCGGATACCTGGCAGGATGCGGTACAGCTCATGACGCTGCATTCGGCGAAAGGGCTGGAGTTCCCGCAGGTGTTTATCGTCGGGATGGAAGAGGGGATGTTCCCCAGCCAGATGTCACTGGATGAGGGCGGACGCCTTGAAGAAGAGCGTCGTCTGGCCTATGTCGGCGTGACCCGTGCGATGCAGAAACTGACCCTAACCTATGCCGAAACGCGTCGCTTGTATGGCAAAGAGGTGTATCACCGTCCGTCGCGCTTCATCGGTGAGTTGCCGGAAGCGTGCGTTGAAGAGGTCCGTCTGCGTGCAACGATCAGCCGTCCGGTGAGCCATCAGCGGATGGGGACGCCGATGGCGGAAAACGACACCGGTTACAAGCTGGGCCAGCGTGTGCGCCATGCTAAGTTCGGCGAGGGCACCATTGTGAATCTGGAGGGCAGCGGCGAACACAGCCGGTTGCAGGTGGCTTTCCAGGGACAGGGAATTAAATGGCTCGTTGCTGCGTATGCGAAGTTAGAAACGGTCTAACTTATAGATAACTATCACTTTAATTTCCCCCTCTGCTAACCTTTCTGCATAAGGGGAAATTATTACTTTTTCGCGTTTCGTTGCGTGTTGACGGCAAATTTTTGCTGGCGTAACATGCGCGCACGATTACGCTAAGAGGACATTCGCCTTGGACACACCCAGTAGATACTGGCTCATTATCCTGTCATCCAGGATCAACTCCTAAGGCTATCCCTTTTTGCTGATAGCCTTAGCGGTTGTCAGCGACCTTCTCTTTTTTCCCGTCGCGCTGAGTCAGGCTGTTTAATGGTCTGAAACCCAATTTGTTTCTGTGTGCCCACCGAACTGTCCGATATTTTTAAGCATTGGGAGTCCCGGTCATGCTGAGCGCATTTCAACTGGAAAATAACCGACTCACCCGGCTGGAAGTCGAAGAGTCACAAACCCTGATTGATGCCGTCTGGGTCGACTTGGTCGAGCCCGACGACGACGAGCGACTGCGCGTACAATCTGAGCTGGGCCAGAGCCTGGCGACCCGTCCTGAACTGGAAGACATCGAAGCATCCGCCCGTTTCTTCGAAGACGAAGACGGTCTGCACATCCACTCCTTTTTCTTCTTCGAAGATGCAGAAGACCACGCGGGTAACTCCACTGTGGCATTCACCATCCGCGATGGTCGCCTGTTTACCCTGCGTGAACGTGAGCTGCCCGCGTTTCGTTTGTATCGTATGCGCGCCCGCAGCCAGGCCATGGTTGACGGTAACGCCTATGAACTGCTGCTGGATCTGTTCGAAACCAAAATCGAACAGCTGGCGGATGAAATCGAAAACATCTACAGCGATCTGGAAGAGCTGAGTCGGGTGATTATGGAAGGGCACCAGGGCGATGAGTACGATGAAGCCCTCTCGACGCTGGCAGAACTGGAAGATATCGGCTGGAAAGTCCGCCTGTGTCTGATGGATACCCAGCGTGCGCTGAACTTCCTGGTCCGCAAGGCGCGTTTACCGGGCGGACAACTGGAACAGGCGCGCGAGATCCTGCGAGATATCGAATCCCTGCTGCCGCACAATGAATCCCTGTTCCAGAAAGTGAACTTCCTGATGCAGGCGGCGATGGGCTTTATCAACATCGAGCAGAACCGAATCATCAAGATCTTCTCGGTGGTTTCCGTGGTTTTCCTGCCGCCGACGCTGGTGGCCTCCAGCTATGGGATGAACTTTGAGTTTATGCCTGAACTGAAGTGGAGCTTTGGCTACCCGGGCGCGATTATCTTTATGCTGCTCGCCGGTCTGGCACCGTATCTGTACTTTAAACGGAAGAACTGGCTGTAATGGTTATGCCGGATGGCGCTTCGCTTATCCGGCTTACAGAAAGTACATCATCATAGGCCGGATAAGGCACAGCCGCCATCCGGCAACCCCCCTAACTCCGACGTCCCCGTCTCTGCGTATAAATCGCATCCGTCACGAAGATCGCCAGTGCGACCCAGATAAAGGCAAATGTCACCATTTTATCCGCGCCCGGCACTTCACCGTAGAACGTGACGGCCAGCAGGAACATCAGCGTCGGGCCGATGTACTGGAAGAAGCCCAGCGTAGAAAGGCGCAGGCGTGTCGCCGCACCGGTAAAGCACAGCAGCGGAACCGTGGTCACCACCCCGGCGGCAATCAGCAGCAGGTTGAGCGACATCGGGTTCTGCCCCATATGGCTGGTTGAGCTGTCGGCGATACCGAACAGGTAGATGGCGGCAACAGGCAACAGCCACAAAGTTTCCACCAGCATCCCGGTTTGCGCTTCAACGGCGATTTTTTTGCGTACCAGACCGTAAAAGGCAAAGCTGAACGCCAGTCCCAGCGCGATGACGGGCAGTGAACCGAAGGTCCAGAGCTGCACCAGAACGCCACAGGTCGCCAGAATTACCGCCAGCCACTGCATCCGACGGAAGCGTTCACCGAGGAAAAGCATTCCCAGCACAATGTTCACCAGCGGGTTGATAAAATAACCCAGGCTGGCTTCCAGCATATGGTGGTTGTTTACCGCCCAGATAAACAACAGCCAGTTGCCCCCCACGAGTACCGCCGAGAGCGCCAACAGGAAGATCTTTTTCGGTGTTTTCAGCAACGCTTTTACGCTCGACCACTGCCGGCTAATGCTGATCAGCGCCACCATAAAGAAAAACGACCAGATCACGCGATGGGTCAGGATTTCATCTGCGGGGACATAATAAATTAGCTTGAAGTACGCCGGAGCGATCCCCCAAATAAAATAGGCGGCAAGCGCGAGTAACACGCCCAGCCGCGTTTGTTTTGCATCCATCGGGAAAACTCATGTCTGAAATGTAACAACAGTTTACCTGTTTTTACCCCACCATATAAGTGGCGGTGGCGCTGGCAATATAAAGCTGCTCTTCGTTGTGTAATTCCACACGCGCGACGGCGACTTTATTCCCGGCGCGCAGCAGACTGCTGGTGGCGGTAAAGCGATTGCCCCGACCCGGACGCAGGTAGTCTACGCGCAGATCGATGGTCCCCATGCGAGACAGCCGCTGGCGCAGTTCGTCTTCACTGATGGTTTCATGGCGCGTCAGAGTACTGCCGACACACACCAGCCCGGCAGCCACGTCCAGCGCAGAGGCGATCACCCCGCCATGCAGTATGCTTTGCGCCCAGTTTCCCACCATCATCGGCTGATTATTAAACGCCAGTTGGGCAAACTCTTTCTCATAGCGTTCCAGTTCCAGGCCCAGCGCCCGGTTGAACGGCATGTGGTAGACAAACATTTCGCCCACAAGCTTCAGGACTTGTTCAGCAGTCAGTACGGCAGACATACGATTCCAACACTCCATTGGTTAATGAAATGTTGATGTTATGCTTCTTAAATGTTGTTTTCCACTTTAAGACGGGATAACTAACGAGGATGTGTGTAAATATGTAAAATGGTTGGCAGAATAATAGACAAATCAAAAATCTTTCGTTCAGGAGAACAACAAGAATGCGGGCGATTCTGGCTTGGTTGCTACCAGCAGCACTGCTGCCGCTGGCGGCGTATGCGCAAGAGGCGACGGTGAAAGAGGTTCATGATGCACCGGCGGTGCGGGGCAGTATTATCGCCAATATGCTGCAGGAGCATGATAATCCTTTTACGCTCTATCCCTACGATACGAACTATCTGATCTACACCAATACCAGCGACATGAACAAAGAAGCGATCAGTTCCTACAACTGGTCCGAAAATGCCCGCAAAGATGAAGTGAAGTTCCAGCTGAGCCTGGCGTTTCCGATCTGGCGTGGGATCATGGGGTCGAATTCGGTTCTGGGCGCTTCTTATACGCAGAAGTCCTGGTGGCAGTTATCCAATACAGAAGAGTCGTCACCGTTTCGTGAAACCAACTATGAACCGCAGCTGTTCCTGGGTTTTGCTACCGATTACCGCGTTGCCGGATGGACGCTGCGCGACGTGGAAATGGGGTACAACCATGATTCGAACGGGCGTTCCGATCCGACATCACGTAGCTGGAACCGTCTTTACACGCGCCTGATGGCGGAAAATGGCAACTGGCTGGTAGAGGTTAAACCGTGGTACGTCATCGGCAGTACCGACGATAACCCGGATATCACCAAATACATGGGCTATTACCAGCTTAAGGTCGGCTATCACCTGGGCGATGCGGTCCTGAGCGCGAAGGGCCAGTACAACTGGAATACCGGTTACGGCGGCGCGGAGCTGGGGCTGAGTTATCCGATGACGAAGCATATTCGTCTCTATACCCAGGTATATAGCGGGTATGGCGAATCGCTGATCGACTATAACTTTAATCAGACGCGCGTCGGTGTGGGTGTGATGCTCAACGATATCTTCTGATCGATGATTGTGTTTTAAACATTGCAGTTTCTCCCTCAGGCGCTGAAAATAGCGCCTGTTTTGATTTAAGCGAACGGGGTTAATGTGGCGCAGGCGGAAGTGTTGAATCTGGAATCTGGAGCTAAGCAGGTTTTGCAAGAAACCTTTGGCTACCAGCAGTTTCGCCCGGGTCAGGAAGCGATCATCGACACCGTCGTTTCGGGGCGCGACTGCCTGGTCGTGATGCCGACCGGGGGCGGAAAATCCCTCTGCTATCAAATCCCTGCCTTACTGCTCAACGGCCTGACCGTGGTGGTTTCGCCGCTGATTTCCCTGATGAAAGATCAGGTCGACCAACTGCTGGCGAACGGCGTGGCGGCCGCTTGTCTGAATTCGACGCAAACCCGCGAGCAGCAGCTTGAAGTGATGACGGGGTGTCGTACCGGACAAATCCGTCTGCTGTATATCGCTCCTGAACGCCTGATGCTGGATAACTTCCTTGAGCACCTGGCGCACTGGAATCCGGTGTTACTGGCCGTGGACGAAGCGCACTGTATCTCGCAGTGGGGACATGATTTCCGCCCGGAATATGCCGCACTCGGCCAGCTCAGACAGCGTTTTCCTACACTGCCATTTGTCGCGCTGACCGCGACCGCTGATGAAACCACGCGGCTGGATATTGTTCGTCTGCTGGGGCTGAACGATCCCTTAATCCAGATCAGCAGTTTTGACCGTCCGAACATTCGCTACATGCTGATGGAGAAGTTTAAACCGCTCGATCAACTGATGCGTTACGTGCAGGAACAGCGTGGTAAATCCGGGATTATTTACTGTAACAGTCGTGCGAAAGTGGAAGACACCGCCGCGCGTCTGCAAAGCCGGGGCATTAGCGCCGCGGCATACCATGCAGGGCTGGAAAATCACATCCGCGCCGACGTGCAGGAGAAATTCCAGCGCGACGACCTGCAAATCGTGGTGGCGACCGTCGCTTTTGGCATGGGCATCAACAAACCTAACGTGCGTTTTGTGGTGCATTTCGATATTCCCCGCAACATTGAGTCCTACTACCAGGAGACCGGTCGTGCCGGGAGAGACGGCCTGCCCGCGGAGGCGATGCTGTTTTACGATCCGGCGGATATGGCGTGGCTGCGCCGCTGCCTGGAAGAAAAACCGCAGGGACAGCTACAGGATATCGAACGGCACAAGCTGAACGCGATGGGCGCGTTTGCCGAGGCGCAAACCTGTCGTCGGCTGGTGCTGCTTAACTACTTCGGTGAAGGGCGTCAGGAACCGTGCGGCAACTGCGATATCTGTCTTGATCCGCCAAAACAGTATGATGGCGTGAAGGACGCACAGATTGCGCTCTCGACCATTGGTCGGGTAAACCAGCGTTTTGGGATGGGTTACGTGGTGGAAGTGATTCGCGGGGCTAACAGCCAGCGTATTCGCGAACTCGGCCACGACAAACTCAAGGTGTACGGTATGGGGCGCGAGCAGAGTCACGAGCACTGGGTGAGCGTGATCCGCCAGTTGATTCACCTGGGCTTCGTTACGCAAAATATCGCCCAGCATTCCGCGCTACAGCTCACCGATGCTTCACGTCCGCTGCTGCGCGGCGAGGTCGCCCTGCAACTCGCAGTGCCGCGTATTGTCGCCCTGAAACCGCGCGTCATGCAGAAATCTTTCGGCGGCAATTACGATCGCAAACTGTTCGCTAAACTGCGCAAGCTGCGTAAAGCCATTGCTGATGAAGAGAATATCCCGCCATACGTCGTCTTCAACGACGCCACGCTGATCGAGATGGCGGAACAGATGCCGGTTTCCGCGAGCGAAATGCTCAGCGTCAACGGGGTGGGAATGCGCAAACTGGAACGCTTCGGTAAAGCGTTTATGGCGTTGATCCGCGCGCACGTCGATGGTGACGACGAAGAGTAGTCAGCCGGGCAAAAAAGTGCCAGGATGGTGACTCACTGAACTGTTTCCCCCGCGAGTATTTTCATCATGTTAATGTTATTTCTCACCGTGGCGATGGTGCACATTGTGGCACTGATGAGCCCAGGGCCGGATTTCTTTTTTGTCTCGCAGACGGCGGTCAGCCGCTCGCGCAAAGAAGCGATGATGGGCGTGCTGGGCATTACCTGTGGCGTCATGGTCTGGGCGGGCATCGCGCTGCTCGGCCTGCATCTGATCATTGAAAAAATGGCCTGGTTACACACTATTATCATGGTCGGCGGCGGCCTGTATCTGTGCTGGATGGGCTACCAGATGCTGCGTGGCGCGTTAAAAAAGCAGGATGTCGCGGCACCCACGCCGCAGGTTGAGCTGGCGCAAAGCGGTCGCAGTTTCCTGAAAGGGTTATTGACGAACCTGGCTAACCCGAAAGCCATCATCTACTTCGGTTCGGTCTTTTCTCTGTTTGTCGGCGACAGCGTCGGTACTGCCGCGCGTTGGGGGATTTTCGTGCTGATTATCGTTGAGACTTTCGCGTGGTTTACCGTGGTTGCCAGCCTGTTTGCGCTGCCGAAAATGCGTCGTGGCTACCAGCGTATGGCGAAATGGATCGACGGTTTTGCTGGGGCGTTGTTCGCGGGATTCGGTATCCATCTGATCATTTCGCGCTAAGTCTTCGTGCCGGATACGTGCCAGTTGCTATCCGGCAACCGGTCAGGCGTGGCGCGCCGACGCCAGCAGTGCCCCCACCAGCATAAACAGCGAACCGAAGATTTTATTCAACGCTTTCATCTGTTTCGGTCCTTTGATCCACAACGCGATACGCTGCGCCAGCGTGGCGTAGCCGATCATCACCACGATGTCGACTGCAATAGTGGTTACACCGAGCACGATGTACTGCATCAGTTGGGGTTCTTTTGGCATCACGAACTGGGGGAAAAGGGCCGCCAGGAAGACGATGCTTTTAGGGTTTGTCAGGTTCACGAATACGGCGCGTTTAAACAGGCGACCGCGCGACTGGGTCTGGGCCATAGCATTCAGATCAATCGCACCGGCGGCGCGCCATTGCTGGATGCCTAACCAAATCAGATAGGCCGCGCCCGCCCATTTCAGCACCTCAAAGGCGATGACGGAGCGTGAAAACAGCGTGCCCAGACCGACGCCGACCAGCACGATATGAATGCCCAGTCCGGCCTGTAACCCGGCAATCGACGCCACTGCGCCACGATAGCCGTGATTAAGGGAAGTCGTCATGGTATTGATGGCGCCGGAACCGGGCGAAAGGCTCAAAATTATGGATGTCAGCAGGTAGGCGAACCACCATTCAAAAGTCATGAGAAACTCCCTGATTGCACTTTAAATACACTAAATAATTCGAGTTGCACAAAGGCGGCGACGCAGCGAAATCCCAGGCGCGTACAGGGAGTACATGACGGGGATGAGCGAGGAAAGCCAACGCATCTGCAGCTTGAAGTATGACGGGTATATGCCACAATACGCTACTGTTGCGGTGTTGTGTCAGACATGACTAAAAAAACGATTTTTACCTGGTAAACGAGGCTGGATACCCGATGTTTCAGCAGCAAAAAGACTGGGAAACGAGAGAAAACGCGTTTGCGGCTTTTTCCATGGGGCCACTGACAGACTTCTGGCGTCAGCGTGAGGAAGCGGAATTGACCGGCGTCGGTCGGGTGCCGGTGCGGTTTGTCCGGTTTCGCGCAGCGCATAACGATCGTGTCATTGTCATCTGTCCGGGGCGAATTGAAAGCTATGTAAAGTACGCTGAACTGGCGTATGACCTGTTTCATCTGGGCTTTGATGTCCTCATTATTGACCATCGCGGTCAGGGGCGTTCCGGGCGTATGCTATCGGATCCTAATCGCGGTCATGTCGACAATTTCAACGACTATGTTGATGATTTATCGGCGTTCTGGGGACAAGAAGTGCAGCCGGGACCGTGGCGTAAACGTTATATTCTGGCACACTCGATGGGCGGGGCGATTGCGACGCTGTTTTTGCAGCGCCATCCGCATCAGTGCGATGCGATCGCGCTCTGCGCGCCAATGTTTGGTATTGTGATGCGTTTGCCGGACTGGATGGTACGCCATATCCTCGACTGGGCCGAAGGTCATCAGCGTATCCGGGAAGGGTATGCGATCGGCACCGGACGCTGGCGGGCATTGCCCTTTGGCATGAATTTATTAACGCACAGTCGACAACGCTATCGGCGTAATTTACGTTTTTATGCCGATGAGCCGCAGCTGCGCGTCGGCGGCCCGACCTTTCACTGGGTACGGGAAGGCATCCTGGCGGCTGAACAGGTGCTGGCAGGCGCGGGCGATGACGCCACGCCAACTCTGCTGATTCAGGCCGAAGAAGAGCGTGTGGTGGATAACCGCATGCACGAACGTTTTTGTGAACTCCGCGCCGCAGCGGGCCATCCTGTCGAAGGGGGGCATCCGCTGGTCATTAAAGGCGCTTACCATGAGATCCTTTTTGAAAAGGACGCTATGCGCTCAGTTGCGCTTCAGGCTATCGTTGATTTTTTCAACAAGCATAACTCATCAGCGGAAACCGCTTTGCTCAGAGGTTGAATTTTTATATGTATCAGATTGTTGCGTCTGATTTAGATGGCACACTGCTTTCTCCCGACCATACCCTATCCCCCTACGCGAAAGAGACATTGAAGCTGCTGACCGCACGCGGCGTTAACTTTGTCTTTGCGACCGGTCGACATCATGTCGATGTGGGGCAGATTCGCGATAATCTGGAGATTAAGTGCTATATGATTACCTCCAACGGCGCGCGTGTGCATGATATGGATGGCAATCTGGTGTTTACCCATAATCTGGACCGCGATATTGCCAGCGATCTGTTTGGGGTGGTGAACGCGAACCCGGATATCATCACTAACGTCTATCGCGATGACGAATGGTTTATGAACCGCCATCGTCCGGATGAAATGCGATTTTTCAAAGAGGCGGTGTTCCATTACTCGCTGTTTGAACCGGGTTTACTGGAGCCGGAAGGCGTCAGCAAAGTGTTCTTCACCAGTCATTCTCATGACGTCCTGCTGCCGCTGGAACAGGCTATTAATGCGCGCTGGGGCGATCGGGTGAACGTGAGCTTCTCCACGCTCACCTGTCTGGAAGTGATGGCGGGCGGCGTGTCAAAAGGCCATGCGCTGGAGGCGGTCGCCAACGCGATGGGTTACAGCCTCAAAGACTGCATCGCCTTTGGCGACGGGATGAACGACGCTGAAATGCTGTCAATGGCAGGCAAAGGCTGCATTATGGCCGGGGCGCATCAACGCCTGAAGGATCTGCATCCGGAACTGGAAGTGATCGGCTCTAATATCGACGATGCGGTGCCGCATTATCTGCGCGATCTCTTCTTACGCTAAGATGAATGCTGATTAATTAATCAGTTGTCAACTTAACTCTCCGCTACAATGGATACTCCATATTCTACGAGATATCCATTGTGGCGTTACTGATCATTACCACGATCCTGTGGGCTTTCTCCTTCAGCCTGTTCGGGGAATACCTTGCCGGGCACGTCGATAGCTACTTTGCCGTGTTGGTTCGGGTCGGTCTGGCGGCGCTGGTATTCCTGCCTTTCCTGCGTACGCGCGGGCACAGCCTGAAAACTATCGGGCTTTATATGCTGGTGGGAGCCATGCAGCTTGGCATCATGTATATGCTGAGTTTCCACGCTTATCTCTATCTGACTGTCTCTGAACTGCTGTTGTTTACCGTGTTGACGCCGCTCTATATCACGCTGATTTACGATCTGATGAGTAAACGGCGGCTGCGCTGGGGGTATGCGTTTAGCGCGCTGCTGGCGGTGATTGGCGCAGGGATTATTCGTTATGACCAGGTGACCGATCACTTCTGGACTGGTCTGCTGCTGGTACAGCTTTCCAACATCAGTTTTGCCATCGGGATGGTGGGCTATAAACGCCTGATGGAGACGCGCCCGATGCCCCAGCATAACGCCTTTGCATGGTTTTACATCGGCGCGTTTCTGGTGGCGGTAGTTGCCTGGTCCATGCTGGGCAATGCGCAGAAAATGCCGGAAACCACGCTCCAGTGGGGAATTCTGGTGTTCCTGGGCGTGGCCGCTTCAGGCATCGGCTACTTTATGTGGAACTACGGCGCGACACAGGTTGATGCGGGGACGCTGGGTATTATGAACAATATGCATGTGCCCGCAGGGCTGCTGGTCAACCTGGCTATCTGGCACCAACAGCCTCACTGGCCAAGTTTTATTACAGGTGCGATGGTGATATTGGCTTCACTGTGGGTGCATCGAAAGTGGGTCGCTCCGCGCTCCGAACAAACGGCAGATGATCGCAGGCGTGATTGCGCGCCGATCGAATAAACGCCTCAGTCACCGGCTGGCGCTGCTCGCCATCACGCACGGCGGCGTACAGGCGGCTCCATAAGCCCTCTCCCAGGGGTCTGGTCACGACCAGACCCTGGCGTTCAAAACTCTCTACGACCCAGTGCGGCAGGGCAGCAATGCCCATGTTTGCCGCCACCATCTGAATCAACAGCAGCGTATTATCCACGCTTTTCAGTGACGGGCTGACCCCTGCGGGCTGCAGAAAATGACGCCAGACGTCCAGTCGACTGCGTTGTACCGGATAGATCAGCAGCGTTTCGCTGGCTAAATCTTCCGGGGTGATCTGCGTTTTGCTGGTCAGCGGATGCTCGGGTGCCAGCACCAGGCGAACTTCAAAATCAAACATCGGAGAATAATGCAGCCCGCTGCGCGGCAGAATGTCAGAGGTCATCACCAGATCGAGCTCGTCCTGCTGGAGCGCCGGTTGGGGGTCAAACGTCACGCCGGATTTAAAATCCATCTCCACCTGCGGCCATTTGGCGCGGAAGTTTTCCAGCGCCGGGGTCAACCACTGAATACAGCTATGGCACTCAATGGCGATACGCAGACGGGTTTGTTGTGGTTCGTTGCAGGCCTGCAACGCGCGGTTAATTTGTGGCAGAACCTGACTGGCCAGTTGCAACAGGATCTCACCCTGTGGGGTGAAACGCAGCGGCTGACTTTTACGTATGAATAGCCGAAAGCCAAGGCGCTGTTCCAGATCGCTGAACTGGTGAGACAGGGCGGATTGGGTCTGATGCAGCGTCGCCGCGGCGGCTGCCAGTGACCCGGTATTCCGCAACGCCTGGAGCGTTTTCAGGTGTTTAATCTCGATCATGAAAGTCCTTCACTTCGGCATGAACAAATTGCGCTTGAGGAATATACAGTAACTGTCAAATATGGATGTGTAAACATCCAGACGTCCAAAATCCTTCGTATTTTAAATTTATGGTGCGTTGGCTGCGTTTCCCCGCCCTGGTTACTTACTGATGTAAGCTCCCGGGGGTGAGCAAACTTGCCACCTTCCCTGAATTAAAAATCCATAGGATTTACATATAATTAGAGGAAGTAAAATGACAATACTGAATCACACCCTCGGTTTCCCTCGTGTTGGCCTGCGTCGCGAGCTGAAAAAAGCGCAAGAGGGCTACTGGGCGGGTAATGTGACCCGTGAAGAACTGCTGGCGGTGGGCCGCGAACTGCGGGCGCGTCACTGGGATCAGCAAAAGCAGGCCGGTATCGATCTACTGCCGGTCGGCGATTTTGCCTGGTACGACCATGTTCTGACCACCAGCCTGCTGCTCGGTAACGTCCCGGCGCGTCATCAGAACAAAGATGGTTCCGTCGATATCGACACCCTGTTCCGCATTGGTCGCGGTCGTGCGCCGACCGGCGAACCGGCTGCGGCGGCAGAAATGACCAAATGGTTTAACACCAACTATCACTATATGGTGCCGGAGTTCGTCAAAGGTCAGCAGTTCAAACTGACCTGGACCCAACTACTGGATGAAGTGGACGAAGCGCTGGCGCTGGGTCACAAGGTGAAACCTGTGCTGCTCGGCCCGGTAACTTATTTGTGGCTGGGCAAAGTAAAGGGCGAGTCGTTCGATCGCCTGAGCCTGCTGAAAGACATTCTGCCGGTTTACCAGCAGGTGCTGGCGGAACTGGCAAAACGCGGCATCGAGTGGGTGCAGATCGACGAACCCGCGCTGGTGCTGGAACTGCCGCAGACGTGGCTGAACGCCTTCAAACCGGCCTACGATGCGCTTTCCGGGCAGGTGAAACTGCTGCTGACCACCTACTTTGAAGGTGTGACGCCTAACCTTGATACCATTGCCGCGCTGCCGGTACAGGGACTCCACGTTGACCTGGTCCACGGTAAAGATGACGTGACAGCGCTGCACAAACACCTGCCGACTGACTGGCTGCTGTCTGCCGGTCTGGTCAATGGACGCAACGTCTGGCGTGCCGATCTGACAGAAAAATATGCCCAGATTAAAGATATCGTAGGCCTTCGCGATCTGTGGGTGGCCTCGTCCTGCTCATTGCTGCACAGCCCGATCGACCTGAGCGTTGAAACGCGTCTGGATGCGGAAGTGAAGAGCTGGTTTGCCTTCGCCCTGCAAAAGTGTGGTGAACTGACGCTGCTGCGCGATGCGCTGAACAGCGGCGATACCGCCGCCATCGCCGAATGGAGCGCACCGATTCAGGCGCGTCGCCACTCGACCCGTGTGCACAATGCAGCAGTGGAAAAACGTCTGGCGGCCATCACCGCGCAGGACAGCCAGCGGGCGAACCCGTACGAAGTGCGCGCTGAAGCTCAGCGTGCGCGCTTCAACCTGCCTGCATGGCCGACGACCACTATCGGTTCTTTCCCGCAGACTCCTGAAATCCGCGGCCTGCGTCTGGACTTCAAAAAAGGGCAGCTTGATGCTAACAACTATCGCACTGGCATCGCGGAGCATATTAAGCAGGCGATTGTTGAGCAGGAACGCTTAGGCCTGGACGTGCTGGTCCACGGTGAAGCCGAGCGTAACGACATGGTGGAATATTTCGGTGAGCACCTCGATGGTTTTGTTTTCACCCAGAATGGCTGGGTGCAGAGTTACGGCTCTCGCTGCGTGAAACCGCCGGTGGTGATCGGCGACGTCAGCCGTCCGGAAGCGATCACCGTAGAATGGGCGACGTATGCTCAGTCGCTGACTGACAAACCGGTAAAAGGCATGCTGACCGGCCCGGTGACCATTCTCTGCTGGTCCTTCCCGCGTGAAGACGTCACCCGCGAAACCATCGCCAAACAGATCGCGCTGGCACTGCGTGATGAGGTGGCGGATCTGGAAGCGGCAGGCATTGGCATCATTCAGATTGATGAACCCGCACTGCGCGAAGGGCTGCCGTTGCGTCGTAGCGACTGGGCGGCTTATCTGGCGTGGGGCGTGGAAGCGTTCCGCATCAACGCGGCGGTGGCGAAAGATGATACCCAGATCCACACCCACATGTGTTACTGCGAGTTTAACGACATCATGGATTCTATTGCCGCGCTGGATGCTGACGTGATCACCATTGAAACCTCACGTTCCGACATGGAGCTGCTGGAGTCGTTCGAAGAGTTCGACTATCCGAACGAAATCGGGCCGGGCGTGTATGACATTCACTCGCCGAATGTCCCGAGCGTAGAGTGGATTGAGGCGCTGTTGCAAAAAGCGGCACAACGTATCCCGGCTGAACGCCTGTGGGTAAACCCGGACTGCGGCCTGAAAACCCGCGGTTGGTCGGAAACCCGCGCCGCGCTGGCGAACATGGTGAAAGCCGCGCAGAATCTGCGTCAGGCGTGATCTTCCTGGGCCCGGTAAGGCGAAGTCGCCACCGGGCCTGTTGTCGGGTGGCGGTTCAAACCTGCGTTATTTCTTACTTCCGTACTGCGCAAACCACGCCAGCATTCTTTGCCAGCCGTCTTTGGCTGATTCTTCGTGATAGCTCGAGCGGTAGTCGGCATTGAAGGCATGGCCGGCATCGGGATAGACGACAATCTCCGTATTGGCGTTAGCGGCGCGTAAGGCCTGGCGCATAGTCTCCACGCTCTCCTGTGAAATACTGTTATCCTGACCGCCGTACAGACCCAGCACCGGGGCGTTCAGATCGGTCGCCACATCGACAGGATGTTTCGGCGAATTCAACGACTTATCGCCAACCAACTTCCCATACCAGGCTACAGCGGCTTTCAGTTGCGGGTTATGCGCCGCGTACAGCCACGTAATACGTCCGCCCCAACAAAAACCAGTGATCATCAGACGATGAACATCGCCACCGTTGCGGGACGCCCAACTGGCGACGTGATCCAGATCGGCCAGAACCTGAGAATCCGGCACTTTCGCCACCAGACCGCTCAATAGCGTGGGAATATCGGCGAAATCATTGGGATCGCCTTCGCGGAAGTAGAGTTCTGGCGCGATAGCCAAATAGCCGTCCAGCGCCAGACGACGGCAGATGTCGCGGATATGTTCATGCACGCCAAAGATTTCCTGCACTACAATGACCACAGGCAGTGGGCCATTGCTCTTTTTCGGCCGGGCGTGAAACGCCGGCATCTCGTCCCCCTGAGAAGGGATTGACGTAAAACCCGCGACGATGGCGTCGTCCGGGGTATGCACTGAGGTAGAGGCAATAGGGGATGCTGCAGGTGCAAAACCGGTTTGTGGTGTTGATGTCATGGTATTCTCCGTACCCTTAGAAAAATAGCGCACTATTAACTATAGACAGCCTTTAACCATTCACACTGCCTCAAACGGCTCGCTTTTTGTGCAAAGAAAGAGAAAGTCGGGCTATTGATGTGATGTTTATCACTTTTTGTAGGTAAATTAATGCAACTTAATTACATCATGGTGATGACTGTCACGAAAATATCTTAAGTCCTTCGGTAAAGTGTCTTTTTGCTTCTTCTGACAAAAACCGAATCACAGAGGAGTTTTATATGTCCAGGTCTGACGTTTTTCATCTCGGCCTCACCAAGAACGATTTACAAGGGGCTACGCTGGCTATCGTCCCTGGCGATCCGGAACGTGTAGAAAAGATCGCCGCGCTGATGGAGAAGCCAGTTAAACTGGCATCTCACCGTGAATTCACTACCTGGCGCGCAGAGCTGGATGGTAAAGCCGTCATCGTCTGCTCGACCGGTATCGGTGGCCCATCAACTTCTATTGCGGTGGAAGAATTGGCTCAGTTGGGCATTCGTACTTTCCTGCGTATTGGCACCACGGGGGCCATTCAGCCGCATATCGATGTCGGCGATGTTCTGGTCACCACGGCGTCCGTTCGTCTGGATGGTGCGAGCCTGCACTTTGCGCCGATGGAGTATCCGGCAGTCGCTGACTTTGAATGCACCACCGCGCTGGTTGAAGCGGCAAAATCCATCGGTGCCACTACACATGTGGGCGTAACTGCATCTTCTGACACCTTCTACCCAGGCCAGGAACGTTACGACACTTTCTCCGGTCGCGTAGTACGTCGTTTCAAAGGCTCCATGGAAGAGTGGCAGTCAATGGGCGTGATGAACTACGAAATGGAGTCCGCCACGTTGCTGACCATGTGTGCAAGCCAGGGCCTGCGCGCCGGGATGGTTGCGGGGGTAATCGTCAACCGTACCCAGCAAGAGATCCCGAATGCGGAGACGATGAAACAAACCGAAAGCCATGCGGTGAAAATCGTGGTGGAAGCGGCACGTCGTCTCATCTAATTCTCTTCTCTTCCGTAAAAAAGGCCGACGCGTTCGGCCTTTTGCTTTTACGCGATTATTTGCGTACCGCCTCGCAGGAAAGTTCTTTAAAACTGGACGTTTATACAGCACAATTCTATTTTGTGCGGGTGATGTATGGCGTCGGGAGGCATTTTGGATATCTCAATCATCATTTATGCGGTTATTGCGCTGGTGGGCATTGCGCTTGGCTGGCTGATAGCCAGCTATCAGCATGCGCAACAGAAAGCCGAACAATTCGCTGAACGTGAAGAGATGGTTGCGGCATTAAGTGCTGCCAAACAACAGCTTGCCCAAAGTGAACACTGGCGTGATGAGTGCGAGTTGCTCAATAACGAATTACGTAGCCTGCGCAGCATTAACACCTCGCTGGAAGTGGATCTGCGTGAAGTGACCACGCGAATGGAAGCCACACAGCAGCATGCGGAAGATAAAATTCGCCAGATGATCAACAGCGAGCAGCGTCTGAGCGAACAGTTTGAAAACCTGGCAAACCGAATCTTTGAGCAAAGCAATCGCCGGGTTGATGAGCAAAACCGACAAAGCCTGAATGGTCTGCTGACGCCGCTGCGTGAACAACTGGACGGTTTCCGTCGCCAGGTTCAGGACAGCTTTGGTCAGGAAGCGCGAGAACGTCACACCCTGGCGCATGAAATTCGCAATCTCCAACAGCTTAATGCACAAATGGCCCAGGAAGCGGTCAACCTGACGCGTGCACTAAAAGGCGATAATAAAACGCAGGGGAACTGGGGCGAAGTCGTACTCACTCGTGTGCTGGAAGCATCCGGACTGCGTGAAGGTTATGAGTACGAAACGCAGGTCAGTATCGAGAATGACGTTCGTTCCCGCATGCAGCCCGACGTAATTGTACGTTTACCGCAGGGAAAAGATGTGGTGATCGACGCCAAAATGACGCTGGTGGCCTATGAGCGCTATTTTAATGCGGAAGACGATTACACCCGCGAAAGCGCGCTTCAGGAACACATTGCTTCGGTGCGTAACCATATTCGCCTGTTGGGACGTAAGGACTACCAGCAGCTTCCGGGGCTGCGCACGCTGGATTACGTGCTGATGTTTATTCCGGTGGAGCCCGCGTTTCTGTTAGCGCTCGACCGACAGCCCGAACTGATTACTGAAGCGCTTAAAAATAATATTATGCTGGTCAGTCCCACGACATTACTGGTGGCGTTGCGAACCATTGCGAATCTATGGCGTTACGAACATCAAAGCCGTAATGCGCAACAGATTGCGGACCGTGCGAGTAAGCTCTATGACAAGATGCGGCTGTTTGTCGACGATATGTCCTCCATCGGACAGAGTCTGGACAAAGCGCAGGATAACTATCGTCAGGCGATGAAAAAGCTATCGTCGGGGCGCGGCAACGTGCTGGCACAGGCCGAAGCGTTTCGCGGCTTAGGGGTAGAAATTAAGCGCGAGATTAACCCTGAACTGGCGGAACAGGCCACAACGCAGGATGAAGAGTATCGGTTGCGATCGGTACCTGAAGAGCAGGAGGATGCATCTTATTCCGACGATGACGGGATAAAGCAGCAATCGAATTAGTCCGTTCGGAGTAACCCGGACGGGCAGAAGGGTAGGGCAATGCGCCCCAATCTGTTACACTTCTCGAACAATTTTTTGATGAGCAGGCACTGAGATGGTGGATAATTCACAAGAAACGACGCACTTTGGTTTTCAGACTGTCGCTAAAGAGCATAAAGCGGACATGGTGGCCCACGTTTTTCATTCTGTGGCATCAAAATATGATGTTATGAATGATTTGATGTCTTTTGGCATCCATCGTTTGTGGAAGCGCTTCACCATCGACTGTAGCGGCGTCCGCCGTGGTCAGACAGTACTGGATTTAGCCGGGGGAACCGGCGATCTGACGGCTAAATTCTCCCGTCTGGTCGGGGAGACCGGCAAGGTGATTCTGGCGGACATCAATGACTCAATGCTCAAAATGGGTCGTGAAAAGCTGCGCAATATCGGCGTGATTGGCAACGTAGAATATGTTCAGGCCAATGCGGAAGCGCTGCCGTTCCCGGACAATACGTTTGACTGCATCACTATTTCCTTCGGTTTGCGTAACGTCACGGACAAAGACAAAGCCCTGCGCTCGATGTTCCGTGTCCTGAAGCCAGGTGGTCGTCTGCTGGTGCTGGAATTCTCTAAACCGATTATCGAGCCACTGAGCAAAGCGTACGACGCCTACTCGTTCCATATCCTGCCGCGTATCGGTTCAATGGTCGCCAATGATGCCGACAGCTATCGCTATCTGGCGGAATCCATCCGTATGCATCCCGATCAGGACACTTTGAAAGCGATGATGCAGGACGCCGGGTTCGAAAGTGTCGACTATTACAACCTGACAGCGGGTGTGGTTGCGCTACATCGCGGCTATAAGTTCTGACAGGAGAACGGGGATGCCTTTTAAACCCTTAGTGACTGCAGGAATGGAAAGTTTGCTTAATTCATTCCTGTATCGTTCGTCGGCGTTGAAAACGGCGCGAGCGCGTCTGCTGGGAAAAGTGCTGCGTGTAGAGCTAAAAGGCTTTTCGACATCATTAATTCTGCTGTTCAGCGAACGCCAGGTTGACGTGCTGGGCGAGTGGGCTGGCGAGGCCGATTGTACGGTGATCACTCATGCCAGCGTATTGCCAAAATTACGTGACCGCCAGCAACTGGCTGCGCTGATTCGCAGTGGCGAACTGGAAGTGCAGGGTGATATTCAGGTTGTGCAAAATTTCGTTGCCCTTGCCGACCTGGCGGAATTCGATCCTGCTGAACTGCTGGCGCCTTATACCGGCGACATCGCGGCGGAAGGGATCAGCAAAGCCCTGCGCGCCGGGGCAAAATTTCTCCGTCACGGGATCCAACGTCAGCAACGTTATGTTGCCGAAGCCATTACGGAAGAGTGGCGAATGGCACCCGGACCGTTAGAGGTTGCCTGGTTCGCGGAAGAAACGGCAGCGGTGGAACGCGCTGTCGATGCGCTGACCCGGCGGCTGGAAAAACTGGAGGCTAAATGACGCCAGGTGAAGTACGGCGCCTGTATTTCATCATTCGCACTTTTTTAAGTTACGGACTTGATGAACTCATCCCCAAAATGCGGATCACGCTGCCGCTGCGGTTATGGCGTTACTGCCTGTTCTGGATGCCAAACCGGCATAAAGACAAATTATTGGGAGAGCGACTGAGACTGGCTCTGCAGGAGTTAGGGCCGGTGTGGATCAAGTTTGGCCAAATGCTCTCAACTCGCCGCGATCTCTTCCCTCCGCATATCGCCGATCAACTGGCGTTGTTACAGGACAAAGTCGCCCCCTTCGATGGCAAGCTGGCGAAAGCGCAAATCGAAGAAGCGATGGGCGGACTGCCCGTTGAAGCCTGGTTTGATGAATTCGAGATTCAGCCGCTGGCGTCGGCGTCAATTGCTCAGGTGCATACGGCGAGACTGAAATCGAACGGCAAAGAGGTCGTCATCAAAGTCATACGTCCTGACATCCTGCCGGTTATCAAAGCGGATCTACGACTGATTTATCGTCTTGCCCGCTGGGTGCCGCGCTTGCTACCGGACGGTCGCCGTCTGCGCCCGACGGAAGTGGTGCGGGAATATGAAAAAACACTGATTGATGAGCTGAACCTGCTGCGCGAATCGGCCAACGCCATTCAGCTACGGCGAAACTTTGAAGACAGCCCCATGCTCTACATCCCGGAAGTTTATTCTGACTACTGCAGTGAGAATATGATGGTGATGGAACGCATCTATGGCATCCCGGTTTCCGATGTGGTGACGCTGGAGAAAAACGGCACCAACATGAAGTTGCTGGCGGAGCGCGGCGTGCAGGTTTTCTTCACTCAGGTGTTTCGCGACAGCTTTTTCCACGCGGATATGCATCCCGGAAACATCTTTGTCAGTTATGAACACCCCGAAAACCCGAAATATATTGGCATTGATTGCGGCATTGTCGGCTCCTTAAACAAGGAAGATAAGCGTTACCTGGCGGAGAACTTTATCGCGTTCTTTAATCGTGATTACCGCAAGGTTGCGGAACTGCATGTTGATTCAGGTTGGGTTCCGCCGGATACCAACGTTGAAGAGTTTGAGTTTGCGATTCGTACCGTATGCGAGCCTATCTTCGAGAAACCGCTAGCAGAAATCTCGTTTGGTCACGTTTTGTTAAACCTTTTCAATACGGCGCGTCGATTTAACATGGAAGTGCAGCCTCAACTGGTATTGTTGCAGAAGACATTACTGTATGTTGAGGGCGTAGGACGTCAGTTGTATCCGCAGTTGGATCTCTGGAAAACGGCGAAGCCTTTTCTGGAATCATGGATTAAAGATCAGGTCGGTATTCCGGCGCTGGTCAGGGCATTTAAGGAAAAAGCGCCGTTCTGGGTCGAAAAAATGCCAGAACTCCCTGAACTGGTGTACGACAGTTTGCGCCAGGGCAAATATTTACAGCACAGTGTTGATAAGATTGCGCGCGAGCTTCAGGAGAATCATGTGCGTCAGGGCCAATCCCGTTACTTATTGGGAATTGGAGCCACGTTACTATTGAGTGGGACATTCCTGTTGATTAATCGTCCTGAATGGGGCTATATGCCCGGCTGGTTGATGGCAGGCGGCCTGGTCGCCTGGATTGTCGGCTGGCGCAAAACTCGCTGATTTTTTCATCGCTCAAGGCAGGCCGGGTAACGTATACTACGGCCTTATTAATTCATCATCTATCACAGAGGAACATGTATGGGTGGTATCAGTATTTGGCAGTTGGTGATCATTGCCGTCATCGTTGTACTGTTGTTTGGCACCAAGAAGCTCGGCTCCATCGGTTCCGATCTTGGCGCATCCATCAAAGGCTTCAAAAAAGCCATGAGTGATGATGATGCTAAACAGGATAAAGCCAGTCAGGACGCTGACTTTACCGCGAAGTCTATTACTGACAAACCGGCAGACGCTGCTAAAGAAACGGCGAAAACAGAAGACGCGAAAAGCCACGATAAAGAGCAGGTGTAATTCGTGTTTGATATCGGCTTTAGCGAACTGTTACTGGTGTTTATTATCGGCCTCGTCGTACTGGGGCCGCAGCGATTGCCGGTAGCCGTCAAAACGATAGCTGGCTGGGTACGCGCATTGCGATCCCTTGCGACCACCGTTCAGAATGAACTGACCCAGGAACTTAAGCTCCAGGAGTTTCAGGACAGCCTGAAAAAGGTTGAGAAAGCGAGCCTGGAAAATCTGACTCCCGAGCTGAAAGCCTCGATGGATGAACTGCGCCAGGCGGCGGAGTCAATGAAACGTTCCTATAGCGCGAACGAGCCCGAAAAAGCGAGCGACGAAGCGCACACCATCCATAACCCGGTGGTGAAAGGGAACGAAGAACAGCATGAAGGGGTCACGCCCGCTACTGCTGAAGTCCAGGCCAGCGCACCGGAACAGGCTCCTGAGATTGTCGGGGAGACGTCTCCTGTCGTCAACGTGAAGGACGCTGAACCGAAAACCGCTGCTCCTGTTGCTGGCTCCTCCCCTACGTCGAGTGATAAACCGTAAACATGGCTGTAGAAGATACTCAACCGCTTATCACGCACCTGATTGAGCTGCGTAAACGTCTGCTTAACTGCATTATTGCGGTTATCGTGATTTTTCTGGCATTGGTCTATTTTGCCAATGACATCTATCACCTGGTTTCCTCGCCGCTTATCAAACAGTTGCCGCAGGGCGCAACCATGATCGCGACGGATGTCGCATCACCGTTCTTCACCCCGATCAAATTAACCTTCATGGTGTCGCTGATTCTGTCAGCGCCGGTGATCCTTTATCAGGTCTGGGCGTTTATCGCGCCAGCGCTGTATAAGCATGAACGCCGCATGGTGGTGCCGTTACTGATCTCCAGCTCGTTACTGTTCTATATCGGCATGGCGTTTGCCTACTTTGTCGTGTTCCCGCTGGCGTTTGGCTTCCTTGCCAATACCGCGCCGGAAGGCGTGCAGGTCTCGACGGATATTGCCAGCTATCTGAGCTTTGTCATGGCGCTGTTTATGGCGTTCGGGGTCTCGTTTGAGGTGCCCGTTGCCATCGTGCTGCTTTGCTGGATGGGGGTGACGACACCGGAAGATTTGCGTAAAAAACGGCCTTATGTGTTAGTTGGCGCGTTTGTGGTAGGGATGTTGCTGACGCCGCCGGATGTTTTTTCGCAGACGTTACTGGCGATTCCGATGTACTTCCTGTTTGAGGTCGGCGTTTTCTTCTCACGTTTCTATGTCGGTAAGCGACAGACACGGGATGAAGATAACGAGGCGGAATCGGAAGCCGAAGCTGAGAAAGCCGAGAAGACAGAAGAGTAAATTCAACCGCCCGCCAGGGCGGTTGTCATATGGAGCGAAGCATGTTTGATATCGGCGTTAATTTAACCAGCTCGCAGTTTTTAAAAGACCATGATGAGGTTGTGGCACGCGCGAGGGTTGCTGGCGTGAAGGGCCTGCTTCTCACCGGAACAAACCTGCATGAAAGCCAACAGGCGCAACGACTGGCGCACATTTATCCTCACTGTTGGTCGACGGCCGGTGTTCACCCGCACGACAGTAGCCAGTGGCAGCCTGCCACAGAGGAGGCGATTGCGGCGCTGGCGTCAATGCCTGAGGTCGTGGCGATTGGCGAATGTGGCCTTGATTTCAATCGTAATTTTTCCACTCCGCAGGAACAAGAGCGGGCGTTTGATGCGCAGTTGCGTATCGCTGCTGAGTTACAGATGCCGGTTTTTATGCATTGTCGTGATGCGCATGCACGATTTCTGACGCTGCTGGATCCGTGGCTGGATAAACTCCCGGGTGCGGTGCTGCACTGTTTTACCGGCACGCGTGAAGAAATGCAGGACTGTATCGACAGAGGATTACATATCGGCATTACAGGCTGGGTCTGTGATGAGCGTCGTGGGCTGGAACTGCGCGAATTGCTGCCGTTTATTCCGGCCGAACAGTTGCTGATTGAAACCGATGCGCCGTATCTGTTGCCGCGCGATCTCTCGCCGAAACCCGCATCGCGACGTAACGAACCGGCATATCTGCCACATATTCTTGAGCGTATTGCCCACTGGCGCGGAGACGATCCGCAGTGGCTTTCCGCCACAACGGATGCGAACGTCAGGAAACTGTTTGGAATGTCGTTTTAAGTCGCCGTTAAAGCTTACGGAAACCGGTGTTTTTCACGCTCTGCTTCACCTCTTTATTCAACAGGTTGAGCAGCAGCATGGAACGCGCTTCACCGTCCGGTTCAGTGAAGATCGCCTGCAGGCCTTCAAAAGCCCCTTCCGTAATGACCACACGGTCGCCGGGGTAAGGCGTTTCAGGGTCGACAATGCCTTCTGGCTTATAGACGGAGAGCTGATGAATCACCGTGGCAGGGACAATTGCCGGTGATGCGCCAAAGCGGACAAAATGGCTGACGCCGCGCGTGGCATTGATCGTCGTGGTATGAATCACTTCCGGGTCAAATTCCACGAACAGATAGTTAGGGAACAGGGGTTCGCTGACTGCAGTACGTTTTCCACGCACCATTTTTTCCAGGGTGATCATCGGTGTCAGGCAGCTCACCGCCTGTCTTTCGAGGTGCTCCTGAGCACGCTGAAGTTGCCCGCGTTTGCAGTACAGTAAATACCAGGATTGCATAATGGCTCTTATCCGCTTATTCGGGGCGCAAGCATAGCAAATGTAAGGCGTGAAGTTAATTATAATCCCGGTGACGGCGGTGGGCTGCCAGAGTTCACGCTAATTTAACAAAAATACAGCATCACGATGATGAACGCCGTATAATGAGGCGCTTACGAAGAGGCCACAATGGACGCCATGAAATATCACGATTTACGCGACTTCCTGACGCTGCTTGAACAACAGGGTGAACTCAAACGCATTACGCTTGAAGTGGATCCATATCTGGAAATCACAGAAATTGCCGATCGCACGCTACGTGCCGGTGGCCCTGCGCTGCTGTTTGAAAACCCCAAAGGCTATTCAATGCCGGTGTTGTGTAACCTGTTTGGTACGCCAAAGCGTGTCGCGATGGGCATGGGGCAGGATGATGTCTCTGCGCTGCGGGAAGTAGGTAAATTACTGGCCTTTTTGAAAGAACCGGAGCCGCCGAAGGGCTTTCGCGATCTGTTTGATAAACTGCCGCAGTTTAAACAGGTGCTGAATATGCCGACGAAGCGACTGCGCGGTGCGCCTTGTCAGCAAAAAATCATCTCTGGCGATGACGTCGATTTAAACCGCATCCCCATTATGACCTGCTGGCCAGAAGATGCCGCGCCGCTCATCACCTGGGGGCTGACCGTCACGCGTGGCCCGCATAAAGAGCGGCAGAACTTAGGTATATATCGTCAGCAGCTCATCGGTAAGAATAAATTGATCATGCGCTGGCTGTCGCATCGTGGCGGCGCGCTTGATTATCAGGAGTGGTGTGCGGCGCATCCGGGGGAACGGTTCCCGGTCTCCGTTGCGCTGGGTGCCGATCCGGCCACTATTCTTGGCGCGGTGACGCCGGTACCGGACACACTCTCAGAGTACGCCTTTGCCGGTCTGCTGCGCGGTACGAAAACCGAAGTGGTTAAATGCCTGTCTAACGATCTTGAAGTGCCTGCCAGTGCGGAAATTGTGTTGGAAGGGTATATCGATCCGGGTGAAATGGCACCGGAAGGCCCGTATGGCGACCATACGGGGTATTACAATGAAGTGGATAGCTTCCCGGTCTTTACCGTCACGCATATTACCCAGCGTGAAGATGCGATTTACCATTCGACCTACACCGGTCGTCCGCCGGATGAGCCTGCCGTCCTTGGCGTTGCGCTAAATGAAGTGTTTGTGCCGATTCTGCAAAAACAGTTCCCGGAAATCGTCGATTTTTACCTGCCGCCGGAAGGGTGCTCTTATCGCCTTGCCGTCGTCACGATTAAAAAACAGTACGCGGGGCATGCGAAACGCGTCATGATGGGTGTCTGGTCATTTTTACGCCAGTTTATGTACACCAAATTTGTTATTGTCTGTGATGATGACGTCAATGCACGCGACTGGAACGATGTGATTTGGGCGATTACTACCCGTATGGACCCGGCCAGGGACACGGTGCTGGTAGAAAATACGCCAATTGATTATCTGGATTTTGCCTCGCCGGTCTCCGGTCTGGGTTCAAAAATGGGGCTGGATGCCACGAACAAATGGCCAGGTGAAACCCAACGCGAGTGGGGACGTCCAATTAAAAAAGACCCCGACGTGACCGCCCGCATTGATGCGATTTGGGATGAACTGGCCATCTTTAATGACGGTAAAGGCGCCTGAGGCGCTCGTTTTGCCCTACAGACCCATAGAGGGAGCGCATGACAACCTTAAGCTGTAAAGTGACCTCGGTAGAAGCTATCACTGATACCGTATACCGTGTTCGTTTAGTACCCGACGCGGCATTTTCCTTTCGTGCCGGTCAATATTTGATGGTCGTGATGGATGAGCGGGATAAACGCCCGTTCTCGATGGCCTCTACGCCGGATGAGCAGGGTTTTATTGAGCTCCACATTGGCGCGTCAGAAATTAATCTCTATGCCAAAGCAGTGATGGATCGCATCCTGAAAGATCATGAGATAACGATAGATATTCCGCACGGCGACGCATGGCTGCGTGACGATGAAGAGCGTCCGCTGATCCTGATTGCTGGTGGTACGGGTTTTTCCTACGCCCGTTCCATTCTGCTGACGGCGCTGGCGCATAATCCCAATCGTGAGGTCACGATTTACTGGGGGGGACGTGAAGAGAAGCATCTCTACGATCTCTCTGAACTTGAAGCGCTCTCTGTCAACCATCCCAATCTGCGCGTTGAAGCCGTGGTGGAACAACCGGAAGCCGGCTGGCGTGGGCGTACAGGGACGGTCTTAACGGCGGTGATGCAGGATCACGGAACGCTGGCCGATCATGACATCTACATTGCCGGGCGTTTTGAGATGGCGAAAATCGCGCGTGACCTGTTCTGTAATGAGCGCAGCGCACGTGAAGATCGCCTGTTTGGCGATGCGTTCTCATTTATCTAAGAAGAGAAACGAAGAAGAAAAAACCCGCCCCTGACAGGCGGGAAGAACGGCAACTAAATGGTTATACCGTGACGTTTTCGTTGTAGGCCGGATGAGATGCTTTAGCATCGCCATCCGGCAATCGAGCCGGGGGCGCTTCGCTTACCCGGCCGACAATGAGTGAATATCTTTACACCCGCTCAAACACGGTCGCGATACCCTGACCCAACCCAATACACATCGTCGCCAGGCCGAACTGGACATCTTTGCGTTCCATCAGGTTCAACAACGTGGTGCTGATACGCGCGCCAGAACAACCCAACGGGTGACCGAGCGCGATCGCGCCGCCGTTAAGGTTGATCTTCTCGTCAATCTGCTCCATTAACCCCAGATCTTTAATACACGGCAGGATCTGCGCAGCAAACGCTTCGTTCATCTCAAACAAACCGATATCACTGGCCGAAAGCCCCGCTTTTTTCAGCGCCAGTTTCGACGCCGGAACCGGACCGTATCCCATGATGGAAGGATCACAACCGACCACCGCCATTGAGCGCACGCGGGCGCGTGGTTTCAGACCTAACTCGCGTGCACGACTCGCGCTCATCACCAGCATGGCGGCGGCACCATCGGAGAGTGCAGAAGAGGTTCCTGCGGTGACCGTGCCGCTGACCGGGTCAAACGCCGGACGCAGGGTAGATAACGCTTCAACCGTGGTTTCCGGACGGATCACTTCGTCGTAGTTAAACTGCTTCAGCACGCCATCGGCGTCATGCCCACCGGTTGGGATAATTTCATTCTTAAACGCGCCGGACTGCGTGGCGGCCCAGGCGCGGGCGTGTGAACGTGCGGCAAAGGCATCCTGCATTTCACGGCTGATGCCGTGCATGCGTGAGAGCATCTCCGCCGTTAGTCCCATCATGCCCGCCGCTTTGGCGACGTTACGGCTCAGACCTGGGTGAAAATCGACGCCGTGGCTCATCGGCACATGGCCCATATGCTCCACGCCACCCACCAGACAGGCCTGCGCATCACCGGTCATGATCATTCGTGCGGCGTCATGCAATGCCTGCATGGAAGAGCCGCACAGACGGTTGACGGTCACCGCCGGAACGGAGTGTGGAACTTCCGCCAGCAGCGCCGCGTTACGGGCGATGTTAAAGCCCTGCTCCAGCGTCTGCTGCACGCAACCCCAGTAGATGTCATCAAGCGCCGCCGCTTCAAGCGCCGGATTACGCGCCAGCAGACTACGCATCAAATGTGCGGAGAGATCTTCCGCACGCACGTTGCGAAACGCGCCCCCTTTCGAACGGCCCATCGGGGTACGGATCGCATCAACAATTACAACCTGTTCCATTGTGACTCCTTAAGCCGTTTTCAGGTCGCCGACCGGACGGGCAGGCTCAACCGGGGGATAATACGGTTCGTTATGACGCGCTTTATTACGCAGACCTTCCGGAACGTCGTATAACGGACCGAGGTGCTGATACTGTTGCGCCATATCGAGATACTTCGCGCTGCCGAGCGTATCCAGCCAGCGGAACGCGCCGCCGTGGAACGGAGGGAAGCCCAGACCGTAAACCAGTGCCATATCGGCCTCTGCCGGACTGGCGATAATGCCTTCTTCGAGACAGCGCACCACTTCGTTGACCATCGGGATCATCATACGGGCGATAATTTCGTCTTCGCTGAAATCACGCTTCGCGTTACTGACGTCAGCCAGCAGGTCATCAACGGTGGCATCCTCTTCTTTCTTCGGCTTACCTTTGTTGTCTTCTTTATAGCGCCAGAAGCCCAGACCGTTTTTCTGACCAAAACGACTGGCGTCAAACAGCGCATCGATCGCGTCGCGATAATCTTTTTGCATCCGCTGCGGGAAGCCTGCGGACATCACGGCCTGCGCGTGATGCGCTGTATCAATGCCGACAACATCAAGCAGGTATGCCGGGCCCATCGGCCAGCCGAACTGTTTTTCCATGACTTTGTCGACTTTGCGGAAGTCCGCTCCGTCGCGCAGCAACTGGCTGAATCCCGCGAAGTAAGGGAACAGTACGCGGTTTACAAAGAAGCCAGGGCAGTCGTTCACCACAATCGGTGTTTTGCCCATTTTGCTTGCCCAGGCGACCACTTTCGCGATGGTTTCATCGGCGCTTTTCTCGCCACGAATGATCTCAACCAGCGGCATCCGGTGAACCGGGTTAAAGAAATGCATCCCGCAGAAATTTTCCGGGCGTTTCAGCACGCTTGCCAGTTCACTGATGGGAATGGTGGAGGTGTTAGAGGCCAGCACGGTATCCGGGCGAACCTTGTCTTCCGTTTCGGACAGCACCGCTTTTTTGACTTTCGGGTTTTCAACCACGGCTTCGACCACGATGTCCACGCGATCAAAACCGGCATAATCCAGCGTAGGGTGAATGGTCGAAATCACGCCCGCCATCTTCAGACCGTCAATTTTGCCGCGCTCAAGCTGTTTGTTCAGCAGCTTAGCCGCTTCGGTCATTCCGAGGGTCAGGGATTTGTCGTTGATATCTTTCATGATAACCGGCACGCCTTTCCACGCCGACTGATACGCGATACCGCCGCCCATAATGCCTGCGCCCAGCACAGCAGCCTGTTTTGGCGTCTCAACGTCTTTGGTCAGCTTCTTCGCTTTGCCTTTCACATATTGGTCGTTAAGGAAGATACCGACCAACGCGCGGGCTTCATTGGTGTGCGCCAGCGGAACAAAACTTTTGTTTTCCAGATTAAGCGCTTCTTCACGGCCAAAACGCGCGGCGGCTTCAATGGTTTTCACTGCAGTCATCGGGGCCGGGTAATGTTTGCCTGCCGTTTGCGCGACCATGCCTTTGGCAATGGTGAAGCTCATGGCAGCTTCAATTTTGCTGAGCTTCAGCGGTTCCAGCTTCGGCTGACGCTTCGCTTTCCAGTCCAGATCGCCGCTGATGGCCTGACGTAAAACTGCTTTTGCGCCTTCAATCAGTTTTTCCGCTTTCACGACGCCATCGACCAGACCGATTTTCAGCGCCTGTTCAGCACCAACGTCTTTACCGGCAGCAATGATCTCCAGTGCGCTGTCCGCGCCTAACATGCGCGGCATACGTACGGAACCGCCAAAGCCTGGCATGATGCCCAGCTTTGTTTCTGGCAGACCGATACGCAGATCCGGCGTCGCCAGGCGGTAATCGGTCGCCAGTACGCATTCGCAGCCGCCACCTAACGCATAGCCGTTAACCGCAGAGAGCGTGGGGACCGGCAGATCTTCCAGACGGTTAAAGACGCTGTTGGCGAAATGCAACCACTGGCTGAGCTGTTCTTCGGGAACGAGAAACAGCGAAAGGAATTCGGTGATATCGGCACCGACGATAAAGGCTGCTTTATTCGAACGCAGCAGCAGCCCTTTTAAATCTGTTTGTTTTTCCAGTACGTCCAGCGCCTGGCCGAGGCTGGCGACGGTTGCCGTGTCGAGTTTGTTCACTGAGCCTGGGGCATCGAACACCAGTTCGGCGATGCCATCTTCCAGCCAGTCGAGGTACAGGTTGTCGCCTTTGTAAAGCATGTCAGTCTCCTGAATCCGCAAGGTGATCTGGTCATACCAGATGAAGCGAAGTGTGTATTTTATGTTAATAAAATGCAAATGACTGATTAAAAAAATGCCGATCCGATCACACCTGGTAGAAATCACGCTCTCGTGAATCGATGTGCTAAGATGCGGAGACTTGAGGTCGAAAAAAACAGAAGGATAGAAAATGGAATCACTGGCCGCACTCTATAAAAATCATATCGTTACCTTACAAGAACGGACGCGTGATGCGTTGGAACGCTTTAAGCTTGATGCGCTGCTTATTCACTCCGGCGAGCTGGTTAACGTTTTTCTCGACGATCATCCTTACCCGTTTAAGGTTAATCCGCAGTTTAAAGCCTGGGTGCCGGTGACTCAGGTTCCCAACTGCTGGTTGCTGGTTGATGGGGTGAACAAACCCAAACTGTGGTTTTACTTGCCGGTCGATTACTGGCACAACGTTGAACCGCTGCCGACCTCCTTCTGGACTGAAGAAGTTGAGGTGATTGCCCTGCCGAAGGCGGATGGCATTGGCAGTCAACTGCCTGCCGCGCGCGGCAATATTGGTTATATCGGCCCGGTTCCAGAGCGTGCGTTGCAACTGGAGATCGCCGCCAACAATATCAACCCGAAAGGGGTGATCGACTATCTGCACTATTACCGCGCCTACAAAACGGACTACGAACTGGCCTGCATGCGCGAAGCGCAGAAAATGGCGGTGAATGGACACCGTGCGGCGGAAGAAGCCTTCCGTTCGGGGATGAGCGAGTTCGATATCAACCTGGCCTATCTGACTGCGACCGGTCACCGCGACACCGATGTGCCGTACAGCAATATCGTGGCGCTGAACGAGCATGCGTCGGTTTTGCATTATACAAAGCTGGATCATCAGGCACCGTCTGAAATCCGCAGCTTCTTGCTGGATGCCGGTGCGGAGTACAACGGTTATGCCGCAGACCTGACCCGTACCTGGTCGGCGAAAAGCGACAACGAGTATGCGCAGTTAGTGAAAGATGTGAATGACGAACAGCTGGCGCTGATTGCCACCATGAAAGCGGGTGTCAGCTATGTGGATTATCATGTTCAGTTCCATCAGCGTATTGCAAAACTGCTGCGTAAGCATCAGCTCGTCACCGATATGAGCGAAGAGGCGATGGTCGAAAACGATCTCACCGGACCGTTTATGCCGCACGGTATCGGCCATCCGCTGGGCCTGCAGGTGCATGATGTCGCGGGCTTTATGCAGGATGACACCGGTACGCATCTCGCCGCGCCGTCCAAATATCCGTATCTGCGTTGCACCCGTGTGCTCCAGCCGGGCATGGTGTTGACCATTGAACCGGGCTTTTACTTCATCGAATCGCTGCTCGCGCCGTGGCGTGAAGGGCAGTTCAGCAAACACTTCAACTGGCAGAAAATTGAAGCGCTGAAACCGTTTGGTGGTATTCGTATTGAAGATAACGTGGTGATCCACGAGAACAACGTTGAAAACATGACGCGGGATCTGAAACTGGCGTAATGGACAGTTGGTTAATCCCTGCGGCGCCGGTCACCGTTGTCGAAGAGATCAAAAAAAGCCGCTTCATTACGTTGTTGGCGCATACCGATGGCGTAGAGGCGGCAAAAGCGTTTGTGGAATCAGTCAGAGCGGAGCACCCTGACGCCCGTCACCATTGCGTGGCGTGGGTGGCGGGAGCGCCGAATGATTCGCAGCAATTGGGCTTTTCAGATGATGGTGAACCGGCGGGAACGGCAGGCAAGCCGATGCTCGCGCAGTTGATGGGCAGCGGAGTTGGGGAAATTACCGCCGTTGTGGTGCGCTATTACGGCGGGATCTTACTCGGCACCGGCGGACTGGTTAAAGCCTACGGCGGTGGCGTAAACCAGGCATTGCGTCAGTTAACGACACAGCGCAAGACGCCATTAACCGAATATACTTTGCAGTGTGAGTACGCGCAGTTGGCTGGCGTTGAAGCACTTCTGGGTCAATATGGCGGCAAAATCGTCACCAGTGATTACCAGGCATTCGTTCGGTTAAGGGTGGCGCTTCCTTATGCGAAAGCGGATGAATTTTCAGCAAAGCTGGCGGATTTTAGTCGTGGTTCATTGCAATTGTTAGCGATTGAAGAATAATCCCCACCTCATTTTGAAGAACTAAGGAAGCGGCAGAGATGCATTTTCGCGCCATTACCCGAATTGTAGGACTACTGGTTATCTTATTTTCGGGCACGATGATCCTCCCGGGGCTGGTAGCGCTTATCTATCGTGATGGGGCGGGACGCGCATTTACGCAAACCTTTTTTGTCGCACTGGTGATTGGCTCCATGTTGTGGTGGCCGAACCGTCGTGAGAAAGGCGAACTGAAATCCCGTGAAGGGTTTCTGATCGTGGTACTGTTCTGGACCGTGCTGGGTAGCGTGGGTGCGTTACCTTTCATTTTTTCTGAAAGCCCGAACCTCACGATTACTGATGCGTTTTTCGAATCATTCTCCGGACTGACCACGACCGGCGCTACCACGCTGGTGGGGCTGGATTCGCTGCCGCATGCGATCCTCTTTTACCGCCAGATGCTGCAATGGTTCGGTGGGATGGGAATCATTGTGCTGGCCGTCGCGATCTTGCCGATACTCGGCGTCGGTGGGATGCAGCTCTATCGCGCTGAAATGCCAGGGCCGCTGAAAGATAACAAGATGCGCCCGCGTATTGCCGAAACGGCAAAAACGCTGTGGCTGATCTACGTCCTGCTGACGGTCGCCTGCGCGCTGGCGCTGTGGTTTGCCGGCATGCCAGCGTTTGACGCCATCGGACACAGTTTCGCTACTATCGCGATCGGCGGGTTTTCTACCCATGATGCCAGCGTGGGTTATTTTGACAGCCCAACGATTAACACTATCATCGCTATCTTCTTATTAATCTCTGGTTGTAACTACGGTCTGCACTTCTCGTTACTGAGTGGCCGCAGCCTGAAGGTTTACTGGCGTGACCCCGAATTTCGCATGTTCATTGGCGTCCAACTGACGCTGGTGGTCATCTGCACATTAGTGCTCTGGTTCCATAACATCTATAGCTCCGCACTGACGACGCTCAATCAGGCCTTTTTCCAGGTGGTGTCGATGGCGACTACGGCCGGATTTACCACCGACAGTATTGCGCGCTGGCCGCTTTTCCTGCCGGTATTGCTGCTATGTTCTGCGTTTATCGGCGGCTGTGCAGGGTCAACGGGCGGGGGACTGAAGGTTATCCGTATCCTCTTGCTGTTCAAACAGGGGAACCGCGAGCTGAAGCGCCTGGTGCATCCCAATGCAGTCTATAGCATCAAACTGGGGAATCGCGCGCTGCCGGAGCGTATTCTTGAAGCGGTCTGGGGATTTTTCTCGGCGTATGCGCTGGTTTTTATTGTCAGTATGCTGGCGATTATCGCGACTGGCGTGGACGATTTCTCGGCCTTTGCTTCCGTGGTGGCGACGTTGAACAATCTTGGGCCCGGGCTGGGCGTCGTGGCGGACAACTTTGCCAGTATGAATCCAGTGGCAAAATGGATCCTGATTGCCAATATGCTGTTCGGTCGTCTGGAAGTCTTCACTTTGCTGGTACTTTTTACCCCGACCTTCTGGCGTGAATAATGGAGTAACACGTGAAAACACTGATTCTTTTCTCATCTCGCGATGGACAGACCCGGGAAATCGCCGCTTATCTGGCGTCAGAACTCAAAGAGCTTGGCGTTTGTACGGATGTCGTCAACCTGCATCGTACCGAAGAGCCTGACTGGGAACGCTATGACCGTGTGGTCATTGGCGCATCCATTCGTTATGGACATTATCATTCTGCATTTCTCGAGTTTGTGAAGAAACATGCGACGCGACTGAATCACATGCCAAGCGCGTTTTACTCCGTCAACCTGGTGGCGCGTAAACCGGAAAAGCGGACGCCGCAGACCAACAGCTACGCGCGCAAGTTTTTAATGAACTCACAGTGGCGGCCAGACCGTTCTGCGGTTATCGCCGGGGCGCTGCTGTACCCACGCTATCGCTGGTATGATCGCATGATGATTCAACTCATTATGAAAATGTCGGGCGGCGAAACGGATACGCGCAAAGAAGTTATCTATACCGACTGGGAGCAAGTGGCGAGTTTTGCCCGCGAAATCGCCCAGTTAACCCCCGATTCGGTGGTTAAATAAACGCAAAGAATAAAAAATGCGCACTCGGAAAATTATTTTAAATTTCCCCTTGTCAGCCCGAAATAACTCCCTATAATGCGCCTCCACTGACACGGAACAACGGCACACAAGCCGCCGGGTCAGCGGGGTTCTCCGGTGAAAACCAGTGATGAACACCAACAGAGAAAAGCGAAATAAATGCTTGACTCTGAAGCGGGAAAGCGTATTATGCACACCCCGCGCCGCTGAGAAAAAGTGAAGCGGCACTGCTCTTTAACAATTTATCAGACAATCTGTGTGGGCACTCAGAGTGACATGGATTCTTAACGTCGCAAGACGAAAAATGAATACCAAGTCTCAAAGAGTGAACACGTAATTCATTACGACGTTTAATTCTAAGAGCATCAAACTTAAATTGAAGAGTTTGATCATGGCTCAGATTGAACGCTGGCGGCAGGCCTAACACATGCAAGTCGAACGGTAACAGGAAGCAGCTTGCTGCTTCGCTGACGAGTGGCGGACGGGTGAGTAATGTCTGGGAAACTGCCCGATGGAGGGGGATAACTACTGGAAACGGTAGCTAATACCGCATAATGTCGCAAGACCAAAGAGGGGGACCTTCGGGCCTCTTGCCATCGGATGTGCCCAGATGGGATTAGCTTGTTGGTGAGGTAACGGCTCACCAAGGCGACGATCCCTAGCTGGTCTGAGAGGATGACCAGCCACACTGGAACTGAGACACGGTCCAGACTCCTACGGGAGGCAGCAGTGGGGAATATTGCACAATGGGCGCAAGCCTGATGCAGCCATGCCGCGTGTATGAAGAAGGCCTTCGGGTTGTAAAGTACTTTCAGCGGGGAGGAAGGTGTNNNGGTTAATAACCTTAGCCATTGACGTTACCCGCAGAAGAAGCACCGGCTAACTCCGTGCCAGCAGCCGCGGTAATACGGAGGGTGCAAGCGTTAATCGGAATTACTGGGCGTAAAGCGCACGCAGGCGGTCTGTCAAGTCGGATGTGAAATCCCCGGGCTCAACCTGGGAACTGCATTCGAAACTGGCAGGCTTGAGTCTCGTAGAGGGGGGTAGAATTCCAGGTGTAGCGGTGAAATGCGTAGAGATCTGGAGGAATACCGGTGGCGAAGGCGGCCCCCTGGACGAAGACTGACGCTCAGGTGCGAAAGCGTGGGGAGCAAACAGGATTAGATACCCTGGTAGTCCACGCCGTAAACGATGTCTATTTGGAGGTTGTGCCCTTGAGGCGTGGCTTCCGGAGCTAACGCGTTAAATAGACCGCCTGGGGAGTACGGCCGCAAGGTTAAAACTCAAATGAATTGACGGGGGCCCGCACAAGCGGTGGAGCATGTGGTTTAATTCGATGCAACGCGAAGAACCTTACCTGGTCTTGACATCCACAGAACTTGGCAGAGATGCCTTGGTGCCTTCGGGAACTGTGAGACAGGTGCTGCATGGCTGTCGTCAGCTCGTGTTGTGAAATGTTGGGTTAAGTCCCGCAACGAGCGCAACCCTTATCCTTTGTTGCCAGCGGTCCGGCCGGGAACTCAAAGGAGACTGCCAGTGATAAACTGGAGGAAGGTGGGGATGACGTCAAGTCATCATGGCCCTTACGACCAGGGCTACACACGTGCTACAATGGCATATACAAAGAGAAGCGACCTCGCGAGAGCAAGCGGACCTCATAAAGTATGTCGTAGTCCGGATTGGAGTCTGCAACTCGACTCCATGAAGTCGGAATCGCTAGTAATCGTGGATCAGAATGCCACGGTGAATACGTTCCCGGGCCTTGTACACACCGCCCGTCACACCATGGGAGTGGGTTGCAAAAGAAGTAGGTAGCTTAACCTTCGGGAGGGCGCTTACCACTTTGTGATTCATGACTGGGGTGAAGTCGTAACAAGGTAACCGTAGGGGAACCTGCGGTTGGATCACCTCCTTACCTTAAAGAACCTGCCTTTGTAGTGCCCACACAGATTGTCTGATGAAAAACGAGCAGTAAAACCTCTACAGGCTTGTAGCTCAGGTGGTTAGAGCGCACCCCTGATAAGGGTGAGGTCGGTGGTTCAAGTCCACTCAGGCCTACCAAATTTTCCCTGAATACTGCGTTGTGAAACGACTCGCATACTTTAAGTATGCTTCGTCATTCCACGCCTTGTCTCAGGAAAAATTATCGGTACAGAGGTTCTGACTACACTGTATGGGGCTATAGCTCAGCTGGGAGAGCGCCTGCTTTGCACGCAGGAGGTCTGCGGTTCGATCCCGCATAGCTCCACCATACTGTAGAACGTAATCAAGAAAACTTCAGAGTGTACCTGAAAGGGTGCGCTGCGAAGTTTTGCTCTTTAAAAATCTGGATCAAGCTGAAAATTGAAACGACACACTGTTAATGGTGTGTTCGAGTCTCTCAAATTTTCGCAACATGATGATGAATCGAAAGAAACATCTTCGGGTTGTGAGGTTAAGCGACTAAGCGTACACGGTGGATGCCCTGGCAGTCAGAGGCGATGAAGGACGTGCTAATCTGCGAAAAGCGTCGGTAAGGTGATATGAACCGTTATAACCGGCGATGTCCGAATGGGGAAACCCAGTGCAATTCGTTGCACTATCGTTAACTGAATCCATAGGTTAACGAGGCGAACCGGGGGAACTGAAACATCTAAGTACCCCGAGGAAAAGAAATCAACCGAGATTCCCCCAGTAGCGGCGAGCGAACGGGGAGCAGCCCAGAGCCTGAATCAGCATGTGTGGTAGTGGAACGGTCTGGAAAGGCCGGCGATACAGGGTGACAGCCCCGTACACAAAATTGCATGTNNNGTGAGCTCGATGAGTAGGGCGGGACACGTGGTATCCTGTCTGAATATGGGGGGACCATCCTCCAAGGCTAAATACTCCTGACTGACCGATAGTGAACCAGTACCGTGAGGGAAAGGCGAAAAGAACCCCGGCGAGGGGAGTGAAAAAGAACCTGAAACCGTGTACGTACAAGCAGTGGGAGCCTCTTTAATGGGGTGACTGCGTACCTTTTGTATAATGGGTCAGCGACTTATATTCTGTAGCAAGGTTAACCGAATAGGGGAGCCGAAGGGAAACCGAGTCTTAACTGGGCGTTAAGTTGCAGGGTATAGACCCGAAACCCGGTGATCTAGCCATGGGCAGGTTGAAGGTTGGGTAACACTAACTGGAGGACCGAACCGACTAATGTTGAAAAATTAGCGGATGACTTGTGGCTGGGGGTGAAAGGCCAATCAAACCGGGAGATAGCTGGTTCTCCCCGAAAGCTATTTAGGTAGCGCCTCGTGAATTCATCTCCGGGGGTAGAGCACTGTTTCGGCTAGGGGGCCATCCCGGCTTACCAACCCGATGCAAACTGCGAATACCGGAGAATGTTATCACGGGAGACACACGGCGGGTGCTAACGTCCGTCGTGAAGAGGGAAACAACCCAGACCGCCAGCTAAGGTCCCAAAGTCATGGTTAAGTGGGAAACGATGTGGGAAGGCTCAGACAGCCAGGATGTTGGCTTAGAAGCAGCCATCATTTAAAGAAAGCGTAATAGCTCACTGGTCGAGTCGGCCTGCGCGGAAGATGTAACGGGGCTAAACCATGCACCGAAGCTGCGGCAGCGACAC
>NZ_CP070239.1:1395145-1398210 GCF_016906145.1 Citrobacter sp. MGH 55
TTTGCTCTTTAAAAATCTGGATCAAGCTGAAAATTGAAACGACACACTGTTAATGGTGTGTTCGAGTCTCTCAAATTTTCGCAATCAGAAGTGAAACATCTTCGGGTTGTGAGGTTAAGCGACTAAGCGTACACGGTGGATGCCCTGGCAGTCAGAGGCGATGAAGGACGTGCTAATCTGCGAAAAGCGTCGGTAAGGTGATATGAACCGTTATAACCGGCGATGTCCGAATGGGGAAACCCAGTGCAATTCGTTGCACTATCGTTAACTGAATCCATAGGTTAACGAGGCGAACCGGGGGAACTGAAACATCTAAGTACCCCGAGGAAAAGAAATCAACCGAGATTCCCCCAGTAGCGGCGAGCGAACGGGGAGCAGCCCAGAGCCTGAATCAGCATGTGTGGTAGTGGAACGGTCTGGAAAGGCCGGCGATACAGGGTGACAGCCCCGTACACAAAATTGCATGTGNNGTGAGCTCGATGAGTAGGGCGGGACACGTGGTATCCTGTCTGAATATGGGGGGACCATCCTCCAAGGCTAAATACTCCTGACTGACCGATAGTGAACCAGTACCGTGAGGGAAAGGCGAAAAGAACCCCGGCGAGGGGAGTGAAAAAGAACCTGAAACCGTGTACGTACAAGCAGTGGGAGCCTCTTTATGGGGTGACTGCGTACCTTTTGTATAATGGGTCAGCGACTTATATTCTGTAGCAAGGTTAACCGAATAGGGGAGCCGAAGGGAAACCGAGTCTTAACTGGGCGTTAAGTTGCAGGGTATAGACCCGAAACCCGGTGATCTAGCCATGGGCAGGTTGAAGGTTGGGTAACACTAACTGGAGGACCGAACCGACTAATGTTGAAAAATTAGCGGATGACTTGTGGCTGGGGGTGAAAGGCCAATCAAACCGGGAGATAGCTGGTTCTCCCCGAAAGCTATTTAGGTAGCGCCTCGTGAATTCATCTCCGGGGGTAGAGCACTGTTTCGGCTAGGGGGCCATCCCGGCTTACCAACCCGATGCAAACTGCGAATACCGGAGAATGTTATCACGGGAGACACACGGCGGGTGCTAACGTCCGTCGTGAAGAGGGAAACAACCCAGACCGCCAGCTAAGGTCCCAAAGTCATGGTTAAGTGGGAAACGATGTGGGAAGGCTCAGACAGCCAGGATGTTGGCTTAGAAGCAGCCATCATTTAAAGAAAGCGTAATAGCTCACTGGTCGAGTCGGCCTGCGCGGAAGATGTAACGGGGCTAAACCATGCACCGAAGCTGCGGCAGCGACACGAAGTGTTGTTGGGTAGGGGAGCGTTCTGTAAGCCTGTGAAGGTGTGCTGTGAGGCATGCTGGAGGTATCAGAAGTGCGAATGCTGACATAAGTAACGATAAAGCGGGTGAAAAGCCCGCTCGCCGGAAGACCAAGGGTTCCTGTCCAACGTTAATCGGGGCAGGGTGAGTCGACCCCTAAGGCGAGGCCGAAAGGCGTAGTCGATGGGAAACAGGTTAATATTCCTGTACCAGGTGTTACTGCGAAGGGGGGACGGAGAAGGCTATGTTGGCCGGGCGACGGTTGTCCCGGTTTAAGCGTGTAGGTGTGTGTTCCAGGTAAATCCGGTTCACTTTAACACTGAGGCGTGATGACGAGGCACTACGGTGCTGAAGCAACAAATGCCCTGCTTCCAGGAAAAGCCTCTAAGCATCAGGTAACATCAGATCGTACCCCAAACCGACACAGGTGGTCAGGTAGAGAATACCAAGGCGCTTGAGAGAACTCGGGTGAAGGAACTAGGCAAAATGGTGCCGTAACTTCGGGAGAAGGCACGCTGATATGTAGGTGAAGCGATTTACTCGTGGAGCTGAAATCAGTCGAAGATACCAGCTGGCTGCAACTGTTTATTAAAAACACAGCACTGTGCAAACACGAAAGTGGACGTATACGGTGTGACGCCTGCCCGGTGCCGGAAGGTTAATTGATGGGGTTATCCGTAAGGAGAAGCTCTTGATCGAAGCCCCGGTAAACGGCGGCCGTAACTATAACGGTCCTAAGGTAGCGAAATTCCTTGTCGGGTAAGTTCCGACCTGCACGAATGGCGTAATGATGGCCAGGCTGTCTCCACCCGAGACTCAGTGAAATTGAACTCGCTGTGAAGATGCAGTGTACCCGCGGCAAGACGGAAAGACCCCGTGAACCTTTACTATAGCTTGACACTGAACACTGGTCCTTGATGTGTAGGATAGGTGGGAGGCTTTGAAGCGCGGACGCCAGTTCGTGTGGAGCCGCCCTTGAAATACCACCCTTTAATGGCTGGTGTTCTAACGTGGGCCCGTAATCCGGGTTGCGGACAGTGTCTGGTGGGTAGTTTGACTGGGGCGGTCTCCTCCTAAAGAGTAACGGAGGAGCACGAAGGTTAGCTAATCCTGGTCGGACATCAGGAGGTTAGTGCAAAGGCATAAGCTAGCTTGACTGCGAGCGTGACGGCGCGAGCAGGTGCGAAAGCAGGTCTTAGTGATCCGGTGGTTCTGAATGGAAGGGCCATCGCTCAACGGATAAAAGGTACTCCGGGGATAACAGGCTGATACCGCCCAAGAGTTCATATCGACGGCGGTGTTTGGCACCTCGATGTCGGCTCATCACATCCTGGGGCTGAAGTAGGTCCCAAGGGTATGGCTGTTCGCCATTTAAAGTGGTACGCGAGCTGGGTTTAGAACGTCGTGAGACAGTTCGGTCCCTATCTGCCGTGGGCGCTGGAGAATTGAGGGGGGCTGCTCCTAGTACGAGAGGACCGGAGTGGACGCATCACTGGTGTTCGGGTTGTCATGCCAATGGCACTGCCCGGTAGCTAAATGCGGAAGAGATAAGTGCTGAAAGCATCTAAGCACGAAACTTGCCCCGAGATGAGTTCTCCCTGACCCTTTAAGGGTCCTGAAGGAACGTTGAAGACGACGACGTTGATAGGCCGGGTGTGTAAGCGCAGCGATGCGTTGAGCTAACCGGTACTAATGAACCGTGAGGCTTAACCTTACAACGCCGAAGCTGTTTTGGCGGATTGAGAGAAAATTTTCAGCCTG
>NZ_CP070239.1:1398247-1415976 GCF_016906145.1 Citrobacter sp. MGH 55
AAACAGAATTTGCCTGGCGGCTGTAGCGCGGTGGTCCCACCTGACCCCATGCCGAACTCAGAAGTGAAACGCCGTAGCGCCGATGGTAGTGTGGGGTCTCCCCATGCGAGAGTAGGGAACTGCCAGGCATCAAACAAGTGAAGAGCCCATCCTGACGGATGGGCTTTTTGCGTTTCTGGATCACCGAATTTTGTAGGCCGGGTAAGGCGAAACCGCCACCCGGCAAGTCGTCAAATCGCACACCACGCCACAATAAACTTCGCAATCACATCTACATCATTTAAATCCAGCACCGGAACGTCAAGCGGCAATACAACATCACTGGCCACCGCAATCACATGCTCATCCAGCGTTAATTCGCTGAAATCATGTCCGGCATCGCTTCTGAACAGCAGGATCTTAGGCACGGCCTCATGCTTAAATCCCTCAACCAGCACCAGATCCAGCGTGGCATGATCCATCCTGCTGACCAGGTACGCCAGATTCAGTTCGGGTTCTTCAGGTGTCTCAGTCATTAATGCCCAACGTTGCTGACTGGCGACCAGCGTTTGCGCCGCTCCTGCTTTGCGTAGCTCGTAGCTGTCTTTGCCTGGCTTATCCACATCCATATCATGATGCGTATGTTTGATAAGTCCGGGGCGGATCCCGGCGGCGCACAGCGCCGGGATTAGCTTCCTGAGCAGCGTCGTTTTTCCCGTTCCGCTCCACGCGGCGATAGCCAGTAGAGGGATCATGGTTTCTTCTGCCATTTATCAAGCTCCTCAAGGGTATTCACATTCACAAACGCTTCCTTGCAGTCGCTGAAGTCAACGGCATGCCCACCTGCCTGACGCATAAAAACCATGACCCGCCGCTCGCCAGACTGTAAATAGCGCTGCAAAAATGGCTGGACTGAACGATGAACCAGCGCAATGGTGGGATGATCGCGCTCTCCATCATGCACCCATACCACCGGTGCCTGATTGCACCGGGCACGTAAGCGGGCAGCCAGCGTTTGCGGGATAAAAGGGGTATCACAGGGGCAGAACAGAAACCAGTCGCCCGCCTCCTGTTGAAAAACAGAAAGCATGCCCGCCAACGGGCCGGGAAAATCCCCCATCACATCTGAAATGACTTTCAGGCCACCCGAGCGATAAATTTCCTGATGCCGATTGGCATTCACAACCACCGTTTCCAGTTGGGATAACAGCGTATCGGCGACATGTTTCCACAGCGGTTTCCCTTTAAGCTCAAGCAAGCCTTTATCAATGCCCCCCATTCGCCTGGCCTTTCCGCCAGCCAGTACAACCCCTGTTATTGCACTATCCTGATTCACTGATATCGCCTCTTTTATTGTGGGATTGACCCTGCTAACGTGTCTGTCTCAAGAGTAAGGAGCACGACCATGAAATGTAAACGCCTGAATGAAGTTATTGAACTCCTCCAGCCAGCCTGGCAAAAAGAGCCCGATCTTAACCTGATGCAATTTTTGCAGAAACTGGCGAAAGAGTCAGGTTTTGACGGTGAACTGGCGGATTTAACCGACGACATTCTGATCTATCACCTGAAAATGCGCGACTCTGCAAAAGACGCGGTTATTCCCGGTATTCAGAAAGATTACGAGGAAGATTTCAAGACGGCGCTGTTGCGCGCTCGTGGCGTAATTAAAGAGTAAAAGCTTGTAAGCGGGGCCACCGAAGCTGTTATGAAATGATATCCTGAATCATTCGACGTATTTTCCGGATGATGGGATGAATAACAACGCTTTCAATTTCCAGACATTACACCCGGATACCATCATGGATGCGCTGTTTGAGCAGGGGATCCGGGTGGATTCTGGTCTTACCCCGCTTAATAGCTATGAAAACCGTGTCTATCAGTTCCAGGATGAAGACCGTCGGCGTTTTGTCGTTAAATTTTATCGCCCTGAGCGCTGGTCAGTTGATCAGATCCTGGAAGAGCATCAGTTTGCGATTGAGCTGCTTGAGGATGAAGTCCCGGTTGCTGCGCCGTTGGCTTTTAATGGTCAGACGCTATTATCGCATCAGGGGTTCCACTACGCGATTTTTCCAAGCGTAGGCGGTCGACAGTTCGAAGCAGACAATATCGATCAAATGGAAGCGGTGGGCCATTATCTGGGGCGTCTGCATCAGACCGGCCGTAAGCAGCCATTTACCTGGCGACCGACCATCGGGCTGGACGAATACCTCGTCGAGCCGCGTAAACTCTTCGAGCACGCCCAACTCATTCCGTCCGCACAAAAGGCCGCATTTCTGAAAGCGACGGATACGCTGATTACGGCCGTCACTGAGCGGTGGCATACAAATTTTGACAGCCTTCGTCTACATGGCGACTGCCACGCTGGAAATATCCTCTGGCGCGAGGGGCCGCTGTTTGTCGATTTAGATGATTCCCGCAACGGTCCTGCCATTCAGGATCTGTGGATGCTTCTTAATGGTGATAAAGCTGAGCAACGTATGCAGCTTGAAACGATTATTGAAGCTTATGAAGAAGTTAGTGAGTTCGAAACATCTGAAATTGAACTGATTGAACCTTTACGTGCTATGCGTTTGGTTTATTATCTTGCCTGGCTGATGCGTCGTTGGGACGATCCTGCGTTTCCTAAAAACTTCCCGTGGTTAACCGGGGAAGATTACTGGCAACGACAGACCGCGACATTTATCGAGCAGGCAAAAGTCCTGCAAGAACCCCCATTACAATTAACACCCATGTATTAATCGGAGACGTAATCATGAAAAAGATTTGGCTGGCGCTGGCTGGTATGGTTTTAGCTTTTAGCGCATCGGCAGCGCAATTCGAGGATGGTAAGCAGTATACCACCCTGGAAAAGCCCGTTGCCGGTGAACCGCAAGTGCTGGAGTTCTTCTCTTTCTATTGCCCACACTGCTACCAGTTTGAAGAAGTCCTTCATGTTTCTGAGAACGTGAAGAAAAAACTTCCTGAAGGCGTCAAAATGACCAAATACCACGTTGAGTTCCTGGGCCCGTTGGGCAAGGATCTGACGCAAGCGTGGGCCGTCGCGATGGCACTGGGCGTAGAAGATAAAGTGACTGTGCCGATGTTTGAAGGGGTACAGAAAACCCAGACCGTGCAGAGCGTTGCAGATATCCGTAAAGTGTTCGTGGATGCCGGCGTTAAAGGCGAAGATTACGATGCCGCGTGGAACAGCTTTGTCGTGAAATCACTGGTTGCGCAGCAGGAAAAAGCTGCTGCCGATCTGCAACTGCAGGGCGTGCCGGCGATGTTTGTTAACGGTAAATATCAGGTGAATCCGCAGGGCATGGATACCAGCAGCATGGATATCTTTGTTCAGCAATATGCTGACACGGTGAAATACCTGGTCGGTAAGAAATAAAAGCAGCGCCGGTCAGTGACCGGCGTTTTTAGTTGTCGCTTTAATCTCTTCTATTAACACGTCTTTTTCGCTCCATAGCGTATTCAGCCATAGCTGGAAACGACGCTTAAATCCTTTATCGTTAACGTAATCGCCGTGCAGTTCTTCCTGAATGGGTTGCATGTCCACGCGAACCACTATGCGCGTTAGTTTCCCGCTCAGCATATCGAAGAAGGGCGTACGGTCGTTTTCCGGATAGCACAGCGTAACATTAAGTAATTTATCGAACTGCGAACCTAACACATTCAGCGCCATCGCAATGCCCGCCGCCTTTGGTGGCAACAGGTGTTGATACGGCGAGCGGGTCTGCTGACGTTTTTCTTCGGTAAAGCGGGAGCCCTCGACGAAATTAACGATCGTGGTGGGATGCGCGCGGAATTTCTCGCAGGACCGACGGGTAGTCTCGACATCTTTACCGCGGCGTTCCGGGTGGCGCAGGAGATAAGCGCGCGAATAGCGCTTCATAAATGGCATATCCAGTGCCCAGCAGGCGAGGCCGATAAAAGGTACCCAGGCCAACTGTTGCTTAAGGAAGTACTTGTTCATAGGAATGTGCTTGCGAAAGAGTACGCACAGTACCACGATGTCCGCCCAGCTGTGATGATTACACACCAGCAGATACCAGTTTTTCTTGCTCAGTCCTTCCAGGCCCTGCACATCCCATTTCAGCCATGGATTGAGATGCAACAGCAGGGCGAGGCCTTCACACCAGCAATACATCATGAAATTACAAAACAGAGATACCTTGCGCCAGACGAACGGAACGGGCAGCAGGAGCTTTACCAGTCCGGCCAGAATGATCGGTACGGAGCACAAAATTGTGACCACAATGGTCAATGCAATGCTCAGCAACAGGGTGACTGTAGCGAGTAATCTCGCCATGATTAAATTATTCAAAGGATTAGCCATAAACAGTACGCTAAAGTCGCGCAAGGGGGCTGATTTTATCAGAAAATGACTCAAATGACGGTTCTTCGCGACAGAGAAAAACACGCCATATCTATCCACATTCAGTAATTCAATGAAAACATAAAGGGTTTATTCTGTCGTTTTTATAATTAATTGAATTTAAAGAATATTATAAATGATGGTTAACGCATCGTTTTGAAATTAATGCGATGAAAATTAATTATTCACAAAGTTATCCACAGGCGGCTTTGCGAGCGATCCAGAAGATCTGCAAAAGAATTACGACAAATGTGGTGAAAAACTCATGTTTTCATCCTGTCTGTGGCATCCTTTATCCATAATCTGATAAACAGGCACGGACATTATGGTTCAGATCCCAGAAAACCCACTTATCCTTGTAGATGGCTCCTCTTATCTCTATCGCGCATACCATGCGTTTCCGCCGCTGACCAACAGCGCAGGCGACCCGACAGGCGCGATGTACGGTGTCCTCAATATGCTGCGCAGCCTGATCATGCAATATCAGCCAACGCATGCCGCAGTGGTATTTGATGCCAAGGGTAAAACCTTCCGTGACGAATTATTCGAGCATTACAAATCGCATCGCCCGCCGATGCCGGACGATCTGCGGGCGCAGATCGAACCGCTGCATGCCATGGTGAAGGCGATGGGGCTACCGCTGCTGGCTGTATCTGGCGTGGAGGCGGACGATGTTATTGGTACCCTGGCGCGTGAGGCAGAAAAAATGGGGCGCCCGGTGCTGATCAGTACCGGCGATAAAGACATGGCCCAACTGGTCACGCCAAATATCACACTCATCAATACCATGACCAACACCATTCTTGGCCCGGATGAGGTGGTGACAAAATACGGCGTGCCGCCGGAACTGATCATCGATTTCCTGGCGCTAATGGGCGATTCCTCCGATAACATTCCGGGCGTACCGGGGGTCGGGGAAAAGACCGCGCAGGCATTGCTACAGGGGCTGGGCGGCCTGGATACTCTTTATGCTGAGTCCGATAAAATTGCCGGGTTGACGTTCCGTGGTGCGAAAACTATGGCGGGTAAACTTGAGCAAAACAAAGAGGTGGCATACCTCTCCTATAAACTGGCGACGATCAAAACAGACGTTGAGCTGGAACTGACCTGCGAACAACTGGAAGTGCAACAACCCCAGGCTGACGAACTGGTTGGGCTGTTTAAAAAGTATGAATTCAAGCGCTGGACCGCTGATGTCGAAGCGGGCAAGTGGTTACAAGCAAAAGGGGCAAAACCGGCGGTAAAACCGCAGGAAACGATTGTCATTGATGAAGCCCCGGAAGAAGCCGCTGTCGTACTTTCTTATGAGAATTACGTGACCATTCTCGATGAAGCGACGCTGGAAACGTGGATTGCGAAGCTGAAAAAAGCGCCAGTGTTTGCCTTCGATACCGAAACCGACAGTCTGGATAACATCTCCGCCAACCTGGTAGGGCTCTCATTCGCTATTGAGCCGGGAGTGGCGGCTTATGTGCCAGTGGCGCATGACTATCTGGATGCGCCGGATCAAATCTCCCGCGACCGTGCGCTGGCGATGCTCAAGCCGCTCCTGGAAGATGAAAACGCGCGTAAGGTCGGGCAAAATCTCAAGTACGATCGCGGCATTCTGGCGAATTATGGTATCGAACTGCGCGGCATCGCTTTTGATACCATGCTCGAGTCGTACATTCTGAACAGCGTTGCCGGACGTCACGATATGGACAGTTTGTCCGATCGCTGGCTGAAACATAAAACCATCACTTTTGAAGAGATTGCGGGTAAAGGGAAGAACCAACTAACCTTTAATCAGATTGCGCTGGAAGAGGCGGGACGTTACGCGGCAGAAGATGCCGATGTCACCTTACAGCTGCATCTGAAAATGTGGCCAGAGCTGCAGCAGCACAAAGGGCCGCTGAACGTCTTTGAAAACATCGAAATGCCACTGGTACCGGTGTTATCTCGTGTAGAGCGTAACGGTGTGAAGATCGACCCCGCGGTGCTGCACAAGCACTCCGAGGAGATCACGCTCCGTCTGGCGGAGCTGGAACAGAAAGCCCATGAGATTGCAGGAGAAGTATTTAACCTTTCTTCAACCAAGCAGTTGCAGACGATCCTGTTCGAAAAACAGGGCATTAAGCCGCTGAAGAAAACCCCAGGCGGCGCGCCGTCAACCTCTGAAGAAGTGCTGGAAGAACTGGCGCTGGATTACCCGCTACCTAAAGTGATTCTTGAGTATCGCGGTCTGGCGAAGCTGAAATCGACCTACACCGACAAACTCCCGCTGATGATTAACCCGAAAACCGGGCGTGTGCACACCTCTTATCATCAGGCCGTGACCGCGACGGGCCGTTTGTCATCGACCGATCCGAACCTGCAAAACATTCCGGTACGTAATGAAGAAGGGCGTCGTATCCGCCAGGCATTTATCCCGCCGAAGGATTACCTGATTGTTTCTGCGGACTATTCGCAGATTGAATTGCGTATTATGGCGCACCTGTCACGCGACAAAGGGCTGCTGACGGCGTTTGCCGAAGGGAAGGACATTCACCGTGCCACCGCCGCCGAAGTGTTTGGTCTGCCGCTGGAGACCGTGACCAGCGAACAGCGTCGCAGCGCGAAAGCGATCAACTTTGGTCTGATCTACGGTATGAGTGCGTTCGGTCTGGCGCGCCAGTTGAACATTCCGCGTAAAGAAGCGCAGAAATACATGGACCTCTATTTTGAACGTTATCCCGGCGTGCTGGAGTATATGGAACGCACTCGCGCTCAGGCGAAAGAGCAGGGCTACGTTGAAACGCTGGAAGGCCGTCGTCTCTATCTGCCGGATATTAAATCCAGCAACGGCGCGCGTCGAGCGGGTGCGGAGCGTGCGGCGATTAACGCCCCGATGCAAGGAACCGCTGCCGATATTATCAAACGGGCGATGATTGCGGTCGATGGCTGGCTGGAAATGGAAAAACCGCGCGTGCGTATGATCATGCAGGTACACGATGAACTGGTGTTTGAAGTACACAAAGACGACCTGGACACGGTAGCGAAAAAGATCCATCAGTTGATGGAGAACTGCACACGCATTGATGTACCGCTGCTGGTGGAAGTTGGAAGTGGTGAAAACTGGGATCAGGCGCACTAAGTGCTCGCGAGATAACGCGCTTTTTTCGTAATTAAGCAACATAAGTGCGCGATTTTTGTGATGGGCATTGGAATTCCCTATGTAAAGAATGAAAAAAAATTACAAAAAGTGCTTTCTGAGCTGCTCAAAAAAGAGTAAAGTTATTCGCGTAGGGTACAGAGGTAAGATGTTCTATCTTTCAGACCTTTTACTTCACGTAATCGGATTTGGCTGAATATTTTAGCCGCCCCAGTCAGTTTCTGACTGGGGCGTTTTTTATGGGCGAAAGAAAGATAGGGTCGGCGTGCCAGACCGGATAAGACGCACCGCGTCGCTATCCGGCGTCGCGATGAATTACTCCCCGCCCTGATCCTCTTCCACCGGCGCCAGTTCGTTAAACCAGCTGTCCAGCTTCTGCCGTAATTTATCCACGCCCTGCTTTTTCAGCGATGAGAAGGTCTCAACCTGCACATCGCCGTTAAAGGCTAATACCGCTTCACGGACCATATTCAGTTGGGCCTTACGCGCCCCGCTCGCCAGTTTGTCCGCTTTCGTCAGCAGCACCAGAACCTGGATGTTGCTCTCGACGGCCCACTGTACCATCTGCTGGTCGAGATCTTTTAGCGGGTGGCGAATATCCATCAGCACCACCAGTCCCTGCAGGCTCTGGCGTTTTTCCAGATACTCACCCAGCGCGCGTTGCCACTTGCGCTTCATCTCTTCCGGCACTTCGGCGTAACCATAGCCGGGCAGGTCAACAAGGCGTTTGCCGTCGACCACTTCAAACAGGTTAATTAATTGAGTGCGGCCAGGCGTTTTCGAAGTACGCGCCAGGCTCTTCTGATTGGTCAGCGTGTTCAGCGCGCTGGACTTACCTGCGTTGGAACGGCCAGCAAATGCCACTTCAATCCCCGTATCGGAAGGTAAATGGCGAATATCAGGCGCGCTCATCACAAAGTGCGTCTGTTGATAATTCAGGTTAATCAAAGCGGTCGTCTCCGTCAGTCAAAGCTTTGCCGCGATTATACCTGAACAGGAGCAAAAGACTGATTTTTCGACATGGGTCTGTTGTGAGTAAAAACCCTGCATATTGTGAGACATTGCCGATTGTTCTTATACGAAATTTCAGAGTGATTGCAGAGAAAATAATTAAATAAATCAACTAAATCATACTATTAAAAGGTATGTAATATTCTGAAAATGGCTGAACTGTGCGGCCAACGACTTGTTACTTTACTCCAAAAGAGTAGAGTAACCCCCATAGCGAGGATAGCTGTACAGGAAGACGACTCAGGATGAGGGTCAGGAGCGCCAGGAGGCGAAGACACAGGATTGTCAGGATGACAGGCGTTCGGAGACGTTGGTATACGGAAACGGAAAAGACACGGAATGTTCCAGGCTGACGGAAAAACAGGGTGTGTTGATAGCCGACAGGGAATGTAGGACCCGTTCAGGGTTGTGAGTAAGGTGAAAAGGCGACAGAGCAATCTGTCGCCTTTTTTCTTTATTTCTGCTAGATTCCGGCGCAATTATATACTGAATAAAACAGCCAAAGACGAATCACTATGAAATCCACTTCTACACCACGCGGCAAAGGCCCTGCAAAGGCACGCCGTAAAACCCGTGAAGAGCTGAATCAGGAAGCTCGTGACCGCAAGCGTCAGAAAAAACACCGTGGACACGCGGCGGGTAGCCGTGCGACCGGTGGTGACGCGGCGTCAGGCGGTAAAAACAAGAACCAACAGAAAGATCCACGCATCGGCAGTAAAACCCCTATTCCATTGGGCGTGACCGAAAAAGTCACCAAACAGCACAAACCGAAGAGCGAGAAACCTATGCTTTCACCGCAGGCTGAGTTGGATTTACTGGAAACAGATGAGCGCCTGGATGCGATGTTAGAACGTCTTGAAGCAGGCGAAACCTTGAGCGCGGAAGATCAGTCCTGGGTGGATGCCAAACTGGATCGCATCGATGAACTGATGCAGAAGCTGGGCCTCTCCTACGATGATGACGAAGAAGAGGAAGATGATGAGAAGCAGGAAGATATGATGCGCCTGCTGCGTGGCGGTAACTAACGGTTTACACCGTGGGCCTGCCCGTCCTGCTTATAACCCTTCCGGTTATATGTTATCTGGTGTGGTTATTCGTTAAACTACAGCGGTTGTCGCGGCGACAGAAGTGGCTGCGCAGCCGGCTTAGTACTCGAAATGGAGTGCGGCCGGTACGCCGTACCCGCCAGAGACGCCATCGGAAGGAGTGAGCATGTCAGAACAACAAATAGACTGGGATCAGGCCCTGATCCAGAAATATAACTATTCCGGGCCGCGCTATACCTCGTACCCGACCGCGCTGGAATTTTCTGATGCGTTTGGCGAACCGGCATTTTTACAGGCTGTCGCGCGCTATCCTGAGCGTCCGCTCTCGCTTTACGTCCATATCCCGTTTTGCCATAAACTCTGCTACTTCTGCGGCTGCAATAAGATTGTGACCCGTCAGCAGCATAAGGCCGATCAGTATCTGGATGCACTCGAACAGGAAATTCTGCACCGTGCGCCGCTGTTTGCCGGACGCAAGGTCAGCCAACTGCACTGGGGCGGCGGCACGCCGACTTACCTGAATAAAGCGCAAATCAGTCGCCTGATGGCGCTGCTGCGAAATCATTTCCACTTCAATGCGGATGCGGAGATTTCGATCGAAGTCGATCCCCGTGAGATTGAGCTGGATGTGCTCGATCATTTACGCGCGGAAGGCTTTAATCGTCTCAGCATGGGCGTGCAGGACTTCAACAAAGAGGTCCAGCGACTGGTTAACCGTGAGCAGGATGAGGAGTTTATTTTTGCGCTGCTCAATCACGCACGTGACATTGGCTTTACGTCGACCAATATCGATCTGATCTACGGTTTACCTAAACAGACGCCGGAAAGTTTCGCCTTTACCCTGAAGCGGGTTGCGGAATTAAGCCCCGATCGTCTGAGCGTCTTTAACTATGCGCATTTGCCGACGCTGTTTGCCGCGCAGCGCAAAATAAAAGATGCCGATCTGCCCAGCGCGCAGCAGAAGCTGGATATTTTGCAGGAAACCATCTCCTCGCTGACAGAGACCGGCTATCAGTTTATTGGTATGGACCATTTTGCCCGCCCGGATGACGAACTGGCGATTGCCCAGCGCGAAGGCGTTCTCCACCGTAATTTTCAGGGATATACCACCCAGGGTGACACCGATCTGCTGGGGATGGGCGTTTCTGCCATCAGTATGATTGGCGATTGCTATGCCCAGAACCAGAAAGAGCTGAAACTCTACTATCAGCAGGTGGATGAGCAGGGAAATGCCTTATGGCGCGGTATCGCGCTGACTCGCGATGACTGTATCCGTCGTGACGTCATCAAGTCGCTGATCTGCAACTTCCGTCTCGACATTGCCTCAGTTGAGCAGCAGTGGGATCTGAACTTCGCGGATTATTTTGCCGAAGATCTGAAGCTGTTGGCACCGCTGGCGAAAGATGGGCTGGTGGATGTGACAACGAAGGGGATTCAGGTCACGCCGAAAGGGCGTCTGCTGATTCGCAACATTTGCATGTGCTTTGATGCGTATCTGCGCCAAAAAGCGCGGATGCAGCAGTTCTCACGCGTGATATAAAAACGTTGCCCGGTGGCGCTAACGCTTACCGGGCCTACGATTGATGTTGCCTGTAAGCCAGATAAGCATAGCGCCATCCGGCACAGTGTTAGCTGAACAGCCCAATCAGCGCGGCGCACAGTACTGCGGCAACCGCAGTTTGTGGCGTATGGCTGTCGACCGCTCCGCTTGATAGCAGATTTATAATCGATTCCAGCATGTTTTGTCCCCCGTTTGCCGGGCACGATCATACTGAACTCATCGGAACAGTAAAGTGCAAAATAACGGCAATTTGCGCTCAATTATTAATCTTTACACAAACGTGTGACGTTACTCCATTCCCAGCTCTTTTAACTTACGCGTCAGGGTATTACGCCCCCATCCGAGCAAGCGTGCCGCTTCCTGTTTATGGCCCTGTGTATGGCGTAGTGCTGTGGTCAGCAACGTGCGCTCCATTTCAGGTTGTGCTTCCGACAGCAGGTTTTGATGACCGGATCGCAGCGCCCGATCCGCCCACTGCGCCAGAAGCGTGGCCCAACTGTCCGGCTGGAGATGCGACGGGCTTTCGGGCGCGGTGGCTTCGAACAGTTCAGCGGGGAGATCCTGAATTAATACCTCTTGTCCGGCCGCCATTACGGTTAACCAGCGACAGGTGTTTTCCAGTTGGCGAACGTTGCCCGGCCATGCCAGCCGCGTCAGCGCCGCTTCGGTTTCAGGGTGCAATAACTTAGCTTCTACGCCCAGTTCACGCGCTGCAACCTGCAGGAAGTGGCGCGCCAGGCGCGGAATATCCTCCCGGCGCTCGCGCAACGGCGGCAGGTGTACGCGGATGACGTTCAGACGATGGAATAAATCCTCACGAAACTTGCCTTCCTGCACACGCAGTTCCAGGTTCTGGTGAGTCGCGGCGATGATTCGCACGTCCACCTTCACTGGCGCATAGCCGCCAACGCGATAAAACTGTCCGTCGGCTAATACGCGCAAAAGACGGGTCTGCACATCCAGCGGCATATCGCCAATCTCATCAAGAAACAGCGTGCCACCATCGGCCTGTTCGAAGCGTCCCTGACGAATGGTATTCGCTCCGGTAAATGCCCCTTTTTCATGACCAAACAGCTCGGATTCGATCAAATCTTTCGGAATCGCCGCCATGTTGAGCGCGATAAACGGCGCTTTGGCGCGTGGGCTGTGGCGGTGCAGGGCATGGGCGACCAGTTCTTTACCCGTCCCGGACTCCCCGTTAATCAACACGCTGATGGAGGAACGCGAGAGCCGCCCGATAATACGAAACACATCCTGCATGGCTGGCGCTTCGCCGATAATGTCCGTTGTCGGCCCATTGATCTGAATATTGCGCGGCTGCTGCTGTTCCTGATAATGGCTGATGGCGCGTTCAACCAGCGCTACCGCTTCATCGATATCAAAGGGTTTCGGCAGATAATCAAACGCCCCTTGCTGATAGGCGCTGACGGCAGCATCCAGATCGGAATGCGCAGTCATTATGATGACCGGCAGCATTGGATGACGCTGTTTAATCTGTTTTAACAGCGCCAGTCCGTCCATCCCCGGCATGCGAATGTCGGACAACAGCACGTCCGGCGTTTTGCTCGCCAGCGCACCCAGCACGTCGTTACCGTTTTCAAAGGTCGTACAACTCAGACCCGCCCCGGCGAGAGCACGTTCAAGCACCCAACGGATGGAACTATCGTCATCGACTACCCAGACTATCCCTCGTTGCATAAGCACCTCTATTTCCGAATCGGCAGATAAACCGAGAACTCGGTATGGCCTGGCCAACTGGTAAATTCAATTTTGCCGGAATGCTGATCGATCAAATTACGGGCGATGGATAATCCCAGCCCGGTGCCGCCTTCGCGGCCGCTGACCATGGGGTAAAACAGCGTATCCTGTAAGTGGGAAGGAATCCCCGGCCCGTTATCTTCGACGTCGATACGCGCCGCCAGGCGATAGCGCTCGCCGTGCAGCGTGAGCTGGAACGCGGTACGGGTACGTAGCACAATCTCCCCACCGTCTGACCCCAGAGCCTGCAATGCATTACGGACAATATTCAACAACACCTGCTCGATCTGTTCCGGGTCGTGCGGCAATTCCGGTAGGCTGGGATCGTAATCGCGGACCAGCGTGACGTTGGCCGGTAATTCCATAGAAACCAGCGCCACCACGCGCTCTGCCACCTTATGAATACTTTCCGTGACATGCGTTCCCGGCATCTGCGGGCCCAACAGCCTGTCGACCAGATTACGCAGTCGATCAGCCTGTTCAATAATGACTTTGGTGTATTCCAGCAGCGCCGGGTCGGGCAGGGCTTTACTTAATAGCTGTGCAGCGCCGCGTAAGCCACCGAGCGGGTTTTTAATCTCGTGTGCCAGTCCTCGCACCAGATCGCGCGCAGCGACCTGCTGAGCGTGCTGTAGCTGCTCCTGGCTCAGGCGGCGCTGATTATCCATCGGCGCCATTTCGAGCAGGATCTGGCCGTCTGGCAAACGCTGCGCGGTGAGCGACAGAATGTGTGAACGCCCATCAATCACCAACGTGACCTCATTGTCGGTAAACCCTTGTCCCGCCTCTAAGCTTTCACGCATCAGTTCGATATTCAAAGAAAAATAGCTCAGGAGTTCAGGAAGCGGCGTACCAAACAGTTTGCGGGAGCTTTGGGCGAGTAACTGCTGCGCGGCCGGGTTGGCGTAATGCACCGCCAGCTCATCGTCGACCAGTAAGATGCTGTTGATTAAAGAATTGAGGATCTGCCCAGCATCGGGCAGCGTGCCTGTTGCCATACAGCAGTCTCCTGAAAAATTTGCACCAATTTAGTGCATTATAGCTTTTTATGTAGAAAAAGCGCGAAGGATCAGATTGTTGACGGTGAAAAAAGCCCATCGTGAGATGGGCTAAAAGTTTCCACGGCAACTAAAAAACACCTGACGCCTTTCACGCCGCTGCTGCGTTGGCTACCTTCGCTCCCCCAGTCACATCGTTATCTMTGCTCCTGRGGATTCGCTCYSTTGCCGCCTTGCCGCAACGCGAAATTCGTCGGGCTTTTAAGATACAGTTAAACGCTGTAGTACAGCTCAAACTCTACCGGGTGCGGCGTCATGCGTACGCGGTCGTTTTCTTCAATACGCAGCGCGATGTAAGCATCGATAGCTTCATCAGTGAACACGCCGCCTGCTTTCAGGAACTCGCGATCCAGGTTCAGCTCGTTCAGTGCTTCTTCCAGAGAACCTGCAACCTGTGGGATCTCTTTCGCTTCTTCCGGCGGCAGGTCGTACAGGTTTTTGTCCATGGCTTCGCCAGGGTGGATCTTGTTCTTAATGCCGTCAAGACCGGCCATCAGCAGGGCTGCAAAGCACAGGTACGGGTTCGCTGCCGGATCCGGGAAACGGACTTCGATACGACGTGCTTTTGGAGACGCGACCACTGGAATACGGATAGAGGCAGAACGGTTACGGGCAGAGTAAGCCAGCATAACCGGTGCTTCGTAGCCCGGGACCAGACGCTTGTATGAGTTGGTGGTCGGGTTCGCAAGGGCGTTAATCGCTTTAGCGTGTTTGATTACGCCGCCGATGTAGTACAGCGCTTGCTCAGACAGGCCCGCATATTTGTCGCCAGAGAACAGGTTGGTACCGTTCTTAGACAGGGACATGTGGCAGTGCATACCGGAACCGTTATCGCCGAACATCGGTTTTGGCATAAAGGTCGCGGTTTTGCCGAAGCGGTGAGCGACGTTGTGTACCACATATTTGTAGATCTGAATTTCGTCCGCTTTTTTGGTCATGGTGTTGAAGCGGGTTGCCACTTCGTTCTGACCCGCAGTGGCCACTTCATGGTGGTGAGCTTCAACGACCAGGCCCATTTGCTCCATCACCAGACACATTTCAGAACGGATGTCCTGAGCAGAGTCTACTGGTGGAACCGGGAAGTAGCCGCCTTTTACTGCCGGACGGTGACCTTTGTTACCACCTTCGTACTGGGTGGAGGAGTTCCAGGCGCCTTCGATGTCATCGATAGCCACGTGAGAACCGGAGATTGACGCGCCGAAACGGATGTCGTCAAACAGGAAGAATTCTGGTTCTGGTCCAAACAGAACGGTATCCGCGATGCCGGTGGAGCGCAGGTATTCTTCAGCACGCTTGGCGATAGAGCGCGGGTCGCGGTCATAGCCTTGCAGGGTGCCAGGTTCCAGGATGTCACAACGGATGATCAGCGTAGAATCCGCGAAGAACGGGTCGATGACTGCGGTAGAAGCATCCGGCATCAGCACCATGTCGGATTCGTTGATGCCTTTCCAGCCACCAATCGAAGAGCCGTCAAACATTTTGCCTTCTTCGAAGAATTCGGCATTTACCTGATGAGCAGGAATCGTGACGTGCTGTTCTTTACCTTTGGTATCAGTGAAGCGCAAATCAACAAACTTCACTTCGTGCTCATTCAGCATCGTCAAAACGTGTTCAGCGGACATACTTAACTCTCCAGATTGGTCATAGTCGTCGTGGTAACGAGGTGTTCAATTCTTTAATCATTGGCCGTGTCGCCGTAAAAAAGATAAAGCGAAATCTGTGCCAACTTTTAAATTGCCCCTAAAAGGCGTTATCATGCGCACCATCGTGCAAAAGGGTTGCACCATGCCGTGTATGTTGCACCAGTATAGTGCTTTAATGTGAACATTAAGCACCATATTGGTGCAATGGACCGTGCATAACCCTTTTAACGCTCCGTGAAAGCGATCACAAAGAAACTCTGCAATACTTGTTTGCGGAGGATGTTTGTGATCCTGTTTTGTAGTGCGATTAATCCGTGTACAATAACGCGCTATTTCTAATGCCTGAGGCAAAGTTGTGATCGAAAATTTGCGTAACATCGCCATCATCGCGCACGTCGACCATGGTAAAACTACCCTGGTTGATAAGCTGCTGCAGCAATCCGGTACGTTCGACTCTCGTGCCGAAACTCAAGAGCGTGTGATGGACTCCAACGATTTGGAGAAAGAGCGTGGGATTACCATCCTCGCGAAAAACACCGCTATCAAATGGAATGATTATCGTATCAACATCGTTGATACCCCTGGGCACGCAGACTTCGGTGGTGAAGTTGAACGTGTCATGTCCATGGTTGACTCTGTGCTGCTGGTGGTTGACGCATTTGACGGCCCGATGCCGCAGACGCGCTTCGTGACCAAAAAAGCCTTTGCGCATGGCCTGAAGCCGATCGTGGTCATCAACAAAGTTGACCGTCCTGGCGCGCGTCCGGACTGGGTTGTCGATCAGGTATTTGACCTGTTTGTGAACCTTGACGCGACCGACGAACAGCTGGATTTCCCGATCATCTACGCTTCTGCGCTGAACGGTATTGCTGGTCTGGATCACGAAGATATGGCGGAAGACATGACCCCGCTGTATCAGGCGATTGTCGACCACGTACCTGCGCCGGACGTTGACCTTGATGGTCCGTTCCAGATGCAGATCTCTCAGCTGGACTACAACAACTACGTTGGCGTTATCGGTATCGGCCGCATCAAACGCGGTAAAGTGAAGCCGAACCAGCAGATTACTATCGTGGATAGCGAAGGCAAAACCCGCAACGGTAAAGTCGGTAAAGTGCTGACTCACCTGGGTCTGGAGCGTATCGATAGCGATCTGGCAGAAGCGGGCGATATCATCGCGATCACCGGTCTGGGCGAGCTGAACATCTCTGACACCATCTGCGATCCGCAGAATGTGGAAGCGCTGCCGGCACTGTCTGTTGATGAACCGACCGTCACCATGTTCTTCAACGTCAACACCTCTCCGTTCTGTGGCAAAGAAGGTAAATACGTTACCTCTCGTCAGATCCTTGACCGCCTGAACAAAGAGCTGGTGCACAACGTTGCACTGCGTGTTGAAGAAACTGAAGATGCGGACGCGTTCCGTGTATCCGGTCGTGGTGAGCTGCACCTGTCTGTTCTGATCGAAAACATGCGTCGTGAAGGTTTCGAAATGGCGGTTTCCCGTCCGAAAGTTATCTTCCGCGAAATCGATGGCCGTAAACAAGAGCCGTTCGAGAACGTGACGCTGGACGTTGAAGAGCAGCACCAGGGGTCTGTCATGCAGGCACTGGGCGAGCGTAAAGGCGACCTGAAAAACATGAATCCAGATGGCAAAGGCCGCGTACGTCTCGACTACGTGATCCCAAGCCGTGGTCTGATCGGCTTCCGTTCAGAATTCATGACCATGACCTCCGGTACCGGTCTGCTGTACTCCACCTTCAGCCACTACGACGACGTACGTCCGGGTGAAGTGGGTCAGCGTCAGAACGGCGTACTGATCTCCAACGGTCAGGGTAAAGCGGTTGCGTTTGCACTGTTCAGCCTGCAGGACCGCGGTAAGCTGTTCCTGGGTCACGGTGCTGAAGTATACGAAGGCCAGATCATCGGTATTCACAGCCGTTCTAACGACCTGACGGTAAACTGCCTGACCGGTAAGAAACTGACCAACATGCGTGCTTCCGGTACTGACGAAGCCACGGTTCTGGTTCCGCCGGTTAAGATGACTCTGGAACAAGCTCTGGAGTTCATCGATGACGACGAACTGGTAGAAGTGACGCCGCAGTCTATCCGTATTCGTAAACGTCACCTGACGGAAAACGATCGCCGCCGCGCGAACCGTGGTCCGAAAGAAGATTAAC
>NZ_CP070239.1:1416036-1459763 GCF_016906145.1 Citrobacter sp. MGH 55
TCAGAAGAAATATTTAACCCCAACGCGAATCTGATTTTGTTCGCGGTGATAGGGTTCTACGTTCCGGTCCAGCCAGCGCAGTTCGAAGTAGGGCAGCCAGTTCTGGTTGATCCGATAACGGAAGGTATTCGTAATTTCCCAGTGATGATCCTTGCCATTGCTGCTATTAAAATCATTCACCCGCATAAAATAGTGGGGTTCAAAGGTATACGAGAATTTATCGGTAATAATAAAGTTCCAGTAGTTGCCGATCTCATAGGTATCGTTATTATCCCGATCGCCATTTAAATCGACCGAGCTGTAATTATTATGGTTGTAGCGGTTACGCACCGTCAGATTAAACCACGGTGTAAATTTGTAATTCACGTCCAGATACACCGCGCCGCTGGAGCCAATACTCTTGTCGGTAATCAACCCGCCAGGTTGGATCGTTAATTTATCCGTGGGTTTGAAGAGCGGATACCAGCCCTCGATCTCGTTATAGCCGTGTTTTAACTCGTCTTCACGCTGGAGCGTATAGGTATTAGTGAGCATAATGCCCGCACCCATGTCAAAGTTATAGCCAACGCGCAGCATGATCTCTTGTTGATCGGATGCCAGATTATACGCCTCCCGGTTTTCGACATAAGCGCCAGCAACTACAGAGGTGGATATCACTGAAGATAACAGAATGAGAGTATGTAATGTTTTCATCATAAATCCATTTTTTAAGCGTAGGGAAGCCGCCATCCATCTGGATGGAAATAGCGGCAAGATTTGTTTAAAGATTTACAGTAGCGATGTTTTTATTGTTATTGGTTACGTCAGAACGAGTGTTGTTCTTTTTTCGTTGATTTATTTCCTCGATAATAAAAGCGAAACGCGCTTCGTTAAGCTTATAAAAGAAACCCATGGTCAGTGCAGCAATAATCGCCAGACCACAGGGCCAAAGAAAAATTAACTGGCGTAATCCCAGTAAGGTTGCGTCGCTTTGCGCGATGTTGGGGATATAACCAATCTGGGTCAACATCATTCCGGGCAGGAACCCCGCCAACGCAGCGGAAATCTTGCGCGAAAAGGTATATCCGGTATAGACGGAACCTTCTGCGCGAATCCCCGTTTTCCATTCGCCGTAATCCACGGTATCCGGCACCAACGCCCAGTTCAGGCTGTTCACGAAGGCGGTACCGAAGAAGGCTACACAGGAAAAGGTGACGAATAAAAATGAGGTTCCGCCCCAAAAGAAATTCAGGATATCCCCAACTGCCCAGAGCGTTAGCCCTCCGAGATAAACCTGTTTTTTACCGAAACGCCTTACGGTCATGGGTACTAACAGTACACCTGCCAGAATGCACCCCATGCTGAAGAAGCCCATCCATGAGAGCAAATGGATATCGTTCAGAACGTACTGTGTGTAATAGACCTGGATCGCCAGTTTGATGTTGAACGCTGCCAGCGTACACAGATTGGCAATACACAGCACTAACAGAGGTGGGTTGCGGAAAATCGCGCAGAACGACTTGAGAATGCCAGGCTTATGGTGATCTGGCACGATTTCGATGTAACGTTCCTTAACGCCACGGAAACACCACCACATACTGAACAGTCCGCACACGGAGAAAATCAGCGCGGCAATTAAATAGCCCAGCGACGGCGAACGGGTAAACAACGCCTGAATCGGCATAAAGCCGACGGTACACAGCAGCAGACCAATGGTTGCGCCGCCCTGACGCCAGGCGGCAAGCTGGGCGCGTTCGTGCGGGTTTTTGGTGATAGCAGGCACCATTGCACCATAAGAGCAGTTCATAAGGCTATAAAACAAACCAAACAGCATAAACAGGAGGGTGGCCAGCGTCGTCTTCACCGTTAAGGTAAAGTCCGTGGCAAAGAACTGCGCACTGGCAACCAGCGCCACGGGAAAAGAGGCATAAAGTATGAAGGGGCGGAATTTACCCATTACACCAATATTACGGCGTGAATCCAGCAATACACCGGTTAATATATCGGTAAAGGCAGTAAAGAACTTCGCCACCAGGAAGATTATGCCGCCGTAATACGCAGGCATCCCCAGCACATCGGTATAAAACTTAAGCAGATACAGCGTCCCGATACACAGCATCAGGTTTGAGCCAAAATCACCTATGCCGTAGGCGCACTTCTCACGCAGGCTCAGTTTTAGCGTTAGCGGATCATGGTCAGACATAATCGCCTCTCATAACGCCCCGTAGGGCGTTGGATATTATTGTTTTAAATCGTTTGTTTACGGGCTTCGATTTCGCCAACGATACGGATATACATTTTTTCGTTGAGATTGTAGAAACAGCCCATTGCAATGATGGTGACGACCGCCAGCGCACAGGGATAAATAAAGATCAGCTGCCGTAACCCCTCGACCGTTCCCGCCGATTGCACCACGTTAGGCACATAGCCGATTTGGGTCAGCATCCATCCCGGGAAGAAGCCGGCCAGCGCCTGTGAAACCTTACGGAAGAACGTAAAACCGGTGTAAACCGTCCCTTCAGAACGCACGCCAGTTCGCCATTCGCCGTATTCCACCGTGTCGGAAACCAGCGCCCAGTTCAGGCTGTTCACAAACGCAGAGCCGAAGAATGCCAGGCAGGAGAACGCGACAAAACTGACCGAACCTCCGCCGAAGAGGTAGTTGAGGAGATCGCCTGCAACCCAGATCAGCAGGCCACCGATATAGACCTTTTTCTTGCCAAAGCGACGCACCATCCCCGGCATTAAAAAGACGCCGATGAAGATACAGCCCATGCTGAAAAAGCCCATCCACGACAGCAAAATCGGATCGTTCAGCACGTACTGGGTGTAATAAACCTGGATCGCCAGCTTGACGTTAAATGCGCCGAGCGTGCAGAGATTGGCAATACACAGGATGAAAAGCGGACGGTTACCGGCGATGGCGCGAAAGGACTGCAATAATCCCGGTTTTTGCGCCGCGTCGACAGGTTTCACTTCGACATAGCGCTCTTTCACCCCGGCATAGCAGCACCACATAAAGAACAACCCGAACAACGAGAACAGCGTCGCGGCGAAGATATACCCCAGTTGCGAATTGCCTTCGATCAGGTTCATGACCGGCACAAAACCGACGGTGCACAGCAGCAGGCCAAGCGTCGCGCCACCCTGCCGCCAGGCAGCGAGCGAGGCGCGTTCGTCCGGGTTTTTGGTGATGGCGGGCACCATTGCGCCATAGGAACAGTTCATCATGCTGAAGAACAGTCCGTAGAGCATAAACAGGACGGTCGCCATGACCGTTTTTCCGGTGATTTCAAACGGTGTACCGACAAAGTTAGCGATAGCCAGCAGGGTCACCGGAAACGCAGCGTACATAACAAAAGGACGGAATTTACCTTTTGGACCGATTTTACGTCGTGAATCGAGCATAATACCGGTTCCCATATCGGTAAACGCGGTAAAAAACTTGGCAATAAGAAAAATGATACCGCCATAGGTGCCCGGTAAACCGAGAACATCGGTATAAAACTTCAGTAAATAGAGCGTACCGATATCCAGAAGAATATTGGAACCTAAATCACCCATCCCGTAGGCGAGTTTTTCCTTAAAGGGCAAGCGTAGGGTTGCCGGGTTGGTTATGTTTTGACTCATGATTATCCCTCATTTGCCCATGAGTTTTCCCATGGGCGAGCCTTATTAGATGTGGCGTAAAGATGCAAACAGCGACGCCCACTCACTTTTCGCGCGATAAAAGACTGGCGGTTTACCTAATGGCGCATCCACGGTTACCTCGCCGCCACTTTGCGTTTCACCTGTCCAGAGATTCACCCAATGATCCTCCGGCAGATACAGCGTCCAGTCGCTGCGGCCCTGCTCATGCACCGGAGCGACCAGCAGGTCTTGCCCCAGCAGGTACTGGTATTTCAGGGTGTAGGTACGCGCATCGTTTTCGTAATGCAGGAACAACGGACGCATAACTGGCAAGCCAGTTGCGGCGTTTTGCGCGACGGCTTGCTTAAGGTACGGCTTCAACGTCGTAAACACGGTCGTCATTCTGGCGAAATGGGCGATGGTTTCCTCATCGCTGTCAAACTGCCAGTTATCACCAGGACGGTTACCTTCGTGGGTGCGCATCATGGGCGTGAAAGCATTGAAATCACACCAGCGCAGCAGCAACTCTTTGCTGCGTTTCATCTCAAACAGGGTGGTATAGCCGCCAATATCGCTGTGGTGCAGGCCGTGACCGCTCATAGCCAGCGACAGGGCAGCGGGAATAACGGAGGCGAGTCCATCGTCCAGACTCCAGTCCACGTTCTGGTCACCCGCCCACATCATGGTCGAGTATTTCTGACTGCCGGTATAGCCTGCGCGCATAAAGAACAGGATCTCGCCGAGTTTGCCGGTTTCCTGTAATGCCTCGTAGTTACATTTTGCCCACAGCGCAGGCCAGGCGTTATGCATGATCTCCGCGCTGACGCCGTTATGCAGAACCGTGTCGGTCGGCAGGTATTCGCCAAAGTCCGCCATCCAGCCGCCGCAGCCGAGTGCGATCATGTTTTTCTTGATGACGTCTTTGAACCAGTCGTAGGCCGCCGGGTTGGTCAAATCAACCACGCCGCCGTAAAACTCACCAAATTCAACCAGATAATCATTACCGGAAGTATCTTTTGCCAGATAACCGTGCTTTGCCGCTTCGGCGCACAGGTCTTTATCGCTGGCGACATACGGGTTGATATATGAAAGGAACTGCACGCCTTCGGCGTTCCACTGTTTGATACGGCTGTCCAGTTGTGGATAGTTGTCGCTGTTCCACTTCCAGTTCCACATCACGCGCTTACCGAATGACGTCATGCGGATCCCGGACCAGTCCTGCGCCCAGATGCCGTTTACCTTCACGCCAGCGCGACGCATCGTATCCAGTTTCTTCTGGCACACTTCGGTGCCGCCCTGAATGCCCAGCGTGACGCCATCATAAATCCAGTCCGGTAATTCTGGTTGGCGACCTAACAGCGCGGTCAGTTTTTCCAGCAGCGCGATATAGGTGTCGGCGCATTCAATACGCAGGGTGGTTTTCTCCTCCCACAACGCCAGTTCGTGATAATCCGGCGCGCTGAAGTCAAAATTCATGTAGCAACTGTTATCAACGTGGCAGTAATACTTCTGCGTACTGACAAACGTGGGTTGTGGGAAGAAGGTCCAGTAGTAGTCGCCGCCTGCGTTCTCTTTGCAGTCGGCCTGCCAGGTGACGTAGCTATGCTTATTTCGGCCCACACCCTGTTCGCTGGTCCACAGTGGAAACGGCTTGCCACGCAGGTCGAAGTAAGAGAACTGCTCGCCGCAACCGTAGATATGGTCATCCGGGTTAGCCGCCAGTCTCAGCCAGATACGGTTATGGTCGGGATCGTCATTGTGCAGATCCAGTTGCAAACGACCCGCTTCATCGGTGGAGATATGCAGCGTCGCATTGACGGCATCACCACGACTAAAGCGTACTCGCCAGCCGTCGGCTGATTCACTGACCGTGGCATCGGTCAGGGCAATTTTCTCGTTAAGTTTGTCTTTAATGCTGAAGTTGCCACGAAACATGTCGATATCGGCGACGCCAGCACCAACCCACAGACAGGGGGCTGCTTCGCTGTGACGTAAAATTAATCGCTGGTGGTACGTTAGCGTAAATCCATTCTGTAACGTCGTCAGCTCTAAAGGGGTTGACCGTTGTTGTAACGAATTCATCATCGTCTCCGTAATAAATAGGGTAATTCGGTAATTTGTCGGAAATCTTTTATTCACTGCCGATGAGAAAATGCATCTGATGTATTTCTCCTGGCGCGAGATAAATCAGGCCTGTTCCGGAGTTAAAGGCATCGGGTGGGCAGGTCATCGGTTCCACTGCAAGACCACGCCTTGCTAATTTCTCGCCGGTATATACCTGCAGCCAGGGTTGATGGCTGCGTAAAAAAGTCGTTATGTTTTGTGAGGCACAGGTCATCCTGACTTCCCACTCAACCTCAGGTGTCAAGACCCTGAATGTATGATCGATAGAGGTTCCTGCAATGCGTCGCGGCGTTGTGAAATCCCGTTCACTACCTGTTTCTTCACTCGCAGGAAGCGTCAATTCACAACCATCAATGGGGTGCAGATTGCAGGTCAAATAGGGATGGGCTCCGGCACCATACGGTGCGATTTCGTCACTCAGATTCTGCGTACGAATAAAGACATGCAGCCCGTGTGTTTCCTCCAGTCGATAAATCACCTCTGAAACCAGCGCAAAGGGATAACCATAAGAAGGCGGCAGAAAAATCGTCAGTGACGCTTCCGTTTTTGACTGCTGATTAATCTGCCAGTCCCGCCAGGCCAGTAATCCATGAATAGCGCTATGCGTAACCGGATCGTTAATAGCAAGCTGGAAGCGCTTGCCGTTATGTTGATAGCAGCCTTTTGCCACGCGATTTGGCCAGGGTATTAGCACTTTTCCCAAATGCGCCAACGGTATCTCTTCCGGCTTATGGGGAATAACGACGTGACGCCCACGGTGCGTCAGTTCTGCTAATCCGGCGCCAACTGTGACTATTTTCGCGCAGTAGTGCCCGGCCTGAAGATGAAGTGTTTTTCCACCGCTATGCATGGCTGCTATCCTCGTTGCTTACCTGGCGTTGATATCCAGAAGACCGGCAGCAACCGCAGGAGCAAGGCCCGGTGCCAGCGGTAAACGTGGGATAACCAGACAGTGCAACAGGTGATAAATATCCTGTTTACCGTCCCATACCCGGGTTGTGACCTTGTTGTCCGCATCCAGCTCCTGCCACCAGGAACCATTTTCGTAATCCATCAGGTACTTAATGCAGTATTCCCACCATGTCTGATACCAGGTTTCGTACTGGCGATCGCCCGTGACCGTATATAGCGCATAGGCGGTACCCATTGCTTCTACAATCGGCCAGCGCACCCGTTCACGAACAATGGGTTTGCCATCCCAGTCAACGGTGTACACGATGCCGTCAGCGCCGTCGGGTGCCCAGGCATCACGAATGGTGGCGTGGAAAAGACCTTTTGCGTCTTCCAGTAACCAGGCGGGCGGTTGTTCGCTTCTCGCTTCTAACGCGGCGTGGATATGCAGCATCAGACGGCCCCACTCAATCCAGTGGCCTGGCGTGCCGCCATAGGCGCGGAAACGGTGGGCGGGATTGTCTTTGTTGTAGTCGCGGACCGGGTTCCAGTTCACGTCGAAATGCTCATTGACCCGGTATTCCCCTTTGCGGGCGACATCGTGAATGATGACCGAGGCGATGTGGATCGCACGATCCAGCCATTTTTTGTCATGGGTGACGTCGTAAACAATCAGGAAGGCTTCCACGGCGTGCATATTGGCATTGCCGCCGCGATAGTCTTCGGTTTTGCTAAACGCTTCATCCCAGGATTCCAGACACATTTGCTCTTCTTCACTCCAGAAGTATTTCTCAATGACTTCAATGGTGTAATCGAGCAGTTTCCTGGCCTCAGGGTGTCCGGTGGTGACCGCGCTGGCAGCGCCCAGCAGTGCAAAAAAGTGTTGGTATCCCTGTTTGGAGGCATCTACCACGCCTTCATCATTCACGCAGGCGTACCAGCCACCGTATTTTTTATCCCGCAGCGCGCCGTTCATGGCCTTAATACCGTGATCGACCAGGCTGTAAGCGCCCGGTCTGCCCATCGCTGCGGCGACGGAATAGACGTGCAGCATGCGGGCGGTGATCCACAGGTGCGTGCCCATCTCTTCTTTGATCTGTCCTTTATTACCCAGCCAGCCGAATCCGGTTGGCACCGCCGCGTTCTTACCAAAATTGAAGATGCGATCGGTTTCTTGCTCCAGCCAGCGGTTGTGGCTCATGGTGTTAAACCATTTCATGCTTTGATCCTCGTATTAACGGCGGCGGGCCATCATTTCATCGACAATTTCACCTAAGCGTTGCAATTTAGGTGCAGACACATCACGCAGCATCATCTCGCTGTCCGGCAGGCCAATCACCGATGACCAGACCGCACGACCGGCCAGGAAGCCAGAAGCGCCAGCACTCATCGCAACGCTGACCGCGCGTGGAAACAGCTTTTCATCAACGCCGGAAGAGAGAATGACCCACGGCATATTGATGTGTTCGTTCAGGTGTTGAGACGCGCGGAGCAGGGCTTGCTGCGTGCCTTTACCCTGCAGCGGCATTTCGACCTTATAGAGATCGGCGCCGCTGTCGCCCAGCTCTTTGGCGGCGTCGATAATTGCCTGTTCACGATCGAATTGATCGCCGCGACGCGGCGGACGGACCACCGGTTCGATGATGCTCAACAGACCCTGGCTATGGCACAACGTATTAAATTCTTTCACCATTTCAAGACGTTGCTGCGCGTCTTCATCACTGCGCCAGAGCACCAGCAGCTTTAAGGCTTTCGCGCCATCCTGCTTGACGGCTTGCGGATTGATGGTTTTATCAATCACTACGCTGTCGACGGGGATGCCATTACCCGGGATGAAGGCGTCGGCGGCGACAATCATGGCGCAGCTTTTGGCAACGGCGTTCTGCTCTACCGCCTGGCGGTAGCAAAACTGTTGGTCAAGCAGGATCGCGGAGGCATACGGCGAGAGAATTTTTGCAGCATTGACTTTAAAATCAGTAAGATGCTGATCGGTGACCGGCGTTGGCGTGCCTGCGGCGGCAAACATCAGGCGCATTGCTTCACGCTGGTCAACGGCCAGCATGGCGAAACCGCCGGAAGGTCTGGTGATATCTTTCAGGGTGTACGTGGTCATTCTTCAGTCCTTTTTACCTGTCAATGGTGGTTTTTCAGTCCGGCTGTCGTGCGAACCTGTTCAAGAATGGCGGTCCAGTCTTCCCGCCCGCGGCCAGCGGCTCGCGCCTGGTTATAAACTTCCCTGGACGCCGCGCCGAGCGGCATAGGAACGTGCAGCTGGTTGGCGACATCCAGCGCGATGCCGAGATCTTTGTGGGCCAGGTCGATCATAAAGGCCGGGGAAAGATCGCCTTTCAGCACTTTGTTCGGCCACGAGGTGGTGAAGTGACCTTTACCGGCGGGTGTCCCGCTCATGACCTGTAGCGCGACATCGAAGGAGAGACCCAGCGCTTCACACAGCACGGCGGCTTCGGCTGACAGGGCATTCAGCGCAATGCTCATGTAGTTGTTAATCAACTTCACGCGGATCCCCATCCCGGGACCTCCGGCGTTAATCAGTTCATTGCCCATTGCCATCAGTACCGGTGTGGCGCGCTCGACCTGGTCTGGTGTGCCGCCCGCCAGCAACAGCAATGTACCGGCAACGGCGTGATCCGAGGTTCTCCCGACCGGGACATCCATCATGGCGAAGCCTTTAACGCGAAGGTCGGCGATCAGCTTGTCAGTCTGCAAGGGATGGATGGTTGACATATCGATCACCAGCGCTTGTGGGGAGAGGCGTTCGCAAACGCCGTTTTCGCCCAATAAGACGCTGCGTACCAGATCGCCGTTGGGCAGCATCGTGATGACAAACTCAGCGCCTTCTGCGGCCTGTGCTGGAGAGCGGGCGGATTGTGCCCCTTTTTCGACCAGACATTGGACGGCATCGGGGTTAACGTCAAAAACGCTGAGTTGGTGACCCTGTTTGAGTAAGTTGCTCGCCATTGGGGCGCCCATCTGTCCTAATCCGATAAATGCGATGACTGCCATATCGTTCTCCTGAGACGGTGGTGTCATTTTTTGTCAATTATGACCGGTTGTTTCTGTCTGTTTTTGATCGTATTTGTAATTTATGGTCAAAAAATTGACAGCCGTCACTTTTTAAACATTTTGTGGAATTAAAATAATCTCATCCCGAAATGCTTAAGGAACGACCATGATTCGTATTGCTTGTGTAGGTATTACCGTGCTGGATCGCATCTATTACGTAGAAACGTTACCGGCTGTAGGCGGTAAATATGTGGCGCGTCGTTATACCGAGGTGGGCGGTGGACCAGCCGCCACTGCCGCAGTGGCAGCGGCGAAGTTAGGGGCACAGGTAGACTTTATTGGCCGTGTGGGCGATGACGACACCGGAAAACACCTGTTGGCGGAGCTGGAATCTCTGGGGGTCAATACCCGTTACACCCGGCGCTATGCGGGGGCAAAGTCGTCGCAATCGGCAATCATGGTTGATGCTCAAGGGGAGCGGATTATCGTCAATTTCCCGAGCCCCGATTTGCCGGCGGAGGCCGACTGGCTCAATGACATCGACTTTTCCCAGTGGGATATCGTACTGGCGGACGTTCGCTGGCATGAAGGGGCAAAGCAGGCCTTTACGCTGGCGCATCAGGCGGGCGTGAAGACACTGCTGGATGGTGATGTGACGCCGCAGGACATCAGCGAGCTAGTGGCCTTAAGCGATCATGCTGTGTTTTCGGCCCCGGGTCTGGCGCGCCTGACTGGCATCAATGAGACCGCTAATGCGTTGAAACAATCACAAACGCTCACAAATGGACATGTCTACGTCACGCAAGGTAGTGGAGGGTGTGACTGGATAGAAAATGGCACGCTGCAACACCAGGCCGGTTTTGCGGTGGATGTGGTGGATACAACCGGGGCAGGCGATGTTTTCCACGGTGCGCTGGCATTCAGCCTCGCATCAGGAAGCGAACTGAAAGACGCGGTCAGGTTCGCCAGTGGGGTGGCGGCGCTGAAATGTACCCGACCAGGTGGGCGTGCGGGAATTCCTGACTGTGATCAAACCCGATCTTTTCTGTCACTTTTTGTATAAAATGCAGGGCAATGGTTTTTCGAGGAATTTTCATGAGTTTTACCGAACTGACCGGTAACCCACGGCATGATCAATTGCTATCACTCGTTGGTGAGCGTGGGTATATGAACATTGACGAACTGGCGGGTTTACTGGATGTCTCTACGCAGACGGTGCGCCGTGATATCCGTAAATTAAGCGAACAGGGGCTGATTACCCGTCATCACGGTGGCGCAGGCCGTGCATCAAGCGTCGTGAATACCGCCTTTGAGCAACGTGAAGTCTCGTGGACGCAAGAGAAAAAAGCCATCGCGGAAGCGGTGGCGGACTACATTCCAGATGGTTCAACGGTGTTCATCACCATTGGCACTACCGTAGAGCAGGTGGCGCGGGCGTTGTTGAACCACAATCATCTGCGCATCATCACCAACAGCCTTCGGGTTGCGCATATTCTCTATAACAATCCCCGTTTCGAAGTGATGGTCCCCGGTGGAACGCTGCGTCCACATAACAGCGGGATTATTGGCCCTTCTGCGACTGCGTTTGTCGCTGATTTCCGGGCGGACTACCTCGTCACCAGCGTCGGGGCGATTGAAAGCGATGGCGCGATGCTGGAATTTGACGTCAATGAGGCCAGCGTGGTGAAGACGATGATGGCTCACTCCCGCCATATTCTGCTTGCTGCCGATCATACGAAATACCACGCCTCGGCGGCGGTAGAAATTGGCAATGTTTCTGCGGTAACCGCGTTGTTTACTGATGAACTCCCTGGCCCGGCTCTGCATACGCTTCTTCAGTCTCATCAGGTTGAAATCGTTCAGGTGAGCCCAGACCAGGATGATGGCGTTTCTTCGTAACAGACTCCTTTTAAATAAACCGTCTGTTCAGGCGGTTCTTATCACAAAAAATATAAATAGTTAAACGTCCTGGTATTATGTATAAAAATCCTAAAGCTCGCATGAAGTATCAAATTGTGCTTTTAATGCGCATTGATTCGTAAGCTTTTTTTACCCTCGTTACGCACTCTTTTTATTCATTAAAAAGACGCCCAGGAATAATATAAATAAATGGATGTTCTCTTATTATTTTTCCTTTTTCGTCAGTTCAACCTCCGTTGACATAACCTTTGAATAACTGTATTAATCGCGCAAAAGGAAAGATTTATAATTTTAAGGTAAGTGAATCTTTAAGGTTTTAAAGATGAACGGACCCGCTTTGCCTTTTAATTAATTTTTACTGCGTCTTTTATGCTCTTATCCGAAAAAAGAGTAGTACGGAAAAGGTATTCCTATGAAAACACAAAAAATGAAATGCAAACCACCCTCACCGGGGAAATTGGCACTCTGTATCGCCAGTGCGCTGGCGCTCGGAGGATTTAGCGGGCAAGTCGCTGCGGCATGCGGTTACACCACCACTGCTCAACTCTTTTGCGATAACACCACAATCTATCACTACGGCAATCCACTTGGCGGGTCGGCAAGGGATTACACTGGATTTGATGAAGTGCGTATTGATACAACTTCAGAAGGTACTACTGCTGGCCTAACAGGTTGGGGTGTCTATATTGATAATATTGGTTATAAATTCAAAAATCTGGTTATCAATACCACAGGCACTGCAGCAGATGGAATCCATTCTAAAAATGCTGGGGGCAAGCTGATTGCCGATAATATTTACATCACCGCAACAGGAAGTAGCGCTGATGGTATAAATATCGGTCGTGAACTCCAGGCGGATTATTCAATCGTTGAAGTCAATGGCGACGTGACCGTTGATGCTGAAAATGGAATGGGGTTACGTGCTAACGCATCGGCGAATAAAGACAATGCCCAGTCATCCATAATTATTCATGGGAATACGGATATTGTTACTCGTGGTCCCGGAAGCATGAATACAGGTTATGGTATTTATGCAGGTAGAGATCCTGCACAACTGACAGGAACGGCAAGAGGAAATGCGGATATTACGCTCAATGGCGCGACGTCAGTCACGACGTCAGGTCGAAATGCACATGCAGTGTATGTGGGGCGTAAAGGAACCATAAACCTAAATAACGTTGATTTAAAAACCTCTGGTGTCACTGCGCACGGCGTTTATGCGTCTTCATCTACTGAGTCCGCAACGGTGAACCTGGGTGGCGATACGAAAATTCAGGTGACTGACAGTGGCGCTTATGCCATTTACGCATATGGTTCGCAGGGCGTCATTCGTTCATGGGATTACGCTACCGATACGGCTGACTCAGGTGTGTACGACATTGAAGGCAATTTACGTGCTTATTATGGCGGCACCATGGATCTGCGTATGGAAGATGGAAGCCGCTTTGTAGGCAAAGCCGATTCTTCACAAGAGAATAGTAATGCAACCTACCACGGCTCGCTGGATTTGAGTATGAAGGGTGCCAGCAGCGAATGGACGATGACTGGAAATTCCGTGGTCTCTAATCTGACGCTGGATCAGGCGACGCTGCGCTACAGTCCTGACGGCGTGTCTCGCGATGATGCGGGAACCTTCAAGACATTGACTGTGGTCGGAAACTACATCGGGACCAACGCGCTGTTAGTGCTGAACACGGTACTGGAAGGGGACGGTTCATTAACTGACATGCTGATTGTTCAGGGCGATACCTCCGGTAATACCAAAGTGGGCATCAACAACATTGGTGGTGTGGGTGAACTGACCGTCGATGGGATTAAAATTGTTGAGGTTGCCGGAAACTCTGACGGTACCTTTACCAAATCAGGGCGTATCGTCGCCGGTGCGTACGACTATGACGTGGTGAAAAAAGCCAGTGACTGGTATCTGACCAGCGAGCTGTCACCGGTGGATCCGCCGCCAGTGGAGCCGCCTCCGCCACCACCGACTGAGCCGGATCCCGATCCCGCGCAGCCAGACCCAACTGATCCTCCAGGACCGCCAGTATATCCGGGTCCCGTCGAGCACCAGTATCGCCCTGAATTCGGGAGTTATCTGGCGAACAACTATGCGGCCAATACGATGTTTATCACCCGTCTGCATGACCGTCTGGGTGAGACTCAGTATACCGATATGCTGACTGGCGAAGAAAAAGTCACCACCATGTGGATGCGTAATGTAGGTGGCCATAATCGCTTTACTGACGGCAGCGGGCAGTTGAAAACCAACGCTAACCGTTATGTTCTGCAGTTAGGCGGCGACCTGGCACAGTGGAGTAGCGACGGCCTCGATCGCTGGCATCTGGGTGCCATGGCGGGTTATGCCAACCAGAAAAGTAAAACCCGTAACAGTTACACTGGCTATTCGTCTCGTGGACAGGTAGATGGTTACAGCGTCGGTCTGTATGCCACCTGGTATGCCAATGAAGCGGATAAGACCGGGACCTATCTGGATAGCTGGGTACTGTATAACTGGTTTGATAACACCGTTAGTGGCGAACATCTGGCCAGCGAAAACTACAAATCCGACGGTATCACGGCGTCTGTTGAAGGCGGTTATAGCTTCCTGGTCGGGGAAAGTGAAAATAAAACCTACTGGATCCAACCGAAAGCGCAGGTTATCTGGATGGACGTGCAGGCCGATTCACACCGTGAGCACAACGGGACGGTGGTTAAAGACAAAACTGACGGCAACCTGATGACTCGCCTCGGCGTCCGTGCTTACCTGAAAGGTCATGCGGAGAAAGATACCGATAAAGGCCGTGATTTCCAGCCGTTCATTGAAGCGAACTGGATCCACAACACCAATAACCAGACCGTACAGATGGGCTCCATCAAGGATGACATCAGCGGGACACGTAACATTGGTGAGCTGAAAGTGGGTATTGAAGGGCAAATCAACCCGCGTCTGCAGGTGTGGGGTAACGTGGCGCAGCAAATGGGCGACAACAGCTACAGCGATACCTCTGCGATGCTCGGGGTGAAATACAGCTTCTAAGAAACCGAGAAATATCACACCAGAACAAGGCGATGCTCTCAGGGCATCGCCTTTTTTTCCTTCATCTTTCCCTGACGGGTACATAGTCAAAACGCCCCTTTCCCGCTACAGTTATTCATCCACGGCAAGTAAGGAGAAGGGACATGCTCTATATCTTTGATTTAGGTAATGTGATTGTCGATATCGACTTCAACCGCGTATTAGGTACCTGGAGCGATCTGAGCCGTGTGCCGCTGGCGTCGTTAAAGCAGAGCTTTACGATGGGTGAGGCCTTCCATCAGCACGAACGGGGAGAAATCACCGATGAAGCATTTGCCAAGGCCCTTTGTCATGAGATGGATCTGTCGCTGAGCTACGAACAGTTTTCCCATGGCTGGCAGGCCGTTTTTGTCGCGCTACGGCCTGAGGTTATCGATATCATGCAGAAACTGCGTGAGCAGGGGCATCGCGTGGTCGTCCTGTCGAACACCAACCGGCTGCATACGACGTTCTGGCCAGAGGAATATCCAGAAATTCGCCAGGCGGCGGACCATATTTATTTGTCGCAGGATCTGGGGATGCGCAAGCCGGAGACACGGATTTATCAGCATGTGTTACAGCAAGAGGGTTTTTCAGCGAGCGACACGGTCTTTTTTGACGACAACATCGATAATATAGAAGGGGCCAACCAGTTGGGGATAACCAGCATTCTGGTGACCGATAAAACCGTCATTCCTGAGTATTTCGCGAAGTTGTTATGCTAAAAACCGTGCATCAAAAAGCCAGGCATCATACCCGACCGATCTGGGCCTGGCTGAAGCTCCTCTGGAAGCGCATTGATGAGGACAATATGACGACCCTGGCAGGGAATCTTGCCTACGTCTCGTTGCTCTCATTAGTGCCGCTGATCGCCGTTGTATTTGCGCTTTTCGCCGCTTTTCCGATGTTTTCCGATGTCAGCGTCCAGTTGCGACACTTTATTTTTGCCAACTTTATCCCGGCAACGGGCGATGTGATTCAACGTTACATTGAGCAGTTTGTCGCCAACTCCAACAAAATGACGGCGGTGGGGGCTTGCGGGTTAATCGTCACCGCGCTGCTGTTGATGTATGCCATTGATAGCGCGCTGAATACTATCTGGCGCAGCACGCGCACGCGGCCAAAAGTGTACTCCTTTGCCGTGTACTGGATGATTTTGACGCTGGGACCATTACTGGCAGGGGCCAGTCTGGCGATCAGTTCCTATCTTCTCTCATTACGCTGGGCCAGCGATCTCAATACCGTGATTGATGATGTGCTGCGTCTCTTCCCGCTGATCCTCTCCTGGCTCTCATTCTGGCTCCTCTACAGCGTGGTGCCGACCACGCGCGTACCGAATCGGGATGCGATTGTCGGCGCCTTTGTCGCTGCGGTCCTGTTCGAGGCCGGAAAGAAAGGTTTCGCGCTTTATATCACCATGTTCCCGTCATATCAGCTTATTTACGGCGTGTTAGCGGTGGTACCCATTTTGTTTGTCTGGGTGTACTGGACGTGGTGTATCGTCTTGCTTGGTGCGGAAATAACTGTCACTCTCGGGGAATACCGCAAACTCAAACAAGCCGCAGAACAAGAAGAAGCAGACCAACCATGATTGCATTAATTCAGCGCGTAACCCGTGCCAGCGTCACCGTGGAGGACGAAGTGACGGGTGAAATTGGCTCAGGACTTTTAGTGTTGTTGGGTGTCGAAAAGGATGACGACGAGCAGAAAGCGAATCGCCTGTGTGAACGTGTGCTCGGCTACCGTATTTTTAGCGATGCCGAAGGCAAAATGAACCTGAACGTGCAACAGGCGGGCGGGAGTGTGCTGGTGGTTTCACAATTTACGCTGGCGGCGGATACCGAACGCGGCATGCGTCCGGGGTTCTCGAAAGGGGCGACGCCGGAGCGGGCGAAGGCCCTGTACGATTATTTCGTCGAACGCTGCCGCCAGCAGGAAATGAACACGCAGACCGGTCGCTTCGCTGCGGATATGCAGGTTGCGCTGGTGAATGACGGCCCCGTGACGTTCTGGTTACAGGTATGAATCAGCTTCCGGCGTGGCCGCGGGTTACAAGAGAGAGTACCGCTATGTATCACCTTCGAGTACCGCAAACAGAAGAAGAATTAGAGCGTTACTATCAGTTTCGCTGGGAAATGCTGCGCAAGCCGCTGCATCAACCGAAGGGTTCCGAGCGTGATGCCTGGGACGCAATGGCGCACCACCAGATGGTGGTCGATGAAGAGGGCAATCTGGTTGCCGTCGGGCGGTTGTACATCAATGCCGATAATGAGGCTTCCATCCGTTTCATGGCTGTCGATCCCACCGTGCAGGAAAAGGGGCTGGGAACGCTGATGGCAATGACGCTGGAGTCCGTCGCGCGTCAGGAAGGGGTCAAACGAGTGACCTGTAGCGCACGGGAAGACGCTGTCGAATTCTTCGCCAAACTGGGTTTTGTCAATCAGGGCGAAATCACCACGCCGCAAACTACGCCAGTTCGCCACTTTTTGATGATCAAACCGATTGCCTCGCTCGATGACATTTTGCATCGCGGCGACTGGTGCGGACAGCTACAGCAGGCATGGTATGAGCACATCCCGCTGAGCGAGAAGATGGGTGTACGTATTCAGCAGTACACCGGGCAGAAATTTATTACCACCATGCCGGAGACGGGCAATCAAAATCCGCACCACACGCTGTTTGCCGGGAGCCTGTTTTCGCTGGCTACGCTGACCGGCTGGGGGCTTATCTGGCTGATGCTGCGTGAGCGCCATCTTGGGGGCACGATCATTCTCGCTGACGCCCATATCCGCTATAGCAAACCTATCAGCGGCAGACCCGCCGCGGTTGCCGATCTCGGCTCGTTGAGCGGCGATCTTGACCGTCTGGCGCGTGGGAAAAAGGCGCGGGTTCAACTGCAGGTAGAGCTGCTGGGCAATGACACACCGGGCGCTATTTTTGAAGGTATTTACATCGTCCTGCCCGCCAAACCGTTTGGTCCCTATGAAGAAGGCGGAAACGAGGAAGAGTAGGGGAACTCCCTTCTCTATTCTTCGCTAACGGACGGGATAGTCACGCGCCAGGCGATATCCTGCATTGCGCTGCGCGCCGCATGGCTGACGCCAGCTAGCTGGAAAAAACCATGAATCACCCCGAGGTAGCGCTGGCAGGTGCAGTCGACGTGTTGGGTCGTCAGTCGCTCATACAAAAGTTCGCCTTCGTCGCACAGCGGATCAAATTCAGCGGTGATGATGTGCGTAGGCGGTAAGCCGCTGAGATCATCTCGCCAGAGCGGGCTGGCTTCGGGATGCTGGCGATCGGTATGGGGCATATACATCTCATACCCGGTTAGCAACGTGTCACGGGTAATGAGGTAGTCCAGACCGTTTCGGGTATAGCTCTCACATTTTGCGGTCGCGTCGAGCATCGGGTAGATCAGCATCAATTGTGCGGGCAGCCATTGCTTTGCTGCCTTCAGGCGCAATGCTGTCACCAGCGCCAGGTGTCCGCCCGCACTGTCCCCGGCAAGCGTGATGTGCTGGCGTTCAACGCCAAGCTGTTCCGCATATTGCCAGATCAGGTTGGCCCCTTTTTCAGCATCGTCATGCGCCGCAGGAAACGTGTGTTCTGGTGCGAGGCGGTATTGTACGGCAATCACCCGGCAACCGCTGGTATACGCCAGTTGTCGCAACTGATTATCATGCGTGGCAAATCCGCCGCTCACGAAACAGCCGCCGTGGTAGTAAATAACGCAGGGCAGAGCACCCGAAGCATGGCGCGGTGATACGACGCGCAGCGTCATCCCCTCCAGTTCAACATCGCTGACTTCTACGCGCGTTTCGGTCTTTCCGGCCAGCGCGGTACTGGCGATATAGCCTGCTCTCCGGTCATCAATATGTTGCCGACGAACAGAAGGACGTCCCGCCGCGATAAATTCCTCGACCCGTTGTGCAATCCCGTTTTCAAGCGCCATTTTCTTAATCCCTAAAATCTGTATGAATATACAGTGTTATAACCTGGTTTTTCATGAAAGAGAATGGTGGATTTGGGACAGAGTAAAATTCTGGAAAGCGCCTCGCAAAAGGAAAAGTCACTACGGAGATCGCTTTTTTCCTGCTTGCTGACGGTGTATGTTGTTTGAAAATTATTCGCCAATGATATACTGGAGGTATATGTGTGCATATGGCTGGAATGGACATGGGCAGAATATTACTCGACTTATCCGATGAGATGATCAAGCGCCTTGACGATCTCAAGCAGCAGCGCAACCTGCCGCGTGCGGAGTTGTTGCGCGAAGCGGTTGAACAGTACCTTGAAAGGCAGGGACAGGCTGAAACCACGATTTCCAATGCGCTGGGGCTCTGGCAGGGCTGTGAGGAAGACGGCGTTGAGTATCAGAGGACGCTACGCGAGGAATGGTAATGCAAAAGGGTCCCGTGCTGTTCGATACCAATATCCTGATTGATTTATTCAGCGGGCGCCAGGAAGCACAGCAAGTACTGGAAGCGTATCCGCCGCAGAATGCCATCAGCCTGGTTACCTGGATGGAAGTAATGGTGGGGGCAAAAAAATACCATCAGGAATATCGTACACGTGTGGCGTTGAGTGCGTTCAACATCATCGGCGTTTCACAGGAAATTGCTGAGCGAAGCGTGAATCTCAGGCAGGAATATGGGATGAAACTTCCGGACGCGATCATTCTGGCTACCGCGCAGATTCATCGGTTTGCGCTTGTGACGCGCAACACCAGAGATTTCGCGGGGATCCCTGGCGTCATTACGCCTTATCAGTTGCAGGCCGGACGATAAGCACCGTCCGGCATCACCTGTTGAAGGCGTTTACTCCCCTTCTCCCGGGAACAGGAACGGGTTGATGGAACTGCGGGCGAAGCCTTCTTGCTCCATGCGCGCGTCCAGTACCAGCGACGCGAGGTCGTCGGCGACGGCTTCCACTTTCGGGTCTTTTTCCTGATAGAGGATCTTAAGGTAGGTTCCACAGTCACCGCAGCTTTCGGCTTTGATTGCCGCCTGCTCATTGTCCAGTGACCAGTAGTGCAGATCGCGGCTTTGCTCGCAGTTGCTGCATTTAACACGAACCACATGCCACTCGGTTTCACAAAGGTTGCAGTGCAGATAGCGCAGTCCCTGGGTGGTGCCAATTTGCACCATGCTGGAGACCGGCATCGAGCCGCACACCGGGCAGTACTGACGTTGTTCGCCGTATTCCGCGCGGGCTTTACCCGGGATAAGGCTGGCCATTTGCGCCCAGTACAGCGACAGCGCGGCCCAGATGAACGGGGCCTTATCGCTGCTGACCGCGGCGAAATCGGAGGCAAACAGAGCGCTGGCCATCTGTTCCAGTTCCTGTTCGGAGGCTTTTTCCAGATTTTCGATCACCGCCAGCGCCGGGCCGCTCATCTCCGGTTTCAGTTCGGCGATCAGCGAGTGCAGCAGTTTCTGCCAGTGCTTATCGCGTGGCAGAACGTGGATATCCAGCGGCGGCTTACCCTGATCGTTGGCTTCTTTGATGCGTGCAGTGAGATCCATCTGCAACGGATGGTCATACAGCACTACTTCCTGGGCATGGGCGATCAGCGCGGCAAAGCGCAGGTAATCTCCCAGCGGGTTATTCTCAGCCAGTTCGCGCAGACGCTCGGCGCGACGGTTATACAGATTTTTGAGCCGGGGGAATAATAACGGTGGAATCATATCCGTCGCGCGTTTCTCGCTCTTTTCCAGCTCATCTTGCGGGATGATACGAATGCTCATTCAGTCACTTCCTGGTTAGGCAGATTTAGCTAGGTGTAATCCGCTCTGTGAATTGGCGGGCATTTCGCGCCCGCGCTGGTGAATGTCATTAATGATAACCGCAATCGGCCTGCGGGTTATAGCGGTGACATCGCAATGTATGCGTTACGATACCTGATATCGATACCCCAGACCATGCACCGTTCGGATTAGCTGCGGCTGATTGGCATCCTGTTCGATGACTTTGCGGAGCCGGGAAATGTGCTGATCCAGCGTACGGCTATTGGGCAAATAGTCGTACCCCCACGCCGCATCGAACAACATATCACGCGTAACCACCTGATTTTTATGACGCTCAAGACAGCTTAAAATGCGAACTTCCCGCAGCGTCAGCTCCAGCTTTTGCTCGCCGCGCCAGGCGCACAGTTCATTCGGGAACACCGTCAGGTCGCCAAAAGCAAAACTGAGGTTAGGCTGCGTGGCGCTATGGTTTAAACAACGACGGGCGATGGTTTTTATCCGCGCCCGCAGTTCATGAATACCAAACGGTTTGCTGATGTAGTCATCTGCACCCAGTTCCAGCCCCACGACACGGTCGATCTCCTCATCTTTGGCGGAGAGAAACACGATGGGAATATGTTCGTTCTGGCGGCGAATTTCCCGGCAGACCGTATAGCCATCCATTTCGGGCATCATGATGTCTAACAGCACAAAGTCCGGTTTGTCGCGGTGATAACTCTCCAGCGCCGCGCGCCCGTCCGGTGCTGCTATGAGCGAATAACCCTCGCGCGACAGAGCATCCACCAGACCCTGGCGGATGTTTGCATCATCTTCGGCAATCAGTATCTTCATATTCTCATCCCTGCGGCAGCGTAAGGGTAAAGCGGACGCCGGGTTCTTGCGCCGTTACCTGAATCTTGCCGTGCAGGCGTTGCGCCAGTTGGCAAGCGATGGTGAGCCCAATACCAGTACCTGAAACACCCTCGGTAATGGAGGATTTGACCCGATAAAACGGGCGGAAGATCAAGGACATCTCATTTTCCGCAATACCGGGACCATAGTCGCGAACGGCGATCTCCACGTTTTCCGCAATGTGTTCAACGGTCAGATCCACGCGCTGGCCCTGCGAAGCGTATTTTTCGGCATTACTGAGAAAGTTGCTGACAATTTGCGTGATCACGTCGCGATCGCTATGCAATGTCAGATTCTCAGGGCAGGACATGTGAATCGTCATGCCTTTAGCCTGCAACGCAGGCGTAAAGATCTGCGTGATTTCTGTCATCAGACGGCGGAGATTGACTGGTTGAAGATGCAGTTTCGGTGCGCGCGTAAAGGTCAGGATATTCTGGATAAGCCGTGATAACCGCTGGCCTTCCTGAGTGATCACATCCACATAGCGTCGCTCATGCGTTTGTTCATCATCCAGCCCTTCGCGCAGCAAGCGTGATGTTGGTCAGCGGTGTTTTCAGTTCGTGTGACACCTGGCTGACAAAATCGACCTGCTGGCGCGCCTGACGCGCCGCGCGGGTATATTCCCGCCACAGCGAGACGCCCAACAGTGCGACGGCGAGAAGCAGCAGGACGATTAATGCGCCGCCCCACAGCCAGATATGCCAGAGCGGTGCGTTGACGCCGTAAGCGCTGACCTGCCACGTTGTGAGTGGATACGCCAGCGTGCGGGAGTCCAGTAAAGTGAGCCGCCGCAGATCCGCCTGCGCGTTCTGATAAAGCTGACGGCCGTTTTCCGTCACCCTGACAATCTGCTGCGGATCCTCCAGGTTCACCTGTATGCCGTTCGCCATATCCATCATCAGTTGTACCCAGGAGAGGCGAAAGCCGATGATCGCCCCGTCTTTTTGCCGCCAGTAGATCAACAGCGGTTCCGGAGTCTCAAAACTAATAAACCAGCCGGCCTGCGGCGTGTCCTGCTCGCTTTGCGTCATATGGCTGGCAAGTTGGCTGGGATCGTTGACCAGCGGGCTGAGCAGGCGTACCCACTCTTTATCCTTGTTGCTCAACGGCTGACGCTCATCGGGGTAAAGGAGATGATTTTTCCGCAGCATAAAGACGTCGGCAATGTCGCTGTCGTTCTCTTTAAGCGCGCTGAGGGTGGCGACCTCTGCGGGGTCGATAAAATCGCCAATCGCATGCAGGCGGGAGGCTTTTTGCTGCAGAATATTTTCGATCCCCCTGGCGACGCTGGCGGTTTGCGATTTCGCCAGGGTTTGGGTCTGGTACTGACGCAACAAGACTTCATGTTCCAGAGTGCGAACGCCCAGGTAAGCAAGCAGAATAAAAAACATCAATGTAATGACGAGATAAATCGGCTTGCGTCTGAACATCCAGCACTCCTTGTGGATCAGTTCGATTTCGAACTCTGGTTTTTGGTTTTATAACTCTGTTCTTTCAGCGACTTGCGCGACGCTTCTTTGCTTTCGCTTTCCATCCTGTTCAGCAACTTAAGATTTTCCTCTGCGCTCGCCTGTGCCTTCATTCTGGCGGCCGGTGCGCTAAGGGGTAACGCGCTGAGTGTACTGGAGTTTTCGCGCAGGATCGCTTTCGCCTCGTCCATTTTGCCTTCATCGATGAGCTGTAACGCCTGCTCATTCTGAATGGCGGATTTCTGAATGGCGGAATCGACGATCACATCCTCCACCTGCGCTTTCTGAACCTCGTTGGCTGAGGCGGTATAGCTGACGGCCATCTTGTCATCCCAACGCTCTTTCTGCCCGGTGGCGAGGTTGTTATAGCTGACGTTGACCTCAGCGAGCGGCTTGCTTTGTGCGGCCTGGCCTTTCGCCGGCAGCACTTCCAGCATGACATATTTCTCCTGATTGGCGTAAAGCTGGTTCAGTTTGACGGTCACCGTGTTGTCGCGGATTTCACCTTCACGCCCCAGCAGGCGAAGTGGCTTAACGTTGTCGGCGACGTTAATTTGCACCACCACATCCTGAGCGACGACGGACATGACATCGCCAAATTCATGGGCAAATGCCTTCTCCAGGGCATCGGTATTTTGTACAAACACGTGGTTGCCATCGCTGTACTGGGCAATCGCCGCCATCAGATCTTCATTGTAGCCTTCGCCAATACCCATCGTCGTGATGGCAATCCCTTTGCGGGCGGCAATCTTACCCAGTTCTGCCAGCTCGCTGGTGGAGGAAGGGCCGATGTTCGCCTGACCATCAGACAGCAGGATGATGCGGTTAACATGGGCCTTATCGAGGAATTTACTGGTTTCTTTGATACCGCGGCTGACCCCGGCAAACAGTGCAGTACCGCCGCGTGCGGTCAGTCGTTCACGGATTTGGCTGATAAGTTTCGCTTTATTGTCGACTTTGGCCGCCGGCACAATGACATCCACGACGTCATCGTAAATCACCACCGAGAGTGTGTCCTGGGCGCTTAAGGTGTTCACCGCCATTACGGCAGCTTCTGTGGCTTGTTCGATACGCTCGCCGCCCATCGAGCCGGAGCGGTCAATCACCAGCGCGAGGTTGATCGGGCTGCGTTTGGTTGCATTCAGCGGGAAACCCGTCAGTGATACTTTGAGGTAGTTTTTGTCCTGGCTGTTTTCCAGCACCAGAGGGGAAGCCAGTTCGGATTTAATCGTCACTTTCGGCGCGGGCGGTTGCGCCGCCGTTGTTGTCGCAAGCAGTCCCATTGCCAGGGCTGCGAAGAGGTGTTTGAGATTCACGGTACGTCTCCTTGTCTTAAGAATCGACTCCATTCTTATGCGACCGCAACGTCGGTTGGTCTGTAATCTGTATAAAGTTGTCAAAAAGTTGTCAAAACGGCCTGTCAGGCCAAAAATATCCCTTAAAAAAACGCCGGAAACTCAGTCTCCGGCGTTATCTTATCGGTTCACGAACAGCCTTTGCTTACGACTGGGTCTTATCCTGCTTTTCGCGAACTTCACGGTACCAGCGCGGGTGATGCTTCTTCGCCCAGGAGCGGGTTACCCAGCCCTCTACCATCGCGGTAATAGTACCTTTTACCCACAGCGCGGCGTAAATATGTACCATGATAACCACAATCAGCGCGACGGCGGCAAATGAATGCAGCATTAACGCGAAGCGGATCACCGGAATGGAGAACGCTGGCGCAAAGTACGGACGCCAGATGATCACACCGCTTACCAGCAGCAGCACCAGGAAGATAATCGCCGCCCAGAACACGCATTTCTGACCGAAGTTATACCGCCCGGTGTCACCCACCTCTTCGTTGACGACAATCTTGCGAATGTTCTTCGCCCAAAAAATGTCATCCCGGTTAATCAGGTTGTGGTGCCAGTAACGGAAGAACATGATGATGAACGAGGCAAACATGATGACGCCCACAAACGGGTGCAGAATACGCGCCAGTTGCGGTGTGCCCATGATTTGCATCAGCCAGTTGAAGGACGGGAAGAAAAAGCCCAGTCCGCTCACCGCCGCCAGCACGAAGCAGAAGGCGGTGACCCAGTGGTTGATGCGTTCCGGCGCGGTGTAGCGCACGATGGTGTCACGTCTTTTCATTTGCGCACCTCATCGTCTTTCTCTTCATGCAGGTTGTTCTCTTCCTCATCCGCACGGTTTGGACCGACACCGACGTAGTGGAAGATGCTGGCCGCAAAGGTCGCGGCAAAGCCGACCGCTGCAAGAGGCTTCCAGATCCCTTTCCAGAATTTCACGGTGGCGCTGATTTCCGGGTTCTCCGGCAGACCGTGGTACAGATTCGGTTTGTCGGCATGGTGCAACACATACATCACGTGCGTCCCACCTACGCCCGCCGGATCGTACAGGCCAGCATTGTCGTAACCACGGGTTTTCAGTTCTGCCACACGCTCGCCAGCCAACGTTTTCATGTCCTCTTTGGAACCAAAGTGGATAGCACCCGTTGGGCAGGTTTTCACGCAGGCCGGTTCCTGGCCGACGGTCACGCGGTCAACGCACAGCGTACATTTATAGACGCGGTTGTCTTCCGGGTTGAGCCGCGGCACGTCGAACGGGCAACCGGCGATGCAGTAACCACAGCCGATGCACTGCTCGGACTGGAAGTCGACAATCCCGTTGGCATACTGAATGATAGCGCCTTCTGCCGGACACGCCTTCAGGCAGCCCGGATCGGCGCAGTGCATACAGCCATCCTTACGGATCAGCCATTCCAGTTTGTCGTTCTGCTCCACTTCCGAGAAACGCATCACGGTCCAGGATTTAGCGGTTAAATCCGCCGGGTTATCATAGACCCCGACGTTGCTGCCGATCTCATCACGGATGTCGTTCCACTCTGAACAGGCCACCTGACAGGCTTTACAGCCGATGCAGGTGGTGACGTCAATGAGCTTCGCCACTTCTTCCTGGAAGTCCCGCGCCTGAGGCGCGGGGGTGAGACCGTTAGTCGCGGAACGACGGATAATGTCTTGCGATTGATAAGCCATAAGTCGTCTCCGTTACACCTTTTCCACGTTCACCAGGAAGGACTTAAATTCCGGCGTTTGTGAGTTGGCATCGCCCACCGATGGCGTCAGGGTGTTCGCAATAAACCCTTTCTTCGCCACACCTTCATAGCCCCAGTGAATCGGAATACCGATAGTATCGATATCCTTACCGTCTGCCTTCAGCGTGCGAATACGCTTAGTCACCACGGCTTTGGCTTTGATATAGCCGCGGTTAGAGGAGACTTTAACAGTGTCGCCATGGGCGATACCGAGCTTGTTCGCCAGCGTCTCGCCGATCTCCACAAACTGTTCCGGCTGCGCGATAGCGTTAAGCAGCGCATGCTTGGTCCAGTAGTGGAAGTGCTCGGTCAGACGGTAAGTGGTTCCGACGTACGGGAACTTATCGGCTTTACCCAGCGCTTCGGCGTCGCCCTTAAAGATACGGGCGGCAGGGTTGGAGATCACGTTCGGGTGCAGCGGGTTGGTACCCAGCGGCGTTTCAAACGGTTCGTAGTGTTCCGGGAATGGACCTTCTGCCATCTTGTCGAGAGCGAACAGACGTCCCATCCCTTCCGGTTGCATGATGAACGGCCCGACGTCGCTGCCTGGCGCGGCGGCGCTGTAGTCCGGAATGTCCATCCCGCTCCATTTTGCGCCGTCCCATTTCAGGATCTGGCGCTTCGGATCCCACGGATTACCCTGCGGGTCAGCGGATGCACGGTTGTACAGGATGCGGCGGTTCAACGGCCATGCCCATGCCCAGCCCAGCGTATTGCCCAGACCGGACGGATCGGCGTTATCGCGACGCGCCATCTGGTTGCCTTCCGGCGTCCAGCTACCGGCGAAAATCCAGCAGCCGCTGGAGGTGGTGCCGTCGTCACGCAACTGAGCAAACGAGCTGAGCTGTTGGCCTTTCTTGACGATCACTGCGCCCGTTGCCGGGTCGATGAGATCGGCCAGCGCTTTCCCGTTACTCTCCATCGCCACTTCTTCCGATGCCGGTTCATGTGGGGTGGAGTAGTTCCAGGTCATGCTCAGCACCTGTTCCGGGTTGGCACCGCTCTGCTCAGCATACATTTTGCGCAGGCGCAGGAAGATACCGGCCAGGATTTCGCCGTCGGTGACCGCGATCCCCGGGGCGTCCGCGCCTTTCCAGTGCCACTGCAGCCAGCGGCCGGAGTTCACGATCGAGCCGTTCTCTTCGGCGAAGCAGGTGGACGGCAGGCGGAACACTTCAGTCTGGATTTTCGACGGATCCACATCGTTCGACTCACCGTGGTTTTGCCAGAAGGTGGAGGTCTCGGTGTTGAGCGGATCGATTGTCACCAGGAACTTCAGTTTGGACAGAGATGCAATCGTCTTGTTTTTGTTCGGGAATGACGCAACCGGGTTGAAGCCCTGGCAGATATAGCCATTGACCTTACCCTCTTTCATCATCTCGAAGTACTGCAGCACGTCGTACCCTTTGTCCCACTTCGGCAGGAAGTCAAAGCCCCAGCTGTTTTCCGCTGTCGCTTTATCGCCGTAGAAGGCCTTCATCAACGAGACGAAGAATTTCGGGTAATTGCCCCAGTAGTTGACCTGGTCTTTCAACAACGGTTTTGGCGTGTTGGCGGCCAGGTATGTTTGCAGGTCAGGCTGTTTTTCATTGGGCAGCGTCAGGTAGCCCGGCAGGCTTTGTGACAGCAGGCCCAGGTCAGTCAGCCCCTGAATGTTGGAGTGACCGCGCAGGGCGTTAACGCCACCGCCCGCCATCCCCATGTTGCCGAGCAGCAACTGGATCATCGCCATGGTGCGAATGTTCTGCGAACCGATGGAGTGCTGTGTCCAGCCGAGGGCATACAGGAACGATGCGGTTTTGTCTTTCGCACTGGTTTCCGCGATGTACTCACAGACTTTCAGGAAGTCGGCTTTCGGCGTGCCGCAGATATTTTCCACCACGTCCGGCGTGTAGCGGGAAACGTGCTGTTTCAGCAGGTTCCAGACGCAGCGCGGGTGTTGCAGCGTGGTATCGCGTTTGGCAAAGCCCTCTTCGTCCAGCTCATAGTTCCAGCTGGTCTTGTCGTACTTGCGTTGATCCGCGTTATAGCCAGTGAACAGGCCATCTTCGAAGCCGAAATCTTCACGCACGATCAGGCTGGCGTTGGTGTAGGCCTCGGTGTATTCGCGGTTATATTTTTCGTTCGTCAGCAGGTACAGCATCACGCCTGACAGGAAGGCAATGTCAGTACCAGAACGGATTGGGGCATAGAAATCGGCCACCGACGCCGTACGCGTGAAACGCGGATCGATCACAATCAGCTTCGCGCCGTTGTGAATCTTCGCTTCCATCGCCCAGCGGAACCCGACCGGGTGTGCTTCAGCGGCGTTACCGCCCATCACCACGACGAGGTTGGCGTTCTTAATGTCGACCCAGTGGTTGGTCATCGCACCGCGACCAAATGTTGGAGCAAGACTTGCTACCGTTGGTCCGTGTCAGACACGCGCCTGGTTGTCGACCGCGAGCATACCGAGCGCGCGGGTGAATTTTTGCGTTAAAAAGCCGGTTTCGTTACTGGACGCGGAAGCACACAGCATCCCGGTAGACAGCCAGCGGTTAACGGTAACGCCTTCAGCGTTTTGCGCAATGTAGTTAGCATCGCGGTCTTCTTTCATCAGTTTCGCGATGCGGTCAAATGCCTCATCCCAACTGATTTGTTGCCATTTATCCGAGCCTGGCGCGCGGTATTCCGGGAATTTGAGGCGACTTTCGGAGTGGATGAAGTCCACCAGACCGGCCCCTTTCGGACAGAGCGCACCACGGTTGACCGGATGGTCCGGGTCACCTTCGATATGGAAGATTGACGCTTTGGCGTTTTTTGCACCGTCGCCGAGGCTGTACATCAACAGCCCACAACCAACGGAACAGTAAGTGCAGGTATTACGGGTTTCGCGGGTGCGCAGCAGTTTATATTGCCGGGTTTCCGCGAGCGCTACGCCGGGCGCGAAGCCCAGTGCTGCCGCCGTGGTGCCTGCCATACCGCCAGCGCAGATCTTAAAGAACTGCCTTCTGCTGACCTGCATGGTTTGCTCCTTTTTCGACATTGTCACATCCCTTTCACATTCATGTTGGTGAGCGCTCAGGGTGTGGTTGTTATTTTTCTTTGCGGACGGGACCGCAAAGGTCCAGAATTGGGTTAATTCCCCCCATCCAGGAGGGGCTTGCGACAGAATACCACAATGTTGGTACGTGTGTTCTTATACGGTTAAAAGAAAGTGAATAAGATACATCCAAAAGAAGTCGGAAATGTGATTAATGTCACGAGCTCTCGCCAGGTTAATCTTTGGAAGCGTGAGGATTTGCATCACCCTCAGCCGGATGAGGTCGCTGAAGAGGTGCCCGTGGCGCTGGTTTATAACGGCATTTCTCATGTTGTCATGATGGCCTCGCCGAAGGATCTGGAACATTTTGCAGTCGGTTTTTCCTTGTCTGAGGGGATCATTGACAGCCCGCGCGAGATCTATGGCATGGATGTGGTTCCCTCCTGTAATGGACTTGAAGTCCAGATCGAGCTTTCCAGTCGCCGTTTTATGGGGCTGAAAGAACGCCGTCGCGCGTTGGCCGGACGCACCGGCTGTGGCGTGTGCGGGGTTGAGCAGCTCAATGACATCGGTAAACCGGTGCAGCCGCTGCCGTTCACCCAGACTTTTAACCTCGCCAGACTTGATCACGCGTTAAGACATCTGAAAGATTTTCAGCCTGTGGGGCAGCTCACCGGGTGTACGCACGCTGCGGCGTGGGTGATGCCATCGGGTGAACTGGCTGGCGGACATGAAGATGTCGGTCGACATGTTGCGCTGGATAAACTGCTGGGGCGCCGTGCCGCCGAAGGTGAAAGCTGGATGCCGGGAGCGGCGCTGGTTTCCAGTCGCGCAAGCTATGAGATGGTGCAGAAGTCTGCGATGTGCGGCGTTGAGATTCTGTTTGCAGTTTCTGCCGCCACCACGCTGGCGGTGGAAGTCGCTGAGCGCTGCAATCTGACGCTGGTGGGGTTCTGTAAGCCAGGCAGGGCGACCATTTATACTCATCCGCAGCGTTTAATCGCTGAGTGACTTTGATTCAATTAATTTGAATGAGACGGGCAAATCCTTCCGCTTTTAGTTGTCTGAGTAACGGCCTATTATTTATCACATCAAGGCACGGTGCCTTACTTAAACAACTAAGTTAAAGGGTTTATATCATGAAAAGCATCAAAACTTTTGTCGCAGTTATCGCTCTCGCTACCTCTTTCGGTTCTTTTGCTGCCCAGTCTGTGACCGCGACCGGTTCTACTCTGGAAAGTGCTGAAGCAAAAATCGCCGCTCAGGCTGAACAGGCTGGTGCAAGCTCCTATAAAATCACTCAGGCTTACACCGGTAACCGCGTGCACATGACGGCGGAACTGCTGAAATAAGTTCATCTCCATTGTCGAAAGAGCGCCCTTGAGGCGCTTTTTTTGTGTCTGTCATTATTGTTTTAACAACGACATAAACGCGTCATATCCCGTTAGCTCACAAATGGTTTCGGCAGGATGCTGACACAGCACGCTGGCCAGATAGCTGAAGATTTTTAATTCGTGACGTGCGTCAGCGGCAGCGCAAGCAATCAGTACATGGCTGACAAGTTCATTATTGACCTGTACGGGATGCGCCAGAGTAATAAAGAACCCGCGAAAGTGACGCGTCTGTTCGCTCCAGCAGTGGGGGATTGCCAGATGATTGATAATCAGGTTTTCACCTTCGTCTTCGCGGGCGCATATTCGCTGTGCTTCATCACGGGTGATATGTTCCTGCGCCACGAGTCTGTCGCAAATCTGATGGGTAATGTGATGCCAGGTTTCGTCGGCGAGATTTATATAGTGAAAGCTGCCCGGCTCAGAGAAGAAGCGCTCCGGTTGCTGACGAATAAACGCCGTGGCAAGAAAATTTTTGATTTGTTCGGACCCGACTGCGGAAATAATATTTTTAATAGTCAGGACATTTTTTAATGAGTCATCCAATAAGTAGTGGCTGTTGTTGACGATCAACAGGGGATCAACTTCTTGTCTTATCGCGTACACATCACTGGGAGTGCGTGCAATGATCACCCGACAATTCAATACATCACGTTCAATGGCCTGCTGATTTATGGTGGCAATCGCATTTTGATCGGATAATAAAATGATGGGTTGACGCTCATTTTGGTGCCTCTCCAGCGCACAGGCGAAATAGAGCCCGATCAGATCACTGTCAAACAGCGGAATTTCTAACTGTTCCCGCAGTAGCGCAATGAAGCGCAGGCTCATGTCAAATGCAGCGGGCCAGGCCGCTTTCAGGTTATTCATGCTGCTCTGGCGATGTTCCGGTACCCAAACGGGGGCCGAAACGCATCTCAGCAGGTGACCCGTGATATTTTCAACCAGTTGCGTATCGATAAGGTTCAAATTGGCGACGCCAGGTACGCGTTGTAGTAAAGTAATCACGGTATCGGCAGACAGGGTCATGGCCTGTTGTTGCTGTTTATCCAGCAGTCCGTGCAGCGTTTTGAACGCGTTCTCGCCAAGATAGATCCCGCCCTGTTCTACGGCATTTTTTAACACTGTATGCCGACATTCAGGCCATGTGCCCGAGAGTTGATTACGCAGTGCATAGACCGCCAGCACCAGACTGGCGAGGTATTCACCCGACGTCAGTGGGAACTCAGCAAGAAGATGTTCACATGCGCTGGTAAGTCGTTCGACAGTGTCTCGCGTCACGCCGGGGAGAGGAATTAACAGCGGGTCTTTTTTGAGCAGATTCGCCAGCAGGACAATCCGTTTTTCTTCTGGTTCATCAACGAAATGGCCCACACCGGGGCGGCTGGAAAGACAAAATGCACGCTCATAGCGTTGCTTCAGTCGCGACAGACGGTCTGCGACCCAGGTTTCCGGCAAATTAAGCGAAGAAGCCAGTTGTACGCGGGGGGTAAAGGTATTGAGCAGCAGAAGTGCCAGCAAACGATCGTCGTTATCATGGCGTTGTAAAAGCTGAAAAAAGCTGCGCCGGTCGATAATGTCCAGTTGGTAACCCGCACTGCCACCAGGCTGAATGCGCGCTTTCCCGCTGAGGGTGAAATTGATGTAATCAATATCGCGCAGGATTGTTCTACCCGAAACGCCAGTTTGCCGCGCCAGCTCGCTGAGTGAGTTAGGCCGTTGTTCAAGAAGGTCGACAAGCGTTAACTGGCGTTCACTGAGCATCAGATCACCCGGCGAAAGTCGGTGAAAGTTTTGATCTGATCTGCCGTCAATGAAGTCAGCAGCTCACGGACTAACGTAAACAATGCATCATAATCTTTTGCAGAAATCATGCCGCTATTGGCATGCAGATAGCGGGTGGGCAAACAGAGTGCTGCAACGGGGCGCCCGCCACCCATCACATTGTAACGTCCACCGTCTGTTGCTCCGGTTTTCATGGTACAGAACTGTAAAGGGGCGCCACTGTTTTCTGCACTTGTCCTTAATGCCGCGACCAGCTGTTGATTAGGAAAATAACGTTTATCAAACAGCATGAGCCCTGGACCTTCACCCAGTTTCAAGGGGTATTTGGTGTTGTCGATTCCAGGGACATCACCAGCAACAGCAGTATCCAGGACGATAACCACGTCGGGCCTGATGTGTTCTGCTGAGGTTTGCGCGCCGCGCAGCCCCACCTCTTCCTCCACACTGCCCACGCCATAGAGGGTGATATTCGGATTATCGACGGACTGCAAAAGTTCTGCCATCAGGGCGCAGCCGACACGATTATCCAGTGCTTTGCCGACGATTTTGTCGTCGCCCCAGCAGGCAAAGTTCGCCTCTGGGCTAATGAAGTCACCGATCGCAATACCGCGCCTTTCTACCTCTTCGCGGCTGCTCGCGCCAATATCAATGAACATTTCGTCAAATGTCAGTGGTTGCTGTTTCTGTTTTTCGGTGAGGGCATGCGGTGCAACGGAACCGATAATACCAGGGATTTTAAATCGCTTGCGGGTACAAATAGTGACCCGGTGGTTCAGCATCGACTGACTCCACCAACTCCCAATTGTCGTAAAACGCAGAAAACCGCTATCGTCGATATGTGTGACCATAAAGCCGACTTCATCCATATGACCGACGACTGCCACCTTTGGCCCACAATGACCTTTACGAGCAACAAAACTGCCGAGGCCGTCAAACGTCATTTCATCCACGCAGGATTCCAGCTCATTGATGAGAATTGCACGCACTTCTTGTTCATCGCCACTGACCGCGCTGGCTTCGCATAATTGCTGAAGTAACTTAATGTTCATGTGCATGTTCCTGTTGCGCGGTCTTGCGTCTCAGCCACAGCCCTTTCAGGATGATAATCAACGCAATGTTCAGTGCGAGGCCAATAGCCAGCACCAGGTAAAAGGAGCCTACCGGCGACATCAGGCCAATCAGCGGATCAAAAATACCTAATCCCGGCGCGAGGCGTTTGATTCCGAAAGCGATCACCAGCATTCCGGTGATACCACCGGAGAGTGTATTGGCGGTAATCATTGGCAGCGGTGCGGCCAGGGCATAAGGAATTGCGGGTTCGGTGGCGACAGTGGCGCCGACCACAATCGCGCTGCTCGCGGCGGCCTTCTCCTGTGAGGTAAACAGTTTGGGTGTCAGATACGTGGCAATGCCTGCCGCGACGGGAGGCATTAGCGCCACTACGCCGACGATGGCGTACCAGTCATAGATATGTTTTTCCAGCAGTGAGAAGCAGAAAAACCATGCGGTTTTGTTGATGGGCCCACCCATATCAAATGCCAGCATCGCGCCAACGAGGAAGGCGGCGCCCATTTTCATGGACGGGGGGATCGTGTTCAGGAAGTGCAGCAGGCCGCTCATCAGATCCGACATCACCGGACCAATAACGTAATACGTCAGTACGCCAAACACCAACAAAGTGGCGAATGGGATTAGCATCGAGCCAAGCAACGGCTGGAGCGCTTTGCCGAGACGGACTTTGCGAAACCACAGCACGAAATAGCCGATTGCCAGACCCAGTACCACCGCGCCGAGAAAACCAGCGCCAGACTGGGTGCCGAGCAATCCTTTGTCGTTAGCCAGATAGCAGACCAGAAACGCCGGGGCAAACGCGGGTTTGTCGGCAATCGACCACGCGATATACGCCCCCATAATGGGGATCATAAAGGTGAAGCCCAGATAGCCGATGGATTCGATAATCCAGGTAAATGACGGCGCACCCTTCGACATATCGGTATACGGCAAGCCGAACTGCACCAGCATATTCGCGATGGCGACCAGGATACCGCCACCGATCACAAACGGGAGCGCAGCGGAAACCCCCGCCATCAGGTGGCTCATGACACTGCCTTGCTGGACATCTTGTTTACCGAGTTTAACGCTGCTATCTGCGGTAAACATCTGCGAATGAGAAGGCAACTGTGTGAAAATCTGGTCGATATTTTTTAGCGCTTGGGAAATGGCGATCTCATAGACTTTTTTCCCGGCAAATCGCGCCCGATCGTCACCACTTAAGCCACGCCCGGTGGCTAAAATCACATAATCGGCGGCGGCAATGTCATCCTGCGTCAGGCGGTTTTCTACACCACTTGCCCCCTGGGTTTCGATTTTTATCGTATGACCGAGCGAGCGTGCTTTTTGCTCAAGCGCTTCGGCCACCATATAGGTGTGGGCGATGCCGGCAGGACAGTTAGTGATTGCTACTAAACGTAAGGATGACTCCATAGCCGCTTCCTTATGAAGTTAAGGTCTGATTGAGCAAAGTCAGTACCTGAGTGGCGTCACCTTGCTTCAGTTGATTGATGAAATCCTGATGGATAAGTTTGCGACACAGGGTGCCGATGATTTTGACCTGATCGTCTTCGCCGGTTTGCGGTATGCCGAGGCAGATCCAACAGTTAACGGCTTCGCCATCGCTGGACTGCCAGTCCACTCCGTGAGTTTTACGGGCAAACAGTACAAAGGGGTGTTCTACGCAGGTGCTTTTGCCATGGGGCACAGCGATACCTGATCCGAATCCGGTAGAATGCAGTTTTTCCCGCATCAGCAGCGTTTGTAAAAACAACTGGCGATCGGTGATCGCGCCATTCCGAAACGCCATTTCCGCGAGTTGTTTCAGAATGGAATAAGTGCTGTTGCCCTGAATATTCAGGTCAATACAACGTACCGTAAGCTCTGACATAGAGAGACTCCGTTAAAACCTCTTTTCTACGATTTTAACGATGCTTTCGTATTGAGATGAGCGGCAATATGTCTGAGCGGAGTGACATAATGTGGGCTAAGCATCAACAGGCTTTGTGCACAAGGCCACATTTTGCAACGCGACGCAGAAAGAAATAATGCGCTGATAAACCTCCCGGACGCAAAAAAATGCGATATTTCTCACATTTCTTTCTTTTTATAAACTCGATATGACGTACAGAATAGGGTCGCGTAAAAAGGATGAGGGGGGCTTCAATTAACTAAATGATAATTAACGGAATTAAAAAATCACGCTTTGATAAATTTCACTTTTATATGTGATTGGTATCACAAAAATTGACCATGCAATCAGTCTGTCAATATTACTCGCCTCTGAATTTATCAGCATAATGTGATCTTCATTGCAAATAGCAGACTTGAAGTCAGGGAAAAATGTTTCCACGGGTGCTTCGGAGGAAACGCAATGAAAATTGGTATTGTCATTAGTGGGGGCGATGTGTCTGGAATAAATAATTTCATATTCCAGATTGCCCGACTCGCGGATGCAAAAATTACCTTATTCAATGGTGGTATTCCCGGCTTGCTGGAGAAAAATCATCATGACGTGGCATGGCGCGATTTGGTCGATTTTTCTATCGCGGCAATACCTCTCATTACCTCGGGAAGAACGACCCGTAAGTTGCAGCGTAGCGAATATGAAACGATCGCCAGAAAACTCAAGTCGCTGCACATTGATGTGTTAATTATGGCGGGCGGTGACGGCAGTTTACAGTTTCTCAATACCCTGAGCGAATTTGATATTAATTGTTTTGGCGTGGGGATGACTATCGATAATGATGTTTATGGCAGTCATTATACGATTGGTTTTTCGACCGCCTGTGAACAGATTATTAAGGAGGTTTCTCGTTTACGAAATACGGGCAGAGCGCTACCTGGTCGCGTGTTTATGGTGGAATTATTGGGGGGATATTGTGGTGAATTAACGCTGCAATCCGCAATTAAATGCAATGCGGATATCGCCCTGATTCCGGAATGCCAGATATCGCTTGACGCCTTAGCGGAACGGGTAAGGCAAAAACTGACCGTCCAGAATAGCGTGATTATTCTGTGCTCAGAAGGCTACACCAGAGAATATTCTCCCGGTTTTCAGGGGGCGATTGACACCATGATAAAACAGCTCGAACCACGTATTGGCGAGCGCATTCGTAAAACGATTGTTGGTTACGGTTTACGTAATGGCGATCCGACCTGTGAAGAAATTTATCAGGGCACCATCATGGCGAGCGAAGTGGTTCGATGCATCCAGTCAGGGATGAAAAATAAAGCGATTATTATAAATCAAAGCAATAAACCTATTCCGATTGATCTCGTAAGTATGAAAAAACGTCTGGTCGATACAGAAGGACATCATTACAAACTTGCCAAACAACTCAATATTATTTGAGGAGACCTTACATGCTGAAAATTCTTTGCGTATGTGGCTGCGGCCTCGGTTCAAGTTTTGCTATTGAAATGACGGCGAAAGCGGTTTTAAAGAAACTGGAAATTCCTGCGCATATCGAACATACCACGGTATCTGAAGCAGGGGCGTTTAAATCTGACATGATCCTGACGCAAAAAACCTTTGCTGACATCTTAACAGCGGATGCCAGTGAAGAAGAAATTAAACGGGTCGTGGTTCTGAATAAGCTCACGGACAAAGACGAAATTGAGGCCAAAATCGTCGCGTTTTTAAAAGAGCGGAATCTGAAGGTAGCTCATTATGAATAGCTTCGTTGAATTCATCGTTAAAGATTTGCTCGGTCAGGCGTCGATATTAATCGCCTTTATCGCGATGCTCGGACTGATCCTGCAAAAGAAATCACCGGGAAAAACCGCAGAGGGGACGTTTAAAACGCTGCTCGGTTTTTTAATCATGATGGCCGGGATCAATATTATTGTCGCCACACTGACCTTCCTGAACGATATTTTTACTCAGGGATTTGGTATGAAGGGCTACATTACCGATGTGGCTGCCATCGCCGGGTTAGCTAACCGTGAGTTGGGCTCAGAAGTAGCGTTAACCCTGATGGTGATTTTTGCCGTCAATATCATCATCGCGCGTCTGACACCGCTGAAATACATCTTCCTGACCGGACAAGCGTTGTTGTGGATGGCGACCATTGGCGCGGTCATTGGCTATAAATCGGGGCTCACCGGACTGCCGTTGATTCTGACCGGCGGGGTTTTTGGCGGCGTGATGGCGGTGCTGATGCCTGCGCTGGCGCAACCGGTGGTCAAGCGCATCACCGGCTCGGATGATGTGGCGCTGGGGCACTTTTGTACTATTGGCTATCTCGTGCAGGCGGCGGTGGCTAAAGTGGTGGGCAAAGGATCTCGCTCCACGGAAGACCTTGAATTACCCGATAATTTCAAGTTCTTACAGGATACCTATCTCGCCATGGCGGTAGTGATGGTGCCGATGTACCTCATTCCGGCGCTGGCGGCGGGTCCGGAATATATCGCCCAGTTCTCCGGCGGCGTGAACTATCTGATGTATGCCTTCATGCAGTCCATTCAGTTTGTGGCCGGTGTCTTCGTGCTCTACAGCGGCGTGCGCTTACTGCTCAACGAACTGGTTCCGGCATTTCGCGGTATCGCTATGCGTATCGTTCCGGATGCAAAGCCCGCGCTGGATTGCCCGGTTCTGTTCCCTTATGCCCCCAACGCGGTGATTGTTGGGTTCCTGGCGACCACTGTCGGTTCCATCATCGGTATGCTGGTGTTCCCGATGTTTGGTCTGGCGATGATCCTGCCGGGTCTGCTAACTAACTTTTTCGCCGGGGGGACCGCGGGCGTCTTTGGCAACGCGCTGGGCGGCCGTCGTGGCGCGATGATCGGCGGCGTAGTTCACGGGCTGTTCATCACCTTCCTGCCTGCGATTCTGGTGCCGATGCTGGAAACCTACGGTTTCACCGGCGTCACGTTCAGCGATTCTGACGTCATCAGTTCCGGCCTCGTTTTAGGCCACGCCTTCCAGAATAACTGGCTGTTTGTCGCGTTGTTCATTGTTTTTGTTGCCGCACTGGCATGGTTCGTAAACGGTAAATCCGCTAAGCCAAAAGGGGAAAATGTTCATGAGTCTGTATAATTTCAACGAGATCTTAAAAATCGGCCAGGAAAGAAATTTCAAAGCGATTGGATCCTTTAATCTGCACTGTATTGAAATGCTGCCTGCGTTTTTTAAAGCGGCGCAAAAAACGAATAGCCCGTTAATGATTCAGATTTCAACCGGGACGGCAGAATATCTGGGTTATCGCCTGCTGGTTGATGCGGTGCGTTCGCTGGCGGAGAGCGAGAATGTCCCAACCTGTCTGCATCTGGATCACTGCTCTGATATCAGCGCCATTGAGACGGCGATGAATGCCGGATTTTCCTCGGTCATGTATGACGGCTCGCACCTGGAACTGGAAGAGAATATCGGTAATACCCGCATCGTGGTGGAGATGGCCAGACCGCGCAATATTACGGTGGAAGGCGAGCTTGGGGCTATTGGTGGCTCAGAGGATGGCAAAGCAGTGGCGGCAGAGGATATCTGCTTTACGACGGTAGAAGATGCCAAACGCTTCGTTGAGGAAACGCGAGTCGACATGCTGGCGGTGTCGGTGGGTACGGTACACGGCCTGTATACCGGCAAGGCGCAGATTCAACATCAGCGGCTGCAAGAGATCAGCGCCGCGACCGGTGTTCCACTGGTATTACACGGAGGGACGGGGGTGAGTGACGACGATATGCGCCTGGCCGTCACTGAAGGCATTAATAAAGTGAATGTCGGCACGGAAATGAACGTACAGTGGGTCGACCAGTGTAAAAATACCTTTGAGAAAGGCAAAGTGAATGACAGCGTACGTAAGTTTTTAATTCCGGCAAATAATGCCGTCACCCAGGTATTAATGGAAAAGATCGCGTTATTTAAATAACTCCGTTATTAATAAATGATGTTTTGTTGCCCTGTTGTCCATCAGGGCGGGGGATCGCTATGTTTGAATCTTTGAAATCGTTATGGAAAAAAGAAACACGCCCGCCGGAAGATTATGATGAACAATCCCGTGTTCTGGCGGGAGAAATCGCCAGGCTGGAAGGTGAACTGCAGGGCAACCCGGGTAATGGTGAAATACAGAAAGCATTAATGCTGATCTATAACCGGGCGCTGTCGGTCTATGCCAAAAGCCAGACGCACCGGCAGGATATTGATTCGCTTTTTGTGCGTATAGATGAGTTGCGTAATGTTATTCGCCGGAATATTTAGCGTCGGGTTTATTAAGCGCTTAGGGAGTCGTCATGACGATAAAAGAATTACTGATCGAGGCCGATGCCATTCAGGTTGGCGTCGCGGAAAACGACTGGCAGAAGGTGATTCAACTGGCGGCCAGACCGTTGGTCGCAAAAGGGTATATTTCAGCGGAATACGGTCAGGCGGTTATCGACAACACCCTCAGTCATGGGGCGTATTATGTATTTGATGAAGGGGTTGCGATCCCCCATGCCCGTCCAGAATGTGGGGTGAAGCGTAACTGTTTTAGCATGGTGCTGTTGGATAAGCCCATTCAGTTTGCCGACAGTGAAGCCGCCGACATTGTCATTATGTTTGGTGCGCAGGACAGTAATGCGCATATTGAAGAGGGCATCCGCGCCATTGTCGCCTTACTCGATAACGATGAACGCATGGCGAAGTTGCGGGCGGCACGTTCCCGGGAAGAGGTGGTCGCGTTGCTATGAAACGACACCTCTCGCCGGACTGTAAAACAGTGATTCTGATTAACGGGATCCCCGCTTCAGGTAAAAGTACCATTACTCATCAGCTCTCCGGGACCTTCAGTTTGCCACTGCTGACGATTGATGGGATCAAAGAGCCGTTTATGGCACGCTTTACGGATATCGACCGGCCTTTCAACCGGCAGTTGGGCTGTGCGGCCTATGAGGTGATCTGGTCTATTATTGGCCACGCTCCGGCGAACGTTGTCTGGCTGGTTGATGCCTGGTTTGGCTTTCAGCCTCGCGAGAGGTTGCAACAACTCTTGCAGCAGGCGGGTGTTGAGAAGGTGTTGGAAGTGTGGAATCAGATCACGCCTGAGCTGGCAGTGACGCGCTATGCCACCCGCTTACAGGATCGCAAACCGGGTCATCCCGGTGAGGAGTATCTACCCGAACTGGCGCAACTGGCAGAACGCGCCGAACCGATGCGGCTCGGGCCGGTGTTTACGGTAGATCAACAGCAAACGCTGGATATTGAATCCGTTATCGCCTGGATAGACGAACAGATAGACAAAACCTGAACGGTAGAGTGCCGTTACCCCTTCAAGGGCGCCCGCGGGCGCTTTTTTAGTGTATCCCTACCATTCGCAGCAGCGCGGTCACCACGGCGGCGGCGACGATCACCACAATCAATGGCATCTTACGCCAGGCGAGAAAGACCGCGAACGCCACGCCGAGAACGCGTGCCATGCCAGCAAAATGCTCGCCTTCATAAAAGGTGGTGGCAAGGGCGACGGAAAACAGCAGTACCGTGGCGGCATCGGATAACAGTGCCTGAGCGCGTTCAGAGAGCGCCAGGCGACTGCCCAGTCTGGCGCCGCCGAGGCGCATTAAATAGGTGCCTGCCGATAAAATGGCGATACCGACGATAAACAGCGTCATGTTACCCATTACTTTTTCCTCGTCAGTAAGCCCAGCAGGGAGAGCAGAACTGGCAGCCCGACCGGCGCGAAAGGCACGGCGGCGAGCGACACGGCGGCTCCGCTCAGGCCCCGAATCAGAGTGGTACGGTTTTTAAACGCCGGGACGACGAGAGCCAGCAGGATAGCCGGGAACACGGCGTCCAGCCCGATGGTTTCCGGGGCTGGCAGCAATTGACCCACCACGGTGCCCAGCAGGGTCCCCAGCGGCCACAGAATGGCAACGCCGAGGCCACATAGCCAGTAGGCGGCTTTGCGCTGCTCTGGGGTTTTCTGCGACAGGCCGAACACGACGCTTTCATCGTTCATAATATGGCAGCCGAAAAAACTCGCCGCGCGGGTGCCGACCAGATCCCGTACCGTCACGCCAAACGGAACATGGCGGGCGTTAACCAGTAAACCGGCTGCGGCAGCGGCTAACGGATTACCGCCGCTGGCGACAATGCCGATAAACATAAATTCGGACGCTCCTGCCAGCACACAAATAGAGAGTACAAACGGCACCCACACCGGGAAGCCATAAGCCATCGCCAGTGAACCGTAGGACATCCCAACCACGCCTACCGCCAGGCAGACCAGAAAGATTGCTTTTATCGTGTCTGCCTTCAGACAGGAGAAGAAGTGCGCCATGATTTAGCCATATCGAACGAATTTCCATTATAATGAACGCAACATCAGTGTTTGACAAGATGAACGATTCGTTCGATATAAAAAACATGGAGTCGGGTATGACACAACCCATCAGCGTGATCGCCAAAAGTCTGGTTCGCGAGCGTCAGCGGACGGGTCTGTCGCTGGCAGAAATCGCCCGACGGGCGGGGATCGCCAAGTCGACGCTTTCCCAACTGGAGGCGGGGAACGGTAATCCTAGTCTGGAAACCCTCTGGTCGCTTTGTGTGGCGCTGGATATTCCCTTTGCGCGACTGCTGGAGCCGCAGGTGCAAAAAACGCAGGTGATCCGGTGCGGTGAGGGCACGAAAGTAGTGGCCGAACAGGCGCACTATCAGGCGATTTTACTGGCTGCCTGCCCGCCTGGCGCACGGCGTGATATCTATCTGTTGTTGACCCAGCCTGGAGCCGACCGCATTTCTCAGCCGCATCCACCGGGCTCGATTGAGCATATTATTGTTACGAAGGGAAAAGCGCTGGTCGGGCTGACAGAAGCGCCAGAAGTGTTAGGGGAGGGCGACTATATTTGTTATCCCGCCGATCAGGAGCATATCTTCCAGGCGCTGGAAGCGGATACCCAGGCGATTCTGGTGGCCGAGCAGAGTTTAGCGAACCTGGAATTTCATCGCTATGGTATGCAAAAGGCTCCCCCGAATGATTACTTCTAATTATTTTTTCTCTTAATGCATATTTAATTGTTTTTATGATATTTCGTTTATTTTAGCCCTTTTGTTATATTCCTCACGAACTGAATGCTTTCTGCGTTTACACAAAGAAAGCTGCATGTTAGTAATTGCTGGCCTGCGGCGCGGTAACAGTTGATTATTATCGTCAATTGTAGTCGTTATTAAATATAAAAATAACACATGCTATTTTGTTATTCATTTTGCGTATTTCTCAAAGAAATACGCTGTCCATTATTTATTTTCAAGGAGCGCAAATAAATGAGGAAATCGACGCTGGCTTTAGCAATAGGTCTGTTATTAATCGCTAATAATGGTTTTGCTAAAACGCAAAAAATGACGCTGGAACAACGGCTCGAACAACTGGAAGCGCGACTGGAGGCCGCAGAATATCGGGCGGCAAAGGCGGAAAATCAGGTTCAGCAATTACAGACCCAACAGGCAACCGAAATCCGTGAAATTAAGGCGGCACAGGGCAACACGCCAGTTAACGGCCAAACCCCTCCTGAGGAGACGAAAAAGAATGCCGCGACACCGAATCTGCTGCTTTCCGGTTATGGCGATCTGAAAATCTATGGTGATGTTGAATTCAACATGGATGCGGAAAGTAATCATGGCTTGCTGGCAATGACCAATGCCAGTGTTGACCATGACCCGACTAACGAACAGTGGAATATTAATGGCCGGATTTTACTGGGCTTTGATGGTACACGTAAGCTGGGTGAGGGTTATTATGCCGGATTCTCCGCCCAACCGCTGGGGGATATGACCGGTACGGTGAATATCGATGATGCCGTCTTCTTCTTTGGTAAAGAGAATGACTGGAAAGTGAAGGTGGGGCGCTTCGAAGCCTACGATATGTTCCCACTGAATCAGGATACCTTTGTTGAACATTCGGGGAATACCGCCAACAATCTGTATGATGACGGCAGCGGTTACATCTATATGATGAAAGAAGGCCGCGGTCGTTCTGATGCTGGCGGTAACTTCCTCGTCAGCAAGCAGGTGGATAACTGGTACTTCGAGTTAAACACTCTGCTGGAAGAAGGCACTTCACTCTATAACGATGACGAATTCCACGGTCGGAAAATGGATCAACAGAAAAACGTTGCCTATTTGCGTCCGGTTATTTCATGGTCGCAGGATGCGTTCTCGGTAGCTGCCGCGATGGAATCGAACGTCGTCAATAACGCCTATGGCTACACCAACGCAAACGGTAAATTTGTCGATCAGTCGGACCGTACCGGTTACGGTATGACGATGACATGGAATGGATTAAAGACCGATCCGGAGAATGGCATGGTGGTTAACCTGAATACCGCTTATCTTGATGCCAATAATGAAAACGATTTTACCGCCGGGCTGAACGCGCTGTGGAAACGTTTTGAATTAGGTTATATCTACGCGCATAACAAAATTGATGACTTTGAAGGGGTGGTGTGTGATGACGGCTGCTGGATTAATAATAAAGGCACCTATGACATTCATACCATTCACGCGTCGTATCAGTTTGCTAATGTGATGAATATGCAAAACTTCAATATTTACCTTGGCGCATATTACTCAATTCTGGATAGCGAAGGCGATAATGTGAACGGCGACGATTCTGATAATCGTTATGGTGGTCGCGTTCGCTTTAAATATTATTTCTAAACGAAAGGGCCCGGTAGCGCCGAGT
>NZ_CP070239.1:1461208-1491164 GCF_016906145.1 Citrobacter sp. MGH 55
ACGAGGTCTACCGGGCTCATCGATTACTCCAGATAAAACACGTTTTTCAGCTCAGCGCTCACCGGGCTGTTATCCGGATTTGCGGGCATGACGTCGCGCATATGCTTCCACCAGCGCTGACAAACGTCAGTGTTGGCAACGGCGTTCCAGCGTTCTTCGGACTCAATCTCTACGGTCGCAAACAGCAAATTACGCGGCGCATCGAGATAGATCGCGTAATGATGCGCCCCGTGCGCTTTCAGCACAGCTTCCAGCTCCGGCCAGATGGGATTATGCCGACGCTGGTACTCCTCATGTGCGTCGGCATTCACCTGCATCACGAACGCTTTGCGGATCATAATGCCTCCAGATACAGCTCGCGTACTTCGTCACGGCTGGCAGTTCGCGGGTTACACGGCGCACAAGGATCCGCCAGCGCTTTGTCCAGCCAGCCTTCGATATCCTCTTTGGTGACGCCAAGCTGGCTGAAACCAGCCGGAATACCGACACGTTTGCTTAATGCGCGGATGGCGTTGATCGCTTCCATACTTGCTGCTTCATCGCTCATACCACGGGTATCGACACCCATCGCCTGCGCGATGCGGGCAAAACGCGCCACTGCGTTCGGGCGGTTAAAGTTTTCGATAATCGGCAGCAGGATGGCGTTACAAACGCCGTGCGGAAGGTTATGCGTGGCGCCCGGCTGGTGCGCCAGGGCGTGAACCAGCCCCAGGCCGGCGCTGTTGAACGCCATCCCCGCCAGATACTGACCAAACGCCATTTGCTCGCGCGCTTCCAGGTTGTGGCCATCATCGACCGCTTTTGGCAGCCACAGGTTGATCAGGCGAATCGCTTCCAGCGCATTGGCGTCAGTCAGCGGGTGTGCACCAACAGAAACATATGCTTCCACCGCGTGGGTCAGCGCGTCCATACCGGTTGCTGCCGTCACGGAGGCCGGGATTTCCAGCATCACGCTGGCATCGTCCACGGCGATATCCGGGATAATGTTCGGATCGATGATAACCTCTTTCACCTGGCGTCCGGAGTCGATGATCACGGCGTTGCTGGTCATCTCGGCAGCGGTTCCGGCAGTGGTGTTAATGGCAACCAGCGGTACGCCTGGGTTTTTCACTTTCCCCACGCCGGAGTAAGCGGTGGAAGGCCCCGGGTTCGCGGTGAGGATTTTCACGGCTTTAGCGGTATCGATCGGGCTGCCGCCGCCAAAGGCGATGAGGTAATCACAGTTCGCGTCCTGATAAGCCGCGTAGCCTTTTTGCACCAGCGCTTCGGTCGGGTTCGGGAACACCTCATCGAACAGGTGGTACGACATTTTGTGCTCATCCAGCGCCGCAAACAGACTGTCGAGCAGGCCCAGCTTAACCAGTTGACCGTCGGTGACGATCAGCGCTTTTCCCCATTGCTTATTCGCTACGAGGTTCACCATATCGCCAATCGCGCCCGCGCCATGCAGACTGATTTTCGGAAGTGCCAGCATAAAGCTCATGTTGTTTCTCCTTAAAGTGATGATATTTCCGGCGGCAAAACTCCATGTCGCCGGAGGGATTCAGATTCGTCGTCGTTGCATCATTCGGCGGGTAAGAATTGGCAGCGAGATCACCACGATCAGCATCGCGCCGATAATGATCGACATCACGATGCCCGGCACGTTGAGCAGGCTCAGGCCGAAGGTCACCAGCCCCATCAGGAACGCTGCGATGATGACGCCGGTCATGCTGCCGGAGCCGCCGAGAATATTGACGCCACCCAGCACCGCCATTGTTACCACGGCCAGCTCCCAGCCCATCGCGATGGTGGGACGCGTACTGCCGAGTCTGGAAGTGAGCAACACGGCGGCCAGTCCCGCCATGAGTCCGACCAGAGCGAATAAAATCAGGTTGTGACGTTTCACGTTAATGCCGGAGTACCACGCGCCCACCGGGTTATTGCCGATGGCGTAGGTGCGGCGACCAAAGTTCGTTTTGTGCAGCAGGAAGGTGAACACGATCGCCAGTACGATAAACAGCGCAAACTCGAACGACAGCGCGCCCCAGACGTAGCCCTGACCAAACCACGCAAAGCTTTCCGGGTAAGCATTCAGCGCCTGATCGCCGAGTAAAATGTAGGTTATGCCGCGATACAAACTCATGGTGCCGATGGTGATCACGATGGATGAGAGATTAAACCGCGTCACCAGGATGCCGTTCAGCAGCCCGCACAAGAGTCCGGTTCCCAGCCCGACGCAGACCAGCAGGGGCGTATCCATTCCCGCTGCCGCGCAGAACCCCATGGCCGTCGAACTCAGCGCCAGAGTTGACGCCACCGAGAGATCAATTTCCCGGGCGATAATCAGCATCGCCATGGGCAGCACGATGATCGCTTTTTCGGTGAAGTTGAACGTTGCGTCGGAGAGATTCCAGATATTGAGGAAGTACGGCGAGGCCAGCGCGTTGACGATAAATACCGCCAGTGTGACGGCGAACAGAAAACCCTCCCAGCACAACAGGCGTTGCCAGACCGCGCGCGTATCGGGGGCGCGTTCGCTCGCTTCAGACGTCATCACTTTATTCATGAGTTCACCGCCTGTTTTTGCCGTGCCAGCGCCGCGTTGCGCAGAATTAACCGGCCTTTGTGTTTATTGCTGCGTTCGTTGAGCAGAACGGCAATCACGATCACCGCGCCGGAAATAGCCATCTGCCAGAAGGGTGAGATGCCAATGACGGGCAATGCGTTATTGATCACGCCAAGGAACAATGCGCCACACAGGCAACCGAGAACGCGACCGATTCCTCCCATCGTACTGATACCCCCAATCACACAGGCTGCCACAACCTGTAACTCAAAACCGTTAGCTACATCGACATAGGCAACAGCGAATCGGGAAATCCACAGGTAGCCGCAGAAACCGGCGAGGGCACCCGACAGGCAGAAGCTGATGAACTGCATTTTCCCGGCATTGATCCCGGTGTAATACGCCGCAGTGGCATTCCCGCCTGCGGTGTACAGCGCTCGCCCTGTGCGGCTGTAGCGCAGGAAGTAGCTGACTACGATAACGGCGGCGATGGCGCACCAGCTCAGTACCGGCAGGCCAAGCAGAGCAAAACGAGGAAGGACGAGGAAGCTGTCGCTCATCTGATGCGAGTTAATCCAGCCGCCGTTCGACAGCAAAAAGATAATGCCGCGATAAATGCTCATGGTACCGAGCGTGACCACTATCGCCGGGATACCTAATTTCCAGACCAGCAGACCGTTGATCATTCCCATCACCAGACCGCAGGCGGTTGCCAGTAATATCAACGCCCAGACGGGGATCTCAGGATGCTGGAAGTTGAGCAGGGCGACGATCATCCCGGTGAGCGCCAGATTGGCGGCCATCGACAGATCGATACCTTTGGTCAGTAGTACCATCATTTGCCCGAGCGCGAGGATGATCAGAATCGAGGTGTCATTGAAGATTTCGGCCAGATTGCCAGGAGAGACAAACGACGGGACGCGACTGCCGATGGCGGCGATCATCAGGAGAATAACCGCTGCCAGCAGGGCTTCGCGGTGTTTGAGCAGGCGCTGAATCATTATGCTGCCTCCTTATTGATGCCGCTGGCGGCGCTGACAATGGCCTCCGCTGTGGCTTCACCGGCGCGGTATTGCGCGACCATCAACCCTTCGTGCATGACGATAATTCTGTCTGCCATGCCCATCACTTCCGGGAGTTCAGAGGAGACCATAATCACCGCCAGCCCTTGCGCCACCAGTTCGGACATAAACTGGTGCACCGCCGCTTTTGAGCCGATATCGATGCCTTTGGTCGGTTCGTCGAGAATAATCACTTCAGGATGGGTGGCGAGCCATTTACCGATCACCACCTTTTGCTGATTGCCGCCGGAAAGCGTTTCGACCGCCTGACGCCAGCTAAACGCTTTGACCTGCAGGCGTTTAGCATAGCTGTCCGCCAGTTGCCACTCTCGCGCCGCATTGAGCACGCCACGCGGATTCAGCTTACTCAACTGCGGCAGGCTGATGTTCTCGGCGATACTCATTTCAATGATTGCCCCCTGTTTTTGTCGTTCTTCCGGCACGCAGACAATACCAGCGCGAATCGCATCGGCAGGCTGATGAAAATGAATGGGCCGTCCGTTGAGACGGATTTCACCGTGAGAAGGCCGGGATACGCCGGACAGCGCCTGCATCAATTCGGTCCGTCCTGCCCCCACCAGCCCGTAGAAACCGAGGATCTCCCCTTTTCTCAGAGTGAAATCAATGTGGGCAAATTCAGTGGGATGGCAGAGATCTTTCACCTCCAGTACCGTCTCGCCTTTCTCGCAGGCCACTTTCGGGAAAGTCTGGGTAATCGCGCGTCCTACCATCATGGCGACCATCCGCTCTTCGCTAATCTCATGGATGTCGCCGGAACTGACGAATACGCCGTCGCGTAGAATGGTGTAGTGATCCGCCAGCTCAAAGATTTCATCGAACTTATGGGAGATAAACAGAATCGCTTTGCCTTCCTGCTTCAGGCGCTCAACGATTTGATAGAACTCCAGAATTTCGTGTTGCGACAGTGCGGCGGTCGGTTCATCGAGAATCACTACCTGGGCCTCAAAGGAAAGCGCACGGGCAATGGCCACCATATGGCGCTGGGCGATGCTCAGGGTTTTCAGCGTGGCGCGCGGATCGATCTGCACCTCAAGGCGGGTGAGGATCGCCTGCGCCCGACGGTGCATTTCTGGCCAGTCGAGCTTTTTGAAAAAGCCTTTATACAGGTATTGGCCGACAAAAATATTCTCAGTCACCGACAGCTCATCGAACAGCACCGTTTCCTGATGAATCGCGGTGATGCCGACTTTATGCGCCGCTTCCGGCGTCGGGAGCTGAACAGGAATAGCCTTGTAGAGGATTTCCCCCTCATCAGGCTGATAGATGCCGGTCATGACTTTGACCAGCGTGGATTTCCCCGCGCCGTTTTCGCCCACCAGTGCGGTCACTTTGCCTGGCCAGAGATCGAGCTGCACGTTCTCAAGGGCGCGCACGCCGGGGAATATCTTGCTGATCCCATGAAGTTGCAATAAAGGGGTGGACATGTCAGTTCTCCTCTTCATGTAGTGTTGCCGGATGGCGCTAACGCTTATCCGGCCTACAAAACGTATCGGTACCCGCAGGCCGGATAAGCACAACGTCATCCGGCGGCGTGATCCAGGGATCAGAAGATTTTTGAGAACTTATCAATGTTGCTGGCATCGTAGACGAATGGCTTAGCCATCGCCCCATTGCCGTCGGCATCCAGTTGCACTTTACCCAGTTTCCCCATATTGGCTTCGGTTTTGCTGGCGGTGCCTTTAACCAGATCGTCCGCCAGATACGTCGCCGCATAGCCCAGATCGATAGGGTTCCAGATCGCAAAACTTTTCGACGCGCCTGACTTCACCGCGCCTGCCATTTCGGATGGCAAGCCGAGACCCGTCACATACACTTTGCCAATTTTGCCCTGATCCTTCACTGCCTGCGCCGCGGCGACAATGCCGACGGAAGACGGGGAGACGATCACTTTCAGATCCGGGTAAGATTTGAGCAGCCCTACTGCTTCGCGGTAGCTCTTGTCTGAGAGATCGTCGCCATAAGCCACGGTCACCAGGTTGATAGACGGATACTGCGGAAGCACCTTTTTCATCTCCGCAATCCAGATATTCTGGTTGGTCGACGTTGGCGTGGCGCTCAGGATCGCCACATCGCCTTTCTCCACGTTCAACGCCTTCAGCGCATCGGCGGCGAGTTTGACGTTGGTTTCGCCGATCAGGGCATTATTTGACGGGTTAAGGTGGATCTGCCGCCCTGCAGGCGCGACGCCGGAATCCCATGACACGACTTTGATACCACGCTGCATCGCTTTCTTCAGGACGGGTACAACGGCATCGGGATCGTTGGCAGAGATGGCGATCGCATCAACGCCCTGGGCGATCAGCCCATTCAATACTTCGATCTGCGCTTCAGCGGTAGTCGTGGTGGGACCGGTGTAGATCACTTTGACATCACCGATCTCTTTGGCGGCTTCCTGAGCGCCGACGTTTGCCGCTTCGAAAAATCCATTACCTAACGATTTCGCCACCAGGGCGATTTTTACTTCAGCTAAAGCGGAACCGGACAACGCCAGAGCGGCAACGGTGAGGATCAAGCTTGTCTTTATATTCATTGCTTTTACTCCACATCATGTTGATTCCCATGGGGAATGGTTTGGATTTGCAGGTGACAGAGTTCGCCCCGTCTCAGTGAGCGGGGCGCGATGTTGTTATCAATACAGTTCTAATGCACTGGCGAGCGGGGTGACGCCAAAGCGTTTACCCAGCGCGATCAGTTCTTCGCGGCTGATGGTTTGCTTCATACCGCCCATCGACAGCACTTTGACTAACACTTCGGCGGACTTCTCGGCGGTATCGATCAGTCCAAACGTTTCATCCAGCGTCGGGCCGCTGCCGAATACGCCGTGGAACGGCCACAACACCAGCGAATGTTTCTGCATTTCCTGCGCGGTGGCCTGGCCGATTTCATCGGTGCCCGGCACCATCCATGGCAGAATGCCCACGCCATCCGGGAAGACCACCAGACACTCGGTACTGCCTTCCCACAGTTTGCGGGTAAAAAGCGCGGTGCTGTTTTCCAGCACGTAGGTCAGGGCGATCAGGTTGGTGGCGTGGCAGTGCATGATCACGCGATCTTTACCTTGCGTGGTCTGGATACGTTCGCAGTGCGACAGGAAGTGTGCCGGCAACTCAGAGGTGGGCACCGCCTCGTTCGTCAGCCCCCATAGAATGTGGTAGCCCGCTCCGTCGCTGTCCACTTTCACGATGCCCAAATTGGCGGCGGGATCGAGTTGTACGTTGCGGAAGAATTTACCAGAGCCGGTCACGATAAACGGCGTGTTCGCCAACAGCGGCATTGGCTGGCTCAGGGCAATGTAGCGTGGTGCAGGATGGAAATCGGCGCTGAAAGGGGCAATATCCGCGTCATCGAGACGCAGCGTCAGGTTGCCGCCATTGCGCTCGTCCCAGCCTTTCAGCCAGGCGTCGGAGGTGGCTTTAATCATCCCCTGGACAAACCAGGCGTCGAGAATATTTTGCATAAAAGGTCTACCTGTTTTAGTCAATGCCCGATGGCACTGCGCCTATCGGGCCTGCGATGTTGAATGTGTCAGTAGGCCGGATAAGCGCAGCGCCATCCGGCAATAATGTGTTAACCGCGTTTGCTCAAAATCTCTTTCTCATAGGCGCGAACGCTCTCGAGCCACTGGCTGCCAGCGGGTGTGTCATGACGCTGGCAATACATTTCCCATACCGCCTGCCACGGCAGCGATTTTTGCTCTTCCAGCAATGCCAGGCGTGCGGTGTAATCGCCACTGGCTTCCAGTTGGCGCAGATGTTCGGTGGGTTCCAGCAGGGCGCGCAGCAGCGCTTTTTTCATATTGCGGGTACCGATGACCCATGCCGCGATGCGGTTGATGGAGGCGTCGAAGAAGTCGAGACCGATGTGGACGCGGTCGAACAGGTTGTGGCGTACGATCTCGCTGGCAATCGCCTGGGTTTCATCATCCAGCAGTACCACGTGGTCGCTGTCCCAACGCACCGGGCGGCTCACGTGCAGCAGCAGACGCGGCACATACAGCATGGCGGCGGAGATTTTGTCGGAGATCACTTCTGTCGGATGGAAGTGGCCCGCATCAAGACACAGCGCGGTCTGGCGGCTGGTGGCATATCCCATGTAGAACTCGTTGGAGCCGACGGTATAGCTTTCTGCGCCGATGCCAAAGAGTTTGCTTTCAACGGCGTCGATATGGTGCGCCGGGTTCAGTTTTTCACTGATGACTTCGTCCAGCGCGTCCATCAGACGCTGACGCGGGGCCAGGCGGTCTACGGTGACATCTTTCATGCCGTCCGGGATCCAGATATTCATCACCGACGGCGTACCCAGTTGCTCGCCAAAGTAGGCGGATACGCGGCGGCTGGCCTTGCAGTGGTCGATCCAGAACTGGCGGATTGTGTCGTCGGCATGCGCCAGCGTGAAGCCGTCAGCGCTCAGCGGATGCGAGAAGCAGGACGGGTTGAAATCCAGACCAAGTTGATGCGCTTTTGCCCACTCTACCCAGTTTTTAAAGTGTTCCGGTTTGATTTTGTCACGGGCGACCGGGGTATCGGATTCCAGATAGATGGCATGCAGGTTCAGGCGTTTAGGCCCAGGGATCAGGCTAAGCGCCTGCTCCAGATCGGCGCGTAGCTCATGGGCATTACGCGCTTTACCCGGGTAGTTACCGGTGGCCTGAATACCGCCGGTGAGCGATCCTTCCGGGTTTTCGAAACCGGCTACATCATCGCCCTGCCAGCAGTGCATTGAGACCGGCAGACGATCGAGCTGGCGCAGCGCCTCCTCGACATCAATACCTACTGCGGCGAAGCGTTGTTTCGCCAGTTCCCAGGCTTGTTCCAGTTGAGTGGTCATGCGCAAAGCTCCTTTGTCTGTCGTTTTGAATGAAATTGCGTCACATAGCGGGCAATCTCACTGTCAGGATTAGGGGTAAACGTCGTCAGGTTGTAATTAGCGGTGACCACCTGGCGGAAGTCATCGACGTTGTTGAGTTCATCCAGCGTCATCAACTGGATACCGATGTTGCCGAGCGTAGAGGCTTCAACAGGCCCAGCCATGACGCGAATACCGCAGGCATCGGCGCACAGTTGGTTCAGCAGGGCGTTCTGGCAGCCACCGCCGACAATGTGCAACTGGCTGAAGGTCTCGCCGCGCAGCGTCGCCAGTTCCTGCAACACATCGGCGTACAGCAGCGCCAGACTGTCGAAAATACAGCGCGCCAGTTCTGCATCGCTATCAGGCACCGGCAGTCCGGACTCGCGACAGGCGGCCTGAATTTCAGCGCTCATGTTGGCGGGGTTGATAAAGCGATCGTCATTCGGGTTGATCAGAAAACGGCAGGCGGGCAATGCGTGCGTGGCGGCAATCAGTGCGGACAGGTCGTCCACCTGGCGCTCTTTCAGCACGCGCTGCAGCAGCCACAGACCCATGATATTTTTCAGTACCCGATAACGCCCCTCCGCGCCGCCTTCATTGGTGATGTTCGCCGCCAGCGCGGCGTCGTTGGTGTAAGGCGTTCGGCTTTCAAAGCCCATTAACGACCAGGTGCCGGAGGAGAGATACGCACTGTGTTTATCAGCCAGCGGCGAGGCGATCACCGCGCTGGCGGTGTCGTGACTGGCGACGGCCACCACGGGGATCTGATTCTTCTGCGGGCAAATCCAGTAACCAATCACGTTGCCCGGATGCGTCGGGTGACCAAACCAGCCGTTGTCTGCCCCCGTCCATGCCAGCAGCGTCTCATCCCAGTCATCGCTGTTGATGTTTACCAGTTGCGTGGTGGTAGCGTTGGTGTATTCCCAGTTCAACTCCCCGGTCAGACGGAAGCTGAAGTAGTCGGGGATCAGCAAGGCATGTGCGACCTGCGAAACCCACTCCGGCTGCTGTTCAACCAGTGCACGCAGCTGGTAGAGCGTGTTGAACGGCAGAAACTGGATCCCGCTGCGTTGATAAATAGTGGTTTTACCGAGCTGTTCCTGTGCGCGTTGCATTACGCCTGTGGTGCGGCTGTCACGATAAGAAACCGGTAGCCCGACGCGTTGGCCTTGTTTATCGATCAGGACATAGTCCACGCCCCAGGTATCAATACCGATACTGTCAATGCGGATGCCTTCATCGCAGACTTTTTCCAGCCCCAGGCGAATGGCGTCTTCGAGACTGTCGAGATCCCAGGTGTCGAAACCGTCCTGCTTTTGCAGGCAGTTCGCGAAGCGATGGATTTCACGCAGCGTCAGGGTGCGATGTTCACTGTCATAGCGCGCCAGCATTACGCGTCCGCTGGAGGCGCCAAGATCGACAGCGACACAATGGCGAAAAGTCATAGTGAGGTCCTTCTGAGTTTCATTAAGCCCAGTCTAGAAAACCTCGTTATGGCTCACCTTCTTGTTACTGACAGGCAAAATTGGCCGCTGGCAAGAAAGCAAAGGTGAACGTGATAACGTTCACAGTTTCCGGTAATAGGCGCGATTTCCCCTGATGTGACGCCGTCCGCATTTCCGGATCTTTCCCGTCTTTTCTTGAAAAATTGACCTTGTTTGCACGGTTTTATGTCAAAAATTTAAGGTGAGGTGGCTAACCCTTAATTACTATTTCTGACATGTTCATTTGACCTGGATGCCATCATGACCGTACTGCACTGCGTGGATTTTTTTCCATCAGGTAAAGCGCCTGTGGCCATTGAGCCCCGCTTACCTCAGTCCGCTTTTCCAGAGCATCATCATGATTTTCATGAGATTGTGATTGTGGAACATGGCACCGGTATTCATGTATTCAATGGACAGCCCTATACCATCAGCGGCGGTACGGTTTGCTTTGTCCGCGACCATGACCGGCACTTGTATGAGCATACGGACAATCTTTGCCTGACCAATGTGCTCTACCGTTCGCCCGATGCGTTCCGCTTTCTGGCAGGGTTAGATCAGTTACTGCCGCAGGAACAGGATGGCGTGTATCCCTCTCACTGGCGGGTGAATCAGAGCGCGCTACAACAGGTGCGCCAACTGGTGGCAAAAATGGAACAGGACGGCGATGAGAGCGATCTCCCCGGCGTCGCCAATCGTGAAATTCTGTTTATGCAACTGCTGGTGCTGTTGCGCAAAAGTAGCCTGATGGAAGGGGCGGAAAATAACGATGCGCGCCTGAACCAGTTGATGGCCTGGCTGGAAGATCATTTTGCGGAGGAGGTCTGCTGGGAGGCGTTGGCCGATCGCTTCTCGCTTTCCCTGCGCACGCTGCACCGCCAGTTGAAACAACAGACTGGGCTGACGCCGCAGCGCTATCTTAACCGTCTGCGCTTAATCAAAGCCCGCCATCTGTTGCGTCATAGCGATGAAAGCGTCACAGAAATCGCCTATCGCTGTGGTTTTGGCGACAGTAACCACTTTTCGACTCTGTTTCGCCGTGAATTTGACTGGTCGCCGCGCGACATTCGCCAGGGACGGGATGCGTTACTTCAGTAACGCGAATGCTATCAACGTTTTTCGCCGCCAGAATGTTAATAATCATCGATCTGTGATGCCGGAAATCTTATCCGGCCTGGGTGTTGACGTAATTTGCGGGTCGGATAAGGCGAAGCCATCATCCGGCAAGGAATATTCAGGTGGCGAATCAACTGATTCTTCTAAAAGATGACTTCTTTGCGAATGCCGGACAGGCCGTCGCTGTCGCCGATCGCTATCCGCAGGATGTGTTTGCCGAACATACGCATGATTTTTGTGAGCTGGTGATCGTCTGGCGCGGCAATGGTCTGCATGTGCTCAATGACCGTCCCTATCGCATCACCCGTGGCGATCTGTTTTATATTCGCGCCGAAGACAAGCACTCTTACACCTCCGTTAACGATCTCGTGTTACAGAACATCATCTATTGTCCGGAGCGGCTAAAGCTGAATCTGGGCTGGGAGAGCGCGATCCCGGGTTTTAACGGCACACCGCGACAGCCGCACTGGCGACTGGGTAGTGTGGGTATGACGCAGGCGCGCCAGGTGATAAGCCAGCTTGAGCATGAAAGTAACCAGCACGATCCGATCGCCAACGACATGGCGGAGCTGCTCTTTGGCCAACTGGTGATGACGTTGAAGCGTCATCGCTATGCGACCGACACGCTGCCAGCGACCTCCAGCGAAACGCTGCTGGATAAACTGATTACCGCGCTGGCCGCCAGTCTGGAGCGTCCGTTTGCGCTGGATGTCTTCTGCGATCGGGAAGCGTGCAGTGAACGCGTGCTGCGCCAGCAGTTTCGTAGCCAGACCGGAATGACGATTAACCAGTATCAGCGCCAGGTTCGCGTCTGTCATGCGCAATATTTACTTCAGCACAGCCGTCTGATGATCGGTGAGATTTCGATGAAGTGTGGCTTTGAAGACAGTAATTACTTTTCTGTGGTGTTTACGCGGGAAACCGGGATGACGCCCAGTCAGTGGCGTCATCTCAGTAATTCAACGGATTAGCTTGCCATACCCAGACCGACAATGTTGGCGGCGATGATGATCACCACACATCCCAGACTCAGGACGCTGACAGGACGACGCCCGGCGTTGTTCCACTCTTTCAGTACCAGACCGACAATACCACCGCACAGCACGTAGAAACTCATGTGCAGCATCCAACTGATGTAGTCATATTGCGCCGGAATGCGCGCGTGGCCCCAGGCGTAGAAAAAGAACTGCAAATACCACATCAGGCCACCCAGTGCGGACAGCAGCACGTTGGTGATGATAAGCGATTTTGCCAGAGAGAAGTCGGCTTTTACCGACAGGCTCTTTACTTTTGCCAGACGAATAAAACAGAAACCCAGGTTGACCAACGCGCCGCCGCCCATGATCACTACATAGCTTGGCAGTGCGACATACAGCGGGTCTACACCCAGCGCCGCGGCGGCTTCATGCATCGGTTTCGCCGCGTTCATCGCAAACGACATGCCTGCGGAGAAAATGCCGCACATTACCGCCAGCAACAGCCCTTTTTTCAGGTTGAAATCTTCGGCTTTGATGCCCATTTTACGCTCTTTGAGCTGGCCCGCGCGGGTGACGATCCCGACGCCAATCAGCGCAACCAGCACCCCGAGCAGCGTCATACGCCCGCCTTCGGTGTTAATCAACACATCAAAATTGCCGTTGATGATAGGGGTCATCAGCGTACCGACAATCAGCGTAATGCCGATGGCAATGCCAATCCCCATCGACATGCCGAGGTAGCGCATGGTCAGACCGTAGTTGATATTGCCGATGCCCCACATGGCGCCGAACAGAAACACCGGCAGTAGAGTGGAAAGGCTGAATGAACTGTAGTAGGCCCAGAAGTCAGGCAGCAGCATGGCGCTGATGGTCCACGGGAGGATCAGCCACGAGACAATCCCACCGACCGACCACATGGTTTCCCATGACCACTGTTTCACTTGTTTGAACGGGGCATAGAAACAGGCTGCACTGGCCGCACCTATCAAATGCCAAAAAATACCCATCGTAATCGCGTTACTCATCACATCATCCTCATTGTTTTTATCGTCGTTTCTAGCCTTCCGACGTCATGAGTTTAAAAATTGCGCAGATGTATAACCTTTTGCCGATTGCCGCGATTTTCCCTTTCTGGCAAAGACCCGGTTAAGTGGGTGATATGGCTCACATAATCAGCAATAGACGTTAATGTAATAACCTTAGTAAAAGTACGGCATTGATAATCATTTTCAATATCATTTAATTAACTATAATGAACCAACTGCTTACGCGGCGTTAACACCCGGCCGCTCGACAATAATGGAGATGATTATGAGTTATACACTGCCATCCCTGCCGTACGCTTATGATGCGCTGGAACCGCACTTCGATAAGCAGACGATGGAAATCCACCATACCAAACACCACCAGACCTATGTAAACAACGCCAACGCGGCGCTGGAAAGTCTGCCTGAATTCGCTAACCTGTCTGCTGAAGAGCTGATCGCTAAACTGGATCAGGTACCGGCCGACAAGAAAACCGTTCTGCGTAATAATGCGGGCGGTCACGCTAACCACAGCCTGTTCTGGAAAGGCCTGAAAAAGGGCACTACCCTGCAGGGCGATCTGAAAGCGGCTATCGAACGTGATTTCGGCTCTGTTGATAACTTCAAAGCAGAATTCGAAAAAGCTGCTGCCACCCGTTTCGGTTCCGGCTGGGCCTGGCTGGTGCTGAAAGGCGACAAGCTGGCGGTCGTTTCAACCGCAAACCAGGATTCCCCGCTGATGGGTGAAGCAATTTCTGGTGCGTCTGGCTTCCCGATTGTGGGCCTGGACGTGTGGGAACACGCTTACTACCTGAAATTCCAGAACCGTCGTCCGGACTACATCAAAGAGTTCTGGAACGTGGTGAACTGGGACGAAGCGGCTGCGCGTTTCGCTGCAAAAAAATAAGTCTTATTTAACAAGACATCGCGTTTATATGACCCCGTCGGCGTGGCCGGTGGGGTTTTTTTGTGATCAAAATCGAATGAAAAACAGTGATCCACAAAAATTGAAACATTGTTTTATTGTGTGGTTGGGATCACTTTTATTATTGTGCTGAATGTCTATCGTTGACACATCTTTACATCGGAAGGTGATGGAAATGCAGATTAAACGCACGATAGAAAAAATTCCTGGTGGCATGATGCTCGTCCCTCTGTTCCTGGGCGCGTTGTGTCACACGTTCTCTCCTGACGCGGGGAAATATTTTGGCTCATTCACCAACGGGATGATCACTGGCACGGTGCCTATTCTGGCCGTGTGGTTCTTCTGCATGGGAGCCTCCATCAAGCTAAGCGCGACGGGTACCGTCCTGCGTAAGTCCGGGACGCTGGTGGTGACTAAAATTGCCGTGGCGTGGGTAGTGGCGGCGATTGCCTCGCGGATTATTCCTGAACATGGCGTGGAGGCAGGATTCTTTGCCGGGCTGTCGACACTGGCGCTGGTTGCGGCAATGGACATGACCAACGGCGGGCTGTACGCGTCCATTATGCAACAGTACGGCACCAAAGAAGAGGCCGGGGCATTTGTTCTGATGTCGCTAGAGTCCGGACCGCTGATGACGATGATCATCCTCGGTACGGCCGGGATTGCGTCGTTTGAACCGCATGTGTTTGTCGGCGCAGTGCTGCCTTTCCTGGTGGGCTTTACGCTGGGTAACCTTGACCCGGAACTGCGTGAATTCTTCAGTAAAGCCGTCCAGACGCTGATCCCTTTCTTCGCCTTTGCGCTGGGTAACACCATCGATCTGAGCGTGATAGCACAGACCGGTCTGTTGGGTATTCTGTTGGGTGTGGCGGTGATTATCGTCACCGGTATTCCGCTGATTATTGCCGATAAACTGATTGGCGGCGGCGACGGTACAGCAGGGATTGCGGCGTCCAGCTCAGCAGGGGCTGCAGTGGCGACGCCGGTACTGATTGCAGAAATGGTGCCCGCGTTTAAACCGATGGCACCGGCTGCAACTTCGCTGGTCGCCACCTCGGTGATTGTGACATCAATCCTGGTGCCGATTATCACCTCCATCTGGTCGAAGAAGGTCAAAGCAAAAGTGGCGGCAGTCGACATCCAGCATGCAGTGAAATAATACAATAATGCCGGATGGCGCTACGCTTATCCGGCTTGTTTTTGCGTCATAAAAAGGCCTGGTGAATCTCACCGGGCCTTGTCTATTAACGACCAAACACCTCATCAATCGTCCGGCAATCGTGTTCGTTCAACTCGCCGCCCGCATTGCGTGAAACCCCTGTGCAATAGCCAAACTTGCGCGATACCACCGTCTTGATGGTGGTGACGAAATCTTCGCCGATGGCATAAATCGACATGTATACGCCAATTTTCTGCTGAATATCGCGAAGGGCCGCCAGGTCACCGGCCATGAACGCCTCACGCGCGCTGACAAACAGCTCCGGCATCACATTGTTGAGCCCAGAGATAATCCCCGCGCCGCCAGCCAGCAGATTAGGAATGAAGTACTCGTCATAGCCTGAAAGGACGGCAAAGTCGTTACGCACGGCCTGCGTTGCCTCGATCATCCTGCGGGTATGCGACTGACAGTCAACGGTATCTTTGATCCCGGCAAAGTTCGGGAACTCGCTGGCAAGCTGGGCAACCAGATCCGGCGTTAAGTCGCTGCCGGTGCGCGGCGGGAAGTTGTAGGCAAACCATTTCCCGCTGAGCTTTTGCCCCAACTGGCGGAAGTAGCTCAGCAGTTGCTTCGGCGTTTGACCGTAGTAATAGGGTGGCAGAACCATCACTGCATCGTAGCCTGTGCGATACGCTTCCTGTGCCATCCGCAAGACATCGTGGATGCAGGTGGAGGAGACGTTAGCCACCATCTTCAATGGGCTCATGGCGCGCGCCTCGCGAATCAACAGCAGGCGTTCGTCAAGGGTGAAGGAAGCGAACTCTCCGATACTGCCCATCAGCAAAATCACGTCGATTTTTGCGTCAGTGAGGCGTTGAAGGTGTTGGCTCAGACCGTTGAGATCGATATTACCATCCTGATCCATTGGCGTAATGGAGGGGCACCAGACGCCAGCAAACTGCGTTTGACCTGTCACGTTGTTGACTCCTTATTATGAAATGCCGTTTCAAAATCACTTCCATTGATAGCATGGATATTTGCGCGTCGTGTGAACCTTGCTCTCATTTTGCGCGGTTGAGGTAAAATAATTGTGGTTAAATAAGGCAAATTGATCAGGGAGAGGGCCAGATGCGATATCCAGTAGACGTGTTCAGCGGCAAGATTCAGGACTACGCGGGAAGCCGCCCCAGTGCAATTGGCAAAATTCAGGTCGATGGCGAACTGATGCTGACGGAACTGGGTCTGGAAGGTGATGAACAGGCAGAAACGAAAATCCACGGCGGGCCCGATCGTGCGCTGTGCCATTATCCGCGCGAACATTATCTGTACTGGGCGCGGGAGTTCCCCGATCAGGCGGATCAATTCGTGGCCCCGGCGTTTGGTGAGAACCTCTCTACCGATGGCCTGACGGAACACAATGTCTATATCGGCGATATTTTCCGTTGGGGCGAAGCGCTGATTCAGGTCACACAGCCGCGCTCACCGTGCTTTAAGCTTAATTTCCACTTTGGTATTAGCGATATGGCGAGCCTGATGCAGAACTGCGGCAAAACGGGTTGGCTGTGTAGTGTGATTGCGCCAGGCATGGTGTCAGCCGATGCGCCACTGGAGCTGGTCTCCCGCGTTAGCGACGTCAGCGTACAGGAGGCGATCGCCATAGCCTGGCATATGCCTTTTGATGATGAACAGTACCATCGTTTACTGTCAGCGGCGGGGCTGTCGAAGAGCTGGACGCGAACGATGCAAAAGCGCCGTTTAAGCGGCAAAATCGAAGATCAATCCCGGCGTTTGTGGGGCAAATAAGCGCTGCTATCCGGCAACGGAAAAAATGCCTGATGGCGCTACACTTATCCGGCCTACCGTTCGTGGAGATTTGTTGGCCGGATAAGGCGTTTACGCCACTATCCGGCATAATACCGTTACGAACGTTTATACAACGGCAACCAAATCACCAGCCGTAAACCGCCCAGCGGGCTGTCTTCGGCTTTCACCCAGCCGCGATGCTGCTGAATGGCGGTTTCTACAATTGCCAGACCCAGACCGGTGCCGCCGGATTCGCGATCGCGTGCTTCATCGGTGCGATAGAACGGGCGGAAAATCTGCTCACGGTCTTCCGGGCTGACGCCAGGACCATCATCATCCACCGTGATCGTAATTCCGTCTTTATCCACTGCGAAGCCGACTTCAATCTTCGAGTGTGAATAGCGCAGGGCATTACGGACGATGTTTTCCAGCGCACTTTCCAGCGCGTTCGGGTTTCCGTACAGCGGCCACGGTCCCGGCGGGAAATTCACCGTAAGCGATTTGCCCATCTGTTCGGCTTCAAAGGCGGCATTATCCAGCACCTCACCCCACAGATGATTGGCTTTCATCGTTTCGCTGACCAGCGCATTTTTCTGCTGATTGCGCGACATGACCAGCAGATCGTTGATCATGCTGTCCAGACGCTGCGCTTCCGTCTCAATACGCTCCAGTTCCTTACTTTCGCCGCTGCGACGACGCAACAGCGCGGTCCCCAGTTGCAAACGGGTGAGCGGGGTTCTCAGTTCGTGTGAGATATCAGACAACAGACGCTGTTGCGTAGTCATCATCCGCTCCAGCGCGGTCACCATCTGGTTAAAACTGGCGCCTGCGGCAAGAAATTCCTGCGGACCGGCTTCCAGTTCCGGATGCTGACGCAGGTTACCCTGAGCCACCTCATCCGCCGCGTTTTTCAACTTACGCGCCGGTTTTGCCAGGCTCCACGCCAGCCATAACAACAGCGGGGAACTGACTAACATCGTGACAATCAGCAACAACAGCGGGCGGTCAAACAACAGGTTGATAAAATCGGATTGGGAACTGCTGGCTGGTCGAATCAGGTAAAGCTGGTAGTTATCTTCCCCGTCTCTGACGGAGAAGGGCCCCACCATTTCAACGCGACCGTACTTTTTCTTCTGCGGATGATCGGCGTTATCCGCCTGACCAATAAAGTTACGAATGATCTGCATTTCGCTGCGTTCAGCGCCGATCACGCGTCCTTCTGTAGTCACAAGCAATAACCGCTGTCCTGGCGGCGCCCACTTGTCAATCGCACGGAACAGGCGACGCCACCACATCAAATCATTCGGTGGATCGTTCGCGAGTTCAGCTTCTACGTGTTGCTCAATCATTAACCCCTGGCGCTGTTCGCTGTCCAGTAGCTCGGTCATCTGGCGTGAGTCGAGCTTGGGTAACATCAGTACCAACATCAACACCAGTGCCAGCGTCAACCAGAAGATGGCAAAGATGCGCGCGGTTAAGCTCCCTATCATGAAGCGGAAACCATCAGATAGCCGCGACCACGCAGAGTTTTAAACCACGGATGCCCGTCTTTCCGCTCCGGCAGTTTGCGCCGCAGGTTGGAGATATGCATGTCGATGGCACGGTCGAAAGGCGTCAGGCGTTTACCCAGCACTTCCTGGCTCAAATGTTCACGCGATACCACCTGGCCGAGATGCTGCGCCAGCAGATAGAGCAGGGTGAATTCGGTACCAGTTAACTCCAGCGTCTGACCATCAAAGCTGGCTTCCTGGCGGCCCGGGTTAAGGCTAAGGGCATCCACTTCCAGCGTCGGCGAGCCGTTATCGCTGCTCTGCTGCTGTTCGCTCCAGTGCGAGCGGCGCAGGATCGCGCGGATACGGGCGACCAGTTCACGATCGTTAAATGGTTTCGGTAAATAGTCATCTGCACCCAGCTCAAGGCCGAGTACGCGATCCAGTTCGCTGCCGCGGGCGGTCAGCATAATTACGGGGGTCTGGTGTGTCTGGCGAAGCGCTTTCAATGTATCGATACCGTTTTTCTTCGGCATCATCACATCAAGCAAAAGTAAATCAATGCTGTCGTCCAGAAGCTCAAGCGCCTGCTCCCCGTCGTGTGCAACCAGCACATTGAAGCCTTCCATTTCGAGCAGCTCCTTTAACAGGGAAGTCAGCTCTCGGTCATCATCAACTAACAGGATTTTATTCATTGTTTAAGTACCTCCGAGGCAGAAATTACGTCATCAGGCGTCGCTAATCCATGACTTTACGTTGTTTTACACCCCCTGACGCATGTTTGCAGCCCGAATCGTAAACTGTCTCTCGTTGAATCGCGACAGAAAAGATTTTGGGAGCAAATGATGCGCAAAGTTACCGCTGCCGTCATGGCCTCAACGCTGGCACTCAGTACGGTTAGCCATGCAGCTGAAGTCGTTACAGGCGATAACTGGCACCCGGGAGAATCCTCTGCGCCGCGCACTGTACAGAGCCATATGTTTGACGGCATAAGTTTAACCGAACATCAACGTCAACAGATGAGAGATCTGATGCGACAGGCCCGCCATGAGCAGCCGCCTGTTAATGTTAGCGAAATGGAGACGATGCATCGTCTTATTACTGCAGAAAATTTTGATGAAACCGCTGTGCGCGCTCAGGCAGAAAAAATGGCGCAGGCACAGGTTGCCAGACAGGTCGAAATGGCCCGCGTTCGCAACCAGATGTATCGCCTGCTTACCCCCGAGCAGCAAGCGGTTTTAAACGAGAAGCACCAACAAAGAATGGAGCAATTGCGCGACGTGACGCACTGGCAAAAAAGTTCTTCGTTGAAGTTATTGAGTAGTAGCAACTCACGTTCCCAGTAGTAAACCCTGTTTTCCTTGCCATAGACACCATCCCTGTCTTCCCCCACATGATGTGGGGGTTTTTTTTGCCTGTAAATTGTCATCGTCATAATCGCTGATTGTCTTACACCATCCGTTATACTACCGGCATGAAATGGCAGGAGTGTTTATGAATCAATCCTATGGGCGGTTAGTCAGTCGGGCGGCCATTGCCGCGACAGTGATGGCATCGCTGTTACTTTTGATCAAAATTTTTGCGTGGTGGTACACCGGGTCGGTGAGTATTCTGGCGGCACTGGTCGACTCGCTGGTGGATATTGCCGCGTCGCTCACTAACCTGTTAGTGGTGCGCTATTCGCTGCAGCCCGCGGATGATGAACATACCTTTGGTCATGGCAAAGCGGAATCACTGGCTGCGCTGGCGCAAAGCATGTTTATTTCCGGTTCGGCGTTGTTTTTATTTTTAACGGGTATCCAGCATCTGATTACCCCCACGCCGATGAACGAACCCGGCGTGGGGGTTGTGGTTACCATTATCGCCCTGATATGTACTGTGGTGCTGGTCTCGTTTCAGCGCTGGGTGGTGAAGCGGACGCAAAGCCAGGCAGTACGGGCGGATATGCTTCATTATCAGTCTGATGTTATGATGAACGGCGCGATTCTCGTGGCGCTCGGTCTGGCCTGGTACGGCTGGCATCGTGCAGACGCGTTGTTTGCTTTGGGGATTGGCATCTATATTTTATATAGCGCGTTACGCATGGGTTATGATGCCGTGCAGTCGTTACTGGATCGCGCATTACCCGATGAAGAACGTCAGGAAATTTTTGACATCGTGACATCATGGCCGGGTGTCAGTGGTGCTCACGATCTCCGTACGCGGCAGTCAGGGCCGACCCGCTTTATTCAGATTCATTTGGAAATGGAAGATAATCTGCCGCTCGTTCAGGCGCATGTTGTGGCTGAACAGGTAGAGCAGGCGATTTTACGGCGTTTTCCGGGCTCCGATGTCATTATCCATCAGGACCCGTGTTCCGTCGTTCCCAGGGAAGGCAAAAGGTTTGAGCTTTCGTAAGTGAGCGTAAAAAAGAGAGCCAGACCCGCATTTTGTGTATAAATTACCGCCATTTGGCCTGACCTGAATCAATTCAGCAGGACGTGATTGTTATACTATTTGCATATTCGTTGGATCGTCTCGCTATGCAGGATCGACTTCCGGCAACAGACTTCATTTTGCATTCCAAAGTTCAGAGGTAGTCATGATTAAGAAAATCGGTGTGTTGACAAGCGGCGGTGATGCGCCGGGCATGAACGCAGCAATCCGTGGTGTGGTGCGCGCAGCACTGACGGAAGGACTGGAAGTCATGGGGATTTATGATGGCTACCTGGGTCTGTACGAAGACCGCATGGTGCAACTTGACCGTTATAGCGTGTCCGACATGATTAACCGCGGTGGTACCTTCCTGGGTTCCGCTCGTTTCCCGGAGTTCCGTGACGAAAATGTCCGCGCCGTGGCTATCGAAAACCTGAAAAAACGTGGAATCGACGCGCTGGTGGTGATCGGCGGTGACGGTTCTTACATGGGTGCGAAACGCCTGACTGAAATGGGCTTCCCGTGCATCGGCTTGCCTGGCACTATCGATAACGATATCAAAGGCACTGACTACACCATCGGTTACTTTACGGCGCTGGGCACCGTGGTTGAAGCGATTGACCGTCTGCGCGACACCTCGTCTTCTCACCAGCGTATCTCTATCGTTGAAGTGATGGGGCGTTACTGTGGCGACCTGACGCTGGCGGCAGCGATTGCCGGTGGCTGTGAGTTCGTTGTGGTACCGGAAGTGGAATTCAGCCGTGACGATCTGGTTGCTGAAATCAAAGCGGGTATTGCGAAGGGTAAGAAACACGCTATCGTGGCAATCACTGAGCACATGTGCGATGTCGACGAACTGGCGCATTACATTGAGAAAGAGACGGGCCGTGAAACCCGCTCGACCGTACTGGGTCACATCCAGCGCGGCGGTTCTCCAGTGCCTTATGACCGCATCCTGGCGTCCCGTATGGGTTCTTACGCCATTGAACTGCTGCTGGAAGGTCACGGTGGTCGTTGCGTCGGTATTCAGAACGAAAAACTGGTTCACCATGACATCATCGATGCTATCGAAAACATGAAGCGTCCGTTCAAAGGTGACTGGCTGGATTGCGCGAAGAAACTGTACTGATTCTTCTCTGCGCCTGATGGCGCTACGCTTATCCGGCCTACAGATCGCAAAGACTTGTAGGCCGGATAAGGCGTCAGCCGCCATCCGGCATAAGCCCTCCATATATTCCCTCACGTTATAGCCAATCTTTTTTTATTCTTTAATGTTTGGATGCCTTTCTGGCACGCTTTGCTCATCACAACACAACATAAGAGAGTTGGGCGATGAACAAATGGGGCGTGGGGTTAACTTTGCTGCTGGTAGCCAGCGGCGTTCTGGCAAAGGATATTCAATTACTGAACGTGTCTTACGATCCAACGCGTGAGCTGTACGAGCAGTACAACAAAGCGTTTAGCGCACACTGGAAGCAAGAAACGGGCGATAACGTGGTGATTCGTCAGTCACACGGCGGGTCAGGCAAACAGGCGACCTCGGTGATTAACGGTATTGAGGCGGATGTGGTGACGCTGGCACTGGCCTATGATGTGGATGCGATTGCCGAGCGTGGTCGTATTGATAAAAACTGGATCAAACGCCTGCCGGACAACTCTGCGCCTTACACCTCCACCATTGTGTTCCTGGTGCGTAAAGGCAACCCGAAGCAAATTCATGACTGGAACGATCTGGTTAAGCCTGGCATTTCGGTGATCACGCCTAACCCGAAAAGCTCCGGCGGCGCACGCTGGAACTATCTGGCTGCCTGGGGTTATGCGCTGCACCACAACAATAACGATCAGGCAAAAGCGCAGGACTTTGTGAAGGCGCTGTTTAAGAATGTCGAAGTGCTGGACTCTGGCGCACGCGGCTCGACCAATACCTTTGTCGAACGCGGCATCGGCGACGTGCTGATCGCCTGGGAGAACGAAGCGCTGCTGGCGACCAATGAGCTGGGCAAAGATAAATTTGAAATCGTGACGCCGAGCGAATCCATTCTGGCTGAACCGACGGTCTCCGTTGTGGATAAAGTGACCGAGAAGAAAGGCACTCAGGCCGTGGCGGAAGCCTATCTGAAGTATCTCTACTCACCGGAAGGTCAGGAGATTGCGGCGAAAAACTACTACCGTCCGCGTGATGCGGATGTGGCGAAAAAATACGAAAATGCGTTTCCGAAGCTGAAACTCTTTACCATTGATGAAACGTTCGGCGGCTGGACGAAAGCGCAAAAAGAACACTTCTCGAATGGCGGAACGTTCGATCAAATCAGCAAGCGTTAAGAGCTGGCAGGAGAAGAAGCCCGGGGTATTTGCCGCCGGGCTTTTTTATTTGTCATCATTTTGCGTTACTCTTGCAGGCCGTTGAGATACAGGGAACGCGTTATGAAAAAAACAGGCTATGGACTACTGGCCGTTGTCGTTATTGCCGCTGCGGCAGGTTTTGGCTACTGGACGCTGGCCGGAAACCCGGATGCGTTGCGTAAGATTGTGCTTGAGCAATGCCTGCCCAACCAGTTGCAGCATCAAAACCCTGCGCCATGTGTCGAAGTGAAGCCCGATGCCGGATATGTGGTCTTTAAAGATCGCAATGGTCCGCTGCAATATCTGCTGATGCCGACTTATCGCATTAATGGCACCGAGAGTCCGTTGCTGGTGGAACAATACACGCCGAATTTCTTCTGGCTGGCCTGGCAGGCGCGCGATTTCATGAGCCAAAAGTATGGCAAGGATATTCCGGACAGCGTCGTGTCGCTGGCAATCAATTCGCGCAGCGGACGGACGCAAAACCATTTCCACATCCATATCTCCTGCCTTCGTCCTGATGTCAGAGCGCAACTGGACGCTAACCAGACCAAAATCAGCACCCGCTGGTTACCGCTGCCGGGCGGACTGCGCGGGCATGAGTATCTCGCCCGTCGCGTGACAGAAAGCGAACTGGCGCAGCGCAGCCCGTTTATAATGCTGGCCGAAGAGGTGCCGGAAGCGCGTGAGCGCATGGGCAGCTATGCGCTGGCGCTGGCGCGTCAAAGCGATGACGCTTTTGTTCTGTTGGCCACGCAGCGCAACATGCTGGCGTTTAACCGGGCGTCGGCGGAAGAAATTCAGGATCACGACTGTAAGCTCCTGACACAACCCTGAACGCCACGCCGACGGTTGTCGGCGTTTTTTTGCACAATCTCCCACTTCAGGCCAGCGAAGATGTATCGTTGGTTAAAATAATGTGAATTCGATCAAAAGATATAAAGGTATACCTTTATATCTTTTGTGGTTCCATTACACTCCCTCATAACGCCTGAACCTGGTTTTCTGGGTCATGCGTTAATCATAAAAGCTTTTATTTCACGTAGTTACGTCATCCTTTTTTCGACATTCTTGCGCTGAACGGCGCAAAAGGAATACCGATATGAAATTGTCTATCGTGGAAAAAATAGGTTTCGGCGCCGGGGATATGGCGATCAACGTAGTGATTATTGCCATGCAGCTACTGCTGGCATATTTCTACACGGATATTTACGGTTTACGGGCAGCGGATGTGGGTGTGCTGCTGGTGGTGGTGCGGATGATCGATGCCATTATCGATCCGGCAATGGGAATGCTGACCGACAAAGTGTCGACCCGCTGGGGACGCTATCGTCCATGGTTGTTATGGTTTGCCATTCCATTTGGCTTCGCCGTCTATCTGATGTTTATCACGCCGGATATGGCGTATATGGCGAAGCTGGCATGGGCCTATTTCACTTACATTCTGATGACGCTGGTTTATACGGCGATCACCATCCCTTATATCTCTCTGATTGGCGTTATCACGGACGATCCGGGCGAGCGTCTGAGCGCCAACGGGTATCGTTTTGTGATGACCAAAATCGCCGCGTTTCTGGTGACGATTGTGGTTCCCATGCTGGCGGTCTGGCTGGGACAGGGCAATAAAGCGCTGGGTTATCAGCTCTCTATGGGCCTGATGGGGGCGATGGGCGCCGTGCTGTTTATCTTCTGCTTTATGACCACCCGCGAACGCAGCGAGCCTGAATTGCCGTCACTGTCCGTCAAACAGCAGTTCGCGAATTTACTGCGTAACGACCAGTGGCTGATTCTGGGCGTGGTGATTATGTTGCTGATGTGCGGCTACGTGATCCGCGGTTCGGTCGCGGCCTATTACGCCAAATATTATCTGAATGGCGGTGACAGCCTGATTTCACCGTTCCTGACCGTCGGCGTGGTGGCGTCTATTCTGGCGATGATTGCGACCACGTGGGTGACTAAGTTCTGGGACAAAATAAAAATGTTCCGCTACACCCAACTGATGACCTTCGCGCTGAGTATCGGCATGTATCTTTGCGTCGGGCAGCAGAACCTGATCCTCGCCTTTGTCTTTTACTTTCTCATCAACTTCTTCTGCGACATGCAAATGCCGGTGTTCTGGTCTTCCATCGCGGAGGCCGTCGATTACGGCGAGAAGAAAACCGGGCTGCGCGTTTCCGGACTGGCTTTCGGCGGCATTCTGTTCTTTCAGAAATTCGGGATGGGGATTGCCGGCGGCGTCCTTGGCTTCCTGCTGAGCCACTTCGGCTATCAGGCGGATGTCCAGCAGAGTGCAAGCTCGCTGACCGGGATTGCGCTGATGATGACGCTCATCCCCGCCGTCTTCCATCTGGTGGTTGGCGTGGTGATGAAAAAGTATCTGATCAACAACGATTATTACCGCGATATCCAGAGTGAACTGGCGCAGCGTCAGGCGTGAGGAGGAGCAGATGAGTCATCTCAAAAAAGTCTGGGTGATTGGCGACGCGTCCGTGGATCTGGTGCCGGAAGGCGCGGACACCTACCTGAAATGTCCGGGGGGTGCATCGGCTAACGTCGCCGTTTGCATCGCGCGACTGGGTGGCGACTGTGAATTTATCGGCTGTCTTGGGGAGGATGACGCCGGACGTTTTCTCCGCCAGACGCTGGCAGAAAACGGGGTAGGTGTGGGGTCATTGCGCCTCGACCCACAGCAAACCAGCGCGGTACTGATCGTCAATCTGACGCCAGAAGGCGAGCGCAGTTTTACCTATCTGGTACATCCCGGCGCGGACACTTTTGTCTCGGTGCAGGATTTACCGACTTTCAGCGCCAACGAGTGGTTTTACTTCAGCTCGATTGGCCTGACCGACAGTCCGGCGCGTGAGGCGTGTCTGGAAGGCGCCAGACGCATGAAGACGGCGGGAGGGCACGTCATGTTCGACGTTAACCTGCGCGTCAGCATGTGGCGGGATACCCAGGAAATCGTCCCCTTACTCGCACAATCTATTGCGTTGGCCTCCATCTGCAAGGTCTCTGCGGATGAGCTGTGTTGGCTGGGTAAGGTCGAACGCTGGCAGGACGCACGCTATCTGATGCGTGAACTTGGCTGTGAAACCACCGTTATCTCATTGGGCGATGCAGGGGCGTACCTGGTGACGCCAGAGGGCGAATGCGCGTTCCCGGCCGCGAAAATTTCCGTGGTGGACACCACCGGAGCGGGCGATGCCTTTGTCGGCGGGCTGCTTTATACCCTTTCACAGGCCGCTTCTTGGGACAGTCACTTGCTTGCGCAGGCGATCGGTACAGCCAATGCCTGCGGCGCGATGGTGGTCACGGCAAAAGGGGCGATGACCGCGTTGCCTTATCCTGAACAGCTCGCGGCTTTTCGCGCCTGTCATCCACTGGAAAAAATATGCTAAACCGTTAAGGAGTCATTCATGCACGTTGAAATTAACAAAATACTGGGCTGCCTGATTGGTGCCGCTGCGGCGGACGCGATGGGCGCAGCGACCGAAGTGCGTACTCAGCAACAAATTCGCGAATACTTTGGTGGCTGGGTGACCGGGTTTGAGAAACCGCCCGCCGATACGTTTGGTCGCTGTAACGAAGCCGGAATGTGTACCGATGACTTTATTCAGGCGAAGTACATCATGGACGCCCTGCTACAGCACCATCGTCAGGTGAGCGATGAAGCAATGCGTGAAGCCTTCCAGCGCTGGCTGGCCTATCCGTACTACGCCAATTTTACCGGGCCAACCACCCGAGCCGCGATGAAAGCCATCTTTAACGATAATCGCGTGTCCCTGCAGGGGGAACTGGAAGGTGAGAAACAGTCGGTACAGATTATCAATAAGGGGAATGCGGAAGCCACCAACGGCGCGGCAATGAAGATTTGGCCTGCCGCTGTACTGCATCCTGGCGACATAGAAAAAGCGATTCAGACTGCGCTGGATATCTGCCGCTTTACCCACAATAACGTACTGGCGATGTCTGGCGCAGCGGCGATGGCGGCAGCAACCAGCGAGGCGTTACAGTCCGTTGCGAGTGCTGAAAGCATCATTGCGGCCGGGATTTACGGCGCTGACAGGGGTTATGCGCTGGCGGCAGAACAGGGCGCGATGATGGTTGCCGGGCCGTCGGTGGCGCGTCGTATTGAACTGGCGGTAGCGATCGGTAAGCGGCACGCCCATTGGGAGACGGCGATTGTTGAGATTGCCGATATCATCGGGTCCGGGTTGCACGTCAGCGAGGCGGTTCCGGCCGCGTTTGGTCTGTTCGCGTGTTGTCCGGATTCGGCCGTTGATGCTATTATTTCCGCCGTTAATATCGGCAATGACACCGATACCGTCGCCACCATGGTTGGGGCACTCTCCGGCGCCTGGCACGGTGCTGATGCTTTTCCTGCCGACTATTTAACTACCGTTAATCGTATGAATCATTTCGATTTGGCTGAACTCGCCAGACAGATTAAAGGGTAGTGCGCTGCCCTGCGGGGGCGGCGACAACCGTCCCCGACTGGCAGACTTTCGAGGTAAATGGCTTGCAGGTTGATAAAACGAGTTTCACTCCGCTGTATAAGCAGTTGTTTTATATCATCTGCCAGCAGATCCAGAACGGCACCCTGCCGCTGGGGAGTCAGTTGCCAACGCAAAAAGCGATCGCCCAAACCTATAATGTGTCGCTGATCGTCGTGAAGCAGGCGTGGAGTGAGTTGATCAACGCCGGTGTGATCACCTCTCAGCGCGGAAGTGGTTCCGTGGTGAGCGCGGTGCCGGAAGGCGTCAGCTATGGTCATACCTTTCGCGGGATCACCAGCGACCTGCGTGATGCCAGCGTGGCGGTTGAGAACCGCATTCTGGAAATCGCCACACGCCGGGCGCGCGACGCGCAGGAAGATGGTTTAAGCCTGCCGGCCCATCATCACTATCTCTATATTTCTCGGGTGCGATACCTGAACGATCGCCCGTTTAACCACGAGAAAATTTATCTCGATCTCTCCTTCTTTCCGGGATTAACCCTGACAGCGGATGAACTGGCCCATACCTCGCTTTATCACCTGTTGAATGTGAAAAGCGACTCAGCGATCGAAAAGGTCGATGCCATTCTGCCCAGTCCTGATTTATGCGAGAAGCTGCAGATTGCTGAGAACAAACCACTCCTTTCCGTGGCGCGCCAGACGTTTATGGCGGGGGAAGCGCATCCCTTTGAGTATTGCCGCTACTATGTGCTGTCTGACTACTTCGGCGAAATCCATTATCACTGACCCTCTGCTTTTTTAGGGGGAGACGCGCGTTTACAGAAGGGGGATGCCCCCGTATTCTTGTTGAAAAAAACAACAGGAGACAGGCATGTCGCTCTGGTTTTCACACCCTCTGTTTCTGCCCTCGTTGGTGGTGATTGTCACCATCCTGCTCTGGGCAACCTCGCTATTACCGGAATTTATCACTGCGCTGCTGTTCTTCACGGTGGCGATGGTGGCAAAAATCGCCCCACCGGACGTCATCTTTGGCGGCTTTGCCTCCTCGGCGTTCTGGCTGGTATTCAGCGGCTTTGTGCTGGGCGTGGCGATCCGCAAAACCGGACTGGCGGACAGGGCGGCAAGAGCGTTGTCATCACGGCTGACGGAATCCTGGCCGCTGATGGTCTCAAGCGTGGTGCTGCTGAGCTATGCGCTGGCGTTTGTAATGCCCTCTAATATGGGACGTATTGCGCTGCTGATGCCCGTTGTTGCAGCGATGGCGAAGCGTGCCGGGATCCTTGATGGCACCCGTGCGTGGTATGGCCTGGCGCTTGCTGTGGGTTTTGGCACTTTTCAGCTTTCCGCCACCATTTTGCCTGCTAACGTGCCGAATCTCGTAATGAGCGGGGCGGCGGAAGGATCGTACGGTATCCATCTGAACTATCTGCCTTATCTGCTGTTGCATACGCCGGTATTAGGCTGGCTGAAAGGCGGACTGTTGATTGCGCTGATCTGCTGGCTGTTTCCCGGAAAACCCCATTCGCCACGTGAATTCTCACCACCGGAGCCAATGAGCCGCGACGAAAAGCGACTGGCCTGGATGCTGGCAGTCGTGTTGGTGATGTGGGTCAGCGAAAGCTGGCATGGCATTGGCCCGGCGTGGACCGGGCTGGCGGCAGCGGTCATCACTCTGTTACCGCGTGTCGGGTTCATCAATGGAGAGGAGTTTTCCACGGGGGTTAACATCCGTACCTGCATTTATGTTGCCGGTATTCTTGGACTGGCGAGCGTTGTGACGCAAACCGGTATTGGCGATGCGGTCGGTGAAGCGCTGCTGCACGTGATGCCGCTGGATCCGGAGAAACCGTTCACCAGTTTTCTCGCCCTGACCGGCATCACCACTGCGCTTAACTTCATTATGACCGCCAACGGCGTTCCGGCGCTGTATACCACTCTGGCGCAGAGCTTTTCTGAGGCAACGCAATTCCCACTGCTGTCGGTGATTATGATTCAGGTGCTGGGCTATTCAACGCCACTACTGCCGTATCAGGCATCACCTATTGTGGTGGCGATGGCGTTAGGCAGGGTGCCAGCGAGAGCCGGGCTGCTCCTGTGTCTGGTGCTGGCGCTGACGACGTATCTGATCCTGCTGCCACTGGACTATGCATGGTTTAATCTATTAGGAAAATTGTAATGTTAATTGCCTGATTATTTTAGTTTTGTGAGAGGGTGGTGAGTTTTACCTGCACGAATGACGGTTAATACTGAAACGCATACTTATGCGCAGGATACTCAAGGATTGT
>NZ_CP070239.1:1492398-1504596 GCF_016906145.1 Citrobacter sp. MGH 55
AGATTGAACCATGGATAGATTGACTCCCATTCGCGGTTGGCCCGCCATCATCTCGATGGTTATCACACTGACCATCTGGTTTATCATCCCTTGTCCTGCGGACGTGACGCCACAGGCATGGCATCTGCTGGCGCTGTTTATCGGTACGATTGCGGCCATTATCGGCAAAGCGATGCCTATCGGGGCGATTGCTGTTGTGGCGATCATGCTGGTGGCGATGACCGGTGTGACGAATCCCGGTAAGCCTGCGGCAGCGCTTAACGATGCGCTGAGTGGCTTTTCCAACCAACTGATTTGGCTGATCGGTTTATCGATCATGCTGTCGCAAAGCTTGCTGAAAACAGGACTTGGGGCGCGTATCGGCTACGGATTTATTGCGTTGTTTGGTAAGCGAACCTTAGGTATCGCGTGGGCATTAACCCTCGCGGAAACGCTGATTGCACCCGTCACCCCAAGTAACACGGCACGCGGCGGCGGCATTATTCACCCGGTGATGCGTGCCATCGCCGACAGCCTTGGATCGCAGCCCGGCAATAGCGAAAATGGCTCAACGGGGCGCTATCTGGCGCTGGTGAATTACAACATTAACCCGATCAGTTCAGCGATGTTCATCACCGCAACCGCCCCTAACCCCCTCATTGTCACCTTTTTGTCCCAGGGAACGGATGGGGTACTGAATATGACCTGGGGGATGTGGGCCATTGCGGCGCTTCTTCCGGCGGTCGTTTCGCTGATTGTGATGCCCATCGTCATCTGGTGGCTCTATCCACCCGCCATTACCCGCACACCCAATGCGCCGCAGTTCGCCCGGCAAAAGCTGGATCTTCTCGGCCCACTGTCGCTGGCGGAAAAAATCACGCTGGCGGTGTTCATTTTGCTGCTCTGCCTGTGGGCTGGCGTTCCCGCGATGATCATGGGCAGCGGCTGGACCGTTAACCCCACCAGTGCGGCGCTGATCGGTTTATCGATTCTGTTGCTGACGGGGGTATTACACTGGGAGGACATCCTTAAGTGCCGCGGTGCCTGGGATACCATTGTCTGGTTTGCCGCGCTGGTGATGATGGCGGATTTCCTCAGCAAACTGGGACTGGTCGGCTGGCTTGCGACCAGTGTGGGGACGGCAATCAATCATCTTGGCGTCCACTGGAGTATTGCGACACTGCTGTTGATCCTGCTTTACGTCTACTCTCATTACTTTTTCGCCAGCACCACGGCGCATATCACGGCCATGTTCTCCGCCTTCTTCATCGCGGGGTTAGGTCTGGGCGCGCCACCGGCCCTGCTGGGGCTGATGCTCGGTTTCTCCTCTTCGCTGATGATGTCGCTCACCCACTACGGTACGGGCACTGCGCCGATTATTTTTGGCTCTGGCTATGCCACTCTGGCGGAATGGTGGAAGACGGGGCTGGTGATGAGTGTGGTAAACCTGACTATCTGGGCGGTGACAGGGGCTTTCTGGTGGCACTGGTTGGGATACTGGTAATACGGGGATAAGTCGGGGGAGAGGTCCCCCCGACTACACAACTTAAGCTTGTTTTGCTGCTTCAGCTGCTTTTACGATCACGGCGAAAACGTCAGCTTTCAGAGAAGCACCGCCAACCAGCGCGCCGTCGATATCCGGCTGAGTGAACAGTTCTGCCGCGTTAGCTGCGTTTACGGAACCGCCGTACTGGATGATGACCTGCTCAGCAATTTTCGCGTCTGCTTTGGCAATATGATCACGGATAAATTTGTGAACAGCCTGTGCCTGCGCTGGCGTTGCGGATTTGCCGGTGCCGATTGCCCAAACCGGTTCGTAAGCGATAACTACGCCTTCGAATGCCGCAGCACCCTGTGTTTTCAGAACGGCGTCGATCTGACGTGCGCACACTTCTTCTGTTTTGCCCGCTTCGTTTTCAGCTTCGGTTTCACCGATGCACAGAACGGGAGTCAGACCCTGCTCTTTCAGCACAGCGAATTTTTTCGCGATCAGTTCGTCAGACTCTTTGTGGTAAGTACGACGCTCAGAGTGGCCGATGATGATGTACTGTGCGCCGATGTCTTTCAGCATTTCAGCACTTGTTTCACCGGTAAATGCGCCGGACAGGTTCAGGTCAACGTTCTGTGCGCCCAGGAGGATGTGGCTACCGGCCGCAGCATGTTTTGCCAGATCGATATACATTTCTGGCGGTGCGATCGCTACCGCACAGCCAGCGACGCCAGCCAGCTCTTTACGCAGGTTAGCAATCAGTTCGTTTACCATGTGGCGGCTGCCGTTCAGTTTCCAGTTACCCATCACTAAAGGATGTCGCATTTCTATTCTCCACGCTTTGTCAGCGAATTAAGGAAGATGGCCGCCCCGCAGGGCAGCATGGTCTGTGAAACAGTATAGAGATCACTCCCCGGAAAGGCTTTGCTTTTTATCATCAATTGGGCCTGTCCAGATTTTCAGATAACGCCAGCTTAATCGGTTCAACCGCGAAGGTCAGCCCCTTTTCGCCGTTATCTGCGACAACATAGCGAATTGCGCCTTCGGTCTCCGCGTAATAGCGCTTATTTTTCCCCGACGTAAGCAGCTTTTGCAGCTTTTTCTGGCTCTGCTCTTTGGTCAATAAGGGGGCGACCGTGCGGATCACTGCCGCCATATATTCCTGCGCTTTGGCTTTCGCCGCTTTCTGTTCCGGCCCCTGAATCGGCAGCCAGGTTATCTGCATGCTCTTAATCTTCAGCGTTCCGCGCTCAAGAGCGGTCGAGGCGTACAGGTTTTCATTTATTTTGCTGGCCGCACGGGTGAGGTTGGCTTTGTCGCGACTACTGTCGATGGCGCGGAATTCATTTAAGGTAAGCTTCGGATTTTGCGTATTAAAGTTTTCACGAAACTGGCTGATCGAAAGGTCAAACGTGGGGGCACCGGCGAGTAAATACGGTGCGGTGGTGGCCGCCAATGGCTCAGCCGCCAGCGCCGGAGGGCTGGAGAGCATCGCAGAAAACAATAATAAAAACAGTGAACATCCTGGCTTCATCAATCTTACCTTTCGTTATGACTGTCCACGATTAAAACGATAACCGTCTGGCTTGTCAAAAGGGTAAACTGTCGAAGATAGTCATTTTAAAGGAACAGACATGACCCTACAGCAGTGGTTATTCTCATTTAAAGGGCGTATTGGACGCCGTGATTTCTGGATCTGGATTGCGCTGTGGATTGTCAGCATGGTGGTTCTGTTTTCGCTCGAGAGTCAAAAATTACTTCCCGATCAGATTGCTCCCTTTGCCCTGGTGTGTCTGCTCTGGCCGACGGCAGCGGTTACGGTGAAACGTCTGCACGATCGTGGGCGTTCGGGGCTGTGGGCGTTATTGATTATTCTTGCCTGGATGCTGTTAGCCGGTAACTGGGCTATTCTGCCGGGGATGTGGCAATGGGTGGTCGGACGGTTTGCGCCGACGCTTATCCTCATCATGACTCTTATCGACCTGGGGGCGTTTGTTGGCACCCAGGGCGAAAATAAATACGGTAAAGACACGCAGGATGTCGCGTTTAAATCAGCGCCCTGAACCGTATTACCAGTAATGCTCGGCGGTCATATGGCCTGGCCGGCGGCGCAAATGTTTGGTCATCTGCCGGGTCTCTTTCAGCAACTGCTGTGTGTCGCGAACCATTTGCGGATTTCCACACAGCATCACATGGCTGGTCTCTTTATCCATCGGTAAGCCTACCGCTTTTTCCAGTTCGCCACTTTCAATCAATGCCGGAATGCGACCGGTCAGTGAACCCGCGACGGTCTCCCGGCTCACCACCGTCTGGATCCGCAGTTTGCCTTCGTAGCGCTTTTGTAGCGCCTGCATCAGCGGCAGGTAGCTTAAATCGGCGGCGTATCGTGCGGCGTGGACCAGTACCAGATTTTTGAAACGTTCGAGATCGTTACCCAGTTGCAGAATCGATAAATAGGGACCAATGGCGGTGCCGGTTGCCAGCATCCATAACGTGTCGCAGTCCGGTACTTCGTCAAGCACAAAGAAACCGGCTGCTTCGCTCACTACCTGTACTTCGTCGCCGGGCTTGAGTGCCGCCAGACGTGGGCTTAGCTTACCGTCAGGCACGGTGACCAGGTAAAACTCCAGATCGGGATTGTCAGGGGCATTCACATACGAGTAGGCACGCTGGACGCGCTCGCCGTCAATCTCAAGACTGAGTTTGGTAAATTGACCTGCGGTGAAGGGATGAACGGGGGCGTGAACGGTCAGACTAAACAGAGCATCAGTCCAGTTCTGTACCTTTGTGACTTTGCCTGTTACCCAATCTGCCATGGTTTTCTCCTGTACGGGTCTCGTTCCCTTATCTTCGTTCGTTGGCGGAAAGATTTCCAGCCCGGAGGGGCTGGAAGGCTCGAACGAACAAATCAGTTACAGGATGTGCGCCTGCACGTCCGGGTCTTTACGGTCGAGATAGTGGATCGACTGAATACGGCGGATGGTGCGTGACTTACCGCGGATCAGCAGCGTTTCGGTGGTCGCGATATTACCTTTACGGCTGATCCCTTCCAGCAGATCGCCTTTGGTGATGCCGGTTGCGGAGAAAATAACATTATCGCTACGCGCCATTTCATCCAGACGCAGCGCTTTACCCGCCTCGATGCCCATTGCCTGGCAGCGTGCCAGCTCTTGTTCGCCAATGCGACGGTTCTCTTCGCTGTCGCCTTTGACATCATGACGTGCCAGCAGACGGCCCTGCATGTCACCATCCAGTGCGCGGATCACCGCGGCGGACACCACACCTTCCGGCGCACCGCCAATCCCGTACAGCACATCCACTTCGCTGTCCGGCATGCAGGTCAGAATGGACGCGGCAACATCGCCATCAGGAATCGCGAATACGCGCACGCCAAGCTTCGCCATCTCTGCGATCACGTCATCATGACGCGGTTTCGCCAGAATCGTTACCGTCAGTTCGCTCAGCGGTTTGCCCAGCGCGTTGGCGACATTACGCAGGTTCTCTTCCAGCGGCAGATTGAGATCGATGCTGCCTTTTGCGCCCGGTCCAACAATCAGCTTTTCCATATACATGTCAGGTGCGTTCAGGAAGCAACCCTTGTCACCCACGGCCAGAACGGCCAACGCGTTGGCCTGGCCCATCGCCGTCATTCGTGTGCCTTCAATGGGGTCGACGGCAATATCCACCGCGTCGCCGCGACCGGTACCGACTTTCTCACCGATGTAGAGCATCGGCGCCTCGTCGATCTCGCCTTCCCCGATCACGATGGTCCCGTCAATGTTGACCTGGTTTAGCATTATGCGCATGGCGTTAACCGCCGCGCCGTCGGCGGTGTTTTTGTCACCGCGTCCTAACCATTTGTAGCCAGCCAGCGCCGCCGCTTCGGTTACGCGGGAAAATTCGATGGCAAGTTCTCGTCTCATAGCAAACTCGTAGCAGAAAGGAATGGCGCGAAGTGTAGCACAGGGGAGAGGGGGAAATTATTGATATCAGAGGGTGAGTGTGCGGGGTTGTCCCCGCACCGTAATCTCATCCGTAGGCCGGATAAGACGCTTTCGCATCGTTATCCGGCAATTCGCGATTACTCTTCGTGGTCTTCCCACGCCAGCGCGCGTTTGACCGCTTTCTTCCAGCCGCTGTAACGGTAGTTACGCTCGGTGGTTTCGATGCCAGGGCGGAATTCACGTTCGATGACCGCTTTTTCCTGCAGTTCATCAAGGTTCTGCCAGAAACCGACTGCCAGACCGGCCAGGTAGGCCGCACCCAACGCCGTGACTTCACGCACTTCCGGACGCTCAACGCGCGTGCCAAGAATGTCAGACTGGAACTGCATCAGGAAGTTGTTGGCGACCGCACCACCGTCCACGCGCAGGGCGTGCAGGCGAATGCCTGAGTCTGCCTGCATCGCTTCCAGTACGTCGCGGGTCTGGTAGGCAATAGATTCCAGCGTTGCACGGATGATGTGGTTGGCGTTCACACCACGGGTCAAGCCGAAGATCGCGCCACGCGCATACGGGTCCCAGTACGGCGCGCCCAGGCCGGTGAAGGCGGGGACGACGTACACGCCGTTGGTGTCCTTCACTTTGGTCGCGAAATACTCGGAATCGAAGGCGTCGCTGATGAGCTTCATTTCATCACGCAGCCACTGAATAGAAGCGCCCGCCATAAACACAGCGCCTTCCAGCGCATAGTTCACTTCCCCGGTCGGGCCGCAGGCGATGGTGGTCAACAGGCCGTTTTCGGATTTCACCGCTTTTTCGCCGGTGTTCATCAGCATAAAGCAGCCGGTGCCGTAGGTGTTTTTCGCCATCCCTTCCTTCACGCACAGCTGGCCGAACAGTGCAGCCTGCTGGTCACCGGCGATACCGGAGATCGGAATACGCGTGCCGCCTTTACCGCCGATGTTGGTCTGACCGTAGACCTCGGAAGAACGGCGCACTTCCGGCAGCATGGCGCGTGGAATATCCAGCGCATCCAGCATCTTGTCGTCCCAGTCCAGCGTGTGGATGTTGAACAGCATGGTACGCGAGGCGTTGGTGTAATCCGTTACGTGTACGCGTCCCTGGGTCATTTTCCAGATAAGCCAGGTATCAACGGTACCGAACAGCAGTTCGCCGCGACGTGCGCGCTCACGAGAGCCTTCGACGTGGTCGAGGATCCACTTCACTTTGGTGCCGGAAAAATACGGGTCAATGACCAGACCCGTGTTATTGCGGATGTACTCTTCCATGCCATCGCGCTTCAGGTGTTCGCAGATATCCGCGGTACGACGGCACTGCCAGACAATCGCGTTATAGATAGGTTTACCGGTCTCACGTTCCCAGACGATGGTTGTTTCACGCTGGTTAGTAATCCCGATAGCTGCAATCTGATCGGAACTGATGTCCGCTTTCGCCAGGACTTCCACCAGGGTAGAGCTCTGCGTTGCCCAGATTTCCATCGGGTCGTGTTCTACCCAGCCTGCTTTCGGGTAGATCTGCTCAAATTCGCGCTGTGAGACGCTTACGATATTGGCATCATGATCCATCACGACGGCGCGGGAGCTGGTGGTTCCCTGGTCGAGCGCAACGATATATTTTTTCTCAGTCATAATTATTTGTCCCGTAGTCACATTACAGCGAAGCTTTTTGTTGTGAAGTGGTCGTGGTTTCCTTCTCTTCCACGGCACAGATATCGCACGGCAAATGGCGACCGATCAGCTTGCGATAGGCGAAAGCGCCCAAAATAGCACCAACGATGGGGCCAAACAGCGGCACCAGGAAGTAAGGAATATCTTTGCCACCGGTGAAGGCGACATTACCCCAGCCTGCAAGCCAGGCGAACGCTTTCGGACCGATGTCACGTGCCGGGTTCATCGCAAACCCGGTCAGTGGGCCCATGGATGCGCCGATAACCGCAATCAGTAAACCAATCAACAAAGGAGCCAGCGGGCCACGCGGTACACCGTTACCGTCATCAGTCAGCGCCAGAATAAGCCCCATCAGGATAGCGGTAATCACCATTTCAACCGCGAAGGCCTGCACAAAATTGATATGTGGGTTGGGATACGTTGAGAAAGTGCCGGCCAGATCAACACTCTCAATGCTGCCACGTACAATGTGGTGCGTTTGTTCGAAGTCGGCGAAAAGATTGTAGTAAAGCCCGTAAACTAACGCCGCTGCGCAAAAGGCACCGGCAAATTGAGAAAGGATAAAAGGAACAACTTTGCGCTTGTCGAAACACGCAAACAGCCACAACGCGATAGTGACTGCCGGGTTGAGATGTGCGCCAGACACCCCTGCGGTCAGGTAGATAGCCATGGCTACCCCCAATCCCCAGATGACGCTGATTTCCCACTGTCCAAAAGACGCACCCGCGACTTTAAGCGCAGCGACACACCCCACACCGAAGAAAATCAACAACCCGGTACCGAGGAATTCAGCAATGCACTGGCCTTTTAAGGTTGATGTTTGACTCATAATCGGATCCTGAAGAGTTTAATGTTTATTGTATGCGAGGAGGTCACTGACGTCCGCGATGCCCTGTAGGCACACTGTTAATTTATCGTTAACGAGCACAAACGAGAAATATCGAACTTAAAATGTGTGTACTCCGTCAATAAAATGAGCGTTTTCGCGCCATGAGGCGCGTTTTGTTATACAAAAATAGTGTGAGCTGAATCATTTCATTAACCAAAGCGTTAACACTTAAGGGTTAGGCCGTCAATGTCTGTAAGAGTCGACTGAAAAGTGTTGCAAACCGCAATCAGCGCGGGATGCCGCTGGACAGGGAGAGCGGGGCTTCATACAATCGGCACTATATATTGTGCGCGTTCACGTGAAGCGTCGCCTTGCAATTCAGGAGAGTATGACCATGTCTTTAGAAGTGTTTGAGAAACTGGAAGCAAAAGTACAGCAGGCGATTGATACCATCACCTTGTTGCAGATGGAAATTGAAGAGCTGAAAGAGAAGAACAGCTCGCTGGCGCAGGAAGTGCAATCTGCACAGCACAGCCGTGAAGAGCTCGAGCGCGAAAATCAGTCTCTGAAAGAACAGCAGAATGGCTGGCAGGATCGTTTGCAGGCATTGCTGGGCCGCATGGAAGAAGTCTAATCCTCGTCATCTTTCACGTTATGGCGGCGTTGGCTGCGCGTATTCACCCCGGTCACGTAGTTTACTACGCTCCTGGGGATTCATTCGCTTGCCGCCTTGCCCTAACGCGAAATCTTTAGAGGATTCCTGAGCAAGTAGCTTGTAGGCCGGATAAGGCGCAAGCCGCCATCCAGTAGCCCGCGATAACCAATAAAAAAGGCACCTTACGGTGCCTTTTTCGATCACTCGATATCGAGCGGGTCTTCGGAGAGGATGATTCCGGTGTTATCGGCGTACAGATGGTCGCCGGAGAAGAAGGTCACGCCGCCGAAATTGACGCGGACATCGCTTTCCCCAATCCCTTCGCCTGCTGCACCTACCGGAATCGCGGCAATCGCCTGAATGCCGATGTCCAGCTCTTCCAGATCGTCTACCTGACGCACTGCGCCGTAGATGACCAGGCCTTCCCATTCATTTTGTACAGCCAGACGCGCCAGTTCGGCGTCGACCAGCGCACGACGGACAGAACCGCCGCCATCGACCAGCAGAATGCGACCACGGCCATTTTGTTCGAGCAGATCGTACAGCAACCCGTTGTCCTCGAAACATTTCACCGTGACGATTTGTCCGCCAAACGACGACCGTCCTCCAAAGTTAGAGAACAGTGGTTCCACGACGTTGACATCTTCTTGATAGATGTCACAAAGCTCGGAAGTATCGTATTTCATAGGCTTAACGTTCAGTTGCTGCGAGAATTTTTAGTATATCGCGCTATGCGTACTGTTGGCAAAATCATCAATTGTTAATTGATATTTGTCAGTTATCTTGCCCACTGACTTAAGAAAATCCCGACAACAAACAGCAGGTTAGTCAACAATGCGGCTTTTACCGTACGTTCAAGCATTGGGCGCATCGCTGCTGGTTCCATCTGGCGCATCACGTAACGCGCCTGTTTTACCAGTACCGGTGCGGCCAGCAGGAACAACCAACCCCACGGACTTTGCAGCGAAAGCAGGTTAAACAGCGCCAGGCAGATCAGCGTGCCTATCAGCAAGCAAGCGTGGTAACGACGGGCATTTACGGCGCCGAGGCGGACAACCAGCGTGTTCTTGCCGTTTTCCCGGTCACTGTTGATATCGCGCAGGTTATTGATGTTAAGCACGGCGGTGGCCAGCAGACCGCAGGCGGTAGCTGGAAGGATTAACGCCGGGATCAGTGTATGCGCCTGCAGATACCAACTCCCCATCACGCTCAGCCAGCCAAAGAAGACCAGCACGGAAATATCGCCCAGACCGATGTAGCCATAAGGACGATTGCCCACGGTATAGGTGATGGCGGCAATGATCGACAGTACGCCAAGCACCAGGAAGCCGACAAAATCCGCCGGCGTGCGGCACGCCACCGCAACCAGCGACAGACCGGACACGCAAATGAGTACCACGGTGATGATCAGCGCGCGCTTCATCTCCTGTTGGGTGATCACCCCTTTTTGCATCCCACGCAGCGGCCCAATGCGATCCGGCTTATCACTGCCTTTAACGGCATCACCATAGTCGTTGGCGAGATTTGACAGGATTTGCAGAAGCCCTGCCGTAATGAGCGCCAGCAAGGCGACCAGCGGATCAAAATATCCCTGCCACCATGCCAGGGCCGTACCGACGATGATCGCCGCGAAGGCGAGCGGTAGAGTCTTGGGTCGTAAACTTTCCAGCCAGGCCTGGGAGCGGCTAATTTGTTGTTGTTCAGTCATATTTAGCGCCAATAAAAATGGGGCCTTTCAGCCCCATCAACAATGATGAAAATGCAGTGAACGCGATTATAGGATAAAACGGCTCAGATCTTCATCTGCGACCAGCGCATCCAGATGTTTGCTCACATAATCCGCATCAATTGTTATGCTTTGACCGTTCAAATCGCTCGCATCATAGGAAATATCTTCCATCAGACGCTCCAGAACGGTGTGCAGACGACGGGCACCGATGTTTTCAGTGGTCTCGTTAACCTGCCATGCTGCTTCAGCAATACGCTTGATACCGGATTCCGTAAACTCAATGTTGACGCCTTCGGTCGCCATCAACGCTTTGTACTGCACGGTAACAGAAGCGTTAGGTTCCGTCAGAATACGTTCGAAGTCGCTGGTAGTCAGCGCCTGCAGCTCTACGCGAATCGGCAGACGACCCTGCAGTTCCGGGATCAGATCGGACGGTTTTGCCACCTGGAATGCGCCAGAGGCGATAAACAAAATGTGGTCGGTTTTGACCATACCGTGTTTGGTCGAGACGGTGCAGCCTTCAACCAGCGGCAGCAGGTCGCGCTGTACGCCTTCACGGGACACGTCCGGACCCGAGGATTCGCCGCGCTTACAGATTTTGTCGATTTCGTCGATAAACACGATCCCATGCTGCTCAACGGCGTCGATAGCTTCCTGTTTCAGCTCTTCCGGGTTCACCAGTTTGGCCGCTTCTTCTTCAATCAGCAGCTTCATCGCGTCTTTGATTTTCAGCTTACGCGCTTTCTGCTTCTGTCCTCCCAGGTTCTGGAACATGGACTGCAGTTGGCTGGTCATCTCTTCCATTCCCGGAGGCGCCATGATTTCCACGCCCATCGGTGCGGCGGCAAGATCGATCTCGATTTCTTTATCGTCGAGCTGGCCTTCACGCAGTTTTTTACGGAACGCCTGACGCGCAGCGGACGGTTCAGACTGTTGCTCTGCCTGGCCCCAGTTATTTTTCGCCGGTGGGATCAGCACATCAAGAATGCGCTCTTCTGCCATCTCTTCCGCACGATAGCGGTTCTTTTCGATCGCCTGGACGCGAACCATTTTAATGGCGGCATCGGTCAGATCGCGGATGATAGAGTCGACTTCTTTACCGACATAACCCACTTCGGTGAATTTTGTTGCTTCCACTTTAATGAACGGCGCGTTGGCAAGCTTTGCCAGACGACGGGCGATTTCGGTTTTACCGACACCGGTTGGGCCGATCATCAGAATGTTTTTCGGTGTAACTTCATGGCGCAGCTCTTCGTCGAGCTGCATGCGGCGCCAGCGGTTACGCAGTGCAATCGCCACGGAACGCTTGGCGTTATCCTGGCCGATGATGTGCTTGTTCAGTTCGCTGACGATTTCGCGTGGGGTCATTTCAGACATGGGAGATCCTTACGCTTTAGACGGTAATTCTTCAATGGTATGGAAATGGTTGGTGTAAATGCAGATATCACCTGCAATATCCAACGCTTTTTCAGCAATGTCGCGAGCGCCGAGCTCGGTGTTTTCCAGCAGAGCACGTGCCGCAGCCTGGGCGTAGGGACCGCCGGAGCCGATGGCAATCAGATCGTTTTCCGGCTGCACGACGTCACCGTTACCGGTGATGATGAGGGAGGCGGTTTCATCCGCGACCGCCAACAGCGCTTCAAGTTTGCGCAGCATGCGATCGGTACGCCAGTCTTTCGCCAGCTCAACGGCGGCTTTAACCAGATGTCCCTGATGCATTTCCAGCTTGCGCTCAAACAGTTCGAACAGCGTGAACGCATCCGCCGTACCGCCCGCAAAGCCAGCAATGACTTTGTCGTTGTACAGACGACGCACTTTCTTCACGTTGCCTTTCATGACGGTGTTACCCAGTGTGGCCTGACCATCACCGGCGATAACCACCTGGCTG
>NZ_CP070239.1:1505924-1508131 GCF_016906145.1 Citrobacter sp. MGH 55
ACTGGCCGTTACGGCGTACGCTTACTATTGTTGTCACGAGCAGACCCCTTGGTTACAAATGCAGAATACAAGCCCCGCACGGTGTGCGGGGCGTAATGCAAGTATAGATGGGGGAGATTTTGGGGGTTTCAACCCCCGGAGGCGAGTCGAATACAGTTTGTGTGACCTGCCATCTTCAGACGGCTAATGGTGCTGTCGGCATTCTCTTTGCCTTTCACCGGCCCGATGACCACGCGGTTCCAGCCATTATTGGTGGTGATTTTGGAGTCAAAGCCTTCGAAAGCTAACTGTGCACGCACGGTTTCTGCCTGTTCTGCGCCTTTAAACGAACCACATTGTACCATCCAGCGACGTTCGTCTTTCTTCTCTGTCGTCGGCTTCGGTGCCTCTGGCACGCGCTCAACCGGTGCGGCTGGCTGTGTTTTTGGCTGCGATGCCGTGGTGTGTGCCGGGGTCTGCAGCAGATCCTGGTACGGTTGCGACGTCGCAGCGGGTTTCTGCGTCTGCGTGGCAGGCTTCGACGGCTGCTGCACTGGCGCCGTTTGCGCAGTACGCGTTTGCGTCTGTGGCTGCGTACGCGGCTGTTGAACCGGCGGCGTGCTGTTCCACTGCTGCTGTTGCTCAACCTGACGTTGCTGAGCCTGGCGTTGCAACGTTTGCTGACGTTGTGCCGGTGTCTGCTCGTTCCACGGCACTTCGTTGAGCTGCGTCGGTTGCTGGCGCATGTCGGCCTGCATTTGCGCAAGTAACTGGCGCTGTTCTTCAGTCAGTTGATCCGGCTTCATGACTTCACCACCGGCTGACGGTTCTGTGGGCGCACGTACGCCCGGCTGACGGCTTTCCAGCTCTTTAATATAGCGCCAGCGCTCTTCCGGCTTTGGCGGCAGCCCGTTGCCAGTCACTTTCTGACCCTGCAACGTTTCGGATTCTTCTTTTTTATGATGCGTAATGAAGTACAGACCACCGATAAAGGCCACAAGCACGGCGGCGGCAATGGCGACCATTGCGGGCGATACCGCAGACGTGTTGCGTTGCTTTTTCCGTGAGGTGCTCTTTTTGCGCCGCGAAGGTGCCGGTTGGCCGCGACGTACATAATCTCGTTGTGCCACTATCGTTTCGCTGTATTGATTCGTTCGTCAGCCCGCCATGTTACTTAAGCGGCGGGCCTTTGACCAGACACGGTGTCTGAAAGGTTTACGTTAAGGCGCGCGTCGTACCCCGAAGGATTAACTCACAATCCATTAAACGCGAGCCGCTGTTGACATTTTGCCCCTGAATTTGGTCAAGCAGCAACAGCATCGCTTCGCGACCAATTTCGAAACGCGGTTGCGCAACGGTGGTCAGCGGCGGATCACAGAATTCTGCCAGCGCGATGTTATCGAATCCAATGATCGACAAATCTTGCGGGACTTTTATGCCCTGGCGTTTGGCCCATGAGAGGGCGCCAAGCGCCATGACATCGCTATGACAGAATACCGCTGTCGGTGGTTGCGGCAAGTCGAACAGTTGTTTAAGCGCATTGCCGCCAGCTTCGTAGGTAAAATCCCCACGGGCGATATAGTGCGGATCAACGGTAATACCGCAACGACGCAGCGCCTGCACGTAGCCCTGCAAGCGGTAATGACACAGCGGCATTTCTTCCGGCCCGGCAATACAGCCAATGCGCTGATGTCCCAGCTCATGCAGGTAGTTCACGGCATTGAATGCGGCGGTCAGGTTATCGATATGGACGGTGGGCAGTTCCAGTTCCGGCGCAAACTCGTTCGCCATCACCATCGGCGGCAGATTGCGCTGCTCTTCAATACTGGCGTCAAACGGCAGACGAGAGCCCAGCAGCAGCATGCCATCAATTTGCTTGGTGATGATCAAATTGACGAAGGTTTTTTCCTGCTGGTTCTGATGCGCACAATCGCCGATCAGCACCAGATAGCCATGACTGGCGGCGGTGACCTCGATCCCACGGATCAGTTCGCTAAAGAAGGGATCGCAAATATCCGGAACAATCACCAGGATGGTTCGCGATTCATTACGTTTAACGTTGCGTCCCGCCGCCTGCGGTAAATACCCGACCTCTACAGCTGCCTGTTCAACCCGGTTTCGGGTGGACTGAGAGACTTTATCCGGGTTCATTAGCGCGCGAGACACGGTTGCCGTTGAGACTTTCGCCTTCATGGCAACATCTTTCATTGTAGCGGCAGCAACCTGTG
>NZ_CP070239.1:1509363-1544116 GCF_016906145.1 Citrobacter sp. MGH 55
AACACTGCTTATTCGGTTTCACTCTTTCTCCTCGCCTGGGAAATCCGGCGCAGCACAATCCCTGTTTAAATTCACATCGGAAACATTTTTATCAGATAGCGAATGGAAACGGTTACAGAATTTTCATAAAAAGTGTGATGGGTGTTAAATTTTACGATCCGCCTCGCATCGTGAGGGGGTTATCCCTCAATAGGATCGACATCCAGTATCCATTTCACCTTGCGTGAATCCGGTAAGGTATTGATGAGCGCGAGCGTTCCGCTGACGATATGTTGCAAACGAATTCGTGATGGATGTTGCAATAAAATCTGCCAGCGATAGCGTCCGCCGCGCTTCGGCGCCAGCGCCGGAACGGGGCCTAACACCCAGAGCTTGTCATCTGCCAGCGGGCTGGCCTGGATCAGATTACGCAGCTGCTGCAAAAACAGTGAAGCCTGCTGATTATTATGATCTTCAGCACGTACGATAACGTGGCTGGTCCACGGCGGCAGTTGCATCGTTTGGCGTTCGGCCAGCGCCTGTTCGGCAAATGCATCATAGCCTTTATGCAACAGAGTTTGCAGCAGCGGATGTTCCGGATGGTGAGTCTGCAAAACCACTTCCCCCTGTTTGCCTGCGCGTCCTGCGCGTCCGGACACCTGAGTATAAAGTTGGGCAAAGCGCTCCGCCGAGCGGAAGTCTGCGGAGAACAACGCGCCATCCACATCCAGCAGCGCAACCAGCGTCACATCAGGGAAGTGGTGACCTTTTGCCAGCATCTGGGTGCCGATCAGGATCCTTGCGCCGCCGCGATGTACTTCCGCCAGATGTTGCTCAAGCGATCCTTTTCGGCTGGTGGTGTCGCGGTCAATGCGGGAAATCGGCACGCCGGGAAAGAAGGGGGCTAAGGCTTGTTCAAGCTGCTCGGTGCCTAACCCGACCGGCACCATATGCGTGGAGCCGCAGGAGGGGCACTGACGCGGCACCGGGCGCTGACTGTCGCAGTGGTGGCAGCGCAAGTGGTGCTGCGCCTGGTGCAGGGTGTAGTAGTGATCGCAACGCGGACACTCTGCAATCCAGCCGCAGTCGTGGCAAAGCAACGCAGGCGCAAAACCCCGGCGGTTGAGGAATAAAATCACCTGGTTATCGGCCTGTAAATGCTGGCGCATACGGGCGATTAACGCCGGTGCCAGGCCTGCCTGCACCTGTTGACCTTTTAAATCGAGTACATGCTGAGTGGCGGGGCGTGCGTTTCCGGCACGGCGCGTCAGGCGCAGCATGCAGTATTTTTTCTGCCTGACATTGCAAAGCGTCTCAAGCGCCGGCGTTGCCGAGCCGAGGATAATCGGGATGCGTTCACTATGGGCGCGCCAGACCGCCAGATCGCGGGCATGGTAGCGCCAGCCTTCCTGCTGTTTATAGGAACTGTCGTGTTCTTCATCGATCACGATCACGCCAAGATTTTTAAACGGTGTAAATAAGGAGGAACGGGTGCCAATAACGATCGCGGCTTCGCCGTTTTTCGCCTTCAGCCAGGCAGAGAGGCGTTCGCTGTCGTTGAGAGCGGAGTGCAGCACTTCCACCGGCGCGTTGAAACGTTCGCGAAAGCGGGCGATGGTTTGCGGCGTCAGGCCAATTTCCGGCACCATTACCAGCGCCTGTTTACCCTGCGCGAGGACGTTTTCCAGTACGCTCAGGTAAACTTCGGTTTTACCTGAGCCCGTCACCCCGGCCAGCAGCCAGGCGGAGAAACTGTCTGACGCACTGTGAATGGCGCCAACGGCGGTGGCCTGTTCGGTGTTCAGGCGCAGACGTTCGCCGCAGACCGCGTAATTTGTGCGCCAGTCGCTAAAACCAGGCGTTTCGCTCGCCAGTTCGCACAAGCCTTTTTTACGCAGCGCCTGAAGCGCGGCATCGTTGAATTCGAGAGCAGTCACCTGATCGCGCCAGATTTTCCCCTGCCGTAACGCAGCCAGTGCCTGCTGCTGTTTGGGGGAACGCTTCAGGCTATTGAGATCAACCACCTGGCCCTCTTCGGTGGCAAACCAGTACCACATAGGCGCGTTGGTAGCTGGTTTCCCCTGACGCAACAGAATAGGCAGAGCGTGGAACAGCACATCGCCGATGGGATGATGATAATAATCCGCCGCCCAGATCAGCAGACGCCAGACAGAGGTCGAAAAGAGCGGTTCATCATCCAGCACGTCAACGATCGCTTTCAGTTCATTCAGCGGCAGCTCGCTTTTGTCGCTGACCGAAACCACGATCCCGACGCGCTCTTGCTGTTTGCCAAACGGCACGCGCACGCGACATCCTGCCTTGACGCTGCTCATGCCTTCCGGCAGAAGATAGTCAAAGGTGCGGGGAAGCGGAACGGGTAAGGCAACGCGCGCTACGGGCATAAATCGTCCTGACTTGAAATCTGGCGGGTTAGTATACACATTAGTCGTGGGTGACGAGCGAATCAGTTTGCATGAGTGGGCTAATTTCTGTATGATTCGCCGCCTTTGATGCAAATTGATTGTGTCAAACTATACTATCAACATCGCGTGGTGTCTGGCGTTAGGGCTGGAAGAGCGACGCGGCCTTAAACTGAGGTTTCCCATGAAAAAAGATATTCACCCGAAATACGAAGAAATTACTGCTACCTGTTCTTGCGGTAACGTCATGAAAATCCGCTCTACCGTTGGTCACGATCTGAACCTGGACGTGTGCGGTAAATGCCACCCGTTCTACACTGGCAAACAGCGTGACGTTGCAACCGGTGGCCGTGTTGACCGCTTCAACAAGCGTTTCAACATCCCGGGCAGCAAATAAGTTTCAGCTGTCAAAAAAAAGCGCCGTCTGGCGCTTTTTTTGTCTCTGAAATTTATCTGTTCCATATATATCATTAATGTCTTGAATAAATAACGCCATAGCAAATTGAAATGGTGTTTTTAATTTATCGATAAATTGTTTCTGTTGGTGATGTCTGTCTCTCTTATCTTCCTTTTTTTGCCATGATTTTTATTTGCTGGCAAAATTTAAAAGGTTTTAACTTTCCCACTTAAATAAACTTCACTTCGTAATATAAAATTATCCTTGTTTTCATCATTGCATTTTTATCGTTGTGATGTTGATAAGATCAGATTGTTTTTGATGTATTCTATTGAGAGGGATTGCTATGAAGCGTGGATATGCGTTATTACTTATTCCAATATTATCTGGAGCCGCTCATGCTGGCTACGTAGATTATCGTCATGAATATTATGACGACGGACGTAATTATGACCGTGTTTATATGTCCCATCGTTTTGCCAGTGGATTTGGCGTTGCGGTAGAAGCGATTTCGCGCTCTGATGATTCGGATCCAAAACATCCGGTTAATAACATGGAGACGAACGGTAACGAGTACACGGCCAGTTACCAGTTCACCTGGCAAGACCTTGTCTGGCAACCGGGACTGGCGATAGAAACAGATGAAGGTCAGGCAATCTATAAGCCGTACTTGCGTGTGCAATATAATATCAATGATAGCTGGTGGACGGCATTCCGCTATCGTTTTGAGTATACTCGTCGCAATTCAGAAGGCAGAGATGATCGAATGGTTTATCGCCCGGAGGCCTGGTTGGGCTATAACCTTCATGACTGGATGTTTGAACTGAACGGTATTTATAAAATCGCAGACAGTGAAGATTTATATAATAATAAAAAAGAAGACTATGAACTTAACTTTCGCGTTGCCTATAAAATAGGTTCCTGGATTCCTTTTGCTGAAGTGGGTAACGTCTCTTCCGGCTATAATACAGCGACAACCGACGATCGTCAGACACGTTATCGTATTGGTATTGGTTATACTTTCTGATTAATAAATTCTTCTCTATGACATATTCCTGTGCGGTAAGCGTATTTTTTTGCCGCGCGTACTTCATGCTTAATAATCAGGGAATCCAGATGAATAAGCGAAAAATAGGTCTTGTGAATTACCTTGCCTATGGCTCAGGTGATTGTCTTGGCGCAGGGACAACCGCGCTGACTGCGGCATGGTTATTATATTTTTTCACCACCTTTTGCGGATTAACACCAATAGAGGCGACGTTTATTTTTGCGATGGCGAGAATTTTGGATGCGGTGGTCAGTCCGCTGATGGGATATCTGACGGATAGCTTTGGCAATACGTGGTTGGGAAAACGATTTGGTCGACGGAAGTTCTTTATTTTACTGGGTATTCCCTGCGTTTTCTCCTATAGCCTGATGTGGATGGAGGGAATGAGCTACTGGTATTATCTGGCCGCCTATCTGTTGTTCGACGTGGTCTACACCATGATTTTGGTGCCTTATGAAACACTGGTTCCGGAAATGACCGACGACTTCAGGCAGAAAACGAAGTTTTCCGGGGCGCGTATCGCGATGGCGCAACTGTCAGCGATCCTGGCGGCTTTTTTACCCGGTATTTTGCTGAACCATTTTGGTAAGGACAATGCCATCTCCTTCTTTTACGCCAGCCTGGTGTTCGCCATTATGTGTGCCGTGGTGCTGACTTTCGTCTGGATCTTTACCTGGGAACGTGAACGTAGTGCGGAAGAGCTGGCGGTGCAGGCGCAAAAGCTGACTCTGGGGCAGAGTCTGCATCGCCTGGTGATTGAGCTGAGCTCAACGTTTCGCATTCGAATTTTTCGTCTGCATCTCGGGATGTATCTCGGCGGCTATATTGCGCAGGACGTTTTCAACGCCGTGTTTACCTATTACGTGGTGTTCGTGCTGATGCAAAGCCCAACGCTGGCGTCCAATCTCATGGGGACGATGGCGATCCTGCAGTTTATCGCCGTGATGGCGATGATCCCGCTGTGTATCCGTTTTGGCCCGGCGCCGTCGTATCGTGTGGTGGTGCTGCTGTTTGGTCTGGGCGCGCTGTCATACTCCGCACTGTACTATAGCGGGATGAGCGACAATTCGGCGCTGTTGCTGCTGATTTCCGCGGTGGCCGGTCTGGGGCGCGGCGGCATCAATTATATCCCGTGGAACATTTATACCTATATTGCGGATGTGGATGAGGTCATCACCGGACAGCGTCGCGAGGGGATATTTGCGGGCATCATGACCCTGACTCGCAAAGCGTCTCAGGCCGGTGCCGTAATGTTGGTCGGCATTGTGATGCAGTATTCCGGTTTTGTCTCAGGACAGGCCACTCAGGTGCCGGGTGTCAGCCATACCATCATGCTGATTCTGAGTTTCGGTACGGTGGCGGTGCTCTGCATGGGATTCCTGGTTTCACTGCGTTTTCGATTAAACCTGAAAACGCACAAAGTACTGCGCGAAGAGACACTGAAAATGCGTCAGGCCGGAGGGATTACCCCGGACGCGATCACACCTCAGGCGCGCCAGACCGTGGAGATGCTGGCTGGTATGCCGTACGAACAGCTGTGGGGAAACAATACGATTGGTTATGTAAACCGGCAGAAGGCGCAGTACCATCAGCCAGCCTGATCCGAGAGAGCCAAACCGATAATCACCATGAAAAAAAGCAGAAGCGTGGCTTCTGCTCTTTTCTGCATCAATATTCCCACGTCTCCGGGTCGATGCCGAGTTCACGCATAATCTCTTTTGCCGCTTCCGGGATTTCGTCGCTGCGCTCTTTGCGCAGGTCGGCATCGTTTGGCAGGGGTTGTCCGGTAAAAGCATGCAGAAACGCTTCACACAGCAGCTCGCTGTTGGTGGCGTGACGCAGGTTGTTCACCTGACGACGCGTGCGTTCATCGGTGAGGATTTTTAACACCTTCAGAGGAATGGAAACCGTAATTTTCTTTACTTGTTCACTCTTCTTACCGTGCTCAGCGTATGGGCTGATATATTCGCCGCTCCATTCAGCCATGAGATACCTTAATCCTCTTCGTCATTAATATGGGGTAAGACCGCACTTCTCGTATGGTTACTCACCGTAATTCCGCATAGTTTACCGTACAGGCGATACCGTGACACGGATTAAGCACCTGTAGTTGTGCGCTAATGCAGATAATTTTAACGGCTATTTCCAGTTTGCTCAATCTATACGCAAAGAAGTTTAGATGTCCAGATGTATTGACGTCTATTGTGAACCTGTTTACTCTGGGACCTGACTTTTCATCGACTCAGCTCAGGAACACCCTAACATGACGCGTAAACAGGCCACCATCGCAGTGCGTAGCGGGTTAAATGACGACGAACAGTACGGTTGCGTCGTTCCGCCGATTCACCTTTCCAGTACCTATAATTTTACCGGTTTTAATGAGCCGCGCGCCCATGACTACTCCCGCCGCGGCAACCCGACGCGCGATGTGGTTCAGCGTGCGCTGGCCGAACTGGAAGGCGGTGCGGGTGCGGTACTGACCAATACCGGTATGTCGGCGATTCATCTGGTGACGACCGTGTTCCTGAAGCCCGGAGATCTGCTGGTTGCGCCACATGACTGCTACGGCGGCAGCTACCGCCTGTTTGACAGCCTGGCGAAGCGCGGATGCTATTGCGTGCGCTTTGTCGATCAGGGAGATGAGCAGGCGTTGCAGGCCGCGCTGGCAGAAAAACCTAAACTGGTGCTGGTAGAAAGTCCGAGTAATCCGCTGTTACGCGTGGTGGATATTGCGAAAATCTGTCAACTGGCACGTGAAGCCGGGGCCGTCAGCGTTGTCGATAACACTTTTTTAAGCCCGGCGCTGCAAAATCCGCTGGCATTGGGCGCCGATCTGGTGTTGCATTCATGCACGAAATATCTGAATGGTCACTCTGACGTCGTGGCGGGCGTGGTGATAGCCAAAGATCCGGAGATCGTCACTGAACTGGCCTGGTGGGCGAATAATATCGGTGTGACCGGCAGCGCGTTTGACAGCTACCTGCTGCTGCGCGGGCTGCGTACGCTGTCGCCGCGCATGGAAGTGGCGCAGCGTAATGCACAGGCGATCGTCGATTACCTGCAAACCCAGCCGCTGGTGAAAAAGCTGTATCACCCGTCGCTGCCAGAAAATCAGGGGCATGACATTGCCGCGCGGCAGCAGAAAGGCTTTGGCGCAATGTTGAGTTTTGAACTGGATGGCGATGAGCAGACGCTGCGTCGTTTCCTGAGTGGGCTGTCGTTGTTTACGCTGGCGGAATCTTTAGGGGGAGTGGAAAGCTTAATCTCTCACGCCGCAACGATGACGCATGCTGGCATGGCGCCAGAAGCGCGTGCGGCCGCCGGGATCTCCGAGACGCTGCTGCGTATCTCCACGGGTATTGAAGATGGCGAAGATTTAATTGCCGACCTGGAAAATGGCTTCCGGGCTGCAAACAAGGGGTAAACATGAGTGTGATTGCGCAGGCAGGGGCGAAGGGTCGTCAACTGCACAAATTTGGTGGTAGTAGTCTGGCTGACGTGAAGTGTTATCTGCGCGTCGCGGGCATCATGGCGGAATACTCACAGCCTGACGACATGATGGTGGTTTCCGCTGCGGGCAGTACGACCAACCAACTGATCAGTTGGCTGAAATTAAGTCAGACCGATCGCCTCTCTGCGCATCAGGTGCAACAGACCCTGCGACGCTATCAATGTGAACTGATTAGCGGCCTGCTTCCCGCCGACGTGGCGGAGGCATTAACCAGCCTGTTTATCAGCGATCTGGAACGTCTGGCCAATCTGCTGGACAGCGGCGTGAATGACGCCGTTTATGCGGAAGTCGTGGGCCACGGTGAAGTATGGTCAGCGCGTCTGATGTCGGCTGTGCTCAATCAGCAGGGCATGGAGTCGGCCTGGCTGGATGCGCGTGAATTCTTACGCGCTGAGCGCGCTGCGCAACCGCAGGTGGATGAAGGGCTTTCTTACCCGTTATTACAGCAACTGCTGATCCAGCATCCGCAGAAACGTCTGGTCGTGACCGGTTTTATCAGTCGTAGTAATGCGGGTGAAACGGTGCTACTGGGCCGTAATGGTTCTGACTACTCCGCCACGCAGATCGGTGCGCTGGCAGGAGTGTCTCGCGTCACCATCTGGAGTGATGTGGCCGGGGTTTACAGCGCAGACCCGCGTAAAGTCAAAGATGCCTGCCTGCTGCCGCTGCTGCGTCTGGATGAAGCCAGCGAGCTGGCGCGTCTGGCGGCACCGGTTCTGCACGCCCGTACGCTGCAGCCGGTTTCTGGCAGCGATATCGATCTTCAGTTGCGCTGTAGTTATACGCCAGATCAAGGCTCCACGCGCATTGAGCGTGTATTAGCTTCCGGGACCGGTGCGCGTATCGTGACCAGCCATGATGACGTCTGCCTGATTGAATTTCAGGTGCCCGCCAGCCATGACTTTAAGCAGGCGCATAAAGATATCGATCAGGTCCTCAAGCGTGCACAGGTGCGTCCGCTGGCCGTTGGCGTCCATACCGATCGTCATCTGCTGCAGTTTTGCTATACCTCGGAAGTGGCCGACAGTGCCCTGCGAATCCTCGATGAAGCCGGTCTGCCGGGTGAACTGCGATTGCGTCAGGGGCTGGCGCTGGTGGCGATGGTGGGCGCAGGCGTCACCCGTAACCCGCTGCACTGCCATCGTTTCTGGCAACAGTTGAAAGGACAGCCGGTAGAATTTACCTGGCAGTCGGAAGAGGGCATCAGCCTGGTGGCCGTACTGCGTACCGGCCCAACGGAGAGCCTGATTCAGGGTCTGCATCAGTCCATATTCCGCGCTGAAAAACGCATCGGCCTTGTGCTTTTCGGCAAGGGCAACATCGGCTCCCGCTGGCTTGAGCTGTTTGCCCGCGAGCAGAGCACGCTCTCGGCGCGTACCGGATTTGAATTTGTGCTGGCCGGGGTGGTGGATAGCCGTCGCAGCCTGCTGAACTACGAAGGGCTGGACGCCAGCCGGGCGCTGGCGTTCTTCAATGATGAAGCCATTGAACAGGATGAAGAGTCGCTGTTCCTGTGGATGCGCGCGCATCCGTATGACGATCTGGTGGTGCTGGATGTGACCGCCAGCGAACAGCTCGCCGATCAGTATCTCGACTTTGCCAGCCACGGTTTTCACGTGATTAGTGCGAACAAACTGGCCGGTGCAAGCACCAGCAATAAGTATCGCCAGATCCACGACGCGTTTGATAAGACCGGGCGCCACTGGCTGTATAACGCGACCGTGGGTGCGGGGTTGCCGATCAACCACACCGTACGCGATCTGATCGACAGCGGCGACACCATCCTGTCGATCAGCGGGATCTTCTCCGGCACGCTGTCCTGGCTGTTCCTGCAGTTTGATGGCTCTGTGCCGTTTACCGATCTGGTGGATCAGGCCTGGCAACAGGGACTGACGGAGCCGGATCCGCGCGTTGACCTGTCGGGTAAAGATGTGATGCGCAAGCTGGTGATTCTGGCACGCGAAGCAGGCTACGACATCGAGCCGGATCAGGTCCGCGTTGAGTCGCTGGTTCCCGCGCATTGTGAAGAAGGCTCAATCGACCACTTCTTTGAGAATGGCGATGAGCTGAACGATCAAATGGTGCAGCGTCTGGAAGCGGCCCGTGAAATGGGGCTGGTACTGCGCTATGTGGCGCGTTTCGACGCCAATGGCAAAGCGCGTGTTGGCGTGGAAGCGGTTCGCCCGGAGCATCCGCTGGCAGCGCTGCTGCCGTGCGATAACGTCTTTGCTATCGAAAGCCGCTGGTATCGCGATAACCCGTTAGTGATCCGCGGGCCCGGTGCCGGGCGTGACGTCACTGCCGGGGCGATTCAGTCGGATATTAACCGTCTGGCGCAGCTGCTGTAGTTTTTTGCCGGATGGCGCAGTGCGCTTATCCGGCCGATGGTTCGGGCGTAATTCAGGCCGGATAAGATGCTTCAGCATCCTGTCCGGCGTGTTACCGACCAGCAAACACCTCTTTTGCGGCGAACAGACCGTTCAGCGCCGCCGGGAAACCGGCATACACTGCCATCTGCATCATGACCTCAATAATCTCCTCCTGCGTTAACCCGACATGCAGCGCGGCAGCAATGTGAACCTTCAACTGCGGTGCGGCGTTGCCCAGTGCGGTTAAGGCGGCGACGGTGGCGATTTCCCGACTGCGTAAATCCAGTCCGGGGCGGGAATAAATGTCGCCAAAAGGAAACTCAATCAGATAGCGAGCGAAGTCGGGAGCGATGTCCTTCAGGCTCTCGACGACGGCATCGCCGCCTTTGCCATCAACCTGCTTTAGCATGTTCTGACCGGTGATAAAGCGTTCTGAATGCATAGTGTCTTCCTCATCTGTTAGTGATGACGTGAGGATAGGGTGGGTGGAATGATTTGGATAATACCGTTTCCGTGATACCTTTTCGGTATGACAACACCGCTTCTGCACTCTCTGGATATTCGCCTGCTGCGTTACTTTGCCGTGGTGGCGGAAGAGAACAACATGAGCCGGGCAGCCCTGCGACTGTTTATGTCGCAACCGCCGCTTAGCCGCCATATACGCCAACTTGAAGAACGTCTGGGGGTGGCGCTGTTTGTCCGTCATACCAAAGGGTTGACGCTGACGAATGAGGGGCTGCGCGTGCTGGAGATCGTGCGTCCGCTGCTGGAACAGCAGGATAAAACCTATGCGGCCCTGAATCAGCTTGCGCCAGACGGCGTGCAGTCGTTGCGTCTGGGGCTGACGACGGCATTTGAGCAGGGCGTTTTCGCCGCGCTGGAAACGCAACTGAATACCCGGGTTGATACCCTGCGTCTTGTGCGCCAGGGCTCGCCCGATCTCATACGTCAGGTGCGACGCGGAAAACTGGATGCTGCCGTGGTGGCGTTGCCGCTGGAGACCGCAGGACTTGCCATCACGCCGCTCGACTGGCGTGAGCCGCTCATCGCAGCGCTACCTGCCATTTGGTCAGAGGCTGGCAGTGACACCCTCTCCCTGAAAGCACTTAATCACCGGCCGCTGTTCTGGTTTAGCCGGGAACGAAATCCGGCCTTCTTTGACGCTACGCGGGCACGCTTTAGGCGTGTGGGTTACGCTCCTGCCTGTCTTGAAGAGCCGCTGGAGCATGACGTTCTGCTGGCGCGAATAGCCCATGGCGATGGTCTGAGCTTATTCCCTGCTTCCTTTGCCGCTATTCAGCGTCAGGGCGTGGTTTTTCGACCACTGAGCGAGGGTGAACTCAGCATTCAGGCGGGGCTGGCGATGTTGCCGGAGAACGCTGCCCGCTTACAATGGCTGAAAAGCATGATGCTGTCCGCTGGTATAGCCCACTAACGTGAATTTTTTTCATCTTCCCTGACTTTTCCTCACCATCAACGATGATTTTTCAGTTGACGTCATCGTGCTTTTCCGTCATTTTTACATCTGGACGTCTAAACGGATAGATGTTCACAACACAACATATAATGACAAGCGATTGATGAGGTAAGGTATGAGCTTTTTTCACGCCAACCAGCGGGAAGCCCTGAATCAGAGCCTGGCGGAAGTCCAGGGTCAGATTAACGTTTCGTTCGAGTTTTTCCCGCCGCGCACCAGTGAAATGGAGCAAACCCTGTGGAATTCCATCGATCGCCTGAGCAGCCTGAAGCCGAAGTTTGTTTCGGTAACCTACGGCGCCAACTCTGGCGAACGCGACCGTACGCACAGCATCATCAAAGGGATTAAAGATCGCACCGGTCTGGAAGCCGCACCGCACCTGACCTGTATTGATGCGACCCGCGATGAACTGCGTACTATTGCACAGGACTACTGGAACAACGGAATCCGACACATTGTTGCGCTGCGTGGCGATTTGCCGGCAGGCAGCGGTAAGCCCGATATGTATGCTGCCGACCTGGTGAGCCTGCTGAAAGAGGTGGCCGACTTTGATATCTCCGTCGCCGCTTACCCGGAAGTGCATCCGGAAGCGAAAAGCGCGCAGGCGGATCTGCTCAACCTGAAACGTAAAGTGGATGCCGGGGCGAACCGCGCCATTACCCAATTTTTCTTTGACGTCGAAAGCTACCTGCGTTTTCGTGACCGCTGCGTCTCTGCGGGTATCGACGTGGAAATCATCCCTGGCATTCTGCCGGTCTCGAACTTTAAGCAGGCGAAGAAGTTTGCCGATATGACCAATGTGCGCATTCCGGCGTGGATGTCACAGATGTTTAATGGCCTCGATGACGATGCGGAAACCCGTAAGCTGGTGGGAGCAAATATCGCCATGGACATGGTGAAAATTTTAAGCCGGGAAGGCGTAAAAGACTTTCATTTCTATACACTTAACCGCGCTGAAATGAGTTATGCCATTTGCCACACCCTGGGTGTCAGACCCGGTATCTAAATGCCTCGGCCCTCCCCGGAGGGCTTTATTACACCTCATTTTGATCTACATCTCTGTAACTAAAAATATAAAAGGTATCGGCTATCGAATCTGTGGATTTTTTCGACTATATCTTATCTCTGTAGGTGTATATCGTAATGTAAACACTGTAAAGGGAGCATATAGATGAGCACGCCAGACGATATCCATAACCCGACGTCCGCCGGAAAATGTCCTTTTCATCAGGGCGGCCATGACCAGAGCGCTGGAGCAGGAACAACCAGCCGTGACTGGTGGCCTAACCAGCTCCGCGTCGACTTGTTAAACCAACATTCCAATCGCTCAAACCCGCTGGGTGAAGATTTCGATTACCGCAAAGAATTCAGCAAATTAGATTATTCCGCGCTGAAAGGCGATCTCAGAGCGCTTCTCACCGAATCTCAACCGTGGTGGCCTGCTGACTGGGGAACGTATGCCGGTCTGTTTATCCGCATGGCCTGGCACGGGGCTGGTACCTATCGTTCCGTTGACGGACGCGGCGGCGCAGGTCGCGGACAGCAGCGTTTTGCTCCCCTGAACTCCTGGCCGGATAACGTGAGTCTGGACAAGGCGCGTCGTCTGCTGTGGCCAATCAAGCAAAAATACGGACAAAAAATTTCCTGGGCCGACCTGTTTATTCTGGCGGGTAATGTTGCGCTGGAAAACTCCGGCTTCCGTACCTTTGGTTTCGGTGCGGGTCGTGAGGACGTCTGGGAACCGGATCTGGATGTAAACTGGGGCGATGAGAAAACGTGGCTTGCCCACCGTGACCCGGAAGAACTGGCTAAACGTCCTTTAGCCGCCACCGAGATGGGGCTGATCTATGTTAACCCGGAAGGTCCTAACGCCAGCGGTGAACCGCTTTCGGCGGCTTCAGCGATTCGTGCAACCTTTGGCAACATGGGGATGAACGACGAAGAGACCGTTGCGTTGATTGCCGGCGGTCACACATTAGGGAAAACCCACGGCGCAGGCCCGGCGACGCACGTCGGCCCGGACCCGGAAGTGGCACCGATCGAAAACCAGGGTTTAGGCTGGAAAAGTGATTTTGGTAGCGGTGTGGGCGCGGATGCGATTACATCCGGGCTGGAAGTGGTCTGGACGCAAACCCCAACCCAGTGGAGCAACTACTTCTTCGAGAACCTGTTCAAATATGAGTGGGTACAGACGCGCAGTCCGGCTGGTGCCATCCAGTTTGAAGCAGTCGATGCGCCAGAAATCATTCCTGATCCATTCGACCCGTCGAAAAAACGTAAGCCGACGATGCTGGTCACCGACCTGACGCTGCGTTTTGATCCGGAATTCGAAAAAATTTCCCGTCGTTTCCTGAACGATCCGCAGGCGTTTAACGAAGCCTTCGCCCGTGCGTGGTTCAAACTGACCCACCGTGATATGGGGCCGAAAGCGCGTTACATCGGACCGGAAGTGCCAAAAGAAGATCTGATTTGGCAGGACCCGCTGCCGCAACCCACCTTCAATCCAACGGAAGAAGATATCCTGAGCCTGAAGTCTGCCATTGCGGATTCCGGTCTCTCTGTCGGTGAACTGGTGTCCGTTGCGTGGGCGTCTGCGTCGACCTTCCGCGGGGGAGATAAACGTGGCGGGGCGAACGGTGCGCGTCTGGCATTAGCGCCGCAGCGCGGCTGGGATGTCAATGCGATTGCTACGCGTGCGTTGCCGGTTCTGGAGAAAATCCAGCGTGATTTCGCTAAAGCGTCGCTGGCCGATATCATTGTTCTTGCCGGTGTCGTGGGGGTTGAAAAAGCCGCCAGCGCTGCAGGTGTCAGCATTCATGTGCCGTTTACGCCTGGTCGTGTGGATGCGCGTCAGGATCAGACAGATATTGAGATGTTTGAGCTCCTCAAACCGATCGCCGATGGGTTCCGTAACTATCGCGGTGAACCTGGCGTGGCAACAACAGAGTCTCTGCTGATCGATAAAGCGCAGCAGTTGACTCTGACCGCACCAGAAATGACCGTGCTGGTGGGTGGTCTGCGCGTGCTTGGCGCGAACTACGACGGCAGTAAACATGGTGTCTTTACCGATCGTCCGGGTGTACTCAGCAATGACTTCTTCGTCAACCTGCTGGATATGCGTCACGAATGGAAACCGGTTGATGAGTCAAACGAACAGTTTGAAGGTCGCGATCGTCAGACAGGTGAAGTGAAATACACCGCTTCTCGTGCGGACCTGGTTTTTGGCTCTCATGCGGTGCTGCGTGCTCTGGCGGAAGTGTATGCCGGTAGCGATGCGCACGTGAAGTTCGTGAAGGACTTTGTTGCGGCATGGGTGAAAGTGATGAACCTGGACCGTTTCGACCTGCAGTAAGCCCACCCCTGATGTAATCTGACCCCACTTCAGCGACGGCTTGCAGTCGCTGAAGTGTATTTGTAGGGGTATAGTGTCCGCAGGAAACGTCAATCTACTGGATCTATCATGTCTGTCTCAGGAAAGGGCAATCCACTGGCAATCGGTGGTCTTATCTTGCTTACCCTTATCTGGAGCTATAGCTGGATTTTTATGAAGCAGGTCACGAGCTATATCGGCGCGTTCGACTTCACTGCATTACGCTGTATCTTCGGAGCCTTCATATTATTCCTCGTCCTCCTTTTGCGCGGCCGTGGCCTGCGCCCGACGCCGTTTCGGTTTACGCTGGCGATTGCGCTGTTGCAGACCTGCGGGATGATTGGCTTCGGTCAGTGGGCGCTGGTCAGCGGCGGGGCGGGGAAAGTCGCTATCCTGACCTATACTATGCCGTTTTGGGTCGTCATTCTGGCGGCGCTGTTTCTGGGTGAGCGACTGCGACGCCTGCAATACGCCGCGATTGCTATTGCCGCAATAGGGTTACTGCTGGTGCTGCAACCGTGGCAACTGAATTTATCAACGTTGAAAAGCGCTCTGCTGGCGATTCTCTCCGGAGTCAGCTGGGGAGCGAGCGCCATTGTCGCTAAACGTCTTTATACCCGCCATCCACGCGTCGATTTGCTGTCGTTAACGGCCTGGCAGATGTTGTATGCCGCGCTGGTGATGAGTGCGGTGGCCTGGCTGGTGCCGCAGCGGGAAGTTGACTGGCAGCCGGTGGTCCTCTGGGCGCTGGGATATAGCGCGATTCTGGCGACGGCGCTGGCCTGGAGTTTGTGGCTGTTTGTCCTGAAGAATTTGCCTGCCAGTATCGCCAGCTTAAGCACCCTGGCGGTGCCGGTCTGTAGCGTGTTGTTTTCCTGGTGGCTGCTTGGTGAAAACCCCGGTCCCGTTGAGGGTGGGGGAATTGTGCTGATCGTTATGGCGCTGGCAATTGTCAGCCGGAAAAAGCGTAAGGTGCAGGTGGTCGAACAGGCCTAATGAGATAAGAAACACTCCCGGCGAGGCCGGGAGTGTAGAGCGTGTTATTCCCACTCTTGCAGATAGCGCTGACCGTACTGGTCGGCAACCAACAGTGCGGCATAAACCTGATCCGGCGTAGCGCCGCCAGGCATGTTGTGAATGGTTTCGCCTTTCGCGCAGGAGGCTTCTGCCACAATACGCATCTTCGCCGGGATATCCTGTTTGATATCCAGTTGCGCCAGCGTAATCGGCAGACCGACGGAATGGCACAGTGCGGCAACGGTCTCAATCTCTTCAACCGGCGCGTTTTCCAGAATCAGCTGCGTCAGCGTACCAAAGGCCACTTTTTCACCGTGATAATAGTGATGCGCATCCGGGATCGCCGTCAGACCGTTGTGAACCGCGTGCGCGGCAGCCAGACCGCCGCTTTCAAAGCCGACGCCACTCAGATAGGTGTTGGCCTCAATCACGCGCTCAAGCGCCGGGGTCACGACATGCTGCTCGGCGGCGAGCATTGCTTTTTCACCCTCTTCGAGCAGCGTGTTGTAGCACAGTTCAGCCAGCGCCAGCGCCGCCTGAGTGCATTTGCCGCCCGCCATGGTGATCGCGCCGCTGCGTGAACACGCGCGTGCTTCAAACCACGTGGCCAGCGCATCACCAATCCCTGCGGCTAACAGACGCGCCGGGGCGCCGGCAACGATTTTGGTGTCGACGATAACCATATGCGGGTTGTGCGGTAGCAGCAGATAACGGTCAAATTCACCAGCATCGGTGTAGATAACGGAAAGCGCGCTGCAGGGCGCATCCGTTGAGGCGATGGTCGGGGCGATCGCCACAGGCAGGTTCATAAAGTGGGCAAGGGCTTTGGCGGTATCCAGCGTTTTACCGCCGCCGATGCCGAGCACCGCGCCACACTGCGCATTTTCCGCCACGCTGCGCAAACGGTCGATCTCGTTTTGCGAGCATTCACCGCCAAACGGCGCGACTTCCAGCGCCAGTCCTGCGTTTTTAAAGCTTTTTTCCAGTTCGCCCTGAGCGAAACCGAGAACAAATTTGTCGCCGACAACCAGCCAACGTTCAGCCAACGGCTTGAGGTATTCGCCAAGACGAGTGATGACATCTGCACCCTGAATGTACTTACCAGGGGATTGAATAATGCGATCCATACCTTATTTCCCTCACAGGTTGATGTTACCGAATGCGTTTTTCCAGTCTTGCTCAAACTTCTCAACAGCTGACTCTACCGCAGGGGTATCGAGCATTTGTTGCGCTACATCTAAAGGAAGGGTGATTGCTTCACAGCCCACCAGCAGACAGTCCAGCGCCTGGCGCGGGGTCTTGAAACTGGCGGCCAGCACTTTGCTTTTCGGGGCATGACGTTCCAGTAGCGTCTGTAATTCCTGAACGGTGCGAATACCGTCTCCGCCCTGGGCATCAACGCGGTTGACGTAAGGCGCGACATATTTTGCCCCCGCCAGCGCGGCAAGTAGTCCCTGAGAGGCGCTGTACACGGCGGTTCCCAGGGTGACTATGCCCTCTTTTTTCAACTGCTTGATGGCGACCAGTCCTTCAGAGTTTACCGGGATTTTCACCACAATTCCCGGAACGGCATTGTTCAGACGTTTAGCTTCGTTCACCATTCCCTGCGCATCGCGACTCATGGTCTGGGCAAACAGAACGCCGTTTTCGCCAATCACCTTTTGCAGACGCGGCAGAACATCCCAGATGGATTCTTTGCTTGCCGCGATAATACTCGGGTTGGTCGTCACCCCGGCGATAGGGAAGATGCGGGCCAGACGTTCGACTTCCGCCACATTGGCGCTATCCAGATACAGTTCCATTTTGCTTCCTCTTAAAGTTCAAGCTCATGTTGCAGCAGGCTGGCAATCGCGTCGGCAGACGCGGCATTCACCAGCGCATTGCGAAATTCTTCGTGCATAATGCGACGGGCCAGGCGTGAGAAAATACGCATGTGCTGGTCCCCCGCCGCGTGTTTGTTGAGCGTTAGCATGATGATGAACTGCGCCTCGTCATCTCCCCAGCGGACAGGCGCTTTCAGGCGTGCCACGCTGATAGTGGACTGCTCAATGTGTTCAGATTTGCTGTGCGGAATGGCGAAGCTGAAGCCCAGCCCGGTAGAGAATACTGCCTCACGAGCCCACAGATCGGCTTCCAGTTTGCGGGGGTAGCGGCAGCGGCTGGCGAGCAGCAGGTTGTCGGTCATCCCTTTGATTACCTCTTCTTTGCTACGCCAGTCGCTGTCGAGGGTGATGCACTGGGCGGTGCTGGCTGCTCAACGAGTTGGATCAGTTCCCGACTCGTCCCCAGGACCGTTTCGACATCAGCGAAGACGATAAACGCCTCTATCGTGATGTGCTGTTCCCTTACTGGGAAAAACGGTCGATGAAGGATTTCATCAACGGTCAGATGACGGATGAGGTTAAGGCCGCCGTCAGTACCCAGATTTTTAGCATCAACCAGACGGATAAGGGACAGGGGCATATCATCATTGATTATCCGCGCCTGCTGAATCACGGGCTGGGTGAACTGGTGATGGAGATGCGCGCTCACTGCGAGCAGGCGCCGGATAACGCCTTTTATCAGGCGGCACTGCTGCTGCTGGAAGCGTCGCAGCGCCACATTCTGCGTTATGCCGTACTGGCGGAAGAGATGGCTGAACGCTGCCCTGACGCTACGCGTCGCCAGGAGTTGCTGACTATCGCCGCCAACTCGCGGCATAACGTGCAGCATAAGCCGCACACCTTCTGGCAGGCGTGCCAGTTGTTCTGGTACATGAACATCATTTTGCAGTACGAGTCCAACGCCAGTTCGCTGTCGCTGGGGCGTTTCGATCAGTACATGCTGCCGTTTTATCAGGCGTCGCTGACGCAGGGAGACGATCCCGCATTCCTGAAAGAACTGCTGGAATCGCTGTGGGTGAAATGCAACGACATTGTGCTCCTGCGTTCGACCAGCAGCGCACGTTATTTCGCTGGCTTCCCGACCGGCTATACCGCGCTACTTGGCGGCCTGACGGAGAATGGCCGCAGTGCGGTAAACGTGCTTTCATTCCTCTGTCTCGATGCCTATCAGAGCGTGCAGTTACCCCAGCCGAATCTGGGCGTTCGCACCAACACGCTGATTGATACGCCGTTTCTGATGAAGACCGCCGAGACTATCCGCCTGGGTACCGGTATTCCACAGATCTTTAATGATGAAGTGGTGATCCCGGCATTCCTCAACCGGGGTGTCTCGCTGGAAGATGCGCGTGATTACGCCGTGGTCGGGTGCGTGGAGTTGTCGATTCCGGGCAGAACCTATGGCCTGCATGATATCGCCATGTTCAATCTGTTGAAGGTCATGGAAATTAGCCTGTACGAGAATGAAGGTAATGGTGAACTGACCTGGGACGGTCTGCTGGCACATATTCGCACCAAAATCAGCCACTACATCACGCTGATGGTCGAAGGCAGTAATATTTGCGACATCGGCCATCGCGACTGGGCGCCAGTGCCGTTGCTCTCCTCGTTTATCAGTGATTGTCTGGAGAAGGGATGTGACATCACCGACGGCGGCGCGCGCTATAATTTCTCGGGTGTGCAGGGCATTGGCATCGCCAACCTCAGCGATTCTCTGCATGCGCTGAATGGACTGGTGTTTGAGCAGCAGCGAATCAGTTTCGATGAGTTACTTGCGGTGTTAAAGGCCAATTTCGCCATGCCGGAAGGGGAAAAGATCCGCGCCAGGTTGATCAACCGCTTCCAGAAATACGGTAATGACATTGATGAGGTGGACAACATCAGCGCCGAACTGCTGCGTTATTACTGCAAAGAGGTGGAGAAGTATCAGAATCCGCGTGGCGGGCAGTTTACGCCGGGTTCTTATACCGTGTCCGCACACGTGCCGTTGGGGGCGGTGGTAGGGGCGACACCGGACGGGCGTTTTTCCGGAGAGCAACTGGCGGATGGCGGCCTTTCGCCGATGCTTGGACAGGATATGCAGGGACCGACGGCGGTGCTGAAATCGGTCAGTAAGCTGGATAACACGCTGTTGTCCAACGGGACGTTGCTGAACGTGAAGTTCACGCCCGCCACGCTGGAAGGAGAGGCAGGATTACGCAAACTGTGCGATTTCTTGCGCGCCTTTACCCAGCTCAAATTGCAGCATGTTCAGTTTAACGTGGTGAATGCCGAAACGCTGCGGGAAGCGCAGCTGCGACCCCAGGATTTCGCCGGGCTGGTGGTACGCGTAGCAGGGTACAGCGCCTTCTTTGTCGAGCTGTCGAAGGAGATTCAGGATGACATCATTCGCCGCACCGCGCATCAGTTGTGAGGTTGTGGAGTCGTGCGACGAGGAGGTCGCACGCATCTTCAATATTCAACGGTATTCGCTGAATGACGGTCAGGGGATCCGCACGGTGGTCTTTTTTAAAGGCTGCCCGCACACCTGCCCGTGGTGCGCCAATCCGGAATCGATCTCGCCACGAATTGAAACGGTGCGACGGGAAAGCAAATGCCTGCACTGTACGCCGTGTCTGCGTGATGCCGACGAGTGTCCTTCCGGGGCGTTTGAGCGGATTGGCCGTGATGTCACCCTGGATGAGCTGGAACGCGAGGTGATGAAAGATGACGTTTTCTTTCGCACCTCTGGCGGCGGGGTGACGCTATCTGGCGGAGAGGTGTTGATGCAGGCGGCTTTCGCTACGCGATTCTTACAGCGTCTGCGGCGCTGGGGTGTGCATTGTGCAATTGAAACGGCAGGCGATGCCCCCGCCCGTCGGCTGCTTCCGCTGGCGAAAGCGTGTGATGAAGTGCTGTTCGATTTAAAGATCATGGAGCCTGAACGGGCCCGTGAGATTGTGGCGATGAATATGCCACGCGTCGTGGCTAATTTGCGGATGCTGGTGGCGGAGGGCGTTAACGTGATCCCCCGTTTGCCGCTGATCCCCGGTTACACGCTCACACATGAGAATATGCAGCGCGCGCTGACGTTACTGTTATCGCTTGGTATAAAGCAATTGCACCTGCTACCGTTTCATCTCTATGGTGAGCCGAAATATCGGTTGCTCGGGCAGCAGTGGGGGATGAAGGACGTCCCTGCGCCAACGGAACAGATTATTGCCCAAATGCGTGAGATGGCGGAGAACGCGGGCTTTCAGGTCACAACAGGAGGGTAATATGTCCGTTTCAACAGGGCGATTTCTGGTCGCGGTGACGGCCTGCGTAAGCGGTGTGGCCCATACCTACATGGCGGCTGAACGGCTGGAGAAGTTATGCCAGCAGGAAAAATGGACCATTAAGATTGAAACGCAGGGGGCGCTTGGTACGGAAAATCGCTTAACCGAAGAGGATATCCGTCGGGCGGATGCCGTGCTGCTGATTACCGATATCGAACTGGCGGGGGCGGAACGTTTCACTCAATGCCGTTATGTCCAGTCCGGCATTAACGCCTTTCTGCGCGAACCGCAGCGTGTCATGAGCGCGGTGCGTAAGTTGCTTTCCGCTCCGCAATATACCCATCTTATTCTGGACTGACCTGCTTTTCCGTTAGCTGGCTGTGATACTGACGACGATATTCTGACGGCGAGCGTTCGGTGTTTTTACGAAACAGGCGGCAAAAGTAGTTACTGTCCACAAATCCGCAGGTGTGCGCGACCTCTTTCACTTTTAAGTCGTAGCCTTTCAATAACGTTTTGGCGTGTTCCAGTCGCGTATGGTTCAGGTATTCGTTAAAGCCAACCGCCCCCGTTTTTTGAAACAGATGCGAGAGATAGTTCGGCGAAATATAGAACGCCTGCGCCACCGATTCCCGGGTGAGCGGTGAGGCGTAGCGCTCGTCAATGTAGTCGCGGATAGCCTCAAACAGCGCCTGGCTGCGCGAGGCAGTTTGAATCTGGCTGCCGAGCAGGTCGCGACAGTGGCTGAGCAGACTGGCGACAATCAACCGCGCCGTTTGCTGCTCCTGCGGCTGCATTTGCATTTCATTGAGCGTCTGCAGCAGAAAGGAACCGATACGCGGGCCACGGCGCGCCACGTGCTGTTTGACCAGATTCTGGTATGTTTCCCCGTCCCATTGCACCACGCTGAATCCGAGCTGTTGTTTGCCGAACAGGATACTGAGCGTAATGACCGGCACCTGCCACTGCGGAAGATTCCAGCCACCTGCTGGCACATAGAGCACATCGTATGGGGTGAGCGTGTCGGTGAGGCTGGCGTCGGTCAGTTCACCTTCCAGCACGATTTCCAGACGGGGAAAATCGACCTGATACGCCAGCGCCGGGATGGGGGTGAGCGTACTGGCAAAGAAAATCTGGCGCAGCGGCGCGGGGCCATGAATCAGGCGGGATAGAAGATGGCTGACGTCTTGATACATGATGATCCCTTGCGTTGCGCAGACAAGGAAACAGTAACCGCCAGGGTGAAAAAAGGCCACCCTAAAAAGCGTGGCCTGCTGAATGACTTACTGATTTCCGACCTGATCGCCATACGGCAGAGTGTCGTAATCAATCAGCGCATTTTTCTTGTATGGGTTACCAATCCAGCGCGTGGTTTCTTTGAACTGCGGGCTGGTGATGGAGCGCGTCGGATCGAAACCGTCGTAGGTCAGCCCGGCTAAGTCGGACCAGGTGTGGATCAGTTCCGAACTGCTGTACTTACGATTCACATCTTGTGATAAATCACGCGGATGCGCGGCCTGCCATTTGTCGGACGTCCACAACAGGAACGGCACGGTATACATGTGACGCGTCGGGTTGTCCTCGTTACGACCCTGCGTTTTATGCGGCGGGGTGTCATACACCTCTTCGCCATGGTCGGAGAAATAGAGCAGGAAGCCGTTCGGATCGGTCGCTTTATAATCCTTAATCAGGCTCGCGACGACTTTGTCGTTATACAGGTTGGCGTTGTCGTAATCGTTATACGATTCCAGCTCTTCTGCGCTCAGGCCTGGCGGAACATGATCGGTACTGCCGTCGAACTTGCCCTGGTCTTCCGGGTAACGGAATTTGTACTTAATGTGCGTGCCCAGCAAATGCACGATGATGAACTTTTTCGGTGCCGGATCAGCCATGATTTTCTTAAATGGCGTTAGCACGTTAGTGTCATATTCGCGCGCGCTTTGCGTACGCTGCTGGTTCATATAGAACTGCTCATCGGTCTGCTTAGAGAAAACCGTCAGCATGGTGTTACGGGCGGTCATCGTCTGCTGGTTTGTGATCCAGTAGGTCTTATACCCCGCCTGTTTCATCATGTTCATCAGCGACGGTTTCGTCAGATACAGGTCCGGGTTCTTCTCGTTCGCGAAGGTCAGCGCCTGTTGCAAGATTTCGATCGTGTAAGGGCGTGAGGTCACGACGTTGTTAAACACGGTCAGATTCGGATCCGACTGATGCAATGCGTCCAGTTCCGGCGTGGTTTCACGCGGATAACCGTACAGACTCATGCGGCCACGTTGGGTGGATTCGCCAATCACCAGCACCAGCGTGCGCGGCGCGTCGCCGGAATTGTCTTTAAAATTGCTCAGCGGAGGCAAAGCGTGGTTCTGACTTAACAGGTTGTTAAGTGAGGTCAACTGGCGCTGATACTGGTAGTAACCAATGACAAACTGCCATGGTGCCGCCGGTTCCATACGTGAGGAGAGGCCGCTTAGCGTTTTTTCATACGGCGAGTTGCCAAACGCAGAACGAACCACAAACGGGTTCAGGATCAGCCCATACAGCAGCGCAAAAGAGACGAGCCAACGCCAGCGTCCGGGAATATAGACGGGGCGCAGTCGTGTCCAGAGAAACACGGCGACGACGGTATAGGCCAGCGCAATGGCGATAATCTTCAGGCTGAAGTATTGGCTCAGGTATTCACTGGCTTCGTTGGCGTTGGTCTCAAACATCACGAACAGGACGCTTTGCGAAAACTCTTGCCCGTAGATGACGTAATAGCAGAGCGTGGCCAGCGACGTCGCCCACAACACGATTCCCACCACCGCAGCAATAATGCGGGTCCGACTCGGGAACAGGAAAATTGGGATCAGCCAAAGGGAGCTGTAAAGCAACGAGTCACGCAGTCCGTTGGTACCGCTGAAACCCGTAATTAAAATAATGGCCTGTAATAAAGAGGAGAAAAACCAAAAATAGAGAAGCGCCCAGCCAAGGGCTTTCCAGCTAAATGATGGCGTAGACTGGAGGGTTGTGGATTGCATATTGTCAGCCTGTCTTTAAACGTGGTGCCAAACGTAGCGACTAAACCTTAAGAGAATCTGAAGCACCGGTGCAAAGGCACACGTTGCTCTGAAAAATCTCACGGTGGAAAAAACAGACAGAAATATAGTGAATGTGCGGAGGTTATGACAGAACTATTTCAACCCCCTCGCGCGCAATAGCACGAGAGGGGGTTAGGGGGAAAATTAGCCGGTATTACGCATACCTGCTGCCACGCCGGCAATGGTGACCATCAGCGCTTGTTCAACGCGAGGATCGGGCTCTTTGCCCTGTTGTTCCGTCAGTCGCGAGCGGTGTAAAAGCTCAGCCTGCAGGACGTTCAGCGGGTCGGTGTAGATATTCCGTAACTGGATAGACTCGGCAATCCACGGGAGATCGGCCATCAGATGTGAATCGTTGGCAATTGCCAGCACCACTTTGATGTCTTCTTCCAGCAGTTCGCGCAGCTCCTTGCCCAGCGGCCACAGCGCTTTCGCGACCAGGCGCTGATCGTAATATTCCGCCAGCCACAGATCCGCTTTCGAGAACACCATTTCCAGCATGCCGAGACGGGTGGAGAAGAACGGCCAGTCGCGGCACATCGCTTCCAGTTCGCTCTGCTTACCATCTTCCACCACCTTTTGCAGCGCGGTACCGGCACCCAGCCAGGCTGGCAGCATCAGGCGGTTCTGCGTCCAGGCGAAAATCCACGGAATAGCGCGCAGAGATTCCACACCGCCGGTCGGGCGACGTTTCGCCGGGCGCGAGCCGAGCGGCAGTTTGCCCAGTTCCTGTTCCGGCGTTGCGGAGCGGAAGTACGGGACAAAGTCTTTGTTTTCACGCACGTAGCCACGGTACACGTCACAGGAGATGACTGAAAGCTCGTCCATGATATGACGCCAGGCGTCTTTCGGCTCTGGCGGCGGCAGCAGGTTCGCTTCCAGAATGGCGCTGGTGTATAGCGACAGGCTGCTGACGGTGACTTCCGGCAGACCGTATTTGAAACGGATCATCTCGCCCTGTTCGGTCACGCGCAGACCGCCTTTCAGGCTGCCCGGTGGTTGTGAAAGCAGGGCGGCATGGGCCGGTGCGCCCCCGCGACCGATAGAACCACCGCGACCATGGAACAGCGTCAGTTCGATACCGGCTTTCTCGCAGGTTTTGATCAACGCATCCTGCGCCTGATACTGCGCCCAGGAGGCGGCCATTACGCCGGCGTCTTTTGCCGAGTCGGAATAACCAATCATCACCATCTGCTTGCCCTGAATCAGACCGCGATACCAGTCGATGTTCAGCAGTTGGGTCATGACGTCGTCGGCATTGTTCAGGTCGTCAAGGGTCTCGAACAGCGGGGCCACCGGCATGGCAAAGCCAATTCCGGCTTCTTTCAATAGTAGATGCACAGCCAGCACGTCAGATGGCGTTTTTGCCATTGAGATGACGTAGGCAGCAATCGACCCTTTCGGCGCTTCGGCGATGACTTTACAGGTGTCGAGCACTTCACGAGTGTCATTACTCGGCTCCCAGTTGCGCGGTAGCAGCGGGCGTTTGGAGTTCAGCTCACGGATCAGGAAGGCCTGTTTGTCCGCTTCTGACCAGCTTTCGTAATCACCAATGCCGAGGTAGCGGGTCAGTTCACCCAGCGCTTCGGTGTGGCGGGTGCTTTCCTGGCGGATATCAATACGCACCAGCGGGACGCCAAAACATTTCACACGACGCAGAGTGTCGAGCAGTTCACCGTTGGCGATAATGCCCATGCCGCAGGCTTGCAGTGACCGGTAGCAGGCGTACAGCGGTTCCCATAGCTGTTCGTTTTGCGTCAGCAGACCTGCCGGTTTCGGCAGCTTCTCGCCTTTCAGACGCGCTTCCAGCCAGGCCTGGGTTGCCATCAGGCGCGAGCGCAGGTTTTTCATCAGATAGCGGTAAGGCTCCGAAGCGCCTTCTTCACCGACCATCGCTAACAGTTCCGGCGTGGCATCGACCATCGACAGCTCGGAAACCAGAACCTGAATATCTTTCAGGAACAGGTCGGTTGCTTTCCAGCGGCTCAGCAGCAGAACGTGGCGGGTGATATCTGCGGTTACATTCGGGTTGCCGTCACGGTCGCCGCCCATCCATGAGGTGAAACGGACCGGAACGAAATCAACGGGTAACTGGTAGCCCAGATTATCTTCCAGCTGTTCGTTCAGCTCGCGTAAATAGTTCGGTACGCCCTGCCACAGGCTGTTCTCGACCACCGCGAAGCCCCATTTGGCTTCATCAACCGGGCTTGGGCGCAGCTTACGAATTTCATCGGTGTGCCAGGACTGTGCAATCAACTGACGCAGACGGCGCATCAGCTGGTGGCGTTCGTATTCAACGATATCTTTGTTATCGAGCTGCTTCAGACAGGCGTTGATTTCGCCCATTTTGTGGATCAGTGTGCGACGGGTAATTTCCGTCGGATGTGCGGTCAGCACCAGCTCAAGAGACAACGACTCTACCGCTTTTTTGATGATGGCGTCGTTCAGCTCTGGCTGGTTTTTCAGTTTACGCAGGGTGCGGGCAATCACTTCCGGGTTGCTGGCGCCTTCGCCTTTTGGCGAACTGCTGTGATATTGCTCGGCGGTGTTGGCCAGGTTCAGGAACTGGCTAAACGCGCGTGCGACCGGCAGCAACTCGTCATTCGACAAATTCTGTAACGTGGTGAGCAACTCCTGGCGATTTGCTTCATTGCCAGCGCGTGAGGATTTAGACAGCTTACGGATTGTTTCTACGCGATCAAGAATGTTCTCTCCCAGCGCATCCTTGATGGTTTCTCCCAGCACTTTGCCGAGCATACTGACATTACTACGCAACGCGGAATATTGTTCGTTCATATTAACCCAGACACCCCATCTTTAATCTATGAGTCCTGTATCTTTCGCGCCACAGCGGCGTTGGCTGCGCTCGCCCACCCAGGTCACTTACTTATGTAAGCGCCCTGGAATGGGCTTGTTTGCCGCCTTGCTGTGACACGAAATCTTTCGGACTTTGTTTAGTAGTCGTCTTTTATAAAGCCACGTAAAACCCGTGGCGTCAATTGCGGCGAAATCGGTTCAGCAAACGAATAAATGCGGGTAATTTACGAAATTTAATTCACATCCAGCCAGATAAGAAATGCTTATCGGAATGTGAAAATGCATTGCCGGATGGCGCTGCGCATATCCGGCCTACCATCGGAGGTAGGCCGGGAAAGCGGGTAGTTCGATCAATGCCAGCAGAAGTGGTGCACGACCTGGGTGATTAACTCACGGGTGGGCTTAATAAAACGCGTCTCGAGATATTCGTCAGGCTGGTGCGCCTGATTGATTGAACCCGGTCCCAACACCAGCGTTGGGCACAGGGTCTGAATAAACGGCGCTTCGGTGCAGTAGTTCACGACATCGGTTTTTTCGCCCAGCAGTTTCTCCACTACCTCGACAAGCTGATGGTCCGGCGGACACTCGTAACCAGGGATCGGCGGATGGAGTTCGGCAACGGTCAGACGACCCGGCCAGCGTTCGCTCACTGGCGCCAGGGCTTCCGTCAGCAAACCATCCAGATCGCCCAGCGTCATGCCCGGCAGCGGACGGATATCCATATGCAGTTCACAGCAGGCACAAATTCGGTTCGACGCATCGCCACCGTGCAGACTACCCAGATTCAGGGTGGGATATGGTACGGTGAACGCGTCGTAGTGATAACGCTCTTTCAGAGTATCGCGCAGTTGCATAATGCGACCAATCGCGTCGTGCATCAGTTCGATGGCGTTCACGCCGCGTGCCGGATCGCTGGAGTGACCGGACTGGCCCATCACCCGTACCGCCGTCGAGATATGACCTTTGTGAGCGCGAATCGGCTGTAGCGACGTGGGCTCACCGATGATCGCGCAATCAGGACGAATCGACGCGTTTTCCGAGAAGTAACGCGCCCCCGCCATACTGGTCTCTTCATCTGCCGTCGCCAGGATGTAGAGCGGTTTTTTCAGTTGTGTCACATCAACGTCGCGAAGCGCGTCGAGAATAAATGCGAAGAAGCCCTTCATATCCGCGGTACCCAGACCGTAGAGCTTATTGTCATGCTCGGTAAGGGTGAAGGGATCGCGCGTCCAGCGCCCATCGTCAAACGGTACGGTGTCGGTATGACCCGTGAGCAGTAAGCCGCCTGCTCCTTGTCCGGTGCTGGCCAGCAGATTGAATTTATTGCGGGTTCCCGGGACCGGTTGAATCTCAACGTTGAAACCGAGATCGCTGAACCAACCCGCCAGCAGATTGATTAAAGACTCATTGCTCTGATCCAGTGCTTCTTCGGTAGCGCTGATGGACGGCGTGGCAATCAGCGCGCGGTAGATCTCGATAAATGGCGGTAAGTTCATTTTCATTGTTGACACACCTTAGGTCGTGATAGTATCAATATTCATGCAATAAATGTGCATAAAAATACATTAACGTTGAGCATAAAGGAACCTGATGTTGAATACGCTGATTGTAGGCGCTAGCGGTTATGCGGGCGCAGAGCTTGTAAGCTACGTGAATCGCCACCCTCATATGACCATAACCGCTTTGACCGTCTCAGCGCAAAGCAATGATGCGGGAAAGTTAATTTCTGATTTGCATCCACAGCTTAAAGGCATCGTCGATCTGCCGTTGCAGCCGATGTCCGATATCAGCGAGTTTACCGATGGCGTGGATGTGGTGTTTTTAGCCACCGCCCACGAAGTCAGCCATGACCTGGCGCCGCAATTTCTGGCTGCCGGTTGCGTGGTCTTCGACCTTTCCGGTGCCTTCCGCGTGAACGATGCCGGCTTCTATGAAAAATACTATGGCTTCACCCATCAGTATCCCAACCTGCTTGAGCAGGCGGTCTACGGTCTGGCGGAGTGGAGCGCCGACAAACTGAAAGAGGCGAATCTGATTGCGGTGCCAGGGTGCTATCCCACGGCGGCGCAACTTTCTTTGAAACCCCTGATTGATGCCGGACTGCTGGATTTGACGCAATGGCCGGTGATTAACGCGACCAGCGGGGTGAGCGGAGCGGGACGTAAAGCGGCGTTGTCTAACAGCTTCTGCGAAGTGAGCCTGCAACCGTATGGCGTGTTTACCCATCGTCATCAGCCGGAGATCGCCACCCATCTGGGAACGGACGTGATTTTCACCCCGCATCTGGGCAATTTCCCGCGCGGGATCCTGGAAACGATCACTTGTCGACTGCAGCCGGGCGTGACCGCTGCGCAGGTCGCGCAGGTATTACAGCAGGCGTATGCGGATAAACCGCTGGTGCGTCTGTATGACAAAGGCGTTCCGGCGCTGAAGAATGTCGTTGGGCTGCCGTTCTGCGATATCGGTTTTGCCGTGCAGGGTGAACATGTGATCGTGGTGGCAACCGAAGATAATTTGTTGAAAGGCGCCGCCGCACAGGCAGTGCAGTGTGCCAATATCCGTTTCGGCTTTGCTGAAACGCAGTCTCTTATTTAAGGGTGCAATGATGAGTCCATTAATTATCAAGCTGGGTGGCGTATTACTGGATAGCGAAGAGGCGCTGGAGCGTCTTTTTACTGCGCTGGTGAACTATCGCGAGTCGCATCAGCGTCCGCTGGTCATTGTCCATGGCGGCGGTTGTGTCGTTGATGAGTTGATGAAAGGGCTCAACCTGCCGGTGAAAAAGAAAAACGGCCTGCGTGTGACGCCTGCTGACCAGATCGACATCATCACCGGTGCGCTGGCGGGAACGGCGAACAAAACGCTGCTGGCATGGGCGAAGAAACACCACATCGCCTCCGTAGGCCTGTATCTTGGCGATGGCGATAGCGTAAAAGTGACCCAGCTCGACGAAGAGCTTGGCCATGTTGGACTGGCGCAGCCGGGTTCACCTACGCTGATTAACACGCTGCTGGAAAATGGTTTTCTGCCAGTCGTCAGCTCGATTGGGGTGACGGAAGAAGGGCAGTTGATGAACGTGAACGCGGACCAGGCGGCGACAGCGCTGGCGGCGACGCTGGGCGCGGATCTGATCCTGCTTTCCGACGTGAGTGGTATTCTCGACGGTAAAGGTCAGCGCATTGCTGAAATGACCGCCGCGAAAGCGGAACAGCTGATCGACCAGGGTATTATTACCGATGGCATGATTGTGAAGGTCAATGCCGCGCTGGATGCTGCACGCACGCTGGGTCGTCCGGTGGATATCGCCTCCTGGCGTCATGCCGAGCAACTCCCGGCGCTGTTCAACGGTACGCCGATCGGTACACGTATTCTGGCTTAACTATTAATGTGCCGGATGGCGGCTTCGCCTTATCCGGCCTGCATGGGTTTTGTAGGCCCGGTAAGCGCAGCGCCACCGGGCAAAAATATCAAATTAAGGAAATTCGTTATGGCACTTTGGGGTGGGCGTTTTACTCAGGCAGCAGATCAGCGGTTCAAACAGTTCAACGATTCGTTGCGCTTTGATTACCGCCTGGCGGAGCAGGATATTGTTGGCTCTGTGGCCTGGTCCAAAGCGTTGGTTACCGTTGGCGTGTTGACCGCTGACGAACAACTTCAGCTCGAAGAGGCGTTGAACGTACTGCTGGAAGAGGTTCGCGCTAATCCGCAACAGATCCTCGAAAGTGATGCCGAAGATATTCACAGCTGGGTGGAAGGCAAACTGATCGACAAAGTCGGTCAGTTAGGTAAAAAGCTGCATACCGGGCGTAGCCGTAATGACCAGGTCGCTACCGATTTGAAACTGTGGTGCAAAGAGACGGTGACCGAACTGCTTACCGCCAATCGTCAGTTGCAGAGCGCACTGGTCGAGACGGCGGAAAATAACCAGGATGCGGTGATGCCGGGGTATACCCACCTGCAACGTGCGCAGCCGGTGACGTTTGCGCACTGGTGCCTGGCGTATGTCGAAATGCTGGCACGTGATGAAAGCCGTCTGCAGGACGCGTTAAAGCGTCTGGACGTTAGCCCATTAGGCTGTGGCGCGCTGGCCGGGACCGCCTATGAAATCGATCGTGAACAGCTGGCGGGCTGGCTGGGATTTGCCTCGGCCACGCGTAACAGTCTGGACAGCGTATCCGATCGTGACCACGTGCTGGAACTGCTGTCCGACGCCTCTATCGGTATGGTGCACCTGTCGCGTTTTGCCGAAGATCTGATTTTCTTTAACACCGGTGAAGCGGGCTTTGTTGAGCTTTCCGATCGCGTGACCTCCGGTTCTTCATTGATGCCGCAGAAGAAAAACCCGGACGCGCTGGAGCTGATTCGCGGTAAATGTGGCCGTGTGCAGGGTGCATTGACGGGCATGATGATGACGCTGAAAGGACTTCCACTGGCCTACAACAAAGATATGCAGGAAGACAAAGAAGGCTTGTTCGACGCGCTCGACACCTGGCTGGACTGCCTGCATATGGCTGCGCTGGTGCTGGACGGCATTCAGGTGAAACGTCCGCGTTGCCAGGAAGCGGCGCAGCAAGGGTACGCTAACGCCACTGAACTGGCGGATTATCTGGTCGCGAAAGGCGTGCCGTTCCGTGAAGCGCACCACATCGTCGGTGAAACGGTTGTTGAGGCGATTCGTCAGGGGAAACCGCTGGAAGACCTGCCGCTCGCCGATCTGCAGAAATTCAGTAGCGTCATCGGTGATGACGTGTACCCGATCCTCTCTCTGCAGTCGTGTCTGGACAAACGTGCCGCGAAGGGCGGGGTGTCTCCGCAGCAGATCGCACAAGCGATCAGCTACGCGAAGGCGCGTCTGGCATAACGGGTATTCTGGCTTATCTGGCCTGGCGAGATGCCAGGCTTTTTTATGCCATCACGCGAAGATTACTGTCCGTAATAAGCATTCGCGCCGTGTTTTCTCAGGAAATGTTTATCCAGCAGCGTGGGTTGCATGGCGGGAATTTGAGGCTGTAACTGCTGAGTAAACAAATTCATATAAGCGATTTCTTCCAGTACCACGGCGTTATGCACGGCGTTAGCAGGATCAGAACCCCAGGCGAAAGGCCCATGGCTGTTGACCAGTACCGCCGGGATCTGTTCCGGTGAGAGCCCGCGCTGCGCAAAGGTTTCGATAATCACGCTGCCAGTTTCATATTCATAGCGGCCATTAATTTCGTCGTCATGCATCGGGCGCGTGCAAGGAATGGTTCCGTAAAAATAATCCGCATGCGTGGTGCCTAAAGCCATTAAGTCTTTTCCGGCTTGCGACCAGATAGTGGCGTGTCGGGAATGCGTATGTACGATGCCGCCAATCGTCGGGAAAGCACGATAGAGCGCTAAATGCGTGTCGGTATCTGATGATGGCTTTTTATTTCCCTCAATAACGTTGCCGCTTTGTACATCCACCACCACCATATCTTCCAGACCCATATGGTTATATTCCACTCCGGAAGGTTTGATGACCATAATACCTTTTTCACGATCGATGCCGCTGACGTTACCCCAGGTAAAGGTCACCAGTTTATGCGCAGGCAGGGATAAATTCGCCTCGAGAACGTGTTGTTTTAACGTATTCATTGTTGACTCCAGAATATAGGAAGCATGTTATTTAACAGCATTAATGACTTAACGATGGATAACATAAAATATGTGCCGCGTTTTTATTTAAATTACGCCGAATAAATAGGATGTAAAACGTAGTCAGGCGCGTCATGGCAAGAAAAAGTCATACTCGGTCACATTCGGGCATATTTGGTCAATCATAAGATGACCGTTTATGTTTGTTTGAGTGTTTTCAGGTTACGGCAGGCGTGCAAAACAAGCGTATTTTGTGAGTTTTATCACCTTGCATGTTGACTGGTTGCTGTTATTTCATTGTTTATTGTGATGAATATCGTTCAATTGTTCGCGGGCTTTTTCAATGGAATATTTCTTGAAATTAATCACTTTAATTCCGTGTAGAAACGTTAATTATAAGACCATGTAAAATGACACTTAACGGATCCCTATTATGCTGCAGGCAGAACGTTACAAAATGATTTGTGCCCATGTGCAAAAACAAGGGGCGGTGCGGGTAACGGAGCTGTCGCAATTATGTCAGGTATCACCGGAAACCATTCGCCGGGATCTGAGAGTATTAGAACGTAACAAACGATTGACCCGCAGCTTTGGCGGCGCGGTTTCTCTGGATGCGCCAGAGGCGACGGCAGCGGCGATAGAGGGGACGGCATGGCAGGCGAGCAGCGTGGACCGCGCCGAATCATTTCGCAAGCGTACCGAGGAACATCCTGATATCAAAACTAAAATCGCCAAGGCAGCGTTACAGTTTATTCATTCCGGCGATTGCATTCTGATGGACAACAGCAGTACCTGCTGGTTTCTGGCCCGGCAAATTCCGGACATTGATATTACCGTGGTGACTAATTCGCTACGCATTATCCAGGCGCTGGCCTGTCGGGATAAAGTGCGCATTATCGGTATTGGGGGTGAGTATTCTGAACGCCACGATGATTTCCATGGACCCGTTGCCGAGAGTGCTATTCGAAATTTTCAAATTAATAGTTTTTTCTTTTCCTGTCAGGGCGTAAATCTGGAAAATGGCATACGTGATGGCAGTGAAATAAATGCCAGATTAAAGCAGGTTATGTTACAGGTTTCCGGGCAAAAGATCCTTCTGGTGGATTCCAGTAAATTTGAACAATACGCCTTCAGTAAAATATGTATGCTGGATGAAATCGATATTATGGTAACCAATAGCTGTATTGATCAACGTTATCGTGCGCAATACCCACAGCTAAATGTGGTGGAAGTCGATAAGTAGTATGTGTTAGCCGTTATCTGAATAATCATGACACCTGTCTGTTTATTCTGCCAATGCCAGAGGAAAGTCGAAATAAATAAAAAGTCAGGCCAATTTTTATTGGGTATTCCTGGCGTCTGAAGCTATTTCTTAAGGAAATTACGATGAAAAAATTACTCTTACCCTGCCTGATTACTGCTGCATTGTCATCAACCGCCGCGTGGGCTGAACAATCCACTGCGCCGCAAAAAGCCAACAAGCCTTTTACCATGGGCGTGGTTGTGAAAGTCGGCGGGATTCCTTGGTTCAACGTGATGGAACAAGGGATTAAAGAAGAGGGCAAGGCGCTCGGCGTTAATGCCTGGCAGGTTGGCCCAACGACGGCAGACCCGGCCGAGCAGGTGCGGGCCATTGAAGATTTAATCGCTAAGAAAGTCGATGTGATTGGCGTGGTGCCGAACGACGCGAAAGTGCTGGAGCCGGTACTTAAACGTGCCCAGGAAGCCGGTATCAAAGTGATTACCCATGAATCACCGGATCAGGCTAATGCTGACTGGGATTTTGAGCTGCTGAACACCCAAACCATGGGCGCCAATCATATGAAAGATATGGCGAAGTGCATGGGTGAAGAAGGCAAATACGCCATGTTTGTCGGCAGCCTGACGGTACCGCTGGTGAATGACTGGGCCAATGCCGCGATTGCTTATCAAAAAGAACACTACCCGAAAATGACCCTGGTGGAAGATCGCTTTGGCGTGGCGGAATCGGTGGACGATTCCATGCGCACTGCGAATGACCTGATGTCCAAATACAAAGATCTCAAAGGCATTATGTCGTTCGGTTCTCAGGGCCCGATTGGCGCAGGCCGCGCGATTGATAAGCGTAAGAAAAACGATGCGATTTGCGTGTTCGGCACCTTCACTCCGGGTCAGGGCATTAAATTGCTGGAGAAAGGCGCGATTGACGGTGGCTACATTTCTAACCCGATGATCGCCGGTAAAGTTTTCGTTCAGGTCGCCACGGCGATGATGAACGGCGAACCGATTAAAGACGGCGTCAAAATCGGCGATATGGGCGAAATCAAAGTCCAGAACAACACCATCCTGAGCGATAACCCCGAAAAGCTCGATGTTGAAAATACCCGGCGTTTAGTGAAGTTAGGTTTGTAGTTTCAGGTCGCATCACCGGGCCGCCAACCGGCCCGGAAATCCTTTGGTCGTTTTCAGGAACAGCATGATGCCGCATATTGCAGAACGAAATGCCGGTGAACCGTTGGTGACGTTTAAGTCGCTAAGG
>NZ_CP070239.1:1545572-1560215 GCF_016906145.1 Citrobacter sp. MGH 55
CCCTAAGCAAAAGTTTTGGCGGTCATCGGGCATTAAAGAATATTGATCTCACGTTAAATAAAGGCGAAGTCCACTGTCTGGCCGGAGCGAACGGCTGTGGTAAAAGCACGCTGATAAAAACCCTGTGCGGTGTGTATATCCCGGATGCCGGTAGCGAAATTATTATTGATGATAAATCCTGGTCCAGACTCTCGCCGGATAAAGCCCGTGAGTTAGGCATTCAGGTTATTTATCAGGATCTGTCGTTATTCCCGAACCTCACGGTCGCGGAAAATATCGCCTTTGAAGAAAATCTCAAGGGCTATTTTGGCTGGCACCGCAAAGCCCGTCTGAAAGCGCTGGCGCTAAAAATTATCCACGAATTACATTTCTCCCTCGATCCGGACGCGCAGGTTCAGCATTTACCGATTGCCCAGCGCCAGCAGGTGGCGATTTGCCGCGCGCTGGTGGCCGATGCCCGGCTGGTGATTATGGATGAGCCTACGGCGTCGCTGACGCGTACTGAAGTTAACCAACTACTGCGCACGGTCAATTATCTGCGCGATAAAAATATCACCGTGGTGTTTGTCAGCCATCGTCTGGATGAAGTGAAAGAGATTTCCGACCGTATTACCGTGATCCGCGATGGCGAAATCATTGGCACCTGGGCGGCGAATTTACTAACCCCGTCGCGTATTACCGAACTGATGACCGGCAGAACGATTGTCCATCAGAAAAAGCTGCCGAACAGCGTGGAAGGAAAAGTGGTGCTGGAACTGAATAAGCTCAGTCGGAAAGGGCAGTTCGAGGATATTTCACTGAAGCTTCACCAGGGTGAAGTGCTGGGACTGTGCGGATTGTTAGGCTCAGGGCGAACAGAGCTGGCGTTAAGTCTTTTTGGCATTACCCATCCGGATAGCGGAGAGATTTATCTGGAAGGGAAAAAAGTCACCATCAAAGACAATACGCAGGCCGCAAAACTGGGCATTGCCTATGTCTCTGAAGACCGCCTGACGCTGGGCGCGGTGCTCCCGCAGTCGGTCAGCGACAATATGGTGCTATCGATCCTTAACCGGTTAAAAACGCCGTGGCATGTTATTGACGAAAAACGCCAGGCCACCCTCGTTCAGGAGTGGATCCAGGATCTGGATATTAAAGTCGCCAATCCCGATAACCCGCTCTCGACGCTGTCCGGCGGCAACCAACAAAAAGTGGTGTTGGCAAAATGGATTTTAACCCGCCCCAAAGTCTTGATCCTCGATGCGCCGACCGTCGGCGTCGATATCGGCGCGAAAGACAGTATTTATCAGCTTATCCACCGCCTTTCCGGCGTTGGAATTTCCGTGCTGCTGATTACCGATGAAGCGCCAGAGGCGTATTACAACTGCGATCGTATTTTCCATATGCAGCGCGGGAAAATTATTAACGAGCTGTTGCCTGCGGACTATACCGAGCAGCAGCTGGCGGAGGTGATTAATGGCTAATGTATTGCCGCTCCGGTTTCCACGGTCGGTGGAAGGCTGGCTGGGCTGGGTCATCGTCCTGATGCTGGCGTTTTTTTCGCTGATGAGTAATGAGTTCCTGTCAATCCAGAACCTGCTCGATCTCACCGAAAGCTACGCGGTGACGGGGATATTCGCCCTCGGCTTGTTTGTGGTGCTGGTTACCGGGGGGATTGATATTTCCTTCGCCGCCGTGGCGTCGGTAGTTCAGTACGTGGTGGCGTCGCTGTTGCTCAGCGGCACCATGACCAGCCCGCTGCTGTGCCTGGGGTTTGCTATCGCGCTGGGTGTGATATTTGGCCTAATCAACGCGATCCTGATTTATTACCTCAATGTGGTTTCCATCATCATCACCATCAGTATGCAGTCGCTGTTGTTCGGCATGCTGATGTGGCTGACCAACGGCCACAGCATCTATGACCTGCCGGACTGGTGGATCACCCAGCGATCGCTGTTTAGCTTTGGTTTTGAAGGAGAAACCTACCAGGTCGGGCTGCCGCTGGTGGTGATGTTGGCGATGGCCTGTTTCACCTGGATGCTGATGAATAAAACCCATATTGGTCGTCAGCTGTATGCGGTGGGCGGCAGTACCGAATCGGCACGACGTATCGGTATCCGGGTATCGCTGATTTATCTTTTTGCCTACGGGTATCTTGGCGCCGCCGCCGCCATTGGCGGAATGCTACAGGCCTATCGCATGAGTGAAGTGGTGCCTAACGCGCTGGTGGGCGGCGAACTCGATGTATTGGCCGCCGCCGTGCTGGGCGGAGCCAGTTTGTCCGGCGGGCGCGGTTCGGTGATTGGCACGCTAATGGGGGTCTTTCTGATCGGCATCCTCAAAAACGGTCTTAACCTGATCGGCGTCTCCAGCTACTTCGTGAATATCGTCATCGGCGTGGTGATTGTCTCGGCTATCTGCGTCACCCATTACAAAAAACGTAAAGAAACGGACGTTGGATTCGTCTGACAGGGGGCTTGAAATGAAAAAGCAGGCATTTTTACCGCTTGATGGCACCAGCTCAGGGTTGCTGGCGATCTGTTTCTTCGCCGTGGCGGCGTTCAGTTTGGCGATGCCAGGGCGTTTTTTTACCGACAACACTTTTCTGAGTATCGCCTTTCAGCTACCGGAACTGGGGCTACTGACCTTCGCGATGTTTGTCCCGATGCTGAGCGGCGGGCTGAATCTGGCGATTATCGGTACCGCGAATTTGACCAGCCTGTTTATGGCCTGGCTGCTGATCCAGTATGTGCCGGCTGACGCGTCTACCGGTATGCAACTGTGGTGGCTGTTTCTGGCGCTGCTGGGCGCAATGGCGATCGCCATGGCGATCGGCGCGCTCACCGGGACCATTATTTCCCGTGTAGGCGCGCACCCGATTCTGGTGACGCTGGGCAGCATGACCATTATCAGCGGCATCGGCGTTTACCTGACTAAAGGCGCGGCGCTAAGCGGTATGCCACCGGTGGTGCGCAGTATCGGGTCGGAAGTGATCTTTGGCATTCCGGTGCCGATGGTGATTTTTATCGTCGCTACCCTGGGCCTGGCGCTATTCCTCGGCAAAACCCGTACCGGGAAAATCATCTATATGTGCGGCAGCAACATCAATGCGACCTGGTTTAGCGGCATTCGCACCCACCGTGTGTTAATGGCGATTTATGCGATTTCCAGCCTGCTGTGTGTGCTGGCCGGGCTGATTATGCTGGCCCGTTTTAACTCCGCACGTATGGGCTATGGCGATTCTTATCTGCTGCTGACGGTACTGGCGATTGTGCTGGGCGGCACCGATCCCTTCGGCGGCTCAGGCAAAGTCAGCCACGTCTTTTGCGCCTTGCTGGTGCTGCAGGTGATCGCCACCGGCCTGAGCCTGTTAGGCCTCAGCCTGCATTTCAATCTGGCGGTCTGGGGTATCACGCTGATAGCAGCGCTGGCGTTTAAATTCTTTAAGCAAAAATGGCAGGCACAGCGCGCCATGAATCACAGCCGAAAAGCGTTACAACAACTGGCCACTCGTGAGGGAAGATAATGCGTAGCCACCCGTTAGGTATTTATGAAAAGGCGCTACCCGGAAACACCAGTTGGGTAGAAAAACTGGCACTGGCAAAATCCTGCGGTTTTGATTTTGTCGAAATGTCGGTCGATGAGAGTGAAGAGCGGCTGGCACGCCTCGACTGGTCTCTCGCGGAGCGCATGGAAATCATCAGCGCGATCCAGAAAACCGGGGTGCGCATTCCAACGATGTGCTTATCCGCCCATCGCCGCTTCCCGTTCGGCAGCCACGATAGCCAGACTCGTCAGCAGGCGCGTGCCATCATGCAAAAAGCGCTGCGGCTGGCGCAGGATTTAGGGATACGGACCATCCAGCTTGCCGGTTATGACGTTTATTATGAGCCACAGAATGAAGAAACTATCGCCTGGTTCGAAGATGCGATGGCCTGGGCCGCGGAGCAGGCTGCTGCTGCGCAGGTGATGTGTGCCGTGGAAATCATGGATACGCCTTTCATCAATTCCATCAGTAAATGGAAAGTACTGGATGAAAAAATTAACTCGCCGTGGTTCACCGTTTACCCGGATGTTGGCAACTTAACCGCCTGGGGTAACGAACTGGAGAGCGAGCTGGCGAAAGGCATCGACCGTATTGCCGCGATCCATCTCAAAGACACATTCCCGGTGACGCCGGATTCGCCCGGTCAATTCCGCGATGTGCCCTTTGGCGAAGGGTGTGTGGACTTTATCAAGCTGTTCAAAACGCTACGCCGCCTTAACTATCGGGGAACCTTCCTGATTGAGATGTGGACGGAAAAGTCCGCCGAGCCGTTGTTGGAAATTATCCATGCGCGCCAGTGGATAGAGAGCAAGATGCAGGCAGCCGGGTGGTATGACGAACGGCCACTCATGGCAGGTTAAGGAGATAACGATGAGCCATTACTTTATCGGCATTGATTTGGGCGGCACAGTCACCAAAGCGGGGATCTATACCGCCGAAGGTAGAGAAGTCATCGTTGCGGCCCAAACCTTGCCGCTGCTGAGCTCACAGGCGGGGTTTTGTGAGCGCGATATGAACGAGCTCTGGGCCACCACATGTCTCGTGATTCAGCGCGCACTGGCCGAGAGCCATATTGCGGCGGAACAGATCCGCGGGATTGGCTTTTCTGCACACGGTAAAGGACTTTACCTGGTCGATAAATCGGGCAAACCCGTCCGTAATGGCATCGTCTCTTCAGATTCCCGGGCGCAACCGCTGGTGGCAAGCTGGAAGGCGCAGGGTGTCGATCGCCAGGCGTACCCGCTCAGTTTGCAACAGCTATGGCCTTCTCATCCGGCAGCGCTGCTGGCCTGGCTGAAACAGCATGAGCCGGAGAACTACGCGCGGACGGGCCACATCCTGATGGCGCACGACTATATTCGTTACTGCCTGACGGATAACCTTGCCTGTGAAGAGACCAATATCTCCGGGAGCCAGTTGTTTAATCAGCAGCGTAATGAGTTCGATCCCGCGCTGTTCGCCCTGTTTGGCATTGAGGAGATGGTGCACTGCACGCCGGGGGTGATAGGTTCTGCCGATCTCGCTGGCTATGTGACCGCCGATGCCGCTACGTTATGCGGGTTGAAGGCAGGTACACCCGTGTTCGGCGGGGTCTTTGACGTGGTTGGCGCAGCCATCACCTCCGGTGTGCATGACAGCTCGCACCTCAGTGCGGTAGCGGGCACCTGGTCTATCGCTACCCGGGTATTCGATCGCATTATTCCGGCGGATTATCCCTATGTGTGGGGTAAATTCAGTGTTCCTGGGCAGTATTTTGCGCATGAAGGCAGCCCCACTTCCGCCAGTAATCTGACCTGGTTTATCAACCATTTTTTCCCGGCGTTGGCGAACGATCACGATACGCTTAACCGGTGGGCGGAGCAGGGGTATCAGAAGCCAGACAGCATTCTGTTTTTCCCGTGGCTGTACGGCTCAAACTATTGCGACTCATTAAGCGGCGGCTTTTTCGGGCTGGCAGGGCATCACGATGCGTCAGACATGGTTTACGCTATCTATCAGGGCATCGTATTTTCTCATTTACTGCATCAGGACCGGATGCTGCAACTCAACGGCGCAACCCAGGCGATTCGTTTTACTGGCGGGCCAACGCATTCGCGTATCTGGATGCAGATGTTTTGCGATGCCAGCAATCTGCCGCTTGAAATTGTCGATGTCGAGCAGTCCGGGTGCCGGGCGGCGGCGATGTGTGCGGCCGTTGGCGTGGGGGATTATGCAGGATTCGCACAGGCGATTAACGCCACTCTGCCGTCGGTGATCAGACTTGAGCCGAATGCCGTAAAGCACAACATGCTGCGTAGCCGGTTTGCGCAATTCAAACGCGTTGCGGATGCACTGAGTGCAATATAACGCTGATTAACTTCATTCCGGCCAGGCACGATGCCTGGCTTTTTTACGCAAAAAAAATGCGGACCACGGGGTCCGCAAAAGTTCACGTTGGCTTTCGTTATTTGGGTAGAGAGAGACTCTCTGAACGGGCAGTGGCTTCAAGGGTTAAACGAGACTGCTCCGTTTCTGTGATGGATTATCAGACAGAAAGCTTGATAGGGATAATCGTTCGTTGCTATGCTACCTATCGCCATGAACTATCGTGGCGATGGAGGATGAATAATGAATATTCGTGATCTTGAATACCTGGTGGCATTAGCCGAACATCGCCACTTCCGGCGCGCGGCGGACTCCTGTCACGTTAGTCAGCCAACGCTGAGCGGACAAATCCGCAAGCTGGAAGATGAGCTGGGCGTGATGCTGCTGGAGCGTACGAGTCGTAAAGTGCTGTTCACCCAGGCGGGTTTACTGCTGGTGGATCAGGCACGTACCGTGCTGCGTGAGGTCAAAGTGCTCAAGGAGATGGCAAGCCAACAGGGCGAAACCATGTCAGGTCCGCTGCACATTGGTTTGATTCCCACTGTCGGTCCTTACCTGCTGCCGCATATTATCCCGATGCTGCACCAGACTTTCCCGAAGCTGGAAATGTATCTGCATGAAGCGCAGACCCATCAGCTGCTGGCGCAACTGGATAGCGGCAAGCTTGACTGCGTGATCCTGGCGCTGGTGAAAGAGAGCGAGGCCTTTATCGAAGTGCCGTTGTTCGACGAGCCGATGCTGCTGGCGATCTACGAAGATCACCCGTGGGCGAATCGCGAATGCGTACCGATGTCCGATCTGGCAGGCGAAAAACTGCTGATGCTGGAGGACGGTCACTGTCTGCGCGATCAGGCGATGGGATTCTGCTTTGAAGCCGGTGCTGACGAAGACACCCACTTCCGTGCGACCAGTCTGGAAACGCTGCGTAACATGGTAGCGGCAGGAAGCGGTATTACCCTGCTGCCTGCGCTGGCGGTTCCGCAAGAACGCAAACGTGATGGCGTGGTATATCTGCCCTGCATTAAGCCTGAGCCGCGTCGTACGGTGGGGCTGGTGTATCGTCCAGGATCACCGCTGCGTAGTCGCTATGAGCAACTGGCAGAGGCCATCCGCGGTGCGATGGATGGCCATTTCGACAAGGCGTTAAAAAAGGCGGTTTAAACCATTTAGCGCCGCTACCCGATAGGCTTCCGCCATCGTCGGGTAGTTAAAGGTGGTGTTAACGAAGTACTCAATCGTGTTACCACCACCTTTCTGCTCCATAATCGCCTGACCGATGTGAATAATCTCGGCTGCGCGTTCACCAAAGCAGTGAATCCCCAGAATCTCTTTCGTTTCCCGATGGAACAAAATCTTCAGCGTGCCTACGTTCATGCCGACGATTTGCGCGCGCGCCAGGTGTTTAAACTGAGCGCGGCCCACTTCGTAAGGCACTTTCATCGCTGTCAGTTGCTGTTCGGTTTTGCCCACGGAACTGATCTCCGGGATGGTGTAAATCCCGGTGGGAATATCTTCAATCAGGTGCGCGTTCGCTTCCCCTTTCACCAGCGCCTGGGCGGCAATGCGTCCCTGGTCGTATGCTGCGGACGCCAGGCTCGGGTAACCAATCACATCTCCGACGGCGTAAACGTGCGGCAGGGCGGTCTGGTACATGCTGTTAACCTTGAGCTGACCACGGCTGTCGGTTTCCAGACCGATATTCTGTAACGCCAGAGAATCGGTGTTGCCGGTACGACCATTGGCATACAACAGGCAGTCGGCCTTCAGTTTCTTACCGGACTTCAGGTGCATGATCACGCCATCGTCGCAGCCTTCGATTTTCTCATACTCTTCATTGTGGCGAATGACGACGCCGCTGTTCCAGAAGTGGTAAGAGAGGGAGTCGGACATCTCCTGATCGAGGAACGCCAGCAGACGGTCGCGGGTGTTGATGAGATCAACTTTGACCTCCATTCCGCGGAAGATCGACGCATATTCGCAGCCAATCACCCCGGCACCATAAATAATCACATGGCGCGGTTCGTGGTGCAGACTGAGGATCGAATCGCTGTCATAAATGCGCGGGTGCGAGAAATCCACGTCTGCCGGATGATAAGGGCGCGATCCGCAGGCAATGACAAATTTCTCTGCTGTCAGGGTTTCAACCGTACCGTCATGACATTCCAGCGCCAGCGTGTGTTCGTCAACAAAATGGGCGTTACCCTGCAAGATCTCGCAGTGGTTACGCTCATAAAAACCCTGCCGCATCCGTGTTTGCTGATTAATCACGTTGTCGGCATGGTTGAGAATATCGGCGAATGAGGAACGAAGCAGGCGGGAATGATCGCTATAAAGGGGGTTCTGATTGAATTCGATAATACGACTGACTGCGTGGCGGAGCGCTTTTGACGGGATGGTGCCCCAGTGGGTGCAACCGCCGCCAACGTTATGATAACGCTCGATAACGGCAACACGAGCTCCTTGCTTAACCAGACCCATTGCAGCGCCTTCGCCGCCGGGGCCGGAACCTATAACTATGGCATCGTAATCGTAGGAATGTGGCATGGTAAGGCTTACCTGTTCTTATACATAAAAGCAACAGAATAGTAACATCATTGCCGGGATAACCCAATTATCGTTGTGCTTTTTTGCGAAGCCGAAGCACAAACTGCGCGTAAACAATCATTCACAAAGCTGAACAAACAGATTAACTTTGAACTCTGGTATAGTGCCGGACAAGGCATACGGAAGGATTCAGACATCGTGATGGGCGTTAGAGCGCAGCAAAAAGAAAAAACCCGGCGTTCGCTGGTAGAAGCCGCATTTAGTCAACTGAGCGCGGAGCGTAGCTTCGCCAGTCTCAGTTTGCGTGAAGTCGCACGTGAAGCGGGCATTGCGCCAACCTCCTTTTATCGTCATTTCCGTGATGTTGATGAGCTCGGCCTGACCATGGTTGATGAAAGCGGTCTGATGTTGCGTCAGTTGATGCGCCAGGCTCGTCAGCGTATCGCTAAGGGCGGGAGTGTGATCCGCACCTCGGTCTCCACATTTATGGAGTTCATCGGTAACAACCCCAACGCCTTCCGTTTATTATTGCGTGAACGTTCTGGCACCTCAGCGGCGTTCCGTGCTGCCGTTGCGCGAGAAATTCAGCACTTCATCGCGGAACTTGCGGACTATCTGGAAATCGAAAACCATATGCCGCGTGCGTTTACTGAAGCGCAAGCCGAAGCGATGGTGACGATTGTCTTCAGTGCAGGCGCCGAAGCGCTGGACGTGGGCGCGGAACAGCGTCGGCAGTTAGAAGAGCGACTGGTACTGCAACTGCGCATGATTTCGAAAGGTGCGTATTACTGGTATCGCCGTGAACAAGAGAAGATGCCCCTCATTCCGGGTAACGTGAAGGAAGAGTAATGAAACAGTCAGTTCAGGATAAAGGTACGCTGCTGCTGGCGCTGGTCGCTGGCTTGTCAATCAATGGTACATTCGCGGCGCTGTTTAGCTCCATCGTGCCGTTCTCTGTATTTCCCATTATCTCGTTGGTGCTGACGGTGTACTGTCTGCATCAACGTTATTTGAATCGCACCATGCCTGTGGGTTTACCGGGTCTGGCTGCCGCCTGCTTTATTCTCGGCGTTCTGCTTTACAGCACCGTGGTGCGCGCGGAATATCCGGATATCGGTTCCAACTTCTTCCCGGCGGTGCTGTCGGTCATTCTGGTCTTCTGGATCGGCGTGAAAATGCGTAATCGCAAGCAGGAAGTGTCGGAATAAAGAGGAGAGGCCGGATGAGACGCTTTGCGTCATCATCCGGTTATGACACTCACTTCGCCGTCAACAACACCCCACACTCCACATGGTGCGTATACGGAAACTGATCAAACAGCGCCAGACGTGATACGTCATGCGTCTGGCTTAACGTTTCCAGGTTCTTGCACAGCGTCTCCGGATTACAGGAGATGTACAGAATGCGCGGATATGCCTGCACCATTTTCTCCGTTTCGCTGTCCAGACCGCTGCGGGGCGGATCGACAAAAATCGTTTCGCACTGATAGCTTTTCAGATCGATACCCTGCAAGCGGTTAAATTCGCGCACGCCGTTCATTGCCTGCGTAAACTCTTCCGCCGCCATGCGGATAATCTGCACGTTATCAATCTGATTCGCCGCAATGTTGTATTGCGCGGCGGCAACAGACGGTTTGGCGATTTCGGTGGCCAGCACACGGTCAAAATTGCGTGCCAGCGCTAAAGAAAAGTTGCCGTTACCGCAGTAAAGTTCAAGCAGGTCGCCTTTCGAGCCTTTAGTGACATCCAGCGCCCACTCCAGCATCTGAATGTTCATGGCCGCATTTGGCTGCGTAAAGCTGTTCTCAACCTGGCGATAGATCATTTCTTTGCCCGCAACTGGCAAACGTTCATCAATGTAGTCCTGATCCAGCGCGATTTTGGTTTTTGTCGCGCGGCCAATCAGATGCACGTTCAGGTTCTGCGCACGCAGGGCGTCGCGGAGCGCTTCAGCGGCTTCACGCCATTCGTCGTCCAGCTTTTTATGATACAGCAGCGAAACCACTGCCTGATTACTCATGGTGGTGAGGTAATCAATCTGGAACAGTTTATGGCGCAACACGCGGTTGTCGCGCACGCCTGCGATCATCGCGGTCATCAACTGGTTAATCAGTTCACTCGCCGCAGGGAAGCTGTCGACGCGGATTCGGCTTTTGCTCTGTTGGTCAAAAATGATGTGATAGAGGTCATCGCCATCGTGCCAGATGCGGAATTCAGCACGCATACGGTAATGACTGACCGGCGAACGAAACACTTCCGGGACAAGGCCAGAAAAGGGCGCCATCATACTCTGCAAGCGCACCACTTTTTCGGCGAGCTGCGCGTCATACTGTTCTGTCGGAAGGTGTTCGGGGGTCATGATGTATCCTGAAAAATAAAAGTACGCGGGGATTGTAGGGATTGCTCAACAGATGTCCAGTCATTGATGATCTCTCATATTTAACAAACACGCTGGACAGTAAGATGTTACAAACTGTAGCATCCGTGTGCCGGTCCTGTGAGTTAATAGGGAATCCAGTGTAAATCTGGAGCTGACGCGCAGCGGTAAGGAAAGGTGAGATGAGAGCGTAAGCAGACACTGCCTGTTGGGTGGGAAGTCTTCATCTCTTATATCCGTGGATAACCTTCCAAGCCCGAAGACCTGCCGGCTAACGTCGCAACTGGTTTTCATCATCGCGTACTATCGGTGGGACCTGCGGCATCCTTCTTATATTGTGGATGCTTTACAATGATTAAAAAAACATCGCTGCTGACGGCGCTCTCCGTCACGGCTTTTTCGGGTTGGGCACAGGATGCCACCCCTGACACGCTTGTCGTGACAGCAAACCGTTTTCAACAACCTGTTAATACCGTTCTGGCCCCGACCGATATTGTCACCCGCGAGGATATCGAACGCTGGCAGTCCCGAACCGTTCTGGATGTCATGCGCCGCCTGCCAGGCGTGGATGTCGTCCAGAATGGCGGCATGGGGCAAAGCTCTTCTCTGTTTGTGCGGGGTACCGAAGCGAAACACGTTCTGGTGTTAGTCGATGGTATTCCGGTCGCCCGTCCGGGCATTACGAATAATTCCGATATTGACCAGATCCCGGTGTCGCTGGTGCAGCGCATTGAGTATATCCGCGGCCCGCGCTCAGCGATTTATGGCTCTGGCGCGATTGGCGGCGTAGTGAACATCATCACTATGACGGGTGAGGAACGTTCGCAGATTAATGCTGGCGTGGGGTCAAAAGGTTATCAGCAATATGACGGTACGTACCGCCAGCGTTTTGGCGATACCGTGGTAACCGCGGCCGGGGCTTATCAGACCACCAAAGGCTTCGACGTTCAGCCGCGTTCCAGCTATAGCGGCGACAGCGATCGCGATGGTTATCGCAATAAACTCTTCTGGGGTGGCGTTGAGCACAAATTTAACGATCAATTCGATGGTTACTTTCGTGGCTACGGCTATGCCAGTAATGCCGATTACGACCAGGGGAACTGGGGATATGACGGCGGAAACGACGAGCACCAGAATTACACTCAGTCGTGGGATACGGGGCTGCGCTTCAATTCTGGAATCTACTCGTCACAACTGGTCGCTAACTACCAGCGAATTAAGGACTATAACTACAGCAGCCTGAATGGGCGCTATGCCACAGGTTATAGCCTTGATGATATGGAACAGCGCTACGTCCAGTGGGGCAACAACGTTATTGTCGGGCACGGCGCTGTCAGTGCTGGTGTCGACTGGAAACAAGAAAAGCTGATGTCCTTCGGCGAGTATGGGACAGACAACTATAAGCGTGATAACACGGGCCTCTATCTCACCGGGCAACAGCAGATTGATAGCGTGACGCTGGAAGCGTCGGGCCGTGAAGACCATGACGACCAGTTCGGCTGGCATGGTACCTGGCAAACAGCGGCGGGATGGCAGTTTGTTGATGACTATAAAGTGACGCTTTCCTATGGCACGGGCTTCCTTGCGCCTTCACTGGGGCAACAGTTTGGTGCGGAGCGTTTTGGGATCGCCTCTAACCCAAACCTGAAGCCGGAAGAGTCGAAGCAGTGGGAAGCCGGATTAGAAGGGCTGACCGGCCCGCTTGACTGGCGTCTGTCGACCTATCGCTACAAAATTCAGAACCTGATCGACTACAACAACAATACCTACTTCAACGTCAAATCCGCGACCATCAAAGGCCTGGAATGGACCGGGAACCTGACGACCGGGCCGGTCGATCATCGCTTAACGTTGCAGTATGTTGATCCGCGTGATGATGAAACCGATCAGCCGCTTTATCGTCGCGCTAAACAGCAGGTGAAGTACGAGCTCAGCGGACAGGTCTACGATCTGGGCTGGGATGTGACCTATCAGTATATTGGCGAGCGTTACGATTACGACTACGACAATTCCCGGAAGGTGAAAATGGGCGGGCTGAGCGTATGGGACCTCGGACTTTCATATCCAGTCACCTCACATCTCACAGTTCGTGGTAAAATAGCCAACCTGTTCGATAAAGATTACGAGACAGTTTATGGCTACCAAACTGCAGGACGGGAATACACCTTGTCTGGCAGCTACACCTTCTGATCCACGCCCCACCGTGCTGGTATTTGATTCCGGTGTCGGTGGGTTGTCGGTCTATGATGAGATTCGGCATCTCCTGCCGGATCTCCACTATATCTATGCTTTCGATAACGTGGCTTTTCCTTATGGGGAGAAGAGTGAGGCATTTATCGTTGAACGCGTTGTTGAGATCGTGACGGCGGTACAGCAGCGTTATCCTCTTTCTCTGGCCGTTATCGCCTGTAACACGGCCAGCACGGTCTCTCTTCCTGCCTTACGTGAGAAGTTCGCTTTCCCGGTTGTGGGCGTGGTACCGGCGATCAAACCGGCGGCGCGTCTGACGGCGAACGGGGTTGTCGGGCTTCTGGCAACGCGCGGGACGGTGAAGCGCCCTTATACGCATGAACTGATCGCGCGCTTTGCCAATGAGTGCCAGATAGCCATGCTGGGGTCCGCAGAGCTGGTGGAACTGGCGGAAGCGAAGTTGCACGGCGAGCCCGTGCCGCTGGAAGAACTGCAACGGATCCTGCGCCCGTGGCTGCGGATGCCGGAGCCGCCTGATACCGTGGTACTTGGCTGCACCCACTTTCCCCTGTTGCAGGAAGAACTCTTACAGGTTCTGCCTGAAGGAACGCGACTGGTCGATTCCGGGGCAGCCATTGCACGACGTACCGCATGGCTACTGGAACATGAAGCGCCGGATGCGAAATCAGCAGATGCCAACATTGCCTATTGCATGGCGATGACGCCAGAAACTGAGCAATTATTGCCCGTTTTGCAGCGCTATGGCTTTGAATCGCTCGAAAAACTGGCGGTTTAACGCTGTTTTGGGTAAATATTACGCACTCGGAAAATTATTTTAAATTTCCCCTTGTCAGCCCGAAATAACTCCCTATAATGCGCCTCCACTGACACGGAACAACGGCACACAAGCCGCCGGGTCAGCGGGGTTCTCCGGTGAAAACCAGTGATGAACACCGACAGAGAAAAGCGAAATAAATGCTTGACTCTGAAGCGGGAAAGCGTATTATGCACACCCCGCGCCGCTGAGAAAAAGCGAAGCGGCACTGCTCTTTAACAATTTATCAGACAATCTGTGTGGGCACTCAGAGTGACATGGATTCTTAACGTCGCAAGACGAAAAATGAATACCAAGTCTCAAAGAGTGAACACGTAATTCATTACGACGTTTAATTCTAGGAGCATCAAACTTAAATTGAAGAGTTTGATCATGGCTCAGATTGAACGCTGGCGGCAGGCCTAACACATGCAAGTCGAACGGTAACAGGAAGCAGCTTGCTGCTTTGCTGACGAGTGGCGGACGGGTGAGTAATGTCTGGGAAACTGCCCGATGGAGGGGGATAACTACTGGAAACGGTAGCTAATACCGCATAATGTCGCAAGACCAAAGAGGGGGACCTTCGGGCCTCTTGCCATCGGATGTGCCCAGATGGGATTAGCTAGTTGGTGAGGTAACGGCTCACCAAGGCGACGATCCCTAGCTGGTCTGAGAGGATGACCAGCCACACTGGAACTGAGACACGGTCCAGACTCCTACGGGAGGCAGCAGTGGGGAATATTGCACAATGGGCGCAAGCCTGATGCAGCCATGCCGCGTGTATGAAGAAGGCCTTCGGGTTGTAAAGTACTTTCAGCGGGGAGGAAGG
>NZ_CP070239.1:1560234-1561863 GCF_016906145.1 Citrobacter sp. MGH 55
AGCAATTGACGTTACCCGCAGAAGAAGCACCGGCTAACTCCGTGCCAGCAGCCGCGGTAATACGGAGGGTGCAAGCGTTAATCGGAATTACTGGGCGTAAAGCGCACGCAGGCGGTCTGTCAAGTCGGATGTGAAATCCCCGGGCTCAACCTGGGAACTGCATTCGAAACTGGCAGGCTTGAGTCTCGTAGAGGGGGGTAGAATTCCAGGTGTAGCGGTGAAATGCGTAGAGATCTGGAGGAATACCGGTGGCGAAGGCGGCCCCCTGGACGAAGACTGACGCTCAGGTGCGAAAGCGTGGGGAGCAAACAGGATTAGATACCCTGGTAGTCCACGCCGTAAACGATGTCTATTTGGAGGTTGTGCCCTTGAGGCGTGGCTTCCGGAGCTAACGCGTTAAATAGACCGCCTGGGGAGTACGGCCGCAAGGTTAAAACTCAAATGAATTGACGGGGGCCCGCACAAGCGGTGGAGCATGTGGTTTAATTCGATGCAACGCGAAGAACCTTACCTGGTCTTGACATCCACAGAACTTGGCAGAGATGCCTTGGTGCCTTCGGGAACTGTGAGACAGGTGCTGCATGGCTGTCGTCAGCTCGTGTTGTGAAATGTTGGGTTAAGTCCCGCAACGAGCGCAACCCTTATCCTTTGTTGCCAGCGGTCCGGCCGGGAACTCAAAGGAGACTGCCAGTGATAAACTGGAGGAAGGTGGGGATGACGTCAAGTCATCATGGCCCTTACGACCAGGGCTACACACGTGCTACAATGGCATATACAAAGAGAAGCGACCTCGCGAGAGCAAGCGGACCTCATAAAGTATGTCGTAGTCCGGATTGGAGTCTGCAACTCGACTCCATGAAGTCGGAATCGCTAGTAATCGTGGATCAGAATGCCACGGTGAATACGTTCCCGGGCCTTGTACACACCGCCCGTCACACCATGGGAGTGGGTTGCAAAAGAAGTAGGTAGCTTAACCTTCGGGAGGGCGCTTACCACTTTGTGATTCATGACTGGGGTGAAGTCGTAACAAGGTAACCGTAGGGGAACCTGCGGTTGGATCACCTCCTTACCTTAAAGAACCTGCCTTTGTAGTGCCCACACAGATTGTCTGATGAAAAACGAGCAGTAAAACCTCTACAGGCTTGTAGCTCAGGTGGTTAGAGCGCACCCCTGATAAGGGTGAGGTCGGTGGTTCAAGTCCACTCAGGCCTACCAAATTCGCTCCCGTGCTTTGTTGTGGCAAAGCTCACATACTTTACGTATGCTTCGCTTCACCACGCCGCGCCCGGAAACGAATTGGGGATGAGGTTTTAACTACACTGTATGGGGCTATAGCTCAGCTGGGAGAGCGCCTGCTTTGCACGCAGGAGGTCTGCGGTTCGATCCCGCATAGCTCCACCATACTGTAGAACGTAATCAAGAAAACTTCAGAGTGTACCTGAAAGGGTGCGCTGCGAAGTTTTGCTCTTTAAAAATCTGGATCAAGCTGAAAATTGAAACGACACACATGTTATGTGTGTTCGAGTCTCTCAAATTTTCGCAAKCAGAAGTGAAACATCTTCGGGTTGTGAGGTTAAGCGACTAAGCGTACACGGTGGATGCCCTGGCAGTCAGAGGCGATGAAGGACG
>NZ_CP070239.1:1563216-1606176 GCF_016906145.1 Citrobacter sp. MGH 55
AACAGAATTTGCCTGGCGGCTGTAGCGCGGTGGTCCCACCTGACCCCATGCCGAACTCAGAAGTGAAACGCCGTAGCGCCGATGGTAGTGTGGGGTCTCCCCATGCGAGAGTAGGGAACTGCCAGGCATCAATTAAGTGAAGAGCCCATCCTGACGGATGGGCTTTTTTGCATCCGTCATCGGTCGGATCATTTTATCGAATAACGTCATCCCGCCATAATACAAGCCATACTGCGGCATATGCGGTAAACTAACCGCGATTTTGCATCAGGAAAGCCTCTATGAATCACTCCCTTAAATCCTGGAATACTTTTGGCATCGATCAAAATGCCAATGAGATTGTTTGCGCCGAAAATGAACAACAACTACTTAGCGCCTGGCAATCGGCCAATGCGTTGCATCAGCCGGTACTGATACTGGGTGAAGGGAGTAACGTCCTGTTCCTTGACGCCTTCCGCGGGACAGTGATCGTCAATCGTATCAAAGGCATTGAAGTAACAGAGCAACCAGACGCGTGGTTGTTGCATGTCGGTGCGGGTGAAAACTGGCATCATCTGGTTCAGCATACACTACAGCTTGGTATGCCGGGGCTGGAAAACCTGGCGCTGATCCCCGGCTGCGTAGGCTCTTCACCGATCCAGAATATTGGTGCTTACGGCGTGGAGCTCCAGCGAGTGTGTGATTATGTTGACTGTGTTGAGCTGGCAACAGGAAAATCGCGGCGCGTGAGTGCGGCGGAATGTCGCTTTGGCTATCGTGACAGTATCTTTAAACATGAATACCAGGATCGCTACGCGATCGTTGCGGTGGGGTTACGTCTGACTAAGCAATGGCAACCAGTGTTGACCTATGGCGACCTGACGCGTCTGGATCCGGCCACGGTAACGCCCCTGCAGGTGTTTGATTCGGTTTGCCATATGCGTATGACAAAACTGCCCGATCCAAAAGTGAACGGTAATGCGGGCAGCTTTTTTAAAAACCCCGTTGTGGCAAAGGACGTGGCTGAGGCACTGCTGTCTCAGTTTCCGAATGCCCCTCATTACCCTCAACCTGATGGTTCAGTAAAACTGGCGGCTGGCTGGCTCATTGACCAATGTGAGTTGAAAGGCGTGGGTATCGGAGGGGCAGCCGTACATCGTCAACAGGCGCTTGTACTTATTAACGCGGCTAACGCGACAAGCGAAGATGTGGTCAATCTCGCGCACCTGGTACGTGCGAAAGTCGGTGAGAAATTTAACGTCTGGCTGGAGCCTGAAGTACGCTTCATCGGGCAGAGTGGCGAAGTCAATGCTGTGGAGATCATTGCATGAAGGATAATACCGTTCCTCTGATGCTTATCTCCTTACTGGCCGATGGCGAGTTTCATTCCGGTGAGCAACTGGGTGAACAGTTGGGGATGAGCCGGGCGGCCATCAATAAACATATCCAGACTCTACGTGACTGGGGAGTTGATGTTTTTACCGTGCCAGGCAAAGGATACAGTTTACCGGAGCCGATTCAGTTGCTGGATTCTGACCGCATCTACAGTCAGTTGGATCGCGGCACAGTGGCTGTGCTGCCGGTTATTGATTCCACCAATCAGTACCTGCTGGACCGCATCGATCTATTGCAGTCTGGCGATGCCTGCGTGGCGGAATACCAACAGGCAGGTCGTGGACGTCGTGGACGTAAGTGGTTTTCCCCCTTTGGCGCAAACCTTTATCTTTCAATGTTCTGGCGTCTGGAGCAGGGGCCGGCCGCCGCGATCGGCTTAAGCCTGGTGATCGGTATCGTAATGGCTGAAGTTCTACGCGATTTGGGGGCGGACAAGGTACGGGTGAAGTGGCCTAACGATCTCTACCTGTTGGATCGCAAACTGGCTGGGATCCTGGTTGAGTTAACGGGTAAGACGGGCGATGCTGCGCAGATCGTCATCGGCGCCGGCATTAACATGGCAATGCGCCGTGTGGAAGAAGGCGTGGTGAATCAGGGATGGATTACGTTGCAGGAAGCTGGGATTACGCTCGATCGCAATACGCTGGCGGCAAGGCTCATTCGTGAATTACGTACCGCGCTGGAGTTATTTGAGCAAGAAGGACTGGCTCCTTATCTTTCCCGTTGGGAAAAGCTGGATAACTTTATCAATCGCCAGGTTAAACTGATTATCGGTGACAAAGAAATATACGGTATTTCACGAGGTATCGATGCGCAGGGCGCATTACTTCTGGAACAGGATGGCATTATAAAACCGTGGGTTGGGGGAGAAATCTCCCTGAGAAGCGCTGAATAATTAAAAAGGGAGCTTTCGCTCCCTTTTTAATTATTTTCGCAGGCGAACCTGCTCGACGGCATGATTGGCGCTCTTGGTCATAATCAGACTCGCGCGCTCACGCGTGGGTAGAATATTTTGTTTTAAATTCAGCCAGTTAATTTCTTTCCATAATGAGGTAGCCGTATTGATCGCCTCCTCTTTCGTCAGTTTCGCGTAGTTATGGAAATAAGAGTCAGGGTCGGTAAACGCCCCCTCGCGGAATTTAAGAAAACGATTGATATACCATGTCTGCAGTAACTCTTCCGGTGCATCAACATAAATAGAGAAGTCGACGAAGTCCGAAACAAATACATGATGAGGGTCGTGTGGATAGTCCATCCCGCTCTGCAGAACATTGAGTCCTTCGAGAATTAATATATCGGGTTGGGCGACGGTTTTATCCCCATCAGGGATCACATCATAAATCAGATGCGAATAAACCGGAGCGGTTACGTTTGGCACGCCGGATTTGAGATCGGAGACAAACTTGACCAGACGATGCATGTCATACGATTCCGGAAAACCTTTCTTCTTCATTAACCCACGGTCTTTTAATACCTGGTTTGGATGAAGAAAACCATCCGTGGTGATCAGTTCAACGCGACGATGTTCTGGCCAACGGCTCAGTAACGCCTGTAATACACGCGCAGTGGTACTTTTCCCCACCGCTACGCTGCCAGCAATACTGATGATATAAGGGATACGCTCACCGTTCGTGCCCAGAAACTGTTCGAGAACAGCCTGACGACGCAGGTTCGAGCTGATATAGAAGTTAAGCAAACGCGACAAGGGCAAATAGATCTCTGCAACTTCTTCCAGCGATAAATCTTCATTAATCCCTTTTAACCGTGCGATCTCTTCTTCAGTGAGGGTCATCGGCACGGAATCACGAAGCGCAGCCCACTGGTTGCGGTCAAACTGTAGGTAAGGCGTCATTAACGTTTGCTCTTTTATACTCATAAGCATGTTTCTGGCTGTCATTACACCATCAGGGCAGTGATAAAAAGCGCGTCATCCCCGGCATGCAATGGCACGTCGCATTTCAGTTAATTTGGACAATGGGCAGGAGGGTAACACCAGATGGGGGGGAATAATAAGAAAAAATCTCTTCTGAACGTCATTCCCTGAAACGCAATGTGACGGATATTCCAGATGTACAGGCGATGATTTGGTGCGTTGAAGTACCACCCGATGCAGGTGGGAGGAAATGGACTGCCAGATAATGTCGAAATTTTATGCTAAGCTGACTGAAAATACGCCATTTTTTGGTCGTATAGTGCAAAATGTGAGCGATAGAACATTTTATGCAATTTTTTAGTTGCATGAGCACGCAGGTCTCCATAGAATGCGCGCTACTTGATGCCGACTTAGCTCAGTAGGTAGAGCAACTGACTTGTAATCAGTAGGTCACCAGTTCGATTCCGGTAGTCGGCACCATCAAGTCCGGTGGGGTTCCCGAGCGGCCAAAGGGAGCAGACTGTAAATCTGCCGTCACAGACTTCGAAGGTTCGAATCCTTCCCCCACCACCACTTTCTGGCAGCAATTGCTGTCTGAGCTGGTTACGAAAATAATCGGCTCAAATGAGAAAAGAGACTTGTCTCTTTTTTTGTTACAGAAAGAACTGGGTAGCCGAGTTTCAGGATGCGGGCATCGTATAATGGCTATTACCTCAGCCTTCCAAGCTGATGATGCGGGTTCGATTCCCGCTGCCCGCTCCAGACGTGCTGATATGGCTCAGTTGGTAGAGCGCACCCTTGGTAAGGGTGAGGTCCCCAGTTCGACTCTGGGTATCAGCACCACTTCACTTCTCCTCCCCGTGTTTTCTCTGTAACGACTCAATGATTCAACAGTTCAGGCATATCGCCTGGTTGATGTGGTGATATCACCGATTTATCCGTGTCTTAGAGGGACAATCGATGTCTAAAGAAAAGTTTGAACGTACAAAACCGCACGTTAACGTCGGTACTATCGGCCACGTTGACCATGGTAAAACAACGCTGACCGCTGCCATCACTACCGTACTGGCTAAAACCTACGGCGGTGCTGCTCGCGCATTCGATCAGATCGATAACGCGCCGGAAGAAAAAGCTCGTGGTATCACCATCAACACTTCTCACGTTGAATATGACACCCCGACTCGCCACTACGCACACGTAGACTGCCCGGGCCACGCCGACTATGTTAAAAACATGATCACCGGTGCTGCGCAGATGGACGGCGCGATCCTGGTTGTTGCTGCGACTGACGGCCCGATGCCGCAGACTCGTGAGCACATCCTGCTGGGTCGTCAGGTAGGCGTTCCGTACATCATCGTGTTCCTGAACAAATGCGACATGGTTGATGACGAAGAGCTGCTGGAACTGGTAGAAATGGAAGTTCGTGAACTTCTGTCTCAGTACGATTTCCCGGGCGACGACACCCCGATCGTTCGTGGTTCTGCTCTGAAAGCGCTGGAAGGCGACGCAGAGTGGGAAGCGAAAATCATCGAACTGGCTGGCTTCCTGGATTCTTACATCCCGGAACCAGAGCGTGCGATTGACAAGCCGTTCCTGCTGCCGATCGAAGACGTATTCTCCATCTCCGGTCGTGGTACCGTTGTTACCGGTCGTGTAGAACGCGGTATCATCAAAGTGGGCGAAGAAGTTGAAATCGTTGGTATCAAAGAGACTGCGAAGTCTACCTGTACTGGCGTTGAAATGTTCCGCAAACTGCTGGACGAAGGCCGTGCGGGTGAGAACGTTGGTGTTCTGCTGCGTGGTATCAAACGTGAAGAAATCGAACGTGGTCAGGTACTGGCTAAGCCGGGCACCATCAAGCCGCACACGATGTTCGAATCCGAAGTGTACATCCTGTCCAAAGACGAAGGCGGCCGTCATACTCCGTTCTTCAAAGGCTACCGTCCGCAGTTCTACTTCCGTACAACTGACGTGACTGGCACCATCGAACTGCCGGAAGGCGTTGAGATGGTAATGCCGGGCGACAACATCAAAATGGTTGTTACCCTGATCCACCCGATCGCGATGGACGACGGTCTGCGTTTCGCAATCCGTGAAGGCGGCCGTACGGTAGGCGCAGGCGTTGTTGCTAAAGTTCTCAGCTAATCGCTGATAACATTTGACGCAATGCGCATTAAAAGGGCATCATTTGATGCCCTTTTTGCACGCTTTCGAACCAGAACCTGGCTCATCAGTGATTTTATTTGTCATAATCATTGCTGAGACAGGCTCTGAAGAGGGCGTTGAGCCCGGAATGCCCCAATGCATTTCGGCACAAGGTTGACTGGTTAGCCTCGCATTCGCGGGGTGAAATTATTTGTAGAATACTTCTGACAGGTTGGTTTATGAGTGCGAATACCGAAGCTCAAGGGAGCGGGCGTGGCCTGGAAGCGATAAAGTGGATCGTGGTTGTGGCATTGCTGCTCGTGGCAATTGTTGGCAACTATCTTTATCGTGACATGATGCTGCCGCTGCGTGCGCTGGCCGTAGTAATTCTGATTGCTGCAGCGGGTGGTGTCGCGCTGTTGACGACAAAAGGTAAAGCTACCGTTGCTTTTGCCCGCGAAGCGCGTACTGAAGTACGTAAGGTCATTTGGCCGACTCGCCAGGAAACATTGCACACCACGTTGATTGTGGCTGCGGTTACCGCAGTAATGTCACTGATCCTGTGGGGACTGGATGGTATTCTGGTTCGCCTGGTTTCCTTTATCACTGGCCTGAGGTTCTGAGATGTCTGAAGCTCCTAAAAAGCGCTGGTACGTCGTTCAGGCGTTTTCCGGTTTTGAAGGCCGCGTAGCAACATCGCTGCGTGAGCATATCAAATTACACAATATGGAAGAGTTGTTTGGCGAAGTCATGGTGCCGACCGAAGAAGTGGTCGAAATCCGTGGTGGTCAGCGCCGTAAGAGCGAGCGTAAATTCTTCCCGGGTTATGTGCTGGTCCAGATGGTCATGAATGACGCGAGCTGGCACCTGGTGCGTAGCGTACCGCGTGTGATGGGCTTTATCGGCGGTACATCTGACCGTCCGGCGCCGATCAGCGACAAAGAAGTTGATGCGATTATGAATCGCCTGCAGCAGGTGGGTGATAAGCCGCGGCCGAAAACGTTGTTTGAACCGGGTGAGATGGTGCGTGTCAACGATGGTCCGTTTGCTGACTTTAATGGCGTCGTTGAAGAAGTGGACTATGAGAAGTCCCGCCTGAAAGTATCCGTTTCTATCTTCGGTCGTGCGACCCCGGTAGAGCTGGACTTTGCACAGGTTGAAAAAGCCTAAGTAACGATCAAAAAAGCGGCGATTTAATCGTTGCACAAGGCGTGAGATTGGAATACAATTTCGCGCCTTTTGTTTTTATGGGCCTGGCCCGTAGAACGAATTTTTATATCACGGGGAGCCTCTCTGAGGCGCTATCACCCAACAGAGGAAATTGAGAATGGCTAAGAAAGTCCAAGCCTACGTCAAGCTGCAGGTTGCAGCTGGTATGGCAAACCCGAGTCCGCCGGTTGGTCCTGCTCTGGGTCAACAGGGTGTTAACATCATGGAATTCTGCAAAGCGTTCAACGCTAAGACTGATTCCATCGAAAAAGGTCTGCCAATTCCGGTTGTTATCACCGTTTACGCTGACCGTTCTTTCACCTTCATTACCAAAACGCCTCCGGCAGCCGTTCTGCTGAAGAAAGCGGCTGGTATTAAGTCTGGTTCCGGTAAGCCGAACAAAGACAAAGTAGGTAAAATTTCCCGCGCTCAGCTGCAGGAAATCGCGCAGACCAAAGCTGCCGACATGACTGGTGCCGACATTGAAGCGATGACTCGCTCCATTGAAGGTACTGCACGTTCCATGGGCCTGGTAGTGGAGGACTAAGAAATGGCTAAACTGACCAAGCGCATGCGTGTGATCCGTGAGAAAGTTGATGCGACCAAACAGTACGACATCAACGAAGCTATCTCTCTGCTGAAAGAACTGGCTACCGCTAAGTTCGTTGAAAGCGTAGACGTTGCCGTTAACCTCGGCATCGATGCGCGTAAATCTGACCAGAACGTACGTGGTGCAACGGTACTGCCGCACGGTACTGGCCGTTCCGTTCGCGTAGCTGTATTTACCCAGGGTGCAAACGCTGAAGCTGCTAAAGCTGCTGGCGCTGAACTGGTAGGTATGGAAGATCTGGCTGAGCAGATCAAGAAAGGCGAAATGAACTTTGACGTGGTTATTGCTTCTCCGGATGCAATGCGCGTTGTTGGCCAACTGGGCCAGGTTCTGGGTCCGCGTGGCCTGATGCCAAACCCGAAAGTGGGTACCGTAACGCCGAACGTTGCTGAAGCAGTTAAGAACGCTAAAGCGGGTCAGGTTCGTTACCGTAACGACAAAAACGGCATCATCCACACTACCATCGGTAAAGTGGATTTTGACGCTGACAAACTGAAAGAAAACCTGGAAGCTCTGCTGGTTGCGCTGAAGAAAGCAAAACCGACTCAGGCGAAAGGCGTGTACATCAAGAAAATCAGCATCTCCACCACCATGGGTGCTGGTGTTGCCGTTGATCAGGCTGGTCTGAGCGCTTCTGCGAACTAAGATTAGCTTTACGTGGGCGGTGGATTTGTCTACAATTCTACCCCCACGTTTCTGTTGAAAGAGACAGACACTCTGCAAGTCATTTGAATTGCGGTTCGAAAGACGAAGCATAGAACAGATTTGTTCGTTGGAGCCTGGCCTAATCCAGGCCTCCGTCGAAGACCGCAGGTGTTTCGTAAGAAACTTAATCCCCTGCGTAGACGGTGACAGAACGCTAAGATTATTTTTGGATACTCTGGCTTGTTTCTGCTCACCGTATTAAGACGCTCTTTTCGTTGGAAAGAGTGAAGTGAGTTCCGGAACATGAGTTCCGGCAAACATCCAGGAGCAAAGCTAATGGCTTTAAATCTTCAAGACAAACAAGCGATTGTTGCTGAAGTCAGCGAAGTAGCCAAAGGCGCGCTGTCTGCAGTAGTTGCGGATTCCCGTGGCGTGACTGTAGATAAAATGACTGAACTGCGTAAAGCAGGTCGTGAAGCTGGCGTTTACATGCGTGTTGTTCGTAACACCCTGCTGCGTCGTGCTGTTGAAGGTTCTCCGTTCGAGTGCCTGAAAGACACGTTTGTTGGTCCGACCCTGATTGCATACTCTATGGAACACCCGGGCGCTGCTGCTCGTCTGTTCAAAGAGTTCGCGAAAGCGAATGCAAAATTTGAGGTCAAAGCCGCTGCCTTTGAAGGTGAGCTGATCCCGGCGTCTCAGATCGACCGCCTGGCAACTCTGCCGACCTACGAAGAAGCAATTGCACGCCTGATGGCAACCATGAAAGAAGCTTCGGCTGGCAAACTGGTTCGTACTCTGGCTGCTGTACGCGATGCGAAAGAAGCTGCTTAATCGCAGTTATCTTTTTAAAGCATCTGCTTACGTATAAACTTATTCTGATATTCAGGAACAATTTAAATGTCTATCACTAAAGATCAAATCATTGAAGCAGTATCCGCTATGTCCGTAATGGACGTTGTAGAACTGATCTCTGCAATGGAAGAAAAATTCGGTGTTTCCGCTGCTGCTGCTGTTGCTGTAGCTGCTGGCCCGGTTGAAGCTGCTGAAGAAAAAACTGAATTCGACGTAATTCTGAAAGCTGCTGGCGCTAACAAAGTTGCTGTAATCAAAGCAGTACGTGGCGCAACTGGCCTGGGTCTGAAAGAAGCTAAAGACCTGGTAGAATCTGCTCCGGCCGCTCTGAAAGAAGGCGTGAGCAAAGATGACGCAGAAGCACTGAAAAAATCTCTGGAAGAAGCTGGCGCTGAAGTTGAAGTTAAATAAGCCAACCCTTCCGGTTGCAGCCTGAGAAATTAGGCTGATGGCTGGTGACTTTTTGGTCACCAGCCTTTTTGCGCTGTAAGGCGCCAGTAGCGTTTCACACTGTTTGACTACTGCTGTGCCTTTCAATGCTTGTTTCTATCGACGACTTAATATACTGCGACAGAGCGTCCGTTCTGTGTAAATCGCAATGAAATGGTTTAAGCGTGATAGCAACAGGCATTGCGGAAAGTATTCGATTTTCCGGTCAACAAAATAGTGTTGCACAAACTGTCCGCTCAATGGACAGATGGGTCGACTTGTCAGCGAGCTGAGGAACCCTATGGTTTACTCCTATACCGAGAAAAAACGTATTCGTAAGGATTTTGGTAAACGTCCACAAGTTCTGGATGTGCCTTATCTCCTTTCTATCCAGCTTGACTCGTTTCAGAAGTTTATCGAGCAAGATCCTGAGGGGCAGTATGGTCTGGAAGCCGCCTTCCGTTCCGTATTCCCGATTCAGAGCTATAGCGGTAATTCCGAGCTGCAATACGTCAGCTACCGTCTTGGCGAACCGGTGTTTGACGTTCAGGAATGTCAGATCCGTGGCGTGACCTATTCCGCACCGCTGCGCGTAAAACTGCGTCTGGTGATCTACGAGCGCGAAGCGCCGGAAGGCACCGTTAAAGACATTAAAGAACAAGAAGTCTACATGGGCGAAATTCCGCTCATGACCGACAACGGTACCTTTGTTATCAACGGTACTGAGCGTGTTATCGTTTCTCAGCTGCACCGTAGTCCGGGCGTCTTCTTTGACTCCGACAAAGGTAAAACCCACTCTTCGGGTAAAGTGCTGTATAACGCGCGCATCATTCCTTACCGTGGTTCCTGGCTGGACTTCGAATTCGATCCGAAGGACAACCTGTTCGTACGTATCGACCGTCGCCGTAAACTGCCTGCGACCATTATTCTGCGTGCGCTGAACTACACCACGGAGCAGATCCTGGATCTGTTCTTCGAAAAAGTGATTTTCGAGATTCGCGACAACAAGCTGCAGATGGAGCTGGTGCCTGAACGTCTGCGTGGTGAAACCGCCTCCTTCGATATCGAAGCGAACGGTAAAATCTACGTTGAAAAAGGCCGCCGCATCACTGCGCGTCACATCCGCCAACTGGAAAAAGACGATATCAAACATATCGAAGTTCCGGTTGAGTACATTGCGGGCAAAGTGGCTGCGAAAGATTACGTTGACGAATCCACTGGCGAGCTGATCTGCCCGGCGAACATGGAGCTGAGCCTGGATCTGCTGGCTAAGCTGAGCCAGTCTGGCCACAAACGTATCGAAACCCTGTTCACCAACGATCTGGATCACGGCCCGTACATTTCTGAAACCGTACGCGTCGACCCAACTAACGATCGTCTGAGCGCGCTGGTAGAAATCTACCGCATGATGCGCCCGGGTGAGCCGCCGACACGTGAAGCGGCTGAAAGCCTGTTTGAGAACCTGTTCTTCTCTGAAGACCGTTATGACCTGTCTGCGGTCGGTCGTATGAAGTTCAACCGTTCTCTGCTGCGCGACGAAATCGAAGGTTCCGGTATCCTGAGCAAAGACGACATCATCGAAGTGATGAAGAAGCTCATCGATATCCGTAACGGTAAAGGCGAAGTCGATGATATCGACCACCTCGGCAACCGTCGTATCCGTTCCGTAGGCGAAATGGCGGAAAACCAGTTCCGCGTTGGCCTGGTACGTGTTGAGCGTGCGGTGAAAGAGCGTCTGTCTCTGGGCGATCTGGATACCCTGATGCCTCAGGACATGATCAACGCCAAACCGATTTCTGCAGCAGTGAAAGAGTTCTTCGGTTCCAGCCAGCTGTCTCAGTTTATGGACCAGAACAACCCGCTGTCTGAGATTACGCACAAACGTCGTATCTCTGCACTCGGCCCAGGCGGTCTGACGCGTGAGCGCGCTGGCTTTGAAGTTCGAGACGTACACCCGACGCACTATGGTCGCGTATGTCCAATCGAAACGCCTGAAGGTCCGAACATCGGTCTGATCAACTCCCTGTCCGTGTACGCACAGACTAACGAATATGGCTTCCTCGAGACGCCGTATCGTCGCGTGGTTGATGGCGTTGTGACAGATGAGATTCATTACCTGTCTGCTATTGAAGAAGGTAACTTCGTTATCGCTCAGGCGAACTCCAACCTGGATGACGATGGCCACTTCGTAGAAGATCTGGTGACCTGCCGTAGCAAAGGTGAATCCAGCCTGTTCAGCCGTGACCAGGTTGACTACATGGACGTTTCCACTCAGCAGGTGGTTTCCGTCGGTGCGTCCCTGATCCCGTTCCTGGAACACGATGACGCCAACCGTGCATTGATGGGTGCGAACATGCAACGTCAGGCGGTTCCGACTCTGCGCGCTGATAAGCCGCTGGTAGGTACCGGTATGGAACGTGCTGTTGCCGTTGACTCCGGTGTTACTGCGGTGGCTAAACGTGGCGGTACCGTTCAGTACGTGGATGCTTCCCGTATCGTTATCAAAGTTAACGAAGACGAGATGTACCCGGGCGAAGCGGGTATCGACATCTACAACCTGACCAAATACACCCGTTCTAACCAGAACACCTGTATCAACCAGATGCCGTGTGTCTCTCTGGGCGAGCCGGTTGAACGTGGTGATGTACTGGCAGACGGTCCGTCCACTGACCTCGGTGAACTGGCGCTCGGTCAGAACATGCGCGTCGCGTTCATGCCGTGGAACGGTTACAACTTCGAAGACTCCATCCTCGTTTCCGAGCGTGTTGTCCAGGAAGACCGTTTCACCACCATCCACATTCAGGAACTGGCGTGCGTGTCCCGTGACACCAAGCTGGGGCCGGAAGAGATCACCGCTGACATCCCGAACGTGGGTGAAGCTGCGCTCTCTAAACTGGATGAATCCGGTATCGTTTACATCGGTGCGGAAGTGACCGGCGGCGACATTCTGGTGGGTAAGGTAACGCCGAAAGGTGAAACTCAGCTGACGCCAGAAGAAAAACTGCTGCGTGCGATCTTCGGTGAGAAAGCGTCTGACGTTAAAGACTCTTCTCTGCGCGTACCAAACGGTGTTTCCGGTACGGTTATCGACGTTCAGGTCTTTACTCGCGATGGCGTAGAAAAAGACAAACGTGCGCTGGAAATCGAAGAGATGCAGCTGAAGCAGGCGAAGAAAGACCTGTCTGAAGAACTGCAGATCCTCGAAGCGGGTCTGTTCAGCCGTATCTATGCTGTGCTGGTTGCCGGTGGTGTTGAAGCTGAGAAGCTCGACAAACTGCCTCGCGATCGCTGGCTGGAACTCGGCCTGACCGATGAAGAGAAACAAAATCAGCTGGAACAGCTGGCTGAGCAGTACGACGAACTGAAACACGAGTTCGAGAAAAAACTCGAAGCGAAACGCCGCAAAATCACCCAAGGCGACGATCTGGCACCGGGCGTGCTGAAGATTGTTAAGGTCTATCTGGCCGTTAAACGCCGTATCCAGCCTGGTGACAAGATGGCAGGTCGTCACGGTAACAAGGGTGTCATTTCTAAGATCAACCCGATCGAAGATATGCCGCACGATGCTAACGGTACGCCGGTAGATATCGTACTGAACCCGCTGGGCGTACCGTCTCGTATGAACATCGGTCAGATTCTGGAAACCCACCTGGGTATGGCTGCGAAAGGTATCGGCGATAAGATCAACGCCATGCTGAAACAGCAGCAGGAAGTCGCGAAACTGCGCGAGTTCATCCAGCGTGCGTACGATCTGGGTGCTGACGTTCGTCAGAAAGTTGACCTGAATACCTTCAGCGATGAAGAAGTTCTGCGTCTGGCTGAAAACCTGCGCAAAGGTATGCCAATCGCAACGCCGGTGTTCGACGGTGCGAAAGAAGCGGAAATTAAAGAGCTGCTGAAACTGGGTGACCTGCCGACTTCCGGTCAGATCACGCTGTTCGACGGCCGTACGGGTGAGCAGTTCGAGCGTCCGGTAACCGTAGGTTACATGTACATGCTGAAACTGAACCACCTGGTCGACGATAAGATGCACGCTCGTTCCACCGGTTCCTACAGCCTGGTTACTCAGCAGCCGCTGGGTGGTAAGGCGCAGTTCGGTGGTCAGCGCTTCGGGGAGATGGAAGTGTGGGCGCTGGAAGCATACGGCGCGGCATACACCCTGCAGGAAATGCTCACCGTTAAGTCTGATGACGTGAACGGCCGTACTAAGATGTATAAGAACATCGTAGATGGCAACCATCAGATGGAACCGGGCATGCCGGAATCCTTCAACGTACTGTTGAAAGAGATTCGTTCGCTGGGTATCAACATCGAACTGGAAGACGAGTAATTCTCGCTCAAACAGGTCACTGCTGCCGGGATAACACCCGGCAGCGGAATGTGCTAACTCCGACGGGAGCAAATCCGTGAAAGACTTATTAAAGTTTCTGAAAGCGCAAACTAAAACCGAAGAGTTTGATGCGATCAAAATTGCTCTGGCTTCGCCAGACATGATCCGTTCATGGTCTTTCGGTGAAGTTAAGAAGCCGGAAACCATTAACTACCGTACGTTCAAACCTGAGCGTGACGGCCTTTTCTGCGCCCGTATCTTTGGGCCGGTAAAAGACTACGAGTGCCTGTGCGGTAAGTACAAGCGCCTGAAACACCGCGGTGTGATCTGTGAGAAGTGCGGCGTTGAAGTGACCCAGACCAAAGTACGCCGTGAGCGTATGGGCCACATCGAGCTGGCGTCCCCGACTGCTCACATCTGGTTCCTGAAATCTCTGCCGTCCCGTATCGGCCTGCTGCTCGATATGCCGCTGCGCGATATCGAACGCGTACTGTACTTCGAATCCTATGTGGTTATCGAAGGCGGTATGACCAATCTGGAACGCCAGCAGATCCTGACTGAAGAACAGTATCTGGATGCGCTGGAAGAGTTCGGTGACGAATTTGACGCGAAGATGGGTGCGGAAGCGATCCAGGCCTTGCTGAAGAGCATGGATCTGGAGCAAGAGTGTGAAACTCTGCGTGAAGAGCTGAACGAAACCAACTCCGAAACCAAACGTAAGAAGCTGACCAAGCGTATCAAGCTGCTGGAAGCGTTCGTTCAGTCTGGCAATAAGCCGGAGTGGATGATCCTGACCGTTCTGCCGGTTCTGCCGCCAGATCTGCGTCCGCTGGTTCCGCTGGATGGTGGTCGTTTCGCAACGTCGGATCTGAACGATCTGTATCGTCGTGTGATCAACCGTAACAACCGTCTGAAACGTCTGCTGGATCTGGCTGCGCCGGATATCATCGTACGCAACGAAAAACGTATGCTGCAGGAAGCGGTTGACGCCCTGCTGGATAACGGTCGTCGCGGTCGTGCGATCACTGGTTCTAACAAACGTCCTCTGAAATCTTTGGCCGACATGATCAAAGGTAAGCAGGGTCGTTTCCGTCAGAACCTGCTCGGTAAGCGTGTTGACTACTCCGGTCGTTCTGTTATCACCGTAGGTCCATACCTGCGTCTGCATCAGTGCGGTCTGCCGAAGAAAATGGCACTGGAGCTGTTCAAACCGTTCATCTACGGCAAGCTGGAATTGCGTGGCCTCGCCACCACCATCAAAGCCGCGAAGAAAATGGTTGAGCGTGAAGAAGCTGTCGTTTGGGATATCCTGGACGAAGTTATCCGCGAACACCCGGTACTGCTGAACCGTGCACCAACACTGCACCGTCTGGGTATCCAGGCGTTTGAACCTGTTCTTATCGAAGGTAAAGCTATCCAGCTGCACCCGCTGGTTTGTGCGGCATACAACGCCGACTTCGATGGTGACCAGATGGCTGTTCACGTACCGCTGACGCTGGAAGCCCAGCTCGAAGCGCGTGCGCTGATGATGTCTACCAACAACATCCTGTCCCCGGCGAACGGCGAACCTATCATCGTTCCGTCTCAGGACGTTGTACTGGGTCTGTATTACATGACCCGTGACTGTGTTAACGCCAAAGGCGAAGGCATGGTGCTGACTGGCCCGAAAGAAGCTGAGCGTATTTATCGCGCTGGCCTGGCCTCTCTGCATGCGCGCGTTAAAGTGCGTATCACCGAATACGAAAAAGATGCTAACGGCGAGTTCGTTGCGAAAACCAGCCTGATTGATACGACGGTAGGTCGTGCAATCCTGTGGATGATCGTACCGAAAGGTCTGCCTTTCTCCATCGTCAACCAGGCGCTGGGTAAGAAAGCCATCTCCAAGATGCTGAACACTTGCTACCGTATTCTGGGCCTGAAACCGACCGTTATTTTTGCGGACCAGACGATGTACACCGGCTTTGCTTATGCAGCGCGTTCAGGTGCATCCGTTGGTATCGATGACATGGTCATCCCGGAGAAAAAACACGAGATCATCTCTGAAGCGGAAGCGGAAGTGGCTGAGATCCAGGAACAGTTCCAGTCTGGTCTGGTCACCGCCGGCGAACGCTATAACAAAGTTATCGATATCTGGGCTGCGGCGAACGATCGTGTATCCAAAGCGATGATGGATAACCTGCAAACCGAAACCGTGATTAACCGTGACGGTCAGGAAGAGCAGCAGGTTTCCTTCAACAGCATCTACATGATGGCCGATTCCGGTGCGCGTGGTTCTGCTGCACAGATTCGTCAGCTGGCGGGTATGCGTGGTCTGATGGCGAAGCCGGATGGCTCCATCATCGAAACGCCGATCACCGCGAACTTCCGTGAAGGTCTGAACGTACTCCAGTACTTCATCTCCACGCACGGTGCGCGTAAAGGTCTGGCGGATACCGCACTGAAAACAGCGAACTCCGGTTACCTGACGCGTCGTCTGGTTGACGTTGCACAGGATCTGGTTGTTACCGAAGACGACTGCGGCACGCTGGAAGGTATCACCATGACCCCGGTTATCGAGGGTGGTGATGTTAAAGAGCCATTGCGCGATCGCGTTCTGGGTCGTGTAACCGCAGAAGACATTCTGAAGCCTGGTACGGCGGATATTCTGGTTCCGCGCAACACGCTGCTGCACGAACAGTGGTGTGATCTGCTGGAAGCGAACTCCGTTGACTCTGTGAAAGTTCGCTCTGTTGTATCCTGTGACACCGACTTTGGTGTATGTGCGCACTGCTATGGTCGTGACCTAGCGCGTGGCCACATCATCAACAAAGGTGAAGCTATCGGCGTTATCGCGGCACAGTCCATCGGTGAGCCGGGTACACAGCTGACGATGCGTACGTTCCACATCGGTGGTGCGGCATCTCGTGCGGCTGCTGAATCCAGCATCCAGGTGAAAAACAAAGGTAGCATCCGCCTGAGCAATGCGAAGTCGGTTGTGAACTCCAGCGGTAAACTGGTGATCACCTCCCGTAACACTGAGCTGAAACTGATCGACGAATTCGGTCGTACCAAAGAAAGCTATAAAGTGCCTTACGGCTCTGTGATGGCGAAAGGTGATGGTGAGCAGGTTGCCGGCGGTGAAACCGTAGCAAACTGGGATCCGCACACCATGCCGGTTATCACGGAAGTGAGTGGTTTTGTCCGCTTCACTGACATGATCGACGGCCAGACCATTACGCGTCAGACCGACGAGTTAACCGGTCTGTCTTCTCTGGTGGTTCTGGATTCCGCAGAACGTACTACCGGTGGTAAAGATCTGCGTCCTGCACTGAAAATCGTTGATGCTCAGGGTAACGACGTACTGATCCCGGGTACCGATATGCCTGCGCAGTACTTCCTGCCGGGTAAAGCGATTGTTCAGCTGGAAGATGGCGTACAGATCAGTTCTGGTGACACCCTGGCGCGTGTTCCACAGGAATCCGGCGGTACCAAGGATATCACCGGTGGTCTGCCGCGCGTTGCGGACCTGTTCGAAGCACGTCGTCCGAAAGAGCCGGCAATCCTGGCTGAAATCAGCGGTATTATTTCCTTCGGTAAAGAAACCAAAGGGAAACGTCGTCTGGTTATCACCCCGGTAGACGGTAGCGATCCGTACGAAGAGATGATTCCGAAATGGCGTCAGCTCAACGTGTTCGAAGGTGAACGTGTAGAACGTGGTGACGTGGTTTCCGACGGTCCGGAAGCGCCGCACGACATTCTGCGTCTGCGTGGTGTTCATGCTGTAACTCGTTACATCGTTAACGAAGTTCAGGACGTATACCGTCTGCAGGGCGTTAAGATTAACGATAAACACATCGAAGTTATCGTTCGTCAGATGCTGCGTAAAGCCACCATCGAAAGCGCTGGTAGCTCCGACTTCCTGGAAGGCGAACAGGTTGAATACTCCCGCGTCAAGATCGCTAACCGCGAACTGGAAGCGAACGGCAAAGTGGGCGCCACGTTCTCCCGCGATCTGCTGGGTATCACCAAAGCGTCTCTGGCAACCGAGTCGTTCATCTCTGCCGCATCGTTCCAGGAGACCACGCGTGTCCTGACCGAAGCAGCCGTTGCGGGTAAACGCGACGAACTGCGTGGCCTGAAAGAGAACGTTATCGTAGGTCGTCTGATCCCGGCGGGTACCGGTTATGCGTACCACCAGGATCGTATGCGTCGCCGTGCTGCGGGTGAACTTCCGGCTGCACCGCAGGTGACTGCAGAAGATGCCTCTGCCAGCCTGGCAGAACTGCTGAACGCAGGTCTGGGTGGTTCTGACAACGAGTAATCGTTGACTACCTGACAGTAAAAAACCCGCTTCGGCGGGTTTTTTTATGGCGTTTTTGTAGGCCCGGTAAGCGTAGCGCCACCAGGCTTTTTTATCAGTTTGCCAGCGGGATTCGGCGATACAGTTCAATCATGTCACCTGCCAGATCCTGAATCACCATCGCGTTCATCAGATGGTCCTGCGAGTGGACGGTGATCAGATTCACCGGCAGCTTACCGGTCCCTTCATCGATCCCGATCAGTTGCGTCTGGATTTTATGCGCCAGTTTGACGTAATCGCGTGACTCTTCCATCGCCTGTTCGGCACCGGCAAAGTCACCTTTGCGGGCCAGTTGCAGGGCGGTCAATGCCTGGCTTCGTGCGGCTCCGGCATTAACCAGCAGTTCCATAATGATGGTTTCTAACTCTTCCATGTTAGTGCTCCATCAGCTTCAGGGCTTTTTCCAGCACGACATCGCCTTTCATCATGCCGTAATCCATCATGTCGATCACGGCGACTTTCTTACCGAGCGGATCGGCCAGCGCCTGCAATTTTGCCTGCTCATACTTGACCTGCGGGCCGAGCAGAACGATGTCCGCCGTGGCAATATTCTCTTTAAACTCTGCGACAGGCACAGCCTTGATCGTCACTTCGATCCCTTTCTTCTGAGCGGCATCTTTCATTCGTTGTACCAGCATGCTGGTGGACATACCGGCGGCACAGCATAAAACGATATTCTTCATAGTTCGCTCTCACGGTTCCATTGATACTTCATCTTTAGTCCGAGCGAGTGATGAGAACAACCGCCTTACCGCGAATGTGTGTAAAGCATCACAAAGAAATCGCACAAATAATGAAACCGGTTGCGGTTTTTCTCAAAATGAAAAAAAGCCCGTCGTAACGGGCGTTACAGAGAAGGGATGATCAGCGATTCGCGGCAATAATCCGGTTTTTTCCATCCTGTTTGGCTTTGTATAGCGCTTCATCTACACGCATGATCAGCTGTTCCTGCGCTTCCAGATTCCATTCCCCGAGTCCGGCGCTAAAGGTGACGTGCAGTCCCTCTTCACGCCATGAGCGCTGCGCGACCTCAATGCGCCAGCGTTCCAGTAGGGTATGCGCGTTGTTCAATTGCTCACCCGAGAACAGCACGGCAAACTCCTCACCGCCATAGCGATAGACAGAAACGGCGGCGGGTTGCATGATCTGAATCCCTTCGCGCGCGACGTTACGCAGGACGATGTCGCCATTCAAATGTCCCCAGGTATCATTGATGGATTTAAAGTTATCAATATCCACCAGTGCCAGGACGAACGGTTGGTGATCGTTCATCAGCGCGGCGATATCGCTGTCAAAAGCGCGGCGGTTTTTACAACCGGTCAGGGCATCAATGGTCGCCTGTCGAACGTAAGCCAGTTCGCGCTCCTTATTGGACTCGATAGCTTTGCTCAGCATTGCTTCAAGGCGCGGCGCGCGTTTCACATCGCCGGTCTTGATTGCGTTGATGATATTCATCAGCACCGTGCGTGAAGCGTGGCGTAGATAGAGACCAAACAGCGCAATGATGATCGCCGCAAGGGCAAATCCCCAGACGACAATGTTGGTCTCATGACGTGTCAGATCGACGAGGGTTGTATCTGAAACCCGATAAATCACAAACCAGTCCGGGTTGGTGAACGAATAGTAGTAGTACCAGTCCTGAGTGTCCGGGTCGTACAGATTTCCTTCACCGCTGGTCATCCGGCTCATGGTTTTTTTACTGACATACTGTTTAAACAGCGCGCCTGTATCTGGATGCAGTACCACTTTTCCATCACGGTCGACCACATAGAACTCGCCCTGCACAGGAGCCACCATCTGGCGCAATGCGTAACCCATTGACGTCAGATCAAGATGAAACGCAATCGTACCTTTCATTTTCCCTTCGGGAGAGATGACCGGTTTGTAGATCGTCACCGTAGGGTGGTGCGTAAAATAGTCAATGTAGGGGGCGGTATAGTTGCTAAACGTACTAGCTTCAGCCTGATCCATAAACCAGGGACGCGATTTCACGTCGAATGTTTTGCTGCGTTCGGTATTTAGCACCTGGGGCGCGCGCAGGTAATGGCCTTCTATATCTACCAATGAGATCGAGGAGACTGACGGCATCAGCGTCTGCAATTGCATGATGGTTTTCAGACCCTGTTCCGGGTCAAGGTTAACCGTGTCGTTCAGGTGGTCATTACGAGAAAAGTAGGTCGCCGCCCGACCAAGGATATAATCATTTTCGCGTAGCAAAGACTCGGTATAGTTCACCGCCAGGTTATGGGTGAAATTCCGATTAATGCCATGATAATCTTCAAGAAAATCATTCTTCTGCGTAAAAGTAATGAATAAGGCGATCAACAAAAAGCTGAGTATGATCCCCGTAAAGCTCACCAATATTGGCGTCGTGAATGAAAGTTTTCTGTTATGACGTGCCATTACTGTACTTATCCAGAAAGTGTAAATCCCGAAGAGAAGTGCGAAGTGAAGCCAACAATGTGGCTCTGCATATCAGGAAGAATGTAGGCAATTATAATCTCGCTGATATAAGTCGAGGTGATTTATCTTAAGAAGTGTACACCCCAGTGGCCATTTTTGGCTGAAATTGGTGTTTTATCTCGCTGATTTCTGTGAAGGCAGGGCGAAACGAGGAAGAAGCTCTTCGCCCTGGACAGCGTTAAGGCTGACGGTGATACGTTAAAAAAGTGAGAGGCTAACAACAACCTCACGTTTTCTCTCTTTCGTCGCGGCTCGTAAAATGGTTACCCGTTTGCAAGACGGTTCATCGCCTTTGCGAAGCGCGCCCCAGATACGCATCCCAGTCTTTCCATACCGGCTGAAGCCCCTGCGCGGAAAGTGCATCGGCGACAGTTTCGGGACGGCGGTTGTCATGTGGCGCGAACTGTTCCAGTTCAGGATGATTGTCCGCATACCCGCCAGGCTGGGTTTTCGAGAACGCGCTGACGTTGTTAATCGCCAGCGGGATCACGTGGTCTCGAAACCAGGGCGACTCCCGCGTCGACAACGACAGCTCAATTTCCGGTGCCAGCAGACGGAACGCGCAAATGGTTTGTACCAGTTGGCGCTCATCCATGATTGAGGCGGGCTCAATACCGCCAGCGCACGGACGCAGGCGCGGGAACGAAATCGAGTAACGGCTTTGCCAGTAGTGCTGCTGAAGCCACAGCAAATGCTCTGCAACCATATAGCAGTCCACCCGCCAGTTGTCGGAAAGACCAATCAGCGCCCCGAGGCCGATTTTGTCGATACCGGCGCGCCCCAGTCGGTCCGGGGTTTCCAGCCGCCAGAAGAAATCCTGTTTTTTCCCCTTCAGATGGTGCTGCGCGTACATCGCGTCGTGATACGTTTCCTGATAGACCATCACGCCGTCGAGTCCCAGCGTTTTCAGTTCGGCATATTCCGCCTCGGCTAACGGTTGAACTTCCATCTGTAATGACGAAAACTGCTGGCGAATGGTGGGCAAGTGGCGACGGAAATAGTCCATTCCGACCTTTGCCTGATGCTCGCCGGTGACCAGCAGGAGATGTTCGAAACCCAGCTCGCGGATCGCCGCACACTCCCGGATAATGTCCGTTTCATTCAGCGTCTTGCGCTTGATGCGGTTACTCATCGAAAAACCGCAGTAGGTACAGTCGTTAGCGCACAGATTGGAGAGATACAGCGGGACGTAAAAACTCACCGTATTGCCGAAGCGCTGGCGGGTCAGCGTCTGCGCCCGCTGTGCCAGCGGTTCAAGGTATGCGCTCGCGGCAGGTGACAGCAGTGCCATCATATCGTCGCGGCTGGGGTGGGGGGCATTTAGCGCCCGCTCAACGTCAGCGGACGTTTTGCTGTTGATGCGCAGGCGGATGTCGTCCCAGTCGAGTTGCTGCCAGCGGTCGGTGAACGTTTTCATACCGGGATCTCCAGAAAACCGGTCAGTGGGCTGGTGGCCTGCGCCTGACGGCTGCGACTACCCGGTCCTGCCTGACGCGCCAGAAGGCCGGCTTCTACCGCCAGACGGAAAGCGCGGGCCATCATCACCGGATCGTCCGCCACGGCAATCGCCGTATTCACCAGCACGGCGTCCGCGCCCATTTCCAGCGCCTGCGTGGCGTGGCTGGGTACGCCGATTCCGGCATCCACCACGACCGGAACGGTGGACTGCTGGTTAATAATCTCCAGCATGGCCCGGGTTTCCAGCCCCTGATTAGAGCCAATCGGCGCGCCGAGCGGCATCACTGCCGCACAGCCCACCTCTTCCAGTCGTTTACACAGCACCGGATCCGCACCGCAGTAAGGCAGCACCACAAATCCTTGTTTTACCAGTGCCTCGGCGGCTTTCAGCGTTTCAATGGGGTCCGGCAGCAACCAGCGCGCATCGGGATGAATTTCCAGCTTCAGCCAATGGGTACCGAGCGCCTCGCGCGCAAGCTGTGCGGCAAAGATTGCCTCTTCTGCCGTTTTCGCCCCGGAGGTGTTGGGCAACAGCGTGACGCCCGCGTCGATAAGAGGAGCCAGGATGGCGTCATTTTGCTGGCGCAAATCCACACGCTTCATGGCCAGCGTCACCAGTTGGCTACCGGAGGCGCGGATCGCGTCAATCATTAATGCTGGTGATGCAAACTTACCCGTGCCCGTGAACAGATGCGAATCAAACGTTTTATCTGCAATTCGTAACATTTCAACCCCCTGCGATAACCTGAAAAAGCAGGATCTGGTCGCCTTCCTGCACGATGTGCTGCTCCCACTGCTCGCGGGGCAGGATCTGTTGATTCAGCGCCAGTGCGGCGCCGGGTTTTAACTGATTCAATTGCGTCAGCAGTGTATGCACGGAGAGTCCTTCTGCACACTGCATTGGCTCATCATTGAACTGTATTCGCATGTCGCCCTCCACACACTGGGCACCCGCTGGCGCGGCGTAATGCCAGGCTGCGCCACTGGCTGGTTTTGCCGTCAAACAGGCGCAATTCGCCGCCGGGTATCTCCATACCGCTTAGGAGCTTGATTGCCTCGAGTGCCTGCAGGGTCCCCATCATCCCGACGACGGGGCCGACAACGCCTGCGGTACGGCAATTGCGTTCGGGTTCCGCGTCATCCGGCCATAAGCAGCGATAGCAGCCTTGTGACCAGGGCGGCGTCAACACCATCAACTGGCCGCCAAAACCGACCGCGCTGGCGGTGATCAGCGGGGTATCGAGCGCCACGCAGGCGGCGTTAATTTCCTGACGCGTCGCCATGTTGTCGGTGCAGTCGAGCACGACATCCGCTTGCGCCACTGCATGCCTGAGCGCCTCTCCACTCAGACGCTGCGTCAGCGAGAGCAGTTCGATATCCGGATTGAGTCGTGCCAGCCGCTGCTGTGCAACCTGCGATTTAGCGCGGGCAATGTCATCCGTGGTGAACAGGATCTGCCGCTGCAGGTTGCTGAGATGAACCTCATCGTCGTCAGCCAGCACCAGCGTGCCGACACCGGCTCCTGCCAGATACAGCGCGGTCGGTGAGCCTAATCCGCCCAGCCCGACGATCAGCACACGGCTGGCAAGCAGCTTTTGCTGACCGTCAATGGCGATATCGCCCAGCAGGATCTGACGGCTATAGCGCATAAAGTCACGGTCATTCATCGCCTGCTCCTGCTATCGCCAGCAATTGCGCGGTGGCCGCCCGCCAGTCTTCGGCCTGGGTAATGGCGCTGACCACCGCAATACTCCCTACACCAGTCGCCAGCACGGCGGGTGCGCGCTCCAGGCTGATACCGCCAATGGCGACGGTAGGGTAATCATTCAGACGATTGATATGCCGTGCGAGTTGTTCCAGCCCCTGCGGCGCGGACGGCATCTGCTTAGTCTGCGTCGGGAAAACGTGGCCCAGCGCGATGTAGGAGGGACGTGCCGCCAGCGCTACGTCGATCTCCATATCGTCGTGTGTCGAGACGCCCAGGCGTAATCCCGCCGCCTGAATCGCCTTCAGTTCGGTGGTTTCCAGATCTTCCTGACCCAGATGCACGCCATAGGCGCGATGTCTGATCGCCAGCCGCCAGTAATCGTTAATAAACAGACGGGCGTTGTATTTCCGCCCCAGTTCGATGGCGGCCACCACATCGGCTTCCACCTCTTCATCACGCTTGTCTTTTATGCGCAACTGGAGCGTACGCACGCCCGCATCCAGTAGGCGTTCAATCCACGTTACGCTGTCGACTACCGGATAGAGGCCCAGGCGAAAAGGAACCGTTGGGAAATCGGGTTGAATCATCAGACTTCCTCCCGTTTGAGGTAGATTTCTCCGCCTTTGGCGCGGAAGGTGTCTGACATATCCGCCATCCCCACTTCGATGGTCTGCGCGGCGGCGTAGTCACGGACTTCCTGACTGATTTTCATTGAGCAGAATTTCGGGCCGCACATGGAGCAGAAGTGCGCGACTTTGCCGGATTCCTGCGGCAGGGTTTCATCGTGGTAAGCGCGGGCGGTAAACGGATCGAGCGCCAGATTAAACTGGTCTTCCCAGCGGAATTCAAAGCGCGCTTTGGACATCGCGTTATCACGGATTTGCGCCCCCGGATGCCCTTTCGCCAGATCGGCGGCATGGGCGGCAATCTTGTAGGTAATCAGCCCCTGTTTCACATCTTCTTTGTTTGGCAGGCCAAGGTGTTCTTTCGGGGTGACATAGCAGAGCATCGCGCAGCCAAACCAGCCGATCATCGCTGCGCCAATTCCCGAGGTGAAATGGTCGTAACCCGGTGCGATATCAGTGGTCAGCGGGCCTAAGGTGTAGAATGGCGCTTCATGACAGTGATCCAGCTCTTCGGTCATATTGCGACGGATCATCTGCATCGGCACGTGGCCCGGGCCTTCAATCATCACCTGCACATCGTATTCCCAGGCGATCTTCGTCAGTTCCCCCAGCGTATGCAGCTCCGAGAATTGCGCCTCGTCATTGGCATCCTGAAGGGAACCCGGACGCAGGCCATCGCCGAGCGACAACGACACGTCATAGGCAGCGCAGATTTCACAAATCTCGCGGAAGTGCTGGAAGAGGAAGTTCTCTTTGTGATGAGAGAGACACCATTTTGCCATAATGGACCCTCCGCGCGAGACAATCCCTGTCAGGCGTTTCGCGGTCATCGGCACATAGCGCAGCAGCACTCCGGCATGAATGGTGAAGTAGTCCACCCCCTGTTCGGCCTGCTCCAGCAGCGTATCGCGGAAGGCTTCCCACGTCAGATCTTCGGCGATCCCGTTGACCTTCTCCAGCGCCTGGTAGATCGGAACGGTACCGATCGGCACCGGGCTGTTGCGCAGGATCCATTCGCGGGTTTCATGGATATAGCGACCGGTGGAGAGGTCCATTACGGTGTCCGCTCCCCAGCGCGTTGACCACACCAGTTTCTCCACTTCTTCTTCGATGGAGGAGGTGACGGCAGAGTTGCCGATATTGGCGTTCACCTTCACCAGGAAATTACGCCCGATAATCATCGGTTCCGATTCCGGGTGATTGATGTTGGCGGGGATGATAGCTCGTCCAGCGGCCACTTCATCACGCACAAATTCCGGCGTGATGTTCTCCGGCAGGCGTGCGCCAAATCCTTCACCCGGATGCTGCTGGCGTAACACTTCACTGCGGATGCGTTCACGGCCCATGTTTTCACGAATGGCGATAAACTCCATTTCCGGGGTGACGATACCCTGGCGCGCGTAGTGCAGTTGCGTCACGCATTTGCCTGCTTTCGCGCGTTTTGGCGTCAGCAAACCGGTGAAACGCAGTTCATCCAGACCGTCGTCGGCCAGACGTTCTTTGGTATAGACAGAGCTGCGGTCAGTTAAGGCTTCGCTGTCGTTACGCGCATCAATCCACGGCTGGCGCAGCTTTGTCAGCCCCTGCTGGACGTTAATTGCCACATCCGGATCACCATACGGACCGGAGGTGTCGTACACCGGAATCGCTTCGTTCTCTTCAAACTGCGGTTCCGCTTTGCTGCCGCCGATGAGCGTCGGGCTAAGCTGAATTTCCCGCATCGGGACGCGAAGATCGTGTTGTGAACCGGTGATGTAGATCCGTTTTGAGTTCGGGAAGGCTGTGCCTTCCAGCGTATCGATAAAGTGTTGTGCTTGCGCGCGCTGTTCGCGGCGGGACAATTTAGGGGTAGTTGCAGACATAGCTCATTCCAAAAAAGTAAGGAGATGGCTTGTCAGACGACGGATGAGTAATAGGTGTGCGACGCCCGTTAAGGCTTACGCATAAAGCAGAATTACTCTTGTTCCCTTCGCAGGTTTTAACCTGATCAGGTTCCGCGGATCCCGAATTAACGGTCTCAGCCGGTGTTTTCACACCAGGCACTCCGACAAGATGTAACCTCTGATAAGAGGCAATAGGGGTAAACTACGCGTTCTGTGCGCCGAACTCAAGCAGGACGTTTGATGACCGCATTGTCATGCATGGCGTCAAAGACCAGCATGATCAGCTTATCTTCCAGCGCAAATCGGGCTTCCAGCGCTTCGCCGAGATCGGATAAAACCTGTTGAAACTCCAGGCAGTTATCGTGATCAATCGCCGTTTCCAGACTGGAGTCATAGTAGTCCATGATGCGTTGTGTGTTAGCTTCCAGTAGCGGCCAAATTTTTGTCGCTTTTAAAAGCTGCCCGTTACCTTCCAATTTATGCAGAATACGTTCATAAATACTGAAGTGTCCGGTGGAGAGGTAGTCGACCAGGCTCTGACAAAAATCATCCAGCGCTTTTTCATTCAGTTGCATGTACGATTCTTTGCCAGGCTTAATGCCAACCAGATTGTAGTAAGCCACGAGCAGATGCTTACGTACATGTAGCCAGCGATCAACCAGTTTGTTACTTCCTCTGACGCGCTCTGTCAGGTCTTCCAGCTGGTTTAGCATGATTGACTCCGCAAGTGTAGATTTAAAAACTGCTCACGCAGGAATTGTAAAAATAATGTTATCAACATGCCAGTGAAGCAAAGGTAGTGCAAGAGCTATGGATCGTATAATTGAAAAATTAGATCACGGCTGGTGGATCGTCAGCCATGAGCAAAAATTATGGTTGCCTCATGGCGAATTGCCACACGGCGATGCGGCAACTTTCGATCTTGTCGGGCAGCCAGCGCTGCAAATCGGAGAGTGGGAAGGGGAGCCTGTCTGGCTGGTGCAACAGCATCGACGTCACGAGATGGGATCGGTTCGTCAGGTGATCGATCAGGATGTAGGGCTATTTCAACTGGCGGGGCGCGGAGTACAGCTAGCGGAATTCTACCGCTCACATAAATTCTGTGGCTACTGCGGGCACCCGATGCATCCGAGTAAAACCGAGTGGGCGATGCTCTGTACCCACTGCCGTGAACGTTACTATCCGCAAATCGCCCCCTGCATTATCGTCGCCATTCGCCGTGAGGATTCGATCCTGCTTGCCCAACACGTTCGTCATCGTAACGGCGTACATACCGTACTTGCCGGATTTGTTGAGGTGGGCGAAACCCTGGAACAGGCGGTGGCACGTGAGGTGATGGAAGAGAGTGGCATTAAAATTAAAAACCTGCGCTATATCACCTCGCAGCCGTGGCCTTTCCCGATGTCGCTGATGACTGCGTTTATGGCGGAGTATGACAGCGGCGAGATTGTCATCGACCCGAAAGAGCTGCTGGAGGCTAACTGGTATCGCTACGATGATTTACCGCTCCTGCCGCCGCCAGGCACCGTCGCACGGCGTCTGATCGAAGATACCGTGGCAATGTGTCGGGCTGAGTATGAATGACATGATACACTGACGGCCTGACGCAATAAGGAACTGCAAAAATGACCGAACTGAAGAACGATCGTTATCTGCGTGCGCTGCTGCGCCAGCCCGTTGATGTCACCCCGGTATGGATGATGCGCCAGGCGGGCCGCTATTTACCGGAATATAAAGCCACCCGCGCAGAGGCGGGCGATTTTATGTCGCTGTGCAAAAATGCCGAGCTGGCCTGCGAAGTGACGCTCCAGCCGCTGCGCCGTTATCCGCTTGATGCGGCGATCCTCTTCTCGGATATCCTGACCATTCCGGATGCGATGGGGCTGGGGCTCTGGTTTGAGGCGGGTGAAGGTCCGCGTTTTACTGCACCGGTCGCCTGCAAAGCCGATGTCGACAAACTGCCGGTTCCCGATCCGGAAGATGAACTGGGCTACGTGATGAACGCGGTACGCACGATTCGTCGCGAGCTAAAAGGTGATGTGCCGCTGATTGGCTTCTCCGGCAGTCCGTGGACGCTGGCGACCTACATGGTGGAAGGCGGAAGCAGCAAAGCCTTTACCGTGATTAAAAAGATGATGTATGCCGACCCGAAAACGCTGCATGCGCTACTTGATAAGCTGGCGAAGAGCGTCACGCTGTATCTGAATGCTCAAATCAAGGCGGGCGCGCAGTCGGTGATGATTTTCGACACCTGGGGTGGCGTGCTGACCGGACGCGATTATCAGCAGTTCTCGCTGTATTACATGCACAAAATCGTTGATGGCCTGCTGCGTGAAAACGACGGTCGCCGCGTGCCGGTGACGCTGTTTACTAAAGGTGGCGGACAGTGGCTGGAAGCGATGGCGGAAACCGGCTGCGATGCGCTCGGGCTCGACTGGACCACCGATATTGCCGATGCACGTCGTCGCGTGGGACACAAGGTCGCTTTACAGGGCAACATGGATCCTTCCATGCTCTATGCGCCTGCGGCGCGGATCGAAGAAGAAGTGGCGTCTATACTTTCTGGTTTCGGCCAGGGGGAAGGCCACGTCTTTAACCTCGGTCACGGCATCCACCAGGACGTGCCGCCAGAACATGCTGGCGCCTTTGTGGAGGCGGTGCACCGGCTGTCCGCGCAATACCACCGCTAAGGAGACCTTATGGACCTCGCGTCGCTACGCGCTCAACAACTTGAACTGGCCTCATCTGTAATCCGCGTGGATCAACTTGATAACGATCCGCCGGCTCTGATCGGCGGGGCCGACGTGGGGTTTGAACAGGGCGGAGAGGTGACGCGGGCGGCGATGGTTGTGCTGAAATATCCCTCGCTGGAACTGGTGGAATACAAAGTGGCGCGCATCGCCACCACCATGCCTTATATCCCCGGCTTTCTCTCCTTCCGTGAATATCCCGCGTTGCTGGCAGCGTGGGAGCAACTCTCGCAAAAACCCGATTTGCTCTTTGTGGATGGTCACGGTATTTCCCATCCGCGCCGTCTCGGCGTGGCCAGCCATTTCGGACTGTTGGTGGATGTGCCGACCATTGGTGTGGCGAAAAAACGATTGTGCGGCAAGTTCGAACCACTCTCTGCTGAACCTGGCGCACTGGCGCCGCTGATGGACAAAGGTGAGCAACTGGCATGGGTCTGGCGCAGCAAAGCGCGCTGTAATCCGCTGTTTATCGCTACGGGCCATCGTGTCGGGTTGGACAGCGCCCTGGCGTGGGTGCAGCGCTGTATGAAAGGCTACCGCCTGCCGGAGCCAACCCGCTGGGCGGATGCGGTGGCATCGGAACGTCCGGCGTTTATGCGATGGCAGGAAATTCAGCCCTGATTGCGGTACACTGCCGCTAATTTCTGATTCGAGAATTCATCATGTTACAAAACCCGATTCATCTGCGTCTGGAACGTCTGGAAAGCTGGCAGCACGTCACGTTTATGGCCTGCCTGTGTGAGCGCATGTACCCGAACTATGCCATGTTCTGCCAACAGACCGGGTTTGGCGACGGACAGGTGTACCGCCGTATTCTGGACCTGATCTGGGAAACGCTGACGGTCAAAGACGCGAAAGTGAATTTCGACAGCCAACTGGAGAAGTTTGAAGAAGCGATCCCGGCGGCAGACGATTATGACTTGTATGGGGTTTATCCGGCCATTGATGCCTGCGTGGCGTTAAGCGAGCTGGTTCATTCCCGTTTGAGCGGTGAGACGCTGGAACACGCCATTGAAGTCAGCAAGACGTCCATCACTACGGTTGCGATGCTGGAAATGACCCAGGCAGGTCGAGAAATGAGCGATGAAGAGCTCAAAGATAACCCGGCGGTGGAGCAAGAGTGGGATATTCAGTGGGAAATATTCCGACTTTTAGCTGACTGTGAAGAACGCGACATTGAGCTGATAAAAGGGCTTAGAGCAGACCTGCGTGAGGCTGGCGAGAGCAATATCGGTATAAATTTGCAGCAGTAAGACACGAAAACGTGATTTAACTTCTGAATTGTCGTACCTGAAGGCTTCCCTTCCGCCCCCCGTCTGGTCTACATTTGGAGGGCGAAAAAAAGTGGCTATCGGTGCGTGTATGCAGGAGAGTGCTTTTCTGGCATTTCCGTCGCACTCGATGCTTAGCAAGCGATAAACACATTGTAAGGATAACTTATGAACAAGACTCAACTGATTGATGTAATTGCAGACAAAGCAGAACTGTCCAAAACCCAGGCTAAAGCTGCTCTGGAATCCACTCTGGCTGCTATTACTGAGTCTCTGAAAGAAGGCGATGCTGTACAACTGGTTGGTTTCGGTACCTTCAAAGTGAACCACCGTGCTGAGCGCACTGGCCGCAACCCGCAGACCGGTAAAGAAATCAAAATCGCCGCAGCTAACGTACCGGCGTTTGTTTCTGGTAAAGCACTGAAAGACGCAGTTAAGTAAGACCGCGTGGCTGTGAACAGTTTTAATGAAGGGGCGGCTTCGCCCCTTTCGTCTGTCTGGCGTCGCACGTTGACGTTAGCAGGCGTGCTGTTGCTAACGGCCTGTAGCCATAACGCCTCTCTTCCGCCGTTTACCGCCAGTGGGTTTGCTGACAACCAGGGTGCGGTGCGTATCTGGCGTAAAGACGCATCAGACGGCGTCCATATGCTTTCGGTGTTCAGTCCGTGGCGTAATGGCAGTACCACAACCAGCGAGTACCGCTGGCAGGGTGATTCCCTTTCACTGATAGAACTCAATATTTATGGCGAACCGCCGGAGCATATCCGCGTGCGTTTTGACGATCGCGGCGAGTTGAGCTTTATGCAGCGCGAAGTCGATGGTCATAAACAGCAGTTGTCGAACGACCAAATCGAATTGTACCGTTACCGTGCCGAGCAGATCCGCCAGACCAGCGATGCATTGCGACAGGGGCGGGTGGTCTTGCGTCAGGGACGCTGGCATGCCGCTGAACGTACGGTTACCACCTGCGAAGGCGAGACGATTAAACCGGATTTAGATGCCTGGGCGATGAGTCACATTGAGCGCCGCCAGAGCCATTCATCTGTTGACGTCAGCGTGGCATGGCTGGAGGCGCCCGAAGGGTCACAGCTTCTGCTGGTGGCGAATTCCGACTTCTGCCACTGGCAGCCAAAAGAAAAAACGTTTTGATGGGGGCCGGATGGCGGCCTACATCAGACATTCTGTAGGCCTGATAAGCGACGCGCCATCAGGCAAAACATTACCAGTGTCCCATTCCCATGTGGCCGCCACGACCACCGCATCCGCCGTAACCCATCCCCATACCGCCAGGGACACCGGCCTGAGCCATGGCAACATCCCGTTTTACCCGTTGTTCATCCAGTGACTGTCTTAAGGATTCCATCTCTTTCGCCACCGCATTGATTTTGGCGGTATCCGGCGGATTCGTCGCTAACAGCGCGTTGTATTCATAGCGTTTGGACATCAGTTGTTGGCGTAGGGCGTTAGTCTGGTTGTAAAAGTCATTATGGATTTTTTGCGCGGCAGCCTGCTGCTCTGCGCTCAGTCCACTGCCATTTTGTTGCCACATGCCGCCGCCGTTCCCCCAGTGATGCCGCGCCAGGGCGGGGCTGGAGCCCAGCACCATCAAAGAGAGGGCGATCAGCGCCAGGCCTGCTTTCGTGTTCCGTTTCATCATTTATCCTCCTGTGGGTGGTCTTATCTTCTGTATTGCATCTTCCGTGCCAGACTGATTCTTCCCGCCCGGCGCGGGTTCTGGCGATGCACAGGCCAGCAAAGCGAGTAAAAATGACTCGCCGGAAGGACGCAGTGGGTCATTTTTACCCGGCGTTGTCGGCAGTTTGTGTGGCAAGACCGGGATACGAGCCGCGAAAAGTGGCATGATTTCTGCTGAAAAGAAGGGATTGAGTCACTCAGAGCTGATGAGAATGATGCGAGAACATAAGGATACGGTAGCCCGATGGTTGAGCGGGGTGCTACCCGCCATCATCCTGATTCTGGTTGGGCTATTTGCCGTGATGGTGATCCGTGATTACGGGCGTGAAAGTGACGCAGCGCGGCAGACGCTGCTGGAAAAAGGTAGTGTGCTAATCCGTGCACTGGAGTCGGGGACGCGCGTCGGGATGGGCATGCGGATGCATCATGCTCAGCAGCAAACGCTGCTCGAAGAGATGGCGGGGCAGCCAGGCGTGCTGTGGTTTGCCGTGACCGATGCGCAGGGCAACGTTGTCATGCACAGCGATCCTGCCCTGGTCGGGAAAACGCTCTACTCGCCAGCAGAGATGCACACATTACACCCAGGAGAAGAGGCGCGCTGGCGTGCGCTTGACGCGACGGATGCGCAGGGGCAGACCGTTCCGGCGCTGGAGATCTATCGTCAGTTCCAGCCGCTGTTTTTCCCTGGACGACACGGGATGCGTGGGTTGTCGCGTGGTAATGGCGCAATGCCGGGTTCTGCTCATCAGTTCATTTTTATCGCCTTTGATGCCAGTGAGTTGGCCGTGACGCAGGCGCGTGAGTGGCGTAATACGCTGATTATGCTTTTCGCGCTGACCACCGTGCTGCTGGCGACCCTCCTGACGTTTTTCTGGTACCGGCGATACCTGCGTTCTCGCCAGCTGTTGCAGGATGAGATGAACCGTAAAGAGAAGCTGGTGGCGATCGGGCATCTGGCCGCAGGCGTCGCGCATGAGATTCGAAATCCGCTCTCTTCCATCAAAGGACTGGCAAAGTACTTTGCTGAACGCGCGCCAGCGGGCGGTGAAGCGCATGAACTGGCGCAGGTGATGGCGAAAGAGGCCGATCGTTTAAACCGGGTGGTCAGTGAACTGCTGGAACTGGTGAAGCCCGCGCACTTGTCCTTGCAGTCGGTGGATCTCAATGCGGTAATTGACCACTCTCTGCAACTGGTCAGCCAGGACGCGCAGAGTCGGGCGATTGAGCTGCAATTTGTGTCTGACCCTGCACTGCCGCCCATTCAGGCTGACCCGGACCGGCTGACGCAGGTGTTGCTGAATCTTTATCTGAACGCGATTCATGCCATCGATCGGCAGGGAAGCATCCGCGTTGAGGCAAGCACAAGCGGAGCCGATCGCGTTAAAATCACCGTTGCAGACAGCGGGAAAGGGATTGCGGCGGAACAGCTGGCCGCCATTTTCACCCCTTATTTCACGACGAAAGCGGACGGTACGGGACTGGGGCTGGCGGTGGTACAGAACATCATTGAACAGCATGGCGGGACGATCCAGGCGGATAGCCTGCCAGGTAAAGGCGCAACGTTCACCCTCTGGCTCCCGGTGACGTTAACACGTAAGGATTCACAAGGATGATTCGCGCAAAGATCGATATTCTGGTGGTGGATGACGACGTCAGCCACTGCACTATTTTACAGGCATTACTGCGAGGATGGGGCTATGACGTCGCGCTGGCCTACAGCGGGCGAGCCGCACTCGAGCAGGTGCGTGAACACGTCTTTGACCTCGTGTTGTGCGATGTACGCATGGCGGAGATGGACGGCATCGAAACGCTGAAAGAGATCAAGACGCTGAACCCGGCAATTCCGGTGCTGATCATGACGGCGTTTTCCAGCGTGGAGACGGCGGTAGAGGCGCTAAAAACCGGCGCGCAGGATTACTTAATCAAACCGTTGGATTTTGACAATCTGCAAACGACGCTGGAAAACGCGCTGGCGCATACGCGAGCATCCGCTAGCGAGCTGCCGTCAGTTTCCGCCTCGCAGTTTGGGATGGTCGGCGAAAGCCCGGCGATGCAGCAACTGCTGAGTGAAATTGCGATGGTTGCGCCTTCCGATGCAACGGTATTGATTCATGGAGATTCTGGCACCGGGAAAGAGCTGGTGGCGCGCGCGCTGCATGCCTGCAGTGAGCGGAGCGACAAACCGCTGATAACGTTGAACTGCGCGGCGCTCAACGAGTCGCTACTGGAATCTGAGCTGTTCGGTCATGAAAAAGGCGCATTTACCGGTGCCGACAAGCGCCGGGAAGGGCGTTTTGTCGAAGCCGATGGCGGCACGCTGTTTCTTGATGAGATTGGTGATATCTCGCCGATGATGCAGGTGCGGTTACTGCGGGCGATTCAGGAACGCGAAGTTCAGCGTGTGGGCAGCAACCAGACGATCTCGGTCGATGTCCGCCTGATTGCCGCGACTCATCGCGATCTGGCACAAGAGGTGCAAGCCGGACGTTTTCGTCAGGATCTCTACTATCGCCTGAACGTAGTGACCATTGAAACGCCGTCGCTGCGTCAGCGGCGGGAAGATATCCCCCTGTTGGCTGACCACTTTCGCCAGCGGTTTGCTGAACGTAACCGTAAGGCGGTGAAAGGGTTTACCCCACGGGCGATGGATCTGCTGATTCACTACGACTGGCCGGGGAATATCCGTGAGCTGGAAAATGCAATTGAGCGTTCAGTGGTCCTGCTGACCGGAGAGTATATTTCTGAGCGCGAGCTGCCGCTGGCGATCGCGAGTCAGCCCCTGCCGCTCATGACGGAGCAGGCCATTCAGCCGCTGGTGGAAGTCGAAAAAGAGGTGATTCTGGCGGCGCTGGAAAAAACGGGCGGCAACAAAACGGAAGCCGCCCGTCAGCTAGGGATTACGCGAAAGACGCTGCTGGCGAAACTGTCGCGTTAGTTCTGTTCACGCTCAATGGCGCGCCAGCCGATGTCTTTACGGCAAAAACAGTCGTCCCAGTGGATATCGGTCATTAAGGCATAGGCGCGTTTCTGCGCCTCTGCCACCGTATCCCCCAGCGCAGTGACGCACAGCACGCGACCACCGCTGGTGATAACCTGCTCGTTATCGTCCAGTCGGGTGCCGGCGTGGAACACTTTGCCATCTGCCACTTCTTCCAATGGCAAACCGTGGATCACGTCGCCGGTGCGATAATCGCCAGGATAACCGCCCGCTGCCATCACCACGCCAAGCGAGGCGCGATCATCCCACTCTGATTTTTGCTCGTCCAGTTTGCCTTCGCAGGCAGCAAGGCAAAGCTCAACCAGATCGGATTTCATACGCAGCATGATGGGCTGGGTTTCCGGATCGCCAAAGCGGCAGTTAAATTCGATCACCTTCGGATTGCCCTGTTTGTCGATCATCAGACCGGCATACAGGAAACCGGTATAGGTGTTACCTTCTGCCGCCATGCCTTTGACGGTTGGCCAGATGATGCGTTCCATCGTGCGCTGGTGGACGTCATCCGTCACCACCGGCGCCGGAGAATAGGCACCCATCCCGCCGGTGTTCAGGCCGGTATCACCATCGCCTACGCGCTTATGATCCTGACTGGTCGCCATTGGCAAGACGTGCTCGCCGTCGACCATCACGATAAAGCTGGCTTCTTCGCCGTCGAGGAACTCTTCAATCACGATGCGATGACCCGCGTCGCCAAACGCGTTGCCAGCCAGCATATCATGTACGGCGGCTTCGGCTTCTTCCAGCGTCATTGCGACAATCACACCCTTACCGGCAGCCAGACCGTCAGCCTTAATGACGATCGGCGCGCCTTTCTCACGCAGATAAGCGAGAGCTGGTTCGATCTCCGTAAAGTTCTGATATTCGGCCGTCGGGATCTGGTGACGTGCAAGGAAATCTTTGGTGAACGCTTTGGAACCTTCCAGTTGTGCCGCGCCTGCGGTTGGACCGAAGATTTTCAGGCCCGCCGCACGGAAGGTATCGACCACGCCTTTCACCAGCGGCGCTTCCGGGCCGACGATCGTCAGGTCAATCTTTTCACTCTGGGCAAAGTTCAGCAGTGCCGGAATATCGGTTGCGCCGATCGCGACGTTTTGCAGCGTCGGTTCCAGCGCGGTGCCGGCGTTACCCGGTGCAACAAATACGGTTGCCACTGTTGGTGACTGAGCGGCTTTCCACGCCAGAGCGTGCTCGCGCCCGCCGTTTCCGATAACTAATACTTTCATGTTTCGCTCCATTAATGGCGGAAGTGGCGCATGTCGGTGAAGATCATCGCAATGCCGTGTTCGTCAGCGGCGGCAATGACTTCATCATCACGGATGGAACCGCCTGGCTGGATCACGCAGCTCACGCCAACAGCGGCAGCAGCATCAATACCATCGCGGAACGGGAAGAAGGCGTCGGACGCCATCGCGGAACCTTTCACTTCCAGACCTTCATCCGCGGCTTTGATCCCGGCAATTTTAGCGGAGTAGACGCGGCTCATCTGGCCTGCGCCAATACCGATAGTCATGTTCTCTTTGGCGTAAACAATGGCGTTGGATTTAACGAACTTCGCGACTTTCCAGCAGAACAGCGCGTCGCGCAGTTCCTGTTCGGTCGGCTGGCGCTTCGTCACCACGCGCAGCTCACCGGCAGTGACCATACCCAGATCGCGATCCTGTACCAGCAGACCGCCGTTAACACGTTTGAAGTCCAGGCCCGGCACGCGCTCAGCCCACTGACCGCAGGTCAGAACGCGCACGTTTTGCTTGGCAGCGGTGATTTTCAGCGCCTCATCGGTCGCTGATGGAGCGATGATCACTTCGACAAACTGACGGGAGATGATGGCCTGCGCCGTTTCAGCATCCAGTTCGCGGTTAAAGGCGATGATGCCGCCGAAGGCAGATGTTGGGTCGGTTTTGTAGGCGCGATCGTAGGCATCCAGAATAGAGGTGCTTACGGCAACGCCGCATGGGTTCGCGTGCTTGACGATAACGCAGGCTGGCTCGCTGAACTCTTTCACACATTCCAGCGCGGCGTCGGTATCGGCGATGTTGTTATAGGAGAGCGCTTTGCCCTGAACCTGCTGAGCGGTTGCAACGGAGGCTTCTTGTACGTTCTCTTCTATATAGAAGGCAGCCTGCTGGTGGCTGTTTTCACCGTAGCGCATATCCTGCTTCTTAATGAAGTTCAGGTTCAGCGTCCGCGGGAAGCGACCCGCGGCGTCTTTGCTTTCGCCGTGATAGGCCGGAACCATGCTGCCAAAATAGTTGGCAATCATACTGTCGTAAGCGGCGGTGTGTTCGAAGGCTTTAATCGCGAGGTCGAAACGGGTATCGAGGGTCAAAGAACCGTCGTTGGCATCCATCTCTTCAATAATGGCGTCGTAGTCGCTGCTCTTTACAACGATTGCGACATCTTTATGGTTCTTTGCGGCAGAGCGCACCATTGTCGGCCCGCCGATGTCAATGTTCTCTACAGCATCTTCCAGTGAGCAGCCTTCGCGGGCAACGGTCTGGGCGAACGGATAAAGGTTAACAACCACCATGTCGATGGGGGCGATGCCGTGCTGTTCCATAATCCCGTCATCCTGACCGCGACGACCGAGAATGCCGCCGTGTACTTTAGGATGCAGGGTTTTGACGCGTCCATCCATCATTTCCGGGAAACCGGTGTAATCGGAAACTTCGGTCACCGGCAGACCTTTCTCTGCTAACAGACGGGCAGTGCCCCCTGTCGACAGCAGATCCACACCACGTGCGGAAAGTGCCTGGGCGAATTCGACGATACCAGCTTTGTCAGAAACACTGAGCAGAGCGCGGCGGACTGGACGACGTTGTTGCATGGTAAATCCCCTGGATTTGACGATAACAGAGAGCGTTAGCTGAATTTTTCGTGAAAAACTTAGCTAACGCCCCTAACGGGGCATCCTTGTTTTGCGGGGGCATTGTAACGAAAACGTTTGCGCAACGCTCGCGAATTTTTCTTTTTCGATTCTGGTTCTGATTTTCTCTCTATATAGATCGTTAACGGCAGGGAAGATCCGCTCAAAGATCCCGACGATTGTGGATAAGTCTGTGTGTAAAAGGGTATAAGGTGGGGGTTTGCTGGGGAATGCAGCAGTCAGTCATTTTTCTGCAACTTTTCTATTGCGGATGCTCGGGAACTCCCTATAATGCGCCTCCATCGACACGGCGGATGTGAATCACTTCACACAAACAGCCGGTTCGGTTGAAGAGAAAAATCCTGAAAATCAGGGTTGACTCTGAAAGAGGAAAGCGTAATATACGCCACCTCGCGACAGAGCGCTAAAGCGCGTCGCAACTGCTCTTTAACAATTTATCAGACAATCTGTGTGGGCACTCAGAGTGACATGGATTCTTAACGTCGCAAGACGAAAAATGAATACCAAGTCTCAAAGAGTGAACACGTAATTCATTACGACGTTTAATTCTAGGAGCATCAAACTTAAATTGAAGAGTTTGATCATGGCTCAGATTGAACGCTGGCGGCAGGCCTAACACATGCAAGTCGAACGGTAACAGGAAGCAGCTTGCTGCTTTGCTGACGAGTGGCGGACGGGTGAGTAATGTCTGGGAAACTGCCCGATGGAGGGGGATAACTACTGGAAACGGTAGCTAATACCGCATAATGTCGCAAGACCAAAGAGGGGGACCTTCGGGCCTCTTGCCATCGGATGTGCCCAGATGGGATTAGCTAGTTGGTGAGGTAACGGCTCACCAAGGCGACGATCCCTAGCTGGTCTGAGAGGATGACCAGCCACACTGGAACTGAGACACGGTCCAGACTCCTACGGGAGGCAGCAGTGGGGAATATTGCACAATGGGCGCAAGCCTGATGCAGCCATGCCGCGTGTATGAAGAAGGCCTTCGGGTTGTAAAGTACTTTCAGCGGGGAGGAAGGTGNNNNGGTTAATAACCTTAGCCATTGACGTTACCCGCAGAAGAAGCACCGGCTAACTCCGTGCCAGCAGCCGCGGTAATACGGAGGGTGCAAGCGTTAATCGGAATTACTGGGCGTAAAGCGCACGCAGGCGGTCTGTCAAGTCGGATGTGAAATCCCCGGGCTCAACCTGGGAACTGCATTCGAAACTGGCAGGCTTGAGTCTCGTAGAGGGGGGTAGAATTCCAGGTGTAGCGGTGAAATGCGTAGAGATCTGGAGGAATACCGGTGGCGAAGGCGGCCCCCTGGACGAAGACTGACGCTCAGGTGCGAAAGCGTGGGGAGCAAACAGGATTAGATACCCTGGTAGTCCACGCCGTAAACGATGTCTATTTGGAGGTTGTGCCCTTGAGGCGTGGCTTCCGGAGCTAACGCGTTAAATAGACCGCCTGGGGAGTACGGCCGCAAGGTTAAAACTCAAATGAATTGACGGGGGCCCGCACAAGCGGTGGAGCATGTGGTTTAATTCGATGCAACGCGAAGAACCTTACCTGGTCTTGACATCCACAGAACTTGGCAGAGATGCCTTGGTGCCTTCGGGAACTGTGAGACAGGTGCTGCATGGCTGTCGTCAGCTCGTGTTGTGAAATGTTGGGTTAAGTCCCGCAACGAGCGCAACCCTTATCCTTTGTTGCCAGCGGTCCGGCCGGGAACTCAAAGGAGACTGCCAGTGATAAACTGGAGGAAGGTGGGGATGACGTCAAGTCATCATGGCCCTTACGACCAGGGCTACACACGTGCTACAATGGCATATACAAAGAGAAGCGACCTCGCGAGAGCAAGCGGACCTCATAAAGTATGTCGTAGTCCGGATTGGAGTCTGCAACTCGACTCCATGAAGTCGGAATCGCTAGTAATCGTGGATCAGAATGCCACGGTGAATACGTTCCCGGGCCTTGTACACACCGCCCGTCACACCATGGGAGTGGGTTGCAAAAGAAGTAGGTAGCTTAACCTTCGGGAGGGCGCTTACCACTTTGTGATTCATGACTGGGGTGAAGTCGTAACAAGGTAACCGTAGGGGAACCTGCGGTTGGATCACCTCCTTACCTTAAAGAACCTGCCTTTGTAGTGCCCACACAGATTGTCTGATGAAAAGTAAAAAGCAAGGCGTCTTGCCGAAGCAGACTTCAGTGTCCCCTTCGTCTAGAGGCCCAGGACACCGCCCTTTCACGGCGGTAACAGGGGTTCGAATCCCCTAGGGGACGCCACTTGCTGGTTTGTGTGAGTGAAAGTCGCCGGCCTTTGTATCTCAAAACTGACTCAGCGAGTCATGTTTGAGATATTTGCTCTTTAAAAATCTGGATCAAGCTGAAAATTGAAACGACACACTGTTAATGGTGTGTTCGAGTCTCTCAAATTTTCGCAACATGATGATGAATCGAAAGAAACATCTTCGGGTTGTGAGGTTAAGCGACTAAGCGTACACGGTGGATGCCCTGGCAGTCAGAGGCGATGAAGGACGTGCTAATCTGCGAAAAGCGTCGGTAAGGTGATATGAACCGTTATAACCGGCGATGTCCGAATGGGGAAACCCAGTGCAATTCGTTGCACTATCGTTAACTGAATCCATAGGTTAACGAGGCGAACCGGGGGAACTGAAACATCTAAGTACCCCGAGGAAAAGAAATCAACCGAGATTCCCCCAGTAGCGGCGAGCGAACGGGGAGCAGCCCAGAGCCTGAATCAGCATGTGTGGTAGTGGAACGGTCTGGAAAGGCCGGCGATACAGGGTGACAGCCCCGTACACAAAATTGCATGTNNTGTGAGCTCGATGAGTAGGGCGGGACACGTGGTATCCTGTCTGAATATGGGGGGACCATCCTCCAAGGCTAAATACTCCTGACTGACCGATAGTGAACCAGTACCGTGAGGGAAAGGCGAAAAGAACCCCGGCGAGGGGAGTGAAAAAGAACCTGAAACCGTGTACGTACAAGCAGTGGGAGCCTCTTTATGGGGTGACTGCGTACCTTTTGTATAATGGGTCAGCGACTTATATTCTGTAGCAAGGTTAACCGAATAGGGGAGCCGAAGGGAAACCGAGTCTTAACTGGGCGTTAAGTTGCAGGGTATAGACCCGAAACCCGGTGATCTAGCCATGGGCAGGTTGAAGGTTGGGTAACACTAACTGGAGGACCGAACCGACTAATGTTGAAAAATTAGCGGATGACTTGTGGCTGGGGGTGAAAGGCCAATCAAACCGGGAGATAGCTGGTTCTCCCCGAAAGCTATTTAGGTAGCGCCTCGTGAATTCATCTCCGGGGGTAGAGCACTGTTTCGGCTAGGGGGCCATCCCGGCTTACCAACCCGATGCAAACTGCGAATACCGGAGAATGTTACCACGGGAGACACACGGCGGGTGCTAACGTCCGTCGTGAAGAGGGAAACAACCCAGACCGCCAGCTAAGGTCCCAAAGTCATGGTTAAGTGGGAAACGATGTGGGAAGGCTCAGACAGCCAGGATGTTGGCTTAGAAGCAGCCATCATTTAAAGAAAGCGTAATAGCTCACTGGTCGAGTCGGCCTGCGCGGAAGATGTAACGGGGCTAAACCATGCACCGAAGCTGCGGCAGCGACACGAAGTGTTGTTGGGTAGGGGAGCGTTCTGTAAGCCTGTGAAGGTGTGCTGTGAGGCATGCTGGAGGTATCAGAAGTGCGAATGCTGACATAAGTAACGATAAAGCGGGTGAAAAGCCCGCTCGCCGGAAGACCAAGGGTTCCTGTCCAACGTTAATCGGGGCAGGGTGAGTCGACCCCTAAGGCGAGGCCGAAAGGCGTAGTCGATGGGAAACAGGTTAATATTCCTGTACCAGGTGTTACTGCGAAGGGGGGACGGAGAAGGCTATGTTGGCCGGGCGACGGTTGTCCCGGTTTAAGCGTGTAGGTGTGTGTTCCAGGTAAATCCGGTTCACTTTAACACTGAGGCGTGATGACGAGGCACTACGGTGCTGAAGCAACAAATGCCCTGCTTCCAGGAAAAGCCTCTAAGCATCAGGTAACATCAGATCGTACCCCAAACCGACACAGGTGGTCAGGTAGAGAATACCAAGGCGCTTGAGAGAACTCGGGTGAAGGAACTAGGCAAAATGGTGCCGTAACTTCGGGAGAAGGCACGCTGATATGTAGGTGAAGCGATTTACTCGTGGAGCTGAAATCAGTCGAAGATACCAGCTGGCTGCAACTGTTTATTAAAAACACAGCACTGTGCAAACACGAAAGTGGACGTATACGGTGTGACGCCTGCCCGGTGCCGGAAGGTTAATTGATGGGGTTATCCGTAAGGAGAAGCTCTTGATCGAAGCCCCGGTAAACGGCGGCCGTAACTATAACGGTCCTAAGGTAGCGAAATTCCTTGTCGGGTAAGTTCCGACCTGCACGAATGGCGTAATGATGGCCAGGCTGTCTCCACCCGAGACTCAGTGAAATTGAACTCGCTGTGAAGATGCAGTGTACCCGCGGCAAGACGGAAAGACCCCGTGAACCTTTACTATAGCTTGACACTGAACACTGGTCCTTGATGTGTAGGATAGGTGGGAGGCTTTGAAGCGCGGACGCCAGTTCGTGTGGAGCCGCCCTTGAAATACCACCCTTTAATGGCTGGTGTTCTAACGTGGGCCCGTAATCCGGGTTGCGGACAGTGTCTGGTGGGTAGTTTGACTGGGGCGGTCTCCTCCTAAAGAGTAACGGAGGAGCACGAAGGTTAGCTAATCCTGGTCGGACATCAGGAGGTTAGTGCAAAGGCATAAGCTAGCTTGACTGCGAGCGTGACGGCGCGAGCAGGTGCGAAAGCAGGTCTTAGTGATCCGGTGGTTCTGAATGGAAGGGCCATCGCTCAACGGATAAAAGGTACTCCGGGGATAACAGGCTGATACCGCCCAAGAGTTCATATCGACGGCGGTGTTTGGCACCTCGATGTCGGCTCATCACATCCTGGGGCTGAAGTAGGTCCCAAGGGTATGGCTGTTCGCCATTTAAAGTGGTACGCGAGCTGGGTTTAGAACGTCGTGAGACAGTTCGGTCCCTATCTGCCGTGGGCGCTGGAGAATTGAGGGGGGCTGCTCCTAGTACGAGAGGACCGGAGTGGACGCATCACTGGTGTTCGGGTTGTCATGCCAATGGCACTGCCCGGTAGCTAAATGCGGAAGAGATAAGTGCTGAAAGCATCTAAGCACGAAACTTGCCCCGAGATGAGTTCTCCCTGACCCTTTAAGGGTCCTGAAGGAACGTTGAAGACGACGACGTTGATAGGCCGGGTGTGTAAGCGCAGCGATGCGTTGAGCTAACCGGTACTAATGAACCGTGAGGCTTAACCTTACAACGCCGAAGCTGTTTTGGCGGATTGAGAGAAAATTTTCAGC
>NZ_CP070239.1:1606216-1606438 GCF_016906145.1 Citrobacter sp. MGH 55
AAACAGAATTTGCCTGGCGGCTGTAGCGCGGTGGTCCCACCTGACCCCATGCCGAACTCAGAAGTGAAACGCCGTAGCGCCGATGGTAGTGTGGGGTCTCCCCATGCGAGAGTAGGGAACTGCCAGGCATCAATTAAGTGAAGAGCCCATCCTGACGGATGGGCTTTTTTGCGTTTYTGCGCTGCAAATTTGGAGTRTGGCTTTGCCTTATCCGGCCTGTAG
>NZ_CP070239.1:1606484-1654007 GCF_016906145.1 Citrobacter sp. MGH 55
GTGGCTTTGCCTTATCCGGCCTGCAGTCAGGACGAGGCTCTGTGGTAACACAAATGCAATAACGGATATGGCTGCCCAAGATCGTCGACCTCTGCACGCCCTGTCACCCTGAATCCCATCTTCTTATAGAATCCAACAGCTTGTTCATTCTGCTCGTTCACGTTAGTGGTCAACGCGGGCGCTAGCGAAAGCGCATGCTCAATCAACAGTTTACCCACGCCACAGCCCCGAATATCGGGATCAACAAACAGCGCATCCATATGCTCTCCAGTGAGCAACATAAACGCGACGGGCTCATCCTGCTCATTAGCGGCAACCCATAAAGGGGCTTCGGGTAAAAACGAGCGGACCAGCTCCTCCAGCTCGATGCGGTACTCTTTAGACAGAAAATCATGCGTGGCGTCGACCGAACGGCACCAGATTGCAATCAGTTTGTCCCCTTCATCATGCCGCGATCGGCGTATGTTAATAACCATATTCTCTCCTTTTCATTATGCTTATATTCTAACGTATCCGTCGTCGTGAAACTTTCTCACCTTTAACATGCAGGCTCGACATTGGCGTGATTTCTGAGTATCTTCAGCTATCTGGATGTCTAAACGTTTAAACGTATGTAGTGAGGTTATCAGGTTATGCCGATTCGTGTGCAGGACGAGCTACCCGCCGTCAATTTCTTACGCGAGGAAAACGTCTTTGTTATGACGACTTCCCGTGCTTCAGGTCAGGAAATTCGTCCGCTAAAGGTACTCATCCTCAACCTGATGCCGAAAAAAATCGAAACGGAAAATCAGTTTTTGCGGCTGCTGTCGAACTCTCCGTTGCAGGTGGATGTACAGTTACTGCGCATTGATGCGCGTGAGTCGCGTAATACGCCAGCAGAGCATCTGAACAACTTCTACTGTAACTTTGAGGATATCTGCGATCAGAACTTCGATGGCTTGATCGTCACCGGCGCGCCGCTGGGTCTGGTGGAGTTCAATGATGTTGCCTACTGGCCACAGATCAAACAGGTGCTGGAGTGGGCGAAAGATCATGTCACCTCAACGCTGTTTGTCTGTTGGGCGGTCCAGGCAGCGCTTAATATCCTCTACGGTATTCCGAAACAGACCCGCACTGATAAGCTTTCTGGCGTTTATGAGCATCATATTCTTCACCCTCATGCACTGCTGACGCGGGGTTTTGATGATTCGTTCCTGGCCCCACATTCACGCTATGCTGATTTCCCGTCAGTGTTGATCCGTGACTACACCGATCTTGAGATCCTCGCCGAGACTGAGAATGGTGATGCCTATCTTTTTGCCAGCAAAGATAAACGCATTGCGTTTGTCACGGGCCATCCGGAATATGATGCCAACACATTAGGTAGCGAATATTTCCGCGATGTAGAAGCCGGATTAAACCCCGACGTTCCCTACAATTATTTCCCGCAAAACGATCCCCAAAACAAACCTCGCGCTACCTGGCGAAGCCACGGTAATTTGCTGTTCATCAACTGGCTCAACTATTACGTCTACCAGATCACACCATATGATCTGCGTCACATGAATCCAACGCTGGATTAATCGTCTGTCGCTGACGATCCTAAAGCGTTTCAGCATAGTGAATCAGGCACCTTCAGGTGCCTTTTTTATTTCCGAAATGCACTTCAACTTGTGATTAAACTTTATTTTTATTGTTATCAATAGGTTAATTGATAATTAAATTAAAAATGGAAATTGTTTTTGATTTTGAAATTTAAATGAGTAGTCTTAGTTGTGCTGAACGAAAAGCGCACAACGATCCTTCGTTCGCATTGGGAATGCTTTGTTATCAATGACGAGGAGTTACAGAATGAATCAACAGGCAACGACTACCGATGAATTGATCTTTACCAGGCCCCATGGTGAGCCAGAGAAGCAGATCCTGACCGATGAAGCGGTCGAATTTCTCACTGAACTGGTGGCGCGCTTTACGACGAAGCGCAATAAGCTGCTCGCGGCTCGTCTTCAGCAGCAGCGGGATATCGACAACGGTATATTGCCTGATTTTATTTCGGAAACTGTTTCCATTAGAAACGGAGGCTGGAAGATTCGCGGCATTCCGGAGGATTTACAGGATCGTCGGGTCGAAATCACCGGACCGGTTGAACGCAAGATGGTCATCAATGCGTTGAACGCGAATGTGAAGGTTTTTATGGCCGATTTCGAAGATTCGCTGGCACCGGAATGGAGCAAAGTGATCGACGGGCATATCAACCTGCGTGACGCGGTAAACGGCACCATCAGCTACACCAATGAAGCTGGCAAAATCTATCAGTTGAAGCCCAATCCGGCATTACTGATTTGCCGTGTTCGTGGTCTGCACCTGCCGGAAAAACATGTGACCTGGCGCGGTGAAGCGATCCCCGGCAGTCTGTTCGATTTTGCCCTCTATTTCTTCCATAACTACAAAGCGTTGCTGGCCAAAGGCAGCGGTCCCTATTTTTACCTGCCGAAAACGCAGGCCTGGCAGGAAGCAGCCTGGTGGAGCGAAGTCTTCAGCTATACCGAAGATCGTTTCAATCTGTCGCGCGGTACGATTAAAGCCACGTTGCTGATTGAAACCCTGCCGGCCGTGTTCCAGATGGACGAGATCCTGCACGCGCTGCGTGACCATATTGTCGGGCTGAACTGTGGTCGCTGGGATTACATCTTCAGCTATATCAAAACGCTGAAGAATCATCCGGATCGCGTTCTGCCGGACCGCCAGGTGGTGACGATGGATAAGCCTTTCCTTAGCGCCTATTCGCGTCTGCTGATTAAAACCTGTCACAAACGTGGTGCCTTCGCGATGGGCGGTATGGCGGCATTCATCCCGAGCAAAGACGCTGAACGCAATAATCAGGTACTCAGCAAGGTGAAAGCGGATAAAGCGCTGGAAGCCAATAACGGCCACGACGGCACGTGGATTGCGCATCCGGGACTGGCGGATACCGCGATGGCAGTCTTTAACGAGGTGCTCGGCGAGAACAAAAACCAGCTGTTTGTGACCCGTGATGAAGACGCGCCGATTACCGCAGAACAATTGCTGGCACCCTGTGAAGGCGAGCGTACGGAAGAGGGGATGCGCGCCAATATTCGCGTTGCAGTGCAGTACATCGAAGCGTGGATCTCCGGCAACGGCTGCGTGCCGATTTATGGCCTGATGGAAGATGCGGCGACAGCGGAAATCTCCCGTACGTCAATCTGGCAATGGATCCATCACGAGAAAACCCTGAGCAACGGCAAACCGGTCACTAAGGCGCTGTTCCGCCAGATGTTGGCTGAAGAGATGCGGGTCATCCAGGACGAACTGGGTGAACACCGTTACAGCAGCGGCCGTTTTGATGATGCCGCGCGCCTGATGGAGCAAATCACCACTTCTGACGAATTAATCGATTTCCTGACATTGCCAGGCTACCGCCTGCTGGCGTAAATGCCCAGGCTATTTTGTTCGCCATTTTGGCCCCGGGCCGTGCTCAAAATCCTCACGTACGATAAGTACGCTCCGGTTTTTGCGCGGCTTCCCGTGACCAAACAGCCTTCACCAATAACGCCTGGGAAGCCAGGAGAATAATATGGAGCATCTGCACATGAAAACCCGTACCCAACAGATCGAAGCATTACAGAAAGAATGGACACAACCGCGCTGGGAAGGCATCCGTCGCCCGTACAGCGCGGAGGAAGTGGTGAAATTACGCGGCTCGGTTAACCCGGAATGCACGCTGGCGCAGCTGGGCGCGGCCAAAATGTGGCGTCTGCTGCACGGCGAATCGAAAAAAGGTTACATCAACAGCCTTGGCGCGCTGACCGGTGGTCAGGCGTTACAGCAGGCGAAAGCGGGTATCGAAGCAGTGTATCTGTCGGGGTGGCAGGTCGCGGCGGATGCCAACCTGGCGTCCAGTATGTACCCGGATCAATCACTCTACCCGGCAAACTCTGTTCCGGCAGTGGTGGATCGGATCAACAACACCTTTCGCCGTGCGGATCAGATCCAGTGGTCCAGCGGTATTGAGCCCAACGATCCGCGCTATGTGGATTACTTCCTGCCAATCGTCGCCGATGCGGAAGCCGGGTTTGGCGGCGTACTGAATGCGTTTGAGCTGATGAAGTCGATGATTGAGGCCGGTGCAGCGGCTGTTCACTTCGAAGATCAACTGGCCTCGGTGAAGAAATGTGGTCATATGGGCGGTAAAGTGCTGGTGCCAACTCAGGAAGCGATTCAGAAACTGGTGGCTGCGCGTCTGGCGGCAGACGTTATGGGCGTCCCGACGCTGGTGATTGCGCGTACCGATGCGGATGCGGCGGATCTGATCACCTCCGACTGTGACCCATACGACAGCGAATTTATTACCGGCGAGCGCACCAGTGAAGGATTCTTCCGTACGCATGCCGGCATTGAGCAGGCGATCAGCCGTGGCCTGGCCTACGCCCCATATGCCGATCTGGTGTGGTGTGAAACCTCGACGCCGGATCTGGAACTGGCGAAGCGTTTTGCCGATGCGATTCATGCGAAATTCCCAGGTAAACTGCTGGCCTATAACTGTTCGCCGTCGTTCAACTGGCAGAAGAATCTGGACGATAAGACCATCGCCAGCTTCCAGCAGCAGTTGTCAGATATGGGGTACAAATACCAGTTCATTACCCTGGCAGGTATTCACAGCATGTGGTTCAACATGTTCGACCTTGCGCACTCCTACGCGCAGGGTGAAGGCATGCGCCACTATGTTGAGAAGGTTCAGCAGCCGGAATTTGCGGCGGCTAAAGACGGTTACACCTTCGTGTCCCATCAGCAGGAAGTGGGTACAGGCTACTTTGATAAAGTCACCACCATCATTCAGGGCGGCACTTCCTCGGTGACCGCGCTGACCGGCTCGACCGAAGAATCGCAGTTTTGATTAATGCCCGGTGGCGCTGCGCTTACCGGGCCTACGAAGGGATGTAGGCCGGATAAGCAGACGCGCTATCCGGCATGACGTTGTGCCGGATGAGGAGAAGCGATGACGCGTGGCCTGGAGTTACTGATTGCTCAGACGATTTTGCAAGGTTTCGACGCCCAGTATGGTCGATTTCTGGAAGTGACCTCCGGCGCGCAACAGCGCTTTGAACAGGCTGACTGGCATGCCGTGCAGCAGGCGATGAAAAGCCGTATTCACCTCTACGATCACCACGTGGGTCTGGTGGTGGAACAACTGCGCTGCATCACTGGCGGCAAAAGTACCGACGCCGCATTTTTGCTGCGTGTAAAAGAGCATTACACCGGGCTCCTGCCGGATTACCCGCGCTTCGAGATTGCGGAGAGCTTTTTTAACTCCGTATATTGTCGGTTATTTGACCACCGCTCGCTCACTCCCGAGCGGCTCTTTATTTTTAGCTCCCAGCCGGAACGTCGTTTCCGGACGATCCCGCGTCCGCTGGCAAAAGATTTCTTCCCGGATAGCGGTTGGGAACCGCTGCTCACCCGCATTCTCAGCGATCTGCCGTTGCGCCTGCCCTGGCAGAACAAAGGGCGCGATATTCGCTATATCATTGCACATCTGCGTGAAACCTTTGGTGAGGAGACGTTGCAGCAGTGCCATCTACAGGTGGCTAACGAGCTGTTTTATCGCAATAAAGCCGCATGGCTGGTCGGCAAACTCATCACGCCATCCGCCACGTTGCCCTTTTTGCTGCCGATTCATCGCACCGATGAAGGTGAATTGTTTGTGGATACCTGCCTGACCACCACGGCAGAAGCCAGTATCGTGTTCGGTTTCGCTCGTTCCTATTTTATGGTGTACGCGCCGCTGCCCGCCGCGCTGGTGGAATGGTTGCGCGAGATCCTGCCAGGAAAAACCACCGCTGAGTTATACATGGCGATTGGCTGTCAGAAACATGCGAAGACCGAGAGCTATCGCGAGTATTTGTTGTATCTGCGCAGCTGCGATGAGCAGTTCATTGAAGCGCCGGGCATACGTGGCATGGTGATGCTGGTCTTTACGCTGCCGGGGTTCGACCGGGTTTTTAAAATCATTAAAGATAAGTTCGCGCCGCAAAAAGAGATGTCTGCCGCCCACGTTCGCGCCTGCTATCAACTGGTGAAAGAGCACGATCGCGTGGGACGCATGGCAGATACCCAGGAGTTCGAAAATTTCGTGCTGGATAAACGTCAGATCGATCCGGCATTGATGGCGCTGTTACTTGAGGAAGTGCCGGAAAAGATAACCGATCTTGGTGAGCAGATTGTCATCCGTCATCTCTATATTGAGCGGCGGATGGTGCCGCTCAATATCTGGCTTGAGCAGGTCGAAGGTCAGCAACTGCGGGATGCGATTGAGGAATACGGCAACGCGATTCGCCAGCTTGCCGCCGCCAATATTTTCCCCGGCGACATGCTGTTCAAAAACTTTGGCGTCACCCGTCATGGTCGCGTGGTGTTCTACGATTACGATGAAATCTGCTACATGACGGAAGTGAATTTCCGGGACATCCCGCCGCCACGCTACCCGGAAGATGAGATGAGTGCCGAGCCCTGGTATAGCGTATCCCCTGGCGATGTGTTTCCTGAGGAGTTTCGCCACTGGTTATGCGCCGACCCACGCATCGGACCGCTGTTTGAGGAGATGCACGCCGATCTGTTTCGTGCCGATTACTGGCGCGCATTACAGACGCGCATTCGGGAAGGGCATGTTGAAGATGTTTACGCATATCGCCGTCGCCAGCGATTCAGCGTGCGTTATGAAACCGACCGGGCGCTTGCGCCGCCATCCGGCAATGTGCGCCGACCTGCCTGATGGCACGACGCTTATCAGGCTTGCCGAAAATGCTCCTGAGGAGGATTTTGTTTAACGAATCCCGCCGTATGCCAGCGTCACCTCTTTCGCCGCCTTGATCACCATCGCGCCAAACTCGGTCACGCGGTCGTCCGTGATGCGCGAAATCGGGCCAGAGATAGAGATTGCTGCGAACGGCTCGCGGTGTTCGTCATAAATGCACGACGCGACACAACGCAGACCGAGCGCATGTTCCTCATCATCAAAGGAATAACCGCGCTTGCGGGTCTGGGCGAGGTCGTCCTTCAGATGAACCGGGGAGACCAGCGTCGCGTGGGTGTATGCATGCAGCCCTTTGCGGTGCAGCAACTGGGTCACCTGTTCTTCGCTCAGTTGTGCTAAAAACGCTTTGCCTGCGCCAGAGGCGTGCATCGGCAGCTTACCGCCAATCGGCGCGGACATACGCATCAGTTGGGTACACTGTACCTGGTCAATGATAATTGCCTGATGATCACTTTGATCCAGCACCGCCAGATTCACCGTTTCGCCGGAATCTTCCATCAGTTTGCGCAGAATAGGGTGGACGATCGCCAGCAAATTGCGGCTCTGTAAAAAGCTGCTGCCGACGATAAACGCATGCGCCCCTATCGCCCAGTGTCCAAGGTCACCCACCTGACGCACAAAGCCCTGCTGCTGCATAGTGGTCAGTAAGCGATGAGTCGTGGAGTTCGGCAGGCCAGCCTGCTGTGCCAGCTCGGTCAATGCCACGCTGCCGTTGGATTCCGCGATCCATTCCAGTAGTTTCAGGCCACGGGTCAGCGACTGAACCTGTCCGGCAGCGGGTGCGGTCGTCGCGGCGGGTTTTCTGCCGCGTTTGGCGGGAACGGGTGCAACCATAGCGCATTCCTTTTCTGTATCGTGGAAATCATTTTCGTTTTATTCAATTATAATGCAAGAAGTCTTGTACTGATCGGATGAGTGAAGCTGAACATGTCTCATGTTGCCCGTTGTTGGCTTTTCCGTCAGCCCTGTTTATGCCACTATGTTTTGTTGACTTTTTCGGTCTGGTTAAGCGTTGTCGGGAGCAAGTGTGAGCAGCAAAGTTGAACAACTGCGTGCGCAGTTAAATGAACGTATTCTGGTGCTGGACGGCGGCATGGGCACGATGATCCAGAGCTATCGTCTGAGTGAAGAGGATTTCCGTGGTGAACGCTTTGCCGACTGGCCGTGCGACCTGAAAGGCAACAATGACCTGCTGGTGCTGAGTAAGCCAGAGGTGATCGCCGCGATTCATAACGCGTACTTTGACGCGGGCGCGGACATCATTGAAACCAACACGTTTAACTCCACCCCCATCGCGATGGCGGATTACCAGATGGAATCCCTGTCGGCGGAGATCAACTTTGCCGCCGCGAAACTGGCGCGTGCCTGTGCCGATGAGTGGACTGCCCGTACCCCGGAAAAACCGCGCTATGTTGCGGGCGTTCTCGGCCCAACCAACCGGACCGCATCGATCTCGCCGGATGTGAATGACCCGGCATTTCGTAATATCACCTTTGATCAACTGGTGGCTGCTTACCGCGAATCCACCAAAGCGCTGGTGGAAGGTGGCAGTGACCTGATTTTGATCGAAACCGTCTTTGATACGCTGAACGCGAAAGCGGCGATTTTTGCGGTGAAAGAAGAGCTGGAAGCGCTGGGCATCGACCTGCCGATCATGATTTCCGGCACCATCACCGATGCTTCTGGACGTACCCTTTCCGGGCAAACGACAGAGGCGTTTTACAACTCCCTGCGCCATGCTGAACCTCTCACTTTCGGCCTCAACTGCGCGCTGGGGCCGGATGAACTGCGTCAGTATGTGCAGGAACTGTCTCGCATTGCTGAATGTTACGTGACTGCACATCCGAACGCCGGGCTGCCCAACGCTTTCGGTGAATACGATCTCGATGCCGATACGATGGCAAAACAGATCCGCGAATGGGCCGAAGCGGGCTTCCTGAATATCGTTGGCGGCTGCTGCGGCACCACACCGGAACACATCGCGGCAATGAGCAGGGCGGTCGAGGGACTGGCACCGCGCCCGTTGCCGGAGATCCCGGTGGCCTGCCGCTTATCCGGTCTCGAACCGCTGAATATTGGCGACGACAGCCTGTTTGTAAACGTCGGTGAGCGTACCAACGTTACCGGCTCCGCCAAATTTAAGCGCCTGATCAAAGAAGAAAAATACAGCGAAGCGCTGGACGTTGCCCGTCAGCAGGTAGAAAGCGGCGCACAGATTATTGATATCAACATGGATGAGGGGATGCTCGACGCCGAAGCGGCGATGGTGCGCTTTCTCAACCTGATCGCCGGTGAGCCTGACATTGCTCGTGTGCCGATCATGATTGACTCCTCAAAATGGGACGTCATTGAGAAAGGGCTGAAGTGCATCCAGGGGAAAGGCATCGTTAACTCCATCTCAATGAAAGAGGGGGTTGAAACCTTTATCCATCATGCGAAGCTGCTGCGCCGCTACGGTGCGGCGGTGGTGGTGATGGCCTTTGATGAGCAGGGCCAGGCGGATACGCGTGCGCGTAAAATCGAGATTTGCCGCCGGGCGTACAGGATCCTCACCGAGGAGGTGGGCTTCCCGCCGGAAGACATCATTTTCGACCCGAATATTTTCGCGGTGGCGACCGGTATTGATGAGCACAATAACTACGCGCAGGACTTTATCGGTGCCTGTGAAGACATCAAACGCGAGCTGCCGCATGCGTTGATCTCCGGCGGCGTGTCCAACGTATCGTTCTCGTTCCGTGGTAACGATCCGGTGCGCGAAGCCATTCACGCGGTGTTCCTCTACTATGCCATTCGTAACGGTATGGACATGGGGATTGTCAACGCCGGGCAACTGGCGATTTACGACGATCTCCCTGCCGAGCTGCGCGATGCGGTGGAGGATGTGATCCTCAACCGGCGTGATGACGGCACCGAACGATTGCTGGAGTTGGCGGAGAGATATCGCGGTAGCAAGAGTGATGAGGCGGCCAACGCACAACTGGCGGAGTGGCGCACCTGGGAAGTGAAAAAGCGCCTCGAATACTCGCTGGTTAAAGGCATCACCGAGTTTATCGAGCAGGACACCGAAGAGGCGCGTCAGCAGGCGGCCCGCCCGATTGAGGTGATTGAAGGGCCGCTGATGGACGGGATGAACGTCGTCGGCGACCTGTTCGGCGAAGGAAAAATGTTCCTGCCGCAGGTAGTGAAATCCGCCCGCGTAATGAAACAGGCGGTGGCGTATCTCGAACCGTTTATCGAAGCCAGTAAAGAGAAAGGCTCCAGCAATGGCAAAATGGTCATCGCCACCGTGAAGGGCGATGTCCACGATATCGGCAAAAATATCGTTGGCGTGGTCCTGCAATGTAACAACTACGAAATCGTCGATCTTGGCGTGATGGTGCCGGCGGAGAAAATTCTCCGAACCGCCAAAGAGGTGAATGCGGATCTGATAGGCCTTTCCGGGCTGATTACCCCGTCGCTGGACGAAATGGTCAACGTGGCGAAAGAGATGGAGCGTCAGGGCTTCACCATTCCGCTGCTGATTGGCGGCGCGACGACCTCGAAAGCGCACACGGCGGTGAAAATCGAGCAGAACTACAGCGGCCCTACGGTGTATGTGCAGAACGCTTCGCGCACCGTCGGCGTGGTCGCCGCGTTGCTTTCTGATACCCAGCGCGATGACTTTGTCGCCCGTACCCGTAAAGAGTATGAAACCGTGCGCATCCAGCATGGGCGTAAGAAACCGCGCACGCCGCCGGTGACGCTCGCCGCCGCGCGGGATAACGATCTGGCGTTTGACTGGGAAAGCTATACCCCGCCAGTGGCGCACCGTCTGGGTGTGCAGGAGGTCGAAGCCAGCATCGAAACGCTGCGTAACTACATCGACTGGACGCCGTTCTTTATGACCTGGTCGCTGGCCGGGAAGTATCCGCGCATTCTGGAAGATGAAGTGGTAGGTGAAGAGGCGAAGCGCCTGTTTAACGATGCCAACGACATGCTGGATAAATTGAGCGCAGAGAAGGCGCTGAATCCGCGGGGTGTGGTGGGGCTGTTCCCGGCAAACCGCGTGGGTGATGACATCGAAATCTATCGTGACGAAACGCGAACGCACGTGCTGACGGTCAGCCATCATCTGCGTCAACAGACTGAAAAAGTGGGCTTTGCTAACTACTGTCTGTCTGACTTCGTGGCGCCGAAGCTGACCGGCAAAGCGGACTACATCGGTGCTTTTGCGGTGACCGGTGGTCTGGAGGAGGACACGCTGGCGGATGCGTTTGAAGCGCAGCACGATGATTACAACAAGATCATGGTGAAAGCGCTTGCCGACCGTCTGGCGGAAGCCTTCGCGGAATACCTGCATGAGCGCGTGCGTAAGGTCTACTGGGGCTATGCGCCGAACGAAAATCTCAGCAATGAAGAGCTGATTCGCGAAAACTACCAGGGGATTCGTCCGGCGCCGGGGTACCCGGCCTGTCCGGAGCATACCGAGAAAGGCACCATCTGGCAGTTGCTGGAAGTGGAAAAGCACACCGGCATGAAGCTTACCGAATCCTTCGCCATGTGGCCTGGCGCATCGGTTTCCGGCTGGTACTTCAGCCATCCGGACAGCAAGTATTACGCGGTTGCACAGATTCAGCGCGATCAGGTGGAAGACTACGCGTTCCGTAAAGGGATGAGTGTTTCTGACGTTGAGCGCTGGCTGGCCCCTAACCTGGGCTATGACGCCGACTGATTCACGAAACTGTCATCTTTCCTTACAACTAACAGGGTGCTTGTCGGGCACCCTGTCTCTTTCTTGCGTTTAAACCCTTATACTGGAAGAAGGCGATGACCTCTCTGGTTATATTTTTACACGCAATCATTCAAGTTGCGTCGAGGCGGCAAGCCTGGGAATCTCCAGGAGCTTACTGAAGTAAGTGACTGGAGTGAGCAGGCGCAGCCAACAAAGAGGCAGCTTGAAGGATAAAGTGTAAATGATAAGGAGTACCTGATTCCGTGCTAACCCTGCTCCACCTGCTTTCTGCTGTCGCCCTGCTGGTCTGGGGTACCCATATTGTGCGTACTGGCGTGATGCGTGTGTTCGGCGCTCGCCTGCGAACCGTGCTTAGCCGTAGCGTCGAAAAGAAACCGCTCGCCTTCTGCGCGGGAATTGGCGTCACTGCGCTGGTGCAGAGCAGTAATGCCACCACCATGCTGGTAACCTCGTTTGTTGCTCAGGATCTGGTCGCACTGACGCCTGCGCTGGTGATTGTGCTTGGTGCAGACGTAGGGACCGCGCTGATGGCGCGTATCCTCACCTTCGATTTATCGTGGCTCTCGCCGCTGTTGATTTTTATCGGCGTGATCTTCTTCCTCGGCCGTAAACAGTCACGCGCCGGACAACTGGGGCGCGTGGGGATCGGCCTTGGCCTGATCCTGCTGGCGCTGGAACTGATTGTCCAGGCCGTCACCCCTATAACCCAGGCCAACGGCGTACAGGTCATTTTTGCCTCGCTGACCGGCGATATCATGCTGGATGCGCTCATTGGCGCGATGTTCGCGATCATCAGTTATTCCAGCCTGGCGGCGGTACTGCTCACGGCCACCCTGACCGCGGCGGGGATCATCTCCTTCCCGGTGGCGCTGTGTCTGGTGATTGGCGCCAACCTCGGTTCCGGCCTGCTGGCGATGCTCAACAACAGCGCGGCCAATGCCGCGGCTCGTCGCGTGGCGCTTGGCAGTCTGTTGTTTAAGCTGGTGGGCAGCCTGATTATTCTGCCATTTGTCCATCCGCTGGCGAATCTGATGGATGAATTGCCGCTGGCGAAATCCGAGCTGGTGATCTATTTCCATGTTTTCTACAACCTGGTCCGCTGCCTGGCAATGATTCCTTTTGCCGAGCCGATGGCGCGCTTTTGTAAGCGCATCATCCGCGACGAGCCTGAGCTGGATGCGCATCTCAAGCCAAAGCATCTGGACGTTAGCGCGCTGGATACGCCGACCCTTGCGCTCGCCAATGCCGCCCGTGAGGCGCTGCGCATCGGCGATGCGATGGAACAGATGATGGAAGGGCTGAAGAAGGTGATGCATGGCGAGCCGCGCGAAGAGAAGGAACTGCGCAAAATCGCGGATGACATCAACGTGCTCTACACTGCCATCAAACTCTATCTGGCGCGGATGCCGAAAGAGGAACTGGCGGAAGAGGAGTCGCGCCGCTGGGCGGAGATCATCGAGATGTCGCTTAACCTTGAACAGGCGTCGGATATTGTGGAGCGCATGGGGAGCGAGATTGCTGATAAATCGCTGGCGGCGCGGCGGGCGTTTTCTATTGAGGGGTTAAAAGAGCTGGATGCGCTGTACGACCAGTTGCTCAGCAACCTGCAACTGGCGATGTCGGTCTTCTTCTCCGGCGACGTGACCAGTGCCCGGCGGTTGCGCCGTAGCAAGCATCGTTTCCGCATACTGAATCGCCGTTACTCGCATGCGCACGTTGATCGTCTGCATCAGCAGAACGTACAAAGTATCGAGACCAGCTCCCTGCACCTGGGATTATTGGGGGATATGCAACGTCTGAACTCGTTGTTCTGTTCCGTGGCTTACAGCGTGCTGGAACAGCCGGACGAAGATGACGAGCGGGATGATTACTAACAGGCGGTAATGCCGGATAGCGCTTATCCGGCCTACAAATTGCGCTCATTGCAGGCCGGATAAAGCATTTACGCTGCCATCCGACAACGTCGGTTAAAAGCAGTGACCTGCCTCAACGGCAACGGCGTCTTTACCGGCTTCGAACACGTAGGTGGTGTTCGGACCGCCAAGCACCGCCTGACCCTTACTCACTTTAATCCAGTTGCCTTCCGGCAGACCGATCACCGTCAGTTCAGGCGCGACAACCAGCAGCTCGCGAATACGCTGTTCACGCGTTTCGCCTTTGTGTCCTTCCGGCAGCGCGTTAGTGAAATGCGGGTTAATCTGCAACGGGAACAGGCCCAGCGCATCAAAACCTTGCGGATCAACAATCGGCATGTCGTTGGTGGTGCGGATGGTCTTGCAGGCGAGGTTGGCACCCGCACTCCAGCCAATGTACAGCGCACCGCGTTTAACCACGTCAACAATCGGTGCCAGCAACCCGCGCTCGCGGCTCTCTTTCAGTAACTGAAAAGTATTACCGCCGCCGACAATCACCACTTCCGCATTTTCAATGGCCGCCACCGGATCAGTCACGGTGTGAATACCCACCACCTTGACGCCCATCGGGGCGAAGATTGCAGCCGTTTTTTCTGTGTATTCATCCCAGGTTTGTGTGACGCCTGCAAAGGGGATAAATACTGCCGAACGGCGCCCCTCCAGTTGCTCCGCAATCAGCGGCAGCGCATGCTCCATCCAGCCTTTACCCGGCAGTGTCGAGTTACTCAATAAAAGCAGTTCCATCCTTTCTCCCTGTAATCAGTAAATGACAAAACGCGGTCATGCTACCACTGACAGTGTAGCGCCTTACTGACATGGCTCACGATGTTGGAAGGGGGTGTAGAAAGGACCACTGACTCAATGATGAAAAATGCACGATGTGCGTATTAAAGCGAGTGAAGATATTTCTCACTCTGCCAGTATGAACATGTAACGCCTTGATAATACAATAAACCAGGCGTGATTGAATTTATCGTAGTTGAGATGTTTATTCACTCTTTATGAAAAGTGAGAAGGGGATTTTTAAATTTTGACGGTTACTAATTTAAAACAGCAACATTGCGGCATTGCCCTGGATTTATCCCGAACAGGCTTAAGCGTATTGCGATAAGCACTATGAGGTTTCTGGCCCATGCTGAAGCATTGACGTCTGTCCTCTGATCAACAACAGTGTCGCTATTTTCATTATTATGTAACTAAACATTTCAATTCGAATGGAAAAATTATTGTAACTCACTGAAATATAGGATTTTTACCAAAAATTAAAATTTATGTATCTTTTTGTTTTACTTACAAACAGTAAGGTAAATTCCGAAAAAAAGATCGATTACAACGATCGATACCTTTCAAGTGATAGTCTTTAACTATTGATTTTGTTTTATCGATCAGGTTTGACAATCAATATTGCTCATGTACTATTCTGTTTGAATCAATATTATACCGACAGCAGCAGAGTGGGTGTGCCGGACATCGTCAGAATAAATAACCTCGCCGGATAATAAATACCCCCTGAAAATAAAAAACAGGCTGTCCAGGATATAGGGAGCATCATCTGTATGACAAAGGAATATGTAAAGAAGAGCCATATTGCCAGTTGGCCTGAAAATGATGTTTATTTTTCCACGGGTATCTCTGCGCTGGCCAGAAAAGTGACTAATTCTCATTCCGGCTCAGACTATCTGTTTATTAATCTTAATAGTTATACCTTAAAGCTTTTTTTTCGATCGTTCTCTCAATTGAGCAAGAGTGGTTATCAGTTGATTATTATTTCAACCCAACGACTCATGCCGCTGGCTTTTTTCTGGCACCTGAAATGTCACGCCGTCAGCGCAATCTTCGAATCGCGTTGCTCTGTTCATGATGTTATTCGCGGTCTGGATACTGTCGCGACCGGGCGGCAAATCGTCTGGTCCTTCCCGGGGCCTGCCTGTTTACTCTCTTCAAGAGACGTTTTACTTCTGCGGCATTATCTTGAAGGGGGAAGTATGGGCTATTTACAAGAGAAACACTGCCGCGCGTATTCCACCTTGCAGGGATGGAAGACCACGGTCGCGCGGAAATTTAAAGTACGAAAACTCGAACATCTCCTTATTTCGAATTAATAATCATTGTCCAGTATGAATATTTCTGATGCCTGAGCGTCCAGTGGAATATTTATAAGCAAGATAGAACTGCCCGTTTAATAGGGATCTTATTAACTATGGATGTAGATATGAAACGCGTTTTTTACCATACTTTTTTCCCCGCGTTATGTTTAACCGCGTACCCACTGACTGCGGCGGAAATGCTTCCCACACCTTATCCACCCGTGCAAACTACCACGATGCCGGACGACTTATTATCGAATTCGGATTATACGAATCACTGGGATTGGGTGAAAGAAACCTGGGAGAAAGGCTATTCCACTTTTTCCATCAAAGATAAAAAATATATTGCTAACCAGGAAATTACGCTGATCAATCCTGCTTTTTCTAAACAGGTCGTGACGTTATTAAATGAGTCGTATAGTTATAACAATACGTTGAATTCTGTGCAGCTTAATATCGGTGACGGTATATACGATGCCGCCGGTTCTGAAGCCGTGAATACCACGGTGAAAGGGGAATACACCAATAGTAAAGGGAACATTGAAACAGGTGTATTGCAACTTAATGGCGATGGGAAAGCCTTCCATACACTGGTTGAGAATAACGGTGCCCTGACGATGAATGGTGATTCACAGGCGTATGACACCGTGGTGAAAGCCGGTGGTCGACAGACTGTTGGAGGCCGTGCTTATGCTCAGGCGAATCTCATCGATGGCGGTATTCAGGTGCTCTCAGTCACCAGTACGGCGTTGGCTGAAGATACCATTGTGCAAAATGGCGGCCAGCAAATCATTTATAACGGGACCGCGAAAAACTCGCACATAGGCGCCAACAGCTATCAGCTTGCCAGCGGTCTGGCTTTGGATACGTACCTGTATAACGGCGCCTTCCAGCAGGTGTTTAGCGGTAAAGGCGAAGAGTTCGTTGCGGACCGCAATACCACCGTTTATGCCGGTGCGCGACAAACGATAACCTCGGGTATTTCAGAAAATGCGCAGGTCTATGGCACGCAGGTGATTACTGGCGTAGACGGTCAATGGAGCGATGGAGACTGGGTTTCCGACAGTAATTCCAACGTTCGTGTCAATGGGCAGCAGGCGAAGGACGCCACCATCCATGCCGGTGGTTTGCAACGTATTCAAACCGGCAATGCCGATGGCACACAGGTCTATGGCACTCAACTTGTCAATGGTCAGAAAGGTGGCTGGGTTGGGGGAAACTGGGTGGAGCAATCTGGATGGACCGGTGGCATTCGCGCTAACGCGACAAATACGACCGTTCATGCGGGCGGCCTTCAGCAACTTGCCTGGTACGGTGAAGCCAGTAATACGGTTATCGATGGCGGCCGTCAGGAAGTGCTTGCGCTGGGGCATATTTCGAACACAACGCTTCGCAATGGCGGGAGCAGCCTGATTGCCTATGGAGGCTATTCAACGGGGGCACTGACGGTAGAAGACGGTTCACTGACTATGGAAGGGGGAAGTGTACACGACTGGACGGGGAATCTGGGTAAGGGCGCCTGGGCCGCGTCGGTGGACTTACAAGGCCCTTCTTCCGTTCTGTACTTAAAACACAACGCGGATACTGCGGAATCCGTCACGACGATTAAAGCCTTAACGCATAATGGTGTGGTCAATTTTAGTGCGCCAGAGGGACGCAACGCGGGGCAATTTAACCGTCTTGAACTCACCACGCTGGAGGGGACCGGGACTTTCGTTATGAACACCAATCTGTCCGGCGGGATTGGGGATTTTCTGAACGTTTCCGATGCCGTGATGGGGCAATTTAAGGTCACGGTGCATGATTCCGGAAGTGAGTTACGCAGTCGAGCGGCTACTCCTTATCACTTAATTTATGCGAATGGGAGCGGGGCAGACACCTTTGCGATGACCAACGGCAGCGTCGATCTTGGTGCGTACAAATACTATCTGGTGCATGGCGCCGATAGCGATAAGGATAACTGGTATTTGTCACCGCAGGCGAATACGCCAGAACCTGAGCCAGGCCCGGATCCTGAGCCGGGTCCGGGACCTTCGCCTGAACCGAATCCTGAACCGGGAGTTAAGCCGGATTTATCAGAAAGCGCGAAAGCGGTTATTGCCATGGCGAATGTGACACCCACTTTGTGGGACGCTGAGTTGTCAACGCTGCGAACCCGTCTCGGTGAAATTCGTCAGATGCGTGACTACGAAGAGGGCGCATGGGGTAAATACATCAGTAGCCGCTACCGCGTTTCCACAGAGCACGTGGCTTACCGTCAGGATGTGAACGGTGTGATGCTCGGTGGTGATAAGCGTTTTGATTTAGAAAATAGCGCACTGATTATGGGCAGTATGGCTTCCTATACGCGTGCGGATCTCGACTCATCCAGTACCAACGGCAAAGCGGACAGTTACGGCATTGGACTGTACACGACCTGGTTACACAACAGCGGTTATTACATCGATGGTGTGTTGAAAGCCAACTATTTCCGTACGGAGAACAACCCCTACTTCAACGGCGGACGCACCCATGCGAAAGATAATACCGTTGGCGGCGGGGCTTCAGTCGAGATCGGTAAGCATATTGCGCTTGAGACGTGGTTTGTTGAACCCTATCTCCAGGCATCATGGTTTATTGGCGACCAGACCCACTACAAACTCGACAGTGGCATGTCGGTTAAAGCGGATGCTGCGCGATCGTTAAAAGGGGAAACCGGGTTAACCTTCGGTAAGAATGTGACGCTGGTAGATGGGACACTGTTACAGCCGTATGCGAGAGTGGCCGTTCGTCATGAGTTTATGAAGAACAACGACGTCGTCATTAACCACACTGAGAAGTTCAAAAATGACCTGTCGGGGACAAGCGGCAAATATGGCCTGGGGATGACCGCGAAGCTAAACGATCGGTGGTCCGCATGGGGAGAAGTCAGCTACGAAAAAGGCCAACATATCGAGACGCCTTATAGTGGTCAACTGGGTATCCGCTACAGTTTCTGAACGTTGTGATTACGCGTTTAATAACCCTCCTCAGCGTCATCAGAGGAGGGTTATTTGCACATGTTACCCCGCCCGGGCAAATTCAGCGGCTTCACTAATCAGCGCGTCATCCGGGCGTACGCCGGTGTACATTGCGAACTGCTCCACGGCCTGCAACGCAATTACTTCTGCGCCGCTGATGGTCTTTTTACCCAGCTTCTGCGCCAGTTTGATCACCGGGGTATCCGGCGGCAGGGCAACGACATCGAACACTACGCTGGCGCTGGCGACCATGGCTTCGCTGTACGCCAGCTCTTCGCTCTCTTTACCTCCGGCCATGCCGACGGGCGTGACATTGACCAGAATGTCGCAGGCAATGCCTTCCGGCAGCGGCTGCCACTGAAAGCCATACTGTTTCGCCAACGCCGGACCGCTGTCCCGGTTACGAGCGGCGACGATCACATCGCGAAAACCGGCGTCGCGAAAGGCGGCAATCACCGCTTTGCCCATCCCGCCGCTGCCGCGAATCATCACCCGCGCAGTGGTGTCGAGCTGGTGGCTGGCAATCAGGCTTTTTACCGCCATATAATCGGTGTTGTAGCCTGTCAGTCTGCCGCCGTCATTGACGATGGTATTGACGGAATCAATGACTTTTGCCGATGGATCGACCGCGTCGAGAAACGGCATACAACTCTCTTTAAACGGCATCGATACCGCGCAGCCACGAATGCCTAACGCGCGAACCCCTTTCACCGCCGCTTCAATATCCTGGGTGGTAAACGCCTTGTAGATGAAATTTAAACCCAGCTTTTCATACAGATAGTTGTGAAAGCGGGTACCAAAGTTGCCGGGCCGACCGGCAAGCGACATGCACAACTGGGTGTCGCGGTTAATCATGTTAAATCTCCTCGGCGTGCGACAGTAAATACTGTTCGGCTTCCTTAGACCAAATCCCGTAATGGCGTTCCAGAATAGCGCACAGCACGGGATCGTCAATCTGGCTGAGAGCGGTTAGCGGTAACGCTTTCCCGGTATAGACCAGCTTTTTACCGCCGCCCACTTTCGGCAGCTCCAGCGTGGTTTCTCCTGCGGCATTCAGCCCAAGAATGTGCGTGACCACTTTGGCGGCCTGCACTTTCTTCTCTTCAATCAGTTTAACCGCCGTGCGCATATCGTCAGTGTTCCCACCCGAGGTGCCCACGTAGTGAGTGAAGGCGTAATGCACATCGTAGAAGTTGATTGGGGCGCTGAACTGCTTGTCCTGCGGGCCGGCAAAGAAGTTCATACAACCGTCGGGGGCGAGCAGGGAAGAGGCCAGGGTGACCAGTTGTTCGTTCGGCACGAAGACAAAAATATCATCAAAACCGTGGCCGCCGGTCAGCGCCATCAGCGTGTCGTAAGCGGCATCCTGTGCGTGCAGGTAGTGGATCAACGTTTGCGGTTCAGAAGGATAGTGTTTACGGGCATAGCTCAGCTTGTCGTGGTTAGTATCGGTCACCACCAGTAACGCCGGGTTGATCGGGCCATGCAGCGCATAGTCGATCGCCAGCAGCCCCATTGGCCCCGTCCCGCCGAGGATCAGCGTGCGACCCTGTGGACGAATCCCCATGTTGTGGTTATAGGTGCCTTCCTGCAGGTGATAGTTGGCGTTGAACGCGCCGATCACGCAGGAGAGCGGCTCGACCAGCGATCCTTCAAAGTACGTTTCGCCTTCGTAAGCCAGCAGGCAGTCCTGTTCCATCACTACATTGGGGATCACGACGTGTGTGGCTTCGCCGCCCACCCACGGGAAGGAGTAACCGGGGCAATCCGGGCGATCCGCCAGTTGCAGGTTCGCCTGAATCACATAGCGCTGGCCGGGCTGGAACTTGTGCTGCCACTTTTTCCCCACGGCGATAATATCGCCGCAGAACTCGTGGCCGATGATGATCGGGTGGGTCGCTACATCGTCCGGCACCTTTTTATGATCCTCACCCTGATTAGCCTCTTTCCAGGAGGAGAGGCACAGGCTGTCGGTGACCACGGTAGCCAGAATTTCATCGTCCTGCATCTCTGGAAGTTCGAACGTTTCCAGGCGCAGGTCGCGTTTGCCATAAAGGCGCAGAGCTGTTGTTAACATATATTCCACCTCATGTTGAGCGATAGTCCCGGCTGACCACCGGGGCGAAAAAATCAGGACAGGAAGCCCAGTGCGTTACCCATAATCCCCAGACCAAACAGGGCGAAGATCAGCCATACCGGGTTAATTTTCTTGTTGAGCAAACGAACCATCAGCATCGTCAGGCCCAGCGCCAGCAGGCCGGGGCAGAGCTGATCGAGGATGTTCTGCACGGTCATCGTGACGGTGCCGCCGTCCGCGCCGGGGGTTTGCGATACCACCAGTGGCACGTTGATGCTGGTCCACTTGGTGACCAGCACCCCCATCACAAACAGGCCGAGAATCGATGCGCCTTCAGTCAGTTTTTGCAGCAGGTTGCCGCCCATGTCACTGACGATGTTGACCCCTTTATTGAAGCCAATTTGCAAGCCGTACCATTTCATCGCCAGACGGACTGCGTTGAAAATAAAGAAGAACAGCAGCGGGCCGAGCACGTTGCCGGACAACGCCAGCGACGCGCCGAGCGCGGCGGTGATCGGTCGCAACGTGCCCCAGACTAACGGGTCGCCAACGCCCGCCAACGGCCCCATCAAACCGACTTTGATGCCGTTGATCGCACCATCATCGATTTCCGCCCCGTTCGCTCGCGCCTCTTCCATCGCGGCGGTAACGCCAATCACCGGGCCGCACACCGCTGGCGTGGTGTTGAAGAACACCAGATGACGCTTGAGTGCCGCCACCTGATCTTCTTTCAGCGGGTACAGGCGCTTGATGGCGGGGATCATGTCGTAGCAAAAACCCAGCCCATGAATACGTTCAAAGTTGAAAGACGCCTGCTGCAGGTTGGAGCGAACAAACATGCTAAACAGGTCAGATTTGGTCAGTTTTTTCTGTTCCATGATGGGCTCCGTTAGTCATCAAGCTGGTCAAGAGCGGTGGAGGAGGAGGTCTGCGTCTGCGGTTCGGCCTTACGCCACTGTGGGTTCAACTGGATATAGACCAGCGCAATAATCGCGCCGACGCCGCCAAAGGCCAGCAGACTCAGGTCGAGGTAACCACCGGCGATAAAACCGAGGAAGAAGAAGGGCATCAGGTACTTCACGCCCATCATGCGCAGCACCATGGCGTAACCGACCACCACGATAAAGCCACCGGCAATCTGCAGGCCGCGAGTGACGAATTCCGGGATGGCGTTGAGCATATTGCTGACCATATCTGCACTGACAAACAACGAGACAATTAACGCCGGAATGGCGACGCGTAACGCCTGGACGCCCAGCGCAGAGACATGGAGGATGTCGATGGTGCGAAAACGCGCATCTTCTGCGGCCTTATCCGCCGCATGCTGGAACACCACGGTGATAGTCCGGGCGAAGACGGTCAGGACCTGGCCTGCCGCCGCGACCGGCAGTGCGATGGCGATACCGGTTGCGATGCTCTGTTGCCCGACGATAACCAGAATGGCGGAGATAATACTGGCGAGCGCGGAGTCCGGAGATTGCGCGGCACCAACGTTCATCCAGCCAAGCGCGATCAGCTCCAGTGTTCCGCCGAGCATCACTCCGGTTTTTAAATCACCGAGGATCAGGCCGATAACCGTACAGGCAATGAGCGGGCGGTGGGTCTGAAATTCATCCAGCACGCTGCCCATTCCGGCAATACAGGAAAATATAAATATGGCGATAATTTGTAGGGTACTGATTTCCATAATGGGTCACCTTAAAATGTGAATATCCCTGCCTGTTAAAGCATTTACACGTCGTCCTTCAGGTTGCCTCTTTGTTGGCTGAATTACTCGTCTCATCCATGAGACTCGCYCTGACGGGCCGTCGCTTCGCAACGTTCAAATCTKTTCCYGACAGATTTGTSACTCACCCCCAGTCACATCGTTATYTATGYKCCKGWGGATTCACTCATTTGCCGCCGCGATGCTTCCAGAATGACTGTGTAATAAATACAGGCGCTTTTATTTATTCCGCGAACGACTGTTCTTTTATTTTTTCGAGAATATTAATGGAGGGATCGGAGGCGACCACGCGTAAATCCAGGGTGACGCCAAATTTATCCAGTTCGCGAAACGCATTAATATCATCGTCATCTAAGGATACGGCTTTGGTTAATTGTTTTTTACCCGGTCGCCAGGCCATGCCGCCAATATTTAAGGTGGCAATTTTTACGCCCTGTTTGACCATCGCCAGCGCATCCTGTGGGCGGGTAAATAAATAAAATACAGTCTCGTCCTGATACTGTGGATTATGATAAACCGCGACGGCTTTTTCGATATTCACCACGTTGACCTTCATTCCCGGTGGGGCGGCCTGGCGTAATAATGTCCGGCGCACTTCATCATTATAAACGTCGTCATTACAGATAATAATCCGCTGGGCATTCGCCACCTTCGACCAGACGGTGGTGACCTGACCGTGGATCAAGCGGTCATCAATACGGGCAAGGGTAATATTCATCAGAAATCCTCTTCGGTCGTTTCCAGATGCTGCCAGACCACGCAGGTTTGTTGTGCAATGGTCGTCAGGTGTTCGCACAATTCATCCACATTCATACTGCTCTGGTTATCTACCAGTTCCAGCGCCAGCGGCAGGGAAAGGCCGCTGATCACCCGGATGGCCGGATTGCGCATCGCCAGCGTTGCCGCGGCGTTCCACGGACTGCCGCACTGCAGGTCTACGGCAATCAGCCATTCGCTATCAGTGTGAGCACTCACTAACTTTTCCAGCTTTGTGACGATGTCGCTGGCGTTCTCGCCGGGGACAAAGGCGACCGCCTCAACGTTGGCGTCACCGTAGACCATGTGCACCGATTCCAGCATGGCGCAGGCTAGTTTGCCGTGAGCACAGAAGATTGCATGGACCATAACGCCTCCTTAGCCGCGCGTTTTTCCGCCCGCAATGTTAGTGGTTACTCCGGTAATGTAGCTGGCACGTTCAGACAGAAGATAACAAACGAAATCAGCAACTTCGCTCAGGCGTCCCGAACGGCCAATCGGAATCGCGTTCTTGCTATAGCCTTCACGCAGCTGATCAACGGTGATATTGCGGGTCCAGGCCAGCGCTTCTTCATATTCTGGCGTGCGCAGTCCCGTTTTTTCCAGAATCCCGGGAGCAATGCCGACCACGCGAATGCCGTGTTTGCCCAGCTCTTTTGACCAGGAACGGGTGAAGCTATTCAGCGCCGCCTTCGTTGCGGCATAGCAGCTCTGGCCTTCTGACCCTTCCAGCCCGCTTTCCGAAGAGACGTTGACGATAACGCCGTTACGCTGTTTCACCATCTGGCGCGCCACTGACTGTGACATTAAAAACACGCCTTTCTGGTTGATATTGACCATTTTTTCAAACGCGGCTTCGTTTAATTCATACTTTCCTGCAGGCGCTTTTTCATCGACCAACAGGCGGGGAAAGTTAACGCCAGCGTTATTAACCAGACCATCAATACGACCAAAGCGCTGGATGATTTCATCCACGGTGTGATTAACCTCTTTGGCGCTGGAAATATCCGTCGGCCAGAAGTGGTAGTCGTTATTACCTTCATGCCTTGCTTCGCCGCCATGAATATCCGCCATCTGGACATTTGCACCTTGTGCTAATAATTCTTCGACAATGGCTAAGCCAATTCCGGATGCGCCGCCGGTTACAATAATGACTTTATCCTGTAGATTTAACCACGTTTGCATAATTAACTCCCAAATTCAGAGAAGGGGACCCTGCATAAAATAAATTACGTCAGGATCAAGATGAGTATATTTACTTCAACAATAATTCAGCGGTATGGCTATTAGTGACCAGCGCATTAATATAGTTTCCACGTAATGCGCCGAGAATGCCGCTAAGCTTTTCTTCACCCATTGCGATGCCGATGGAATAACGCGCTTGCTTTAATTTGTTGGTTTCGATGGAAAGCGTTTTTTCGCTCATCGTAGTCTCCACCGTCACGCCGTTAATATCGTAAAAGCGCGAGCAAATGTCTCCGGCAACCTGCCGGGCATGCAGGTCGTCACTCTCTTCGCTGCCGTAAAAGGCATGCCAGTTTGCACCGTCGCGAATTGCCGGAGAACCGATCCCTACCAGCGCAACATCCAGATTGTCCCAGTAGGCAGAAATCGAATTAAAGTGCTGGGACTGCATAATACCGTTGCGAATCAATGGATTTTCCAGCAGTGCCGGAAAATCAGCCAGATGTGATTCGCCTTTCAGCTTTGCCGCCGCGCCGTAGGTCAGCGTATTGACGTGATAGCGGCTCTCGAGCTTCCCGGATGGCCCGCCGATAATCGGCACGCAGATCAGCTGGCGTGACTGGCTGGCTGGCGACAACCCTTCGACCAGTGCGCGTACTGCGCGTCCCCAGGAAAAACCAATGATGTCGCCGGGTTCCAGTAAACGTTCCAGCAACTGCGCGCCGTGCACGCCCATCATGGCAAGTTGTTCCTCTTCCTGCTCGTTGTCGCAGGTGATCACCACCGCTTCTTTGAGGCCGAATCGTTGTTTAAGCTGCTGTTCCAGCCACAGGTTTTCGTTGTAATCGTAGTTGATGGCGATAGTGACGATGCCCTGTTCACGACCGCGTTTCAGCAGGCGGCTGATGGTGGTGCGATAAATCCCCAGTTCACGGGCGATCTGCGCTTGTGTCATATCCTGTTCGTAATAGAGCTGCGCTATTTTTACGATCAGGCGGATATCATCACTGTTTTCCATCGCCATTTGTAGACTCCTGCACATTTGTGCAAATCACCAATCTGCCCTCTTGATCTGATATAACCTCATAAAAGGGGGAGTTCAAAGCGATTTTCTCTTCTTTGTGCGTCATGAGCTGGCGATTAATGTTGCACATATGATGTGCGGAGCGCTCGTTGTTGGCACAGATGTGCACATAATCCTAATCTCTTGATTCTGTTAATTTTCATTCAACAAAATTGCACGTAAAGATCGGAGACACTTTTGTGTCGAAAGGTGGGGCGGATCACAAATAGCGCTGAGGCCAATTTGCACGATTATTTTTTATCGCCAGCAAGGTAAGGTATATTCCGCATTCAAAGGAGAAATTATGCTGCCCGACTCATCCACACGACTCAACAAATACATCAGTGAAAGCGGAATCTGCTCGCGCCGCGAAGCGGATCGCTTCATCGAGCAAGGGAATGTCTTCATTAATGGCAAACGCGCCACCATTGGCGACCAGGTGATGCCTGGCGACGTCGTGAAGGTGAATGGTCGGTTGATTGAGCCGCGTGAAGCGGAAGATCTGGTCTTTATCGCGCTGAACAAGCCGGTGGGGATCGTGAGCACCACCGAAGACAGCGAGCGCGACAATATTGTTGATTTCGTTAACCACAGCAAGCGCGTATTCCCGATTGGCCGTCTGGATAAAGATTCCCAGGGACTGATCTTCCTGACCAACCACGGCGATCTGGTGAATAAGATCCTGCGTGCCGGTAACGATCATGAAAAAGAGTATCTGGTCACGGTCGACAAACCGGTTACGGATGAGTTTATTCGTGGGATGAGTGCCGGCGTGCCGATTCTGGGTACTGTCACAAAAAAATGTAAGGTGAAGAAAGAGGCGCCGTTTGTATTCCGCATTACCCTGATCCAGGGGCTGAACCGTCAGATCCGCCGCATGTGCGAACATTTCGGTTATGAAGTGGTGAAGCTTGAACGCACGCGCATCATGAACGTTGGCCTGTCCGGTCTGCCACTGGGAGAATGGCGTGACCTGACGGATGATGAGCTAATTACGCTGTTTAAGCTTATCGAAAACTCTTCTTCAGAAGCGAAACCGAAGGCGAAAGCGAAGCCGAAAACCGCGGGAATCAAGCGTCCGGTGGTGAAAATCGAAAAGACGGCGAACAAAGAGAAAGCGCGCCCGGCGGCAAACGGCAAACGCTTTACCTCGCCGGGGCGTAAGAAGAAAGGACGTTAACGTCTGCCGCGCGTTGGCGTGTTCGCTGACCAGGAAAATGACGCTTCAGCATCCGGTTTATAAGCCTGCTTTTTCTTCAACTGGCGGGCTTTTTTTGCCTCGGCTTCGCGCAAGACCATCAGCTTATCAATGTACTCTTTCTTCACGCTGTTGGTCTCTGCGTTGGTCAATTGACGACCATGCGCGATACGGGCGCGATCCAGCAACGTTTTCAGTTCGCGCTGTTCGCGCTCGGTCATCTCTTTTTGGGTAATGCGGGGGAGTGCCATACGGGTGCCCTCTGTCTGCCTGGTGATTTCAGTGTACGGCAATACGCCTCGGGCGGATAGCGCTCAGTCAGCAATACGCAGTTTTCCGGCGAAATCCTGTTGTGTATAACCCGTTGTTTTAAATCCCTTATCCGTAATGACGTAATCGATCTCTTTGAGAGTCGCGATACACATCACGCCGTCCTGACCAAATTTAGTATGGTCAGCGAGAATCACGGATTTTTTACTCATCGCAATCATCGCTTTGGCAACGTATGCCTCGTCAAAGCTCTTCACGAGTACACCATGCTGCGGCGAAATGCCACCCGCACCGATAAAGCAAATATCAGCGTGAATCGCATTAATCTGCTGGCACACAGAGACGCCCAGATTGGCGCGGAAATGGTAATCGTATTCACCGCCTAAGACATAGACTCGCGCCTGGAGATTATGCTCTTTTATTTTATCGGCAATTAAGGCGGAATTGGTAATAACGGAAAACGCGAGAGGGGGTAAGTGTTCGGCAAGAATAAGATTCGTGGTACAGGAATCAATAAATAGCGTATCGCGCTCGCTGACCATTCCCGCCGCCGCTTTGCCAATCGCCATTTTTTCTTCGCGATGGGCATCAATTCTCGCGCCAAATGCATCTTCCTGAACAACCTGTTTTTTGACCGCGCCACCGTGAATTTTGGTGATTTGACCTTCAGACTCCAGCAAAGAGAGATCGCGGCGAATGGTTTCCGAGGTCACGTTCAGCGTTTCTGATAATTTAATAACGGTCACTTCACCGAACTTGTTTAATTCATCAAGAATATGCTTTCTTCTTTTAATCGGGTTCATTATTTTCCGCCAGGGTCGAACTTTGCCGCATGGTAACTGGATGCGCAGAGCAACGCAACCACTCCAGCGCGCAGACGATACCCTCATCATCATTGGTGGTGGTTACATACCGCGCCTGATGTTTCACGCTATCTGGCGCGTTGCCCATTGCGATGCCGAACCCGGCAACGGCGAACATGCTGATGTCATTCTGTTGATCGCCAATGGCGGCAATCCCGGTGGTTGGCAGATTTAATTGGCGGGCGATTTCATTTAGCGCATAGCCTTTATTTATTTCGCTACGTTGAATATCAATATAATTCCCACCGGTGATTGTCGCCTTATAGTCATTGGGTAACTGACGACTTATTTCCCGACAGAGATCGTCGATCCTGGCGTGTTCTGCGACCAGCGTAATTTTAAATATATCGCGACGATTAAAGATATTCCCTGGTGCGGCGCTAATAAGCGGTAACGCAAATAAACTGGCCTCATAGGATGTCCACGGGGCGATAAGGCGATCGTCGCGGTGATAAATCGCCTGGGCAGTAAAAAAATGGTGAGGATAACGGGACAGCGAAATATGGCGGTCAATCTCTCTGAGATCCATCCGGGTAAGGGCCGCAGAATGCAGAATGCGGTGTGACGCCAGTTCAAGGATCTGTCCGCCGTTGAAGCCTGCGCACCAGTCAAACAGTGTCTCAACCTGCTGCTGTTGTAACAGGCGCGCCATTGAGGAGACCGGTCTGGCGGAACAGGCGGCCAGCAGACCGCCGCGCTGTCGAAAGTCAACCAGCGCCTGACGTGTGCGTGGCGTGATAGTCTTCTGCGACGTCAGCAATGTTCCATCCAGATCGGTAACCAGTAGCATTATTGTTCTCTGTCGTTAGGCATGAGCGATAAACGGGGTCACGGCCTCTTTGGCGGCATTGCAGACCATATTGTCGATTGCCGTACCGACGACCAGGATATTAACCCCGGTGTCCTTAAATGCTTTGGCATTGGCGAGGTTAATGCCTCCTTCCGCCAGCGTCGGGACGTCCACCGCGCCAACCAGCGCCCGAAGACGGTCTTTAATCATCTGCGGGATATCGCCTGCCGCCACGCCTTCATAGCTCATGCCGGTCATCAGGCCGATCATATCGACGCCAATTTCCTGCATACGCTTCGCTACGCTGGCGACCTCTTCCGGGGTGCGTGCCGGAATACCGAAGGTATGCAAATCATCCGGATGACCAATGTAGGCATCCACGGTCAGGCCATACTGATGGGCGAGGTTGACGATGTCCTGCAGGTCGTCCCAGTCTGATTTATGGGTATGTAAACCGTCAGCTCCGGCGCGGGCAATCTCCAGAATCTCTGTTTCGCTGAGCGGGACGGGCAGCGTTTCGGTAAACCCGCCCGCAATGCCCACGGTGATGAAGATGTCGTCCGGGACCACATTACGCACGCCGTGCACAGCTTCTGCCATCTGACCGTTGGTGATTTCGTGGCGGATTTGCTCCGCCGCGTGCATGTTACTCACCCCTTTGTGTCCGCGCGCCAGCGCCAGCGCAGGATGGTTCGGCTCGAGCAGTTTCACGCCTGCCTCACAGACCGCTTTTGCCAGGCGCGCATCGTCGCCGGTGATCCCCGTGCTGAGGATGGTTTGCCCGCCGTGCAGCGCGATGGCATCTTTCACTTTCTGTAACGCTTTGGCGCGTTTTTTATTCATATCGCCTTTAAACATGGTGTACCTCTGGTGTTGGTGCATTTATTAACGGGCAGACGCCACAGATTCACTCTGTACGACAGCCTTAAAACGGTTCGCAATGATGGTGGTGATACAGGTCATTGCCATGACAGTGAACATCACAATCGCCATCTGTAATGCGTTGCTGGATAAGAACGGTGAGGCGAACGCCGGGACGTAGGCCACCCCTTTGATGTTAAAGAAGCCGAGCATCATGCCGCCCATTCCGGCCCAAAAGATGGCGGAACCAAAGACGATTTTGTTGGCGAACATGAAGGGGTAGGCGGATTCCACAAACGTTCCGAAGCCCAGGTTGATAAGCAGGCCTGGTGTGGCGACGGCCGCTTCGCTTTTTTCGCGTGGTGCGATGACGTTAGCCAGGTTAATGCCGGCAGCAACCATCACCAGACCCACCATATCCACAGCGCCGAGGAAACTGACGCCGGATTTCTCCATCTCCAGCAGCACCAGCGGTAGAATGACCGCGTGATAGACACCGCCCAGAATGGCTGGCCAGATCACCAGACCGGCCAGCAGCCCGGCAAGAATCGGACTGAATGCCAGCGTGCTTTCGATAGCCAGCTTGATGTAGTTACCGGCGGAGAGCGCCAGGGGACTCAGCAGATAATGCATGATCAGGCCAGCAGTCAGACCCGAAATCCCGCCGGCAACGATGTTGACGGTGGTCATCGGGAAACGCCAGTTCAGGCACAGCTCAAACAACCAGCGCACAAAAATCCCGGCCATCAGACCGCCGATAATCCCCCCGATCAGGCCGCCTTCAACGGAAAGCACCCCGGCGACGACCCCGGCCACAATGGAGACTTCATCAAGTTCGGAGATCTGTTTTGCCGCCAGCACGGCAACCAGCACCGGCAGACCCTTCAGCAGGATTTCAAAGATATCGTTGAGTTTTTCCAGCCCGGGGATGTGGCTCAGGGCGAGTACGATCGCCATCGCGATAAAGCCTGGCAGCGCCGGGATCATGATGCTGCGGATGTTAAAGCGCTTAAGCAGACTCTTTCCGGAACCGCCTTGTGCAGGCGACGCGCTGCCCAACTGGGGTTTGTATTTGATACCCCAGTATTTACACAGCGAGGCGACGAAAGAGACCGCGCGAGTGCGGCTGGTGGTCCCCGTGGTGCCTGAGGTGGCGACCACATTGGCGCCCTTTGCGGCGACCAGCGCCATCGAGGTGCCGCCGGTGCCGACAATCGGGGTTTTCATTTCTACGGCGGCATCAAAAACGGCCTGGTTAGCTTTTACCGGATCGGCGCTCATCACTACGATCCCGTCGATCTCACCGCGGCGGATCATCCCGGCTATCTGGCGATCGCTCTCAACGACGGAGGCATTCACCTCGGAGAGTTTGCCCTGGAAGATACGTTGTGGTTTTGTGTTGTTTTCTGTGGTTAAGGCATAGACGGCTGCTGGGGTGTCAGGTTTGGCGACATCCATCGACGCCTCTGCTGCAATGAACTGCACGGCAGCGACGGTGACACCCGCGGCTTCACACTGCTGATAAATCTCCTGGAGTAACTTCTCTGGCTCAGCGCCACCCAGGTTGTAGAGGTTGCCTCCACTGCTTCCAATAATCGCAATTTTTTTCATAGCGGCCTCAAAGAAAAGATAGGGTAGGGGGTTATCTGTGTTGTAGTGGGATCATATTCCCAAGCAAAACAAAATAAAGCAACATTAAAAGAACGAATACAGCTCTCGATAAAATAATAAATTTATAATAATTAACTGAAAATAAAGGTATTAATTATATTTTTGTTTTGTGTTGATATTTGTTGTTTTGTGATGAGGTTCAAACAAGGAAGGCAAGGAATGGGGGAAATCCCCCATTCGCAGGGGATCAATTTTCTTTGACAGCACTCTGCTGTTCATCAATCGGTTTACCGGACCAGTACCCTGCCAGCAGAGAGCCGGAAAGGTTGTGCCAGACCGAGAACAGTGCGCCGGGGAGGGCCGCGAGCGGGCCGAAGTAGATTTTACCCAGCGCGGCGGCGAGACCGGAGTTTTGCATTCCCACCTCGATCGCCAGCGTGCGGCAGGTTGACTCGTCAAAGCCAAACAAGCGCCCGCCCCAGTAACCGCCGAGCAGGCCGATGGTGTTGTGTAGGATCACCGCGATAATCACCACGAAGCCGACGGACGCGATATGCGCGGCGGAACCGGCAACCACTGCGCTGATGATCGCCAGAATGCAGACCATCGAAAACGTGGGCAGGTAAGGTTCAACTGCCTTCACGACGCGCGGGAACAGATGATGGATCACCAGGCCCAGCGCAATTGGGATCACCACAATTTGCAGGATGCTGAGCAGCATCCCCATCACATCCACCTGAATGTGCGCATCGACATACAGACGCGTCAGCAGCGGTGTGGCGACCACGCCCACCAGAGTGGAGACGGAAGAGATCGTTACCGAGAGTGCGACATCGCCTTTCGCCAGGTAGATCATGACGTTAGATGCCGTGCCGCTGGCGACGCTTCCGACCAGCACCATCCCGGCGGAGAGTTCCGGCGGCATGTTAAATGCCATCGCCAGTACCCAGGCCGCCAGCGGCATCACCAGATAGTGCAGGAAAATTCCCGCCGCAACCGGTGCCGGGCGTGAGAGCACACGTTTAAAATCATCCACTTTCAGGTGGACGCCCATGCCGAACATAATCAGCATCAACAATGTCGTCACCCACGGGCCGACAGGCGTAAAGGTGGATGGCGTGTAATACGCAATAGCAGAGAGCAGCAGCGCCCATAACGGGAACAGCCTGGTGAGAGTGGCGAGCATGTTGTTTTCCTTGCACATATGTTGTGTTTGCTTGTTATTAACGGGTTGGGATCGAGCCCAACCATCATTATTGTGTATCGTGTGAAGAGGTATTATTCAAACAAATTATGCTTATGTTCTGACTTTGAGATTTTCCCAGCTCAGACCAAACCGAGCCAGGTACTTACGCAGACGGTCGGCATCGTTGGGATTGGCTTTCTTTTGTCGTGAGACGGCGAAGAGTTCACGTCCGGCTTCGGACAATGATGCGCTGCGGCGACAGACCTCAAGCACGGTTTCCAGTTGGCGGCGGTCAAAGAGGTCGAGTTCCATCTCCAGTTCCGGTTGCGACGGCGCCTCTCCCCAGCTCTCCTGCAAAAGCGCAATCTCTTCGTCGACAAGGGCCTGCGTGATACGTCCTTGCTCGGCCAGCGTCGCCATTCGCGCGACGGAGGAACTCAGTTCGCGGAAATTGCCACGCCACTGCGCCTGAGGTGAACAGGCAAACGCCAGATAGCGTTCACGCGCCTCCTTATCAAAACGAATCTGATTCTGTCGGCTGCGGGAGAAGCGTTGCAGCTCATACTCCACGTTAGGGGCGATGTCTTCACGCCGCTGTGCAAGGCCGGGCAGGGCAAAGCGCCACATGTTTATCCGTGCGTAGAGATCTTCGCGAAAACGCCCTTCGGCGACCCACTGCGGCATATCGCGATGGGTTCCGGCTATCAACTGGAAATCGCTGTACACCTCTTTATCTGAGCCAAACGGGAAGAAGGTTTTCTCCTCGATCGCTTTCAGTAGCATGGCCTGTTCATCCAGCCCCAGTTCCGCGATCTCATCCAGAAACAGCACCCCGCCGTCGGCTTCACGTAACAGTCCCGTTCGTGACGACAGTGCGCCCGTAAACGCACCTTTCACATGACCAAACAGCGTCGACATGGCGTTATCGCCGCGCAACGTCGCGCAGTTCACTGCCACCAGTTTTCCACCCACCAGATGCCGTGACTGACGAAGCTGAAAAATCCGTTTTGCGAGGAAGGATTTCCCCGCACCGGTGGGGCCAGTGAGCAGGATAGGATCGCCAGAGCGCAAGGCAACGCGCTCAATACGGTCAATCAGTTTATTGAACGTGGCATTGCGCGTCTCGATACCGCCTTTGAGGAAGGAGATCGATTGCTGCTGCTCACGCTGAAAGCGACTGGTGAGTGTGGCATAACGGCTTAAATCAAGATCGATCACCGAGCAGGTGCCAGCGGCAACATCCTCCTGCGGAGCGCCCTTCGGTGCGGGTCCGGTTTGCAGAAGGCTGGCGGGCAGATAGCGGGCTTCCGTCAGCAGGAACCAGCAAATTTGCGCCACATGAGTGCCGGTAGTGATGTGCACCAGATACTCTTCATTCTCGGTATCGAAGATGTAATGAGTGGCAAAGTCGAGGAACGCGGCGTAGACCTCTTCGAAATCCCAGGGATCGGTAATGGGAATGGCATGTGGACGAACCTCAGTATGTGGTGAGAGCAGGCTAATATCTTCCGCTAACTGCTGACACATCCCGGCATCGCGTGGCTGGTGGATAAGCTCCAGCCGATCGACCGGGAAATCCGGCTGTTGGCACAGTCCGACCGTGGGCCGCCATTTCTTTAACCGGTTTGCCCGTTTGCCGCGTTTATCCAGCACCGTGCCCAGTACACCAATCACCACCCGTCGCTTTTTCATGTTTATCCAAAAAGATAAAGTTCGATAGGTAAGGATAAAAAACAGGCGAGACGTCTGCAATCATCATTTTTGGTGATGAAAATTAATTCCTTATTAATCAATAAAGTAAAAAATAATTTCGTCTTTTTTTCGTTCTGGCACGCTTCTGGCAATAACTCTCTCGTCAACACGTTGAAAGCGCAGGGGGTTAAACCCCGCCGGCACGTCAGGAACGGCTGAGGCTGTATTCCGGAAGTGTTCCGTCAACCGATGACACCTGAACAATGGGTTCGATTCCCGATTCATTCTCCCAATGAAACTGGTTGTTAATCATAGAAATAAAAACGGGCACTGCGCAGTTAACAGGCCCCAAAACAGGTCGCCGGTCACGATGCCGCGCCGCAGGCAAAAGGGAATTCCCCTGTGGCCTCGCCTCCGCACCCGCACCTGACTTGATAAGGAAAAAAGAAAAATGACGAAGAAAATCACGATCCGTAAAGGGCAATTAGGTCTGTTAGCCAAAAACGGCGACTACTATCAGGTTCTGGAGGCGGGTGAACACCGTCTGCCGTGGTTCAACACGCCAGAGGTGCTGGTGGTTAATCTGGACGGCAGCGAAGTGCCGGAAGCGCTGGCGAATTATTTACGCCGCTTTCAACCAGACTGGGTATCACGTTATGCCCTGGCCGTTGATCTTAACGACAGCGAAGCGGGCGCGTTATACATGAATGAGGTGTTGCAGGAGATCCTGCCGCCGTCAACGCGCCGTTTGTACTGGCGGGCCGACGAGGCGTTGAAACTGGTACGGATGGATACGCGTCAGGTTCAGGTGCCTGCTGAGGTCATGAATGCGGTTCTGCAACCGCGACGTAGCGGCGCGGTAAAAGGTCGTGAAGCGATGCTTACCGTACAGGTGCCTGCCTGGCACGCCGGAGTGTTGAAAATTGATGGCGAGACGCAGGCACTGTTGCCGCCGGGTCTGACGGCGTACTGGAAAGTGAATCATCTGGTTGACGCTGAAGTGGTGGATACCCGTTTGCAGGTGCTGGAAGTGGGCGGTCAGGAAATTTTGACCAAAGATAAGGTCAACCTGCGCTTGAATCTGGCAGCGAACTGGCGTTACCGCGATGTGTTGCTGGCGTTTGCACAGCTCACTAAACCGCTCGATCATCTGTACCGCGAACTGCAGTTTGCGCTGCGGGAGGCCGTCGGGACGCGCACGCTTGATGAGCTGCTGGAAGATAAACAGGTAATTGATGAGGTGGTCAGCGCACAGGTGAAAGACCGGTTGGCGCCATATGGTATCGACGTGGCGTCGCTGGGTGTGAAGGACATTGTGTTGCCGGGGGATATGAAAACGATTCTGTCCCGTCTGGTTGAAGCGGAAAAATCGGCGCAGGCCAACGTGATCCGCCGTCGTGAAGAAACGGCAGCGACGCGTTCGTTGTTGAATACGGCGAAAGTGATGGAAAACAACCCGGTGGCTTTGCGTTTAAAAGAGCTGGAAACCCTCGAAAGAGTGGCAGAGCGTATCGATAAAATCTCGGTATTCGGTGGCCTGGACCAGGTTCTGCACGGCTTAGTGAACATTAAAGGATAAGAAACATGGCACATCACGACTATGCGCTGTTGACGTCGCAGAACGCGGCGCCGGTGAAAATGTGGACGCACGGCGTCCCGGTGGAACCCGAGGCACGCCAGCAACTGCTGAACACGGCGAAGATGCCATTTATTTTTAAACACCTGGCGGTCATGCCGGATGTGCATCTGGGGAAAGGGTCAACGATTGGCAGCGTGATCCCGACCAAAGGAGCGATTATTCCGGCAGCAGTGGGGGTGGACATCGGCTGTGGGATGATTGCGGTACGTACCTCGCTGCTGGCTGGCGATCTGCCGGATAACCTCAGCGGGTTGCGGAGCGCGATTGAGCAGGCCGTTCCCCACGGGCGAACCAATACGCGATCCCGTCGCGATAAAGGGGCGTGGGACACGCCGCCAGAGGAGGTGAGTACTCACTGGGGGACACTGGCACCGCGCTTTACGCGCCTGACTGACAAGTATCCCTCGCTGCTGAAAACCAATAACTATAAGCATCTCGGAACGTTGGGAACCGGTAATCACTTCATTGAAGTGTGTCTGGATGAGCAGCAGCGCGTCTGGGTGATGTTGCACAGTGGTTCGCGTGGTGTGGGGAATGCCATCGGCAACGTCTTTATCACGCTGGCGCAGCAGGATATGCAACAACATATCGCGAATTTGCCTGACCGAAACCTGGCGTATTTCCAGGAAGGGAGTCGGCACTACAACGACTACATTGAAGCGGTGGAATGGGCGCAGGATTTTGCCCGACAAAACCGGGAGGTCATGATGTCCCGCGTGCTGGCCGCGCTGTCGCGTAGCGTGAGTAAACCGTTTATCACGCAACAAGAAGCAGTGAATTGCCACCATAACTACGTGCAAAAAGAGCGTCATTTTGGTGAAGAGGTGCTGGTAACGCGTAAAGGTGCCGTTTCCGCACAAAAAGGCCAGATGGGGATCATCCCCGGATCTATGGGGGCGAAAAGCTTCATTGTGCGTGGGTTGGGAAATGAAGAGAGCTTCTGTTCCTGCAGTCATGGTGCGGGAAGAACCATGAGCCGAACGGCGGCTAAAAAACGCTTTACCGTAGCGGATCAGATCCGCGCGACGGCCCACGTTGAATGCCGTAAAGACAGCGAGGTGATTGATGAAATTCCGCTGGCCTACAAAGACATTGATGCCGTGATGGCGGCGCAGTCTTCGCTGGTGGAGATCGTGCATACGTTGCGGCAGGTGGTATGTGTAAAAGGATAAAAGAAGATGACCAAAAATGCAGTGAGTGCCGCAATGTGCGAACGGGTCATGCGGCAGCTCAAAGAGATAGAAACCCGCTACGGTGTCAGGGTGCTGTATGCCTGCGAATCGGGGAGTCGTGGCTGGGGATTTGCCTCGCCGGATAGCGATTACGATGTGCGGTTTTTGTATGTTCATCCGCCGGAGTGGTATCTGCGGGTTGATGCGCCGCGTGACGTGATCGAGCTGCCAATCGACGATGAGCTGGATGTGTGCGGCTGGGAGTGGCGTAAAGCGCTGGGTCTGCTGAAGGGCGCTAACCCAACGCTGATCGAGTGGCTGGATTCCCCGGTGGTTTATCAGCAGGATGATGCTACGGTCAGTGCGCTTAAAGCGATGATACCGCAGTGGTTTTCTCCGCTTCGTGCGCGCTGGCACTACTACTCGATGGCGCGAAAAAACTTTCGCGGCTACTTGCAGGGGGAAACGGTGCGTCTGAAAAAGTACTTCTACGTCCTGCGTCCGCTGTTGGCGGTGCGTTGGGTTGAAGCAGGAAAAGGCGTTCCGCCCATGCGGTTTGCCGAACTGCTGGCAGGAAGCGAACTGGATGCGCCGTTACGTCAGGAAATAGATGAACTGCTGGTGCGCAAACAGCGGGCTGGGGAGGCGGAGTATGGTCCGCGTCGTCCGCTGCTGCATGCGTTTATCCACGCCGAACTGGCGCGAGGCGAAATCCCGCCAACGTTACCGGATAGCCGCGAAGGCGACGTGAAGGCACTGGATCGACTGCTTTACGAGACGGTGATGTCATGACCGTGTTGCCCGATGATGCTCACGCTTATCGGGCCGACACCGGCTGGCCTCCAGGCCGGATAAGGCGTTTCATCGCCATCCGGCATTCAGGCCTGTCTCACTCAAACAAATTATGGTGCAGCTTCTGTACCACCTGTTCTGCTTCGGTGCCAGGCACCAGGAAACAGAGGTTATGGCTGGAAGCGCCATAGCAAATCATGCGGATATTGAACGGTTCCAGTACGCCGAACACCTCTTTGCCGACACCGCAGGCTTTCGACAGATCGTTACCAATCAACGCGACCAGCGCGAGACCTTCTTCCACTTCCACCCGACACAAGGCCGACAGTTCCATTAGCAGCGACTGCGTCAGCAGCGTATCGCCGGTGGAGGTGGAACCGGTGGTGTCCAGCGTCAGCGCCACGCTCACTTCAGAGGTGGTGATCAAATCTACGGAGATATTATGGCGCGCCAGAATGCCGAACACTTCAGCCAGGAAACCGCGCGAGTGCAGCATATTCAGGCTGTGCAGGGTCAGCAGCGTCTGCTTACGACGCAGCGCCAGCGCACGGAACAGCGGTGGATTCTGCGTTTTGTTACAAACCAGCGTGCCGCCTGCTTTCGGATCTTTACTGGAGCCAACGAAGACCGGGATATCGCTGCGCACCGCCGGCAGCAGGGTGGCCGGATGCAGCACTTTCGCGCCGAAGGTGGCCATTTCCGCCGCCTCTTCAAAGGCGATTTCATCGATACGCTGGGCGGCAGGCACCACGCGAGGATCGGTGGTATAGATGCCCGGAACATCCGTCCAGATATCGACACGCGCCGCATGCAGCGCTTCGGCCAACAGGGCGGCCGTGTAGTCGCTGCCGCCGCGTCCGAGTGTGGTGGTACGCCCTTTGCCTTCGCTGCCGATGAACCCTTGCGTGATCACCAGCCCTTCGCTCAGACGCGGGGTCAGTTGCAATGTCGCCAGCTCCGCCAGCGCCGCTACGTCAGGTTCGGCACGGCCAAAGCGATCGTTGGTTCGCATCACTTTACGCACATCAAACCACTGCGCCTGAACGTTACGCTCACGCAGGATCTCAACAAACAGCAGGGTGGACATCAGTTCGCCGTGGCTGACCAGTTCATCCGTCAGTGCCGGGGAGGTGGCTAATGAGGCCGCTTCCGCCAGCGTGGTGATATTTTCCAGCAGGCGTTCAATCTCTTCACGAATGACGTTGGGATAACGCAGACGCTCCAGGATATCGAACTGAATTTTACGGATGGCGTCGAGCTTCTCAAAGCGAGCCTGTGGTTCCAGTCCTTCTGCCAGCGCCACCAGCAGATTGGTGATGCCAGCAGAAGCTGAGAGCACCACTACGCGCACGTTTGCATCGGAAAGCACCACGTCGGCGCTGCGGTTCATGGCATCAAAATCAGCGACGCTGGTACCGCCAAATTTGGAAACAACGATTTCTGTCATAACAACCTCGTGTCAGGGAGTGAGAAAGCGACCTGGGCACAAAGGCAGAACAGAAACCGGTGCAGGCGCAAATACCGTATTTATAAATAAAATGTGCAGACGACACTGTCAACGCCGGGATTATGCGGATTTTTCATGCTGGCAAGTGGCTGAGTAACCGTACTTATAACAACGCGGTTTTTTCACTGTATTTGACCGAAGCCAGGGCAACGGCACTAAAACAATCACACTTTTCTGTGACTGGCGTTACAATCGATCTCAGTCACAATTCTCAAATCAGAAGAGTATTGCTAATGAAAAACATCAATCCAACGCAGACCTCTGCCTGGCAGGCACTACAAAAACACTTTGACGACATGAAGGACGTTACCCTCGCGGATTTGTTCGCGAAGGATAACGATCGCTTCAGCAAATTCTCCGCAACGTTTGACGATCTGATGCTGGTGGATTACTCCAAAAACCGCATCACCGAAGAGACGCTGGCGAAACTGCAGGATCTGGCGAAAGAGACCGATCTGGCGGGCGCCATCAAGTCCATGTTCTCCGGCGAGAAAATCAACCGTACGGAAGATCGTGCCGTGTTGCATGTGGCGTTGCGTAACCGTAGCAATACCCCGATTATGGTTGACGGCAAAGATGTGATGCCGGAAGTCAACGCGGTGCTGGAGAAGATGAAATCTTTCTCCGAAGCCATTATTTCGGGTCAGTGGAAAGGTTATACCGGTAAAGCGATCACCGACGTGGTCAACATCGGTATTGGCGGCTCCGACCTCGGCCCGTTCATGGTGACCGAAGCGCTGCGCCCATACAAAAATCACCTGAATATGCACTTTGTTTCTAACGTCGACGGTACCCATATCGCCGAAGTGCTGAAGAAAGTGAATCCGGAAACTACCCTGTTCCTCGTGGCGTCCAAGACCTTCACCACGCAGGAAACCATGACCAACGCCCACAGCGCGCGTGACTGGTTCCTGAAAACCGCCGGTGATGAAAAACACGTTGCGAAACACTTCGCTGCACTGTCTACCAATGCGAAAGCGGTTGGTGAGTTCGGTATTGATACCGCCAACATGTTCGAGTTCTGGGACTGGGTGGGCGGTCGTTATTCTCTGTGGTCAGCGATTGGTCTGTCGATCATCCTGTCTGTCGGCTACGACAACTTTGTGCAACTGCTGTCCGGCGCGCATGCGATGGATAAGCACTTCTCGACCACGCCTCTGGAGAGCAACCTGCCGGTGCTGCTGGCGCTGATCGGCATCTGGTACAACAATTTCTTCGGTGCTGAAACCGAAGCCATCCTGCCGTACGACCAGTATATGCACCGTTTCGCGGCCTACTTCCAGCAGGGCAATATGGAGTCCAACGGGAAATATGTTGACCGTAACGGCAACCCGGTGGATTACCAGACGGGTCCGATCATCTGGGGTGAGCCGGGAACCAACGGTCAGCACGCGTTCTACCAGTTGATTCATCAGGGAACCAAAATGGTGCCTTGTGACTTTATCGCCCCGGCGATTACCCATAACCCGCTGTCCGATCACCATCCGAAGCTGCTGTCTAACTTCTTCGCCCAGACTGAAGCGCTGGCGTTCGGGAAATCCCGCGAAGTGGTGGAGCAGGAATACCGTGACCAGGGTAAAGATCCGGCCACGCTGGAACACGTGGTACCGTTCAAAGTGTTTGAGGGCAACCGCCCGACTAACTCCATCCTGCTGCGTGAAATCACCCCGTTCAGCCTGGGGGCGCTGATCGCCCTGTATGAGCACAAAATCTTTACACAGGGCATCATCCTGAACATCTTTACCTTCGACCAGTGGGGCGTTGAGCTGGGTAAACAGCTGGCAAACCGTATTCTGCCGGAGCTGAAAGATGATAAGGCGATCGAAAGCCACGACAGCTCGACTAACGGATTGATTAACCGTTATAAAGCCTGGCGTTAATCTGCCAGCGTGCCGGATGGTGGCGAATGCCTTATCCGGCAAATTAATAATGAAATCAGCCGATATTATTATCGGCTTTTTTTATAAGATAATTCCGGTTGTCCGTGTTGTTCTCCACCGTTCTATATTGAGCATAATCCTAAAATAATAAATAACCGGAAAATAACGCCGTGTTATTTTAGGATAATACGGATCGTTCAGATGTCAGGTTTTAATGATAACTAATTGTTTTTAATGTTTATTCTTATTTTAATTAAAGTAAATAATTCAACAAAAGTCCAATTATCCTAAAACCATTCCGCTATTTCCCCCTACCGTAATTCGCATGCTTTAGTTGTGTATACTCGATCCCGCCCGAAACGCTTTTGGGCAAATCTCCATTCATTCAATGAAGGGAAATTGTTATGAAAAAAGTTCTGTATGGCATTTTTGCCATATCTGCGCTTGCGGCGAGTTCTGTCTATGCAGCCCCCGTTCAGGTGGGTGAAGCAGCAGGCTCGGCAGCAACGTCGGTGTCGGCGGGTAGCTCCTCGGCATCCAGCGTGAGCACCGTAAGTTCGGCGGTGGGTGTCGCTCTGGCGGCAACCGGCGGCGGTGACGGTTCCAATACCGGGACCACCACCACAACCACCACCAGTACCCAGTAACACCGGTACGTTTAACTCTAACCACACTTCGGTGTGGTTATTTTGCCCCTCTGGAGAAGAGTCGTGAAGCGACCTGCGCTCATATTACTTTGCCTGCTGTTACAGGCCTGCTCAGCCACCACAAAGCAGCTGGGCAACTCACTGTGGGACAGTCTGTTTGGCACGCCCGGCGTCCAGCTAACGGACGATGATATCCAAAACATGCCCTACGCCAGCCAGTACATGCAGCTCAACGGCGGGCCGCAGCTGTTTGTGGTGCTCGCTTTCGCAGAGAACGGGCAGCAGAAATGGGTGACGCAGGATCAGGCCACTCTCGTGACCCAGCATGGTCGTCTGGTGAAAACGTTGCTTGGCGGCGACAACCTTATCGATGTGAATAACCTCGCAGATGACCCGCTGAGTAAACCGAATCAGATCGTCGACGGTGCCACCTGGACCCGCACGATGGGCTGGACGGAATACAAGCAGGTGCGCTATGCCACCGCGCGCTCCGTCTTTACATGGGATGGCAACGACACGGTAAAAGTCGGTAGCGAAGAGACGCCGGTTCGCGTGCTGGACGAAACCGTCACGACCGATCAAGCGCGCTGGCATAACCGTTACTGGATCGATAACGAAGGGCAAATTCGCCAGTCGGAGCAGTATCTGGGCGCGAACTTTTTCCCGGTGAAAACCATGCTGATTAAGGCGGCAAAATCATGATGAAACGGACTCTTGCAGCGCTGATCTTCAGTTTGAGCGCATCATCTGTTTTTGCTGCGGGGACCGTTAAGGTCTTTAGCGCCGGTAGCACAGAGCCGAAAACGCTTACCGGCGCTGATCATCTTATCGATCTGGTGGGACAGCCCAGACTGGCGAACAGCTGGTGGCCTGGCGCGGTGATCGCTGAAGAGAAAGCGACCGTGAAAGCGCAGGGCCAACAGCAGGCGCTGCTGGCGCGCCTGGCGGCGTTAAGCGCCAACGCAAGCGGGGACGATGCCGCCGCCATTAACGCGTTGCGCCAGCAAGTTCAGGCGCTGAAGGTGACGGGTCGACAGCTGGTGAATCTCGATCCGGACATCGTGCGGGTCAGCGAACGCGGCAATCCGCCGTTGCAGGGCAACTACACGCTGTGGGTCGGCGGGCAGCCGACGGACGTCACGCTCTTTGGCCTGATAAGCCGTCCCGGAAAACAGCCGTTTATGCCCGGACGCGACGTCGTCAGCTATCTCGATGGACAAGACCGGCTCAGCGGCGCGGATCGCAGCTATGCGTGGATTGTTTATCCCGATGGCCGAACGCAGAAGGTGCCGGTGGCGTACTGGAATAAGCGTCACGTTGAACCGATGCCTGGCAGCATCATTGTTGTCGGGCTGGATGATTCTCTTTGGAGCAGCGAACCGGAAGCGCTGAACGCCGACATTCTTCATACCCTGACGCAGCGGATACCTGAATAATGAAAAAAACATATCTGCTCAGCTTACTGGCGCTGGGCATCAGCGCAGCCTGCCATGCCGAAACGTACCCGGCGCCGATTGGACCCTCTCAGTCGGATTTTGGCGGCGTGGGATTATTACAGACCCCAACCGCGCGCATGGCGCGTGAAGGGGAGTTGAGCCTCAACTATCGTGATAACGATCAGTACCGTTACTACTCCGCCTCCGTACAGCTTTTCCCCTGGCTGGAAACCACGCTGCGCTACACCGATGTGCGGACCAAAAAGTACAGCAGCGTCGAATCGTTTTCCGGCGATCAAACCTACAAAGATAAAGCGTTCGATCTGAAGTTACGCCTGTGGGAAGAGAGCTACTGGATGCCGCAGGTGTCGGTCGGTGCGCGAGATATCGGCGGGACTGGCCTGTTTGATGCGGAATACCTCGTGGCGAACAAAGCCTGGGGACCGTTTGATTTCTCACTCGGCCTCGGCTGGGGATACCTGGGAACCAGCGGCAACGTCAGTAACCCGCTCTGTTCGTACAGCGATAAATATTGCTACCGCGATAACCGCTATAAACAAGCTGGCTCCATTGATGGCAGCCAGATGTTCCACGGCCCGGCATCGTTGTTTGGCGGCATTGAGTACCAGACGCCGTGGCAGCCCCTGCGGCTGAAGCTGGAATATGAGGGCAATAACTACCAGCAGGATTTTGCGGGCAAGCTGGAACAGAAAAGCAAGTTTAACGTCGGCGCCATTTACCGCGTCACCGATTGGGCCGACGTTAACCTCAGCTATGAACGTGGTAACACCTTTATGTTTGGGGTAACGCTGCGGACTAATTTCAACGACTTACGCCCATCGTATAACGATAACGCGCGGCCGAAATACCAGCCGCAACCGCAGGACGCGATCCTGCAACACTCAGTGGTGGCGAATCAGTTGACGCTGCTGAAATACAACGCCGGACTGGCAGATCCGCAGATTCAGGTGAAAGGCGATACGCTGTACGTGACCGGCGAGCAGGTGAAATACCGCGACTCGCGTGAAGGTATTGAACGGGCGAATCGGATCGTGATGAACGATTTGCCAGAGGGGATCCGCACGATCCGCGTGACGGAAAACCGTCTCAACCTGCCGCAGGTCACTACCGAAACGGACGTCAGCAGCCTGAAACGCCATCTGGAAGGCGAACCGCTGGGACAGGAAACGCCGCTGGCGCAACAGCGCCTTGAGCCGATAGTGCCGGAACGCACTGAGCAGGGCTGGTATATCGACAAGTCGCGCTTCGACTTCCACCTCGATCCGGTGCTGAACCAGTCCGTGGGCGGACCGGAAAACTTCTACATGTACCAGTTGGGTGTGATGGCGACGGCGGATCTGTGGGTGACCGATCACCTGCTGACCACCGGAAGCTTGTTTGGAAATCTCGCCAATAACTACGATAAATTCAACTACACCAATCCGCCGAACGATTCGAAGCTGCCACGTGTGCGTACCCGCGTGCGTGAATATGTGCAGAACGACGTTTATGTGAACAACCTGCAAGCTAACTATTTCCAGTACTTGGGTAACGGTTTCTATGGTCAGGTCTACGGGGGTTATCTTGAAACCATGTATGGCGGGGCTGGGGCAGAAGTGCTGTACCGTCCGGTCGACAGCAACTGGGCGTTTGGTCTGGATGCAAACTACGTGAAACAGCGTGACTGGCGCAGCGCGCAGGACATGATGAAATTCACCGACTACAGCGTGAAGACCGGACACTTGACGGCCTACTGGACGCCGTCATTCGCCCAGGACGTGCTGGTGAAAGCAAGCGTCGGTCAGTATCTGGCGGGGGATAAAGGCGGCACGCTGGATATCTCTAAACGCTTTGACAGCGGCGTGGTGGTGGGTGGTTACGCCACGCTTACCAACGTCTCGCCGGATGAGTATGGCGAAGGGGATTTCACCAAAGGCGTCTACGTGTCGATTCCGCTGGATCTCTTCTCTTCCGGCCCGACCCGCAGTCGTGCGGCCATCGGCTGGACGCCGCTGACGCGTGATGGGGGTCAGCAGCTCGGACGTAAATTCCAGCTCTATGACATGACCAGCGATAAAAGTGTGAATTTCCGCTGAGTTAACGTGGTTTTATCCAGCCGGAAGACGGCGTAATAATCTGGCTGGATTACCCGCATATACGCCTTTTTCGGTGATTGATTTGGTCACCACGCTACCCGCACCGATAACTACGCCATCGCAGATACTGACCGCCAGTATTGTCGCGCCGCTACCAATGGAGACATCGTCACCAAGAGTAATTCGTCCCCAACTGCTGCGGTCGGCATTGGGTTTTCCTTCCCGAAACATATCGTTAGCGAACATGACGCCGTGGCCGATAAAGCAGCGGGAACCGATGGTGACATATTCGCAAATGAAGGTACGCGACTGGATTTTTGTCTCTGCGCCAATCTGCGTATTTCCCTGAATTTCGACAAAGGGGCCGACAAAAACGTTGTCGCCAAGCCGGCAGTCGTAGAGATTGGCGGGTTCATAAATCACCACATTTTCACCACAGGTGACATTGCGGAGGGTGGACTGATGAGTCGTTGCCATTTTGGGTCTCTCAGAGCGGTTTTTCCATGACGTGAAGCGTAGTGGTCTGCGACGTGGTGGAAAAAAAAGTGTTTTTCACAAAGGTCATTCCCTGCTGTTCATAGAACTGACGTGCCCGGGGGTTATCCGCCAGTACCTCCAGCCAGATCCGTGTTTCCCCTTGCGCTTTGGCCTGACGGACCACTTCGGCAAAAAGCTGTTCACCGTACTGTTTGCCAGTTTCGCCCGGCAGAAGGTAGATCTTATGCAGCAATGTCCCCGGCGGGTCTTGTGGCTCAAGGGCCTGATGTAACGAATACTTCGCAAAACCAATCGGGACGTCAGTAAAAGCGATCAACCAGAAGGTGCCCGCTTCTGCGAGACTTCTGGCGATGGCGGGCAGAGAATATTCCTGCTCAAGATACGCCGCCAGTTCGTCATCATTTTTCCACAGATGGGCAAAATGATGACGATAGCTGGTATATCCCATTGTGCTCAACAGGCTGGCATCATCTTGTATTGCCATTTGAAACCGAAGCATTTCGCCTTCCTTTCAGAATGTTAGGGTTGAAAGGATTGTCACACCCTTTTCTGGTTGCACAAAACATAAACAAAAAATATAGATCTCCGTCACATTTTTGCGTTATACAGGAACCTCACCACTGAGAAAGAGGTGCTGTTATGACGTCACTATCTCGTCCGCGCGTGGAGTTTATCTCTACGATCCTACAGACCGTGTTGAACCTTGGGCTGTTGAGTCTGGGCCTGATCCTGGTCGTATTCCTCGGCAAAGAGACACTGCATCTGGCTGATGTGCTTTTCGCGCCTGAACAAGCCAGCAAGTATGAGCTGGTGGAAGGGCTGGTTGTCTACTTTCTCTATTTCGAATTTATCGCGCTGATTGTGAAGTACTTTCAGTCAGGTTTTCACTTTCCGCTGCGCTATTTCATCTATATCGGGATCACCGCGATTGTCCGGCTGATCATCGTCGATCACAAATCACCAATGGACGTGTTGATCTATTCGGCGGCGATCCTGCTGCTGGTAATCACCCTTTGGATGTGTAATTCGAAACGCCTGAAGCGCGAGTAAAAAAAGGGCGCTCCGTGGAGCGCCGAATTACAGTCACAAGTTGGATAAAACAAGTTGAGGGTGCAGTGGCATTACAGGTACTTCGATGAAACTTAACCTTTGACTCCGCCCGCCGTCAGGCCGTTGACCAGCCAGCGCTGCGCCAGCAGGAAGACCAGAGTGATTGGAATCGCGGACAGCACGGCGGCAGCGGCAAAATCGCCCCACAGATAGTTTTGTGGGTTGAGGTACTGCTGCATCCCGACCGCCAGGGTGTAGCTGTTCACATCACGTAGCAACAGTGAGGCAACCGGTACTTCGGTGATGGCGGCAATGAACGACAGAATAAAGACCACCGCCAGAATGGGCACCGACAGCGGCAGCAACACCAGACGGAACGCCTGCCACGGGGTTGCTCCATCCAGTGCGGCCGCTTCTTCCAGCGAGCCGTCGATGGTTTCGAAATAGCCTTTGATGGTCCACACATGCAGTGCGATACCGCCGAGATAGGCGAAGATCACCCCGCCGTGGGTGTTCAGACCGATAAACGGAATGTACTGACCGAGGCGATCGAACAACGCGTACAACGCGACCAGCGACAGCACCGCCGGGAACATCTGGAAAATCAGCATTCCTTTGAGCAGCGTGGCTTTGCCAGGGAAGCGCATACGGGCAAAAGCGTAGGCACAGGTAGTGGACAGCGCCACGATACCCATTGCGGTGATCCCGGCGATTTTCACCGAGTTCCACAGCCATAACAGTACCGGGAAGGGGGGCGGCGTGACGCGGCCATCAGCGTGTTCAACGCTAAAGCCCAGCGCCAGCCGCCAGTGCTCCCAGGAGATTTTTTCCGGGATCAGGCTCCCGGTCGCAAAGTTACCTTCACGCAGCGAGATGGCGATAACCATCAGCAGCGGGAACATGATCGCCGCGATAAATATCAGTAGCAGCAGGTGCGTGATAAAGAGGCGCAACTTTTGAGATTTCGGTTGGACCATAGCCATAAT
>NZ_CP070239.1:1654020-1763120 GCF_016906145.1 Citrobacter sp. MGH 55
AGTCAAATTTCATGCGTGTGGCTTTCAGGTTCACAATCGCCAGGGCGCCGACCAGCAGGAAGATCAGCGTGGCGATTGCCGCCGCCAGACCAAAGTCCTGACCGCCGCCGCCTTCAAAGGCGATGCGATAGGTATAGCTCACTAACAGGTCGGTATACCCGGCTGGCGTGGTCGTTCCGAGGCGATCCGGACCGCCGTTGGTTAACAGTTGAATCAGCACGAAGTTGTTAAAGTTAAAAGCGAAGCTGGCGATCATCAGCGGCGTCAGCGGCTTGATCAGCAGCGGGAGCGTAATCTTAAAGAAGTTCTGGAACGGGCCTGCGCCATCCATTGCCGAGGCTTCGTACAGGTCGTCCGGAATCGCTTTCAGCAAGCCCATGCACAGGATCATCATGTACGGATAACCGAGCCAGGTGTTGACGATAATAATCATCGAACGGGCAGTGGTCGGATCGCTGAACCACGCCGGTTTGATGCCAAACAGCGCGCTCAGCATCATGTTGATTTCACCAAAGCTCTGGTTGAACAGCCCTTTGAAAATCAGAATTGAGATAAACGACGGCACGGCGTACGGCAGGATCAGCAGGACGCGGTAAATGGCCTTACCTTTCAGCGATTCCCACTGCACCAGACACGCCAGCACCATCCCCACAGCGACGGTCAGAATCACGGTCAGCACTGAGAAAACCACCGTCCACACGAAGATGGCGAAGAATGGCTTCTGGATCCCTTCGTCCGTAAAGACGCGGGTAAAGTTATCCCAGCCGATGGTTACGGTGTAGCCTGGACTCAGCTTTTCATCACCCCAGTTGCCGTCCGCATTGATGGACTGGTAATAGCCGATGTCGTTATTGGGACGGTATTTCACGCCGCTCTGGTTGTTGGTCAACATGCCGTCCTCAGCGAGGGTGTACAGCGGCTGCGTACCGGAGAACTGGCGCAGCGAGCTCATGATCACTTTGCTGCCATCGGGCATCACGGCGGTAATCTGATTCAGCGCCTGGCGATTCTGGGTGATGATGCGCAGCGTTGCACGTTCACCGGTTGGCAGGGCGTCTGTCTCTTTCAGCGCCAGCTTTTGTTCGCCACCAAATTTAAAGGCGTCGGAGAGGTAATTCTTTCCGGTTTCGCCGTCGGTGAGGGCCAGTTGCCACTCTTCACCGGCAGGATACAGCCCGAAGTTAAAGGATTTACCCGCCTGATAAGAGCGGTCCATCAGCACCTCTTGGGCGCGTTCGAAAGTGAGCTGGTTGGTGCTGCTGTAGTTGGTAAAGGCAATGGCGATGGTGCAAATCAGCGGAAACAGGACAAACAGTCCCATACCAGCCATGCCAGGGTAAACGTAGCGCCAGGCGTAGGTCTTACGGTTGGCAAAAATGTACAGGCCAGCAGAGCTTAAAATCAGCGTCATGATGGCGAACAGGTACTCCCCCTGTGCATACATTAAAACAACAAGGTAACCCACCAGCAGGCCCAACAGACCTATCACTGACCATTTCAGCGTGTCGCTTTGCCACCAATGTTTCTTTTTAATGACATCCATGGGGATCTTCCTCTACAACGGTGAAATCTTGTCGTGAATGTGCCTGATAAGCGCAGCGCCATCAGGCACATCGACAGCATTACTTGGTGATACGGCCCTGCGCGTCTTTCAGTGCTGCGTCAACGGTCTGACGACCACTGGCGGCGTTGATGACTGCCGTACGAACCGCGTACCAGAACGCAGACATCTGCGGGATGTTCGGCATGATTTCGCCTTTCTGGGCGTTATCCATGGTGGCGGCGATACGTGGGTCTTTCGCTAATTGATCCTGATAGGATTTCAGCGCCACGGCGCCCAGCGGTTTGTCCTTGTTCACTTCTTCCAGACCCTGATCGGTCAGCAGGTAGTTTTCCAGGAACTCTTTTGCCAGTTCTTTATTCGGGCTGGCGGCGTTAATACCGGCACTCAGCACGCCGACGAACGGTTTAGACGGTTTGCCTTTGAAGGTTGGCAGCAGGGTGACGCCGTAGTTCACTTTGCTCTTATCGATGTTCGTCCATGCCCACGGACCGTTGATGGTCATCGCCGTATCGCCTTTGTTAAAGGCCGCTTCGGCGATGGAGTAGTCGGTGTCGGCGTTCATGTGTTTGTTCTTGATGAGGTCAACCAGGAAGCCCAGACCCGCTTTCGCGCCTGCGCTGTCGACGCCCACGTCTTTCACGTCGTACGTGCCGTTTTCAAACTTGAATGCGTAACCGCCGTCGGCAGCAATCAGCGGCCAGGTGAAGTACGGCTCTTGCAGGTTGAACATCAGCGCGCTCTTACCTTTCGCCTTCAGCTCTTTATCCAGTGCCGGAATTTCTTCCCAGGTCTTCGGCGGGTTTGCCACCAGGTCTTTGTTGTAAATCAGCGACAGCGCTTCAACCGCGATCGGATAGGCGATCAGTTTGCCGTTGTAACGCACGGCATCCCAGGTGAACGGATAGAGTTTGTCCTGGAACGCTTTATCCGGCGTGATTTCAGCCAGCAGGCCAGACTGTGCGTAACCGCCAAAACGATCGTGCGCCCAGAAAATGATGTCCGGACCGTCACCGGTTGCCGCGACCTGCGGGAATTTCTCTTCCAGCTTGTCCGGGTGCTCGATGGTCACTTTGATACCGGTGTCTTTCTCGAATTTTTTACCCACTTCGGCCAGGCCGTTATAGCCTTTGTCGCCGTTAATCCAGATAACCAGTTTACCTTCTTCAATTTTGGCCAGAGCCGGTGCGGAAATCATCATTGCTGCGAGGGCGGACAATGCGAAAACGCGTGCGCCAGTCTTGATCTTCATATCTGCCATCCTTTTGGTGATGTGCTCGTGGTAAGACTTCAGTGGTTCAACGTGACTCAGTCTCCTTATTTGACATCCTCTTTCCATCCTCCTTACCCCTACGCCCCACCCGCTCTTTATGTGATCTGTGTTGCAGAAATATGAGTAATGCGTACTGGCGCACATAAAAACAGACTCATTTTTGCGGGGGACATCACGAAATTACGCGATGTCCCCCGGCCAGGGTCTCAGACTTCCTTCCCTCATCCTCCCGACTCCTCCCCCATAAAAAAGCTGGGGGGTGGAGGATTCACGCTCGCAGTGAATCCCGCATAGTCGGGCCATCATGAATGTTGCTGTCAATGACAGGTTGTAACGAAGGGAGAAGGCATGGCGAGCGTACAGCTGCGAAATGTAACGAAAGCCTGGGGTGATGTGGTGGTATCGAAAGATATCAATCTCGACATTCACGAAGGGGAATTCGTGGTGTTTGTTGGACCGTCAGGCTGCGGCAAATCGACCCTGCTCCGTATGATTGCCGGACTTGAAACGATTACCAGCGGAGACCTCTACATTGGGGAAACCCGCATGAACGATATCCCACCTGCAGAGCGTGGCGTCGGTATGGTCTTCCAGTCCTACGCGCTCTACCCCCATTTATCCGTTGCCGAAAATATGTCGTTTGGCCTGAAACTGGCGGGCGCGAAAAAAGAGGTAATGAATCAGCGCGTTAACCAGGTTGCCGAAGTGCTGCAACTGGCGCATCTGCTGGAGCGTAAACCGAAAGCCCTTTCAGGGGGACAGCGCCAGCGCGTGGCGATTGGCCGAACGCTGGTGGCGGAACCGCGTGTGTTCCTGCTCGATGAACCCCTCTCCAACCTTGATGCCGCGCTGCGCGTGCAGATGCGTATCGAAATCTCCCGTCTGCATAAACGCCTGGGTCGCACGATGATCTACGTCACCCACGATCAGGTCGAAGCGATGACGCTGGCCGACAAAATCGTGGTGCTGGATGCCGGTCGCGTCGCGCAGATTGGCAAGCCGCTGGAACTGTATCACTACCCGGCAGACCGCTTCGTCGCGGGTTTTATTGGTTCACCGAAGATGAACTTCCTGCCGGTGAAAGTCACTGCAACCGCCATCGACCAGGTGCAAGTGGAACTGCCGAACCGTCAGCACGTCTGGCTACCGGTCGACAGCCGTGATGTGCAGGTCGGCGTAAATATGTCGTTAGGTATTCGTCCGGAGCATCTGCTGCCCAGTGATATCGCCGATGTCACGCTGGAAGGCGAGGTTCAGGTCGTCGAACAGCTTGGTCACGAAACACAGATTCATATTCAGATCCCCGCCATTCGTCAAAACCTGGTGTACCGCCAGAACGACGTGGTGTTGGTAGAAGAGGGCGCCACATTCGCTATTGGCCTGCCGCCAGAGCGTTGTCATCTGTTCCGTGAAGATGGCACCGCATGTCGTCGGTTGCATAAAGAGCCCGGTGTTTAAGGTGTCCCATTAAAAAAAAGCGCAAAACCCTACGGTGAAGCGTGCAAAGAAAAGCAATGATCTCAGGAGATAGAATGATGATTACTCTGCGCAAACTCCCCCTGGCGGTTGCCGTCGCAGCAGGCATTATGTCTGTTCAGGCAATGGCAGTGGATTTCCATGGTTATGCTCGTTCCGGTATCGGCTGGACGGGTAGTGGCGGCGAACAACAATGTTTCCAGGCAACCGGTGCTCAAAGTAAATACCGTCTTGGCAACGAATGTGAAACATACGCGGAACTTAAACTGGGCCAGGAAGTCTGGAAAGAGGGCGATAAGAGCTTCTATTTTGACACCAACGTTGCCTACTCCGTGGCACAGCAGAATGACTGGGAAGCCACCGACCCGGCATTCCGTGAAGCGAACGTACAGGGTAAAAACCTGATCGACTGGCTGCCTGGCTCCACCATCTGGGCAGGTAAGCGCTTCTATCAGCGTCATGACGTTCACATGATCGACTTCTACTACTGGGATATTTCAGGTCCTGGCGCCGGTATCGAAAATATCGATCTGGGCTTCGGTAAACTGTCTCTGGCCGCCACCCGTTCTCAGGAAGCCGGCGGCTCTTACATCTTCAGCAGCAATGATATCTATGACCGTTACAAAGACACGGCGAACGACGTTTTCGACGTGCGTTTAGCCGGTCTGGAAACGAACCCGGACGGCGTGCTGGAACTGGGTGTTGACTACGGTCGTGCGAACAAAACTGACGGTTACAGCTATGCCGACGGTGCCACTAAAGACGGCTGGATGTTCACCGCTGAACACACGCAAAGCATGCTGAAAGGCTACAACAAGTTTGTCGTTCAGTACGCTACCGACGCAATGACGACTCAGGGTAAAGGGATCCCGCAAGGCTCCTTCACGGGTAACAACTACAACCCAGATACGGAAATTGGCGTCGTTAACAACGAAATCAACAACAACGGTAGTCTGGTGCGTATCCTCGACCACGGTGCTATCTCTCTGGGCGACCGTTGGGACCTGATGTACGTCGGTATGTATCAGGATATCGACCGTGACGATAACAACGGTTCAACCTGGTACACCGTCGGTGTGCGTCCGATGTTCAAATGGACACCGATCATGAGCACCCTGATGGAAATCGGCTACGACAACGTGAAGTCTCAGCGTACCGACGACACCAACAACCAGTACAAAATTACCCTGGCGCAACAGTGGCAGGCTGGCGACAGCATCTGGTCCCGCCCGGCTATTCGTGTCTTCGCGACCTACGCGAAGTGGGATGAGAAATGGGGTTACGACAACGGCATCGCCTACAGCGATACCAGCGCGCGCACCTACAGCCGTGGCGACAACGATGAGTGGTCCTTCGGTGCTCAGATGGAAATCTGGTGGTAATCCGGCACTAACCTGACGTAGCGAGGGGCGTAAGCCCCTCTGTTTCTCGCGGTTTAGCGCGCTATTGCCTGGCCACCGCTGAACCCACGCTTTCTGAGGTGATAACAATGAAAATGAAGAAAAGTCTCGTCGCCCTTTGTTTATCCGCAGGGTTAGTTGCCAGTGCGCCGGGCATCAGCCTGGCTGACGTGAATTACGTTCCACAGAATACCAGCGCCGCACCGACGATTCCGACGGCGGCACTCCAGCAGTTAACCTGGACGCCGGTTGACCAGTCCAACACGCAAACTACACAGCTTTCGACCGGCGGTCAGCGTCTTGATGTCGCGGGCATCTCCGGTCCGGTTGCCGCTTACAGCGTACCGGCGAACATCGGGGAGCTAAACATAACGCTCACCAGCGAAGTGAACAAACAAACCAGCGTCTTCGCGCCCAACGTCCTGATTCTCGATCAGAACATGACGCCTTCTGCGTTCTTCCCCAGCAGCTATTTCACCTACCAGGAACCGGGCGTGATGAGCGCGGATCGTCTGGAAGGGGTGATGCGCCTGACGCCAGCGCTGGGCCAGCAGAAGCTTTATGTTCTGGTCTTTACGACCGAGAAAGATCTCCAGCAGACCACCAAACTGCTCGATCCAGCGAAAGCCTACGCCAAAGGCGTGGGTAACTCGGTGCCGGATATTCCGGATCCGATCGCCCGCCATACCACCGACGGTCTGCTGAAGCTGAAAGTGAAAACCAGCAGCAGTTCCAGCGTGCTGGTGGGGCCATTGTTTGGTTCTTCCGGCCCGGGTCCGGTGACGGTGGGCAATACCGCTGCACCTGCGCCAACCTATGCTGCACCTGCTTCCGCGCCGGTGGTTGCACCTGCGCCCGCGAAGAAAAGCGAGCCGATGTTGAACGACACCGAAAGCTACTTTAACAAAGCGATTAAAGACGCCGTCGCGAAAGGTGACGTTGATAAAGCGCTGAAACTGCTTGATGAAGCTGAACGTCTGGGATCAACATCTGCCCGTTCCACCTTTATCAGCAGTGTAAAAGGCAAGGGGTAATTTCTCCCCACATTGCTGATTTGCAACAACTGGTGCGTCAACTGGCGCACCTTTTTTTTAGCATTTCCTGCGACTTGTTACGTTTCTGTTGCGTAACAGATCACTTAATTATGTTTCCATCTTCCGTAAGCGCTTTTCTGCGATACAATGCCTTTCAGTTATGAAACGGAGAGTCAGGCATGTCACACCCCGCGTTAACGCAACTGCGTGCGCTGCGCTATTTTGAAGAGATTCCCGCCCTGGATCCAGAACAGCTCGACTGGCTGCTACTGGAAGATTCCATGACAAAACGTTTTGAACAACAGGGAAAACGGGTCACTGTGACCCTGATCAGGGAGGGATTTGTCGGTCAAAATGAGGTGGTGGAAGAGCTGACGCGACTGCCAAAAGAATCCCGCTACTGGCTGCGTGAAATCCTGCTCTGTGCCGATGATGAACCCTGGCTGGCTGGACGCACCGTGGTGCCTGAATCCACGCTGTCCGGCCCCGAACTGGCCTTACAACACTTAGGCAAAACCCCGCTGGGGCGTTATCTGTTTACATCATCGACGTTGACCCGAGATTTTATTGAGATTGGTTGTGATGCCGGGCTGTGGGGACGTCGTTCCCGCCTGCGACTGAGCGGTAAGCCGCTAATGCTGACCGAACTGTTTTTACCTGCATCGCCGTTGTACTAAGAGGAAAATAAAATGGAGTGGAGTCTGACGCAAAATAAGCTGCTGGCGTTTCACCGCTTGATGCGTACGGATAAGCCCATCGGCGCCTTACTGCTGCTCTGGCCGACGCTATGGGCTCTGTGGGTAGCGACCCCTGGCGTCCCTCAAGGGTGGATCCTGGCGGTGTTTGTCGCCGGGGTCTGGCTGATGCGTGCCGCCGGATGCGTGGTTAATGACTATGCCGATCGAAAATTTGACGGACACGTAAAACGCACGGCGAACCGCCCACTGCCCAGCGGCGCGGTGACGGAAAAAGAGGCCCGGACGCTGTTTGTGGTGCTGGTACTGCTCGCTTTTCTGTTGGTATTAACGCTCAACACCATGACCATATTGCTGTCGGTTGCAGCACTGGCGCTGGCGTGGGTCTATCCGTTTATGAAGCGCTACACCCACCTGCCGCAGGTGGTGCTGGGGGCGGCGTTTGGCTGGTCGATCCCGATGGCCTTCGCGGCGGTGAGTGAGTCGGTACCCTTGAGCTGCTGGCTGATGTTCCTGGCCAATATCTTGTGGGCGGTGGCCTACGACACGCAGTACGCGATGGTTGACCGCGATGACGATCTGAAAATCGGCATTAAATCGACGGCCATTCTGTTTGGCGAACATGACAAGCTGATTATCGGTATCTTGCAGGTGGCGGTGCTGGCGCTGATGGCGCTGATTGGCTGGCTGAACGGTCTGGGGCTGGGTTATTACTGGTCTGTGCTGGTCGCGGGCGCGCTGTTTGTTTATCAACAGAAACTGATTGCCAACCGCGAACGCGAGGCCTGCTTTAAAGCATTCATGAACAATAACTACGTCGGGCTGGTGTTGTTTATCGGTCTGGCAATGAGCTACTGGCACTTATAAAGCATCTTGCCCGGTGGCGCTGCGCTTATCGGGCCTACCAAACCGTAAGCCGATGTAGGCCGGATCAGGCGGAACGCCGCCATCCGGCAATCTAACATAAAAAAGCCGGTCATCTTGACCGGCTTTTTCTTTACTCGCTCTGCGTCGCGCTCTCGATGGTGAGGCGTACATCCGACGTGATGAGTTCCGCCAACATCTGATACACCTTCATCGTTTCGCCCGGCTCCGCATCGCCGGTATCGCTGATGTAACCCTCGTCACGCAGAGTCAGCACCAGTGAGCTGAACACCGCCTTGTCGAAGAATTCCGGCGCGTTAATACCGTGCAGCACGGACAGACGCTGCGCCACGGTGCGGCTTTCTTTCTCCAGCGTCCCGCGGTTGATCGACGGGTTAGCGCTCAGCAGCCAGAAGGTGATGGCATAACGCTGCAGCGTTTCGCGCGCACCCGCGGCCAGCAGTTGCAGCGTACGGGAATGAGCCGGATTGATATGCAGTTCATCATCCTGAACGGTAATCAGCCCCTGACGCTGCATTTCAGCCGTCAGCGCGTCAATCACGTCTGCCAGCTCATCGCGCTCCCAGCGCAGGAACAGCTCGGCTTTCAGCATCGGGTAGAGCACGTCAACGTGTTGCAGCAACGCTTCGCGGGAAATATGACGATGCTGGGTGACGATCGCCGCCATCAGTGACGGTAGCACCAGCATATGCGCGATGTTATTGCGATAGTAGGTCATCAGCACCGCCTGCTCGCGCGGCAGAATGATGATATCGCCAATGGTATCCTTCTCGACTTCGAATTTGTTCATCTGCAACGCGTGATCGATAAGATCGCTGGCGTTGACAGACGGCACGGTCGAATCAGAGGAATACGGCACGTTGCGCATCAGATCCAGGTAACAGTTGAGCTGCTCGGTCAATTGTTCGCGGGTCAGCGAACGCTGGCGAGACGCTAATAGCGCGGTGCAGCACAGGTTCATGGCGTTCGCCGCACCCGCATTGTTAATACGCACCATCAGCTCCGCCGCAATCCCGTTTACCGTCGGCGTCAGCCAGGCTGGACGCACGGCTTCGATCGGATCGATAGACTCGCGCCACTCCGGCACGTGGTGATTCAGGTAGGTCATCAATGGCATTGGCTCGCCAAAGTTGACGTAGCCCTGACCGAGATTACGCAGCTTGCTCAGGCCACGCAGCATCTGCGGCAGGCTCTCTTTCTCTTTGGTCGCGCCGCGCAGCTCTTTGGCATAGGTTCCTACTTCCATCACGTGCTCGTAACCGATGTAAATCGGCACCAGAGTGATCGGACGGGTGCCGCCGCGCAGCATCGCCTGGATGGTCATCGACAGCGTGCCGGTTTTTGGGTCCAGCAAACGGCCGGTACGGGAACGACCACCTTCGACAAAGTATTCAACCGAGTAGCCGCGGCTGAACAGTTCGCCCAGATACTCACGGAAAACCGTGGAATAGAGCTTATTGCCCTTAAAGGTACGACGAATAAAGAACGCGCCCAGGCGGCGGAAGATCGGGCCTGCCGGCCAGAAGTTCAGGTTGATACCTGCAGCGATGTGCGGCGGCACCAGCCCCTGGTGATAGAGCACGTAGGAGAGCAGCAGGTAGTCCATGTGGCTGCGGTGGCAGGGAACATAAACAATTTCGTGCCCGTCGTGCGCCAGTTGGCGAACGCGTTCTGCGTTGTGAACGTTAATCCCCTGATACAGCCGGTTCCAGGTGAAGCCCAGAATACGGTCGGTCAGGCGAATCATCTCGTAAGAGAAGTTGGCGGCGATCTCTTCCATCAGCGCAATGGCGTTTTGCTGCGCCTTTTCATGGGAGATTTTCTTGCTGCGCGCTTCGTCTTCTACCGCGCGGGCAATCGCTTTGGAGGCCAGCAGCTTGTTGAAGAGATCCTGACGCGCAGGTAGACGCGGCCCCACCGCGGCAAGGCGCTGACGGGCGAAGTGCATACGCGCCACGCGAGCCAGTTTCTGCGCAATGGTTTTATCCGTGCCGTGCTCATCGGCCATTCGGCGCAGAGAGACGGAAGGCGAGAAGCGGACAAAGCTGTCGCGGCCAAGCCAGGAGACGGCAAAGAATTTCTGAATGCCGTTAAGCATGCGCAGCGGCGGGTTAACCTCGCCCTTTTCACGACCCGGAGAACGTCCAAACATCACCGACACCGGCACCATTTGGACATCCAGATCCGGATTGCTGCGATGCAGGTCGAGATAGTTATGGAACAGCTTGATGGATTCTTCTTTCGGCGTGTAATAGGTGAAGACACGCGGTCCGCCGTGAATGAACACATAGCGCGGCAACTGTGTGCCATCGATCTCCAGCGGTTCTAACGGGTCGGGGAGATCGTGCGCCAGACATTGCGCGCGCAGCGTCAGCAAGTCCGCTTTGGAGTTGTACGGTAAAACGTACATAATTGGGCGAGAGGTATCGAGTCCCAATTCCGGGGCAGGATCTGCCGGAATAGACTTGCTTTTTACCAGTACACTTAATGGTAAATTCAGGATTTTGTAGTAAATTCGTGGCCAGCCGGACATAAACGATGTAAAGCCTCTGGTTAATAATGCAATTGCGTTGCAAGGATATCAGAAAGTCATGTGAATTTCTGGTCTATCCCGTCATACTTCGCGCCGCGTTGCCCTAACTCGAATTACATGAGTTAACAAGACAATGTCATTGACGCCAATAATGCAAAAAGGTTCTTTTAATGGCTAATAATACCACTGGATTCACCCGAATTATCAAAGCTGCAGGCTATTCCTGGAAAGGTTTTCGCGCCGCGTGGATTAACGAGGCCGCGTTCCGTCAGGAAAGCGTGGCGGCGCTGCTGGCCGTGGCTATCGCCTGCTGGCTGGACGTGGATGCCATTACGCGCGTTCTGCTGATAGGCTCTGTCATGCTGGTCATGATTGTTGAAATCCTGAACAGCGCCATTGAGGCGGTAGTGGACCGTATCGGCTCTGATTATCACGAACTTTCTGGTCGCGCAAAAGATATGGGGTCGGCGGCGGTGCTGCTTTCTATCATTGTGGCGCTGATCACCTGGGGACTCCTGTTGTGGCCACATTTTCGCTAACGTTTTTCGACCCTGATTCCATAACCGGCTAAATCTGCTGTCGAATGTGTAGTTTGTGGTTCCAAAATCACCTTTAGCTGTATATACTCACAGCATAACTGTATATACACCCAGGGGGCGGAATGAAAGCGTTAACGGCCAGGCAACAAGAGGTGTTTGATCTCATTCGGGATCACATCAGCCAGACAGGTATGCCACCGACGCGTGCGGAGATCGCACAGCGTTTGGGGTTCCGTTCCCCAAACGCGGCTGAAGAACATCTGAAGGCGCTGGCACGTAAAGGGGCGATTGAAATCGTCTCCGGTGCTTCTCGCGGCATTCGACTGCTGCAGGAAGAAGAGGAAGGGTTACCGCTCATCGGTCGCGTTGCGGCGGGCGAGCCGCTGCTGGCGCAGCAGCACATTGAAGGTCATTATCAGGTCGATCCGTCTTTGTTTAAGCCGAACGCCGATTTCCTGCTGCGCGTCAGCGGAATGTCGATGAAAGACATCGGCATTATGGATGGCGATCTGCTGGCGGTACACAAAACCCAGGACGTGCGTAACGGTCAGGTGGTTGTAGCGCGTATCGACGATGAAGTGACGGTCAAGCGCCTGAAAAAACAGGGCAATAAAGTTGAACTGCTGCCCGAAAACAGCGAATTTAAACCAATCCTGGTTGACCTTCGCGAACAGAATTTTACCATCGAAGGACTGGCCGTTGGCGTCATCCGTAATGGTGAATGGCTGTAGTACTCCTGTAGGCCGGATAAGGCGTTTACGTCGTTATCCGGCACTCTCACCACTCTCGTTATGACCTCTTCTCAGGCTCGTCTCCATGCCTTTTTTTGTTTCTGCTGACAAAGCACTCTGGCGCCTCGCCTTACCGATGATTTTCTCCAATATCACCGTTCCGCTGCTGGGACTGGTGGATACGGCGGTCATTGGTCACCTGGACAGCCCCGTCTATCTCGGCGGTGTGGCAGTAGGCGCAACCGCAACCAGCTTTCTGTTCATGCTACTGCTCTTCTTACGGATGAGCACCACCGGGCTGACGGCGCAGGCATTCGGCGCGAAGAATCCTCAGGCGCTGGCTAGGGCTCTGGTGCAACCGCTGATCCTGGCTTTGGGCGCAGGGACATTGATTGCTATCTTCCGCACGCCGATTATCGACCTGGCGCTACACATTGTCGGCGGCAGCGAAGCGGTGCTGGAACAGGCGAGGCGATTCCTGGCCATTCGCTGGCTGAGCGCGCCGGCGTCACTGGCGAATCTGGTTCTGCTCGGTTGGTTACTGGGCGTGCAATACGCGCGTGCGCCGGTGATCCTGCTGATTGTCGGCAATATCCTGAACATTGTGCTCGACCTCTGGCTGGTAATGGGGCTGCATATGAACGTGCAGGGGGCCGCACTGGCGACGGTGATTGCGGAATATGCGACGTTGCTGATCGGTTTGTTGATGGTGCGTAAGGTCTTGCACTTGCGGGGCATCTCTCTCGTCATGCTCAGGCAGGCCTGGCGCGGCAACTTTCGTCGCCTTCTGGCGCTCAATCGTGACATCATGCTGCGTTCGCTGCTGCTGCAACTCTGTTTTGGTGCCATTACCGTGCTGGGGGCCAGACTGGGTAGCGATATCATCGCCGTTAACGCCGTGTTGATGACGTTGCTGACGTTTACGGCCTATGCGCTGGATGGCTTTGCCTACGCCGTGGAGGCGCATTCCGGTCAGGCCTATGGCGCCCGCGATGGCAGTCAGTTGCTGGAGGTCTGGCGCGCGGCGTGCCGTCAGTCAGGTATTGTCGCACTGCTGTTCTCAGTGGTTTATCTGCTCGCGGGCGAACAGATCGTCGCGCTGCTGACATCACTTCCGCAAATCCAGCAACTGGCCGATCGCTATCTGCTCTGGCAAGTGATTTTGCCGTTGGTCGGCGTCTGGTGCTATCTGCTGGATGGTATGTTTATCGGTGCAACGCGGGCGGCTGAAATGCGTAACAGTATGGCGGTCGCGGCTGCCGGGTTTGCGCTGACCCTGCTGGCGCTCCCCGTATTGGGGAATCACGGTTTGTGGCTGGCGCTGGCGGTTTTCCTGACGCTGCGCGGACTGTCATTAGCCTGGATCTGGCGGCGCCACTGGCGGAATGGGACCTGGTTTTCGGCTTCGTGATGGTTAAAGATTCTGAATAGTGAATTGAACCCAGAATCTCTGACTACACTTAATCTCACGTCCAGCAGAAAACGAACGCAGTTGGGCGGTTTACTCTCACTATTCACAGCCTAATAAAGAGGACTTTATGATGAATAAAGACGAAGCCGGCGGTAACTGGAAACAATTTAAAGGTAAAGTGAAAGAGCAGTGGGGCAAACTGACCGATGACGATATGACAGTCATTGAAGGTAAGCGTGATCAACTGGTCGGTAAGATTCAGGAACGTTATGGTTACGAGAAAGACCAGGCGGAGAAAGAGGTCGATAGCTGGGAAAAACGCAACGACTATCGCTGGTAAGCCACCCTTATACCCGTGAGTACAAGGATGTAAGCCCCTCTGTTTGCTTCGGGCGGCATAGCATGCCGCCCACTTCCTTAACGGGGTTTCTTTTTAACCTGAATCGAATGATCGTGCTGACACTCGCCAGGGTGGCGGCAGGCTTCCACTTCCACGCAGGCTGAGCATAATCCGTGTGCTTCAATCACATTGTGGCGCAGGGCAAACCCCATCTTCGCCGCCAGCGTATGCATAATGTCTTCCACGCCCTCCGCACACTCTTCTTTCACCGCACCACAGCGGTCGCAGATAAACATCGCGGAAGTATGAGTTGGCTGATCGAACAGGTAACACAGCACATAGCTGTTGGTGGATTCAACCTTATGCACAAACCCTTGTTCAAGCAGAAAATCAAGTGCGCGATAGACCGTTGGCGGCTTGGCCTGCGGTTCTGATTCTCGCAGCAGGTCGAGCAGATCGTAAGCGCTAATTGCGCCTTCCTGAAGGCTCATCAGACGCAACACCTCAAGGCGCTGTGGGGTCAGGCGCACATTGCGTTGCGCGCACAGTTTTTCAGCTTGCGCCAGCAACTCTTGCGTTGTGGTCTTTTCCATCGGGCACCTCGGATCGCGTGGAGTAAGAAAACCCTCACTTTATCATGTTATGGGAGAAACGCCGAGATCCAGGCCGGCACGATAAATCGCCTGCTAATCTTTCCCTGTTTCGCATTCTCTTCTATACATATTGATGTCTGTCACATAATAAAAACGTTCCAGCAAGTTCTGCATGGAGCGAATAGCGTCATCTTCACCCATTTTATCACAGCAATAGTCCTACTCAGCCGCGTTGATACTGGCTGAGGCATTATTTCACCTGCAAATAAAATAGGTTTACTGTGAATAAAAATTTTAATTTTTCGGTGGTGGCAATTGCGGTCTCGTTCCTGGTTTCCCAACAGGCGAACGCGGCGAATACCTGGGCGGAAGCGCGTAACGACGCGATGGGCGGAACGGGCGTGGCGTCGGCAAATTATGGTAGCGGGGTTCTCATTAACCCGGCGTTGCTGGCGAAAGCGAAGCCTAAAGACAGCGTTACCGTGATTCTTCCGGCGGTCGGTGCACAAATCACCGACAAAGATAATCTTCAGGATGAAATTGATGAGATCAGCGACAAAATCGATTACTACGATGAGGTGGTTGATAATCTGACGCCGCAGGAAGTTTTGCTCAACCCGCGCGGCGTGTTGAATCAGTTTCAGGGCGCGGCACGCGATCTTGCCGATGAACTCGAATACCTGAAAGGGAAAACGGCACGCGCCAATGCAGGGGCGGGACTGGCGGTGAGCATTCCCAATGAGACGCTTTCCCTGGCTTTCGTGGCGAAAGGTTACGCGCATGGACGGGTCAGTTCATCCATTGATCAGGGTGATATTGACTATCTGCGCCGGATTGAGGGCAGCGATACCTATGCGCTCGTTGAAGCCGGGAAGGCGGCGATTGAAGGCTCAGATGAGATAACCAAACACCTCAACTCGACGGCATCGGGACGCGCGGCAATTGTTTCAGATTATGGTATCGCCGTTGCCCGACAGTTTGCGTTCGGCGATGTGCCGGTGTCGATTGGCGTTACGCCAAAACTGCAAAAAACCTGGCTCTACAATTACACCACCTCTATCTATAACTACGACAGCAGCGACTGGAACAGTAGTCGTTATCGTAATGATGATACTGGTTTTAACGTCGACGCCGGGATTGCGGCGGACTTTGGTGAACACTGGACGGTGGGGATCAGCGGGCAGAACCTCATTTCACGCGATCTGGATACCAAATCGATCACTATCACCCACGGCATGACGGGTGAAACGCGAAACTACAAAGACACGTACCAGATTCGCCCGCTGGTCACCGCCGGTGTGGCGTGGCAAAACGAGCTGCTGACGCTGAGTGCAGACGGTGATTTGACCGAAACCAAAGGTTTCAAAAGCGAGGAAAACTCACAGTATGTCGGTGTTGGTGCTGAAGTCCGGCCGCTCGACTGGCTGGCCGTGCGTGCCGGTTATCGTGCTGACGTGAAAGATAACGACAGCAACGTCTTTACCGGCGGCGTCGGGTTTGCCCCGTTCAATCGTGTCCATCTTGATTTGATGGGACTGTATGGCGAGGACGAAACCTGGGGCGCAGGCGCGCAGGTCAGCGTGACGTTCTGATGGGGATAACCGGAGACATTACGTCTCCGGTTTTGCCTGTGCTATAGTAGCGCCCCCAATTTACAGGATGCTCAAAAAACCACCATGTCACCAGAATCACAATCTGCCTTTCCCGCTCACCGTTTTTCCATCGCGCCTATGCTCGACTGGACGGACAGACACTGCCGCTACTTCCTGCGCTTATTGTCTCGCCAGACGCTGCTCTATACCGAGATGGTGACGACGGGGGCGATTATTCATGGCAAAGGCGATTATCTGGCATACAGCGAAGAAGAGCATCCGGTCGCTCTGCAGCTAGGCGGCAGCGATCCGGCAGCGTTGGCGCACTGCGCGAAGCTGGCTGAAGCGCGCGGCTACGACGAGATCAACCTCAACGTCGGCTGTCCGTCCGATCGTGTACAAAATGGCATGTTTGGCGCCTGTCTGATGGGCAATGCGCAATTGGTGGCAGACTGCGTGAAGGCGATGCGTGACGTGGTGTCGATTCCGGTGACCGTCAAAACCCGCATTGGTATTGACGATCAGGATAGCTATGAATTTCTTTGCGATTTTATCAATACGGTGTCTGGCCGCGGTGAGTGCGAGATGTTCATCATCCACGCCCGTAAGGCCTGGCTCTCCGGGTTAAGTCCGAAGGAAAACCGTGAAATCCCGCCGCTGGATTATCCGCGTGTATATCAACTGAAACGCGATTTCCCGCAGCTGACGATGTCCATTAATGGCGGCATTACTTCGCTGGAACAGGCGAAGGCGCATCTTGAACATATGGACGGCGTGATGGTCGGGCGCGAAGCCTATCAGAACCCTGGCATTCTGGCCGCTGTCGATCGCGAAATATTTGGCTCCTCAACTGCTGATGCCGATCCGGTTACGGTGGTGCGGGCCATGTATCCTTATATCGAACGTGAACTGAGCCAGGGCACGTATCTTGGTCATATTACGCGCCACATGCTGGGGCTGTTTCAGGGGATCCCGGGGGCGCGCCAGTGGCGTCGCTACCTGAGCGAAAACGCCCATAAAGCCGGTGCCGATGTTAATGTGCTGGAGCATGCGCTGAAGCTGGTGGCCGATAAGCGTTAGATTTTCACTAAAAAGTAGTCAATTTCACCACGCCCTGCAAAGTTTTGCGGGGCGTTTTGTTGAAAAATCAAGAAATTAAGTTTGGCATGATTTTTGTAATGGTCTGGGCAGGAATTCATTATGGGAGAGCATCATGCTGGAACTACTTTTTGTGCTTGGCTTCTTTATCATGCTGATGGTCACCGGCGTCTCGCTATTGGGCATTCTGGCCGCGCTGGTTGTTGCCGCGTTCGTGATGTTCCTTGGCGGCATGTTTGCACTGATGATCAAACTCTTGCCGTGGCTGCTGTTGGCTGTTGCGGTGGTGTGGGTGATTAAAGCGATTAAGTCGCCAAAAATCCCACAATATCAGCGCAATAACCGTTGGCGTTACTAAAGATGTGAGGGATGCGTCACAACCTGTAACTTTGGCGTCAGAACCAAATAGGAATTGACTACCAAATCTGTCAGTATTGCGCGACTAACAGATTCATCGAGCTGTACCCTACATACAGCCGAACTAAAAAAGAAAGGGCTTCCCAATGGGAAGCCCAATTTCTTTCAGGAGCAAGGGAATCAAGGGATCAGCAAACTCGAACCCTGCGTTGCCCGACTCTCCAGCACTTCATGCGCGCGCCGTGCCTCTTTCAGCGGATATTTCTGACTGTCTGGCACATCCACTTTGATCACGCCGCTGGCGATCAGCGAAAACAGTTCGTTGCTGGCTTCGGTTAACTCTTCCGCGTTGGTGATGTAGCCCTGAAGAGAAGGGCGCGTGGCGTATAGCGAACCTTTCTGATTCAGAATCCCCAGGTTCACGCCGGTCACCGGGCCTGACGCGTTGCCAAAACTGACCATCAGCCCCCGACGCTGCAGACAGTCCAGTGAGGCTTCCCAGGTATCCTTACCGACCGAGTCATACACCACGCGGACTTTTTTGCCGCCGGTTATCTCTTTAACCCGTTCGACAATGTTCTCTTCGCGATAGTTAATCACCTGCCATGCGCCGGCATCCAGCGCTCGCTGCGCCTTTTGCGCGCTGCCGACGGTGCCAATCAGTTTCGCGCCCAGCGCTTTCGCCCACTGACAGGCAATCAGCCCTACGCCGCCAGCGGCCGCATGGAACAGGAACGGTTCGTCGGGCTTGATTTCGTAAGTTTTGCGCAGCAGATAAAAAACGGTTAGTCCCTTCAGGAAAGAAGCGGCAGCCTGCTCGTAAGAGATGGCGTCAGGCAGGATAGCGGCTTTATCGGCCGGTACGTTGTGGACCGAACTGTAGGCGCCGAGTGCGGACTGCGCATACACCACGCGATCGCCTGCTTTAATATGACGGACGTCGCTGCCGACTTTGCTGACGACGCCCGCTGCTTCGGTCCCTAAACCGCTGGGCAGCGCGGGGGGCGGATAGAGCCCACTGCGGATATAGGTATCAATAAAGTTAATGCCGATCGCTTTGTTTTCGACCTGGATTTCGTTCGCCGCCGGATCGGCGGGGGTAAAGTCCACGGCCTGAAGCACGTCAGGGCCACCATGCTTGTGAAATTCAATTCGTGTTGCCATGATTTCTCCAGTATCATCGGAAGATTAGCGTCAACTCACTTTTATCTCGGTAACTCCATTCACTATGGCAGGAAATAAACCCTTCAACAAACAACAGACTGATGTCCGTGATCGCGACCCACAGGTTGCCGGACTGAAAGTACCGCCGCACTCGATTGAAGCGGAACAGTCGGTGTTGGGCGGTTTAATGCTGGATAACGAGCGCTGGGACGATGTCGCCGAGCGCGTGGTAGCGGAAGATTTTTATACCCGTCCACATCGTCACATCTTCACAGAAATGGGGCGGTTGCAGGAAACCGGCAGCCCGATAGACCTGATTACGCTCGCGGAATCGCTGGAGCGACAAGGGCAACTGGACAGCGTCGGCGGCTTTGCGTATCTGGCTGAACTCTCCAAAAATACGCCAAGTGCCGCGAACATCAGCGCCTATGCGGATATTGTTCGCGAACGTGCGGTGGTGCGCGACATGATTGCCGTCGCCCATGAAATTGCGGATGCGGGTTTTGATCCGCAGGGGCGCACCAGTGAGGATCTCCTCGATCTCGCCGAGTCCCGCGTCTTTAAAATCGCGGAAAGCCGCGCCAATAAAGACGAAGGTCCGAAAAACATTGCCGATGTGCTCGACGCGACCGTGGCGCGTATCGAACAACTGTTCCAGCAACCGCACGACGGGGTGACGGGGGTTAACACCGGCTATGACGATCTCAACAAAAAGACCGCAGGCCTGCAGCCCTCGGATCTGATAATCGTCGCGGCGCGTCCGTCAATGGGTAAAACCACATTTGCGATGAACCTCGTCGAAAATGCGGCGATGTTGCAGGATAAACCGGTTCTTATCTTCAGTCTTGAGATGCCCTCTGAACAGATTATGATGCGTTCTCTGGCCTCGCTATCCCGCGTGGATCAGACCCGTATTCGTACCGGCCAACTGGACGATGAGGACTGGGCGCGCATTTCCGGCACGATGGGCATTCTGCTGGAAAAACGTAACATCTATATTGATGACTCCTCCGGTCTGACGCCAACGGAAGTGCGCTCCCGCGCGCGGCGTATCGCTCGCGAACATGGCGGTATCGGGCTGATTATGATCGACTACCTGCAATTGATGCGCGTGCCGTCGCTGTCCGACAACCGTACGCTGGAGATTGCTGAAATTTCCCGCTCGCTGAAAGCGCTGGCAAAAGAACTGCATGTGCCGGTCGTGGCGCTGTCGCAGCTTAACCGCTCGCTGGAACAACGTGCTGATAAGCGCCCGGTCAACTCCGACCTGCGTGAATCCGGCTCCATTGAACAGGATGCCGACTTAATCATGTTTATCTACCGTGACGAGGTTTATCACGAGAACAGCGACCTGAAAGGGATTGCGGAAATCATCATTGGTAAGCAGCGTAACGGCCCCATCGGGACGGTGCGACTGACCTTTAACGGACAATGGTCGCGCTTCGATAATTATGCGGGACCGCAGTACGACGACGAGTAAATCCTCGTCATCTTTTGTGCCGCAGCGGCGTTGACCGTCTTGCTGTGACGCAAATGATTGAGAAGATTATTTCTTTATTAAGGCAAGGAATGACAATGCAAGCGGCAACTGTAGTTATTAACCGCCGCGCTCTGCGACACAACCTGCAACGTCTGCGTGAACTGGCGCCTGCCAGCAAGCTGGTTGCGGTCGTGAAAGCGAACGCTTACGGACACGGTCTGTTAGAGACCGCGCGAACGCTCCCCGATGCTGACGCTTTTGGTGTGGCGCGTCTCGAAGAAGCTTTACGTCTGCGAGCAGGGGGGATCACGCAACCCATCCTGCTGCTGGAAGGCTTTTTTGAGGCATCCGATCTGCCCACCATTTCCGCACAACACCTGCATACGGCGGTCCATAACCAGGAACAACTGGCCGCGCTGGAAGCCGCCGAACTGGATGAACCGGTGACCGTGTGGATGAAACTCGACACCGGCATGCATCGTCTGGGCGTGCTTCCTGAAGAAGCGGACGCCTTCTGGCAGCGCCTGACGCAATGTAAAAACGTGCGCCAACCAGTTAATATCGTCAGCCATTTTGCCCGTGCGGACGAGCCGGAATGTGGAGCGACCGAACGGCAGCTTGATGTGTTCAATTCCTTTTGTGAAGGCAAAGCGGGTCAACGCTCGATTGCCGCCTCCGGCGGGATTTTACTCTGGCCGCAGTCGCATTTTGACTGGGTTCGTCCTGGCATTATTCTCTACGGCGTGTCGCCGCTGGAAAACCAGTCCACAGGGGCCGATTTTGGCTGCCAGCCGGTCATGTCGCTGACTTCCAGCCTGATTGCCGTGCGCGAGCATAAAGCGGGCGAGCCGGTAGGCTATGGCGGAACGTGGATCAGCGAACGTGATACACGTCTTGGCGTCGTGGCGATGGGCTATGGCGATGGTTATCCGCGCGCTGCGCCATCCGGTACGCCGGTGTTGGTGAACGGTCGCGAAGTACCGATTGTGGGTCGCGTAGCGATGGATATGATTTGCGTTGATCTCGGGCCGCAGGCGACAGACCTGGCCGGTGATCCGGTGATTTTATGGGGAGAGGGACTCCCGGTGGAACGCATTGCGGCGATGACTAAAGTCAGTGCTTACGAGCTGATTACCCGCCTGACTTCACGGGTGGCAATGAAGTATATCGATTAAGCGGGCTTGTGGAGTGCCGGATGGCGGTGTAAACGCCTTATCCGGCAATATTCCCACCAGGCGCTCGATCTTCCTCTCCATCCGGTTTATTGTGTCATAACCCCTGCCTGTAAACCTGGAGAACCATCGCGTGTTTCAAAAAGTTGACGCCTACGCTGGCGACCCGATTCTGTCGCTCATGGAGCGGTTCAAAGAAGATCCGCGTAGTGACAAAGTGAATCTGAGTATCGGTCTGTATTACAACGAAGACGGGATTATCCCGCAGTTGAAAGCGGTGGCGGAAGCCGAAGCGCGTCTTAACGCGCAGCCGCACGGCGCTTCGCTGTATCTGCCGATGGAAGGGTTGAATACCTATCGTCATACTATCGCGCCATTGCTGTTTGGGGCTGATCATCCGGTTCTCCAGCAGCAGCGTGTGGCGACGATCCAGACATTGGGCGGTTCTGGCGCGCTGAAAGTGGGGGCCGATTTCCTCAAGCGCTATTTCCCGGATTCCGGCGTGTGGGTCAGCGATCCGACGTGGGAAAACCATATCGCGATTTTTGAAGGGGCTGGATTTACCGTCAGCACCTATCCCTGGTACGACAATGCCACCAACGGCGTGCGTTTCAACGATCTGCTGGCGACACTGAAAACGCTGCCTGCGCGCAGTATCGTCCTGTTGCATCCTTGCTGCCATAACCCGACGGGTGCGGATTTAACGCACGCGCAATGGGATGCGGTGATTGAGATCCTGAAAGCGGGCGATCTGATCCCGTTCCTCGACATTGCTTATCAGGGCTTTGGCGCTGGTATGGATGATGATGCTTATGCTATTCGCGCGATTGCCAGCGCCGGACTGCCTGCCCTGGTCAGCAACTCATTCTCGAAAATCTTCTCTCTGTACGGCGAGCGTGTCGGTGGGCTTTCTGTCGTCTGTGAAGATGCCTCCACCGCAGGCCGCGTACTGGGGCAACTGAAGGCGACCGTACGTCGTAATTACTCCAGCCCGCCGAACTTTGGGGCGCAGGTGGTCGCGACGGTGCTCGGCGATGACGCGCTGAAAGCCAGTTGGCTGGCGGAAGTGGAGGCAATGCGAACCCGTATTCTGGCCATGCGTCAGGAGCTGGTGAACGTGCTAACCGCCACCATTCCGGGCCGTAATTTCGACTATTTGCTGCAACAGCGCGGCATGTTCAGCTACACCGGGCTAAGCGCGGCTCAGGTCGATCGCCTGCGCGACGAGTTTGGCGTCTATCTGATCGCCAGCGGGCGTATGTGCGTGGCCGGTCTGAACGTGGCGAATGTGCAGCGTGTAGCGAAGGCCTTTGCTGCGGTCATGTAATTCCTCTCAGGCCGGTTGAACCGGCCTTTTTCCTTCTATATGTGATCCTCCTCTTTTTCCAGGGTTAAACCGCAGAAAATCCTTCCTTTCATCTGCCGCTGGGGTTATGGTCAGAGAGTTTGTCGAATAGTCGTACTAATAAAATCATAACTAAATGACTTCAAAGGGAAAAATATGCGAAAGATCACACTGGCGTTGAGCGCCATCTGCTTACTTTTCACGTTGAACCATCCTGCCAGCGCGCTGGCTTCTTCACCTTCCCCATTAAATCCCGGTACTAACGTTGCGAAACTCGCGGAACAAGCTCCTGTTCACTGGGTTTCCGTGGCGCAGATCGAAAACACGCTGACCGGTCGTCCGCCAATGGCCGTCGGTTTTGATATTGATGATACTGTGCTGTTTTCCAGTCCTGGTTTCTGGCGTGGAAAGAAAACCTGGTCCCCGGACAGCGAGGCGTATCTGAAGAACCCGGCATTCTGGGAGAAAATGAACAACGGCTGGGATGAGTTCAGTATTCCAAAAGAGGTCGCGCGTCAGTTGATCGACATGCACGTCCGTCGTGGCGACAGCATCTTTTTTATCACCGGTCGTTCGCCGACCAAAACCGAGACCGTATCGAAAACGCTGGCAGATAATTTCCACATTCCGGCGGCAAATATGAATCCGGTGATTTTTGCCGGAGACAAGCCGGGTCAGAACACCAAAACGCAGTGGCTGCAGGATAAAAATATCCGCATGTTCTATGGCGACTCGGATAACGACATTACCGCCGCGCGTGATGCGGGCATCCGTGGGATCCGTATTCTGCGCGCCTCAAACTCGACCTACAGGCCGTTGCCGCAGGCTGGTGCGTATGGTGAAGAGGTGATCGTAAATTCGGAGTATTAACCGGCGGCTGAGCGTCTGCTGTTTTTTTAAACAAAATTGATCTGCCAGCTTTTACCTTTTGCTGTCTTGCTGCACACTGAATAGATGACATTTCAGTGGAGTATTACGCTTGCGAGGGGATTAACGATGACCAATTCGGAGTTACTGCAATACTGCATGGCGAAAATCGGCGCGGAGCAGAGTGTGCACAGTGACTGGAAAGCCACACAAATCAAAGTTGAAGATGTGCTCTTTGCCATGGTGAAAGAGGTGGAAGGTCGCCCGGCGGTATCTCTGAAAACCAGCCCCGAACTGGCGGAATTGTTACGCCAGCAGCACAGTGATGTGCGTCCGAGCCGACATCTCAATAAGGCACACTGGAGCACCGTCTACCTCGACGGCTCGCTGCCGGATTCACAAATTTATTATCTGGTGGATGCTTCGTACCAACAGGCGGTGAATACGCTGCCGGAAGAGAAACGCAAGCTGCTGGTACAGCCGTAAAAAACGCCGTTCAGTGTGGAAGATGAACGGCGTTTTGTCTTTTACAGCATCGGTTTCAGGAAGCGGGCCGTGTGTGAGGCTTCACATTCCGCCACGGTTTCCGGCGTACCGGAGACGAGGATTTCCCCACCGCCGCTACCGCCTTCTGGACCGAGATCCACGATCCAGTCCGCCGTTTTGATGACGTCCAGGTTGTGCTCAATCACTACGATGGTATTGCCCTGATCGCGTAACTGATGGAGCACGTCCAGCAATTGCTGGATATCGGCAAAGTGCAGACCCGTAGTCGGTTCATCCAGAATATAGAGCGTCTGACCGGTGCCGCGTTTCGACAGTTCGCGCGCCAGCTTCACACGCTGGGCTTCACCGCCGGAGAGCGTTGTCGCCGACTGGCCGAGACGAATGTAGGTCAAACCGACATCCATCAGGGTTTGCAGCTTACGTGCCAGCGCCGGGACGGCATCAAAGAATTCACGTGCTTCTTCGATAGTCATATCCAGCACTTCGTGGATGGTTTTGCCCTTGTACTTAATCTCCAGCGTTTCGCGGTTATAGCGCTTGCCTTTGCACTGGTCGCATGGCACGTAAATATCTGGCAGGAAGTGCATTTCGACTTTAATTACGCCATCGCCCTGACAGGCTTCGCAACGCCCGCCGCGAACGTTAAAACTGAAACGCCCCGGCGTATAGCCGCGTGAGCGTGATTCCGGTACGCCAGCAAACAGCTCACGTACTGGCGTAAACACGCCCGTGTACGTTGCCGGGTTGGAACGCGGTGTACGTCCAATCGGGCTCTGATCGATGTCGATGACCTTATCGAAATGCTCCAGCCCCTGCACATCGCGGTACGGCGCCGGTTCGGCGATCGTCGCACCGTTCAACTGGCGCTGTGCAATCGGGAACAGCGTATCGTTAATCAGAGTCGACTTACCGGAACCGGACACGCCGGTGATGCAGGTGAACAGGCCGACCGGCAGCGTTAACGTCACGTCTTTCAGGTTGTTACCGCGTGCGCCGGTCAGTTTCAGCACTTTCTCCGGGTTTGCGGGAACGCGCTGTTTCGGCACTTCAATCTTGCGTTTGCCGCTCATGTACTGGCCGGTCAGGGACTCCGGCACCGCCATAATCGCTTCCAGCGGACCTTCGGCAACCACTTCGCCGCCGTGGACGCCGGCACCCGGACCGATATCAATCACGTGGTCGGCGGCGCGAATCGCATCTTCATCGTGCTCTACCACAATCACGGTATTGCCGAGATTGCGCAGGTGGATCAGCGTCCCCAGCAGACGTTCGTTATCGCGCTGGTGAAGGCCGATGGACGGCTCATCCAGCACGTACATCACGCCGACCAGACCGGCGCCAATCTGGCTTGCCAGTCGAATACGCTGGGCTTCGCCGCCGGAGAGCGTTTCCGCAGAACGGGACAGCGTCAGATAGTTGAGGCCAACGTTGACCAGGAACTTGAGGCGGTCGCCAATCTCTTTGAGGATTTTCTCTGCAATCTTCGCCCGCTGACCGGCGAGTTTGAGATTGTTGAAGAAGTCCATCGCATGTCCGATGCTCATGTCGGAAATGGTCGGCAGCGGTGTATTTTCAACGAAGACGTGGCGCGCTTCGCGCTTAAGACGGGTTCCTTCACAACTGGCGCACGGGCGGTTGCTGATGAACTTGGCTAACTCTTCACGAACGGCGCTGGATTCCGTCTCTTTATAGCGGCGTTCCATGTTGTGCAGTACGCCTTCAAACGGATGGCGACGCACGGAGGTATCGCCACGATCGTTCATGTATTTGAATTCAATACTCTCTTTACCAGAACCGTACAGCACCACTTTGTGTACGTTTGCGCTCAGGCTGGCCCACGGGGCTTCAACGTCAAACTTGTAGTGTTCTGCCAGCGATTTCAGCATCTGGAAGTAATAGAAGTTCCGGCGATCCCAACCGCGAATGGCCCCGCCCGCTAGCGACAGCTCAGGGTTCTGGATCACGCGATCGGGGTCGAAATATTGCTGTACGCCGAGCCCATCGCAGGTCGGGCAGGCGCCCGCCGGGTTGTTAAAGGAGAACAGGCGCGGTTCCAGTTCGCGCATGCTGTAACCGCAGATTGGGCAGGCGAAGTTGGCGGAAAAGAGCAGTTCTTCTGCTTTTTCGTCGTCCATATCGGCAACCACCGCCGTCCCGCCGGACAGCTCCAGCGCGGTCTCAAACGATTCCGCCAGACGAGTGCTGAGATCGTCACGCACTTTGAAACGATCGATCACCACCTCGATAGTGTGTTTCTTCTGCAGTTCCAGCTTTGGCGGATCGGAGAGGTCACACACTTCGCCATCGATACGGGCGCGGATATAACCCTGGCTTGCCAGGTTTTCCAGCGTTTTGGTGTGCTCGCCCTTACGCTCTTTAATCACCGGGGCCAGCAGCATCAGGCGTTTGCCCTCCGGCTGCGACAGGACGTTATCCACCATCTGGCTTACGGTCTGCGCCGCCAGCGGAACATCGTGATCCGGGCAGCGCGGTTCGCCAACGCGGGCAAACAGCAGACGCAGGTAGTCGTGGATTTCGGTAATGGTGCCGACCGTCGAGCGCGGGTTATGGGACGTCGATTTCTGTTCAATTGAGATGGCGGGAGACAGCCCCTCAATATGATCGACATCCGGCTTTTCCATTAACGACAGAAACTGACGCGCATAGGCAGAAAGGGATTCAACGTAACGACGCTGCCCTTCGGCATACAAGGTGTCGAAAGCGAGCGAGGATTTGCCTGACCCCGAAAGCCCGGTCACGACAATCAGTTTGTCGCGGGGGATGACGAGGTTGATGTTTTTGAGATTATGGGTGCGGGCGCCCCGAACTTCGATCTTATCCATTCACCTTTCCCGGATTAAACGCTTTTTTGCCCGGCGCAGCAGGGTGCTACCGGCGATCACAAACGGTTAATTATGACACAATAAAACCTGAATGGATATACAGTATTGGAATGCAAAACGCAGAGTCTTATGTAACAATGTCCGGCTGAGGTTGTTTCGCGGAATCCGCGTCGCAACATAGTAAATTCGCTATTGGTAATGCTACAATCGCGCGTTTACACTTATTAAGAAACGTTTTCAGGAGACTCGATCATGGCCAGCAGAGGCGTAAATAAGGTTATTCTCGTGGGTAATCTGGGCCAGGACCCGGAAGTACGCTACATGCCGAATGGTGGCGCAGTTGCCAACATCACGCTGGCTACTTCCGAATCCTGGCGTGACAAGCAGACCGGTGAAATGAAAGAGCAGACAGAATGGCACCGTGTTGTGCTGTTCGGCAAACTGGCGGAAGTAGCCAGCGAATATCTGCGTAAAGGTTCTCAGGTCTACATTGAAGGTCAGTTGCGTACCCGTAAATGGACCGATCAGTCCGGCGTAGAGAAATACACCACGGAAGTGGTGGTGAATGTTGGTGGTACCATGCAGATGCTGGGTGGTCGTCAGGGTGGTGGCGCACCGGCAGGCGGTCAGCAGCAACAGGGTGGTTGGGGTCAACCTCAGCAGCCACAGGGTGGCAACCAGTTCAGCGGCGGCGCGCAATCTCGCCCGCAGCAGCAGTCGGCACCGGCAGCACCGTCTAATGAACCACCAATGGATTTCGACGACGATATCCCGTTCTGATCAAGCCAGTTTAGCGCTGTGCTAAATAAAAATAGAAAAGCCCCGTTTCTGACGGGGCTTTTTTGTACGCATAAAACCCCAGCCAGGCTGGAGGTTCCGGAAAGCTTTCAATTTTGAGACAGTTATTAAAACCCCTTTTGATTTGTTAAAACCCCTTGCGGTCTGGCAACTGCAAAAGTTAAACAAGAAATCAAAAGGGGGTCCCAATGAGGGACGAAAAGAGCTTAGCGCACACCCGATTGAACTGTAAATATCATATAGTTTTTGCGCCAAAATACCGAAGACAAGCGTTCTACGGAGAGAAACGCAGGGCGGTAGGCAGCATCTTAAGAAAGCTGTGTGAGTGGAAAAACGTACGAATCCTGGAAGCGGAATGCTGTGCAGATCATATCCATATGCTTGTGGAGATCCCACCCAAAATGAGCGTATACGGCTTTATGGCGTATCTGAAAGGGAAAAGTAGTCTGATGCAAATATCAGATCGTATGCGCCTGTTAGGGCGCGGCTAGTAACAGAGCCTTATCGGCGTATCAGAAAAACCTCCGGCTATGCCGGAGGATATTTTTTTGTCAGTTTTTCTCACGCTACGTAAATAAATCTGCAGAGTTATCAGGAAGATAAATAAACTGCCTGAGATCAAATCGTGACGACGATTATCGATTATCCTGCGTTCGCAACTTTCACCCATTAAGACTGAACCTTGCCGGGCTTTTCAGGGAAACACGATCAGCCTGTCAGCGAACATAAGGGAATTAGAATGAACAAATCCATTTTAATGCCGGTTGATATTCTGGCGATGGACCTTTCTGACAAAGCGATTGCCTGGGCCGATCACATGCTCAATAAAGAAGAGGGCGTGCTACATCTGCTGCACGTTTTCCCTAAGCTGCAGGCGTCGCCAATGCGCGGCTTTGCTTCGGATATCAAAAAGTACGAAGAGTACATGACCAACGATGCGCAGGAGAAAATGCTCGCGCTGGCGAGAAAATTCAAAACGCCGCTGGAGAGGATTCGCTTTGAAGTCCGACACGGCAATATTCGCGATGAGGTGAATGACGCGGCAGCGGCGCATAATGCCGAAATGATTATTATCGGCTCACGCAAACCGGGGATTGCCACCCATCTGCTGGGCTCGGCAGCCGCTAATATTTTGCGTTACGCAAAGGTGCCGGTAATGGTTGTTCGTTAATCCGTCATCGTAGACGAACAAGGCCTCCCGTTTTGGGAGGCCTTTTTATTGCCGGATACCGCCGGTTATTTCCGGCGGAATTTGCGGGTGAGGGGTTTCTCAATCTCAACAATGAAGAACAGCGCGATGCCGATGGCAAAGGTAATTCCCCAGTAGCGTAGCGGCAGGGCTTCCGTACCAAACAACATTTGCAGGAACGGCACGTAGATAATCGCCAACTGCAGCAGTAACAGAATACCGCTGACCAGCCAGATGCCTTTATTCATCAGCAGACCGCGACCCAGCGAGAAGCCATCGGAAACGCGGCAGTTAAGCATGTACACCCACTGCGCCGTCACCAGCGTTTGCAACAGGACCGTGCGGATGAATTCCGGGCTGTGACCGCGCGGCTGCAGCCAGGCTTCCAGCATAAAGGCACAGGCGGCAATTAGCGTACCGACAAACCCTACGCGCCAGATAGCAAAGCCATCCATCACGTTCTCATTACTCTGGCGCGGTGGGCGGCGCATGATGTTGCGCTCACCGGCTTCAAACGCCAGACCGAATGACAGCGTGGCGGAGGTTGCCATGTTCATCCACAGGATCAGCACTGGCGTCAGCGGGATCAGATTACCCGCCAGCAGCGCGACGATGATCAGCAGACCCTGCGCCAGGTTAGTGGGCATGATAAACAGGATGGTTTTCTTCAGGTTGTCGTAGACACGGCGCCCTTCCTGTACCGCGCTGGCAATGGTCGCGAAGTTATCATCCGTCAGCACCATGTCGGCGGCCTCTTTCGTCACTTCGGTACCTTTAATACCCATCGCGATGCCTACATCGGCCTGCTTCAGTGCCGGCGCGTCGTTGACACCATCCCCGGTCATGCCGACGATCTCGCCTTTTTCTTGCAGGGCTTTTACCAGACGCAGCTTATGCTCCGGGCTGGTACGGGCAAAGATATCGTAGGTGACGGCCGCTTCGGCAAGTTCAGCCTCATCCATCTGCTCGAGTTCATAGCCCGTCACCGCATGTTTGCTGTTATGGATACCCAACATGCCGCCAATGCTCATGGCGGTTTGCGGGTGATCGCCGGTGATCATTTTGACGCGGATCCCGGCTTGCTGGCAGGCACCGATCGCCGCAATGGCTTCCGGGCGCGGCGGATCCATCATCCCGGCGATGCCGAGGAAAATGAGCCCCTCACTCAGACAGTCATGGGTCAGCGCATCGGCATCAGCACGCGCAGGCTTCCAGGCGGCAGCCACCATCCGCAAACCTTCTTTGGCATAGCGGGCGATTTCGGCCTCCCAGTGCGGCTGGGTAAAGGCTTCCGTGCCGTTCGCGGTTTGTTGCAACCGGCAGAGTTTAAACAGCACATCCGGTGCCCCGGTCACCAGTACGCGCTCGTCGTTGCCGATGCGATAGTGCGTCGCCATATATTTGTACTGGGAATCGAACGGGATTTTACTGCGCAGTTCGCTCTCGACGGCAGGCAGCATGGCCTTGGCGGCCAGCACTTTCAGCGCCCCTTCCGTTGGCCCGCCGGTAATTCCCCAGTGCCCCTGTTCATCGCGAATCAACTGGCTGTCGTTGCACAGATCAATAGTACGCAGATAGCTTTCAAGCAGGCTGCCAGGCGCAATCTCTGCCTGCGCGTCGTTTTCCTCGACGTGGATCTCGCCCGTTGGTTCGTAGCTGTTGCCCTGCACGCGATAATTTTTATCCGCCGTGATGATGGCTTTAACCGTCATCTCGTTCATGGTCAGCGTGCCGGTTTTGTCGGAACAAATCACCGACATGGCACCCAACGTTTCAACGGTAGGCAGTTTGCGGATGATGGCGCGTTTGCGGGCCATGGTCTGTACGCCCAGCGACAGGATGATCGAGATAATCGCCGGTAAACCTTCCGGCACGGCCGCGACAGCCAGGCTAATTAACGAAAGCAGCAGTTCACCCATCGGCATATCGCGCAGCAGCAGACTGAAAATAAACAGCCCGAGCATCATGGCGAGAATAAGGGCAAAAATCGCTTTACCGAGTTTATCCATCTGCACCAGTAGCGGCGTACGGTGCTTTTCGATCTCCGTCATCATCTGGTTGATATGGCCCAGTTCCGTCGCCTCGCCGGTGGCGATTACCACGCCAAGCCCCGCCCCAGCGCTGATGGTGGTGCCAGAGAACAGCAGGTTTTTGCGATCGCCCAGCGGCAGTTCGCCACTCAGCGCCTCTGCCGTTTTGTCCACAACGGTGGATTCACCGGTCAGGATAGCCTCTTCAACCCGCAGGTTATGGGCTTCCATGACACGAAGATCGGCGGGAATACGGTCACCCGCACGCAGTACCACGATATCGCCGACAACCAGATCGGTCGTCGCGACCGTCTCATGTTGTCCGTTACGGACCACGACAGCGGATGCGGAGAGCATATTGCGGATGCTTTTCAGCGATTTTTCCGCGTTGTTTTCCTGAATATGGCCAATCAGGGCGTTGATCACCGCGACGCCGAGGATGACGGCTGTATCCACCCAGTGCCCCATTACGGCGGTGAGGGCCGCTGCGGCGATCAGGACGTAGATCAGAACATCGTGAAAATGGGCCAGAAAGCGTAGCCAGGCGGGTTTACCCGCTTTTTCCGGTAGTGCGTTAAGGCCATCTCTGGCAAGACGTGCGCTGGCCTCATTGTGAGTCAGCCCGGAAGGTTGGCTCTGCTGATTTTTCAGAACCTCCTCAACGGTTAGCTGGTACGGCTTTTTTCCAGCGCATGGCGCAGAATGGAGACGATTGCTGTTCGGCATTCTGGTCAAAGTAAATTTCCTCAAAGAATAAAATTTTAATATTTTGAAACACGCGCATACTATTTGAATAATGCCTTCAGATGTTTGATATTAATCAATGGTGTTTCGGTAAATATTATTTTATCTTTGAGTGAAGATGATATTTCCCCTTGTTTTTTATGAGGGTAAATGGAAGTGTAAATTTAGGAAAGGAGGTGTTTATGTTTGGAATATACAATGCCAAGAGATTGATTTTATTGATTATGTTTGCAATCGCTGTGGCGGCAATTAGCGGTATTTCAACCTATTTCTTTGTAAAATATCTGGGGTGAGAATAATAAAAACAGTCTTCCTTACATAACTTTTAAATCCTGAAAAATAATGACATTAGGGAAATCAGAGACAACGGGGAAATATATTATAAAGCGCAGCCTGCCGAATAAACGGGCCGCGCCATATAAGCGAATAATCGAGGCGGGCTTGCTGAAATCGAAGGGGAATCGAGTGTGTCCACAACAAACACCGACGGGATTATCTGGAAACATTAAAAAAGCCTCCGTCAGGGAGGCTTAGGTGAAATCAGGTCAATACCATCGGCCATTCCGGCGGCGTCTGGCTCATTACTTCAACCATCACGGATTCAATGTTGTTCCAGATGGCGGAGAGATCCATCAGGGTGATGCCGAGTAATCCCGTCGCAAACCAACAGGCGGCGACAACCCCGAGCCCACTGCTGATCACTGCCAGACCAATGTAATCTGAGCGACGAAAACGAATATTCAATGTGCTGGCGAGAAACATGAGCACAGCGCTCAGCAGTTGCCAGCGGAGAAGAACCACGCCAGTGGTTAGGGTAGCCATGAAATATTTCCTCTGAGAATAGCAGGTGCCCTGGACAGCGCGGCGTTTTCACGGGAGGCGTGGCGCACTCTGGCTATCGATGGGCATTCACATCAACACCGAATGAAACATTGTTTTTGTTTCATAATATTTGTGAACTATATCACGGTTAGGCGACCGTTCGCCAGCCTGTCGACTTCTTTTTTGCCTGCTTTATAACCTTAATAAAAACATGGTTATTGATTCAATGATCGACACACTTTCACCGTGGTGCAACCGAAAAGCGCGACGTAATAAAGAGGCAATGGCTTTACCTTGTTTGTATTGTCAAAAAATAAGCAGACGAAGAAATTTAACTTAATTTCATTTTGCGAATGAGCCAACAAAACTTTCATAAAACACGACTCCTTTCGCAGAATGGATTACCCTTAATAAAATTAATCGTCACTGCGGGTTTGCTTTATGGTCGAATATTATCACCATCCTGCAATATCAGACTTTTGCTAATAAAAGTCTGTTGCTAATATTGATAGATTCATGCAACGTAACCACCTGTGTAATTTAGCATCCTGTCTTGATGATAACAGGCATATGAAATGCAGGGATATAGGGCTGAAATGAATCATCGGGTGCGACGCAAGGTGCTGAGGTTCCTCGGGATAATCATGGTGGTTTTGCTCCCCGTGATGCTGGCGCTATGGTTTGCCCACCTGCAAGCAACGTCCCAAACCAGTAAGCAACTGAGCATTTTTGCTCATCTGGCTTTAGATAAAACAGAACTGGTCGTTTTACAGGCAGACTTAGCCCGCGATGCCGCTGAACAGTATCAGGGACAAGCGTGTACGCCGGCGCATCAACAACGAATGTTGAATATTATCCGAGGGCGCCTGTATATCAACGAGTTAATTTATGCGCAAGGCGATCGTTTTTTATGCTCAACGGTAATGGCCCCGTCAGCGCCCTATATTATGCCAACGGCAAACTATAAACGAAAACCCAATATCGCTATTTATTACTTTCGCGATACGCCTTTTTTCACCGGTTATAAAATGACGTATATGCAACGCGGAAACTATGTTGCCGTGATCAATCCATTGTCATATAGCGAAGTGATGTCCGAAGACCCCGAGCTGGCCTGGGGGGTCTATGACACGGTAACCAACACCTTTTTCTCCCTTAGCGAACAGGCCTGGGCGGCTCAACTGTTGCCACTGGTCCAGCGTAATCAGTCTGTCTTCCAGCAGGACGACCGTTTTTATACCGTCGTCCAATCGGATAAACGCCCCATTGCGGTCATTGTGTCGACCTCGATGCAGCGGTTTTATCAGAATCTGTATCAGCAATTGCTGATCGCGCTTCCGTTGGCGGTCATCAGCAGCATTTTGCTATTAATGTTCTGGTCTCGGGCGCGTCGGCAATACTACTCGCCGCGGCGCATGCTCCAGCGCGCGCTTAAACAGCGTCAGCTTTGCCTACACTATCAGCCGATCATTGATATCAAAAACGAGAAATGCGTGGGGGCGGAAGCGCTGCTGCGCTGGCCGGGTTGTAAAGATCAGGTGATGAGTCCGGCGGAGTTTATCCCGCTGGCGGAAAAAGAGGGGATGATCGCGCAGATTACCGACTACGTGGTGGAAGAAGTGTTCAGTGATATGGGGACGTTTCTGGCTGCAAATCCGCAGTTGTATATCTCTATCAACCTTTCCGCATCGGATTTCCACTCTTCACGATTGATTGCCATGATCGCGGATAAAGCGCGCGAACATGGCGTACTTGCGCAACAAATAAAAGTCGAAGTGACCGAGCGAGGATTTATCGATGTGCCGAAAACCACGCCGGTGATCCAGGCATTTCGTCAGGCAGGCTATGAAGTGGCGATTGATGATTTCGGCACCGGCTACTCTAACCTGCACAACCTCTATTCCCTGAACGTTGATATTCTTAAGATCGACAAGTCCTTTATCGATACGCTGACCACCAACAGTACCAGCCATCTGATTGCGGAACATATCATTGAGATGGCGCAAAGCCTGCGTCTGAAAACCATCGCAGAAGGCGTGGAGACGGCGGATCAGGTGAGCTGGCTGCTTAAACGCGGGGTGCAGTACTGTCAGGGGTGGCACTTTGCGAAGGCGCTGCCGCCGCAGGACTTCATTCACTGGCTGCAACAACCGCCCGCACTCCTGATGCAGCGCGGGCAGTAATACTACAGGCGGTGGCGGTAGTCGCTGGGGGTGCGATCAAATTCCCGGCGAAACACGCGGGAAAATGTCTGTTGCGACACATAACCTAAATCCATCGCAATATCGAATATCGGTCGCTCGGTGTTGCGCAGTTCAACGGCGGCCAACAGCAGTCGGCGCTGACGGATATAGTCACCCAACGTCTGGCGCATTACTGTGCGGAACATCCTCTGTAAATACCACTTTGAATAACCTGATTTTTTCGCGACCACATCAATGTTCAGCGGTTGGTCGATATGTTCATCAATCCATTCAATAAGGGTCTGAATAATTTGCTGATGGGACATATTGCTGCCTCCTTCTCAGTGTTCGATTCGTCTATTTGTCTGCGGGCGAGTATAATTCCTCAAGTTAACTTGAGGTAAAGCGATTTATGGAAAAGAAATTACCCCGTATAAAAGCGATGCTCACGCCGGGCGAAGTGGCAAAGCGTAGCGGCGTGGCGGTGTCCGCATTGCATTTCTATGAAAGCAAGGGGCTAATCAGCAGTATCCGCAATAGCGGCAATCAGCGCAGATACCGGCGTGACGTGTTGCGTTATGTCGCGATTATCAAGATTGCTCAGCGGATCGGTATCCCACTGGCGACTATCAGTGAAGCGCTGGGCGTGCTGCCGGAAGGTCATACCCTCAGCGCTAAAGAGTGGAAGCAACTCTCCTCGCAATGGCGCGAAGAGCTGGACCGTCGCATTCATACGCTGGTGGCGCTGCGTGATGAGCTGGATGGTTGCATCGGCTGTGGCTGCTTGTCGCGCAAAGACTGTCCGTTACGTAACCCCGGAGATCGGCTGGGCGAAGAGGGTACGGGCGCGCGTCTGCTGGAAGATGAACAAAACTAAAGCGCCGCAAGGGCGCTTTAGTTTGTTTTCCGGTCTTTGTCTTTCTCTCTATCCCGCTGGTTCACGGGAGGGTTTCCCCCGACGTCAACACCCCTCATTCGAGCACGTGGTGGAGGTTCCGGTTTGTGTTGATACTGTAAGTGTAAGCCGCGTTATCCCGTTTGCCAGTGTATCTGGCGACTTTTTAGGCGAATTTTTTTCGCCATCTCCCATAATTTACTAGAGTGAGTAAGAGGAAATGACGGGAGAACATCATGCTGACGGTGCATCATTTAAATCAGTCCCGCTCGCAGCGCATTCTCTGGGCGCTGGAGGAGCTATCGCTGCCTTACCAGATTGTGCGTTACCAGCGTGAAAAGAACATGCTCGCTCCGCCGGCACTGAAGAAAATTCATCCGCTGGGGAAATCCCCCGTAGTGGAAGATAACGGCGCGATCCTCGCGGAGTCGGGGGCGATTCTCGACTATTTGCAGGACACCTATGACAGCGAAGGGAAGTTTAAACCGGCTGATGCACAATCCGTTCGCCAGTATCGCTTCTGGTTGCATTACGCCGAGGGTTCGCTGATGCCGTTGCTGTTAATGAAGCTGGTCTTCACCAGTCTGGGGAAACCGCCCGTGCCGTTTGGTTTGCGCACGCTGGGCGGCGCGCTGGGGCAGGGCGTACAAAAAGCGTATCTCAATCCGCAACTGGAAACCCACGCGCGCTTTATTGACGCGCACCTCGCTGAGCGTCCGTGGTTTGCCGGAGACCATCTCAGCATGGCGGATATCCAGATGAGTTTTCCTCTTTTTGCGCTACTGGCGCGCGGTGGTATTGCCGATCTTCCCCATATCAGCGCGTGGAAAAAACGCGTGGAAATGCGTCCTGCCTGGCAACGTGCCATTCAGCAGGGAGGACCTTTTGCCATTCCCGGTGGTTGATGGCGGTTTTTAAACCGTCTTGCCTCCTGCATTTGCGACGCGATCCGGCTAACTATGTTGCCGGATTGCGCATTGACGATAACGTTTGCGCATCAGTTGGTGATTTCTTCAGCGTTAGTGCAAGAAATGAGTAAAAAGCGGCAAAGTTCAGTTGAAAATCCTCGTATGATCGCTGGATAATCGTTTGCTTTTTTTTCTACCCGTTTTTTTATGCGCGGAGCTAAACGTTTGCTTTTTGCGACACCCCTCTTTGTCGCGATCAGAGCACAGGGAGTTGACGTTGCGCTGGCAGTGGATTGTCCACCACGCATAAGAACGAATAATAAACTCTCAGGGGATGTTTTCTATGTCTACGCCTTCAGCGCGTACCGGCGGTTCGCTCGACGCCTGGTTTAAAATTTCACAACGTGGAAGCACTGTCCGTCAGGAAGTGGTGGCAGGTTTAACAACGTTTCTGGCGATGGTGTACTCCGTTATCGTCGTGCCTGGCATGCTGGGTAAAGCCGGATTCCCGCCCGCGGCGGTGTTCGTCGCGACCTGTCTGGTAGCCGGTCTGGGCTCTATCGTCATGGGGTTGTGGGCCAACCTGCCGCTGGCGATTGGTTGCGCCATCTCGCTGACCGCCTTCACCGCGTTCAGTCTGGTACTGGGCCAGCAGATTAGCGTTCCGGTCGCACTGGGTGCGGTATTCCTGATGGGGGTGCTGTTTACCATTATCTCCGCCACCGGGATTCGTAGCTGGATCCTGCGCAATTTGCCGCAGGGCATCGCGCACGGTACCGGCATCGGTATCGGTCTGTTTTTACTGCTGATTGCGGCGAACGGCGTGGGTCTGGTTATCAAGAACCCGCTGGATGGTCTGCCCGTAGCGCTTGGTCACTTCGCTACCTTCCCGGTGATTATGTCGCTGGTGGGTCTGGCGGTAATTATCGGTCTGGAGAAACTGAAAGTGCCGGGCGGTATTCTGCTGACTATTATCGGCATTTCTGTCGTTGGTCTGATTTTCGATCCGGCGGTGAAATTCTCCGGAATTTTTGCCATGCCGTCGCTGAGCGATGAAACCGGTAAATCACTGATTGGCAGCCTGGATATCATGGGCGCGCTGAACCCGGTTGTTCTGCCAAGCGTTCTGGCGCTGGTAATGACCGCTGTGTTTGATGCCACTGGCACCATCCGTGCCGTGGCGGGTCAGGCGAATCTGCTGGATAAAGACGGGCAGATTATTGACGGCGGTAAAGCACTGACCACAGACTCCCTGAGCAGCGTGTTCTCCGGTCTGGTGGGTGCGGCGCCGGCAGCAGTCTACATTGAGTCGGCAGCCGGTACGGCGGCGGGGGGTAAAACTGGCCTGACCGCCATTACCGTTGGCGTGCTGTTCCTGCTGATCCTGTTCCTTTCCCCGCTTTCTTACCTCGTTCCGGTGTATGCCACAGCACCTGCGCTGATGTACGTCGGTCTGCTGATGCTGAGCAACGTGGCGAAAATCGATTTCGCTGACTTTGTCGATGCGATGGCGGGTCTGGTGACGGCGGTATTCATTGTACTGACTTGTAACATCGTGACCGGCATCATGATTGGTTTTGCCACGCTGGTGATTGGCCGTGTGGTGTCGGGTGAATGGCGCAAGCTGAACATCGGCACCGTAGTGATCGCCGTGGCGCTGGTGGCGTTCTATGCCGGTGGCTGGGCCATTTGATTCCGAAAGTGATTCCGAAAAACGGGTGGCGTTTGCCGCCCGTTTTTATTTTCAGCACACACTCGTTGTCTTTTGCGATACTCTGAGAAAGGTAAAATTGAGGCACGACGCCTCTCAAACACATAAGAAACATCGCAAACAGGGAACGCATGGAAATCTTCTTCACAATACTCATCATGACCCTTGTGGTCTCGCTGTCCGGGGTATTTACGCGCGTATTGCCCTTCCAGCTCCCCTTACCCCTCATGCAGATTGCTATTGGCGCGCTGTTGGCGTGGCCCACGTTTGGTCTGCACGTAGAATTTGACCCCGAACTGTTTCTGGTCCTGTTTATCCCGCCGCTGCTGTTTGCGGATGGCTGGAAGACGCCAACGCGAGAATTTCTTGAACATGGGCGAGAGATTTTCGGTCTGGCGCTGGCGCTGGTGCTGGTCACCGTGGTCGGGATTGGTTTTCTGATTTACTGGCTGGTGCCGGGCATTCCGTTGATTCCGGCCTTTGCGCTGGCTGCCGTGCTGTCACCAACCGATGCGGTTGCGCTTTCCGGTATTGTCGGTGAAGGGCGGATCCCGAAGAAAATCATGGGTATCCTGCAAGGTGAGGCGCTGATGAATGACGCCTCCGGTCTGGTATCTTTGAAATTTGCCGTTGCGGTGGCGATGGGCACGATGGTGTTTACCGTCGGCGGCGCGACGGTGGAGTTCTTTAAGGTGGCGATCGGCGGTATCCTCGCGGGCTTTGTGGTCAGTTGGCTGTACGGTCGCTCGCTGCGCTTTCTCAGCCGCTGGGGCGGCGATGAGCCAGCGACGCAAATCGTCCTGCTGTTCCTGCTGCCGTTCGCATCGTACCTGATCGCAGAACATATCGGCGTCTCCGGGATCCTCGCGGCGGTCGCCGCCGGGATGACCATCACCCGCTCCGGGGTGATGCGCCGTGCGCCGCTGGCGATGCGTCTGCGCGCCAACAGCACCTGGGCGATGCTTGAGTTTGTGTTTAACGGCATGGTCTTTTTGCTGCTGGGCCTGCAACTGCCGGGCATTCTCGAATCGTCGCTGGTGGCAGCGGAGGCCGATCCGAACGTGGAAATCTGGATGCTATTTACCGATATCATTCTGATTTATGTGGCGCTGATGCTGGTGCGTTTCGGCTGGCTGTGGACGATGAAAAACTTCAGCATGCGTTTCCTGAAAAAGAAACCGATGGAGTTTGGCTCCTGGACGACACGGGAAATTTTGATCGCCTCCTTTGCGGGCGTTCGCGGGGCTATCACCCTCGCAGGTGTCCTGTCTATCCCGCTGCTGCTGCCAGATGGCAACGTCTTCCCGGCGCGCTACGAACTGGTCTTCCTGGCCGCTGGCGTGATTCTGTTCTCGCTGTTTGTCGGCGTGATTATGCTGCCGATTCTGCTGCAACATCTGGAAGTGGCCGATCATTCTCAGCAACTGAAAGAGGAGCGGATTGCCCGCGCGGCGACGGCGGAGGTGGCGATTGTCGCCATTCAGAAGATGGAAGAGCGTCTGGCGGCGGATACCGAAGAGAACATTGATAATCAGCTGCTGACCGAGGTGAGTTCCCGCGTCATCGGTAACCTGCGGCGTCGTGCCGACGGGCGTAACGATGTTGAGAGTTCGCTCCAGGAAGAGAATCTGGAACGCCGCTTCCGTCTCGCGGCGCTGCGTTCAGAGCGGGCGGAGCTGTATCACCTGCGCGCCACGCGTGAAATCAGCAATGAAACGTTGCAAAAACTGCTGCACGATCTCGACCTGCTGGAAGCGTTACTGATCGAAAATCAGTAACACCGTCATGTTGCCCGGTGGCGCTACGCTTACCGGGCATCGACCCGGGCGGCAGATTCAGCGGACCGTCGAATCCCTGACGGATATCTCCTGGAATCGCCTGGTGAGCGAAGCGACGTCATTCTGAGCCATACCGATTTTCAGTCTGTAGAAAAGTAGTCAGGTCATACGTATCCCGCGTAGTGTATGGCAACAACAGGACCGGGAGACGGCAGATTTTAAATTTGCAGCCTTCAGGCTGCTTAGTTCTATCCCGCTATGATTGGTGCATGGTAGGGCAGGATTAGGTGCAGATTGCGGCGATCGTGACGTCGATAATTAATGACGTCTTTGATTAGTGAATTAACCCCGGCTCACGCCGGGGTGGGCTTTGCGCATTAAGGTCATTCTAAACAAATCGTCACTAAAGCGAGATTTTAACTTTACTCGAATAATTGAATGATTATAATGAGCACAAATTCACACAGGAGAAATATGTTGGACAGTCACCCTTATTTAAACATAAAGGCAAGCTGACGTAATTTTTTCTGCGCTGCTTGCCTACCGGCGGGCAGCAATCTCCTCATCCAGACGATTGCATCCCATAAAGAATAACGCAGCATGGCTGCGAGGATAATCGTCATGTTCATGTTTAAAAATACATTATTCCCTCCACCGTCAACGCGACGTTAATCGCCTTTCCGGCGACAATTCGTCGTGTGCTTAATAAAGCACGTAGTTAATTCTTCCAACATAAATGGAGGAAGCTATGTTGATGTTTCCTTATATCGCAAATTTACTCGCTGCGATGCTATTGGGCGCGCTGATTGGCGCTGAAAGACAGTGGCGTCAGCGTATGGCCGGCCTGCGCACTAACGCGCTGGTCGCCACCGGCGCGGCGGTTTTTATTCTGAGCTCCATTTCAACCTCTCCGGACAGCCCTGGACGTATTGCCGCGCAGGTGGTTTCCGGAATTGGTTTTCTCGGTGCCGGCGTCATCATGCGTGAAGGCATGAACGTGCGCGGCCTGAATACCGCTGCAACCTTGTGGTGCTCTGCGGCGATTGGCGTGCTGTGCGGACTGGGCCAGTTCTGGCAAGCGGCGGCGGCAACGCTGATAATCCTCTGCGCCAATATTCTACTGCGCGAAGCGGCGCAGAGAATTAATCAGATCCCCGGCGCGACAGAAGAAGAGAAATGCTACGTTCTGAATATTGTCTGTCAAAGCGAATATGAAAACGCGATTCGTCAGCTATTGCTTAATATCAGTAAAGAGATGACGCTCAGCCTTCAGGGACTGGTGTCAACAGCAGCAAAAGAACAAGGGCATAAAGAAATTCGCATCGAACTGGTGGGTAATACCGACTGCCGCAAAGCGCGAGACCTTATTATGTCAAGAGTTGGCGGGGACGAAAACATTACGTCAGTCCGCTGGTGTGTCGAGGGGAGTTAACCTCGTGGCTATTCTACTCCGACAATCATTTGTCTAAGGAGGGAATAATGAATATTCCCAGGCAATTAAAGTAATAAGCGTTTAATAACGTAAAAATGAATTATGCATAAATCATTTATGCAGGGATAACGACGTCTTAAATTTGAGGATTAATCATGACTGACATGAAAATAGTAAACCGGAAAATAAACCGGTCTGCGTCAGAAAATGATAAGCAGCATAAAAAAAGCTTCGCCATTGAAACCGAGGCATTTAACAGCCCGGATCATACGCTGGCGCGGTTAAACAGCAGTCGCCACGGGCTCACCAACGAAGATGCCCTTGAACGACTGGATGAATATGGCCGCAATGAAGTGGCGCATGAGCAGGCGCCGCCAGCATTGATCCAGCTTTTGCAGGCATTCAATAACCCGTTTATCTATGTCCTGATGGCGCTGGCCGCCGTCAGCTTCGTGACCGATTACTGGCTACCGCTGCGTAACGGCGAAGAGACCGACCTGACCGGGATCATCATTATCGTCACGATGGTTAGCCTGAGCGGGTTATTGCGTTTCTGGCAGGAGTTTCGTACCAACAAAGCGGCGCAGGCGCTGAAATCCATGGTCCGCACCACGGCTACCGTGCTGCGTCGCGGTCCCGGGAATCTGGGGTCGGTGCAGGAGGAGATTGCCATTGAGGAGCTGGTGCCCGGTGACATCATCTTCCTGGCAGCAGGGGATCTGGTTCCGGCGGACGTCCGTTTGCTGGAGTCCCGGGACCTGTTTGTTAGTCAGTCGATACTCAGCGGCGAGTCGCTGCCGGTTGAGAAGTATGATGTTCTGGCCAGCGTTTCCGGCAAAGGGTGTGACAGGCTTCCTGAGCCGAACAAAAATAAAAGCCTGCTGGAGATGGGCAATATCTGTCTGATGGGCACTAACGTGACCAGCGGCAGGGCGCAGGCGGTGGTGGTGGCCACCGGAAACCGTACCTGGTTTGGCTCGCTGGCGAAATCCATCGTTGGCACGCGTACCCAGACGGCGTTCGACCGCGGGGTAAACAGCGTCAGCTGGCTGTTGATTCGCTTTATGCTGGTGATGGTACCGATTGTGCTGCTGATTAACGGCTTCAGCAAAGGTGACTGGGTTGAGGCCTCGCTGTTTGCCCTGGCGGTAGCGGTTGGCCTGACGCCGGAAATGCTGCCGATGATCGTCAGCTCTAACCTGGCGAAAGGCGCTATCGCCATGTCGCGGCGCAAAGTGATCGTCAAGCGACTGAATGCCATTCAGAACTTTGGCGCGATGGACGTGCTGTGTACCGATAAAACCGGCACGCTGACTCAGGACAATATCATTCTTGAGCATCACCTTGATGTCAGCGGTCATGAGAGCGACCGGGTGCTGACGCTGGCCTGGCTGAATAGCAGTAGCCAGAGCGGGGCGCGCAACCTGATGGACCGGGCGGTGCTGCGCTTTGGCGAGGGCAGGATTGCGTCAGCGACCAAAGAGCGTTTTGTCAAACTGGATGAACTGCCGTTTGATTTTGTACGCCGTCGGGTATCGGTTTCGGTGGAAGATGTTCGCCACGGTGACAAAAGTCTGATCTGCAAAGGCGCTGTCGAAGAGATGCTGATGGTCGCCACGCATCTTCGTGAAGGCGATAACGTTGTGGCGCTGGATGAAACCCGACGCGATCTGCTGTTAGCCAAAACGAAGGATTATAACGCCCAGGGCTTCCGCGTGCTGCTGGTCGCAACTCGCAAGCTGGATGACTCCGCTCTGACCACGCCGCTGTGCACCGCCGATGAGCAGGGACTGACGGTTGAAGGGATGTTGACTTTCCTCGATCCGCCGAAAGAGAGCGCGGGAAAAGCCATTGCCGCGCTGCGCGACAACGGCGTGGCAGTGAAAGTCCTGACCGGCGATAATCCGGTGGTTACGGCGCGTATTTGCCTGGAAGTGGGCATTGATGCCCACGGCATCCTGACCGGGGCCCAGATTGAAGCGATGACGGATAATGAACTGGAGCGCGAAGTAGAAAAGCGCGCAGTATTCGCCAAACTGACGCCGCTGCAGAAGTCGCGCATCCTGAAAATGCTGCAGAAAAACGGGCACACCGTCGGTTTTCTCGGCGACGGCATCAATGATGCGCCGGCCCTGCGCGATGCGGATGTAGGCATTTCGGTCGACAGCGCGGCGGATATCGCCAAAGAGGCATCGGATATCATCCTGCTGGAAAAGGATCTGATGGTGCTGGAAGAAGGGGTGATCAAAGGCCGTGAGACCTTCGGCAACATCATTAAATATCTGAATATGACCGCCAGTTCTAACTTCGGCAACGTCTTTTCGGTACTGGTGGCCAGCGCGTTTATTCCGTTCCTGCCGATGCTGGCGATTCATCTGCTGATACAGAACCTGATGTACGATCTCTCTCAGCTCTCGCTGCCGTGGGACAAAATGGACAACGAATTTTTGCGCAAACCGCGCAAGTGGGATGCGAAGAACATCGGCCGTTTTATGCTGTGGATTGGACCGACGTCGTCTATTTTTGATATCACCACCTTCGCGCTGATGTGGTACGTGTTTGCGGCGAATAACGTCGAAGCCCAGGCGCTGTTCCAGTCCGGGTGGTTTATTGAAGGGCTGCTGTCGCAAACGCTGGTCGTGCATATGCTGAGAACGCAGAAAATTCCGTTTATTCAGAGTCGGGCAACGCTGCCGGTGCTACTCACTACCGCGGTGATTATGGCGATCGGGATCTACGTTCCGTTCTCGCCAGTGGGAGCGATGGTCGGGCTGGAGCCGCTGCCGCTAAGCTACTTCCCGTGGCTGGTCGCGACGCTGCTCAGCTATTGCCTGGTGGCGCAGGGCATGAAGCGTTTCTATATCAAACGTTTCGGTCAGTGGTTCTGATGATAAGGAGGCGCTGAGATGAACCGTTCTCCGGACACTATCGTCGCGCTGATATTTTTCCTGATGGGGCTGCTGGTGCTCCTGTTAGCAATCTGGCAAATCTTGTTCTGAAAGGGGGGCGCGATGCACAGAGGATCGCTGGATAAAGTCTTTATCCGGGTGGTGATTATCGCATTTATCATTATTTTGCTGACAATCTGGATTAGATAAGGGCTTTTTGTCTCGCCTGTTTGCCGGGCAGCGGCTAACGTCATGCCCGGCCTACTGTTCACGTACAGGAAATTGAATTTTTTCAGCCCTGGAATGTGGTGGTTGAAATTTGACCATTTTTTATTGGTACGCCAGCAGACAAACCGGCACTACGAGAGGATGGTCATTTCGGCATTTTAAGGCAGTTTTTTGTACTATTCAGCGAATAGCAGGCGGATCTTACCTGCGTCAGGCCGGGATATACCTCATCAGACCGATCTCGCGCGCATGGGTTTTCAGTCCCTGAACATTCAGACCTGTCACCGCATGGCGGTAAACCATCACTTCTGTGCAAATCGATATCGCACAGGCCACCGGTGGCGCGATGCTTACCGGGCAACTGAGGGCACTTGCTCCGCCCAAAAACCTTCGCAGCACGATAACCACGCTTTGGCGCTGTGTGAGAGATACACCCCTTCGCGCCAAATCATCCCCAACTGCCAGCGCAACTCGCTTTCCAGCGGGATCCAGCGCAGCGTATTTTTGTCCAGCCGTTCGCAGATGGGCTCCGGCAGAATGGCAATCCCCACGCCCGCCTGCACCATCGCCGCAAGAAAGTCCCACTGTCCGCTGCGTACCGCGATACGCGGCTTGACGTCATGCTCACTGAACAACTGCATTAACTGGCGGCTCAGGGCGAAATCTTCGTTGTAGATTAACAGCGGATGCTCGGCCAGCGCTTCTGGCGATACGGACTGGCAGGTGGTCCACTGACCGGAACGTGGCACCAGTACGCACAGGGGGTGGCTGAATACAGGTAACGTCGCCAGACCACTTTCTTCTTCCACGGGTAGCGCGGTCATCGCGACGTCCAGTTCACCATTCATCACCGCCTGCTGCACCGTTAACCCGCCAAACTCGGAAACCTTGAGCTCTACGCCGGGGTAACGCTGGCGAAACAGGCCGATCGGTCCGGCCATCAGCATGCCGACCATCGGCGGGATGCCAAGGCGCAGCAGCCCTTTGTTGAGATGGTTGATGTCGCCCAGTTCGGCTTCCAGTTGACGAAACTCGGCCAGAATCGCCAGCCCGCGTTCAAACACCACGCGACCGGTATCGGTGAGCAATAGCTTGCGGCCGTCGCGGATCAGCAGCGTACAGTTCAGTTCATCTTCCAGATTTTTCAACATCTTGCTGATGGTCGGTTGGGTGACAAAGAGCTTCTCTGCTGCGCGGGTGAAGCTCTGTTGGCGCACCACTTCAACAAAATAACGCAGCGTTCTGATATCCATGAGTATTCCTTCCGACTATGCCTGTAATGATTTTAATTCATTTCAGTCATCGGCGGGGTCTCTCTATACTGGCGTTCCCTATTATTTTTCAGGATGTTCCCTCATGGCTGTGGCGATAAGCCGCGTTACGCCTGCCGTTTTGCAACGACTTCAGGTTCCGGTTCAGGTACTGCTGTATGCAGGTTTGTTTATCGTTGCGCAATATCTTGTCTCCTGGCTGCATCTGCCGTTACCGGCCAATCTGGTGGGGATGGTGTTGATGCTAGCGCTGATTGTCTGTCGCATCCTGCCGCTGAGCTGGGTTCGCGCCGGGGCGCGCTGGCTACTGGCGGAGATGCTGCTGTTTTTTGTTCCGGCGGTCGTGGCGGTGGTGAACTATGCCCATCTGCTGCTGGTGGACGGCTGGCGGATTTTTTCGGTCATTGCGATCAGTACGCTAATGGTGCTCGGTGCCACGGCATGGGTGGTGGATAAGGTCTATCGCTATGAGATAAGCAGGTTAAACCGTGACTAATCTCCAGCTCAGCGTGCTCTGCCTGGCGATTACGCTGGTTATCTATTTCGCCAATAAACGTCTGTACCGTCGTTTTCGTAAGCTGCCGTTGATGCCGCTGGTCCTCACGCCCGCGCTGCTGGTGTTGATGCTGGTGTTGGGGCATATCTCCTGGCAAAGCTATATCGGTGAATCCCACTGGTTGTTGTGGCTGCTTGGCCCGGCAACGATCGCCTTTGCCGTGCCGGTTTACGACAATTTCGCCATCATCAAACGTCACTGGATGTCACTGACCGCAGGCGTGGTGACGGCAACGGTGGTCGCGGTGACCAGTTCCGTCTGGCTGGCGCGCTTATTTACCCTGCCGGACGAAATTCAGCGCAGCCTGGCGGTGCGTTCGGTGACCACGCCGTTTGCCCTTGCGGCGGCTGAACCATTGGGTGGGCAGCCGGATTTAGTGGCGCTGTTCGTGGTGGTAACCGGCGTCTTTGGCATGGCAGTCGGGGATGCGCTGTTTTTACGTCTGTCGATTCGTGAAGGGATGGCGAAAGGCGCAGGATTTGGCGCGGCGTCGCACGGCGCGGGAACGGCGCGCTCGTATGAGCTTGGTCAGCAGGAGGGCGTGGTTGCCAGCCTGGTGATGATGCTTTCCGGTGTGGTGATGGTGCTGGTCGCCCCGCTGGTGGCAAGGCTGATGTTCTGAGAATGGATCCCCGGTCAGCGTGACCGGGGAAAAGCGTGTCGATTAGTGGGCGCGGCCTTGTTCGACGCCGAAGCCCGTCTGGGAACGGATAAACTGAGCACGGAACTGCTCACGCTCGCGATTCCCTTCTGCCGAGTTATCCGTGGCAGAGAAGAACCAGATCCCCAGGAATGCCACGGTAATGGAGAACAGCGCCGGGTATTCATACGGGAAGATAGCTTTTTCGTGGCCGAGGATTTGTACCCAAATGGTGGGGCCAAGAACCATCAGCACGACGGCCGTCAGCAGACCCAACCAGCCGCCCATCATCGCGCCACGCGTGGTCAGCTTCGACCAGTACATGGAAAGCAGGATGATCGGGAAGTTGCAGCTCGCGGCGATAGCAAACGCCAGACCCACCATGAAAGCGATGTTCTGATTCTCGAACAGCACGCCGAGAATAATCGCAATCACGCCCAGCACCAGCACGGTGATTTTCGACACCCGCAACTCTTCACGTTCGGTCGCCCCTTTACGGAACACGTTTGCATACAGATCGTGAGAAACCGCAGATGCTCCCGCCAGCGTCAGGCCAGCGACGACCGCCAGAATGGTGGCGAACGCCACGGCGGAAATAAAGCCGAGGAACAGGTTACCACCCACCGCATTCGCCAGATGTACCGCCGCCATGTTGTTCCCGCCAATCAATGCGCCCGCCGCGTCTTTATACGCCGGATTGGCACCGACCAGCATGATGGCGCCAAAGCCGATGATGAAGGTCAGGATGTAGAAATAACCCATAAAACCGGTGGCATAGAACACGCTCTTACGCGCTTCGCGGGCATCGCTTACCGTGAAGAAACGCATCAGGATGTGCGGCAGGCCTGCCGTACCAAACATCAGGCCGAGCCCCAGTGAGAGCGCGGAGATTGGGTCTTTCACCAACCCGCCTGGGCTCATAATCGCAGAGCCTTTCGGGTGAACCGCCATCGCTTCGGTGAACAGGTTATTGAAGCTAAAGCCGACGTGCTTCATCACCATAAAGGCCATAAAGCTGGCGCCGAACAGTAGCAGCACGGCTTTGATGATCTGCACCCACGTGGTTGCCAGCATGCCGCCGAACAGCACGTACATCATCATCAGCACACCGACCAGCACCACCGCAATGTGGTAGTTCAGGCCGAACAGCAGTTCAATCAGTTTGCCCGCACCGACCATTTGTGCAATCAGATAAAGGGCAACCACCACCAGCGAACCGCAGGCCGACAGAATACGGATCGGGCCTTGTTTCAGGCGATAAGAGGCCACATCGGCAAAGGTATAGCGACCGAGGTTACGCAGACGCTCGGCGATCAGGAACAGGATGATCGGCCAGCCGACGAGGAAGCCCAGCGAGTAGATCAACCCGTCATAGCCGGAGGTAAACACCAGTGCGGAGATCCCGAGGAACGACGCCGCCGACATGTAATCGCCCGCAATTGCCAGTCCGTTCTGGAAGCCGGTGATATTTCCGCCCGCCGTATAGTAGTCGCTGCGTGAACGTACGCGTTTAGAGGCCCAGTACGTAATACCCAGCGTAAACACAACGAAAATCAGAAACATGACAATCGCCTGCCAGTTGGTTGGCTGGCGTTGTACTGCACCGCTAATGGCATCCGCCGCGTTGGCCGCGAAGGGTAGTGTGGCGGCAAGCGCCGTCAGGACTCGCTTCATAATGCGTTAACCTCGTGCAGTACTGCCTTGTTCAGACGGTCAAATTCGCCGTTCGCCCGCCAGATGTAGATGCCGGTCAGAACGAAAGAGATCAGAATCACCCCCACGCCAATCGGAATACCCCGGGTGACGCTGGTTCCCTCATGAAGCGGGGTTCCCAGCCAGCCAGGCGCAAAAGCAATCAGTAGAATAAAGCTGATATAGACCACCAGCATGATGATCGACAGTATCGTGGCAAACCGTTGCCTTTTTTCAACTAATTCCCTGAAACGCGCACTGTCTTCTATCCGCTGATAAATGGTGTCATTCATCACAGAGTCTCCAGAGGCCCCCTGAGTCTTTCACGCCACAGATGCGTTGGCCGCACTTGCCCACCCCAGTCACATAGTGAACGATGTGACCGGAGATGTGCTCGCTTGCCGTCTTCCTGTGACACGAAATCCTTTGGGGAGGTTTTTATATTTCCCCTCCCAATGAAGAGAGGGTAGGGTCAGAACTTGTAGGGGCGTAGGCCGGATCAGCGTAACGCCATCCGGCATCTTTTTGTTATGATGGCATCGCGATGGCCTGCTTCTCTTCGAGCAGCTTCTCTACCACGCCAGGATCGGCGAGCGTCGAGGTATCGCCCAGATTGCTGGTATCGCCCGCCGCGATCTTGCGCAAAATACGGCGCATGATTTTGCCGGAACGGGTTTTTGGTAGTGAGTCGGTCCAGTGCAGCACGTCTGGCGTCGCCAGCGGGCCAATCTCTTTACGTACCCAGTTGCGCACGTCGGCGTACAGTTCAGGCGACGGCTCTTCGCCGTGATTCAGCGTCACATAGGCATAAATCGCCTGGCCCTTGATGTTATGCGGAATGCCGACCACCGCCGCTTCGGCAATCTTCGGATGCGCCACCAGCGCGGATTCAATTTCCGCCGTGCCCAGACGGTGACCGGAGACGTTCAGCACGTCGTCAACGCGCCCGGTGATCCAGTAGTAACCGTCTTCGTCACGACGCGCGCCATCGCCGCTGAAGTACATGTTTTTAAAGGTTGAGAAGTAGGTTTGCTCAAAGCGTTCATGATCGCCGAACAGCGTACGCGCCTGTCCAGGCCAGGAATCGGTGATCACCAGGTTGCCTTCGGTGGCCCCTTCCTGCGGATGGCCTTCGTTATCCACCAGCGCCGGCTGCACGCCGAAGAACGGGCGGGTAGCGGAACCCGCTTTCAGTTCGGTTGCGCCCGGCAGCGGGGTGATCATGAAGCCACCGGTTTCGGTCTGCCACCAGGTATCCACCACCGGGCATTTTTCGTTACCGATCTTTTTCCAGTACCACTCCCACGCTTCCGGGTTGATCGGCTCGCCAACAGATCCCAGAATGCGCAGCGATGAGCGGTCAGTGCCCTCAATCGCCTTATCGCCTTCCGCCATCAGGGCGCGGATCGCCGTCGGCGCGGTGTAGAGAATATTGACCTTATGCTTATCCACCACCTGGCTCATGCGCGCCGGCGTCGGCCAGTTCGGCACGCCTTCAAACATCAGCGTGGTAGCGCCGCAGGCCAACGGCCCATACAGCAGGTAGCTATGTCCGGTAACCCAACCCACATCGGCGGTGCACCAGTAGATATCGCCCGGATGGTAATCAAACACATATTTAAAGGTCGTTGCGGCATATACCAGATAGCCGCCGGTGGTGTGCAACACGCCCTTCGGTTTACCGGTGGAGCCCGAGGTATAGAGGATGAACAGCGGATCTTCGGCGTTCATCTCTGCGGGTTGATGCTCAGGGCTGGCTTTTTCAATCAGATCGCTCCACCACAGGTCGCGACCTTCCTGCCACTCGATGTTGCCGCCGGTGCGCTTGAGTACAACCACATGCTCGATGGTTTTCACGTTCGGGTTTTTCAGCGCATCGTCGACGTTTTTCTTCAGCGGAATGCTGCGACCGGCGCGCACGCCTTCATCAGCGGTAATCACCAGCTTCGAACTGGAATCAATGATGCGACCGGCGACCGCTTCCGGCGAGAAACCGCCGAAGATCACCGAATGTATGGCACCAATGCGGGCGCAGGCCAGCATCGCGACGGCGGCCTCTGGCACCATTGGCATATAGATCGCCACCACATCGCCTTTTTTAATCCCCAGATCCTGCAGCGTATTGGCGAAACGGCAGACATCGCGATGCAGTTCGCGATAGCTAATATGTTTGCTCTGCGAGGCGTCATCGCCTTCCCAGATGATGGCGGTGCGTTCGCCATTTTCCTGCAGGTGGCGGTCGAGACAGTTGGCCGCCAGGTTCAGCGTGCCGTCCTCATACCATTTAATGGAGACATTGCCCGGCGCGAAAGAGGTGTTCTTCACTTTCTGGTACGGCGTGATCCAGTCGAGAATTTTTCCCTGCTCGCCCCAGAAGGTATCTGGCTCGTTAATAGATTGTTGATACTTCGCTTCGTACTGCTCCGGATTTATCAGGCAACGATCCGCAATGTTTGCGGGAATAGCGTGTTTGTGAATTTGGCTCATGGCTTTTGTTCTCCTTGTAGGATGTTAATAATATGTCTCACAAACGTTAAATGTAGGGGCTTTGACAGTTTTGTTTAGCTTTTGCGCGACAGATCACGCAATACAGGAATTGTGCAAATTAACGGCAATACGTTTTTTGAAGGAAACCAACAAAAGTTGGTAAAATCTTTCCGTTACAGAGGGTTATGTTAATTATTCACGAACGGTGATCGAGGTCGAAAAAGAGGAAAGGAGTAGAGAAAAAACGGCTTGACTAACTCTAAAGTGGTATTTTACATACACTTACAATTGATTAAAGACAACATTTTGAGTGTGGTTTTTTTGTTACATCTAGATTAGGGCAATGTCATGGCGGTGTGTGTGGTTATCGTCATGGATAGAATAAAAAAGAACCGTCATTGAACGCAATGGCGCAATCTGGATGAGACCTCTATGGCAAGGATTACACTACGCGCACGTCGTTTCTTCAGCCTGATCGTACCGCTGTTTTTCATTTCTGCGGTTTATGCTGAGCAAACGCCCGAACCCGCAAAATCAGTAACCGTTGAAGCGAAGAATGAAGTCTTCGCCCCTCAGCATCCCGATCAATACCTCTCATGGAAAGCGACTTCAGAGCAATCAAAACGCGAAGACGCGTTAGCGGAAGATCCCCGTCTGGTAATCTTGTGGGCGGGATATCCGTTCTCCCGTGATTACAACAAACCGCGTGGGCACGCCTATGCGGTGACCGACGTGCGTGAAACCTTACGTACCGGTGCCCCAAAAAATGCTGAAGACGGTCCATTGCCAATGGCCTGCTGGAGCTGTAAAAGCCCGGACGTGGCGCGTTTGATCCAGAAAGATGGCGAAGACGGCTACTTCCACGGCAAATGGGCGCGCGGCGGCCCGGAAATCGTGAATAACCTGGGCTGCGGCGACTGCCATAACACGGCGTCACCTGACTTTGCGAAAGGTAAACCTGAGCTGACGTTGTCTCGTCCGTATGCGGAACGTGCGATGGAGACCATCGGTAAGCCTTTCGATAAAGCCGGTCGTTTCGACCAGCAGTCGATGGTTTGCGGGCAATGCCACGTTGAATATTATTTTGACGGCAAAGACAAAGCCGTGAAGTTCCCGTGGGATGACGGCATGAAAGTCGAAGACATGGAGAAATACTATGACGCCATTACCTTCTCTGACTGGACCAACTCGCTGTCAAAAGCGCCGATGCTGAAAGCACAGCATCCGGAATATGAAACCTGGAGCGTGGGTATTCACGGCAAAAACAATGTGACCTGTATTGACTGTCATATGCCGAAAGTGCAGAACGCCGAAGGAAAACTCTATACCGATCATAAGATTGGCAATCCGTTCGACAACTTCCCGCAAACCTGTGCGAACTGCCATACCCAGGACAAAGCCTCTCTGCAAAACGTGGTCGCTGAGCGTAAGAAGGCAATCAATGGGCTGAAAATCAAAGTTGAAGATCAACTGGTTCGTGCGCACTTCGAAGCGAAAGCGGCCTGGGATGCGGGAGCAACGGAAGCGGAAATGAAGCCGATTCTGAGCGATATCCGTCACGCGCAGTGGCGCTGGGATCTGGCCATTGCCTCTCACGGTATCCATATGCACGCCCCGGAAGAAGGTCTGCGGATGTTAGGTATCGCGATGGACAAAGCCGCCGATGCGCGGACTAAGCTGGCGCGTCTGTTGGCAACCAAAGGCATCACCCATGAAATCGCAATTCCGGATATCTCCACCAAAGAGAAAGCTCAGGCGGCCATTGGTCTGAATATGCAGCAGATTAACGCCGATAAACAGGACTTTATCAAAACGGTGATCCCGCAGTGGGAAGAACAGGCGCGTAAAAACGGTTTGTTAAGCCAATAACCCCATTCCGCCTCGCAAGGGGCGGATAACTCAACGGAGTGAATATGAGCGTATTACGTTCGTTATTAACTGCTGGGGTGCTGGCGTCAGGTCTGTTATGGAGCCTGAGTGGAATAACCGCCACGCCAACGCCGCAGGAATCGGAACGCTGGGAGGTGACGCCACAGCGTAGCCCGGATGCCGCGTGTCTGGACTGTCACAAGCCGGATACCGAAGGGATGCATGGTAAGCATGCGTCCGTGACCAATCCGAACAATAAACTGCCGGTCACCTGTACTAACTGTCATGGCAAGCCATCGCCTCAGCACCGTGAAGGGGCGAAGGATGTGATGCGCTTTAACGAGCCGATGTACAACGTGGAGCAGCAGAACAGCGTTTGTCTGTCCTGCCACTTGCCTGAACAGTTGCAAAAAGCGTTCTGGCCGCACGATGTCCACGTGACTAAAGTGGCCTGCGCCAGTTGTCATTCGCTGCATCCGAAGCAAGACACGATGCAGACGTTAAGCGATAAAGGACGAGTTAAGATTTGCGTCGATTGCCACAGCGATCAGCGTAACAACCCGAACTTTAATCCGGCGTCTGTGCCCTTGCTTAAGGAGCATCCATGAGTTGCTCTCGTCGCCAGTTCATCACCGGCGTCGGCGCGCTGGTGGCCGTCAGCGGTACTGCAGGACGCGTGGTGGCGAAAACGTTGAATATCAACGGCGTGCGATACGGCATGGTGCATGATGAATCATTATGCATCGGCTGTACCGCCTGTATGGATGCCTGTCGGGAAGTCAACAACGTGCCGGAAGGCGTGTCGCGACTGACCATCATTCGCAGTGAACCGCTGGGCACGTTTCCGGATGTGAAGTACCGCTTCTTCCGCCATTCGTGCCAGCACTGCGATCACGCGCCGTGCGTTGACGTCTGCCCGACCGGGGCGTCGTATCGCGATGCCGCGAATGGCATCGTGGATGTGAACCCGGATCTCTGCGTCGGCTGTCAGTACTGCATCGCCGCGTGTCCGTACCGCGTGCGCTTTATCCATCCGGTCACGAAAACAGCGGATAAATGCGATTTTTGCCGTAAAACCAATCTGAAAGCGGGCAAACTGCCTGCCTGCGTCGAGTCTTGCCCGACGAAGGCGCTGACGTTTGGTAATCTGGACGATCCTGACAGCGATATTTCCCGGCTGCTGCGGCAGAAAACCACCTATCGCTACAAGTTGGCGCTGGGTACCAAACCGAAGGTCTACCGCGTTCCCTTTAAATATGGGGAGGTGAGCCAATGACAAACGCATCTGCTTTCCACTTTGAATCGCTGGTGTGGGACTGGCCCATCGCCATCTATCTGTTTCTGATCGGCATCTCTGCCGGACTGGTGACGCTGTCAATCCTGCTGCGCCGTTACCATCCGGAGGCGGGTGGAGCGGACAGTACGCTGCTGCGTACCACGCTGGTCGTGGGGCCGGGGGCGATTATTCTCGGCCTGCTGATTCTGATCTTCCACCTGACGCGTCCCTGGACCTTCTGGAAGCTGATGTTCCACTATAGCTTTACGTCGGTGATGTCGATGGGGGTTCTGCTATTCCAGCTTTATATGGTGGTGCTGATTCTGTGGCTGGCCATCATCTTTCAAAAAGAGGTGATGGCTCTGCAACAGCGTTGGTTCCCCCGTCTGGGACTGGTGCAGAAAGTGTTGACGCTGTTAACGCCGTTCAACCGTGGACTCGAAACGCTAATGTTGGTACTGGCGGTGCTGCTGGGTGCCTACACCGGTTTCCTGCTTTCGGTGCTGAAATCGTATCCGTTCCTGAATAACCCGATCCTGCCGGTGCTGTTCCTGTTTTCCGGGATCTCCTCCGGTGCGGCGGTGGCGCTGATTGCGATGGCATTACGTCAGCGTGGTAATCCGCACAGTACCGAGGCGCATTTTATTCACCGCGTGGAAACCCCGGTGGTGTGGCTGGAGATCTTCCTGCTGGTCGCCTTCTTTGTGGGGCTGGCTCTGGGCGATGACGGCAAAATGCGCGCGCTGTCGGCGGCGCTGGGTGGCGGCTTCTGGACCTGGTGGTTCTGGCTCGGCGTCGCGGGGCTGGGACTGATCGTTCCCATGTTACTGAAACCCTGGGCCAACCGCGGTTCGACGTTTCATGGTGTGCTGGCGGTCTGTGGTGCCAGCCTGACGGGCGTGCTGTTACTGCGCTTTTTCATTCTTTATGCTGGACAGCTCACGGTTGCATAAGCATGGCTGTGAGGGAAAGGTGATTTCTGGACGTACTCCTTCCTGAAGCCGGTTTTCTGGCACTGTTATTCAGCCTCGGGGTCAACGTGTTGACCCCGCTTGCCGTACTGGCAGGTGAACGCCAGCGCTGGCAGAGCGTAATGCGTCTGGCGAGCGTGGGCGTCTGGGCGCAATTTGCGTGCCTGCTGCTCGCCTTCTTGATTCTGGTGTTCTGCTTTCTGACCAGCGATTTCTCCGTTATCTATGTGGCCCAACATAGTCACAGCCTGTTGTCGTGGGGACTCAAGCTGGCGGCGGTGTGGGGCGGTCACGAAGGATCTCTGCTGCTGTGGGTGTTATTTCTGTCCGGCTGGAGCGCGCTGTTTGCCTGGCGTTATCGCCGCGAATCTGATCCTCTGTTTCCCTTCACACTCGGCGTACTCTCGGCGATCACCGCATTGCTGCTGCTGTTTGTGGTGTTCTGGTCCGATCCGTTTGTCCGTATCTTTCCGCCAGCGATAGAAGGGCGCGATCTCAACCCGATGCTGCAACATCTGGGGCTGATCCTGCATCCGCCATTGCTGTATCTGGGGTACGGCGGCCTGATGGTCGCTGCCGGAGTGGCGCTGGCGTCATTGCTGCGCGGTGATTTCACGACGTTGACCGCCTGGGTGTGCTGGCGCTGGGTGCTGCCCGGTTGGTGTGCGCTGACGCTTGGCATCATTCTCGGTTCATGGTGGGCCTATTGCGAACTGGGGTGGGGCGGCTGGTGGTTCTGGGACCCGGTGGAAAACGCGTCTTTATTACCCTGGCTTTCTGCCAGTGCGCTGCTGCACAGCCTGTATGTGTCGCGTGAACGCGGCATTTTTCGCCACTGGTCGCTACTGCTGGCCATTGTTACGCTTATCCTCTCTTTGCTGGGCACGCTGATTGTCCGTTCCGGTATTCTCGTTTCTGTACACGCTTTTGCGCTGGATAATGTGCGCGCCGTGCCGCTGTTTGCCCTCTTTGCCATTCTGAGTCTGGCCGCGCTCGGCTTGTACGGCTGGCGCGCGCGGGCTAACCAACAGGCCGTTCGTCTGAGCGGCTGGTCACGCGAAATGCTGATTTTGGCAGCGCTGCTGCTCTTTTGCGCGGTGCTGCTGATCGTACTGATTGGAACGCTCTACCCGATGATTTATGGCCTGCTGGGCTGGGGACGACTCTCCGTTGGCGCGCCCTATTTTAACCGCGCCACCTTGCCGTTTGGCTTGCTGATGTTGGTGGTGATCGTGACAGCGATGGTCAGAAGCCGGAAGAGGGCCGTACACCGCCAGCTTCCGGCGCTGCTGGCGCACGCAGGTGTGCTGGTTTTTGCCGCGGGGATTCTCTTCTCCAGCGGCAGTCGTCAGGAGGTAAGCCTTAACCTGAGCCCAGGTCAGCAGGTTGAACTGGCGGGGTACACCTTCCGCTTTGAACGGCTGGATCTGGCCGCGAAAGGGAACTACACCACCGAAAAGGCACTTATTACGCTGTGGCAGGGCGAGAAACGAATAGGTAGCATGACGCCCGAGCGGCGCTTTTATTCCGCCCGTCGCCAGCAAATGATGGAACCTGGCATTCACTGGGATCTGCTTCATGACTGGTATGCGGTGATGGGTGAAAAAACGGGCGAGGAGCGGTATGCCCTGCGCCTGTATGTGCAAAGCGGCGTGCGCTGGATTTGGGGCGGGGGGCTGTTGATGATTGCCGGGGCGCTGCTCAGCGGCTGGCGTGGGAGAAAGCGCGATGCGTAATGAACCGCGGTTTTTGTCGGGGGGATTGCCGGATGGCGGCGCATGGTTTAAGCACGGCGCAGGCCTGATAAGCGCAGCGTCATCAGGCACCATCATTGCGTTTATCTTACTGCTGGTTATCTCCTTTTCCGCTCACGCTCAGGTGGTTGATACCTGGGCTTTTGAGAACCCGCAGCAGCAGGAAAAGGCGTTGTCGATTGCCAGCCAGCTTCGCTGTCCGCAGTGCCAGAATCAAAACTTGCTGGAATCCAATGCGCCGGTTGCGGTCAGCATGCGCCACCAGGTCTATACGATGGTGGCAGAAGGGAAAGATGAAGCTGAAATCACCGCCTGGATGACCGCGCGGTATGGTGATTTTGTCCGCTATAACCCGCCGCTCACCGGGCAGACGCTGCTGCTGTGGGCATTACCGTGCCTGCTGTTGCTGCTGGTTGTAGGGATTTTGTGGCGCGTCAGCAGGCGAAAAGGGGGCAACGATGAGACAACCTGAACCGTCACGCCCGATGCCTGTCAGACGACTGACTCTGGCGGCAGTGCTGATGGTCATCGTCTGTCTGTGCGGCTATCTGCTGTCGCCGAAATGGCAGGCCGTGCGAGACGAACAACGACGACTGGCCGATCCGCTGCATGAATTCGCAGAAACCGCGACGCCGGAGGCCCAACTGATAGCCCTGCAAAAACAGATTCGCGCCAACCCCCAGGACAGCGAAAAGTGGGCGCTCCTCGGCGAGTATTATCTGTGGCGCAATGATTACGATAATGCGCTGCTGGCTTATGGTCAGGCGCTGCGTAACCGTGGAGAGAATGCGGAGATCTATTCGGCGCTGGCGACCGTGCTCTACTACCAGGCCGGGCAGCACATGACGCCGGCGACCCGCGAGATGATTGATAAGGCGCTGGCACTGGATGCCGGGGAAGTGACTGCGCTGATGCTACTGGCGTCGGATGCATTTATGCAGGCGGATTACAAACAGGCGATTTTGCAGTGGCAAAAAGTCCTGGATTTGAATTCGCCGCGGGTGAATCGTGCGCAGCTGATAGACTCGATAAATATGGCAAAGTTATTACAGAACCGACAGAAATAGATTTGTGATTTTGCGCGATTTATCTGTTTAAAAAACAGGCAAATGAACCTCGCCGCCAAAATAATTCATGACGGTTATAATTCAAAAACGCAGATTTAAAAATCTTTCCATAACAAATAGTTATGCAATATAAACCCGATAAATTCGCGTTATTATGCATTATTTCAGCGAAAAGCCCTGTTCTTAAAGGGTTGCGCAAGATGCCCTGCAAATGGTACTGATTATACACCCGTCATACTTCAAGCTGCAGGTGTGTTGGCTTCCTGCAACTCGGACTATTTAGGGTATAGCGTTAAAAAACTCTACTAACCAACGCAACACAATTCATACCCTTTCAGTATGTATCCATTCCTGCGCGATGAACAGGAGTGGCGTTCCATTGAGGAAGTTCGTCGTTATGAAAAGTTTTAAACTCAGTCTGGCCTGGCAGATCCTGATTGCCATGGTGCTGGGCATTTTACTCGGCAGTTATCTGCATTATCACAGCGACAGCCGCGAGTGGCTGATTGCAAACCTGCTCTCTCCGGCAGGGGATATCTTTATCCATCTGATTAAAATGATCGTCGTGCCGATTGTGATCTCCACGCTGATTGTCGGGATTGCCGGTGTCGGCGATGCGAAACAACTGGGACGTATCGGCGCGAAAACCATTCTCTATTTCGAAGTGATCACGACGATTGCCATTATCCTCGGGATTACGCTGGCGAACGTCTTCCAGCCGGGTTCCGGCATTGATATGTCGCAACTGGCGACCGTGGACATTTCGAAATACCAGAACACGACGGCAGAGGTGCAAAGCCACGCGCATGGCCTGATGGGCACCATTCTGTCGCTGGTCCCGACAAACATCGTTGCTTCGATGGCGAAAGGCGACATGCTGCCAATCATCTTCTTCTCGGTGCTGTTTGGTCTGGGGCTTTCCTCGCTACCGGCAACACATCGTGAGCCGCTGGTGACGGTGTTCCGCTCCATTTCCGAAACCATGTTTAAAGTGACGCACATGGTCATGCGCTATGCACCCGTCGGGGTATTCGCGCTGATCGCCGTGACCGTGGCGAACTTCGGTTTTGCCTCGCTGTGGCCGTTGGCGAAGCTGGTGCTGTTGGTTCACTTCGCGATCCTGTTCTTCGCGCTGGTGGTGCTGGGTATCGTCGCGCGTATTTGCGGACTGAGTATCTGGATCCTGATCCGCATTCTGAAAGATGAATTGATTCTGGCGTATTCCACCGCCAGCTCTGAAAGCGTACTGCCGCGAATTATCGAGAAGATGGAAGCCTACGGTGCGCCAGCCTCGATCACCAGTTTTGTGGTGCCGACCGGCTACTCGTTTAACCTCGATGGCTCGACCCTGTACCAGAGTATTGCGGCGATCTTCATCGCGCAGTTGTACGGTATCGACCTGTCGCTGTGGCAGGAAATCGTGCTGGTGCTGACGCTGATGGTGACATCGAAAGGGATTGCTGGTGTGCCGGGCGTCTCCTTCGTGGTACTGCTGGCAACGCTTGGTAGCGTGGGCATCCCGCTGGAAGGCCTGGCCTTTATCGCCGGGGTCGACCGTATTCTCGACATGGCGCGTACGGCGCTGAACGTGGTGGGTAATGCGCTGGCGGTGCTGGTGATTGCCAAGTGGGAACACAAATTTGACCGCAAAAAAGCGCAGGCCTACGAGCGCGAAATGCTGGGGAAATTTGATAAGACCGCCCAGTAACGGTAAACGGTCTGCCGGATGGCGCTGCGCCTTATCCGGCCTACGAGTCAACATCGCTTGTAGGCCTGATAAGCAAAGCGCCATCAGGTAATCTGAGTCAGCCGTTCGTTAATCGGTCAAACTCTTCGCAGCCAGTATCGAAACCTTCGGTACAGCTCAGATTCAACCAGTGCAGCGCCTTCTGTTTATTCTTCTCAATAAAGCCCTGTTCGCCGTTCAGAAACATCATTCCCGCCCAGTATTCGGAATACCCGGTGCGAGAGATGGCGGAACTGCGTTTGAAGTACCAGGTCGCTTTATCATCATCAGCCTGAATCCCGACGCCGTTGGCGTAAATCAAACCGAGCAGCATTTGTGCATCTACGGCCACATCACTCTCCAGATTTTCAGAGGCGTTTTGCAGCAGGGAGATGGCTTTGGGGTAATCGGTTTTACCGGCCTGCGTATTCACCAGAATGCGTGCCAGCGTAATTTCGCCCGCTTTACTGCCCGCCCGGGCGGCCTTCTCCGCCAGCATTTTTGCTTCCGGGTAATCCAGACTGACCGGATTAGTGATTTTAATCTGCGCCAGCAGCGCACAGGCGTCCGCATCGCCATTGTCGGCGGATTTCTGTGCCCAGTATTCGGCTTTGCTTAAATCGCCGAAGCTAAACCAGCTGTCAGCAAGGTAATATTGCGCGCGTTTGTCACCTGCCTCTGCGGCCTGCAAATACTGGCTTCCAGGCTCAGGATCGGCAGCACGGGCAAAGAATGTCATCAATAACATCAATGCAAGAAGTGGTTTCATTATTAAGTTTTAATTAGGGTACGGAATGGACAGTATAAAGAGATCGTATGGATAAAAAAACAGCCTCCAGGGTGGAGGCTGTTGAGATGCATCAACGTTGTGGTTAGCCCATTGCGGTTTCGCGCAGGCGAGCCTTCAGCTTGTTATATTCATCAATCACGTACTGCTCGGCGGCGGACTGATTGGCAATCGGCTCCACGCGCACGGCGCAATACTTGTACTCTGGCGTTTTGGTAATCGGGCTTAAGTTCTCGGTCACCAGCTCGTTACAGGCACCAATCCACCACTGGTAGGTCATATAGATAGCCCCTTTGTTCGGGCGCTCGCTGACCTGCGCGCGGGTGATAATTTTGCCTTTTCGCGAGTGAACCCACACCAGCGCTTCATCTTCAATGCCCAGACGCGCCGCATCGGCCGCGTTGATTTGCGCATAGCCCGGTTCGTCGGCCAGCGCGGCCAGAGCCGCACAGTTTCCGGTCATCGAACGACAGGAGTAGTGGCCGACTTCACGCACCGTCGACAGTACCATCGGGTACTCGTCGGTGAGTTTATCGATCGGCGCAACCCAGTCGCAGGTGAAGAACTGTGCCATGCCGTTCGGGGTATCAAACTTCTCTTTAAAGAGGTATGAGGTCCCCTGATCGGCGTCTGACGTGTCGCGGCAAGGCCACTGGATGTAGCCCAGTTCGCCCATCTTCTCGTAAGTCGCCCCGTAGAAATCCGGGCACAGATGACGCAACTCATCCCAGATCTCCTGGGTGTTGTTGTAGTGCATCGGATACCCCATCCGGGTGGCGATCTCACTGATGATTTGCCAGTCGGTTTTCAGATCCCACTTCGGCTCAACGGCTTTAAAGAAGCGCTGGAAACCACGGTCAGCAGCGGTAAAGACCCCTTCATGCTCGCCCCACGACGTCGACGGTAAAATGACATCTGCCGCCGATGCGGTTTTGGTCATAAAGATGTCCTGTACAATGACCAGTTCCAGATCCTCAAAGCCTTTGCGCACTGCGGAGAGTTCCGCATCCGTTTGCAACGGATCTTCGCCCATAATGTACGCCGCACGCACTTCGCCATGCGCCGCACGGTGCGGCAGCTCGCTGATGCGATAGCCAGTGTGCGCAGGCAGGCTGTCCACGCCCCAGGCTTTGGCGAATTTCTCGCGGTTAGCCGGATCTTTCACATACTGATAGCCCGGATAGGTATCCGGCAGCGCACCCATATCGCACGCGCCCTGAACGTTGTTCTGGCCACGTACCGGGTTAACGCCCACGCTGGGCTTACCGAGGTTGCCGGTCAGCATCGCGAGGCTGGTCAGTGAACGCACGGTTTCTACACCCTGATAGAACTGGGTGACGCCCATGCCCCACAGGATGGTCGCGCTTTTCGCACCGGCATACATCCGCGCCGCCTGACGAATTTCACTCGCGCTAACGCCGGTTATCTCCTCGACGGACTCCGGCGTATAGCCTTCGACAATCTTGCGGTACTCTTCAAAACCTTCCGTACGGGAGGCGACAAACGCCTGGTCGTACAGATTTTCTTCAATAATGACATGGCCCATCGCGTTCAACAGTGCGATATTCGAGCCGTTTCGCAGTGCGATGTGCATGTCGGCAATGCGCGCGGTTTCAATTTTGCGCGGATCGCAGACGATAATTTTCGCCCCGTTACGTTTAGCGTTAATCACGTGATTCGCCACAATCGGGTGGGAATCCGCCGGGTTGTAACCGAAGATAAACACTAAATCGGTGTTATCAATTTCGTTAATGGCATTGCTCATTGCGCCGTTACCGACCGACTGGTGCAGACCTGCAACCGATGGGCCGTGTCAGACGCGAGCGCAGCAGTCAACGTTATTGGTACCAATAACGGCGCGCGCAAATTTTTGCATGATGTAGTTGGTTTCATTCCCGGTGCCGCGCGACGAGCCGGTCGTCTGGATGGCATCAGGGCCGTATTTCGCTTTGATGGCGCTCAGGCGTTCGGCGACGTAATTCAGCGCTTCATCCCAGGAAACTGATTCCAGTTTGCCGCCACGCTGGCGACGAATCATAGGCGTTTTCAGGCGCGGGGTCAGGATCTGGGTATCGTTAATAAAATCCCAGCCGTAATAGCCCTTCAGACACAGAGTACCCTGATTGGTTTTCCCCTGCGCCGCCTCAGCCCGGACGATTTTGCCGTTATCGACCACCAGGTTGATCTTGCAACCTGATGCGCAATACGGGCAAACCGTGACGACTTTTTTCATCGGTCTCGCTCCAGTTAATCAAATCGCGCATACACGCTTGTCGACCTGAGTATGCATCTTTTATGCCACATTTTAATTGGGGGCTTTCCCTGATATTACGGATAATTTTTGGACAAAACCCTGACGAAAAACAGGCTGTCGTCATATTTGACGTGACGATTTGGCGTTGTGCCGACGCAAGCTGTAGCGGAACCCGATACGAAATTGAGATTCCTCCGCTACTCGTCGCACAGGGCGATAACTAACGTAGAAACCGTCCCCTTTTGAGGCTGGTTTTATGAAACGCACCCTGACACTCTTTTTATTCAGCCTGCTGTCGCTGGCTACCGTGCCGGCACAGGCCGATATCATTGATGATGCTATCGGCAACATTCAGCAGGCGATCAACGATGCTTATAAGCCTGACAGCGATAGCGGGCGGGATTACGAGGATTCGCGCGACGACAGGTGGCAGAACGAAATGAGCGACGATCGCCGCAGACAATATGATGATCGCCGCCGTCAGTTTGAGGATCGCAGACGGCAGCTTGATGAACGTCAGCGCCAGCTCGATCGTGAACGCCGCCAACTGGAAGATGAAGAAAGCCGAATGGAAGAGGATTACGGGCGTTAATCGACCATAATCTGCATCCCGTCATAGCCTGCTTCAAATCCGTCCGGGAGCGGGTTATCCATCAGCCAGACATCGAACGCGTGGCTGATATGCGTGAGGATCACCTGCGGGCAGCGAATCACTTCATTAAGCGCAATGACCGTATTTAAATCACAGTGATTGCACGGCGGTTGGGGACGTGGCGGATGGCTACAGTCGATGACGATAACTTGTGGCTGATTGTTGAGCAGAAAGGTGAGCGTTTTATCGGGCAGTCCGGCGGTGTCAGACAGCCATGCCACGCGGCTGTGCGCTGTCTCCAGAAGATAACCCAACGTCAGCTTTGAGTGATTCAGCGGTAGCGGTGTGACCTGCAATCCTTGTAACTCAAACACCACAAACGGCTCGACGGTGTGGCTAAAGTCGAGAATGCCGGGATGCTTAAACAGATCGTCGCACCCCTGTTCGTCCGGCGGGCCGTACACCGGGATGGACGCACCGACGCCCCAGCGTAGCGGAAACAATCCCTGTACGTGATCCATATGATAATGGGTGAGTAAAAACTGTCGAAAGCTGCCCGCCGGCCAGTCGTCCATCAGGTGCGGTATGCCCGCATCCAGCAGCGTCACCGTATCGTTGAATTTGACCACGCCGCTACACGGGCGTCGGCGATACGGTTCCTGCAGGCGTGCGCGGCGACAGGCTGCACAGTCGCAGCCAAACGCGGGTACCCCTTGCGCACCGCCGGTGCCGCTTAGCGTGATGCTCAGACTCATCGTGATTCCCCTTGTCGTATCGTGCCGGATGGCGACGCGAGCGGCTTATCCGGCCTACGTATCTCACAATGCTTTTGTGAAGCGAAAATGACTTTGTTCGTAGCCTTCGCGCCGATAAAAACGGTGGGCGTCATGACGCTTCACGCTGGTGGACAGCTCTGTCATCTCTGCGCCTGCCTCGCGGGCTTCCTGTTCTGCCCATGCCAGTAACTGGCTACCGATTTTCAGACCCCGTGCCTGCGGCATCACCACCAGTTCCTGAATCTCGCCAATCCAGTTGGCGTGGTGTAAATGATACTGCAGATGCAGGCCAATGAGTCCAACCGCCTGGCCCTCAAGCAGCGCCAGCTGATAACGCAGTCGGTCATCCTGCAAATTGGCGGTGAATCCGGCGCAAAAGGTCGGGTAATCAAACTGGGCTTGCTTCAGTTCGCAGATGAGCGCGTACACGGCCCCGGCGTCTTGTCCGGTGGCGCGACGAAGTTCACAGGCAGACATGGCGTGGCTCCTTGCGCCCCATTAACGTTAACAGCGAATCGACGGACTGGTGCAAACTGCCGTCGTTATTGAGCGTATGGCAGCCAAACGGGGCGTAGCGGGCGGCGCGTTCGAGACGCGCAGCGATCTCGGGTTCGCTTTCCCTCCCGCGCACCTGTAAGCGCTGGCGCAAAATCGTAGAGGAGACCTGCAAGCAGACCGGCAGCAGTGCCGTGCCGTAGCGCGCCTGCGCCTGGGGAAGATGCGCGCGTGAGCCGTTGACCACCACGTCGAAGCCGCCGTTAAGCCAGAGATCGATCTCCACGCCGACGCCATAATAAAAGCCGTTAGCATGCCAGCTTAGCGCCAGCAGGTTATGTCCGGCGCGGGTGAAAAACTCTTGCTCGCTCAGGGCGACATGATTTTCGTTCCCGGCATTCGCCGCGCGAGTGATATAACGGTGCGCCACCAGGAGTTGCGCATGTTCTTGCTGACGGAGTGCGGTCAGCAGACTGTCCTTCCCGGAGCCGGACGGCCCCATCAGCCAGATCAGTTTTCCCATACTCAGAACACCCTCTTTCCCTGGCGCCAGACGTGGTCGATGTGGATGTGATCGCCTTTACGGTGCGCCAGTACCAGATCGGCGCGCTTACCTTCGGCGATTACGCCGCGATCGCGGAGACTGAGCGCCCGCGCCGGGTTGGCGGTCACCAGGCGGATCGCCTGCGGCAGGGTGAAACGGTTAGCCGCGTCGTCTGCAACGCGAAACGCGGCATCCAGCAGGCTGGCGGGGTAGTAATCTGACGAGAGGATATCCAGCAATCCCAATTCTGCCAGCGTGTGCGCCGCGACGTTGCCGGAATGAGAGCCACCGCGCACAATGTTCGGTGCGCCCATCAGTACGTTCATGCCGTGCTGGCGCGAGGCTTCTGCGGCTTCAAACGTGGTGGGAAATTCGGCGATCACGCTGCCAAGCTGGTGGGATTCCTGCACATGCCCGGAGGTGGCGTCATCATGGCTTGCCAGTGCAATGTTGCGCTCGCGGCACAGTTGCGCGATGGCAGTCCGGTTGGGCTGCGACCAGCGAGCCGCCAGGGCCAGTTGTTCCTCTTCGTAACGCGTCATCTGTTCATCGGTCAGCGAATATTTACCCTGATAATATTCACGATACTTCTCGCGGTTGGCGAACTGACGCTGGCCCGGCGAGTGATCCATCAGCGAAACCAGCGTAACCGGTTCGCGGCTGACCAGCTTCTCGAACAGCGGCAGCGTGGTGTGGTGCGGCAGTTCGCAGCGCAGATGCAGGCGATGCTCGGCGCGGTTCACCCCACGCTTTTGCGTCTCCTCCACGGCGTTGATCATTTTCTCCAGGTTTTCCAGACGATCGCCGCCGTCGCGGACATCGCCAATCGCCACCGCGTCCAGCACGGTGGTGATACCGCTGGCGACCATCAGCGCGTCGTGGCTGCTCATTGCGGAATGCGCGGGCCAGTCCACTTTCGGCCGTGGGGTAAAGAATTTGTCGAGATTATCGGTGTGCAACTCAATCAGCCCCGGTAGCAGCCAGCCGCCTTCTCCGTCCAGCGCTTGCGGAAGACGGCTCTGACTTTGCGCAAACGCACGAATCACGCCATCCTGCATTTCCAGCGATCCCTGCACCACTTCATCTTCCAGCACCAGCTTTACATTATTGATAATCATGGTGTTGTTCCCATCAGGTGCAAACGATCCGCTACGCGGTCGCGCACAGTTTGATCGTGAAAAATGCCGACAATGGCCGCACCGCGCGCTTTCGCCTCTTCAATCAGCGCCACCACGGCGGCACTGTTTCTGGCATCCAGCGACGCGGTCGGTTCGTCGAGTAACAGAATCGGATAATCGACGATAAATCCGCGCGCGATGTTCACGCGCTGTTGTTCACCGCCGGAAAAGGTTGATGGGGCGAGGTGCCACAAGCGTTCCGGCACGTTCAGACGGGTCAACAGGCTTGCGGCTTTGGCGGCGCACGCCTCGCGCGGTACGCCGAGATCCAGCAGCGGCTGCATTACTACGTCCAGCGCGGAGATCCGTGGGATCACCCGCAGAAACTGGCTCACCCAACCTATCGTGGCGCGGCGGACTTCCCGCACTTTGCGCGCCGGAGCGTGCACCAGATCCACCCATTCGTCGTGATGGCGAATGTGAATATGCCCCTCGTCGGGCAGATAATTGGCATACAGCGAACGCAGCAGCGTCGATTTTCCGCTGCCGGAATGGCCATGTAGAACGACACATTCACCGTTTTTGACTTCCAGCGAGGCATTTTGCAGCACCGGCAGGCGCACGCCGTTTTGCTGGTGGAGCACAAAGGTTTTACTGACGTTTTCAACGCGGATCGCGTTCATTTTTAGCCTCTTTAAGCATTTGTGCATTCGATTGCCGGATAAGGCGTAGCCGCCATCCGGCAAAACAAAAAATCAGTTCTGCAATACGGACGACACCAGCAACTGGGTATACGGATGATGTGGATCGTCGAGCACGCGGTCGGTTAATCCACTTTCCACCACCTGACCCTGTTTCATCACCAGCAGACGATCTGCCAGCAGGCGCGCCACGCCTAAATCATGGGTGACAATCACCACCGCCAGATCCAGTTCCACCACCAGCCCGCGCAGCAGATCCAACAGTTTCGCCTGGACGGAGACGTCGAGACCGCCGGTCGGCTCATCCATAAATACCAGCTTCGGGTGGGTGACGAGGTTGCGGGCGATCTGCAGACGCTGCTGCATGCCGCCGGAAAAGGTGGTCGGTAGATCGTCGATACGAGAGGCCGGAATTTCGACCTCCTCCAGCCAGCGCTGGGCGGTGGCGCGGATCTCGCCGTAGTGGCGTGCGCCGGTCGCCATCAGGCGTTCGCCGATATTACCGCCCGCCGAGACCTGACGACGCAGGCCATCCAACGGGTGCTGATGTACCACGCCCCATTCAGTGCGCAACAGGCGGCGGCGGTCGGCTTCGCTCATGGCGTACAGTGAACGGCTCTGGTACTGAATCTCGCCCGACTGCGGCGTCAGGCGCGAGGAGAGGGATTTCAGCAGGGTGGTTTTGCCGGAACCGGACTCCCCGACAATGCCCAGCACTTCGCCAGGCCACAGGTCAAAAGAGACCTCGCTGAAGCCTTTACCCGGCGCGTAGAGATGAGTCAGGTTATTAACCGAAAGCAGCGGTTGCGTCATTGGCTGAGTGCCTCGCTCTGTTGGCGGCAGTAGTCGGTGTCGGAGCAGACAAACATGCGTTTGCCGGTGTCATCGAGTACCACTTCATCAAGATAACTGTGCGTTGAACCGCAGATGGCGCAGGGCTCATCCCAGGTCTGTACGGTGAACGGATGATCGTCGAAATCGAGACTTTCCACGCAGGTATACGGCGGTACGGCATAGATGCGTTTTTCGCGTCCCGCGCCAAACAACTGAAGGGCGGGCATCATGTCCATCTTCGGGTTGTCGAATTTCGGGATCGGCGACGGGTCCATCACATAGCGTCCGTTGACTTTCACCGGGTAGGCGTAAGTGGTGGCGATATGGCCGAAGCGGGCGATATCTTCATACAGCTTCACCTGCATGATCCCGTACTCCTCCAGCGCATGCATAGTGCGGGTTTCCGTTTCGCGAGGTTCGATAAAACGCAGCGGTTCAGGGATCGGCACCTGGAAGATCAGGATCTGATCTTCCGTCAGCGGCGTTTCCGGGATCCGGTGACGGGTCTGGATTAACGTGGCGTCTTCCGTGCGCTCGGTGGTATTGACTCCGGTGACGCGTTTGAAGAAGTTGCGGATCGATACCGCGTTGGTGGTGTCATCTGCGCCCTGATCGATAACCTTCAGCACGTCCGGTTCACCAATCACGCTGGCGGTAATCTGGATCCCACCGGTTCCCCAGCCGTAAGGCATCGGCATTTCGCGGCCACCGAATGGCACCTGATAGCCGGGGATCGCCACCGCTTTGAGGATCGCGCGACGGATCATGCGTTTGGTTTGCTCATCCAGATAAGCAAAGTTGTAGCCGAAGAGGTTAGTGGTCACGGGCGGCCTCCTGTTGCAGGCGTTTGAGCAGTTCCAGCTCGGCCTGGAAATCGACGTAGTGGGGGAGCTTGAGGTGCGAAACAAAACCCGCCGCCTCGACGTTATCCGCGTGCGCCAGCACGAACTCTTCGTCCTGCGCCGGTCCTGTGACCGTTTCATCGTAGTCGGGTGCCTGTAGGGCTCTGTCCACCAGCGCCATTGCCATCGCTTTGCGTTCGCTCATGCCGAACACCAGTCCGTAGCCGCGGGTAAAGTGAGGCGCATCGTTGTCCGGGGCGACAAAGCCGTTGACCATTTCACATTCGGTCATCAGCAGTTCGCCGACGTTGACCGCAAATCCCAGCTCTTCCGGTACCGTTTCCAGCGCAACGTAGCCACTACGGATTTCGGCTGCGAACGGGTGATTGCGCCCGTAGCCGCGTTGGGTGGAGTAGGCCAGCGCCAGCAGATAGCCCTCATCGCCGCGCATCAGCTGTTGCAGGCGTGACGCACGGGAGCAGGGGTAAACCGGCGGCGTGCGGGTGATGTCATCCGGCGTGGCGCCGTTATCTTCTTCGGGCTTCGCCAGCCCTTGATTCGCCAGCAGAGAAAAGACGTGCGGGGCGGCGTCCTGCGTACTTTCTGCAGTCCGCAGCGGCGGCGTTTCGCCATTCGCCAGCAGCGTAAAATCGAGCAGACGATGGGTGTAGTCGTAGGTTGGTCCTAACAGCTGTCCGCCCGGAATATCCTTGTAGACTGCCGAGATACGGCGTTCCAGGCGCATTTCCCCACTGTTCAGCGGTTCGCTTACCGCCAGCTTTGCCAGCGTGGTGCGGTAAGCGCGCAGCAGAAAGATGGCTTCGACGTTATCGCCACTGGCCTGCTTGAGCGCCAGCGCCGCCAGTTCGCGATCGGCAATGCCGCCTTCGGTCATGACGCGATCAACAGCCAGATTCATCTGCTGTTCGATCTGCGCCACGCTCAGTTCGGCAACGGCATCGTCGCCCCGGCGTCGCTGCTCCTGTAACGCATGGGCGTTGGCTATCGCCTTCTCGCCCCCTTTGACGGCTACGTACATCAGCACACCTCCACATGGGTGGTTCTCGGGATAGCCAGCAGCCGTTCGCCGCAGGTGAGGATGAGGTCAACGCCCAGCGGGAACGGATGCGGGCGTTCGGTGAGTTCGTGGATCAGGCAGTCTGGCAACTGCGGTGCGATCATTCGCTCTTCGGCGATACCTGCCCCGGTCAGGCGTAACATCCGCCCACCGCTCAGGCTGGAAACCTGCACGATGAGCGTGGCGCTGTTTTCTGGCGCGACCGCAGAACCGGCAGAAAGCGCATTAAGCTGTTCGCTGCTGATGCGCTCGTCGGCTACGGCAAAGGCCGCCAGTTGGGGTTGTTCGACCATCGGCGCGTTGGTGTGAAAACGCAGGTTCTGGCTGGCGATGTCGTTATTCATCGCAGGCGACAGCCACACCGGCGTATCGCCGTCGACTAACGTCAGCAGGACGCTGGTGGTCGCCAGATTCAACGGCTGCCAGCCGTGTTTCAATTGATGTAAGGCAACAATCACCCCCGGTTCGCTCATCGCTTTCAGCAGACGGCGAAAGCTGTGTTGGGCGTCCTGGACGGGCAGGGTAAAGGCGGTCTGTAGGGTCATTCGTTATCTCCGCGCACCAGCGTAAAGAAGTCGACCCGGCTGGCGTTGACTTCGGCGCGACGGGCGGTGATTTCCGCATCGCGTTCTGCTTCCAGCGGGCTAATTAAGGTTTCCATCAGGTTCTGGAAATGTGTCTGTTCCTGCAGTAAAGCGTCGATAACGGCGCACTGCTCGGCGTGGCGTTTGTTGCGTCCCAGCAGGTAGCTGTAACCCAGCGTGCCGCTTTTCAGGCGAACCACCGCGCGGGTCAGCGTGGTGTCTCCGGCAAAGAAACGGTTGCCGGTGCCGCCCATGCGCGCCTGAATTTGCATCAGTCCGCATTCCGGGGGGCGAATCAGTTCATATTCCGGTGCCAGCGTTAACGCCTGGAGTCGCGCATTCAGGGCATCGGCCTTGCTGTAAGCCAGCGCGCGCATCCAGCGCTGGCGGGTGGCGGTATCGAAATGCATTCAGTGCTCCATAGTGAATTCGATCATGTCGGCGCGGGTCAGGCTGACGGAATACTCCATCGCACGTTCCTCGCCTTCACGGTGGTTCAGGGTGCGCACGCAGAGCAGCGGCGCCATGTTGGGGATTTCCAGCACCTTGCTCTCTTTCGCCTGCGCACGCCGGGCGCTGATGCGCGTCTGGGTGCGCTTGAGCGTCAGGCCGGACTGTTCGCGCAAATAGTCGTGCAGTGAGCCGTGGTTAAAACCCTGCAGCAGCGGCCAAAGGGCCAGGTCGGAAAAGTAATGGTCAATCAGACACAGGGCGATGCCGTTCACCCGCCGCAGGGTGCGCAAGTGGATGACGTTATCGCCTTCCTGCACGCTGAGCGCATCGGCAACGTGACGGGAGGCCGGGCGCAGTACCGCCAGCCGTTTTTCGCTGGTGGGATGACTTCCCTGATCCAACAGGTTCTGACTGAAGCGTGCCTGGGCGTTAAGCGGATAATCGAACGGGCGCATCAGCACCAGTACGCCGACGCCCTGACGACGCTGGACCCAGCCGCGTTCCACCAACTGATCGATGGCGCGGCGCAGGGTGTGGCGATTAACCTCATAACGCGCGGCAAGCTGATGCTCGGCGGGCAGATAGTCGCCGCAGCGGTAATGTTGACGTAGCTCCTGCTCAAGTCTCGCGGCAATCTCCTGATAACGCGTCGGATAACTGGTCGGATGTGTAGACAAGTGCATAGCAATCAATGCCTCGCTAATCAGATAAAGTGCTTACGTAAACGCTGGGAGAGAAAATCCAGCAGGCTGACGGTCACAATGATTAACACCATCAGGGCGCAGGTTTGCTGGAACTGGAAACCGCGAATTGCCTCCCACAACGTGACGCCAATGCCGCCTGCGCCCACCATCCCGACGACAGTTGCTGAACGGACGTTGGATTCAAAGCGGTACAGCGAGTAGGAGATCAGCAGCGGCATCACCTGGGGCAGTACACCGTAAAGAATTTCTTCAATTTTGTTAGCGCCAGTGGCGCGAATGCCTTCAACCGGACCGGGTTCAATGGCTTCCACCGCTTCGGACAGCAGCTTGGAGAGCACGCCGGTGGTATGGATAAACAGCGCCATGACGCCCGCAAACGGACCGAGGCCGACAGCGACCACAAATAGCATCGCAAACACCATTTCGTTAATGGCGCGGCAGGCATCCATCAGACGGCGCATCGGCTGGTAGATCCACCAGGGCACGAGGTTGTCGGCGCACATCAGGCCGAAAGGAATGGAGAGGATCACGGCCAGCGCGGTTCCCCAGACGGCGATTTGCAGGGTCACCGCCATTTCGCCGAGGTAGTCCTGCCACTGGCTAAAGTCCGGCGGAAAGAAGTCGGCGGCAAACGTCGCCATGTTGGCGGAATCCTGAATCAGCGTGAGCGGGGCCATTTCGGCGCCTTTCCACGACACGACCAGCACGGCGAGCAGAATGGCCCAACTGACGAGCGAGAACCAACTGCGCTTTGGCGGGGCAACGGTGATGGTTTGCATGTTTAGCTCCGTGCGTACGTTATTGGCGGATGGCGGCTCCGCCTTATCCGGCCTACGTTTGTAGGCCCGGTAAGTGAAGCGCCAGCGGGCGTCAGGTTTACTGCACCGCTTTGGTGACGCTGGTCATGGCGCTCAGCGCCGCGGTCAGACGGTCAAGATCGTCCAGCTGCGCTTTAATCGCAGACGATTTGCTGGTCTTCTCTTCAGCGTTCAGTCCTTTGTTGTCCTTCACACCCTGCATCTCTTTAAACAGGGCGAGCTGGCGAATCGGCACCAGTTGCAGGTCGCTGGAGGCGCGGAACGGCGCCCAACCCAGGCGTTCCAGTACGGTTTTTTCTTCCGGCGTTTTGCCGTAGTTCATGAAGAAGTCGTACACCTTGTCCTTGGTGGCTTCAGAGAGGTTCTTACGCCAGACGATCGGATCGCCTGGGATCAGCGGCGACTTCCAGATAACCTTCAGCGCTTTCAGCTTGTCCGGCGCGGACGTTTTCAGCTTATCGAGGTTCTCGGTGTTGTTGGTGGCGACATCCACCTGCTTGTTGGCGACCGCAAGGGCGTTAGTTTCATGACCGGCGTTGACGGTGCGTTTGAAGTCGCTGGCGGCGATATTGTTTTTCGCGAAGACGTAATAGCCAGGGACGAGATAGCCGGAGGTAGAGTTAGGATCGCCATTACCAAAGGTGAGATCTTTGCGTTTGGCGATCAGATCGTCGAGGTTGTTGATCGGACTGTCCTTGTTGACGATCAGCACGCTCCAGTAACCCGGCGATCCATCGGCGGCGACGGTCTGGGCAAAGACCTGGCCGTTGGCGCGATCCACGGCTTCCATTGCTGACAGGTTGCCGTACCAGGCGATGTCGACTTTATTAAAGCGCATACCCTGGATGATCCCGGCGTAGTCCGGCGCGAAGAAAGCGTTCACTTTCACGCCCAGTTTCTTCTCCATATCCTTCAGGAACGGGTCCCATTGGGGTTTCAGGTTTTGCTGTGATTCGGTCGAAATAATGCCAAAGTTCAGCGCTTTTTCCTGCTCTTCGGCAAAGGCGGGACTGAGCAGAGTACTGACGCTGAACATGCTGGTAAACGCCAGCGCGGCAACGGCCTTGTAATTCATGTTTTATCCTCACGTTGTTCCAGGCTATTTCACTTGCCAGCCTGAGTTCGGGCAGTGCTCAACATCCTCACGTACTATATGTACGCTCCGTTTTTCCGCGCTGGCCGCCTCCAGTCTGTCTGCGTCAATAACGCCTGGTCTTTTTGAATTAAGCAGCCTGCGCGTTCTGTTCGACGCGGTTCATGCTGCGGTAGAGATGGTCAAATCTTTCGTTATCAAAGAGCTGGCTGCTGCCGTCGTAGAAAACGTGTCCCTGACGCAACGCGACAATCCGTTCGCAGTAGCGCAGGGCGTAATCCACCTGATGCAGCGTGACGACGACGGTAATACCGTCGGTCTGGTTGATGTCGCGCAGGGTGTCCATCACGATGCGCGCGGATTCCGGGTCCAGTGAGGCAATCGGCTCGTCGGCGAGGATCACTTTGGCCTGCTGCATCAGCGCCCGGGCAATGGCCACGCGCTGCTGCTGACCACCGGAGAGCGTAGAGACGCGCTGGTACGCAAAGTGCGCCATCCCGACGCGGGTCAGTGCCTGGAGCGCGCGCTGTTTCTGCGCTGCGCTAAACCAGCTAAAACAGGTGCGCCAGAACGGCGTGCTGCCGAGCGCGCCAATCAGCACGTTCTCCAGCACCGTCAGGCGATTCACCAGATTGAATTGTTGGAAGATGTAACCGGTATGCGCGCGGCTTTTGCGGATATCGCGCGCCAGTCGACCTTCGTGTTGAACGGTGCGACGAAGGAGTTCGACGCGGCTACCTGCTGATTTATCGCCGGTAATCAAACCGCTCAGATGACGTAAAAGGGTGGATTTGCCGGAACCCGACGGCCCCAGCAGAGCGACCATTTCACCGGCACAGATGTTCAGATCAACCGCATGCAGCGCCTGATGCTGATTGAACGTTTTGGAGAGTTTTTCGACGCGAATGATCGTTTCCATGATGCGGCCTCTCTAAAAAAAGTGGCCCTATCGTGGCGGATCAATATGACGTTTGGGTTAAGGGGACGTTACCTGCCGATGAAGAGTTAAGGTGAGTTTGATGACAGAACGGGAGGCATGCCTCCCGTGAGGTTACTCGGTTGGCTGGGGTTGTTTGACGACGTTGATCATCCACGGTACGCCGTAGCGATCGCTGACTTTGCCAAAGCCATGCGCCCAGAAGGTTTCCTGCCAGTCCATTTCGATTTGACCCTCTGCGGCGAGATTGTCAAACCATTGCTTCCCTTCGTTGACATTTTGCGTGTCGAGGACCAGAGTGAAACCTGAATAGTGAGCGTTTCCTGTGGGAATGCTATCGCTCATCATGATGTCGCTATTGGCAATGCGCACGTTGGCATGAGCGATAGCGGTATCGGGGAATGTCATTCCGGACGGGCAACCGTCTTCGCTGTCCTGCGCCGGTTTGGGCATTTCACCGAAGCTGATTTTATAAAGGAGTTCTGCACCCAGCGTCTTTTGATAGTACGCGATGGCGTCGGCACAGTTTCCGGCAAAAGAGATGTAGGGACTTAACGACATAATCTTTACCTCAGGTAAGAGAAGCCAGTTAAGTGTAGTTATCGCAGGCCCGGTAAGCGAAGCGCCACCGGGCAATTTACATCAGTTCTTTTTCACGAATTCTGATTTCAGCTTCATCGGACCAAAGCCATCAATTTTGCAATCGATGTTGTGGTCGCCTTCCACCAGACGAATGTTTTTTACTTTCGTGCCGATTTTCAGCATTGAAGAGCTGCCTTTGACTTTCAGATCTTTCACGACGGTGACGCTGTCGCCGTCAGCCAGCAGATTGCCGTTGGCATCTTTAACGATCAGTTCGTCGCTGTCATGCGCTGGTTCTGCATCGTTCCATTCATGGGCGCATTCCGGGCAGATGTACATGCCGTTATCTTCGTAAGTGTATTCGGAGTTGCATTGTGGGCAGTGGGGTAATGACATGTCGATATCCTCAAAAGTCAGCAAGGGCAAAAGCGCCCAAAAAATGGCAGATTGCCGAAAAAGGACGCAATTATACACAAAATCCTTAACGTTGTCGGGACTACTCTGTTTTTAAGGTAAATACCGTACTGTGACCTAACCTGTCTGCCAGACAGAAAAAAAGCGCTATTATTTTTAAGGGAAATTGCTACCGTTTGTTATTTGAGATAAGGTGACGAGAAATATTCTAACTAATTGGCTGAGCGAGTTTTACTTAGGGTTCGTTTACCTCACCTTGCCCCTTAATTCTGGTAGGTGAAATTAACCAAAATTGGCCTTGGTTTTTATAAAACTGAACTACGATTTTTTACTTTCTTATGCCACTGAGTGTTATTCAAAAAATAGCAATTAAAATAATAAATTCATTGATATCAATAGATTAATTAATAAATTCTTTTTTCCATACGTAATTATTAAAGCCGAGAATTCACTAATAAACGAAACGGCTAAATAAAAGCAATAAAAATTTGCGTTAAGGAAACATTTTTTATGTACACACAGACAATATATGAATTGAGCCAGGAAGCGGAACGCTTGCTGATGCTCTCTTTAGAGCATCTTAAGACCGTAAAAAAAATGCCAACGGCCACTCTGGAGAGCACTTCATCATTAAAAAGTGAGGACGATCTCAACGTTCAGCCCATGCATTTCAGTACCCGGGGTGTCGAGGCACAGCAGGCCACGCTGAACAATGAGTTGCGAAAAATCTCGCGACTGGAAATGGTGCTGGCGATCGTCGGCACCATGAAAGCGGGAAAATCGACGACGATCAATGCCATTGTCGGCACGGAGGTGCTGCCCAATCGCAACCGTCCAATGACCGCGCTGCCGACACTCATTCGCCATACGCCTGGTCAGAAAGAACCGGTGCTGCATTTTTCCCACGTTGCGCCCATCGATGCGCTGATGAAGACCCTGCAAGAGAGCATGCGCGCCTGCGATCGGCAGAATCTGACGCAGGTGCTGGAAATTGATAAAGACATGAACGGCCTCATGCAGCGCATCGAAAGAGGGGAAGCGTTTGAGCGCCATTATCTTGGTGCACAGCCGATCTTTCACTGCCTGAAAAGCCTTAACGATTTGGTGCGCCTGTCGAAAGCGCTGGAGGTCGATTTTCCCTTTTCTGCCTATGCGGCGATTGAACATATTCCGGTGATTGAGGTGGAATTTGTGCACCTGGCGGGGCTGGAGAACTATCCGGGTCAACTGACGTTACTGGACACACCCGGGCCAAATGAAGCCGGGCAGCCGCATCTGCAAAAAATGCTCAATGAGCAACTGGCTCGCGCCTCCGCCGTTCTGGCGGTGATGGACTATACGCAGTTGAAATCGATTTCCGATGAAGAGGTGCGTCAGGCCATTGCCGCAGTGGGAAAATCGGTGCCGTTGTATGCGTTGGTGAATAAATTCGACCAGAAAGATCGCAACAGCGATGATGAAGAACAGGTGAGGGCGTTGATTTCCGGTACCCTGATGAAGGGTTGTATTAACCCGGCGCAGATTTATCCGGTCTCCTCGATGTGGGGTTATCTGGCCAATCGGGCACGCCATGAGCTGGCAAACCACGGTCATCTCCCGGATCACGAAGAGCAGCGCTGGGTACAGGACTTTGCTGAAGCCGCGCTCGGTCGGCGCTGGCGAAGCGCCGATCTGGATGATATCGAACACCTGCGTCATGCGGCGGATTTGCTGTGGGAAGATTCGTTGTTTGAACAGCCGATCCAGACCTTAATTCATGCCGCCTATGCCAATGCGTCGCTGTATGCGCTGCGTTCCGCCTCGCATAAATTGCTGAATTACGCCCACAGCGCCCGCGAATATCTGGATTTCCGCTATCACTGTCTGACGGTGGCCTTTGACACGCTGCAGCAAAATATCATGCGTCTGGAAGCGGACATGCAGCAACTGAAAGTGAGCCAGGACAGCGTCAGCGACGAGATCCGCCATGAGGTCGGGCTGGCGCTGACGTCGGCCAACGACTTTCTCAACCAGCAGCAGGCCACGATCTTGCGCAACATCGGGACTTTTTTCAGCCGTGAACAGATCCTGAAATTGTCGTGTGGCGATAGCTGGTCGCCGCTGCCGCAGGCGGAGCTTGACGGAGAGGTGTTGGTGCTGCATGACGAAGCGCAGGCGCAGGTGATCCTCAGTAAACTACGTTCCACCTGTGAGGGCGTCCTGCTGGCGGCGCAGGAAAACATCAGCCGCGACCTGGCGATGCGTTTTGAACAACTGGAAGCCACGCTCAGCCGGTCACTGAATGAGGCGATGCGCCCTATCGAAATGCGGGTGAAAGAGGAGTTGAGTCATGCGGGGTTTCGCCCCCGAATCAGCTTTCCGGCCTTTCACGCCTCCATGTTTAACTTCACGACGCGCCAGTTATTCAGCGAGGCGATTGCCCAGCAGGACCGCGTCGATAGTGACGAACCTCGCGTGAGCGGGGTGCGTGAAACCTTCTCTCGTTGGCTGAATCAGCCGAACTGGAGCTGGAATGATTATGTCGAAGCGAAGACACGCTATCTGATTGATATTAATGCGCTGCACCAGAGTCTGGCGGAGTACGTCAGCCACTTCTGCCAACAAATTCGTAAAGCTTTAGCCGCGCAGGTCGATGTTTCAGTTACGGCAGGTATGGCAACGTTTTTTGCCGATTTCTCATTGTGCCTGGCGGGATTACAGGAGAGCCTGCGCGAGAGTTTGCTGGTTCGTCAGCAGAATGAATCGGCTGTTCAGAGTCTGAGTCAGCAGTTGCAGCACAGTATTGCCACCACCGCCTGGATTTATGAAGACTCTCGCCTGCTCCGTGACGACATTCAAACCCTTTTTGTGGCCGAACACACATGACAAACGCGTTACTGGATGGCCCCGGACGGACGCTGGAGTGTATCCACCCGAAGTTTATGGTCGATCTGGTTCAGGGAGAAGAACCGAAACGGGCTGACGGCACATTGCAACAGCAGCAGTTTCGCGAGCGCCTGACGCAGGAGATTCTGTCCCAGACGCAGTTGCGGGCGTGGGCGATGGCCGGGATGTTCAGCGAGCATCTGATGATGCGCCTGAAGCTGGTGGAAAAGCTGGCGGGTATGCTCGATCCGGGGCATCTGGCGCTGACGCGGATCGCTGCGCGACTGCAGGTCCTTCAACAGACGGATCTCTCTCGCGGACCGTCCGTCCCAGGACTGGTTCAGCAACTTACCACTCTCAGCGAATGGTTTCGCCAGCGCAGTGCCTGGAAGGAGAAGGCGCTGAGCCAGCGTGGTCTCACGGTTCAGGCCGGGGAACACAGTGAACAGGTATTTACCCGATGGCTGGCGGGGGCGTATGAAGGATGGTCGCTGCCGGGGCGGTGTTTTATTGCGCTCGAAGAGTTGCGTTGGGGACCGTTTGGCGATGCCTGTCGTCTGGCGAATCCTGACGTGGCGGCGATGCTGAAAGATAATCTCCGGGCGATGGCGACAAACTATCTGGCCCACAGTATCAATGCCGCACCGACGACGCGTCACTATTATCATCAGTGGTTGAGTACCACCGCGACCGCCGGTTCAGTTGAGTACAGCGACATGCTGAGCTGGTTGGGAGACTGGTGTGAGGCGGATAAACATCCGGTGTGCTGGTCTGTGACGCAGCGCTGGCAGCCGGTTGCGTTGGGTATGCCGCGACTCTGTTCGGCAAAGCGACTGGTGGATGCGATGGTTGAAGAGGTGTTTCCACCCTCTCCCCTCAGGTTTTGAGAGGAGAGGGCTGATGATTAGTGGTGTGCGGATTCCGCTGTCGTTTCTTCCACACCAGCAGGAGCCGGTAGCCTGGCGAAGCGTTTGGCGTAGAGCGCGGTAATAATCGGCACCAGAATCGCCGTGACCACTACGCTGGCAGCGACCAGCGCCGTTGCGGAGGCGGCAACCGGTTCAAACGCCGGGTTGATTTGCGCGATGATCACCGGGTTGGCAACGGCGGCACCTGCCGCAGAGGACGCCGCGACACCTGCAGTACCATTACCACCACCGATCACGCGGTCAGCAATAATCAGTGGAATACCGGTAATGACAATGACCGCCACACCCAGCAGGATGCCCAACAGACCGGTATCAACAATCACACCCAGGTTAATGGTGTTACCCAGCGCAAAACCGAAGAACGGAATCAGTACCGGCGTTGCTTTGCTGAAGAACGCACGCAGATCGTGGTCAAGGTTGCCCAGCGTGAAGCCGATCAGGAACGGCAGTACTGCGCCGATAAAGTGATGCGGTTCAAAGGAGCCCAGACCCGCAGCGCCCAGAATCACCATTGTCATCAGCGGACCGGATTCCAGCGACATCAGAACGAATGCGCCGGACTCTTCTTTCGTACCGTACTGGTTCATCAGGCTGGCATACAGACCGCCGTTGGTCATATCCATCGCGGAAACAATCGCCAGTACGGAAAGACCGGCAAAGAAACCGGTCTGAATACCGGTATCCGGAATAAACGAGGCGGCAATCATTGCCACTACCCACGCTACGGCAATTTTGGTAATGACCAGCGTGCCGGATTTACGCAGAACCGTACCGGTTGCGCGTAAATCAATTGATGCACCAATACAGAAGAACCACACAGCAAGAATCGGTACCGTGCCGGTAATCATGCCTTTTGTAAAGGAACCAAAATAAGCACCGGTATTCGGTGCCAGGGTATTTACAACCGCACCCAGCAGCAATGGAATCAACATCATCCCACCAGGGATGCGTTCAATGGTGGCTTTAATTCTCATAAATGTCCTCACTTCTTGCCCGTGGAACATACGGGTAAGGTGGCAAAAAATATTAAAATTCAGAAGGTTGTATCTGGAAAGTATGCAGGAAAACCTACATTCTCTTTATGTTCTACGTAGCGATTGCACCGTGTATCGGCGTTTTTCGCTTCCCGGTGGTATTGCAACGACTATTATCTTGCATTCATTGGAATGTTGATTCAATCAAAGCGAAACGATGTTTTAGTTATCTTTGTCACATAATCAATGTAAACATTCCCGCGCGATCTGAATATTTAAAATTACCGTAAAGAAGTTGTGAAAAATGAGAGGGAATTGCCTGGCAGAATAATAATAACTGCAGTGACTTTTTATGAAGCAAGCACAACAAAATAGAGGTCGAAAACGTAAAAAAGAACAACTCTGTGCTTTAAAAAAAGAGACTCAGGATCACCTTATTTACCTCCGTTGACGAAACCTAAACATATATGTGAAGTTGATCACAATTTTAAACACTGGTAGGGTAGATAGCTCATTAACCGCCCAAATCAGGCGTCAACAGGTTCGGTTGTACAGACCTTAACCAGTCCGTGTAAGTAAACCTGCTACGCTTGTTACAGGAGTTGCGTCTGAGCAACCCCGCGCTCGACGGTGACGTTGCGCCCAGTGCGCCAGTGCAGTCGATATGCCGCGAGACAGGGCTTAGTCTACGAGGACAGCTATGCTGAAAAGGAAAAAAGTAAAACCGATTACGCTTCGTGATGTCACGATTATCGATGACGGTAAATTGCGAAAGGCGATTACCGCTGCTTCGTTGGGTAATGCGATGGAGTGGTTTGATTTTGGGGTTTATGGCTTTGTTGCCTACGCATTAGGTAAAGTGTTCTTCCCGGGGGCTGACCCCAGCGTGCAGATGATTGCCGCCCTTGCTACTTTCTCTGTTCCCTTTCTGATTCGTCCGCTCGGTGGTTTGTTCTTCGGTATGCTCGGCGATAAATATGGTCGCCAGAAGATTCTTGCCATCACCATCGTGATTATGTCGATCAGTACCTTCTGTATCGGTCTGATACCGTCCTACGCCTCGATAGGCATTTGGGCACCCATCCTGCTGTTGCTGTGTAAGATGGCGCAGGGCTTCTCCGTCGGCGGTGAGTACACCGGCGCGTCTATTTTTGTGGCCGAATATTCCCCGGACCGTAAACGCGGCTTTATGGGAAGCTGGCTGGACTTCGGCTCCATTGCCGGGTTCGTGCTGGGGGCGGGTGTGGTCGTCCTGATCTCGACGGTGGTCGGAGAAGAGAACTTCCTGGAATGGGGCTGGCGTATTCCGTTCTTTATCGCCCTGCCGTTAGGGATTATCGGACTCTATCTGCGTCATGCGCTGGAAGAGACCCCGGCGTTCCAGCAGCACGTCGATAAGCTGGAACAAGGCGACCGCGAAGGCTTGCAGGACGGACCAAAAGTGTCCTTTAAAGAGATCGCCACTAAGCACTGGCGCAGCCTATTGGCCTGTATTGGCCTGGTGATTGCTACCAACGTCACCTACTACATGCTGTTGACCTATATGCCGAGCTATCTGTCGCATAACCTGCATTACTCTGAAGATCACGGCGTGCTGATTATCATCGCCATTATGATCGGGATGCTGTTTGTCCAGCCGGTGATGGGACTACTGAGTGACCGTTTTGGCCGTCGTCCATTCGTGATCATGGGTAGCATCGCGCTGTTTGCGCTGGCAATCCCGGCCTTTATTCTGATTAACAGTAATATCATCGGCCTTATTTTTGCCGGTCTGCTGATGCTGGCGGTGATCCTCAACTGCTTCACCGGGGTCATGGCGTCTTCATTGCCAGCCATGTTCCCGACACATATTCGTTACAGTGCGCTGGCGGCGGCATTTAATATTTCGGTACTGATTGCCGGTCTGACGCCAACGCTGGCGGCCTGGCTGGTGGAAAGCTCGCAGAATCTGATGATGCCTGCTTACTACCTGATGGTGATTGCGGTGATTGGTTTCATTACCGGTATCACCATGAAAGAGACCGCGAATCAGCCGCTGAAAGGGGCAACGCCCGCCGCCTCGGATATTCAGGAAGCGAAAGAAATTCTCGGTGAACACTACGATAATATCGAGCAGAAAATTGAGGATATCGATCAGGAGATTGCGGACCTGCAGGCGAAGCGTACGCGCCTGGTGCAGCAGCATCCGCGAATTGACGAGTAAATTAAGGTTTGCTTAATCTCTGACTGGCACACTCTCTTCCATACCCTGGAGGAGAGTGTGATGAAACAGCGTATTTATGAAAGTGTAACGACCGTATTCAGCGTACTGATTGTCAGTAGCTTCCTGTACATTTGGGTCTCAACCTACTAAACCTTCTTCAATAGCACCGAGGCGCGGGTTCCGGTGGTTCCACTGCGATTTTGCAGGAAAAACTGCCCGTGGTGCAGCTGCGTAATGCGGCTGACGATGCTTAACCCCAGACCGATTCCACCGTAACGGCTGTCCATGCGGACGAAGGCTTTGCTGAGTTCGCCGCACTTGCTTTCATCGATCCCCGGTCCTTCATCTTCTACCGCCATTGTCATTGTTGCTTCGTCATCAACGTTCAGCGTAATGGCGATGGTGGTGCCTTCCGGACTGTAGCGATGGGCATTTTCCACCAGATTACGCAGCAGCATCCGCAGCAGCGTCGCGTCGCCCTGAACAGCCGCATCGTCCTGACTGTCAGGCAGCAGGAGTGTCTGTTCGCGCTGTTCCAGCATCGTGCTCAGCTCATCGTAAGACGGCAGGATCACATCTTCCAGCAATCTGACATGCTGATAATTTCCCGATGAAAAAGACTGACCCACGCGGGCGAGTTGTAAAAGCTGCGAGACGCTGTCCATCATTTGATCAAGACGACCCAGCAGCGGCGCGACATCCACGTGATGCGCTTTTGACAGCAGTTCCAGATGCAAACGGACGCCCGATAGCGGTGTTCGCAGTTCGTGCGCCACGTCGGCGGTAAACAGACGCTCGTTTTCGATGGTCGTGGTCAGTCGATTGACCAACTGGTTGAGCGCCGAAACGACCGCTTCAATTTCGACCGTTGAGCTGTGAATGTCGATAGGGGAGAGATTATCCGCCGTGCGGGTTTCTAATTCGTGTTGCAGGTTGGCGAGCGGACGGGTAATGCGGCGAACGGCCTGATAGCAGATGAACAGCGTTAACCCCACCATAAACAGGCTGGGGACGATCAGACTGGCGACCGCCTCGCGGATTTCATGCATGATGTGGCGATCGTTATTGCGGTTATCCCGCAGCGCCTGTTCAAACAGCTGGATCTGCTCAGTGCTTTCATGCCAGAGCCAGAAGGTGCTGATGAGCTGGAAAACCAGCAAAATCATGCCGATGGTGATCATCAGCCGCCGACGCAGGGTCATGGGCTGGCGTAGAAAACGCTTCAGATTCAATTAGCTTTCCTCAGTCGCGGTCGCCACCAGCATGTAGCCAAAGCCGCGCACGGTACGAATACGGGATTTGCCCACTTTATCGCGCAGGTTATGGATATGCACTTCCAGGGTATTGGTGGACGGTTCGTTATCCCAGTTATAGATGTCGTTATAGAGAATTTCCCGGTGCACCGGGCTTCCCGATTTCAGCATCAGACGCGACAGCAACGCGTACTCTTTAGGGGTAAGAATTAACTCCTCTCCCTCTTTCCACACCTGTCGACGGCCCATGTTCAGCGTCAGGTTGCCGACGACCAGTTCACTCTCGCCCTGGTTATTGTGACGACGCAGCAGCGCGCGGATCCGAGCGTGCAGCTCTTCCAGCGCAAAAGGTTTCACCAGATAATCGTCGGCCCCGACGTCCAGCCCGGAAATCTTATCGCCGAGCGTGTCCCGCGCAGTAAGGATCAGCACCGGCAGGGTATATTTTTTCTGCCGGATGCGAGCAAGGAAATGCAGGCCATCTTCGTCAGGCAGGCCGAGGTCCAGCACCACCAGACTGTAATGACCGGTTTCCAGACATTGCTCAGCCGCACGGGCGGTCGACACGCCATCGCAGGCGTACCCTTCGGTTTGTGCCGCCAGAATCAGGCCCTGCAAAAGCAGCGTATCGTCTTCAACAATCAGTATTTTCATTGCGTGGTTCTCCTGCAGGGCTGCAGAATATCATCTGCGGCCTGATATTGCGTGGTCTGTACGCCGGTCAGTCCCAGCATGGTCGAGAAAAGATTGTCCTGCGAGTAATCCTGAGTACGCGCCTGTTTTTGCAGGCAACTGGCATCAACCTGATAGCGCTGCTGATAATCCTCTGACAGCCACAGCAGCATCGGCACATGCTTCTGGGAGTCTGGCGCAATGGCATACGGCAGGCCGTGCAGATAAACGCCGTTTTCACCCAGCGACTCGCCGTGGTCGGAAAGATACACCAGGCTGGTGGTAAATTTATCCTGATGCGCTTTCAGAAGATTAATTGTTTTATCAACAATATAGTCGACATACAGCACGGTATTATCGTACGTGTTCACTAATTGTTCCTGTGAACAGGTCTGGATTTCATTGGTATCGCAGGTTGGGGTAAATTTCCTGAACTGCGGCGGGTAGCGGTTGTAATAGGTCGGGCCGTGACTGCCGATGGTATGCAGTACAATCACCCCGTCACCTTGCAGGCTGTTGATGTACTCTTCCAGACCGTGGAACAGAACCTCGTCATAGCATTCGCCGTCGATGCATTCCCCTTTCAGGTTTAACGCCGTCATATTCTGATGCGGCACGCGGTCGCAGGCGCCTTTACAGCCGCCATCGTTGTCATTCCACAGTACGTTAACGCCCGCGCGCTGGATAATATCGAGCATCCCTTCCTGATGCTGCGCCAGCTCTTCGTCGTAATGCTTACGCGGCATGTTAGAGAACATGCACGGTACAGAGACCGCCGTGGCGGTACCACACGACGTGGTGCGCGGGAAGTAAACCACATTATCTTTTGCCAATAGCGGATTGGTTTTGCGGGAGTAGCCGCCGAGCGAGTAGTTTTCGCCACGTGAGGTTTCACCGACGATCAGGATAGTCAGATTTTTGCGCTTCTCTTGCTGCATCACCGGATTACGATGGGCATCTTCCCCGATGCGTACCAGCGGCAGGTGTGCGAGGCGCTGATGGGAGTACCATGACCAACTGGCGACAATGCCGTTAGATGGGCTGAGAGCTTTGACCAGTTCTTTATTGTTGCGAAACAGTGAGGCGTAATCTTTATAGAAAAAGGCCGCCACCAGCACGATCAATAACACGGATACCAGCACGTTGGCAGCGCGATACAGCACGCTGCGCAGGACAGGCGTGGTCGGTTTGATTTTAATCCAGCAGGCAACGATGGCCGCCGCAATGCCGCTAAGACCGAGCGTGAGCACCATTCGCGGCGTCATCAGGGCGAACGTTTCGGCAGGCGTCGTATCCACCATATTGGCAATCATTGAGCGGTCAATGATGATGCCGTAAGTCATGATGAAATACTGCGCTGACGCGGACATCAGAATAAACAGGCAGGCCAGCAGGCGGTTCAGCCACAGGAAAGAGGCCAGCGTCAGGACAATATTCATGACGCTGAACGCCACCACTGGCATCGACAAGAAGACCAGGATGTTACGCAGAGAATCCAGCGGCAGATCCTGCACAACCTGTTTGTAGAACGCGATGTTCAGACAAACAGACAAATAGAATGAAACCAGTAGTAACCAGGCCAGCAGGCTGAGAAGAGGTCTTTTGATAATGCGCTTTAACATGGTGGAGCTTCCGTAGACTAATTAGCGCAGATCCTCGCAAAGTAAAGTTAAGCCAACCTTAAGAACTTAAGGTTGGCTTCATCGTGTAAAAGAGGGGATTAATTGCGGTTAACCGGCGCATCCAGTGGGAAGGGGTTTTTGTGGATCCGGTTGTAGTTCAGGGCGTACAGCGCGGTGATGATCATCAGGGTCACGAATGACCACATCACCTCTTTCGCGCCAGACCCCACCACAGCCCAGATGCAGTAAATAAAGGCCACAAAGGTTACCAGCAGATAGAGCGGACGCGCTTTGCCGAAGTGTCCGTGACCGAGCAGCAGCAGCGCGGCACAGGTGTACAAATACGGCACCAGCGTAAAGATGACGGACACTGAAGAGACGAGACCAAACTCTTTCGCGGCGTTCGGCGACATACTGCTGAACTGGAAGATAGTCATCAGAATCCCGACAATAATCAGCCCGGCAACCGGTGTGCCCGCCTTATTTACACGGGCAAAAATCGGTGGGAACAGACCGTCATCGGCGGCGGCTTTCGCGGTCTGTCCGGCCAGCAGCGTCCAGCCGCCCAGCGAACCTAAACAGCCTGCTGCCGCGCAGAAGGAGACAATCGCGCCGGCGGTGTTACCCAGCGCCATACGTGCCGCATCACCGAACGGTGAAGCGGAGACGCGCAGCGCGGCGTTAGGGATCATCCCCATGATGGCGGTGGTGGAGAGCACGTAGCACACAGCCGCGATCAGCACCCCGCCAATGGTGGCAATCGGCACATTGCGTTTCGGGTTTTTGACCACCCCTGCCGCTACCGAGGCACTTTCGACCCCGATGAATGACCACAGGGTGACGTTAAGGGTGCTCTGAATCGCGCCGAAGGTGTTCATGCCGCTCACGTTCCAGGCCGCCATGTAGGTTTCGCCACGGAACCAGAACCAGCCAAACACCGCGATACCGACGATGGGGACCAGCGCCAGCACGGTGGCGACGGCCTGAACGCGGGTGATCATTTTCGGACCGACAATATTGAGCAGAACGAAGATCCACAGCACCACGACGCAGGTCAGGGTCAGCACCAGCGGATCTTTCAGAATGGGGAAGAAGTAGCTCAGGTAACCGACGCCGATAACCACCATCGCGATGTTACCGATCCAGCAGGCCAGCCAGTACAGCACGTTGGTCTGGTAACCGAGGAACGGCCCAAAGCAACGACGAGCATACGCGTAAGAACCGCCGGGACTGGGATCTAAGGACGACATTTTTGCGTAGACCATCGACAGCGCCAGCGCGCCGATAATCGTGACTAACCATCCGTAGATTGCAATCCCGCCGGTGGCGGCCAGGTTCGCAGGGAGCAGGAAAACCCCTGAACCCATGATATTCCCCGACACCATTAAGGTGACGGGGATTAAGCCCACTTTGTGAGCATCAGCATCCGAGGACATAATTAATCTCCTGAAGGGAACAATAAATGATGTCTCATAATACGCCTTCAGGTGTCGGTTGAATTATGTGCGACGTGGGTTATCGCTAATGCTGATATTATCGTAGCTCATTACAAAATGCTCAAAAATCACGCTGCCGTACGGTCTTTAAACTGGCTGACATAATGTAGCGGGGTCATGCCATAATACTCTTTGAACACAGAGATAAAGTAAGATGTACTGTTATAACCACACAGTTCGGAGACCTGGGATATATTCTTGCCATCCATCAGAAGTTGATTAACGGCGTAGCGCATGCGGCAAGTGGTGATGATTTGACTGTAGCTGGTATTTTCGCTTTTGAGTTTCTTCTTTAACAAACTCGGACTCAGACACAGACAACGGGCGACCTGATTAAGATTCCACGCTTTATGAATGTCACTCTCGATAATATGGTAAACGCTGTCGCTGACGCGGTTTCGCAACATAAACATCAGCAGGGACAAAAACTTCTTACTGTCGAGAAAGCGGGATAACACGGCGAACAACAGGCAGCGTGTACGTTCTTCTTCGCCAGGGCTGTCGGTATGCGCAATGCTGTGTTGTGCTGCCACCCGGAAGACATCGGGGGTCACACATTCAGCGGTTAATACCGGTGAGGAACTCCGTTGCCAGAGTGGAATATTTGAAAGATCTTTATTTAAAAAGCGAAGATAATCTTTAATTATATCTCGGCTAATATGTGCGACCAGTGCGTTATTAATCGATGAGATATCGATGATATTGTTTTCACAGGCGATGAGTGCCATATGATTCGCTTTTAAATTGATAGCCTCTTTACCGTTTACTCGTAGCCAAACGTCTTTTTCGGTTAACACGACAATGCAAGGATTATTGCTGAAAATTCTCATACCCTAACTCCCGAATATGAACATAAAATATCCTTTCTCGCCAAAGGGGAGAGATAAAGCAGATATTTCGATTTGTATGACGAATGAAGTCCGCATTAAAATAATGGTTTTGTCTGGAAATACAATAGGCGACAGATAATTGCTATGTACAGAAACTTTTACGCGGTGGAAACCATGCATAAGGGATAAAAAAAAACGCGGGGAGCACCCGCGCAAAAAGGTATGACAATGGTAGTTTTTCTCAGCAATACTCAGGAAACGCTCGTCATAACCCTACGGCCTAAACCAGGCTGCGTCAGGGTGGCCATGTCATGACGCAGTCGTCGGAATAGATTTACGCTTTCACGCACATTACGTGATAGACGCCATCAATGATTTCAGTGCCTTCGGTTTCATGTTCGAAACCAGGGAAGTGGTGATCCCAGGACTGCAGGGCGCGGAGATAGCCCACCTGCGGACTGTTTTCATCACCGAAGTTCTCGCCGGAAAGCAGCATCGGAATTCCCGGCGGATAAGGGATCACCGAGTTTGCTGCAATGCGACCCGGCAGTTTATCAATGGCCACCATTTCGATGTTGTCGTTAACGATAGCGTTATAGGCTTCACGCGGCGTCATTGCGGCAACCGGCAGGCCGGAATAGGCGGCGTTGAGTTTCGCGCTTGGGTTGTTTTCCCGCAGCCAGGCGAACATCCGATCGCCCAGGTCGTGAATGCCCATATTGGCGTAGGTTTCTGGGTGTTCGTCGACCAGTTCCGGCATGACCTGCGCCAGTGGGGTGTTGGCATCGTAGTGATGTTTAAATGAGCACAGGGTGTTGATCAGGGTTCCCCATTTCCCACGGGTGATGCCCATCGAGAACAGGAACATGATCTGGAAATCGGTGGTGCGGGTTGGTACGATTCCGTGACGTCCAAGCCAGGCGGTGACCAGCGCGGCAGGCACCCCCGTCTCTTCCAGTTCGCCGTCGTCACCCATCCCCGGTGCGAGAATGCTGACCTTGATCGGGTCAAGCATGCTCCAGTTATCGGGTAAGTCTTTAAAGCCGTGCCAGGATTCGCCCGGACGCATCACCCAGCAGTTCTGGTCTGTTGCCAGCAGTTTCGCCGGTGCGTCAGCAAAATCGAATGTTTTCCCGGTCTGCGGATCGGTGACCACTTCTTTGTTCCACGGCTTGAAGAACCAGTCGCCGTCGGCGCTGAACTCTTTATACAGACGCGCCATGGCCTGGCGGAAGTCGATGGCTTCGTCGATCACTTCCTGAGTCAGCGACAGGCCGCTGTTGCCGTCCATCATGGACACCGCCACATCGTTGGATGCGCAGATGGCATACAACGGCGAGGTGGTGGCATGCATCATGTACGCCTGATTGAAGCGGGAAAAATTCACTGCGCCGCGACCTTCACGCACATGGATGTAAGACGCCTGAGAGAGGGCGTTCAACAGTTTGTGCGTAGAGTGGGTGGCAAAAACGGTAGGACCACTGTGATCGCCCGGTTCACCGCGCATCGCATAGTGGTCGGCGTAAATTGGGTTAAAGCGGGCGTAGCCGTACCAAGCTTCGTCGAAGTGAATGCGGTCGGTAGTTTGCGCCAGTAACGCCTGTGCGGATTTCGCGTTATAGCAGACACCGTCGTAGGTACAGTTGGTCACCACGCTATAAGACGGTTTTTGTCCTGTCTTCTCTTTGGTCAGCGGGCTTTCGCTGATTTTTTTCTGTAAGGTTTCCGGCTGCATTTCCTGTGGGTAGATAGGGCCAATGATGCCGTAGCGGTTACGGCTGGGCACCATATACACCGGTTTCGCCCCGGTCAGGATCAACCCCTGTTCAATCGATTTATGGCAGTTACGATCCAGCACCACCACATCGTTATCGGTCATACAGGCCTGCATAATGGTGCGGTTGGAGCCGGATGTCCCGACCACGACGGACCAGGAACGGTCTGCGCCAAAGACCCGTGCAGCATATTTTTCGCTTTCGCCAAAGGCCCCGGTGTGATCAAGCAGAGAACCCAGCGAAGCACGTTCAATCCCCATGTCGCTGCGGAACAGGTTTTCGCCGTAATAATCATGATAGAAGCGACCGGCAGGCGTTTTGGTAAAACCCACACCACCCTGGTGGCCCGGTGCGGCCCAGGAGTATTCATGGATATCACTGTATTTCATTAGCGCATTGAACAGCGGCGGCAGCAGTTGCTGACGATAACGGGTCATGGCGGCGACCGCGCGCCCCGCGATAAAGTCAGCGGTGTCTTCGAGGATCCAGGCGAACTCATCGACAAGCTCCAGCATATCGCGGTCCAGCGAGGCGGTGGCTTTCTCTCTGTCACCTAACAGAAAGACCGGCACATTTTGCTGGCGCTCATGAAGCTTACCGATCAGTTCTCTGACATTTTGATGTTCATCAGGCTGTTCCATTTGATAGCTGAACATCAGGCAATCAATGGCTTCGTTTGCCGACAGGATGGCGTAGCCGTCGTCGAAAGACGTGGACTTAATGACGGTAATATTTTGCCGACTTAAGGCGTCTGCCAGACGTTCCACGGCCTTGCCAACCCAGGTGTCCTGATGCAGAAATTCACTTTCAACAATTAATACTTTCATCATCTCTTACCCGGTTGTGGAGGAATCTGTGATGCGGGCAAGTATTATCCTGACGAAAAAAGGTGTAAAGAGGGCGCGAAACGACGGGGATTCATCAATAATTGTTTATAAACAATGGTTTAAAGTGATTTGCCAGCCGTTTTTGACGGTGGTTTATCGACAGCTGAACTATTTTTTGAGCTGATAGTGATATCGCCGGAGCCTGTGTATGCCTCCGGCAGATAAATACGTTATGCGTCGGGGGGCGTTAATCCATAGCGCTGCAACTGACGGCTATGCACTCCCGCCAGCAACGTTACCGTAGTCAATGAACCCAGCAACGCGCAGAACATGTCTGACTGGGTATCCCACGGGTCGCCCTGCGTGCCAAGGAAATCGTCCGCGCCTTGTCCCATCGCCAGCGCGGCCCACCATTCAATTAACTCATAGGTGGCACTGATCGCCAGCGCCACGCAGCAAACCAGAAATGACAGCATCTTCCCGCTGCGAACAATCTCTGCGCGTAGCAGAATTTCGCGCGCCACCAGTGCCGGAACCAGGCCCTGGAAGAAATGGCCGAGTTTGTCATACGGATTTCGGCTTAAGCCCAGCCACTCCTGCACTTCAAAGCCCACAGGGACTTTGGCATAGGTGTACATACCGCCCACCATCAGGATGATGGCGTGGAAAAAAATCAGGGTATAAAGCAGAGGAGTGAGCGGGTAGCGCTTTACGGTTGTCAGCAGCAGCGGTATCACAATTATGACCGGCGTAACTTCCATCAGCCAGGTGGTTTTCTCACCTGCCGAGAAGCCAGTGTAGATCAGGATAAGCGTCAGGATCAGTGCGCCGATATTCAGCAGGATGGGGTTAAATGTGCGGATCATGGTGATTTCGCAAGTTGTGGAAAAGGCTACTATTCACCGAAGTGGTCGAAAATTCAATGCCAGCCATGACGGGAAAAGGTGGCCCGGGGGGATCACCGGACTGCCTTCAAACGTTGAGAGCAGTCCGGTGCCGGGCCGAAGAGGTTATTTCGCGCAGTTAGCGCACTGCTTGTTCACTATCTGCTGGAAGAAATCGTTGCCTTTGTCATCGACCAGGATGAACGCCGGGAAATCTTCCACTTCAATTTTCCAGATCGCTTCCATACCCAGCTCCGGATACTCAACGCATTCCAGATGCTTGATACTCTGCTGCGCCAGAACCGCTGCCGGGCCGCCAATGCTGCCCAGATAGAAGCCGCCGTGTTTGTGGCAGGCATCCGTCACCTGTTGGCTGCGGTTACCTTTTGCCAGCATGATCATGCTGCCGCCGTGCGATTGCAGTAGATCAACATAGGAGTCCATTCGGCCTGCGGTGGTCGGTCCTAATGAGCCTGACGGATAGCCCGCCGGTGTTTTTGCCGGACCGGCGTAGTAGATCGGGTGATCTTTAATGTACTGCGGCAACCCTTCGCCAGAGTCGATACGTTCTTTCAGCTTCGCATGCGCAATATCACGACCGACGATAATGGTTCCGGTCAGCGATAGACGGGTGGAAACCGGGTACTGCGAAAGCTGTGCCAGGATCTCTTTCATCGGGCGGTTGAGGTCAACTTTCACCACTTCGCCTTCACCGGCCTGACGCAACGCTTCCGGGATGTACTGACCTGGGTTGTGCTCCAGTTTTTCGATCCAAATCCCTTCGCGGTTGATTTTGGCTTTGATGTTACGATCCGCCGAGCAGGAAACGCCCATGCCGACCGGACAGGAGGCACCGTGACGCGGCAGGCGGATCACGCGGATATCGTGGGCGAAATATTTACCGCCAAACTGCGCGCCAAGACCGAGTTTTTGCGCCTCTTCCAGCAGTTCCTGTTCCAGTTGTGTATCACGGAACGCCTGACCGTGCTCGTTGCCTTCGGTCGGCAGCGCATCGTAGTAATGCGTGCTGGCGAGCTTCACGGTTTTCAGCGTGCTTTCTGCGGAAGTACCGCCAATCACAAAGGCGATATGGTACGGCGGGCAGGCTGCTGTTCCCAGCGTTCGCATCTTCTCAACGAGGAAGTTTTTCAGCTTGCCCGGGGTGAGCAGCGCTTTGGTTTCCTGGTACAGGTAAGTTTTGTTGGCGGAACCGCCGCCTTTCGCTACGCACAGGAATTTATACTCATCACCATCGACGGTGTAGAGGTCGATCTGTGCCGGCAGGTTGGTACCGGTATTCACCTCTTTGTACATATCCAGCGCGGCGTTTTGCGAATAGCGCAGATTGTCTTCGATATAGGTGTTGTACACCCCTTTTGACAGCGCCGCTTCATCACCGCCACCAGTCCAGACACGCTGGCCTTTTTTCCCCATGATAATGGCCGTGCCGGTATCCTGACAGGTCGGCAGAATGCCTTTGGCGGCGATTTCAGAGTTTCTCAGGAATTGCAGGGCAACGTATTTATCGTTTTCGCTGGCTTCGGGGTCATGAAGAATGGAGGCGACTTGTTGCTGATGTTCGGGGCGGAGCATGAAGGAGGCATCGTGAAAGGCTTGTTGCGCCAGCAGCGTCAGGGCTTGCGGCTCAACCTTCAGTATGGACTCACCTTCAAACTCACTCACGCTGACATAATCGGAAGTGAGCAGGTAGTACTCTGTTTCGTCTTTCCCCATCGGGAAAGGTGCCTGATAGAAGAACGCTTTATTTGACATGTGCTTCCAGCCTATTGATTTCTTTTAATATCATAAGTGACGTGCCGCCCGGTGACGGACGGCACGCGGGAGACCTTTACAGGAATCCGTACATGGCAGCAAAGATCCAGCCAAAGACGCAGGAGACGCTCACGCCAATCAAACCCGGGAGAATAAAGCTGTGGTTGATGACGAAGCGACCAATGCGGGTGGTACCTGAACGGTCGAACTGAATGGCGGCCAGATCGCTCGGATAGGTCGGCAGAATGTAGTAGCCGTAGCACGCCGGGGCAGACGCCACGATGTAGGCTGGGTCAACGCCAATCGCCAGCGCGACCGGAACGATAGCCGCCAGCGCCGCTGCCTGAGAGTTAACGAATTTAGACACCAGCAGCAGAACAATCGCATAGGCCCACGGATACTCTTTCACCATGTTACCCAGCACACCTTCGATTTCTGTCATGTGCGCGCCGAACATGGTTTCCGCCATCCAGGCGATACCGTACACCGCCACAATCGCGATCATACCTGAACGGAAGACTTCGTTTTTAGAGATTGAAGCGGGATTGGTTTTGGTCAGGATAATAATCAGCGCGCCGGTCAGCAGCATGAACATCTGGATAACCAGCACCATCGACAGCGCTTTGCCACCGAATGAAGGGCGAAGTTCAGAGAAGGCACCCAGGATAGCGACGACAGCAATGGCGGCAAGGAAGATCCACATCGCCAGCCAGTTGCTTTTCGGCAGCTTTTTGTCCAGCAGCGTAGCGGTATCGCCATACACGTAGTGATGGTTTTCCGGTACGGAGATGAATTTCTGGAAGTCTTCATCTTTATCCAGATCTTTACCACGGAACCAGCTGAAAATACCGATAGCCAGAATACCAATCAGCGTGGACGGGATAGTGATCGCCAGCAGGTCGAGGAATTCGAGGTGTTTGCCTTCAAACGTCACATTACCCAGCATGGCAACCAGAGAAACCACCGCCACCGATACCGGACTTGCAATGATCCCCATTTGTGCGCCGATGGAGCTGGCGGCCATCGGACGTTCCGGGCGGATGTTATTTTTAATCGCCACGTCGTAAATGATGGGCAGAATCGTGTAGACCACGTGGCCGGTACCGCACAGGATAGTCAGGGTACAGGTCACAAACGGGGCAACGATAGAGACATATTTCGGGTTGCGGCGCAGCAGTTTCTCTGCGATCTGCAACATCACATCCAGACCGCCTGAGGCCTGTAGCGTTGCTGAGGCCGCGACCACGGCGATGATCACCAGCATGACGTCAACCGGTGGTTTACCCGGCTGGAGGTGGAAAACGAACACCAGAATGACTAGGCCGATACCGCCTAACAAACCCAGCGCGATACCGCCCTTTCTGGCACCATAAAACAAACATATTAATATTATGAGAAGTTGTATACTAAATAGCATTTATTTACCCTCGCGATAAAACCAGTCAATTTTGATAAATGGATCACAGCCATGTTCTGTTTTTTGTGTAATGGGCGCAGAGCCTGGCTAATATTCGTTTCGTCTGAAAGTGCGATTAGTTTTTAAACATCGAATAACGTTATTCCTAAGGACAGGAAAACTCTTATCGTTTTTTTCAGGCTGTTTTCAGAGAGCACGACTCTCTGGCGATGGGCAGTGTTGAAAAAGAAGAGCAGAGGCAGGTTCGGGCTATTTTTTGTATCTTTATGAAAAACATGAACATATCATCTGCTCACAGAGTGTGCTTATCCTTAAGATGTAGCATGAGCTCCGTTGCTACCGTTTATCGTTTTTGTTAATCCGTCCGGTTATTTCCAGACTACTCCTTTGTGATTAAAAATACACACTCTGCGCAGGGGATAATACTTTATTAACTTTTGTTAGCGTTTTTGAAATTAAAAACAATGGCGTGTCGGATAATAATAACGCATTGAAAAATGTGGAATGATGCAATTATATTTGATCTGGCACAATTTCTGAATTTGCAGGAAGTAACCTTAACCTTTTTATTTTTTCATTATTGTAATAATTGTTACCAATATATAACGAAATAATGCAAGGTTAAGATTTATCTTCTACTGACAATATTGCTTAAGTAAAGAATAATGTTCTGCCTGAATACGGTAACGGTAAACCGGCCTGCCCGTAACGCCATAATGGATGCTGGTAACCAGAATATGACAGTTGACCAGCCAGATAAGATATTTGCGGCAGGAGACACGAGAAATATTCACCGCATTTGCCAGTTCATCAGTTGAAAACTCATAATCCTGATGTGCATCGATCCACTGACACAGCGTGCGCAGCGTCTGCGGCGTCAACCCTTTCGGCAGGCGGCGGGTGTCCTGCTCACTGGACGCATTGCCGTGAATCAGTTGGTCCAGCTCTGACTGCTCATAATACTGGTGCTTATCCATGTCCCTTTTCTTTTGCAGCCAGCTGGTGAGGGCTTCCTCAAAGCGTGAGGCCTGAAACGGCTTGATTAAGTAATCAACAACGCCGTAGTGCAACGAATCCTTGATCGTCATGGCATCGGCGGCAGAAGAGATAACAATGACATCGCTTTTGCAGCCAGCGGCATGCAGAAGCGGTAGCAGGTCCAGCCCGTTCTCTTTCTGCATGTAAATATCCAGCAGAATCAGGTCAATCTGAACATCGCTATTAAAAATAACCTCTTTGGCTTTTTCCAGCGTTGAGGCGGTTCCGCAGCACTGAAAACCGGGGATCTGTGCGACATAGCGGCGGTTTAACTCCGCGACCATGGCGTCGTCATCGATAATAAAGACATTGATCATGTGCTGGCCCTCTCCCCATCCCAGGGTATTTGTACAAAAAATTGTGTGAAAACGCCAGGTTCGGATTCCACAAAAATATTGCCACCAAGACTTTCAACTTGTTGTTTAACAAGCGCTAAACCAACGCCGCGTTCAGTTCCTTTAGACGAGACGCCTTTATCAAAAATAGCGTCAAGGCGGTGCGGTTCAATGCCGGGACCATCGTCACTGACTTCACAATGTAGCCAACCATTGCGATAGTATAAGGAGACGCTGATCTCACCTCCTGACTGCTGTGCTAACGCGTCGATCGCGTTTTCAATCAGATTTCCGAGCGCGGTAATCAATACCGCAATTTGATCTTCATTGCCGCTGTCCGGTACCTGGCTGTCATGGCTAATCACCAGTTTGTGCCCTGAATCGGATGTGCGATTAATCTTACTAAGTAAAAAGCCAGCAATGACCGGCGATCTAATTTTGCCTAACAGTGAGCCGATCTCTTCCTGATAGTTGTTTGCCGTCTTAATAATATAGTCTTCAAGCTGCTTATAACTCTTCAGATGTAACAATCCCAGAATCACATGTAATTTATTCATGAATTCGTGGGATCGTTCACGGAGTGAGTCGGCATAGTTCACCATGCCATCCAGTCGCTGCATCAACTGGCGAACTTCCGTTTTGTCCCTGAAGGTGGAGATCGCGCCAATAATCTTGCCGTCGCTGCGAACCGGGACGGTATTAATGAGCAGCAACCGATCTTTGATGTTGATCTCTTCGTCGCGGTGCGACGTACCGTCGCGCAGCACTTCGCTGAGATCTACCACCTGCGACCATGCATGGCTGAGCGTGGAAAACTGGGGGTCATCCTGTGACTTACGGTAGTTCAGCAACTCCTGGGCGGCCTCGTTGATTAACGTCACTTCGCCTTTGTCGTCAACGGCGATGACCCCCTCTTTGATTGATTGCAGCATCGCCTGGCGCTGTTCAAACAGGGTAGAAATTTCATACGGTTCCAGGCCAAACAGGATGCGTTTGAGCACTTTCACCAGCACCCATGTTCCCAGCAGGCCAACCAGCACGCCAAAAAGTACGGACCAGAGGATGCTGCCGCGACTGTCGTTAATCTGTTCGGTCACCCGACTCAGTTCCAGGCCGATCGCCACCACCCCAATCTGGTGGTGATTGTCGTCATAAATGGGGGTGAAAACGCGCAGCGCCTGGGCGAGAAAGCCCCGGTTGATGGCGATATTCTCTTTGCCATCCAGTGCCAGCAAAATATCGTCGCCCTTAAACGGTTGTCCGATGCGCTGGGCTTCCGGATGAGAGTAACGCAGGCTTTTCATGTCGGTGACAACAATGAACAGCATATCGTTTCGCTTGCGCACCGCTTCGGCAATCGCCTGAATCCCGCTATCCTCGGGTTTTTTCATCAACCCCGCACGGATCTCCGGCGAGTCTGCCAGCGTCCGGGCAACGGCCAGCGCTTTGTCTGCCAGCGCATCACGCGTCATGTGGCTGATTTGTGAGAAGTAGAACAGATGGACGACCAGCAAGACAGAAAACAACACGGCGCTGACCATCAGTATCACCGTCGTACCGAGTTTCATCGGCCGTTCACGTAGCTTGCGACAAGGCAGGGAGTGTCTCATGGTGGTCCCGGGTTCACAGTTCGTGTGGATATTATCCCTATTGGGACGCGTAATTCAAAGGTGGCAGGGAAATTCACTGGGGCAGGTGTCCCATTATCGGATAATTATTACGCAGGTCGGGTCAGCAACCTGCGGCAATATAATCGCCGTTGGCGCTAATCGGGATCACCGTTAAGAACAGAATTGTGGCAAACAGGATCAGCACCACACCGCCGACTATTTTCGCTGCAGGCGCAAGCCATTTCAGAGCGGGATGTCCTGTACCGAACCATGTGAGTGTCTGATTTCGGGCATAACGTACCGCCAGAGACAGTCCCATGATCGACAGCGCAGTGCCAAAGGACATGGTCATCACCGCTGCAATGCCCCAGGTGACGATACCGAGAGCATTGGAAAACAGCAGGATCATGATTGCCCTGCTGCATGGTCGGGCGCCGATGGCGAGAATCACCCCCAGCCGGGTTTTCCAGTTACCGTCCACCAGCGTCTGCCCGACGCCGTGATGCCCGCAGCCGCACTTCTCGTCATGGCTGTGCAAGGGAGTAAATCGGATGAAGGTTATCGGGCGTATGGATTTAAGTGCCTGATAAATGAGAAACGCGCCGAATCCGGCGATCAGCGCAGCGCTGATTTTTTCAACGTACCATCGGCTGGTGCTCAAATCGCCGGCTGCCAGGTTAAAGCCAATCGCGAGGATAAACACAAACAGGATCGCACTGACTCCTTGCATCAGACTGCCAATAAAAGGCACGACCCGCGCAGCCAGCAGGCTTTCCTTATTGGTACTCAGATAGGTCGTCACGATGAACTTTCCGTGTCCCGGTCCGATGGCATGCAGTACGCCGTACAGAAACGCCCCCGTCAGTAACCAGAAACCGCCGCTGTACTGATGATTATTCAACTGCAGCAGATACATCACCAGATAGCGATGCAGGGTGATTTGCGTCGCCAGACACCACTGAATAAACGCCCCCCAGTGCAGATGTAGGGTATAGCCGATCCCAAACAGTGTCAGCGTCAGGAGTCCTGCCAGCGACAGGCGCAGAGAGGGATGGCGTCCGGATACGATCATGATTCAGTCTGGCTATGGGGATGATGAAACAGTATAGCCCGTTTACGGTAAGAACTCAGTTCACGCAGAAGGCTTTCTTCTTTTTGTATAACAAAAAATCATATTATTGCTAAATTAGCATAAAAAGTAATATGTTCCTCAACGTCAGGAATATTCCTTTTGACCAGGAATACTCTTTTTGGCATACGTTCCAAAAATAAGAATATTATTGTGCTTGCCTGACGGAATATATAATCGCAATATAATTAACTATACAATGATTATGCTGTTGTTCTGTTTTTATCTCTTATATGTTTCCAAAAATGTCATCTTCAGTTAAATCACTGCTTTTTATCAGATGAAAAATGATAAGAGTGTCATGGTTTTACCACTTTATTTTTCCATAAAAGCGCGTTTGATCATAATCAACCATCAGCCGTGTTTAGCCCTATATGATTACTTATTAATAATAACTATGGATGCAATGTGAGAAAAAAAGATGGAAATAAAAAAGTGGCTAAACACAACGCTGTCCCGACGGGATGCGGTGACAGGCACCGCAAAAATAGGTGCCGCTGTTGCACTCAGTAACGCGATTACGTTGCCTTTCTCTACCACCGCGCAGGCTGAAACGACCGACGCTCCTGCGCAAGGCGGCAATGGCGAAACCGTTCGCCACAGTGCCTGCCTGGTCAACTGTGGCAGCCGTTGCCCGCTGAAAGTGATCGTTAAAGATGACCGCATCGTGCGTATTGAACCGGAGGATGCAAAAGACGACGCGGTATTTGGCGAACATCAGATTCGTCCGTGTTTGCGCGGTCGTTCCAGTCGCTGGCGGGTATATAGTCCGGACCGGATTAAATATCCGATGAAACGCGTAGGTAAACGTGGCGAAGGGAAATTCAAACGTATTTCCTGGGATGAAGCGACAGCATTTATCGCTGCAGAATTAAAACGCGTGACGGAAAAATATGGCCGTGAGGCAATTTATTATAATTATCAGTCGGGCGCTTATTATCATACCCAGGGCACGCCTGCCTGGAAACGTCTGCTAAATCTTACCGGCGGCTATTTAAATTATCATAACACCTATTCCACGGCGCAAATTGCCACCGCAACGCCCTATACTCACGGCGTGTATGTCGGAAGTCACTTTACGCAAATTGCGCATTCCGATCTGGTGGTGCTGTTTGGTCTGAATTTGTCTGAAACGCGCATGTCTGGCGGCGGACAGGTAGAAGAGTTACGTCGTGCGCTGGAAGCCTCGAAAGCGCGGGTGATTATTATCGATCCGCGTTATACCGACTCGGTAGTTACCGAGCATGCCGAGTGGCTGCCGATTCGCCCGACGACCGATGCCGCGTTGGTGGCCGGTATCGCGCATACGTTGATTACCGAACAGTTGATCAATGAAGCCGAGGTCAATAAGTACTGCGTGGGCTATGACAGCAGTACGCTGCCTGAAGGCGCTGCGCCGAATGCCAGCTATAAAGACTACGTGATCGGTAAAGGTGATGACGGTATCGCTAAAACGCCGGAATGGGCGGCGGAGATCACGGGGCTTCCGGCAACGCGCATTCGCCAACTGGCGCGCGAAATCGCTTCGGCTCGTGCCTGTTACATTTGTCAGGGCTGGGGGCCGCAGCGTCACGCTAACGGCGAGCAAACCGTGCGCGCCATTCAGACGTTACCCGCACTGACGGGTCACTTTGGCCTGCCGGGTACCAATAACGGTAACTGGCCTTATGGCACCCCTTATGGCGTACCGCTGTTACCGATTTTGACCAACCCGATCAAGACCTCCATTCCGTGCTATCTGTGGACGGATGCGATTCAACGCCCGGAAATGATGACGGCCACCACGATGGGGGTGAAGGGGGCGGATAAACTGAAAACCGGCATCAAGCTGTTCTTCAACCAGGCCGGTAACACGCTGCTGAATCAGCACGGTGAAACCAACCGCACGCGCAAAATTCTCGCGGATGAAAGTTTGTGCGAAACCATTATCGTCATTGAAAACCACATGACGCCGAGCGCGAAGTACGCCGATCTCCTGCTGCCGGAAACCAGCTATCTCGAAGCGGAAGATCTGGTGGACAGCTCCTATGCCACGGGGTCTCACAACTACATGATCGCCTTGCAGAAAACGGTCACGCCGATGTGGGAAGTACGTAGCACCTACGATATTTGTGCTGATATCGCCGGGCATCTGGGGCTGCGTGAGCAGTACACCGAAGGGCGGACACAGGCGCAGTGGGCAGAAATGCACTATCAGCAGATCCGCGAGAAACGTCCGTACCTGCCGGAATGGTCGGTGGCGAAAGAGATGGGGGTTGTTGACCAGCGCATCGCAACCGACAAACAGAGCCTGGCGTTTGCTGATTTCCGTGCCGATGCCGTGGCCAATCCGCTGACCACGCCGTCCGGCAAGATTGAGATCTACTCGCAGGCGCTGGCCGATCTCGCGAAAGCGTGGACGCTGCCGAAAGGCGATCGCATCCCGGCGGTACCGGAGTTCTGCGCGGTGACAGAGTCGCATCTGAACAAAGCGCTGACCGCGAAGTATCCGCTGCAGTTAAGCGGTTTTCACACCAAAGGCCATACCCACTCAACCTATACCAACGTGTTGATGCTGCATGAAGCGGTACCGGATGAAGTGTGGATCAACCCAATAGATGCCAGCGCACGCCAGTTGAATTCTGGCGATCTGGTGCATGTGTTCAACGATCGCGGCGTGGTGGCGATTCCCTGCAAGGTGACCCAGCGGATTCTGCCGGGTGTGGTGGCGATGCCACAGGGGGCGTGGACCCGTCTGGATAGCAACGGTGTGGACGTTGGCGGATGCATCAATACCCTGACCAGTCATCTGCCGTCGCCGTTGGCGAAAGGGAACCCGCAGCATACCAACCTGGTTGAAATCAAACGCGCTTAAGGAGTGATCCGCAATGAAACAGTATGGCTTTTATGTTGACTCCTCGCGCTGCTCAGGCTGTAAAACCTGCCAGGTCAGCTGTAAGGATAATAAAGATCTGGACGTCGGCCCGAAATTCCGCCGGGTCTATGAATACGGCGGCGGAAGCTGGGTGAAAGAAGGAGAAAGCTGGCACAACGACACCTTTACCTACTACCTCTCTATCGCCTGTAACCATTGTGATGAGCCAGTCTGCGTATCAGGCTGCCCGACCGGCGCGATGCACAAGCGTGAAGAAGACGGTCTGGTGCTGGTCGATGACAGTATCTGCGTGGGCTGCCGCTATTGTGAAATGCGCTGCCCGTATGGCGCGCCGCAGTTTGATGCTAAGGCCAAAGTCATGCGCAAATGCGACGGCTGTCTCGACCGACTGGAGCAGAATCTGCGCCCCATCTGTGTGGATTCTTGTCCGCAGCGAGCGCTGGATTTCGGCCCAATCGATGAACTGCGCGCGAAATACGGTAGCGAGAACGAAATTGCGCCGCTACCCGCCGCGTCGTTTACCCATCCTAACCTCATCATTAAGCCGCATCCGAAGGCCAAACCTACGGGCGATAAGGAAGGGGCCATTATGAACATGGGGGAGGTGCGCCATGCATGAGTTACCGCTGGTCTTTTTTACCGTCTTTACCCAAAGCGCAGTGGGGGCATTTATTCTGCTGCTGATTGGCGGCACCCTGGGGCAGATCGAGGCGCGACGGATGGCCGTCGGCCTGTTCTGTGTCATGTGTCTGTTTGGGGTTGGGGTGCTGCTGGGGGTAATCCACGTCGGACAACCGCTGCGTGCGCTGAATATGCTGCTGCGCGTGGGTCATTCGCCGATGAGCAACGAAATTGTGCTGTCGGCAGTGTTTGCCACGCTTGGAGGGCTGGGTTCTCTCGGTCTGCTGCTTAACCGTGGCGCGACTGCGCTGTGTAAAGCGCTGGTATGGCTGGCTGCGGTGGTGGGCGTAGTCTTTATTCTGGCGATCCCGCAAATCTACCAGTTGCCGACGGTGGTTACCTGGCGCACCTCGTATACGACGGTGATGATGGTGCTGACGCCGCTGATTGGCGGCGGCATTCTGGCCGGGTTGTTCGGGCTGCGTCTGGGATTGTTGGTGAGCGTACTGGCGATACTCGTAAGTTTCTGCCTGCGACCGGGGTATGTGTCGACGCTGATGAGTGCGGACGACGCGTTAACGGCGGCGCAAACCAGTTGGTTTACCGCACAAGCGGCGCTGCTGGCGCTAGGCATTGTTGGGGTGGTGACCTGGGCGCGGTTGAAGTCCAGTGTCACGGTTCTGGCGATGACCGCCGTGGTCGTCATCGTGGCTGAGCTAGTGGGCAGGATTGCATTCTACAATCTGTGGACGTTACCGATGTAACCTGTGAGCGGCTTCGGCCGCTCTGTTTTCAGGAGGAGCCAGAGATGACCCCCGATGCTGTATTACCGAGGATCCTCGGTGCACTGTTTTATTACTCTCCCGGACGACCGGAGGTGAAAGCGCTGTTCGACAGTCTGCCCATGCTGCCCGATCTGTATCCGTGGCGCGATCCGGTGCAGATTGCCAGACTGTGTGCTGACTGGCCGCTGCCGGATGATGAAGAACTGGCGTGGCAATTTTCCGTGCTGTTCGAAGGGCAAGGGGATATGCCCGCGCCGCCATGGGGTTCCGTCTGGCTGGAGCGCGATAATCTGCTGATGGGCGATACCACCGCGGAATACCGCGCGTTTTTACAGTCGCAGGGAATGGCATTTGACTCGCGCCAGAGCGAACCCGAAGATCAGTTTGGCCTGATGCTGTTAGCCAGTAGTGCGCTGCTGGAGGCCGGTAAAGACGCGGCGGTAAATCAATTATTCGCAGTGCATCTGCTGCCGTGGGGATATCGCTATCTGGAACGCGTGCAGGACAGCGCGGTGAGCCCGTTCTATGCGCGTCTTGCCGCCGTAACGGCGTGTTATCTGCAGGAGATGGAGCAGCAACGCGCGTTACAACCTGCGGTGAAACGGCTGTACTTCGGATGAACAAGTCAGAGAAATATTATCAGGCGCTGATGACGCATCGGCACGTCAGTCGGCGTGGACTGTTTCGCGCGTTTGTCAGTGCGGCAAAGCACACTGCGCCGGAGGGGGCATCAGTGCCTCAACTTGCGCATTCGTTGCCGCCGGGAGCCGTGCCTGATGCGCAGTTCATCGCGCAATGTACCCGCTGCAACCAGTGTATCGATGCATGCCCGATGGGGATTCTGACCCGTCACGAAGACGGCTACCCGCAACTGGCTATTGAATATGCCAGTTGCGATGGCTGTGGGGCGTGCATTGTCGCATGCCCGAGTGACGCGCTGTGCGTACAGGCGCGTTTTGATACAGGCCTGCGCCCAACGTTCAGCGCTGCCTGCGTTAATCCGGTGCGCTCGTGTAACCAGTGTGTTGAGGCATGCCCCGAACTGGCCTGTACCCTCGGCGCGACGGGGATCCCTGTGCTGGACAGCGAGCGTTGTACCGGCTGCGGTGAATGCCGGGTACAGTGTCATGTTGATGCCGTCAGTCTGAAATAATCCTTCCGCCCGGATTTGCGAGAAGGCTTCCCGTTTTGATCTTTTCCTCCTTTATAGGCTTTGAATCCTTTGTCATTGCGAGTTTCTGAGTGTAACGTTCAGCTCAGTGAGTTCTTTGCTAACAATGCAACTACATTGCAATGCGTTTGCATTGTTTTTCTGGCGAGCCTACAATGCGTTTAAAATTTGTACACAGTAACGCAAAGGGATAAATATGTTCGCCTATGTTCGCTCTGAAGACATTGCCATTGAAGCGGATTCTAAATTGACGGAACGACATCAAACGACTATCCCTGCGTCGATCAGGGACGCTTTACATCTTCGCAGTGGTGATCGTATTCATTACACATTGCTTTCCACGGGTGAAGTACTGCTTTCAAAATACAGTGAAGCAACGGAGGACGGTGTGATGCGATCATTCCTGGACTTCTTATCACAGGATGTGGCGAATAACCCACAAACGCTGAAGAAGCTGGATTTATCCCGTGGCTATGAACTGGTTGATGGTATCGACGTCAATCTTGATGATGAAATCAGCGACGAAGACTGAAAAAATGGATTTTCCCACATGGCTGAACGGGTGGACGATCTACGCTCATCCCTGTTTTATCGATCAATACAACGCGCTGGTCGCACGTGTTGAAGACCTTAAGCACAGGTTTCCAGATCCCATTGTTTTCCAGAAGAAGAAAGAGACCAAGGTGCTGGCGCATTTATTGAAATCCATTGCCAACATTACCCACGAACCCCGAGCTTCTGTTTACCGGCCTGGCGACAGTATAGGGAAAGCTTATACAGACTGGTCGAGAGCGAAGTTTGGTGTGGAACGGTATCGCTTATTTTTCCGTTATAGTCTCGAGAGTAAGATCATTGTCATCGCATGGGTGAATGATGAAGGGTCATTGCGCACCTACGGCAGCAAGACCGATGCCTATAAGATTTTCGGGAAAATGCTCGATGAGGGGAATCCACCCGACGACTGGCTAAGTTTGCTTCAGGCTTGTCAAAACGACGGGAAGGAACATCTTTGAGCTCTACTGTTGATACTTTCACCTTAACTATTCCAATAATTTACTGAATCATTATTTTATTTCCGGTATTATCGGGAATAATCTTAATCTCCTCATTGTTTTTCAATTCTATATCCGCTAAAACCCATCGTGTATTTCGGATTTATCACACCACTTCGCGAGATATAAATCCACCTTTCCTTTCCCTGCGAGTTAACAATGCGTATCTATCCCACAGCAAATGTAGTGCTTTGTATGGAAATTTTGATTTGGTAGCATTTTCATCAGTTCAAAGGAGTGGTGGTAATTAATATTATTGCATTTTTAATTATTGCCAGGACATTTCCAGAACAAAACCAAGAGTTGATTACAGCAGGACGAAATAACGAATGCGACGTGATGACTCTTTATTTCTCAGGATATTGGTACAAACAGGAAATTGTTATGAAAATGAATAAAGTTGCTATGGCTGTTGCGTTCAGCGCCGCTCTGGGTTCTATGTCTGTTTTAGCTGACACAACGAACGGTGTGATTGAATTCCAGGGTGAACTGGTAAATACCGCCTGTGGTCTGGCACCAGGTTCAAGCCCGGTGACCGTTGATTTTGGTCAGATTCCTGTTTCTGCACTGGCTAACGGTGCTCGCGCCGGAAACGTACACCAGAACATCGAACTGCAGCACTGCGACATCACGGTAGCGCAAACTGCAGAAGTGACTTACACCCCGACCAGCACCAACCCAACTGACGCCACTCTGGCGGCCTTTACTTCAGGCACCGCGTCTGGTGCGGGTATCGGCCTGCGTGACAGCGCCAGCCAGGATGTGGTGTGGGGCACTGCAACAACACCTGTCCAGCTGGTTAATGGCACCAACACCATTCCGTTTGTGGCCTATGTGAAAGCAGAAAGCGCAAGCGCAACCGTGGCTGCTGGTTCCTTCCAGTCCACCGTGAACTTCGAGATTGCGTACCAGTAATTGACCTGAAGTGATGAGTGCGGGGCGTGTTCCCGCACTTTCTCCATCGTAGACCAGGGAGGGACAAAGTGAAAATAAACAATACGCTCCTCATTGCCGTCTATTTTTGCGCTCTGGTCGGGTCGGCTTCGGTTTCAGCATCCACCGTCACGCCGGGTAAATTAGCCATGAGCGGTGAACTGATTGAGGCGGCATGCAGCCTTGACCCGAACAGTCGGGATATAGAGGTTGAGTTTGGTAATGTTTCTGCCAGCCTGATTAATCGTAATGATGAAGGCAATATTACGCGGCCAGTGTTGATACGCCTGACAGGATGTTCCGTGGTGAAACGAGGCAACGATGGTTCACTTTATCCTTATGCTTCGGTCACTTTTATGGGCAATGCGGCGGCATCCGATCCCACCACATTATTAGTCAGTGGTGACGCCGATGGCTTTGGTATTCGTCTACGTGACAGTCAGGGTGAAATATTAACGCTGGGTCAACCCTCTCCGGAATATGAACTGAGCGAGACCGATAACGTTTTAAAATTTTCCGCATCGCTGGTACCGGTTCAAAAATATATAAAAGCGGGCGAGTTTACTGCCGTTGCGCAGTTTTTTATGGATTACCACTAACAGCATAACAATAACCTGGCAGGAAGCAGGACGTTTTTAACGGATTTATTCGGGATGAAAATCATGTCGGTAAAAATAAAAACCCCTATAACGATGATTGCTCTTCTGGTAATGAATAGCTGCTATGCAGCGACAACCAGTGCTGAGGAGAGCGTTGAGTTTAATACCGATGTCCTGGATGCAGCGGAGCGCACGCAGATTGATCTGTCGCGTTTTGCAACCGACAACTATGTCACGCCTGGTGATTATTTGTTGGATATCCGTATTAACGGTCAGCCGGTCGGTCAGGAGAAAATTCGTTATATCGAGGCTCCTGAAGGCAAGCGCACGTTGCCGTGCATCAGCGGTGACCTGCTGGACAAACTGGCGCTGAAAGATGAGGCCCGCGCGCAAGTCACCCAGCTCTATGAGAACTGCTATTCCCTGCAAAGTCTGCCAGGGGCGAAATTAAGCAACTATGCTGGCGTGCTTGAAATTACCGTGCCGCAGGCGTGGATGAAGTATAACGATCCGAACTGGACGCCGCCTGAGCGCTGGGATGAAGGGATCGCGGGTCTTCTGTTTGACTACAGCCTCAACGGGCAACTCACCCGCCAGTTCAACGGCCAGGAAAACTACAGCGCGGTTTCAGGCTATGGCCAGGCGGGCGCGAACATCGGCGGCTGGCGTGTGCGCGGTGAATATCAGACCAGCTATTACAGCCAGAACCATCAATTCGATTTCGACTGGAATCAGATCTACGCCTACCGTCCTTTGCCGATGATGGCGGCGAAACTGACGCTGGGTGAGATCTACCTGAATTCGCAGGTTTTCGATACCGTGCGTTTTACCGGGGTCAACCTTGCCAGCGATGAGCGGATGCTGCCACCGGCGTTACAGGGCTATGCCCCTGAAATTCATGGTATCGCCCGTACTAACGCCAAAGTGACCGTCAGCCAGAGTGGGCGCGTCATCTATGAAACGACCGTACCCGCCGGGCCGTTCAACATTCAGGATTTGCGCAGTTCAGTGCGCGGCACGCTCGATGTACGCGTCGAAGAACAGGACGGCTCGGTCTCCACTTTCCAGGTGAACACCGCCAATATTCCGTATCTCACGCGTCCGGGCTACGTTCGTTACAACATCTCAGGCGGTACGCCGTCCCGTTACAACCATAAAATGCAGGGCCCAACGTTCCTTTCCGGCGATTTCTCCTGGGGGGTCAGTAACGCGTGGTCGCTGTATGGCGGCTTACAGTCTTCAGGTGAAGAGTACACCGCGGCGTCGTTGGGTATCGGGCGCGATCTCTATGCGTTTGGCGCTATTTCCATTGACGCCACCGAGTCGTGGAGCCGTGAGCCAGACGGCAACCGGCTGAAAGGAACCTCTTACAAGCTGAGCTACGCGAAAACCTTCGACGAATACAACAGCTCTATTACCTTTGCGGGCTACCGCTTCTCGCAGGAAGACTTCCGCACAATGGCGCAGTATCTCGATGAACGCTATCAGGGATACGACCACATCGGGCGTGAAAAAGAGCTCTATACCATCACCGGGAATAAAACCTTCTGGGCTGGCGAAGCAGGGAAGGCGACGACCGTCTTCCTGACCTGGACGCACCAGAACTACTGGGATAAGCGTAGCCAGGATCGTTACGGCATGTCGGTGGGGCGCGCCTTCCGCATTGGCGACATCAACGGTATCACCGCCAACCTTTCCGCTTACCGTACCGATTACAAAGGGCGCAAAGACGATTCGATCTCCTTCTCGCTGTCGGTGCCGATTGGCGACAACAAATGGGCGGGTCTGGATATCCAGACCAACAACGGCAAAACCAGTCCGATGGCGTCCTACACCGACAACAGTGATTACAACAACTTGTGGCGTATTCGTGCCGGTGCCAGCCAGAGTGGTAACGCCAGCGTTGACGGCTATTACCAGCATCGTTCGCAACTGGCGGAAATCAATACCAATGCCAGCTATCAGCAGAGCCAGTACATGGCGCTGAGCACGACCCTGCGCGGTGGCTTCACGGC
>NZ_CP070239.1:1832548-1832751 GCF_016906145.1 Citrobacter sp. MGH 55
CTCTGAAGAAGTGGTGCCCGGACTCGGAATCGAACCAAGGACACGGGGATTTTCAATCCCCTGCTCTACCGACTGAGCTATCCGGGCAACGGGGCGCATTAAACCGTAATCATGCACGCCAGTCAACCAAATTTAGGGAAAAGCTGTTCAACTGCTTAAGTTTGCGGCAATCCGACCATTTCTGCGTCCAGTTTGCCCTAATC
>NZ_CP070239.1:1834273-1900565 GCF_016906145.1 Citrobacter sp. MGH 55
GCTTAGGTCAGCGCACCGCCCTGGCGGCACTGGGCAAAGCGCAGAATATCTTCTGCCAGACGATGCGCCGTCTCCACATCCGCATGGCTGCGATTGACCAGCATGCGGCTCAGACAGCCTTCCAGCACCAGTTCCATCTGTTTAGCCACCATTGCCGGATCGTCAATCTCCAGCGTGGTCAGCAGTTCGTGAGTGAAATCGTGCGCCGCGCTTTTTTGCTGATCTGCCAGTTGATGAATGGGGTGCGACGGATCGGGATAAAACGTACAGGCGGCGATAAACAGGCAGCCCGGGTAACGATTGTTACTCACGCACTCTGCCAGCGCCGTGTAGCGGGCCAGCAGCTTTTGCTCGGCACTCAGGGTGTCATCCAGCAACAGCTGGCGACGCCAGATATCCACCTGTTGGCTGAGATAGCGCAGCGCGTCATACAGAATGGCCTCTTTGTCCGGCCAGAAACGCTGCATTTCAACGAGCGGATAATCTACGCGCTCGGCCACCATCTCCAGTGTGGTGTTCGCAATCCCATGGATCTCGAGTAATTTTAGGGCTTCTCCCAGGACATCTTCACGTTGCACGGTCATTCCTCCGTCTTTACCTCTGAAAGTGTCGCTCACGGTTGGCGATCGCGCAAATGCGCACTAAATGTCGCCGCATCCATAAAGCCCGTCACCCGTGCCTGCGGGTGTTCCTGACCTTGCGTATCAAAGAACAGGATGGTTGGCAGTCCTAATACCTGCAAATGCTTCAACAGCGCCACATCCTGTGCGTTATTGGCGGTGACGTTAGCCTGTAACAGTACCGTATCGCCCAGCGCCTGTTTGACCTGTGGATCGCTGAAGGTGTACTTTTCAAACTCTTTACAGGCGACGCACCAGTCGGCGTACAGGTCCAGCATCACCGGTTTGCCTTTCGCCTTGGCCAACGCCTGATTAAGCTCCTCAACGCTTGCCACCGGTTTGAAGTCCAGATGCGCCTGTGTCTGGGTCACCGTCGTGCCAAACGCCCAGTCCTGGAGCGGACGCACGCTGACCAGCGCCGCCGCCAGCAGGATTATCTGCACGATGCGCATCCAGCTACGCGTTGCTTGCAGGCTGGTAATGAACGCCCAGCCAAAGAAAGCCACGCCCAGCAGCGACCACAGGCGTAAGCCCCACGTATCGCCGATGATGCGCTCCAGCAAAAAGGCCGGCAGCGCGAGAATAACAAAGCCAAACGCCGTTTTGACCTGCGCCATCCACGGCCCGCTTTTCGGCAGCAGATGGTTACCAAAGACGGTGACCAGCATCAGCGGCAGCCCCATCCCTAGTGCATAGAGATACAGCGTACCGCCGCCGAGCCACAGATTCCCGCTCTGAGCGATATACAACAAAATGGCGCTCAGCGGTGCGGTGGTACACGGCGAACAAATCAGCCCGGCAATCGCGCCCATCACAAACACGCCACCCGCAGAACCGCCTTGCTGACGGTTACTCATCAGCGTGAGGCGCGTTTGCAGCGACGATGGCAGTTGCAGGGTGAACAGGCCGAACATCGACAGGGCGAGCAGGGTAAAGACCACTGCCAGGCCGATTAAGACATACGGATGCTGAAGAGCCGCCTGGAACTGCAATCCGGCGGCGGCCACCACCAGCCCCAGCGCGGTATAGGTCAGCGCCATCCCCTGTACGTAGATGAATGTCAGCAGCAGTGCGCGTCCGGTGGAAAGACGCTGTTTACCGCCCAGTACGATGCCGGAAATCAGTGGATACATCGGCAGTACGCAGGGGGTAAAAGCGATACCAATACCGATCAGCAGCGCCCACAGGGCGGAGAAGGGGAGCTGAGCTGGCGCTTGCTCCGGCTGCGGCGGTTGCTGTATTGCTGCTGGCGCCACTGGTTTCGGCTTCGCGCTGGCGGTCACTTCACTTAGCGGCACGGTTTTGCTTTCCGGCGGATAACAGAAACCCGCATCGGCACAGCCCTGATACGTGACCGTTAGCGTGGCGCCAGACTGCGCCTGGTTGACGGTGACCGGAATGGTGAGCGTATTGCGATAGATTTCGCTTTTCCCGTAGAACTCATCTTCATGCCAGACGCCCGCTGGCAGCGTCACTTCCGCGATTTCCGCCCGTGCAGGGGTAATACTGATCTGCTTGCGATACAGGTAATACCCGTCTTTCACCTGCCAGGTGAGATTAAGATCGTGTTGGTTTTGCTGAAAGTCAAAGGCAAAGGCCTGGTCAGCAGGGACAAAATTCGAGCGACCCGGCGCGTCGAAAAGTCCGGCAAAAGTCGATGTGCTGCAAAAAAGCAGGATCAGCGTAAGGATGCGTTGAGCCATGAGAGGTAATCACTGTCTCCGTGGGTAACGGGTAAAACCAGAAGCTCGGGCGTTTGATACGGGTGATGAGACTTCAGGCAATCGAGTAAGGCGTCCTGGTGTGCCACCGAGGTTTTTAAGATCATCTGGACTTCGTATTCCTGCTCCAGTTTTCCTTCCCAGTAATACAGCGAGGTGGCACCGGGAATAATCGTGGCGCAGGCCGCCAGTTTTTCTGCCAGCACTTTGGCCGCCAGATCCTGGGCGGTGGCTTCATCCGGCGCGGTACAGAGTACAACAACGGCATCGGAGAGGGCGATATCCTGACGACTCACATCATGCATAAACACCTCGAATGAACAGAATGACCGGCAAAAGAGTGGTCACTATACAACGGACGAGGGAAGGATGTTAGACAAAGGGGAGGGAAATGCGGGGCGTGAACACGCCCCGCAGGTAACACTTACAGCATGAAACTGCCCAGCAGGAAGCCGAAGCAAACCGCCAGTAACACACCCAGCGTACCAGGGATGAAGAACGGGTGGTTAAAGACAAATTTACCGATACGCGTTGTCCCGGTGTCATCCATCTGTACCGCCGCAACCAGCGTTGGGTAAGTAGGCAGAATGAACAGACCAGAAACTGCAGCGAAAGACGCAACGGCAGTCAGCGGAGAAACGTTCAGCGCCAGCGCCATCGGCATCAGTGCTTTAGCGGTTGCCGCCTGAGAGTACAGCAGTGCAGAAGCAAAGAAGAAGATGACAGCCAGCAGCCACGGATGGCCCTGAATCACTTCACCTGCAGTGTCTTTGATCCAGTCAATATTGTGAGACACGAAAGTGTCACCCAGCCATGCAACGCCCAGAATACAAATACAGGCGCTCATACCGGCTTTGAAGGTGCTGGAGTTGAGGATGGCGTCGGTTTCCACTTTGCACATGATCGTGGTCAGCGTCGCGACGCTCAGCATGATGATCAGGATAGCGTTGGTGGTGTTCATCAGCGGTTTCTCAACCAGACCGAGGCTCGGGCTGTTGATGATCGCATAAACCACTACGCACACTACGCCCAGCAGGAACAGCCAGACGGAGTTCTTGGCCATAGGTTTGATTTCGATCTGCTTCTCACCGCGCAGCTCAATCAAACCCTCTTCCAGACGTTTGCGGTATACCGGATCGTCAGAGAGCCTGGAGTTGAACAGCATGGTCACGAGGAAGGACATTACCAGCACCGCCAGCAGCGTGGACGGAATGACCACAGACAGCAGGTGGATGTAGCTAATGCCATGGCCTTCCATGACCGAAGACATGTAGACGACCGCAGCAGAGATAGGCGATGCAGTGATCGCTATCTGAGCGGAAACCACCGCGGTGGAGAGCGGACGGCAAGGCTTGATGCCCTGTTCCTTCGCCACTTCAGCGATAACCGGCAGCGTTGCCAGGGAGATGTTCCCGGTGCCTGCAAAAATAGTCAGGAAATAGGTCACGATCGGTGCAAGGATCGTGATGTATTTTGGATTCCGACGCAGCAGTTTTTCTGTCTGGTTAACCAGATAGTCCAGACCGCCCGCAACCTGCATCGCGGAGATAGCAGCGATAACCGCCATGATGATGGAAATCACATCGAACGGAATGTTACCCGGTTTCACGCCGATAGCGGCAAGAACCAGAACACCCAGTCCACCTGCAAATCCAATCCCGATGCCCCCAAGTCTGGCGCCCAAAAAGATTGCCAGCAAAACAATGATAAGTTCGACAACTATCATATTAGCCTTCCTTGTTGTTTAACAAGTTGATATTAAATTGTTGTTATTTAGTAACTTCTTATAAGAAAAAAGGCACGTCATCTGACGTGCCCTCCATGGTACTACCCTGTACGATTACTGTTCGTTTTCATCAGTATAGCGTTTTGCTTTATAAGCCGGGTGCATCAGGTTCTGCGCGGAGAAAATATCGTCCAGCTCAGCTTCAGTCAACAGACCGCGCTCCAGCACCACTTCACGTACGCTCTTACCGGTTTCGGCACAAATCTTACCGACGATGTCGCCGTTGTGGTGGCCGATGAACGGGTTGAGGTAGGTGACGATGCCGATAGAGTTGTAGACATACCCTTCGCACACTTCTTTGTTAGCGGTAATACCGTTAACACATTTCTCCAGCAGGTTGTAGCAGGCGTTGCTCAGGATGTGAATCGATTCAAACATCGCCTGACCAATCACTGGCTCCATCACGTTCAGCTGCAGCTGACCGGCTTCAGACGCCATGGTGACGGTGATGTCGTTACCGATGACCTTGAAGCACACCTGGTTGACGACTTCCGGTACAACCGGGTTCACTTTCGCTGGCATGATAGAAGAGCCCGCCTGCAGTTCCGGCAGGTTGATCTCGTTCAGGCCGGCACGTGGGCCAGAGGAGAGCAAGCGCAGGTCGTTACAGATTTTGGACATCTTCACCGCCAGGCGTTTCAGCGCGCCGTGTACCATCACGTAAGCGCCGCAGTCAGAGGTCGCTTCGATCAGGTCTTCAGCAGGAACGCAGGCAAAGCCAGTGACTTCCGCCAGTTTCTGTACTGCCAGCGGAGAGTACTCTTTCGGGGTATTCAGACCGGTACCGATAGCCGTTGCGCCGAGGTTAACCTCCAGCAGCAGTTCAGCGGTACGCTCGATGTTTTTCACTTCTTCTTTCAGCAGTACGCTGAAAGCACGGAATTCCTGACCCAGGGTCATCGGAACCGCATCCTGCAACTGGGTACGACCCATTTTCAGGATGTCCTGGAATTCGACAGCTTTACGCTCAAAGCCTTCACGCAGTTGGTTGATAGCATCGACCAGTTTTACGATAGAAGCGTAAACGGCGATGCGGAAACCGGTTGGGTAGGCGTCGTTAGTAGACTGACATTTGTTCACGTGGTCGTTCGGGTTCAGGTACTGATATTCACCTTTCTGGTGACCCATCAGCTCCAGCCCGATATTGGCCAGCACTTCGTTGGTATTCATGTTAACGGAGGTGCCTGCACCGCCCTGGTAAACGTCTACCGGGAACTGGTCCATGCATTTGCCGTTATTCAGGACTTCATCACATGCAGCAATGATGGCGTTCGCTACACTTTTAGGGATGGTCTGCAACTCTTTGTTTGCCAGAGCAGCGGCCTTCTTAACCATTACCATGCCGCGCACAAATTCAGGGATGTCACTGATTTTGTTGTTGCTGATGTAGAAGTTTTCAATCGCTCTCAGAGTGTGAACACCATAGTAGGCTTCGGCTGGAACTTCCCTGGTACCCAACAGATCTTCTTCGATACGAATGTTGTTTAACATGTGAACCTTCTTTATTTAAAGCTGCCAATGAATGCACTAAACACACAGAATATATGTGGTTTCGATTGTTTCTTGACCGACGATTATCCCCTACATCGGTCTGGTCAACGAGATCATATTCTGCTTCAGAAATTGTGCCGTAATCTGGATCACTTTAAGTGTGGTAAATTACTCCTTAATTATTATTTTGTGAAATAGGTCACCGCTTTAGGATTATCTCTAAAAATAAGTGTACAAATAGCTTGAAATTTTGCGAACTACCCCTACATCCGACTAATGCGAATCGCAACTATTTTCGGGCCGACGTGGGCATCACGGCGGTCGTTTGAGGAGAATCCTTTTGCGCTGGATACCGTTACTTGCAGTCTTTCTCTATGTTTATATTGAGATTTCTATCTTTATTCAGGTTGCCCATGTGATGGGTGTACTGATGACGCTCATACTGGTGATCTTCACCTCGGTCATCGGCATGTCGCTGGTACGCAACCAGGGATTTAAGAACTTTTTGCTGATGCAGCAGAAAATGGCGGCAGGAGAGAGCCCGGCTGAAGAGATGATCAAGAGTGTTTCGCTGATCATCGCGGGTCTGTTGCTGTTGTTGCCAGGCTTTTTCACCGACTTCCTCGGTCTTCTTCTTTTATTACCACCGGTGCAGAAGCATCTGACGATGAAGCTGCTGCCGCATTTGCGTTTTTCCCGGATGCCGGGTGGCGGCTTTAGCGCCGGAACCGGCGGTGGCGACACCTTTGACGGTGAGTTCCAGCGCAAAGATGAAGAACGTGACCGTATCGAACACAAAGACGATCGTCGCGACTGATTCCCGTAGGCCCGGTAAGCGTAAGCGCCACCGGGCATTTTCGTAGAACCGGCCTATAAGTGATGTTCAACCTTTTTTCGTTGTGGCAAAAACAGCCACAGTATCGCCAACATAATCAGCGCATACAGACTCTTCCAGCCGACCATTGCCAGTAACAGAAGGCATAGTAATCCGCCCACCATCGCCAGCGCGCGATACCGCCCTTTCAACAGGCGACACCCTGCTAGCATGCACAACAGATAGATCATGATAAAGATGCCGTTGGCATAGACGATGAGCGCATCGAGATTGATCTCTAACGCATAAATGCACAGCGTACTGACCACGCAGCAGCTCAGCACGGCATTGAGCGCGTTGCGTGGAATATGACGAGAGGAGAGACGGGCCAGATAATGGTCCGGTTTGTATTGCGCCTGTGACCACACCAGACGGGCAAAACTCTGAATATAAATATTGAGGCTGGCAAAGCAGGCCAGATAACCGATCACACAGGCTACCCACAGCGCCTGAACGCCAAACAATTGCACGACAATTTCCGGTAATGAGGCCGCCGCTGCCATCGTTTCGCCATAGGCATCAAAGTGCAGAACCACAACGGTGCAGGCCCAATAGACCGAACCGGCCAGCAGCAGACCCATCATCAGTGCGCGCGGGAAATCCCGTTCGGGGTCTTTGAATTCTGAGGCCAGATGGGCGAACGCTTCCAGACCGACGAAGCACCAGAACATCACCGATAGCGCGGAGAATAACCCCGACATTTCAATATCGGCTGGCGCAGGGAAAGGAATCTCTGCCGGTGTGAGGTCGCCAGCCCACCAGATAGCGACAATCAGCGCCACGATCAGACCGGCAATCACCGTTTGCAGGTTTGCGCTGGAGCTCGCGCCGCGTGAACCGATAAACCACACCAGCGCCAGGGTACCCAGTTCGGCCAGCAATAGTTGCCAGCCGTGCCAGCCAAACATCGCCTGACCAAACCCGGCGGCAATGTGCAGCGCGGCGGGAAGACCCACGGGAATGACGGACAAAAACAGCCAGCCGGTGACCCGTTCAAGATGTGGGCCAAACGCCATGCCGACGAAATGTGCGACGCCGCCTGCGCTGGGGTAATGTCGGCCTAGCAGGGCAAACACAATCGCAACGGGAAACACCAGCACAATCAAAACTGGCCAGGCCCACAGGCTGTTGTTGCCTGCTACCAGTGCCGCCAGGGCCGGGACGGCAAACACGCCTGTTCCCAATAATGATGTCGACAACAGGCCAATACCCTGAGCCAATCCAAGCTCTTGTTTCAGTCCACTCATGAGTTGTTATCCGTTTGCGCCTGAATGCCAGGCCACTGCGCAGGTTTTCGATGTTATCACAATCATATTTGCTTATGACGCCAGCGATTAAATAGGCGAGAAATGTGAGGTAAGTAGGGTTTTTACAGGATTTTTTGCTGATCAGAATTTTTTTTCACATTGCCCCTTGAAGGGGCAAAAACCCATCCCCATCTCTCTGGTCACTAGCCGGGAACCTTAGCGGGCCGGCGTCACCCATAACTGATAATGACTTTCTCAAAGGAGAGCTATCAATGAGTATTCGTCCGTTACATGATCGCGTGATCGTTAAACGTAAAGAAGTTGAGTCCAAATCTGCTGGCGGCATCGTTCTGACCGGTTCTGCAGCGGGTAAATCAACTCGTGGCGAAATCATCGCTGTCGGTAAGGGTCGCATCCTGGATAACGGTACCGTGCAACCGCTGGACGTGAAAGTCGGCGACATCGTGATTTTCAACGATGGTTACGGTGTGAAATCTGAGAAGATCGACAATGAAGAAGTGTTGATCATGTCTGAAAGCGACATCCTGGCAATTGTTGAAGCGTAATCCGCGAACGACACTGAACATACGAATTTAAGGGAAAGAGAAAATGGCAGCTAAAGACGTAAAATTCGGTAACGACGCTCGTGTGAAAATGCTGCGCGGCGTAAACGTACTGGCAGACGCAGTGAAAGTCACCCTCGGTCCGAAAGGCCGTAACGTCGTTCTGGACAAATCCTTCGGCGCACCGACCATCACTAAAGATGGTGTTTCCGTAGCACGTGAAATCGAACTGGAAGACAAGTTCGAAAACATGGGCGCGCAGATGGTGAAAGAAGTCGCCTCTAAAGCGAATGACGCAGCAGGCGACGGTACCACCACTGCGACCGTACTGGCTCAGTCCATCATCACCGAAGGTCTGAAAGCCGTTGCTGCGGGTATGAACCCGATGGACCTGAAGCGTGGTATCGACAAAGCGGTTGCGGCTGCGGTTGAAGAACTGAAAGCGCTGTCCGTACCGTGCTCCGACTCTAAAGCCATTGCTCAGGTGGGTACCATCTCTGCTAACTCCGACGAAACCGTAGGTAAACTGATCGCAGAAGCGATGGACAAAGTCGGTAAAGAAGGCGTGATTACCGTGGAAGACGGTACCGGTCTGCAGGACGAACTGGACGTCGTTGAAGGTATGCAGTTCGACCGTGGCTACCTGTCACCGTACTTCATCAACAAACCGGAAACTGGCGCAGTAGAACTGGAAAGCCCGTTCATCCTGCTGGCTGACAAGAAAATCTCCAACATCCGCGAAATGCTGCCGGTTCTGGAAGCCGTTGCGAAAGCAGGCAAACCACTGCTGATCATCGCTGAAGATGTGGAAGGCGAAGCGCTGGCAACGCTGGTGGTTAACACCATGCGCGGCATCGTGAAAGTGGCTGCGGTTAAAGCTCCTGGTTTCGGCGATCGTCGTAAAGCGATGCTGCAGGATATCGCGACTCTGACTGGCGGTACCGTGATCTCTGAAGAGATCGGTATGGAGCTGGAAAAAGCAACGCTGGAAGACCTGGGTCAGGCAAAACGCGTTGTGATCAACAAAGACACCACCACCATCATCGATGGCGTGGGTGACGAAGCGGCAATCCAGGGTCGTGTGACTCAGATTCGTCAGCAGATCGAAGAAGCCACCTCCGACTACGACCGCGAAAAACTGCAGGAGCGCGTAGCGAAACTGGCAGGCGGCGTGGCAGTCATCAAAGTTGGTGCTGCGACTGAAGTTGAAATGAAAGAGAAAAAAGCCCGCGTTGAAGATGCCCTGCACGCGACCCGTGCTGCGGTAGAAGAAGGCGTGGTTGCCGGTGGTGGCGTGGCGCTGATTCGCGTAGCCTCCAAAATCGCTGGCCTGAAAGGTCAGAACGAAGATCAGAACGTCGGTATCAAAGTTGCGCTGCGCGCAATGGAATCTCCGCTGCGTCAGATCGTTCTGAACTGCGGCGAAGAACCGTCTGTTGTCGCTAACACCGTGAAAGCGGGTGATGGCAACTACGGTTACAACGCAGCGACCGAAGAATACGGCAACATGATCGATATGGGTATCCTGGATCCAACCAAAGTCACCCGTTCTGCTCTGCAGTACGCGGCTTCTGTGGCTGGCCTGATGATCACCACCGAGTGCATGGTAACCGACCTGCCGAAAGGCGACGCGCCTGACTTAGGTGCTGCTGGTGGTATGGGCGGCATGGGTGGTATGGGCGGCATGATGTAATCGCCTACACCCTGCATCCTTCAGGCTGCAGGGTGTTAATCTCCCAGAAATGAGAAACCCTCGGGCAGAAATGTTCGGGGGTTTTTCTTTTGGTCATCTTTTTAGTATAAGATTCAGTGACGGACAAAACGTCCAGCTCATTGATTATGGGGAATAACATGCACGTGAAATATTTAGCAGGGATCGTCGGTGCCGCGCTACTGATGGCGGGTTGTAGCTCCAGCAACGAACTGAGTTCCGCAGGGCAAAGCGTTCGCTTTGTGGAAGAGAAGCCAGGCGCTGAATGTCAGTTGATTGGCACGGCCACCGGGAAGCAAAGCAACTGGCTTTCAGGTCAGCACGGTGAAGAAGGCGGTTCTATGCGTGGTGCGGCAAATGACCTGCGCAACCAGGCAGCAGCGATGGGCGGCAACGTGATTTATGGCGTCAGCAGCCCGAGCCAGGGCATGTTATCCAGCTTTGTCCCGACCGCCAGTGAGATGATTGGCCAGGTTTATAAGTGCCCTAATTGATTACACTTCATCCTTCAACCAGCCTCTTTGTTGGCTGCGCTGTGAAACCCCAGTCACATAGTTATCTATGCTCCTGGGGATTTCTTCGCTTGCCGCCGCGATTCTGATTGAATGATTTTGTGTAATGACTCGAAGTTATGTCGTAGGCCTGATAAGCGTAGCGCCATCAGGCGTGCTGTGTTGCGGCGTTAACGGACTGAACCCGTAAATGATGTAGCGCGCGCAGGCATTGCTCCTGGGTCAGCGTATGCGCTTTATTGGCCGTCAGCGTTCTGACAGAGACCTGACACGGTTTACCTGCCAGCTTTTTCAGCCTCGGGCTAAAGTCGAGTACACGACGGGAAATGGCTTCCGCCTCTTTACTACCCGATGGAACGCGGGTTTTCACGACAGCGCCGCAGAACCGTTCCTTTCCTGTTTCATCCGTAAAACGATAAAGTACCGCAAGATAATGCGTGAAAAGCGCGTGTTTCCACTCTGACTGCGTGTAGGCGTCGTATTCCAGTCGCTCATGGTCCAGACAGTCCGCATCGTACAGCGGCAAAAAATCCAGCAACGAGGAGATCCTCAGTGCCAGTTCCCGCATACCCGCGTTCTCTATCGCCCGAATAATGGCATACACCAAAGTATCAATCTGCAATTCGTTCACCCGCAGGTCGCAGGTTGTGCCATCGTGAAGCGTGAAGGTCAGTGTGATGTTGTCACCACTCGCGTCAGTTAAGGCGACGGCGGTGACACGACGATGAATATCCGCATGTCGAAGTTCGTTTTCCACCATCGCGGGAATGTTTTCCTGCATTTTCTTGCTGATAGCATCGCGCGTTTTTTCGTAGTGCTGACGTTCGGCAGCGTTCAGTTGCTGTTTCTGGTACAGACGACTTTCCACGGCAATCAGCAGATCGCGTAATTCCAGCGCAGGTAGAAAAAACAGCGATTCCTTGTTCCTTAGCTCTTTAATTTTCAGCGCCAGCGCGATGAATTCGTTCGCTTTACGAATAACACCCGTATTCACTCCTTTGATACTGATAGCCATAACGGTTCTCCCTCACCAATAATAAATTCAGCGATTAGTTGCGACTTATACATATGATTTTTAAATATATAGTTCGCAAGGTGTCGCTAAAATAGCATACAGAATGGGGGAATCCGGGGTTTTGGCGACAGGTGTCCGGATACGGACACCTGATTGCGAGGTTATTGTTGACGCAGTTGTAAATCCAGTGGCGTTTTACTCGGTTCGCCGCCAATTTCCCGCGCCAGTTTGGGCACCATATAACCCGAGACCAGGGTGAGCAGTTCACGCACAATCTGGCGCGCGTCATCATCCGTCACCATGAAATGCGCCGCCCCTTGCACTTTATCCAGCACGTGCAGGTAATAGGGCATGACGCCCGCATCAAACAGCGCATTACTTAGGTTCGCCAGCGTCTGCGCGTTATCATTGACGCCACGCAACAGGACGCTCTGATTGAGCAGCGTAACGCCTGCGATGCGTAGTTTCGCCATTGCTTGTCGAAACGCGTCATCCACCTCGTTAGCGTGGTTAATGTGATTAACCAGCAGGATCTGCAGCGAAGAACGGGTGAAGCGGGCAACCAGCCCCTCCGTAATCCTCGCAGGGATGACGATGGGCAGGCGGCTGTGAATACGCAGTCGTTTGATATGGGGAATGGCTTCCAGTTGTGTGAGCAGCCAGTCCAGCTCATGATCTTTGGCCATCAGCGGATCGCCGCCGGAGAAAATGATCTCATCCAGCTCGGTGTGCGCGTTAATGTAGTCCAGCGCCGTCTGCCAGTTTCGCTTATTTCCCTGATTTTCGGCGTACGGAAAGTGGCGACGGAAGCAATAGCGACAATTTACCGCACAGCCGCCTTTCACCAGCAGCAGCGCCCGGTTACGGTATTTATGCAGCAGTCCCGGTACGACGCTATGCTGTTCTTCCAGCGGATCGGTGGAGAAACCCGGCGCGGTAATAAACTCATCTTCGGAGGTAAGTACCTGACGTAAAAGCGGATCGTCAGGATTGCCTTTTTCCATACGTGCGATAAATGCACGCGGCACGCGCAGGGCGAACAGCCGTTTGGCGTCGCGTCCAGCCAACAGTTTTTCATCTGCGTCTATATTCAAAAGACGCAGGAGTTCATCGGGATTGGTCACAACATCGGCAAGTTGCGATAACCAATCTTCTCTGGATGGGGTATTTAGGGTTACAATATGCGCCATTTTGTGGCTTAGCTACCAGTTAACAATTTTCAGAGGGCCTTATGGCAACGTACTATAGCAACGATTTTCGTGCTGGTCTTAAAATCATGTTGGACGGCGAACCTTATGCGGTTGAAGCCAGCGAATTCGTTAAACCAGGTAAAGGTCAGGCTTTTGCGCGCGTGAAACTGCGTCGCCTGCTGACCGGTACTCGCGTTGAGAAAACCTTCAAGTCGACTGACTCTGCTGAAGGCGCTGACGTTGTAGATATGAACCTGACTTACCTGTACAACGACGGCGAGTTCTGGCACTTCATGAACAACGAAACCTTCGAGCAGCTTTCCGCAGATGCTAAAGCGATTGGCGATAGCGGAAAATGGTTGCTGGATCAGGCTGAGTGCATCGTGACCCTGTGGAACGGTCAGCCTATCTCCGTGACGCCGCCGAACTTTGTTGAACTGGAAATCGTTGATACCGATCCGGGTCTGAAAGGCGATACCGCTGGTACAGGTGGTAAGCCAGCAACGCTGTCTACTGGCGCCGTAGTTAAAGTGCCTCTGTTCGTTCAGATTGGCGAAGTGATTAAAGTGGATACGCGTTCAGGCGAATACGTTTCCCGCGTTAAATAATCCGCGCGTTTAGCTCATTATGGTGCAGCAACTTTGCTGCGCCATTGTTTATCCAGGGCAGGAATGATGAAACGTCTTCTCGGTCTTGTAACACTGATTCTTCTCACCACCTCGTTGCTGGCGGGCTGCAATACCGCGCGCGGCTTTGGTGAGGATATTAAGCACCTCGGCAATTCCATTTCCCACGCGGCCAGTTAATTTTCTTCTCATCGTCCTAAAAAGCGTCTATCTCCCGGCATTGTTCGGGATCTTGTCTATGATTAAGTGGCACTACACAAATAACATTGGCTAGAAAAGGAAGACGTTATGGTTAAAAAGACAATTGCAGCGATCTTTTCTGTGTTAGTACTTTCCTCCGTGTTGACTGCGTGTAACACCACACGTGGTGTGGGCGAAGACATCTCCGACGGCGGCAACGCTATTTCAGGCGCAGCAACCAAAGCTCAGCAGTAACGGTGAAAACGGTACGGCAGTGTTGTCGTGCCGTTAATTTTTCAGTTCGGCTGGCGCAAGAAACGGCGAAAAGCGATTATCCATGTGTAACTTCATGCGGATATTGCGTTTGTAGGTGTACACCGTTTTGCCATGAATACTGAGCGCACAGGCAATAGCGTTGTTACTCGCCCCCTCCATCCACATCGTCAGTACTTTCTCTTCTTGTGGTGTAAGCAGCGTCGAGGCATTGCCGGGCGCTTCCGATACCGAGCCGCTCAGCAGGGCGTTGTGGATATTTTCAGCCAGTATCGCCAAAGAGACCTGCTTGGTTAATGACGCACAGACAGGATAGCGCTGCGTCTCTACCATCACGCCTCCTGACTCCAGTAATATCAACGGACTGCTGCCGCAGGCGAGTAAAAATGGGGCAATGGACTCGGCCGACAGGGTGTCGTTGAGAAAACCGTATAAGTCCGCAATAACCAGGTGAGGTTTCCACTGCTGGATGTGCTCTTTAACCAGTAAGAGATTATTGAGCCCAGAGACCAGAAACGACGTATTAAAGAGTTCGGAATGATTAAGCCATGCCTCGATCCCTGTGCGGGTGAAGTGGCAACGGTCAATCACTAATATTTTCAACATAGCGTTTTCGCATTCAGAAGTAAGGCAAATGGCTTCCTGACTTCAGAAAGCGTCCCATCATAGAGAAGTCGGATGAGTGCTGAATGCGCAAAATACGCAGCGAAATGCGCCTAATTCAAGCTTTTAGGTGCGGAAAGATAAAAATGTTGAAATTCACCGCCGCTCGGGCAAGAATGTTTTTTCCACCTTCAGCTTTGCAGGACGACCTGCGAACGCTTCTTTCATCGGGGACGGCCCCATTTCTCTGGAGCCTGATATGTCCTGGATAATCTTATTAATCGCCGGTCTGCTTGAAGTCGTTTGGGCGGTGGGGCTGAAATATACCCACGGTTTTAGTCGCCTGACACCGAGTATCATCACCATTGCCGCGATGATCGTCAGTATGGCGCTCCTTGCGTGGGCGATGAAAACGCTACCCGTGGGTACCGCGTATGCCGTGTGGACAGGGATTGGCGCCGTCGGTGCCGCCATCACCGGTATTCTGCTGCTGGGCGAATCGGCCAATCCCATGCGTCTGGCAAGTCTGGCGTTAATCGTTGTCGGTATTATTGGTCTGAAATTAAGCACCCACTAATCGCCGGGCTGCTTCACCCAGATAAGTTTATTGACATCAAACCCTTCCCGGGTCGCGACGGCCAGCATCTGCTGCTTCATTTCGTCAGAAATGGTTGGCGTGCGGGCGAGTATCCACAAGTAGTCGCGATCCGGGCCGCAGACCAGCGCGTGTCGGTACTCTCTGTCGAGCGCGATAACGTTATACCCGCCGTAGAAAGGCCCAAAGAACGAAACCTTCAGCGCTGCGCGGCTTGGGTCACCGGTAAAATAGGCTTTTCCTTCACTTTGCTGCCATCTGTTCCTGTCCGGATTCCAGCCTTTATTGATGACAGTAAGGCCACCGTCATCGCGCTGGCTATAAGTCGCCGTGACCTTCTCCAGTCCGCGTTCAAAGCGATGATCAAAGCGGGCAATTTCGTACCAGGTTCCGAGATAGCGTTTGGCATCGAAGTTATTCACCACGGTAACGCCCTGTGGCGGGGTTGGGGTACTACAGGAGACCACCAGACACGCAGCGGTTACAGCGGCAACGATGGGGAGCAGGCGCATAGTTTTATCCTTAGGGTGTTTTTTCCTAAGTGTAGAACCTGGCGGGGGAAATAATGGCGGGAATGATAAAAACGCCCTCTTATCAGCAGACAAGAGGGCGGATGACGTTAGACGGACAGAATGCCAATCGCCGTGACGACGGTCAGGATGGCTGCCAGACCGTAGAACACCCATTTGCCAGCCGGCACATGGATTTTCAGGTCATGCATCGCGTGGTGCATACGGTGTAAGCCACACCACAGCGGCAGGACAATCATCAGGAACAGGAAAGCACGGCCGATAAAGCTCTGAGCAAACGCCAGAACACGCTCATAGCTCAGGGCATCGCCCGGGAACAGACCCAGCGGCAGCAGAATCCCCACCAGCAGAACCATCACTGGCGCGATAATCGCACCCCACATACCGCCTGCGCCAAACAGACCCCAGAATACGGGTTCGTCAGAACGTTTTGGATTTGGATTAATCATCCCGGACTCCTTACCAGAACAGGGCAACAAACAGTATGACTACGGTCGCCACCACAGTAACCGCCCAGAGACCTTTGATGATCGGCTCTGGCCCCATTTTTTCGTCTTTTACGATGATGTTGGCGGCTTTCGGCGCCAGCTCAAACCAGGTTTTGGTGTGCAGCAATGCTGCAGCCAGGGCGATCACGTTGAGGATCACCACCACCGGGTTTTGCAGAAAACCGACGAAGCCCGCCCAGGATTCGACACCATGCTTCAGTGCGAACAGGCCGAAAATCAGCTCAATGCTGAACCAAACTGCTGGAACGGCTGTGCCTTCGCGCAGCATGTAAAAGCGATAAAACGGCAATTTTTTCCACCAGGTGGACGTCATCGGCCGCACATAGGGTTTGCGTTTAGTCGTCATGTTGCACTCCTTAGCGTGGTTTCAGGGTAGCGATAAGAAAGTCTTTCGAGCTTTCTACTTTACCCTGCTGAATGGCAGCCGCCGGATCGACGTGCTTCGGACAAACTTCGGAGCAGTAGCCCACGAAAGTACAGGTCCATACGCCGTTCGGGCTGTTCAACTGTGCCATACGCTCCTTCTTACCGTGGTCGCGGCTATCTTCGTTGTAACGATGCGCCAGGGTAATTGCAGCCGGTCCGATGAACTCAGGGTTCAGGCCGAACTGCGGACATGCGGCATAGCACAGACCACAGTTGATGCAACCAGAGAACTGGTGATACTTCGCCATCTGCGCCGGGCTCTGGATATTTGGCCCCTGATCCGGCGTACGCGGGTTACCGATGATGTACGGCTTAATTGCTTCCAGACTTTCGATAAAGTGCGTCATATCGACGACCAGATCGCGCTCAATCGGGAAGTTACCCAGCGCTTCCACCTTAATACCGTTGGTGTAATCACGCAGGAAGGTTTTGCACGCCAGTTTCGGCACGTTGTTGACCATCATGCCGCAGGAGCCGCAGATCGCCATACGGCAGGACCAGCGATAGCTGAGGTCTGGCGCCAGGTTATCTTTGATGTAGCCCAGCGCATCCAGCAGTGACGTGGTTTCATCATAAGGCACTTCATAGAAAGCACTGTGCGGCGCGGTGTCGGTCTCAGGGTTATAACGCACCACCTCAACTTTCAGGTTTTTCATCTCAGCCATTAGCCTTCTCCTTCTTATCGGCTGCTTCCGCTTCGCCACCGTAAACACGTTTTGCCGGCGGCAGCGTGGTGATTTTCACGTCGCTATAGTCGAGGCGAGTCGTGCCATCAGCATCGCGGAAGGCGAGAGTATGTTTGAGGAAGTTGACGTCGTCACGTTCGGTGCAACCTTCGTCCAGACGTTGGTGTGCGCCGCGTGATTCCTTACGCGCCAGCGCGGAATGCGCCATACACTCAGCGACGTTCAGGCCGTGACCCAGCTCGATGGTGTACAGCAGATCGGTATTGAATACGCTGGAGGTGTCAGTGATGCGAACGCGCTTGAAGCGCTCCTGCAGTTCGGCCAGCTTATCCACGGTTTTCTGCATGAGTTCCGGTGTACGGTAAATACCGCAACCTTCTTCCATCGAAAGCCCCATTTCGTCGCGGATCTTCGACCAGTTCTCGTTACCTTCCTGGTTGACCAGGTCTTTCAGACGTTGTTCAACGCCAGCAACCTGTGCGTCAAGGGCGGCGTCGTTAGCAGTGCCCGCCGTTGCTGCACGCTCCATCGCCTGCTCGCCTGCCAGACGACCAAAGACCACCAGCTCAGCCAGAGAGTTAGAGCCCAGACGGTTCGCGCCGTGCAGACCCACAGAAGAACATTCGCCGACGGCAAACAGACCTTTGATGCGGGTTTCGCAGTTCTGATCGGTTTCGATACCGCCCATGGTGTAGTGCGCGGTCGGACGCACCGGAATCGGTTCTTTCACTGGATCGACGCCCACATAGGCTTTCGCCAGTTCACAGATGAACGGCAGACGTTCCAGCAGTTTCTTCTCGCCCAGATGACGCAGGTCGAGATGTACAACATCGCCACGCGGCGTGGAGATGGTGTTGCCTTTACGCCATTCGTGCCAGAAAGCCTGAGAAACTTTGTCGCGCGGACCGAGTTCCATATATTTGTTTTTCGGCTCGCCCAGCGGAGTTTCCGGACCCATGCCGTAATCCTGCAGATAACGGTAGCCGTTTTTGTTGACCAGAATACCGCCTTCACCACGACAGCCTTCCGTCATCAGAATACCGGAGCCCGGCAGACCGGTCGGGTGATACTGAACAAATTCCATGTCACGCAGTGGAACGCCGTGGCTCAGCGCCATGCCCATGCCGTCACCGGTCACGATGCCGCCGTTGGTGTTATAGCGATACACACGGCCTGCGCCGCCTGTCGCCATTACTACCGCGTTAGCACGAATCTGTACCAGCGTGCCTTCCATCATGTTCATCGCCACCAGGCCGCGAGCATGACCATCATCGACCAGGATATCCAGGACGAAGTGTTCGTCAAAGCGTTGGATCTGCGGGAACTGCAGAGAAGTCTGGAACAGGGTATGCAGCATATGGAAGCCGGTTTTATCCGCAGCAAACCAGGTACGCTCAATTTTCATCCCGCCAAAGCGACGAACGTTGACGCTACCGTCTTCGCGACGACTCCACGGGCAGCCCCATTGTTCCAGTTGGGTCATTTCGGTAGGACAGTGGTGGACAAAATAATCCACGACATCCTGTTCACACAGCCAGTCTCCGCCCGCTACCGTATCGTGAAAATGGTAGTCGAAGCTGTCATGATCCTGGGCGACAGCAGCTGAGCCCCCTTCAGCAGCCACGGTGTGACTGCGCATTGGGTACACTTTTGAAATCAGTGCGATTTTTGCATTAGGATTTGCCTGCGCTGCGGCAATTGCAGCGCGTAATCCCGCGCCACCGGCGCCTATAATGGCAAGATCGGCTTGAAAGGTTTGCACGACATTCCTCCAGATTATTGTAATTTCGCCACCACATATTTCGGGTAAAACCCCTGAAACAGGTGGGGTGCGAATGCGTTTCCACTGCTCCTTTATAGGTACAACAGTATAGTCTCTGCGATGAGTGGGAAATTTGACGTGTTCGATTTTTTTAGCGTGTCAGAGGCCGGAATTATCAGTGATCTTGATTAATTTAATTACTAAACCATCGCTTTACGGTTTTTTAACTCTTCAGCCGTGTCGGAGTATTCCTGAGCAAAATTTGTTTCATTGCCGCGTTACGAGTAGACTTCGTGCCCTTGTCTTAAACTGGAGAAAGAACCATGAGCGAAACGGCAACCTGGCAGCCGAGCGCGTCCATACCTAACCTGTTAAAACGCGCGGCAATTATGACGGAAATTCGTCGTTTCTTTGCCGATCGCGGCGTGCTGGAGGTTGAGACGCCCTGCATGAGCCAGGCGACGGTCACAGACATTCATCTGTTCCCGTTCGAAACGCGTTTCGTCGGCCCCGGTCACTCTCAAGGGATGAACCTCTATTTAATGACCAGCCCGGAATATCACATGAAGCGTCTGCTGGTGGCAGGGTGTGGTCCGGTCTTTCAGCTGTGTCGTAGCTTCCGTAATGAAGAGATGGGGCGTCATCACAACCCCGAATTTACTATGCTCGAGTGGTATCGTCCCCATTACGACATGTACCGGTTGATGAACGAAGTGGATGATTTGTTGCAGCAGGTGCTGGAATGCCCGGCGGCGGAGAGCCTCTCTTATCAACAAGCGTTCCAGCGTCATCTGGAGATTGATCCGCTGTCTGCGGATAAAACGCAGCTGCGTGAAGTTGCCGCAAAGCTGGATTTAAGCAACATTGCCGATACGGAAGAAGATCGCGATACCTTACTGCAACTGCTGTTTGCGATGGGCGTTGAGCCGCACATTGGTAAAGAGAAACCGACGTTTGTGTATCACTTCCCGGCAAGCCAGGCATCACTGGCGCAGATCAGTACGGAAGATCACCGTGTGGCAGAGCGTTTTGAGGTCTACTACAAAGGAATTGAACTGGCGAATGGTTTCCATGAGTTGACGGATGCGCGTGAACAGCAGCAACGTTTTGAACAGGATAACCGTAAGCGTGCCGCGCGCGGACTGCCGCAGCAGCCGATCGATAATAATCTGATTGAGGCGTTGAAAGTTGGCATGCCGGACTGTTCTGGCGTCGCACTGGGTGTGGATCGTCTGGTGATGCTGGCGCTGGGCGCAGAAAGCCTCGCGGAAGTGATCGCGTTTACTGTTGATCGCGCATAACTTGTTCAATCAAAAAAGCAAAGCGGCGTGTTTTTTCTCGCCGCTTTAAAGAATGCTTTTCAGTTAATATTTAACGCCCACATTTTATTTTTGTAACTTCTACCTTAAGGTTTCAACGTTAAGTCGCTGTAGATGGTTAGTATGAACGACTTCATCATATATTTATTTTACACAAGATATTTATTTAATCATTAGATGGACATTAATTGCAGAAGCTATATTGTTCTTTATATATAACGCGCTGTGTGAATATATAAACAGCATTATATATTTTCTTGTGTTTATAGATGGCTTGAATATCTTATTGTAATAAGATTGTGTTAGGCTGACATGCGTTTTTATAATTGTGATGTCTATCCCATCCTGAGTAGTTACGAAAGAGCTATTGTCTTTTCAATAGTGAGGTCTATCATAGGGTTGTTATCGTGATCAGTTCGCCTCCTTTTTGTGATATTGATGAATATGGTTTCCCTCATTGGAATGGTTGGGATTGTTTCCGTTGGTATGCGTTGCCTACTAATTGGCATTTTATGACAGGAAAAGCATATCTTTGGTATTACAAAACAGCCTGGTTAGTATATCATCGAATAAAAATTAAACAATATACTTATGAAGCGCGAATACCTGAATTACTCCTTGCGGGTGTTGCGGTTGCTGAAGTAGGGGGAACTCCGGAGAGATTCAAAGGTGTTGGCGTTCTGCAATTCAGACAAGTAATTGAAGAGATCCTGGGAAAGAACAACAATGAGTTGTCCAATGCAACATCTGTTGGTTCTATCGCGATCCAGATAGGCGTCGCTGCCAGAACAATCGGTATTCACCCAAACACGCTTTCGCATTTTCAGCAATTTAGGTTATCACAATGCTTACTCGATGACAGTTTTAACATTCGTGTTGTAGCATTCCATTTACATGACCTTATTCTCTATGATAATCCAGATACTGATACTCTTCACCTGACTGATGAGCAAATTATATTAGCGGGGTCCAGATATAATCGCGGAATTATTCGGGCCAAACAAGATATTATTCTCTCGATTAGTGAATTACCGGGCTCTCCAGATCGTGAATATAGTGAATATGGCCGGCGAATTATAGAAAAGAAAGATATTCTACAAAAGATTTTGCGAGGAAATTAAATGAACTGGAAAGCCTTTGTTTTGAATTTTATAGGAGGTGTGGTTTGTATTTTATTGATAACCATGTTATCAACGCAAAGTAAGGAATGGTTTATCGATGGAAGGGAGATTAAAAACATCTGTGATGTCATGATGTATATTGAAAATGACGATATTCGCGAAGCTGGAATGTTCATAACACTACCTCTCTTTATTCCATTCCTCTATGTGATTATATGGAAAAAACATCGCCGTATTTGGCAATATTTTGTTGTGTTAACTCTGCTGAGTTTTTGGTTATGGCGTTTTATTATTCGATATCATTTATGCCTCTAAAAAGTAGAGATTGGCTGATAGAATACAACCAACCTCTGCTGATACACGTACAAACGATTTACAAACTCCCCGCCGGACGACTTCTTCTGCCGGCAGAACTGAGCGTTTTCCCTGTTTGTCGGCCATTCAAACTTTCCAGACGCATCTGGAATGGCGGGAACGGCATATCGATACCGTGCTCGCGGAAGCCTGCCAGAATCAACTGGTGGATTTCATGGCGCAGTGGCATGCGATGACCCATCTCGGCGGCATAGATACGCAGTTCGAAGATCTGAATCCCCTGTTGTAAGTCCACAAGGAAGACTTCTGGCGCCGGGTTATCGATGACTAACGAGCAGCGGTGTGCGGCGGTTAGCAGGATTTGCGTCACCTCTTCGCTGTTCACATCGGATGGGGCCGGAATGGTCAGCACCACGCGTGTCACGGAATCAGACAGCGACCAGTTGATGAACTGCTCGGTGATAAACGCTTTGTTCGGCACGATGATCTCTTTGCGGTCCCAGTCGCTGATGGTCGTCGCGCGGGTATTGATCTTCGTTACGCTGCCTGTCAGATCGCGAATGGTCACGGTGTCACCAATACGAATCGGCTTTTCAAACAGGATGATCAGGCCGGAGATAAAGTTGGCGAAAATTTCCTGCAAACCAAAGCCCAGACCGACGCCGAGTGCCGCCACCAGCCATTGCAGTTTCGCCCACTCAATCCCGATCATCGAGAAGCCCACCAGACCGCCAATTAACATCAGCAGGTACTTGGTGATGGTGGTAATGGCATAGCCGGTACCCGGCGTGAGATCGAGGTGTTGTAGCAACGCCAGCTCGAGAAGCGCAGGCAGATTACGCACCAGTTGGGTGGTGATGATAAACACCAGAATCGCGATCAGCACCGCGCCCAGCGTAATGGGTTCTAAACTTTCAACCCCTTGCACCGTCGAGGTGACGTCCCACAGCGAGATGTTTTCGAGGAAGCCGAATGCGGAGTGAATTTCCGACCACAGCACAATGACCGACAGCAGGGCGATCAGCATCAGGATGGAGCGCACCAGACGGAGCGACTGGGCGCTGATAGCATCAAGATCAACTTCGCTCTCATCAACGTCGATGGTCCCTTCCAGACTGGTTGAATGAGCCGGTTCTTCTTCACCACGGGCGCGCTGGGCCAGCATTTCCGCGCGGCGGTGCTTGGCACGGTCAAAGGCCAGTCTGCGACGCTGAATCAGCATCCAGCGGCGAATGACGTGGTAAATCACCAGCAGCAGGAACCAGATGGCGACGGAGGTTTCCAGTCGCGCCAGCAGCGCCTGTGACGTCGCCAGATAACCCACGGCGGCAGCCAGTATCGCCACCACCGGCGCGCCTATCATCAGGTTCCACAGCATGCTGTTCACGATATTGTCGCCGCTGCCTTCTTTATCGAGATAGAGCGGGATCCCGGCTTTTTTCAGGCTCAGGGTGACCAGCGCCAGCGCGCCGCAAATCAGCATAAAGCACAGGCGACCGAGCGAGCCGGAGAACTCCCGATCGTTCAGGTTATCGAACATGATGAGCGCCATGATTAGCGGTACGATAAGCCCGATACTCATCAGGTAATAACGCATCGCACGCGACACGCGTTCGCGCGGCCAGCCGAAGTGGGCGATAAACAGGCCATTGGGCCGGGCAAATGTCGCGCAAATCATCACTACCCACAGCAGCGGCACCGTCGCCGTGACGCCATCGCCTATCGCGACGGCAAGCGGATAAGGCCAGGCCTCGCGTAGTCCGTATCCCAGCGTCATCCACAGTACTGGCAGCGGCGAGGCCACCAGTATCGACCAGAACACGGTACGAAGCGTCAGCCAGAAGTGATCCTGCGTCACCTTGCCCACTCGGGCGGCAGAACGCTCCAGAAAACGGGTAAAGTGGCGACGCGAGTAAATGCTGAACCCGACCAGAATCAACGCGCCAAACAGTGGCAGCAGGGTATCTCTGCTGGTCAGCATCATCACGCTGGCCTGACCTAACTGGCTGAAGGTGTCGAGTGAGATCAGCCGACGCAGATCCTGCACGATATCTATTGGCCAGGAAAATGACATTGGGCGAACGTCTGAGGTCCAGAACAGATAGCGGTGGGTCGCTTCGTTCACCTCTTTCAACGCATCTTCAAGCTGGCTATTGGAGACCTTCAGCTTGGTCAGTTCGAGGATCAGCGTGTCGCCGCCCTGTAACAGCGAATTCAGCAGCTCACGTTGGGTGCGCAGTTGCGCCTCAAGAATACGGTTTTGTTCAGCGGTGAGCGGCTGCCCGTCCGCCTGATGGAGCTGGCGCAGCTGAGGCTGCTTATTGAGCTGATCTTCATAGCGCAGACGCTGGACGCGCAGTTGCGCCATTTCAGTATCCAACTGCTGGGGTTTGGGCATTTCCGGCAGACGTGCCACCTGGGCGCGTAACGCTTCACCCAACAGGTTAGACGAGCCTAACCATTGCGACTGTTCACGCAACGTCGTCAACGCCTGACGTACCTGCTGAGTCTGGCTGGCGGCCTGACGTTGCTGAGAGGCGACGAGATCCATGCGCTGCGCCTGCTGATTCAGCGCGGCTGACAGTTCCCGGTTCACTTTGAACTGGGCGACAATATCCGGCGGTAAATCAGCGCTGTTCTCCGCCAGTAACTCGGTACTTTCCAGCGCCCGTTCGGCTTCACGCTGGCGCTGGCTGTTGAGCTGATTGCGCAGCGCCTGTAAATACGCATCCAGTTGCTGGCTCTGTTTTTCCGCCAGTTCCGAGCGCATACGCGCCAGTTCCTGACGGTTGTTGGCCGACAACTGCGCCAGCTCCAGCTCATCAACCAGCGCTTTCAGGCCGGCGGATTCAGCCTGCATGCTGAAATTTTGCGCCTGGTTGAGCGGGGTGTTGCCGGTGGCGCTGCCAATACGGCGTTCAATTTCGTTGAGCTGTCGGCGGGCATCGGTTTGCTGCTGAGGCAGTTGGCTTAATGAGTCGGCAATCTCACGGGCGCGTTCCTGCTCCTGCTGGGCCTGACGGCTTTTTTCCAGCAACTGGCTACTGACCTGGAGAATTTCCTGATTCAGCGCATCAGTCGTCATGCCCGGCGATACGCTGCGGGGTTCATCGCGCAGGTTGGTTAACTGCGCGCGCAGGCTGGCGGACATTTTCGGGAAATTATCGATAACCTGCTGATATTGCTGTGCGCGTTCGAGAGAACCTTTACGTTCCTCGAGCGCGTTCAACGCAGACTGAAGGGCTTCAACAACATCAGGCTGAGCAGGCTTTGCGGATTTCGCCTGCTCCAGTTCCTGAGTGATTTGTTTGGCGTCGGGGGCGGTTGCAGCGTACGCCCCTTGGCTGAGGCACCAGGCCATCAGAAACGCGATAATCAGGCGCACAGCAACGTCCTTCTACTATTAGGTTTCGTTTTTCTTATCGTCGACCAGCGGACTGGCGTCGTGTTCAGCTTTGATCTCTTCTTCTGGCAGTGGTGCAGGCTCGGCGTCGACTGGCGCAACGAATGTCTCTGTGGAGATCGCCAGCGGCTGACCAATTTTGGTCACGGAAAGACTTTCAAGCTGCTCGACCAGATTCACTTTACCTGGCGCAAACAGGTTGATCACCGTGGAGCCCAGTTTAAAGCGACCCATTTCCTGACCCTTCAGCAGCGCCACGGAGCCTTCGCTTTCTCCGGCAGGCCAGGTCCAGCGTTTGATCACGCCCTCGCGCGGCGGCGTGATGGTTCCCGCCCAGACGGTTTCGATACTGCCAACAATCGTAGCACCGACCAGAATTTGCGCCATTGGACCAAACTCCGTATCGAACAGGCAGATAACACGCTCATTACGGGCAAACAGGTTCGGGACGTTCTGGGCCGTCAGATGGTTGACCGAGAACAGATCGCCCGGAACATAAATCATCTCACGCAGAATGCCGTTACATGGCATGTGCACGCGGTGGTAATCACGCGGTGACAGATAGGTGGTCACAAACGACCCGTTACGGAAAAGATCCGCCATCAGGTAGTTACCAGCCAGCAGGGCTTCAAGACTGTAGTTATGGCCTTTGGCCTGCAGGATTTTATCTTCTTCGATAGCGCCTAACTGGCTGATGACACCGTCAGCCGGCATGACCAGCACGTTCGGATCGGTATTCAACGGGCGAACGTCGTCACGCAGTGGGCGGACAAAGAAATCATTGAATGAGCGGTAGCTGGCGGTATCTGGCTTCTGCGCTTCTTTCATATCGACCTTGTAGTACTTCACGAACAGATCGATAACCAGCTTAGTCAGCCATCCCGCTCGTTTGCTCGCGCCCCAGCCCGCCAGGCGAGTGAGCCATAGTTTCGGCAGAATGTATTGTAGCGAAAGTTTAAATGAGTTTAACAAGGTAGCCTCCAGGCTATTGTTTTATCGTTCCTGACCCGGCGTTGATGCCGGATCCTGAAAAAGGGGGGACGATTCTAGCGATGCTTAGCTTAGTTGTCAGTCATCGGTATCAGAAAAGTTTTTACGCGTTTTTACCTGCGACATGCTTTCGAGAATACGGTGATAATTTTCGAAACGGGTTTCCGCAATTTTCCCGTCCTCTACGGCGGCACGAATGGCGCAGCCTGGGTCAGTGTCGTGCTTACAGTCACGATATTTGCACAGCCCCAGATAGTCATGAAATTCGACAAAGCCATGGGTGATTTGTTCCGGCTCCAGGTGCCACAGGCCGAATTCACGCACGCCAGGGGAATCGATGACGTCGCCGCCATGTGGGAAGTGGTAGAGGCGGGCCGCGGTGGTAGTGTGCTGTCCCAGACCGGAGTTGTCAGAGACATCATTGGTCAAAATGGCTTCCTGCAGACCGAGCAATGCGTTGAGCAGGCTGGATTTGCCAACGCCAGACTGACCGGCAAAGATGCTGATGCGCCCGGTCAGCGCTTCTTCCAGCGGTTTCAGACCATCCTGAGTGTGGCTGGAGACCATCAGCACGCGATAACCGATATGACGATAGATATCCATCTGCTCATTCACAAACGCCATGCTTTCGTCATCCAGCAGATCGATTTTGTTGAGTACGATGATCGGCTCAACCTGCAATGTCTCACAGGCCACCAGATACCTGTCGATAATATTGAGTGACAGCTCCGGTAAAATCGCGGAGACAATGACAATCTGGTCGATATTGGCGGCAATGGGTTTTACGCCATCGTAGAAGTCCGGGCGCGTCAATACCGAGGTACGTTCATGCACCGCCTCGACGATGCCTTTGACGTTGACCCCTTCCGCAGCCGCTTTGCCGGGACGCCAGACCACACGGTCGCCGGTCACTAGCGAGCGGATCGTCCGGCGAATGTTGCAGCGGTGAATTTCACCGTCGGCAGATTCGACGTCGGCATGCATGCCAAAACGGCTAATGACGATCCCTTCAGCGGTCTCGCCAAACAGGTTGTCATCGTAGTCTGGCTTCTCCTTAGACGTTTTAAGACGACGCTGGTGATTAGCGTTCACGCGGCGCTGTTGGCCTTTGGAGAGTTTATTTTTACTCAATCGTACTGGCTCCTGGTCGCCCATGTTGGGCAAAACATCTATGATACACACAATTCTAGTTGAGAGTAGTCACACAGAATGTGACGCATGAGGGGTGGAAAATAGCATGAGTGCCAATGAAAACAACTTGATTTGGATTGATCTGGAGATGACTGGTCTGGATCCCGAGCGCGATCGCATAATTGAAATCGCCACACTGGTCACCGATGCCAACCTGAATATTCTGGCTGAAGGGCCAACGATTGCTGTTCATCAGTCCGATGAACAGCTGGCGCTGATGGATGACTGGAACGTGCGTACCCATACCGGCAGCGGGCTGGTGGAGCGAGTGAAGGCGAGCACAATGGGTGAACGTGAAGCGGAACTGGCGACGATTGAATTTTTACAAGCGTGGGTGCCAGCGGGTAAGTCGCCAATCTGCGGGAACAGCATCGGACAGGATCGCCGTTTTTTGTTTAAGTACATGCCAGAACTGGAAGCGTATTTCCATTACCGCTACCTGGATGTCAGCACGCTGAAAGAGCTGGCTCGTCGGTGGAAACCCGAAATTCTGGACGGTTTGAGCAAGGAAGGAACGCACAAGGCGATGGATGATATCCGCGAGTCGGTGGCGGAACTGGCTTACTATCGTGAGAATTTTATTAAGCTTTAAAAGGTGGCTATGCCGGGTGGCGGCTTTACCTTACCCGGCCTACAGTTTACATCCGGGAAGCTTGCGTATACCGAAGATTGCCGCTAAATTACTCGCTTTGCTGATAAAATCGTCACTCAAACGAAATTCACAAAAAATTGCGTTTGAAGGGGTTGCAGGAGAAAGGATTTCTCGTATAATGCGCCTCCCGTAACGACAGAGAATTATGCGTTACGGCAGCAACAAATTTTAATCAAAGCATTTCATGTTGCAGCAAGGCAGCCAACACAGCAGCAACATGAAAGAYGAAGATTAAGCGGGAATAGCTCAGTTGGTAGAGCACGACCTTGCCAAGGTCGGGGTCGCGAGTTCGAGTCTCGTTTCCCGCTCCAAATTCTTATCTCCAGAAAATCAACCACAGTGCGTTTATGCGTTGGGGTCGTTTCGTTTTGTATCTGTCATACTCTTGTGAACAGAGTTATCCACAGCTTCGGATTTTTCTACGGAATATTCAAATACTTCGCTAAGTGAATAGTTTCTTTATAACTATCTGAAATCAAAGTTTAAATTAAGATTGCAAATTGTTAATGCGATCACTTGACGATTTTCTCGTTCTTGAATAGCAATGTGTTTTTATTTCTATGCACAGCCTGTGGACGATTCAGGCGTCCCGTGGAAGTCCCTTTTCGATAGCATTAACCAGTCGCCTTTGCTTTGGTGATTGCACCTCGATCACGTCGGCGTTTCGCTTCGCGATCTGCTGCGCGACGGCCCACTCAATGTGTTCATCAAGAAGTGGGTGCTCACCCCGGCGGCTTTCCAGTGCGGAAAGGGCGGCGTCACTCCAGGGCGCATTACCGAGTGCTACCGCAATATTACGCAGCCAGCGCAGATGACCAATACGACGAATGGCTGACCCTTCTGTGACTTTTAAAAACCAGGCTTCATTTCTGGCGAACAGCTCAATCAACTCGGGCGCATGAAGCGGCTTACGGGGACTGAAATCGTCTTCGTCAGTCAGCTGCGAGTAGCGATTCCATGGGCAAATCAACTGGCAGTCATCACAACCGTAGATCCGGTTGCCCATCAATGGTCGCAATGCTTCAGGGATTACGCCTTCCAGTTCGATGGTGAGGTAGGAGATGCAGCGACGCGCATCCACCGTGTAGGGGGCGACAATCGCCCCGGTCGGACAGGTGGTGATGCAGGCGACGCACTTTCCGCATCCTTCCGCCACGGGAGCATCGACCGGCAGGGGCAAATCAATCAGTAACTCACCAAGAAAGAAAAACGACCCGGCCTCACGGTTGAGGATTAGTGAGTGCTTACCTGTCCATCCCAGACCGGCTTTTTCTGCCAGCGGGCGCTCAAGTATGGGCGCAGAGTCGACAAAAGGTCTAAAATTCAGCGAGACACAGTGCTGCTGAATCCTCTCACCCAGCTTTTTGAGGCGGTTGCGTAAAAGCTTATGGTAGTCGCGGCCCAGGGCATAGCGACTGATGTAACCCTGCGAGGGATTTTTCAGCGTACGGGCAAACGCGGCGTGGGCGGGAAGATAGTTCATGCGCACGCTGATGACGCGAAGTGTGCCAGGCAGTAGCTCATGGGGACGCGCGCGCATCATGCCGTGGCGCGCCATCCAGTCCATTTCGCCGTGGTATTGTTTGTCCAGCCACGCCTGCAGTTTGGGTTCGGACTCGCTCAGGTCAGTATCGGTAATACCGACCTGCTGAAAGCCCAGTTCCAGCCCCCACTGCTTAATATTTTGCGCTAACTGATTGAGATCGAGGGGCTCTGACATGACGGACCATACAATGAAGAAAAACCCCATCAGTATACCACACTCCATCTGGCCCGCCGATGACATCAAACGGCTGGAGCGAGAAGCTGCTGACACGCTGGGGCTCACGTTGTTCGAACTGATGTTGCGAGCGGGCGAGGCGGTGTTTGACGTGGCGCGCGAGTCCCGGCCTTATGCCCGGCGCTGGTTGGTGCTCTGCGGTCACGGTAACAATGGTGGCGATGGCTATGTGGTGGCGAGGCTGGCGAAAGCAGCAGGGATTCTGGTCACCCTGGTAGCGCTGGAAAGCGATAAACCGCTGCCCGAGGAGGCCGCACAGGCGCGGGAAGCCTGGCTGAATGCAGGAGGCGTGATCCATTCCCCGGCGATCGCCTGGCCGGAAAATATCGACCTGATTATTGATGCGCTGCTGGGGATTGGGTTAACCCAGGCGCCGCGCGAGTCGTTGTCTGAATTAATCGAACGGGCAAACGCCCACCCTGCGCCTGTTGTCTCAATAGACATTCCTTCCGGGTTGCTGGCACAAACGGGCGCGACGCCCGGTGCGGTCATCCGGGCCGAACGCACGGTCACCTTTATCGTCCTGAAACCCGGTCTGCTGACGGGGAAAGCCCGGGATGTGACCGGGCGCCTTCATTTTAATTCGCTGGGACTGGACGACTGGCTGACAGGGCAGGACGCGCCGATTCAACGCTTTGACGCCTCACAACTTGCGCACTGGCTCTCTCCGCGTCGTGCAACGTCGCATAAAGGCGATCACGGTCGACTGGTGGTGATCGGCGGCGAACACGGCACGGCGGGAGCGATTCGACTGGCCGGTGAAGCGGCGCTGCGCGCCGGAGCGGGGCTGGTACGCGTGCTGACGCGCAGCGAAAATATCGCCCCGCTGCTGACCGCTCGTCCCGAACTGATGGTACATGAACTGACGCCGCAGTCCCTTGACGAAAGCCTCGCATGGGCGGATGTCATCATCATTGGCCCTGGGCTCGGGCAGGCGGAGTGGGGGAAGAAAGCGCTGCAAAAAGTCGAGAATTTCCGTAAACCGATGGTCTGGGACGCCGATGCGTTGAACCTGCTGGCAATCAATCCCGATAAACGTCACAATCGCGTCATCACACCGCATCCGGGAGAAGCCGCGCGGTTACTGGGGTGTTCTGTCGCAGAAATTGAAAGCGATCGCTTACATTCTGCACAGCGTCTGGTAAAACGTTACGGAGGCGTTGCGGTGTTGAAAGGGGCGGGAACGGTGGTTGCCGCACAACCGGAGGCGTTGGGAATTGCTGATGTCGGCAACGCAGGCATGGCCAGCGGCGGCATGGGCGATGTGCTTTCCGGTATTATTGGCGCATTGCTCGGACAGAAGTTTACCCCGTATGATGCAGCCTGTGCTGGCTGCGTGGCTCACGGTGCGGCGGCCGATGTTCTGGCGGCGCGTGCCGGTATGCGCGGCATGTTGGCAACCGATCTTTTTTCCACGCTACAGCGTATTGTTAACCCTGATGTGATTGACGTTTATCATGATGAATCGAGTAATTCCGCTACCTGACGAACAGGCAACATTAGACCTGGGACAACGGGTAGCCAAGGCCTGCAACGGCGCGACCGTGATCTATCTCTACGGTGATTTAGGCGCGGGTAAAACCACCTTTAGTCGGGGATTCCTGCAGGCGTTAGGCCATTCCGGTAATGTAAAAAGTCCAACCTATACGCTGGTCGAACCCTATTCTCTCGATAACCTGATGGTCTATCACTTCGATCTGTATCGTCTTGCCGATCCCGAGGAGCTCGAATTTATGGGGATCCGCGATTATTTTGCCAACGATGCCATTTGCCTGGTGGAATGGCCACAACAGGGTAAAGGTGTACTCCCGGACCCGGATGTCGAAATACACATAGATTACCAGGCGCAAGGTCGTGAGGCGCGCATCCGTGCTGTCTCCTCATCAGGTGATTCGTTGCTGGCGCGTTTAGCCGGTTAACCTTAAAGGTGGCGGGATGATTTATCGCATCAGAAATGGGTTGGTGGCCATGCTGGTTCTGCTGTGCGCGCAGGCCGGAGCCGCCAGCCTCTCCGATATCCAGGTCTCCAACGGCGATCGACAGGCGCGTATTACGCTCAGTTTTATTGGCGATCCCGATTATGCCTTTTCCCATGAAGGCAAACGTACCGTTGCGCTGGATATTAAGCAAACGGGGGTCATTCAGGGGCTTCCGCTGATGTTCAGCGGTAATAACCTGGTGAAGACCATTCGTTCCGGCACGGCGAAAGATCCACAGTCACTACGACTGATGGTGGATTTAACCGAAAACGGGAAAACCGAGGCGGTAAAACGGCAGAGTGGCGGAAACTACACGGTAGTCTTTACCATTAACGCCGATACGCCTCCGCCACCCCCCCCTGCTCCAGTCGTTGCTAAACGCGTCGAAACGCCGGTGGTGGCGCCGCGTCCGACTGAACCTGCGCGAAATCCGTTTAAAACCAGCAACGATCGCACCACCGCCGTGATCAGCAGCAATACGGCGACGCGCCCGGCGGCCAGAGCGACATCCAGCAATGGTGACAAAGTGGTGATCGCCATTGATGCCGGGCACGGTGGGCAGGATCCCGGCGCGATCGGCCCCGGCGGTACGCGAGAGAAAAATGTCACTATCGCGGTGGCCCGTAAACTGCGCACGCTGCTTAATGATGATCCGATGTTTAAAGGCGTGTTAACCCGTGACGGGGATTATTTTATCTCTGTGATGGGGCGCTCTGACGTGGCGCGTAAGCAAAACGCCAACTTCCTGGTGTCGATTCACGCCGATGCCGCGCCCAACCGCAGCGCTACGGGTGCCTCCGTGTGGGTGCTGTCGAACCGGCGCGCCAACAGCGAAATGGCGAACTGGCTTGAAGAACATGAAAAACAGTCGGAGCTGTTGGGCGGCGCGGGGGATGTGCTGGCAAACAGCCAGGCCGATCCGTACCTAAGTCAGGCGGTGCTGGATTTGCAGTTCGGCCATTCCCAACGCGTAGGGTATGATGTGGCAACCAACATGTTAGGCCAGCTCGAACGGATTGGGTCACTGCATAAACGGCGGCCTGAACATGCCAGCCTGGGCGTTCTGCGCTCGCCAGATATTCCCTCGGTGCTGGTGGAAACCGGGTTTATCAGTAATCACAGTGAAGAACGTCTGTTGGCGAGCGATGCGTATCAGCAACAACTGGCCGATGCGATTTACAAAGGGCTGCGTAACTACTTCCAGGCGCATCCGATGCAGTCGGCTCCGCAGGGAAGTGCGGCGCAAACCGCGAGCGCCGCTACGCCGGGTGAGTCGTTGATCAACTAAGGAATTTGCATGCCGATTCAGGTGTTACCGCCACAACTGGCGAACCAGATTGCCGCAGGTGAGGTGGTTGAGCGACCTGCATCGGTGGTCAAAGAGCTGGTGGAAAACAGCCTTGATGCCGGGGCAACGCGCATCGATATTGATATCGAGCGCGGCGGCGCGAAGCTGATCCGTATCCGTGACAATGGTTGCGGGATCAGGAAAGACGAACTGGCGCTGGCGCTGGCGCGGCACGCCACCAGTAAAATTGCCTCTCTTGACGATCTGGAAGCGATCATTAGCCTGGGTTTTCGCGGCGAAGCGCTGGCGAGTATCAGCTCGGTATCTCGCCTGACTCTCACGTCACGCACCGCAGAGCAACAGGAAGCCTGGCAAGCCTACGCCGAAGGGCGCGACATGGAGGTAACAGTCAAACCGGCCGCGCATCCGGTAGGCACCACGCTGGAAGTCCTCGATCTGTTCTACAACACCCCCGCCCGGCGCAAGTTTATGCGCACCGAGAAAACCGAATTCAATCATATTGACGAGATCATTCGGCGCATTGCGCTGGCGCGTTTTGATGTGACGATCAATTTGTCGCACAACGGCAAAATGGTACGTCAGTACCGTGCGGTGGCGAAAGAGGGGCCGCAAGAGCGTCGTCTGGGCGCCATTTGTGGTACGCCGTTTCTTGAGCATGCGCTGGCGATTGAGTGGCAGCATGGCGATCTGACCTTACGCGGCTGGGTCGCCGATCCCAATCACACCACGACGGCGCTGGCGGAAATTCAGTACTGCTACGTCAACGGACGCATGATGCGCGACAGGTTGATCAACCACGCCATTCGTCAGGCCTGTGAAGATAAGCTGGGCGCCGATCAACAGCCTGCATTTGTGCTTTACCTTGAGATTGACCCGCATCAGGTGGATGTCAACGTGCACCCGGCCAAGCATGAAGTGCGTTTTCATCAGTCGCGCCTGGTCCATGACTTTATCTACCAGGGCGTGCTGAGCGTGCTGCAACAGCAGCTTGAATCGCCATTGCCGCTGGAAGCAGAAGGCGAACCCGCGCCCCGGCACGTTCCGGAAAACCGTGTGGCTGCAGGGCGTAACCATTTTGCTGAGCCGGCGCAGGCCCGCGAACCTACGGCACCGCGCTACGCCTCCACACCGACAGCGGGCAGCAGCACGCCGCGCCCAACGGCGGCAAGCTGGCCGCATGCCCAGCCGGGCTACCAGAAACAGCAGGGCGAGGTGTATCGCCAGCTCCTGCAAACGCCGATACCTGCGACAAAATCATCGCCTGCGCCGGAGCCAGCTGTGTCAGCACTGTCGGGACACTGTCAGAGCTTTGGCCGTGTGCTCACGATTGTGGGCAACGACTGCGCGCTGCTGGAGCGCGATGGGAGTATTCACCTGCTGGCGCTGCCCGTGGCAGAACGCTGGCTGCGTCAGGCGCAGCTTTCGCCGGGAGAGGGGCAGGTTTGCGCTCAGCCGTTGCTGATCCCGCTGCGGCTAAAAGTGTCTGCAGAGGAAAAGGCCGCGCTGGAAAATGCGCAGGGCGCACTGGTGGAATTGGGGATTGAATTTCAGGCAGATGCCCAGCATGTGACCATTCGGGCGGTGCCTTTACCCTTACGCCAACAAAATTTACAAATCTTGATTCCTGAACTGATAGGCTACCTGACGCAACAGTCAGCGCGTGAACCTGGTAATCTGGCGCAGTGGATTGCGCGTAATTTGATGAGTGAGCATACGCAGTGGACAATGGCTCAGGCCATTACCCTGCTGGCTGATGTGGAGCGGCTTTGCCCGCAGCTCGTGAAGGCGCCGCCGGGTGGTCTGTTACAACCTGTTGATTTACATACGGCGATGAATGCCCTGAAACATGAGTGATATCAGTAAGGCGAGCCTGCCAAAGGCAATTTTTTTGATGGGGCCTACGGCCTCGGGTAAAACGGCGCTAGCGATTGAATTGCGTAAAGTTTTGCCAGTAGAGTTGATAAGCGTCGATTCCGCCCTTATTTACAAAGGGATGGATATCGGGACGGCGAAGCCGGACGCTGAAGAGTTAAAGGCGGCTCCGCACCGATTGCTGGATATTCGCGATCCGTCGCAGGCGTATTCTGCTGCGGATTTCCGCCGCGATGCGCTGGCGGAGATGAGCGAGATCACTGCGGCGGGGCGTATTCCGCTGTTAGTGGGCGGTACGATGTTGTATTTCAAGGCATTGCTGGAAGGTCTTTCGCCGTTACCGTCGGCAGACCCGCAGGTCAGGGCCAGAATTGAGCAACAGGCGGCAGAGCAAGGGTGGGATGCGTTGCACCAACAGCTTCAGACAATCGATCCGGTTGCGGCTGCGCGTATTCATCCAAATGATCCGCAAAGACTTTCCCGGGCACTGGAAGTTTTTTTCATTTCGGGTAAAACTTTAACGGAACTGACGCAAACGTCAGGTGATGCTTTACCGTACCAGGTGCATCAGTTTGCCATCGCCCCAGCGAGCCGTGAGCTGTTGCATCAACGCATCGAGCAGCGTTTTCATCAGATGTTGGCTTCAGGATTTGAAGCAGAAGTTCGGGCGCTTTTTGCCCGTGGAGATTTGCATACGGACTTGCCTTCCATTCGTTGTGTGGGATACCGCCAGATGTGGTCATACCTTGAAGGCGAAATATCATACGATGAAATGGTTTATAGAGGTGTTTGCGCCACGAGGCAGTTGGCAAAGCGCCAGGTAACCTGGTTACGCGGTTGGGAAGGAGTGCACTGGCTTGACAGTGAGAAACCTGAGCAGGCGCGGAACGAAGTATTACAGGTTGTTGGTGCTATCGCGAACTGAATGTGTACAATTAAGGCGTATCGTGCGCAATTTTCAGAATCGAAAGATTCAAAGTACAAATAAGCATATAAGGAAAAGAGAGAATGGCTAAGGGGCAATCTTTACAAGATCCGTTCCTGAACGCACTGCGTCGGGAACGTGTTCCAGTTTCTATTTATTTGGTGAATGGTATTAAGCTGCAAGGTCAAATCGAGTCTTTTGATCAGTTTGTGATCCTGTTGAAAAACACGGTCAGTCAGATGGTTTATAAGCACGCGATTTCTACTGTTGTCCCGTCTCGCCCGGTTTCTCATCATAGTAACAATGCCGGTGGCGGTACCAGCAGTAACTATCATCACGGTAGCGGCGCGCAGGGTTCTGCGACGCAACAGGACAGCGAAGAGACCGAATAAGGTTTTTGGCTGTTTTACACACGGGGAGCCAGAATTTCTGCGTTCCCCGCTGATCTATATCGAGGGGTTGACGCTTGTTTGACCGTTATGACGCCGGTGAGCAGGCGGTACTGGTACACATCTATTTTTCGCAAGACAAAGATATGGAAGACCTCCAGGAGTTTGAATCTCTGGTCTCTTCCGCCGGTGTCGAAGCAATGCAGGTGATTACCGGTAGCCGTAAAGCACCGCACCCGAAGTACTTTGTTGGTGAAGGTAAAGCCGTTGAAATTGCGGAAGCCGTAAAAGCGACAGGCGCTGCCGTCGTATTATTCGATCATGCATTGAGTCCGGCCCAGGAACGTAACCTGGAGCGCCTGTGTGAGTGTCGTGTTATCGACCGCACTGGCCTTATCTTAGATATTTTTGCGCAGCGTGCACGTACCCATGAGGGGAAATTGCAGGTTGAACTGGCGCAGTTGCGCCATCTGGCTACGCGTCTTGTCCGTGGCTGGACCCACCTTGAAAGACAGAAAGGCGGGATTGGTTTGCGCGGTCCGGGTGAAACCCAGCTCGAAACCGACCGCCGTTTATTGCGAAACCGTATATTGCAGATCCAGTCGCGCCTGGAAAAAGTTGAAAAGCAACGTGAGCAGGGGCGACAGTCGCGCATTAAGGCGGATGTCCCGACCGTCTCGCTGGTGGGATATACCAACGCCGGAAAATCCACCCTTTTCAATCAGATAACCGAAGCCAGGGTCTATGCGGCAGATCAACTGTTTGCGACCCTGGATCCGACGCTGCGTCGCATTGACGTGGCGGATGTCGGGGAGACCGTGCTGGCGGATACCGTTGGGTTTATCCGTCATCTTCCGCACGATCTGGTTGCGGCGTTTAAAGCGACCCTCCAGGAAACGCGTCAGGCGACACTGTTGCTGCATGTGGTTGATGCAGCGGATGTGCGCGTGCAGGAAAACATCGACGCAGTGGATACGGTTCTCGAAGAGATCGATGCTCACGAGATCCCGTCCCTGATGGTGATGAACAAGATCGATATGCTGGATGACTTTGAACCGCGTATCGACCGGGATGAAGAGAACAAACCGATCCGTGTCTGGCTTTCCGCGCAGACAGGGGTTGGGATACCACAGCTTTTTCAGGCTTTGACGGAGCGACTTTCCGGCGAGGTGGCGCAGCATACGTTGCGTTTGCCGCCGCAGGAAGGGCGTCTGAGAAGCCGTTTTTATCAGCTTCAGGCAATAGAAAAAGAGTGGATGGAGGATGACGGTAGCGTAAGTCTGCAAGTTCGCCTGCCGATCGTTGACTGGCGTCGCCTCTGTAAACAAGAACCGGCTTTGGAAGACTATGTTGTCTGATCTGACGGATATGGCCTGAAGATTTTTTCGCCTCTGTACCTTGTGGAGGTTGAGCGGCAGGAAGGCGGCACGTCCTGAAAGCCCCCGGAGCATGGTCAACGATGTGACGGGTGTTGAGAGACGTAGCCAACGCATCTGCCGCGCAAAAAACACAGGTATAGCATCGCATAACAAATATGGAGCACAAACATGGCGTGGAATCAGCCCGGTAATAACGGACAAGACCGCGACCCGTGGGGAAGCAGCAAACCAGGCGGCAACTCTGAGGGAAATGGAAACAAAGGTGGTCGCGAGCAGGGGCCACCTGATCTCGATGACATCTTTCGCAAGCTGAGTAAAAAACTCGGTGGATTGGGAGGCGGTAAAGGTACCGGCTCTGGCGGCGGAAGCTCATCACAAGGCCCGCGCCCGCATCTGGGCGGACGTGTCGTCTCCATCGCGGCGGCAGCTATCGTCATTATCTGGGCGGCGAGCGGTTTCTACACCATCAAAGAAGCAGAGCGCGGCGTGGTGACACGCTTTGGTAAGTTCAGCCATCTGGTTGAACCGGGCCTGAACTGGAAGCCGACGTTTATCGACGAGGTGACGCCGGTGAACGTGGAAGCCGTCCGCGAACTGGCCGCTTCCGGTGTGATGCTGACGTCAGATGAGAACGTGGTGCGCGTTGAGATGAACGTGCAGTACCGCATCACCGATCCGCAAAAATATCTGTTTAGCGTAACCAGCGCGGATGACAGTCTGCGTCAGGCGACCGACAGCGCCCTGCGCGGCGTGATCGGTAAATACACCATGGACCGTATCCTGACCGAAGGGCGTACCGTTATTCGTAGCGATACCCAGCGTGAACTGGAAGAGACCATTCGTCCGTATAACATGGGTATTACCCTGCTGGACGTCAACTTCCAGGCTGCACGTCCGCCGGAAGAGGTGAAAGCGGCGTTTGACGATGCCATTGCTGCCCGTGAGAACGAACAGCAGTACATCCGTGAAGCGGAAGCGTATACCAACGAAGTTCAGCCGCGTGCGAACGGTCAGGCACAGCGTATCCTCGAAGAGGCGCGTGCTTACAGAACGCAAACCATCCTGGAAGCGCAGGGTGAAGTGGCGCGCTTCGCGAAAATTCTTCCGGAATATAAAGCGGCGCCAGAGATTACCCGCGAGCGTCTGTATATCGAGACGATGGAAAAAGTGTTGAGCCATACCCGTAAAGTGTTGGTTAACGACAAAGGTGGCAATCTGATGGTTCTGCCATTGGATCAGATGCTGAAAGGCGCGAGCGCGCCAGCGGCAAAGAGCGATAGCGGTTCGAACCTGCTGCGTCTGCCCTCCACGTCATCTTCCAGCAGCAGCGGAGCAAGCAACACCTCGTCCACCAGTCAGGGCGATATTATGGACCAACGCCGCGCTAACGCGCAGCGTAACGACTACCAGCGTCAGGGGGAATAACGATGCGTAAGTCAGTTATTGCGATTATCATCATCGTGCTGGTAGTGCTGTACACCTCAATTTTCGTGGTGAAAGAAGGCGAGCGCGGAATTAAGTTCCAGTTCAGCAGCGTCGTGCGTGATGCCGACAAAAAACCATTGATTTATGAGCCGGGTCTGCACTTTAAGGTACCGTTTATTCAGTCGGTGAAAATGCTCGACGCGCGTATCCAGACGATGGATAACCAGGCCGATCGCTTTGTCACCAAAGAGAAGAAAGACCTGATTGTCGACTCTTACATCAAATGGCGCATCAGCGATTTCAGCCGTTACTTCCTGGCGACGGGCGGCGGCGATATTTCTCAGGCCGAAGTTCTGTTGAAACGTAAGTTCTCTGACCGTTTGCGTTCTGAGATTGGTCGTCTGGATGTGAAAGACATCGTGACCGACTCCCGTGGTCGTCTGACCCTGGAAGTGCGTGACGCTCTGAACTCTGGCTCTGCCGGAACCGAAGACGAAGTGGCAACCCCGGCAGCAGATAACGCGATTGCCGAAGCCGCTGAACGTGTTCAGGCTGAAACCAACGGCAATGTGCCGGTGATCAACCCGAACAGTATGGCCGCATTGGGTATCGAAGTGGTCGACGTGCGGATCAAGCAGATCAACCTGCCGACCGAAGTGTCTGAAGCGATCTATAACCGTATGCGCGCTGAGCGTGAAGCGGTAGCGCGTCGTCACCGTTCACAAGGTCAGGAAGAAGCGGAAAAACTGCGCGCGACAGCCGACTATGAAGTGACCAAAACGCTGGCGGAAGCTGAGCGTCAGGGGCGTATCATGCGCGGTGAAGGGGATGCAGAAGCGGCGAAGCTGTTTGCCGATGCGTTCAGCCAGGACCCTGACTTCTACGCCTTTATTCGTAGCCTGCGCGCTTACGAGAAGAGCTTCGAAGGCAATCAGGATGTCATGGTCATGAGCCCGGACAGCGATTTCTTCCGCTACATGAAGACACCGAATACCGCAACGCGATAATATCGTCGCAACGGTTTTAGGTTAGACGCATAAAACCACCGCATCCTCAGGGATGCCGGTGGTTTTCTTTTTATAAAGGACGTCCGATGAACTCAACAATCTGGCTCGCGCTTGCGCTGGTGTTAGTGCTTGAAGGTTTAGGTCCGATGCTTTACCCGCGAGCATGGAAGAAGATGATTTCTGCCATGACGCAGTTGCCTGAAAATACTTTACGTCGTTTTGGTGGTGGACTTGTGGTTGCGGGCATTGTGGTCTACTACATGTTGAGGAAAACGATTGGCTGATCAAAAAACGTGCGAATTTAGCTAATTTTTGCATGCAAAAAGTGCTGTATATCTGAAAAAGCGATGGTAGAATCCATTTTTAAGCAAACGGTGATTTTGAAAAATGGGTAACAACGTCGTCGTACTGGGCACCCAATGGGGTGACGAAGGTAAAGGAAAGATCGTCGATCTTCTGACTGAACGGGCTAAATATGTTGTACGCTACCAGGGCGGTCACAACGCAGGCCATACTCTCGTAATCAACGGTGAAAAAACCGTCCTCCATCTTATTCCATCAGGTATTCTCCGCGAGAACGTCATCAGCATCATCGGTAACGGTGTTGTGCTGTCTCCGGCTGCGCTGATGAAAGAGATGAAAGGACTGGAAGATCGTGGTGTTCCTGTTCGCGAGCGTCTGCTGTTGTCTGAAGCATGCCCGCTGATTCTGGACTACCACGTTGCGCTGGATAACGCGCGTGAGAAAGCACGTGGCGCGAAAGCGATCGGGACTACCGGTCGTGGTATCGGGCCGGCTTACGAAGACAAAGTCGCCCGTCGCGGTCTGCGCGTTGGCGATCTGTTCGACAAAGCCACCTTCGCTGAAAAACTGAAAGAAGTGATGGAATATCACAACTTCCAGCTGGTTAACTTCTACAAAGTTGACGCGGTTGACTACCAGAAAGTGCTGGATGATGTGATGGCGATTGCCGACATCCTGACCTCGATGGTTGTTGATGTGTCCGATCTGCTGGACCAGGCGCGCAAGCGTGGCGATTTCGTCATGTTCGAAGGCGCGCAGGGTACGCTGCTGGATATTGACCACGGTACCTATCCGTACGTAACGTCCTCTAACACCACTGCGGGTGGCGTGGCAACAGGTTCTGGCCTGGGTCCGCGTTATGTGGATTACGTGCTGGGTATCATCAAAGCTTACTCCACGCGTGTGGGGGCGGGTCCGTTCCCGACTGAGCTGTTTGATGACATCGGTGAGTTCCTGTGCAAACAGGGTAACGAATACGGTGCTACCACGGGGCGTCGTCGTCGTACTGGCTGGCTGGACTCCGTTGCTGTGCGTCGTGCAGTACAGATCAACTCCCTGTCGGGCTTCTGCCTGACCAAACTGGACGTACTGGACGGTTTGAAAGAGGTGAAAATCTGTGTCGCTTATCGTATGCCGGATGGCCGTGAAGTGACCACAACACCGCTGGCGGCTGACGATTGGGAAGGTATCGAGCCGATTTACGAAACCATGCCAGGCTGGTCTGAGTCCACCTTCGGCGTGAAAGAGCGTAGCGGTTTGCCACAGGCAGCGCTGAACTACATTAAGCGTATCGAAGAACTGACCGGTGTACCGATTGATATTATTTCGACTGGCCCGGATCGTACTGAGACCATGATTCTGCGTGACCCGTTCGACGCATAATTTGGGTTCGTGGCGCAGTGCCTGATGGTGCTGCGCTTATCAGGCCTACAAAGTGTAGTTAGCCGGACAAGATGCCAGGCGTCGTCATCCGGCTTAATCGTGCGTTAAATCCTCGCTTTTTTCCTTCCGAACTGAAATAAATTAGCGGCCTGGCTAGTGGCTGGTTTATCATCAATATAAATAAGATGTATCCCGATTCCCCCTTTTCCCTGAGGTTGATGTGCAGTTAACGAGTTTCACCGATTACGGACTACGAGCGCTAATCTATATGGCATCACTCCCGGAAGGTCGCATGACCAGTATTTCGGAAGTGACAGACGTCTATGGCGTTTCCCGTAATCATATGGTCAAAATAATCAATCAACTTAGTCGGGCGGGCTTTGTAACTGCTATTCGGGGAAAAAATGGCGGGATCCGTTTAGGCAAAGCCGCGAATACCATTCGAATTGGCGATGTCGTGCGCGAACTCGAACCGCTGTCGCTGGTGAATTGTAGCAGTGAGTTTTGCCATATCACCCCTGCCTGTCGACTCAAACAGGCGCTTTCTAAGGCCGTGCAAAGTTTTCTAACGGAGCTGGATAACTACACGCTGGCCGATTTGGTTGAAGAGAATCAACCGCTTTATAAATTATTGCTGGTGGAATAGTGAAGTCCAAAGCATTTCGCGTCGTATCGCGGCGGCAACTGAGTGACAAATTCGTCAGGAACGAATTTGAACAGCCGCAGGCTGGCCTTCGGTGAGAGACAGGGATGTCTCTCATAAATCCCCAGGAGCTTACAAAAGTAAGCGACTGGGGAGAGCAAAGGCAGCCAACAAAGAGACGGCGTGAAAGACGACGGAATTCCACCGGAGCTGACAATGGAGGAACCTCAATGTCACAAGATCCTTTCCAGGAACGCGAAGCTGAAAAGTACGAAAATCCTATCCCAAGCCGGGAATTTATCCTCGAACATTTAACTAAACGCGAAAAACCGGCCAGCCGCGATGAGCTGGCTGTGGAACTGAACATAAAAGGCGAAGAGCAGCAGGAAGCCCTGCGTCGCCGCCTGCGCGCGATGGAGCGTGACGGACAACTGGTCTTCACCCGTCGGCAGTGTTATGCGCTGCCGGAACGCCTCGATCTGCTGAAAGGTACCGTTATTGGTCACCGTGATGGCTACGGCTTTCTGCGCGTCGAAGGGCGTAAAGACGATTTGTATCTCTCCAGCGAGCAGATGAAAACCTGCATTCATGGCGATCAGGTATTGGCGCAACCGCTGGGCGCGGATCGTAAAGGCCGCCGTGAAGCGCGTATTGTGCGCGTTCTGGTGCCAAAAACCAGCCAGATTGTCGGTCGTTACTTTACTGAAGCGGGCGTGGGTTTTGTGGTTCCTGACGACAGCCGTCTGAGCTTCGATATTCTGATCCCGCCTGAAGATATCATGGGCGCGCGCATGGGCTTTGTGGTGGTGGTTGAACTCACCCAGCGCCCGACCCGCCGCACCAAAGCGGTAGGGAAAATCGTCGAAGTGCTGGGCGACAACATGGGAACCGGTATGGCCGTCGATATGGCGCTGCGAACCCATGAAATCCCGTATATCTGGCCAGCCGCCGTTGAGAAACAAGTTGCCGGTCTGAAAGAAGAGGTGCCTGAAGAGGCAAAAGTCGGGCGTGTGGATTTACGCGATTTGCCGCTGGTCACCATCGACGGCGAAGATGCCCGCGACTTTGACGATGCGGTCTATTGCGAGAAGAAACGCGGTGGCGGCTGGCGTTTGTGGGTGGCGATTGCTGACGTGAGCTATTACGTGCGTCCGCCGACGCCGCTGGATCAGGAAGCGCGTAATCGCGGGACGTCCGTGTACTTCCCGTCGCAGGTGGTACCGATGCTACCGGAAGTGCTCTCCAACGGCCTGTGCTCACTGAACCCGCAGGTTGACCGCCTGTGCATGGTCTGCGAAATGACCATCTCTACCAAAGGCCGTCTGACGGGATATAAATTCTACGAAGCGGTGATGAGCTCACATGCGCGTCTGACCTACACCAAGGTCTGGCACATGTTGCAGGGCGATCAGGAGTTGCGCGAGCAGTATGCGCCGCTGGTTAAGCATATCGAAGAGCTACACAACCTCTACAAAGTGTTGGATAAAGCCCGTGAAGAGCGCGGCGGCATCTCGTTTGAGAGTGAAGAAGCGAAGTTCATTTTCAACGCGGAACGCCGTATTGAGCGAATTGAGCAGACCCAGCGTAATGATGCGCACAAGCTGATCGAAGAGTGCATGATTCTGGCGAACATCTCGGCAGCGCGTTTCGTTGAGAAAGCCCAGGAGCCTGCGCTGTTCCGTATACACGACAAACCGACGACTGAGGCGATCACTTCCTTCCGTTCTGTTCTGGCGGAGCTGGGGCTGGAACTGCCTGGGGGTAATAAGCCGGAGCCGCGCGATTACGCGGAATTGCTGGAATCGGTTGCCGATCGCCCTGACGCCGAAATGCTGCAAACGATGCTGCTGCGTTCGATGAAGCAGGCGATTTACGATCCGGAAAACCGCGGTCACTTTGGCCTGGCGTTGCAGTCGTATGCACACTTTACCTCGCCGATTCGTCGTTACCCGGATCTCTCCCTGCACCGCGCCATTAAGTATCTGTTGGCGAAAGAGCAGGGCCATAAAGGTAACACCACCGAAACGGGTGGCTACCATTATTCGATGGAAGAGATGCTGCAACTGGGTCAGCACTGTTCGATGGCTGAGCGCCGTGCGGATGAAGCAACCCGTGACGTCGCTGACTGGCTGAAGTGCGACTTCATGCTGGATCAGGTCGGCAATGTCTTTAAAGGCGTGATTGCCAGCGTCACCGGCTTTGGCTTCTTTGTGCGTCTGGACGAACTGTTCATCGATGGCCTGGTCCACGTTTCTTCGCTCGACAACGACTACTACCGTTTTGACCAGGTTGGGCAGCGCCTGACAGGTGAATCCAGCGGCCAGACTTATCGTCTGGGCGACCGCGTGGAAGTGAAAGTCGAAGCCGTGAATATGGATGAGCGCAAGATTGATTTCAGCCTGATCTCCAGCGAGCGTGCGCCGCGTAACGAAGGTAAAACGGCGCGTGAAAGAGCGAAGAAAGGCGATGCGGGTAAAAAAACCGGCCGCCGTCGTCAGGTCGGTAAAAAAGCCAATTTCGAGCCTGACAGCGCTTTCCGTGGCGAGAAGAAACAAAAACCAAAGGCGGCGAAGAAAGAGGCCAGAAAAGCGAAAAAGCCTTCTGAGAAAACGCAAAAAATAGCGGCGGCGACAAAAGCAAAGCGTGCCGCTAAAAAGAAAACGGCACAGTAAGCCGGACAGTGTAAGCCGGGGAAGCATTGCGTCACCCGGCATGATTAACTATTAACGAGTGATTTCATGAGTGAAATGATTTACGGCATCCATGCGGTGCAGGCCCTGCTGGAGCGCGCTCCTGAACGTTTTCAGGATGTCTTTATTCTCAAAGGCCGTGAAGATAAACGCCTGCTGCCGCTGATCCATGCTCTGGAAGCACAGGGCGTGGTCATCCAACTGGCAAACCGTCAGTTTCTGGATGAGAAAAGCGAAGGAGCCGTCCATCAGGGCATTATCGCTCGCGTGAAGCCAGGTCGTCAGTATCAGGAAAACGATCTACCGGATCTGATTGCTTCGCTGGATCAACCGTTCCTGCTGATCCTTGATGGCGTGACCGATCCGCATAACCTCGGTGCCTGTCTGCGTAGCGCCGATGCCGCTGGCGTTAATGCGGTGATCGTGCCGAAAGATCGTTCTGCGCAGTTGAATGCCACGGCGAAGAAAGTCGCCTGCGGTGCAGCGGAAAGCGTGCCGTTGATTCGGGTGACCAACCTGGCGCGTACCATGCGTATGTTGCAGGAAGAGAATATCTGGATTGTCGGCACGGCGGGTGAAGCTGACCATACTCTCTATCAGAGCAAAATGACCGGCCGTATGGCGCTGGTGATGGGGGCGGAAGGTGAGGGGATGCGTCGCCTGACGCGTGAACATTGCGATGAGCTGATCAGCATTCCAATGGCCGGAAGCGTCTCTTCGCTCAACGTTTCTGTCGCGACAGGCATCTGTCTGTTCGAGGCTGTGCGGCAGCGCAGCTAATAGACGATTTCTGAAGCCATCCAGCAGGATGGCTTTTTTGTGCTCTCCTTTCCAGGCATTCTCCCCTCAGACTGACCATACTTATTGGGATGCCATTGAAGGAGGGAAACACAATGCACTGGCAAACTCACACCGTTTTTAATCAGCCGTTACCCCTGAATAACAGCAATCTGTTCCTGTCTGATGGCGCGCTCTGCGAGGCCGTAGCGCGTGAGGGGGCAGGCTGGGACAGCGAACTTCTCGCCAGTATCGGTCAACAACTTGGCACTGCGGAATCGCTGGAACTGGGACGGCTGGCGAATGCCTGGCCGCCAGAATTACTACGTTACGATCCCCAGGGGCAGCGTCTGGACGACGTTCGCTTCCATCCCGCGTGGCATCTGTTGATGCAGGGACTGTGTGCCAACCGTATCCACAATCTGCCCTGGGCGGAGGCGGCGCGAGACGGATCGTTTGTCGCCCGGGCAGCCCGCTTTGTCCTGCATGCGCAGGTGGAGGCCGGCACGTTATGCCCCATCACCATGACTTTTGCCGCGACACCGCTATTGCAGCAAATGTTGCCCGCCGTATTCGCCGACTGGCAAACGCCGCTACACAGCGATCGCTATGATTCGCATCTTGCGCCGGGGGGCCAAAAACGTGGCCTGTTGATCGGCATGGGGATGACGGAAAAACAGGGCGGTTCTGATGTGTTGAGCAACACCACCCGCGCCGAGCGTCTGGCGGATGGGGCGTACCGGCTGGTGGGGCATAAATGGTTTTTCTCTGTGCCGCAAAGTGATGCCCATCTGGTGCTGGCACAGGCAAAAGGTGGCCTCTCCTGTTTCTTCGTCCCGCGCTTTTTACCTGACGGCCAGCGCAATGCGATCCGCCTTGAACGGCTGAAAGACAAGCTGGGGAATCGTTCCAATGCCAGCGCGGAAGTCGAGTTTCAGGATGCCATCGGCTGGCTTCTTGGTGATGAGGGAGAGGGCGTTCGTCATATCCTGAAGATGGGGGGGCTGACGCGTTTTGACTGTGCGTTCGGCAGTCACGGACTGATGCGCCGCGCCTTCTCGGTGGCGATTTACCACGCGCACCAGCGTCAGGTGTCCGGCAAGCCGCTGATTGAACAACCGATGATGCGTCAGGTGCTTAGTCGTATGGCGCTCCAGTTGGAAGGACAAACCGCATTATTGTTTCGTCTGGCCCATGCCTGGGATCGGCGTAGCGATGCCAAAGAGCGACTCTGGGCGCGTCTGTTCACGCCTGCGGCAAAATTTGCTGTTTGTAAAGGCGGCATTCCGTTCGTGGCGGAGGCAATGGAAGTGCTTGGCGGCGTAGGGTATTGCGAAGAGAGCGAACTGCCGCGACTGTACCGGGAAATGCCGGTCAATAGTATCTGGGAGGGATCCGGTAACGTCATGTGTCTCGACGTCTTGCGGGTTATCAACAAGCAAGCCGGGGTCGATGAGATGCTGAGTGAGGCATTCTCTGAGGTCAGGGGGCAGGACAGGCATTTTGATCGCGCGGTACGCCAGCTTTTGCCGCGACTTCGCAAACCTTCCGAAGAACTGGGTCGTGAGATCACCCAGCAGATTTTCCTGTTGGGATGCGGAATGGAAATGTTACGGCACGCATCACCGCCTGTTGCCCAGGCCTGGTGTCAGATGATGCTGGATACGCGCGGCGGAATGCGGTTATCAGAACGGGTACAGGACGCGTTGCTGCTGCGGGCGACGGGGGGATTGCGCTGATACGTTGCCGGATGCGTTTACGCCATCCGGCAATCTGTTATGCGTAGAGTATGGCTTGTACGCGCCAGTTATCGGGCTGCTGCTCTTCATACATCTGAATAATGCGATACCACGATGCGCCTTGTTCATCGGCTTTTAACGCGACAATACGCTCCACATCCTGTGGGTTTCCGGAAATATTACTGACAGAGATCAGGCCAATTTCATTGAGGCCAGTCACGCAATCCGCACTCGCGAATTCAGCAGACTGCGCCGTCGTACTCACCAGTCCGGCAGTTAACAGCAGTGAGGATAAGGCAAGAGATTGTTTCATCGTCAGCTCCATTTTACGTTTCCCCGCAATGCGCAGGGCATTCCATCGCCGAAATAAACGTCCAGCCTCCTGCTGTCGGTTTATTGTGCACAGGTAAACGTATAGAGGCGTAAAGCTACGTGAAATTGGCTTAAATTCCATCAATGATTATTTACGATATAAGACGGCCTGTGAGTACCACTGACCCGTCACGATAGTTTCATCAACCATGACAATAACGTAATAATCGGCTTTCGCTGCGGCGGCTTTCGCTCTGACTTCATCAACTGCATCATCCGGAGAGCCTCTGACCAGAGAGGTCACGGTTCCCATTCGCTGCAACCCTTGTGTCTGGTCGCGACGAATTTCCTGCGGATGATCGGCGACAGGCGGTGCTGGCTGTGGCGTTCCCTGAAGAATGCTACATCCACTTAACAGCATCACCAACATCAAAGAGGTAAACCGACGCATCACTCTATCTCGTTTCCTGATAGCCATAGTGTAGTGCCTTATTAATTTCCCTTTGGGGGAATGTTCCCAAAATGTTACCTTCCGCGCGATTTTCGAATGAAAATGTCGTGAAAGCGTAATCCAGTTCTCAACATTATGAATCGTTGTTGAATACGTCACCTTGTTTAATAATGTGACCTATAGCATACCCGCGCCAAAAGAGGTGCAAATGATTGAAATTGAAACATGTCAACTGGCGGAACATCATCTGCTTCACGCCTTTCCTTCGGGGCAACGCAGTACACCTTTGCCGTGTATTGTTTTCTACCACGGGTTTACCTCTTCCAGCCTGGTCTACAGCTATTTTGCCGTGGCGCTGGCGCAGGCCGGATTTCGGGTCATTATGCCAGACGCCGCCGGGCATGGGGCGCGTTTCAATGGTGACGAACAGGCGAGAATGGGCCACTTCTGGCAGATTTTGCAGCAGAGCATGCAGGAGTTCACGGCGTTACGTGCGGCACTGCGTGCAGAAAACTGGCTGCTGGAGGAACGTCTTGCGGTTGGCGGCGCATCGATGGGGGCAATGACTGCGCTGGGGATCATGACTCAGCATCCGGAGGTCAAATGTGTCGCCAGCCTGATGGGCTCGGGTTATTTCACCCGTCTGGCGCGAACGCTGTTTCCCCCTTGCGCCCTGGACACGCCCGCCCGACAGGAAGATTTCCCGCATATCATCGCCCCGCTGGCGAAGTGGGACGTGTCGCAGCAACTTGACCGACTGGCCGACAGACCGTTGCTGTTGTGGCATGGACAGGAGGATGATGTGGTTCCGGCGGCAGAAAGTTTCCGTTTACAGCAGGCGATGATTCAGGCCGGGCTTGACCAGAATCTGACCTGTCAGTGGCAAGCAGGCGTACGCCATCGCATTACGCCCGAAGCCCTGGCCGCAACGGTGTCGTTTTTCCGTCAGCATCTCTGATGCAGGCGTTAGCTAGCCATACATCATCATGCAAAAAAAAGCCCCCTGAACAGGGGGCAAGTCAAACTATGGCTTTCTTTTCGTTGGACTTTCCTGGTGCTAGCGATAAATATCTGCGCTGGCGCGGATGTTGCCGTTACTACCGGGTTCCCGCATCAGGATCGCGTGGTAGTACGTTGCGTCTTGCGCGTCGGTCTCTTCATTCAGTGCCCTTTTCGCATCACTTTCAGTGGCGAAGTTATGGTTGATGTAAATGACGCCTAAGCTCTGCACATCATCCATGTTTCGGGCTTGCTGGTGGTCTATTTCAATGGCGGCGAGCGTATTTGCACTGAGTAACAGTCCCGCCAGAAGGGTGACAAAACGGATTCGCATATCTACCTCCTCGACAGCTGACTCTGATTAGCGATTTCTCCTGTAAGTCGATAACGTCTGATTTAATTTTAATCGCTACTTTGTTGGTCGATAGCGACCATTTCTGATGCAGTTGTTCAAAAAATTACCGCGATCCGTTCTTTCTGAATGTAAACAATCGGCTAACCCGTTTTGCTGTGGCGAAAAATACCTGTTTTTCTGACAAGAACTCTTACCGAATCGTCAATATCACTGTCGGCCATCGCCGCTTATAGTGAGCCGAAACATAAAGCTAACTTTATGATAATAAGGCAAAAAGATATGGATACTTCATTCATGAATTTCAGCTACTTCGCCATTATGTTTATGGTGGCGCTGATAGCGGGTTTTATTAATGTAGTTTCAGGCGGCGGTGGGTTTTTATCGATTGGAGCGCTATTGCTCTCAGGATTGCCGCCAGCCAATGCGCTGGCCACCAATAAGATTCAGGCGCTGGGCAGTTCATTGACGTCGGGGATCTACTTTCTGCGTCGCGGACATATCAACGTCCAGCAGCATAAGTATGTCTTTTTATCCGCGTTTGTGGGATCGGCGCTGGGGACGACGCTTATCCAGTTCATTGAACCGGAACTGCTGAAAAAACTGTTACCGGTACTCATCATCGCGGTAGCGCTCTACTTTATTTTTGCCCCCAATCTCACTGAACCAAAAAAGAAGCAGCAAGTGTCACTGTTTCTCTTTTCCCTGATAGGGGGAGGGTGCGTTGGTTTCTATGATGGATTCCTCGGCGCCGGGGCCGGTTCCTTTTATACCCTGTGCTACATCCTGCTGTGGGGATACAGCATCGATAAAGCGCAAATTCACTCTAATTTCATTAATCTTGCGTCCAACATCGCCTCTATTCTGTTCTTCATTTTCGGTGGCAAAATGATCTGGTCGCTGGGACTGGTGATGTTCGCCGGGCAGGCGCTTGGCGCACGCCTGGGGGCGACGGTAGTCCTCACGCGCGGCAAGAAAGTGATCAGGCCGATGATCGTGATTGTCTCTATCTGCATCAGCGGCAAAATGCTATTGGATATGTATTAAGGGCGTCCTGACAAATATTCCTGGAATCACCTTGAGTTTGCGGCCTGACACCAGTATTATGACGCGTCAATTTTTCAGCCGACCTTTAACACGTTCCTTGCCTCCATGGGCCGCGGCTGACCCAGACAGGAGGCTGAATAATCCGTAAGGAGCAATTCGATGCGTCATTACGAAATCGTTTTTATGGTCCATCCTGACCAGAGCGAACAGGTTCCGGGTATGATCGAGCGTTACTCTGCTGCCATCACTGGTGCAGAAGGCAAGATCCACCGTCTGGAAGACTGGGGCCGCCGTCAGCTGGCTTACCCGATCAACAAACTGCACAAAGCTCACTACGTTCTGCTGAACGTTGAAGCACCGCAGGAAGTGATCGATGAGCTGGAAACAACTTTCCGCTTCAACGACGCCGTTATCCGCAGCATGGTAATGCGTACTAAGCACGCTGTTACCGAAGCATCTCCGATGGTTAAAGCGAAAGACGAGCGCCGTGAGCGTCGCGATGATTTCGCAAACGAAACCGCAGATGATGCTGAAGCTGGGGATTCTGAAGAGTAATTTCTGATGACCAACCGTCTGGTGTTGTCCGGCACCGTGTGCAGGACCCCCCTTCGAAAGGTCAGTCCATCAGGAATTCCGCACTGCCAGTTCGTGCTTGAGCATCGTTCTGTGCAGGAGGAAGCCGGATTTCACCGGCAGGCGTGGTGCCAAATGCCCGTGATTGTTAGCGGACACGAAAACCAGGCCATTACTCACAGTATAACGGTCGGTAGCGCAGTGACCGTTCAGGGGTTCATCTCTTGCCACAAGGCAAAGAACGGCCTGAGCAAAATGGTTCTGCATGCCGAGCAGATTGAATTGATAGATTCTGGAGACTAGCCATATGGCACGTTATTTCCGTCGTCGCAAGTTCTGCCGTTTCACCGCGGAAGGCGTTCAAGAGATCGACTATAAAGATATCGCTACGCTGAAAAACTACATCACCGAAAGCGGTAAGATTGTCCCAAGCCGTATCACCGGTACCCGTGCAAAATACCAGCGTCAGCTGGCTCGCGCTATCAAACGCGCTCGCTACCTGTCTCTGCTGCCGTACACTGATCGTCATCAGTAATCGGTCACGGTCCATTAATACGACTTTGAGAGGATAAGGTAATGCAAGTTATTCTGCTTGATAAAGTAGCAAACCTGGGTAGCCTGGGTGATCAGGTTAACGTTAAAGCGGGCTATGCTCGTAACTTCCTGGTACCACAGGGTAAAGCTGTTCCTGCTACCAAGAAAAACGTTGAATACTTCGAAGCACGTCGCGCTGAACTGGAAGCTAAACTGGCTGACGTTCTGGCTGCTGCAAATGCACGCGCAGAGAAAATCAACGCACTGGAAACCGTTACCATCACGTCTAAAGCAGGCGACGAAGGTAAACTGTTCGGTTCCATCGGTACCCGCGACATCGCTGATGCTGTAACTGCAGCTGGCGTTGAAGTGGCTAAGAGCGAAGTTCGTCTGCCGAACGGCGTTCTGCGTACCACTGGTGAGCACGAAGTGGACTTCCAGGTTCACAGCGAAGTATTCGCTAAGCTGACCATTAACGTTGTTGCAGAATAAGTTTTTATTCTGATAACGTCGTAAGAAACGCCGACCTTGTGTCGGCGTTTTGCTTTTCTGCTCCCCTCATTTTTCGCTCTGGCTATTCTTTGTCCTTTTCGGGATAATCACTAAAAATAAAACATAATTTCAATCTGGTGATGAATGGATACTCCGCACCCGCAACCTTTGTTTGCGCGTAAAAATGTTGTCTGGCTGAGCGCGGCGTTTTGTTGTCTGCTCTGGGGCAGCGCCTATCCGGCCATAAAGAGCGGTTATGAGATCTTCCAGATCGCCGCTGACGATATTCCGTCCAAAATTGTTTTCGCTGGTTACCGCTTCCTGTTCGCAGGTCTGCTGTTACTCTTGCTGGCGATAGCGCAGCGTAAGCCGATTGGCCGCCTGAGTTCCCGGCAGTTCGGGCAATTGACGCTGCTGGGAGTGACGCAGACCTCGCTGCAATACATCTTCTTTTACATCGGTCTGGCGTTCACTACCGGCGTGAAGGGCTCGATCATGAATGCCACGGGCACCTTCTTCAGCGTGCTGTTGGCGCACTTCATCTATCAGAACGACAAACTGAGTTACAACAAAACGCTGGGATGCATTCTCGGTTTTACCGGCGTGATGGTGGTGAACTTCAACAGCGGGCTGCTGGATTTTAATTTTACCCTGGCGGGCGATGGCTCGATTGTGCTGGCGGCATTTATTCTCTCCGCCGCGACGCTTTACGGTAAGCGACTCTCTCAGACGGTCGATCCAACCGTGATGACGGGGTATCAGTTAGGGATTGGCGGGCTGGTGTTGGTGATCGGTGGTTATGTCTTTGGCGGCACACTGGCGGTTCACGGTCTCGCATCGGTGGCGATTCTCGGTTATCTGACGTTACTCTCTTCGGTGGCGTTCGCGCTGTGGAGTATTTTGCTTAAGTATAACCGTGTGGGGATGATTGCGCCGTTTAACTTCCTGATCCCGGTCTCCGGCGCGGTGCTGTCCGCGATTTTTCTCGGTGAGAATATCCTGGAGTGGAAATACGCGATTGCGCTGGTTCTGGTGTGCTCGGGGATCTGGTGGGTCAATAAGGTGAAGCGGTAACGCCGCCAATGCCGTGGTAGGCCGGATAAGGGCAAGCCGCCATCCGGCACGGCGCTGATGTGCCTGATGGCGCTACGCTTATCAGGCCAGGCAGACCCCGGCACGATGAATTAACGTACGCGGATAAAGCTGCCGTCAGGTTGACGAGTAAAAAGCACCTGCTGATTGTTGCCGGTGTCGATAGTCAGTCCGGTCACCACGCCATTCGCGTTCTGGCGAATTTGTACCATCTGCCCACTCTGGAGGGTGCTTAGCGGTTTCCCCGCACCTTCAACCTGCGCCATCGCATAAACATCTGTAGGTGGCAGTCCGTGGTCGCGGAACAGTTGTGCCATGGTTTTACCGGGCTCTACGCGATAGGAGCGCCATTGCTGCTCAATGCCTCTATCCTGCTGGAAAGGCTGGGGTTGCGGTTGCTGTGACTGAGGTTGCTCTTCCGGTTGCCCTTCCTGAATGGGTTCCGGCGCAACGGGAGCGACCTGGCCTGGATCGTTTTGCGGGGCCACAAGCTGGGCCTGAAGCTGCGCTTCCGTTGGGGGTTGAGACTGCGACTGGAGATCCAGTTGCGCGTTACGGGTTACCGCTGCCGTATCGTTCGTGTCGCTTGAGGGGAGAAGGAAACCGACGACCAGCACAATCGCTGCAATGATAATGCCGCGGCGATGCATAGACGGAAGCGGATCCATAATGCGAAAATTGTCCGGTGCATGCCAGATTTTCGCCAGGGTTGGTTTTAATTCAAAGCGCCCGGGCATGGCTTTCCTCCTGCTCCGCGTCTCGTTCCCCAATCATAGAGTATAGACAGCTAACGCTATGATGTTCGTGATATTCCCCGTTTTTGGCACATATACAGGGGGATATCCCTATTGTTTCTTTTTCGTCGTGATTTGTCATCCACCCCGAGACAACATTTTACCGGGAGAAGCCTGGCTGTTATGCTGCCCGCTACTTTTTTATATCCGATGAAAGGAAATACGATGGCAACCCCGACTTTTGACACTATCGAAGCGCAAGCAAGCTACGGCATTGGTTTGCAGGTAGGACAGCAACTGAGCGAATCCGGACTGGAAGGGCTGTTGCCTGAAGCGCTGGTTGCCGGTATTGCTGACGCGCTGGAAGGCAAGCAGCCAGCCGTGCCGGTTGATGTGGTACACCGCGCGCTGCGCGAGATCCATGAACGTGCGGATGCCGTACGTCGCGAACGCTTCCAGGCGATGGCCGCAGATGGCGTGAAATATCTGGAAGAAAACCGTGAGAAAGACGGTGTGAACAGCACGGAATCTGGTCTGCAATTCCGCGTCCTGACTCAGGGCGAAGGCGCTATCCCGGCTCGTACTGACCGCGTTCGTGTGCACTACACCGGTAAACTGATCGACGGTACCGTCTTTGACAGCTCTGTTGCGCGCGGCGAACCGGCTGAATTCCCGGTAAACGGCGTGATTCCTGGCTGGATTGAAGCGCTGACCCTGATGCCGGTTGGCTCTAAATGGGAACTGACTATTCCTCAGGAACTGGCTTACGGCGAACGTGGCGCCGGTGCGTCGATCCCGCCATTCAGCACCCTGGTGTTTGACGTCGAACTGCTGGAAATTCTGTAACTAGTCACTTCTGTTCCCCCTCCACGCCGGAGGGGGACGAAAAATGCGCAATAACGCTGCCCGATTGCTTGGTATCGGAGTTTTATCTTGCAAATGCATCAGTTGCGTGTATTTTTGTGAGCTAATTCGCGTTACCAGAGTGATATGACACTCACTTTAAACATATAATTAACATAATATCTAAATCTTAGTATTCATCCCGCCGATTCTTACCTAATATCGATAAGTCCTGAAAACAGGATCGTCGTATCATTGATGCACAACAGACGCACTAAAGGCCGCAGAGCCCGCACAACACAGACAGGTACAGGAAGAATAAAACATGGTAGATCAGGTAAAAGTCGCCGCCGATGAACAGGCTCCGACTGAACAGTCGCTACGGCGCAATCTTACAAACCGACATATTCAGCTTATCGCCATCGGCGGTGCCATTGGTACGGGGCTGTTTATGGGGTCGGGTAAAACGATCAGTCTCGCCGGGCCGTCGATCATTTTTGTTTATATGATCATTGGCTTTATGCTCTTTTTCGTGATGCGCGCAATGGGAGAATTGCTGCTCTCGAATCTGGAATACAAATCTTTTAGCGACTTTGCTTCGGACCTGCTGGGTCCGTGGGCGGGTTATTTCACCGGCTGGACCTACTGGTTCTGTTGGGTGGTGACCGGGATGGCGGATGTCGTCGCTATTACCGCCTACGCGCAGTTCTGGTTCCCCGGTCTTTCCGACTGGGTCGCCTCGCTGGCGGTAGTGATCCTGCTGCTGAGCCTTAACCTTGCCACCGTGAAAATGTTCGGTGAGATGGAGTTCTGGTTCGCGATGATCAAAATTGTCGCTATCGTGTCGCTGATTATTGTCGGCCTGGTGATGATTGCCATGCACTTCCAGTCGCCAACCGGTGTGGAAGCGTCGTTTGCTCACCTGTGGAATGATGGCGGCTGGTTCCCGAAAGGCATTAGCGGCTTCTTTGCCGGTTTCCAGATTGCCGTGTTCGCCTTTGTCGGAATTGAACTGGTCGGGACGACGGCGGCGGAAACGAAAGATCCGGAGAAATCGCTGCCGCGCGCCATCAACTCGATTCCGATTCGTATCATCATGTTTTACGTCTTTGCGCTGATCGTCATCATGTCCGTAACGCCGTGGAGTTCAGTGGTGCCGGATAAGAGCCCGTTCGTTGAGTTGTTCGTGCTGGTAGGTCTGCCTGCCGCTGCGAGCGTGATTAACTTCGTGGTCCTGACGTCCGCTGCTTCCTCTGCAAACAGTGGCGTGTTCTCTACCAGCCGTATGCTGTTTGGTCTGGCGCAGGAAGGTGTGGCGCCGAAAGCATTCGCTAAGCTGTCTAAACGCGCGGTTCCGGCGAAAGGGCTGACCTTCTCCTGTATCTGCCTGCTGGGCGGCGTCGTGATGCTGTATGTCAACCCAAGCGTGATTGGCGCATTCACCATGATCACGACAGTGTCGGCGATCCTGTTTATGTTCGTCTGGACTATCATCCTGTGCTCATACCTGGTGTATCGCAAACAGCGTCCACATCTGCATGAGAAGTCGATCTACAAAATGCCGCTTGGCAAGCTGATGTGCTGGGTGTGCATGGCGTTCTTCGTCTTCGTGCTGGTACTGCTGACGCTAGAAGATGATACCCGTCAGGCGCTGCTCGTCACGCCGCTGTGGTTCATTGCGCTGGGTCTGGGCTGGTGGCTGATTGGTAAGAAGCGGATGGCAGGCGTTCGTTAAAAAAAGAGCCGCGACGCGGCTCTGCAATTACATGAATCAGGGCGCTCTCGGGCGCCTTTTTTATTCGCCTGCGAGGGCACGCGGGAACAACACATTATTTTCCAGACTAATGTGTTCCATCAGATCATCAATCATCTCATTGATGCCGTTGTACATCGCTTTCCAGGTGGTGCACGCTTCTGGTGGGATCGTCACGTTCTGGGTGGTATGTTTAATCACTTCCAGCAGTTCCCCCGCTTCATCATGCTCACTTTCCATGACGCTGATCGGCCCCATCGCCTGGCTGCCCATGCCCTGTTTGATCATCGGGAACAGGATCTGTTCCTCTTTCATCATGTGGCTTGAAAGCTCCTGATGCAGCATGGTCAGATACTTCGCCAGACCTTTTGGTACGTTGGGCTTATCAGCATGAACGCGTTCAACTTTGGTGGCTTGCAGGATCAGTTCCGGCAGTTGCTCGCGGTGTCTGTCGTGATAACGCACGATGATGTGGTCGATAATTTCGGCCAGCGGCGCGGTACGCCAGTCTTTATCGATCGGTTGTTCTGCCAGTTGTGCCAGTTGCGCTTCGATAGCATCAACGTCCAGCTCTTTACGGGCGGCAGCACGCGCCAGCGTCTGCTTACCGCCGCAGCAGTAATCCATATCGTACTTACGAAACAGGGCCGACGCGCGAGGGATAGAGAGCGCCAGTTCACCTAAAGGTTGATCGCGATAAGCCATAGCCGTTACCTCATTCTCAATAATATAAGGTGTATTTTAAATGCATCTTTAATCGGGCGCTATAACCCTTTCGAGGGGGGGGGACGGATTAACGGCCTGGCTCTGAAAGCGGAATGACGCGTGGTTTTTCCGGTTTTGCTCTGACTGCCACCACCACGCCGATAACCAGCAAAGCAATACCGCTGAGCGTCAGCACAGGGGGAAGGGTCTGGCGCAAGATGAAGGTGTACAGCAAACCCGCCAGCGTTTCGAACACGATCAATGGGCCGAGGATCACCGTCGGTAATCGCTGGCTGGCAATGTTCCAGCACAGCGCGCCTACCCATGAGCACAGCACCGCAATCGCCACCATTAGGCCTACAAACACCGCAGGGCGCGGGCCGAACGGCAGGGCGAAGTCGGGCGTTTTCCCATGCAGCCAGAAGCAGGCGACGAGGTAGCCCAGCAGCGAAACGGGCAGGGTTACCAGCGCCTGCGCCGTCGCCCACATCATCGGGTGTTTTTCCGGGTTCTCCCGCAGCCAGCGGGCATTACGCAGCGCATACCAGGCCCAGCACACCACTGATACCAGCGCCAACGCGATGCCAGAACCGTAGCGCCAGCCGCTAAAATCAGGCAAGCCCTGGTTGAGTTCCGCAATGTTCACGCACAGCAATCCGATGCCTATCAGCAGCAGTGCTGGGGCCAGCCGTAGCCAGGAGAGCCTGCCATCGCGCTGGCTGTACAGCAGGTTGGCAAATACCGGAATGACGACCGGCAGCGTGCCGATGATCATCGTTGAGACCGGTGCGCCGGTGCGCTGAATGGCGCTGGCAAGGCAGACGTAATAAATCAAGTTGCCCATCATGGTCAGCGCCAGCGCGGTCAGCCAGTCTTTCGCCGAAAGCTGCCGCAGGCGCACACGTCCGAGCCATGCCAGCGGCAGGGCAATCAAGCCTAATGCCAGATAACGCCCCATCGACTGCAGCACCGCCGGATATTCCGGCACGATCAACGGTCCGACAAAAATCAGTCCCCACATCAACCCTGCCAGCAGGGCGTACAACACACCGCTAATCATGCTTTACATCCACATCGTTAAACATGACGAAAAGTGTAGGCAGGGAACCGGGGCGCGTATTGTATGAGCTTGCGCATTAGCGCGAATAAACCTGCTTTTGATAGCGCACGGGAGTGATGCCGTAGCGATGGGTAAAGGCGCGGGTGAGATGGGATTGATCGGTCAGGCCGGTCGCGGCGGCAACGTCCGCAGCGGGCATACCGAGAGTCAGAAAACCTTTTGCCCGCCACAGACGGATCGCCATCAGCATCTGGTGTGGCGTCACGTGGAAATGGGCTTTGAACTGACGTTGAAAGTGCCAGGGGCTTAGCGAGGCAACGCGTGCCAGTTCATCGAGGGTGACCGGGCGCATGTAGTTGTCATGCAAATAGTCGCGCACGCGCTCAAAGCGATGCGCGCCTTCCCGTGGCACCGGGGCATGACGTGCCAGCGGCTGGAAGGTGTCGATCAGATCCAGCAACAATCCTTTTTGCGCTAAAGGATCGTCAGTGTGCCACAGTCCGTGGATCAGCGAACAAATCTGACGGGAGCGGCGCGGATCGTGACGCGTGACGTCGTGAAACCACCAGTGACGAATGCCGGTCACCTCTTCCAGCAGGTCGGGCTCCAGATAGATCATCCGGTAACGCCAACCGTCGGCGGTTTCGGCCTCGCCGGTATGCAGCTCATCCGGATTCATCGTCACGACCGAGTGGGCTGGGGCAACGTACTGCGTGCCACGATAGCGAAAGCGCTCGGCACCGGCTTCTATCGCGCCAATGCCGAACGCTTCGTGGGTGTGTGGCTCAAAGGCGTAGCGTGAAATATGGGCGTGATACAACTCAACACCCGGCACCTGCGCCAGATGGCGAAAGCGGGCGCTGTCTTTTTCATCGCTAAACTGCTCGGGTACACCTTGCACGTTGTCTCTCCCCACGCATCGTCCTGTCATTATCAGAGAGGATGCGCGGGGATGCCACCATAATTAACCGATTTTTAACACTTACAGAATACCGTTGACGCTTTCGGCCAGCGACGTGGTCGGGCGACTGATCAGCTTGCTCAGCGTGTGGCTGTCATCGAACAGACCGCCTTTGGATGCCCCGATGTCTGAATCGGCCAGCATCTCCGCCAGTCCTGCTGGCAAACCGACCCCTTTCAGCGCGGCGGCGAAATCGGCTTCGCTCATGTTCTGATAAACGACGTTCTTGCCACTCTGTTTACTCAGTTCTGCGGCCAGCTGGCTTAGTGTCCAGGATTCATCACCCGCCAGTTCATACACTTTCCCGGCATGGCCTTCGGTGCTGATGACCTGTGCGGCGGCAGCGGCGTAATCCGCACGCGTTGCACCGGCAATTCTGCCCTCGCCCGCCGCGCCGATAAACACGCCATGCTCCAGCGCAGCAGGGGCGCTGGCGAGATAGTTTTCGGTATACCAGCCGTTACGCAACAGCGCGTAGGCAATACCGGAGTCAGCCAGCATCTTCTCGGTATCGACGTGTTCAACGTGCAAAGCGAGGGGAGAGCGGTCGGCATGCAACAGGCTGGTGTAGGCGATAAATTTTACTTTCGCCGCCTTTGCCGCATTAATGACGTTACGGTGCTGAGCGGCACGCTGGCCGACTTCGCTGGAGGAGATCAACAGCAGCTTGTCCACACCCTGTAACGCCTGGGTAAATGCCGCTTCGTCACTGTAATCCGCCTGACGTACGGTAATTCCCTGTTGGCTTAATGCGGTGGCCTTCGCCGGGTTGCGAACGATGGCCACAATCTGGCTGGCAGGAACGGTTTTCAGCAGGTTCTCAATAACGTGTTGGCCCAGTTGGCCCGTCGCGCCGGTAATAGCAATCATGAGGTGACTCCTTCTTAATGTGTCGCTTGTGTTTTATAAAGCTAGCACATAAACTTACTTTTAGTAAGTACATACAAAAAGGTAAGTATAAGATGAGTGCATCGACCCTTTCTCAACAACTGCGCGACGGCAATTTGTTTGCCGAGCAGTGTCCGTCGCGTGAGGTGTTAAAGCATGTGACCAGTCGCTGGGGCGTCTTGATCCTGGTGGCGCTACGTGACGGCACACATCGCTTCAGCGATTTGCGGCGTAAAATGGGCGGCGTGAGCGAGAAGATGCTGGCGCAGTCGTTGCAGGCGCTGGAGCAGGATGGGTTTATCAACCGGGTTTCGTATCCGGTCGTGCCGCCGCACGTGGAATACAGTTTGACTCCGCTGGGCGAGCAGGTCAGTGATAAAGTCGCCGCGCTGGCGGACTGGATTGAGCTGAACTTGCCGCAAGTGTTAGCACAGCGGGAAGAACGGGCGGCGTAAAACGTTGCCGGATGGCGGGATGTCATCCGGCATTAACGTTACTTGCTTAAATCCATCTGATAAATTGCGAAACCGATCTCATCGGTCGCCACTTTTTGCATCGGGTACTGGCCTTTCTCTTTGATAAACGCAGCGGCTTTATCCCCCGGCGAGGTTTCGAAGCGGATATCCAGTTTTTTCTCACTGTGAATCGGCGCCAGACGCCAGTTGTTATCGGCCGCCGGATGAATTTCCCCGGCGCGTTGAGATTCCGCGCCAATCCATGCCGCCAGCACCGAGCGATTCTCATCCGGTGACGCAAAGGCAATATGGTTGTCGCCGGTTCCGGCAAACTTACCGCCATAGGCGCGATAGTTATTGGTAGCGACCAGGAAAGTGGCATTCGGGTCAATCGGCTTGCCGTTGAAGGTCAGATTTTTAATCCTTTCTGCGGACGGATTTACCGTCTGGCATTCACCGTCATAGCGTGCGGGCTGTGAGACATCAATCTGGTATTCCACGCCGTCGATCACATCGAAGTTATAGGTACGAAACCCATCCCAGTTGATGAGCGATTGCGGTTTGCTACTGGTGACATCGATCTGATTAAACTGTCCGGCTGAGCATTCCAGCCACTCTTTCACCTCTTTACCACTGGCTTTAACGACCACCAGGGTATTCGGGTACAGGTAAAGGTCAGCGGCATTGCGTAAGGTCAACGGGCCTTTTTCGACTTCGACAAAACTGGCCGGATCGTTCTTGCGTCCGCCAACTTTAAACGGAGCGGCGGCGGAAAGCACCGGCAGTTTCGCCAGATCCGGATCGCCCTGAATGAAATGTTCGACATAGGCTTTCTGTGCGTTATTGACCACCTGAACGGTCGGATCGTCCTGCACCAGCGCCAGATAGCTGTACATGTTATCTGCGGATTTGCCGATCGGCTGGCTGACAAATTCGCGCGTCGCGTCGTGGTCGGCTTTCAGAATCTCCGCCAGTTTGCTGTCTTCGGCAGCGAGTGATTTCTTCGCAGCGGTATCGTAAATGGGGCGCGCTTCGGCTTTGGCCTGCGTTACCTGCCATTTGCCGCTGTCGTTATTGAGCACCAGATCCACCACGCCCAGATGATCGCCCCACATGCCTGGCATCACCGCCGGCACGCCGTTCAGCGTTCCTTTTACGATATCCGCGCCTTTGATGTTGGCAAAGTCTTTACCGGGGAAGACCGCGTGGGCATGACCAAACATAATTGCATCCACGCCGGGCACTTCACTGAGATAATAAACCGAGTTCTCGGCCATGCTCTGGTATGGGTCAGCAGAGAGTCCCGAGTGCGCGATCACCACCACCACATCGGCCCCTTTTTCACGCATTTCTGGGACATAGCGACGTGCGGTTTCGGTAATGTCGTTAACCGTCACTTTGCCGCTCAGGTTCGCTTTATCCCAGGTCATGATCTGCGGAGGGACAAACCCGATATAGCCGATTTTCAGCGTCTGCTTATGGCCTTCCTGATCGACGACATCCGTCTCTTTAATAAGATAAGGGGTAAACAACGGCTTTTTGGTCTTAACGTCGATGATATTGGCGTTAACGTAAGGGAATGACGCGCCTGCCAGCGCTTTTTGCAGATATTCCAGCCCGTAGTTGAACTCATGGTTACCGAGGTTACCAACCGCGTAATCCAGTGTATTCAGCGCTTTGTAGACCGGATGGATCTCGCCTTTTTTCAGTCCCTTTGCCGCCATATAATCGCCCAGTGGACTGCCCTGAATCAGATCGCCATTGTCGACCAGCACGCTGTTTTTGGCTTCATCGCGCGCGGCGTTAATCAGGCTTGCGGTGCGTACCAGTCCGAATTTTTCGGTTGCGGTATCTTTGTAATAATCGAAATCCATCATGTTGCTATGCAAATCAGTGGTTTCCATTATCCGTAGATCAACGGTCGCGGCATTCACGCTGGCCGCGATCAGCGTGGCCAGAAGCGTTGCACTAAACTTAATCATCAGAGGACATCCTTTTAAGATCTGAAACACAGTAAAAAATGTATTTATATCTTCTTGCTTACAGAACTGTGAAGCATGCATCAGTTTAGCAAGCAAAACCGCAGACACTATCACAGTTGGCGGATTCGCTTTTGATCGGGTATAAGTAAAACAATGAGTTAAGACCACTGCCACAAATGAGGTGGAGAATGTTAGAACACGTATGCCAGCTTGCACGGAACGCGGGCGATGCCATTATGCAGGTTTATGATGGAGTCAAACCGATGGAGATTACCAGCAAGCCGGACGACTCCCCGGTGACAGCGGCCGATATCGCGGCGCACGCGGTGATTCTTGAAGGGTTGACGCAATTGACGCCAGATATTCCAGTGCTCTCCGAAGAGGACCCGCCAGCCTGGGACGTGCGTCAGCACTGGCAGCGCTACTGGTTAGTCGATCCGCTGGATGGCACCAAAGAGTTCATCAAACGCAACGGCGAGTTTACCGTAAATATTGCGCTTATCGAGAAGGGCAAACCGGTACTGGGCGTGGTCTACGCGCCGGTGATGAAAGTGATGTACAGCGCGGCGGACGGCAAAGCCTGGAAAGAAGAGTGCAATGTGCGCAAGCAAATTCAGGTCCGTGACGCGCGTCCGCCGCTGGTGGTGATTAGCCGCTCCCACGCAGACAACGAACTGAAAGAATATTTACAACAGCTGGGCGAGCACCAGACGACGTCGATTGGTTCGTCGCTGAAGTTCTGCCTGGTCGCGGAGGGGCAGGCGCAACTGTACCCACGCTTTGGACCGACCAACGTCTGGGACACCGCTGCGGGCCATGCTGTCGCGGCGGCAGCCGGGGCGCACGTTCACGACTGGCAGGGTAAACCGCTGGACTACACCCCGCGTGAGTCGTTCCTCAACCCCGGCTTTCGGGTCTCTATTTATTGAGCAATTTATGCAGCAGGGTAATCACCTGCTGCACCTCTTCCTGGGTTAGCGCGCCGTCTTTTGCCCACTGTACGCGACCGTCTTTATCAAGCACCGCGATAGCAGAGCTCTCTTCATCCAGTTGCCAGGCTTTACGGGCTACGCCGTTGCTGTCGACAATAAACTGTGACCACGGGTAGAGCTTCTTATTGCTCTCGAGGCTGCTGCGCACAAACATACCGGAGCCAGGAATCGCGTCGTCAGTGTTGACGATCGTCGTGGTCTGGTAAACGTCATGGGGCAGTTTTGCTGCTTTGATCGCTTCAATCAGCGTCGCATTTTTTTCTTTCGCAGAGGTGCGTCCGGCGATGTGCTGAAGGATTCGCACCTTCCCGGGCAACTGTGCGCTGTTCCAGTTTTTATAGCTGAACTTATCATTTTCAAGAATCAATTCGCCGCGATCCGCAATCCCTACCGGCGGGACGCGTTGGCCCGTTTCGAAGCTATGCGCGGAGGCCATCATTGGCGCTAACAGGCACGCCAGCGCGAGAATCTTACGTAAGGTCATGGTGTTTCCTTCTTATTGTTTGCAGGTGATCCGACCACTTAGGTCTGATTTTTAATCATATGTGCGAATGATGCTTTTTCCCGCAAGAGTGATGCCAGTTTGCGGACGGGCGCACAAATCCTGCGAAAAACGAAGGCTTATACTGAGGACCGCACCCTGATTCAGAGATGATTCTGATTAACTGTAATGAAAAGGTAAATAAACTTATACGCGCTGGAAACATCGTACAGATAGTCTATAGTCAAATGGCATTAAATTTTGCGCCTTAGAACGGTTGGACCGATTGTGGGACCACAAGGGCGTGACTTAAGCAGGAGATAACAATGAAAATTTTCCAACGGTACAACCCACTGCAAGTGGCGAAGTACGTGAAGATCCTGTTCCGTGGACGGTTATATATCAAGGACGTTGGCGCTTTTGAGTTTGATAAGGGCAAGATTCTTATCCCAAAAGTGAAGGATAAACAGCATCTGTCTGTGATGTCCGAAGTTAACCGTCAGGTTCTGCGTCTGCAAACTGAGATGGCTTAACCAAAGTGCTATGCAGTAGTTTAAAAAACGGCTCCCATTGGGAGCCGTTGATGTTTCTGGAGTAGGCAGAATAAGCGAATACTACGCTTTAACGTCTCCCTGAACGTCCGGCAGTTTCGGCACCAGTACGCTTGGTTTACTGTCCAGGCGGGTCACCAGCAACTGATCGATACGGTAGTTATCGATATCCACCACTTCGAATTTGTAGCCCGAGAACTTCACGGAATCGGTCCGTTTCGGGATTTTACGCAGCATGAACATCATAAAGCCGCCAATCGTTTCGTAGTTACCTGATTGCGGGAACTCGTCGATATCCAGCACGCGCATCACGTCATCGATCGGCGTACCGCCGTCAATCAGCCAGGAGTTCTCGTCGCGCGCCACAATCTGCTCTTCCAGACCCTGGCCGACCAGATCGCCCATTAGCGTGGTCATCACATCATTCAACGTGATGATCCCCACGACCAGCGCGTATTCGTTCATGATCACCGCAAAGTCTTCACCGGCGGTTTTGAAGCTTTCCAGCGCTTCAGAAAGAGTCAGCGTATCCGGAACAATCAGGGTGTTGCGGATCTGCACGCCGCTGTTCAGCGCCATGCTCTGATTCGCCAGAACACGATTCAGTAAATCTTTCGAGTCAACGTAACCAATGATGTGGTCAATATCTTCGTTACAGACAAGGAACTTGGAGTGCGGATGTTCCGCCACTTTGTTTTTCAGGCTCTGCTCGTCTTCATGCAGATCGAACCAGATCACGTTTTCACGCGACGTCATCGATGACGGCACGGTGCGCGATTCCAGCTCGAACACGTTCTCAATCAGCTCATGTTCCTGTTTACGCAATACGCCTGCGAGCGCCCCAGCTTCCACCACCGCATAAATATCATCAGACGTGATGTCATCCTTGCGCACCATCGGCAATTTGAAGATGCGAAAGATCACGTTCGCCAACCCGTTGAAGAACCACACCAGCGGCGTGAAAACAAACAGACAGAAGCGCATCGGGTTGATGATACGCAAAGCCACAGCTTCTGGCGCAATCATACCGATGCGTTTCGGGGTTAAGTCCGCGAAGAGGATAAACATACCGGTGACCAGCGAGAAGGAGAGAATAAAGCTCAACTGCTCAGAGAGTTCCGGCGACATATAGCGAGAAAATAACGAGTTAAAAGCGGGGGAAAATGCGGCGTCACCGACGATACCGCCAAGAATGGCGACCGCGTTCAGACCGATTTGCACCACCGTGAAGAACATCCCCGGGTTTTCCTGCATTTTCAACACGCGTTGCGCATTGAGATTGCCTTCATCGGCCAGCAGTTTGAGCTTAATTTTACGTGAGGCGGCAAGTGAGATCTCGGATATCGAGAAGAACGCACTCACAGCGATCAGGCAAAGAATAATGAAAATACTGTTTAACATATCTTATCCGGCGTCACGCCAGATCCTCGGAAGGGAAGTTGATAAATCCATGTGGTAAAACTTAATGAAAACCGGCCCGTGGAGGTGAGCCGGTAAGTTCAGGGGCTAGTATAGCGTAAGGGC
>NZ_CP070239.1:1906511-1922692 GCF_016906145.1 Citrobacter sp. MGH 55
CCAGGGGGTAAACAGACGCCAATCCCGCCGATACCGCAGTAGCCGTACGGGTTTTTGTGCAGATACTGCTGGTGGTCGTCCTCAGCGTAATAGAACGGCGTCGCATTGCTGATTTCGGTGGTGATAGGGCGGTCGTCGCCCGCAGCGCGCATGGCGGTCTGGAAACGCTCCAGACTGGCGTGCGCGGCGCTGTCCTGTTCCGGCGTCAGCGGATAGATAGCCGAACGATACTGAGTGCCGTGGTCGTTGCCCTGTTGCATGCCCTGAGCCGGATCGTGGTTTTCCCAGAACACCTGCAGCAATTGCTCATAACTGATGACCGCCGGGTCGTACACCACGCGTACCGCTTCGGCGTGGCCCGTTTCACCGGAGCAGACTTCCCGGTAGGTGGGGTTGGGCGTATAGCCACCGGTGTATCCTGCCGCGGTGCTGTAAACGCCAGGCAGTTGCCAGAACAACCGCTCCACGCCCCAGAAACAACCCATGGCGAAAATGGCGATTTCCATCCCTTCGGGGACATTTGTCATCGAGTGTTCGTTGACGGCATGCAGCGTCGCCACGGGCATCGGGGTATTGCGCCCAGGGAGGGCATCTGACGGTGAAATCAGATGCTTTTTATCAAATAAACTCATGGTGCCGTTCTCCCGAAAATCAGTAATTGGGGTTAAGGTTGTAACAAGACGCGTATTTGCACACAATATCCGTTACGAATACGTCTACAGTAAACATAAGAAATATTTGGGGTGTCGTCTGTTTTTCAACCCCAATTGTTGGGTTTTTGTTAAGCCGTGGATCGGCGTTATGATTTTTTTCCAGGGGTGGAAATAAGGGATTTCAGGAGAAAAAGTGCCACATATCCGTCAGTTATGTTGGGTGAGCCTGCTGTGTTTGAGTAGTTCTGCTTTTGCCGCGAACGTCCGTCTACAGGTCGAAGGGCTATCAGGAGAACTGGAGAAAAACGTCCGGGCACAACTCTCAACAATCCAGAGTGATGAAGTCACGCCGGATCGGCGTTTTCGCGCGCGCGTGGATGACGCTATCCGGGAAGGGCTGAAGGCGCTCGGTTATTATGAACCGACCATCGATTTCGATCTGCGTCCGCCTCCGGCGAAAGGGCGTCAGGTGCTGGTGGCCAAAGTGACACCCGGTGAACCGGTGCGCATTGGTGGAACAGAAGTCATTTTACGCGGCGGCGCGCGTACCGACAGAGATTACCTGGATCTGCTGAAAACGCGTCCGGCAATCGGTACGGTGCTCGATCATGGGGATTATGACAGCTTTAAAAAATCCCTCACCAGCGTGGCGCTACGTAAAGGGTATTTCGACAGCGAATTTAATAAGAGCCAGTTGGGTATTGCGCTTGATCGCCATCAGGCGTTCTGGGATATCGATTACGACAGTGGTGAACGTTATCGCTTTGGTCACGTCTCCTTTGAAGGTTCGCAGATCCGCGAGGAGTATCTGCAAAATCTGGTGCCCTTTAAAGAAGGGAATGCATACGAGTCAAAAGATCTCGGCGAGCTGAACCGTCGACTCTCGGCGACTGGCTGGTTTAATTCCGTGGTTGTGGCGCCCGAATTCGACAAAGCGCGAAAAACCAAAGTACTGCCGCTGAAGGGGGTGGTTTCACCGCGAACGGAAAACACCATTGAGACAGGGGTGGGGTATTCCACCGACGTGGGGCCGCGCGTGAAGACCACGTGGAAAAAACCGTGGATGAACTCCTACGGTCACAGCCTGACGACCAGCGCCAGTATCTCATCGCCTGAACAGCAACTGGATTTCAGCTACAAAATGCCGCTGCTGAAGAACCCGCTGGAGCAGTACTATCTGGTACAGGGCGGCTTTAAGCGTACCGATCTTAACGATACCGAACAGGACTCCACCACGCTTGCGGTTTCCCGCTACTGGGACCTGTCCAGCGGCTGGCAGCGCGCCATTAACCTGCGCTGGAGCCTTGACCACTTTACGCAGGGTGAAGTCACTGACACCACCATGCTGCTCTATCCCGGCGTGATGATCAGCCGAACCCGTTCGCGCGGCGGACTGATGCCCACCTGGGGCGATTCCCAGCGTTACTCTATTGATTATTCCAACACCGCCTGGGGCTCTGATGTCGACTTCTCGGTCTTTCAGGCGCAAAACGTCTGGATCCGTACCCTGTACGATCGTCATCGTTTCGTCACGCGTGGCAACCTGGGTTGGATCGAAACCGGTGATTTCGACAAGGTGCCACCGGACCTGCGTTTCTTCGCCGGGGGAGACCGCAGTATTCGCGGCTATAAATACAAATCCATTTCTCCGAAGTACAGCAACGGCGATCTGAAAGGGGCCTCGAAGCTGGTGACCGGATCGCTGGAATACCAGTACAACGTGACCGGTAAATGGTGGGGGGCGATGTTTGTCGATAGCGGTGAAGCGGTCAGTGATATCCGCAAAAGCGATTTCAAAACCGGCGCCGGGGTGGGGGTACGCTGGCAGTCTCCGGTCGGGCCGATCAAGCTCGATTTTGCCGTGCCGGTCGGCGACAAAGAGGAACACGGTTTACAGTTTTACATCGGTCTGGGGCCTGAATTATGAGTTTATGGAAGAAGATAAGCCTCGGCATCCTGATTTTTTTCCTGCTGTTGCTGGGAACGGTGGCGTTTCTGGTCGGAACAACAACCGGCCTGCATTTGATCTTCAATGCGGCGAATCGCTGGGTTCCGGGGCTGGAAATTGGTCAGGTCACCGGCGGCTGGCGTGATTTGTCGCTGAAAAATATCCGCTTTGACCAGCCTGGTGTAGCGGTTAACGCCGGGGAAGTGCATCTGGCGGTCGGGCTGAATTGCCTGTGGAACAGCAGCCTGTGCGTGAACGATCTGTCGCTCAAAGACATTAATGTGGCGATCGACAGTAAAAAAATGCCGCCTTCTGAGCAGGTAGAGGAAGAAGAGGATAGCGGGCCGCTGAATCTCTCCACGCCGTATCCGATCACGCTTTCTCGCGTGGCGCTCAATAACGTCAATATTAAAATCGATGACACCATCGTATCGGTGATGGATTTTACCTCCGGCTTGCACTGGCAAGAGAAGGATCTGACCCTGAAACCCACGTCGTTACAGGGATTGCTGATCGCACTGCCGAAAGTGGCGGAGGTGGCTCAGGAAGAAGTGGTCGAGCCGAAGATCCAGAACCCGCAGCCGGATGAAAAACCGCTTGGTGAAACGCTGAAAGATCTGTTTTCGCAGCCGGTTCTGCCGGAGATGACGGACGTTCATCTGCCGCTCAATCTCAATATTGAAGCGTTTAAAGGCGAACAACTGCGTATCACCGGCGATACTGACCTGACGGTGTATAACCTGCTGCTGAAAGTAAGCAGCATCGACGGCAACATGAAGCTCGATGCGCTCGATATCGACTCCAGTCAGGGTACGGTGAATGCCAGCGGTACGGCCCAGTTGACCAATAACTGGCCGGTAGACATCAGCCTGAACAGCACGCTGAACGTCGATCCGCTGAAAGGCGAGAAGGTGAAGCTGAAGGTGGGTGGGGCGCTGCGTGAACAACTGGAAGTGGGTGTTAACCTTTCCGGGCCGGTGGACATGGATCTGCGTGCCCAGACGCGTCTGGCGGAAGCCGGCCTGCCGCTGAATCTGGAGGTGGTCAGTAAGCAGATTTACTGGCCGTTTACCGGTGACAAACAGTTCCAGGCCGACGATATCAAGCTCAAGCTCACCGGCAAGATGACGGACTACACGCTGTCGATGCGTACGGCGGTGAAAGGGCAGGATATTCCTCCAGCGACCATTACCCTTGATGCGAAAGGCAACGAACAGCAAATTAATCTCGATAAACTCACCGTGGCGGCGCTGGAAGGGAAAACCGAGCTGAAAGCGCTGGTGGACTGGCAACAGGCGATCAGCTGGCGAGGAGAGTTGACGCTGGACGGCATCAACACCGCGAAAGAGATCCCCGACTGGCCGTCGAAGCTCAATGGCCTGATCAAAACCCGGGGCAGCCTGTATGGCGGCACCTGGCAGATGGACGTGCCGGAGCTGAAACTGACCGGGAACGTTAAGCAGAACAAGGTTAACGTTAACGGATCGCTGAAAGGCAACAGCTATTTGCAGTGGACCATTCCGGGCCTGCATCTGGAACTGGGACCAAACAGCGCCGACGTGAAAGGCGAGCTGGGCGTGAAAGATCTCAATCTGGATGCGACTATCGACGCGCCGGGACTGGACAACGCGCTGCCGGGACTCGGTGGTACGGCAAAAGGGTTGGTCAAGGTGCGCGGTACCGTCGACGCTCCGCAACTGCTGGCGGATATCACCGCCCGCGGGCTGCGCTGGCAGGAACTGTCCGTGGCGCAGGTGCGCGTGGAAGGCGATATCAAATCGACGGATCAGATTGCCGGTAACCTCAGTGTACGGGTTGAACGTATTTCGCAGCCCGACGTGAACATCAACCTTGTGACCCTGAACGCCAAAGGCAGCGAGAAGCAGCACGAGTTGCAATTACGTGTTCAGGGCGAGCCGGTCTCCGGCCAGCTCGATCTGGCGGGGAGTTTTGATCGTAAAGAAGAGCGCTGGAAAGGATCGCTGAGCAATACCCGTTTCCAGACGCCGGTTGGGCCGCTGACCCTGACGCGCCCCATCGCGCTGGACTATCGTAACAAAGAGCAGAAAATCAGTATCGGGCCGCACTGCTGGGCAAATCCGAATGCTGAACTGTGCGTGCCGCAAACCATCGATGCGGGTGCCGAAGGGCGGGCGGTAGTGAATCTTAACCGCTTTGATCTGGCGATGCTGAAACCGTTTATGCCGGAGGCGACGCAGGCCAGTGGCGTATTTACTGGCAAAGCGGACGTTTCGTGGGACACCACCAAAGAAGGGCTGCCTCAGGGTAATGTTACGCTCTCCGGGCGTAACGTGAAGGTGACGCAGACGGTGAACGATGCGCCGCTGCCGCTGGCGTTCGATACCCTGAACGTGACGGCCGATCTGCGCAACAATCGTGCAGAACTGGGCTGGCTGATCCGCCTGACCAATAATGGTCAGCTTGACGGACAGGTGCAGGTGACCGATCCGCAGGGGCGTCGTAACCTGGGCGGCAACGTCAACATTCGCAACGTGAATCTGGCGATGGTCAACCCGATCTTCGCGCGCGGCGAAAAGGCGGCGGGGATGCTGAGCGCCAATCTCCGTCTGGGCGGCGATGTACAGAGCCCGCAAATGTTTGGGCAACTGCAACTAAGCGGGCTGGATATCGACGGCAACTTTATGCCGTTTGATATGCAGCCGAGCCAACTGGCGATGAATTTCAACGGTACCCGCTCGACGCTTGCCGGGGTGATACGAACCCAGCAGGGGCAGATCAACTTAAGCGGCGACGCGGACTGGAGTCAGATCGACAACTGGCGTGCGCGTGTGGCGGCGAAAGGCAGCAGGGTACGTATCACCGTACCACCGATGGTGCGACTGGATGTTTCTCCGGATGTCGTGTTTGAAGCGACGCCGAGTCTGTTCACTCTCGATGGCCGGGTGGACGTGCCGTGGGCGCGTATTGTGGTTCATGACTTGCCAGAGAGCGCGGTGGGCGTCTCCAGCGATGAAGTGATGCTCAATAACGACCTGCAACCTGAGAAGCCGCAGAGCGCCGGGATCCCGATCAACAGCAATCTGATTGTGCATGTGGGTAACAACGTGCGGATGAATGCGTTTGGTCTGAAAGCTCGTCTGACAGGCGATCTGAACGTGGTGCAGGATAAGCAAGGGCTGGGGCTGAACGGGCAGATCAACATTCCGGAAGGCCGTTTCCACGCCTACGGTCAGGATCTGATTGTGCGGAAAGGCGAACTGTTGTTCTCTGGACCGCCGGACCAACCGTTGCTGAATATCGAAGCTATTCGTAACCCGGAAGCCACCGAAGATGACGTGATCGCGGGTGTTCGCGTCACCGGAACGGCAGATGAACCGAAGGCTGAGATCTTCTCTGATCCGGCAATGTCGCAGCAGGAAGCGCTCTCTTATCTGTTGCGCGGCCAGGGTCTGAGCAGCGATCAGAGCGACAGTGCGGCGATGACCTCCATGCTTATTGGCCTGGGGGTTGCACAAAGTGGTCAGGTTGTGGGTAAAATCGGGGAGACATTTGGCGTAAGCAATCTGGCACTGGATACTCAGGGGGTGGGCGACTCCTCCCAGGTGGTCGTCAGCGGATACGTACTGCCAGGTCTGCAAGTGAAATATGGTGTGGGTATATTTGACTCACTGGCGACACTCACGTTACGTTATCGCCTGATGCCTAAGCTATATCTGGAAGCCGTGTCTGGCGTAGATCAGGCACTGGATTTGCTCTATCAGTTTGAGTTTTAGCAATGCGAATATTTGTCTACGGCAGTTTACGAACCAAACAAGGCAACAGCCACTGGATGACCAACGCCCAGTTGCTGGGCGATTACAGTATCGATAACTACCAGTTGTATAGCCTGGGCCACTATCCAGGCGCAGTTCCGGGGAACGGAACGGTACACGGTGAGGTTTATCGTATTGATAACGCCACTCTGGCCGAACTGGATGCGCTGCGCACCCGAGGCGGTGAATACGCACGCCAGTTGATCCAGACGCCGTACGGCAGTGCATGGATGTACGTGTACCAGCGCCCGGTGGAGGGATTAACACTGATCGAAAGCGGTAACTGGTTAGACCGAGACCAGTACTGAGTAGCGCGCAGGGTAGGCCTGATAAGCGTAGCGTCATCAGGCATTTCCTTGTTTGCCAGCACTTTTACCACGCCACCTTCGGGTGGCGTAGTTTTTGGTGGCGGTGACTCGCGTTTACGGACACAAAAAAGCCCCGACATGCGGGGCTTCGCTCGACAGGACGACTTACTTCTTCGCCGCACGCTCGAAGGAGGCAACGATTTCAGCTTTCGCCGCTTCAGCGTTGTCCCAACCGTCGACTTTCACCCATTTGCCTTTTTCGAGATCTTTATAGTGCTCGAAGAAGTGCGTGATCTGCGCTTTCAGCAGTTCCGGCAGGTCGTTCACATCGTTGATGTGATCGTACTCTTTGCTCAGCTTGGTGTGCGGTACAGCAACCAGTTTCGCATCTTCACCGGATTCGTCGGTCATTTTCAGTACGCCAACCGGACGGCAACGGATAACGGAGCCTGGCTGCAGCGGATACGGGGTCGGGACCAGTACGTCAACCGGGTCACCGTCCAGGGACAGGGTGTGGTTGATGTAACCGTAGTTGCACGGATAGAACATCGCAGTGGACATGAAGCGGTCAACGAACAGTGCGCCGCTCTCTTTGTCGACTTCGTATTTGATCGGATCGGCGTTAGCCGGGATCTCGATAACAACGTAGATATCTTCCGGCAGGTCTTTACCCGCAGGGACGTTGAGTAAGCTCATGTCTGTTTCCTTTAACTGTGTCGTAAACAAGTGGCGAGTATTATAGCTATCTCGCGCCGAATGTCTCCGCCTGATTTCGTTTTCACTCGTCTCCCGCTGGTCTTTTCAGACCACTCGCATGACAGAAAAATCCATATCTTCAGCCGCTTTTTTCATAGGTAAATGAAAGCGATTACAAACTTGTGATTAACGTTCTATTTACTTTTTTGAAGTGTGATGTAACGCAATCCGTTACATGTTCGATTGTCTATAGTTTTTTCGCGACTGTTTCTTAACCAACAATAACCTACCCTACGAGGACACAGTTATGTGGAAGCGCTTACTTATCGTCACAGCAGTTTCGGCAGTCATGTCGTCTATGGCCATGGCCGCCCCATTAACCGTAGGATTTTCGCAGGTCGGCTCTGAGTCCGGCTGGCGCGCCGCAGAGACCAACGTGGCGAAAAGCGAGGCCGAGAAGCGCGGCATCACGCTGAAAATCGCTGACGGTCAGCAAAAGCAGGAAAACCAGATTAAAGCCGTGCGTTCCTTTGTCGCTCAGGGCGTCGATGCCATCTTTATTGCGCCGGTAGTGGCAACAGGGTGGGAGCCGGTGTTGAAGGAAGCGAAAGATGCTGAGATCCCGGTCTTCTTGCTCGATCGTTCCATCGATGTCAAAGACAAATCTCTCTATATGACCACCGTCACCGCTAACAACGTGCTGGAAGGTCAACTGATCGGCGACTGGCTAATCAAAGAGGTGAACGGCAAGCCGTGTAATGTGGTTGAGCTGCAGGGTACCGTCGGGGCCAGCGTGGCGATTGACCGTAAGAAAGGGTTTGCTGAAGCCATCGCCAAAGCACCAAACATCAAAATTATCCGCTCTCAGTCCGGCGACTTTACCCGTAGTAAAGGTAAAGAGGTGATGGAGAGCTTTATCAAAGCCGAGAACAACGGCAAGAACATCTGCATGGTTTATGCCCATAACGATGACATGGTGATCGGGGCTATCCAGGCGATCAAAGAAGCGGGGTTGAAACCGGGCAAAGATATTCTGACCGGCTCTATTGACGGCGTACCGGACATCTACAAAGCGATGATCGACGGTGAAGCGAATGCCAGCGTTGAACTGACGCCGAACATGGCAGGCCCGGCCTTCGACGCGCTCGAGAAGTTCAAGAAAGATGGCACGATGCCTGAGAAGGTCACGATCACCAAGTCGACGCTGTATCTGCCGGATACCGCGAAAGAAGAGTTAGAGAAGAAGAAAAACATGGGCTACTAAGTTCAGACCCTTTCTGGGGGCATACCTAACACCGTAGGCCTGATAAGCGAAGCGCCATCAGGCAAAGGTTCTGCCGGATGGCAACGTAACCGCCTTATCCGGCCTACGGGCCTCCAGAGCCACACTCTTGTCGCGGAGGGCTATTATGATCGCGGAACAACACCAGGAGATCCTCCGTACAGAGGGATTAAGTAAATTCTTTCCTGGCGTCAAAGCGCTGGATAACGTCGATTTCAGTCTGCGTCGCGGCGAAATTATGGCGCTGCTCGGCGAGAACGGGGCCGGAAAATCCACGCTCATTAAAGCACTGACCGGCGTCTATCATGCCGATCGCGGTAGTATCTGGCTGGAAGGCAGTGCCATCTCCCCCAGAAATACCGCACATGCCCAACAGCTGGGCATTGGCACGGTGTATCAGGAAGTGAACCTGCTGCCGAATATGTCGGTGGCGGATAACCTGTTTATTGGTCGTGAACCGCGTCGATTTGGCCTGCTACGGCGCAAAGAGATGGAAAAGCGCGCTACGGCGCTAATGGCGTCTTACGGTTTTTCCCTCGACGTGCGCGAACCGCTGAACCGCTATTCGGTGGCGATGCAACAGATCGTCGCGATCTGCCGGGCGATCGATCTTTCCGCCAAAGTTCTGATCCTTGATGAACCTACCGCCAGTCTCGATACGCAAGAGGTTGAGATGCTGTTCGGCTTAATGCGGCATCTGCGCGATCGCGGCGTGAGTCTGATCTTCGTCACCCATTTTCTTGATCAGGTCTATCAGGTCAGCGATCGGATCACCGTCCTGCGTAACGGCAGTTTTGTCGGCTGCCGGGAAACCCGCGAGCTGCCGCAGATTGAACTGGTCAAAATGATGCTGGGACGCGAGCTGGACACTCATGCGCTACAGCGTGCGGGGCGTACCTTGTTGAGTGATAAACCGGTGGCCGCGTTCAAAGGTTTCGGTAAGAAAGGGACGATCTCCCCGTTCGATCTCGAAGTACGACCTGGTGAGATCGTCGGTCTGGCGGGACTGCTTGGATCCGGGCGCACCGAAACGGCCGAGGTGATTTTCGGTATCAAACCGGCGGACAGCGGCAGCGCGCTGATCAGAGGAAAACCGCAGACGCTGCGATCCCCTCATCAGGCATCATGCCTGGGGATCGGTTTTTGTCCGGAGGATCGCAAAACGGACGGTATTATTGCCGCCGCCTCGGTGCGCGAAAACATCATCCTGGCATTGCAGGCCCAGCGCGGCTGGTTGCGGCCGATTGCGCGCAAAGAACAAAACGACATTGCCGAGCGGTTTATCCGTCAGCTTGGCATTCGCACCCCCAGCGCAGAACAGCCGATCGAGTTTCTTTCCGGCGGCAACCAGCAAAAAGTGCTGCTATCGCGCTGGCTGCTGACTAAACCACAGTTTCTGATCCTCGATGAACCGACGCGAGGGATCGACGTAGGCGCGCATGCCGAGATCATCCGCCTGATCGAAACGCTGTGCGCCGATGGTCTGGCGCTGCTGGTGATCTCCTCGGAGCTGGAGGAACTGGTAGGCTATGCGGATCGGGTGATCATCATGCGTGACCGCAAACAGGTGGCGGAGATCCCGCTGGCTGAACTGTCCGTTCCGGCGATCATGAACGCCATCGCGGCGTAAGGAGACTCTTGTGATGCCCCAATCTCTCCCGCAAACCACGCCGCCAAAGCGACGCTTTCGCTGGCCGACCGGTATGCCGCAGCTGATTGCGCTGCTGCTGGTGCTGTTGGTGGACAGCCTCGTCGCCCCCCACTTTTACCAGATTATATTGCAGGACGGTCGTCTGTTCGGCAGCCCGATCGATATCCTGAATCGCGCCGCTCCCGTCGCGCTGTTGGCGATAGGGATGACGCTGGTTATTGCCACCGGGGGCATTGACCTTTCCGTTGGCGCGGTGATGGCGATTGCCGGCGCCACGACCGCGGCGATGACCGTCGCCGGTCACAGCCTGCCAGTGGTCCTGCTTGCCGCATTGGGGACCGGCGTGCTGGCTGGCCTGTGGAACGGCGTCCTGGTGGCGATCCTCAAAATTCAGCCGTTTGTCGCCACGCTAATCCTGATGGTGGCGGGTCGCGGCGTGGCGCAACTGATCACCTCTGGACAGATTGTCACCTTCAACTCGCCCACGCTCTCCTGGTTCGGCAGCGGCTCGCTGTTGTTGTTTCCCACGCCGGTGATTATCGCGCTGATCACGCTGCTGCTGTTCTGGCTGTTGACCCGGCGAACGGCGCTCGGGATGTTTATTGAAGCGGTGGGGATTAACATCCGGGCAGCGAAAAATGCCGGCGTCAACACACGAGTCATCGTTATGCTCACCTATGTGTTGAGCGGGCTGTGCGCAGCAATTGCCGGGATTATCGTCACGGCGGATATTCGCGGTGCCGATGCCAACAACGCCGGCTTGTGGCTGGAGCTGGACGCCATTCTGGCGGTGGTGATCGGCGGCGGTTCCCTGATGGGCGGGCGCTTTAATCTGCTGCTGTCAGTGGTGGGCGCGCTGATCATTCAGGGGATGAACACCGGGATCCTGCTGTCCGGGTTTCCGCCGGAGATGAACCAGGTGGTCAAAGCCATCGTGGTGCTGTGCGTACTGATTGTGCAGTCACAGCGCTTTATCAGTTTGCTAAAAGGAGTGCGTGGTCGTGATAAAACGTAATTTACCGTTAATGATCACCCTCGGGGTTTTCGTGCTGGGCTATCTCTATTGTCTGACGCAGTTTCCAGGCTTTGCCTCCACGCGCGTGATCTGCAACATTCTGACCGATAATGCCTTCCTGGGGATCATCGCCGTGGGGATGACCTTTGTGATCCTCTCCGGTGGGATCGATCTCTCCGTGGGATCGGTGATCGCCTTCACCGGTGTATTCCTGGCGAAGGCCATCGGCTACTGGGGGATCTCGCCGTTACTGGCGTTTCCGCTGGTGTTGGCGATGGGCTGCGCGTTTGGCGCGTTCATGGGGTTGCTGATTGATGCGCTGAAGATCCCGGCGTTTATCATCACGCTTGCCGGTATGTTTTTCCTGCGCGGGGTCAGTTACCTGGTATCGGAAGAGTCGATCCCGATTAACCATCCCATCTATGACACGCTTTCCAGCCTGGCGTGGAAAATCCCCGGCGGTGGGCGTCTGAGCGCGATGGGCCTGCTGATGCTGGCGGTGGTGGTCATTGGGATTTTCCTCGCGCATCGCACCCGGTTTGGCAATCAGGTGTATGCCATTGGCGGGAATGCGACATCGGCGAACCTGATGGGGATTTCCACCCGTAGCACCACGATCCGCATTTATATGCTGTCAACCGGGCTGGCGACGCTGGCCGGGATTGTCTTTTCTGTTTACACCCAGGCTGGCTACGCGCTGGCGGGAGTGGGCGTAGAGCTGGATGCGATCGCTTCGGTGGTGATCGGTGGTACGTTGCTGAGCGGTGGGGTCGGTACGGTTCTTGGAACGCTGTTTGGCGTGGCGATTCAGGGGCTGATCCAGACCTACATTAACTTCGACGGCACGCTCAGTTCATGGTGGACGAAAATTGCCATTGGCGTTTTGTTATTTATTTTCATTGCGTTGCAGCGCGGTCTGACGGTGCTTTGGGAAAATCGACAGAGCTCGCCGGTAACACGAGTCGGCCCGGCCGCGACGCCGAAGTGAGACACAGATTTTACTTAAACACCTAAACTTTTTCCGGTTGTTGTCGATAGTTTCTGTATATCTTACAACCGGAAAATAACGATGCCAAAATCCCTCTCCCTACGAAATACCCTGTTGGTTTTATTGTCGCTTATTACCCTGTTATTGCTGCTAACAGGCAGCATGGGGATTTACGCCTCCACGCGAATCATTACCTCATGGATTTATTACGGAGTGATGACCGCGACGACGCTGACGGCCATCGCCCTGTTGGCGGTGGTCTGGCTGTTATTGCGTAATAAACTGCTGAAACCGCTCGATAATGTGGTTGAACAACTGGAACGCCTGGCGACGGGAGATTTGTCGGCGGCAGAAAGCCGTTATGCCAGCGCCGAGTTTAATCGCCTGCAGGCCGCGCTTGAAGGGATGCGCATGGCGCTGAGTGAATCTGTCAGACGCGTTCGCGATGCCAGTTCGCAGATAGACACCGGCAGTCGTGAACTGACGGCGGGCAATATTCATCTGGCGACACGCACCGAATCGACGGCGACCTCGCTGGAACAAACTGCCGCCAGCATGGAGGAGCTTACCGCAACGGTGAAACAGAATGCGGAAAACGCCGATCAGGCGCATCAACTGGCGAAATCGGTTTCTGATACCGCCGATCGCGGCAGTGAAATGGTCTGTTATGTCATTGAAAAAATGCGCGACATTTCCGGGAGTGCTAATCGTATCGCCGATATTCTTGGCGTGATCGACGGGATTGCATTCCAGACCAATATTCTGGCGCTGAACGCCTCGGTTGAAGCGGCGCGCGCGGGAGAGCAGGGACGCGGTTTTGCCGTGGTGGCGGGCGAAGTGCGTAATCTGGCTAGCCGCAGCGCGGAGGCCGCAAAAGAGATCCGTACGCTGATTGGCGACTCGCAGTCACAAGTGGGAGAGGGCAGCGATCTGGCGATGCAGGCGGGCGAAACGATGGATGAGATTGCCAGCGAGGTCATGCGGATGACCAAACTGATGCGGGAAATCGCCAGTGCGTCGCAGGAGCAGAGTCGCGGTATCGAACAGGTGAATATTGCGGTGAGTCAGATGGATGAAACGGCGCAGCAGAATGCGGCGCTGGTACAACAGTCTTCTGCGGCAACCCGATCGCTGGAAGAGCAGTCGCACGCGCTGATTGAAGCGATGGCGTCGTTTAAATTGCAGACCGCCTGACAGAAAAACGCCTCTCCGGGGAGAGGCGTTTAGCGTGTAGGCTGGATAAAGCGTCAGCCCATCCGGCAAGGGTTTTAGGCGTCCGGGAATTCCCGGATAAAGCGTTCTACATCTTCAACCATATGGTTGTTGCCGACGAAGAACGAACGACGCTGGTGCAGGCTTTCCGGCGTGATATCCAGAATACGCTCTTTCCCGTCGCTCGCCTTGCCGCCCGCTTGCTCCGCAAGGAATGCCATTGGGTTGCACTCGTACAGCAGACGCAGTTTACCGTCCGGGTGGCTGGCGGTGCTTGGGTAAAGGTAGATCCCGCCTTTCAGCAGGTTACGATGGAAGTCAGCAACCAGTGAGCCGATGTAGCGCGAGGTATACGGGCGCTGCGTGGATTTATCCTCTTCCTGGCAGAACTTGATGTACTTCTTCACGCCATTCGGGAATTTGATGTAGTTGCCTTCGTTAATGGAGTAGGTGTTGCCTTTCTCCGGGAAGCGCATCCGCTCCTGACACAGGCAGAACACACCCAGCGACGGATCGTAGGTAAAGGCGTGGACGCCGCAGCCGGTGGTGTAAACCAGCATGGTGGAAGAGCCGTAAACCACGTAACCCGCAGCAACCTGCTTGTTGCCTGGTTGCAGGAAATCTTCTTCCGTGACCGGCGTGCCGACAGGCGTCACGCGGCGGTAGATAGAGAAAATGGTCCCGACAGAGACGTTAACATCGATGTTGGACGATCCATCCAGCGGGTCCATCAGCACCACGTATTTCGCGTGTTCACAGCCTTCGAAAACGACGATTTCATCTTCTTCTTCAGAGGCAATACCCGCGACAATATCACGCGCCTTGAGTGCAGCTTTCAGTTTTTCGTTCGCGAACAGGTCGAGTTTCTGCTGAACCTCACCCTGTACGTTCTCAGCACCGCTGGCACCCAGGATATCGACCAGACCGGCCTTGTTGATATCGCGGTGGATGATCTTGGCGCCCAGCTTTATTGCCGACAACAACGCAGTGAGCTCACCTGTAGCATGAGAGAACTCGTGCTGCTTCTCGACAATAAATTCACCTAACGTTTTCATAACACTTTCCCTGCAATTAATATGGAGTAAAGCGACCGTAACAATCTTAACAAATATTTCAGTGGCTGCGCTCAGGTGAATCGCGCCAGCAAACTACGGATTATCCTGAAATGCGTTTCTCACTTGGCTGACATATGCGTAAAATGCCCCCTGGGTTAAATTAGGATAGTGACGTATGCGCATTCATATTTTGGGAATTTGTGGCACGTTCATGGGCGGTCTGGCGATGCTGGCGCGCTCGCTCGGTCATGAAGTAACGGGTTCGGACGCCAATGTGTATCCGCCGATGAGTACCTTGCTTGAGAATCAGGGCATTGATTTGATTCAGGGTTATGACCCCAGTCAACTCGACCCGCAGCCGGATTTGGTGATCATCGGCAATGCCATGACCCGTGGGAATCCGTGCGTTGAGGCGGTGCTGGAGAAAAACATTCCGTTCATGTCCGGCCCGCAGTGGCTGCATGACTTTGTGTTGCGCGATCGTTGGGTGCTGGCCGTTGCGGGAACGCACGGTAAAACCACGACCGCCGGCATGGCGACCTGGATTCTGGACGCTTGCGGTTACAAACCCGGTTTTGTGATTGGCGGCGTGCCGGGGAACTTTGACGTTTCTGCGCGTCTGGGCGAAAGCGACTTCTTCGTGATTGAAGCGGATGAGTACGACTGCGCCTTCTTCGATAAACGCTCTAAATTCGTACATTACTGCCCGCGTACGTTGATCCTCAATAACCTTGAGTTTGATCATGCGGATATCTTTGACGATCTGAAAGCGATCCAGAAGCAGTTCCACCATCTGGTCCGCATTGTGCCGGGGCAGGGGCGGATCATCTATCCTGAACACGACATTAACCTGAAGCAGACGATGGCGATGGGCTGCTGGAGCGAACAGGAACTGGTGGGCGAGCAGGGCCACTGGCAGGCGAAAAAGCTGAACGTCGATGCTTCTGAATGGGAAGTGTGGCTGGACGGTGAGAAGGTCGGCGACGTGAAGTGGTCGCTGGTCGGTGAGCACAACATGCACAACGGTCTGATGGCAATCGCCGCAGCCCGTCATGTTGGCGTCCAACCGGCGGATGCGGCTCAGGCGCTGGGATCTTTTATTAATGCCCGTCGCCGCCTGGAACTGCGCGGTGAAGCAAACGGCGTCACGGTGTACGACGATTTTGCCCATCACCCAACGGCGATTCTGGCAACGCTTGCGGCGCTGCGCGGAAAAGTAGGCGGCACGGCGCGCATCATCGCCGTGCTGGAACCGCGTTCCAACACCATGAAGATGGGGCTGTGCAAAGATGACCTGGCACCGTCATTGGGCCGCGCAGATGAAGTGTATCTGCTGCAACCACCGCATATTCCGTGGCAAGTCGCGGAAGTGGCGGACGCCTGCATTCAGCCTGCTCACTGGAGCGGGGATGTGGATACGCTGGCAGAGATGATCGTGAAAACGGCGCAGCCGGGCGATCACATTCTGGTGATGAGTAACGGCGGATTTGGTGGAATTCACCAGAAACTGCTGGATGGTCTGGCGAAGAAAGCCGAAGCGGAAGCTGAAGAGTAAGAAAAATGCCCGGTGGCGCTGATG
>NZ_CP070239.1:1924136-1985451 GCF_016906145.1 Citrobacter sp. MGH 55
ATGACGCTTACCGGGCCTATTTAGCGTACGGGATTACTCTTCGTTTTCCGCCAGTTCGCGCAGATACTGGAAGATCTGACGTGCGGACTTCGGCGGTTTATTCCCTTCTTTCTCTTTCTTCGCATTGCGGATCAGCGAGCGTAACTGCTGACGATCGGCGTGCGGCCACAGATTCAGCACCTCTTCTACCGCGTCATCGCCTTCATCGATCAGACGATCGCGCAGATGCTCAAGCTTGTGAAACAACACCACCTGCTGGTTGTGGCGGTTTTTCAACTTATCCAGCGCCTGACGGATAGGATCCACCTCGCGTTGGCGCAGCATTTTACCAATCAACTGCAACTGGCGGCGGCGACCTTCCATCTTGATACGCTGGGCCAGCTCAATGGCGGCACGCAGGTCCGCATCAAGCGGGATTTTGTCCAGCGCGTTTTTCCCCAGATCCACCAGTTCCGCGCCCAGGCGTTTTAGCTCCTCGGCGTCGCGTTTAATTTCACTTTTGCTGACCCAGATAATTTCATCGTCTTCGTCTTCGATGTCATCACCGGGAACGTCGTCGAGCCAGTCTTCGGGCTGCTTTGTCATGTCAGGCTCCTTAAAAAAAGAGGCTAATGTTACCAGTTAAGATGCGCACTGAAAAACGGTTCTCTGTTAGACTTCAAAGAAACTCTCTCTACATTATGGCATTTGCGATGAAAGTAATCTCACAAGTTGAAGCGCAGCGTAAGATTCTGGAAGAAGCAGTTTCGACAGCGCTGGAGTTAGCCTCAGGCAAATCGGACGGGGCGGAAGTCGCCGTAAGCAAAACGACCGGCATCAGTGTCAGCACCCGTTATGGTGAAGTGGAGAATGTCGAATTCAATAGCGATGGTGCGCTGGGGATTACCGTCTACCATCAGAACCGTAAAGGCAGCGCCTCATCGACCGATTTAAGCCCACAGGCGATTGCCCGTACCGTCCAGGCGGCGCTGGATATCGCGCGCTACACCTCACCGGATCCGTGCGCCGGTGTAGCCGACAAAGAACTGCTGGCTTTTGACGCGCCGGATCTGGACTTGTTCCACCCGGCTGACATTTCTCCGGACGAAGCCATCGAACTGGCAGCGCGTGCCGAACAGGCCTCTTTGCAGGCCGACAAACGCATCACCAATACGGAAGGCGGCAGCTTTAACAGCCACTATGGCATTAAAGTGTTCGGCAACAGCCACGGTATGTTGCAGGGCTATTGCTCCACCCGCCATTCGCTGTCCAGTTGCGTAATTGCCGAAGAAAACGGCGATATGGAGCGCGATTACGCCTACACCATTGGTCGCGCGATGGGCGATCTGCAAACGCCGGAATGGGTAGGCGCAGACTGTGCTCGCCGCACGTTATCCCGCCTGTCTCCGCGCAAACTCTCGACCATGAAAGCGCCGGTGATTTTTGCTAACGAAGTGGCGACCGGGTTGATTGGACATCTGGTTGGCGCAATTGCGGGCGGTTCGGTGTACCGCAAATCCACGTTCTTGCTGGATTCGCTGGGCAAACAAATTCTGCCTGAATGGCTGACCATTGAGGAGCATCCGCACCTGCTGAAAGGACTGGCCTCCTCACCGTTTGACAGCGAAGGCGTGCGCACGGAACGTCGTGACATTGTGAAAGACGGCGTTCTGACCCAATGGCTGCTGACCAACTATTCCGCACGTAAGCTGGGGCTGAAAAGCACCGGTCATGCGGGCGGCATTCATAACTGGCGTATTGCCGGACAAGGGCTGAACTTTGAGCAGATGCTTAAAGAGATGGGCACCGGTCTGGTGGTCACTGAACTGATGGGCCAGGGCGTGAGCGGCATTACCGGGGATTACTCCCGCGGCGCAGCCGGTTTCTGGGTTGAAAACGGGGAAATTCAATACCCTGTGAGCGAAATTACCATCGCCGGAAATTTAAAAGAGATGTGGCGCAATATTGTGACGATTGGTAACGATATTGAAACACGTAGCAATATACAGTGTGGTTCAGTACTGTTGCCGGAGATGAAAATCGCCGGGCAGTAAACATCCATGGCGCGACCTGCCGCGCCATAACAATAAAAAAAAGGAAGTGAGCAATGCGTAAACATCTGTTAGCAATCATCGCAGCTTCAACGTTAGTTTTGGGCTCTTCCGTGTTCGCCGCTGATCTGGAAGATAATATGGAAACGCTTAACGATAACCTGAAGGTAATCGAAAAAGCGGATAACGCGACGCAAGTGACCGATGCGTTAACCAAAATGCGCGCCGCTGCGCTGGACGCGCAAAAAGCGACGCCGCCAAAACTGGAAAGCAAGGCCTCAGATAGCCCGGAAATGAAAGATTTCCGTCATGGTTTCGACGTTCTGGTCGGCCAGATCGACGGTGCGCTGAAGCTGGCAAACGAAGGGAAGGTCAAAGAAGCGCAGGCCGCGGCGGAAGAATTCAAAACCACCCGCAACGCGTATCACAAGAAGTATCGTTAATTGTCTTGCTCACCTGATGTCTCCAGAGGGACATCAGGTGACCGTCACAGGATGATTTGCGGATGTTTAATTCCGCAGGCTCTGGCGTAACGGACAATCGTTTCCAGACTGGCCTTGATAATATTCGCTTCCATCCTGGAGACTGTCGGCGGCGTAACCCCCATTCTTTCAGCAACTTGCGCGCGAGTTAATCCCGCGTGTTTACGCCATTGTGCGAGCATAGCTTGTAGACGTGCCTTCCGCTCTTCCACTTCCATTGCGGCTTGTACATCAGGATCGGACATCAGGTCTGCTCTGACGTCGTCCCAGGCGACGCTTTTAGTTTTTTTGCTCATTGAGCATCTCCTCCAGCCTTTCGAAGGCTAGCATCATTTCTTGTTTGGGCGTTTTCTGCGTTTTCTTAATGAACACGCGTAACAGATAGATGGTTTTGCCTTTCTGATAGACATACAGACCACGGCCTGGCTCGGTTCCCATTGTGCGAATCTCAAAAAGACCAGCACCGAGAGGTTTGCTGTCGGGTTCCCGTAATGCAGTCGCATTAATTTTTAACTTATCAATCAAGCGAATCATTTTTGCCCTGACGGTGGGCGGTAAACTTGCCAGCTCGCTGGCAACATCGACATGCAGCATGACGGTAAACACGGCATCTCTCCCTGATAAAATATTAGCATAAAAGCTAAATTAGCTTATAGGCTAATTTAGGTGTTTCCTCTTTATGATGGGGACGCATAGCCATCACCGTATTTTCTTGTAAACACAAATTCCGCGCCAGCGTGGGGTTTAGCCTATGCGTAGCGCCTCGCAGAGATTCGTCATAAGTCTTTTGGATACTATGGTTGAAAATCGCTCTTTGCTCACAGTTTCAGACTTTCTTCTCTGCTGGCGTCGCAACGAAACGCCGTTGATATCTGTGAATAAAATCACACTTTTCCAGCGATAAATCATCAAACCCCCCTTTTCTGTGGAACAGATCACTATTGCCACTCGCCTTTCCACTTCGAAGTGGAAAACAACTCGCTACAAACTTTTTACCCCCACCGCTAGTTTTAACTCAGAGCCATTAACGGGGTAAGACGAGTGAATAACGGAGCAGTAATGAACGACATGGGGGAACAGGTGGCGCAGATTGGTGAACTGGCCGATCGCATGCTGGCGCAAGTGTATGCCTTGCTGCGTGAACATCACATCATTCCCAACGCCGTACAGGAACAAATGCTGACGTCTCACGTGCGCGCCATGGCGCACCGGTCGGTGACCGGCGAGCCTTTGCCGGAAGTGGAAGCCAGTTTGTTTGATGAAATTTCAGCCGACTCAATGGCGCTTGCCCGCGACGTGGTCGCAGCGTTTGGCAACCTTCCCGAGGAAGAAGCCTGGCTGCTGTCCGTCCACTTTGAAGTCGCGAAAGACAACCTTTAAGGAGCAACAACATGGAACAGATTACAGTCGTGATTGGCGATCGTCTGGGTAAAGGCCAGAAAGTGGCGGCAGGCGTCGAGAAAGCCGGTGGTCGTGCGGTGGTAGTACCGGGCGTTGCCGCGGATATGAAACTGGGGGACGTGATGAAAGCGGAAAACGCCACGTTCGGCATCTCTTTTTGCGGCAGCGGCGGCGCGGGCGCCATCACTGCACAGAACAAATACGGTTACAAAGCCAAATACGGGATGCGCTCTGTGGATGAAGGCGTAACGGCGATTAACGAAGGCTGCAACGTGCTGGGGTTCGGCTTTATGGATAAAGAAGAGCTTGGCGAGCGCCTGGTCCAGGCGTGGCAGAAAAAATACGGCGCGTAAGTATGAAAGAACAATTCACCACAACGGTGAGAGTCACCGGTAAAGGCGAAGCCAAAGCGCGCGCCTTTGCCGATGCCCTGAACCACGTTCAGGCCGCGGTCATGAAGGCATCGCCGCACATTTTACTGCGTATTGAGCCACAGGATGTGCAGGTTGTTCAAGCGCGTGAAGCGGTGCGCAAAGAAGCGTTTTTGTTCTTCTTTCTGCGCCGGGAACGACGCACTTACAGCGTGGAGCTGGATGTGACCGTCAACGTGACAGCCATCAATCTGGACAAGGTGGATTTTGTCTCGCAACGCTGATTCTTGTTAAGAAGGCATAATTATGTTCCTGATAATTTTAATAAAATCGCTCATCATCGGTGCCCTCGTCGGCGTGGGTGTGGGGGCCGGGGCTGCACGCATGTTTCATGCGCCTACCACACAGGGAATGGGTGCGTTTCGAACTCTGGGGGAACTGAATTCCTGCGAAGGGGATCCGGCTTCTCACTTCTCGTTTGGTCTGGGCTTTTTCTTCAACGCTTGGGCCTCATCCGTTGCGGCGGGCTCGTTCACACAGGACGTGGATCACCGCATCATTCCTAACTGGGGCGCGGCAGCGCTGATGATCAAAAACCGTAACGTCGGTGAAACGCTGCATGACCCGAAAAAAATGGCGATTGCCTGCGGCGTCATTGGCATGATCGTCGTGACCTTCCTGAACCTCACGGCTTCTTCCGTACCGGAAGCGTTGCAGGTGACCGCCGTTAAGGTGCTGGTCCCTGCGGCAAACCTGCTGGTCAACACCGTGATGCCGGTGATCTTCTGGCTGGCGGCGATCGATGCCGGTAAGAAATCAGGCTTCTGGGCAACCGTTTTCGGCGGCGCGGCACAGTTGATCATGGGTAACGCCGTACCGGGTCTGGTCCTCGGCATCCTGATTGGTAAAGGCGTTGAAGAGAGCGGCTGGAACCATGTGACCAAAGTGATGATGGCGGCCATCGTCCTGCTGTTCGTCCTGAGCGGCTTCTTCCGTGGCTTCGACATGAAGATGATCGAATCCTTCCACATGACCGTGCCGAACTGGCTCGAACTGATCCACAACTCGCTTAGCGGCAAATAACGGAGGCCACAATGGAACAGAATAAAGGTTTTTGGTTTGCCGACTGGTCGTTCCCGATCTTCGTTGGCCTGCTCTCCTCCGGCGTGTTTGCCGGGACGCACATGTACTACCTGTACGGGATTGGCGCGTTTAACGAAGTGGCGTTCGTGGCGATGCTGAAAGCGGGGATTGATACCGGATCGTACGGCGCAGTGGCCGCGTTTGGTGCCAGCTTCCTGTTCGCCCGCATTATCGAAGGCTCCCTGGTGGGGATTCTGGATATCGGCGGTGCGATTCAGACCGGCGTTGGTCTGGGGGTTCCGGCGTTGTTGTTGGGCGCAGGCATTGTGTTCCCGGTTGAGAACTTTATCGCTTCTCTCGCTACGGGGCTGGCGATCGGCCTGGCGATTGGTTACGTCATTATCCTGGCGCGTAAGTTCACCATCAATCAGAGTGACTCGACCTACGGGGCGGACGTGATGATGGGTGCCGGTAACGCCTCGGGGCGTTTCCTCGGACCCTTGATCATCCTCAGCGCGATGACGGCGTCGATCCCTATCGGCGTGGGTTCTTTGGTCGGCGCACTGCTGTTTTACATCTGGCAGAAACCGATCACCGGGGGCGCTATCCTTGGCGCCATGATTTTAGGTTCAATCTTCCCGATTGCGATTAGCTAATTGCCTGATGGCAAAGCGCTTATCAGGCCTACGGATAAGCGCGTCTTTGTAGGCCGGATAGGGTGGTTACGCCGCTATCCGGCAAAAGGAGAGAGACATGTTTGATTTACTCCTGCGCCGTGCGCGTCTGGTTGACGATACGGTCTGTGATATCGCCCTGAAGGACGGCAAAATCGCCGCGTTAGGCGAGATAAATGACCCGGCGGTGAAAACCGTTGAGCTCAACGGCGAATACTACGTCAGCGCCGGATGGATTGATTCCCACGTTCACTGTTATCCAAATTCTCCGATTTATCACGACGAGCCGGACAGCGTAGGCATTGCCACCGGCGTGACGACCGTGGTGGATGCGGGCAGTACCGGTGCCGATGATATTGATGATTTCTATACCCTCACGCGCGACGCCGCGACGGAAGTCTATGCACTTCTGAATATCTCCCGCGTCGGGCTGATTGCACAAAACGAACTGGCGAATATGGCCAACATCGATGCCGACGCGGTGCAGCAGGCGGTGAAACGCTACCCTGATTTCATCGTCGGCCTGAAAGCGCGTATGAGCAGCAGCGTGGTGGGTGAAAATGGCATCACGCCGCTGGAACGCGCCAAAGCGATGCAGCAAGCGAACGGTGATTTGCCCCTGATGGTCCACATTGGCAATAACCCGCCGGATCTGGATGAGATCGCAGAGCGCCTGACGGCGGGCGATATCATCACCCACTGCTACAACGGAAAACCCAATCGCATTCTGACGCCGGAGGGCGAACTGCGCGCCTCGGTCACCCGGGCGATTCAGCGAGGCGTGCGTCTGGACGTCGGGCACGGCACGGCCAGCCTGAGTTTTGCGGTGGCGAAACGTGCCATCAGCTTAGGCATTCTGCCGCACACCATCAGTTCTGATATCTATTGCCGCAACCGTATCAGCGGCCCGGTGCATTCGCTGGCGAATGTGATGTCGAAATTCCTCGCCATCGGGATGTCGCTGCCGCAGGTCATCAACTGTGTGACGGCGAATGCCGCCGACGGCTTGCGTCTGAAATCCAAAGGTCGCCTCCAGCCAGGTCTGGACGCTGACTTAACCCTCTTTACTCTGAAGCGTCAGCCAACCGTGCTGATCGATGCCGAAAATGACAGCTTACAGGCTGAAAAACTGCTGGTGCCGCTTGCCGCAATACGTGCGGGCAAGGGCTATATGACCGAACAAGGGAGCGCGGAACATGCCTTCGATTTTTGAGAAATACCATTTAAAGCAGGTAATTAATACCTCCGGACGAATGACGGCGCTGGGCGTGTCCACGCCGCGCCCGGAAGTGGTGGACGCGGCGATGGCCGGTATGAACCAGTACTTTGAGATGAAAGATCTGGTGAATAAAACCGGGGAATACATTGCGAAGCTGCTGGATGTGGAAGGGGCGACGGTGGTTTCCTGTGCGTCTGCGGGCATTGCTCAGTCGGTGGCCGCCGTGCTGGTCCAGGACAGCGACTGGTTGCTGGAGAACCTGCACGTCACACCGATTGAGAATAACGAAATCGTGTTGCCGAAAGGGCACAACGTTAACTTTGGTGCGCCGGTTGGCACGATGGTGGCGCTGGGCGGTGGCAAGCTGGTGGAAGCCGGATATGCCAATGAATGCTCTGCCGTACAGCTGGCGGCGGCAATCACCCCACGCACGGCGGCGATTCTTTACATCAAATCCCACCACTGCGTACAAAAAAGCATGCTCAGCGTTGAGCAGGCCGTCGTCGTGGCGCGTAAACACAATCTGCCGCTGATTGTTGATGCGGCGGCGGAAGAAGATCTGCAGTGCTACTACCGTTCGGGGGCCGATCTGGTGATCTACAGCGGCGCGAAGGCGATCGAAGGCCCTACCAGCGGACTGGTCATCGGCAAAACCCAGTACGTCGAGTGGGTGAAACGCCAGACGGCGGGTATTGGCCGGGCGATGAAGGTCGGCAAAGAGGGGATTCTCGGCCTGACCTGTGCCATTGAACTCTATTTGAATGCGCAGAAAGAGAGCGGCGCGGAGATGTTGGAAAAAATGACACCGTTTATTGATGCGCTGAATGCGCTCAACGGTGTGACCGCTCGCGTGGTATGGGACAGCGCGGGACGGGATATCGCCCGCGCAGAAATTAAGTTTGATGAAGCTGTTACCGGCATCGCGACAGGCGAACTGGTGGAAGCGCTCAAGCAGGGTGAATACGCGATTTACTTCCGTGGTTACAAAGCCAACGAAGGAATTATTGAAGCAGATGTTCGCAGTGTTGATCGTGCACAGTTGGACATTGTGGCGCGCCGGATTGGCGACGTGATTAATCAGGAGAAACAAGCATGAAATTGACCCCGAACTTTTATCGCGATCGCGTCTGCCTGAATGTACTGGCCGGCTCGAAAGAGAACGCGCGTGACATTTACGACGCGGCGGAAGGTCATGTGCTGGTCGGTGTACTCTCCAAAAATTACCCGGATGTCGAAAGCGCGGTGGCGGATATGCGTGACTACGCGGCGCTTATCCACAATGCGCTCTCCGTAGGGCTGGGGGCGGGCGATCCGAACCAGTCGGCGATGGTCAGTGAAATCTCCCGCCATGTGCAGCCGCAGCACGTCAACCAGGTGTTCACCGGCGTGGCAACCAGCCGCGCCCTGCTCGGGCAGAGTGAGACGGTGGTTAATGGTCTGGTATCGCCGACTGGTACGCCAGGTCTGGTCAAAATTTCCACCGGGCCGCTGAGTAGCAAAGCGGCGGACGGCATTGTCCCGGTCGAAACGGCTATCGCGCTGCTGAAAGATATGGGCGGTAGCTCGATCAAATACTTCCCGATGGGCGGTCTGAAATGCCGTGACGAGTTTAACGCGGTGGCTGAAGCCTGTGCGCGTCATGATTTCTGGCTGGAGCCAACCGGCGGGATCGATCTGGAAAACTACGCTGAGATTCTGCAAATTGCCCTCGACGCGGGCGTCAGTAAAATCATTCCTCACATTTATAGTTCTATTATTGATAAGGTAAGCGGAAACACCCGTCCGGACGATGTGCGCCAGTTGCTGGCGCTGACCAGGGCGTGTGTAGGTTAAAAACGAGGAGAGTGATGTGCGATTCCCCAACCAACGTTTGGCGCAACTGTTTACGATGTTGCAAAACGAGACGCTGCCGCAGGATGAGCTGGCGCAGCGGTTGTCGGTTTCCACACGAACTGTTCGTGCTGATATTACAGCGCTCAACGCCCTGCTGACTCAGCACGGCGCGCAGTTTATCCTCAGCCGGGGCAACGGTTATCAGCTCAGGATCGATGACCCGGCAAGCTATCAGTCCCTGCAATCGCAGCAGCCCAGCGCGCTGCGAATTCCGCGCACCAGTCAGGAACGCGTACATTACCTGATGGTACGTTTTCTGACATCCGCCTTTTCTCTCAAACTCGAAGATTTAGCTGATGAATGGTTTGTCAGTCGGGCGACGCTACAAAACGACATGGCAGAAGTGCGTGAATGGCTGCAACGCTATCATTTGACGCTGGAAACGCGTCCGCGCCATGGCATGAAACTGTTCGGCAGCGAGATGGCGATCCGCGCCTGTCTGACTGACCTTCTCTGGACGCTGGCGCAGCAGGATCCCGCTAATCCGCTGGTGACCGAAGAGGCGCTGTATGCCGGGGTGCCATCGCAGCTTCAACCGCTGCTTGAGGAGATTTTCAATCGCTTCCATATTCGCCTTACTGACGAAGGCGAGCTGTTTTTACGTCTGTACTGCGCGGTCGCGGTACGCCGTATCAGCGAAGGGTATCCGTTGTCGGAATTCACCAACGAAGAGGTGGAAGAGAACGTGTGCCTGGCGGCGCGTGAGATTGCCGCTGTCGTGCAGCATCTGGCAAATCATCCGCTCTCGGTGTCGGAAGAGAACTGGCTGAAGGTACATATCGCGGCGCGGCAGGTGCAGGAGATTGCGCCCAGTGCGATCAATGCCGACGACGAGGAAGCGCTGGTCCATTACATCCTGCGGTTTATCAACAGCCAGTACAACTATAACCTGTTGAATGATAACCAGCTTCATGCGGATTTACTCACTCACATCAAAACGATGATCACCCGGGTGCGCTATCAGATCATGATCCCGAACCCGCTGCTGGAGAACATCAAGCAACACTATCCCATGGCATGGGATATGACCCTGGCGGCAGTCTCCAGTTGGGGTAAATACACCCCTTACGCCATCAGCGAAAACGAGATCGGCTTTCTGGTGTTACACATCGGCGTTGGGCTTGAACGTAGTTACAACATCGGTTACCAGCGGCAGCCAAAAGTTCTGCTGGTCTGCGACACGGGAAATGCGATGGTGCGGATGATTGAAGCGGTACTGGCGCGCAAATATCCGCAGATCGAGATTGTAAACACGCTGACGCTGCGTGATTACGAACAGCGCGAGAGTATCGCGGAGGACTTTGTGATCGCCACGGCGCGGATCGGTGAGAAAGACAAGCCGGTCGTGCAGATCGCCCCGTTTCCTACCGACTATCAACTGGAGCAGATCGGTAAGTTAGTGCTGGTGGACAGAACCCGTCCGTGGATGTTGAACAAATACTTCGATGCCGCGCATTTTCGTATTATCGAAGGCGAGATGGACCAGCAGACGCTGTTTAAAACCTTGTGCGATCAGTTGCAGCGTGAAGGGTTTGTCGACGCGGAATTCCTCGATTCGGTGGTGGAACGTGAGGCGATTGTCAGCACGATGCTCGGTGACAGCATTGCGCTGCCGCACGCCCTCGGACTGCTGGCGAAAAAAACGGTGGTCTACACGGTGCTCGCCCCGCAGGGTATCGCCTGGGGGGACGAAACCGCACATGTGATCTTTTTACTCGCTATCAGTAAAAGCGAGTACGAAGAGGCAATGGCCATCTACGATATCTTTGTCACTTTCCTGCGTGAACGCGCTATGACGCGACTGTGCGGCAGCCAAAACTTCGCCGAGTTTAAAGCGGTGGCAATGGAGTGTGTGAGTCGTTTTTGATGGGAGGGGCAGGAAAGACGGAAAGCAGATGCTGTCCGCCATAGTGTTTACCGTAAATGATGGACAACCTGGTTGCTGCTGCCGCGCCAGATCAGCGCCGGGTCTTTCAGATCCTGCACAAATTTGCCGTCCACCAGCACGTTAATGAGGTCCACAACCTGCATTTGCGCGGCGTTGAGTTCATCCAGCTTATAGCCGGTCCACACCCAGATATCTTTACCTGCACATTCAGCACGAATGCGCTGCACCAGCTTCAGGATATCCGGTACGTTCTGCGGATGAAGCGGATCGCCGCCGGAAAGGGAGATCCCCTGGCGGTGGATCCGCGTATCGTTTAGATCGCTAATGATCTGGTCTTCCATTGCTTTTGTGAATGGCTGACCGGAATTCAGCCGCCAGGTGCTTTTGTTGTAGCAGCCAGGGCATTCGTGCACGCACCCTGAAACAAACAGGGTGCAGCGAGTGCCGGGGCCGTTAACGATATCGACGGGATAATACTGGTGATAATTCATTTTTCCTCGTTGCATTTGGCGCTGTAGCTGTGTTGGCCGCTCTCACTCACCCGGGTCACTTACTGATGTAAGCTCCCCGGGATTCGTTCGTTTGCCGCCTTGCTACAACACCAACTGCTTAGAGGAAAACCACGACATTGGAACTGTAGTTAGCGGTAGTAGGCCGGATAAGGTGCTTGCACCGCCATCCGGCAACATTGTGATGCCTGATGGCGACGCGATGGCGTCTTATCAGGCCTACGGCCTTTGCAAACGGAAATTAACCGATCTGCCCATTCCCTAAATGTTTAACGCGACGCTTCACTTCTTCTTGTTTACCGGCGTTAAACGGACGTGCGTCCGGGCTGCCTAAATAACCGCAGACGCGGCGGGTTACCGACACGCGTGCAGCGTCGTGATTACCGCATTTCGGACAGGTGAAGCCTTTGCTGGTGCATTCGAATTCACCGGTAAAGCCGCACTCGTAGCATTCATCGATTGGCGTATTGGTGCCGTAATACGGCACATGCTGATAGCTGTAGTCCCAGACATCTTCCAGCGCTTTCAGGTTGTGCTGGATGTTCGGGTATTCGCCATAGCAAATGAAGCCACCGCTCGCCAACGGCGGGTAAGGCGCTTCAAAATCGATTTTGTCGTACGGGTTCACCTTCTTCTCCACATCAAGGTGGAAACTGTTGGTGTAGTAGCCTTTATCGGTGACGCCCGGCACGACGCCAAACTCGGCGGTATCCAGACGGCAGAAGCGGTCACACAGGTTTTCACTCGGCGTGCTGTACAGGCTAAAGCCGTAGCCGGTCTCTTCTTTCCATTTATCGACGGCCTGACGCAGATGCTCAACAATGGCAACCGCTTTCGCGCGCAGCGCTTCGCTGTCGTAGACATGCATATCACCAAACAGCGCGTTGATGGTTTCGTGGATACCAATGTAGCCCAGTGAAATCGATGCACGACCGTTTTTGAAGATTTCCGCGATATCATCATCGGCTTTCAGACGTACGCCGCAGGCGCCTTCCATATACAGGATCGGCGCGACGCGAGCCTTAACGCCTTCCAGACGAGCAATACGGGTCATTAGCGCTTTACGCGCCAGCGTCAGACGATCGTTCAGCAGTTTCCAGAACGTCGGCTCATCACCACCTGCTTCCAGCGCGATACGCGGCAGGTTAAGGCTGATCACGCCGAGGTTGTTACGCCCATCGTGAACCTGTTCGCCTTTCTCGTTTTCCCACACGCCGAGGAAGCTGCGGCAGCCCATCGGGGTTTTGAACGAACCGGTGACTTTCACGACCTGATCGTAGTTCAGGATGTCCGGATACATGCGCTTGCTGGCACACTCCAGCGCCAGTTGTTTGATGTCGTAGTTCGGATCGCCAAATTTGTGGTTCAGGCCGTCACGAATCGCAAACACCAGTTTCGGGAACACGGCGGTTTTGCGATTTTTGCCCAGACCGGCGATACGGTTACGCAGAATGGACTGCTGAATCAGGCGCGATTCCCAACTGGTGCCCAGGCCGAAACCAAAGGTCACAAATGGCGTCTGGCCGTTGGCGGTATGCAGCGTATTGACCTCATACTCCAGAGACTGGAAGGCGTCGTAGCACTCTTTCTCGGTACGGGAATGCGCGTAGCCGTCGGCATCCGGAATTTGCCACTCTTCCGCCGTCTTACGGTGCTTGTTAAAGCTGGCAGTCACGAATGGCGCCAGTACTTCATCAATACGGTTAATGGTGGTGCCGCCGTAAATATGGCTGGCGACCTGCGCGATGATTTGCGCGGTCACGGCGGTGGCGGTAGAGATGGATTTTGGCGGCTCGATCTCTGCGTTACCCATCTTAAAGCCCTGCGTCAGCATCCCTTTGAGATCGATAAGCATGCAGTTGAACATCGGGAAGAACGGGGAATAGTCGAGATCATGGTAGTGAATATCACCGCGCTCGTGCGCCTGTACCACATCACGCGGCAGCAGATGCTGACGGGCGTAGTGTTTGGCGACGATACCGGCCAGCAGGTCGCGCTGGGTCGGGATGACTTTACTGTCTTTATTGGCGTTTTCATTGAGCAACGCGGAATTGGTCTGTTCTACCAGGCCGCGAATTTCCTGGTTCAGACGACCGCGTTTCTCTCTCTGAATATCACGGTCATGGCGATATTCAATGTAGGCGCGCGCCAGCTGCTTGTAAGGGCCTGACATCAGTTGGTTTTCAACCGCCGTCTGGATCTCATTAATATCGACCTGGCTACGCGCGTCCATCTGACTGCTAACGACTTCTGCGACGGTGGCGCAGTAATCTGCGTCATCGACTCCCGCTGCTTTAGCTGCACGCAGAATGGCTTCTTTGATGCGCTCTGATTTAAACGGCACTTTACAGCCATCTCGTTTCATCACATGCGGTGTCATGATCACTCCATAATGTATAAGAACAGGTTATCCACAGAGGCTCGGGAGGCGTTGATATGGTTATTCATCTCTCTATCCAATCACTTCCCGCAATCCAGTCCCATGTTATCCACAAAGTCACCTTGACTGTGGACATCATTGTTGTTGTAAATGTAGTTGATTAATACAACATGTTGGGGCGGATTGCATTTTAAGTTCTATATATAGTGATTTGCATCAAAAGTGTTTGCGATTTTTTTGATATAGCGCAAGGTAAAAAGCAGAGCGTACAGTTGGCGGGCGTTATAGCGATTGTAAATTGTGATATAGAAAAATCTGATTATTTATTCAACAAAAACAGTAAGCTAACGCGGGGCGACCTTTTTGCCCGGCATCGAGAGTTTGCCGGGCAAAATGTGTTCAGTTTATGACTTCTGCAACCACCAGATCGCTTCGAAAGGACGCAGCGTCATCGCCGTTGGCAGTGGTGAAACTTCATCATAGTTGTGCATCAACACCTGCCAGTTACCCCGGTACGATTCCGGGAACCAGGCCTGACATTCACCGCTCAGATTGGCAATGACCAGCAGCCGCTGTCCTTGCCACTCGCGCTGATAACACCATACGTGTGGGCTGTCCGGCAACAGATCCTGATAGTCACCCCAGGTCAGCACAGGTTCGGATTTACGCAGCGCAATCAGTCGTTGATAGGTATAAAACACCGACGAATTATCGCCGAGCGCGTTCTCCACGTTGATGTCCGCGTAGTTATCGCACAGGGAGATCCACGGTTCACCCTGGCTGAAACCGGCGTTCTTGCGGTTATTCCACTGCATTGGCGTACGGCTGTTGTCACGGGATTTACTGGCCAGGATTGCCAGCAGTTCATTGGCATCGCGACCCTCCGCCCGCAGCCCGGCAAACATGTTATGGCTTTCCACATCGCGGTAGTCGGTGATCCGGGTGAAGTGAGGATTGGTCATGCCGATCTCTTCTCCTTGATAGATGTACGGTGTGCCCTGCATACCGTGCAGCACCATCGCCAGCATTTTCGCGGCTGGCACCCGATATTCCCCTTCGTCGCCAAAGCGCGAAACAATGCGCGGCTGATCGTGGTTACACCAGAACAGCGCATTCCACGCGACGTTGTGCATTCCTTGCTGCCAGTGGCGGAACAGGGTCTTCAGTGCGACAAAATCGGGCTTCGCCAGCGTCCATTTCTCTCCATTGGGATAATCGACCTTCAGGTGATGAAAATTGAAGGTCATCGACAGTTCGCTACCGTCCAGCGCGGCGTAGCGCTGGCAATGTTCCAGCGTGGTGGAGGACATTTCACCGACCGTCATCAACTTGCGCGGCGTAAAGACGTCGCGGTTCATCTCATGCAAAAATTCATGCGCTCGCGGCCCATCGGTATAAAAACGGCGACCGTCGCCGTCCAGGTCATTGGGGAAGCGCTGATCTTTGGAGATCAGGTTGACGACGTCCAGGCGCAGGCCATCCACGCCGCGATCGGCCCAGAATTCGCAGACTTTTTTCAGCTCGGCGCGGACGGCAGGGTTTTCCCAGTTCAGGTCCGCCTGTTCCGGGGCGAAGAGGTGCAGATAATACTGTTCGCTCTGGGCATGCCATTGCCAGGCGTTGCCGCCAAACTTGGAGCGCCAGTTATTGGGCAGCGCATCAGGCGTGCCGTCGCGCCAGATGTAAAACTCGCGATACGGGCTGTCTTTGTCGAGCGCTTCACGAAACCAGGCGTGCTGCGTGGAGGTGTGGTTAAACACCATGTCGAGAATAATGCGGATGCCGCGTGCTTTCGCCTGGGCGACCAGTTCATCGAAGTCATCCAGCGTACCGTAAGCGGGATCGATAGCGGTATAGTTAGCGACATCGTAGCCATTATCCACCTGCGGTGAGATATAGAACGGGGTCAGCCAGAGGGCATCTACGCCCAGTTTATGCAGGTAATCAAGGCGCTGCGTCACGCCGCGTAAATCGCCGGTGCCGCTGCCGGTCGTATCCTGAAAGCTTTTGGGATAGATCTGGTAGATGACGCCATTTTGCCACCAGTGGGGAAGGGTATTCATAGTCAATTCCTGGTTATGCGAGGGGCGCAAGTGCGCCCCGAATAAAATCAGACAATCTGTAACGTGCCCTGACGGAATTTGCGCTGGTAAACCATAGAAGTCAGCACGATCGGGATGACAATGGCGATGGCTATCGCGACGGCGTAGACCTGCCAGTAAGTCGGTTGAATAGAAAGGATGCCCGGCAGGCCGCCAACGCCGATACCGTTCGCCATCACCCCGTACAGGCCGCAGAGCAGACCGGCGAGACCGGAGCCGATCATTGCGCAGAGCATCGGGAAGCGGTATTTCAGGTTGATACCGTACATTGCTGGTTCAGTGACCCCGAGATAGGCGGAGATCGCGGCAGGAACGGAGATCTCGCGTTCGTTCTGTTTACGGCTGGCGATAATAATGCCGACCACCGCAGACGCCTGCGCGATGTTGGAAAGGGCAATCAGCGGCCATACCGGCGTTCCTCCCATGCTCTGGATCATCTGCATGTCGATGGCGAGCGTGGTCTGGTGCACGCCGGTAATCACCAGTGGGGCGTACAGGAAGCCAAACAGCGCGGCACCAATCGGCGCGAAGCTGCCGGTCATCAGATGGCGAACCGCAAAGGCCACACCGTCGCCAATCAAGCGGCCAAACGGACCGATCAGCGCATGAGCGAGGAAGACCGCGAGGATCAATGAACACACCGGCACCACCACGAGATACAGATAATCCGGCACGATGCGTTTCAGGCGCGTTTCAATCACGCCCAGCGCCAGGCCAGCCAGCAGCGCCGGAATGACCTGCGCCTGATAGCCTACTTTCGCGATGGTGAACAGGCCGAAGTTCCATACTTCCGGTACCTGCTGCCCCAGCAGATACGCGTTCATCAACTGTGGCGATACCAGCGTAACGCCAAGCACGATGCCGAGGATCGGCGTACCGCCCATTTTTTTCACCGCCGACCAGCAGATGCCCACCGGCAGATAGAAGAAGATGGCTTCGCCAATCAGCCACAGGAAGTCATAGATCGTTTTCAGCGCCGGATACATCTGCGCCAGCGTCTGGCCGTTGCTCATTGGCAGGTCGCCAATGACGTTGCGGAAACCTAAGATCAAGCCTCCGCTAATCAGCGCCGGCAGCAGCGGGAAGAAGATTTCAGCGAAATGGGAGATGAGTTGCTCATGCCATTTCATGTTCTGACGAGCCGCTTTTTTCGCCTGCTCTTTATCGGCGTGCGCCTGCCCGGTGGTGGCCAGCAGCGCCTTGTAATAATCGCCAACCTCGGTGCCAATCACCACCTGGAACTGACCGGCGTTGGTAAAGCAGCCTTTGACCATCGGTAAGGCTTCAATTTCTTTCGGTCTGGCGTTTGCTGGCTGATTCAGCACAAAGCGCAGGCGCGTAATACAGTGACTCACGGTGGCGATATTCTCTCGCCCGCCTACCAGCTCTATCAGCCGGTCAATATCCGCTTGTTTAACTTTGCTCATCATGAAGCCTCGTGGCGATGACAGTGAAAAGGGGGGTTATGCGATGGCCACAGAGTATATCCGGGATAAAAAATTAAAAATGGGAACGTTCCCGAAACGCAGCGAAGATCACAAATTATCGTTCAGAAAGCGATCAGCAATGCTTCAGGAAAGGGTGGAAGGAATGACGATCTGGCGCAGCTCGCTGCGTCCGTTGATCTGCTCGATCAACTGGGAAGCCGCCTGGCGTCCGGCTTCGGCATAGCCGGGATCGACCGTGACGATCTCCGGATGCAGGAATTTCATCAGCGGCGTATTACCGACGCTCGCCAGTTGCAGATTATCGACCCGCTGTTCTTGCAAATATTTACTGGCACCGAGCGCGAGAGTATCCGTGGCGCAGACCAGCGCGGTAGTGTCTGGTGTAATGACGCTCGCGGCATGCTCATAGCCTTGCTTCATCGCCAGACCCGGCAGGGCCGCGACAGAATGTAACTTATGCTGTTTGCAAAACGCGAGATAGGCGTCATGGCGGCGTTTCCCGGTGGTGACGTCACTGTGCGGCACACCGAGAAAGCTGATGTGGCGATGCCCCTGATCGTACAGACGTTGCATGAGGATTTTAATCGCCCCGTCGTCGTCGTAGCAGACGGAGGCAAAGCCTTTCGCATCACGAGCCAGCAGCACCAGCGATGCCTGCCACGGGGCGATCATCGTGTCCGTGATGCCGGTAAAACCGAACAGCACCACGCCGTCGATATTGCGGCGTTTCAGCATACCTAAGTGTTCTTCCACTTTTTCCGGGGAAAACTGACTTTCCATCATGATCGGATCGTAACCCTGCTCATAAAACACCGGCAGCATCGTCTGTACGGCAAGGTTTTCCGACAGGGAGTCGAGACGGGTCACAATGATGGCGACGACTTTATCGCTCTGGCCCCGCATGGCGCGGGCTGAACGGGAAGGAGAAAATCCGTGCTGATTCATCACGGCTTCGACACGCTCGCGAGTCCGTTCACTGACGCCGCTTTCGTTGTTCAGCACACGGGAAACGGTGGATTTCCCCACGCCGCTTAAGCGGGCGATGTCTTTGATAGTCAGCCGATTTTGCATCCTGTTTTCCCGTGGTACGCAACAAAAGATGATAAGAGGGTAACTTTACTTATAGAAACCACAATGGGCAAAGTCTGGTTTATACACGTCATCCTTCACGCTGCTTTTGCGTTGGCGTCGTTCATTTTCTGCCGGGATGCGAACCGAATGTTTTTGTGTATATGTTTTGTTTAATTGCCGGGGGTTATTATAACGCCATAAATGCCACAAATATTATGATCTACAACTTATTATCTGTGAGCTAACTCATTCAATTACCGGAGGCTTTATGGATCCCGATCCCACCCCTCTCCCGACCTGGAGAACACGCGCTTTCCGGTAAGCCTGCCTTTCGCTGTCTTACCGGTGATGTAAGACAGTGACGCATTAACGTCCCTGTTTAAAAATGATGTTACCTGTCAGGTAAGGTTTTGCCACGCCTGAAGGATATTTCTGCGCCTGTCTTATTGGCGCGGAGGGGCTGCCTATGTTTAAAAATATCACTCGCCAGCTGTTTGCCCGGCTTGGCCGCCATTTGCCCGATCGCCTGGTGCACCGCGATCCATTACCTAATGCACAGTCGATTGCCAGCACCCCGATACCTTCTTCACTGAGTGAACACTGCCTGAAAGTGGCCGTGATGGATGAAAAGACGCTATGGAAAACGTTTCATGCGCATCCGGAAGGACTCAATGTGGCAGAGGTGAACGCCGCCCGCGAACAACACGGTGAAAACCTTCTGCCGACCCAGAAACCGTCACCGTGGTGGAAGCATCTGTGGACCTGTTATCGCAACCCGTTCAATATGTTGCTGACTCTTCTGGGCGCGATCTCGTATGCCACGGAAGATCTGTTCGCCGCCGGGGTGATCGCTCTGATGGTGGTGATTTCCACGCTGCTTAACTTTGTCCAGGAAGCGCGCTCCACCAAAGCGGTAGACGCGCTGAAAGCGATGGTCAGCAACACCGCGACGGTGCTGCGGGTCATCAATGAGAAAGGGGAAAACGGCTGGGTGGAGCTGCCTGGCGATCAGCTGGTGCCTGGCGACATCATCAAGCTGTCGGCGGGGGACATGATCCCGGCCGATCTGCGGGTGATTCAGGCGCGAGACCTGTTTGTTGCTCAGGCGTCATTAACCGGCGAATCGCTGCCAGTGGAGAAAGTGGCGCACACCCGCGACGCCAGCCAAAGCAACCCGCTTGAGCGCGATACCCTGTGCTTTATGGGCACTAACGTGGTGAGCGGCACGGCGCAGTCGATGGTTATCGCCACCGGCGCCCATACCTGGTTTGGTCAACTGGCGGGGCGCGTCAGCGAACAGGAAAGCGAGCAAAACGCGTTCCAGAAGGGGATCAGTCGCGTCAGTATGCTGTTGATTCGCTTTATGCTGGTGATGGCGCCAGTGGTGCTGCTCATTAACGGTTATACCAAAGGTGACTGGTGGGAAGCGGCGCTGTTTGCGCTCTCCGTCGCCGTAGGCCTGACGCCGGAAATGCTGCCGATGATTGTTACTTCGACGCTGGCACGCGGCGCGGTGAAACTGTCGAAGCAAAAAGTGATCGTCAAACATCTGGATGCCATTCAGAACTTCGGCGCGATGGACGTTCTGTGCACCGATAAAACCGGCACGCTGACCCAGGATAAAATCGTGCTGGAGAATCATACGGATATCTCCGGTAAGCCCAGTGAACGCGTTCTGCACGCAGCATGGCTGAACAGCCATTACCAGACCGGACTGAAAAATCTGCTGGATACCGCCGTGCTGGAAGGTGTGGATGAAGGCGCTGCGCGCACGTTGTCTACCCGCTGGCAGAAAATTGATGAGATTCCGTTTGATTTTGAGCGCCGCCGGATGTCGGTGGTGGTGGCCGAAGAGACGGATGTGCATCAACTGGTGTGCAAAGGCGCGTTGCAGGAGATCGTCAGCGTCTGTACGCAGGTGCGGCATAACGGTGAAATTGTGCCGCTGGATGACAACATGCTGCGTCGGGTGAAGCGCGTGACCGATACGCTGAACCGTCAGGGGCTGCGCGTAGTCGCTGTGGCGACCAAATACCTGCCAGCGCGGGAAGGGGATTACCAGCGTATTGATGAATCCGATCTGATCCTTGAAGGTTACATCGCCTTCCTCGATCCGCCGAAGGAAACGACCGCACCGGCGCTGAAAGCGCTGAAAGCCAGTGGCATTACCGTGAAGATCCTGACCGGCGACAGCGAACTGGTCGCCGCGAAGGTGTGCCATGAGGTAGGTCTGGATGCCGGAGAGGTGATTGTCGGAAATGATATCGAAGACATGAGCGACGACGTGCTGGCCGCGTTGGCTCAGCATACTACGCTGTTCGCACGCCTGACGCCGATGCATAAAGAGCGGATCGTCCGCCTCCTCAGACGTGAAGGGCACGTGGTGGGCTTTATGGGCGATGGAATTAACGACGCGCCAGCGCTACGTGCGGCGGATATTGGTATTTCGGTGGATGGCGCGGTCGATATCGCCCGTGAAGCGGCCGATATTATTCTGCTGGAAAAGAACCTGATGGTGCTGGAAGAAGGCGTAATTGAAGGGCGTCGTACGTTCTCCAATATGCTGAAGTATATCAAAATGACCGCCAGTTCTAACTTTGGTAACGTCTTTAGCGTGCTGGTGGCGAGCGCCTTTTTACCGTTCCTGCCCATGCTGCCGCTGCACTTGTTGATTCAGAACCTGCTGTACGATGTATCTCAGGTGGCGATCCCGTTTGATAACGTTGATGATGAGCAGATCCAGAAACCGCAGCGCTGGAATCCGGCGGATCTGGGCCGTTTTATGCTCTTTTTTGGCCCGATCAGCTCCATCTTCGACATTCTGACATTCTGCCTGATGTGGTGGGTATTCCACGCCAATGTGCCGGAAGCGCAAACGCTGTTCCAGTCTGGCTGGTTTGTGGTGGGGCTGCTGTCGCAAACGCTGATTGTGCATATGATTCGTACGCGCCGCGTGCCGTTCATTCAGAGTCGCGCTGCCTGGCCGCTGATGCTGATGACGCTGGTGGTAATGATTGTGGGAATTGCGCTACCGTTCTCACCGCTGGCAGGTTATCTGCAATTGCAGGCGTTACCGCTGAGTTATTTCCCCTGGTTAGTGGCGATTCTGGTGGGATATATGACGTTAACGCAATGGGTTAAAGGCTTCTATAGCCGCCGCTACGGCTGGCAGTAAACAAAATAATGGCTGCTTCGGCAGCCATTCTCTTTTTTATCGCGCAAGAATATATTCTTTCCCTCCGTCGTGTTTTATTTTTTTTGAAAAACCAAAGAGGTGTGGTCGATCACAATTTAAGCCCACTTCAGGACATCTTTTTTCCAGGAAAAAGACCTTCATTGCAAAAATGAAACAGCGTGCTAAAAAAAATTCCATCCATCGTCATTTTATGAACATAATCATCGTAATACTTTGTTACACCGACGAGTCTGCCTGGGCAATGTCATTCCTTACTGTCCCTTTTAATTAAGGCGGCCCTCTAACCTGCAAGTCGTTTGTATTAATGAAAATTATAAACCTCTGGAGATGGAAAAATGAAACTGACCAAAACCTTGTTAAACCTGTGCGTGGGGACTGCTTTAGTACTGGCAGCGCAGGCGGCGTCTGCACAAACGCTGCGTGCGGCAGATGTCCATCCGGCGGATTATCCGAACGTAGTTGCTGTGAAGCATATGGGCGAAAAACTCAGCGCTGCGACCGACGGACGTCTGGATATTAAAACCTTCCCGGGCGGCGTACTGGGGGATGAAAAGCAGATGATTGAACAGGCACAACTGGGCGCGATTGATATTATTCGCGTGTCGATGTCTCCGGTTGCCGCAATATTGCCAGAGATTAACGTCTTTACGCTGCCCTATATCTTCCGCGATGAAGATCACCTGCATAAGGTTCTGGATGGGGCAATTGGTCAGGAAATTGGTGACCGGCTGACCGCCAACAGCCAGTCCCGACTGGTGTTTCTCGGCTGGATGGATGCCGGAACGCGTAACCTGATTACCAAGGCTCCGGTGGTGAAACCGGAAGACCTGAAAGGGATGAAAATCCGTGTTCAGACCAGCCCGGTCTCGCTCGATACCTTAAAAGCGATGGGCGCGAATGCGATCGCCATGGGAACCAGTGAGGTGTTCAGCGGGATGCAGACCGGGGTTATTGATGGCACAGAAAATAACCCGCCGACCTTTGTCGCGCATAACTATCTGCCGGTCGCCAAAAATTACACCTGGAGTAAGCATTTCATTATTCCTGAACTGTTCCTGTTTTCAAAAGCCAAGTGGGACAAGCTGAAAAAAGAAGATCAGGAATTAATTATTAAACTGGCAAAAGAAGCGCAAATAGAACAACGTCAACTCTGGGAAGCCTATAATGCGAAATCACTGGAAACCATGAAAGCAAATGGGGTGAATTTCCATGACATCGATACGGATTATTTTTATAAAGCCACACAGCCCGTCCGGGATCAATACGGTAAAGACCACCAGGATTTGATCAAGCGAATTCAGGATGTGAAGTAATTCATCAGGCGGATGACGGAGGTCATCTGCCTGAATCGGTTATTCGTTCGAGGTGATGATTATGGGTGAAGGTTATTCATCGGTAATGGATGTGCTGTATCGAATTTCAATGTGGATTGCCGGGCTGGCTTTATTGGTGATGGTGGCGGTTATTCCCGTGGGGATATTCGCGCGCTACGTGATGAACAGCGCGCTGTCCTGGCCAGAGCCGATCGCCATATTGTGCATGGTGACGTTCACTTTTATTGGCGCGGCGGTCAGCTATCGTGCGGGTTCGCATATTGCGGTCAGCATGGTAACCGATCGTCTTGGTGAAATGGGGCGCCGGATCTGTTTTATCGGTGCCGATTTGATGTTGCTGGCGATCAGTATTTTTATTCTTTGGTACGGTTCGACGCTCTGTTATGAGTTGTGGCAACAACCCGTGGCAGAATTCCCAATTTTGACTGCCGGGGAAAACTATCTTCCGCTCCCTATCGGTTCGGCGATCATGTTGCTTTTCATCATCGAGAAGATCTGCCGTGGCGCTCAGTATCAACGTCCTGTGGTCATGCTGGGTTCAACCAGTTGATGACCGAACCGACTTCATAGGGGAAAGCAAATGGATGCATTTATTCTCGTTTTTACGCTCGGCATCATGCTGGCGATTGGGGTGCCGGTGGCGTACGCGGTGGGGATCAGCGCGATCGTCGGGGCGTGGTATATCGACATCCCGCTGGAAGCGGTGATGATCCAGTTGACCAATGGTGTGAACAAATTCTCATTGTTGGCGATCCCGTTCTTTATTCTGGCCGGGGCCATTATGGCGGAAGGGGGCATTGCGCGCCGGTTAGTCAACTTTGCCTATATCTTTGTTGGCTTCATTCGCGGTGGTCTGTCGCTGGTGAACATTGTTGCATCAACCTTTTTTGGCGCGATCTCAGGATCGTCGGTGGCGGATACCGCATCGATCGGTTCAGTGATGATCCCTGAAATGGATAAGAAAGGTTATCCGCGAGACTTTGCCGCGGCGGTTACCGCCAGCGGCTCCGTGCAGGCAATCCTGACGCCGCCCAGCCATAACTCGGTGATCTACTCGCTGGCGACGGGCGGTACGGTGTCGATTGCCGCGCTGTTTATTGCCGGGATCCTGCCCGGACTATTGCTGAGTTTTACCCTGATGGTGATGTGCGTGGGCTTTGCGCATAAGCGTGGCTACCCGAAAGGGGAGCGCGTGCCGTTCCGACAGGCATTGAAGATCTTTCTCGATACGCTGTGGGGGCTGATGACGGTCGTCATCATTATGGGCGGGATCCTTTCCGGTATTTTTACCGCGACGGAATCGGCGGCGATCGCCTGCCTGTGGGCGTTTTTCGTCACCATGTTTATCTACCGCGACTATAAGTGGTCTGAACTGCCGAAACTGATGTATCGCACTGTGAAGACGGTGACCATCGTGATGATCCTGATCGGTTTCGCTGCGGCGTTTGGCGCCATCATGACCTATATGCAACTGCCGATGCGCATTACCGAAGCGTTTACCAGTATCTCGGATAACAAGTATGTCATCCTGATGTGCATTAACATCATGCTACTGCTGATTGGTACGTTGATGGACATGGCGCCGCTAATCCTGATCCTGACCCCTGTGCTGCTGCCGGTCACCAACGCCCTCGGCATTGATCCGGTACATTTCGGGATGATTATGCTGGTGAACCTGGGAATTGGCCTGATCACTCCGCCGGTAGGGTCGGTGCTGTTTGTTGCCAGTGCGGTGAGTAAACAGAAGATCGAGCAGGTGGTGAAGGCGATGCTACCGTTCTACGCGGTACTGTTCCTGGTGCTCTTGCTGGTGACCTATATTCCGGCGATTTCGCTGTTCCTGCCGAAATTCTTTGGCGTGATGTGATAGTGGTGCAGTAACGAAAATCCGGGCGGGTATGCCCGGATTTTTTTATCTTGTGTGGTCCATAACGACTAAATATTTTCCGAAAGAAAGAATTGCCGGTGTCATCTGACAAAATTGAGAACGCTGCAAATGTTACACTTTAAAAGTGTCTTTTTGTTCGAGATGATGATGTCAAATTATATATTAGGTCGTGAAGATCCGAAGCATACTGCTGATGTTGGCAGTGGGCCATGGTGCAGTGCGGGATATTGTTCAAATAAATTGTACTACTATAAATATTATATAGAAAAGATGATTGATGGAAATTTATTTTTAAAATATAAGTATCCCTTCGCACAACGTAATTTAAGACACTATCTTAGAAATACGGGAGAAGATTTACATGTTAACTTATCCGATATGATGAAAAAATCTGCGCAGTTAAAGAATAATTACATTAAGGAATTGAAAGCTGCAAAGCTATTCTGCCAGACCTTACCCGCTGGAGAACATTTTTTTACTTCTTCACATGTTAGCCGGGATGATTTTATTACCGATAATCCTGATTTATTTTATGCAATAGGTGGATATCAATACTGGGGAAAAGGGAAAGTAAATATCCAGGAGAATACGTATAGTAGTGTATTAACAAATAGCGACAGGCTATGTGATTACTTTATGCAGTTTCAGTTTGTGTTTTTTGATAGATACAACTGGAAAGTGGGAAACGAAAAAATTGGGGTGAGATTAGGTAATGCCGTTCCTGTAAGTGACCATTTTATGGGGCGATTTCATCAGGAGTGCCTGGCCAGGGAATATAATATATCTGGTGTCATTGAAACCGAGGAAAATTGGCATGACTGAGAGCCGGTTCCTTGTGTATCTCAGAAAAATAGTCCTTATCACTACAGTTGGCGCATTTTGTTATACAATTTTTGTAATTTCAGCGTGTTGGCCATCTCTGCATGAAAGCCATCAACTGTTGACTGTGCAATGGTGCCGTAATGATGATTCTGATGTTTACTATGCGGATAGTATATCCCGACATGGAATATATGTGTATCTGGAAAGAGCCTCCGGTAAAGTGATGGTAAGAGAGATGAATACTCCCCTGAATAGTCCATTTCAACCCTACAGATATATCTACACGCAAATTGCTCATGCAGATAACATTCGTTTGGCACTAACAAAGTGGGGGAGTATTGTCTGTCTGCAAGGGAATCAGGCTATTATTGGCTCATCTGGTTATGTTTTTTCATGGGGAGCATGATAAATGAGTTATTTTTTATGGCAGAATAAATTAAATTTATTATTACTGTTGTTCTTTTCAATTGTCTGCATTTTTGTTATCAATTCTACTAATCGATATAATAATCTGGTTAGTTATAACGTTTACGGACGAGTAATTGTTACGTTAGAGAAAGTTCATAGCGAAGATAACGATGTTCTCATGGCTGGCGTTTATAACTCACGAGTTAACTGGATTGTTGGTTGGCGTTGTTACTCCAGAAAGATAGAATCTCGTTCTAAAGACAAAATGGAAATGTACAACTGGACGGTTGAAAAATTCGCCAATAAAACGGTTACTTTATTGAAGAACACAAGACAGTTGATATTGTCAGTTCCAGAGTGCGGATAACCTCTTTAATAAAGAGAACCCCGCAAGGGCAGAGTTCTCTTCTGATCGAATTTAACGACGAACGGCGATCGCTTCGATCTCGATCTTCACGTCTTTTGGCAGACGCGCGACTTCCACGCAGGAACGTGCCGGGAAGGTGGCGTTGTGCTCGGTGAAGAACGCTTCGTAAGTGGCGTTGACGGTCGCGAAATCGTTCAGATCTTTGACAAATACGGTTGTTTTCACGATGTCGCCTACTTTCAGGCCAGCGGCTTCAACGATAGCTTTCACGTTTTCCAGCGACTGACGCGCCTGCGCGGAGACGTCGTCCGACACGCTGCCGGTTTTCGGGTCAACCGGGATCTGACCGGAAGTGATGATCATGCTGCCCAGATCTACGCCCTGAACATATGGACCGATTGCTGCGGGTGCATTTTCCGTCGCGATAGTTTTGCTCATGATTTCTCCTGAAGTACAGCGGTTAATGAAATTTCTCTGGCATTATAGGGAGCCACGAATTTTTAACCAACTGCAATTAGTTGGCCAGCACCACATAATGAGAAAACTCTTTTTCGCAGTATTTGCATTTAAGCGCGATGTCATCCGCGCGTTTTTTCACTGAAAAACTGGAAGAAACCGGTTCAGCGTGGCTGATGCAGTTACTGTTCGGGCAGACCAGCACGCTGTCGATGTGATCCGGCAGGCTTGGACGCGATTTACCCACCACGTCGTAGTTGTCGATACGGTTGACAGTGGCCTGTGGCGCATACAGTGACAGTTGATTAACCTGCTCGGCGGTCAGGAAGGTGTTCTCGATCTTAATCAAGTCTTTACGTCCCATTTCACCGGAAGGCAGATTAAGGCCGATAGTGATGCGCTGGTCGGTTTCGGTTAGCTTGAACAGAGTCAGCAATTTAAAGCCGATTTGCGCGGGAATATGGTCGATTACGGTGCCGCATTTGATCGCTTCAACCTGCAGTTTATTATCGTGTGTCATCTCGTTATCTCCCCTTACAGTGCCAAATCGCTAGTCAGAACCAGTGCCAGTAACGCCTGGCGCGCGAAAATCCCGTTGCCTGCCTGCTGGAAATACCAGGCGTGAGGCGTTTTATCCACGTCCGTGGCGATTTCATCTATACGCGGCAGCGGATGCAGTACCTTCATGTTTTCCCGTGCTCCCACCAGGTCGCTGGCGCGCAGGACAAACTGGGCCTTCACGTTGGCGTATTCTGAAGGGTCCAGACGCTCTTTCTGTACGCGGGTCATGTACAGAATATCTACCTCCGCCATCACCTCTTCGATAGAGGCGTGCAGGCTCCAGGCAATGCCTTTTTCGTCGAGCATATCAAGAATGTACTGCGGCATTGCCAGCGCATCCGGAGCGATGAAGTAGAAGCGGTTGCCGTCAAACTTCGCCAGCGCCTGCGTCAGGGAGTGCACGGTACGGCCATATTTCAGGTCGCCGACCATCGCCACATGCAGGTTGTTCAGACGCCCCTGCGTTTCCTGAATGGTGAACAGATCCAGCAGCGTCTGGGTCGGATGTTGATTTGAACCGTCACCCGCGTTCAGTACCGGCACCTTACCGGAGAATTCGGTCGCCAGACGCGCCGCGCCTTCCTGTGGGTGACGCATCACGATCGCGTCAACATAGGTGCTGATCACCGAGATGGTATCTGCCAGCGTCTCACCTTTCTTACCCAGCGACGTGTTGGCGCTGTCGGAAAAGCCGACCACGCTGGCGCCCAGGCGGTGCATGGAGGTTTCAAACGACAGGCGGGTACGGGTCGAGGCTTCAAAGAAGCAACTGGCGATGACCTTGTGTTTGAGCAGTTCTGGTTGAGGGTTCGCTTTTAATTTCGCCGCTGTCGCCAGCACCAGATTGAGGTCGTCGCGACTGAGGTCGTTTATGGAAATGATGTGTTTTTGATATAGCGGGTTAGCCATGTTTATCTCCTGACGCCAGGGCAAAAAAAAAGCCCCTCATTTGAGGGGCTGGGAATAGGTGATCAACGGAAAGAAAAACGGCAGGCCAGCGTCTGCTTTCAGACGCGGTAAGACAGAATGTCGTACACACTGGACCATACTTCCTCCCGGCAAATTGTCCGCGATTATACTCAGCTCCGTTTGCGGATCAAGCAAAAAATGCCGTTTTTATTCAACGCAAACGGTTTTAATGAATATTAATTCATTTTTAGTAAGTAGTTAATCTGTTTGTGGACAAGACCAGTGCGCTGCACAACCCGTGGCGCAACCCAGACAATACTGCTACCCGCTACCACACCCAGGATTTCCGGCAGGGCATGATAATCGAGGATCCGGGCGACGGCGCGGCCATAGCCTGCCGCCGTATGGATAAGGATAAATTCGCTGTTATGCTCCACGCTCACCACCATTTCAGAAATGGAACGGGCGGCGTCGGGGGCTGGACGCAATTGCGGATTGACGGAATAAATTTTTTGTCCTTTCGTATTTCTAATTTTTATGACGCCAAGAATTTTCAGCAGGCGGGAAACCGTTGACTGGCTGATGGTTTCAAAGCCGTAGTTTTGCAGATCGCGGCGGATCTCCTCCTGTGAGAGATAGCTTTTTTCGCCAATCAGGCGCTGACAAACAGAGAGTTGTAGTTCTTCTTTTTCTGAAGCGGGTTGGTAAAGTTTCATCATCAGTTAGTCCAGTGTAATCAGCCGAAGATAACAACCAGTAGATCTGCCCAATGTTTCTATTTTTATTTGATGACGCACTAAGCAAATGTTCTCCACTTCAACCGGGATGTATTTGATCGGCTTATTGAAATTTGACTGGAGCGCGCTTCAGCATCCTGACGGATGGCATCTGCATGAAAAAATATTCCACTTAGTCGTCTAAGGGAAGGCGGAGTTTTGCCGCTTCGTCTTCCCTGTGTTGACGTGCATCAACTGAGCGTGAGCACGCCTGTCGCCAACAGATAGACCGCGTAGATCCCTGCGACCACCACCATAATAGCCAGAACGATCTCTATTGGATTGAAAAGTCTTCCATTTTTCTCTTTCCGCGCCCAGACATAAAAAACGATACCGAGGGCGTAGAGGATCATCGACAGCAGCAGATATTCCATCCCGGCGGCATAGACCAGCCAGGCACCATAGAGTGTTGCCAGCGCGCCGATGATGATGTCGCGGGTGATGGAATGCTGTTCATCACGGTTATAACCGTCCTTCTGCCACGCCACTTTCAGGGCATACAAACCGCTGAGAAAATAGGGGATCAGGATCATTGAGGTGGCCAGCAGCAGCAGCGCAAGATACCCCGCCTGTTGGAAATGGGCGATGATCAGGAACAGTTGGGTCAGACCATTGGTCAGCAGCAGCGCATTGACCGGCGCTTTGTTGGCGTTTTCTTTGCCCAGGAATTTGGGCATGGTGCCGTCTTTACCGGCCATATACGCCGTTTCCGCAGACAATAACGTCCAGGCCAGCAGCGCGGCGCCGACGGAAACGATAAGACCGATATTCATCAGGGCTGCGCCCCACGGCCCGACCGCCGCTGCCAGTACGCCTGCAGTAGAAGGGTTCTTCAACTGTGCGAGTTCTGGCTGAGACAGAACGCCGAGCGACAGCACCGAGACGGCGACAAACAGCAGGATTGAGATGAAAAATCCAATCATGGTGGCTTTACCCACGTCTGATTTTTTCATCGCCCGGCCCGAGTACATGGCGGCGCCTTCAATACCGATGAAAACCCAGGTGGTGACCAGCATGATGTTTTTCACCTGGTCCATAACAGAGCCAAGCTGTTCATTGCCCCAGAATTCAATCTTAAAGGTGCGAACCTGAAAGGCGACGCTGACCAGCACAACAAACATGATCAGAGGAACCACTTTCGCGACCGTGCCGATCAGATTGAGCAGGGCGGCACCCTGTACGCCGCGACAGATCAGGAAATGCAGACTCCAGAGCAGAATTGATCCCACAATCAGCGCAGAAAGGGTGGTGCCATCGCCAAAGAAACCGAGCGCGCTGAAGGAGCCGAGTGCGGAACAGATCACCACATAGTATGAAACGTTGCCGATCCACGCCGAGATCCAGTAACCCCAGGCGGAGTTAAAACCGATGTACTCGCCAAAACCCGCGCGGGCATAACCATACACGCCGCCTTCCACTTCGCTTTTACGGTGCGCCAGGGTCTGGAAGACAAAGGCGAGGGTTAACATGCCGATAAAGGTAATTCCCCAGCCGATCAGAATCGCGCCAGCGCCTGCTTTGGCCGCCATGTTCTGCGGCAGAGAAAATACCCCGGCGGCGATCAGCGCGCTGACCACAAGCGCCGTTAGCGCCGGAAGTTTGAGCTTACCTTCGGACTGGGAGGTCGAAGCGTCCGCAGCCGGTTTGCTGGTATCAAGAGTAGTCATGAAGAGAGTCCTCAATCTGACAGAAAGTGATTTTTTAGAAGTAGCTGTATTGTTTGCCGACGTATTCGGAGGTCATGCACTGCAAGACGCCGCTGTATCCCAGGGAGAAATAGACGATGTCGCCCACCTGATATCCCGATGCGGCGTGGGTGACGTCGAGGATCAGGTGATCGGAACTGGCGCCGAGCACTTTGACGCCGGGATCAAATGGCCGGAGCTGGGAGAAGGAGACGTCCTGTTCGCCGAGCGCGGCCAGCGCCCGGTGATGTACGCCAAGATCTTCGAATACCGGCTTTCTCCCCATGGCATCCAGCGCCGTGGAGTGTTGCGGAACGGAGGGCTTGTCTTTCAGCTCGATGATCTCCACGCCGAGCTTGATAGCGTCCTGGCGGGTGTCGGGGATCGGCTCGTCATTCAGGCCGAACCCCATGATCAGCGACGCGCCAAGCCGCAACTGGTTGACGCCCGTCGGCAGCCCACCGTTGATCAGCAGGAACAGGGCGGCGGAGCTGGCGCCGGAAATCGTGCGCAGTGCAATACCCAACTCGTCTTCGATTTGATGGGCGAGATCGACCAGCGCCTGTTGGTTTTCGGTGGTGGGTTCCACTCCGCCGTAGCAGGCAAGATTGGCGCCCAGTCCTTCCAGCGTCAGCCCCGGCAGTTCTTTGTGTACCAGACGCGCAAGGCGTCGTGTCTCCAGCGGATCCACGCAGCCTTCGCGCAGATCGCCCAGGTCATGCATCAGAATGACCCGGTGCGTTTTGTTCTGCGCTATGGCTGCCGCAGAGAGCGCCTGCAACGTATGTTCTTCGGAGTTCAGCGAGATATCCGCATAGGCCACGATGTCGTGCGCAAGGCTTATCTGCGGCAGACGCAGCAGCAGTTTGTCGACGGGCAGATCGGCGATTTTTTTGAGATTCTGGATGCGGGAATCTGCAATCGTGCTGATTCCTGCATCAATCATGGCTCTGGCGACATTTGCCGCTTCGCAGCTCAGCTTATTGACGCCGACAGGCTCTACCCCGTGCTGGCGACATAGCGCAATCAGTGTCCGGGTGTTGTCACGAATGACCGAAAGATTAACGAAGAGGCAGGGAAAGTCCTGATTTCGCATAATGGGTCTCCTAACGTGGGCGCGGGTCAGGAAGGCACCCGCACCCGGTGCATTCGGTCCAGTCGCTATCGTGTGAGTGAGTCGCCGAGCGTCGCCACCATCACCGCTTTGATGGTGTGCATGCGGTTTTCCGCTTCGTCGAACACGATGGAGTGTGCGGATTCGAAAACGTCTTCCGTCACTTCCAGCCCTTTCAGGCCGTAGGCGGCTTCAATTTCACGACCCACTTTGGTGTGTTCGTTATGGAAGGCGGGCAGGCAGTGCATGAACTTCACGTTGGGGTTGCCGGTGGCGTCGATGACCTTCTGGTTGATCTGGTACGGCGTCATCAGGCTGACGCGCTCAGCCCAGGCCTCTTTCGGTTCACCCATGGAGACCCAGACGTCGGTGTACAGAAAATCAACGTCGTAGACGCCTTCTTCCACATCGTCCGTCAGCGTGATGCGTGCCCCGGTGGTGCTGGCGATGCTGCGGCATTGCGCAACCAGCGCTTCATCTGGCCAGAAGGATTTTGGCGCGACGAGGCGAATATCCATGCCCATCTTCGCGGCGCCGACCATCAGGGAATTGCCCATGTTGTTGCGCGCATCGCCAAGGTAGGCGAAGCTCAGTTCGGGCAGCGTTTTCCCCGGCGCGTGCTCCAGCATGGTCATCAGATCCGCGAGGATCTGCGTGGGATGGAATTCGTCGGTCAGACCGTTCCACACCGGTACCCCGGCGTATTGCCCCAGTTCCTCAACGATCTGCTGACCGAACCCGCGGTATTCGATGCCGTCGTACATCCGACCCAGTACACGAGCGGTATCTTTCATCGACTCTTTATGACCGATCTGCGAGCCGCTTGGGCCGAGGTAAGTGACCTGCGCGCCCTGGTCGAATGCCCCAACTTCAAAGGCACAGCGGGTGCGGGTGGAGGTTTTTTCGAATATCAGCGCAATGTTTTTCCCGATCAGCGTTTGCTGTTCGCGCCCGGCTTTTTTCGCCGCTTTCAGTTCAATCGCCAGATCGATAAGGAACTGGATCTCCGCTGGCGCAAAGTCGAGAAGTTTCAAAAAGTTTCTATTTTTCAGTGAAATAGCCATCAATGTATCCTTGTTAAAATGAACTACCTGATGACGCTGCGCTTATCAGGCCTACGGACGTGAATCGGTGTAGGCCGGATAAGGCGAGGCCGCCATCCGGCAAAAAAGCCTTAAGCGTCAACATCGGCGGTTTCGCGCCGAATCAGGGTGCCTTTATCGCCGGCGAGAATGGCCGGGCCATCGGCCAGCGAACCGATGCCCGCAATGCCGTGGCAGCAGCTGACAAAGTCGGCGCAGGCGCTGACTTTTGGCCCCATCGAACCGGCGTCAAATTGCATTTCGCTTAAGCGTTCCGGTGTCACCTGTGCCAGCGGACGCTGGGTCGGTTTGCCCCAGTCGAGGTACACCGCGTCGGCATCGGTCAGGATCAGCAGCGCGTCAGCGTGGATCTGGCTGGCGAGCAGCGCGGCGGAAAGGTCTTTGTCGATCACCGCTTCCAGGCCGTGGTAACCGTCTGCTTTCTCGACGACCGGCACACCGCCACCGCCGTTACAGATGACCAGATGATCGCGGGCGAGCAGCGCCTGGATGGCGTCGCTCTCTACGATGCGTTTTGGCTGTGGTGAAGGCACCACACGGCGGAACGCTTTGCCATCCGCTTTGAAGACCCAACCTTTTTCAGCCTGCAACGCGTCGGCCTGGGCAGGGTCATAAACCGGACCGATATACTTGGTCGGGTTATGAAAGGCCGGATCGTCAGGGGCCACTTCCACCTGCGTGAGCAGGACACTGATTTCGCGCTGCGGCAGTTGGTTCTTCAGCGCCTGTTGCAGCATGTAGCCGATCATTCCCTGGCTTTCTGCCCCGAGAATGTCCAGCGGGTAGGGGGTGACGCGGTCGTAGGCGCTGTTTTGCAATGCCAGCAGGCCCACCTGCGGCCCGTTGCCGTGAACCAGCACCACCCGCCATTGCTGTGTGAGTTGGGCGATGGTTTTCGCCGCCAGGACGATGTTCTTGCGCTGGATGTCGGCTTCCAGCGGTTCGCCGCGCTTGAGCAACGCATTGCCGCCGAGGGCAACAACCAGAGTCGGTTTGTTTTGCATGGTGGGTTCCTTAAATGCCATCGCGTTCCAGTGGGCAACTCATGCAGCGTGCGCCGCCGCGTCCGCGCCCCAGTTCATCGCCAGGGATTGGCAGCACGGTGATGCCGGCTTTGTCATATTTCTCGTTGGTCCAGATGTTGCGCTCGTAGCCCACGACGACGCCGGGGCGCAGCGTGAGAACGTTGTTGGCGTCGTTCCACTGTTCACGCTCGGCTTCAAAGGCGTCGCCGCCGGTGGTAATCAGACGCACCTGATCGATGCCGAGCGCTTTCTCAATGGCGTTAATCAACGTGCGTTCTTCGGTACGTTTCAGGCCGCCGCGCCCGTCTGGCGTTAAGGTCCAGCACTGCACGTCCTGGCGCACCACTTCCGGGTAGACGGAGAAGGTGTCGATATCGATGTGGGTCATGACGGTGTCGAGGTGCATACAGGAGCGGTGTTTGGGAAGCTCAACGGCAATCACCCGTTCGGCCTGACGATGGTTAAAAAGCGACTGGGCAAGGAACTCAATTCCCTGCGGCGTCGTGCGTTCAGACATGCCGATTAGCACCGCACCGCGCCCGATGACCAGCACATCGCCGCCTTCTAAGGTGGCATGGTCGTAATTGATATTCTCGTCGCCGAAATATTTAATAAAATCGCCGTCAGCAAATTGCGGATGCCAGCGATAGATGGCCCGCAGATTATTCGTTTCACGCTGGCGAGCCGGTTTGGCCATTGGGTTAATGGATACGCCGTTATATATCCAGCAGGAGGTATCGCGGGTAAATAAATGGTTTGGCAATGGCTTCATAATAAAGTCATTAATATCGTGGGTATCCACCACCATATTTTTAATTGAGGCGGGAATTTCACCGTAGGTGAGTCCGCCGCTTAAATGACGGGCCAGTTCCCGGTGCGGCATATCGGCCAGCCAGGCGCGGATGTCGGTGGCGAAAGTCGGGCCAAGTCGGTAATCCGAGATTTGCGTTTCCAGTAGCCAGCTTTTGGCATCCGCGATATCCAGAGTTTGTGTCAGTAAATCAGTCAGTAACAGAACTTCGATACCCTGCTCGCGTAACGTGTTGGCGAAAATATCATGCTCTTCACCTGCACGTTCGACGGACAGTACGTCATCAAACAGCAGCTCCTGGCAGTTAGACGGCGTGAGGCGTTTCAGGCTGAGATTAGGGCGATGCAACATCACACTGCGTAGTTGGCCGATTTCAGAACCGACATAATGTTTTTCCATTACGATACCTTTCACTCTATTTCAGGAATAAAAAGGGGGTGGCTGCGAATAATGAAAATGCTCGCAGTCATAACTGTTCCGATATTTTTCGAGAGGCATCATTGAATTATTTAGAAGTCAGGAATGTGATGAGTTTCACATCCATTCGGTTATTTGTTTTTTCTTAATTAATATATGACGGAGGTCTGAGAAATAACAAAAATAAAAAGTCTTTACCTGAATTACTACGCATTTATACGTCAGATTATTCTTTTGTGTTAATTGTTTGTTGGCTAAAGCAAAGAATGATGACAATGTAACATCATGATTTTTATAGACTAATAATAATTTACTGCATAGATATGCGTATTGTGAATTATATTATTTTCGCTATAAAGTAAATTGAGCAATAAATATGGCGATTGTCATTGATTAAGCAGTGGAAATGAATTGTGATCGACTAATGGTTTTTCTTGTAAACCATTATATTTCAATAGCTTGATAGCATTGTCTATTGGGTGTGTTTACATTTTATGCATTAAAGATGCATAGATCGCTGTTTAGCGTTAACAGACAGTCAACAACTTCAGCGATAAACATGCGCTGACGCAAAACTTTGCATGATAGCGATGGCACGCTCGGGTTTTTTTACGTATAACAACTAAAATTGAAACGATGTTTTGAATGAGGGGTATGAGATGATCGTTGGTAATATTCACCATCTGCAATCCTGGCTTCCTGAAGAACTCCGCCAGGCGATTGAGTACATTAAGGCAAACGTCACCGAGGCGACGGAGAAGGGGAAACATGAGATTGACGGTAGCCGTCTGTTCTACCTGATTTCTGAAGATATGACCGAACCGTTCGAGAAGCGTCGTGCGGAGTATCACGCGCGCTATCTGGATATTCAGATCGTGCTGAAAGGGCAGGAAGGAATGACCTTCAGCGTACTGCCTGCCGGTAAACCGGATACCGACTGGCTGGCTGATAAAGACATCGCCTTTTTAGCGGAAGGGGAGCAGGAGAAAACGTTGATCCTGAATGAAGGTGACTTTGTCGTCTTTTATCCGCAAGAAGTGCACAAACCGCTGTGCGCCGTCGGCACGCCTGCACCGGTGCGTAAAGCGGTGGTTAAACTGCTGGTGGCTTAAACAGAAAGGCAGGCATTGCGCAGCCGCTCCGTGAATCGGAGCGGCTGTCCTTTTTATGATTTATCCTGCATTCGTCCGTAACGATCCTTGCGTCTGCGCATACGGTAAAAATAATAAACTGCATTTATCTTCATTCAGATGTTAACCGAACGGTAAAAACGGTTTATTTCAGGCATTAATAGCGCACCGCGATCACATTATTTACTTATGTATTTAAATATATAACGGTGGCTTGATTTGAGTTAGTCGTTATATATTTAATTTTATATCGATATCGCCATAACTTCAGTCACAACATACCGTTAGCTGTAACCTTTCCTGTTAACTTTCAAAAACTCGATCAAAAGCACGTTTAACTCTTTCTGGTTAATAACACTTTTGTGTTACATCAATTCTTGTTGAAAAATCATCCAGCAAAATACATTACACAAAATTAAATATTAACTTTTGAATTAATTTCAGGGCAAGGTATGAATAAAAAATGGAAGTGGATAGCGGGTCTTGTATTCGTGGGCATTCTGCTGGGGGGAGCACTCGTGCTGTCATCTATGTGGATGATGCATAAAACGTCAGACACCTCGTTTTGTCTCTCCTGCCACACAATGCAAGCACCCTATGAAGAGTACCAGGGATCTGCGCACTTTATGAACCAAAAAGGTATCCGTGCGGAGTGCCGTGATTGCCACATTCCGCAATCGGGTATGGATTACCTGATCACCAAAGTTCGGGCCAGTAAGGATATCTGGCATGAGTTTGTCACCGGCAAAATTGATACACCGGAAAAATATGAGGCGCATCGCCTTGAGATGGCGGAGACCGTCTGGGAGCAGATGAAAGCCAACGATTCGGCGACCTGCCGCTCGTGCCATCAGTTTGACGCCATGGATCTTCAAAAGCAGAGTGCCGATGCACAGAAAATGCATGCGCTGGGTATTAAAGAAAAACAAACCTGTATTGATTGCCATAAAGGTATCGCGCACTTCCCGCCTGAAATCACCATTGACACCAAAGCGCATGATGCGCTGATGGAAAACGCACGCCAGACGCCGGTTGATGCGAAAGAAGTGTACCCCGTCGCGCCTGCCGCACTGGGTAACCTGGGCACAGTTTATCCGGCCACCAAACTGAACGTGGTGGGACATTCCGGCGATGCGCGGGAAGTGGAGATTATCGGTAGCCAAATGCAAGGCGCTGAACAGGTGATTTACTTCGCGGCGGGTCAGCGTTTGGTCCTTGCCACACTTACCGACGAAGGTCAAAAAGCGCTCAAAATCTCCAGCGACTGGGAAAAGGATCCCTACGGAAACGCATGGCGCAATGTGTCTCTACGCGCACCTCTGGCTGAACCCGCACTGAGTAAACCCGACGTGATCTGGGATTACGCCAAAACTCTCGACAAAACGTATTGTTCCGGATGTCATGCGCCGATTTCCTCCGAACATTACACCTTAAATGCCTGGCCTTCCGTAGCAAAAGGGATGGGCGCGAGAACGGATATTAGCGCCGAGGATTTAGACATCCTGACCCGCTGGTTCCAGTATCACGCCAAAGATTTTACCTCTAAGGAATAACTAACAATTACGATTAAAGGAAAACCTATGAACCTTACACGACGTAACTTTATTAAGTATGCTGGCGGTTCCGCTGGCGCGATGATGATTACCTCGGCAATCCCGATGCCAGCGTGGGCCGCAGACGCGCCGGGTAATGCCATCCTGACCGCAGGACGTTGGGGGGCGATGTACATCGACGTTAAAGACGGCAAAATTGTGTCGTCGCGCGGTGCGCTGGCGAAAACGATTCCCAACGATCTGCAAACTACCGCACCCGATCAGGCGCATACCCCGTGCCGTATTCAATCTCCGATGGTGCGTAAAGGTTTCCTCAATGCGCCGGGCAAACCGGATGGCAATCGTGGTAAAGACGAATTCGTCAAAGTGTCATGGGAAGACGCCCTGAAGCTCATCCACGAGCAGCACGCCCGTATCCGTGCCGAGCATGGCCCATCTTCCATTTTTGCGGGATCTTATGGCTGGCGCTCCAGTGGTGTGCTGCACAAAGCGCAGACGCTGCTGCAGCGTTACATGAGCATGGCGGGCGGCTATACCGGGCATACCGGCGACTACTCCACTGGCGCGGCGCAGGTGATCATGCCGCACGTCGTCGGCTCGGTAGAAGTTTACGAACAGCAAACGGCATGGCCGCTGATCCTCGAACATAGTCAGGTGGTAGTCCTGTGGGGTCTTAACCCACTGAACACCCTGAAAATTGCCTGGACCAGTACGGATGAGCAAGGCCTCGAGTACTTCAATAAACTGAAAGCGTCCGGCAAAACTGTTATCGCCATCGATCCGCAACGCTCAGAAACTATCGATTTCTTCGGTGATAAAGCACAGTGGATTGCGCCGAATATGGGTACCGACGTGGCGCTGATGTTAGGTATTGCGTCCGCGCTGGTAGAAAAAGGACTGCATGATAAAGCCTTCCTCGATAAATACACCACTGGCTATGGCGAATTCGAAGCGTATCTGACGGGTAAAAACGACAACACACCGAAAAATCCGGCCTGGGCCGAGAAAATTTGCGGCGTTCCGGCGAAGCAAATGGAAATTCTGGCGGAAATCTTTGCCAAGAATAAAACCATGCTGATGGCAGGCTGGGGCATTCAGCGTCAGCAGTATGGTGAACAGCGCCACTGGATGCTGGTTACCCTGGCGGCGATGCTCGGCCAGATTGGTACCGAGGGCGGCGGTTTTGGTTTCTCTTACCATTACTCTAACGGCGGCAACCCAACTCGCAGTGGCGGAGTGCTGTCGGCCATTTCAGCGACAATCGCAGGCAGCTCGTCTGCTGGCAACGACTGGGCAACCTCCGATGCGGTTGAAGCGTTCCCGGTTGCGCGTATCGTTGAAGCCCTGGAAAACCCCGGCGGCAAATATCAACATAACGGTAAGGAACAAACCTTCCCCGATCTGCGCATGATCTGGTGGGCCGGCGGTGGCAACTTCACTCATCATCAGGATACCAACCGCCTGGTAAAAGCCTGGCAAAAACCGGAACTGGTGGTGATCTCCGAGTGCTACTGGACGGCTGCCGCCAAGCACGCGGATATTGTTCTGCCAATCACCACATCGTTTGAACGTAACGATCTGACCATGACCGGCGACTACAGCAACCAGCATCTGGTGCCGATGAAACAAGCCATCCCGCCACAGTTCGAAGCACGCAATGATTTTGACGTGTTCGCGGATATGGCTGAGCTGCTGAAACCAGGCGGTAAAGCCGTTTATACCGAAGGCAAGAGCGAAATGGACTGGCTGCGCGAGTTCTACGACGTGGCACAGAAAGGCGCGCGTCAGCAGCGCGTCAATATGCCGCAGTTCACCGCCTTCTGGGAAGCGAACAAGCTGATCGAAATGCGTAAGAACCCGAAAGAAGAAGTTTTCGTGCGCTATGCCGATTTCCGCAAGGACCCGGTGATGAACCCGCTGGGTACGCCGAGCGGTAAAATCGAGATTTACTCGAAAACCATCGAAGGTTTCAACTATAAGGATTGCCCGGCGCATCCGACCTGGCTGGAACCAGACGAATGGGCTGGCAACGCTAAAGAGGGTGAACTGCAGCTGCTGACCGCGCACCCGGCGCACCGTTTACACAGTCAGCTTAACTATGCGTCGCTACGCAAACAGTATGCGGTGGCCAACCGCGAGCCGTTATACATCCATCCAGAAGATGCGAAAAAACGTGGCATTGCCGACGGCGATTTGGTGCGTGTCTGGAACACGCGTGGACAGGTGTTAACCGGCGCGAAGGTTACTGATGGCATCAAGCAAGGTGTGGTATGTATCCATGAAGGCGCATGGCCGGATCTGGATTACGCAGGTACCGGGATCTGTAAAAACGGTGGAGCTAACGTGCTTACCAAAGACATCCCGACCTCGCGTCTGGCGAATGGCTGCGCGGGCAACACTGCGCTGGTGATGGCGGAGAAATACACCGGACCGGAGCTGGAACTTACCGCATTTACGCCGCCAATGGGCGCATAATTCACGGTTGTAATACTGGGCGAAAACGGTGATTTTCGCCTCAGACAGGTGATGAACCCCACAGTGTTATGTGGGGTTTTTGTTTGCGAACAATATTACTGCGCCAGCGTCGCCACCATCACTGCTTTAATGGTGTGCATCCGGTTTTCAGCCTGGTCAAACACAATACTGGCCGGGGATTCAAACACCTCATCGGTGACTTCCATTCCGCCGTGCAGACCAAATTCCTCCGCCATTTTTTTACCGAGCGTGGTCTGATCGTCATGAAATGCGGGCAGGCAGTGCAGAAACTTCACCTGCGGATTCCCGGAAAGCGCCATCATTTGGCTGTTGACCTGATAGTCGCGCAGCATGGCGATACGTTCCGCCCACATCTCTTTCGGTTCGCCCATCGACACCCAGACATCGGTGTAGATAAAGTCCGCCCCTTTCACGCCCGCCGCGATATCTTCGGTAAGCGTAATGTTACCGCCATTTTTCTTCGCCATTGCGCTGCATTCTGCGACCAGCGACGCTTCCGGCCAGCAGCTTTTGGGGGCCACCAGACGCAGGTCCAGCCCGGTGAGCGCGGCGGCTTCCAGCATTGAGTTACCCATGTTATTGCGCGCATCGCCCGCGTAAACCAGCGTCATCTCGTTAAACGCCTTACCTGGTAGATGTTCCTGCATCGTCAGCAGGTCAGCCAGTAATTGCGTAGGATGGAACTCGTTGGTCAACCCATTCCATACCGGTACACCGGCATATTCGGCCAGCGTTTCGACTACTTCCTGACCGTAACCGCGATACTGAATGCCGTCATACATCCGGCCCAGCACGCGAGCGGTGTCTTTAATTGACTCTTTATGCCCAATCTGGCTGCCGCTGGAACCGAGATAAGTGACGCGAGCCCCCTGGTCGTAAGCGGCAACTTCGAAAGAGCATCGTGTACGGGTCGAGTCTTTTTCGAAGATGAGCGCGATGTTTTTGCCAGTAAGCTTTTGTTCTTCTTTGCCATTTTTCTTATCAGCTTTCAGTTTTGCGGCAAGTTGGACGAGTGCGGTGAGTTCAGCAGGGGTGAAATCGAGTAACTTTAAAAAATGCTTCTGATAAAAACCTGACATAGTTCCCTCCTATGGCGAATGCCATCTATTGAATTAAAATTCAATTTATATGGATGATTATGCATTTGCAACCCCGTTTCACAAATCTTTTCTGGAAAGGTGGAGGCAATGACGGCGGTATGTGACAATAAGAGTATCGGCAGGACATTATGAGGAACGAGCCATGGCAAACCCGGAACTACTGGAAGAGCAGCGTGAAGAGACGCGCCTGATTATTGAAGAATTACTGGATGATGGTAGCGACCCGGACGCGCTGTACACCATCGAACACCACCTTTCCGCAGACGATTTCGAAACCCTGGAAAAAGCGGCGGTAGAAGCGTTTAAACTCGGCTACGAAGTCACTGAGCCAGAAGAGCTGGAAGTCGAAGAAGGCGACACTGTGATTTGCTGCGATATCCTCAGTGAATGTGCGCTGAAAGCTGACCTTATCGACGCGCAGGTTGAACAGTTGATGAACCTGGCCGAGAAATATGACGTCGAATACGACGGCTGGGGCACCTACTTTGAAGATCCGAACGGTGAAGACGGTGAAGAGGGCGACGACGAAGACTACGTCGACGAAGATGACGACGGCGTGCGTCACTAAGATTACCAGGCGTTAAAAAGTACGGCAGCGCCTGCTGTCGTACTCTTCCAACAGGTTACTCATGAACTACCCGCAAATACTTTCTCCGGTGCTTAACTTTCTGCACTGTCCGACCCCGCAGGCATGGATTGACCAGGCGCGCGATCCGCAAAACCTCCCTCTGCTGCTCACCGATCATCTGATATGCGAACTCAAGGCGGCGCAAACGGCGATGCTATTGGTGCGTAAGTATGTAGCGGATAAACCGGGTGCGGATGCGCTGCTCGCCTGGCTACAGCCGTATGAAGCCTTTGCCTTCCGGGAAGGGCCGGAACCGGACTTTGTTGCGCTCCATAAACAGATTGGTAAAAGCGTGATGCCGGAAACAGACGATCCGTGGGGCCGCCAGCTTATCGACAGCATGGTGTTGTTGATAAAGGAAGAATTGCACCATTTCTGGCAGGTGCGCGAAGCGATGCAGGCCCGCAACATTCCTTACGTGAAGATCACAGCCAGTCGCTACGCGAAAGGGATGCTGAAAGCGGTACGCACGCACGAGCCGCTGACGCTGATTGATAAGCTGATTTGCGGTGCTTACATCGAAGCGCGCTCCTGTGAACGCTTCGCCGCGCTGGCTCCGTTTCTCGATGACGATCTGCAAAAGTTCTATCTGTCGCTGCTGCGATCCGAAGCGCGCCACTATCAGGACTATCTGGCGCTGGCGCAACAGGTTTCGCAGGAAGATATTTCTCCCCGCGTCCGCTATTTTGGCGACGTGGAAGCGGCGCTGATCGTCTCGCCGGACAACGAGTTTCGCTTTCACAGCGGTGTCCCCGTCGCCTCTTAATTTCGGTAGTTCTGCCCGCCGCAAGGTGACATCCCGACGTGGGCAGTGAAAAATGTCTCTTTTTCAGGGCAAGGAATACCAATACCGATGAACTGGACACATGTACTTCTCGCAGGCTACGTCGGCGCGGTCATCGCCGCGGTGATAGGGCTCATGCGTAAAAAAGGCTGGGTGGGGAAGGCTTCTGGCGCGGTGCTGATGATTGTGGCGATCGTCGCGTGGAACCTGTTTGACGTGCACTACCTGATCCCGCGAGAAAAAGCGGCGTCCGGTCAGACGGAAGAGCAGCAGTTTGATGCCGCGCTACTGCAAATGCCGACGTTTCAGGTACTGAAGGAACAGGAGCCGGCATTTTGGGTCCATCTTCGCACCCAGGCGCTGCAGCTGAAAAATGAAGGCAAAACCGAACAACAAATAATCGATACCATTCAACCGCAGGTGCTGCAAATTCAGATGTCGCGTTTACAGCAGGCGCCGGACAGTAATGTCATTGACTATATGAAGATCAATCTCGAACAGACTGCGGCGGTGCAGAAAAAAGGCGACGATGAGTGTTTCCGCTTTCTCTTCCCGCAGGTCAAAGGCGGCATTAACCCGACGCGTCTGATCTCACCGGATATTCTGAAACGGCGTATGGAAGGCGATGCGGCGATGATGCGAGCGGCATACGGTCCTAATAAACACACGGTAACCGACACCGAGAAGCAGCAGGCCATGCAGGATCTGCAAAGCGTCGTACCAGTACTGGTGCAGCGCTACGGGCAGGATGTTCAGCTTATGGCTGAGCCGGAGAAGGGGATCGGGAAAGAAAAGGTCGTCTGCAATCTGGTGCAGGATATGTGGACGGAAGTGCTGAAATTGCCAGCCGCGCAGGCCGCTGGCGTGATTCGACTTTCGGTATCGCCTGAGATGCAATAGTCGGTATTACAGGGGTTTGAGCATCCGCACTTCGCAATCGACGTGCCCGGTGCAGCCAAGCGGTTCGCTGATATGCTCAAACCCTAAATGTTCGTACAGACCAATCGCCTCGCGTAAAAAGGCGGTCGTTTCCAGATAGCAATGTTTAAATCCCAGCGCGCGGGCGTGATCCATCGCCATCAGCGCCAGCTTTTTCGCCATGCCTTGTCCGCGAGCCACGGGCAAAAAGTACATTTTTTGCAGTTCGCAAATATCGGGTTCGCTACAGGTTAACGGCGCAATTCCGCCGCCCCCCACCACTTCGCCATTACGCTCCACCACCCAATATGCATGTCCTGGTTGCGAGTAGAGCTGATACAGCTCATCAAGATTTGGATCGGCAACGGTATAGCCTTTATCAGCGGTAAGGCCATATTCGGCGGAAACCTGACGGATAACGGCAGCGATGACCTGGTTATCCCTGGCCGTCAGGCGACGTAACGTGAGCGCGTCAAAAACATTCATTTTACTACCCGGTTAAACAATACTAATAATTTGAACTAATAGCATCCCCGGCCAGGTGATGCAAGCACCTTATAACATAGCGGGTGGATGTTATTTATGCAGATAATAAGGTAATATCTCTATTGGCTGGTATTTCTATTGCCTGCTAATAATGTGTATTTTTAAGGATGATTAACGACAGGGATTTATTATGCAGGAATATCTTATAAAAGAAGAGGCGCCATCACACGCTTTTGAATTTCGTGGCGATGGCGGAAGTTATTTTCTTATTTGTCTGGTCAATTCGTTGCTGGTACTGGTGACATTAGGAATTTACCTGCCGTGGGCATTAATGAAATGCCGTCGCTATATTTATTCCAATATGACCTTAAATGGACAGCCGTTTAGCTGGAAGGTGACAGGTGGCGATGTGTTCCTGAGCTGGTTTATGCTGCTGGTGATTTATATTGCAGGCATGACATTGATAAGCATGGAATATTTTGTCATTGGCGCGGCCTTACTGGCAGCACTGATCTTAGCAATACCTGTCCTGGTGATGAAAAATCTGCAATATCAGGCAGTAAAGACCTCGTTAAATAGTATCCGTTTTGGTTTTCGTTTCTCTGCGCTTAAGGCATTCTGGAATATTCTGTGTCTGCCCATGCTGTTGCTTATGGCGCTGGGGGTGGTGATATTTTGCCTGCTACAGGTGTGTCCAACAGAAAGCCCGGGAGAAGTGATTTTCACGGTAATCGTGCTGGGGCTGACGGGCCTTGCCGGCGTGGGAATGGTCAGCGGGGTGACGTACAGTCGGTTGATGAGGATGGTGGGGGATGGCGGCCGCTTTGGTGTCCACGCATTCTCTGTGCAGATAAATGTCTGGCATTGTATTAAATCCGCGATTCTGGCCATGGCAGCGCTGCTGCCTTTTCTCGCCGTGGTCGGTTTTATCGCGATTGCGCTGTTTAAATCGATATACGAACTCGATGTGACGGGGATGGCGGAAGAGGAAATTGAAGCGTTAATCCTCATCGAATATCAACGACAGATTGTGATAAGCCAGATTATCTATTATCTGGGCATTGCCATTTCAATGAGTTATTTGATCGTGGCGTTTCGTAATCACTTTCTGAATAACCTGCAACTCGCCGACGGACACATTCGTTTTCGTTCCACGCTGACTTTCCATGGCATGGTTTATCGCCTGGGGGGGTTATATGTGATTTCTGCTATCACTGGAGGGCTGGCGTATCCGCTGCTGCGCATGTGGCTGATTACCTGGCTGGCGAAAAATACGTACGTGGTGGGCGATCTCGATACGTTACCACTTGCTGACAGCGATGAACGCGTGGACAACGGTCTGGTATCGCGACTCTCACGCGGCGTGATGCCGACGCTCAATTTTATGTAGTAATAAAAAAGGCCGGAGCAAGCTCCGGCCTTTATACATTATCGCTTTCCGCGATTACAGCGCGGCGATAACCGCCTGCTGCTCAATCAGTTTCGCTTTCGCCTCGGCATAACCTTCCAGCTTCTCACGCTCTTTGGCGATCACCGCTTCCGGCGCACGCGCCACAAAGCCTTCGTTAGCGAGTTTGTTTTCGATACGGCTAATTTCGCCTTCGATTTTCGCCACTTCTTTCGCCAGACGCGCCAGTTCATCGTCTTTATTGATGAGACCCGCCATCGGGATCAGCAGTTCGGCACCGTCGATGATTTTAGTCACGGAGACCGGACCCTTATCATCAGCAGGCAGTACGGTGATGCTTTCCAGACGCGCCAGGTTCAGCAGGAAGCTACGGTTGTCGTTTACGCGACGCATCGCGTCATCGCTGCAACCTCGCAGCAGCAGCTCAAGCGGTTTGCCCGGCGCAATGTTCATTTCCGCACGGATGTTACGTACGGCAACGATCGCCTGCTTCAGCCATTCGGTGTCCGCGAGTGCGGCTTCATCAACCTGTGCGGCGTTATATTCCGGGAACGGCTGCAGCATGATGGTGTCAGCGGTAATGCCGGCAATCACTTTCACACGCTGCCAGATGGTTTCGGTGATGAACGGGATGATCGGGTGCGCCAGGCGCAGCAGACCTTCCAGCACGGTCACCAGCGTATGGCGGGTGCCACGCAGTTCAGCTTCCGTTCCGCCGGTCATGACCGGTTTGGTCAGCTCCAGGTACCAGTCACAGAACTGGTTCCAGGTAAACTCATACAGAATGCCCGCGGCGATATCGAAGCGGAAGTTATCCAGTGCTTCACGGTACGCTTTGGTGGTCTGGTTGAATTCCGCGAGGATCCAGCGGTCCGCCAGCGACAGAGTCATCTCGCCGCCGTTGAATCCGCAATCCTGTTCTTCGGTGTTCATCAGCACAAAACGGCTGGCGTTCCACAGCTTGTTACAGAAGTTACGATAACCTTCCAGACGCTTCATGTCCCAGTTGATGTCGCGACCGGTCGAAGCCAGCGCGGCGAGGGTGAAACGCAGGGCATCGGTACCGTGCGGCTCGATACCTTCCGGGAACTGTTTTTCGGTACGTTTGGCAATTTTTTCAGCCAGTTGTGGCTGCATCATGTTGCCGGTACGTTTTTCCAGCAGCTCCGGTAACGAAATACCGTCGACCATATCCAGCGGGTCAATTACGTTACCCTTGGACTTGGACATCTTCTGGCCTTCGTCGTCGCGGATCAGACCGGTCATGTAGACGGTTTTGAACGGAACCTGCGGCTTGCCATTTTCATCTTTGATGAAGTGCATGGTCATCATGATCATGCGGGCAATCCAGAAGAAGATGATGTCGAAGCCGGAAACCATCACGCTTGTCGGGTGGAACTGACGCAGCGCGTCGGTGTTTTCCGGCCAGCCGAGGGTGGAGAAGGTCCACAACGCGGAGGAGAACCAGGTATCCAGCACGTCGTCGTCCTGACGCAGGGCAACGTCTGCGCTCAGGTTGTTTTCCTTACGCACTTCGTCTTCGTTGCGACCCACATAGACGTTACCGTCGTTGTCGTACCATGCCGGAATACGGTGACCCCACCACAGCTGACGGGAAATACACCAGTCCTGAATATCGCGCATCCAGGAGAAATACATGTTTTCGTACTGCTTCGGCACGAACTGAATGTCGCCGTTCTCAACGGCTTCTACCGCCGGTTTTGCCAGCACATCGGCACGGACGTACCACTGGTCGGTCAGCATCGGTTCGATGACCACGCCGCCACGGTCGCCGTAAGGGACGGTCAGGTCGTGCGGTTTAATTTCTTCCAGCAGGCCCTGCGCGTCGATCGCCGCAACCACCGCTTTACGTGCGGCAAAGCGCTCCAGTTTCTGGAATTCCGTCGGAATTTCGTTGGAGTAGACGTCGGACTCATTGCCTTTGGTGTCGTACACTTCCGCCGTTTCGCGGATATCGCCATCAAAGGTGAAGATGTTGATCATTGGCAGGGCATGACGACGACCGACTTCGTAGTCGTTAAAGTCGTGCGCCGGGGTGATTTTCACGCAGCCGGTGCCTTTTTCCATGTCGGCGTGTTCATCACCAACGATCGGAATACGGCGGTTCACCAGCGGCAACACCACGAATTTGCCAATCAGATCTTTATAACGCGGATCTTCCGGGTTAACGGCTACGCCGGTATCGCCCAGCAGGGTTTCCGGACGAGTGGTCGCCACCACCAGGTAATCTTTGCCGTCAGCCGTTTTTGCGCCATCTGCCAGCGGGTAGCGGATGTGCCACATCGAGCCTTTAGACTCGCGGTTTTCCACTTCCAGATCGGAAATGGCGGTGCGCAGTTTTGGATCCCAGTTCACCAGGCGTTTGCCACGGTAAATCAGATCTTCTTTGTACAGGCGGACAAAGACTTCTTTCACGGCATTGGAAAGACCTTCGTCCATGGTGAAGCGCTCGCGCTCCCAGTCCACGGAGTTGCCTAGACGACGCATCTGACGGGTGATGGTGCCGCCGGATTCCGCTTTCCACTGCCAGATTTTATCGATAAAGGCATCGCGACCGTAGTCGTGGCGGGTTTTTCCTTCTTCAGCAGCAATTTTACGCTCAACCACCATCTGGGTCGCGATACCGGCGTGATCGGTCCCGACCTGCCACAGGGTATTTTTCCCCTGCATGCGCTGATAGCGGATCAGCGTATCCATGATGGTTTGCTGGAAAGCATGACCCATATGCAAACTGCCGGTGACGTTCGGCGGCGGGATCATGATGCAGAAGGACTCTTTGCTTTCATCGCCGTTAGGCTTGAAATAGCCCTGCTTTTCCCAGTGCTCGTAAAGCGGCTGTTCGATATCTTGGGGGTTGTATGTCTTTTCCATTATTTCCAGGTTGCCGTATTCAGGTTAAAACCAGCCACGCGGTAGGCTTTGTAGCGTTCGCGTGCCGATTGTTTCAGAGAATCTTCGTAAGGGACGAAGTCTATCACTTCTGTGAAAGCGGTGGCAAAATCTGCAAAGCCAACGCGCAGGCTGATGAGCAGATCGCGCGGACTGCTGTTGCGTTTTTCCGGCCAGGCGATTTCTACCGGCGCACCGCCGCGCGGCCCTTCACCGGCCAGATTGTGCGGGACGAAACGGTCAGCCGGTCTGGCCCATAGCGCCTCATCCAGGCGAATCGCCTGTTTTTCGTCTTCGCAGGCAATCAACACGCGTTTGCCGCTGCGCCAACGTTCTGCGGCAATCTCACACACCAGTTGCTCGACGGCGCTAAGGCCATCGTGTTGTGTGTCGTTGTCCAGAAGATAGAACGTTGCGTTTCTCATGATATGGGGCTTCTTGTGGTGGATTTAAATGCGTTGTCTTCTTGCACACCGTAGGCCGGATAAGCGCTGCGCTTATCCGGCCTACGGGGCAATTTCAAACTTACTCTTCGCCAGAAAAACCGGCACGATTGAGCAGGAACTGCGACAACAGCGCCACCGGACGACCGGTTGCGCCTTTGGCTTTCCCGGAACGCCATGCGGTACCGGCGATGTCGAGGTGCGCCCAGTTGTACTTGCGGGTAAAGCGCGACAGGAAACAGCCTGCGGTGATTGCGCCGCCAGGACGGCCGCCGATATTCGCCATATCCGCGAAGTTGGATTCCAGCTGTTCCTGATACTCATCACCCAGCGGTAGACGCCATGCGCGGTCGCCCGCTTGTTCGGACGCGCCAATCAGCTCGTGCGCCAGCGGGTTATGGTTCGACATCAGACCGGTAATGTGGTGGCCCAGCGCAATCACACAGGCGCCCGTCAGGGTCGCCACGTCGATAACCGCTTCTGGCTCGAAACGCTCAACGTAGGTTAAGACGTCGCAGAGTACCAGACGGCCTTCGGCATCGGTGTTCAGCACTTCAACCGTCTGACCGGACATGGTCGTCAGCACGTCGCCAGGACGATAGGCGCGACCACCAGGCATGTTTTCACAGCCTGCCAGCACGCCGATGACGTTGATTGGCAACTGAAGCTCCGCCACCATGCGCATAACGCCATACACTGCCGCCGCACCGCACATGTCGTACTTCATCTCGTCCATGCCTTCAGCTGGCTTGATGGAGATACCGCCGGAGTCAAAGGTGAGCCCTTTACCGACTAACACAATCGGACGCACGTCTTCGGACGGACTGCCTTTGTACTCAATCACTGACATCAGCGATTCATTCTGCGAACCGTGACCGACGGCGAGGTAAGCGTGCATTCCCAGCTCTTTCATCTGCTGTTCGCCGATGACGCGGGTGACCACATTCTTGCTGTAGCTGTCAGCTAACTGGCGCGCCTGAGAGGCTAAATAGGCGGCGTTACAGATGTTCGGCGGCATGTTGCCGAGATCTTTCGCGGCCTTAATGCCGGCAGCAATGGCCAGACCGTGCTGAATCGCACGCTCGCCGCTGGTCAGCTCACGGCGGGTCGGCACATTGAAGACCATTTTACGCAGCGGGCGGCGCGGCTCGCTTTTGGTGGTTTTCAGTTGATCGAAGCTGTACAGCGTCTCTTTGGCCGTCTCGACAGCCTGACGCACTTTCCAGTAGTTGTTGCGGCCTTTGACGTGCAGTTCGGTCAGGAAGCAGACGGCTTCCATTGAGCCGGTATCATTCAGAGTGTTGATGGTTTTCTGAATCACCTGCTTATACTGACGTTCATCCAGCTCGCGTTCTTTGCCACAACCGATGAGGAGGATACGCTCGGACAGTACGTTGGGGACATGGTGTAACAACAGGGTCTGACCCGGTTTGCCTTCCAGTTCGCCACGACGCAACAGGGCACTGATGTACCCGTCGCTGATTTTATCGAGCTGTTCTGCAACCGGAGAAAGGCGGCGTGGTTCAAAGACGCCCACGACGATGCAGGCACTCCGCTGTTTCTCCGGGCTACCGCTTTTTACACTAAACTCCATGCACTACGCTCCTGAATCTTAAAGACAACGGCGGCGCCTGCGGTTAGAATTGCAAGCTTTCGTAACTCATATCCGCAGTTGCGGTGACTTCGTGTTAATCTTAACGTTATTACGGCATTGGCACATCAGAACGCGTTCTGAGTGGCGAATCCGCTGAGTATAATAATTTTAGCGACGATTTCGACGACTCAAGAGAATAAATGACGTTTAAGCCATGAAACAAGCTAAATTCCTGCAAAAGACGAGTTTTTACGGGCGTATTTAAAGTGATAATCATAAGATATCTGGTGCGGGAGACGCTCAAAAGCCAGCTTGCCATCCTCTTCATCCTGCTTTTGATCTTCTTTTGTCAAAAGTTAGTGAGGATCCTCGGCGCAGCGGTTGACGGTGACATTCCGGCAAATCTGGTGCTCTCGCTGCTGGGCCTCGGCGTGCCTGAAATGGCGCAGCTTATCCTGCCGCTCAGCCTGTTCCTCGGACTGTTGATGACGCTGGGTAAACTGTATACCGAAAGTGAAATTACGGTGATGCACGCCTGCGGTCTGAGCAAGGCCGTGCTGGTGAAAGCCGCCATGATCCTGGCGTTGTTCACCGGGATCATCGCCGCCGTTAACGTCATGTGGGCGGGGCCGTGGTCGTCAAAACATCAGGATGAAGTGCTGGCCGAAGCGAAAGCCAACCCCGGTATGGCCGCACTGGCGCAGGGGCAGTTCCAGCAGGCCACCAATGGCAGCTCGGTACTGTTTATTGAAAGCGTTGACGGTAGCGATTTCAAGGATGTGTTCCTCGCACAAATTCGCCCGAAAGGTAACGCCCGTCCTTCTGTGGTGGTCGCCGATTCCGGACATCTGTCGCAGATGCGCGACGGTTCGCAGGTGGTCACGCTGAACAAAGGCACCCGCTTTGAAGGCACCGCACTGCTGCGTGATTTCCGTATTACCGACTTCCAGGACTATCAGGCGATTATCGGTCACCAGGCGGTGGCGCTGGATCCGAACGACACTGACCAGATGGACATGCGCACGCTGTGGTCCACTGATACCGATCGCGCCCGTGCGGAACTGCACTGGCGTATCACGTTGGTATTCACCGTATTTATGATGGCGCTGATGGTCGTCCCATTGAGCGTGGTCAACCCGCGTCAGGGCCGCGTGCTGTCGATGCTGCCCGCGATGCTGCTCTATTTGATGTTCTTCCTGATCCAGACCTCCCTGAAATCCAACGGCGGGAAAGGCAAGCTGGACCCGGTTATCTGGATGTGGGTGGTCAACCTGCTGTATCTGGCGCTGGCGGTGGGTCTTAACCTGTGGGATACAGTGCCGGTGCGCCGTCTGCGCGCCCGTTTTTCGCGTAAAGGAGCGGTGTGATGCAGCCATTTGGTGTCCTTGACCGCTATATCGGTAAAACCATTTTCACCACCATCATGATGACGTTATTCATGCTGGTGTCGCTTTCCGGCATCATCAAGTTCGTCGACCAGCTGAAAAAAGCCGGGCAGGGGAGCTACGACGCGTTGGGCGCGGGGATGTACACCCTGCTCAGCGTGCCGAAAGATGTGCAGATTTTCTTCCCGATGGCGGCGTTGCTTGGTGCGCTATTGGGACTCGGGATGCTGGCGCAGCGCAGCGAGCTGGTCGTGATGCAGGCGTCGGGTTTTACCCGTATGCAGGTTGCGCTCTCGGTGATGAAAACCGCGATCCCACTGGTGCTGCTGACCATGGCCATCGGCGAGTGGGTTGCGCCGCAGGGCGAGCAGATGGCGCGTAATTACCGGGCGCAGGCGATGTACGGCGGTTCGCTGCTTTCCACCCAGCAGGGGCTGTGGGCGAAAGACGGCAATAACTTTGTTTACATCGAACGGGTGAAAGGTGACGAAGAGTTAGGCGGCATCAGCATTTATGGCTTCAACGATCAGCGTCGTCTGCAATCCGTGCGCTATGCTGCGTCGGCGAAGTTTGACCCGGAACAGAAGGTCTGGCGTCTGTCGCAGGTGGATGAGTCGAATCTGACCGATCCGAAGCAGATCACCGGTTCGCAAATGGTGAGCAGTACCTGGAAAACCAACCTCACGCCGGACAAACTGGGCGTGGTGGCGCTGGACCCGGATGCGCTCTCTATCAGCGGTCTGCACAACTATGTGAAATACCTGAAGTCGAGTGGCCAGGAGGCCGGGCGCTACCAGCTCAATATGTGGAGCAAAGTCTTCCAGCCGCTGTCCGTTGCGGTGATGATGCTGATGGCGCTGTCGTTCATCTTTGGTCCGCTGCGTAGCGTGCCAATGGGTGTGCGGGTGGTGACGGGGATAAGCTTTGGTTTTGTTTTCTACGTGCTGGACCAGATCTTTGGCCCGCTGACGCTGGTGTACGGTATTCCGCCGATTATCGGCGCCCTGCTGCCGAGCGCCTCGTTCTTCTTGATCAGTCTCTGGCTGATGATGCGTAAGTCATAATCGTTCGCCGCCATCCGGCAACGTAAAGCGCAGTGCCTGATGGCGCTGCGCTTATCCTCAGTACTAGCGTTTTCTGCCGCCCATCAGGCTGCCTAACATCCCGCGAATGAGCTGATTGGTGACCTGACGCGCTGCGCTTTTTGCCACGCTCTGCACTACGCCATCGCGCTTGCCACCGCGCGGTCCGGTACTGCCGAAGAGAATATCCTTCAGCCCGCCGAGGATCCCGTCGTCAACCGCCACCTCTTTGCCTTTCGCCGTCGGGTTACTTTGCGCTTCGGTCGTCGCCTGGACACTTTTTTGCAGCATTTCAAACGCGGATTCACGATCCAGGTCGTCTTCATATTTGCCATAAACCGGAGAGTGGTTGATAAGCCCGTTGCGCTCATCATCCGTCACCGGCCCCATCCGTGAGCACGGAGCGATCACCATCGCCCGCTCGACGACCGATGGACTGCCTTTGGCATCGAGGAATGAAACCAGTGCTTCACCGGTGCCCAGTTCCTGAATCGCTTTCTCTGTATCAAACGCCGGATTGGCGCGCATGGTCTGTGCGGCGGTTTTCACCGCCTTCTGATCTTTCGGCGTGAAGGCGCGCAGGGCATGCTGAACGCGGTTGCCCAACTGACCGAGGACGTTATCCGGAATATCCGCCGGGTTTTGCGAAACAAACCAGACGCCAACCCCTTTCGAGCGGATCAAACGGATCACCTGTTCAATTTTATCCAATAGCACCTGCGGGGCGTCGTTGAACAGCAGATGCGCTTCGTCGAAAAAGAAGACCAGCTTCGGTTTTTCCAGATCGCCGGTTTCCGGCAGTTGCTCGTAAAGCTCGGAGAGCATCCACAGCAGGCTGGCTGCGTAGAGTTTTGGCATCTGGTAGAGCTTCTCGGCGCTGAGAATATTGATGATCCCTTTGCCACTGGCATCGGTCCGCATCCAGTCTTTGATGTCGAGCATCGGCTCGCCAAAGAAGTGCGTTGCACCTTGCTGTTCAAGCGTCAGTAGCCCACGCTGGATCGCTCCGACCGAGGCGCTGCTGATGTTGCCATACTGATTCTGGAAGGATTTGGCGTTATCGCCGATGTATTGCGTGATGGCCCGCAGATCTTTGAAATCCAGCAGCAACAGACCCTGGTCATCGGCAATACGGAAGATAATGTTCAGCACGCCGGACTGCACCTCGTTGAGGTTCAGCAGACGCGCCAGCAGCAGCGGCCCGAGGTCTGAGACCGTGGCGCGAACCGGATGACCTTTTTCGCCGAAGATGTCCCACAGTACCACCGGATTACTGTGCGGTTGCCAGTCGGTAATGCCGATATTTTTCAGTCTGGTGAGTAGTTTTTCGGAAGCCTGGCCTTCGGCAGCGACGCCCGTTAAGTCACCTTTTACATCGGCCATAAAAACCGGTACGCCAATTTCCGACAGCGACTCGGCCAGTTTCTGTAGCGTGACGGTTTTCCCGGTCCCGGTCGCCCCGGTAATCAGCCCGTGGCGGTTCGCCATCCCGGGGAGTAAAAACAGTTCAGTGTCTGGCGTGCGGGCAATCAGCAGGGGTGAGCTCATGAGATTTCCTCCATTTATCCTGCGTCGAGTATAGGCAATGTGAGTGCAAGAGAATATGCGCCGGGGAGAGAAAATCACTTATAGCGTATTGCCGTGGTAAATCTGGTATCCCAAATCGATCGTATTGTGGTTGTGGTCGTTGTTCTTGATTTTGCTCAGCAACATCTGCGCCGCCATGCGGCCAATGTCAAAGCGGGGGGTGATGACGCTGGCAAGACTTGGGATCATCTGTCGGCCCATCTCCAGACCGTGGAAACCGGCAATGGAGACCTGTTCTGGCACGGACAGGTCGCGTTCCCGGCAGAACAGCAGCGCGCCCATCGCAATATCATCATTGGTGCAAAACACACCGTCTAAATCCGGGTGGGCAATCAGCGCGTCGCGCATCAGCTGCATGCCCAGACGAATCGACGAGATCGCCTTCGGGTTCACGCGCAGCGGCGTCAGGCCTCGCCGCGTCATCGCATCGCAGTAACCGCGATAACGCTGTTCATCACGGATATCGTCTTTCGAGCCGAGATAAAGAATTTTGCGCCGCTGGCGTTTATCCAGCATGGTGCTGACCATATCAAATGCCGCCTGGCGGTTATCAAACCCGACTTCCATATCCAGCCGATCGCCCTGAATATCCATTAGCTCGATAATGGGAATGGCCGCCGAGCGCAGGAATTTCACCGTACGCAGGGTGTGATACTTCTCGGAAAGAATGATGCCGTCGATATTGTAGGAGAGCAGATTGATCACCGACTCTTCTTCCGACTCACGATCGTAGTTGTAGTTGGCAATCAGCGTCTGGTAGTTATGGTCGGACGTCACCGATTCGATACCGGCAAGAATGTCGGCGAAGAGCTGGTTCTGAAAGGAGGGAATGAGCACGCCAAGCGTGTAGCTTTGCGCGTTCAGCAACATGGCTGGCGCACGGTTCGGGATGTAGTTGATCTCCTCCATGATCTGCGCGATACGCTCGCCAGTTTCCTTTGCGACCTTTTTCGGTGAGCGGATATAGCGGCTCACCGTCATTTTGGTCACGCCCGCGAGCGTGGCGATGTCCTGCAAAGAAATTCTGTGGTTCCTCATCTTCTCTCCGGTACCGGGGAGCGGCGGCGACATCGCCCCCCGGTGGTTAATCACGCCTTAATGCAGAACCGCATTCAGTGCCAGCACGCCCAGCAGTCCCATGATTGAAATCAGCGTTTCCATCACGGTCCACGTCCGCAGCGTTTCACCGACGCTGAGGTTAAAGTAGCCCTTGAACAGCCAGAATCCCGGATCGTTTACGTGCGAAGCGATTACGCTACCGGCCCCGGTCGCCAACACCATCAACGCCGGATCGGCATGGGTGACGTTAATGATCGGCAATACCACGCCAGCGGTCGTGATCGCGGCGACAGTCGCCGATCCCAGTGCAATACGCAGTAACGCGGCCACTGTCCAGCACATCAGCAGCGGCGACAACGAGGTGCCGGTCATCAGGTGAGAGATATACTGACCCACGCCGCTGTCCACCAGAACCTGTTTAAACGCGCCGCCACCGGCGATGATAAACACAATCATGGCGATGGCACCGATAGAGTCACCGACGATATCCATGATCTGTTCAATCGTCCTGCCATTGCGTCGGCCGAGAGTGAAAATCGCCAGCACGATGGCGATAAACAGCGCGACGGCAGGGTTCCCGATAAACTCAAAGAATACCCGTACCGAGTTGGTTTTGGGCAGTGTAATTTCACAGACGGCGGCAACGGCCATCAGTATGACGGGGATCACCGCCGCAAAGATACTGTTCCAGAAGGACGGCATCTCCTCTTCGGTGAACAGGTGCGGGTTAAACAACCCTTCCGGCGGCGCTTTTTCAAAGCGGGTCAGCAGTTTCGAAAACAGTGGGCCTGCGACAATCACCGTAGGAATGGTGATAATAAACCCGTACAGTAACGTGGTGCCGAGGCTGGCTTCAAAAATCGTCGCAATGGCTGTCGGTCCCGGATGCGGTGGCAGGAAGCAGTGGGTGACCGAAAGGGCAGCGACCATCGGCACGCCGACATACAGCAGCGGCAAACCGGATGAGGCCACCACCGTAAACACCAACGGCAGCAGCAGTACAAAGCCGACTTCGAAGAACATCGCCAGCCCAACGACCAGTCCGGTGACGACCAGCGCCCACTGCACGCGTTTTTTACCAAACGTTCCGATCAGGGTGGTCGCGATGCGTTGCGCGGCCCCCGTATCAGAAATCAATTTTCCCAACATTGCGCCAAAACCGAGGATCATCGCCAGCCCGCCGAGCGTGCCGCCGATCCCGTTTTGAATGGAATGTAAAACGGCCTGTGCGTCCATCCCTTCGGCGAATCCCACGACGGCTGCGACCAGGACCAGGGCGATGAAGCCATTGACTTTAAAGCCAATCATCAGGACCAGAAGCAGCGCGACGCCTGCCGCAATTATGATTAATGGCATAATCTTATCTCTTATGTGTGCCAAAAAGGCAGCGCTGGCGCGCTGCGTAGGGTTGTTCAGTGGTTACACTGCGACCAGCATGCCGCCGTCGACGAACAGCAGGTGTCCGTTGACGAAGTCCGAGGCTTTGGAGGAGAGGAATACCGCCGCGCCAATCAGCTCCTGCGGATCGCCCCAGCGGGCGGCAGGGGTACGTTTGCATAACCATGAGGTGAAGGCTTCATCTTCCACCAGCGCTTTGGTCATTTCCGTTTTGAAGTACCCCGGTGCGATGCCGTTAACCTGGATGTTATGGCGCGCCAGTTCAACGCACATACCGCGAGTCAGCATCTTCACCGCACCTTTCGAGGCGGCGTACGGGGTGATGGTGTCGCGACCCAGTTCACTTTGCATTGAGCAGATGTTGATCACTTTCCCGGCCTGGCGCTCTACCATACGGCGGGTTACCGCCTGGGAGACGAGGAACACGGCGGTCTGGTTAACGGCGATCACGTCGTTCCATTCCTGCTCAGGGAATTCGGTAAACGGATGACGGCGCTGGATCCCGGCGTTATTGACCAGGACATCAATCGGGCCAATATCCTTTTCGATATGGTCAATTGCGGCGTCGATATCCTGTTTATGCGTCACGTTAAAAGGGGCGGCAACGGCGCGGATCCCTTCCTGCTGTAGCTTTGCGACGGCAGCCTCAGCCCGTTCTGACGTAATATCGTTAACGATAATCTGCGCGCCATACTTGCCAAGACCCGTTGCCAGCAAATAACCGATCCCCTGGGCGGAGCCGGTGATCAGAATATTTTTACCTGCCAGTGAAAAAAGATCGTTCATGATGTTATTCCTTATTTTTCATTCTCAAAGACGAGCTGAACTTTCGCCGCCTGGGTTTTGTCGCTGGCGAAAATCAGCGCCTGTTCCAGGTCGGTAAACGGATATTCCGCACTCAGTAGCGGCAGCGGATCGATAACGTTATGTGCCAGCCAGGAGACTGCGGTATTAAATTCGGTGGTAAAGCGGAACGAGCCTTTCAGGGCGATCTCTTTGCCGATCAGCATCATCATCGGGAAGTCCGGAACGGCACCACCCATACCCACCTGCACCATCACCCCTTTTGCGCGGGTGACTTCCAGACAGGTGGTAATGGAGGAGGGATGACCGGAGACCTCGAAACTGATATCGAAATAGCCCTTATCCGTTTTCCACTGGTCGAGCGCGTCATGCTGGGGATTAACCAGCGTATCCGCGCCCATTTGTTGAGCCAGCGATAGCGAACGGGGGCTGACATCGGCACAGACCACTTCCGCTGCACCCAGTGTTTTCACCGCGCTGACTATCAGGCAACCGATGGGGCCGACGCCGGAGATAAATACTTTTTTACCCTGGAGATCGCCAGCCTCATGCGCAGCATGGATGGCTACGGCCAGCGGTTCAGCAAAGGCCATGACCTTTTCGTCCGCCTGTTCCGGGTAAGGAATACACTGGGCGGTATCGACCGTTTTAAACTGGGTAAAGCCGCCGTCGACGTGCGGAAAATACATCGCACTGCCAAAAAAGCGCATTTCAGTGCACTGGTTTTCTTCATGCTGAAGACAGTATTTACAATGACCGCATGGCTTAGACGGATTAATGGCAATCGACTGCCCTTCGCGTAATGTTTCTGAATCGCTATGGACCACTTTACCAATAACTTCATGGCCTAAAATCATCGGTGCTTTGACGGTAAAATTACCGACTTTACCTTCCTGATAATAATGTAAGTCGGAACCGCAAATTCCTCCGCGGGTTATTTTTACGAGCGTGCCTTTATTATTCCATTCGATATTCTGTTGTGTTACAGCAACAGAGCGCTTACCCGCGACAACGCAGGATTGAGTTTTCACTTCCATAAATGCCTCACTGGGTCAGGTCTTCATCTTCGGTGCATTTAAGCGGTTTTAATTGTCCTTATTTGTGATGAAGGTCACACTGGAAAATTGTTACACTACAATGTTACGCATAACGTGATGCGCTTTATAATTCTCATCTATGGAAACAAAAAAGCGTGAAATTGCCGATTGTGCAGGCGTAATATCGCGCCATGAAATATGACGCAGAGGGTTTTACATGGCCGGGGAAAGCTATATTTTGATGGGCGTTTCAGGAAGTGGTAAATCGTTAATTGGTAGTAAGGTGGCGGCATTATTATCGGCGAAGTTTATTGATGGTGACGATCTCCATCCTGCCAAAAACATTGATAAAATGTCCCAGGGAATACCATTAACCGACGAAGACAGACTGCCGTGGTTAGAACGCTTAAATGATGCATCTTATAGTCTGTATAAAAAGAATGAGACCGGGTTTATTGTGTGCTCATCATTAAAAAAGCAGTATCGCGATTTTTTACGTAAGGGCAGTCCTAACGTGCATTTTCTCTGGCTGGATGGCGACTACGATATTATCCTGGAACGGATGCAGCGTCGGGCAGGGCATTTTATGCCGGTCGGTTTGCTGAAAAGTCAGTTTGAGGCGCTGGAGTGTCCATTGGCGGAGGAAGCCGATATTGCGCGTATCGACATTAATCATGACATTGAGAATGTGACGGCGCAGTGCCAACAGGCGGTTCTGGCGTTTCGCCAGGCACGAGAGCGACTCAGCACCTCACTCTGAGTTGAGAGGCGCTGAGTCAGACTGTCAGAAATCGGCTTTCAGCACCACACGGTAGCGGGCTTTACCGTCGCGCACATGCTGGATTGCTTCGTTGATTTTCGACATCGGGAACAGTTCGGTGGTTGGCGAGACTTTGCTGCGTCCGGCAAACTTCATCAGCTTACGCAGTTCATACGGTGTACCAGTCGCCGAACCGGAGACGCTGCGATCGCCGGCAATCAACGTGAAGGCAGGGACCGGCAGCGGCTTCAGTACCGCGCCGACGGTATGGAAGTTGCCGCCGTAAGCCAGCGCTTCGAAGTAGGGTTGCCAGTCGAGATCGACATTGACGGTGTTGATAATGAGATCGAACTGGCCTGCCAGCGCCGTTAATGCCTGCGGATCGCGGCTGTTCACCACTTTATCGGCGCCCATCGCCAGCACTTCTTTCTCTTTCGCCGGGTTAGAGCTGAACGCGGTGACTTCACATCCCATTGCATGCAACAGCTTGATAGCGATATGTCCCAGTCCGCCAATACCGATCACCCCAACGCGGCTGGTGGCAGTGACGTGGTGCATCAGAAGCGGTTTAAACACCGTGATACCGCCGCACAGCAGCGGACCGGCGGATTCAATATCGATGCTTTCTGGAAGCGGGATCACCCACTGCCAGTCTGCGCGCAGCTTCTCGGCAAAGCCGCCACGATTAAGAATGGTGGGCACCGCTCCTTCCAGGCAGTTGATCTGATTACCGCTGATACAAGCATCGCAGTGACCACAGCTGCGCGCCGTCCAGCCAATCCCCACGCGCTGGCCGATCTTCAGGCCTTTCCCCTGCGCCGCGCTACCGAGGGCGGCCACGCGACCAATCACCTCATGCCCGGCAACCAGTGGATACTGAGAGAATCCCCACTCGTTGTCGATCATCGACAAATCGGAATGGCAGATACCGCAGTAATCGACCTGCACCTCGACATCTTCCGGCTTGAGTTCGCCTGCATCGTATTCAAAGAGTTCGAGTTCGCTGCCCGCCTCTTTTGCGGCATAGCTTTTAATCATCGACATCGTGTTTCCCTCAGTGTGGTGTTGAACAGAAAAGTGTAGAGCATGGGAAACGGCGTCGCTTTGCAGAAGGGGGGATTAAGAAGAGCGCGGGATGGATGTATGCTGATTTTTTCGACACTTAACGGAGAAGACACACGCTAGCGCTTGCATGGTTGCGTGCTACAGGTATAATCCACAACGTTTTCCGCATACCTCTTCAGTGCCGAAGTGGCGAAATCGGTAGACGCAGTTGATTCAAAATCAACCGTAGAAATACGTGCCGGTTCGAGTCCGGCCTTCGGCACCA
>NZ_CP070239.1:2002757-2018274 GCF_016906145.1 Citrobacter sp. MGH 55
TTGATAGCCCAGGGACCGACGGTGAACTGAGGGCAAAAATGCCCGTCCATCAGATCCAGGTGAAGAACGGGTTGTTCAAGCGCGCGAAGCGTTTGCAGGTACCCACCGAGTTTGAGCCACTGGCCGGCAAGAATACCGATGCTTAACGGGTAACGCTTCATTAACGAGACGCACTCTGCGCGATTCAACCCGGAAAAGGGACGGTTCATTTTGAGATCCTTATGGCATCAATCCATTGAAGACGCGTTTTTTTCGTGGGCAGCTCATCAGCGATTCCAGTTTTTCCACGCAGGCAAGGTAGTGGGGCGTGGTTTTATGGAATGCAACGGCGGCTTCATCCTTATAGGCTTCATAAATATAAAAGCGGCTCTTCACTTCCGGATCCTGTAACACGTCGAAGCGGAGATTCCCCTCTTCACGCACCGATCCCAGATGATTGAGGCGAAAGACGTCGATAAATTCATCGACTTTATCGTCGTGGACGTTAATTTCCACCAGAGTGACATGCATACTGTTCTCCTTGAAACGCATGGGCCCGCCTGGCAGGCCCATGACTTCTTAGTTTTTCTCGCTCAGAAAGAGTTCATACGCGCGGTCTGCGGTTTCATTACGATGTACCACCGCGTGGACGGCCTTCATCATGGCGACAGGGTGTTCGGACTGGAAGATGTTACGCCCCATATCGACACCGGATGCGCCCTGGTCGATGGCCTGCCAGCACATCTCAAGCGCTTCACGTTCCGGTAATTTTTTACCACCGGCGATAACAATCGGAACCGGGCAGCCTGCGGCGATGCGCTCAAAACCTTTATCGACGTAGTAGGTTTTGATGATCTGCGCGCCCATCTCTGCGGCGATACGCGTGGCGAGCGAGAAGTAGCGCTGATCGCGCACCATGTCTTTCCCCACGCCAGTTACCGCCATCGTCGGCATGCCGACCTTGATACCGGCATCAATCAACTGAATGATATTTTTGATCGACTGGTGCTCATACTCACTGCCGATATACACCTGTGCCGCCACGGCGCAGCTGTTGAGACGAACCGCGTCATCGATGGAGAGCGCAACCGCCTCATTGCTTAACTCGGTGAGAATCGAGTTAGCGCCCGAGGCGCGCAGGACTACCGGTTTGTTGGTGGCAGGCGGTACCACACTGCGCAGGATACCGCGTGTGCACATCAGCACATCGGCGAGCGGGAACAGGGGGGCGATATTGATATCGATACGTTCCAGTCCCGTCGTCGGCCCCTGAAAATAGCCGTGGTCAAACGCGAGCATGACCGTTCTTCCCGTCTCAGGATTAAAAATGCGCGACAGTCGGGACTGCATCCCCCAGTCAAGTGCGCCGCACCCCTTTAATGTGAATGGGGTATTGCGTTGCGGCGTATCGGTATGGAAATCCTTACCATCTTTGATGTCATCTAAATCAGCCATTTTTTACTCCACGGTTAAGGAATGAAACTCAAAAATCGTACTTATCGATATTCTCTTTGGTGAACACCACGCGCTCAGGCAGCAGCACAATGCCGTTGCCTTTCGCCTCATAGCTGTAGCCCTGTACGCTGTTCGGCGAGACTTCAACCTGGCCCACGCCCGGAATGTCCAGCTTGTCGCCGGTATTCATGTCGCCTTTTTTCAGCAGCGCGTCAGCCACGTACACGGAGATCTTGCCCTGCTGGACCACGTCCCAGAGGCCAAACTCTTTCACCGTGCCGCGCTCAACATAAGGGCGCATCACGTTTGGCGTGCTGAAGCCGACAATCGCCACGCTGGTGTTTTTCAGGTTTTCAGCAGCCTGAGCGGCGGCGGGAAGGGCGTTGGCATCCGGCGCGATGATGGCGTCGAGATCGGCATAAGCCTTAATAATGCCTTCTGCGGTTTGCAGCGATTTGGTGGCGTCGTTATAACCAAACTGCGTGGTGACGACTTCCCAGCCCGGATGATCTTTGGCGATCTTGTCTTTCGCTTCTTTCACCCACTGGTTTTGATCGGTCACGGTCGGACTGGAGTAGAAGAAGGCCACTTTGGCTTTCTCTTTTTTGACCTGATTTGCGGCCATATCGACCAGCATGCCGCCTAACTGGGCAGGAGTGCCCTGGTTGATGTAGTACGACCGGCATTCCGGTTTGGTGTCAGAATCCCAGGTCAGCACCTTCACGCCGCGCTGCATGGCACGCTTTAACGCCGGGCATAAGCCATCAGGCGACACGGCGGAAACCACAATGGCGTTATACCCCTGGTTGACGAAGTTATTGATGAGCTGAACCTGGCCGGACACGCTGGGCTCCGTCGGACCATCGTAGGTGACATCGACGCCCAGCTCTTTGCCTGCCTCGAGGGCGCCGTTACCGCCGCTGGTAAAGAATCCCACGCCAACCAGTTTTGGGATAAATGCGATTCGCTCTGCGGCATAAGCGTTGAGAGTGAACGCCGCCAGGCTAAGGGTACTGATTACGGCAATTTTTTTAATGCTCTGAATAGTCATGTACTTTTCCTTTATGGCAATGGGTTTTAGGCCTGCCGGATAGCGCGACGACGCGCCAGCCAGTCTTTGATTTGCTGACGATGCAGGCTGACAGAACGACCTACGACAACGACAATTAGCAATGCGCCGGAGAGGGCGCTGGATACCTGATTGGGCACGCCAGCCATCTGCAATCCCTGCTGCAGATAGCCCACCAACAGCGCGGCGATGGCGGTACCGAGAATTGACCCGGAGCCGCCGTAGATATTGGCGCCGCCCAGGACGACCGCTGTAATAGCTGGCATCAGGAAAGAGGCACCCAGATCGGAACGTGCAGAGCCGAAGTAAGAGACCAGCAGCACCGCCGCGACCGCCGACGCAAAGCCGGTCATCGCGTACAGCGCGTACAGCGTCCGGTTCACCGGGATAGCGCTATACAGCGCCACGCGGGGGCTCTGCCCAATCAGGAAGACATTGCGTCCGGCGTGGGTCCGGTGCATCAGCAACCAGAAAAAGATCACGCTGACGAGAAAGAAGATCAGGGGGACGGGCAGACCCAGCACATCGAGATTGGCAAAATCGGTGAAGCCCTGCGGGAAGCCGCCGATACCTTCATAACCGGTCGCTCCCGCCATCCCCGACAACAGCAGTGCGCTGCCGCCGAACAGGTATAACGTTCCCAGGGTGATGACCAGCGGGTTCACACCGGTGTAGATAATCAGTCCGGCGTTGATCAGTCCGCACAGCGTGCCCAGCGCGAGCGTCAGAAGAATGGCCAGCGGCAGCGGTACGCCGCCCTGGAACATCACGCCCAGCGCGATGGCGCACAACCCCATCGTCGAGCCAAAGGAGATGTCGATCCCGCCGCTGACGATCACCATGGTTAAAGGCAGGGCGACAATGCCAATGCAGATAAAGTCGCTGGTGCTGAACAGCAGGACGTTCAGATCCAACAGGCGTGGGTTCAGGGCGCCGAATCCCAGAATTTCAATCACCAGTAGAGCGGCGAGCGCCAGTTCCCAGCCGTAACGATGTAAACGAGTCATCAGGCAACCTCACGTTTTTTGGCAGTGCGCACAGAGTCGGTGTTTTTTGCCGACGGACGCGGTTGGGGCGGCGGCGTGAAGCGGGCATATTTTTGCCGACGGATATTGCGTTCCAGCGCGCAGCGCAACCGGCCGTCAAATACCAGCACCGCCAGCAGGACCAGACCGGCAATAAAGTCATTCCACCACGCCGGAATGCGCAGCAGGACCAGTACGCTGTCGATTTGCGTAAGGAAATAGGCACCGAGCACGGCACCAATGATCGTCCCGGAACCGCCCAGCAGGCTGATGCCCCCCAGCACGCAGGCGGCAATGGCTTTCATTTCCAGCCCGGTTCCCGTCTGATTCGGGATAAAGCCAATCTGTGAGGCAAAGACGATCCCGGCCAGCGCTGCCATGCAGCCATTGAGCGAAAAGGCCAGAATCCGAATGGCTTCGGTACGCACGCCCAGTTGCCGCGCGCCCTGTAAATTATCCCCGGTGGCATAAAAACAGCGACCAAAAGCGGTTTTTGCCAGCAGCCAGGCCATCAGCAACATCAGCAGCAGGGTCAGCCAGCCAATGGCGGAGATACCGAGGAAAACCGGGGCGGAGAGTTGCTTGAGTTGTGCCGGTAATCCTTCAATCCATTTACCGCCCGTCCACAGCAGCATGACGCCGCGATACAAGCCAAGCGTGCCCAGCGTGGCGACAATCGCCGGGATCTTCAGCCAGGCGACCAGCACGCCGTTGATAAACCCTGCCAGCAGTCCCAGCAGCAGCGTCGCCAGGCAGGCCACCGGCAAGGGATACCCCGCGTTCAGCAACAGCCCCAGCAGTACCGCGCACATCCCGGTGATCGATCCGACCGACACGTCGATGTTGCGGGTCAGCATCACCAGCGTGGCGCCCATCGCCAGCAGCATGAGGATTTGGGCGCTGCTGAAAATCATTGTCAGCGTCTGAACGCTGAGGTACTGGCTGTCCAGCATCCCTGGCAGCACGAACAGCAGCAGCACGGCTAACAGGGCGGTGGCCTCGCGGTTATTCTGGATAAATTTCAGCATGGCGCCTCCCCGGAATGTGGTGTAGCCCCTGACGTGCGGTCGCCGAACGCCACGTGCATGATGGTGTCGACATTAATCTCGTCGCCTTGCAGAGCATCGTTGCCCGTTTCTCCCTGGTGCATGACGTAAACGCGATCGGCCATCTGTTCTATCTCCTCCAGATCAGAAGAGATGAACAGCACCGCGACGTTCTGAGCTGCGATACTGCGGAGCAACTGATAGATGTCGTTACGCGCCGAGACGTCCACACCACGCGTTGGTTCATCTACAATCAGCACCTGCGGCGAGGCTTCAAGGCATTTGGCGATCAGGATTTTTTGCTGATTACCGCCAGAAAGCGTGCGGGCAGGCTGTTCAGGATCGTTGAGCTTGATATTAAGCGCGCGGCGATAGCGTTCGAGCGTGGCGCTGTCTTTGGCCGGATTAGCCCAGAAACCGCTGTGGTTGTGGGTTAATGCGCAAACATTCCACGCCAGCGAGGCATCCAGATTCAGCCCTGACGATTGCCGGTCCTCCGGCAAATACACCAGACCGTGCTGTAGACGTTCGCGGGTGGAAAGTGAGGAGATATCCTTGCCGCCGAGTACGATGCTTCCGGCCCGTAGCGGTCGTAGCCCGTAAAGCGTTTCGGCAAGTTCGGTACGTCCGGCACCGACCAGACCGGCCAGACCTAAAATTTCCCCGGCGCGAACCTCGAAACTGACGTTCATAAACCCTTCGCCAGTCACATTCTCAAGACTCAACACCGGCGTGCCCGCCTCGTGCTGCGGACGGTTGCCGGGCAATTCCAGCCACAGTTTTTGCGTCGCGCTCAGCGCGTTGGTGCGTGAGGCAGGCGTGATGGCCTGGATAATCTCGTCAGTGGTCAGATCCGCCGTTTTTCCGGATAGCGCAATGATGCCGTCCCGCATCACGCTAATGTAATCCGCTATCTGGCGTATCTCTGGCAGCTTGTGGGAGATAAAGACGATCCCTACGCCAGTGCTCAGCAATTCACGCAGGCGGCTGAATAAACGATCGGTTTCCGCAGGCGTCAGTGAGGCGGTGGGTTCATCGAGGATCAAAATTCGTGAATCGCGCATCAGTCCGCGCATGATTTCGACCATTTGCCGGTCGGCCACATCCAGTGAACCCGCCGGGCTGTTGATATCAAACTGGCAGCCCAGCGCGGTCAGCATCGCCGCCATTTTTTGCGCCGAGCTCTGGTGTTTGGGCAGACCAAAGAGAATATTCTCCTTTACCGTCAGGCTGGGGAAGAGCAGCGGCTCTTGCGGGACAAGGTAGATGCCTAACTGATGCGCCAGAATGGGCGTCAGTTTTGTACAGCGGGCTCCCTCAATCTCAATGATTCCGCTATCCGCAGGAGTAATTCCGGCGATGATTTTCATCAGCGTGGATTTCCCGGCACCATTCCCGCCCAGGAGCGCATGGACTTCGCCTTTGCGTAAGACAAAATCAATCCCTTTCAGGACGTTGACGCCGGAATACTGCTTGCAGACAGACTGCGCGCTGAGTAGTGGGGCGATCTTTTCTTGACTCATTTGCATGCCACCTCCGTTCGGCCTGGGTAGAATCAGGTTGAACAAATGTATTGTGCGATTCGAATTGTTCATAACCTTATGACCTAACTGCTCATAAAACCGACGAATAGATCACGTTTCATGCTAAAATGATCGTCAATATTAAATTTGTTCAAACAAAAGCCACTGAAATGTGGGTTTAATCACAGTTATTAACGACCAATGAATGAACAATTGTGTTCAGAAATTCGATATGTTCAAAGTGAAGACAGAATGATGACTATTAATGACCCGATGATTTCCGAGCAAGGGATGTGTGAAGAAGAGCTGGTGGCACGTATTGCGTGGTTCTATTACCACGACGGTATGACGCAAAGCGACATCAGCAACAGACTGGGGTTGACGCGGCTTAAGGTGTCGCGCCTGCTGGAAAAGGGGCATCAGTCCGGGATTATTCGCGTACAGATTAATTCTCGCTTTGAAGGCTGTCTGGAATATGAAACCGAATTACGTCGTCGCTTTGACCTGAACAATGTGCGGGTCATCCCGGGACTTCCCGGCGCGGATGCATGTGTTCGCCTGGGGATCGGCGCTGCGCATATGTTGATGGAGTCACTCCAGCCACAGCAGATTCTGGCGGCGGGCTTCGGCGAAGCGACCATGAATACCTTAAAACGGCTCAGCGGGTTTATTTCTGCTCAGCAAATTCGCCTGGTGACGCTGTCGGGTGGCGTGGGGCCTTACATGACCGGGATTGGACAACTCAACGCGGCCTGTCCGGTCAGTATTATTCCGGCGCCGCTTCGCGCCTCTTCTGCGGAGATTGCCCGGACGTTAAAAAATGAAAATAGCGTCCAGGATGTCCTGCTGGCCGCCCAGGCAGCCGATGCGGCCATTGTCGGTATCGGCGCTATCAACCAGAAAGATGAAGCCACCATTATTCGCTCAGGCTATATCACGAAGGGTGAACAACTGATGATTGGCCGCAAAGGCGCGGTGGGCGACATTCTGGGTTACTTCTTCGATGGTGAGGGGCAGGTGATCCCGGAGATGAAGATTCACGATGAACTGATTGGGTTAACCCTCAATACCCTGAAGACGATCCCGACCGTGATTGGCGTCGCCGGGGGCGTGAATAAAGCGGAAGCGATCGCCGCCGCGATGAAAGGGGGTTATATCAACGCATTGGTCACCGACCAGGAAACTGCCGCCGCCATTGTCAGCGGACAGTAATGCGCATCTGTCGTGCAGGCGTACGGCAGGGGAGTAACAGAATTTCCGTTTGTACCGTGGAGAAAGCATTGACGACCTGACAGATATAATAAGCCGAGGACTAAAACGATGGCCCGACTCTGTACCCTCTCTGACTCAGAACATTACCTGATGGCACTGGACGCCGGAACTGGCAGCGTCCGCGCCGTGATTTTCGACCTGGAAGGCAAACAAATTGCGGTGGGACAAGCGGAATGGCGACACCTTGCCGTACCAGATGTGCCCGGCTCGATGGAATTTGATCTGGGAAAAAACTGGCAACTGGCCTGTGATTGCATTCGCCAGGCACTGCATATCGCCGGTATTGCGCCGGAAGCAATAGCTGCCGTTTCCGCCTGTTCGATGCGCGAAGGCATTGTGGTCTATGACGCAGAGGGAACGCCGGTCTGGGCCTGTGCCAACGTGGATGCCAGAGCGGCACGGGAAGTCAGCGAGCTTAAAGAGATCCACGACTACACCTTCGAAAGCGAAGTCTATCGCAGCACCGGCCAGACGCTGGCGTTGAGCGCCATTCCGCGTCTGCTCTGGCTGGCGCACCATCGTTCGGACATCTATCGTCGCGCCTCGACGGTCACGATGATCAGCGACTGGATGGCCTATATGCTCAGCGGCGAGCTGGCGGTCGATCCTTCCAATGCCGGAACCACGGGCCTGCTGGATCTCAAAACGCGCGACTGGAAACCCTCATTACTGCAAATGGCCGGACTGCGGTCGGATATTCTCTCGCCGGTCAAAGAGACCGGCACGCTGCTGGGTAGAGTGACGGCTCAGGCCGCTACCCTGTGCGGGCTGAAAGCCGGCACGCCGGTGGTGGTGGGCGGTGGTGATGTGCAGTTGGGCTGTCTCGGCCTTGGGGTTGTCCGTCCGGCGCAAACCGCCGTACTGGGCGGCACATTCTGGCAGCAGGTCGTGAATTTACCTGCGCCGATTGTTGATCCTGAGATGAACGTGCGGGTTAATCCACACGTCATTCCGGGGATGGTACAAACCGAATCGATCAGCTTCTTTACCGGCCTGACGATGCGCTGGTTCCGTGATGCCTTCTGTGCCGAGGAAAAGTTGATCGCCGAGCGCCTGGGCGTCGACACTTATACACTGCTGGAGGAGATGGCTTCCCGGGTACCGGCAGGCGCATGGGGCGTGATGCCGATTTTCTCCGACCGGATGCGTTTCAAGAGCTGGTATCACGCCGCCCCTTCGTTCATTAACCTGTCCATCGACCCGGAAAAATGCAATAAGGCCACGCTGTTCCGCGCGCTGGAAGAGAATGCGGCCATTGTGTCGACCTGCAATTTACAGCAAATCGCCGATTTTACCGGGATCCATCCCACGTCGCTGGTGTTTGCCGGGGGAGGCTCGAAGGGCAAACTCTGGAGCCAGATTCTGGCGGACGTGTCAGGGCTGACGGTCAACGTTCCGGTCGTCAAAGAGGCGACGGCGCTGGGCTGTGCGATTGCCGCTGGCGTGGGGGCCGGGATCTGGTCATCCATGGCTGAAACGGGCGAACGACTGGTGCGCTGGGAGCGGGAGCATGTTCCGGACAAGGAGAAACATGCGCTTTATCGGGAATCGCGCGAGAAATGGCAGGCGGTATATCAGGAACAGTTAGGTCTGGTCGATCACGGGTTGACGACCTCTTTGTGGAAAGCGCCGGGTTTATAACAGGAGATCGTCATGATTAAATCGAATGAAGCGCAGCATGAGTATCGTTTTGGCGACAGTGGCCCGAAATACCTCATTCGTGGCCCGGTATGTGACATGGGCGTCGTCATGCTCCAGCCCGGTCAGTCTTTTCCTAATCATCGCCACATCGAGGCCTGCGAAATTTTTTATACCCTGGCAGGCGAAGTGACGCTGTACCTGAACGGTGAACCCTACACATTAGGCTCGGGAGACGTGATGCACTGCGATCCCGGTGAAGCGCATTTTCTGGTGAACAAAGGGGAAGTGCCGTGGAAAGGGGTCTTTGTGAAATCGCCTCATATACCGGGCGACAGTCATCCGGTTGAGCCTGCCGGGTATTAGCTTTCGGGATCATCAACGGTCGGATAGTCAGTGGCTGTCCGACCATTTCGTTAGCATAACCTTCTCGTTACATTTCGTTGCTTACCGTTTTGTGATCAAGGCTAAAAAACGCACAGCCTGCTCCTCTCTCTGATTTACCTCTACGCATGGCCTGCATTACAGTGAATCTATAAATAAGAACGTTGTTCTATAATGTAGAACAGCAATGGAGCGACCTGAACCCCGACACTCGGGAGAGTGAGACCATGTCTATCAACACCATTTTTACGCCGCAGGATGAACCGTTCTATGCGGTGAAAACCCACGCTGCCGGCCCCCAGGGGGCGTTGCCCCTGACGCCGCAGATATTACTGGAATCTCCCAGCGGCAATCTCTTCGGCATGACGCAAAACGCCGGAATGGGCTGGGATGCTAACAAGCTCACCGGCAGAGAAGTGTTATTGATTGGCACACAGGGCGGGATTCGCCATTCGGATGGCCGCCCCATTGCCCTCGGTTATCACACCGGGCACTGGGAGATTGGCCTGCAAATGTCGGCGGCGGCGAAGGAAATTACCCGCCTGAATGGTATTCCTTTCGCGGCGTTTGTCAGCGACCCGTGTGACGGTCGTTCGCAGGGGACGCATGGCATGTTTGATTCGCTGCCTTATCGTAACGACGCGGCGATTGTCTTTCGCCGTTTGATTCGTTCGTTGCCGACACGGCGGGCGGTGATTGGCGTGGCGACCTGCGATAAGGGGTTACCTGCGACGATGATTGCGCTGGCGTCAATGCACGATCTGCCGGTGATCCTCGTACCGGGCGGGGCGACATTACCGCCCACCTTCGGCGAAGATGCCGGAAAGGTACAAACCATCGGTGCACGTTACGCGAATAATGAGTTGAGTTTGAAAGAGGCATCCGAACTGGGGTGTCGCGCCTGTGCGTCGCCCGGCGGCGGATGCCAGTTTCTGGGAACCGCAGGGACCTCACAGGTTGTGGCGGAAGCGTTAGGACTGGCGCTGCCGCACTCGGCGCTGGCACCGTCGGGCCAGGATGTGTGGCTGGAGATTGCGCGTCAATCGGCGCGGGCAGTGATGGCGCTGGATGAAAAAGGGATTACTGCCCGCGACATCCTCACCGACAAAGCGATAGAGAATGCGATGGTGGTGCATGCGGCCTTCGGAGGCTCGACGAATCTGCTGCTGCATATACCGGCGATCGCCCATGCCGCCAGATGCCGCCTGCCGGATGTGGCGCAGTGGAGCGCGATCAACCGCAAAGTGCCGCGCCTGGTCAGCGTGTTGCCCAACGGCCCGGATTATCACCCGACGGTGCGTGCATTCCTGGCGGGGGGCGTGCCGGAGGTGATGCTGCACCTGCGTCGACTGGGACTACTGCATGAAGATGTGATGACGGTAACCGGGCAAACACTCGGTGAAAACCTCGACTGGTGGGAGCACGCCGAACGTCGGGCGAAATTCCGTCAGTGCCTGCGCGATCAGGACGGTGTGGATCCTGATGACGTGATCCTGTCGCCGGAAGGGGCAAAAGCCAAAGGGATGACCTCCACGGTGGCGTTCCCGGTGGGTAATATCGCGCCAGAAGGGTCAGTGATCAAAGCGACAGCGATCGACCCGTCTGTGGTGGATGATGACGGTGTTTATCGCCATACGGGCGAGGCGCGCGTATTTGTCTCGGAAGAGGCGGCGATCAAAGCCATCAAACAGGGGCAGATCCAGCAGGGCAATATCATGGTGATTATCGGCGGTGGGCCGTCCGGCACTGGCATGGAGGAGACTTACCAGCTCACTTCGGCGCTGAAGCATATCTCATGGGGGAAAACGGTATCGCTCATTACCGATGCCCGTTTTTCCGGCGTATCCACCGGCGCTTGCCTGGGACACGTTGCGCCGGAAGCGCTCGCGGGCGGGCCGATCGGCAAATTGCGCACGGGGGATGTGATTGAAATTGTGGTCGATCGCTTGTCATTGAAAGGCAGCGTGAACTTTATCGGCAGCGCACAAGCACGACTGACGCCGGAAGAGGGCGCGACAGTTCTGGCGGAGCGCGAGTTACATCCCGACCTGAAGCCCCATGACTATCTGCCTGACGACACCCGACTGTGGGCTGCATTGCAGGCGGTAAGCGGTGGAACCTGGAAAGGGTGCATCTACGATACGGATAAAATTATTGAGGTGATTAACGCCGGGAAAAAAGCACTTGGGCTTTGAATAATTAAAATTAATTAATCAGTCGCCGGAACACTATTTTCGGCGACGAATAATATTGTCCTGAAATATATTATCCTTCACGGGAGGATGTCTTTTTTTTATTTTCTTGAAAAGTGCATCGTTATCACAGAAGTTAAAATACATAACCGCTAAAGCAAATATGACAATTGTTGTCTCATCGAATCCCTCTCTACAATCTTCCTCGTAAGCATCATCTGGTAAGCATACGGATAAAGGGTGTATTCCTCACAAAGTTCACGTTCAGATATTTAATTTTGTAGGTCCCGGTCATTCGGAACGTATTTCTCTCATATTCTCTGGAGGTAGAAATGCAGTTAACAATGAAAGATAAAATTGGTTATGGACTGGGGGACACCGCCTGCGGTTTCGTCTGGCAGGCCACGATGTTTTTACTGGCCTACTTTTATACCGATGTTTTTGGTTTGTCGGCAGGCGTAATGGGCACATTATTCCTGATTTCACGCGTGCTGGATGCGATAACCGATCCATTAATGGGGTTAATGGTTGACCGAACGCGTACCCGCTACGGCCAGTTTCGTCCCTATTTGTTGTGGGGAGCGATCCCGTTTGGCATTGTCTGCGTATTAACATTTTATACGCCTGATTTCTCCGCTCAGGGCAAAATCATTTATGCCTGCGTCACCTATATTTTATTGACGCTGGTTTATACCTTTGTGAATGTTCCCTATTGTGCCATGCCCGGTGCCATTACCGCTGACCCAAAAGAGCGCCATGCTTTACAATCGTGGCGTTTTTTCCTGGCCGCTGCCGGTTCATTAGCCATTAGCGGCATTGCCCTGCCGTTGGTAAAAATTATTGGCCAGGGGGATGAACAGGTCGGCTATTTCGGCGCGATGTGTGTATTGGGTATTTGTGGCGTAGTGCTGCTGTTCGTGTGTTTCTTTACAACGAAAGAGCGTTATACGTTCGAGATTCAACCTGAATCATCGGTTAAGAAAGACCTTAAATTGCTGATGGGGAATAGCCAGTGGCGAATTATGTGCGCCTTTAAAATGATGGCGACCGGTTCGAACGTGGTTCGCGGCGGCGCAACGCTCTATTTTGTCAAATACGTGATGGACCATCCTGAGCTGGCAACGCAGTTCCTGCTCTATGGCAGCCTGGCGACGATGTTTGGTTCTCTTTGTTCGTCTCGTCTGCTTGGCAGATTCGATCGCGTGACGTCGTTTAAGTGGATCATCGGCATTTATTCACTGATCAGCCTGAGTATTTTCTTTATTCCGTCGGACAATATCGCGCTGATATTTGCGCTGAATATTGTGTTCCTGTTTGTCTTTAATACCACCACACCGCTGCAATGGTTAATGGCCTCTGATGTGGTCGATTACGAAGAGAGCCGAAGTGGACGTCGCCTCGATGGCCTGGTGTTCTCTACCTATCTCTTCAGCCTGAAAATCGGTCTGGCCATTGGCGGCGCGCTGGTGGGCTGGATCCTTGCCTTCTCCAGCTACTCGGCAAGCAACGCCGTGCAGCCAGATAACGTCCTGATGACCATCAAAATCCTCTTCTGCATCGTACCGGTTGTGCTTTACGTCGGTATGTTCACACTGCTTTCGTTCTACAAACTGAGCAGCAAGCGTGTGGAAGAGATCAGCCAGCAGCTGCAACGTCAGCGCACCGCGCAGCCTGAGAGCAAACCTGCCGATGCCGCTGTGGCAGTGAACTGAGGAGAGAACCATGTATCAGATTGAAAACCCGATCCTGACCGGCTTCAACCCGGACCCGTCTCTGTGTCGTGTGGGCGAGGATTACTATATCGCCACCTCAACCTTTGAATGGTTTCCCGGTGTGCGAATTTACCATTCTCGCGACCTGAAACACTGGTCTCTGGTCAGTACTCCGCTCGACAGCGTGGCGCTGTTGGATATGAAAGGCAATCCGGATTCTGGCGGCATCTGGGCGCCTTGCCTGAGCTATGCCGATGGCAAATTCTGGTTGCTGTATACCGACGTAAAAATCGTTGATTCGCCGTGGAAAAATGGCCGTAATTTCCTGGTTACCGCGCCCTCTATTGAAGGGCCGTGGAGCGCTCCTGTGCCAATGGGCAACGGCGGGTTTGACCCTTCACTCTTTCATGATGCGGATGGACGAAAGTATTACATCTATCGCCCGTGGGGGCCGCGTCATCACAGTAATCCTCATAACACCATTGTGTTGCAGGAGTTTTTTGCTGACACGCAAACCCTTTCGCCGCAGCGTTCAACGCTCTTTACGGGTACTCCATTGGGCTATACCGAAGGGGCGCATATTTATCGTCGCGAGGGCTACTACTATCTGATGGTGGCGGAAGGGGGAACCAGTTACGAACATGCCGTGGTGGTATTGCGGGCAAAAAATATTGATGGGCCGTACGAACTGCATCCCGATGTGACGATGATGACCAGTTGGCATCTGCCGGAAAACCCCCTACAGAAGAGTGGTCACGGTTCACTGCTGGAGACCCATACCGGCGAATGGTATCTGGCGTATTTGACCAGCCGTCCGTTACATCTTCCGGGAATTCCGCGATTAGCGGCGGGCGGGCGGGGATACTGTCCGCTCGGGCGTGAGACAGGGATTGCGCGTATCGAGTGGCGTGACGGTTGGCCCTATGTTGAAGGGGGCAAACACGCGGCGCTGACGGTGCCGGGGCCACGTATGACAGAGCAAGCTAGCGTTGGAACGGGTGCGTGGCGAACGGATTTTGACAGTGAAAGGCTCGATCCGGAATTGCAGACCCTACGTATTCCGTTTGATGACCAGCTTGGCTCGCTGACCGCCCGACCTGGATTTTTACGTCTGTATGGCAATGATTCGCTGAACTCCACCTTTACCCAGTCAACGGTCGCTCGCCGTTGGCAGCATTTCTGTTTTCGTGCTGAAACGCAGATGGCCTTTTCCCCGCGCTACTTCCAACAAAGTGCGGGGCTAACCTGTTACTACAACAGTAAAAACTGGACGTACTGCTTTATGGACTGGGAAGAGGGGCGCGGACGAACGCTGAAGATTATTCAACTCGATCACAACGTGGCGCACTGGCATCTTTACGATAATCCGATTCTGGTGCCGGAGAATGCGGAAAACGTCTGGCTGCGAGTGGATGTGGACAATCTGGAATACCGCTATAGCTATTCATTTGATGGTGACCAGTGGCAGACCATTCCGCTAACGTTTGAGGCGTGGAAACTGTCGGATGACTATATTGGCGGCAGAGGCTTCTTTACCGGGGCATTTGTTGGTTTGCACTGTGAGGATATTAGCGGCGACGGCTGCTACGCCGATTTCGCCACCTTCTCTTATCAACCGAAAGTTTAGCGAGACACAGGGTCAGGGTTGACGATAGCCCAGCGTTATCGACAGCCCCAGCCCGGCATCCATCAGTTTCTGACGCCAGGCGGCCAGCTCGGCGTCGTTTACGCGAGAAGTGAGAGTGGAGAGGCTAAGGGCTGCGATAACCCGTGATTCATGATTCCAGACCGGTACCGCGACGCAACGTACGCCTGGCTCATTCTCTTCGTTATCCATCGCATACTGGTTATGGCGGGTTTCTTTCAGCGCGGCAAGCAGCGAGGCGCGATCGGTAAGGGTGGCGGGGGTAAAGCCATTGAACTGATACCCCTCCAACACCGCAGCAAGTTCTTCCTCATCCAGCCAGGCGAGCAATACCTTACCGATAGCCGTGGCGTGAACAGGCAAGCGGCGACCAATTCGTGAATAAGCGATGGCAGCCTGCTTACCTTCTATTTTCTCAATATAGACGCCTTCGTTGCCGTCCAGAATACCCAAATGGGTGGTCTGTCCCGTTTCCTGCGAGAGCCGGATCAACCAGCTTTTTGCCTTCTGGCGAATATCCATTGTGCCAACGACAAAGTGGCCACGCTCGACCAGTTTCATGCCCAGACGGTATTTA
>NZ_CP070239.1:2019598-2020824 GCF_016906145.1 Citrobacter sp. MGH 55
ATTCCGTTTTCCGGGTTCTGATCGATATAGCCATGCAACTGAAGCGTTTTAAGAAGAGAGTGGAGGGTACTTTTGCTCAATCCCATCAGTTTGCTTATCTCGGTGATTTTGAGTTCCGTAGCCTGTTCATTAAACAAGTCGAGGATCTGCAAAGCACGTTCAACAGACTGAATTATTGGCATAATTTTCCACCGTCCACGAAGAATTCTTCTTGTGTGACCGTACTATTTTCGAGGGTGAAAAGCAATGCCGGACACGCTGGCATGATGCAGGTTTCAGGGCAGATAAGTGCAGGTGTTACAGGGCACGCTGAGTTGATGAATCGTTCTGTGTGGGCGACCTGCACCGGTTTGATTGAGAACGGGCTTAATCGCCCGTTGTACGATGAGATTAACAGGATAATGTCAGATAGCATTTCACATAGCGTAAATAATCTCTTTTCCTGATGATTTTTAATGACCATAATACGTAGGCGATTTTTATCTTTATATTCACACTTACAATAGTACTTAGCTTTAATGTCGTACGTTTTTTCTTGGTGCTAAATTTTATAATATCCTTTTCCATCTCAGCTAGTTTTCCTTTGATGGCATTGCGTCGGTAAGCATTCATACTCATCGCTTTGAATGAGTCGCTATTATTCGTCGGACATGACTCACCCTCTTTGTTTATCTCCAGATATTTTTCTAATAAAGGTTCGTATTCTTTTATTTTCTCATTATAATTGTTTTTATTGATTTCATTTAAAAGAGATCTTGCTTTCCTGGATATTTCAATATAGGCATTGCCGACATATCGATGTTGTGCCGTTTGTTTCTCTAAACCAAGAAAACCGATAATTGCAGTTGAAATACCAACTAATAATGGAAGAATATGACTCAAAGCCGTATCCCAGGAGGCCCAATGTTCTATTTGAAGATAAGAATTTAGTAATTCTAATATGCTCTTGCCTATTCCAGATGATATTACAGCGGAGCCTACGACGGCAAATAAACCCAGATAGATTCGCCATTTGTTTTTTCTGTCGGCAGCAATAAAGTGCCTGTCCTTGCCAATTTTACAATCATTTTCCAGATTCGCAATTTCAATGATTTTTTTCTCATTCATAAATATTAACTCTATGCTGTGAAAAGGGTAATTTTTGTGCTTTTCAATGATGTTAGCCTTATAGAAAGACCACTTGTGAGATATATGATAAAAGAGTTTTGACCTAATCTAACGCTAGG
>NZ_CP070239.1:2022017-2156134 GCF_016906145.1 Citrobacter sp. MGH 55
CCCTAGTTAAACGAAAGTATCATACCCTATTTTTTGTCATGGCTACTGAAAGTTCTAATGTTGCCTGAGCAAGCCTGATCTTTATCATCTCCTGAACACCTCTCTCCTATGCCAATCCACGAATTCGTCCTGCGGGTAGTATGCTTTTACCTGTGGTAGAGAAATGATCTTCCCCTGAAAATCCCAAAACAGCCTGCCGACGATCCCGCTACCGTTAACCGCTTCTGAAACCTGTACTCGCATACTCTCATCTAATCCAATGGATCCCTTATCAAAAGCTTTATGATGGATTGCGCAGAGGGCCAGACCATTCGGAATTTCGCAAGGACCACCGTACTGCTTCCATTTGATATGGGCAGCTTCCAGCGCGACAGAGGTATTGTCGTGCCGCATGTTGTAGCCGCAAATGGCGCATTCATAGTTGTAGGCTCGCAGTACCTGCTGGCGGAACAGGGGATCGCGCTGTTTACGAAGCAACTGGAGTTCAAATCCCAGTTCATCGGCGAGTTCTTCCTGAATACTTTCGGTAAAATGGGCTTCGAGGATTTGTCGGGCGAGTGAATTAATCAGTTTCTTACTTTTTATCAGTTGGTCGTAATGTTGCTTATCAAAGCCGCCAGCAACGTTAAATTCAACCAGTTCACCAGCGGGAGGTTGTCGGCTACTGCCAAATGTGGAACAGCGCTCCGCGTTTTGCAGTTGCCAGAAACCGTCTCCCTGTAAACGCCAGAAGGGCATGTCCGGTCGGTACTGGGCGCGTTGGGGGCCAAATCGCTCCAATAGGCTACGTAGGTTATCGCGAACTTCCGAAGCATAATCAAACAGACGCCCATGACCTTGCTGATAACCCGCCAGTACGTATAACAGCAGTAATGGCTTATGCGGCGCGCGCTGCTCGCCTTTGCGCCAGATCGTCATGTCGGCAATTGCCTGTTGCAGCATCTGAATGGAACCCATTGATTTCATTACTCGAGAAATAATTGCGATGATGCTCGCAAAATACGGCCTGATCAAGCGGTGAAGGAGGGATACACTGGTGGGGTCACGGAGTCTTGCCAATGAGACAAGCAAAGCCCCGGATTACATGGATCATATCAAATGAATGAATTACCCGATCGATTGCCACGGAAATACATTATTAAAGCCATTCGAGCCTACGATGACGGGTTCCCTCATCTTTTCAAAGAGGCTCGACGCTATGAGGTAGTGTTTGATGGCCGCCGCTATCCTTCAAAAGCGATCGTGGGGATCGCGGCAACGTTGATGACCGGGAAAACATTCACGCCGCAGGATTTCTCGGGAGGTATCAAATCGAAATGCGTGCGTTTGTTGATTGAGCAAGGATTTCACATCGTGCAGGGAGAAAAGGGGGCTGCAACTGTCAGCGATACCCTTTTCCCCGATGAGCTAACATCGCAAATCGACTATGTGGAAGGAGCGGCTACGCAGGTGGTGGTGAATCGTTATGAACGCGATCGCAATGCTCGGCAGAAAGCGCTTGAATATCATGGCTATCAATGCAAGGTGTGCGGCCTCGACATGTCAAAGGTATACGGCGAAATCGGCAAGGGGTTTATCCATATTCACCATCTGGTACCGCTTTCGGCGATTAAAGAGGATTATCATCTGGATCCCATTGACGATCTGATACCAGTTTGCCCGAATTGCCATGCGATGTTACACCGACATAATCCGCCATTGACCCCAGAAGAATTAAAGCAACGAATGAGTTGAAATAATATTGGACTCAGCAGGCGACCGGCATTGCGTCGTTGCCCTCCCTTAGCGGTCCATCTGATTATATTTTCGCCATAAACTCATTTTGCTGATACCCAGATGGGCGGCGACTTTCTCTTGATCCTGTTCAAAAAGATCCATGTAGAACGCAATAATCTGTCGCTCGAGATCTTTAATGATGACTTTCAGTTGTCCTTTACTCAGGTCCGCGACGATCCTCCCATTTGTCTGTGACGCGTTGCAGGATTTAAGCGCGTTAAAACCGGTCAGATTTAATATTTCAAACAGCGAAGCGTCCGGAAATCCGGCGGATAACAGCACCAGTCGTTCAATGATAAAATTCAGTTCACGCACGTTTCCCGGCCAGTTGTAAGTGGAAAACAGGGCGATGAACTGCGCCAGTTTATGCCCGCAGCCCGATTTTTCGAGGAAGTGCTCAGCCAGAAAACGGACGTCGCCGTCTCTTTCCCGTAGCGGCGGCACCATTAGCGGTAAGACGTTCAACCGATAGTAGAGATCGCCGCGAAACGAGCCTTCCTCCGCCATTTTTTCCAGCGATCGGTTAGTGGCGCCGATAATACGCACATCGACAGGGATAATATCCTTTCCCCCCACACGCATAATTTCGTATTCCTGTAAGACGCGTAACAGGCGGCTCTGAATAGGCAGTGGCAGTTCACCAATTTCATCGAGAAATAAGGTTCCCTGGTGCGCCAGTTCTATCAGACCTTCTTTTCCTTCGCGCCGCGCGCCGGTAAAAGAGCCCCCTTCATAGCCAAACAGTTCGCTTTCCAGCAGGGTTTCCGGAATGGCGGCGCAGTTAATGGCGACAAATGGACCCCGGTGGCGTTTACTCTGGTTATGAATACTCTGCGCGAATAGCTCTTTACCGGTGCCGGATTCCCCATAAATCATCACCGGGGAGTGGGTATTGGCATAAATTTTTGCCAGATGAATGACCGACTCCATGTGTTTATTTTGCGTGAGGATATGCTCAAAACGGTAACGGGCGGTGAAGCCTTTTTTCATCAGCTTGCCGCGAATAATCCGCTCCACTTTTTGGATTTGCGGCGTATCGGTAAACGAACACACCACCCCAATACACTGCGTACCACGAAATATTGGCACCCGACTGGTAATGATCGAGGTGTTGTCCAGATCCATAATCTCCCGGATCTCGGGGGATTTTGTCAGCAATACCTGGTTAATCCGCGTATTTTTAATGACCGTATCCACCGGTTTGCCAATCACCTGCGAGGCCATCAGGCCAAATATGTTCTCGGCGGATTTATTGAAGATCTGGATCTCGTTATTTTCGTTGGTGACGATGATCCCTTCCGTAATTGAGGAGAGAATGATCTCCAGTCGCGCCATATCCTGTTGCTTGCGGCGGGTCGTCTCCACGATTGCCATCGCTTCGCGCAGCGCGCTGTTCACCGATTCCAGACCATTTTCGATCAGAATCCCGTGCATCTCATAGTGTTCCGCCGTGTCTGAAACCGGTAATCCTCCCGCCACCGTCTGGAAATTACGTGCACGGCATTTTTTGAGTTTATCGACCATATCGGCGTGCGACAGGAAGATAAATTCTTCGATCTCCACGTCCAGCGCGGTTGCCACCAGATTTACGTCAGATAAATAGTTCTGATAATTAAAAAAGGCGATTTTATGCGGATGTTTTTTCAGTGGCGTGAGCGATTTAAGCAAATCCAGCGCGGACGTGAGAATACGTACTACCGGAATTTTGGTTACGCGATCGATATAGTCCGCCGTACCGCCACGGCTGATAATGATGTCATAAAAATCAGGGTCGAGATTTCGCGCAATCCCCGCGGCTTTTTCCAGGCTTCCGTGAAAAACATGGCAGTTAAAAATACCGGCGCACTGCTCAGTCACCACGGCTGCCAGTGCCGGATAGGGGGTTATTAAGGCCAGATTCGGTAACGTTTTATGTGACATAAATCACCATAGTAAATTTGTGGCTATCACAAACCAATATCACAACTGTTATGAATTTCAAAATTGAAAGCCATTTTTCTTTCTCTCAGATAAATAGCAAAATGCAATAAATCTATTTGTTTCATTTGGTTAGATTAAATACTTCCGATTTATTCATTCTGGCACACATATTGGATTAGACAATCTATAAGGCAAGCGGCCTTGTGCTTTATCTACTAAAAAAGTGAGGGAAGGAATGAACAAACAGTCTGGTGTATTAAGCGGTGTTCGTGTGCTGGATTTAACCCGGGTGCTGGCTGGCCCTTATTGCGGAATGATGCTGGCGGATTTCGGCGCGGATGTGATTAAAATCGAATTGCCGGGGAAAGGGGATGATTCACGGGCCAACGCGCCGCAAATTAATGGCGAAAGCGCCTACTTTATGAATTTAAACCGCAATAAGCGCGGAATGACGCTGAATCTTAAATCTGAAGAAGGTCGGCAGATATTTCTCGATTTAGTTCGCGACAGCGATGTGGTTCTGGAAAACTACCGTCCGGGTGTGATGGAAAAACTGGGACTTGGCTATGAGGATTTGCGTAAGGCGAATCCGGCGATTATTTACGGCGCCGTTTCCGGCTTTGGTCATACCGGCCCGTATTCGAAACGCGCGGGTTACGACATCATCGGCCAGGCCATGAGTGGACTGATGAGCACCACCGGTTGGCCTGATACGCCGCCTACGCGCACCGGGACAGCTATTGCGGATGTGGTCGGAGGGATGAGTTGCGCCATTGGCGTGCTTGCCGCTTACGTCAATCGCCTGAAAACCGGTGTCGGCGAAAAAGTGGATATTGCGCTGGTCGATTCGATGGTGTCGTCGCTGGAAATTATCAACATTATTTACCTTAATACAGGACGTATTCCGACGCGTATTGGTAACCGCTATGAAGCGATTTATCCGTATGACTCTTTCCAGGCGCGTGACGGTTACGTCATTATTGCCTGCGGCAACGACAAATTATATGGCCTGCTGAAAAACGTTCTGCAAATCAGCGCGCTGGAAGATGAGAAATTTAAATCTAACCTCGACCGCGTTGCTCATCACGCCGAGCTGAAAGACATTATCGAATGCTGGACCCGCGATTTAGATATCGACACCATCGTGTCGATGCTACTGGATGCCGGTATACCTTCTGCGCCGATCAATACCATCGACCGTGTGACGCAGGATCCGCATATTGCTGGTGCCCGCGAAATGTTTGTCGATATTGAACACCCCGTCGCCGGGAAAATTACCATGACCGGCAATCAGGTTAAATTCACGAACAACAAGGCGACCATCAGAATGCCTGCGCCAACGCTTGGCCAACATAATTACGAAGTGCTTAAAGAACGTCTGGGCTATTCAGATGAAAAAATTGAGCAGCTTATTCGTTCCGGCGTTCTGTAAGGGGTTCTGCCATGTCGACATTTATCCAGATTACTGAAGTCGGGCCAAGAGATGGTTTTCAGAACATCAAAGCGTTTATTCCTACCGATTTAAAAATAAAAATTATCGATCGTCTGGTCGAGTCGGGGATCGGCGCGATGGAAATCACCTCGATGGTTAGTCCTAAGGCGATTCCACAAATGAGCGATGCCCGTGAGGTTATTCAGCATGTTCTGAACACGCATCCGCATATTATTCCGTCAGTGTTAGTACCGAACGTGAAGGGGGCCAGTCTCGCCAGTGAGTCCGGCATTAAAAATATTAACTATGTGGTTTCGGTCAGTCCGGCGCATAACAAGGCCAACATTAACCGGACGCATGCCGAGTCGCTGGAGGATCTTTATAAAATTCGCCACACGTTCCCGGATATGACTATTACGCTGTCGCTGGCGACGGTATTTGGCTGCCCGTTTATTGGCGAGACCAGTCGTGAAACGCTGATGGATATGATCAAGTTTGCCGATGATCTCGGGATTTCGGCGGTAACCCTGTGCGACACCATCGGCGTCGCCAATCCGACTCAGACATTATCTGTACTGCGCGGGATCCAGCAGAAATTCCCCAAAATGGACATTGGTTTGCATCTGCATAACACCCACGGTATGGCGCTGGCCTGTATGTTTGCTGGCGTTCAGTCGGGCATTACGCGCTTTGAGACCGCCGTCGGTGGACTGGGCGGGTGCCCGTTTGCGCCTGGGGCCGCCGGTAATGCCGCCACCGAGGATGCGGTGAATATGTTTAACCGAATGGGGTTCGACACCGGTATCTCACTGCCTGACCTGCTGGATATCGCAAACCTGATCCGCAGCACGATTGAACCGACGTTGTTGAGCAGTCTTTCGCGAGCCAGAACCTACAGTGAATTTGATTTTTGCAGCGAAAAAATCTGACCTCTGATACGGAAACAGACATGATGAATAATAATATCGGGAAGCCGAAGATGACCCATTATAGATGGTGGGTCATGAGTTTTATCTTTGTAACCTACACCGTAGCTAACGCCGACCGCGCAAATATCGGCTTTGCTATTCCGTTTATTCAGGAAGAATTTCAAATCTCAAATACCATGGCAGGACTGTTAATCAGCCTGTTCTTTGCCGGCTATGCGTTTTTTCAAATTCCTGCCGGGTACTTGATTAAGAAGTTCGGCATGCGTAATGCATTTGCAATGGGGATGTTATTAACCTCCGTGTTTACGGGGTTGATGGGGATGGTGAATAACATTTTCCTGCTGAAGATCCTGCGTTTTATGGTGGGCGTCTGTGAGTCACCGGTGGTTATTGGCTCGACGGTGACTATCAACCAGTGGTTTCCCCCGAAGGAAAAAGGGACGGCAACCGGGCTGTTTCTGGCAGGATCCAAGTTTGGTCCACTGATCGTCCCGCCGCTGTGCGCCTGGATCATCACCGTCTGGGGATGGCGCTATATCTTTGTCTTCTTTGCCATTCCGGGCTTGCTGTTGGCGATCTTCTGGTATCTGATGGTTCGCAATAAGCCGGAAGAGAGTCGCTTCGTGAATGAGCAAGAGGTCGCTTACATCCGCGAAGAACAGCTTCCGGCGACGACTCAGGAAGCCGCCGCTCCGGCCGTTCCTGAGTTCAATTACTGCTGGCTCGACAAGCTAATTCGCACAAAGCAGGTTGAAGAACTGTCCTGTTCAAAACAGGTCTTCCGCTGCTGGGATATTTATGGCGTCGCGCTGGGATACTTCTCGATGGTGGGGATTGTCAGCGTGCTGATGTCATGGCTGCCCAAGTATCTGATCACCGAACGCGGATTCGATCTGACGAGTTCTGCCGCACTGGCAGCCGCACCGTTTCTCGGGACGGTCATGGGCAACTTTATTGGCGGCGTGCTCTCTGACCGGGTGCTGAACAAGCGTCGTAAACCGCTGATGTTGCTCAGCGCCGGGGCGACGATCTTCACCATGTACTCACTGGTTTATGCGCCAGAAAGCAAAATCGTTCTGTCGCTGATGCTGTTCCTGCTGGGGCTGATGCTGTCGCTGGGCTATTCGGCTTACTCGGTCTACGCGATGGGGCGGGCGAATAAAGACATTTATCCGATCGCTTACAGCGTAATCAACATGGGCGGGCAACTGGGTGGTATGTGTATGCCGCTGATTGTGGGTATTATTCTGGATGCTTACAACTGGGATGCGGTATTCATGGCGATGACCGGATTCTGTGTGCTGTGCTTTATTCTGGTCTCCACGGTCATTGAACCGTTGTCGAAAAATATGAAGGTCAACTACCGGTAACCCGTGTGGTGATGTGCGGGTAAGCGCGTGGCTTACCCGCACGTTGAACTGCGCATCTGTAGGCGCTATCGCGTCAGGTCAATGAAAGGTATGAAACGGCACGGGCTGACTACAACTTTCCTGTTATGGAGCGCGGCCGCAGAGTTCATAAAAATTAGTGTTACCCCTCCTGTTCGTCATCGTTTTATCCGGGCGGCCTTTGGCGGCCTGCATAACTGTGTTTGCGCAAAGGTGATGATGTATGGTTGATCGAATGTGCGTTCCGCCACTGGCTTCACGACGGGTGAAGCGAACTCAAATTCGCTCACGCGATAAATGGGTTGAAACGGATCTGTTTGTTGAGCAGGGCGTCAGGTATTTCTTTCATGTCACCGGAAAGTGGTGCGATATGGGGCATTATTGTGACGCGAACGGTTACACCGTCGGCTATTTGAATTTTGCCCGACTCTGGCTGCGTTGCCGCCACGAATCTGCGACCTGGTTTACCCTGATTGGTACTATTGATAAAGCAACCGATACCATGTTTGTGATTGGCGACGGCACCCGGCTCAATAACGGCTGGATTGCGCCCCGCAGCGGTGAGTTAGTGGTGTTTGCAAATGATATGTCGGGGATGTACTGGAATAACTTTGGTTCCGTCGTGCTGGAAGTGTTTCGATGAAAAGTAAAGTCAATATCACCCGCGGATGACAGGCATGTCTGGTGGCGTAAAATTTAGTGTACAAAAGCAGTCGGTATTTGTGCGCTTCATCAGATTCTTACCAAAAGCTGGCAAAATTCAGCTTTTAAAATTGATCCATGTCAATTGATGCGCACTTAATTTGCGTCGTTAAAAAATGTCCTTATTTACGACTTGTTTACCTTTATTGCGTTTATGGTGGCGGTGGTAAGACGTCCGATAACAAAGAAAAGAAGTGACGTTAGCGAAAATTATTGAAAGAGATCGTCGTAACTCTCTCTAAAAAAGCCAGTTATTGCCTTCAAAGTAAACATTTATCCTGGAAGTAACTTATTGGCGCATAGGAATTTTCAATAATCGTGGTGAATGTTTTGCCGGAAGCGCAGGGGCTGAAATGCACTGAATTAATCAGAACATGTAAATAAACCCTGACATCATTAGCCTGCTACGGGCTATCTTTCACTTGAAACAGCGTTCCATTTTAAGGCGTTTTCTTAACATTTCTATCACCCGGCTGCTGAAATTTTGTACGTTGACTTGTTATTCGACCAACTGCATATTCCTCCCCAGTTAAGATGACATAGCCTTCAGGAGCCGACGATGCCTTCCCGCGATTATCCCGATACCCGTAAAGCCAGGGGAACCCGTTCTAAAGATATGGTGCTGTTAAGCGCCCGTGTTGAGACGACGCTATGGGACTACGTTCGGGCGTTGGCGTTAGAAACGCGTAAAAGCAAACAGGACATTATTGCCGAAGCGCTCATGCTGCATCGCACCGCCAATGAAGGCGGTCGTGAATAAGTGCGGGCGGGTTTTACAGGATGATGTTTTTACCTCTCTGGCGCGCCATGGCGTGTATTACCGTCACCGCATTAGGACTGACCCTGGTCGTAACAACCGTCTCGCTCATGACGTGGGAACTCAGCGTAACGCTCTTTCCCTGGTCAACCGCGACGACCAGTAAAATCGTCACGGCTTCGCTGCTTTACGAATTACTGGAGTGGATCCACCAGGTCCCCCGCATTATGGTCAGCGCATGTCTTTGATGCGGCACGACAACAAACGCTTTTGTTTATAGAATTGCAGGGCGCTGATCGTCGCGGCGATAAATAACGCCAGCGCGCCGCACAGCGTGGCATCGGTAATCGCCTGCGTGCCACTGCCTAACAGCGTGGTTAACAGCGGACCCAGAATCTGGCCGATACCGTAGGTCAGCGTCACAAACCCGAGCAGGTTGAGGTTTCCCGGCACAATAAGCTGTCGCGCGAGGGTCATGACCAGCGAGGTGGTGCCCATAAACGTTGCGCCGAACCCCACGCTGCTCAGTACCAGTAACAGCGGAGAGCCGCTGGCCAGCGTCAGGATCACACAGGCCCCCTGAATCACCAGGTTTGCCGTCAGGCATTGCAGCACTCCCCAGCGTTTCGCGGCCCACAGCCAGGCGAAGCAGCCCGGCACAATTGAGACACCGACCAACGTCCACAGATGAACCGTCAGCAGTGGAGAACCCGCCCCTTTCGCCATTAGCGGTAAATAGGTGGCAACGATGATGTAACCGAATCCTGCCAGTCCGTAGAGCAGCGCCAGTAGCCACCAGCGCATCGGTTGCGAGTCACTTTTTGCCTGGGTGGCGGCAGGCAGCGCGTGGGCGTGGGACGGAAGCAGCAGCATCAGCAATATCGCCAGGACGGCAGAGAAGGCCGCCGCCCCGATCCACAGCGCGTGGGAGGAGAGCGCAAAGTGCAGACCGGCAATCACGTACTCGTTACCCAGCGCAATCCCGACGCCGACGCCAGAAAACAGCGAGGCAATGACAAAAGGATTGCGGGTATGTTGCAGCACCAGCGTGGAGCCAAAGATCAGCATCCCGGCGCTGGCGACTCCCGCCAAAAAGCGCACCAGCATCACCACCATGGGATTGGAGAATAGCGCCATCGCGAGGATCAGTGCGCCGGTCGCCACCGCTGAACTCAACAGCATAGGGCGTAAACGTCCCGGCAGATGAAAAAGCCCGAACGAGAACAACAGGCTGCCGACCAGGTATCCCGCATAATTGATGCTGGCTATCCACGACAGTTCGGAAAACGTGAAGCGCCCCTCAGCCAGCAGTACGGGCAGCATTGGGGTATAGAGAAAACGGCCAATTCCCATGCCCAGCGCGAGGACCATCATCCCGAAAAGGGCGGTGCGCAGTGAATACCGGTCTGCGATGTGCGGTTGCTGGCTCATGCCGTACCCATTGTTATTTGTCGTGAGCGAAATGCGAGAGTAACAAATTTATAACAAATGGGTAAGGCGATGGCGGTATTATTGTGCGCTCTCAGACGTGAAGCGGTAAAACAGGTTGGGCTCTGCCACGATAAACAGCGTCCCCTGGTTATCCATCGCGATCCCTTCAGCCTGCTGTATGGTGTGCGCCAACCCGTGGTGACCTTCGGTTAGCGGCATGACGCCGAGAACGTTGCCGTCGGTTCTGACCTCTTTGAGCACTCGTGATTCGTGAGATAGGATCAGCAGGCTGTTCCGCTGCGGATTAAACTCCGCGCCTGAAATATCCTGCACACCTAGCTGTTGTTGCAGCGCATGGTCTTTACTGATGGTCAGATTGTCATTATTGAGCAGCCCCGTCACTTTATAGATCCCAATCGGTCTCTTTTCTTTAAAAAACCAGAATGTCTCTTTTTCACGTGACCAGGCGAGGCCCTCAAAACCGTCGTTGGTCGGGGTTTCATACAGATTAAGCGTTAACTTTTTGATGATGTTGACCTGTGACTGCGCATTGAGGGTAATCACGTAGATGGAATAGTCACTTTCATCGCTGATGACAAACGTGTCGTTACCAATGAACTCGATCGTCTCCAGATCGCGAATAAAATCGAGTGGGATGGTACGCAGCAGTTGACCCTGGCGGGTTAATTCAATAATCGCGGCGGGTTTATTGATTGTGCTGAACAATGTATTCGTTTTATCGGACCAGGTGAGTGAGGAGACATTTTTTTTCACGCCCGCGATCTGTTTACCGTCTATCGTCGCGCGATAATCGGCAAGGGAGTTATTGTCATTGTCGGGCATGGCGTTACCCGATATGACATAACTCGCCCCCGCAATGAGTAAAGTAAGAAGAAGCATGATTCGCAGAGGTGAATTCAGATATCGGGCGGACAATCTCATTATTCTTCCTTAAATAAAAACAAAGACATTCAGGGAGAAAGTATAAAGATTAATCTTAATGAATCCTTAAACGGGTGATAATTGCATAGTGATATTTATCATGGTTTCGCGGGGCAACGTGCTGGCGCGTCGAAGGTTGCCACACATTGCCAGTCGCCCTGCTCAAGGCGGTAGATCGATTCGGTGTGACCGGGGATCACCCACCGATCTTGTTCTCCGGGCTGGCAATGCAGGTAGACGCACAGTCCGCAGCCCCCGCGCAACTGGCGGGGAATGTCGGCGACCCGAAAGGTCACGCCTGCGGCCTGCAACGCTTTGCGGGTCTGGATCACGCCCACCGTCGAATGAAATAAAAACAGGTATTCCGTCATCCGCGCGTTCTCTGCCGCTGGCCGATCAGCGCCGCGCCGATGGCGCCGGCAAACTGCGCGTCCGGGTGGGTGTTTACCGGGATACCGACATGGGCTTCCAGCATCCTGGCAAACGCTGCGCAGTGGCTGACGCCGCCGGTAAACAGCAGTGGCCCTTCTGAAGAGAGTCGACCAATGAAGTTGGCGCTGCGCCGCGCCATGGCATTGATCACCCCCGCGAGGATCGCTTCCGGGGCGATACCCGCAGAGCGCAGGCTAATCACTTCGGATTCGGCAAAAACAGTGCACATACTGCTGATGGCGTGCGGCGCAACGCCAGCGGTAATGGTATCGAGTTGCTCCACGCTGGCACCCAGGGTGCGTGAAATGACTTCCAGAAAACGCCCGGTGCCCGCCGCGCATTTGTCATTCATCAGAAAGTCGGTGAGGTTACCGTCGTCATCCAGTTGGATCACCTTGCTATCCTGTCCACCGATGTCAATGACCGTGCGGGTGGCAGGTGCGAGCAGTCGCGCACCCAGTCCGTGACAGGAGATTTCAGTCACCTGCTTGTCGGCAAAATCAACCAGCTGGCGGCCATAGCCGGTTAAGGTCAGGTAGGGGCGCGTTTCCAGACCTTCCGCGAGAACCTCCCAGGCCTCGCGGATGGCATCGGCAGGGCGGAATGGCGTCGGGCACAGGAAACGGCGCTCAATCACACCGCCGGTGAGTAAAATGCCTTTGGTCGCCGTCGAGCCGGAATCAATTCCTATCGAATACGTCACGCCCGCTCCTCACAGCATTTCAATAAAGGCCGCGACGCGGGTGCTGAGCTGGCCGACATCCGAGGTGGAGTAGTCGGTTTCAATGGCGATATAAGGAATGTTGTGTTGCTGGCGAACATGGCGCTTAATCGCCAGTGATTCAACGGCATAGGTATGACAGGCCTGCAAAATCACGTCCACCACGCCGTCTGCATGGTACTCTTCCACCATCTGGCTGAGCAGCGTCAGGCGCTGATCGTTTGGAGAGATGCACGAACAGCCGATGGCGAGATATTTGTCGGTGAGCGCCTCGTATACGTCACCGGTTTCCGCGACGCACTGCTCGGTCGCCTTCGCGCCGGTACAGTTTTCGTATCCCACCACCCAACCGCCGTTTTCCTCAATGGCGCGCACCACTTTTTCTGCCGCGCCGCCGATCGGACAGCCGGTGATCAGAATACGCGGACGGGCGTCCAGTCGTTTACCATCCTGCCATGCCTGACGCACGCGTTCAGCCATGCTGTTCAGTTCGTCGATAAGGGCTTCTTTATCAAAGCGGAAGGTCGCGCCGTACACCACTTTCAGGATATCGCTGCCGCTCAATGCAGGGGGATTAAGCTGCCCGAGACGATAGAAATTCGCCAGCGCACGACGCTCACGGTTTTTGAGGACAATGGCGTCACGCAGTGCCGCTTCGGTAACCGGCGTCCCAAAGCGTGCTTCCACAGCCTGTTGCAGACGCAGAATTTCTGCTTTCCACAGCGCGCGTGAGGCGGCATCCTGGCTGCTGTTTGGCAACTGCATGACGTGAACGGCTTTGAACTCCGCCATATATTCGTACATTTTCTTTTTGCCATCGCAGGTGGTTTCACCTACTACCAGGTCGGAAAAGTAAAAATAGGGGCATTTGTCGGTTTTGCCGAAACCGTAGCTGCTTTTGATCAGCGGGCAGAGGTTGCGCGGTAGATCTTTTTCGGCTTCTTCGATGGTTTCATCCGACGTTGAGCACAGCGAGACCACCACCGCACCCGCCGCCATCGGGATCTCCTGCGGCATGAAGGTGCAATAGGTTCCCACCAGCGGGATACCCTGCTCTTTGAGATCCATCACGGTGAGAAAGCCTTTCTGGCGGGCTTCAGAGAACTGGTCGAAAATGGCGGGCAGATCGGTGATAAGCGACATGGATTTTCCTTCCCCGTGACACGGGAGATGTTAAAAGTGCTCGCATTATAACCATGTCAATGTTATGGGTTTATTGATCTCCCGCCAGGTAAGGCATTATAAAATCTTCTTCAGATCCATCTCTTCCTGGATGCGCTCACTCCAGGCCAGATGCGTGCGAATCGCCTCCTCAATGCCCGCGTTGTAGTACACAGGCCCTAGTTTTTCGCTAATGAAATCAATAAAAAACTCAGCGTCGAACTGTTCCAGCTCCAGTTCGAAATGATCGCGGCAGTAGTCTCTGAGCGCATCGCGCAGACCGTCGCGCTGCGCCGGGGAAAGGGTAATGTCAGCCATTTTTTCTCCTTAAAAAGTGGACAGTGCGGGCAGCAGTGAGGGAAGTTGCGATAACAGGTATAAGACCAGCCCGATCGTCCCGCCCACCAGCGTGCCGTTGACGCGGATAAACTGTAAATCTTTCCCAATGTTAAGTTCAATCTGCCGCGACATATCGCGGGCATCCCAGCTTTTCACCGTATCGCTGATGTGGCGGGTCAGGAAGGCGGCAAACTCCGGCGCCACCCGATGGGCGGCCTGCTCCAGATGGCCGTTGAGCGAAGCGCGCAGCGCATCGTCGGCGATCAGCGTTTCGCCAAACCACTGTCCGGCATGGGCGATTCGCTGCTTCACCCTGGAATCGTCGGCGTTGATATCCTGCTTCAGCCACTGACGTAAATCCGCCCACAGCTCGCCGAGGTAGCGGTTAAAGGCTTCATCTTCTTTCAGGTAATCTTTGATGCTTTCTGCCCGGTTCGCCATCTCCGGATCGTTTTTCAGTTTGTCGATAAGCCTGAACGTGGCGCGATCGAAGGCGTGGCGGATTTGATGCGCGCGATCGTGGCTGATGTCGTCGAGCAGCGAGTTCACCGCTTCCGATACCAGCTCCGCGCTGTGCTCGCCCAGCCATTCGGTAGGCAGAATTTTAGCCTTCAGCGGATGCTCGGTCTCCAGCCAGTGGACGATTTGCCGGGCGATAAAGGTCCTCGAACTGTCGCGTTGGAGGAGGGATATCAACTGGGCGATCAGCGTATCGAGCAGAACCTGATGGCGATCGTTTTTGGTCATGCTTTCCAGCATCAGGGCGCTGGTGCCGGAGAGATCGACCTTATCAATCGCCTTATGCACCGCCCGTTTTAGCAGGCGCTGGATACGGGCATCGTCGGTCAGTTCCAGAAAGCCGCTCATGATCTGCAACAGATGCTGTCCGACCCGCTGGGCGTTTTCCGGCTGGCTGAACCAGTTGCCAATCAGCAGCGCGGGTTCATGGCGGCGGATCAGCGCAACCAGGGACTGGGTGTCGAGGAATTTCTCCTGCACAAACTGCCCCAGATTCTCGCCGATGCGGTCCTTATTACGGGGAATAATCGCCGTGTGCCGCGAAATGAACGGGAGAGGGACGCGGCGAAACAGCGCCACCACCGCGAACCAGTCCGCCAGGGCACCGACCATCGCCGCCTCGGCAATGGCTTTGATCCCGCTGACCCAAAAACCAGGCGGCAGGAAGAGGGTGATGACGAACGTAGTGGCCGCGATCAGCAGTAACGAAAGCGCCAGCAGTTTGGCGCGTTTGAGTTCAGCAATTTTATTCATACGCTTAAGGATAGAGCCAGACGGAGGGATCGTGCAAAAACAACCGGGGATCAGCCGGGGATCCAGTTGTCCCACGCTGGCAGTGTCCCTAACTCCGCGACCAAAAAATCAATAAACGAACGCACCTTCGGATTGCTGTATTTGCTGGGGAAATAGAGCGCGTAAAGGGTGTGCGTTTCGCAGGCGATCGTGCCGTCGAGCATCAGCGGGGTGATCTCCTCTTTCTGGATATGATCGCCAATCAGATAGGTCGGCAGATAGGCCACGCCCTGATCTTCCAGCACCGACTTCAGCAGGACCAGGCTGCTGTTGGCCTGGATCGGCATATGCAGTTTTAGCTGATGCAGGCGATCCTGCTCGTCGGCAACCTTCAGAACTGGGGTCAGGCCAGGATAAACCAGACAATCGTGATCGACCAGATCGGTACGACGCAGCGGCATCCCTTTCTTCGCGAGGTAACCGGGGGAGGCGCAGTACGCCCAGCGGATCGGCACCAGTTTACGCGTGGCATAGTTTTGCGGCGGGGCGGTGGAGATGCGCAGGGCGATATCGAAATCCGTGTCGTTCAGATTGACGAAGTTATCGTTGAGATCGATATACAGGTTCACATCCGGGTATTGGGTGCGATATTTGTCCACCAGATTGACCAGTCGGGAATAGCCGAAGGCAATCGAACAGGTAATGCGTAATTCACCTTGCGGATTATGATAATAACCAGAGGTAGTATTAAGCGTTTCATCAAATTCTTTCAGTAATTTATTGGCCCGGTTAAACAAATATTGCCCGGCGTCGGTCAGCGTAATACTGCGGGTCGTGCGCTTAATTAATGTTGTCCCCAGCGTATCTTCCATTGCCGCCAGACTTTTACTGACCGCGGACGGTGACACGTTAAGTTGCACCGCGGCTTCAGATAAACCTCCGCAGTCCACAATCCGGACAAAAAACTCTAAGTGCTTGAGAGAAATGGGTGCGCTCATTGTTTCCTTTTGCTCATAAGTGATTTGCAAAAACGGTACGAATAGGCCGTTACATTGGGTTTTGAAACATGTAACTATTGAATCACAGGAAACGACATACGCACAAAATGAAAAAATAACAACTTAAGTGAGGTGCGTCACAAATAGTAAGGAGGCAAAAACAGAACGTCGCCAAATTGTGAATTTACTCTCATTTAATTCCATTCTTATAAAAGGTACCGATTATGTGGACACGACTCGAACCCTACAAATCGTCAATTATTTTATTACTTGCTCTGGTGGCAGGTGGTTTATTAGGGATTTTAGCCCCCGCGTTTGCCAGTAAACTCCAGCCGATAGGTCAGATTTTCCTGAACCTGTTATTTATGATTATCGTTCCGCTGGTGGGAATCAGCGTAATGTCCTCTATCGCCAGTATGACCGACCTGAAACGCTTAGGGCGAATTATGGCGATTATCTTTATCGTTTCCATCGCGATGGCGTTTATTCCGGCGGCCGGCATCGTGGCGTTAGCCCTGTGGTACAACCCGGCGCAGGGGGTCACTATCGATCTCTCGCAGTCCGTACAGGCGGGCAGCGGCAAGATGGATTTTGTCAGCATGATCACCACCAATGACTTTATTGGTCTGTTTTCTAAGTCGAATATTCTCGCGCTGATCGTGATGGCGATCATTGCCGGGATCGCGATTGGTCAGTCAGAACAGGCGGGTAAACGTATTGCCTCGCTGCTGGACGATGCCAACACCGTCATTATGAAGATCGTGTCGATCATCATGAAGGTCGCGCCGCTGGGGCTCGGTTGCTACTTTGCGGCGACGATGGCTAGCCAGGATTCCGGGCTGCTGCTCACCTTTGCCCGGGCAATTGGTCTGTTCATGGTTGCCACGCTGGCTTACTACATTTTCGGCTCTATTCTCTACTCTTACATTGGCGGCGGCGTACCGGCGGTGAAGGCCTTCTGGCGTCACGCCATTGAGCCTTCTGTCACGGCGCTGGGTACCTGTTCTTCGCTGGGCACGCTGCCGGTGACGCTGCGCGCGGGCAAAGCGATGGGGATTAACCCGGAAATTGTGGATGTCTCGATCCCACTGCTGGTCAACCTGAACAAAGGCGGCGTGGCGATGATTGCGGCGCTGAAGATCGTCTTTATTTACTCGGTGCTGGGGATTCCATTCACCACGGAAACCTTCTTCCTGACCATGCTGATCGCCGTGCTTTCCGCGATTATCGTCGGCGGCGTACCGGGCGGGGCGTTCCTTGGGGAGATATTTATCGTCACCACGCTGGGACTGCCGATGGAAACCATTCCGATGTTGGTAGTGCTGGGCACCATTACCGATGCCCCGGCGACGCTAATTAACGTGATTCATGATTTGAATGCGGCACAAATTGTAGAACGCTTCTCCGGGAAAAAGTCGGTGAATGCAGAGATGAATGCGACGGCGACGGCCGCCGAGGTTTAACGCACGGATTAAGGATAAGAAGGTTATGAAAGATTCAGTGAAACTCGAAACCCAGTTGGTCATCGCCGGACGCGATAAACGCTATACCCAGGGCGCGGTAAACCCGGTTATCCAGCGCGCCTCTTCGCTGGTGTTTGATACCGTGAAGGACAAAAAATTCGCCACCGCCAATCGTGCAAACGGTGAGTTGTTTTATGGTCGTCGCGGCACTTATACCCACTTCGCGTTTCAGAAAGCGATGAGCGAACTGGAAGGCGGCGCCGGCTGTGCGCTCTATCCGTGCGGTGCGGCGGCGGTGACAAACGCGATCCTCGCGTTTGTACAACGTGGCGATCATCTGCTGATGACCGGGGCGGCATATGAACCAACACAGGATTTCTGCAATAAGATCCTGAGCAAATTCAACGTCGAAACGACGTACTACGATCCGATGATCGGCGCCGGAATTGTCGATCTGATCCGCCCAGAAACCAAAGTGGTGTTCCTTGAATCACCGAGTTCGATCACCATGGAAGTGCAGGATGTACCGGGAATGGTGAAGGCTATTCGTGCGGTGAACCCGGAGATCGTCATTATGATCGACAACACCTGGGCGGCTGGCGTGTTGTTTAAGGCGCTGGACTACGGCGTGGATATCTCGATTCAGGCAGGCACCAAATACACGATTGGTCACTCTGACGGCATGCTGGGAACGGCGGTATCCAACGCCCGTTGCTGGGACCAATTGCGTGAAAACTCGTATCTGATGGGGCAAACGCTGGATGCCGATACCGCGTATAACGGCAGTCGCGGCCTGCGTACGCTGTCGGTGCGTCTGAAGCAGCATCAGGAGAGTAGCATTCAGATTGCCCGTTGGCTGTCGGCACGCGCAGAAGTGGCGCGGGTGAATCATCCGGCACTGCCGGAATGTCCGGGCCACGAATACTTCACGCGTGATTTCAGCGGCAGTTCTGGTTTGTTCTCGTTCGTGCTGAAAAAGCGACTGACGGATGAACAGTTAGCGAACTTCCTCGATAACTTCTCGCTGTTCCACATGGCTTACTCATGGGGCGGATTTGAGTCGTTGATTCTGGCGAACCAACCGGAAGAGTTGAACAGCATTCGCCCGGCCGGTGAGGTTGATTTCAGCGGGACGCTGGTGAGGGTGCATATCGGTCTGGAAGATGTCGGCGATTTGATTGCCGACCTTGAAGCCGGATTTGCCCGCATTGCTTAAAAAAACGGCCCCGCATGGCGGGGCCTGATTTTACTTCTCTGTTGCCAGTTCCGTTGCGTGATACTGGCGTACCCGCGTTAACAACCCTTTCAACGTGAATACCACCGCCACTCCCGCAATGACCGCCAACAGGTGAAACGGGATCCGGCCGCCGTTAAACCACAGTCCGCGACCGATTTCGACGGAAACGGCCATCACCGCCAGAATGACCATGTTCAGCGAGGCCGACACGGTTCCTTTCGGCAGGTTGTTGGTAAACAGCGTGAAGCGGAACAGCGTCGGGAAGATTAGCCCAATGCCAAACGCATACAGACTGGTGCCCAACACCGACCACAGCCACACGTGAGGCCAGAGCAGGTTCCCGGCGATCAGTACAAACAGGCCGCTGAGCTGAATGGGCACCGCACGCCAGATAAAGCGCGGGTTGGTCGGATCTTTCACAAAACGAGCAACGACCATGTTGGCGACGATGACCGCACCGAACACCGGAACCTGTACCCAGGCGAACTGGGAGGACGTCATGCCACCCGCGTCGATCAGGATCACCGGGGAAACGGCGACCCAACTCATCATTGGGATGTAACTTAGCGAGATCGTGGCGACGCCAAAGAGGAACACGCGGTTGCGAAAGACATCGCGAAAATCGCGTACGACGCTGATCGCACTAAACGGCACCGCGCCGCGCTGGACCGTCTCCGGCATCGCCAGCAACAGGCCCATAAAGGCGATAAAACCCATTACCGCAATAATGGCGAACAGCACCTTCCAGTGGACGAAGTGCATCAGCGCCGCACCGGAAAGCGGGCCAATGATCGGCGCTACCAGCACGATAGAGGTGATGATTGCCATCAGCTTGATGGCTTTCGTTTGTCCGAACGCCTCCTGCACCGTGACGTAGCCGACCGTCGCGATAAAGCAGATGCTGGTGCCCTGCACCACGCGCGCGATCAGAAACTGTGTCATTGAAGTGGTGAACAGCGTGGCGGTACAGGCGAGGGAAAAAATGAGCGCCCCCGTGACCAATACCGGACGACGACCGATCCGGTCGGAAAGCGGCCCCAGCAGCCATTGCAGCGCCATCCCTCCGGCGAGATAGAGACTGACCGCCGCCGGCGCCAGACTGACATCGGCATCAAACTCCCGCACGACGTTGATGATGCCCGGTTGAATCAGGTCCGTCGACAGATAGGCGGCAAAATCGTACAGAATCAGCGCCATCGGAAAGAACAGCGTCGTGGCGTGCCGCTTGAAAAACTCAATAATCCATTGCATACAAAACGAACTCCATGTGGAGAACCCCTTAACGGGAACAACGAAATTCAATACTGTCACAGGGACATCAGGCAGAAAAGAGAGAACAGCAGACTGCGGATGTACTGAATTTCATGTAATCAAAAGCACTGCCCATGAGAATCACAGACAGGGGAACACATTCTGACGCTTGTCAGAATGTGTAGCGATTACAGATGGTTATCAGCACATCACACCTCGGGAAAAGTAAGTTGAACGGAAAATATACACCTTAAGTGTCATTATAATTTGATGTTAGTCAATAGAATGGGCTGAATTCATTCAGTATCTCAATGAGCTACGGGAAGAGAAAGCGCCAGACGATCCCGCAGCCAAAGGCGATCAACACGACCCCGGCGAGACGTTCGATCCACACGATCCCGTGGCTTAGCCGTCGCTGGATAAACGGCAGGCCAATCCCCATCACAATCAACAGATCCCAGCACAGTACGACGCTGGTCATCCAGATCCCGCTGACGGCCTGCTGCACCAGCGTCACTGACGGGCCAAGCAGGGCGGTCATCAGCGCCAGATAGAACAAGGCGTTTTTCGGGTTGAGCAGCGACGAACCCAGCCCCAGCAGCACTTGTTTGCCCAATCCCGGACGCGTGGACTGGGCATCTGCGCCCGTCAGCGTTTGCGGACGACTGCGTAGCAGCAGGCTGCCGATCCACAGTAAATAAAGTGCGCCCAACAGTGCGATCAACGTGAAGAGCTGGGGAAGCTGACGGAGGATCCCCCAGCCGGCAATCGCCAGCAGGATATAGATGCCGTTACCGGCGGCGATCCCCAGGCACAGCCCGGCACTGCCGCGCAGTCGATAGCGAACGGCGTAGCCCACCAGTAAAAAGAAATCCGGTCCGGGGCTGAGCAGCGCCACAAAGTGAGCCAGCGCCAGGGCGGGAAAGGCAGGGGGAAAGAGTACAGACAACGGTTCCATAGTGACCTCAGTGTGCAAACCTGAGTACACGCTACGCCCGGTGAAACGCTAATTATTGTCTGATATTGATCGTCCCCGCGCATACTGACGCGGTGTGGCGGCGGTATAACTGACAAAGGTGCGGTGGAAATGGCTCTGGTCGGCAAAACCACTCTGATAGCCGACGTCGGCGATATCGTCTCCGGCGCGCAGTCGCGTTCTGGCAAAATCGATCCGCGCGATGTTCAGATAGCTGCCCGGCGTCAGACCGGTGTCCTGCTTAAAGGTGCGAATCAGCGTCTCTTTGCGCATGCCGAACTCTTGCGCGACATCATCAAGCGACGGTGGAGAGAGCAAATTGCTGTGCAGCCGCGCTTTCAGAGACTGACTGGTCGCTCGCGGACGCGGCGGATTTCCTGACTGCAAGGGGAGTGCGCGCAGCAAGAGGCGGACGGCATCGATAAGCGGCGCGGTTTGCCGTTTCTCCATTAACGCCACAAGGTCGAGAAAGCGCTGAAAGCGTTGTGGATCGCGGATCACCGGGCTCGGGGCGAAAAACGGTGCAGGGATTGTCTGTTCGGACAACTGGGCAACACACCAGTCCGCGTCCAGGTAGAGCATATGGTAGCTGCGACACTGTCCATCGACCGGATTACAGCTGTGCGGTACCCGTGGCGGGATGACTATCAGGTCGCCCACCTGCAGACGGTATTCTTTGCCATCGCTGACACAGCAGGTTTCACCTTCCAGAATGGCCCCAACAGAGAGTTGCGGATGGTGATGGCGCTTATAGGCCTGATGACTGCGCCAGGTGCTGCGCAGCTCCAGCCATGCAAGCCGCTCATCGCGCCAGAACGATTGTGGAATATCTCGGGTGTGGGTCACAATTAGTGCCTCCGGCATAGTCATGCTTTGTTATATCACGGTACAAAGACTTACCAGACTTTCCGCAGAAGAGCTGCAGAGTGTGATTCACTGAATACGCTGTGTCGCGTTCAGGCCGTCCGGTAAGTCGAATGTTTACTCCATCGCGACTTTGATCGCCTCGCCCAGTTTCTGCATCACATCCCGGTGCTTCTCGTTGGGCGGAAGCGCACAGTTTATGCGCACGCAGTTGCGGTATTTCCCGGATGCGGAAAACAGTGAACCCGGTGCGACCTGAATTTTCAGGCGACAGAGTTGTCTGGAGACACAAACCATATCGACCTGCTCCGGGAGTTCAACCCATAACATAAAACCGCCTTTTGGTCGCGTTACGCAGATCCCACAAGGAAAGTATTCCCGCGCCCAGCAGGTATAAATCTCCATATTACGCTGATAAATCTGCCGCATTCGCCGGACGTGGCGGTGATAGTGTCCTTCCTGGACAAACGTCGCAGCCGCCAGTTGTGTGGCGGGAACGTTGGTGCCAATAACCGCATACTTCATATGCAGTAATTTGTCGTGATAACGACCCGGAGCGACCCAGCCGACGCGCAGGCCAGGGGCGACCGATTTGGTGAATGAACTGCAAAGGATAACCCGACCGTCGATATCCCAGGAGTGAATGGTTCTGGGGCGGGGATACTCTGTCGCCAGTTCACCGTAAACATCATCCTCGAAAATCACAATGTCGTGGCGTTGAGCGAGCGCCAGCACCGCCCGCTTACGGGTGTCCGGCATGATAAAACCGAGCGGGTTATTGCAATTGGGCACCAGGATAACGCCTTTGATCGGCCACTGTTCAAGCGCCAGCTCCAGCGCTTCAATACTGATGCCGGTATCCGGATCGGTCGGGATCTCAATCACTTTGATCCCTAAACCGCGCAGCAATTGCATGGTGCCGTAATAAGCCGGGGATTCCACAGCGACAATGTCTCCTGGCTGGCAGACGGCCAGCAGGGCCAGTGACATGCCGCTTTGACTGCCGCTGGTGATCACCAGATCGTCGGCGTTAACCACCGATCCGCCATCCAGCATCAGCCGGGCGATTTGCTGGCGTAGTGCGAGGCTGCCAGCCAGTTCATCGTAGCCCAGAACCGCACTCAGATTGTGTTGTGCTACGCGACTGAGTTCGCGCCAGAGCGGTTTCAGGCTGGGTTGGCTAACATCCGGAATACCGCTGCTAAGCGGGATAACCGATTGGTCGTGATGGCCTTCCAGCATGTTCAGTACCTGCTCCCATTGGGTAATCTCAACCGGACGCTGTACCGGACGCGACATCGGCGGGACCGGCGGCAGCGCTTTCTGAGGCGCGACGAAGTAGCCTGAACGGGGCTGCGGCGTAATGAGTTGCAATGATTCCAGCACCTGATACGCCTGCTGTACGGTGCTGATACTGACACCGTGCTCCTGACTCAGACTGCGTACCGACGGCAATTTCTCTCCGTGACGATACAGCCCTTGTTCAATACGCTCGGCCAGAATATTAGCCAGATGTTGGTAACGCGTCATGCTGTATCCCTCGAAGATGCCATACAGATGTAAAAACCAGTACAGACAGGTGCAAAATGTGCGATGCAGAGACAGTATTAGCGAATCTGTATGTTAAATAAAAGCTGTTTTTGAATCTGTATTGATCCACCCGAAAACCGCCAGAATACAGGCTCTGGTATGAGAGGGGGTGGAGTATGGAATTTCATGAAAACAAAGCAAAGCAGCCGTTTATTGGCTTTGTCCTGATCTGGCGAGCGTTTAAAAAATGGCATCTGCAGGCGCAAACCCGACGGATCCTGCAACAGATGAGTGATGAGCGACTCAAGGATCTGGGATTACGCCGGGATCAGATTGAATAGCGTGACTGTAGCAGTCAGAGGCTGGAGGTGGAACCCGTCCGGCCTTTTTTACATTCATAAAATTTATCAATTCATGCTTACAGACAGTGTGTTTCTTGATACTTACCCTGATAAGTATTATTTTCCTTTCGCTTAGAGAGGAAAGAGACATGACTGAAGATGAGCTGTTTGCCCGCCGCCCGTTGGGGATGCGTATGGCGATGGTCGTGCGTCAATGGCGGTCCATTATTGATGCGGCTATTACCGATACCGGCCTGACCCAGTCCAGTTGGACGGTGCTGATGCAACTGTATCAACTGGGAGATAACGTTTCGGTCAGTGAACTGGCACAGGTGCAGGGTATTGAACTGCCACCGCTGATGCGCACTCTCACACAACTGGAAAATCAGGGCTATCTGGTGCGTTCCACATCGCCTTATGACAAACGCATCCGTCTGCTAATGCTAACTGCGGAAGGCCGTGCCCGGCTGGTAGAGTTGAACCGGATGATTGAAGCCTATCAATGTCGCGTCACGCGTACCATTCCTGAAGCAGATCTCGCTTCCTTCAGCGCCACCTTAAATGTAATCGCCTGCAATCTGCGGACAATCCGCGAAGAAGATAATCAACACTAAAAACTATGATGACCCCAGAACAAAAATTTGCCCGTTGGGTAAGGGTGAGTATTGCCGCTTTCCTTGCCATATTCGCCTGGTTTATCGTTGCCGATATCTGGATCCCGTTGACGCCGGACTCCACGGTGTTGCGCTCGGTCACGCCGGTTTCGTCGCGTGTTTCCGGATACGTCTCGCACGTTTATGTGCACAATAACAGCCAGGTAAAAAAAGGCGATCTGCTTTATGAGCTGGATCCCACGCCATTTATCAACAAAGTCGAGGCCGCGCAAATCGCCTTTGCGCAGGCCAGACTGAGCAATCAGCAACTGGATGCACAGATTGCTTCTGCCCGCGCCAACCTGCGTACTGCCGAATATACTGCGCGTAATGACAAGCTGACGTTCGACCGCTATCAGCGGCTAAGCGCGATGCAAAACGTTTCGCAGGCGGATCTCGACAGGGTGCGGACGACCTGGCAGACCAGTGAACAGTCGGTAACCGCTCTGCATGCCAACATCCACAATCTGTTGATCCAACGTGGCGAGCGCGAAGACAGCCATAACGTGACGCTGCAAAAGTATCGCAATGCGCTGGAAGAGGCGCAGTTGAATCTGGCATGGACAAAAGTGCGCGCAGAGACGGACGGAACGGTGAGTAATCTCCAGCTTAACGCCGGGCTTTACGCCACCGCCGCCACGCCACTGCTGGCGCTGGTCAGCAATCAGACGGACATCGTGGCCGATTTCCGCGAGAAGAGCCTGCGCCATACCCGCGTCAATACCGATGCCGCCGTGGTGTTTGATGCCATGCCGGGTAAAGTGTTCCGTGCGCGTGTGACCAGCAGCGATGCGGGGATCCTCGCCGGACAGGAAGAGGTCAACGGTCAACTGTCGCAGCCAGAGCAATCCACCCGCTGGGTGCGCGATGCGCAACGGATGCGTATTCACGTGACGCTGAGTGAACCACTGGACAAACCGTTACCGACCGGTGCCCGCGCCACGGTGCAGTTGTATAACAGCGAAGGCCCTTTTGCCCGTACTTTTGCTGGCGCGCAAATCCGCCTGGTCAGTTGGCTGCATTATGTCTATTAACACCCTGGCGCGCGTATTCACGCCACATGACAACATCGTCTATACAGCCAACGACTTTCGCCAGACTCTGCGGATAGCCGTTGCCGGGACGATCGCGCTAAGTATTTCGACCTTTTACAACGTCCAGTACGGCGTTTTCTTCGTGGTCTATCCGTTGATGCTGATGTCGCTGGTACCGGTGTTTAACCGCCACGTAGCGCGGCAGTTTGTGTTCAGTGCGGCGGTGAACTGCGTCGAAATGGTATTGATTGTCGGTTATCTCTCGCAGTGGCCAGTGATCATGACGCTGGTGGTGTTTGGCCTTTACGTGATGCGCTTTCGCTTTATGAGCAAGGGGCCGCTGTTTCTGCTGGGGTCAATGGGTGTGGTCTGCCAGAGTACGATGCTCAATTTTATGAGCTATCCCACCACAGACTGGCACACGCTGATGTTTTCCAACATGGAAGCCTGCGTGATGGCGGTAGCGCTGAGTGCGCTGCTGCACTATTTGATCCCCGATGTGGAACCGCGTAACCCGCCGCCGCGCATTGAGAAAGACGACGCCCGCATTCGCCACGAATCGCTGCTTTCCGGCACCGTGGCGACGATGATCTTTGTGATCTTCCAGATTTGCGATCTGAGCGATTCGCTGTCAGCGCTGATGGCGGGGATTTTGATCCTCTTTCCGATGCACTATCGCGGCGCGGTCCTGAGTTCCCTCTGGCGCGTCGTCGGTGTGGTACTGGCCTGTCTCTATATTCTGGTGGTGCAGTTGCTGATTTATGATTTCAGTAATCACATGCTGTTAATGATGCCACTGATCGGTCTCGGATTGGCCTTTAGTGCCCGTCTGCACGTCATGGAAAAAGTGGGTGCAGGCGTGGGGTTCGCCAGCATCACCACCATCGGCATTATGTTCGGCCAGAACCTGCACCCGAACAGCGACCTGGTGTTCAGCGATTTGTACCGCATCACCTCAGTCACCGTCGCGCTGCTGGCAACGCTGACGATGGTCTTTCTGGTCCACCGAATACTGAACTGCTTTGCGGCGACGCGATTTGTGGTGGAGTGAGTGTCGGATGGCTGCCGCCTGGGGAAGAACCGTAGGCCCGATAAGCGTAGCGCCATCGGGCACGGGAATCACGACTTCTTCAGCCCCGCAAAGGCGGCTCTGATGTCGTCTTCCGGCAACTGAATGCCGATAAACACCAGCGTGCTGTGCGGTTGTTCATCGCCCCACGGGCGGTCCCAGTCGGCGCTATAGAGTCGCTGTACGCCCTGGAACAGCAGACGGTTCGGTTCGCCTTCAATCCACAGCATACCTTTGTAACGCAGCAGTTTTTCGGCGGATTCCAGCAGCAGGTTTTCCATCACGCGGGAAACGTCGCCGATATCCACCGGATAATCCAGTTCCACCACAATGGAAGAGATATCGTTCTGCTTGTCGGCGATAAAGTGAAAGCGCGGTTTGGCGCTGACGACGTTCTCTTCCAGCATAAAGCCATTGGTGTCGAACAGCAGGGAGAGATCGATATCACCGTGTGTCACGGTATACACTGGCGCACGGGCGTTGATGCGCGCTAAGCGTTCACGCAGCTTTTCGCTTTCGCCTGCCACGTCGGTTTTGGTCAGCAGGATGCGATCGGCATAGCCGACCTGCGACTGGGCGATGGTGAACTGGTTCATTTGATCGTCGGCATGGACCGCATCAACCAGCGCAATCACGCCGTCCAGCAGATAGCGCTGGCAAATCACGTCGTGGGAGAAAAAGGTTTGAATAATCGGGCCGGGGTCGGCCATGCCGGTGCACTCGATCACCAGACGATCAAAATAGATGGCGCCCTTATCGAGGTTATCAAGCAGGTCTAACAGCGCGTCTTCCAGCTCGTTGGAGCGCGTACAGCAAATACAGCCGTTGGTCAGGGTTTTGATCTGCGTGGCGCGATCGCCAATTAGCTGATCGTCCACGGACACTTCGCCGAATTCGTTTTCGATAACGGCAATCTTGTAACCATGTTCTTCGTTGAGGATGTGGCGTAGCAGGGTGGTTTTACCTGCGCCAAGAAAACCGGTGAGTAGGGTGACTGCAATCGGGGTCATTCACTTCTCCTTCTAACAGCAGCGCATGCCGCCTTTACCGTCGCCGCCGTAGCGCGCCTGCTGGCGCTCGCGGAAGAATTCTTCATAGCTCATGTACGGCTTGTCCGGATGGTTGGTTTGCATATGCTCGACATAGTTATCGTAGTCTGGAATACCAATCAACATCTTTGCCGCCTGGCCGAGATATTTTTTTGCCTGACCTAAGTTACCAAACATTGTGCCGCCTCGTGAATGATTAAAGCCGGATGGCGGCTTTCGCCTTATCCGGCCTACGCTTACAGCATTCTGTAGGCCGGGTACGCGAAGCGTTACCCGGCATCAGCTTAGTGATGTGAAGAGGTCTTCACGCCGCCTTCAGGAATTGGAACGTACGGTGTTTCTTTATCGGTACGCTTGTCGACGTTGCGCACATTCATCCAGGTTTTGAAACCATAGAAGATGATGCTGTACACCACCACCAGGAACAGAATACTCAGGCCGGCGTTGGTGTAGTTGTTCACAACGATGTGATTCATGTTAGCAATCTGCTGTGCGGTCAGTTCGCCGCCGTTGGCAATCTTCTCTTTGTACTGGTTAGCCATGTAGAAGAAGCCTTCCATCTGCGGGTTGGAGCTGAACAGTTTCAGGCCCAGCGCCCAGGTGGTGCAGATCAGCAGCCATACTGCCGGGATAACGGTCACCCAGATGTATTTGGTGCGCTGCATTTTAATCAGTACCACGGTACCCAGAACCAGCGCCACGGCTGCCAGCATCTGGTTAGAGATACCGAACAGAGGCCACAGGCTCTTCACGCCGCCCAGCGGATCGACCACGCCCTGATACAGCAGGTAACCCCACAGACCCACGCAGCCCGCCGTACCGATGATACCGGCAACCAGAGAGTCGGTCTTCTTCAGGAACGGAACGAAGTTACCCAGCAGGTCTTGCAACATAAAGCGACCAGAACGGGTACCGGCATCCAGCGCGGTCAGGATAAACAGCGCTTCAAACAGAATACCGAAGTGGTACCAGAAGCCCATGTCCGCCATCGGCAACACTTTGTGGAACACGTGCGCGATACCTACCGCCAGCGTCGGTGCGCCACCAGCACGGTTCAGAACGGACGGTTCGCCGATGTCTTTCGCCGTTTGCAGGATCTGCTCTGGCGAAATCACGAAGCCCCAGGAACTGACGGTTGCCGCCGCATGCGCGGTCACGTCTTTCAGCTGTGCCATAATCAGCGGCGCGTTCTCACCCCCCATTTCATGCAGGTTCGGCATCGTAATGCCCAGGCCTGCCGGCGGGGTGTTCATCGCAAAGTAGAGACCCGGTTCGATAATGGAGGCTGCAACCAGCGCCATGATCGCCACGAAGGATTCCATCAGCATCGCACCGTAACCGATGAAGCGGGCGTCTGTTTCACAGGCCAGCAGTTTCGGCGTGGTACCGGAAGAGATCAGGGCGTGGAAGCCAGAGACCGCACCACAGGCGATGGTAATGAACAGGAACGGGAACAGCGCACCTTTCCACAGCGGACCGGTACCATCGATGTACTGGGTCATGGCCGGCATTTTCAGCTCTGGGTTGAGGATCACGATACCCAGCGCCAGGCCGACGATCACGCCGATTTTCAGGAAGGTGGCCAGATAGTCGCGTGGAGCGAGGATCAGCCATACTGGCAGCAGTGCAGAAACGAACGCATAGCCGATCAGTGCAAAGGTAATGGTGGTGTCTTTAAAGGTCAGCGCCGGGCCCCAGTACGGGTCGTGAGCAATCACGCCGCCGAAGTAAATAGACGCAACCAGCAGAACAATACCAATCACCGACACTTCACCCACACGCCCCGGACGCAGGAAGCGCATGTAGATCCCCATGAACAGCGCGATAGGTACGGTGGAGCAAACGGTGAAGACCCCCCACGGGCTTTCGGCCAGCGCTTTTACGACGATCAGCGCCAGTACCGCGAGGATGATGATCATAATTAAGAAGCAGCCAAACAGGGCAATGGTCCCCGGCACGGAGCCCATCTCTTCTTTAATCATCTCGCCAAGCGACGCGCCGTTACGGCGAGAAGAGATAAACAGCACCATGAAGTCCTGGACCGCACCCGCCAGCACCACACCCGCCAACAGCCACAGGGTACCAGGCAGGTAACCCATCTGCGCTGCCAGAACCGGACCGACCAGCGGACCAGCGCCCGCGATTGCGGCAAAGTGGTGTCCGAACAGGACATAGCGGTTGGTCGGAACGTAGTTCAGGCCATCGTTATTGATGACCGCAGGTGTCGAACGTGTAGGGTCGAGCTTCATCACCTTCTGGGCGATGTACAGGCTGTAGTAGCGGTAAGCCACCAGATATACCGACACGGAAGCGACCACGATCCACAGGGCGCTGACGTGTTCACCCCGGCGTAAGGCGACAACCGAGAGGCAGAATGCCCCGATGATCCCGAGGATCACCCAGGGTATGTGCTTGAATATCTTTTTCGTATCCATAGTAAAACCTGGTTTTATAAGATGAATAATTGGCCGAAGCCGTTTGGTTTGGGTTGCGTTTGAAGAGGTAATTTGACTGCTATGTTGGTGACGATCTTGCCAGAGAGTCGCGCGTGTAAAGTAAGGTAAATAAGTGAGCGGTCAAATGGTGAGTTAAGCGGTCAGAAGTGTCAGTAAGCGGTAAAGAGGATCGCCGGGCGGTAAATATTATGTGACTGAGATCACAAAGAAAAATCCGCCAACGAAGGGTGAATACCGACTACGCTTATTGCCGACAACATCATAAGGAGAACAACATGGAAACAGTAAACCTCACTTTATCTGAGGCTTACACGCTGGCGCGTGAGGTGCTGAGCAGCAACGGCTTTAGCGCGGAACATGCGGATGCTATCGCGCGCAATGTGACGGCGGGCGAGCGCGACGGCTGCGCGTCTCACGGGTTATGGCGCTTGCTGGGGATCGTCGAGACCCTACGTAAAGGAAAAGTCTCCGCTGATGCCCGTCCGCAGATTTTCGATCAGGCGCCCGCTATCGTCAAAGCAGATGCTGGCGGCGCGTTCTCGCTGGTGGCCTATGAACAGGCGCTGCCGTTGCTCATCAGTAAAGCCAGCGCATGCGGAATTGCGGCGCTGGCGATCAACCGCTGCGTTCACTTTTCCGCATTATTTGCAGATATTGAACCTCTGACGGACGCCGGACTGGTGGGCTACGCCTGTACGCCAAGTCACGCCTGGGTCGCACCGTCAGGCGGTACGCGTCCGCTGTTTGGCACCAATCCCATCGCGTTTGGCTGGCCGCGCAAAGGCAAACCGCCTTACATTTTTGATATGGCGACCAGCGCGGCGGCGCGCGGCGAGATCCAGTTGCATCAGCGAGCTGGAAAAGCGATTCCGGAAGGGTGGGGTATCGACAGCGAAGGGCGACCGTCAACCGATCCGCAGGCGGTATTAAATGGCGCGATGCTGACCTTTGGCGGACACAAGGGCTCGGCGTTTGCGGCAATGGTTGAACTGCTGGCAGGGCCGCTCATCGGTGATATGACCAGTGCGGAATCGCTGGCCTGGGATGAGGGGGCAGGCGGTCTGCCATACGGCGGCGAGCTGATTCTGGCACTTGACCCGTCCCGGTTCCTCGGGGATGAGGCGCATCATCATATGGATCGCGCCGAAACCCTGTTTGCCGCAATGCAAGAGCAAGGCGCACGCTTACCAGGAGAAAGACGCTTCAGTTCGCGTGAGAAATCGTTGCTGGAAGGGGTGACGATTACCCGTTCCCTGTTTGAGGACATTTCCGCACTGAGATAAGGCAGAACGGGCGAGGCATCCTCGCCTGATTCCCGTTCGGGTAGAGGGTAATCGCATTTTTTGCCAGTTAATTGAACAAATTTCCTGTGATACCCCTCGCGATTGCATAAAGTTTTCTCGTTCCAGGCCGACAACCAGAGTATCTGTCTAGCGGAAAGAGAAAACATGTTAAAACGTATCAAGATTGTGACCAGCTTATTGCTGGTTCTGGCTTTATTTGGCCTTTTACAACTCACTTCGGGCGGTTTGTTCTTTAACGCATTGAAAAATGACAAAGAGAATTTCACCGTTCTGCAAACTATTCGCCAGCAGCAGTCTACGCTGAACGGCAGTTGGGTGGCTCTGCTGCAAACGCGTAACACCCTTAACCGTGCGGGTATCCGCTACATGATGGATCAGAACAATATCGGCAGCGGCGCGACCGTTGCGGAGCTGATGCAGATTGCCAGCGCCTCTTTGAAACAGGCGGAGAAAAACTGGGCGGACTATGAAGCGTTACCGCGTGACCCACGTCAAAGCGAAGCGGCATCGGCGGAAATTAAACGCAATTACGATATCTATCACAACGCGTTAGCCGAACTGATCCAGTTGCTGGGGGCCGGGAAAATCAACGAGTTTTTCGATCAGCCAACCCAGGGGTATCAGGATGGTTTTGAGAAGCAGTATGTGAACTACTTGCAACAGAACGACCGTCTGTATGACCTGGCGGTAGAGGACAACAACAGCTCTTACAGCCAGGCGATGTGGGTTCTGGGCAGCGTGTTGTTAGCGGTGCTGGTGGTCATTATTGCCGTCTGGTTTGGCATCAAACTGTCGCTGATCGCGCCAATGAACCGCCTGATCGCGAGCATTCGTCACATTGCCAGCGGCGATCTGGTGAAGCGGATTGATGTAGAAGGCACCAATGAAATGGGCCAACTGGCGGAAAGCCTGCGCCACATGCAGGGTGAACTGGTGCGTACCGTGGGTGATGTGCGTAACGGCGCGAACGCCATTTACAGCGGTGCCAGCGAAATCGCGATGGGTAACAACGATCTCTCTTCCCGTACCGAGCAGCAGGCAGCCTCTCTGGAAGAGACGGCGGCGAGCATGGAAGAGTTGACGGCGACCGTTAAGCAGAACGCCGAAAACGCCCGTCAGGCCAGCCATCTGGCGCTGAGCGCGTCCGAAACGGCGCAAAAAGGCGGAAAAGTGGTGGATAACGTGGTGCAAACCATGCGCGATATCGCCTCCAGTTCACAGAAAATTGCTGACATTATCAGCGTGATCGACGGCATTGCCTTCCAGACCAACATTCTGGCGCTGAACGCAGCGGTAGAAGCGGCACGTGCAGGTGAACAGGGACGCGGCTTTGCGGTGGTTGCCGGTGAAGTACGTAACCTCGCGCAGCGCAGTGCGCAGGCAGCGCGCGAGATCAAGAGCCTGATTGAAGACTCCGTGAGCCGTGTTGACGTCGGTTCTACGCTGGTAGAAAGCGCCGGTGAAACCATGGATGAAATTGTGAATGCGGTAACCCGCGTGACCGACATCATGGGCGAAATCGCGTCGGCTTCCGATGAGCAAAGCCGTGGGATTGACCAGGTCGGTCTGGCCGTGGCGGAAATGGATCGCGTAACTCAGCAGAACGCCTCGCTGGTGGAAGAGTCAGCCGCCGCCGCTGCGGCGCTGGAAGAGCAGGCCAGCCGTCTGACGCAGGCCGTCGCCGTGTTTCGTATCCAGCAGGAACAGCAGCGTGCGCGTGACGTTGCCAGCGTGAAGTCCGTTTCCACAACGGTTCAACCGCGTAAAGCCGCTGTAGCGGAAACCGGGGATAACTGGGAAACGTTTTAATTAAGCATCAGGCGCATGGCACAACGCGATTCAAACGGGATGCCATGCGCCGTTTCTTCCTCTCGCTTCTGGCGTAATGCCGCCGGCAACGCGTTCTCTTCCAGTATTTCAAATCCCAGATGTTGATACAGCGGTGCGTTCCAGGCGACATGGCGAAACGTGGTGAGCGTCAGGGAGGTAAAGCCCTGCTCACACGCCCATTGCGCGACGGTGTTGATTAACTGGCGGCCAATGCCTTTACCTTGCCACGCCAGATGCAGCGAAAATTCGGCAATATACAGCGACGTCTCCATCGCTTCGCCCAGCAGAAATCCAACGGGCCGATCGTCAACCAGCGCCAGCCAGCTCAATCCTTTAGCGGCATATTCACGGTGCAGTTCCGCACTGACAATGTGATCGTCCGCGATCCATGCCAGCGCTGGCACCGTTAAAAAACGCTGTCCTGCTGAGCGTTCAATCGCAGGCAGAACGGCAGCGTCTGCCAGTGTAGTGGGGCGAACCGTAATGTGCATAACGATACCGGGAATAAGGTGACAATGAGGGCAGTATAACGCGCTGTCCGGTCACAGGGAAAAGTCCCCGCGAGCGGGGACACTATGGGGTTAACAGGTTAGACGAGAAATAACGAAATAGCCGGTATGTAGGTCACCAACATCAGCATGAGTAACAAGGTACCCAGTAACGGTAGAGACTGGCGGAAAAACTGACCGACGGAAACCTGCGTAATATTGCAGACCAGTAACATGACGGTACCAACCGGCGGCGTGAAGGCGCCAATAGAAAGGTTGAAAATCATGATGATACCGAAGTGTACCGGGTCGATTCCAAAATGCGCCACGACAGGTTTAAGCAAGGGAACCAGAATCAGCAGAATGGCATTCCCTTCAAGAAACATCCCCAGTGTTAGCAAAAGAATATTGATAATTAACAGGAATATGTATTTGTTTTCTGTCAGCGTCGTGACAAAGTTCGCCACCGCGACGCCAGCATGTTCCATTGAGAAGATCCAACCGAGCGCGGCACTTGCCATGATGACTAACATGACCGATGCCGTTGCCCGTGCCGTTTCTCCCAGCGCTTTCACGACATGGCCGAGAGTCATTTGACGATAAATGAAGAAACCGATAATCAACACGATGAGCACCGCTGCCGCACCGGCTTCTGTTGGGGTGAAGATATTGGCGCGAATCCCCCCGACGACGGCAAAAATCAAAAACAGAGCGGGCCATGCCTGCCCAAGCGAGAAGAGCGCTTCCTTACCGGTAGGCCAGGTGTCGCGTGAGGGCTTAGCGTTGGTTTTACGGGCAACCAGATAAACCGTAAACATTAACAACACCGCACAGAGCAGGCCCGGAATCAGACCGGCCATGAACATTTTCCCGATGGAGACGTCTGCCACCAGCCCATAAATAATCAGGGCAATTCCCGGTGGGATAATCGGGGTGACAAGCGAGCCCCCGGCGGTGATCGCCGCTGCAAAGGCGCGGTTGTAGCCTTTACGCTCCATCTCGGGGACCATCATGCGTGACAGCATCGCTGCGTCGGCCAGGTTTGAGGCGCTGACCCCTCCCATCATGGTACTGACCAGAATATTAGCGACACCGAGTCCGCCCCGCATTTTACCGACCAGAATATTCGCCACCTGCAGGATACGTTCTGCAATACCGGTATAACTCATCAGCGTACCCAACAAGATAAAGAAGGGTATTGCCAGCAGGGATGGGCTTTGGGTTGGCGCAATCAACCGCTGAACCGCAATTTCAATCGGAACCGTGGAAAAGAAGAGGAAATAGGCAATAATGCCGATAAACATTGCCAGATAAACACGAATATTCAGAAATAAGCACACGATCATTAGTGGAATAATTAATAACCAGCTCATTGTTTTTCCTCACCGACATCGGCCTGTTTAACGTCATTAATTAACCAGTAGAGCGTGTACGCTGCCGTTGCCAGGGTACCGACCGGAACGGCGACATCAATCCAGAACCAGGACACTTTTAAGATTTGCGTGACCTTGTACTGCGCCATTTCCGCCAGTCGATAACCCAGCCAGGCCATATAAACCAGCAATCCGATGGACAGCACGGCAACCAGCGAGGCAATAATGCGTTTGATTTTATGCGGGAGCATATCGACGACAAAAGGAATCGTCAGATGCGCCCGGTCGCGCTCAGCCACCACGCCCCCCAACATCACTACCCAAATCATCAGCAGTCCGGACATTTCCTCGGTCCATTGAATGGGCTGTCCGACAAAATAGCGCATGAATACGGCGGCAATGGTCATGATCACCAGGATAAACAGTGCCAGTGCTGCGCTCAGTTCTACAAGCTTGCCAAAGAAACGCATTAATCCTCCTTCAGAGAGTCGCCCTGGCCTTGAGAGAAAAAGGTTTAGGGCGATCTGGGCCTGTATTTATTGCAGTTGCTGTTGAATGGTTTCATACAAACCCGGCGTCCACTCCGGGAATTGCGTGTACACGTCGCGAGCTTTCTGGCGGAATGCTTCAGTATCCGGGTAAATTACTTCGACGCCTTCCGCTTCCATGGCCTTCAGCATTTCGGCGTCGCGTTCAATCGTTAATTTTTGGCTATAGAGACCCGCTTCATAACCCGTTGAGTGAATCAATTCCAGCTGCTCAGGAGAGAGCGTACTGAAAAAGGCTTCGCCACCAATCCATACCGAGGTGTTGGTCAGGTAATTGACCATCGACAGATATTTCGCCTGCTCAAACAGTTTTTGCCCTTGCAGAACAGAAATCGGGTTTTCAACGCCATCAATAACGCCCTGAGTCAGTGCAGGGTAAACTTCACCCAGCGGCATAGGGGTTGGCGTGGCGCCCATTGCCTGAATGGCTTTAATTTGCATGACGTTATTTGGTACGCGGATTTTCATCCCCGCCAGATCTTCCACTTTGCGAATCGGTTTTTTAGAAATAATCTGACGGGTGCCGTACAGATAATTGTTCATCACCACATGAATCCCTTTTTTCTTCAGGTCTTCATTTTTTTGACGGAACCAATCGCTCTCATAGATTTTGAAGAGTTTTTGCGGATCGTCAGTCAGATAAGGTCCAAACAAAATACCTAAATCAGGTTCATAATCGGCAAGGAAAGCCACGTCGGTGAGCGTGATGACGTTCATTCCCATCATGGCTTGTTCAGTCACATCTTGTTTTGACCCTAGCTGTGAGCTGGGATAGAGAACCAGGGTTATTTCTCCATTACTTTTTTTATTCAGAATGTCAGCCCAGTAGCGCATCACCACATCTAATGGCTCGCCTGGATTATTCTCATATGCGACTTTAATAGAAAGCGGTTTAGCCTGAATGGTGAATGGCAGAAAAAAAGTACAAACAGTAATCAGCACGGCTATTATCTTGTTCATTTTCTACTTGCTCCCAGGGGTCAACGAATAAAACCAACTTTTTTACTGGCGAAAAAATTCAGAGTGAATCCTGCCTAATCAGAAAGTAAGCAGAAAGTCATCATGGTGCTGTATGCGTTGTATGAAATCGTGCTCTTGCTAAAGGTTTGTTGTTTTTAATGTGTTTTTAATTTACTCGTTTTCTTGTCGAATAGAGCGAATCATCGATTGCTTCGCCGTATTCAGGTGGTTACGCAGTGCAAGAAGCGCATCGAGATCGCTGCGGCAAATTAGCGCGCTGAGGATGGTCATGTGCTCATCAATGGCGATGATATTGCGTTGTTTAAGATCGCGCTCATCCCACTGGTAATGGAAATGGAAGATCACTGAAATAATCTCAAGCGATTGATTAAAAAATATATTATCGGCAGCGGAGAGCAGCAGTGCGTGAAAATCACGGTCCAGCAGGGAGAACATACGGAAGTCGCTGCCGACGCTGTCGCGCAGCGTACGGTGGCGTTCCAGCAGCATTTTGGCCTGCAGCCAGCGCGGATCGTCATCCGGCAGATTGAGAAAATGCTGTAGCGCATGGGTTTCCAGCATCTCACGCAGCTCAAAAAGCTGTTCTGCATAGGACTGATCGAACTTTTTCATGCTCCATTGGCCGCGTTTCTCGCTCTGGATGAGATCGTAACGTCCAAATTTTAAAAGGTATTCTCGTACCACCACCGGGCTGACCCCAGCCGCTCTGGCCAGTTGAAGTTCAGAGAACGTCTCGCCAGCGCGAAGCTGGCGTTGGTTAATCATCGTATAAAACGCCTGCTCAAAAATACGGTTCTGCTCGGCCATGGAGGCGGTGGTACAGGCAAAACCATCATCATGTTCGGGGCTTCGGGTAATGACGTGGTCGTTGCCGACCAGAGTCAGCACGCCGCACTCGCTGAGGTGGTTCAGCATGTGGCGCACGGTGGTACGGCTGATGTTGTACATCTCAGCTAAGGCGCTTTGCGACGGCAACGGTGAAGGAAGGTGGCCGCGCGCCATATCATCGATCACCTGGTTAATAACATTGTGACGTAAATTTTGCGAACGGCTCATCGGGATCTCCTTTTGACTGCATTAAAACCCGATTTAAAACATTTTAATGCGCAGAGTTTCACAAATTAGCTTTCTCGTTACGCGGCTATTTCTATTTTCATCAATATCTGAAGCAACAAAGAAACAGGAGCGCATAACGATGTCCACAATGAATATGTTGATTTGCCAGGAACCCAAAAAATTAATTCATGAGAAACGCGAAATTCCAATTCCGGATAAACAGGAAGCGCTAATTAAAATTAAGTCTGTCGGTATTTGCGGAACCGATATTCATGCCTGGGGAGGTAATCAACCTTTTTTTAGCTATCCGCGCGTGTTAGGCCATGAAATATGTGGGGATATTGTGACGCTCGGCGAGAAGGTGACGCAGTTTAAAGTGGGTCAACAGGTAGCGGTGATCCCGTATGTCGCCTGTCAGCAGTGTCCGGCGTGCCTGGGAGGACGAACGAACTGCTGCGAGAAGATCTCGGTGATCGGCGTGCATCAGGATGGGGGGTTTAGCGAGTATCTCAGCGTGCCGGCGACCAATCTGCTGTTGGCGGAGGGGATTGATCCTCAGGCTGCGGCGTTGATTGAGCCTTACGCGATTAGCGCGCATGCGGTACGCCGTGCCGCTATCGCCCCCGGTGAGCAGGTATTGGTCGTTGGAGCCGGACCGATTGGGATCGGCGCGGCGGCCATTGCCAAAGCAGAAGGGGCGCAGGTGGTGGTGGCCGATACCAGCGCTGCACGTCGCGAACACGTTGCTTCTCGTCTTGACCTGCCGGTAGTGGATCCCTCTGCGGCAGATTTTGAGGCTCAACTGCGCGCGCTGTTTGGCGGTTCACTGGCGCAGAAAGTGCTCGATGCGACGGGGAACCCGCATGCCATGAACAATAGCGTTAACTTGATCCGCCACGGCGGCACCATCGTTTTTGTCGGGCTGTTTAAAGGCGACTTGCAGTTCTCTGACCCGGAATTTCACAAGAAAGAGACCACCATGATGGGCAGCCGTAACGCCACGCCGGAGGATTTTGCGAAAGTGGGACGACTGATGGCAGAAGGCAAACTGAGCGCTGAAATGATGCTTACGCATCGCTATCCGTTCAGCCAGCTTGCGGAGATCTTCGAACAGGATGTGATTAACAACCGGGCGTTGATCAAAGGAGTGATTACGTTCTGACGATTGCCATGCAGCGCCCGGAGTGGTGTTGGGCGCTGTTTTTTTTATTGTCGGTGGTCAGCCCTGAGCGCTGACCACTTTGATTTCAACCATTCCGATCCCCAGCTTACGCGGCGAGTGACCGAGGATGTTGCCTTCGTTGGTCGGGACCGGATCGGGCGGGACAATCACCAGCGTATCGGACTCTGTCGGGTTGTCGAAATGCAGCGTGGTGGTGGTGACATCGTGACCTAGCACCAGCGTCTGCTCTTCCTTGCCTACACGCACCGGAATGGGACGATTCGCATTGTCGCCGAAGGCTTTCGCGGTGATCACCAGATCGAATTTTTTCGGCAGCGGCTGTTTGTACTCGATCTTCACTTCTTCTGCCAGTTGCGCGTTAGACCAGCGTCCCCAGGATTCCGGACGAGAAATCCCGCTGAACTGCTTCACCTCTTCCGGCGCGCCTGCCACGTTGAAGATAAAGCTGTCGGCTTTATAGCGGATGTCGTTGTCGACAATTTTCAGGGTATCGACGTTGCCTTTATAGCGTTCCATGTCGATCATTGTGTCTTTAAAGGCCGTCTTACCTTTCCACTGCGCTTTATCAACATGCTGGACGATTTGCTCGCCGCCAAGCTGCCCCTGCGAGACGCACCAGTCGGTTGAGAGCGCCAGTTTCGGTGACCACAACTGGCCCATCTTGTAGCAACGATCGACCCAGACGAAGTTATCGCGTGGGGCAAAGTCGGCAAGCTGGTAGCGCAGCGGGGCGGAGTATTCACTTTCCGGCAGTGGCTCGACGCGCTTATCCGACACTCGCAGCAGCAGCGGCAGACGGAAATGGCTGCCGGAGAAGGCGATCATATTTTTATCCCGGTCGACGGTGAAATCTTTCATCTCTTTCGGGAAGTTCCACAGGCGAATGATGTCCGGCTTCATGGCGAGGATCTTTTCTTTGCTGTTGAGGAACACTTCCGACATCGACTGACCTGACAGGCTACTACGCCCCAGGCCAATAAAGTTATCGCCGCCGAGAATATCCAGCACCGTGGCGCCGTTATCCATGGTGTTACGTTTGACCGCCAGCGTCTCCTGCTGAGGTTTGTCGCCACGTATCACGAAGAACAGGTTGTTGCGATCCTGCTTGTTCAGGTATTTCCATGCGCTGTTGTTCATCGCCAGATGGTCCGAAGAGACCACGATCACCGTATCTTTAAACCACGGTGATGCTTTGATTTTATTGATAAATGCCGCGATATTTTCCTGACTACAGCTGACGGCGCTAAAAGACTGGTTAGGTTTACCGTCGAAATCATAGCGTTTTCGCTGACAGGCACGTGAGATAAAGCCGTCCGGATGATGGGTATCGACGGTCAGGGTAAACAACGAAAAACGCTGGCCGGAACGGGAGAGCTCTTCGAACTTCTTCCACGCTTCATCCAGTACCGTATCGTCATAGAAGCCCCAGTCATTGCGGTAATTCGGATCGGCGACGACGCTTTTTAACTCTTCGGCGCCATACAGATAATCGAAGCCGTGGGACTTCAGGAACACGTCTTTCCCGGCAAAACGCAGGTTTGCCCCTTGCACAAAGTGGTTTTGATAGCCGGAGTTTTTCAGGATATCCCCGAGGCAGATATTTTGCGGGAAGAAGCTGGAGACTGACGCTGACGCGTTGCCTTCAAACGGCGCGAACAGGGGAATACCGCACTGGGAAGCGACCATTCCGGCGATGGTGTAGTCTGTACCCGGTAACTGCTGGGTGTGGCTGAAATCCATACCTTCGTTTTTCAACGCGCCGAGTTCCGGGGTGAGTTCCGGGAAGGCCTCATTGTCGAAATAGGTACGCTCCAGGCTTTCACCGTAGATGTACACCAGATTCAGTTTCGGGTTGGGGATGCTTTTCGCCGGTTCTTTATAGTAGGCCGCGAAATCGGGATCGCCCTCGCGGGTCTGGGATTTAACCAGTTCGCTGATCTGACGAAATGCCGGGCTGGCATCGACGGAGCCCAGCGCCAACAGCAGTGCCAGCAGGCTGTAACCAAAATGGTGGGGATGATGGCGACGACGACGCAGCACCCAGCCCAGCGTGCCAAAGACCGCCACGAGCGCAAATGCAATGCCGATGCCCGGCAGAATGTATTTGCCGACACCGGCCCCTGTCAGACTGTTCGTCAACGTGTAGAGTACGGCATCGTTAATTCCATCACCGGTGAAATAGTCGCTGGCGAAAAGCGTGATATTCAGAATCACAAAAAGTCCCAGCACCGTCAGGGTAGCGATAAACCACCAGGTGTTGCGACCCGCTTTGCAGGCATAAATCAATACAGAGGCAAGAAACAGCGCGATGGAGAGTAACTCAGACAACGGACGATCCTCACAAATAGCCTTGTGATTAGGCTTTAAACCAGGCCTTCGACTGGCAGATTAGCGTTTACAGAAAGTACAATGTAATGGGGTTGTCACTTAGCTGCAATTCTAGTGACATTTAATTACCTTGTTATTCAGAATTGGTTTAGAAAGAGGCTTTTTTGATCGCCGTCACTTCCCTCCATGCCTGGGATGAGCATGAAAGAAGGGCGAAAAGGGGGGAGAAGCGCCGCGACTGGCGGAAAACGACCAAAACGCGGCGTCGGGGATCAGGATATAAAGTTCATACCCTGTTTGAGTACCAGGTCGCAGGCTTTGGTTTTCACTTTTTCTGCGAGCGGCGTGCTGCCGATATTGTTCAGGTTAAGCTGCTGACCGTCTTTGGTATTGAGCAGACCCTGAATGCCGTCCAGATAGTTGGTGTCCTGCTTTTGCTCGGTAGCGCCGAGGCCAAGCTTATCCAGTACCTGATTTTTCACATTTTCCGCATCGGTAACGGACGCCAGCTTCTGCTTCGCGCAGTATTGCAAAATCCCGGCGGCGTTATTCATATTGTTCGCACTCAGCGCCTGGTTGCCGCCGTTCAGCAGGCTGGTCAGGGAAGAGAGCGAGGTGCCGCTTTGCGATGAGGTGGTACTCTGCTTGCTCAGTTCGCTGGCGGCGCTGGAGAGCGAGTCTTGCCAGGAGGCGGCGAAAGTATTGGCGGCGAAGCAGACACTGGCCGCGATTACGCAGCACAGCAAACGTTTTGTCGTTTTCATTGTGATTACTCGTGTATAAACCCTGGTCTGAGTATAGCGCCGCTCAGTCTAAGAATGGTCTTAATACTCTTTGCCGGTTACCCGACTGCGAAAACTGTCCCAGTTGAAGATCACCCACAGGCTATTGCCCAGTCGCATGCGATCCATCACGCGTTCACCCAGCAGTTTGGTCATTTCTTCCATGTTACTGTTAGTGAGCATGCCGGTCGGGCGTTTTGAAGAGGAACGACGATCGACGATCTGGTTGATGATCACCTTTTCATAGCGCGATTCGGTTTGCACGCCGATCTCATCAATGACCAGCAGATCAACATTGCTCAAATCGTTGAGCAACTGCTCTTCACTGGTTTGGCGATTGCTGAACGTCTCTTTCATCGCCGACATGATGTCCGCCACGGTGATTATCAGTACCGACTTTCCGCGCAGCAGCAGCTCGTTGCAGATTGCCGCGGCGAGGTGGTTTTTCCCCGTTCCCGGTTTGCCTGAGAAGATAAAACTGGCGATGTTGCCGTCAAACTCTTCCACGTACTGACGCGCTTTGCTTAGCGCATTCATCTGGCCTTCGCATTCCACATGATAGTTATCGAAAGAGCAGTTTTGATGTAACGGACGGATGCCGGAACGGTTAAAAGTGCGCTGCATTTTCATCGCCCGATTTTCGCGAGCCAGTGCGGCGGCGCGAATTTCACCTTGCTCTTTCTGCCATGCCAGTAGCTCTTCACCCGTTTTAAACGCCGGTTCGATATGGGCGGGCATCATTTTTTGCAGACGTTTCATCAGATCGCCAACGTTTTTCATGGTTAACCTCTAAAGCCCGGTGGAATTTGATTATCTGGTTCGCTGACCGTATTCACATCACGTTTCGGCAAGCCGCCGTTGCTCGCGCGGCCGATCTGGACGCTGCGCGCCAGTTTTTGCTGCCACTGCACGTGATGAAACACTTTGCCTTCCGCTTGCCAGTAAGTCACGAACGAAGCCAGCTCTTCAGCGGTGACCGGCTCTCTTAACGCCACGCCCCACAGTGCGGCCTGACGCTGAAAGTCGGCATCCGGCTGCCAGGCGGGATACATGGCGAATTTCCCCAGCGGTACGGCGACCGGCACCGGTTGCGGTTCTTCATAAAATTGTGCATCCAGCGTCACATCGCTCCCAGGACGGGCGAGCTTTTCTTCGAGCGCCAGCAGTTGCGCCAGGCGTGCGGGGGTCAGCGCATAAAAGGCCGGAGCGTTATTGGCAAACACCGCTACTGCACCAGCTTCAGACTTCGCCAGCACCGTCTGGTGATCGTGTAATAAGGCGTCAATACCAATGACGTCCGGGGTCAAAATTCTGGATGACATAACGTTTCTCAATACCGACTACAACCGAGAAGGGACACTGCTTCTATAGTAACACACCGATGAGGAGGAGCGGCAGGGATGCGCCTGCCGCGGCGATTAAACGCGTGGGCGTTTTCGGTAGAGCCACAGGCCGGGCACGGAGAGTCCGATCGAAAGCGCGCCCACAATCGACGAGGCTTTCAGGAAATTGGTCAGCAGCGTAATCATCAACGGTTCGCTGTAGCCGAAGTGGCCGATTTTCACCGCAGAGATCATTGCCGTGTAGGCTGAAATTCCGGGGAACATCGGGATCACCGCCGCAACGGTAAACACTTTGGGATGCGCCAGATACCAGCGCGACCATTGGATGCCGATGCTGCCGACAAGCAGCGAGGCAACAAACGTTGACCATTCAATATTAAACCCGGCGGTCATCATCACCATACGCGAACCGTGACCGAGCGCACCGAGCAGCGCGCACCAGGGCAGGGCGCGGTGGGGGACGTTAAAGACCATCGCAAACCCCAGTGCCGGGATCGCGGAAAGCAGCATGTCCTGCATCAGCGCGAGAATGAAATCGATTATACCCATCCGCGAAGCCCCCAAAGTGTCAGCGCCATGACCACGCCCACGCAGGTTGCGAGCGTCAGCAAGCTGGCGATCGCCCAGCGCGCCAGACCGGTATTGATGTGTCCTTTAAACATATCCGCCACCGCGTTGATCAGCGGAAAACCGGGAACCAGCAGCAGGACGCTGGCGGCCATCGCCACCGTGGGCGTCTGGCTAAAGGCGGGAAGGTGTAACATCAGGCCGGAAATGGTGGTCGCGACAAAAGCCGTGACGCAAAAGTTGATCTGTGGATGCAAATGACGATGCGCCAGGATTTGACGAATATACATCGCCACCATGCTGGCAAAAAAGGTAATCACCGCGCCGTCCCAACCGCCGTTATTCAGCTTACAGAAGCAGGCGCAGGAGAGGCCGACCATCAACGCGACCAGCCAGCGCGGATAGCGCAGGGGCCTGACCTGGCTGAAACGTTTCTCGACGCCTTTGTAATCCAGCAGCTTATGTTCGGCGAGAATGACGATGTGCTGAACCTCAGTGACCACATGCATATTAATGCCGCGATCCTGGTTTTTTCGCGTGGAGGTCAGGCATTGCCCATCTTTAATAGTGGTCAGAACGATAGCATTGGAGGAGATAGCGCTTTCGACGCTGTCCATCCCCAATGCCAGCCCAAGTCGGGTAGAGAGTTCATCAACCAACGCGCTCTCCGCGCCGTGTTGCAGTAAAAAAAGCCCACACTGAATGCATAACCGTGTAACCGTTCGCTGTAATGACTGCTCTTCTTGCATGACTCGCCCTGGCTGAAAAGACGCGTTACGTACTGTCGAATGACGAAAGACATCTTTGTATCACGAAGTGCGCGTTTTTTGGCTCCGGCTGAGATCAATCTTTCTGTTGAAAAAAGAACCCGCTCTACGGTGGCCGGAATTTGAACTGCGCCACAGTTTTGCTAAATCGGTGAAAAGTGCAATTTTTAACCGCATTTAGCCCTTCTTTTTCTGTGTCTGCTTATCAAAAATGCAATTTGAAACTTTTATTCAACATTGATTAAACAAATAATCAACGATGCAGACGAGGAATGTGATGAAAACTCAGGTCGCGATTATTGGGGCAGGACCTTCCGGCCTGCTACTGGGACAATTACTGCATAAGGTGGGGATCCGCACACTCATCATTGAACGTCAGACGCCGGAGTATGTGCTGGGGCGCATCCGGGCGGGGATCCTCGAGAGTGGGACGGTTTCGCTTTTGCGGGAAGCTGGTGTGGCGCAGCGCATGGACAGCGAAGGTCTCGTACATCATGGCGTTGAGTTTATTTTTGATGGCAAACGCATTCCCGTCGCGCTGAGTGAATTGACCGGCGGCAAAAGCGTGATGGTCTACGGACAAACGGAAGTCACACGGGACCTGATGCAAGCGCGTAGCGACTGTGGTGCGCCTACGATTTATGGCGTTCAGCAGGTAGACATTCACGATGCTAAAAGTGACCGTCCTTTTGTCACGTTTGAGAAAGAAGGGGAGAAGTGCCGCATTGAGTGCGACTTCATTGCCGGGTGTGATGGATTCCACGGCGTTTCCCGACAAAGTATTCCGCGTGATGTCATTCGCGAATACGAAAGCATCTGGCCGTTTGGCTGGCTGGGGCTGCTGGCCGATACGCCGCCAGTCAATCCGGAGTTGATTTATGCGCATCATGAGCGTGGATTTGTACTTTGTAGTCAGCGCTCACTAACCAGAAGTCGCTACTATTTGCAGGTCCCGCTCAGCGAACAGGTGGACTCCTGGAGCGATGAACGTTTCTGGGGCGAGCTGAAACGGCGTCTGCCTGATGAACTGGCCATGAAGTTAGTGACTGGTCACTCACTTGAAAAGAGTATCGCACCATTACGTAGCTACGTGGTGGAACCGATGCAATATGGCAAGCTCTTTCTGGTTGGTGATGCGGCGCATATCGTGCCGCCGACCGGTGCAAAGGGACTGAATCTGGCCGCGTCCGATGTGAATTATTTATGGCGTATTTTGACGCAGTACTATCAGCACGGGCGTAACGACCTGCTGGCGACCTATTCCCGACTGGCCCTGAACCGGGTATGGAAGGGGGAGCGTTTCAGCTGGTTTATGACCCATCTGCTGCATGATTTTCAGGGAAAGAGCGATTTTGATCGCAAGATGCAGGAGGCGGACCGTCAGTACTATCTGGGCTCGCAAGCGGGACTGACGACGATCGCGGAGAACTATGTCGGACTGCCTTACGAAAAGATTGGTGAGTAATGAGGAAAAATGATGCCACCGGCTGACATTGTCCCTGTTTTTAAATTGTATGGTGAACACCAGGGATGGCCCACTCCCGACCTGCTGCACTGCGAATCAATTCATCAGCGCAGCAGTTTATATGAGTGGCATATTCGGGTGCATCAGCATGCGGAGATCGTCCAGTTGCTCTACTTGCATCGGGGGGAGGCAACGATTGAAATCGAGGGGCAGACGACGGTGATGCGTGATGCCTGTATTCAGGTCGTCCCTGCGCTTTGTGTCCACGGTTTTCGCTTTTCCCCCGGGACGCAAGGTTACGTTCTTTCTCTGGCGTTACCGCTGATTGGCCGCCTGGAGTCTCAGTTCCCACAGCCGTTGTCATTGCTCACTACCCCTCAGTGCGTGCCGGTGGCTCAGTCTCGCAGCCACATCCGCACGTTGTTTTCCGCCTTGCAGAGGGAGTATCAGACGGATAACGAGGCGCGGGAAATGATGCTGTTTTCATTGCTGAGCGCGCTGCTGGTCTGGCTTCGTCGGCAGCGTCTGCCGGTTCAGCCACCGAATGACACCCTGGCGCGCCGGCGTAGCGCAATACGCCTTTTTGCCCGGCAGATTGAGAGCCACTATCGCGAACATCTTCCCCTTGCAGAATACGCGCATCGAATCGGGCTTTCCGCAAATTACCTGAATCAGTTATGCCGTGAATTTCATCATTGCAGTGCATTAAGCGTTTTGCATCAGCGGTTGATGCTCGAAGCCAAACGTAGCCTGCAATATACCAGCATGACGGTAAGCCAGATCTCCGACTATCTGGGATTCAGCGATGTTACCTATTTTTCCCGCTTCTTTAAAAAACACGCCGCGTTGTCTCCGAAGGCATACCGGGAATATATTAAGAATAAATAGCTTGTCCAAATTTGGATAAATAAAAAATTCATATATAAAATAAGAATGTTTAATATCCTGTTCTGGAATGCGACGTATCTATCGACAATATCGACTTGTATTATACCCCGTGATAGTTGTATAACCGCATTTTACGGAATTAACGTTAAAACACCAGGGATAAACAATTCATATTGTCTATTGTTTTGTTTTTTGTATTGCATAATTGTATGTGTTAATTCAAATGCGATTCATTAATAACAGAAAGATAAAAGCATATGAATATGGAGGATATATGTTGCCAGGATGCTGCAAAAACGGAATTGTCATCAGTAAAGTTCCCGTGATACAAGCGGGACTCCACGGGGTTATGCAACTGCATTTCCCGGAGTATGAACTCACCATCTGTAGTGTCGTAGAAGAACTCACGCCACTACAACTGCGTCGGACGGAATTGGTGATCGTGGATTTAACCGGTGACTGCCATCACCCGCGCGCTGTCTGCGAGCGATTCTACACACTTCTTTCTCAATACCGTGATATCCACTGGGTTTTCATGGTGTCGCGCGCGTATTACGCGCAGGCGGTCGAATTGTTGATGCGCCCCTCCAGTACGCTGCTGTCTGATGTCGAACCGATTGAGAGTCTGGTAAGTACTATCCGCTCGGGACACAGCAGCCCTGACCGAATCAGCAAAATGCTGTTGTCACCCCCAGAATTAGAACCTCTGGAATTTGGTTCTCACGCCATTCTTTTAACGCTATCAGAGCGAAAAGTACTGCGCCTGCTGGGGAAAGGTTGGGGGATTAATCAGATTGCGGCATTACTTAAAAAAAGTAACAAAACCATCAGCGCCCAAAAAAATAGCGCGATGCGCCGATTATCAATACACAGCAATGCGGAAATGTACGCATGGATTAACAGTTCTCAGGGAGCCAGGGAGCTGAATTTACCTTCAGTATATGGAGAGACAGCAGAATGGAAAATAGAAACTGTACGCGAAATGTCGCACTCATAGAAAAATGTGTTATGAGTGGTATTGGTATTCAGAGTTTATTTAACGCAACGTTTGATAGCCAATATAAATTACACCTCTATTTGACGCTGGATGATTTTCAACAGGCGATGGGTACGACTGCTTTTTCTGCCATTATTTTCTCTCTCTCCTCGATCAGAAAAGACAGGCGGGTGGGGTTGATGAGTCTGATCGAACTGGCTGAAAATTATCCCGGCATGCGTCGCTTGGTGATCGCGGATGATGATGTTGAAGCGCGTTTAATCAGCGCACTGTCGCCCTTACCGTTGGATGGCGTACTGAGCAAAGCCGCTTCGCTCCCCGCGCTGCAGGAGGCGTTATTTACTGCGCTAGGCGGTACGCGGCGGATCAGCGAAAGTAACAGCAATCTCTGGTATCTCAATCAGAGTCGTATGCTGAGCCCGACAGAGCGTGAGATTTTGCGCTTCATGTCCTGCGGTTATTCAATGCCGCAAATCGCGACAGAACTGGCGCGAAATATTAAAACCATCCGGGCGCACAAGTTTAATGTGATGTCGAAACTGGGCGTCAATTCTGACGCCAGTTTACTGCATGCGGCGGATATTCTGCTTTAATCGCCGCGAAAGCAAAGGGTTGATGTTTACTGGCACACATCAACCCAGGTGGCGGAAGTCAGCTCAGCCATGCGCTCTGGCGTAATACGCACTGCGCTATGAGTGGCACCGGCGGCCGGAAGGACTTCGGTGAACGATCGTAAAGAGACGTCACAATAAACAGGCAACGGGGTTTCCAGCCCGAAAGGACAAACCCCGCCAACGGGATGTCCCGTCGCGTTGACGACTTCATCACTGCTCAGCATACGGGCTTTGGCACCGAAAGTGCTTTTGAGTTTTTTATTGTCCAGTCTTGCATCACCTTTGGCGACGACCAGGATGATGGCGTCCTTCACCTTCAACGAAAGGGTCTTCGCTATCTGTCCGGGCTGTACGTTATGCGCTTTTGCCGCCAGCTCAACCGTCGCGGTGCTTTGATTAAATTCAATGATTTCAATATCCGGGGCATGTTCGGCTAAAAATTGCCGTACCGATTGCAGACTCATTTGATTCTCCTGACACCATTTCTACAGTCCTCAACGCTTCAGAAAACTGCTGGCGTAATTTGGCATAAGTCTTCCAGTACTGTAAATATTTTAATGTAACAAACCAGCAACATGGGCGATTTTTCGATCCTCTTCACATTCACGGAAACCGGTTACCGTAACCGGTTGCAGTCCTCGAAAGAGCGATTAATACTGGAGCTGTCACTTCCTCTGTATCACATAAAAAGAGCCACTTATGAAATCTACCAACCATGCAGTCTTTAATGTGATTTTCCGGTTTGTTGAAAACTATGTCAGCCCGATTGCCGGGCGCATTTCTTCACAGCGTCATGTTATGGCTATCCGTGACGGCTTTATCTCTGCGATGCCATTTATGATTGTCGGATCGTTTCTGTTGGTATTTGCCTATCCTCCGTTTTCACCCGATACCACCTGGGGCTTTGCCCGGACCTGGCTGGATCTGGCTAAGCAGTTTGAAGGGCAGATCCTGACCCCCTTTGATATGACCATGGGGATCATGTCGATCTACATCTGTGCTGCCATTGCCTATAACCTGGGCAAACATTACGTCAAGTCATATCAGTTGGACCCGTTCATGTGCGCCATGCTCTCTATCATGGCGTTCTTACTGGTCGCCGCGCCTAAAACAAAAGGCACTCTGCCTGTGGACAGCCTCGGCGGAACGGGGATTTTTACGGCGATTCTGGTGGCGCTTTACTGCGTAGAAATGATGCGCTTTCTGAAAGCGCATAACATCGGCATTCGTTTACCCGATCAGGTCCCGCCGATGATCAAAAACTCATTCGATCTGCTGATACCGGTGCTGGTGGTGGTGTTGACATTATACCCACTCAGCCTGCTGATTCAGGCACAGTTCGACATGCTCATCCCACAAGCCATTATGTCCATCTTCAAACCGCTGGTATCCGCTGCCGATTCTCTGCCAGCGATTTTACTGGCGGTACTGATTGGCCATCTGTTGTGGTTTGCCGGTATTCATGGTGCGGCGATCGTCTCCGGGATGCTGCAAATGTTCTGGCTGACCAACCTGGGTATGAACCAGACAGCGCTGGCGCAGGGGGCACCGTTACCGCATATTTTCATGGAGGCGTTCTGGACGTTCTTCATCGTGATTGGCGGGTCGGGTGCGACGATGGGGCTGGTGATTTGCTATCTGCGCAGTCGTTCCGTACATCTGCGCTCAATTGGCCGACTGAGCGTAGTACCCAGTATCTTTAACATTAACGAGCCGGTGATTTTCGGTACGCCAATTGTTATGAATCCGGTATTCTTTATTCCTTTCCTGTTAGCGCCGATGGTGAACGCCGTGCTGGCATGGGCGGCGATGAAACTGGATCTGATTGGTCGTGTAATTTCGGTTGTGCCATGGACTGCGCCAGCGCCAGTCGGAGCCGCGTGGGCATTAGGCTGGGATTATCGTGCTGCAATTCTGGTGGTGCTTCTGGCAATCGTTTCAGCCGTCATCTACTTCCCGTTCTTTAAAGTGTACGAGAAGCAACTGCTGGAACAAGAGGCGGAAGAGGCACAACGTTCAGACGCGGAAAACGAGCAGATTGCGTAGTTATCATCAGGGGGCGAACGCTCCCTGACTACTTCAGCGTACAGTCACCACACTGCTGAACGTCCGGCAGACGATAACGCTGACAGCATGTTCTGCGTACCAAGACGCCTTCACGAGGGACGACCGTACGCCAGAGCGGGTTGTCAGCCCCACAGGACAACTGCTTTTCAAAGAAGCAGGTCTGGCGCAGCGTATTCAACAATGTTTCACCCAGCAGCGGTTTCATTTCAGTGAGATACCAGTTAATCAGATAGCCGGTATTGCTCCAGATAAGTTTGCCGTTGATCTCTCCGGTCGCCTCTAGTGCCTGGATGACCGGCGTCAGCGCCTGCTTAACCAGCGTTTCCATGCGTGCCTGCGGGGATTGCGTTGTCGCCAGTTGATCCTGATGTACGTCGATCCAGAAGCACGCAGCACGCCCGGTTTCGTGAAACTCAACGTGGATATGTTCGGGCGAGACATCAATGGCTGTTTCCTGCGTGAGCAGGGCTAGCATGAGGGGAGGTACCATCAGACCGATGTACCACTGCGCCCACAGCGAGATTAGCGGCTTATTTTCGCGCGACTGCGTGGGATGGTTGCGATAAATATGATCGGAGTAAATTGCCAGCAGAGACTGAAGCTCGCTGGGGCGACACCATTGTGCCAGCGTCATCGCACTTTGTGGTGCGGGTTCATCCAGACGGATAAAATCCAGCAGATGCTCACGCGTCTGGGCTATGGTTGCGCGTACGGCTTCGGCCAGCGAGGGCATCTGTGGCTGGAGATGCGTTCGCCAGATGACATCGTCAATGATCGGTGCGGAACGATAGGCCATAGTCTGGATAGTAATCTAAATGATAATGATTGCCAATCCTAACGATAGCGATAACCGATAGCAAGATCTTTGTCAGCTGACGTTTAACGGCGCACGAATGCGCCATCGTTCGTCAGGCGATACCCGGATCGTCACTGACTAAAATATGGTTACGACCCAAATCCTTAGCTTTATAGAGCGCCTGATCGGCATGAAGAATGGCTCCTTCGACATCGCTCCCCACCAGAGGCGCAATACCGATACTGATCGTGACGTGAGTTGCGACGCTCTCATTGAACATATGGGGAATTTTGAGATCGTAAACATTCTGTCGGATGCGTTCCGCTACCGTGCGGGCGGTTTGTGGGTCGATCGCCGTCAGTAACACCATAAACTCTTCTCCCCCAAACCGGGCGACGACATCACGTGAACGCACAGCGTTGCGGATCGCAGCAGAAACGCGGATCAGCGCCTGATCGCCCATCATATGCCCATAGTGATCGTTGTAGGCTTTGAAATGGTCGATGTCGATCAGTAAAACGTAATGTTCATGCGTGTCGAGTTCCAGCACGGCTTTCAGCTTATGCTGGAGTCCCCGCCGATTGTACAGGCCCGTTAATGGGTCAAGCATGCTCAGGTCAGTCAGTGTCTCTTTTTCGGCGAGCAGTTTGAACATCAGTTGCTGGGCGAAGTCGTCATAGCGCTTTTGAATCACATGCTGAATCGCGATACCGGCCATGGGCAGGGCCATAAAAAAGAGTAACTGCAGGCCATGTTCGTGGCCGTTTAGCCATAAACAGACGAATAAGGATGGCAGCGAATGAAGGGTGAAAGCGATGATATTATTGGCAAAAGCAATTGAGCCAATAAATAACACCGTCAGCAGTGCAACCAGTAAAAAAGAATAGTCAGGATTCTGCTGAGCCAGGTATTTCAGCGTAATGTGCGCTGCCCATAACCCACCAAAGAGTAGCGAGATAGCATGGAGATTAATCCGCTTCTTCGCATACTTTACATGCCATGTCAGTAACGCAGTGCTCAGCACAAGGATGAGAGATCCTGGTGTGGAGATGGTTTTACTGGGAAAGATCGGAAAGGCTACGGCAAACAACGCGGAAACAGCGTTGAGAAACAAAAAGAGTCGCAGAGAGAGTTGGTATTTTTTCGTGCGCAGAGTTTGCCAGGATTGTGCAGTCATATCTTAACGTCATTATTTATCTAACAATTACACTGTTCAGGTCACACAAATAATGGGCGAGAAGATGCTCGCTTAAGTTCAGATTATTGTGTCTCTATGTTTACCGCTGTGCAATTTATCACCTTAAATAATTCGTGTCATCATTACTTAAGTAAAGCTCATGTAAGTGGTCTATGGATTACTGACAAATGAGAAAATTTATCATATGATATTGGTTATCATTATCGGTATGAGAGGTGAAACCATGTTGCAACGGGCGCTGGGCAGTGGATGGGGAGTCTTGCTGCCGGGGATCGTGATTGCCGGGCTGGCGTTTGCCGATCTTTCTCTCGGGGCATGGAAGACCATTATTGTATTCGGGTTACTGCTGACACCGGCTATGCTTTATCACAAACATTTGCGGCACTTTGTATTGTTACCATCATGCGTTGTGTTGATCGGCGGAATGATGCTGGTGATGATGAACTGGAATCAGGGATGAATAATCACGAATGTTCTGGAGAGGAAGGTAAGATAATTGGTGCGAGGGGGGGGACTTGAACCCCCACGTCCGTAAGGACACTAACACCTGAAGCTAGCGCGTCTACCAATTCCGCCACCTTCGCACAGTCATCTTACTTTTTGATATCGCCTCGTTGGTGCGAGGGGGGGGACTTGAACCCCCACGTCCGTAAGAACACTAACACCTGAAGCTAGCGCGTCTACCAATTCCGCCACCTTCGCCCAGTGCGAGCAATATCAACGTGGTTTATGGTGCGAGGGGGGGGACTTGAACCCCCACGTCCGTAAGGACACTAACACCTGAAGCTAGCGCGTCTACCAATTCCGCCACCTTCGCATACCATCGATTCTTAAAAAGAATCGCTACCACGGAGGCGCATTCTAGTGGTTTTCAGTTTTTCGTCAATAGTTAATTACGTAGGATAGCGGTGATTGCTGCAAAAACGGCCATTCGCATGGCCGTTCAGGCTRCTGACAAAGAAGGWAAAAACGTGGTTTTTCCTTCTTTGTGGTTATCAGACGAAAATCAATGAGTTGATTTTCCTKGTTTTTAATRAGGTGATCTCTGCTTGTCCGGTATCGGGATGAGGTTTGTCATTCCTCTCAACGGCCATTTGCATGGCCGTTATCGCGACTAGGCTTTTTTCGCCTGGCGGGTCATGACCGTACGATACACTTTGAAGCGTCCGGTCTGGGCGATGACTTCGTGGAAGCCAAAGGTCTCATCCAGTACCTGCGGATACGGCAGGAAGGCGTTAGCAACTATGCGCAGTTCGCCACCACTGTTCAGATGACGTACGGCACCGCGAATCAGAGATTGTGCGGCATCAAGGCTGGTTTGCATGCCGTCATGGAACGGTGGGTTAGAGATGATCATATCAAAGCGCCCCGTCACTTCAGAGAAGACGTTGCTGGCAAAGACTTCGCCCTCAATGCCATTCGCCGTCAGGGTGGCGCGACTGGCTTCCACCGCCGGCGCGGCGACGTCACAGAGCGTTAAACGCACTTTCGGTGAGTGACTGGCCAGCGCGACAGAAAGCACGCCTGCGCCACAGCCGACGTCCAGCACTTTACCTTTGGTGTGCGGTGTCAGCGTGGAGAGCAGTAACTGGCTGCCGACATCCAGACCATCGCGGCTGAAGACGCCTGGCAAGGTTTTGATCGTCAGCCCATCAACGTGGTACTCGCCCCAGAATTTATCGGCATCAAATGTCGGCTGCGTTTCCAGACGACCATGATACAGGCCGCAACGACGCGCGCTGTCAATTTTGTTCAGCGGGGCATATTCCGCCAGCATTTGCTCGGCGCTACGTACGCCACTGCGGTTTTCACCGACTACGAAAATGTCGGTTCCTACAGGAAGCAGCGACAGAATATTCATCAACTGGAACTGGGCTTCCGGCTTGTTTTTCGGCCAGTAATAGATAAAGGTGTCGCAGTCGGCAACGTCTTGCGCTTGTGCGACAAGGCTGAAGCGTGCGTTGTCGCCCATCTGGCGGCTCAGCACCTGCCAGTGGTGGAACTGTTGGGTATGCACGCGGCGGTCTGCGCTTTCAAAGCGCGCGGGCAGGTCATCCTGCAAGTCTCCGGCAAACAGAATACGGCTTTGTTCGAAATCATCACTGTGGCGCAGCAAGACTTCACTTGCCGGGGTAAAAGCAGACATGGAAAACTCCTTAATTCATACAGCGGGCGATTATAGACGTTTGATGGCGTCTATTCGACTAATTTGCTATATTTGCGCCCCTGAATACAGGAGCGATTCGCTATGACAACCCGACGAGACTGGCAGTTACAGCAACTGGGCATTACCCAGTGGTCGCTGCGTCGCCCCGGCGCGTTGCAGGGAGAGATCGCGATTTCCATTCCTGCGCACGTCCGTCTGGTGATGGTCGGTGAAACACTGCCGCCGCTGACAGAACCTCTGGTCAGTGACATTCTGCGAGCCTTAACGCTGAGCCCCGATCAGGTATTGCAGGTGACGCCCGAACGCGTCGCGATGCTGCCGCAGGGCAGCCGCTGCAACAGCTGGCGACTGGGTACAGATGCGCCGTTGTCGCTGGAAGGTGCGCAGGTTGCAACGCCGGCATTTGATGAATTGCGGGCAAACCCCACGGCACGCGCCGCACTATGGCAACAAATCTGCACACATGAACACGATTTCTTCCCTCAGTCAGAGTGATTTACCCGCCGCGTTTCAGATTGAAAAGCGCGCCCATGCGTTTCCCTGGAGTGAGCACACGTTTGCCAGTAATCAGGGGGAACGTTATCTCAACTATCAATTGACGGTAGAGGGGAGAATGGCGGCGTTTGCCATTACGCAGGTAGTGCTGGATGAAGCTACGCTGTTCAACATTGCCGTTGATCCCGACTTTCAGCGCCGGGGAATAGGGAAAGCGCTGCTGGAACATCTCATTGATGAGTTAGAAAAACGCGGCGTCCTGACGCTGTGGCTGGAGGTTCGCTCCTCCAACGTTGCCGCCATCGCATTGTACGAAAGCTTAGGTTTTAACGAGGCAACGATTCGCCGCAATTATTATCCGACCGCTGACGGTCGTGAGGACGCCATCATAATGGCACTGCCAATCAGTATGTAAAAGAAGGTGTAATGATGAAGTGGGACTGGATTTTCTTTGATGCCGACGAAACGCTGTTCACGTTTGACTCGTTTACTGGCTTACAGCGGATGTTTCTCGACTACAGCATCACCTTTACCGCTGAGGATTTTCAGGACTACCAGGCCGTGAATAAACCGCTATGGGTGGATTATCAGAACGGCGCGATCACCTCATTACAGCTTCAGCATGCTCGCTTCCAGAGCTGGGCAGAACGGTTAAAGGTTGAACCGGGCTCGCTTAACGATGCCTTTATGAACGCGATGGCCGAAATTTGCGCGCCGCTGCCAGGGGCCGTTTCGCTGCTCAATGCGATACGCGGCAAAGCCAAAATTGGCATTATTACCAACGGTTTCACCTCCTTACAGCAGATCCGCCTGGAGCGCACGGGACTACGCGACTACTTTGATTTGCTGGTCATTTCTGAAGAAGTGGGCGTGGCGAAGCCGGATCCGAAGATTTTTGATTACGCCCTGGCGCAGGCGGGCAATCCCGATCGTGATCGGGTGCTGATGGTTGGAGATACCGCTGCGTCCGATATTCTTGGCGGCATCAACGCCGGGCTTTCTACCTGCTGGCTGAATGCGCATCATCGCGAGCAGCCCGAAGGCATCGAGCCGACCTGGACCGTATCGTCATTACACGAACTGGAGCTGCTCCTGTGTAAACACTGATTGCCTCCCCCCCGCTGATGGGTAAAATAGCCGCAATTTTTCGTATTCAACATGCGCGGTGCGATGCCGCGTTTACTCAAGAAGAATGAACTATGACGTTGTCTCCTTATTTGCAGGAGGTGGCCAAGCGCCGCACTTTTGCCATTATTTCTCACCCGGATGCGGGTAAAACGACCATCACTGAGAAGGTGTTGCTGTTCGGACAGGCGATCCAGACTGCCGGTACGGTAAAAGGCCGTGGTTCCAGCCAGCATGCGAAATCAGACTGGATGGAAATGGAAAAGCAGCGTGGGATCTCCATTACCACCTCCGTGATGCAATTTCCGTATCACAACTGCCTGGTTAACCTGCTGGACACCCCGGGGCACGAAGACTTCTCCGAAGATACCTATCGTACCCTGACGGCAGTGGACTGCTGTCTGATGGTGATCGACGCCGCGAAAGGTGTTGAGGATCGTACCCGTAAGCTGATGGAAATCACCCGTCTGCGCGATACGCCGATCCTGACTTTTATGAACAAACTCGACCGCGACATCCGTGACCCGATGGAGTTGCTGGACGAAGTTGAGAACGAGCTGAAAATCGGCTGTGCGCCGATCACCTGGCCGATTGGCTGCGGCAAGCTGTTCAAAGGGGTTTACCACCTCTATAAAGATGAAACCTATCTGTATCAGACGGGTAAAGGCCATACCATTCAGGAAGTGCGCATCGTTAAAGGACTGGATAACCCGGATCTCGACGCGGCCGTTGGCGAGGATCTGGCACAGCAGTTGCGTGACGAACTGGAACTGGTGAAGGGCGCCTCTAACGAGTTTGATAAAGAGCTGTTCCTGGCGGGCGAAATTACCCCGGTCTTCTTTGGTACCGCACTGGGTAACTTCGGCGTTGACCACATGCTGGATGGTCTGGTGGAGTGGGCGCCAGCACCAATGCCACGCAAGACCGATACGCGCGTGGTGGAAGCGGAAGAAGAGAAGTTCACTGGCTTTGTCTTTAAAATTCAGGCCAACATGGATCCGAAACACCGTGACCGCGTGGCATTCATGCGCGTTGTTTCCGGCAAGTACGAAAAAGGCATGAAGATGCGTCAGGTCCGTATCGGCAAAGACGTGGTGATCTCTGACGCGCTGACCTTTATGGCCGGTGACCGTTCGCATGTAGAAGAGGCTTACCCGGGCGATATCCTCGGTCTGCACAACCACGGTACAATCCAGATTGGCGATACTTTCACCCAGGGTGAAATGATGAAGTTCACCGGTATACCGAACTTCGCGCCGGAACTGTTCCGTCGTATTCGCCTGAAAGATCCGCTGAAGCAGAAACAGTTGCTGAAGGGGCTGGTACAGCTTTCCGAAGAAGGTGCGGTACAGGTGTTCCGTCCGATCGCCAATAACGATCTGATTGTGGGCGCGGTCGGGGTACTGCAGTTCGACGTGGTTGTTGCCCGTCTGAAGAGCGAGTACAACGTTGAAGCCATTTATGAATCTGTCAACGTGGCGACGGCACGCTGGGTGGAATGTGCTGATGCGAAGAAATTCGAAGAGTTTAAGCGTAAGAATGAAGTTCAACTGGCACTGGATGGCGGTGATAACCTGACCTACATCGCACCGACGATGGTGAACCTCAACCTGACGCAAGAGCGTTATCCAGACGTTCAGTTCCGTAAGACGCGCGAACACTAATTACCCCTTCAGGGCGCGGCTGTCGCTGCGCCCTGCGACTTTTCCAGCCTTATTATCCCCTTGCGGAATGTTCTTAAATCCCTCTGTTTTGCTTATGACTGCCTGTTTTTTATACAATCCTCCGCGCTTTTTCAAAATTGTGATCTATATTTAACAAAGTGATGACATAAACATTGGCTTTAAATACCGTTCAACTCGTGAATCTAAGTAGTTAAAGCTAATGTCTGATGTAGTCACGATATTAATAACTGACTCAGAGGGGCGCCTGTCAGCGTATCATCATCACCTTTTCTGTTGCGTGATTGTGACCGCCGCCATTGACTTCTGAGCTGGGTGAATTTTTCACCATATTCAGCAATGCAACCTTATGTTGCCTGAGCTCAAATTATGAGCAAACCATACAGGAAAAAATCGATGACTATGACAAGACTGAAGATTTCTAAAACTCTGCTGGCCGTGATGTTGACCTCCGCTGTGGCAACGGGTTCTGCGTATGCAGAAAACACCACAATGGATAAAGCGCAATCCGGTGTAGAAAGCGCAGGGCAGAAAGTCGATAGCTCTATGAATAAAGTCGGTAATTTCATGGATGACAGCGCCATTACCGCCAAAGTGAAAGCGGCACTGGTGGATCATGAAAACATTAAGAGTACCGATATTTCCGTCAAAACCGAACAGAAAGTCGTAACGCTGAGCGGCTTCGTCGAAAGCCAGGCGCAGGCGGAAGCGGCCGTGACCGTGGCGAAAGGTGTTGAAGGCGTAACCTCCGTCAGCGACAAACTCCACGTGCGCGACAGCAAATCAGACTCCGTAAAAGGCTATGCCGGCGATACGGCAACCACCAGCGAGATCAAAGCGAAACTGCTGGCGGATGACATCGTTCCTTCTCGCAAAGTGAAAGTAGAAACGACCGATGGTGTGGTCCAGCTTTCCGGCACCGTGGATTCCCAGGCGCAAATCGAGCGCGCTGAGAGCATCGCGAAAGCCGTTGATGGCGTAAAAAGCGTCAAAAACGATCTGAAAGCGCAGTAAGTCTTCGGTTTCTCCTCCGGCCCCGGTCGGAGGACGTCATGAGCACTAGCACTACACAAACAATAGCGTGAATGAGCAGCCTGAGCGCTCATATCAAGCGGTCGACATTAACTATGGTAAAGGAGAAGCGTATGTTTCGTTGGGGCATTATATTTCTGGTTATCGCGTTAATTGCCGCCGCTCTGGGATTTGGTGGACTGGCCGGTACGGCAGCGGGCGCGGCGAAAATCGTCTTCGTCGTCGGGATTATTCTCTTCCTGGTCAGCCTGTTTACAGGGCGTAAGCGGCCCTAGCGCGTAAAGCGTACAATGATTTTGCTGTCAAGCCAGTCCAGTGGACTGGCTTTTTCGGTTTTAGCCGCCGTCTATTTGCGTTATTTTGGCACATTACGTAATAAGAAACAGGAAGGCAGAGGTGGGGCAGCGTATACCCGTCACGCTCGGCAATATTGCGCCGTTGTCATTAAGAAGGTTCAAACCGGGTCGCCTGGCGTTGGTCTGCGAGGGCGGCGGGCAGCGTGGCATCTTTACCGCAGGTGTACTGGACGAGTTCATGCGCGCGCAGTTTAATCCGTTCGATCTCTATTACGGCACCTCGGCGGGGGCGCAAAACCTGTCGGCCTATCTGTGCAACCAGCCCGGCTACGGGCGCAAAGTCATCATGCGCTATACCACCAGACGGGAATTCTTTGACCCGGTACGCTTCGTGCGCGGCGGGAATCTGATCGATCTCGACTGGCTGGTGGAATCTACGGCCAGTCAGATGCCGTTACAGATGGATACCGCCTCGCGCCTGTTCGAAACCGGGAAATCGTTTTACATGTGCGCCTGTCGGGGGGATGACTACACACCGTACTATTTCTCTCCCAATACGCAAAACTGGCTCGATCTGATCCGGGCGTCCAGCGCGATCCCAGGGTTCTATCGTAGCGGCGTATCGCTGGAGGGAATCAATTACCTGGATGGTGGGATCAGCGATGCCATTCCGGTGCGTGAGGCCGTGAAGCAGGGGGCGAAAACGCTGGTGGTGATTCGGACGGTGCCTTCGCAAATGTATTACACTCCGCAGTGGTTCAAGCGGATGGAGCGCTGGCTGGGCGAAAGCAGCCTGCAGCCGCTGCTCAATCTGGTTCAACACCACGAAGCCAGCTATACGGAAATTCAGCGATTCATTGAAAAACCGCCGGGCAAGCTGAAGATCTTTGAAATCTACCCGCCGAAGCCGCTAAAAAGTATGGCGCTGGGAAGCCGGATTCCGGCATTGCGGGAAGATTATAAAACCGGGCGGCTGTGTGGGCGCTACTTCCTGGCGACCGTGGGAAAACTACTGGCAGCGGAACCGCCGTTATCACGCCATCTGCCGCAAATCGTCACGCCGACGCCAGTGGTGGTTCCACCAGCACCGGTGGCCAACGATACCCATGCGGCGGTGGTGAGCGATGCGCCGCAGGCTAACGATACGACATTCAGCAATGAGGATCTGGCGTGAGTTTTCGCTTTATCGATACCCACTGTCACTTTGATTTTCCGCCTTTTACCGGGGATGAAACCCACAGCCTGCAACTCGCGGGTAAGGCGGGCATTGAGAAGATCATCATTCCGGCCACCGCAGCGGAAAACTTTGCCCGCGTGCAGGCGCTGGCGGAACGCTTTTCGCCTCTCTATGCCGCGCTCGGTTTACATCCGATTGTGATTGAACAGCATACGGAAGAGCATCTCGAACGGCTGCGACAGGCGCTGGAACAGCGTCCGGCAAAGGTGGTCGCTGTTGGTGAGATAGGCCTGGATCGGTATCGCGACGATCCGCAATTTGCGAAGCAGGAGCGGTTTCTGCAAGCGCAATTGACGCTGGCAAAACGGTTCGATCTTCCGGTGATCCTCCATTCCCGGCGCACGCATGACACGCTGGCGATGCATCTTAAACGTCATGATTTACCGCGTACGGGTGTGGTGCATGGATTCGCCGGCAGCCTGCAACAGGCCGAACGCTTTGTACAACTGGGATACAAAATCGGCGTCGGTGGCACGATAACCTATCCGCGCGCCAGTAAAACCCGTGACGTGATGGCACGATTGCCGCTGGAGGCGCTGCTGCTGGAGACCGACGCGCCGGATATGCCGTTGAATGGTTTTCAGGGGCAGCCAAATCGTCCGGAACAGGCGGCGAGAGTGTTCGATGTGTTATGCGAACTGCGCCCGGAACCCGCAGAGGCGATCGCTGAGACGCTGTATCGCAATACGACAGCATTATTTACTCTAGAGATATAGTGCAGGGAAGATAAGCTCAGTCACGCCGCGTTCCCGTAATGCCTGCGCCAGCGTCTCCACCTCTTGTGGCGTCGCGCTCGGCCAGGATTTTGCCTCACCGTATACCCCGTGCGCATGAAAGGCATTCAGTCGTAGCGGGACATTTCCCAGTTGTCCGATGAATGCGGCGAGTGAATCAATGTGCTGCAGATAATCCACCTGCCCGGGGATGACCAGCAGGCGCAGTTCTGCCAGCTTTCCTCGCTGCGCCAACAGCGTAATACTGCGCTTGATCTGCGCGTTATCCCGACCGGTGAGTGCGATGTGGCGCTCACTATCCCAGGCTTTGAGATCGAGCATCACGCCATCGCAAACCGGTAGCAGTTTCTGCCAGCCGGTTTCGCTCAACAGCCCATTGCTGTCGACCAGACAAGTCAGCGACCGGAGCTGCGGGTCGGCCTTAATCGCCGTAAACAAATCCACAACGAAAGGCAACTGCGTTGTGGCTTCGCCGCCGCTGACGGTGACTCCCTCAATGAACAATGATGCTTTGCGGATCTGGCGCAACACCTCGTCCACGCTCATTGTTTGCGCCATCGGCGTTGCCTGCTGCGGGCACATCTGCAAACAGGTATCACACTGTTCGCAGACCTCGGCATGCCAGACAACATTCCCATCACTGAAACTCAGCGCCTGGTGTGGGCACTGTGGAACGCATTCGCCGCAGTCGTTGCAGCGTCCCATCGTCCACGGGTTATGGCAATTCTTACAGCGCAGATTGCACCCTTGCAGAAAGAGGGTCAGACGACTGCCCGGCCCGTCCACGCAGGAGAACGGGATAACCTTACTGACTGAAGCGCATCTGCTGTTCATGACTGACGACACGAGGTTGGCGTTCCAGAATATGCGTATTGCGTGCGGCCTCTTCCCCCAGCCAGGTGGTATTGGTCCGCGAGCCTTCGGCGCGGTATTTTTCCAGATCCGACAGGCGCACCATGTACCCGGTAACGCGGACCAGATCGTTGCCGCTGACGTTGGCGGTAAACTCGCGCATTCCCGCTTTGAACGCGCCCAGACAGAGTTGCACCAGCGCCTGCGGGTTACGCTTGATGGTCTCATCGAGCGTCAGAATGTCGCTGATACCGGACTGATAATGCGCATGGTGCGGTGCGACGGTTTGCAGGTGGGTGATCGGATCGGGTTCATCGCCATAGGGCAAACGTGCGCCCGGCGTAGTACCAATATCTGAACTGATCCCCGACTGGGCATGCAGCATTGCGCGCTGCTGCCAGCCATATTTCACCGGCGTGTTCTCGACAAAATCCGCAAGCTGGGCGCTGATGCGATAGCCCAGATCGTTCGCCGTCTCATCTTTGCCGTAGCGCGCATTCATACCCGCTTTTTCGCACAACAGGTTAACCGCCTCCGCCAGGCCGTACATACCGAACATCGGCACAAAACGTTGTGGATCGATCAGACCTTCCTGCACCAGGAAGCTATTCTCAAAGAAATGTGATTTTTCATAGAGGAACTCACATCGCGCATCGATGATGGCAATTTGCTGCTGACAATAGTACGGCAGTGTGCGGTTAAAGAAGTCATAGACAGAAGTGCTGCGCTCGGCAATGGCTTTCAGATTGAGACGAACCAGCGTGCTGCCGCCACCGGCAAGCGGCAGAGAGTTGTAACAGCTGACAATACCATAGTGACCTTTTGTGAAAATTTTATCATTTACCGGCCCATTGGAAATATGCGGCTTGCTGCATTCACAGATGTTTTTTGCCACTTCCAGCAGCAGATCATCGGGGGTGATTTCCGGGTCGTAGATGAACGTCAGATTAGGCGCAACCTGCTTTAACTCTGCGTCGGCGCGTAAAATAGCCCGGGTGATGGGGGTATCTGCCGGGCCAATGTTGGCGTGCATAAAAGCGTCAGGCAGCGTTCTGTCGAGATACCGCCAGAAACGTTTTATTCGAATATCGATCGCTTCTTGTGTTAGAATTTTCACATATGGTTGCAGCAGCGTATCCAGTTGCCCCAGGTAAACCGGCATCGATGTGACGGAAGGCACGTGGTGATACAGAATGGTCAACAGAGACAGTGCATCGTCCAGATCTTTCGCCCCTTCCAGTTCCAGCCAGGCTGAACCGTTGGCCAGAAAACGCGCGTAATCGGGAAGCACATAGCGCGGTTTATACGGTGCGTGACCTTCGAACATATCGCAGATAACCCCGTCGTCCAGCGCCTGGCGCGCCCCGGCGGGCAGTGAAGGGTAAGGCAGGTTGTTCTCTGCTTCCAGCGCGAGAAAATGACGTTTCTGTTCCGGACTGAGGAGTGAGCTGGTGACGATTTGCTGGCAACGTTGTTGCAGCGCGGTTTCATGGGTCGTAGGCATCGTAATTCCTTTATAGGCCGAAGATCATAACGTCATTGTAGAAAGATGTGCTGTCAGCACTTTGATCCTGATGCGCCTGAGTGGAGAAGAAATCGACAGAAAAGGACTATTTTTTGAAGTTGATCTCATTACAGTAATGCAAATTTGTACGTAGTTTTCATTAACTGTGATGTATATCGAAGTGTAACGGTGAGTCGATGTTAGAATACTAACAGACTCGCAAGGTGAGAATTTTATACGGCGACGCCGTTGGAGAATGTTATGAGCGATTTAACTGCAAGCAGCCTGCGCGCACTGAAACTGATGGACCTGACCACCCTGAATGACGACGACACCAATGAAAAAGTGATCGCCCTGTGTCATCAGGCGAAAACTCCGGTTGGCAACACGGCAGCAGTCTGCATCTATCCGCGTTTTATCCCGATTGCGCGTAAAACGCTGAAAGAGCAGGGCACCCCGGATATCCGTATTGCGACGGTGACTAACTTCCCGCATGGCAACGACGATATTGAGATCGCGCTGGCGGAAACCCGCGCGGCGATTGCTTACGGGGCGGATGAAGTGGACGTGGTCTTCCCGTACCGTGCGCTGATGGCTGGTAACGAGCAGGTCGGCTTCGATCTGGTGAAAGCCTGTAAAGACGCGTGCGCGACGGCAAACGTGCTGCTGAAAGTGATCATCGAAACCGGTGAGCTGAAAGAAGAGCAGCTTATTCGTAAGGCCTCTGAAATCTCTATCAAAGCAGGTGCGGATTTCATTAAAACCTCTACCGGTAAGGTACCCGTAAACGCCACGCCGGAAAGCGCTCGCATCATGATGGAAGTGATCCGCGATATGGGCGTATCCAAAACCGTGGGCTTCAAACCTGCGGGCGGCGTGCGCACCGCCGAAGATGCTCAGCAGTTTCTGGCTATCGCTGACGAACTGTTCGGCGCGGACTGGGCGGATTCTCGTCACTATCGCTTTGGGGCATCCAGCTTGCTGGCAAGCCTGCTGAAAGCGCTGGGTCACGGCGATGGTAAGAGCGCAAGCAGTTACTAAATTTGAATTGCCCATCGTAGGCCGGATAAGGCGTTAGCCGCCATCCGGCATCAATACGACTCGCCGGGGAGCACATGGCTTACCCGGCCCTAATCGGGAGGTTATCGTGTTTCTCGCACAAGAAATTATTCGTAAAAAACGTGATGGTCAGGCGTTGAGCGATGAAGAAATTCGTTTCTTTATCAATGGTATTCGTGACAATACCATTTCAGAAGGGCAGATCGCCGCCCTGGCGATGACCATTTTCTTCCACGATATGACGATGCCAGAACGCGTTTCGCTGACCATGGCAATGCGGGATTCAGGAACCGTCCTGGACTGGAAGAGCCTGAATCTGAACGGCCCGATCGTGGATAAACACTCCACCGGCGGTGTGGGCGACGTGACGTCGCTGATGCTCGGCCCAATGGTCGCAGCCTGTGGCGGCTACATTCCGATGATTTCAGGTCGCGGACTGGGTCATACCGGCGGTACGCTCGATAAACTGGAAGCTATTCCGGGATTCGACATCTTCCCGGACGACAACCGTTTCCGCGAAATCATTAAGGACGTGGGTGTGGCGATCATCGGGCAAACCAGCTCGCTCGCACCGGCGGACAAACGTTTTTATGCCACCCGCGATATTACCGCAACGGTGGATTCCATCCCGCTTATCACCGGCTCCATTCTGGCGAAAAAACTGGCTGAAGGGCTGGATGCGCTGGTTATGGATGTGAAAGTCGGCAGCGGCGCGTTTATGCCAACCTATGAGCTCTCTGAAGCGCTGGCGGAAGCAATTGTGGGCGTGGCGAACGGTGCTGGCGTGCGCACCACCGCGCTGCTGACCGACATGAACCAGGTACTGGCGTCCAGCGCGGGTAACGCGGTGGAAGTACGCGAAGCGGTGCAGTTCCTGACCGGCGAATACCGCAACCCACGCCTGTTCGATGTGACGATGGCGCTGTGTGTTGAAATGCTGATCTCCGGCAATCTGGCGAAAGACGACGCTGACGCGCGGGCGAAATTGCAGGCGGTGCTGGATAACGGTAAAGCAGCTGAGATCTTTGGCCGGATGGTTGCCGCCCAGAAAGGCCCGACCGACTTCGTGGAGAACTACGCGAAATACCTGCCGACGGCAATGCTCAGTAAAGCGGTTTATGCTGATAACGAAGGGTTCGTCAGCGCGATGGATACGCGTGCGCTGGGTATGGCGGTGGTGTCGATGGGCGGCGGTCGTCGCCAGGCGTCGGATACCATTGATTACAGCGTCGGCTTTACCGATATGGCGCGTCTTGGCGACAGCGTAGACGGGCAGCGTCCGCTGGCGGTGATCCACGCGAAAGATGAAGCCAGCTGGCAGGACGCGGCGAAAGCCGTCAAAGCGGCAATTATCCTTGACGATAAAGCGCCTGAAAGCACACCAACGGTCTATCGTCGTATCACCGAATAGCTATATACTGATCTGATCGCTTTTTTGCAGCGCAGATGAATGGAGAACAAGATGAAACGTGCATTTATTATGGTGCTGGACTCCTTTGGTATTGGTGCGACGGAAGACGCAGATCGCTTTGGCGACGTCGGTTCCGACACCATGGGGCATATCGCTGAAGCCTGTGCCAAAGGCGAGGCTGACAAAGGGCGTAAAGGCCCACTGAATCTGCCAAACCTGACCCGCCTGGGTCTGGTGAAAGCGCATGAAGGGTCTACCGGTAAAATCGCAGCCGGTATGGACGCTAACGCACAAGTGATTGGCGCATACGCCTGGGCGCATGAGCTCTCTTCCGGTAAAGATACGCCGTCTGGCCACTGGGAAATCGCCGGTGTGCCGGTTCTGTTTGACTGGGGCTATTTCAGCGACCACGAAAACAGTTTCCCGCAGGAACTGCTGGATAAACTGGTCAAACGGGCAAACCTGCCGGACTATCTCGGTAACTGCCACTCTTCCGGTACGGTGATTCTGGACCAGTTGGGCGAAGAGCATATGAAAACCGGCAAACCGATTTTCTATACCTCCGCGGATTCCGTGTTCCAGATTGCCTGCCATGAAGAGACGTTTGGCCTGGATAAACTTTACGAGCTGTGCGAGATCGCCCGTGAAGAGCTGACCGAAGGCGGTTACAACATCGGTCGCGTCATCGCGCGTCCGTTCATTGGCGACAAAGCGGGTAACTTCCAGCGTACCGGCAACCGTCACGATCTGGCCGTTGAACCGCCCGCGCCGACCGTGTTGCAGAAACTGGTTGATGAGAAAGACGGCCACGTAGTTTCCGTCGGTAAAATCGCGGACATCTACGCCAACTGCGGCATCACTAAAAAAGTGAAAGCCACCGGCCTGGACGCGCTGTTTGACGCCACTATTAAAGAGATGAAAGAAGCGGGTGACAAGACGATTGTCTTCACTAACTTCGTTGACTTCGACTCCTCCTGGGGCCACCGCCGTGATATCGCCGGTTATGCGGCCGGTCTGGAATTGTTCGACCGCCGTCTGCCGGAGCTGATGGAGCTGGTGGGTGAAGATGACATTCTGATCCTGACCGCTGACCATGGCTGCGATCCGAGCTGGACCGGTACCGATCACACCCGTGAACACATTCCGGTGCTGGTGTACGGCCCGAAAGTAAAACCGGGCTCGTTAGGCCACCGCGAAACTTTTGCGGATATTGGTCAGACTCTCGCTTCGTACTTTGGCACGTCGCCAATGGAATACGGTAAAAACATGCTGTAATACCCGTTGTCTTTCGCGCTGTAGATGCGTTGACTTCATTCGCTCACCCCGGTCACATAGTTAATCTATGCTCCCGGGGATTCACGAATTCGTCGCCTTCCTACAACGCGAAATCCTTAGGGTATTTGAATACGTTTTGTAGGCCTGATAAGGCATAGCCGGCATCAGGCAAAAACAACAATACAAAAGGAACTGAAGATGGCAACTCCTCACATTAATGCAGAAATGGGTGATTTCGCTGACGTCGTTTTGATGCCGGGCGACCCGCTGCGCGCAAAACACATTGCGGAAACTTTCCTTGAAGATGTACGCGAAGTAAACAACGTTCGCGGCATGTTAGGTTTCACCGGGACTTACAAAGGCCGTAAGATCTCCGTCATGGGTCACGGTATGGGTATCCCGTCCTGCTCCATCTACACCAAAGAGCTGATCACCGATTTCGGCGTGAAGAAAATCATTCGCGTAGGGTCCTGTGGTGCTGTGCGTCCGGACGTAAAACTGCGTGACGTGGTAATTGGTATGGGTGCCTGCACCGATTCCAAAGTGAACCGCATTCGTTTCAAAGACCATGATTTTGCCGCGATTGCTGATTTCGGCATGGTACGTGACGCGGTTGACGCGGCAAAAGCACTGGGTGTGGACGCACGCGTTGGCAACCTGTTCTCTGCGGATCTGTTCTACTCTCCGGACGGCGAAATGTTCGACGTGATGGAAAAATACGGCATCCTGGGCGTGGAAATGGAAGCGGCGGGTATCTACGGCGTGGCGGCAGAATTTGGCGCGAAAGCACTGACTATCTGCACCGTGTCTGACCACATCCGTACGCATGAGCAGACGACGGCGGCTGAACGTCAAACCACGTTCAACGACATGATTAAAATCGCGCTGGAATCCGTTCTGCTGGGCGATAAAGCGTAAGACCTGGTGTGCCGGGGGGAGGCTTCGCCTCACCCGACCTACGGTTTTCCAGGCCCGCTGAGCAGTGCCAGCGGGCTTTTTATTAGCGCACCGCCTGTGCAATCCACGCCGACAATTCCCGCAACTCTTTTTCCTGCTCCGGAAAATCCCTCGTCAAAGATTCGCACTCCTGCTGTACGACACTGGCACGATACAGGCAGCCCTGAAGACGTGCGGCCAGCGCTTCTAGCGGTGCCGGATTGAGACTGTCCGTAAACACCTGCGCACGGGTGATATGCCCTTTCTCAACGTCAAAGTGCAGTTCGACGCCTCCCCAGGTAAAACGTTCATCCAGCAGATGCGAGAAGGCTGGTGCCTGCCCGAAGTTCCACTCCCAACTGCTCTGGCGGGCGAAGGTTTCGACAAAGTTCGGCAGATCGGGCGTGTTGTCCGGGGAGATCACCTCCGCTTCAACGCGTTCGCCGTAGTGGGCAAAAAAGGGCCTCGGTTACCGCCGCACACACCTGATCATGGGTGATGCCTGGCAACAGTTCGGTGAGATTCGCCACGCGCGAGCGTACAGAGGTAATGCCTTTGGCCGCCAGTTTCTTTTTGTCTGGATTCAGGTAGTTTGCCAGTCGGCTGAGATCGGCGTTCAACAATAGTGTGCCGTGATGAAAACCGCGATCTTTGGTTTCGCGGTAGGCTGAGCCAGAAACCTTACGGTCGCCATCCGCCGTTTTCACCACCAGATCGTTACGTCCTGAAGCTTCAGCCGTCACGCCCAGTGCGTTAAGCGCATTCAGGACAATGGACGTCGAGATGGTCTTATCGTATTCCGGCTTCCCGGCCATAAAGGTGAAACAGGTATTGCCGAGATCGTGGAAGACCGCGCCACCGCCGCTGCTGCGGCGCGCCAGGCGCACGTTGTCCTCTTCCATCCGCCGCGTATTGCACTCTTTCCACGGGTTTTGCGCACGCCCAATGACGACCGTATCGGCATTGCGCCACAAAAACAGCACGCGCTGAGTGGCGGGCATCTGACGGAAAATACACTCTTCGACCGCCAGGTTAAACCAGGGGTCATAAGAGTCAGAAATAAGCAGGCGAAGTGTCGACATGTCAGTTTTCCTTTCCTGTAACGAATTACTCTTTTTTCTCGCTCTCTTCCTCTTCCGGCACCGACTTGTTGGCGGTGAGCAGGAAGGGCGATTGCTGCCAGCGGGTTCGTTTACCCTGCAGCAGAGTGCGGGTCAGCACTACGCCGATGGCCAGTGAAAGCAGCAGCATCAGGCGTAAAATGTTGGTGGTATTATCCACCTGCCGGGCTTCAGTGGCTAAGGTATGCGTATCCAGCGTCAGGCGCAGATAGCCCAGTGGGCCATTTTTCCCCTGGATGGGTTCTACAATCTGCTGGTTGAAGTAGCCGCCGGCTTTTTTACCGTCCAGCGCCAGACGGTCGCGCACATTTACGCTTTCGCCTGCGCGGGCAATCATATCGCCTTGTTCATCATAAACGCCGGCATCAAGTATGCGGCTTTCCTTCGTCAACTGCTGCAGAATGGTCTTGATGCGTTTTTCGTCAGGCGTTTCGGTACGCATCAGCGGCGCGATGTTCAGCGTGACCTGGTGCGCCAGCGTGCGCGCCAACTCTTCAAGCTGCGGATTACGCTGTCTCTGGTGATTTTGACTGAACCAGGAGGCGCCCTGCATGAGCGCAACAAGCAGTGCGAGACAGAACAATACAATCACTGCACGATGAAGTCCGAATTTCAGTTTTGCGCGAGCCATATTCCACCTGCTGAAAATTTGAGGCTTAATGTTGCCAGAAGCGATGGTTACAGGGTAGCCTCATGCGTTATTTTCCCCGTGAACCTTCCCGGCCCGAACGATTTTACAGGAGCTTTAATGCCTAACATTACCTGGTGCGATTTGCCTGAAGATGTCTCTTTATGGCCAGGTTTGCCCCTTTCTTTGAGTGGTGACGAGGTGATGCCACTGGATTACCACGCTGGACGTAGCGGCTGGCTGCTGTACGGACGCGGGCTGGATAAACAACGTCTGACTCAGTACCAGAGCAAACTGGGCGCGGCGATGGTGATTGTCGCGGCGTGGTGTGTCGAGGACTATCAGGTCATTCGCCTTGCCGGTTCGCTCACGCCTCGCGCGACGAAACTGGCGCATGATGCGCAATTAGACGTTGCGCCGTTGGGGAAAATCCCGCATTTGCGTACGCCTGGCCTGTTGGTGATGGACATGGACTCCACCGCGATTCAGATCGAGTGCATTGATGAGATCGCCAAACTGGCCGGTACCGGCGAAAGGGTCGCGGAAGTGACCGAACGGGCGATGCGCGGTGAACTCGACTTCACCGCCAGCCTGCGCAGTCGTGTGGCGACGCTGAAAGGCGCGGATGCCAATATTTTGCATCAGGTACGTGAAAGTCTGCCGCTGATGCCAGGCCTGACGCAACTGGTGCTGAAGCTGGAAACGCTGGGCTGGAAGGTGGCAATCGCCTCCGGCGGCTTTACCTTCTTTGCCGAGTATCTGCGTGAGAAACTGCGGCTAACGGCGGCAGTGGCGAATGAACTGGAGATCATGGACGGTAAATTTACCGGCAACGTGATTGGCGATATCGTCGATGCGCAGTATAAGGCCAAAACGCTGACCCGACTGGCGCAGGAATATGAAATCCCGATCGCGCAGACCGTGGCGATTGGCGATGGCGCCAACGATCTGCCGATGATCAAAACGGCGGGGCTGGGGATTGCGTACCATGCCAAGCCGAAAGTGAATGAAAAGACGGAGATTACTATCCGTCACGCTGACCTGATGGGGGTGTTCTGCATTCTCTCCGGCAGCATGAACCAGAAATAATTGAGATACCGGCTGGTATTAAGGTGTAGGCCGGGTAAGGCGCCGCCGCCGCCCGGCACACAGGCGGTACAGAGATAACGAGGTAAACCGTGGCAAAAGCTCCAAAACGCGCCTTTGTATGTAATGAATGCGGGGCGGATTATCCGCGCTGGCAGGGGCAATGCAGCGCCTGTCATGCCTGGAACACCATCACCGAGGTGCGCCTGGCTGCATCGCCGACGGTGGCGCGTAATGAGCGACTGAGTGGTTATGCCGGGAGCGCTGGCGTTGCAAAGGTTCAGAAGCTTTCCGATATCAGCCTGGAAGAGCTGCCGCGTTTTTCCACCGGTTTTAAAGAGTTTGACCGCGTGCTGGGCGGCGGCGTCGTTCCCGGCAGTGCGATTCTGATTGGCGGTAACCCCGGCGCGGGTAAATCCACGCTGTTATTGCAGACGCTGTGCAAGCTCGCGGAGCAGATGAAAACCCTGTACGTCACCGGGGAAGAGTCCCTGCAGCAGGTGGCAATGCGCGCGCACCGTCTCGGTTTGCCGACCAACAATCTCAACATGCTTTCGGAAACCAGTATTGAGCAGATTTGCCTGATTGCAGAAGAAGAGCAGCCGAAGCTGATGGTGATCGACTCCATTCAGGTTATGCACATGGCGGATATCCAGTCATCACCCGGCAGCGTGGCGCAGGTGCGTGAGACGGCGGCCTACCTGACGCGCTTTGCCAAGACGCGCGGCGTGGCGATTGTGATGGTGGGCCACGTGACCAAAGACGGCTCGCTGGCCGGGCCAAAAGTGCTTGAACACTGCATCGACTGCTCGGTATTGCTGGATGGCGATGCCGATTCCCGTTTTCGTACCCTGCGCAGCCACAAAAACCGTTTTGGCGCGGTGAATGAGTTAGGGGTCTTCGCGATGACCGAACAGGGACTACGCGAAGTGAGCAACCCTTCGGCGATCTTCCTGAGTCGTGGCGATGAAGTCACCTCCGGCAGTTCGGTGATGGTGGTCTGGGAAGGGACGCGACCGCTGCTGGTGGAGATCCAGGCGCTGGTCGATCACTCGATGATGGCTAACCCGCGTCGTGTCGCGGTGGGGCTGGAGCAGAACCGTCTGGCGATTCTGCTGGCGGTGTTGCATCGCCACGGCGGTCTGCAAATGGCCGATCAGGACGTGTTCGTTAACGTGGTGGGCGGCGTCAAAGTCACAGAGACCAGCGCGGATCTGGCGCTGCTGCTGGCGATGGTCTCCAGCCTGCGCGACAGGCCGCTGCCGCAGGACCTGGTAGTGTTTGGCGAAGTGGGGCTGGCAGGAGAGATTCGCCCGGTGCCCAGCGGTCAGGAGCGTATTTCCGAGGCCGCAAAACATGGTTTCCGTCGCGCGATTGTTCCGGCAGCTAACGTGCCGAAAAAACCGCCGGAAGGGATGCAGGTTTTTGGTGTCAAGAAGCTGGCGGATGCGTTAAACGTGTTTGACGACTTATAATGAGTGAAACGGAGGTTACCCATGTCGTCATTTGATTATCTGAAAACCGCGATCAAGCAAAAGGGCTGTACCCTGCAACAAGTGGCGGATGCCAGTGGAATGACCAAGGGCTATCTCAGTCAACTTCTCAATGCCAAGATCAAAAGTCCCAGCGCGCAAAAGCTGGAGGCGTTGCACCGTTTTCTGGGGCTGGAGTTTCCCCGGCAGCAGAAAAATATCGGTGTGGTGTTCGGCAAATTTTATCCGCTGCACACCGGTCATATCTATCTGATTCAGCGCGCCTGTAGCCAGGTGGACGAGTTGCATATCATCATGGGCTATGACGATACGCGCGACCGCGCGCTGTTTGAAGACAGCGCCATGTCCCAGCAACCGACCGTGCCGGATCGTCTGCGCTGGCTGTTACAAACGTTCAAATATCAGAAAAATATCCGCATTCATGCCTTCAACGAAGAGGGGATGGAGCCGTATCCGCACGGCTGGGACGTCTGGAGCAAGGGCATCAAAGCGTTTATGGCGGAGAAGGGGATTGCGCCAAACTGGATCTATACCTCAGAGGAAGCCGATGCCCCGCAGTACCTGGAACATCTGGGTATCGAAACGGTGCTTATCGACCCGAAACGCACCTTTATGAGCATCAGCGGCGCGCAAATCCGTGAAAACCCCTTCCGCTACTGGGAATATATTCCGACTGAAGTGAAGCCGTTCTTCGTGCGTACCGTGGCGGTGCTGGGTGGAGAATCGAGTGGGAAATCGACGCTGGTCAATAAGCTGGCGAATATCTTCAATACCACCAGTGCGTGGGAGTATGGCCGGGATTATGTCTTCTCTCATCTCGGGGGGGATGAGATGGCGCTGCAATATTCTGACTACGATAAAATTGCGCTGGGCCACGCGCAGTACATTGATTTTGCCGTGAAGTACGCCAATAAAGTGGCGTTTGTCGACACCGACTTCGTCACGACTCAGGCCTTCTGCAAAAAGTACGAAGGGCGAGAACATCCGTTTGTGCAGGCGTTGATTGATGAATACCGCTTCGACCTGGTGATCTTGCTGGAAAATAACACGCCGTGGGTGGCGGACGGTCTGCGCAGCCTCGGTAGTTCAGTGGATCGCAAAGAATTTCAGACGCTGCTGGTGGAGATGTTGCGCGAAAACAATATCGACTTCGTGCATGTCGAAGAGGCGGATTACGATGGCCGTTTCCTGCGTTGCGTCGAGCTGGTCAAAGAGATGATGGGTGAGCAGGGGTGATCCTCGCCAGGGGTGAACGCGATGTTTAAGCACTTGCAGGATATGGCGCTGTTTGCCCTGGTCGCCGAACACGGCAGCTTTACCGTCGCCGCGCAAAAGGCGGGGCTGCCGAAGTCGAGCGTCAGTCAGCGTATCAGCCAGCTTGAGCAGCACGTTGGCATTCGCCTGATCAACCGTACCACCCGCAAACTGAACCTGACCTACGCCGGTGAACACTATCTGGTGCACTGCCGGGAAATACTCGCTGCCAGCGAACGCGCCGATTATGCGGTTCAGCGCCTGCGCGACAACCCCAGCGGACGATTGCGCATCACGTCGCCGGCGGGCATTGGCGCGACACTGCTCGCGCGCCTGAACACGCAGTTCCAGCAACGCTACCCCGATGTTTATCTTGAGGTCAGTATCTCCGATGAACTGCTGGATTTGGTGGACAGCGGTTTTGACGTCGCGTTGCGCACTGGTAAGCCGCAGGATTCCTCGCTGATCGGACGTATGATTGGCCATTGCCCGCGCTATTTGCTGGCCTCGCCCGATTATCTGTCACGTTATGCGCCGTTGAACCATCCCCGTCAACTGGTCGAACACCATTGCATCGCGCACAAAGCCTGGGCTGAGTGGTTATTTCATCGCGGTGATGAAGACTATCAGTACATGCCTGAGCGGGTGCATCTGACGGATAATCTGGTCTATGCCCGCGAAAGCGCCATCGCAGGGGCGGGGATCACGCTGCTGCCGGCGTTTATGCTGGAAGATAAAATCGAAAAGGGCGCTCTGATACCGGTACTGGCGCCATGGACAGTGGCGGGAAACGATCTTTGGCTGGTGTATCCCAGCCGTAAGCTGAACTCTCCCGCGCTGATGAGCTACATCGAATTTGCCATGCAGTTCGATGAGCTCAGACACTTCTACACCGCGGAATGAGACCGGCTCAGTCCTGACGCAGCACCTTGTGACCGTAGGCCAGCAGCGCGTCGGTGACGTTGCGCATCATCCGGCTTTCAGGCGCAAACCGATGCCAGTAGAGCATCCGGCGCTGAAACAGGCCTGGCGTGAGATCGATCAGTTCACCGCTTTGCAGCTCTTTTTCAATCTGCAGGTGCGGGATCATACAGCAGGTGGTGCCCTGACGCGCCAGTTGCACAAAGGCTTCCGAAGAGTTGACGATGTGGCACGGAACGCTGCCCGGCGGCAGATCAAAGTTCTGTTGCAGGAAGGCCTGGTGCATATCGTCCAGATGGTCAAACGCCACCGCAGGCGCTTTCAGCAGCGCGGAGCGGGTGACACCGTTCGGGAAGTAGCGTTCAGCAAACGCTTTGGAACCCACAAACAGATAGTCGAGCGCGCCGAGTTTATCCACCAGACAACTGGGCAGCGCCTGATGCTGAATACTCACCGCGCCTACCACTTCGCCGCGACGCAGACGTTCCTGGGTGCGGGTTTCATCTTCCACCTGCAGGTTAAGACGAATAGGGGAGTCAGCCAGTACCGGCGCCAGGGCCGGTAACAGCCAGGTCGCCAGACTGTCGGCGTTAACCGCCAGCGACAGCAGCAACGGCGTGGAGCCGGTCTGCTCATCGCCCAGCCATTCCTCTTCCAGCAGTTCGACCTGACGAAGCAGCGCCAACAGTTTTTGCCCCTGCTCGGTCGGACGCGGCGGAACGGTGCGGACCAGCAGCGGTTGTCCGAACATATTCTCAAGCTGCTTGATGCGTTGCGAAACGGCAGATTGGGTGATGCACAGCTTTTGCGCCGCGCGCTCAAACCCGCGTTCACGTATAACGGCATCCAGTGCTTGTAGTGTTCTGTAGTCCGGACGTTTCATTGATCTGACACACTCCTGAAATTTTTGCTTGTTCTGCACTATGACATAAATTTGCATTGGGTAAAGACGAAATCCGCAGCCTGCGAGCGGGTCGGGAAGATTTTTCCGCGCAATGGTCTATAATGCGCGTGAATTTTTCTCCACAAAGGCGAGACAATCATGACGCAGGATGAACTGAAAAAAGCAGTAGGATGGGCGGCACTTCAGTATGTACAGCCCGGCACCATTGTAGGGGTAGGTACCGGTTCAACAGCCGCGCACTTTATTGACGCGCTGGGCACCATGAAAGGTCAGATTGAAGGCGCGGTTTCCAGCTCGGATGCCTCAACCGAAAAACTCAAAAGCCTCGGCATCCCTGTGTTTGATCTCAACGAAGTGGACAGCCTTGGCGTTTACGTTGATGGCGCGGACGAAATTAACGGTCACATGCAGATGATTAAAGGCGGCGGCGCGGCGCTGACCCGTGAAAAAATCATTGCCTCCGTGGCGAAGAAATTTATCTGTATCGCCGACGCGTCCAAGGAAGTGGATATTCTGGGTAACTTCCCGCTGCCGGTTGAGGTTATCCCAATGGCGCGCAGCGCAGTGGCCCGCCAGTTAGTCAAACTGGGCGGTCGTCCGGAATACCGTCAGGGCGTGGTGACTGACAACGGTAACGTGATCCTTGATGTGCACGGCATGGAGATCCTCGATCCGGTGGCGATGGAAAATGCCATTAACGCTATTCCCGGCGTGGTGACTGTCGGCCTGTTTGCTAACCGTGGCGCGGATGTGGCGTTAATCGGGACCGCTGACGGCGTCAAAACCATCGTGAAATGATCTGACCAGGGGAGCGCTTCCCCGGTTAAAATTTTTTTGCAGGGCAAATTTGGTGACATGTATCACGTTTTGAATCTTGCCCTGCTGATTTCTCCAAAGAAAAACTTATCCCCAGCATTTTCCTCTGGCATTTGCCACTGAATGAACGTTCCTCAACAGAGCGACGCAAACGTTCATATTGCCGCAATAATTATTTTTGATATGTTGAAAGGCGGATGCAAATCCACACACACAATATCAGATTGCATAAAAAGACAGGGTCGGGAAATGGCAAAGGTATCGCTGGAGAAAGACAAGATTAAATTTCTGCTGGTTGAAGGCGTGCATCAAAAGGCGCTGGATAGCCTTCGGGCGGCAGGTTATACCAACATCGAATTTCACAAAGGGGCACTGGATGCTGAAGAGCTGAAAGAGTCCATCCGTGATGCCCACTTCATTGGCCTGCGATCCCGTACCCATCTGACAGAAGAGGTGATCAACGCGGCGGAAAAACTGGTCGCTATCGGTTGCTTCTGTATCGGCACCAACCAGGTAGACCTGAAGGCGGCAGCAAAGCGCGGTATTCCGGTGTTTAACGCGCCGTTCTCTAACACTCGTTCCGTGGCGGAGTTGGTGATTGGTGAGTTGCTACTGCTGCTGCGCGGCGTACCGGAAGCAAATGCCAAAGCGCACCGCGGCGTGTGGAATAAACTGGCTGCCGGTTCGTTTGAAGCGCGTGGTAAAAGACTCGGCATTATTGGCTACGGCCACATCGGGACTCAATTGGGTATTCTGGCGGAATCCCTGGGGATGCACGTTTACTTCTACGACATTGAAAACAAGCTGCCGCTGGGTAATGCCACTCAGGTTCAGCATCTGTCTGAACTGCTCAACATGAGCGACGTGGTCAGCCTGCACGTGCCGGAAAACGCCTCAACGAAGAACATGATGGGCGCGAAAGAGATCGCGCTGATGAAGCCTGGCTCGCTGCTGATCAACGCCGCACGTGGCACCGTGGTAGATATTCCCGCGTTGTGCGATGCGCTGGCGACCAAACACCTGGCAGGGGCGGCAATCGACGTGTTCCCAACCGAGCCGGCAACCAACAGCGATCCGTTCACTTCACCGCTTTGCGACTTTGATAACGTGATTCTGACGCCGCATATCGGAGGTTCCACTCAGGAAGCGCAAGAAAACATTGGTCTGGAAGTGGCAGGTAAACTGGCGAAGTATTCTGATAACGGCTCTACGCTTTCTGCGGTTAACTTCCCGGAAGTGTCGCTGCCGCTCCACGGCGGGCGTCGTCTGATGCACATCCATGAAAACCGTCCTGGCGTGCTGACTTCCCTGAACCAGATTTTTGCCGAGCAGGGCGTCAACATTGCCGCGCAGTATCTGCAAACGTCGGCGCAAATGGGTTATGTCGTTATCGACATTGAAGCGGATGAAGCAGTCGCCGAGAAAGCGCTGTTGGCGATGAAGGCCATTCCGGGCACTATTCGCGCGCGCCTGTTGTACTGATCCTTACCGATGCGGGCAGGCGCTGAGTCTGCCCGTCATTTCTTCCTTTCTCCTTTCGTTTTCCCGACATCGCCATCCTTTTTGTAACGTATACATCTTGTTTTCGAGCCTTGCCGCAATTGATGATTAAAGGCTTCGCTACGCGTTGTACATCAACAAAAGGAATTTACGATAAAGGCGCAGCACAGCGCTGAAACGGGAAAGCCCCTACCGAAGCAGGGGCTCTAAAAAGGAAAGGGACGATGATGAGTTATGTCATCATGCTGCTTATCCTGTTAATCATCGCCTGGCCAGCATATTAACAGCGAAAACGCAGGAGGGAGGTTCGCCTCCCTCACCCTTACCGAGGAAATTTAGGTCAAAAAAACGGCGGTGTCAATCAGCAAAGAAGCGCTTACCATTCCCACACTTTTGACGGCGTTACGACGGCCGGTAAGGGGACATCCCACTCTTCTGCCGGCAATTTCTCCACACGCTGACAGTCGTGGGCATACCCTACGGGCGTCAGACCATGCTGTTGCCAGTTTTGCAAGGTGCGATCGTAGAATCCGCCACCCATCCCTAAACGCTGACCGTACTCATCAAACGCCACCAGTGGCGTGACCAGCACGTCCAGTTGCGAAAGCGGCAGAACATCACGAACGTCGAGTTTAGGTTCCTGAATCTTCAGCCGATTAGTGATCAGTTCACTGTGCGGGTGATAGTGCAGAAACAGCAAATTACCGGGGCTGAATGGGTGCAGGACCGGGAGATAGACGCGTTTCCCCGCGTGCCAGAGTTGTTCAATTAGGGGCTGAGTATCGAGTTCGCCATCAAATGACAAAAACACGGCGACCGTGTGCGCCATCACTACGGGAGGGTATGCAAGCATGCGTGTTGCGGCCTGCTGACCGAAGGTGATTTGCTGCGAAAGTGTGAGCGCACGACGACGTTGCCTAATCATCTGGCGAATGGTTTGTCGTGATAAAGGGAGTTCAGAAAGTAATGTCATGGCTGTCGCCAGGTAGAAGGAGAATCTCCGAGATGCCGCCGCAGGCTGTAACCCTTGAACCCTTGGTTCAAGGTGAATGCGTCGTCACAGTTTTAAGGCTTCTCGGACGGACCGAGCATGCTCACCAACCATGGATCGCCACATTCTTGTGGTATGAAATATCGGCTCAGGGGACTGGCCCGCTTGCAAACATCTCAGAGAAATTTTTGTCTTCACGGTCACTCTACCATAGTAAACCGAAAAGTGTTATTCAAAGTTTTGGTTCGTTTTTTCGGTTATGCGACCCTGATCAAGCAGTGCCTGTTCAATGGTCTGTTGGAGCATCCGAATACGTTGTTCCATGCTCGCCGCGTAGTCGCGGGTCTTCGCTTTTTCCTGAGCCAGTTCGTAGCTAATATTCAGTGCAGCAATGAATACCAGTTGCTCAGTATTTGTGACTCTAGTGCGAACTTTCAGATCTTGCAACCGCTGATTCAGATCGTCCGCAGCCTGATTCAACGCATCCCTTTGTTCAGGCGGGCAATTCACTCGCAGTGAACGGCCAAATATTTGGATATCGACGGGTTGTGCAGACATGCCACCTTCCTGCTGATTGACTGTGCTGCCTTCGTCTCCAGACCCTGGGTCCGCGAAGGGGCGACACTATAGCTACCCTGGTGTGAAGATACAAGCCCTATTCTGGTTCACCAGGGTCCAAAGTGGTAGCATACCATGAATATCCTCCCTTTGATGACGAATGCTTATGTCTATACAGAACGAAATGCCTGGTTACAGTGAAATGAACCAGTATTTGAACCAACAAGGGGCCGGACTGACCCCTGCGGAAATGCACGGTTTGATCAGCGGGATGATTTGCGGTGGTAATAACGACAGCTCCTGGCAGCCGCTGCTTCACGACCTGACGAACGAAGGGCTGGCCTTCGGTCATGAACTGGCTCAGGCGCTGCGTAAAATGCACTCCGCGACCAGCGACGCGCTTGAAGATGATGGTTTCCTTTTTCAGCTTTATCTGCCTGAAGGCGATGACGTGAGCGTTTTCGATCGTGCAGACGCACTGGCGGGATGGGTTAATCACTTCCTGCTTGGCCTCGGCGTCACGCAGCCGAAGCTCGATAAAGTGACCGGAGAAACGGGCGAAGCCATCGACGATTTGCGCAATATCGCGCAGCTCGGCTATGACGAAGATGAAGATCAGGAAGAGCTGGAGATGTCGCTCGAAGAGATCATCGAGTATGTGCGTGTCGCGGCGCTGCTGTGCCACGATACCTTCACTCGTCAACCGCCGACCGCACCGGAAGTGCGTAAACCGACCCTACACTAAAAAGTAAAACGATAATGGAGGCCACGTCATGACACCGCAGGAATACCAACGTCGTCGCCAGGCACTGCTTGCGCAAATGCAGCCAGGCAGCGCCGCGCTGATTTTTGCCGCGCCGGAAGTAACGCGCAGCGCGGACAGTGAATACCCGTATCGCCAGAGCAGCGATTTCTGGTATTTCACCGGTTTTAACGAACCGGAAGCCGTTCTGGTACTGATTAAAAGCGACGATACCCATAACCACAGCGTGTTGTTCAACCGCGTTCGCGATCTGACTGCAGAAATCTGGTTTGGTCGACGTCTGGGACAAGATGCCGCGCCGGAAAAACTGGCGGTGGATCGCGCGCTGGCCTTCAGCGAAATTAATCAACAGCTTTTTCAACTGCTTAATGGTCTGGACGTGGTGTATCACGCGCAGGGCGAATATGCGTATGCGGATGAGATTGTCTTCACCGCGCTGGAAAAACTGCGCAAAGGCTCGCGCCAGAACCTGAAAGCGCCGTCGACCCTGATCGACTGGCGGCCGATGGTGCATGAAATGCGCCTGTTTAAGTCGCCCGAAGAGATTGCGGTGATGCGTCGTGCTGGAGAAATTACGGCACTCGCGCATACCCGGGCGATGGAGAAATGCCGTCCGGGGATGTTTGAGTATCACCTGGAAGGCGAAATTCACCACGAATTTACTCGCCACGGCGCACGCTATCCGTCCTACAACACCATTGTGGGCAGCGGTGAAAATGGCTGTATTCTGCATTACACCGAAAATGAAAGTGAACTGCGTGACGGTGATTTGGTGCTGATTGATGCAGGTTGTGAATACCAGGGCTATGCCGGGGATATCACCCGAACGTTCCCGGTGAATGGCAAATTTACCCCGGCGCAACGTGAAATCTACGACATCGTCCTGGAATCACTGGAAACCAGCCTGCGTCTGTACCGTCCGGGCACCTCGATTCAGGAAGTCACCGGCGAAGTCGTGCGCATTATGATTACCGGGCTGGTGAAGCTGGGTATTTTGCAGGGCGAAGTGGATCAACTGATCGCCGATAACGCGCATCGTCCGTTCTTTATGCACGGTCTGAGCCACTGGCTGGGGCTGGATGTCCATGATGTCGGCGAATATGAGCAGGATCGCTCCCGCATCCTGAAGCCAGGAATGGTGATTACCGTTGAACCAGGGCTGTATATTGCGCCTGATGCCGATGTCCCGGAAGCGTATCGGGGGATCGGGATCCGTATTGAAGATGACATTCTGATCACCGAAAACGGCAACGAAAATCTGACCGCTGGCGTCGTCAAAAAGGCGGATGAGATTGAAGCGTTAATGGCGGCGGCGAAAAAGGCATGAGCGTGATCATTGTTGGCGGTGGCATGGTGGGCGCGACGCTGGCGCTGGCGATTTCCCGGTTGAGTCAGGGGACGCTGCCGGTTCATCTGATTGAAGCGACCGCCCCCGAAGCGGACAGTCATCCCGGGTTTGATGCCCGGGCGATTGCGCTCGCGGCGGGGACCTGCCAACAACTGGCACGCATTGGCGTCTGGCAGGCAATTGCCGACTGCGCCACCGCGATCAATACCGTCCATGTCAGCGATCGGGGTCATGCCGGTTTTGTGACGCTCGATGCTGAGGACTATCGCATTCCGGCGCTGGGTCAGGTGGTTGAGCTGCATGACGTGGGGTTACGCCTGTTTGCTCTGCTGCGAAAAGCGCCTGGCGTCACGTTGCACTGCCCGGATCGGGTTGCCAGCGTGTCGCGTACCGAAGACCAGGTGAATGTCACGCTGGAGACGGGCGAAACGATCGTCGGACGCGTTCTGGTGGCAGCGGATGGTACCCGTTCAGCGCTGGCCACCGCCTGCGGCGTTGACTGGCAACAGGAACCCTATGAACAGTTGGCGGTGATCGCTAACGTCTCAACCGCCGTTACACATAATGGCCGCGCGTTTGAACGGTTTACGGCGCATGGACCATTGGCGATGCTGCCGATGTCTGAAGGGCGCAGTTCGCTGGTGTGGTGCCATCCGCTGGAACACCGTGAGGAGATTCTGGGCTGGTCAGATGAACGTTTCTGTCGCGAACTCCAGACGGCATTTGGCTGGCGGTTGGGGAAAATCACGCACGCAGGCAAACGGAGCGCGTATCCGCTGTCGCTCACCACGGCGGCGAAGGCATTCACGCACCGTACCGTGCTGGTAGGTAACGCCGCGCAGACGCTGCATCCGATTGCAGGGCAGGGGTTCAACCTCGGACTGCGCGATGTCATGAGCCTCGCCGAAACGCTGACTGAAGCGCAGGCAACGGGCAGGGACGTCGGTGATTACGCCGTGCTCTCGCACTATCAACAGCGTCGTCAGGGGGATCGCCAGGCTACGGTCGGCGTGACGGACAGTCTGGTCCATCTGTTTGCCAACCGCTGGGCGCCGCTGGTTGTTGGGCGCAACATGGGACTGATGACCATGGAATTATGCCCTCCCGCCCGCAATGCGTTTGCGCAGCGGACGTTAGGCTGGGTGGCGCGGTAAACATCTCCAGACCGGATAAGCGAAGCGCCATCCGGTATTTATACGAACATGACGCCCGATGGCGGTTTCCGATTTCCAGGAGTAAACAGTGCAAAGTGTTGATGTAGCAATCGTGGGTGGAGGCATGGTTGGCCTGGCTGTCGCGTGCGGGTTACAGGGCAGCGGTTTACGTGTCGCTGTGCTCGAACAGCGCGAACCGCAGCCGTTGGCGATGGATGCCGATCCTGCGCTTCGCGTGTCGGCAATCAATGCCGCCAGTGAAAAACTGCTTACCCGTCTGGGCGTCTGGTCAGACATTGTGGCTCGTCGCGCCAGTTGTTATCACGGGATGGAAGTGTGGGATAAGGACAGCTTTGGCCGCATTGAATTTGATGACCAAAGCATGGGCTACAGCCATCTGGGCCATATCGTAGAGAACGCGGTGATCCATTACGCGCTGTGGCAAAAAGCGCAGCAATCCTCCGATATCACGCTGATGGCGCCTGCCGAATTGCAGCAGGTGGCGTGGGGGGAAAACGAAGCCTTCCTGACGCTGAAAGATGGCGCAATGCTCACCGCGCGTCTGGTGATTGGTGCCGACGGGGCGAATTCGTGGCTACGCAATAAGGCAGACATTCCGCTGACCTTCTGGGATTACCGCCATCATGCGCTGGTCGCGACTATTCGCACCGAAGAAGCGCACGGTGCTGTTGCCCGTCAGGCGTTTCACGGTGAAGGCATTCTGGCGTTTTTGCCGCTCAGCGATCCGCATTTGTGCTCCATCGTCTGGTCGCTTGTGCCGGAAGCGGCTGAACGGATGCAGCAGCTTAGCGATGAGCAATTTAATCAGGCGCTGAACATCGCCTTTGATAATCGTCTGGGGCTGTGTCAGGTGGAAAGCGACCGCCAGGTGTTTCCGCTGACAGGACGCTATGCGCGTCAGTTTGCCGCGCATCGTCTGGCGCTGGTGGGCGACGCTGCGCATACTATCCATCCGCTGGCCGGACAGGGCGTAAACCTCGGTTTTATGGATGCAGCAGAACTGGTGGATGAACTCAAACGTCTGCATCGTCAGGGTAAAGACATCGGTCAGTACCTTTATTTGCGTCGCTATGAGCGTAGCCGTAAGCACAGCGCCGCGATGATGCTCGCGGGCATGCAGGGATTCCGCGAGCTGTTTGCGGGGACGAATCCGGCGAAAAAACTGCTGCGTGATATAGGGCTGAAACTGGCTGATACGCTCCCTGGCGTTAAACCGCAACTTCTCCGTCAGGCAATGGGATTAAACGATCTGCCTGAGTGGCTTCGCTAAGCATTCCCTCTTTTTAAAGAATTTGAAACCCGTCACATTTCCTTCTCCCGGCGTCTTCGCCGGGAGGCTTCCCTCATTTGAAATAAACTAATTTCACTCTTCTTTTCGCATTATATTTTCTAATGTCATGATTTTCTCGCAACGCCAGTTTTGACATTTTTTTAGCGTTTAATATTGGTATGTGCGGCTGTTATGGATGAGTGCTTATCATTTATCTGTATTAATGGCCTTTTCAATGGTTTTTTATGCTGATGGTGTTTTGGCGGCTTTTGGTCATAAGCTAATGTGATGGTTAATTTTGTTTTATGGTTTAGCGTGGATTTCGGTGGTAAGTTCAGGGGCAAAGAGAACGTTTGCGTCGGAGTCCAGGAGTGACGTCGATGCCGGGTTTCGTGGCGACAATTTTCGCTGCGAAAGGGTGGTCAGCCCCGCTTATTCAATGAGGACAAGATGGCTCAACAGACGCCTTTGTACGAACAACACACGCTATGCGGCGCGCGCATGGTCGATTTCCACGGCTGGATGATGCCGCTGCATTATGGTTCTCAGCTCGATGAACACCATGCGGTTCGCACCGATGCCGGAATGTTTGATGTGTCGCACATGACCATCGTCGATCTACGCGGCAGTCGCACTCGGGAGTTCTTGCGTTATCTGCTGGCGAACGATGTGGCAAAGCTCACGAAAACCGGCAAGGCGCTTTATTCCGGTATGCTTAACGCCTCGGGCGGCGTGATAGATGACCTGATTGTCTATTACTTTACCGAAGACTTCTTCCGCCTCGTTGTTAACTCCGCCACTCGCGAAAAAGACCTCTCCTGGATTACCCAACACGCTGAACCTTATGCCATCGACATTACCGTGCGTGATGACCTGTCGCTGATCGCGGTGCAGGGGCCTAACGCGCAGACGAAGGCGGCATCTCTGTTTACTGACGAGCAGCGCAAAGCCGTTGAAGGCATGAAACCTTTCTTCGGCGTGCAGGCCGGCGACCTGTTTATCGCCACGACCGGTTATACCGGTGAAGCGGGCTATGAGATTGCGATGCCGAATGAAAAGGCGGCGGATTTCTGGCGTGCGCTGGTGGAAGCGGGGGTGAAACCGTGTGGTCTGGGCGCGCGCGATACGCTGCGTCTGGAAGCGGGGATGAACCTGTATGGTCAGGAGATGGACGAGGGCATTTCTCCACTGGCGGCTAATATGGGCTGGACTATCGCCTGGGAGCCGACTGACCGCGATTTTATCGGGCGTGAAGCGCTGGAACTCCAGCGTGAAAAAGGCCACGAGCAGCTGGTTGGTCTGGTGATGACCGAGAAAGGCGTGCTGCGTAACGAACTGCCGGTACGTTTCACCGATGCCCAGGGTAATCAACTGGAAGGCGTTATCACGAGCGGTACCTTCTCTCCGACGCTGGGCTACAGCATTGCGTTGGCGCGCGTACCAGCGGGCATTGGCGAAACGGCCATTGTGCAGATTCGCAACCGCGAAATGCCGGTAAAAGTCACTAAACCTGTTTTTGTGCGTAACGGCAAAGCCGTCGCGTGATTCATCCTTTTCTGGAGATTGATTGATGAGCAACGTACCAGCAGAACTGAAATACAGTAAAGAACACGAATGGCTGCGCAAAGAAGCTGACGGCTCTTACACCGTTGGCATTACCGAACACGCTCAGGAACTGTTGGGCGACATGGTTTTTGTTGACCTGCCGGAAGTCGGCGCGACCGTGAGTGCGGGTGATGACTGCGCGGTTGCAGAATCGGTCAAAGCCGCTTCTGATATCTATGCGCCGATCGGCGGTGAGATCGTGGCCGTTAACGATGCGCTGAGCGACTCCCCGGAACTGGTGAACAGCGAGCCGTACGCCGATGGCTGGATCTTCAAAATCAAAGCCAGTGATGAGAGCGAACTGGACTCGCTGCTGGATGCAACTGCGTACGAAGCATTGTTAGAAGACGAGTAAATCTGCCTTTGCCGGATGGCGCTGCGCTTATCCGGCCTGGAAGGCATGCGTAGGCCCGGTAAGCGTTAGCGCCACCGGGCTCGCAGACAGAGACAATCACGATTCACTGCACGTTTCAGGAACCATCGCCCATGACACAGACGTTAAGCCAGCTTGAAAACAGCGGCGCTTTCATTGAACGCCACATCGGACCGGACGCCACGCAACAGCAAGAGATGCTGAATGCCGTTGGCGCCGGGTCGTTAAACGCGCTGATCGGCCAGATTGTGCCGAAAGACATTCAGCTCGCAACCCCGCCGCAGGTGGGCGAGGCGGCGACCGAATACGCCGCGCTGGCAGAATTAAAGGCCATCGCCGGGCGTAACAAGCGCTTCACGTCATACATCGGCATGGGTTATACCGCCGTGCAACTACCACCGGTTATCCTGCGTAACATGCTGGAAAACCCGGGCTGGTACACCGCCTATACGCCTTATCAGCCGGAAGTGTCTCAGGGCCGCCTGGAAGCACTGCTGAACTTCCAACAGGTGACACTGGATCTGACCGGTCTGGACATGGCTTCCGCTTCGCTGCTCGATGAAGCCACTGCGGCTGCAGAAGCGATGGCAATGGCGAAGCGCGTCAGCAAACTGAAAAACGCGAACCGTTTCTTTGTGGCTTCAGATGTGCATCCGCAAACGCTGGATGTTGTTCGTACGCGTGCGGAAACTTTTGGTTTTGACGTGATTGTGGATGATGCGGCGAAAGTGCTGGATCACCAGGATGTGTTCGGCGTGCTGTTACAGCAGGTGGGTACCACCGGTGAAGTCCACGACTACAGCACGCTGATTAGCGAACTGAAATCACGCAAAGTGATCGTCAGCGTTGCTGCCGATTTTATGGCGCTGGTGCTGCTGACCGCACCGGGAAAACAGGGCGCGGACATTGTTTTCGGCTCTGCGCAACGCTTTGGCGTACCGATGGGCTATGGCGGCCCACACGCGGCATTTTTTGCTGCAAAAGATGAATTCAAACGCTCCATGCCGGGCCGTATTATCGGCGTATCGAAAGATGCGGCGGGCAATACCGCGCTGCGTATGGCGATGCAGACGCGCGAGCAGCATATTCGCCGCGAGAAAGCGAACTCCAACATTTGTACCTCACAGGTACTGCTGGCAAACATCGCCAGCCTGTATGCCGTTTATCATGGCTCGGTTGGCCTGAAACGCATTGCGAATCGTATCCACCGTCTGACCGATATCCTGGCCGTGGGCCTGCAACAAAAAGGGCTGAAACTGCGTCATGCCCACTATTTTGACACACTGTGCGTGGAAGTGGCGGACAAAGCCGCAGTGCTGGCGCGTGCGCAAGCGGCAGAAATCAACCTGCGCAGTGATATCCATAACGCAGTCGGCATTACGCTTGACGAAACCACCACCCGTGAAAATGTCTTGCAGTTGTTTACGGTTCTGCTGGGTGACGGCCACGGTCTGAACATCGACACCCTGGACAAAGAGGTGGCGCACGACAGTCGTTCAATTCAGGAAAGTATGCTGCGTGATGACGCCATCCTGAGCCACCCGGTATTCAATCGCTATCACAGTGAAACTGAGATGATGCGCTACATGCACTCGCTGGAGCGCAAAGATCTGGCGCTGAATCAGGCGATGATCCCGCTGGGTTCCTGCACGATGAAGCTGAATGCGGCAGCGGAAATGATCCCAATTACCTGGCCGGAATTTGCCGAACTGCATCCGTTCTGCCCGCCAGAACAGGCGGAAGGCTACCATCAGATGATTGGTCAGCTTTCTGACTGGCTGGTCAAACTGACCGGTTACGACGCCGTCTGTATGCAGCCGAACTCTGGTGCGCAAGGGGAATACGCCGGTCTGCTGGCGATCCGCCATTATCACGAAAGCCGCAATGAAGGGCATCGCGATATCTGCCTGATCCCGGCCTCTGCGCACGGGACTAACCCGGCTTCCGCACAGATGGCAGGGATGCAGGTAGTGGTCGTGGCCTGTGATAAGAACGGGAATATCGATCTTGGCGATCTGCGTGAAAAAGCCGCTCAGGCGGGCGAAAACCTCTCTTGCATCATGGTGACCTATCCGTCTACCCACGGCGTTTACGAAGAGACGATCCGCGAAGTGTGCGAGATCGTGCATCAGTTCGGTGGTCAGGTTTATCTCGACGGCGCAAATATGAATGCTCAGGTGGGTATCACCTCGCCGGGATTTATCGGCGCTGATGTTTCGCACCTGAACCTGCACAAAACCTTCTGCATTCCGCACGGCGGCGGTGGCCCAGGCATGGGACCGATTGGCGTGAAATCGCACCTTGCGCCGTTTGTACCAGGCCACAGTGTGGTGCAGATTGAAGGGATGCTGACCCGTCAGGGCGCGGTGTCTGCCGCACCGTTCGGCAGCGCATCAATTCTGCCAATCAGTTGGATGTACATCCGCATGATGGGCGCTGAAGGACTGAAGCAGGCAAGTCAGGTGGCGATTCTGAATGCCAACTACATTGCCAGCCGTCTGAAAGACGCATTCCCGGTGCTCTATACCGGTCGTGATGGGCGCGTGGCGCACGAGTGTATTCTCGACATTCGTCCGCTGAAAGAAGCGACCGGCATCAGTGAACTGGATATTGCCAAACGCCTGATCGACTACGGTTTCCATGCGCCGACCATGTCGTTCCCGGTCGCGGGTACGCTGATGGTTGAGCCAACGGAATCGGAAAGCAAAGTGGAACTGGATCGCTTTATTAACGCGATGCTGGCGATTCGTGCGGAAATCGATCGCGTGCAGAGCGGCGAATGGACGCTGGAAGATAACCCACTGGTTAACGCGCCGCATACCCAAAACGAGTTGGTAGCAGAGTGGAATCACGGTTACAGCCGTGAAGTGGCGGTCTTCCCGGCGGGTGTAGCGAACAAGTACTGGCCAACCGTGAAGCGTCTTGATGACGTTTATGGCGACCGTAACCTGTTCTGCTCCTGCGTGCCGATGAGCGAATACCAGTAATTTTGCCACGGTAGTAAATCATTTGTAGGCCGGGTAAGGCGAAGCCGCCACCCGGCTTTTTCATATCGGGAGAACGTTATGGGAATCGCACTGGTTACCGGCGGCAGTCGTGGCATTGGGCGCGCGACCGCGTTGCAGCTGGCAGATGAGGGTTACACGGTTGCCGTTAATTTTCATCATAATATTCGGGCTGCCACCGAGGTGGTGAATAAGATAGTCGCCGCTGGCGGGAACGCGTTTACCCTGCGCGCAGATATCAGTGACGAAGCGCAGGTCGTGGCGATGTTCGAATCGATCGACCGTGAAAATGAGCCGCTGGTGGCGCTGGTCAATAATGCCGGAATTTTGTTTGAACAAAGCACAATCGAAAACCTCTCTGCCGAGCGGATTAACCGCGTGTTAGCGACCAACGTGACGGGGTATTTCCTCTGCTGTCGCGAAGCGGTCAAGCGGATGTCGCACAAACACGGCGGTCACGGCGGGGCGATTGTGAACGTGTCGTCAGCGGCGTCGCGGCTGGGCGCGCCGGGGGAATATGTTGACTATGCGGCGTCGAAAGGGGCTGTCGATTCTCTGACGACGGGACTGGCGCTGGAGGTGGCGGCGCAGGGTATACGGGTCAACGGTGTACGTCCGGGGTTAATTTACACCGAAATCCACGCCTCCGGTGGCGAGCCTGGACGGGTGGATCGCGTGAAGTCGATGTTACCTATGCAGCGCGGCGGACAGCCGGAAGAGGTGGCGCAGGCCATAGCCTGGCTGCTGAGCGAGAAAGCGTCGTATGTCACGGGCAGTTTTCTGGAACTGGCGGGCGGGAAGTAATGTAATGTTTGCCGGATAACGCTGCGCGATATCCGGCTTATATTCCCTTTCCCGAAAGAGCATGTAGGCCGGATAAGGCGTTTACACCGTCATCCGGCAAAAGCTCACAGCACCTCGCCGTTGCTGGCGATCACGGCTTTGTACCAGTCGAAACTCTTCTTGCGTGAACGGGACATGTCACCCGTGCCGTCGTCGTGCTTGTTCACATAGATAAAGCCATAACGTTTGCTGTACTGGCCGGTGGTGAAAGAGACGCAGTCGATACAGCCCCATGGCGTGTAACCCATCAGATCCACACCGTCATACGTGACCGCCTTCATCATCTCTTCGATATGGGCGCGCAGATAGTCAATGCGGTAGTCGTCGTTAATGCTGCCATCGTCTTCTACTTTATCGTAAGCGCCAAAGCCGTTTTCAACGATGAACAACGGTTTCTGGTAACGTTCATACAGTTCGCACAGCGAGTAGCGTAGACCCACCGGGTCAATCTGCCAGCCCCAGTCGGAGGCTTTGACGTGCGGATTCGGTACGCTGCCTTCGAACCCCGAAATGGCATCGCCACTGCCGCCTTCGGCCTTCACTGCGTTGGTCATGTAGTAACTGAAGCCGAGGTAATCGCAGGTACCTTCACGCAGAATCGCGGTATCGCCGTCTTCCATTTTAATGTTAAAGCCGCGACGCTCCCACTCATTGAGGACATAGGACGGGTAGTAACCGCGCAACTGAACGTCAGTGAAAACATAACGCTCGCGCATGGATTCCTGGGCGAACATGACGTCTTCTGGCTTGCAGGAGAATGGATACAGCGCGACCATCGCCAGCATGCAGCCCACCTTCATCTCCGGATTGATGCGACGCGCCGCCTTCACGGCTAACGCGCTGGCAACAAACTGGTGGTGCAGCACCTGGTACATGGTCTCTTCCGGGTTTTCGTGCTCGGTATAAACAACGCCAGAGCAGCAATAGCCAAACAGCGGCGCACGCCAGTTGCGCTGGTTGTTGATTTCGTTGAAGGTCATCCAGTATTTGACCTTATGCTTATAGCGTTCAAACACCACTTCGGCAAAACGAACAAAGAAATCAACGACCTTGCGGTGAGTCCAGCCGCCGTACTGCTGAACCAGGTGCAACGGCATTTCAAAGTGAGAAAGGGTAATGACCGGTTCGATATTGTACTTGAGCAATTCATCAAACATGTCGTCGTAGAATTTCAGCCCTTCTTCATTTGGCTGTGTTTCGTCACCTTGTGGGAAGATTCGGGTCCAGGCGATGGACGTGCGGAAGCATTTAAAGCCCATTTCGGCAAACAGCTTGATGTCTTCTTTATAGTGGCCATAAAAATCGACCGCTTCGTGGTTCGGGTAATATTTACCCGGCACCACCTGCTGAGTGATTTCACGGGGTACGCCATGCGCGCCGCCGGTCAGAACGTCACAAATGCTCGGTCCTTTACCGCCTTTGTTCCAGCCGCCTTCAACCTGATGTGCAGCAACCGCGCCGCCCCAGAGAAAATCTTTTGGTAAGGTGAGTTTTTTCATCGTTGCGTCATCTCAAATTAATACAATCTGATTTGAGTCTAACAAAGGGAAGGTAAATGTCACGATATAACAAAATAGCGAAACGGTAATTTGTTACCGCCAAAAAACAATCTGTTTTTTTATGCTATTTTTTTCGCCAGCTTTCGGCCAAGGGATTCGAGAATATAAATAACGGGAATTTGCGTGGTGATATCGTACACGCCAGCAATGCGGGTTTGCGGCACATGCCAGGAGAGATTAAAGTCCGCCAGTTTGGCGAGGCGCGAGTGTTCATGGCTGGTAATCGAAAGCACTTTGCAGTTATGCAGGCTGAACTGGCTGGCAAAGCGCAGGATCTCTTCGGTTTCGCCAGAGACCGATAACACAATTGCCAGCGCATTACGCGCCATATCGTTCGTCACCGGGAAATAAGGATCATCAATGTGGTTGCTGAATTTCCCGACGTTTGAGAAAAAACGCGCGCCATATTTCGCCAGGGCACCTGAGGTACCGGCACCGACAAATATAATGCGCTCGGACGATAAAATAATCTCTACAGCCTGATCGAGTAATTGATCAAATTCATCGTTATTTACGCCTTTAAAGAAACTGATAATTTCGCTGGCGCCAAAATTAGCCTGTTGCGGTTCGTTCTGCTCTAAATATAATTTAAAGCGTACGCGAAATTCAGAGTAGCCTTCACAGTTAAGCTTGCGACAGAAACGCAACACGGTGGTGGTCGATACACCCGCCGCTTCAGCCAGCTCCCGAATGGTCATGTACATGACTTTGTCACGGTTCTTGATGACATAGTTGTAGACCAACATCTCAATGTTGTTGAGACTGGCGATGGCAGCGTGGGAGAACATACTCACTATGGCAATACTCACTCATCAGATTTTACCTAAAGGGAATAATAACATGCAGCCAAATGACATCACTTTTTTTCAACGTTTCCAGGACGACATTCTGGCAGGGCGTAAGACGATCACTATTCGTGATGAGTCAGAATCTCACTTCAGGACCGGTGACATTCTGCGGGTAGGGCGTTTCGAGGACGATGGCTATTTTTGCACAATTGAGGTGCTGGGAACGTCAACCGTCACGCTCGACACGTTGACGGAAAAACATGCACAACAGGAAAACATGACGCTGGAGGAACTGAAGCGGGTGATTGGCGAGATTTACCCGAATCAGTCACAGTTTTATGTGATTGATTTTAAATGCCTTTGAATTAAATGAACAACTGTTAGTTGAAAAGTGCGTTTCAACATTTTGATTTATAACGATTAGTTTTAAAATGATATTTATTTTGGCTAACAGGTGTTCACTGGAACCATTCTCAGTTACGCTAGAGGCGCAATCACGAACAAGTTCGTTTCTCCGGAGTAAGTTATGGTCCAGAAGCCATTAATCGCGCAAGGATATTCACTGGCAGAGGAAATCGCCAACAGCATCAGTCATGGCATTGGGCTGGTGTTTGGTATCGTCGGTCTGGTGTTGTTGCTGGTGCAGGCGGTGGATATGAATGCCAGTGCGACAGCGATTACCAGTTACAGCCTGTACGGCGGCAGCATGATTTTGCTGTTTCTGGCGTCGACCCTGTATCACGCGATACCACATCAGCGGGCGAAGATCTGGCTGAAAAAATTCGACCACTGTGCGATTTACCTGCTCATTGCCGGGACCTATACGCCGTTTCTGCTGGTTGGGCTAAATTCACCGCTGGCGCGTGGGCTAATGATCGTTATCTGGAGTCTGGCGCTGCTCGGCATTTTATTCAAACTGACGATAGCCCACCGGTTTAAAGTGCTGTCGCTGGTGACCTATCTGACGATGGGGTGGCTGTCACTGATTGTGGTGTATCAACTGGCGATCAAACTGGCGGTGGGCGGCGTAACGCTACTGGCCGTAGGCGGCGTGGTCTATTCGCTGGGAGTGATTTTCTACGTCAGTAAGCGTATTCCCTACAACCATGCTATCTGGCACGGGTTTGTGCTGGGCGGCAGCGTATGCCACTTTCTGGCCATCTATTTGTACGTAGGACAGGCGTGATGTGATGCTTTACCGTCTTATCCGGACTACGACTTTTCCCCGTAGACCGGATAAGCGAAGCGCCATCAGGTGCTGATGAATTACTCTTCCAGTGAATAGGGCAGCGGCTCGATGTGCAATGTGTTGGCATCGTCGCGCACGCGGAATACACTGTCGGCCTCCATATCGTTGTTCATCACCACCTGTACCCGTAGCTGACCGTCATCCAGTTGCACTGCCGCGAGGACGGTGCCAGTACGACGCCAGTTCTCACCCATTTTCATTTCAAGATCGTCACCCGCTTCCGGTACACGACTGGCCTTACCCGCCAGAGACCATAACGCGCGTTTGTTCGCCCCGCGGAATTTCGCTCGCGCCACCATCTCCTGACCGGTATAGCAGCCTTTCTTAAAGCTGATACCGCCCAGCGCCTGGAGATTAGTCGCCTGCGGGATAAACTGCGCGCTGTTTGCTGAATCAATCACCGGCAGACCGGCCTCAATATCCAGTGCCAGCCATTGCTGACTGTTATTCAGTTCGGCTTCACCACGCAGTTTTTCGGTTACGGTTTCCGCGGTTGCCACATCGGTAACCAACAGGAAGCGTTCTACCGGATGTTCAAACCACAGCAGGGTCGTCGCTCCTTCACGCGTGACAGGCTTTTCGCTGTCGGGCAGTTCGCTGAACAGATTCACCAGTGCGGCACGCGCCTGGAAACCCGCCACACCGAGCAGTACGCGTTCGTCGTCTGGGGCAATCGTCACTTTCGAGAACACAGCGTATTTTTTCAGTTCGCCTACCTGCGCATCACGCAGACTACGGCGTTCAATCCAGGCAAAACCGTCGCCGTCGCGGAACAGCCGCAGGTTGCTCCACATTTTTCCTTTAGCGTCGCAGTGGGCGGCCAGGACGTGTTGGTGTTCAGTCAGTTGACTCACGTCAGCTGTCACCTGACCCTGGATATACTTCTCGCTGTCAGCCCCGGTAATCGTGGCCAGCGCCCAGTCATCTAACGTCATCAGCGTCACGGGCAAACGCGCTGAAGCTGAGGGTTGACGAGGTGGAAATGGAGTAAATGCCATAAAAATGTCCTGATTTGCTTAACGCAGTGATAATGACTAATGGTAAAAGAGCTATGGCCCAATGCAAGCGCTTTGATAGTCCCATTTGTGCCTTATCTTACAGATTGCGAGGCGGCATCCATAAAACATGAACCCATTGACTTATTGGGGATTTAATTAGCGATCGCGCTTGTGGTTACGGATATTCCCGCAAAACAGGATGAAAAACACGTTACAATAGCCGGGTAGTTCATTTGAGTGAGACAGGAAGAAGAACATGGATATTAACAATAAAGCACGTATTCACTGGGCATGCCGACGCGGTATGCGTGAACTCGATATTTCCATCATGCCGTTTTTCGAACATGAATACGACACGTTGAGTGATGATGAAAAACGTATTTTTATCCGCCTGCTGGAGTGTGATGACCCGGATTTATTCAACTGGTTGATGAATCACGGTAAACCGGCAGATGCTGAACTGGAGCAGATGGTACGACTCATCCAGACACGGAATCGGGATCGTGGTCCTGTGGCAATCTGATCTCCGCGTCTCATGGCGCGCACAGTGGCTATCACTCCTTCTGCATGGGCTGGTGGCCGCGGCGATTCTATTAATGCCATGGCCGCTGAGCTACACGCCGCTGTGGTTGATACTGCTTTCGCTGGTGGTGTTTGACTGTGTCCGCAGCCAGCGGCGAATTAACGCCCGTCAGGGAGAGGTCAAACTTCTGATGGATGGACGGCTCCGCTGGCAGGGGCAGGACTGGCTTATCGTCAGTGCACCGTGGATGATCAAAACCGGCATGATGCTGCGCTTGCGCTCAGAAACCGGTAAACGCCAGCATTTGTGGCTCGCGGCTGACAGTATGGATAAGGCGGAATGGCGGGATTTACGCCGCCTGATGATGCAACCGTCGACGCAAGGGTAGTGCCGACGAATGCCTGATGGCGGACAGCTTTAAGGCCTACGATGCGGTGTGTCATGTAGGCCGGATTAGGCGTTCACGCTATCATCCGGCAAAACGGTTATCAGGAATAGTGCTCGGCCATTTCACCGAGAATCTGCTCGCACCACGCCTGAATACGCTCATCGCTGAGATCGTATTGATTGGTTTCATCCAGTGCGAGACCGACGAACAACTGCCCATCGGCAATGACCGGTTTAGGGCTGGTGAACTCATAGCCTTCGGTAGGCCAGTAACCGACGAATTTGACGCCTTTGGTCGACAGTTTGTCATGCAACATGCCCAACGCGTCAAGGAACCACTCGCCGTAGCCTAACTGGTCGCCCATACCGTAAAGCGCGACAATTTTGCCTTCGAGGTTGAGTTCGTCCAGTTGATCCCAGACGGCTTCCCAGTCCTCCTGAATTTCACCGAAATCCCAGGTGGGAATGCCTAAGATCAGCACATCGTACTGCTCCATCAGGGCCGGGGCATCATCTTTCAGATTATGCAGCGTCACCAGTTCCGGGCCGATGATGTCACGAATTTTCTCCGCAGCCATCTCGGTGTAGCAGGTGCTGGAACCGTAAAAAAGACCAATATTCATCGCGTAAACGTCTCAATACTTGCTATGACTTTGCGCGTAGTGTACCAGAAACCCGTATCATTGAGTCATAATGGCAGACTGCAGAATCAAAGGAGCAGATGTGGAACAGGATCTTGCGCGCATCGAACAATTCCTTGATGCGCTCTGGCTGGAGAAAAATCTGGCGGAAAATACGCTGAGCGCCTATCGCCGCGATCTGACCATGCTGGTGGAGTGGCTCGCGCACCGTCAGGTGTCGCTGGAAACCGCGCAAAGTGACGATCTGCAGGCCTTGCTGGCCGAGCGGATGGACGGTGGGTATAAAGCTACCAGTACCGCACGACTGCTGAGCGCGGTGCGGCGGCTATTCCAGCATCTTTACCGCGAGAAAATTCGCACCGACGATCCAAGCGCGACGCTGGCATCGCCCAAGCTCCCGCAGCGTCTGCCGAAGGATCTCAGTGAAGCGCAAGTAGAACGGTTATTACAAGCTCCCGTGGTTGACCAACCGCTGGAGTTACGCGATAAAGCCATGCTTGAGATTTTATATGCCACCGGACTGCGCGTGTCTGAACTGGTCGGACTGACGATGAGCGATGTCAGCTTGCGTCAGGGCGTAGTGCGGGTGATTGGTAAAGGCAATAAAGAGCGTCTCGTGCCATTGGGCGAAGAGGCGGTGTACTGGCTGGAGACGTATCTGGAACATGGGCGTCCGTGGCTGCTGAACGGCGTGTCGATTGACGTGCTGTTTCCCAGCCAGCGCGCGCAGCAGATGACGCGCCAGACCTTCTGGCACCGCATTAAGCACTATGCCGTCTTAGCGGGAATCGACAGTGAAAAGCTGTCGCCGCACGTTTTACGCCACGCATTTGCCACGCATTTGCTCAATCATGGCGCCGATTTACGCGTGGTGCAGATGTTGCTGGGTCACAGCGATCTCTCCACCACGCAGATTTATACACATGTTGCGACAGCGCGCCTGCGTCAACTTCATCAACAGCATCACCCAAGAGCGTGAATGCTGAGCGAACAGGAAAGGTTATGAAAAAAGGTTTAATGCTGTTTACCCTGCTCACCACTGCGTTTTCCGGCCTGGCACACGCCGACGACGCCGCGATCCGTCAGTCTCTGACGAAACTGGGCGTGCAGAGCACGGATATTCAACCCGCCCCGGTTGCCGGGATGAAAACGGTGCTGACCAACAGCGGCGTGCTGTATGTGACAGAAGACGGTAAACACATCATTCAGGGGCCAATGTACGATGTCAGCGGCGCGACGCCAGTCAACGTGACCAACCAGCTGCTGATGAAGCATCTGAACGCGCTGGAAAACGAAATGATCGTCTATAAGGCGCCGCAGGAAAAACACGTCATTACCGTCTTTACCGATATCACCTGCGGCTACTGCCACAAGCTGCATGAAGAGATGAAGGACTACAATGCGCTGGGCATTACCGTGCGCTATCTCGCCTTCCCGCGTCAGGGACTGGATAGTCAGGCCGAGCAGGATATGAAGTCAATCTGGTGCGCGCAAGACAAAGCCAAAGCGTTTGACGACGCGATGGCAGGCAAAGGCGTGAAAGCGGCGACCTGTGAGGTGAACATCGCGGATCACTATGCGCTGGGCGTGCAGTTTGGCGTAAGCGGTACACCGGCGATTGTGCTGAGCAACGGCTATGTCGTGCCAGGCTATCAGGGACCGAAAGAGATGAAAGCGTTTCTTGACGAGCACCAAAAACAGACCAGTGGTAAGTAATTCGCGTGAAACAACAGATACAACTTCGTCGGCGGGAAGTCGATGAGTCGGTAGAACTGCCTGCCGACCTTTCGCCGCTGCTACGTCGCCTGTATGCCAGCCGTGGCGTACGCAGTGCTCAGGATCTTGAGCGCAGCGTCAAAGGCATGCTGCCATGGCAGCAACTGAGCGGCGTCGAAAAAGCGGTCGAAATTCTCTATAACGCCTTTCGCGAGGGGACGCGCATCATTGTTGTCGGCGATTTCGATGCGGATGGGGCGACCAGTACCGCCCTGAGCGTGCTGGGTATGCGCGCTCTGGGCTGCGATAACATCAGCTACCTCGTGCCAAACCGCTTTGAGGATGGTTACGGCTTAAGTCCGGAAGTGGTCGATCAGGCCCATGCGCGTGGCGCGCAGCTGATCGTCACCGTCGATAACGGTATCTCTTCCCATGCCGGTGTGGATCACGCCAGGGCGCTGGGGATCCCGGTCGTGGTCACCGATCACCACCTGCCGGGCGAGACGCTGCCCGCCGCCGAAGCCATCATCAACCCGAATCTGCCCGATTGTGATTTCCCCTCGAAATCGCTGGCCGGTGTGGGCGTGGCGTTTTACCTGATGCTCGCCCTGCGTACCTTCCTGCGCGACAAAGGCTGGTTTGACGAACGCGGCATTGCGCCGCCAAACCTGGCGGATCTGCTCGATCTGGTCGCGCTGGGCACCGTGGCGGACGTGGTGCCGCTGGATGCCAACAACCGAATCCTCACCTGGCAGGGCTTAAGCCGCATTCGGGCCGGAAAATGCCGTCCGGGGATCAAAGCGTTGCTGGAAGTGTCCAACCGTGATGCGCAAAAACTCGCCGCCAGCGATTTAGGGTTTGCGCTTGGTCCGCGTCTGAATGCGGCGGGTAGGCTGGATGATATGTCCGTCGGCGTGGCGCTGCTGTTGTGCGATAACATTGGCGAAGCGCGGATACTGGCCAACGAACTGGATGCGCTAAACCAGACGCGTAAAGAGATTGAACAGGGAATGCAGGCGGAAGCACTGACCCTGTGCGAGAAGCTGGAACGCAGTCGCGAAACGTTGCCCGGAGGTCTGGCGATGTATCATCCTGAGTGGCATCAGGGGGTGGTCGGGATCCTCGCCTCGCGCATTAAAGAGCGTTTTCACCGCCCGGTGATCGCTTTCGCACCGGCTGGCGACGGCACGCTAAAAGGCTCCGGACGTTCCATTCAGGGACTGCACATGCGTGATGCGCTGGAGCGGCTGGATACGTTGCATCCGGGGTTGATGATTAAATTCGGCGGCCATGCGATGGCGGCGGGACTGTCGCTGGAAGAGGCAAAATTCGACCTGTTCCAGCAGCGTTTTGGCGAGCTGGTCACGGAATGGCTGGATCCCTCGCTGTTACAGGGGGAAGTGGTCTCTGACGGCCCGCTCAGCGCCGCGGAGATGACGATGGAGGTCGCGCAACTGCTGCGTGATGCCGGTCCGTGGGGGCAAATGTTCCCGGAACCGCTGTTTGACGGGCGTTTTCGCCTGCTTCAGCAGCGTCTGGTTGGCGAGCGACATTTGAAAGTGATGGTCGAACCCGTTGGCGGAGGACCGCTGTTAGACGGCATCGCCTTTAACGTCGACACTGCCTGCTGGCCGGATAACGGCGTGCGCGAAGTCGAGCTGGCCTACAAACTGGATATTAACGAATTTCGCGGCAACCGCAGTTTGCAGATCATCATCGATAATATCTGGCCCGTGTAATCTGACCAATTTCCCGTCACTATTCTCTATAAATAAGCGCGTGGATTGGGTACAATCCCGCTCTTATCACCGCATTTTGACAAGTCCAATAAAAGAAATCAGACCATGTTTGAAATTAATCCGGTAAAAAACCGCATTCAGGACCTCACGGAGCGCTCTGACGTTCTTAGGGGGTATCTTTGACTATGATGCCAAGAAAGAGCGTCTGGAAGAAGTAAACGCCGAGCTGGAACAGCCTGACGTCTGGAACGAACCCGAACGCGCACAGGCGCTGGGTAAGGAACGTTCCTCTCTTGAAGCGATTGTCGACACCCTCGACCAAATGTCTCAGGGTCTGGAAGATGTTTCCGGCCTGCTGGATCTGGCTGTAGAAGCCGACGACGAAGATACTTTTAACGAAGCCGTTGCTGAACTCGATACGCTTGACGAAAAACTAGCGCAACTGGAGTTCCGCCGTATGTTCTCCGGCGAATATGACAGCGCCGATTGCTACCTCGATATCCAGGCCGGTTCCGGCGGTACTGAAGCGCAGGACTGGGCAAGCATGCTGGAGCGTATGTATTTGCGCTGGGCAGAAGCACGCGGCTTCAAGACCGAAATTATTGAAGAGTCAGAAGGGGAAGTGGCCGGGATCAAGTCCGTGACCATTAAGATTTCTGGCGAATATGCCTACGGCTGGCTGCGTACGGAAACCGGCGTTCACCGTCTGGTGCGTAAGAGCCCGTTCGACTCCGGTGGTCGTCGCCATACCTCGTTTAGCTCCGCGTTCGTTTACCCGGAAGTGGATGACGATATTGATATCGAAATCAACCCGGCGGACCTGCGTATCGACGTGTATCGCGCATCCGGTGCGGGTGGTCAGCACGTTAACCGTACGGAATCCGCGGTGCGTATTACCCACATCCCGACCGGGATTGTGACGCAGTGTCAGAACGATCGCTCCCAGCACAAGAACAAAGACCAGGCCATGAAGCAGATGAAAGCGAAGCTTTATGAACTGGAAATGCAGAAGAAAAACGCTGAAAAGCAGGCGATGGAAGACACTAAATCCGACATCGGCTGGGGAAGCCAGATCCGTTCTTACGTCCTTGATGACTCCCGCATTAAAGACTTGCGTACCGGGGTTGAAACCCGCAACACGCAGGCGGTGCTGGATGGCAGCCTGGATCAATTTATCGAAGCAAGTTTGAAAGCAGGGTTATGAGGAACCAACATGTCTGAACAACACGCACAGGGCGCTGACGCGGTAGCCGATCTTAATAACGAACTGAAAACGCGTCGTGAGAAACTGGCTGGCCTGCGTGAGCAGGGTATCGCCTTCCCGAACGATTTCCGTCGCGATCACACCTCAGACCAACTGCATACTGACTTCGATGCGAAAGAGAACGAAGAGCTGGAAGCGCTGAACATCGAGGTGTCCGTTGCAGGCCGCATGATGACCCGTCGTATCATGGGGAAAGCGTCCTTTGTGACGTTGCAGGACGTGGGTGGCCGCATTCAGCTGTACGTTGCCCGTGACGATCTGCCGGAAGGTGTTTACAACGAGCAGTTCAAAAAATGGGATCTCGGCGACATCCTCGGCGCCAAAGGAAAGCTGTTCAAAACCAAAACCGGCGAACTGTCTATCCACTGCACCGAATTGCGTCTGTTGACCAAAGCGCTGCGTCCGCTGCCGGATAAATTCCACGGTTTGCAGGATCAGGAAGCGCGTTATCGTCAGCGCTATCTGGATCTCATCTCTAACGATGAATCCCGCAACACCTTTAAAGTGCGTTCTCAGATCCTGGCCGGTATTCGTCAGTTCATGGTCGGTCGCGGCTTTATGGAAGTTGAGACCCCGATGATGCAGGTGATCCCAGGCGGCGCGTCTGCGCGTCCGTTTATCACCCATCACAATGCGCTGGATCTGGACATGTACCTGCGTATTGCGCCGGAACTGTACCTGAAGCGTCTGGTGGTTGGCGGCTTCGAGCGCGTATTCGAAATCAACCGTAACTTCCGTAACGAAGGGATCTCCGTGCGTCATAACCCAGAGTTCACCATGATGGAACTCTACATGGCCTATGCGGATTATAAAGATCTGATCGAACTGACCGAGTCTCTGTTCCGTACGCTGGCGCAGGACGTGTTGGGTAAAACGGAAGTGCCTTACGGCGATGAAGTGTTCGACTTCGGCAAACCGTTCGAAAAACTGACTATGCGCGAGGCTATCAAGAAATACCGTCCGGAAACGGAAATGGCTGAACTGGATAACTTCGACTCCGCCAAAGCGATTGCTGAATCCATTGGTATCAAGGTCGAGAAGAGCTGGGGTCTGGGCCGTATCGTGACGGAAATTTTCGAAGAAGTGGCCGAAGCGCATCTGATTCAGCCGACGTTCATCACCGAATACCCGGCAGAAGTGTCTCCGCTGGCGCGTCGTAATGACGAGAACCCGGAAATCACCGATCGCTTTGAGTTCTTCATCGGCGGTCGTGAGATCGGTAACGGCTTTAGCGAGCTGAACGATGCGGAAGATCAGGCGCAGCGCTTCCAGGATCAGGTTGACGCGAAAGCGGCGGGCGACGACGAAGCGATGTTCTTCGACGAAGACTACGTTACCGCGCTGGAGCATGGTCTGCCGCCGACCGCGGGTCTGGGTATTGGTATCGACCGTATGGTGATGCTGTTCACCAACAGCCACACCATCCGCGACGTGATCCTGTTCCCGGCGATGCGTCCGGTCAAATAAGCTTCACGGCGACGGCTAATAAAAAAATCCCCGGCTGACATGCCGGGGTTTTTTATTGCTGACGGCTAAAGTTAAGGAGTGACGCTCGCGCCGTATCGTTTGACGCCTGCATCACCATCCACGGACTGAAAGCCCACGGCGTCGCGTCAATTCCGCGTAAAACCGCCTCCAGATCGCTCCACTGATAATCCATCACCTCATCGCGATTGACCTGCAGTTCACTGGTCACCCGTGCTGCATAGACCGGGCAGACCTCATTCTCGACGATCCCACTGGGATCGGTCGCGCGATAGCGAAATGTCGGGTAGACGGGAGTCAGACTGGCAATCTCTACGCCCAGCTCATAACGACAGCGGCGGATAACAGCCTCTTCGTGACTTTCACCTTGTTGAGGGTGGCCGCAGACCGAGTTAGTCCAGACGCCTGGCCACGCTTTTTTTTCCAGCGAACGGCGAGTCACCAACAGCTGTCCCTCTGTATTGAACAGCCAGGAGGAGAAGGCGAGATGCAATGGTGTGTTAACGGTGTGGGCGGTATATTTTTCCAGCGTGCCGGAAGGTGTGTCCTGTGCATCCAGTAAAATGACGTGTTCCTGTCGCATAATGTCTCACTGTCAATCTCAAGCGCACACCAGTATATGAGATCTCACGATGAAATGATTAACGCCGGGAGCGTTTAACACAGGAATGTGACATCCGCATCTTGCGGTACGGATGTCGGGAGCGGGGCGTGATTTTAGAAAAACAGCAGCATAAACCGGAAGCGACTTTCGATACCCAGCGCAATGCCGTCAGAAATGGCGGGTATCGACATCAGCATGAGCAACAGCAAGGTAATCAGGCAGCGCCAAAAGAGATTCATGCTATTCATCCTGCTGATTTTTTTTCAGCTTGCGCATCAGTAACCACATTCGAACCGTTCTGACCTTCAGGTTTTTATCCGAGACGGATTCTTGCACCAGCCCGGTATGGTGGTGGTAGCCATTGAAAAAGAGATTCAGTACGACAGCACTGAAGGTGGCAAGCATAATTCCGCTGTGCAGTAACGGCTGGAGAACGGCAGGCAGGCGAGAGAAAAAGTCATGCGATAACGTCGGCGTCATGCCGACGCCCAGGCTGATGGCCACAATGTAGAGGTTGTAACGGTTCGTGGTGTAATTGCAGCGCGAGAGAATGCGGATCCCGGTTGCCAGTACCATACCAAACATCACCAGACCCGCGCCGCCGAGGACGAACTGCGGAATGGAGGCGACCAGAACCGCCATTTTCGGCACCATGCCAAACAAAATTAAGATGACGCCGGAAGCGATGCAGACCCATCGACTGTGCACGCGCGTGACGCTGACCAGGCCAACGTTTTGGGAAAATGAGGTGTGGGGAAAGCTGTTAAACAGTCCGCCAATCATTGTCCCGACGCCATCCACGCGCAGGCCGCGAATGATATCCTGCGATGAGAGTTTGCGACCGACGATTTCGCCGAGCGCCAGGAACATCCCCATCGATTCAATAAACACAATGATTAACACAGCCGTCATGGTCAGAATCGACACCGGATCAAAGACAGGGGTGCCGAAGGCCATGGGGGTGACAATCGCGAACCACGAGGCATCGTGCAGGCCTGACAAATTCACTTCATTCATCATCCATGACAACGCAAAGCCAAAGATGATCCCCAGCAGGACCGCGACGTTGGACATGAAGCCTTTGGCAAATCGGGTGATTAATAAAATAAAGATTAAGACCGCAAATGAAATCCCTAAATAGACCGGATTCCCATACTCAGGATTACCTTTTCCGCCTGCAGCCCAGTCAACGCCCACCTGAATAATGCTCAGACCAATCGAGGTGATCACCACGCCCGTTACCAGCGGTGGAAATAAGGGCATCAGGCGACCGACAAGCGGCGCTAAGAGTGTGGTGATCGCGCCAGCGGCAATGGTTGAGCCAAAAATACCCAACAGACCGATATCCGGATTGATGCCAATCGCAATCATCGGCGTCACCGCGGCAAACGTCACCGACATAATCACGGGCAGGCGAATCCCCATAAAGCGACCGATGCCAATACATTGCAGCAGGGTCACGATCCCGCAGCAGAAGAGATCCGAGCTGATTAACAGCGCAATAGCTTCTTTGCTGAGGCCGAGTCTGTCGCCAATCATCAGCGGTACAGCGACCGCGCCCGCGTACATGACCAGCACATGTTGCAGACCGAGGACGACCAGCTTGCCAGGCGATAATATACGGTCGACCTCATCGGTGGCGCGGCCCTGCCCCGACGGTGAGGGAAGTTGGGAATCTATGGCGCTCATGCGTTTTCTCCTGAATGGCGAGGCCGATAGAACAGCTCCGCGCGCGTTGGCGCGGAGCCTCGCTTAAATAGCCCATCCGCCGGCGTAAAAAGCCACCAGCGCGACGGTAATGATGACGGTACCGATGTTCAGCTTCTGCCATTCCCGGGCAAAAACGCGACCGACAACCAGCGTCACGAAACCGAGCATAATGCCGGTGACGATATTGCAGGTCAGGACGATAAATACCGCGCAGACCAGACCGGCCATCGCATCGATGAAGTCATTGAAATCCAGTTTTGAGACATTACTGAGCATCAGTAAGCCGACGTACATCAGCGCAGGCGCCGTCGCATAGCCGGGTATCAGGTAAGAGAGAGGCGATAAGAACAGGATAAGCAAGAACAAACAGCCGACGATGGCGGCGGTCAGTCCTGTTTTTCCACCGGCGGCGGTTCCCGCAGCGGATTCAATATAGACGGCGGCCGGCGCTGCGCCCACCAGACCGGAGAATACGGAGCTGATGGAGTCGCTGGTCAACGCTTTACCGCCGTTGATGATTTGGTTGTCTTTATCCAGCAGATTCGCTTGTCCGGCGACGGCGCGGATGGTGCCGGTAGCATCAAATACCGCCGTCATCACCAGCGCCAGTACGCTGGGCAGCACCGCAGGCTGTAAGGCGCCCATGATATCAAGACTGAAAATCAGAGACTTACCGTCTTCACCGCTCAGGCTGGGCATGGCGACCAGGCCGTGATATTTAACGGCAGGGTCAAATATCAATCCGATAATCGAGATGGCGATAATCACCAGCAGGATCCCGCCAGGGACGCGGCATTTCTCCAGCCCGAAGATGACCGCCAGTCCCAGCAGACTCATCAGAACCGGAAAAGAGGTAAATGCGCCGAGTGCCACCGGAAGCCCTTCCAGCGGGTTTTTAATCACCATACCGACGCCGTTCGCCGCGATCAGCAACAGGAACAACCCGATGCCAATCCCTGTGCCATGCGCGATACCCATGGGTAAGTTTCGTAAGATCCAGGTCCGGACGCCGGTGACCGAGATAGCGGTAAAAATGACCCCCATCAGGAAAACCGCGCCGAGGGCGACAGGAATCGAGATCTGCTGCCCCAGCACCAGGCTGAATGCGGTGAAGGCGGTCAGCGAAATAGCACAGCCAATCGCCATCGGCAGGTTGGCCCACAGGCCCATCAACAGTGAGCCGAAGCCTGCGACGAGGCAGGTGGCGACAAAGACGGCGGCGGGTGGGAATCCCGCTTTCCCCAGCATTCCGGGCACGACTATGACCGAATAGACCATCGCCAGAAAGGTGGTCAACCCGGCCAGTATTTCCTGACGCACGGTACTGCCACGCGCCGTAATCTTGAAGTAATTATCCAGCGCGCTGCGTGGTTTCGACGCGCCGGGGGTTTGCAGAATATCTCCAGACATAATGATGTCCTCAGCAGGATGTTAGCGTTCTGTCAGGTCCGTTCGTACACCAGACGTCCGTCGACGTAAGTGCGGTAAATTGAGCGATCGTCGCCCAGCGTCATCATCACGAACAATTTGTCGACCAGGGATGTAGAGTTGTCATAGCGCAGTTGTTGCAGCGGCGTCGCTGTCGGTTCCAGCACCACAAAGTCCGCCTCTTTGCCCGGCATAAAGTTACCAATCAGATCGTCGAGGCCCAGCGCTTTCGCGCCGCCGAGCGTCGCCAGGTAAAAGGCTTCGTATGCCGAGAGTCGGTACCCCTGTAGTTGCACCACTTTGTAGGCTTCGTTCAGCGTTTGCAGCATGTTGAAGGTGGTACCGGCGCCGATATCGGTTCCCATACCGACGTTGATCTTCTTCCTCCAGGCTTTTTGCAGATTGAACAAACCGCTGCCGAGGTAGAGGTTTGAGGTCGGACAAAAGGCGATGCTGGAGTGGGTTTCGCTCAGGCGATCCCACTCTTTCTCTTCCAGATGGACACAGTGGGCGAAGACGCAATTTTTGCCGGTCAGTCCGTACTGGTGGTATACATCCAGATAGCCGTCATGTTCAGGATAGAGTTCTTTAACCCAGGCAATTTCGTCTTTGTTTTCACAGAGATGGGTATGTACCCAGGTATCGGGATATTCTTCCCGCAGACGCTGCGCCATCGCCATCTGTTGCGGTGACGAGGTCGGGGCAAAGCGCGGCGTGATGGCATACAGCAGGCGGCCATTTTTATGCCAGCGCTCAATCAACGCCTTACTTTGCAGGTAGCTGCTCTCGGCGTCGTCCAGAAGATAATCCGGCGCGTTACGATCCATCATCACTTTGCCGGCGATCATGCGCATATTGATATGGCTGGCGGCTTCAAATAGCGCATCCACGGACTGCGGATGCACCGTGCCAAAAACCAACGCGCTGGTGGTGCCGTTACGCAACAGTTGCTTGATGAAAAAAGCCGACATCTCGCGCGCGTATTCCAGATCCTCATAGCGTCTTTCGGTCGGGAAGGTGTGCTTATTCAGCCATTCCAGCAACTGCTCGCCATAGGCACCGACCATTTCGCTCTGGGGGTAGTGGATATGCGTATCAACGAATCCCGGCACGACCAGTTTTCCGCGATAGTCACGGACACGGATGGCATCAGGGATCCGCTGTTTTCCTGCTTCCCACTCACCAAACCATTCGACTTTTCCCTGGCGAATCAGCAGCAATCCGTCTTCCAAAAATCGCAGCGCTGAGGCGATCTCTTCCGGGTTTTCAACGGTGCGGGTGACATCAATAAAGCTGCCGCGTACCGCTTTCAACGTGTGTTCTCCAGACATCGTAAACTCCTTTACCGTTAATCCGTTTCCTCCGGGGAGACGATGCCCGGCAGCACTTCTTCAGGCCGGTAGCCTCCTGGGAGAATGATATTCAGTAGAATGGCGGTCAGACCGCCCGCGCAGATGGGGTTTTCCACCAACACATAAATTGAGGCAGGCAGGATTTTGAATATTTCCGGGTCATAGGAGACGCCCAGCCCCAGTCCCAACGAGGTGGCAACAATCAGCGTTTCACGGCGCTTAAGCCCGTTCGTGATGATGATGCGGATCCCGGCGATTGCGATCATCGAGAACATTAGCGTCATCGCGCCACCCAGCACCGCCGAAGGAATAGTGGTAAAGAAGCCGCCAATCATGGGAAACAGCCCAAGCAGCACCAGCATGACGGCGATGGTACGGCCGATATAGCGAGAGGCGACGCCGGTCATCTGGATAACGCCGTTGTTTTGCGCAAAGGTCGTCAATGGCAGTGAACCCACCGCAGAGGCAATAACGGAGACCAGCCCATCGGCCAGCACGCCGCCCTTCAGGCGTGACTGGTATTCATCTCCCTGAATGGGGCGTCTGGACACCATCGCGGTCGCGGTAATGTCGCCGACGGCTTCCAGCACGCTGAGCAGATAAATGGTCCCCACCACCAGAAAGTGATGAAAGTTGAACTGGAAACCGTACTTAAAAGGGGTCGGGATGGTGACCCACGGCAGATTGCGCATACTGCTGAAATCCACCATGCCCAGGCACAAAGAGACGATATAACCCACGCACAGCCCGATCGCGATGCCGCCCATTCTCAGTAACGGACTGCGGCAGCAGTTAAAACCGATCACCACGATCAGCACCAGCAACCCGACGCCGATATTCTCGTAATTTCCGTAGGTGCCGCTGCTTTTCGCCGCAAAGCCGCCGCCAAAATCGATAATCCCGACTTTAATCAGGCTCAGGCCAATCATCAGCACCACAATGCCGCTGACGGTCGGCGTGATAACCCTGCGCAAGTAAGGCAAAATGAAAGACGATCCCACCACCAGAAATGCCCCGACAAATGAAACGCCGAGCAGCGATGACATGATCAACTCTTCGTGGAATCCATCGTTTTTCATCCCGCTGCCCAGTGCAATCATCACCGTAACAAACGAAAAGTTGACCGACTGAATCGAGAGTAAGCCGGAACCGACCATGCCATAGCGATTGACCTGCAGCCAGGTGCCGATGCCAGATGCAATCATCGCCATTGAGACCAGATAGGCGGTGGTTTCCGTTGAGAGCTGTAGCGCGGTGCCAACAATTAATGCGGGCGTGACCATGGGGACAAAGATGGCCAGCAGGTGGGTGATCGCGCCGATAATAGACTGATGAAAGGGAGGGCGATCCTCCAGTTCGTAAATCAGATCTGAGCCTGCACGTGATATATCAGACATCCCTTCACTCCTTAATAAGTAAATTTGATCATCTGAATCAGCAGAATTAAATTCTGCGAATTTGAGGCGCAGGTTGCCCTGAGAACGGCTTATCTCATTTCCGCAGACGGCATTTAATCGTTATTGAGTCATGTGAGCGGGCCGCCTGAGCGGCCCACGTCGTTACATTTTTTCCAGCGCGGTCAGTATTTTCTCCGGTGTGAAATGCCATTCGCGTAACCATACGCCACAGGCATCATGAATAGCAGTGGCAATGGCCGGCGCCGCGCCGTTAACGCCAATTTCAGAGATCGATTTGGCGCCAAAGGGGCCAACCTTATCGTCGCTCGGCACCAGAACGGCACGAAAATCCCGAGGGATGTCGCCAATTTTTGGCGCACCGTAACTGCGCAGATCGCGGGTCAACGGATGGCCTTCGGCATCATAGAGGATCTCTTCGCTCAGACTATGGCCAATGGCCCGCATTGACGCACCGTAGATTTGCCCGAGTGCGAGTTCCGGGTTGACCGGTGTGCCACAGTCCAGCAGTGCGTAGAACTTGTCGAGACGGATTTCGCCGGTTCGGGTATTCACCGCGACTTCGGCGAAGTTCGCCCCATACGGAAATGCGAAGTCTGCGGTGATGTAACTGGCCGTGGCGACCAGCGTGCCAAAACCAGTTCCCGTCTCCGCTTTGTGCGCGATCTCAGCGTAACTCACTTCGCCCTGCTTGCCGCGTACAACGCCAGGTGCTACCAGTTGAACGTCAGCAACGGGTTCACCCAGCATCTGCGCCCCATGAAAGAGGATTTTCTCACGCAGGTTTTCTGCTGCCTTACGCGCCGCGTTCCCCGAGAAGCAGGTGCCGGATGAGGCGTAAGCGCCTTTGTCGAAGAGTGCATGGTCAGTATCGCCGGAAATGACATGCACTTCCTCTGGCGCACAGTGCAGCACTTCCGCCGTCAGTTTAGTGACAACCGTATCCAGCCCGGTGCCAATATCTGCGCCGCCGGAGTGGACGATGAAAGTGCCATCGGACTCCAGTTTGATCATGCAGTTCGCCTGATCGATGTCCGGGATCCCTGATTTCTGCATAATAATGGCGACCCCGCGACCGGTACGCCAGTCACCGTCCTGTGGTTTGGGCGACGACCAGTCGATCATCTTCCGTCCCTGACGCAGGATCGCTTCCAGTGCGCAACTGGCGGCGGAAGGAACGGAGGTTGGCGCTTTCCCTTCACCGATCGCGCCGAGAATTTTCAGTTCCTGTCCCTCGTGAACCCGATTGCGTTCGATGATCTCCAGTTGATCAATGTGCAGTTGTTCGGCAAGTTCGGCTAACGCCATCGTCATCGCAAAGGTGCCTTTCGGCGCGCCATAGCCCTGATACGCCCCCGTCGGACAGATATTGCTGTAGTAGGTGGTGACCTGGAAATCGACGTTGTCGCAGGGGTACAGCGGTAACGAGAGCGCCGGGCCGTTGCTCGGCACCGTCAACGAATGGTTGCCATATGGGCCAGTATTGGCGCGGAAGTCCATTTTGACCGCCGTCAGGCGACCATCTTTCTTCGCGCCAAGTTTGACCGTGACTTTTGCAACGTGACGGGAGGTATTGGCAATAAACTCCTCTTCACGGGTATAGCGGAAATAGACCGGGCGTCCGGTCACGCAGGTCGCCCATGCGCAGACTTCTTCCAGCAGGATGTCCTGTTTAGAACCAAAGCCGCCGCCGACGCGTTCCTTAATGACGTGGACTTTGTGCTGCTTCATGCCAACGAGACGGGCAACCTGGCGGCGAAGGTGCCACGGTACCTGAGTTGAGGCGTGAATGATCAGGCGATCGCCGTCCATGCGCGTAAAACATATGTGAGGCTCTGCCGGACACTGCTGCGCCTGTGTGGAGTGATAAGTGCGCTCGATGATCACATCCGCTTCGGCAAACCCTTTCTCCATATCGCCGATATGACCATGAATGCTGGCGGCGATATTTTTCCGCGGGCGTGAACCTATCGGGAAGTTGATGACCATGTGCTCGCCACGTTGGGCGGCATGGCGGTTATCTTCTTCCAGTGTCTGTGGCGCGCCTGTGACGTACACCACCGGTTCATCGTGTACGACGGGTGCATCGTCTGCCATGGCTTCGTCTATCGACAATACCGGCTTAAGCACATCATATTTCACATCAATGAGTTCGAGCGCGGCCAGCGCAATCTCTTCGCTCTCTGCAACCACGGCGGCAACACGATCGCCGACATGGCGCATTTTTTTGCCGAACATGCGGCGGTCAAGCGGGGAGGGTTCCGGCGCGCTCTGCCCGCCGGGCGTATAATAGATGTCCGGGCAGTTGCGGTGGGTGATCACGTGAACCACGCCGGGCAATGCTTCGGCTTTGCTGACGTCGAGATGAGTGATCAACGCATGGGCGTGCGGACTGCGCAGCATTTTAATTACGCAGGCGTCTGGGGTGATACGGTCTTCCACATAGCAGGGTTTGGCCTGGACCATTTTGGCCGCATCGGTTTTTGGCCAGGGTTTACCAATCACCGCGAGATCGTCGCGGAAAGTGGGGGCGACAGTCATACGGGCTTGCGGATCGTTTTTACGCGCCACCGCCAGTTCGATCACCTGATAATATTGCTGCCAGCCCGCATCACGACTGAACAGGCCGGACAACGCATCGTCAATCTCTTCACGGGTAGGATTCGCGATTCGTTCCAGCAGATCGGTGATGATCAATGCGGCCGCCGGATCGTTATAACCGGACTGCACGACGCCGACATCCACCATCGCCTGTTGTACCAGGCTCAACGCATTCCATTGACCGAGTGATTCGCTGGTGCGGATCTCCGCGTGATCCAACTGCGCGGCAATCAGTAATGAGGCATTGACGATGCGACCGTTGTAGAGAATCGCGTCCGAACCGGCGAAACCGAATCCGTCGTCACTGTTGCGCACGGAGTGCATGCCGAGGCTAAACAGCAGCTTCTGTACGTTTTCGCCCGGGTTAATCTTCATTTCACGGGCCATGCCGTTCAATGTGAAGTGAATCATCATACAACGTCCTCCCCGGCCATCAGACAGTCGGCATACAGATCGGCGACAACCACGCCGGTGATATAGCGCTTATAGGCCGCACTGCCCCGAATATCATCCTGTGGGAACAGGGCGTTTGCGACCGCCTGTTCCAGTTCCGTACCTTCTCGCGTTTGTGTTTCCACATCACGCAGGCGCAGTGCTTTGTCCGCCACGCCGTCCAGCGCGATGCACATGCCACCGTGCTCTGTTAACGCGACCGCCGCCGTCACGACGGTTAATCCGGCCTGTGAACGGCTCACTTTGCGCGTAGCGCAAGGGCGGAAGGGATCTTTAATGATAATTTCGGTGAGCAGGCGATCGCGTGGATCGGCGAGATAGCTTTCCAGCGACAGGGTTTCGCCATCACCACACACCAACTGGGCGTCCAGCGCCAGCAGGACGGGGAGTAACACGGACTCTTGCTGTTGCGCGGCAATCTCGCCGCCGAGGGTCGACTGGTTGCGAAGATGGCGGGAGTAGATAAAGCCTATCGCCTCACGCAGTGCCGCCGGGAGATAGCGGGCGTCATGCAACGGTTGCAGGCGAGTCATCGCCCCGATACGCAATGCGCCATTGTCCCAGTCGATCCACTCCAGTTCCAGATCCTGCAATGAAATGGCAATCCGCTTATCGGTACGCGTTGGCGTGGCGTTAAGTTTGCTGCCCCCGGCAAACCAGACGGCGTCCTCCTGATAGCGGCGCTTGAGTTCCAGCGCCTGGTCAACGGAGTCGGGCCTGAAAAATTGTTCAATCATCATCATTCCTCATCACTCCCTCTCCCGTTCAGGAGAGGGTATGGGCTATGCCAGCGCATCCATTCGCCGCCACATGTTGGCGGCGGCTTTTCGGGCCTGCGCATAAATGGAATCGGTATCGAAAGTGAACTGACGGTCTTCATACACCATCACGCCATTCACCATCACGCTGTGCACGCTGCCTGAACCGAGACCGAAAGCGATATGCCCGGCAACGTTTTCAGCGATCAGCGGCGTCGGCGACGAATAGTCGAGAAGGGTTAAATCGGCTTTATAACCGGCTTCCAGTTGGCCAAATTTTTCTCCGAAGTTGCGGTGCAACAGTTCGTTGCCGTTCGCCAGTGCTTTCGCAAAGCTGTCAGGCCACAGAGGACCGCCCGCGTCGCGATGTTTGAAGAAGGCAAATTTCATCTCTTCAAGCATGTCGGAGCCGATACCGTCCGTCCCCAGCGCCAGATTGCGAATATGGGTAAGGTGGTGGTTATAGCCCACATGGTTATTCATGTTGGAGCGGGCATTGTGTACCAGGAAGGCATCTTGCTGATTCAACAGCGCGATATCTTCAACTGACAGGTACAAGCCGTGTGCGACCAGCGTTTTACGGTCAATGAGCCCATATTCCGCCAACCTGACCAGCAGGTCTTTACCGTACAGATGATGACTGTGGGAGACATCGTAGCGGTCTTCCGCCGCATGGATGTGCAGCCCGCGCCCGGTCGCGTTGATGGCCTCGCGTAGCATCTCCAGACCGGCATCGGGCACGGTAAAGGGGGCATGCGCGCCAATGTGCGCTTCCACCAGGTACGGCTCGCTACCGCTCTCTCGCGCATGGTCTATCTGACGGGCGAAGCGAATATTCTCTTCGACGCCTGCCTGTAGCTCTTTGATACCTTCGTTACGGTCGGTGGTTTCAAAGCAGGTCATAGCCCGAAGACCGACTTTTAAAAAGGCTGAACGCAGCGTAGAGAGCGAGCCCTGGATGTAGCCCGGTGAAGCATGGTGATCGATAACCGCAGAGCATCCGCTCTTAATCGCCTCCAGCGAGCAAATCAGTCCGCTGTAGTAGAGCGACTCTTCGTCCAGCGCCCGATCCAGACGCCACCACAGGTTTTTCAACGTTGAGATAAAGTCCGGGCTGGGGGCGATATTGGCCTGGATCCCGCGCGATAAACCGGAGTAGAAGTGGTTATGCGCACAGACCAGGCCTGGCATCACGATTCGCCCATGCATCTCTTTCCATTGCGCTTGCGGATAGCGCTGCGTCAGGGCGTCACCCACCTCAACAATAACGTCTTTGTCGATTGCAATATCCACCCCTTCACGCACGCTGGCCGGATGAAGTTGTACGGCGGTGACATTTTTCAGAATCAACATGATTACCCCTCCACGCGGCCTAACAGGTAATGGTGATGCTGGTGGACATAGCTAATGACGCGGCACATGTCATCCAGTTCCGGCGGGATGCTGGCGAACTGCCCATCATGGCTGATGTTTAGCACCCAGCTTTGGTCATTCAGCCGGACCCTGACCCGATCGTCTTCCACCAGGAAACCCGGGTTACTGCTGTTGTCGAAATCCTGCGGCAGGCTAAAGAGCGTGACTTTGTCTTTATACGGCTTGCCCTGCCACGGACAGAATTGAGCGCAGTTACCGCATTCGTTGCAGTAAGCATCCAGGTGCAGCGTCTGGAAGCGATTCTGGAATCCCGGCACGGGAATTGACACATTGGCGCGGTTCGGACAGACATCCACGCATTTGCTGCAGACATAGTTGCATTCAAGGCAGCGGGCTGCTTCCTGGGCGACAAAGGCGTCACGGTCGTCTTTATCGACCTTCGCGACCGCGATCTCGCCTTTACGCTGATAGATTTCAGCGGGGCTGACGTTATTCCAGCGTTTATCGCCATGGTGGGAGCGGATATTTTCCCGCCAGAGGATGGTATCCGTGGCCCGACGCGCAGAGCCGATGGCGGCAACAATGGATGATGGGCCACGCTGGACGTCGCCAATCATGAACACGTCGGTGAGGCGGGTTTCGCCGTTGTGATTCACCTCTGGCCAGCCTTTGCTGTCAAGCGGAACACCCATTGCATTCAGTGCTTCGGTATCCTGCTGTTCACCAATGGCGGTAATCAGACTATCGATGTGCAGCGTCAGCGTTTCGTCGGTTTCAACCGGGCGGCGCCGTCCTTTCTCATCCGGCTCTCCGAGCGTCATGACGCGCAGGGTGAGTGTGCCATCCGCAGCAAAACGTTCTGGGTTGTTGAGAAAACGGAACTCAACCCCATCGTGCAGGGCTTCTTCATACTCTTCACGCCAGGCGGGCATCTCCTGCAACGAACGGCGGTAGACCACGGTGACTTTCTCCACACCCGGCACACGCAGTGCCGCACGGGCACAGTCCATCGCCGTGTTGCCCGCGCCGACGATCGCCACATGCTTACCGAGCGTCAACGCAGTTCCCTGATTGTATTCACGCAGGAAGGGAAGCGATTTCCAGATGTTGGGGTTATCGCCGTCGAGCTTCACGCCGCTGTTTTTATCCGTACCGGTTGCGATCAGAACGTAGTGGAACCCCTTTTCTTTCAGGCTCTGTACGGTCAGATCAGGCGCACAGCCATATTCGAACTTCACGCCGTGATCGGCGACAAAATCGATATCGTGCTGGATGAGCTCTGCCGGAATACGGAACTGAGGAATGATATTTTTCACCACGCCGCCCGCGTTGGCTTCGCGTTCAAATAGCGTCACCGGGTGTCCAGCCCGGGCAAGGAAGTAACCGGCCGCAAGCCCGGCAGGACCCGCACCGATGACTGCAACCGCATGACGTGAGCCCGAGCCTGCGGGTTTGTGCCAGCGCTGTTTGTATTCATCCCACCCCTTTTCCAGCGCCACTTTTTTCAGTTCACGGATGTTCAGGGCGCTGTCATAGTCCAGACGGGTACAGTTGTACTGACACTGATGATCGCAGATATGACCGGTGATTGCCGGGAGGGCGTTTCGCTGATAAATCAGTTCCAGCGCGTCGGCATAACGCTGCTCGCCCAGCAGGCGAATATACTCCGGAATGTCCTGTTTGATGGCGCAGGCCGTAATACACGGGGCGACGTAGCAGTCGGTCAGCGGCAAGCCGCCGGCCACGTCAATGCGCTCTTCAGGTTTCCAGTGTTTTTGGGTATAGGCCATCGTGACGGCCTCTTCCGCCAGTCGATTCAGTCGTTCGACATCGACATGTTCCATTCCCCACGCATCTGAAGACTCCAGCTCACGCATACAGGCGCTGAGTCGCAGATAACCGCCTGGCTTTAACAGGTCGGTCGCCATGGTGATCGGACGAATGCCGGTGTCAAAGATATCGCGGATGGTCAACTGGCTGGCGCCGCCGGAATAGGAGATGGGCAATTGGCCGTCGAAGGCCCGGGAAAGCACGGCCGCCACGTTGATTGAGAGCGGGAACAGCGCCCGGCCAGACATATACATCTCTTCGCCGGGAAGCGCACCTTTGTTATTGACGGTGCCCAGGGTGTTGGTGAGTTTTACGCCAAAACCCAGCGACTTTTCTTTTGCCAGCGCCATCAAGCGCTGCAACATTTCCAGCGCCTGGGTGAGCTTTAGATCGTGCTCAAATGACTCTTCTTTTAAGCCGATATAACCGAAGCCACAGCTGTCCAGAATTTCACGTACGCGTGAATAGCCCAGCAGCGTCGGATTCAGCTTCACAAAGGTATTCAGCCCTTTTTCTTCCAGCATATAGCGGCAGATGGCTTCGATTTCGTGCGGTGGGCAGCCGTGCATCGTGGACAGCGTGACGCCCTGCACCAGTTTTGAGGGAATGCGTCCCGGCAGCGCCTGTAGACGTTCCCGATGTGCGTTCAACCCGTGGCGCGCGAGGAATGTTTCATCATGCAGCCATCGCTGTAGCGTATCGCGGTACTGCGCAAATTTAGGGTGCGCGGATGCGTCCATCATGTTGTCGATGAACGCCTGCATGGGCGGTTGCTTGATGCCGTCAAGGTTATAGCCGACGCTCATATTAAAAATGAACGATTTACCGGTCTCGCTACCTGAAGGTTGCAGCAGTTGCTCCAGTAAATGCAGGGCGAACCAGGCTTTAAGATACTCATCCCATGCTTTCAGCAGGGTAAATTCCGTCGACCATTCGGTATTGAAGCACTCATCTTCCGCATCAATACAGGGTTTTTCCAGTTCGAGCCGATCGAGAATTTGCACTGTTTTGAGTTCAATAAACCGACCGCCAGTCAGCCAGGAGGTGATGATATTTTGTGCGAGCTGGGTGTGCGGGCCGGCGGCGGGGCCGACGGGGGTGGCACAGGTTTCACCAAATACGCTTATCGATTTGCCTTTTTCCGGTGAATAGAACTGCTGCTCAGGAATACCAAAGATCGAGCGCTGCTGCTGATATTCATCAAATAGGCGCGTCAAAAGTTCCTCAAACGGAATCGGACGCATTATATCCCCCATACCCCTCTCCTTAGCTTTACTCGGCTTTCTTCAGGTCGTGGCAAGACAACCGGAAGGTGCGCGTGTTCATAGATGTCATTGGTTGACCGGGACTGATAAAGCCGGCGGTTTGGAGAAATAGAGCAACATTCGCACCACTACTCACAAAGCAGAGCCATAAAAATATAATTTTGTGAGGCGCTTCTAATCTTAAGTCCGCTTTGTGAAATATCTCACAAACGCTAAATGAGAATGAAAATCAGCCGGGAGAGGTATGGCGATAAGGTATTTCATCATCGCATTCTGTTTTCTCAAAAATGGCGATCGCTTATCATTATGATAAGTGAAAAATGAATCGGGAAATATTTGAACGCAATCGTTTAACTCCGTATTTCCTATTTATTTGTGTCGATTCTGCGCATTGATAAAATCCTCTGGCGTATCAATATCCAGAGTGATTCGGGCATCGTTTATTTCAATAAGATTATGTTTTCCGCGCAGCAATGCCTGACGCATATTGCTAACATCCGGTTGTGAGATGGCCTGCAACAGGCATTTTTTGGAAAGTAATACAGGATGGCCGGGCTGGCCCTGATAGCAAGGGATAAGTGCGTTATCGTTACGTAACGACCAGATTTTACGGAAAATATCGTTATTCAGTTCAGGCATGTCACCGTGCGTGATGAAGCAGTGCCCGCTGTTCACGGCGGCAGCGCCAACCTTAATTGACGTAAATAAACCCTGAGCATAATCCGGATTGTACGTAATAATAATATTAGGCTGATTCGCATAGCGATTATGTATCTCCGTGGCGCGGTAACCAGAAACTAATATCACCCGGTTACAAAATTGCAGCGCGTTTTTGATACTTGCATCAAGAATTGTTCCTGCGTGCCAGGGTAACATCATTTTCCATTTCCCCATTCTGGATGATAACCCAGCAGCAGTAATTATACAGTCGACGACAGGCATGGCGATTCCATAATGTCTATTAGATGTTATGTTACTTCAGAGAGGCTTATGAGTATACCGGGGCATGCTTCTTTATTCTTTGATTTAGGTGCACAGAAACGGCCAACGGTGATTTCAATTGTCGGTGCGGGTGGGAAAACCAGTACGCTTTTCTGGCTCGCTCATCTCTTTCAGTTATCAGGTCGACGGGTATTCATCACCACGACGACGCATATGTTTCTGCCAGACCACTCCTGGCCGACCCTTTTCTGTCGGGAGCCCGCCGGGTTGCCGTATCACGTGTTAATGCAACCCATCATTACCTGCTTTCGGTCGTGGAAAGCCCCATTGGGAAAAGCACGTGGTTTCTCACCCGACGCCATCGATGCCTTAGCCAGACGATCGGAATGTGACGTGGTTCTCGTCGAGGCAGACGGCGCACGCGGAATGCCGCTTAAAGCGCCAGATGAGCACGAACCTTGCATACCTGAAAGCAGTTGCTGCGTGATTGCCGTGATGGGTGGACACCTGCTGGGGAAACGCGTGGGGGCAGAGCAGGTGCATCGCTGGTCTCCGTTCGCCGGGATGACAGGCCTGACGGAGGGATCCCCCTTATCGCTGAAGGCCCTGGTTCGTCTGGTTCAGCATCCACAGGGGGCATTCAAAAATGCCCCGCCAGCCAGTCGACGCGTCTGGTTTCTCAATCGTTTTTCTCAATCTGAGAATGCCATTGATGAACGCGAGCTCATCCAACTGTTGTCAGACGGTGATGTGCAGGCTATCTGGCTGGGGAATGCACAGGAAACGCCTGCAATCACGCGCAGATTTGTGAGATAGCGACGCCGGGAACACCGGGTTCCTGAAAAGATATCCATTGAGGTCTGTATGAATATTTTCACAGAGGCTGCAAAACTTGAAGAGCAAAACCGCCCATTTGCGTTGGCGCAGATTGTCGATAGCCGGGGGTCCACGCCCCGCCATTCGGCACAGATGCTGGTACATCAGGATGGGTCTATCGTCGGGACTATCGGCGGAGGCATGGTGGAGCGCAAGGTGATCGACGAAGCGCTGCTGGCGTTACAGGAAAGAAAGCCGCGTATGTTTCATGGCCGGATGGCCCGCAACGGCGCCGATGCCGTTGGCTCGGACTGCGGCGGCGCGATGTCGGTTTTTATTAGCGTGCACGGCCTGCGCCCGCGACTAGTGTTAATCGGCGGCGGGCATGTCAACCGGGCGATTGCCCAGGGGGCAGCGCTGTTAGGGTTTGATATTGCCGTAGCGGATGTTTATCGCGAAAGCGTTAACCCGGACGTTTTTCCCCCCTCGGTACAGTTGTTACATGCCGATTCTTTTACCGCGGCAGTGGATGCGCTGGAGATCCGTCCGGACAACTTTGTGCTTATCGCGACGAACAATCAGGATCGGGAAGCGCTGGACAAATTGATCGAGCAACCCGTCGCGTGGCTGGGCTTGCTGGCAAGCCGTCGTAAAGTGCAGTTGTTTATGCGTCAGTTACGGGAGAAGGGCGTCGGTGAAGAGCACATTGCCCGCCTGCATGCGCCGGTGGGTTACAACATTGGTGCTGAAACGCCGCAGGAGATTGCGGTCAGCGTGCTGGCGGAGATCTTACAGGTTAAAAATAATGCGCCCGGTGGACTGATGATGCGCACTGCGCATCCGTCCGGCCATCAGCGGGTGGTGATTCGTGGCGCGGGAGATATCGCCAGCGGCGTGGCGCTGCGATTGTTCCATGCCGGTTTCAAAGTGATCATGCTGGAAGTGGAGAAACCGACCGTCATTCGCCGCAGCGTTGCGTTCGCGCAGGCCGTCTTTGATGGTGAAATGATCGTGGAAGGCGTGACGGCAAGACTGGCCACCTCGTCAGCAGAAGCGGCGGCGTTAGCCGAGCGTGGTTTTATCCCGATTCTGGTCGATCCAGCCGGTTCGCTGATTGACGCACTGAAACCCGTCTGCGTAGTGGATGCGATTCTGGCAAAACAAAATCTGGGTACGCGAAAAGATATGGCTCCTGTGACCATTGCGTTGGGGCCTGGGTTTACTGCGGGTGAAGACTGCCATGCGGTGATTGAAACAAATCGTGGACACTGGCTGGGGCAGGTGATTTACGCCGGTTGTGCACAGGAAAATACCGGGATACCCGGCAATATCATGGGGCATACCGCACGACGGGTGATTCGTGCACCCGCCGCAGGCATCATGCGCGCCAGAGTGAAATTAGGCGATCTGGTAGAAGAGGGCGAGGTGATTGCCTGGATTGGCGAAAACGAAATCAAGGCGCCGCTGTCGGGGATGGTGCGCGGCCTGTTAAGTGACGGGCTGGCGGTGGTGGGCGGTTTTAAAATCGGCGATATCGACCCGCGCGGCGAGACGGCGGATTTTACCAGCGTCTCTGATAAAGCAAGAGCGATAGGCGGCGGAGTACTGGAAGCGCTCATGATGCTGATGCATCAGGGAGTGAAGTCAACAAATGAGGTGCTTGAAGTGGCGTAATGCGAATGGCCAGATGGCGCTATGTTTATCCGGCCCGGGAGGCGCCAGGCCGGGTACGCAAAGCGCCCCCGGCGAATAAAACGCATCATATTACTGGCAGATAACCGTTCCGGTTTTTCCCTCAATCCCTTCTTTCGCTTTACTGAGCACCGTGATCAAGGCTTCCCGACCGGGGCGGGTGCGGGCGAACGACGCGGCGGCCTCCACTTTCGGCAACATAGAACCTTTAGCGAAATGCCCTTCGCTGATAAAGCGTTCCGCATCGCTCAACGACAGGCGATCCAGCCATTGCTCATTTTCTTTACCGAAGTTAATAGCCACTTTTTCGACCGCCGTCAGGATGATGAGCATATCCGCGTCGATCATCTCTGCCAGGCGGGCACTGGCCCAGTCCTTATCGATCACCGCGCTGGCCCCCCGCAGATGGTTGCCTTCGCGAATTACCGGAATACCGCCTCCGCCCACGGTAATAACCACCTGTCCGGCCTCAACCAGCGCCTTGACGGTTTCTTTCTCAATGATGTCCACCGGCTTAGGCGAGGCCACGACACGACGATAACCACGTCCGGCATCTTCTCTAAGCGTATAACCTTGTTTTTCCAGCTGTTCCGCTTCCTGCTGTGTGAAGAATGAACCGATGGGTTTGGTGGGGTTCAGAAACGCAGGATCGTGGGCGTCGACTTCTACCTGCGTCACCAGTGTGGCGACAGGTTTGTGCATCCCGCGTGAGAGCAATTCTTCGCGCAGCGCGTTTTGCAGATCGTAACCGATATAGCCCTGGCTCAATGCCACGCAGACGGACATCGGCAGCATTGGCGAGTGCGCCTCTGTTTTTGCCGCGGCTTCGAATGCCTGGTTGATCATACCCACCTGCGGCCCGTTACCATGAGTCACGATAACCTCATGGCCCTGCGCAATGAGATCCACAATGGCCTGCGCGGTGATTTTGACGGCCTGCATCTGTCCGGCCAGATCCTCACCCAGCGCGTTACCACCCAGCGCGAGAACAATTTTCTTCCTCATTTTTCCTCACTTATCATACACAGTTATCTGTTTCACCCACGCCGGGCGGGGTAAACGGCTTACGTCGTAAGAAGCGGCCCCGGCCTGCTTTCCCTGTAAAGACGCCATCGCAGAAGATCGTTTCGCCACGCGACAGCGTTCTGACAATCGCACCCTGACAGCGGAACCCCTCCCAGGGCGAATAATCAGCGTTATCGTGCAGGTGAGCATGATGGATCGCCTGGCTCTGGCGGGGATCGATAATCACCACATCGCCATCAGCGCCAGGTGCCAGTTGCCCCTTCTGCGGCCATACGCCGAACAGTCTGGCAGGCGTCGCGCTGGTTAACGCGACAAAGCGTTCAGGGGTAATTCGCCCGCTCATCACACCTTCAGAAAAGAGCAGTTGCAGGCGGTTTTCCACGCCGGGCAAACCATTCGGGCAGCGGCTGAAATCGCCGCCTGAGATCTGCTGGCGCTGCGCCATTGAGAAGGTGCAGTGGTCAGTCGCCACCACGTCAATAGCGCCGTCACTGATGCCGCACCAGAGCTTGTCCTGCTCGCGTACATTGCGTAACGGCGGGCTGAGAATGAAGTTCAGGCCGTCTTCCCCGTCATAACGGCGTTCATCCAGCAGCAGATATTGCGGACAGGTCTCTATCCACACGGGCTGATGATTCGCTTTCGCCAGGCGTAAATAGTCCAGTCCCAGGCCATTGGACAGGTGGACGATATACAACGGCGCGTTTCCCGCTAACTGCGCAAGGTTAATCATCCGGGCGATGGCTTCGGCTTCACATTCCAGCGGTCTGCTCAGGGCGTGATAGCGTGGCGACGTTAAGCCAGCGGCAATGAATTCGGCCCGTTTACTGGCGATGGCGGCGTCGTTTTCCGGGTGGACGGTGGTCAGCGCGCCGGACTTGTGCAAACGGCGCAGCACCTGCAAGGTTTCATCATCGTTGAGTTTGTACTGGTAGGTCAGATAGAGCTTGAAGCTGCTGATGCCTTCTTCCACCATCATCGGGATCTCGTCGAGGATGGCATGATTGACGTGCTGAATGACGCCATGGAAACTGTAGTCGATCGCCGCTTTGTGCGCGGCGTACCCCTGGTAGACTTCCAGTTGATGGCGCAGGCGACAGCCTGATGGGCCAAATCCCATATGGTCAATAATGGTTGTTGTACCGCCACACGCCGCGGCGCGGGTGCCGGTAAAAAAATCATCACAGCTACGGGCGAGGCCGGTGTCGATATTGAAATGCGTATGTACATCCACGCCGCCGGGAAAAACGTAGCATCCCGCAGCATCAATCACTTCACACGAAGGGGGCGGCGTAATCTCCGCATCCCGTTGACGAACGATACCGTTCTCAATCAGCAGGTCCTGTTTAGCCTGTCCGTCGGCGTTAACGACAATGCCATTTTTAATCAATACGCGCATAGCACACTCCAGAAATCCCCCGGTAAACCGGGGGAGACAGATGGATCGTTATTTCGTTGCCAGCCAGGACAGTGGAATGGCAGCGTACATCGCGGCGCAGGTCACCAGATGTGATTTCCAGGTTTTTTCGTTTGGCGCGTGGGCTTCGGGTTCTTTACCCGGACCAAAACCGATCACCGGAATACCGTGACGTCCCATAATCGATACGCCGTTGGTGGAGAACGTCCACTTGTCGACCACCGGTGCTTTGCCGAACAGACCTTCATAGGCATTGACCAGCGCTTTGACGGTGAAGTGATCTTCTTCCACTTTCCAGGTTGGGAAGTAGCATTCGGTCGGGTAAACCAGCCCGGTCCAGGAAGGGCGGTCATAGTTGTACATCGAGACCACCGCATTGGCTTTTTTTACAGCCGGCAGGGCGCGAATCTCTTCCAGCGCGCCTTCCCAGGTTTCACCCCAGGTCAGACGACGGTCGATGGAGACGGCGCAACTGTCCGCCACGGCGCAGCGGCTTGGCGAGGTGAAGAAGATTTCGGAAACGGTTAAGGTCCCTTTACCGAGGAATTCGTCATAAGCCAGATGTTGTGACAATTCCTGTAACTCGTTGAGGATTGGTCCCATTTTAAAAATGGCGTTATCGCCGCGTTCCGGGGCGGAACCGTGACAACTGACTCCCTGCACATCAATGCGTATTTCCATGCGCCCGCGCTGTCCACGATAAACCTGGCAATCGGTCGGCTCGGTACTGACAACAAACTCCGGACGGATACCGGATTGCTCGATGATGTACTGCCAGCACAGACCATCGCAGTCCTCTTCCTGTACCGTGCCGGTGACCAGCAGCGTGTACTCATCTTCCAGACCGAGATCTTTAATGATCTTCCCGGCGTAAACCATGGACGCCATGCCGCCTTCCTGGTCAGACGTGCCGCGTCCACCGATCAGTTCATCGGTCTCCATCCCTTCATAGGGATCAAAATTCCAGTTGTTGATGTTGCCGATACCGACCGTATCGATATGCGCGTCCATCGCGACCAGGCGCGGGCCATGGCCGATGTATCCCAGAATGTTGCCCATCGGGTCGATCTCGACTTTATCGAAACCGACTTTCTCCATTTCTTGTTTGATGCGATGGATAACCCGTTTTTCATCGCAGCTTTCGCTGGGAATGGCGACCATGTCGCGCAGGAAACGCGTCATGTCTTCTTTGTAGTCGTTTGCTTTTTCAAGAATCAGTTTAAAAGGAATGTGCTTAGCCATGACTTTTCTCCAGTGTTCGCTCCCGAATCTCCTGGGGAGCGTTTTCCAATAGGGGGTTACAGTGCGACCGGATGTTTGCCTTCCCAGACCACTTCCCGGTAGTGCTTCACATCGGTATCGCCTTCGGTACTGATGACCAGCACAACGGCATCTTTATCTAACGCCAGTTTGTCCATCAGGGCCTGGCGCTGTGGGTGATGATGGACAGCAGCCAGAACGCCCAACCCTACGGCGCCGGACTCGCCGGAGATCACCCGTGGGTCGCTGCCAAAAGGATTACCCAGCACGCGCATGCCCAGCGCGGCGACGCTGTCCTGGCAGGAGATAAATTGGGTGGCGCAGTTGCGCAGAATTTCCCAGCCGAGCGGGTTAGGTTCACCACAGGCCAGACCGGCCATGATGGTTGCCATATCTCCCCCAACGTTGACGATGTCGCCTTTCACGCCGGAACGATAAATGCAGTCCGCTTTGTCCGGTTCGACGATAATGCTGTGCAGGTTTTGCGGGCCATAGACGTCGACCAGATAGCCCAGCACGCCGCCCGCCATGGCGCCAACGCCAGCCTGTAACAGCACGTGGGTCGGTGTGACGTCCAGGGCGCGCATTTGCTCAACGGCCTCATCGGCCAGCGTGGCGTAGCCCTGCATAATCCAGGTGGGGATTTTGGTGTAACCTTCCCACGCGGTGTCCTGCACCACTTCCCAGCCGTTTTGTTGGGCGTGCTGCATGGTCAGACGAACGGTATCGTCATAGTTCATGTCGGTGACAATGCACTCCGCGCCGAGGTTGAGAATGGCGTCCACGCGTTCTTGCGCTGAGCCTTTCGGCATGTAAATCACCGCATGTTGTCCGAGCTGTTGTGCCGCCCAGGCAATACCGCGACCGTGGTTACCGTCGGTGGTGGTGGCAAACGTCATTTTTTCGCCGATGGCGTTTTTGAGCTGTTCGAAAGAGAGCGTCTCAATATCAAGATGATATTTCTCACACAACAGGCAGGCGATGGCAAAAGCCCCGCCGAGCATCTTGAACGCGTTCAGTCCAAAGCGTTTTGACTCATCCTTCACGAGGATTTTCTTCACGCCAAACAGTCGGGCGAGGTCATCCAGCTCACAGAGCGGCGTTGGGTGGTAGCCAGCGATCTTTTGATGGAACTGGCGAGCCACTTTGGCCTGTTTTTGCGAAAAAAGGGGCGATGTTTCACCGTTGTAAAAGCGGTTATCGGCAATATCGATCTTCAGTGAGAAAACGGACATATCCTATCCTTTTGGCCTCCGGAAAGGAGAGCCGACCGGCAGGTCGGCTCAGGGGGTTATTTCACGCGCGGTTGCGCTTCTTTCAACAACTGCTCCAGCAGTACGCCAGGCTTCGGATATTTGCGGGAGAGGATCATCGCGGCGATGATGTAGGGCTTCCAACTGGCTTCTTTGTACGTTGCGATGCGGTATTTTTCGAATACGGCGTCGGTGACTTCCCCTTCTTTGCAGGAGACGCCGCTGATATCCGCGGGCAGGCAGTGCATATACAGCGCTTCGCCGTCGCGGGTGAGTTGCATCATTTCTTCAGTGCAGTGCCAGTTTTTATGCTTTGCGTTTTGCTCAAGACACTGTCTTTCCAGCTCTTTCAGGGCCGCGTGATCGTTAGCGCGCAGAAGTTCGGTACGTTCTTCCATCACTTTGTAAGGCGCCCATGATTTCGGATAGACGATGTCGGCATCTTTGAAGGCTTCTTCCATGCTGGTGACCTGGCGGAAGCTGCCGCCGGACGCGTTCGCATTGTTTTTCGCCACTTCAATCACGTCCGGGATCAGGTCATATCCTTCCGGATGCGCCAGGGTGACGTCCATACCGAAGCGGGTCATCAGACCGATAATGCCTTGTGGCACAGAGAGGGGTTTGCCGTAGCTGGGTGAGTAGGCCCAGGTCATGGCGATTTTTTTACCCTTAAGGTTTTCCAGCGAACCAAAATGTTCACGTAGCCAGGCCAAATCCGCCATCGCCTGTGTTGGATGGTCGATATCGCATTGCAGGTTAACTAACGCCGGACGCTGCGGCAGCACGCCCTGTTTGTAGCCGTCATCCAGCGCGGCGCCGACTTCACGCATATAGGCGTTGCCCGCACCAAGATACATGTCGTCGCGAATACCAATGGCGTCGGCGCAGAAGGAGATCATATTGGCCGTTTCGCGGACGGTTTCGCCGTGCGCGATTTGTGATTTTCCTTCGTCCAGATCCTGCTGAGCCAGGCCGAGCAGGTTAAGGGCGGACGCGTAAGAAAAGCGGGTACGGGTGGAGTTATCGCGGAAAACAGAAATCCCTAATCCACTATTGAAGACTTTTGTCGCGATGTTTTCGGCACGCAGCATCTTCAGCGCAGCAGCGACGTCCAGGACTTGTTTCAGTTCATCCGGCGTCTGTTCCCACGTAAGCAAAAAATCCTTCTCGTGAAGGTGTGAGGTCAGCGAATTGATATCCTTTATCAGCTCATTAACAGTTTTCATTGTAAGGTCCTGGTAGTGGAATGACGGCAAGGTGGCTTATTCGCGGTAATGACAAGCGGCATCACCGATATACCAGGGACTAACAATATGCGTGCCAAAATGAATCCGACGGCGGATAAATAGGAAATCATCAGGCAATATGTGGCACTGATCACAGAATAAAGCTATCTGTAATTCGTCATGAATATACGAAAACGTTTGGCTTAATAAATAACGCAATGTGTCAATGAACTGACTGACAGAATAATACGCGGATGAAGAGTAAATATCGTCAGTTTGATAAACTCACTGCGCTGATTCTCATATTGATATAGAAATGTGATTTCTCTTGCATATTTTCATTATAAAATGATAAAGAGCCTGTGTTTTTATCAAAGCAAATTTTGTCTGAGTTAGTATCCTTATATTCTACGAACCATCAATGTCTTCAATGATCAATCATTTAAGTGATTCCGGAAGGTAAGACTATGGTGCTTGCAACAACGCAGTCCATTTTGATGCAGATTCAACCTACCATTCAGCGTTTCGCCAGAATGCTTGCCAGCGTTTTGCAACTCGAAGTTGAGATCGTCGATGATAACCTCTGCCGCGTCGCGGGAACCGGCGCTTACGGGAAATACCTCGGACGCCCGTTGAGCGGTAACTCCAGACTGTTGCGCTATGTACTGGAAAGTAAAAAAGAAAAGGTTGTGACGCATTCCCGCTTTGACCCGCTCTGTGAAGGCTGCGATAGCAAAGATAACTGTCGCGAGAAGGCTTTTCTGGGAACCCCCGTCATTCTGCAGGACCGCTGTGTAGGAGTGATCAGTTTGATTGCCGTAACGCATGAACAGCAGGAACATATCAATGACAACCTGCGCGAGTTTTCAGACTATGTTCGCCATATATCCACTATTTTTGTTTCAAAACTTCTCGAAGATCAGAGTGGGAGTGACAACATCAGTAAAATATTTTCGACAATGATCGAGAATATGGATCAAGGTGTATTGGTCATTGATGAAGACAACCGCGTACAGTTCGCGAATCAAACCGCGTTAAAAATTCTTGGTGCGGTGCAGAATAATATGGTGGGAAAGTCGGTCAGGTTTCGGCCATTAACGTTTGAAAGTAATTTCACGCACGGGCATATGCAGCATATCGTCTCCTGGGATGATAAAAGTGAACTGATCATTGGTCAGTTGCATCATGTGCAGGGACGGCAGTTATTCCTGATGGCCTTCCATCAGTCGCATACCAGTTCCTCTGTATCGATTGCCACCGATGAACCGCATATTGAACAACTGGTGGGTGAATGCCGGGTTATGCGCCAGCTTAAGCGGCTGATCGGCCGTATTGCCCCCAGTCCGTCCAGCGTCATGATTGTGGGGGAGAGCGGCACCGGAAAAGAGGTGGTCGCGCGCGCCATTCACAAACTCAGCGATCGACGCAATAAACCGTTTATCGCCATCAACTGCGCGGCGATACCGGAGCAGTTGCTGGAAAGTGAACTGTTTGGCTATGTTAAAGGCGCATTCACCGGCGCCTCCGCCAATGGGAAAACGGGCCTGATTCAGGCGGCAAACAGTGGAACGCTATTTCTCGATGAAATTGGCGATATGCCCTTGATGCTACAGGCTAAACTGCTCAGGGCGATTGAAGCGAGGGAAGTGTTGCCGCTTGGCGCGAGCAGTCCGGTTCAGGTCGACATCCGCATTATTTCAGCTACCAATCAGAACCTTGGGCAGTTTATCGCAGAAGGCAAATTCCGCGAAGATCTGTTCTATCGACTGAACGTCATCCCACTGACTCTGCCCCCGCTACGTGAACGACAGGACGATATTGAGCTACTGGTGCACTATTTCCTGCATCTGCATACTCGCCGTTTAGGGCTGGTCTATCCGGGGATTGCACCGGATGTGGTGACCCTGCTCAGACACCATCAGTGGCCGGGAAATCTGCGTGAATTAAGCAACCTGATGGAATATCTGGTCAACGTGGTCCCTTCAGGCGAGGTGATCGACAGTACGCTTTTACCGCCAAATCTGATCAACAACGGTAAAGCGCCGGAATCCGTTGGAGCGGTCGCTCATGCGGCGCAGTTGCTGTCTGAGGACACCGGCGGAACCGCACTGGAAGAGATGGAAAAGCAGATGATTCGCGAAGCGCTATCTCGCCACTCCAACAAAAAACAGGTGGCGGATGAGTTAGGCATTGGGATTGCCACGCTTTATCGCAAGATCAAAAAGTACGAGTTGCTGAACGCATAACTCAACGCACAACCGCGTTCAGGTTGCATCAGGGGGCGAGTGTGTGAACGCTACTGACCCGGAGGCAACCTGAAGGATGCGGTGTTAATTATTCAGGCTCAGTGCAGCGCTGGACGGTATCGACAATCATCTGATAGCCGGTGCAACGGCACAAATTCCCCGCCAGACCACGACGGATCTCCAGAATGGTTAATGGTTTTTCCCGCGGTTTTGCCAGCAATGCGGTGGTCGCCATAATCAGACCCGGCGTGCAAAAACCACACTGCACGGCACCGGATGTCGCATAAGCCATCTGAACACGCGAGAGCTGACTGCCAGCCGATTCACCTTCCAGGGTACGGATCTGTTTTCCTGCTGCCCACGCGGCAAGGTACAGGCAACTGTCGATGGCCGTACCGTCAACCAGCACCGTACAGGCTCCACATTCACCGACACAGCATCCCTGTTTGACGCTCAACAACCCTTGTTCGCGCAGGAGTTCAGAGAGCGGCATCCCCGGCATGATGCTGAGCTGAAAAGGGTGATCATTAATGACGCATTCCAGCGTGATTCGGTTAGTGTCATTCATTGCAGCTTTCCTCCCGCCGCGACAACGGCTTCAGTAACCACTTTCCGGGTCATCGTCTGGATGAGATGCAGACGAAATTCCTTACTTGCCCGCCAGGAAGATCGCGGGGCGACGTCCTGCAGAACGGATTCGGCGATCGCGTCCAGCGTCTGGTGGGTCAATGGCGCATTTTGCGCCGCGCTCTCTGCATGCTGACAGCGAACTGGTGTCGGAGCCGCAACGCCGAATGCCAGACGAAGTTCTTTAAAACCGCCGTTATCCAGTTGGCATCGTGCCGCACAACCAATGGTCGAGATGTCCATCGCATCGCGCATGGCATATTTAAAATGCGCGCTGCCAGTATGCGCCCTCGGCTGCGGTGGAAAATGAAAGGCGACAAGGATTTCATCTTGCTCAAGAGCAACTTTTCCGGGGCCGGTGTGAAAACCGTTGATGCTGGTAAAACGCACCCCTTTTGGCGAGGCGATCTCAAGCGTGGCGTCATAAATCAGCGTTGGCGTGGCCGAGTCTGCGCTGGTTGCGCCATTACAGATATTCCCGCCGTAGGTCGCGACATTACGGATTTGCGGTCCGGCGATGGAGGTAGCTGCCGCACACAGGGCTGGCAGATGTCGTTGCGCGACGGGATGCTCGATAATCTCGCTAAAGGTGGTGGCGGAACCGATACGCAACCTCTCTTCCTTCGACAGGGTAATGCCTCGTAATTCGGGCAGATCATGGATATCGACGATATGACGGTAACGCGCATTGTGATGATGAAGTTGGATCAGTACGTCGGTTCCGCCGGCGAGCAGTTTCGCCTGCGGATAGCGCGCCAGCAGGCTGACAGCCCCGGCAATGTCTGAAGCGCGATGATAAGAAGCAAAGTCAAACATGATCATATCCTCAAATCAAGCCAGCCTGGTGGAACTCCGCATATAACCGCTTTGGCGTCAGTGGCAGCGTATCAATCGCAACGCCTGTGGCCATTTTCACTGCGTTACGAATGGCTGCAGCAACAGGAATAATAGGCGGCTCGCCGAGGGATTTATGTCCATACGCCGACTGCGGCTCCTGCGTTTCAACGAATGCGCTCTCCAGTTGCGGCAGGTCAGGCATGGTCGGCATTTTGTAATCAAGGAGATTCGGGTTACGCACCAGACCACTTTCCCCATCAATGATCATCTCTTCAAACAGCGACCAGCCAATGCCCATTCCCATCCCGCCATGCACCTGACCTTCCGCCAGTTGAGGGTTCAGAATATGGCCGGAATCGTGGACATTGAGGATGCGGTTGATGGTGACCTTGCACAGGGCGATATCGACGCTCAGATCGACAAACGTGCAGCCAAACGCCGGTGGGTTAGTGGTGGTTTTCACCGAGCATTCCGCAGACAACTGACCGCCGCGCTCCGGATGATAAAACGCATCCATCGCCAGCTCTTTTAAGGACAGCAACGGTGAGTCCGGGCGATCGATAAGGACGATGTGGCCTGCCGTCAGCGTCAGGCTCATGACGGACTGATGCAGCATGTCGGCAGCGTGAAGAAGGATCTTATCGCGCAGTTGAAGTGCTGCCTTGCGCAGTGCCGGTGCGGTGACATAGCTTTGGCGAGAGGCGAAGGCGCCAGGGTCGAAGGGGGTAATGTCGGTATCCTGGGTTGAAATAACGCGTACATCGCTGACTGGTACGCCGAGAGTTTCCGCCACCATCTGTGAGAAAACGGTATCCGCCCCCTGACCGATTTCCGTCGCTCCGCTCTGCACGTTGATCGTTCCGTCCTGATTCATCAGCAGACGGGCACCGGCGATCTCCACGCCGACCGGCCAGGTGTTGGAGGTATAACTAAAACAGGCGACGCCGACGCCCCGGCGGATGTTGCCTTGCTGGTGCAGACATTCAGCGCGACGGGCGTCCCACTCAAACAGCGCGCGGCCTTTTTGCAGACATTCCGGGAGCCCCGCGCTGTAGATCCGTTTGCCAGTAATCGGGTTCGTGTCGCCTTCGCAGGCCGCATTGCGCAACCGAACCTCGACCGGATCGAGACCCAGCGCCGTCGCGGCGTCATCCAGCATCGATTCTACGGCAAAGATCACCTGCGGCGCGCCGTAGCCGCGCATCGCGCCAGCGGAAGGTAGATTGGTATAGCAGGTGGTGGAACGGTAAGCGTATGCGCTACGGGGATAGAGGTAGGCCACTTTGTTGCCGCCCGCCGAGGCGATGGAATGCCCGTGTGAGGCGTAAGCGCCAGTATTTGACAGAACATCCAGACGATAGCCTTGCAACGTGCCGTCGCGATTGAGCCCTATCTGTCCATCCATCGTGAACGCATGGCGGGTACGGGAAGCGAGAAAACACTCTTCACGGCTGAGAGAGACTTTCACTGGAATACCGCCCAGTTTGCGCGTCAGGAAAGCGGCCATGGGTTCTTCCAGCACATCCTGCTTGTTTCCAAATCCGCCGCCGACGTAAGGTTTGATAACCCGCACGCATGACCACGGAATGCCCAATGCCTGGCCCACGACCCGGCGTACGATGTGTGGGATCTGCGTGCTGGAGACGATGGAGATTCGCGAGTCATCTTCCATCCAGGCCAATGAAGTGACGCTTTCCATATGGCAATGTTGAATCACCGGCGTCTGGTAATGTCCCTGGAGTTGGTAATCAGCGGCATCAATGGCCTGCTGGACATTCCCGGTGGTCATTTCACTGCGATTGAGCAAATTACCGCCTGGGTGAATAGGGACAGCATCATCCGCCAGAGCCGCTTCTGGCGTGGTGATCACCGGGAGTTTTTCCCATTCCACATTCACCAGCAAGGCCGCTTTTTCTGCGGTTAACTCGTCCCTTGCCACAACAATCGCGACCGCATCGCCATGATGGCGTACGTGGCGGGTCAACAGAAAACGGTCGGCGGTGTCACGTTTGTTCTCATCCAGCGTCCAGGCGTGCCCTGCCGTGGCGAAGGGAATATCCGGTACATCTTCCCAGGTAAACACGGCCAGTACACCGGGCAGGCTTTTCGCCTTGTCACAGTTGATGCTGGTGGCGTAACCGTGGGCAATCGGACTGCGAACGTATTTGGCATAACACATGCCCGCCATCATGTAATCATCAGTATATCGAGCCCGCCCGGTCACTTTAGCGATGGCATCCACGCGCATGCATGACTCTCCGGTAGCGGTTGCTTCCCGCGCATCCATAAACGTCCCCTTGATTTAACAATTCGGTTCCTGAACAACCGTTAAATCAGGCAAGAATTACGCCAGAAGCGCAAAGTTGCGCCGTGAGAAAAGGGAAGTGTGACGGAGATAATAATATGGTCTGTCGGGAGAGGGATCCGACCTTTGACGATGAGCACTTTGCGTATCATTATGAGTTTAATCAACTCATTGTGATACACGGTAAGTGGCTGTGATAGCGTTTATCAGGCGGTCCATGAGGGGACTTACCGATTCAATAAATTTGGCATCCGGATTATGGCTGCTATCATATGGCGTCTGTGAATATTGCGAGGAACGGTTTTGAGCGCAGGACGCCTGAAGAAAAATAGCCTGGGTATTGCCATGCTGCTTTGTGCGGGATTGCTTGTCGTGGGCTGCTCGGGGAGCAAATCGTCTGATTCTGGCGCCGTTTATACCGTCAAACGGGGAGATACCCTTTACCGTATTTCACGCACGACAGGCACCAGCGTCAAAGACCTTGCGCGTCTGAACGGCATTTCGCCGCCGTACACCATTGAAGTTGGGCAAAAGCTGAAGCTCGGTGGTTCGAAAACGGCCTCATCGAAATCCACTAAAAAGTCGTCTACCAAAACAGCCTCCGCGAGACCGTCTTCTTCCGTGCCGCAATCGTCCTGGCCACCGGTAGGGCAACGTTGTTGGCAGTGGCCTGCCAGCGGTAAGGTGATCCTGCCTTATTCCACTGCGGATGGAGGGAATAAGGGGATCGACATTTCCGCTGCCCGCGGTACGCCGGTTTATGCCGCCGGGGCAGGGAAGGTGGTCTACGTGGGCAACCAACTGCGGGGCTACGGTAATCTCATTATGATCAAACACAGTGAAGATTACATTACCGCCTACGCTCACAACGACACGATGCTGGTAAATAACGGGCAAAGCGTGAAGGCGGGACAGAAAATCGCCACGATGGGCAGTACTGATGCGGCCTCGGTGCGGTTGCACTTCCAGATTCGCTACCGTGCGACGGCCATCGACCCGCTGCGTTACCTGCCGCCGCAGGGCAGCAAACCGAAATGCTGACGGTGAATTAATCGCCAGTCAGCTGGTCTGTCCCTTGCCAACAAGAGCGTAAGGTTTATAATGCCTTACGCACTCCAAAGCGGGCGTAGTTCAATGGTAGAACGAGAGCTTCCCAAGCTCTATACGAGGGTTCGATTCCCTTCGCCCGCTCCAG
>NZ_CP070239.1:2163514-2170253 GCF_016906145.1 Citrobacter sp. MGH 55
TTTCCCTTCGCCCGCTCCATGACACTTCATACTTAAAACTCTCCAGTTTACTGAATCCAAAGGGAAATAGCTTAAAGCCTCCTTGCAGAGTTCCTTATTATAACCGACTGTATAACCCTCACAGGGTCAGTGAGAAGTCTTGCTTTATTCATATATGGAAATTCAAATATAATTTGACACTGTACGGTTACAGCGAGATATTGCGAAACAGTAGCCGGGGGGACTTATGCCACAATTATCATCTCTACAACTCTTCAAAAACCTCTCCGATGAAACCCGCCTGGGTATCGTGCTGCTGCTCAGGGAGATGGGAGAGCTGTGCGTGTGCGATCTCTGTACGGCACTGGAACAGTCTCAGCCCAAGATCTCCCGCCATCTGGCAATGCTCCGGGAAAGTGGACTATTGCTGGATCGCAAACAGGGCAAGTGGGTTCACTACCGTTTATCCCCGCATATTCCTTCCTGGGCCGCTCAGGTGATTGAGCAGGCCTGGTTAAGCCAACAGGACGACGTACAGGCCATCGCCCGTAAGCTGGCATCAGCAAACTGCTCTGGCAGTGGTAAGGCTGTTTGTATCTAAAAAATTTGCCTGTACATATATGTTTTTACGGATGTGAGGTGTTAAAGATGAAAACGTTAACCGTGTTTGACCCGGCTATGTGCTGCAGTACCGGCGTATGTGGCTCAGATGTCGATCAGGTTCTGGTTGATTTTTCTGCTGATGTGCAGTGGCTGAAAGGACGTGGCGTACAGGTTGAACGTTACAACCTGGCGCAGCAGCCCATGAGCTTTGTTCAGAACGAGAAAGCGAAAGCATTCCTCGAAGCATCTGGAGCAGAAGGGCTTCCGCTACTGCTGTTGGACAGCGAAACGGTGATGGCAGGGCGATACCCAAAACGCGCTGAGCTGGCTCGCTGGTTAGGCATTCCGCTGGAGAAGGTTGGGTTAGCGCCCACCAGCTGCTGTGGTGGTAAAACTTCCTGTTGCTGAGTATGTCAGGAGGACATATGAAATTCTTACAGAATATCCCGCCCTACCTGTTTTTTACCGGTAAGGGAGGTGTAGGAAAAACGTCCATTTCCTGCGCGACGGCAATCCGCCTTGCCGAACAGGGGAAGCGGGTTTTGCTGGTCAGTACCGATCCGGCTTCCAATGTCGGTCAGGTATTCGATCAGGCTATCGGTAACACCATTCGCCCTGTGGCAGCAGTTCCTGGACTTTCCGCTCTGGAGATCGACCCGCAGGAAGCCGCCCAACAATACCGCGCCAGAATCGTTGATCCTATCAAAGGTCTTCTGCCTGATGACGTTGTTAACAGTATCAGCGAGCAGCTTTCAGGAGCCTGTACCACTGAGATTGCGGCGTTTGATGAGTTCACCGGCTTATTGACAGACGCTTCCCTGCTGACCCGCTTCGATCACATTATTTTTGATACAGCGCCGACGGGCCACACGATTCGCCTTCTCCAGCTTCCCGGAGCCTGGAGTAGCTTTATTGAAAGCAACCCGGATGGTGCTTCCTGTCTTGGCCCAATGGCCGGGCTGGAAAAGCAGCGTGAGCAGTATGCTCACGCGGTAGACGCGTTATCCGATCCTGAACGTACCCGCCTGATTCTGGTTGCACGACTGCAAAAGTCAACGCTGCAGGAAGTGGCCCGCACCCATGAAGAACTTGCTGTGATTGGCCTGAAAAACCAGTACCTGGTGATTAATGGTGTGCTGCCTAAAGCCGAAGCTGAACATGACGCCCTGGCCGCTGCGATATGGCAACGTGAGCAGGAGGCACTGGCAAATCTTCCTGCCGGTTTATCTGAGCTACCGACAGATACCTTATTACTCCAGCCAGTCAATATGGTTGGTGTGTCCGCATTGAAGGGACTGCTGGATATCCATTCTGAGGCGTTACCGCTCCCGGCAACGAACGTCCTGTACACGCCTGAAAACTTATCGCTCTCTGGCCTGGTCGAGGATATCGCTCGCAGTGAACACGGCCTGATTATGCTGATGGGCAAAGGTGGCGTAGGGAAAACCACGATGGCTGCGGCTATAGCCGTAAGGCTGGCAGACATGGGATTTGACGTGCATCTCACGACCTCTGATCCTGCTGCGCACCTGAGTACAACGCTGAACGGCAGCCTCAAGAATCTGCAGGTCAGCCGAATCAACCCTCACGATGAAACTGAACGCTATCGTCAGCATGTTCTTGAGACGAAAGGCAGGGATCTGGATGAGGCCGGGAAACGGCTACTGGAAGAGGATTTACGTTCTCCCTGTACTGAAGAAATTGCCGTCTTTCAGGCCTTTTCAAGGGTAATTCGTGAAGCAGGTAAGCGTTTTGTGGTCATGGACACGGCACCAACCGGGCATACGCTTTTGCTGCTGGATGCCACTGGGGCGTATCACCGCGAAATTGCCAAAAAAATGGGTGAAAAGGGACATTTCACCACACCAATGATGCAGCTTCAGGACCCAGAGCGAACCAAAGTTCTGCTGGTTACGCTTCCTGAAACCACACCGGTGCTGGAAGCGGCAAACCTGCAGTCTGACCTTGAAAGAGCGGGGATTCATCCGTGGGGCTGGATTATCAATAACAGCCTTTCCATTGCGGATACGCGTTCTCCGTTGCTTTGCCAGCGTGCCCGGCAGGAACTGCCTCAGATTGAGGTTGTTAAGAATCAGCACGCTGACCGTATAGCGCTCGTTCCGGTATTGGCTTCAGAGCCCGCCGGTATTGAAAAGCTCAGAAAGTTGATGAGTTAATTTTTTAGTATTTACAGGGCGGCAAAGTCGCCCTGTCAGGAGGATGTATGTTACTGGCAGGCGTTATTTTTGTCCTGACCATTGTTTTGGTTATCTGGCAGCCTAAGGGTTTAGGGATCGGCTGGAGCGCGACGCTGGGCGCGGGACTGGCTCTGATATCAGGCGTTGTGCATGTGGGCGATATTCCGGTGGTGTGGAATATCGTCTGGAACGCGACGGCGACCTTTATTGCCGTAATTATTATCAGCCTGCTGCTTGATGAATCCGGTTTTTTCGAATGGGCAGCGCTGCACGTTTCCCGCTGGGGTAACGGTCGTGGACGTTTGCTCTTTACGTATATCGTTCTGCTCGGTGCGGCGGTGGCGGCACTGTTTGCCAACGATGGCGCGGCATTGATTCTGACGCCAATTGTCATCGCCATGCTGCTTGCATTAGGGTTCAGTAAAGGTACAACACTGGCATTTGTCATGGCTGCCGGGTTTATTGCCGATACTGCCAGCCTGCCGCTTATCGTGTCGAACCTGGTGAATATAGTCTCGGCGGACTTCTTTGGACTGGGCTTCACTGAGTATGCGTCGGTAATGGTGCCGGTGGATATTGCCGCCATTGTTGCCACGCTGGTTATGCTGCATCTGTTCTTCCGCAAAGATATTCCACCGACTTACGACCTGGCTCTCCTGAAAGCACCGACAAACGCGATTAAAGATCTGGCAACCTTCAGAACTGGCTGGATAGTGTTGATTCTTCTTCTGGTTGGCTTTTTCGTCCTTGAGCCGTTGGGTATCCCGGTCAGCGCGATTGCTGCTGCAGGCGCTGTCATTCTGTTTACTGTGGCGAAACGAGGTCATGCCATTAACACCGGCAAAGTGCTGCGCGGTGCGCCATGGCAGATAGTCATCTTCTCACTGGGGATGTACCTGGTGGTCTACGGTCTGCGCAACGCCGGACTAACCGAATACCTTTCAGGTGTGCTGAACGTACTGGCGGATAAAGGACTCTGGGTTGCGACGCTGGGGACTGGCTTCCTGACAGCAATCCTGTCTTCCATTATGAACAACATGCCTACGGTGCTGGTTGGCGCTCTTTCTATCGATGGAAGCACTGCCACCGGCGTTATTAAAGAGGCGATGATCTACGCTAACGTGATTGGCTGCGATCTGGGGCCGAAAATTACACCTATTGGTAGCCTTGCAACGCTGCTCTGGCTGCATGTACTTTCACAGAAGAATATGACCATCACATGGGGATACTATTTCCGCACCGGGATTATCATGACTCTGCCTGTGCTGTTTGTAACGCTGGCGGCGCTGGCGCTACGTCTCTCTTTCACTTTGTAATGAGATACTGATATGAGCAACATCACCATATATCACAACCCGGCCTGCGGTACGTCGCGTAACACGCTTGAGATGATCCGCAACAGCGGTAATGAACCGACTGTTATTCATTACCTTGAAACTCCACCGTCTCGCGATGAGCTGGTCAAACTCATTGCGGATATGGGCATTTCCGTCCGGGCTTTGCTGCGTAAAAACGTCGAGCCTTATGAAGAACTGGGGCTTGCGGAAGATAAGTTTACTGACGACCAATTACTAGACTTTATGTTGCAGCATCCGATCCTGATTAACCGCCCGATTGTGGTGACACCGTTGGGAACGCGCCTTTGCCGCCCTTCCGAGGTGGTTCTGGATATTCTTCCGGATGCGCAAAAAGGCGCATTTGCTAAGGAAGATGGCGAGAAAGTCGTTGATGAAACAGGTAAGCGATTGAAATAAAGATGAAGGGGGCTGATGCTCCCTTATTTCTGCCTCAGAGCATAAGATCTGAATCTTCTGGCAGAGTTCTATTCCTTCACCAAGTTGCAGTTGCAGCAAAACTGTGTCAAGCCAGCGGCCATGCTTGAAACCATCCGGAGGTTCGGTTTCGAAGCGACCTGTACCATGCAGGACATGGGGCCGTAGCCCCATCATTAGCCTGCCAATTTTGCTGGCAGAGCCGTAACTCATATTCTCAGACGGTCTGATTCAGATGTTGCTGGCGTAGTTTTAACAAACGAAAAACCAGTATCATGACGATAATTCCTGCCACCATCGCCAGAAAATGGAAAGCTATCCTGCCACCAGCCTGAAAATAGAACCAGCGGGCCAGCTCTACTGAGGTCGCCATAAAACTTAATGCAATAATGTTAATGGTTGCTGATACGGTGCCTTTAGGCAGGGAATGAGAAAAAAGCGCAAAACGGAACAGGACGGGATACAGCATTCCTGTCCCGAGGGCATAAATACTTATTCCCATCACCGACCATAACCAGACATGCGGCCAACCCAGATTACCAAGCAGAAGGATACACAGCCCGCTTAGTTGAATTGGAACGGTACGCCAGATAAAGCGCGGTGAAGTGGGGTCTTTGATAAAATTCGCGACGATGATGCTGGCAATAATCACCCCGCCAAATACAGGTACCTGAGTCCAGGCATACATACCGGGTGACATCCCGCCATCCTCAATCAGGATCACCGGAGAGAGCGCGACCCAGGTAATCATCGGCAGGTTACCGAATGACAGGGCCAGGGCACCCGTCAGTACCACCGGATGTCTGAAGGCGCTGATAAAATCGGATAATACATCTCCAGGATGAAACCCCTGGCCCTGACGTTTGACTGTCTCCGGCATTTTAATCATCAACATGACCCAGGCCATCAGACTCATCCCTCCGATGATCGCAAATAACAGCTTCCAGTGCATAAAGGACATCAGAGCTGCTCCAGCCAGTGGGCCGATGACAGGCGCAAGCAATACGATTGAGGTCAGCGCCGCCATGATACGGATGGAATCCTTTTCATCAAAGGCCTCCTGTATTGACACATAACCAACGGTGGAGATGAAGCAAATACTGGTTCCCTGTATAAAACGGGCAATAAAATATTGCTCGATCGTGGTGACAAACATCATGCCCAGACAGGCCAGGGCAAAGATCATTGCACCAGTGAGCAGGACGGGACGGCGACCAATCCGGTCAGAGAGAGGACCGAGGAGCCACTGGAGCGCCAGACCTCCGGCCATATAAAGACTGACAGAGGCAGGCGCGAGAGTGATATCAGCCTGAAGCTCACGGATGATGTGGATGATGCCCGGCTGGATGAGATCCGTGGTCAGATAGGCTGAAAAATCGTAGATGACCATCGCCAGTGGAAATAATAGAACGCTGCCATACCTGCTAAGGCGTCCCGAAAATGGCTTCACGAACGGGTTCTCCGTTTTCTATAATTCCTTGATATTTATCAGCTCAGATCGTGCAGTTCTTTATCCATCGCAGGAGTCAGTCTGAGATCAAGAAATTCTACCTCCAACCCCTGGCGCTGAGGTGTACAACACATGACGCCCGTTCTTACTGGGCCCATGGGAAAATAACATAAGCGAAGTAATGGCCAGTGTTGTCCATCTGACGAGTACTGCAATCGTAACGCATCTTTCTTACGGGTCAGGCGCAGCCAGAATTCCTTCGGATCCCCGGGAAAGAGCCCTGTAGCCCAGTCCGAATTTCCCAGCGTGAGTACACTCCCGATTGCAGGTGCTCCATCGTTAAATTCGATGCCAGCTTTGAGCCAGTGCTGTTCGTCAGAGAGAATCATAATTCCGGCCTGGTCATAGAGTGTGGTGAAGTCTGCGCGGATCCTGACCTGAAAAGTAAAATCATCTGTTACGTCAGTGGCGTAGATGTGACCTGAAAAACGCTCAAACCCGTACCAGGTATGACGCCAGAAATCGGTGTGATCATCAGTGATTACCGACAGGGTATTATTCCCGTAGTGCCATTTAGCGGGCTCATTGATCCATTCAAACTTGCAACTCATCATTATTCTCCTGTTATCCGGAATGCAGCATAACGATATTTTAAAATGTCAGTTCCATTTCAAACTGGCATAACGGTTCAGCCTGATAACCCGCCGCAGTAAATAATGGTGCCAGCATTTCTGGCA
>NZ_CP070239.1:2170259-2235637 GCF_016906145.1 Citrobacter sp. MGH 55
CATCAGCATTGTTTTGCCAGTCCCTCGCTCCGCTAATCGGGTTGCACACCAAATTCGGTCAGACGCGCTTTGTCCATTTGGTGGGTTACGATGGCTATTGCCACCGGGTTATCATTGATCAGCCAGACAAACGAGTCTTTAGCTGATACCGGAATAACGGTCATAGATAAAGCTCTCCATTGCGGTTTTCGGGAGCTACAGGGGGAAGATATGCTCCCTGTTTTCTCAGACAGTGAAGCTGATTTCTACAGAGCGGGCACTGCGATCGCCCTCACCATGGTAAACAGCTTCAATATTGTTACCGTCCGGATCCAGAACAAAAGCGGCATAGTATCCGGGATGGTAGGTTCGTTCGGCGGGGGCGCCGTTATCATGTCCGCCATGATTTAGTGCTGCGCGGTAAAATGCGTCCACCGATTCACGGTCTGTGGCCTGAAAGGCCAGATGGTGTCGTCCTGTAGGCACCCCTCCAGCCCCCGAACTTTTTACCGATGAAATGACCAGTTCGTCAGCCCAGATATAATCGTCATCTGTGATAACCAGGGGGATCTTAAGTTCCGCCAGCACAGCAGTGTAAAATGCTTTGCTTGCGTCAAAGTTGTTTACCACGAGCTGGATATGGTCGATAAGTCTGCCACGATGAAGCGTATAGTTTTCCACGGCTCATTTCCTTATTCACACTCTGTCAGTCAGGCCTGTATCTGTGAAATTGAACAAAGGTACAACCCTACGTATAACTTATATTGCTGAAAAAATACGTTAATATTTGTGCTCTGTACCCGACAGGTATCAGAAAATCATTCCAGATTGAGTCTTTGGACAGGAATTACTATTCTGCTATTCGCTTAAGATCAGGCTCTCAATTGCCAGTTGTAAAATAAATAGCAGAGATGAGATGAGAGCAAGCCATTTTAGGGGGCGCAGTTTACGTTCAGGTATAGAGAGCGTATGGAGTATGGCATGACGCTTCATTTTATTGAGTGGCATGCTACCTCCTTGAAAAAGAGCCGCCTGCGCAGGCGGCTAAGCAATGAAAACAAGAGTTATTCCACAAACCAGGTCACTGTGAGCAAGGCCAGTTGTCATGGGGCTAACATAACGGTTGGGACGGTAGGAAAAAAGGCCACGGGTGGCCAAAAGTTTTCCATTTCGAGTCGACAGCTTCCTCCAGGAGTGCTGTTCGTTTGTTAGCCAGAACAGCTTAACGGATAAAAGCAGTATCTCCATGTTAAATGAGTGGTTGTTTAGCGTTTATTTAAACAATGCCGATCAAATAATACGTACTCAAATAATAAACCGAGCAGGACTATCCAGTCCTGCTAAATGACAGGCGTTCATGAGAACTGGAGAAATAATTCCTTCTGATGTGCCACAATGCAATCACACCCCGGTCAGGGGATTCCCGGGTTTAAGTAGCGTGATTAACCGGCACTGTATCTGAAAGTTATCACTTAACGAATAACGGCGTTCTTTTTTCAGCGTACTGAAGAACGATTTGAACACCGCATTATCCCAGCAGTTACTACGTCGGCTCATACTGGAGGCCAGGTTATTGGTCCAATAGAACCGCCGCCAGTCGCCACTGTCGTACTGGCTGCCCTGGTCTGAGTGCACGATAACCTCGTCGTCAGGTTTATGTCGCCAGACTGCAATCAGCAGCGCATCCAGTGCCAGCGAGTGGTTCACTTGCTTAATTATGCCTGATACATTGCATTGACAGCTCCGTCTGTAACGTTACACTAAACCGTTGTAGTTGATAATTCCTGAGAAGATGGCGATGCCGGGTATGAGTGTCTTCCGCCATTCATCGATTGCCGCAAAGGAGATGTATGGCGAATATTCGTGATGTCGCAAAGCATGCTGGCGTTTCCGTCAGTACGGTATCCAATGTGCTCAACGGTCGGACCGATCAAATGCGGGCTGAAACCCTGGCGCGTATCCAGCAGAGCATGCAGACGCTGAATTACTTTCCAAACCGGGTGGCGCAACAGCTCAAGACCGGTCAGGCCAAAATGATTGGTCTGCTGGTGCCGTCCATTGTGAATCCCAGCTTTGCTGCCCTGGCCCGTGAAGTCGATCTGGCCGCCAAAAAGCGCCAACTGCGGGTGCTGATTGGAAATACCTACCGACAAATTGAAGAAGAAGAAGCCTTTCTGGACGACATGTTTTCCCACGGCGTCCGGGGGATTATCGTTGCCGCCTGCGATATTGAAAAAGCGCATTTTGCGCAAGCGGCAGAGCAGGGCATGGTGATGGTGAACTATGATGGCCGTATGCCTGTGCGTGCTCAGTCGGGTCATTTTGCGCTGGACAGTGTATCAATGGATAACATTGAGGCCGGGCGAATGGCAGCAGAACACCTGATTGCACAGGGGTGCCGTCGCCTCGCGTTTGCCACGGTGGAAGGGATGACCCCCAGCCGTGCGCACAAAATTGAGGGCTTTCTCCGCGCGGTGCAAGACCACGGGCTTTATCGGGAAGGGATGATCGTTGAAGGCCAGGCCATGGCGGCCTATGGCGACACAGAAATGACAGAACTCGGGCGGGCGCTGGCGTTAAAAATCAGCCAGCAGCCGGTGTTCCCGGATGGTATTGTCGCGATCAACGATGCGTTGGGCATTGGGCTGATGGCTGGTCTGCATCAGGCCGGGATCCATGTGCCGGAACAGATCTCTATTGTGGGCATCGACAATATTCCGCTCTCCGGACTGGTTTTCCCTGGCCTGACGTCCATCATGCCGCCGCTTCGGGAGATGGCAGAAGTGATGGTGGAGCGGTTGATCGAGCGGACTGAAAATCCGGCCATTCCGCCAGCGGAGTTTCTGTTCCCTCCGTCGCTGGTTTCCCGACAATCGGTACAGTAGCGGCGAGGCACGAGAAGAACGATACGTTCTTCTCGCTCTGTCATACCAGCGTTGGGGCTACGGTCAGCAGAATATTGGCGAAGCGGCGGGTTTCGCCGGAGGCGATGACCAGGAGCGTGTCAGACGATTTGGCCAGCGAATAAAACGCGTTACGTTCAACATGTTCAACTTCGATCGCCTCAGAAAGCATGCCACGGTATTCACGCTCGACCGTATTATCAAAATCCGCCGGGCTTGCCATTAACGTGGCTTTTTCCACATTAATATAGCCAAGGATTTTCTCCAGAATGACGACACTCCCGATCATCCCTGGAGTGAAATTAAGCCAGATAATCCGTGCCTGCGCAGAAGTATTGGTTAGAAAAGAGTAATTGGCATCGGTGATTAAAATATTCGCCTTGTGTCCGCACTGTGCCAGCGCCTGTAATAAATCAGGATGAATAATATCTGACTTGATCATATGTCATACCTTTTAAAACTGGCGGGCATTATCGCCCGCCGCATTTTTATGCCCGGTAAATACCGCCGTTAATATCGATGGTGGCACCGGAAACGAAGCCATCATATTCAGAAGCGAGGAAACAGATGACCCTTGCCACATCTTCCGGGGTGCCCGCGCGTCCCAGAGGAATGGCCTGGATTGTCTGCTCGGCAGAGGCCTGTGTGGTATGCTGATTATGAAAACGCGTGCCGAGAATCAGTCCCGGCGCAACGGCATTGACGCGGATGCCGTGTTCACCGAGCTCCGCGGCAAGCGAGCGAGTCCAGGTTAGCACCGCGCCTTTGGTGGTGGAGTAGACCAGAGAACCTGCATGGCCGCCAGAGCGCCCGGCCAGGGAGGCCAGGTTAACAATACTGGCGCCGTCTGGCGCGGCCTTCAACCACGGTAATGCCTGCTGAGTGACATTCAGCATCGTCGTCATATTGACGTCGATCACCGTGCGCCAGAAATGTGGCTCAATCTCACCCAGCCATTTGCGGGCAATAATGCCGCCAACGTTATTGATCAGAATATCGATACCGCCGAGGAATTCCGCTGCCTGTACCACACAGCGGGCTGCGTCTTCTTCATCGGTTAAATCGGCGAAACCACAGGCCGCGCGACAGCCTTGCTGTTCGGCGAGCGCCATTAATTCCCGTGGGCCTTCTTCGCCACTGAAATAATGAATATAAATATCGCATCCCGCCTCAATCAGTTTTTTCGCGCTCTCTTTACCAATGCCTTGTTCTGCACCTGTAATAAACGCTTTTTTACCCGTTAATAATCCCATTTCATACTCCCATTATTCATATTTAAACGGCATCAGGTAATGACGTGACATCGTTTTACCGTTTTTTGTGCGTGGATATCCCTGCCACCTGAGCGTGGCAAATACAGGACTTCATTATCAGTAGCCGGCCAGTCCGGGCAGCCAGGTGGTTAATGGTGGCGCCATGGCGACAATAATGATGCCGACAAAAACCACCGCCAGATATTTCGCCATCGGTTTGATGACGTGCTTCATCTCCACGCCACAAATGGCGCAGGTGGTATAGAGACCCAGGCCGATCGGCGGTGAGAACAGACCAAAGCCCATCGCCATGATCATCACAATGCCAAAGTGCAGCGGGTTAAAGCCAAGCTGAATGGCTATTGGCACCAGAATCGGGGCGAAAATGATCAGCGCAGGCGCACCTTCGAGAACCGCGCCAAAGATGATCAGAATAACAATGGTCAATATCAGGAACAGCCAGGCCCCTTGCTCCATGCCAATGCCAACCAGCAGTTCAGCGATCTGTTGTGGGATCATTTGAATGGTCAGGGCATAAGAAAGGCTGGTCGCACAGGCCACGATGAACAGCAGGACGCCGGACATTGCCGCAATATCAACGAACATTTTCACTGTGGCTTTCAGCGTCAGCTCACCAAACGCCAGGCGACCCACCACAATGGCGTAGATCACTGCGAAGGCGGAAATTTCCGTGGAGGTGGCGATCCCCATCATGACCCCGCGGCCAATCATGAAGATCATGACCAGACCGACAGCGGCACCGAGGTAAAGCTGAGTCCGCGGACGTAATACCGGATAGGCTTCGCTGACGTTAATTTTCCCGCCGAAACGGTTGGCGGCGACCATTAACAGCACCAACAGGCAAGCTGCAGGGATGAGGCCTGCTATAAACAACGCGCCGATGGAAATATTGGCGACAAAGCCCATCACGATCAGGTTCACGCAGGGTGGAATGGTTTCCGCCATTACCGCGGAGGCGGCAAATACCCCGGCGGCTTCTTCGCTGTCCTGCTTCGCGCGACGTACCGCAGGCATTAACACTCCGCCGACGGCTGCCACATCCGCCAGTTTGGAACCGGAGATGCCTGAGAAAAAGGCCATCGACAGTACGGTGGTCATGTTCAGACCGCCGCGAAAGCGTCCCATACCACGCACAATCAGTTCGACCAGACGCGTGGACATGCCGTTGATTTCCATTGCCGCACCGGCGAGCAAGAAGAACGGAATCGCCAACAGAACAAAGTGGTCAACGCCCGCAGCTACCTGCTGTGAGAAAAAGACAAACGGCAGGGAAGGGTCGCAGATAAAAAAGACCATTGCCGACATGCCGAGCGTGAAGGCGATTGGCACACCGGCCAGAATGCCAAGCACGAAGCAAATCAGCATCAGGCCCGCCGCCGCGCTGGCCGGATCGGCCATCAGCGACAATTTCAGATAACCCAGCGTCGCCAGCACAATGATCCCTGCGCCGCTAAGCAACACCACTTTTGTGCGTTCATGCAGCGCATGTTCCAGCGCAGCCACCATCATCACCACGGAACCGATTAATACCGGAATCACGTAAATGGTCTGCGGCAGGCCCGTCTCGGTGGTTTGCAGTCGCGCGGCCTGCACCAGATCATAACTGGAAACGACCAGTCCAACGGAGACCAGAAACAGGATCCAGCGGCTGGCATGAACAACGTAAGGGCGAACGCTTTCAGGCAGGAAGCGTAAGAACAGATCGACGCCAATGTGTCCGCCTCGGCCGGTTGAGGTGGCGACGCCAAAAAAGACCAGCGCAATCATCAACGCTCGCGCCACCTCTTCCGCCCAGTGGATTGGTGAATGCAGGGCGTAGCGCCAGATCACCGAAGCAAATACCACCAGCACGTTGATAAACAGCACCAGCGCTCCGGCCCAGGACGTTAACGTGGTCAGAAATCGACTCAGCCGCCCCAACAGCGTCAACAAAGACTTTTCATCCTTTGTTTTCATCGGGATATCAGCCATGATGAACTCCTTTCATGGTTTGTGTGGGCAACATCACCGGCCCGCTACACTTAGCAGGCCGACGATGATCGGCTTATGGTTTGTCGCTCGGCGCGGCGGCGCTGATCTCGTCCACCATCGGTTTCAGATCCGGGTATTTATCCAGGAAGGCTTTCCAGACAGGCTGTACGGCCTGTGCGAAGAACGCGCGATCGGTTTCCCGGAAAGTGACGCCTTTCGCCTCCAGGTTTTTAATCGCTTCCAGTTCTTTCTGGCTGGCCTGCTGGCGTTCGTATTCCGTGGCCTCTTTCGCTGCGGCCAGCACGTCGGCACGTAATGACTCTGGGATCTGCTCGAAGCTCTTCTTGTTCATGGCAATCATCAGCGGGTTATAGCTATGGCGGGTCAGCGTGCCATTTTTGATGATTTCATAATATTTGCTGGCATAGATGGTGGGCGCATCATGCTCGACACCATCGATCACGCCCATTTGCAGGCTGGAATAGACTTCCCCGCCCGGCATGGGAATGGCCACCGCCCCCATGTGATTCAGCGTGGCGATAAAGTTAGGCACCGGCAGTACGCGGATTTTCAGATTCTTTAAATCCTCCGGCTTTTCAATTGCCTTTTTGGTGTACACGTTGCGCGCGCCAAGGTTATAGCCATAGCCCAGCACCATTACGTTTGCTTTATCCATCATCAGTTTAGAAAGCTGCTCACCGGCTTTGCCGTCCAGCGCTTTCCCGACCTGGTCATAGTCTTTAAACAGATACCCCAGATCCAGCACACCGACTTCCGGCACCAGCGTGGCCCAGATTGAGGTCCCTGAAATCATCATGTTAATGGCGCCGATACGGACCTGCTGTGTTGCATCGGCTTCTTTTCCCAGCATAGCGTTGGCAAAGTAATTAAGCTTAATCTGTCCTTTTAACTTCTCGTTTTTATTAAGGTTTTCCTGGAAGCGGTTGAACCAAATATAGTGCGCAGAGGAGTCATCTCCTGGCAGAGACGAGTAAACACGAAAATTGATGGCTGCCTGTGCTGAAGCGCTCAGCACACTGCCTGCAATCAGGGCGCTACTGAGGCAAGCGAGTGCCAGAAAACGTCTGGCTGAACGAAACGGGGTTGTTTTCATCATGATTATCCTTTCTCACAGTGTAGAGGTCGTGATAACGCCATCTGGCAAGGTGGACGCAGCCAGTTGGTTTAACGAAAAAGTCGCTGATTCTGTTTTCTGTAACGTTTTAGTGTAACGTTACAGACGCTATCCGACTCACTGTGCAAATGCAATATGCTTCCTTTCATCAAGATGAGTGATATGTGAATTTTGTGGCGGGTATCGCTAATTTCCGGGCGCGTGTTACAAAACCGAAACGGGGTGTTCGCTGTTTAGTCACTGTTTAGTGAGGCAGGCTCCAGAAACCGGTACGTCGTTGGTGCCCGGGAGCGCAGACAGCAGTCTGTGTAAACCGATTCGCGTCTGTCAGGTGATAACTTTTACGCATAGCTGCTTAGAAAATGGCATTTTTTACATAAGCATCAAGGTGATAGTGTCAATTGAAATGACAGAGAAAGCGCGGTGCAGATGATGAAACATACCATTGGGATTCTGGGCGGCATGGGGCCCGCAGCAACGGCGGACATGCTGGAAAAATTTGTTGAATTGCGCAGCGCCAACTGCGATCAGCAACATATCCCGCTCATCGTTAGCTCAATTCCGGACATTCCCGATCGTACAGCCTGTCTGCTTTCTGGCGGCCCCTCCCCCTTGCACTATCTGGAGCGTTATCTGCATATGCTGGAAGATGCAGGGGCTGAGTGTATCGTCATACCCTGTAACACCGCACACTACTGGTTTGATGATTTACGGGCAGTGGCAAAGGCGGAAATGATCAGCATTCTGGATGCCACGCTGAGTGAAATTCCTCCCGGCGTGACTCGCGTCGGCCTGCTGGCAACAAACGCCACGCTTGCGACAGGGTTATACCAGAAAAAAATGACTGCGCAGGGGCTCTCACTGGTTCAGCCGGAAGAGGCGGGGCAGGCGCAGGTGATGCAGGCAATTTACGCATTGAAAAGCGGAGATAAAGCCACCGCGCAAAGGTTGCTGTTTCCACAAATTGAGCGACTGATTTCCCATGGCGCGCAGATCATTATTATGGGCTGCACTGAGATCCCGTTAATTGTGGCCGGGCATGAGAGCAATTTTGGGTGCCGGTTTATTGACTCAACCGCGTCTCTGGTACACGCCGCCATTCGCTGGTATGAGTCATGGCCAGATACGCAGATGGATGAGCCTGTGCAGCAGGTTGCCTGCGTTTAAATTGCGCTCAGGGGACAGTATGCAGATGGTGCAGTTCTTTCCAGAACCGCTCCGCCAGGGGCGTCATCCGCGTATCCATCCGGTAAGCATACGCCTGAATAGGAATAATCAGCTCGTCCTGGTTCAGCACAATGAGCTGTCGATTACGAATCTCCTGACGAATCGCATACTCCGGGAGCCAGGCGATTCCACAACCGTCCAGCGCAACCTGTTTAAGCAATTCGCTCATCGAAGAGACAAAAAATGTACTGAAACTCAGCTCGGTATAGCGGGTTAACGTTCGGTTGATAAGCCGCCCCATATAGGAGTTCTGGCTATAGTTGAGCAACGGGAACGCGGGTTGGTCGAGTGTGTATCGCGGTTTTCCGTTTTCATCGCTTGCACAGACGGGAAACAGTTGTGACTCAAACAGGTGAATATTGGCAAACGGAGGCTGGAGCAGGTTTTCGTCATAATAAGAGAAGATAAAGTCGCTTTGCCCCTCCCGCAACATATCGACCGCCTGATCGACATCGATCGCCTCAACCGACCAGGTAAACTGGGTTGGCATCTGGCTGACGATACCGGGTAACAGCCCTAGTGAAAGGGAGTGCGCAGCGGCAATCTTAATTTTACGCAGTGTGAAATCGCTGCCGCCACGGAGTTCAGCCAGGTTACTTTCCAGCTGTTGTAGCAGATGACGTATCTGAGAGTGAAAGATTTTTCCCTGCTCGGAGAGTTGCAGCGGCGAGACCTGACGATTGAACAATTCAACCCCGACCGCGTTTTCCAGGGCGCGAATACGACGGCTGAAGGCGGGTTGCGAGACATTTCGAATAATCGCGGCCTGGGAGAAGTTTCGGCACTTTTCCAGCGTCAGAAAGTCATAAAGCCATTTCGTTTCAATGTTATACAAACCTGCACCACTCACATCCATTTATCATCACCTGTCAGCCGTCTGTCTGCGCCATTTTACGGGCATTCACACGGCTGACAACCGATTGCGCTTACTCGAAAGACCCCTTCACGCAGGCTTTCCCGTCAACCACCATGCGTTTGCCGTGAGCATAAACCTGCTCAATACACAATTCCGGCGTCATTACCAGCAGGTCGGCATCCTTACCGGGGGCGATTTCGCCTTTAGTGGATAGGTTAAGAAAGGTAGCCACACTGGTCGTCAGCGGACGCAGTGCGTCGGTCAGGGTAAATCCGTAATCGTTGATTAGCGATTGTACAGTTTCAAGCAAGCTCTCGAAGCCCGCCACGCCAATTCCGGTGAGTTTTCCGGCATCATCAAACAACGGCTGACTACCATTACCATCAGAACTGACCGTTATCCGGGCAAGCGGTACACCGGCTTTGACTGCGCGAGCAACCCCCTCAGCCGGTGCAACCGGATCGGGGATACCGCTGGTGATGTCGATGGTGCCGCCCTTGAGCGCAAAGGCCAGTGCTTCTTCGAACAACGCCTCATTGCGGTTTACGTGGGTGGGAAGCAGCTTACTCATCGGCACATCGCTATTTTCGAGAATGTCGTACAGCGGTTTGAGCCCCTTTTTACTGTCGCCCATATGGAACACGCTCACACCCGGTTTGCCGCCCAGCAGGCCACCCACACGAGACTCCGCTGCCATGTTTGCCAGTTGATAATCGCCAGGCGCGGCAGAGCGGTGGTCAGAGACGGCGCATTTTACGCCGATAACGCGATCGATCAGCGCCACATCTTTTTCGACGGAACCGGTGATCGTCGGTGAAGGGACATGATAAGCGCCCGTTAGCATCCAGGCGGTGATCCCTTCTTCATTCAGCGCCCGGGTTTTTGCCAGCAGTGATTCCGGATGACGGGTTACGGAGTCGGTGCCGAGCAAACCAATGACGGTCGTGACCCCGGCTTCGGTCAGTCTGCTCAGTCTGACTTCTGGCGTGCGGGTCGTGGGGCCCGCTTCGCCACCGCCGCCAATCAGGTGTACATGCTGATCGATAAAGCCAGGACACAGGATCCGTCCCTGGAGATTGATAACCTTACAATCCGGCACAATGTGAGGCGAGATATCGCGTGCAACGGCAATAATCTTGCCGTTGGCGAGAAACACGTCGCAAATCCCCTGATCTTCAGGGGTATAAAGATGCGCACCTTGCAGTAACGTAAAATCTGCGAAGGATAAATCAGGCATGATAATTCCCTTTTTAAACAATAAGCTGCATAACCCAGATCGACAGTAATGCGTTGATGGCACATACCGCAATGATGTGGGGGTAATATTTGGCGTTCACTTCGGCGGTACCGAGGCAGCGACCCACGTTTTGTACCGGGTTACCCATCAGGTATATCGCCGGGAGCAGAACCGTGACGTCGTGCCCATTTAATGCTCCCGCAGTGAGCAGACTGGCGGAAACGCCTACCGCGCCGCCCATACTCATCAGCGACGCTAACAGCACGGTGGCGGCTTCACCAGGAAGTCCCCAAAGTGCCATGACGGGCTGACAAATGTGTCCAACCCAGTCAAGTAAACCGGTGATTTTCAGCGCCTGAATAATGACGAACGCCATCACCACGTTTGGCAGCAAGTTAGTGGTGGCAATTGTAAAGCCGCGGCGGGCACCGTCGATAAACATGTCCATGACATTTTTGCGTACCTGAGTGGTCATGCTTGTGCTCCTTGCGTTGGGTTACGGCGTTCTTCAAAGTTGATCCAGATACGTAGCAGGTTGGCGCCGACAAATTTAAACACCAGAATCACGGCCAGCGGGACGATAACAGACGTTCCCAGAAACGCGAAGACGGCAACGCCAGAGGAAAAATAGTTGGTAATAATCGCGCTGCCGCTGGTCTGGTATGCGGCAAAAATGACTTTATCGCGCTCGGTGATTTCACCATCCTGCGCCAGTTCTTTCGTCATACCTGCAGCCGCATCGGTATTTTGTAAGTTAGCGATAAGCGCCAGCGAGCAGATGCCCGGAATGCCCAACAGCGGCTTCAGGATCGGCGTCATCAGTTGTTGCGCCGCACGCAATCCGCCAAGACCGTCGGTGATAGAAATAATGCCCAGTGACAAAATGACTGACGGCGCAAGTTCGAGCGCGAAAAGAAAACCATCTTTTGCGCCCGTACCGCCCGCGCCCCGGAAGGTGACGGTCGTTTGTGCCGCGCCATTCGCGATCTGACCAAACGAACCGTTCAGCACGCTAAAATCAAAAACACGCCACCAACCTTCCGTTCCGGAAAATACGCCGGAAAAGAAAATGATGGTCAGAAAAAATGCCAGATATCCCTTAAGTCCGACCTTTTCTGTTGCAAGCGGCAGCGCCGCCTGTTCCCCTTGTTGCGCCATAGCGAACCCCGTTATTTTTTTGATAATGTGTGTTTGTTGCGACAGGCCAGAAGTGGCCCGAACTCAATGACCTTACCAGTCATAGGGATATGGGGAAAATGCCAGAATGTTTCGCGCTATGCGTTTCTTGCATAGGGTGACAGAAATATCAGGATTAAAACGACCCGCCAATTTCTGCCTCGTTTTAACATTGCCAGATAATTTCTTTTCCATTTTTGTAAGGATAGTGGATTCAACGGCATGGTTTTAAACATTCAGAACATCGCTTCATGATGTGCAATAGCCTCAGTCATCACGATCGCATATGAGTGAGTATCCAGTGAAATATATACAGCCAGGGTGGGGGAAGTGATGAGAACAGTGAAGTACTCCGCACGACAAAGGTTAATGTAGAGGATAATCTACCGTATCGTTTACGCTATTATTAATGACATAGCGTGTTTAGAACATCACGATCTTTGGGGGAATTATGAGTGGAATGCGTTCCCGCACGGCAATTATCGTGGACGACCATCCTCTGGCGCGTATGGCTATTCGTGGTGTACTGGAGAAAGATCGCGTTACGGTTCTCGGAGAGTATGAGGACGGGGCGATTGCGCTGAAGAGTTTGCTAAAAACGACTGCGGATATTGTGGTTATTGACGTTGAGATCCCCGGCGTCAATGGGGTAGAGCTGGTGGAGAAACTCAGAGCGAATCACTATCACGGCGTGTTAGTGGTCGTCTCAGCGAAAAACGATCGTTACTTCAGCAAGCGCTGTGCACAGGCGGGAGCGAACGCGTTTATCAGTAAAAAGCAGAACATGGATAATATCCTGGCGGCCATTAATGCCGCACAGAATGGGTATACCTATTTTCCATTTTTCTCCGAAGAAGCCTCCGAAATCCTCACCGATGCGCAGCGTCTGGAATCCCTTTCGACACAAGAGATGAAAGTCATGGGGCATGTGCTTAACGGTCTGGACAATTCGCAAATTGGTGAGGCGATGCATATTAGTGGTAAAACCGTCAGTACTTATAAAACGCGGCTCATGGAAAAACTCGGCTGTAAATCATTAATCGAACTGCTCTCGTTTGCTCATCAGAATAAGCTGACATGATGATAAATAAATGGCTGATGGCGGTGCTCATTATTTTATCCATCGGCGGGCGTGCTGTTTACGCACAACTAAGACTTCCCGTTGAGCTGGAACTATCAGGATTCAATTATATATCGCCTGTACCGGTTTATTTGAGTGAGGATGACAAACGCTGGTTACAGCAGAAAAAAAGTCTCAGAGTCGCCGTTTATGAGCCCGTTCAGCCGCCGCTTGTTATGACAACGCTGACTGGACGTTATCGGGGAATGAATGCTGATTATCTGGCATTGATTCAACATTCCCTTAATACACGAATAAGTGTGATGGCGTATCCGGATCAGGCTGACGCTGTTGAGGCGTTAAAAAAGGGAGAGGTCGATATGGTATTGACCGGGCTGGAGAGTCAATCCTGGCGTGAAGCAAGTGTTCAGGTTTCTCTGCCACTGATTCATTCCTGGCCCAATTTAGTCACCTCTCTTGGCAACGTTATGGCGCCATTGCAGAGCGCACAACGTACGGGGGTAGCGATTGTTAATCACTATCCAGATGTCGATTTTATCCGCCAGTCCTTTCCCGATGCCGAGATCGATAACTATGGCAGTTACCAGGAAGCGCTGAATTCTGTTAATAATGGGCGCAATGCCTGGTTTTTCGGCGATTCACTCACGACCAGCACCTGGCTTTCCCAGGAGTTCAGTCTTGCGCTGACAACGGTGAAGTATTGGCCTGCGCCACAGAGAAAGAGCTACTTTTTATTTTTGCCCGCACAGCAACGGCTGCGGGAAATTGTGAACAATACCCTTAGCGCAATTGATGAAAACATCCATGGGCAAATTGCCCAGTCGATGATTGATAAAGGCAATCTCTCCTTCCTGATTGAACCTCTGGACCTGACGCCACGCGAAAAGCAGTGGTTAAATAATCACAAAACACTCCGTGTGATTATCAATCCCTGGTTTGCCCCTTACACGATGGTTGATGGAAGCCAGCAAACGCGGGGTATTGTTGGCGATGTCCTTAATTTGATTGGCTTACAAACGGGTATTCAGTTTGAGACGGTGGTCGTCAAATCGAATAAAGAGATGATCGCTGAAATGAAAAAAGGTAACTGGCATATTGTGCAGGCCGCAACCTATGATCTCAGCCGAGAAAATTATCTCTCTTTTACGCATCCATTTATCACCACACAGTTCGTGGCCGTGATCAGAAAAGAGGAAAGTAAAGAGCATGCGCTGCGGCCCGGTAACCATGTTGCAATCAGCGCCGATCACACTTTACTGGCCACACTGAAGGCGAAGTATTCAGGCATTGTGTGGGAAGAGGTGGAAAATTCCAGCGTGGCATTGAATCTGGTCGCAACAGGAAAAGTGGATGCCGCCATTTCGAATCAGCTGACCGCGCGATATCTGAGCGAGCATTACTATCCCGATCAGCTTTCCTGGATACCGCTTACCGGAGAAGAACCCGCGGCAATTAGTTTCGCGGTGCCCCGCTCTGAGCCGGAGTTACGGCAAATTCTGGATAAAGCGTTAGATGATATTCCGCAAAAAGAGGTCCTGCAGATCGTCAGTAAATGGATTCGTCTGCCGGATGTCAAAATAGATACCTGGGAATTATATAACAGGCCTTTTTATCTGGTGGCTACCTTAGCGTCGTTACTGGTACTCAGCACCTTGTTATGGGCAGTCTATCTGGTGCGGGAAGTTCGTATCAGAAAACGTTCTCAACGCTTACTGCAAGAGGAACGAAACCGGGCTCTCAGGGCCAATGAAGAGAAGCGGGAATTTCTTTCTCACATGAGCCATGAGATACGAACCCCGGTAAGTGCCATTATGGGATTTCTTGAACTCCTGCAATTTTCTCCTGCGAAGTTTAGCCCGGAAGATAAAGCATCAGTGGACCAGGCGGCTCAGGCCTCACGTTCGTTATTAAAACTTATTGGCGAGATCCTCGATCTGGAGAAGATCGAATCGGGCTTATTAGAGACCGTTCCCCAGTGGAAATATCCGGACAGCCTGATACAAGACAACATTGCATTATTCAGCGCGCTGGCGGCGCAAAAAGGGATCGCGCTACGTTACGATTCTCGTTTAGAGGCACGCGAGGCGATGCGACTGGATCCCCAATTACTGGGGCAGGTTCTCACCAATATTATCGGTAACGCGGTGAAATTTACCGAACGTGGTGATGTGCGAATTTCTGCGGTCAAGCATGAGCAAACGCTGGTGATCTCGGTGCGTGATTCTGGGCCGGGAATGAGCGAAGAAGAACAACGTCGTTTATTCACCGCCTTTAGCCAGGGAATAGCGGGAGAACATCACCGCGGTTCGGGGCTCGGATTAGCCATTAGTCGGGGATTAATGAGGCAAATGGGAGGGACAATCGAACTGCAAAGTGAGGTGAATCGGGGGACGACCGTTACGTTGAGCCTGCCAGTCCAGACGTCGTTTGATATCACGCCTACCGTTGCGGACGTTGACGCGCCTCTGCCAGTATTGCAAGGAACAACACTCCGGGTATTAATCGCGGATGACCTTCCTTTCAGCCGATTACTTTTGAAACGTCAGCTTATGACGCTGGGTATCATCGCTGATGAAGCCGACAATGGCGAGATTGCATTGCATTATCTTCAGCAAGGAAATTATGACTTGTTGATTACCGATCTCAATATGCCAGTGATGGATGGTATTGAGCTTGCCCGCCAGATCAGAAAAAGTAATACAACGCTTGTTATCTGGGGGCTCACGGCAACGGCGCAGGAACACGAGCGCGAACGTTGTCTGTCGGCGGGCATGAATGCTTGTCTTTTCAAACCCATCACGTTGTCACAACTCTCTCATTTACTCTCCGGTGTCAGTGATACCCACGACACGGCATTTGATCTCGAAAGACTGGCGATGCTGGCGCAAGGGAATCGGGCATTGATGCTTCGCGCATTAAAAGATGCGCAGGAAGAAAATCGCTGTGATTTAACGGCGGCTTATAACGCCAGTGAGTCTGGTGATTATCGTCTGGTTAAACATCATATTCATCGCATTAACGGGACTGCTCAGTTATTGGGGGTTGAGACTTTAATGAAGGCTTCACAGTCTCTGGAGGATAAACTCCCGGACGCAATGACTGTCACCGAACTGCCTGCTGAGCTTGAGTATATCCAGACACTACTGGACGAGCTGGAGCAGGCAATCGAGAAATTCACACCTTAATTTTCCTTCCTACATGTGTAGGCGGTGCCTGACAGAATAATAAGGCATCGCTGATGTTGCTCCTGTGTTAACCAGGTAAAATAAGCCCTGTTCCAACAGAATAAAATTAGTTAATTAAACCTGGTATATTTCCTAAGAAAAATCCATGTTTTGGTTTATTACAAGTTTCAACTATCAAACACGCCCGGATCATTAAACCAAACCTATCCATATAGCTAGTGTTTAATTCTGTTTTTTGTTGCATATTCTGGGTTTTTGTTTTGATAAAAATAGCCAGGTGTGGATCGTTGTTCTTTTGAAAGTAAAAAGATAGTAGAAACGATCGTTTTTATGTTTTCTTACGAAATCCACGACTTTTGTGATGTCATGCTGAATTATTTTCTGTAAATTTTACAGCGAAACATGTGGCGACTTACAGACGTTAAAACAGCAAGCAGGAAGTGTCGAAAAGGGAAGTTCTATGAAATTGTCAGACTCCGTTTTTTCTGATGATTATTTTTTTATTGTCGGCATAAGTGCGTTGTTAACGCCGGAGTTAATTGATGAAAATTACACTATAGTCGATGTCGATGAGTCGCTCCTTCAACGGAGTACAGAGTATTTGTTTCCTGGCAGGAAGATCATTGCATTTATCACCAATGATCTCGACTACTACGCGTTATGCCATTTGAGAGATATAACTTTCATTGATAAGAGACGCCGGATAAATGAAATCCTCTCATGCCTGTTTGTCAATGACTCCAGGTATGCTTATCGGGTGAAATACACGCTTTCATTCCGGGAAAGTGAAGTTCTTGATTGTATACAAAAAGGAATGGAGGCGAATGAGATTGGTGAGTTATTGGGCATGTCGATGAAGACATTCTATGCACACCGTCGCAGTCTGATATTTAAACTTCAACTCGGTAATCGTGTATCTCTGTATCGAAATATCGCGCGAATAAGAATGTGCAAACCCTGTGTTCATGAGCCTGACCTTACATAAATTATTGCGTTAATGTCGGGAAACGAGAATATGCAGAGGAGGTGAGTGCAGAAATAATTGTTTTTAACATCAACGCTTTTAATTAAATATTAACTTAACTATCAGGATTTTACGATATGAAAAAATTAGCACTGATTTCTGCGATTTTATCGCTGTCTGCTCTACAGGCGACATATGCAGCCGATGGCGTAATTAACTTTAACGGAACCATTACGGGAACGGCGTGTGTGGTGGATCCTTCCGCGATTTCACAACCCGTTGAGCTTGGAACCGTTTCAACGGCGGCATTTTCTGGTGGAAGTGGTGCAACAGCTGCCGCTAAGCGCTTCAACATTGTGCTGAAATCCTGTCCGGCAAGTGTAACCAGCGCCAGTGTTCGATTTGACGGTACCACCAATACGACTAACCCTTCGATTCTGGCGTTGACCACAGGTCAGACTGCGACAAATGTTGGCGTCGCTATTTATGAACAGGACAGCGCGACATTGATCCCGGTCGGTACTTCTTCGGCTAGCGTGGCATTGCAGGAAGACATCGACAATACGTTGACCTATTTCGCGAAATATATGGCCACAGGCGTTGTCGGAGCAGGGTCGGCCAAGTCGTCAACCTCTTTCACCGTAACTTATCAGTAAAAGCAGGGCCACTCGTGGCCCTGAGTAATTAAGCAGGAATTCTCATGTTTCAGCAATTATATAACACGGTTGCTATAGGGATGATATTTATCTCAACAGCGGCAATTAGTGGTGTTGAAATAGGCGGTACTCGTCTTATTTATAATGGTAATGCCAGTCAGGCTGCAATCAGTGTTAAAAATCCGGACAATAAACCGTATTTAATTCAGTCATGGGTGAGTAAAAGTGAAAATGGTGATGAGAGTGGTAGCGAATTCACTACTACACCACCTTTGTTTAAATTAAATCCAAATGCGCAGAACTCTGTTCGCGTCATGTTGGCTGAAAATAACTTACCAACCGACAGAGAAAGCGTTTACTGGCTGAATATCAAAGCGATTCCCTCATCCTCACCGGATGCGAAAAATGAATTGTTGATCGCGGTAAAAAGCAAAATGAAGCTGTTTTATCGTCCCACCGGGTTAAAAGGCGATCCGTCATTGGCATACCAGCAGTTAATTTTTTCACGTGAGGGTGGGAAATTAACTGTAAATAATCCAACGCCTTATAGCGTGTCGCTCAATGAAATAAAGGTGAACGGCAAGACGATCACTAAGCCTCCAATGGTATTACCATTTCAAACCGTCACGCTACCCCTATCGGGGATAAACGGCGGTGACGTATCGTGGCGTGCGATTAATGATTTTGGAGGCGTCACGACTGAACAAAAAGTTAAAATGTAGGTTAAATGCTTATGCTCCAGTTCAATACGGTTTCAGGTTTTGCAACGTTAACGAAATTATCAGTCATGGTCTATCTGTTTACACAAGCATCAACCGTGTTGGCTGAGGATTATTTTTCACCCGATCTCATTGAAACCCGAGGGAATATTCCACGTGATATTGATATCTCCCGTTTCAGCAAAACTGACGGACAGGTTCCCGGTATTTATCACGTTGATGTCTATCTGAACGGAAATTATATTGAATCTCGTGATATCAGCTTTCTGGGTAAAGAGAGTGAATTGGCACCATCCTTAACCTACGCCGATTTCGTAAAATGGGGTGTGAAGCGTAACGCACAGCCTGACTGGATGAGTATGGAGGATTCCGCGACCATCGATAATATTGGTGCGTTACTCCCCGGGAGCCAACTCAATTTTCAGTTTGATGGGATGCGTCTGGATATTTCGGTGCCACAAGAATATATGCAGCGCGATCCACGCGGCTCCGTTGCACCGGAACAGTGGGACGATGGACTGAATATGCTGTTCCTGAATTATAACTTCTCTGCTGCCAACAGCCATGGCAAGGGAGATTCGCGTAATGACAGCTATCTAAACCTTCGTAGTGGGGTTAACGTCGGTCCCTGGCGGTTGCGTAATTACTCGACATATAACAATAACGAAGGGGACGGGCGCTGGAATACCCTCAGTACGTCACTGGAGCGTGATATTAAAGTGCTGAAAAGCCAGTTCAGTATGGGGGATGGTTATACGCAGTCTGGTGTATTCGACAGTGTTCACTTCCGTGGCGCGCAAATTTATTCGGATGACACCATGTTGCCGGAAAGCGTTCGGGGGTTTGCGCCTGTAGTCCGTGGCATTGCGCAAAGTAACGCACAAGTCACCATTCGTCAGGGCGGGAATATCATCTGGCAGTCTTATGTTCCGCCAGGCCCGTTTGTGATTGATGATCTCTATCCTACGGCCGCCAGCGGTGATCTTACCGTGGTGGTGCGTGAGGCAGATGGTTCGGTGCATCAGTTTATTCAGCCATTTTCGGCTGTGCCGATCATGCAGCGGGAGGGCCAGTTTAAATATGCTCTGGCAGTGGGAAAATATCGAGCATCAAACAGTACAGATAAAGAACCGGATTTTCTTCAGGCCACAATGAGCTATGGGTTGCCGTGGGACACCACGATATATGGTGGCACGCTGGCGTCGGGGGATTACCAGGCCGGAGCTATTGGTATCGGCAAAGGATTGGGCGATTTCGGTTCGTTCTCTTTTGACACCACCTTTGCTCATACGCAGATGCCAGGCAAAACGGAAGGCGGTATTTCGCTTCGCGCGCAGTATGCCAAAGATTTTTCATCAACGGGCACCTCGCTGAGTCTGATGGGATATCGGTATTCCTCTTCCGGCTTTCATGATTTTCAGGAAGCGAATGGTGATATCAATAAATACCGGATGGCGAGCGATAACGTTCTGGAAGGCAATGACTGGCGTTATCAGCGTAACAAACGCAGTAAGGCGCAAGTGACATTGAACCAGCAGCTTGGCGATTTCGGGAATATCAACCTTTCGGCCTGGCACCAGGACTATTGGGGCGGTGATACCGAGCGTAACGTCAGCCTGGGTTACAACACCAGTATTAACAATATTAATTATGGCCTGAACTATAGCTATTCCCGTGGTCCCTGGCACAACGACAACGATCATATCGTCTCTTTTACGATGCAGATTCCGTTCTCACGTTTCTTGCCAAACAGTTGGATGACGCTATCGACAAACGCGAATAAAAAAGGCGACGCCACTTCACAGGTTGGGCTGTCCGGTTCCGCGCTGGAAGACAGAAATCTGAGCTGGAACGTACAGCAGGGATACAACAGTAAGGGGGCAGATGTGACGGGCAGTGCGTCGGCGAATTATAAGGGCCGTCATGGTGAATATCAGCTTGGTTATAACTACTCTCGCGATAATCGTCAGGTCTCGGTTGGCGCAATGGGGGGACTGGTGGTTCATCCGTATGGCGTCTCCGCGACTCAACCTCTTGGCGAGACAATGGCGTTGGTGAAGGCCGAGAATGCCGCTGATGTGAAAGTGGCGAATAACAGCGGCATTTACACAGACAGTAAAGGTTTTGCCGTTGTGCCGTACGTTGCGCCATATCGACAGAACAGTCTGACGCTAAATACCGACAGGTTGAACAACAATACGGATGTGTTGAATGACACGCAGACCGTCGTACCAACAAAAGGCGCGCTGACGCTGGCCGATTTCCCGACCGTTACCGGCTACCGAATCCTGCTGCAATTGACGGGCAAAACGATTCCGTTTGGGGCGACGGCAACAATTAACCATCGCGACAATACGCCAGAAGGGATTGTTGACGATCGTCAGCGAGTCTGGTTTAGCGGCGCACCGGAAAAAGGCTCCGTGGTGGTGAACTGGGCTGGGGAAAGTTGTCTGGCAAATTATCAGATTGCGCAGGCTTCTGACAAAACGCATAACGTCACCGCGGAGTGCAGGTAAGTGGAGAGTAAGATGAATCGAATTATAGTGAGTTTATTGTGGGTGGCTCTGGGACTGTTTTCACGGACTGCGCTGGCGTGGGATTGTTCGACGGTCACGCCATCAACAACCTTATCGCCGCAGAATATCACTATCTCCAGGGATTTGCCGGTGGGGGCCGTTATTGGTACGCAGATAATGACGCCGACAGTGAATGCGTTCAGTTGTTTTGATTCAGCGGACGGGGTTATTTCCAATCAAACATTTGGCGTAAAGGCGATAGGTACCTTCGATTCGATGGTCAATGGGGTACGGGTCTATAAAACCAACGTTGACGGTATTGGCTATGCGATTTCCGGCTCGACGGCAAAGTGTGCCGGAGGGAATGCCGCCGTAACGGGGGCGAATACGATTCGGGGCGATATTAACACCGCCAGGCTTTGTCAAAATACCACGGGAATGATAAGTCCCGGATTGAATGGTGCGGTCACGGTGACATTTTATAAAACGGCTACGGAGACCGGTTCTGGTACGATATCGGCAAGAATGGTGGGGTCGTTGATATTGCTGAATAACTCGCTGCTCTGGCAATCCCCAGAAGCCGCAGTCAATATCAATGCGTTCACGGTGACCACGCCAGCCTGCAAACTGACCACGGCATCCATCCCTGTCGATATGAAAGAGGTTGATAAAAACGCCTTTAATGGCAAAGGAACGACGCCGGGAGAGACATATACCCAGTCATTCAATTTGCCGATGACCTGCAATGCCGGAACCGCCGTCAGCGTCAGGATGGAAGGCGATATTAATGACGCAACGAAAGGCGTCATCAATACGACCAGCGGGAGTAACGCCGCCACAGGGGTCGGGATCCAACTGCTTTATAACAACCAGCCAATGAGGTTGGGCTCCGATGTGGCGGCTGGGACATCGAGCACAGGGGGCGGTTTCACGGTCCCGCTTAAGGCGCGTTACTACCAGACGGGCGATCACATCACCACAGGGACGGCGAATGGCGTACTGTCTTTTACGATGACATACCAGTAGTTGCCGAATAACTAACATATGGATGAATAGCAGAACAGATTAACCTCAACCTGTTCTGCTGTTCATCACGACATATTTAATGCGGCTACGTTGGTGATGTCGTGGGGGATAGAGAAAGCCGCCAACGGCAGGTCTGTTCTGTCTTCGCCATTACAAAATCATCTGTGCCAGTAAAAAGCCAAATGGTACCGAGAAGATAATCGATAAACATCCCGGCAGGAAGAAGGGGTGATTAACGATCTTTGAGCCATTCCAGCGCGAACTGAGAAATGAACCCGTATCATCAGTGGCTATCGCAAACGCGGTTGTCGGGTAAATATTCGTGATATAAAGTGCGCTGACCGCGACAAAGCTGGCTAATATTGCCTCCGGGCTAATTCCGATGGAGGCGGCGATAGGCATCAGCAATGCGCTGGTTGCCCCCTGGCTAAACAGCATGGCGCTGGTACAGAAAAATACCGCCGCCAGTAAGAACGGCCAGGCGCGTAATATGTCGCTGGCTTCCATTTTGATCTCATCGATATGGGCACCAATCAGCGTGCTGCTCAGCCAGACAATCCCTAATACCACCACCAGTGATTCCGCGCCGGATTTAAATATCGGTGAGTTCTTCAGCTCTTTCATGTCCAGCTTGCAGGTGAAAATAATGATCGTGGACACGACAAACATCGTAATAATGATTAAGTCGCGGGAATTAATGGTATGCCCAATCAGGGATTTAAACAGCAGCATACAGACCACGAAGACCACTCCCACCAGGAATATGGCGACTGAGGATTTTGCTCCGGCGGGAATAGGGCGGCTGGCCTGTTTATTCAGCACAATTTTATTTTCCTGCATGATTTTTTGACACACAGGATCGTCGGCCAGTTTGGCACCTTGTCTGCTGGCAATGAACGCCGCGATCAGCATGGCAAATAACGCGGTGGGCAGGATAATCAGCATTGCGTCGCCGAAGCTCACGCCCATCACCTCAACGGTGCCGTACATAATCGCCGTGGCGGCAGAGATCGGGGAGGCGGTAATCCCGAGTTGCGAAGCCACAACCGCAGAGCTTAACGGCTGGCTGGGTCGGATACCGTTGTCTTTCGCCACTTCCTGAATCACGTTCATCACCGACATGGCGGTATAACCAGTACCGGACAGTACCGTCAGAATAAACGTTACGGTGGGGGCAAGAATATTAAGATAGCCGGGATTATGGCGCAGTAATTTTTCGGTCAGGGTGACGAGATAATCCATTCCGCCGGCCTGTTGCATGGCTGAGAGCGCCACAATGGTAGACAGAATAATCAGCATCACGTCGACAGGTGGAGAACCTGCCGGAACGCCAAAAATAAATACCGAAATCGCTAATCCGATCCCGCCGGCAAACCCGACGCCAATTCCGCCCCAGCGGGCGGCAAGCATGATGGTTCCCAGTAATAAAACGACATGTAATATCACCATATAATTAACCTGCTCTTTGTTATATTTTATTTATCGGCAACGAGAGGGTGAGGTAATGAATAGGGAATATTCATTACCTGCAGTTAACGCTTATTTCTCGATAACAGATGATTACGACATATTCATTTCTGTTTGATAACGTTTAATCGCTGCCGTACTCTTTTGCGGATCGGTCATATTCATCGGATCAAGCAGATAATCCGCCTGTTCCGGTGTCAGCAGTTTTTCTGCCAGCACGACCTGCTTTACGCTGCACTGCTGTTGATACGCGGTTTTTGCAATTCGCGATCCCACCTGATAGCCAAACAGGGTTGCCACGACGGTGGCCAGCGCCGTACTTTCCTCTGCGTAGCGAGCACTCACTTCTTCATTTATCGCGATATCTTTCAGACATTTATCGATGAACAGCGGTATCCCCCGGCTCAGTAACGAGCAGGATTCGAAGAGCGCCTTTAGCAACACCGGTTCCCACACGTTCAGGTCAAGCTCGCCGCCCTCAACCGCCATGGTTACCGTGACGTCATTACCGATAACCTGATACGCAATTTGATTCATCAGTTCGGGCATGACCGGGTTAATTTTGCCCGGCATGATGGACGAACCCGGTTGCACGGCAGGGACAATAATTTCATTAAAACCGGCGCGCGGCCCTGAACCCTGAATACGAAAATCGGTCGCCATTTTAGAGAGAAAGGCGGCGATTTTCTTGAGCTGTGCGGAGAATTCAATATAGAAGTCACCGTGTTGCAGACCATCGAAAAAATCCGCTTCCGGGCGATATGGCTCGCCAGTGAGGGTCTTCAGCCATTGATACACCGCCGGAAGATATCCCTCATGGGTGGACAACCCCGTACCAATCGCCGTCGCTCCCAGGGGTAAATACAGCGCCTCCTCGTTGACCTCGGCCAGTTTTTCCCTAAGCCGGTTGACCTGTGTGCGATAGGCGCCAAACTGTTGGCCAAACGTCATTGGCACCGCATCCTGTAAGCAGGTGCGGCCTAATTTCACTTTGTCGGCAAACTCACGGCTTTTATCCGCCAGTACGGCTTCCAGTTTTTCCAGTTGCACCAGCAAATGCTTGATATTCATGCGACTGGTCATTTTCATCGCCGCAGGAATGACGTCGTTGGTCGACTGTCCCATATTAACGTGCGTATTTGGGTGAATCGCATCATATCCCCGTACGCCGGTGAGCAGTTCATTCGCGCGGTTAGCCACCACTTCATTCATGTTCATATTGGTCGAGGTGCCGCCGCCGCCCTGAAAAATATCAATCGGGAAATGGGCGTCAAAATCGCCGTTCATCACCTCCTGCGACGCCGTCACGATGACGGCGGCTTTCTGCTGATCCAACGCGCCAATTTGCGCGTTGGCCTGAGCAGCCGCCTGTTTTATCGCGGCGATTGACCACAGGAAATGCGGAATGTCCCCGGCCGTTTTCCCCGAAACTGAAAAATTCAGTACCGCCCGTTGCGTTTGAATACCGTAGTAGGCTTCCTCCGGCACCATTAACGTTCCTAATAGATCCTTTTCTTCACGCATCGTTATGTCTCTTCCTGTATTAAGGTGTATCGCTACCTTAATTGGCTGGCAGTACAGATAATTTGAAGTGGCTCAAAGAAAAAAAAGCATTGAAAAGATAAATACTCATTATTAAAAAATGTAATAGTAGAGGTGGGAATGAAGGATATTAACTTCGATTTTAAGCAGTTACAGGCGTTTTTAGCAGTCATTGAGACGGGGTCATTTACCGCTGCGGCAAAGAAACTCAACCTGACTCAATCCTCGATTTCTCAGCAGATCGCGAATCTGGAAAATGGCTTAAAGACTGAAGTGATTAACCGTTCACAGCGACCCATTCAGATGACGATAGCCGGGCAGGCGCTGTACCCGCTGGGAAAAAAGATTATCGATAGCGGTGTTTATCTGCAGGAACATATCAACGCGATCAGTCACGGGCATATTTCACATTTGAAAATCGGCTTTGTGGATTCGATCGGTAAATCTATCGGCCTGGATATCCTGACCTTTCTACAACCGCAGGTGAAACATATTTTTCAGGTTACCGGTACAGCATCGGGGCTGCTTTCCGCGCTGAATACGGGCAGCATTAACCTGGCCATCACGATGCTGCATACCGAGATGCCGCCTAATGTCAGAATGTACCCGCTGATTGAAGAGGAGTTTCTGTGCGTTTGTCCCAAAGCCTGGCCGGAAACGCGGCTGGAAGAGTTGTGTAAAAACAGGGACTACATCGCCTATACCCGCAATACGCCGACCGGCATCCAGACGCTCAACTGGCTGAAATGGAATAACCTGTCTCCGTCTATCCAGTTTGAAATGGATAATGCTGATGACATTCTGAAATTAATTTCCTGCGGCTACGGATGGACGCTGACCACGCCGCTGTTTATTACCACACTTCCCGCCTTTACTGACTCGCTGAAGATCATCCGGATCAACAATCGCAAAGAACGCCGCAAAATTGTCCTGCTCTGTAAGGATGATGAACTGTCTGAGTTCTATAAAAACCTGGCGATTGAGGTCCAGTCAATACTGGAAACGAAACTGGAACAGGGGTTCTACAGTAAGCTCAATGCGGATGTGCCGTCATGATCCCTAACCAGGCATGATTCGGTCTTCAGCGAAGTATTGCCCGGTACTTACCGCTAAAGTAGCGGAAATGCTAACCCAGGAGATTGTTATGATAGCGGTGATTTTTGAAGCGGATGCAGTACCGACTCAGCAGGAGCGATATTTACAGCTTGCCGCTGAACTCAGGAACGAACTTGTTAATATTGAGGGCTTCATTTCGATTGAGCGTTTCAAAAGCCTGAGTACGGAAGGGAAGATTTTATCGCTTTCCTGGTGGGAGAGTGAAGACGCCGTCGCGGTGTGGAAGAGCAACATGAAACACCGGGCAGCGCAAAGGGAAGGCCGGGAGTCGATATTCTCTTTTTACCGCATCCGCGTTGTGCACGTTCTGCGAGATTATTCATCGGAAGGATAAAATTCGACCATCTTACGGAAGCGTAACTTCCGCTGATCTCACGCAATCTTTGCAAACAGGACTATTTTCTTACAAGAGAGAAATAAGGATGGAGGTAGAGGGACAGAAAGAGAAAATGGCGCGTGATGTAAAAGGATGTGATCGAGCGAGGAACAGCATTGAGCTTAATAGTTAACTCAACCTTAAATATTACCCCTTGAAAATACAAGGGGCAATATAATAAGGTAAAATATTTGATATTTGTCGTGTTTTAATAGTTTTTTATTGATTAAGTGCTTATTGCATTCTGTACCCGGGAGTCTAAATGTTAGATAATCTCGGGTGGATTTATCCCTGGTGTTACGTTGGTCTTTGACCGCCTGACTAGTATGTGCCGCGAGCGCTATTAGTCAGGTATTTTTTAAGTATAAGGAAGACCCGACCTGAAAAAAAGCTGTCCTAAAAGACAGGGGATAATAATTTCGGAATGTTATTATCAGGAATGAATAAATGAACTCTTTTGTTGAGTTTTTTTTGCTTGATCGCGATGAGTTGCCGTCAGGTTTTGCCACTGAACTCTACCGCCTGAGAAACCGAACATTTCGTGAGCGGCTCAACTGGAAAGTAGAATGTACTGATGGCCTGGAAAAGGATCAATTTGATAACGAAAACACGACTTACCTGTTAGGGATGCATGAGGGAGAAATCCTGTGCGGCGCCCGATTTATCGATGCCACGCAACCGACGATGATCAGCGAAATATTCCATGAGTACTTCGATAATATTACGCTCCCTACGGATATTCCCTGCTGTGAAGTGAGCCGCCTGTTTTTAGATAAAGAGAGACGTGATTCCGGAAACCTTCGCGGGATGCCCGCCAGTAAGGCACTGTTTCTGGCAATGATCGTCTATTGCATGAAGAAACAGTATCGGGGCATGTTCGCCGTTGCCAGTCGCGGTATGTATGCCATTTTCCGGCATGCGAACTGGAAAATTGACGTGATTCAGAAAGGACTTTCTGAGAAAGGTGAAACTATCTACTATATTTTTATGCCGGCAAGTGAAAGCGCAATTGAGAGCATCATCAGCAAAGATAAGGCCAGCCACTGGCTCCGCGAGATACTTCAACAACTTCGGCGTCTGTAATCCCGCACGGAGTTCAGTTATCCAGTAATCTGAGCTCCATTCCAAGTTTTACCGCATGCCTGGCGTTGTTTACGCCCAGCTTTTTCATTGCATTGCTCATATGAAATTTCACGGTTCGCTCTGCAATTGACAATATAACCGAGACTTCGGCATAGGTTTTACCCGCACTGACCCACTTCAAAATTTGTCGTTCGCGCGGTGACAAAAAAACGTTCTTTTTCTGATGCACTTTACTGTAGAGATTAAGGGTCTTTTGATGTAACTGAATGAGAAAATGCATGAAATGCGCGCGGCAGGCTTCCATCTCAATCCCCGAATCCTTCTGGCTGATGATGGACAATACGACAAGATTATTCAGATAGTCATGCAGGGGAAACGTCTGACCCTGATAAATATTGTGTTCAGAACTTTCACTGAAAATGCGCGTCAGGTTATAACCGTTCGCCAGCAGCACCTTGTTCTCCCAGAAAAAATCTTCAACACTGCTTAAAGCCCTAATAATAACAGGGTCAATAAACTGGTATTTTCTTTCAAGATAGATGTTAAACCACTCAGGATTATTATTGATAATCTGCATTTGCGAGGGATCTTTCTTGTTCATAATCGCATATGCGTAGATCGTATTTTTGTAGTCCTTAATGAACGCATTCAGTTCATTCTGGATTAACGCATTGATCCCTTCATCGTTGTAATACATATCCTTCACGCCAGTTGCTGCCTCTGAGATGAGTGTTTGAAAGAGTATAGCCTGCCTCGTTACCTGACAAAATGGACTTAACCCACAACAGTCGATATTTCCTGCCCTTATGTCAAATTGTGTATAAAAACGCCAGGACTGAGGTTCACGGCATGACCGTCAAGTTGGCCCCGAAGGTTCGTTGAGCCGGGCGGCACAATCGGATGCCAGACATCACGAACAGAGGAGCGTAAAGATAGAGTGTGGGCCAATGTCAGGCCATTGCGCCACCCGTACTGTCGGTGGCGGAAATTGAACCAGGGTCACAAATATGAATATTGTCCAGCGGCGTGTTTAATCAATGCCGGTTACGGCTGCGGAATAAAAACTGAATAATTACAGAGTATTATTTACCCACGCGATGCGCAGGCGCGGGGGATTATAGGTTTTTACTATAGGTTCAGGATGCAAACAATTGTCGTCCCGAGTCTCTCTTTTTTAACAATAAGGAGGCCATACAAAATACAAGGACAATAAAATGGAACGTCTGACGGTCTCTGACAAACTCTGCTACGCGATGGGGGGAGGATTTGCCTCCAACCTCAGTTTTTACGCGATGCTGGTTTTCTTTATTACCTATGCTTCTGATGTCTATGGTGTGAATCCGGCCACGGTGGGCGCCATCACGCTTGCCGCACGGGGGATTGATGCGTTTATCGATCCGGTGATGGGCGCGATGGGTGACAGAACCCGGACGCGACTAGGTAAATACCGCTTCTGGATAATCACATCGGCGCCGGTACTGGGTTTTACAACCTGGATGGTTTTCGCCTCCCCGGATTTCTCCACGACGGGCAGAATAGTTTATATCGCCTGCGTTTATATGCTCTACTCCCTTGTCTCTACCGTGTCGAATATCCCGTACCACTCATTAACGGCCTACATTACAGACAAGGTCAATGAACGCAGTAATATTGTGTTATTCAAGCAATTTACCGGGATTATCGCCCAGTTTATCGTCAGCGCGGGCGGCATTTATATTTTATCTGCATTCAGCCAGACCCGGGATGCGACGGGCAATGTGGTGGTTGATTTTCATAGCTATCACTACCTCGGCATTTTATTTGGGGTCGTGACCACGCTGGGATTCTGGATTTGCGCTTACGGCGCCCGCAGACAGGATAACTGGCAACGTATTGTGCACGATGAAAAGGGATTACAGACCGACCCGTCGGGCGAACAGCAGAATATTGTGGTGGCCGTTTTCAAACAGCTGTCGCTGGCTTTTCGTAGTCGTTCACTGGGATGCCTGGCGTTGGCCTCTTCGGCGAACACGCTGTCCTTAGCGATTACCGCCGGGGTGACCGTTCAGTTTTATACGTGGGTTTTACACAATACAAAGCTGGTTGCGACGGGAGCATTACTGAATATGCTGTTTGGCGCATCAATATATCTGCTGGTTAAGTGGTTAGTGTCTCGCTATGGAAATAAAACGGCATTTGTGATCATCTTTTATTGCCATGGTTCCCTCGCTGATACTCTGGCTCACCTTCTCGCCTGAAAATGTCACCTGTACTTTGATATTACTCGCCTGCGTGATGGCGTTTTGTCAGGGCGGGTCGCTGATTACCTGGATGATGGTCACTGATTGCGCGGATGAATTACGCTGGAAAACGAAAAAGAATGCCGCCGGAATTGCCTCCTCCACATTAACGTTCTCCAACAAATTTGGTTCTGCGCTGGGTGCCTTTGTGCTGGGCGGCGTCCTTGATCTTATTGGTTATCTACCCGGCGCGCAGGCGCAAACGGCGGGAACATTACATGGATTGCTTATTTTGATGGTCCTGACGCCGGTTTGCGGGCAACTCCTGTCACTGTTTTCGATGATTTTTTATACCCTGAACAAAAAAAATCATCAGGCGATCTGCATGAAACTGCTCGGGGATGGAGAGTAATATGAAAGTTGTTATGCTGATGTTTGATACCCTGCGTCGTAATAAGCTCCCGGCTTATCAGGCCGACGCATTTCCTCTGCCTAATTTTAAACGACTGGAGGGGAAAACCGTTCGTTTTGATAATTTCTATGTTGGCTCAATGCCCTGCATGCCAGCCCGACGCGATTTGCATACCGGACGGTTGAATTTCCTGCATCGCAGTTGGGGGCCGCTGGAACCCTTTGATGACTCTATTTTTGAAATCATTAAAAAGCACGGCGTCTATTGCCATTTAATTACCGACCATCAGCACTACTGGGAAGATGGCGGGGCGACCTACCATAATCGCTACAGCAGTTATGAGTTTATGCGCGGACAGGAGGGGGATCTCTGGAAAGCGAAGATTGGCTTCGATGGCGCCCGTGAACTGGATTCATGGAAAAACGCCGAACCGCTGCGCCGTAATATGATCGAGCACGATCAGATTAACCGCAGTTATATGCGTGAAGAGAAAGATTTCCCGCAGGCGCGCTGTTATCAGGCCGGGCTGGCTTTCCTGGCGGAAAACTATCAGCAGGATAACTGGTTATTGCAAATAGAGAGTTTTGATCCACATGAGCCCTTTTATGTGCCGGATCGTTTCAAGCGCATGGTCGATCCTGAACTGGTCAATAACCCTGACGACTGGCCGGAATACAGTTCGACAGAGAGGATCAATAATCCGCAGAAAGTGGTGAACGGTGAAAAGCATTATCAGGCGCTGATGTTGATGTGCGATGAATATCTTGGCCAGGTGCTGGACTTTTTCGACGCACATCATCTGTGGCAGGACACAATGCTTATTGTGAATACCGACCACGGCTTTATGTTTGGTGAAAAAAAGTGGTCGGGGAAAAGTGTTATGCCGGTGTATAACGAGATTGCGCATGTCCCCTTCTTTATTTGGGATCCCAGAAGTCGACGAGCTGGCGAGTCGCGAACCCAACTGGCGCAGATGCACGATCTGGCGGTGACGTTGCTGGAGGCGTTTGGCATTGAGAAAACGCACAACATGACAGGCAAGGCATTGTCTCCGGTCATAGCGCGACAAATGCCGATTAAATCAGAGGCTATTTTTGGCTATTTCGGCGCGCATGTGTCGATCACCGATGGTCGCTATGTCTATATGAGAGGGAGCCAGTCGCCGGAAAATACCCCGCTATACGAGTACACGCTGATGCCGATGCGCATGCGCAGGATGTTTAATCTCGCTGAATTGCAGGAAGCCACTCTGCATCCTGGTTTTGTCTTCACCCACCAGACGCCGGTGCTGAAAATCCCGGGTTCCGCCGGTTTTTACAGTTCTTATGCGCACGGCAATTTGCTGTTCGATTTAGCTCACGATGCGAAGCAGGAGCATCCGCTCTGCGATCCTGAATGTGAAGCGCTGTTTATCCGCAAACTGTCGCAGGCAATGCGTGAGGCGCAGGCTCCGGAAGATGAATGGCGGCGTCTGGGGATCCCCGTCGACGACGCGCGTATTGACGCGGAGTTCGTGCGACAGGAACATGAAATGCGCAAACGGGTGATGCAGCAGTATTTAGGCTCTCTTGCCTGCCTTGATATGCATCCGGATACCCGGGCATTGCTCCTTGAGATAGCGGCCTGCCCCGGAGGGGATAAATTCCTTCAGGATCTGGCAACGATCTCCGGACAGCGCAGCATCACAAAGCAGGCGGTGAAAGCGCTGTATGACAGCGGTGATTATGAGTCGGCACTATACGGACTGTTCAATAAACCATACTGAGTCTGCATGCCTCACTCATCCGGGAGCCCGATTTTGCCGGGGCTCCCGTCTATTTTCATCGCTACGCATCAGGCAGGCATTATCAATCCCGGAAACCGTGGTGAGGCGAATGTATTTACACAAATTAATTTTTCAGTTCAAAGTGCTGGTGGATAAAAAGACCTTTACCTCGGCGGCGGAAAGTCTGTTTATCTCTCAACCGACCCTAACCCAAAATATGCAACGACTCGAGTCGGAGTTGGGGATCCCTTTGTTGTTCCGTGAGGGGAAAAAGATTTCCTTAACGGTTTATGGCGAAAGCCTGTATCAGCATGCCTGCCTGCTGGATCGCAATTACCAGCAGGCTTTACTCAGTATTGATGCGATAAAGCATAGCCACAGACAGCAACTGGTGATCGAGTGCGGGCACGCGTGGAGTCATGGCGTCTTATTTCATCTGATGAAGGACTATGTGAGGCTGTATCCGCAAATCCGGATGGTGATCAAAAACAGTAATACAGCACTGGGGCAACAGCATTTACTGAAAGGCGAATGCGATCTTGCGTTAGGGGCGATACCCGCTGCGGAAAACAGAATTGCGGCAATAAATTACCTTCCCATCTTCACGACCCGGTTTGTCCTGTATTGCGCGAGCGATCATCCGCTTGCGTATGTGCCGCAGATTAGCGAAGCGCAGCTTAATCACTGTGAGTGGGTCATTCTTAAGCATGAATCGGAAAACGAAGAGTTTAACGATCCTTTGCTTTGTCCTATTTCGCCAGAAAAGGTCAGATTTGAAGTCTGTTCGGTATCGAATGCTATTGCGCTGGCGAAACAGACGCAATGCATTCTGGCGCTTTCCATACATCTGGAAGCCGAAGCGCGTCACCGTGGTCTGCGTCGCCTCAATCTGGCGAAGAACATTCCCTCTTTTGATACCGGCATCATGTACATAGACGATGTGCTGAAGTATGACCATAAGAAAAAATTTATTGAGACCATCATTTCGTCAAAAAGCATGTTTGATCAGAATGATATGTAGCGGTCCACAAACCGTTCAAGCATATTCCCGCCTACCGGCGGGGAGATGAGATATCCCTGAAAGCGATCGATACCTAATGCTTTCAATATTGTAAATTTCTCTTCACTGTCGACCCCTTCGGCAACGCAGCGACTACCGGTCAGCATACAGTAATAGTTCAGGCTTTTTATCAGCGCCAGCGCGTGTGGATCGCGTTGCATCTCATTGATAATACACATATCCAGCTTATATTCGTTAAACTGGATCTGCCTGACCGGAAACATCACGCTACCTTGTGAGAAACAGTCATCGAGCATAATCCGAAAGCCGAGCCGTTTTAATTTGTCGATGTTCGCGGCGGTTTTTCCCCTTTGACTGAACTCGATGGTCTCAGCAAATTCCAGCACCAGTCTGTCCGTTTGCTGTGGCGACACCAGTTGCTGTTTCGCCGCTTCCAGCATTCGTGGAAGGCATTCATGGCTGGCGAGGGCGGCAGGGATATTAAGTGAGAAATAAAACTCCCCGGGATGCTGGTTGATTTTCTGTATCGCTTCCTGCAAAACAAATGCGGTCAGCACCTGCCAGGCGTATTCAGCACGTATTTGTGGCAAAAATGCGCCGGGTTGCAGGACCGTACCCTCGCGCCGCCAGCGTGAGAGTATTTCCATCCCTTGTAAACGGTGGTGGCTATCCACAATCGGTTGAAACACCGGAAAGAGTTGCCGGCAACGGATGGCATGGACGAATTCACGTTCGAAGGCGGATAACGCATCGCTACCGCTTCTGTTCAGCCGCGTTTCTGGGTTGCCGGGAAAGTGTGTCGCCAGTTGCGGGAAATGTTCCGCCATCTTTTTAAGTCCTGAAGTTCTCTGATTATAAAGGGTTTTTTGGCTTATGCCTCGCTGTTGCGCCCGTTCAGGGATGTTGTATCCGTGCAGCAAATCCACAATGGCGTTGAGCTCTGGTTTGCTGAGGCCGATTGTCGGCTTGCCATAAATCAACGTCTGGTTATCTGCGCATTGGCCCAAAGGAGGGACATCCTGCAACCCGTGCCCGCGCAATAGCGCGGCAATGCAGCGTGTCGGTAAATCCGAGGCGACGGCCCGGATTTCTGTCAGCAGACGGCGACGCGTCACAAGATGCTCCAGCGTGTGCCACAACCAACGGTCAGGACAGCGGCTGAGGATAAGCATCGGTAGGGGGACGGCGGCCTGTTCCAGCAGAAGCGCCGCCTGCTGCAACGTGGTGAGCAGCCAAAGGGGATCGTCAGGAAGAAACACCACGATCCGGCGTGCTGACGCCAGTGCAGGAAGCGTTGAGATATCCAGCGACGGCGAGTTAAACAGCACCAGACGCTGGCGGTCTGGCGTCATCATCCTCGCGAGACCTTCGGCGGCACAGGGACAGGGGGACAAAATGTAGTCCATCCCCGGCTTTCCCACATCACTGATAAACAAACGTCACCCCAATGATTGACTGAACATTGCCTGCCGTCACTTGTCCGCTGGTTCGCGCGTAGTTAGCCGTTAAGCCGAGGCTCACGGCAGAGGTGCCGACCGTGCCTAATGACACGGTGCTGTTGGCGGGGACGATGGTACCGTTGCGCGTGAGCTGAACACCGATGCCCTTCGCGGGCGAAGACGACGCGGTATTGGTAAAGATCGAATTGGCGGAATCTGCGGTGGTGCCGGAGAGGTAATACGTCAGATTTTGGCTCTGCGCGCAGTAGACCGTCAGCGGAACGGGGGCGGAGCCCGGATAGTCCGGCAGCGTAACCGTGACGTTGCGGGAGGAGACATCGCAGCCGCCAGTCGGAATGACCACACTATTGTTCGCATAAATGCTCCAGACGAACTGAAAGTCATCGCTGTTTTTGTTGTTGGTCTGGCGGAGAATGAGTTTAGCAATAAGCGTTCCTGCACTGATTGCGACGCCGCCCGCAGAGCTGATTGGCGTCAGATACAGGACGGTCGGCCACGGCTTATCGACTCTCGAGTCATAGATCATCCGTGCGGTTTCGCTGGTGGTCGGAAACGGGTAGCTGGAGCCGTTGTATCTTACGGAGCCGGAAAAACTCGATAACACGCCGCCGTAAGCGGACCCCTGCTGAAGGGTGACATAGTCGGTAATGGTTTCGGGATAATCGTTATGACAAAAAATCTGCGTTGAGAGGTCGACCACCAGGTTTTGCCCGACGTTAACCGCAGGCGAGAGATCAACGTAGACGTTCGCGCTACCGCCACCAATGGGAATGGTCGCGCCGCTGGCGGTTTTGCACGCAAAGGACCAGGCATTGATTGACCAGCCCATCAGCAACAGTGTCGTCAACAGGGTTACGACTCTTTTCATCAACATACTCTCCTGGTCATGCATAGGTATAGGTCACGTTAATCACCGCCTGGATCGTTCCCTGGGTTGCGCCGCCGTTGACCGACAACGCCCTGACCTGCAAAGGAAAACGGGCGGATTGCGAGGTGTCATCCACCACCACTGATTTTGTCGCGCCGGTGTTCAGTCTGTTACCGCTGTCATCCTGGAGTTCAAGCTGGATATTTCCGGCAGTCCCCTGGTTTTTGTAGTAGCCCGTGCTGTCGGCGGTACCGCTGAAGCTGGCGGTGACGCGCGAGGTGCCCACCGGACAATTGCTTAGCTCAAGCGCCACGCTGTGCCACGCGGAGGAGGAACCGGCATTGACCAGACTGAAGGTGTAGAGATCGCCCAGTTCGACGGTGGCAGTGGTGGTCGACACTGTGCACGGCTTGGCGACCACTTTCCCGTTCACGGTAATGGTCACGTCAGCCGCCTGCACAACAGCAGAAGCGGCAAGGATGACTGTCAGTAGCCACCGGGGTTGAAACCATTTCATCAAAGCCTCCGCTTACTGAAATTCAAGAGTGAATGTCGCTGTTGCATTGACGTGTCCCGGCGTGACGGGGAGCTGCGTTGCCATCAGGCGGGCATAAAAGTTAAGCGTATTGGTCTGACCGGGCGTCAGGGTCGTCCACGGAAGGGTGGCGGACCCGGCATTCAGCGGCAGTGTCGTTTGCTGGCCGTTGAGGATCTCGATTCCCATTCCTGCCGCCGCCGATGTTCCGCTGTCGAGTTTCAATAAGCGGGTGTTATCGTTGTCGGCAATACCGATAAAACCGACTTTTACCGCCGTGACCGACGTGCCGCAGGGAGAAAGCACAATACGAAACGGGACGACAGGCGTGGTGGCGCCGATATGGCTGAACTGTTTAGCGGCGTTATCCAGCAAATCGACGGTAAAATCTTTCGATTCGCCCGCTACGGCGCAGGCGTTATCCCTGACGTATCCGCTGATCGTGATTGTGCTGTCGGCGGCGAACGCACTGGCGCTGACCAGCGAGAAGACGGCACCCAGCAGATAAAGACGTTTGTTCATCATCTTGTCCTTAGCGGCATTGCGCCGTGAGCTGGCTGAGCAACTGTTGTTGGTTTTCTGCGGATAAGCGGTAATCCGCCACACAGCTGGTGTTTGCGCCGTCACCCCATTTCACCCGAACCTTGCCTGCCAGCGGCATACCGCTCAGATAGACCTGACCGTTATCGGCGACGATGCTGCTGCTTTGGCTGCTGTCGGCGGTTACCATTGCGCCGAACGGCACCGGCTTGCCGTTATGGATGAGCGTCATCAGCAGTTTCATCCCGACGTGGGCGTTAAATTCCGCCCGGACGATCGCGCCGTGCGTGGGGACGACGTTGACCACTGCCTCATCCAGATCAACGTTATCGGCGAGCGTATTGGTATCCAGCGCCACCCGGTTTTCCCGGTACTCGGTGGCGTAAGGCAGCACCGCATAGCCACGCCAGTCAGTGCGTACTCCGGTCTGGTTTTCCACTTTCGTGCCCTCAGCGCCGGGAGCCTTAATCAGCACAACTGTGTCATTGAGTGGTTGACTCAGCGTGACGCCATTAGCATGTGCCAGCACGCCGCCGCTCATCCCGTAATAGAACTGTTTGAGTCCGTCGCTACGGCTGTAACCGACGTTGGCATTGCCAGAACCGCCGCGATAGTTCAGCGTGGCATAGCCAGTGCTGCTGCTGTTACCTTCACCACCGCCCGCATAGCCGGTTTGCACGCTGTAGCTGAGGTTATTGTCTTCCAGCACGGTGCCATACAGCCCCGCCAGGTTGGTCATTCGACCGTTGAGGTCATTCGACATGCTGTAGCTGGCGCTGGCGTGTCGCCAGACGGACTGACTGTCCGAGCGCAGCCAGTGGCTGAAAGGAATATTGACGTTAATAGCCAGCATCTGGTCGCGACCATCCTGCCAGGCGTTTTTGGTCAGGCTGTAGCTCAGCGTCCAGTTGATATCGCCGATGGCGGTATTCAGACCGGCCTGCAATTGTTCATCAGCGCTGTCGGTGCCCCAGTAAGTCTGGTGACTTCCGCTCAGATAGAGCGTGGCGGTGCGGCCTAACTGCTGGGTCAGGCTCACCTGCACTTTGCCGCGCTTGTTATAGGCGAGGTTGTAGTAGTCCGTGAATTTCGGCTGAACCTGAATCACGCCATCCTGAGTTTCGACGTCATGGCCGCTCATCCGACGGTAAGTGGTATCGGCAAAGCTAAAATATCCGCGTGTGGAGTAGCGATAGCCCACCAGTTGGATATTCGTGCCAACGTCGCTGAGTGATTTGTTATAGAGGAAACGTACCGACTGTCCCTGATGTTTGCTGTCATCGGGCAGAGTGGCATTGGCCTGAGTGATGTCCACCGACAGCGCCCCCAGCACCCCCATGTTTTTCCCCACCCCCAGATTGAAGGCGCGGTAGCGGTCTGCCAGTTGTGTACCGCCGTACAAGGTCCAGCCAGCCGGGAGGCCGTGGAGTAAAGTGCTCTGAAAAAAGGTCGGTTCTTCCTGCTGATCGTTACCGCTACGGTACTCTCCGGCGGTGACGGCATAGCGGGTATGGCCCTCACGTTGCAACACCGGGACCGAGGAGTAGGGAACGGTGAAGTTCTGGCTGCTCCCGTCGGCTTCCTTGATGGTAACCTGCAGATCGCCGCCGTTACCCGCGGCATACAGGTCGCTAATGCTGAAGGGGCCAGGCGGTACCGTGCTGTGATAGATCTCATAGCCATTCTGTTTGATGGAGACCTGTGCCGTCCCGCGCGCAATCCCATGGATCACCGGGGCAAAGCCTTTCTGGCTGTCCGGCAGCATATTGTCATCAGATGCGAGCTGCGCGCCGCGGAAGTTAATACCGTCAAAGACATCGCCGTTGGTATAGCTGTCGCCGAGTGTCAGGCGTGAGCGCAACGGCGTGATGTCTCTTTCCAGCCAGGTATTAACGTGCTGCCATTTGTTTTCAGTGCTCGAGGCACTCCCGCCGCTGCTGTAGCTCCAGGTGGTATTGTCGCGCAGACGCCACGCGCCCAGATTAAGGCCACTTTGCAGGTTTAAGTAGGCGTAGTTGCTGCTGCCGCCGACGTCGTTCTGGACATTGTTGCCGGTGAAGTTGTAATTCAGTAGTCCGGCGGTAATCCCATGATCCCAGCGTTCCGGCGGGATATAACCGCGAGCCTGATTTCCCATAAAGGCCTGAGGAATCGTCAAATGCAACCGCTGCTGACCCACATCTAAACGGGTGGTGGCGTCAGGGATCATTTCCGTTAACGGGACACAGGCATCCGCTGCCAACACGTTCATTCCACTGACGGCAGCGGTGTTCAGCCCCATTGCGGCGAGCTGTTCACGCGTCAGGCACGGGGTCAGTTCGCGGTGGTTGTCGCTGGCATGAAAAGTGACGTCGCGGGTGGTCATAAACCCCTCGTTCAGATAAATATCGACGCGATACGTGCCGGGGGGGAGCTCATGTCCCTTTTCAAAACCGGAAAGATCCGCGACGGCAGCCGGATCGTCCGCCAGAAAGCGCGGGTTAAAATAGAGTTCTGCCTGCACGGAAAATGTGTGTGAGGCAAGCAAAAAGGCAAAGGGGATCTGCGCCATTGCGCCTGACAAAAGTGGTGCATAACGCCGCCTGTGGACGAGTCCAGGTTTCAGATATGACATAGTCCCTCCGGTTCAAAATCGCCCGGCTGTCAGTTCTTTTTTTATTCAGGGATCACGCGGATTCCCTGTTCGTTATCGCAGTGCGCCTTTCATGCGCGGCGTGAGTGCGCCATAGTCATTAATGGTTTTATAAGTAATCTCGCTGCCCGCATCGGCTGGCAACTTCACGCGGGCCTCGCCCAGGGGAGGCACGAGGGCATTTTCCAGTACCCGGGTGCCGGCATTGAGTTCGGTCACCGTCAGGTAGTACGGCGTTGGGTTGATCAATGTGAGCGAGCCTGCGCTGCGGCGGAAAGTGAGTTTTTCTGCGGCCTGATCTGGCGGCAGCGCGAGACCGGCTGGACGGTAATACAGCTTGATACGGCTGATAATGGCCAGTTGCAGGGTGTTATCGCTGAGCCTGGATTTGTCCATCGACGGAATGGCTTTGACATTCATCCAGAACAGACTCTCGCGGTCCTGTGGTAACTGATTGTTGGTTGCATCAAGGATGCGTAAGGTGTTCTCCTTTTTTCCCTGCATGGCAAACAGCGGTGGTGTGACCACAAAACGTCCGTCTTTGACGCCCTCGGCATTTTCTACCCAGGACTGGATCAGATACGTGCTGCTGTCATCATTATTGGTGACCGCCAGTTGCACCTGTTTTTGACCCGCCGGATAAATCACCCGTGTTGCCCCCAGCGCAACGCCAGCTTCAGCCGGTGTGAATAATCCCATGACGGCTATCATCAGCATCCCGCCCAGCAGGTTGCGCATCATGGTGCGTGTTTTTTTCATGTTTATCCTTGCTGTATTCACCGTCGTTTCCTGTATTTGCTATCTCTGCGGGGTTGTTACTGGTAGGTCAAAGAGAACCAGGCTTGTGCATTCGCGACCCCACCGGTGACCTGACGTCCGGTAGAACGGTATTTCGCAACGAAATGCAGTGTGGTTGGCCCGGAGTAAAGCCGTGTCCAGCTCGTCGGTGGGCCGTTAAGTGGGAGTTGGCTACCCTCTTTATCAAATAACGCTATCCCGATACCGCTGGCGATCCCCGGACCTTCTCCTACGGAGAGAACGTCAGGGTTTTTACCATCCGCGACGCCATGAAATGCCACGCCGACGCGTTGACTTACGGCGGTACTGCACTCCTGAAGGTGAATATCGAAAGAAACCGGATTGATATCCTCCCCTGGCGCATGAAATCGATTGCTGCTGATCTGCCCCATTTGCACGGTCATCTGGCGATCGCCAGCTTCAACGCGGCAAGATTCGGCAATAATGACTCCCTGGAAACGCATGTTTCCGCCAGGTAACGTCACGTTCCACTTGTTGCCGGCCAGCGCGCAGGCGGGAAGTAAAAGCATCAGCAGACCTGATTTCATCCTTTGCATCGTTATCACCTCAGTCCCATTGCGGATAACAGGCCTTCCTGGCCCCAGGCGCATCCTTGCGTGATGAATTACTCGTATTGAACTTTGAAGGTGGCGTCTGCGTTAGCGGTACCGGCAGTTGCGGCGCCCGTGGCGTAGTAACGTGCCTGGAACGGGATGATATTCGTGCCATCGTTCAGGGTTGTTGCTGCGCTAAAGGTTGCGCCGTCCAGCGCCAGTGGGGTGCCTTTGTTGTCGAGGATCTGGACGCCAACGTTAGTGGCGCTACCGGCAGCAGAGCCCTGCAGTGCCAGTACGGTGTTGTTGGTGGTATCAACGGCCGTGCCAGAAAACGCGACAGAGGCTTTGGTTGACACGCTGGTATCACAATCATCAAGCTGAATGTTGAAACCGACCGCAGAACTGGTGCTGCCCGCAGTAGCCAGTTTTGCCGAACGAACCTGACCAAGCTGAACGGTTTGTTCGACTGAACCGGCGTCGACGGCGCAGGCTGCGTTAACGACTTCTCCTTTAAAATGCACTGTACCGCCGTTTACCGTGGTGGTATCGGCCAGAGCCGCCGCGGAGGTCAGGGACAGGGCTGACATAGCAGCGATAGCCAGTGTTTTAATTTTCATGCTGTTTTCCTTTAAACAATGTCGATATCACGAACCGAAATGGCCAGTCGTTGTGCCTTCCAGGCATTCCATATTTCAGCCGAATGGGGCGACTGCCGGTTCTGCACAGTTTTTACCCAATGAATGAGTCAATTGGGGCCATTTTGACTCGTTGGTATAAACGGCTTTAAATGGCATATTATTTCTTTCTTATTGGTTTTTTGTTTCTTATGGTTGCAATTTTTTGATATAAAAAACTGAAAATAGTTTTATGTAGATGACTGATATGGTGCAGGAGTCAGGTGGAGAAATGTTGAAAGCGCGTAAACGGCGGTGGTAAATGTGAAAAAATGTTGGAGGTAATACTATTCTAATCAATGAGATAAAGAGTGTTTATCGATAATTCCTAACTTGTTAGTTGCAAAGCTTTACTAATTCTTTTTATGATATAAACAGTTTGGCCCCAATTGACCTGTTCAGGTAAAGCCTTTCCTTTTTATATCAATCCGTTAGCTTATTTCTTTTTCTCCTGCGAAATGACCTCTAACAGGCTGCTTCTCTCCCATAATCCGGCGAAACGTGCGGCGTTGCTGGCGGTATAACGGACGGTATGGCGAATATTTCGATGGCCAAGATAATCCTGAATCAGTCGCGTATCGGCCCCCCGTTCGGCAAGTTCATAACCGCAGGCGTGACGGAGCATATGGGGGTGAGTATGGGTAACGGTTCCAGCATCAACCCCCGCAGCCCGAATAATGCGATATGCCTGCTGGCGAGAAAGCGGTGTCCCCCGGCGGGAGATAAACACGGCGTCAGTGCGGCCTGCGCCTCTCCAGCCTGCGCGTTCCTGACTCCAGCGTTCAACGGCCTCACGCTCATCAAAACGCAGTGGATGAATGGTGGAAAACCCGTTTTTCAGTCGACGGACATTGATTCGTCCCTCGTTGAGATCGAGGTCGCGATAATGCAAATCGAGGAGTTCACTGATGCGCATGCCGTGACGGAACGCCAGCAAAATAAGACAATAATCTCGCTCTCCGGTTGCGCCATGTCGGGCAGCCTGCATCATGGCTTGTACTTCTTTGCCAGTAAGATAACGACGTCGATTCACAATGCATTACTCCTGAAATATGTTTTTGTTAATGAACACCTGTAGAAAACATCATGCGATTAAAAAATAATCCACGATGTTAAAGGCATATTATATTTGAGGGATTAATCACCGTTGGTGATTACATCACTTTTACATACGTAGCTATTATTACCACGTGATAAGTCTTATTTTTATTGATTTTATCAGGTGCGACAATAGCGGCTGTTGTAGACAAAGTCAGGTGTATAAATTTAAACGAAAAATAGTTACAGAGGTGAGAAGGTGGCGAAGGTTTGTTTGACGAAAAGGTCATGTTGAAAAAAAAGTATCCTGATTCATTACATGGATATAATAAAACTGTTTAATTCTGCTGCAAATAAGGATGGAAGTGAACAATAAGCATAATAAATATATGGTTAAATATTATTAATGCTTTGTTTATCGTGGTTTTAACACCATCCATGGTGTTGTATCTGTCACAGTGAAATAGCATTATGCTGTTTGAGTTTAGCGTCATCCCAGATACCGTAAAATCGACCAGCGTTACTGGCGGTGTACCAGACGGTATGGCGAATGTTACGGTGTCCCAGGTAATCCTGGATGAGACGGGTGTCGATCCCCATATTGGCTAATGCAAAACCGCATGAGTGACGAAGCATATGCGGATGAATTTCAAGCGGGAGCCCAGCGTGATCGCCCGAGGCTGAAATGATTTGATAAAACTGTTGGCGAGAAAGAGGGTTTCCTTTTCTTGATAAAAATAACCACTCACTGTTGGCATGAGGATAGTCGGCTCGTATAGTCAGCCAGTTTTTTAACGCCTGAATTTCTTCTCTTAATAATGGATGTGTTGTCGAAAAACCTTTTTTCAGGCGGTGAATGTAAATACATCGAGATTTAATATCAATATCTGATATTTGCAGGCGACAGATTTCACTGGCACGAAATCCATGAATAAAACACAATAAGGTCAGACAGTAATTGCGGGCAGCGTGTGGTCCCGTGTTTGCTGCTTTGAGAAGTGACTCTATTTCATTTTGAGTCAGGAAATTCCTCTTCTTATTATCGGCGTTATTTTTCATTAGGTTCCCTTTTGATTGCAGGTGCGCAAGCGTTCTGCTGATTTCCATTAATCCAATGGTCTTATCCGGTTTTAACTCATGATTTATTTGTACTGCACGGTAGGCGCTAATCGTATGCAACGTTGCTTCGCTACAGAAGGACGTGAGCGGATAATGAAAATGGCTGTATGTTGTTTCGTCATAACGTCGTGACATTATCGACTGGGTGCCTCCTCTGGTCTTGTGTTTTTGCTTATCTTACTGAATCAATAAACGTTATTGCTGTTCTACGATCGAGCCCATTCCGGAATACCCCGAATGATGAGCAAAAGGCTTTGCTAAGGACGAAAAACGACATGGCAACCTCGCTAGCATTCACTGTAGAACTACAACAATGAGTAAACAATACTGCAAAAAACACGGTGAGAATAGCAATAATAAGTCATATAACCGCTTTAGAGGCGGGATCTGGTATTTAGCCGTGAGCAGATTGATTCCCGTTAACCCGCAGAAATTGCATTAGTACGGGTATATTTGGCGGATGAGGGCGTGTGGCTGAAATTAGCCTGTCTTTATGTGATGAAATGTTTTGCGACAAATAAAATGCGAGCGAGGGAATAATAACGCCTGAAACTACTCTTATTCATCTAAGGCGTTTATGCGTATCGTTCTGGTAATTACTGGAAATCACCTGGTCAGTACTTTCATCTGGCCGATCTCACATAGTGTATTGAGCCCCTTTGCATTATGCTGTTTCGACATTGAGTGAATGAAGATTTACGGATTAAGTAATTCCAAAAGGAAATTATATGAAGTCTATCGGTATTTTTTGCGGTTCATCTGAAGGCCATTCTTCGGTTTATATGCAGGCCGCGCGCGAAGCCGGAACCTATCTGGCTCAGGCCGGGCTGGGCATTGTTTATGGCGGTGGCCGGGTCGGATTGATGGGGGCCGTGGCGGATTCCGCCCTGCAACACGGCGGGCACGTGACGGGGGTGATGCCCGTGTCTTTGGTTGAACGTGAAATTGCGCATACCGGGCTGACTGATTTGCAGGTCGTTGAGAACATGCACCAGCGTAAAGATCGCATGGCGGCATTGTCTTCTGCTTTCATCGCCTTACCCGGCGGGGCAGGCACGTTGGAAGAGATTTTTGAGCAGTGGACGTGGGGACAATTAGGCATCCACCACAAGCCCTGTGCGTTTTATAACATGAACAATTTTTATCAACCGCTGCAGGTCATGGTACAGAAAATGGCCGATGAAGGTTTTATGAAGCAGAGTTACGTGGATATGCTGTTTTTCTCCGATTCGTTGCCGGAAATTGTTGAGTATTTTTCGACATATACGCCGCCGACCTCCAAGTGGACCGTGATCCAGAAATAAGATGACTCATTGTGCTCCTGAAGAGCAGAGGATGACACCTGTCACTGACATGCCCCCGCCCAGGCTATGGCCTTCCGGGGGCATTTTTACGCCGGATTCATATCGATGGTTAAAAGGGAGCCTTCCCCCCAGGAATATTCTTAATTTCACTTAGGCCAGATGCCCGTCGGGCAAAAAAAAGCCCAGAAAATGATCTCTTTTCTCTCTATATGTTGCCATTATGTTTATTTTAACCGTTGCCCCAGGGGATGTTGATACAGTTAATAAAAAAATGGCCGCGAATATTAATGTAGACTTTTATCTTACGGTGTTGCAGAAAATTCAGTGGTATTGCAATTGGTAACATAGAAAAATATTATTTTAATCACGGCTAACATGGCAGCGATGCAAGTCTTTATTAAAAGGTCATGTTTTGTCTTTGCCGCATTACCACAGCAAGTAAAGCCTCGTATTATCACGACGGGATTGTGAATATTATCAGCAGGAGCATGCGAAGGGAGAAACGCCAGAACAATTTTTGTATTGGCGAAAGTAAACATTAATAATACGTTTAAATGAGCGAAATAATGAAGAGTCAAATTCGTATAGCCGCGTTTCTGGTCAGCGCAATGGCGTCTGGTGTCGCGCTGTCAGCGGTTTCTGGGGTGCAGGGGACCGGTGGTACAGTGGAATTTTCCGGTGAGATTGTCGACAGTTCCTGTAATGTCACTACGGGGTCAAAACATCCCAGCGTGGATTTAGGTCGATGGGCAAAAACCTTTTTTACTGGTACAGGGGTGGAAACCACGAAAACGCCTTTTACCATCAGCGTAGATAATTGTCCGGCGTCGGTGAAAACGGTGGCCGTGTTATTTACGGGGGCGACAGATGCGAATAATCCCGCACTGCTGGCATTGAATTCCAGCTCCATCGCAACAGGTGTCGGTATCAAATTATATAACGCCGGTAGCTCGCCTACGCCAATTACGCTGGGCTCAGTGTCTGCCGCTGCGAATGTGGTATCAAATAAAGCCGACCTGAAATTTATGGCCGATTATGTTTCCACGACCACGAATGTGACGGCGGGCAGCGCTAACGGCACTGCTGACTTCCTGATGGTATACAACTGATCGACACTCTGAGCAGGCTTCCGGTCTGCTCAACTCTTTTTTCTTCTTTTCCTGATGGTCACACTTCATGAAACAGTTTATCGCCGCAATGACGGCATCGTTAATTCTGCTGAGCGCTACCGCGCAGGCAGGCATTGTCATGGGTGGAACCCGTGTTGTTTATCAGGAAGGGAAGCGCGAAGCCACCATGACGGTGACGAATGCCGACACGCAGACGCCGTATCTGGTGCAATCATGGGTGGAAAACGCGAACGCAGAGGATAAGCGGCCAGTGCCGTTCGTGGTCACGCCGCCGCTGTTTCGTCTTGAGCCGGAACAGCAAAACGTCCTGCGTATTACGTTTACGGGGGGCGCATTGCCTGCCGATCGGGAGTCCATGTTCTGGCTGAACATTAAAAGTATCGCCCCGACGCAAAAAGAGGACGCCAATAAACTGCAGATTAACGTGAAGTCTCGCTTCAAACTTTTTTATCGCCCGCAGGGGCTGAAAGGCGAGGCAAAAGACGCCTGGACGCAGTTGACCTTTACCGTGCAAGGAAACCAACTGGTGGCGAACAACCCGACGCCGTATCACATCTCCTTGTTCTCCCTGACCGTGGGCGGCAAAGCGCTTGCCGAGCCGGGGATGATCGCCCCGTTGAGCACGCGTCGCTGGACGACCAACGGCAGCGGCCCGGTGACATGGCGGGCAATCAATGATTTTGGCGGCGTGACCGACTCCGCGCAACAGTGATGTCAGGCAACCTTCCCGTGAAAAAGAGAACCGTCCTGTTATCGGCGGACAGCGCGACGCTGCTGCTGACGATCATCCCTGGCGTTTTACTGCTGTTTTGCGATCAGCGTCAGGCGTGGGCGGATGACTATTTTGATCCTGCCGCGCTGGAATTACGCGATCCGCAACAGAAACTGGCGGACCTGCGCTATTTTGCCAAAGCGGGCGGACAGCAGCCCGGAACGTACCCGGTCAGTGTCTGGCTCAACGAACAGGAGGTCGCACAGCAGAATGTGACGTTTGTCGAGGAGAATGGGCAACTGAAACCGCTGCTCACCCCTTCGCAACTGGCGGAATACGGGGTTAACGTCAGCGCGTTTACCGCCTTCAGTCAGTTGCCTGATGGAGGCACTTTCACCGATATCGAACGCTACATTCCCGATGCCCGCAGCCAGTTTGATTTCTCCACTCAGCGTCTGAATCTGAGCATTCCGCAGGCGGCGATGAACGTGCAAAGCCACGGTTATGTCGATCCCGCGCGTTGGGATGACGGCATTCCGGCCGCCTTCGTCGATTACACTTTTTCCGGCTCGCAGACCCGGCAGTCAACGGATGACGGGCGTTCCAGTTATCTGAACCTGCGCAGTGGCGTTAACCTCGGCGCATGGCGCCTGCGTAACATCTCGTCGATGCAGTACGATAAAACCCGACGCTGGGACTCGCAAAGTACTTACCTGCAGCGCGATATTGTCTCACTGAAAAGTCAGCTGCGGATGGGGGATACCTACACCCGTGGCGACGTCTTTGACAGCGTGCAATTTCGCGGTGTGCAGCTGATGTCTGATGACGAAATGCAACCGGACAGCATGAACGGCTTTGCTCCGATTGTGCGCGGCGTGGCGCACAGTAATGCGAAAGTAACCATCGCGCAGCACGGCTATGTGATTTATGAAACCTACGTGTCGCCGGGGGCATTTGCCATTCAGGATCTCTATCCCACCGCCCAGAGCGGCGACCTGGAGGTCACTGTTAAAGAGAGCGATGGTTCTGAGCGGCGCTGGACACAGCCGTTTGCTGCGGTGCCATTTATGCTGCGTGAAGGACGCGCCAGATTCAGCCTGAGCGCCGGGCGCTATCACTCGACCTCGCAACGCAGTCGTTCGCCGACGTTTATGCAGGGAACGCTTTTTTATGGTCTGCCCGCTGAGTTCACCTTCTATGGCGGTTCGCAGCTGGCTGAAGATTATCATGCCGTCGCGGCAGGGCTGGGGCGTGGTTTTGGCCTGCTGGGCGCGCTGGGGTTGGATACGACCTGGGCGGCGACCACGACGCCTTCAGGTAAGCGTTATACCGGTCATTCGCTGCGCACGCAGTACCAGAAAAGCGTTGCGCAAACGGGGACCTCGTTCAGTCTGGCCAGCTATCGTTACTCTTCCAGCGGATATTACGATTTTAGCGAAGCCGCGATGCTGGAAAGCCGCTACGGTCAGACATGGAGCAAACGCAGTCGCGAAGAGATTTCCGTTAATCAGGCGCTGGGAGGGGTGGGTACGCTTTCGCTTTCAGCGTATTCGCAGGACTACTGGCATAACGCGGATCGCGATCAAACCCTGCACGCCGGATTTTACAGTACCTGGAAGCGTGTTGCCTGGAGCGTCGGCTATTTCTACACCAAAACGACAGGACACAGCGCGCCGGATCGCTCATGGTCATTGAACGTTACGCTGCCGCTGGGCGGCGCGTGGTCAGACAGCACCGTAAGCTACAACACCTCTTCCGATAATCACGGCTACACCTCGCAACAGGTGGGGATATACGGTGCGCTGCCGCAGAATCAAAACCTCTACTATTCGGTACAGCAGGGGATTGCAAATCAGGGGCAGGGTAGCAACAGCAGCGCATCGCTGGACTATCACGGTGGATATGGGACGACGCAACTGGGGTATCGCCGCGATCGCGACAGCAGCCAGATGACCTGGGGGGCGTCTGGCGCTCTGGTGGTACATCCGCACGGCATCACGCTCGGACAGAACGTCGGTGACAGCTTCGCCATTGTTCGCGCGCCGGGCGCGGCGAACGTCGCGATTCAGAACGCAAACAATGTTCATACCGACTGGCGTGGTTATGCCGTGGTGCCCACGCTTACGCCCTATCACAAAAACGTGATCGCGCTGGATGCCCAAACGTTACCGGATGATGCGGATGTCGAATTGCAGGGGGCGACGGTGATCCCTGGCGGCGGCGCAGTGGTGGAAGCACATTACCAGACGCATATCGGCAACCGCGTACTGTTCACGCTTCGCCGCAATCAGGATGTGGTGCCTTTTGGTGCCAGCGCCCGGCTGGTCGGTGATGGCGGTACCGCCAGCGCGATGGTGGCCGAACGCGGGCAGGTCTACCTGAGCGGGGTGCCGACGGCAGGCACTCTTGCGGTGAAATGGGACGGCGCGGGCGTGAGCCGCCAGTGCGTACTGCATTTCCGGATAGCGGATGCACAGGACCGGAACCCGGTGAAAGAGGTGGCGGGACAATGTTTATGAATCATGAGGAACTGACGATGTCAGGGGTTTTTCGTCTTATTTGCGGGTTAATGCTGCTGGTAGCGAGCCTGTTTAGCCAGTACGTTCAGGCCGAAACCTGTCAGGGTAATACCGGACAAATGACCCTGAACTTTCAAAACATCAAATATCTGCCGACGCTGCGGGTCAATACTCAGATGAGCAGTATTATGCCGGTGAACGGTGGGGGGATTCGCTTTACCTGCGATCGGCAAGGGACGACATCGTCGTGGAAAAAAATCGTCTATCAGCAGATGAATACCCAGGGTGGGCAGATCATTGACGGACATGCGGTGTTCAATTCGGCCTTACCCGGGATCGGCTACTCACTCAGTTTCCAGTGCGACGGGGGGCCGATCCATTTCCTGGAGTCAGTGGGCAGTCGGTCGGTTACGGTTTGCGACAGCACAGAGAGCCCGTCGATGCTGACGCAACGGGAAGTGGAGGTGAAAGCGTGGGTGACCTTCTATAAAACCGCTGATATTCAACTGGTAAGTAATAACCATGCTTTCGCCAACACGCTGGCAAATGTCGGGAACCTGTCGATGACGTACCCGAATGCGGGGGGAAATGGCGATCAGGTCAGCAGGCCGGTGATTCTCGATCTTGCGGCGATGAACGTGGACATCGGCAGTCGCGGTAGCTGTAGCGTCACCCGCGCCAGTATTTTTGTCGATCTGGGCAAAGCGAACCGGAGCGATTTCAAAGGTCCGGGTACCTCTGGCGGTTCGGCGGTGCCGTTTAGCATCCCCGTGTATTGCGCTACGCCCACGGATATCCGTATTGGCTTCTTCGCGACCCCGGCGACGACCGGGGCGACAGATACGCTGGATATTACGCACTTTCCCGGTGGTGCGGACGGCGTCGGGATCCGGATCCGCTATGGTGATAATGGCGGTAACGGGCCGGTAAAGGGAACATCGGTGACGCTGAATGAGCCCGCAAATCTGCCAGTGGTACAGAAAGTTCCCGCTTCCAGCGCCGCAACGGCAGTGCCGGTCAATTTTATGGCACAGATGGTGCAGACAGGATCGACGGTCACCGCGGGACGGGCAAATGGCACTGCCACCTTTGTGCTGGAATATAACTAAGAAGCTATAAAAGCGATCGCTCTGAAAAGCGTGCGGTAAGGGGTGAAAAATATTTACGTAGTGAATATAAAAACGTAGTTTCTTTATGGCTACCCAGGCGCCCGTCGTGGGCAAGAACGGCAAGGAAGCAGGAGAACGGATGAAATTTATCGCCACCATTACCGGACAACACATTGATTACGGTGATATTCGACCGGAGCATATTGTGATTGAAGATATTGCGGTCGCCCTTTCGCACCTCTGTCGCTTTGCCGGACATGTGCCTGAATTTTACAGTGTCGCCCAACACGGGGTTCTGTGCAGCCAGTTAACGCCACCTGAGTTCGCGCTTGAAGCGCTGCTGCACGATGCCGCTGAGGCCTATTGTCTGGATCTTCCCTCACCGTTAAAGCGCTTGCTTCCCGCGTACAAAGAGATTGAAGCACGGCTGGATAACGCCATTCGTCAGCGTTTCGATCTTCCTCTCACCCCGAGCAAGGTGATTAAACAGGTGGACCTGATGATGCTGGCAACCGAGCGGCGCGATCTCAATCTGGATCCCGGTAATGACTGGCCGATGCTGGCAGGGATCTCGCCCACGACGCGGTTGACCGTCACGCCACTGATGCCACGAGAGGCACGCGCGCTTTTTTTATCCCGCTTTCAGGAACTGACAACCGGTTAAAGATGGTATGCCGTCACGGTTCGGCGCGTGCCGGTCAGTGAATCGAACACCTCGACATCTGACGCCAGAATCGGCATGCCTGACGCGCGGAGTCGCTGAATATCGGCGGCAATACGCTGGATCCCCAGCCAGAACAGTCCATCCAGGGCGTTAACCTGCAAACCACTCTCCAGTGCCAGGCGAAGCCGTTCCTCGGGATGCTTTGTCTGACTGGCAACCTGCTGATAGGGCGCCGTGGTAATGGTTTCCTCATCCATACGGCGGATACGCGACGACAGACGATAGCGAAAGGCATCGGGGACGCGACTGAGATCGGCATTGATGCTGTAAACCTGGCCACGGCGTTTATCATTAATCAGCACATTTTTCTGGGTGAGGGCAAATTCTTTCCGCAGCTTGTCGATCAGTTGCGGAGTACGGGTGAGGAGCAAACGGAAGGGCAGTTCAAAGCTGGTTACGTAATCGACATTAAGCAGCGCAATACGCAGTCGTTCTTCAACACCGGCATTCTCTTGTTGGCACTCCGCCAGAACCTCTTTCCATTGGCTGGCAATGCGCGGCGACTCGTTGATTTCAGTGAAATGATATTTTTCAATCAGGTAATCGATACGCCTGGTCATTTTTTTCCATCCCATCCGCCCGTTCGCTAATGGCACAACATAACATAGAGAAAGAGACAGAATACAGAGACAAACGAATAATTGTCTACTTAAGAGTGTTTAAGAAATTTAATTAAAATGCACATTATCAATAAGTTATAAATGTCACACCAGTTAAGACTATTTAATTGTATTATTCGTAAGCTTATCAATATAATTTTTTACATGTCTCGCTAAAGCTGGATATAGAAGAACGGAAACGACCTGTGAGTTAAATTATTAATACGGAAATAAAGCGATGGCGATATATATTATAAGTAATGATAACTATTTGCAGGAGGGTATTGTCTTATTGGCAAAAGAGGCCAACCTGGAAATCGTGAAAGAAACCATGCCTCATTTACCTGTTGAAAGACTCACATTCGACGATACCGTGATTTTACATCTTAATTTGTTCAACAAATGTTGTGCTAAAGAAATCTCCAGACTCAACAAAAAATGTAAGTTGCTGGTTATACTGGACTCAGAGCGGAGTGCATTGGTCCTGGATGCCGATGTGATTGTCAGCGCACAGCAGTCTCTGCTATCGCTGATGATGATCATTACGCGTCTGGTCGGTATGGAAAAACGCCAGGCTATCAGGAATCATGTTCTCAATCGTGTTGAAAAAAGGATTATTTGTGAATCGCTGTTGGGTAAAGATATTAACCTGATTGCCGAATCATTGGCGCTACCGCCGAAACGGGTATACACCTATCGCAACCTTGCGTGTAAGAAATTAGGTGGGCACCGGGTTCACGATCTACTGCTGATCAAAGAGAATTTACTCGAAGAGAGTATGTTTCTTTAAAACGCGTCAGCCCTGTTGAGCACAGAGCTGACGGTTTTCTCCCGTTTATCGGGCGCAATAGAGCAGAGGGCGTTTCCCGATGGTGAACAGGAACCCGTGAACACCCTGATTAAGAATGGAGTAACTCACATCTTTATCGGGGTAAACGTAGAAATCAGGCAGAATATCGGCTAGCAGATCATCCGGCAACGTTTCGATAATTTCGAACTTGTTGATTCTGCTTGAGTGTAAGTGATACGAATCCTGATTTTCTGTCCAGTTATAGGCCACATCTCGTCTGATGCGCCCTTTCAGTTTGTTATCTTCAATATAGGTTCCGCTGACGGCTACGATGCCGTTCTGGTTTTTCAGCGAATACATGTAGTTCAGCGTGATATTTGCGCGGGCGTTTTTATGAAACACCACCAGCGACATCGAACATTCCTGTTTATCGTAATGTTTTGACATTAAAAAATTGTATAACGCGCTGATGAGCACACCCGCGAGTAAAAATATGGCACTCATCGTTATGACTGTTCTTTTACTCACTTCCTACTCCACGAAAAGAGAGTGTAATACAACCTGGAATGGCTGATTTCAGGTAGTTCTGGCGGCAGACAAGAACCGCTAAGCCTGGCGATGTTTGTGATAGCGGGAAGTACACCCAGGGGTACTTTTCGCAATCGAGTCCAGAACCCAGAATCAGCGCCTTAAAGTGTGCAAAGCTGTTTTTGTTATCGTGGCTGTCATCTTTGGTATAGAAACGACAGCCTTTGTCTTGCTCGACGAAGGTGTAATCAGCGAAGAATGGCTTCGTATCGCTAAAGTGCCAGAAATAGTTCATGCCGATAGCGCCAATAAAAAATGCCGCTACCATGGCGAGAATGCCAACGAAGAGCGGCAATCTGCTGCTCTTACTTACCGTCATCGCACTGGCAGGAGGGGCGATTTCTTCTGGCGTAAGCGCGGGATCCGCCTCAGTGCGGTACTCCACATCCAGTTCATCTTCACCCTGCAGAGAATCAGGGGCCACTTCAGCCTCCTGAACCGCAGCAACGCGAGTAATTTTAACGCTTTTGTCGATTTGGAAACCTTTGCGCGGGACTGTGGCGACGAGGATCCGGTCAGTCTCGCCAACGGCGCGTAAGCCTCGACGGACAATAGAAATATTCTGATAAAGGGTGTTGGCAGGCACCAGCATGCCTTCATCTTCCCATACCTTTTTAAAAAATTCCTGCTGAGTGACGACGTCCGGTGAAGCGTCAAGCAGCAAAAGCAGACAACGACTGGCAGGCGTTGTCAAAACCACGTTAATTTCTGGGTTAGTGACAGAAATTAACTTTTTACTGTCTGGTCTGAATTCAATATTATCGTTAATAATCCAGTACATATGGGTTCACGGTGTTCGAAAGTTATAAACAGTAGAGACTTAATTGTAGAAAATTCTGAACATACTATTACGTATAGTATAAATGAGTTCAGTAAGTCGTTTAATTTATGAAACTAATGTTTTTGTTCTGAAGTTTCACATAAGTGCATATAAAACAAAGCAATTTATTAACAAGGTCGGTGGATTCTGCCGCAATGAATAATCAGCTACTGTAATCATTTAAACATCCCAATGCCGCATTCCGGAAAAATTATGGCCTGATTATCAACAAAGTGGCGTTGAAATCTGTTTCAACGTCGTGATTTAAGATTCGGTATCAGACAGGTGTACTTTTCTGTAACTCACTATTTTTAATGAGTATTCTTGAATAAAAACAGATTTTTTTAATGAGTCATTTGAAAGATTTATTATGCCGACCTGATGTTAAATAGTCAATTAGAGCGAATAACCTTAAATATCATTAAATGCATAATATAAAATCTTAAATGCCACTATAATTGGTTTTTTATGCTTAAACATAAGGAACAGATGAGTATTTACTCATCTAACATTAAAGTGGTGGCGGGTGATATTCACGCGCTATGCTTAAGGGATAAACAAAAAATGAGGCAATGTCATGGATAAGCAACTTGAGGATGCGGGTTATCGCGTCTATACCGGTGAGAAAATCGATGTCTACTTCAATACAGCAATTTGTCAGCACTCTGGGAATTGTGTACGCGGTAGCGCCAGACTTTTCAATCTGAAACGTAAGCCGTGGATTATGCCTGATGAAGTGGATATCTCAACGGTGATCAACGTTATCGATACCTGCCCAAGCGGGGCGCTACAATATCGTCGTAAATAAGCGAGGGGAAAATGGAAATACTGGAAGGTCACAATAAATTCTATGTCAATAATGATCAGGGGAATCAGGTCGCTGAAATTGTTTTTGTTCCAACCGGTGAGCATTTAAGCATTATTGAGCATACCGATGTCGATGCCAGCCTGAAAGGTCAGGGGGTCGGAAAACAGCTGGTGGCGAAAGTCGTGGAGAAAATGCGCCGCGAAAAACGCAAAGTTATTCCTCTTTGCCCGTTTGCCAAACACGAGTTTGATAAAACTCGCGAGTATGACGATATTCGGGCCTGAAATATGCCGGGCAAGGCGCGTAAGCCGTCCGCTACGGGAGACGCGAGACGGCTTTATTGTAATGCCACAGGGTACCCTGGTCGTTAATGACGTCATAGCGGACCGATGAACATGGTGCTCCTTGTCCCTGTAGCGGGACCGATACCGTCGTCAGCGGCGCAATCATGATGCCGCTTGCACTGCCGGACTCACAGCTTATTCCGGCCAGCGTGATATGCCACGGGGTGGGGTTGGTTAACTGCAACTGATTTTGCGCCCCGGCGTATATCACGTGCAGCTTCTCCGCATCGCTTTCCTTAAGCGCACCGACGCCTTTCGGGCGAATGAACACCTTCATACGGATGCGTAACGGCAGAACCACTTTCTGCGCCACCTGGGCGTCGGTCTGCGTCATGGGCGGGATCTGATACACGTTCAGCCAGTAAAGCGCTTCGCGATCGCGCGGCAGTACCGAGGTGTCGGTCAGTTGCAGCGTAATGCTGCGCAGTTCGCCGGGCTGCATTTTAAATACCGGCGGTAGTACGATGACGGGCGTCGTCTCCTCATTGGGCTGGCTCGAGGGATTACCCGTATCGGTCCAGACCTGAACCAGGGCTGGCTGCTGCGGGGAATTGATCAGCGCCAGCGAAGCGCTTTTGTCACCAGCATTGAAAATTACCCGGGTCACTTCGCTATTCACCACCGCATGAGCGGAGAACGGCAGAACGTTCAACAGCAACGCGCTACTGAAAACTAACCACCACCTGAAGTTGTGCATAAACCGATCCTGCTGTTATGGCTTCGCCCGGAATGGCTTCCAGCGAGGCGGTGAATTCCCCGTTATACAATTCGGTCGAACCGCTTGTTGAAGTTTTACTGGTTAAATCGGCATAGCCGTACCATCCTCCGGCGTTGCCCGTGGCGGTTGACGTCAGATTTGGCAGCAGGTTGATAGCGCTACCGCCCAGTTTTTCGCTGTAGATGCGAATGCCCACGCCGGACGCCACGCCGCTGACGCCATAGTGGTTATCGAGCAGCCAGGTCCAGGCTCCCGATCCGGTCTTAAGCCCTAACTGATTTGCCGCATTCGCCGCCGTCTGGTTATTCACCAGAAAACCCATCGCCACGTTCGCTTTGCTGGTTGTCGAGACCGCGGTGCCGGAAATCGCGCCGGTTTCGCATTCGACGGTAATGTTAAACGGAGTCTGCGCTGTGCCGCCGCCGCTCAGCTCACCGACGCTGATCGGCGGCAGACGGACAATAGCGGGATAGTCATCGATTCGACAGGCGGCGCCGCGCACAAAGTAACTCTGGCTGGTGAGCGTCCAGCCGCCAGGCCACTGCATGGCGCCCCAGCCGTCGTAGTTGGTTCTGCTGTCAGCACCGTCAAACAGCCCGGAGCTCATGCCGCCGCCGTGGAAGGCGATATAGCCAGCCGGCCCGGCGTAGGTATAACCATAGCGGTTTGAACCGTTCACCCCTTTTGATGCGTCATCAACCCGAAACAGCTCAACGAAAACATCGCTGAAGGCGCTGCCCGGGATGTAAATGTAGGTCCCATCATTGAACATCTCGTTTTCAGGGATGAGGCGTGTTTGCCAGTAGCGCGAATAGTATTGCCCGGTTTTCAGGTTTGTCAGTCTGAGCGCCACGTTTTTGACGTAGGTGTAGTAAGCGCCTTCAATCCCGGCAACCGCTTCTCTGCCGCCCCAGGCATCATCGCCGTTGGTGGCGTAATACTCATACACCTTGCCGATTTCGGCGACGTCGCAGCGAAAATAGATCTGATTGGCGTTGACGCCCTGGGTGCGACCATTAGGCACAAAGCTGGCCGTCGAACTGGCGAGCAGTGTGCCTTCCGTTTGAAATCCGGCGCCGCTGCTTAAGGTGATAACGCCAGGCAACCCCAGTTTGCCTTTGACTTCGCTATCGCCAACGCCTCCCCAGCTGGCGCCGATGTAACCGGCATCTTTCGCTGTCTGAGACAGATCGTTGGCAGAGGTTACCCTTTTACAGGCAGACCATGCCGGCTGTGCCAGTACGACGCCAACTAACAGCAGCGGGAAAAAAGAAGATAATTTCATAAGCCATCACTCCTGGCGGCAAGGTAGCGTAAGTTGGTACAGCGGCGCGTCGCGCGTCGTTGGCAATTGATACCAGACCTGGCACTGCTGGGCGGCGGTTTTACCCCACTTAACGAACAGCACGCCGGACTGAGCGGCGAGTCGGGCGTAGATTTGCCCGCCCTGGCCCATGATGCCCACGGCTTCGCCATTGCTGTCCGTGACGTCCGCGCCCATCGGTGGCTGGCTGCCATCAGGCAGAGTGGTGTTAATCAACGTTGCTTTCCCGTGAGTGGTCTTGAACGTTACGCGAGAAATTGCGCCCGCATAGGGGACCAGCCGCTTGCTGCCGCCCTGAAGTTCGACGTCATCGGCCATATTCTGGCTGTCGAGACTAATGGTGTTATAGCGGTAGGGCGTTAATGACGGGAGGATCGCGTAGCCGAAACGGTCCACCGTCGCGCCCTGCCCATTACGAATCTCGGCTCCGCGTGCACCGGGAGCCTCCACCAGTGCGAAGGTGTCGCTGGTATACGGACCGGCGGTAATCCCACCGCGATGGGCTACCAGTGTACCGGACATCCCCAGTCCATACTGCTGATAACTGTCGCCCCGGGAGGCATAAGCGCGAAAGGCGCCGACGGAGGTGCGATGTTCAATATTTCCGCCCCAGGTCGAGCTGTCGCCACTGTCGTTGTTGTGCTCAATGCCGCTGTAGAGCGCCCACGAGGTAGAACTCTTTTCACCCGTCGTCCCGCTCATCCCAACCGTGGCCGTCCGGCTGTCGCGACTGCGGTTCATGTCGAGGTTGATTTGCGAGCGGCTGGAACCAAAGTCGAATGGAATCGAAATCCCCAGCGATACGGTGTTTTCCGTGTATTTTCGCTGGTTTTCGTTATCAAAATCGCGATCGTTGACGCTGCTGAAGTAGCGGCTGGAGTAGGTACTCCGCTGGCGTGCGGCGCTGATATTGAAGCTGATGTCACGCCAGCTATTACTGTAACCGAGTTGCAACTGGGTGATGCGTGAGGCGTTGTTATAGTAATCCGAGGTGCTGCCGGTAAAGCTCAGCATGCCCCAGTCACCCATCGGCTGGCTGACGGTCGCCGAGAAGTTGTTCCGCTGATTGAGCGTATCAGAGTAGTAGAGGGTGCCGTTTTTCTCCTGGCGACGTACGCCGAGTACGTCCTGCAGATCGCGATAGCCGCTGGTGGAATAGCGATAGGCCGCGAGGACCAGGTTGGTGCCGGTGGTGAAGGTTTTACTGTAGCTTGCCTCGACGCGCCAGCCTTGTTGTTTTTCGTTATTTTCTACATGAGCGCTGGAAAAAACCGTGTTCAAACCGAATGCGCCGACGGAGGTTGCCAGCACGCCGCCGGCGAGGAAGGCCTGATAATTATCTGCCAGTCGTGAACCCATGTTGGCCGTCAGCACGTTGCTCATCCCGCGCTGTAGTACACCTTCAATAAACTTATTTTCTACGCTGTAGTACTGACGAACGTAGCCCATCGCCAGTTCGTAATTCCAGTTACCGGGACGAATCGAGTCCGGTACGGCGGAATAGGGGACGGTGAAGCGCGAAACTTGTCCGTTTGCTTCAACGACATCCACCGTCAGATCGCCCTGGCCGCGGGTGTTGTACAGATCGTTAATCACGAAGGCGCCGGGCGCGACGGTAGTTTCGTAAATCACTTTTCCCTGCTGGCGTACAACCACACGGGCCGTCGTGGTGGCGACGCCGCGCACTTCCGGGGCATAGCCTCGTTTACCCTGTGGCCACATGCGTTGGTCAGTGCTGAGCTTGACGCCATTGAATGAGAGATTGCCAAACAGACTGCTGTTGGTGTAGTTGTCGCCGAAGGCAATGATGCTGTCCAGTTGCGGCAAAGGCCGTTGTACCGAGGTGGCAACCGCATTGTATTTGTAGTGTCTTCCCGTCTGATTGTCATCGGCGTAGCGCAGGTTGCCCTGATGGCGAACCTGCCACAGGCCAAGGTTGAAGCCAGCATTGATGTTGCTCCACAGATAGTCATAGCGCAGATGGCTGTCTGTGTTTTCGGTGTGGTAAAAGTTGGTATTGTGGCGCAGAAACAGCGCGGTTTCCCCGGCGTCCCATTCGGAGACCGGGATGAATCCTCGTGGCGAATGTAACAGCCCCGCCTGGGGAACCACCATGTTCAGGCGCAGCGAGCTTAAATCCACCTCCCAGCTGATTTTCGGGCCCAGAGCGTCGATCGGCAGACAGATGTTAGGGGTTACATTTTGCGTCGTACGTATGGCGCTGAGGGCAATCAGTTCCGGTGACAGGCAGGGTTGCACATCAGTTTTGTCGCCTTCGGGTTTGACCAGGGCGATCGATGCCTGGCGACGAATCAACTGGTTGTTAAGATATACGTCGAGCACATAGTCGCCTGTCGGAAGGGCGTTGTCCCGCTGATTAAAACGATCCAGATCCAGTGACTTACCAAAATCAGAACCCTGCAAAAGCGCCGGGTCAAAGTAGTATTCCGCACAGGTCGTCGCCGGAACTAACGCCAGGCCGATCAGGGGCGCGACGACGGTGTTACAGCGGATAGTCGGCACTGATGCGTGCTCCCTGATCGTTGATCAAGGTAATACGTACGCGCTGCGCGTCAGCGGTTCGCGGAAAGTGAAACGTTTCGCTGGCAAAAGGCGAGATCATGTCATTTTTAGGGTGCTGGATTTGCGACGCCCCGCCAGGTTGCAGGGCCGCGACCGTAATGAAATAAGGCTGATTGTTCTTAATACTTATCGCCAGTTCTTTATTTCCGTTAATCCGTTTGACCTGCAGATTCTCCAGCATTTTTTGCGGATCGCCGACCAGTCCTGCCGGGCGATAAAAAAGTTTGACCCGATTGCGCAACATAATCAGCAGGCTATTTTGTTTTTCGGTTTGGCTCGCTGATTGTCCGGCATTGGCGGGAGGAATTTGCATGAAATTAAAATAGACCAGTGACTCCCGGTCCTGTGGTAATTTTTTCCCGTGAGTGTAAACAATACGAATGATTTGTCCTTCGCCTGGTTGAATGCGAAATGCCGGAGGCGTGGCAATAAACGGAACCTGCGCAGACTTTTCCGGGCCATCGGCCATATTACCGTTATCGAACCAGCTCTGGACAACATAAGGAATGGCATCTTTATTTTTTAGATGCACATCAGTCGATTTCGCCGCACCATCATAAATGATACGCGTTCCTGTCATCGTAATACTGGCATTGGCATGGCTACAGCATGCGACTAAAAAAAGAAACAGGCAGCCTGAAATAAGCGTGCGATGACGATGAGAGGTTCGCATAGTATTTTCCCTGAATGTGGATGGCGGGAGTACATTCCCGCCAGAACGACGTTTACTGATAAGAAACGGCGTATTGCAGTGAAGCCAGTACTGTACCGGTCGTGGCCGCGCCGGCGCTGTAATACTGGGCTTTATAGGTCGCGCTCGCTGAGGTCTGGTTAGCCGCGAGAGAGAGGTCGCCGGTGCCGGTAAAGGCGCTGCGGAAATCAATTTCGGCATCACTGGTATCGAGAATTTGGATCTCTACATTCGTCGCAGAACCTGTGCTGCCAAGGTTTCCGGTAGCAGAACTGATGTTGTTACCCACGAAGACCGTCGAGATCTGCACGCCAGAAGACGAGCCGGTACAGTTGCTCACACCGACATCAAATGTCGTCGCGCCAGCAACCTGATTGGCATTCAGTTCGGTAGCCGTCACGGTCGGCAGTAATACCACCGGAGAAGCATCAGAGCCGTTTACCGATATTGAACAAGTCTCGTCACTCACTTCGCCCATAAACGTAATGGTATTGTCAGAGGCCAGTGCATTCGTGGAAAAAAGCGCAGAAGCCATCAGCGCCGAAAGGAAGGCACGATTTAAGGTCATAATATAAAACTCCATTTTTTATCAGTCGTGTTGATTTACCCTGTGAGTCAGGGTTCTTCCATGCGCAGGGACATTTATCGTGATGGCTCTGTGCGGGAATGAAGACAAAATAAAATTATTGGTAATTTTCTTAAAGGTGAGTTTTTTTGTGCTGAGAATATCTTCAACACCATGATTTTATTCTCGTAGCGAGATTCATTTCACCCGAATGAATAAATTAATTTGTCTGTGAGAATATTAGCCGGAAAATTCCTGGAGAAGAAAATCGTTTAAAACGAACAGATAGAATACCGGTGATAGGTTGGGGCTATTGAAATTTGGAAATAGATCGGCGTTAACTTCTTTAGGAATTTTAGATTATTAGATGATTAATATTGAAGTGTTGAGCCGGACGTAAAGCGTATTACGACTTAATTGATAGGCAGGTTAAGATAATTCACATTTAATGTATAAGGAAAAATGAATGATTAACCGTGCTAACCATTTTTATAATGCTATGCCGGGATAAGAATTTTATGTGATTACCGATCTTCTTTTGGAAACCAAGTAAGGTGGGTTCCAATAATTGCGGGTTGTTTGACATCAAAAAATGGGAAAAAATTTTTTGCTCTGTAATTGATATTGAGATGCTTTCCTCATTTTCATCGTAATAAACAGGAAGAACTAGCCCTGAAAATGGTCACTGACAATGGATTTTCAGCCCAACGTGGTGTGCCTTATGGTGACGCAAGGAGGTATTTATCGAGCAAATAGTTGCATCTCGCAACTAAATGGATGGTTTTTTGGAAAGGGAAGTGAGCACAGCGGCAGGCGCTGTGCGTCAGAAATATGTGTTCAGGAGGTGTGAACAATCCCCATGTAGCCGTGAATTCCCATATACAGACCGACCAGACCGATCAGCAGGCTGGAAAAATAAGGCGCTTTTCTTGCCAGTGCATTGAATCCACTCCAGCGTTTAGCGACCTGATGGACGCTGACTGCTGCGCCAACGCCGACGGCCACCAGCGTAATCGCCAGCCCCAGGCTAAAGCAGAGCACCATTGTTGCGCCGAGCGTGAAGGCCTTTAACTGGATACAAATCAGCAGTACGGTAATCGCGGCTGGACAGGGGATCAGTCCGCCGGTCAGACCGAACAATAAGATTTGCCCATTGGTCACCTCTTTGTCGTGAAAGCGGCGTTGAATATCGCTGGCATGCGCGCGTTCATGGGCATCCTGATATGCTTTCGACCCCTCAGTCAGTCCCGCCAGATCGCAGTGGTCATGATGATGGTCGTGATCGTGGTGTTCGTGGTGTTCGTGGTGGTCATGATGATCGTGATGCGCATGATCATGGTGGTCATGGTGGTGATCATGCTGCGTGGCGGTGAGCCAGTTTCGCTCACCCTGCCATGTCCGCCAGAACATCCAGGTTGCGGTGCCCAGAATAATAAACGCGGAAATCAGTTGCAGCCAGGGCTCCACAGATTCTGCGGTAAACGCCCGACTGATGTACATGCCACCGAGGGCGATCAGCCAGACCACGGCGGTATGGGAGAGCGTTGCCGCCAGTCCCAGCATCACCGCCTGCTTAATGGTTCCTTTAATGGCGATGATAAATGCTGCCATCATCGTTTTCGAGTGACCGGGTTCCAGTCCATGCAGCACGCCGAGAAGAATCGCGCTGGGAATGAAAAACCACGCGTTGCCTTGCTGAAGAAGTGTTGAAAATTCACCCATGATAATGATTCTTAGTTGCTTGTCTTCGCCCGATTCTACTCCCCCCCAGTACTAAATACTACCCCCCAGTAGATGCGTAATGCTATAATTCACCACGTTTTATGTTAAGGAGGTGTTGCGATGTCACACACAATCCGGGATAAACAGAAGCTTAAAGCCCGAACCAGCAAAATTCAGGGGCAGGTGGTTGCGCTGAAAAAAATGCTCGATGAACCCCATGAGTGCGCCGCTGTGTTGCAACAGATCGCCGCAATACGCGGAGCCGTGAATGGTTTAATGCGAGAAGTGATTAAAGGGCATCTGACCGAGCATATCGTCCATCAGAGTGATGAAGAGAAGCGGGAAGAAGATCTGGACGTGGTACTGAAAGTTCTGGACTCCTATATAAAATAGTCGGGAACGCTGTCCCGACTCGGTGTCTTAGCAATATACGACCGCCTGATTCCGCTGGGCGATATAGCGCTCAACGTGCTTATAGCCACTGATCGATTCCAGTGCATGCAGCAGGCAGCAAACTGCCCGGGCATTCGTCCGATCGGCTTCGTCTTCACTATGACTTTGCAACGCCTCTTCACACAACCTGCGAACAGCAGGCGGGAAGGCGAGTTTTTGCAGAGAGCACTCCAGCTCACCGAAAGCTATCTCGGCACGGGCCGTAAACAGTGATAACAGTACTGCACTCAGCGCGCGCGTTTCTTCTTCGTAGTATCCCACTTTATAATCCTTGTCCATTTCGTTCCCTGTTGTCGGACTCATCTGCGTCTTTGCAAATGCACTGCTGTACCATCCATCTCTTTGAGCAACAGCGGATAAGACGACTTATCGCCAGAAACCGCATGAGAGTGAATAAACAACGAATTGATTCGTCCACCCATTCTTTTTTCAATTCGTTGCTTGTAGGCGTAGATGCTGCGGATATCCATGTTCAACAGTTGAGCGATCTGGTGCGGATTACTGCCTGCAACCATGTGGCCCAGAATGGTGAACTCCATCTGCGTCAACGTATTCCCCTTGGTGAACGACAAATGCCGTCCGATAAACACCTGCCTGATCTTCTCATTGGCGACATCCAGTCCGTCATCATGGTAAATGATAGCGGAAACAGCAGGATGATTTTTGCGCCAGTAGTTGGCGAGCGACTGCATGTTGCGATCGCTGATCAAAATAATGCCCATGCGGGTACTTGCGAGATATTCTATCCACTCTTTATCCAAAAACAGGCGTAAAAAGCTAATAGAGAAATCCACAAAAATATAACCACTAAGTCTGGCGTTGTGATTGTGATTTAAAATACCTTCAATGACCCCTTTATTAAAATAAATGCTTTCTTCTGGCCACATGCAAAAACAGGCATTGGCGCAATACTGTAAGCGGGGTGATTTTTCGGGCATTATTTTACAATGCAAGGTACAACTGCTGCATGTCAAATTCTTTAATTTAACGTCCAGCCCCATATTGAGAGCCTCCCTATCCGTAGATGATTTCATAATTTCATCCGTTTTAAAACATGTCAATACTCTACAAAATGCAACTTTGATAGAGAGGAAATCCGAAATTTTATTTATTGCTATTATTCTTAATCACGAATTTTTTAAGGGGTTTACCTCTGTATCAATTCAGGTTTCTGGCGGGGTCATTGTTCCGTTGAGGAAGCATGAAAAAAAGCCTCCAGGAATTTTGTAACAACCACCAGGAAAATCTATATTGCAAAAATGTTTAAGTTTTATCGCTAAATGGCATTAATGGCAAAAAGTTGATCTTATGTTAAATTCTTTGAAAAAATTGTAACAATGCTATTGTCTTTTATTAAGTAATGCTATTTATCTGTTTGTCCGCTTTTTAAACGTGAAACTATAATAATGAGTGCTGAGTGATAACGCACCTAAAATGGTCTTAATTAAGAACACCTGATCTTTTTCAGATTGAAGTGTATTGATTTATAAGAATTTTTGTTTGTAGGTTATGAGCGTCCAAACATATCTATTATATATTTAGTGATCTCTGTATAAGATTTTTGTAGCATGACATTCATCATGTAAATGCGAGAACGCACACAGTGTTTGAGAAGTACACACACACTACAGTATACACAATTAATAACCTGGTTGACTTTCACCCGGGTGACAGAAGTCTGACGAATAAAAATACGCAAAAAACTGTCATTCTTCAAAACCCTGCGAGTTTCATCCTTTTATATCTCCTTACAAATTGTGGGGTTGTTATTCCGCAAGCCCAGCTCGTAAAGATTGGCTGGGGTGATAAAAACACTATCACCTCCGTCAATACGTTATATCAGACGGTGCTCATGCTCAGAAATGCATTATCGGAGGTTGGGTTGCCGCGCGACCTGATTAGAACCGTCGCCCGGCGGGGTATGATGATCACCGCAGAGATACAACGTACGGAGACGGAATCGGTTGAAAATGTGGAAGAGGGCGAAAGCAGGGAGGAGCCTGTATGGCCTGCTCTGACAGCGGTAGCGCTTAAATTACGGCCTTCAAGAACAACACTAAAGATGGGGGCTATTTTACTGTCGGCATTGCTGATCGGTGTCAGCGTTTCTTTTGGCTTTTTATATCCGACGGCCGAATCGCTGTTCTCTTCCTATGCCATTGTTGACTCTGTCTCCTTTTCATCCTGTACCCTGTTAATGAAAAGCAAAAGTACCTTTAATACTCGCTATACGGTATTCCTGACGAGACACCCGGATATCTGTCAGAATCATAACTATGTCTATCTCTCAGGAATGAGCAGCGCGAAAAATATTGCGGCAATTGCTTGTCAGTTGGATATAAGGGAACATCCTCTAACAAAATGTACGACCTGGTATTCAATTAATGATAAAAACTAAAATAGTTATCTTCATTGTATTAGTGGTAATAGTAACCCTGGCCGGTGTGGGGTTCTGGTATGCACATAAAAGCAAAAATAATATTGATTGCGAGGGGCGTGTGGTATGGGAAATTAATAATGAGGAGTTTCGGGGAGATGTAGCCTATCAAATGCAAAATAATCAGGGGATCGTCACCATTACCGGTGATTTGCATACGCCGCAAAATAAAAAATTTAAAATTAGCCGAATTGTGTATTTCACCTATTATAAGGTTCGTGACAACTATATTATCAGCACCAATAACCTCGTGCGGTTTCCGAGCGACAATTTAGAGGTGAACAAAGGATACCGTTCGTTGCCTGCGCTGG
>NZ_CP070239.1:2236402-2357048 GCF_016906145.1 Citrobacter sp. MGH 55
CGCCTGCGCTTTATCTCACTGAGCGCGCTTCTTTCTCGCTATCGATTAAACGCTATCGGGAAGGGTGGGCTTTTACGACGGTTGGCGCCCCCTCGTTATTATGCCGTAGTAGTGAGTAAACGGCCCGGACGAGCCGTTTACGCCAGTATTAGCCAAGGAACATCACGGACACGCACAGCAGGCCGACAATCAGGGTGACCAGATTGCCGAACGAACGGTGCGGTTTTAACGCCGGGATCAGGTATGTCGACAGGGTCGGCATAATGAACAAAATCATGGCAATGAGCGGCCCGCTGATGGCGTAAATCATCGAGATCGCATTCGGATTGATGCAGCAGATAATAAAGGTGATGGTCGATACCATCATGATCGACAGGGCGCGGTTAAAGGCCCGGCTTTTCTTCACCCCAACCTGTTGCAGACCAGTTTTGACCACCTCGGTTGCCCCTTCGATGACGCCAAAGTAGGTGCCGAGAAAGGATTTCGACATCGCCACCACGGCGACGATGATACCTGAAATCGAGAGCCACGCCGGGGCGGCAGGCATCATGGATAAGGCCGAAAGAATGGTGACACCTTCATTTTTAGCGGCTTCGATGTACGATGGCGGAATCGACAGCAGGCAGCTAAAGACGAAGAACAGCACGCTTAAGCAGATGATAAGATACGCTACCTTCATGATTTTTTTGCATTTACCCATGGCCAGCTCACCATATTTCTCACGTCTGTCGATGGCAAACGTAGAGATAATAGGCGTATGGCTAAAAGCAAAAACCATCACCGGAATTGATATCCATACCTGATGCAGCGTGTGCTGATCGAACGCCATTTGTCCGGTAAGCAAAGAGGGTTGCCAACTGCCGGTCAGATATAGCGAGAGAAACAGGAAGTAAGCGATCAGCGGGAACACCAAAAAGCCCATCACTCGTATGGTGGCATGGCGGCCCATCAGGAAAATCAGGTTCAGGATCAATACCACGCCAAGGCTGACTCCCATGCGGATGCCGAGGCTAATCTCAAGATAGCGGGCGAGCTGTTCTGTCAGGGAGTTGGTGATGGCGACGGCATAAATCAGAACCACCACGAAAAAGGCAATAAAGTACAGCGTGGTAATCAGGCTGCCGATCTTCTTACCGTAATAGTGCGTCACTGCACCGGTGATCCCTTCTCCCGCAGAGGTTTTCGACGAGAGAATGAACTGACATAACGCTTTATGCGGCCAGTATGTGAGAGGCCAGGCGACCAGAGCGGTGACAAACAGGACAATCGCGCCCGCGGAGCCAAGCTGGATGGGGAGAAACAGGGTTCCTGCGCCCACGGCAGTTCCATATAACGCAAAGCTCCAGAGCGTCTCTTCTTTTGACCAAAATTTCGACATTTCGTGAACGTATCAACTATAAAATAAACAAAAAGAAGCGCAATTTACCATAAATGAGCGGGTGGGCGTGAGAACTGAACGGGAGAAGGGGGGCAACAGGTTTTGCCGGAACCGCGTGGATTCCGGCAAAAGTGTGAGTTATCAGGCAGTCACGCGCGGTTCGCGACGCTTCACGACGCGTACGCGCAACGTGTCATAAGCCCAGTTATAGAACATGGTGTAGGGCAGGAAGAACAGGAAGAAGCCGATCTCCAGCGTAAAGGCCTGTATCAGACTAACGTTCAACACATACGCCACGATACTCACGCCGATGACGATAAAGCCGCTTTCAAACCCCAGCGCGTGAAACGCGCGCACTTTCGCTGTTCGTTTCACCAGATGTGAAGGCCAGAAACGGTCAAAAAGCGCGTTGTAGATGATGTTCCAGATCATCGCCGTGGTCGCCAGCAGGATCGTCAGTCCGCCCATTTCCAGCACCGATCGTTGCATCAACCAGGCCGTGGTGGGAGCCAGGATCGCCGTAGCGATCCCTTCAAAACAGACGGCGTGAAAGACACGCTCCAGTAATGAACGACGTTGAACTGCATTGTGTTGCATAACTTACCTTTCTTGAAAACGCCCGGATAACGGAATAGGGGGAATTTTATCGTTTTATGTGATATCTAAAAGATAGTATCCATCGATAAAGTAGATAGTTCATGCGTTACTCACCTGAAGCCTTAACCGCATTTGTCGAGACCGTTTCCTGTGGCTCTTTCTCGGCGGCGGCACGCAGACTGCGGAAAAGTCAGTCCACCATTAGCACGGCGATCGCTCACCTTGAAGCCGATCTTGGCGTTTCGCTTTTTGACCGTTCTTCGCGTCAGCCGGTGCTAACGGAAGAAGGCAAGAAAGTACTTGGTTACGTTCAGGCGATTCTGTCGGCCAGCGAACGTCTTGATGAGGTGGCGCTTTCGCTGGCTGGCGAAACCGAAGCGCGTCTGACGTTTGTGCTCTCCGACACGTTACACCCCGACGTGCTGGAGGAACTGATGGTGCAGTTTGATCGCCAGTTTCCACATACCGAATTTGAATGTCTGATTGGTGAGGATGTGGACGTTATCGATCTGCTGCAAAAAGAGCGGGCGCAGGTTGGTTTGATTGAAGCCAGAGACCACTATCCCACCGATATCGGTGCGACGCGCTTGCCGATGCAAACGTGGATGGGACTTTACGTTGCCGCGTCCCATCCGCTGGCGAAAGAGAAGAAACTGCAATGGGATCAACTGCATACCTGGCGTGAATTGCGCCTTAACACCTATATCGACCATGGTGCCCAGCTTGCCCGAGGCCCGGTCTGGTCTGCGCCGAACTATTTGTTGTTGTTGAGTATGGCGGTACAGGGGTTTGGCTGGTGCGCGCTTCCGTGTGCACTGGTGGAGGAGTTCGCGGCGGAAAAACCGCTGGTGCAGCTGGCTGTCCCGGGATGGCCGAAAGCGATCGCTATCGATCTGCTCTGGAACAAAAAATCCCCGCCCGGTGTGGCAGGGAGTTGGCTGAGATACCATTTACAGCAAGGCAGTGTCCCGGGCTGAGAGGCGTGATAACGATTTCCTTTGTGATAAAACTCACCTTTCTTAAACAATCAGGATAACTATTTTTAACAATCCTCTACTATTGCGGTGTTATTTTGCGCTGAGGTCGTAATGAAAGAGGTGGTGATCGTCGGGGCGTTGCGTACGCCAATTGGTTGTTTTCAGGGGACGCTGGCGCGTCATTCTGCCGTTGAACTGGGCAGTATGGTGGTCAAAGCGTTGATTGAAGGCAGCGGCGTGAATGCGCATGTTGTTGATGAAGTGATCCTCGGACAGGTGTTGACGGCGGGGGCGGGACAAAACCCGGCGCGTCAGTCAGCGATCAAAGGGGGATTACCGAACACGGTTTCTGCTATCACCATTAACGACGTCTGCGGCTCGGGGCTGAAAGCGCTGCATCTTGCCACGCAGGCGATCCAGTGCGGTGAAGCGGATATTGTGATTGCCGGTGGGCAAGAGAACATGAGCCGTGCGCCACATGTACTCACCGACAGCCGAACCGGCGCGCAACTGGGCAACAGCCAGCTCGTCGACAGCCTGGTACACGACGGCCTGTGGGATGCCTTCAATGATTACCATATGGGTGTGACCGCAGAGAATCTGGCGCGTGAATATGGCATCAGCCGGGAACTGCAGGATGCGTATGCGCTCAGTTCACAGCAAAAGGCACGCGCGGCCATCGATGCTGGTCGCTTTAAAGCGGAAATCGTCCCGGTCACCACCCAGCGTAATGGGCAAACCGTGATCATTGATACCGATGAGCAGCCGCGTACGGATGCCAGCGCAGAAGGCCTGGCGCGTCTGGATCCGGCGTTTGAACTGCAGGGGTCGGTAACCGCCGGCAATGCCTCTTCTATAAACGATGGCGCGGCAGCGGTAATGATGATGAGCGAGTCCAAAGCGCTGGAGTTGAACCTGCCTGTGCTGGCGCGCATCCGCGCCTTTGCCAGCGTCGGCGTGGATCCTGCGTTGATGGGGATCGCCCCCGTGTATGCCACTCGCCGTTGTCTGGAGCGGGTCGGCTGGCAACTGGCCGATGTGGATCTCATTGAAGCAAATGAGGCGTTTGCCGCCCAGGCGCTTTCGGTCGGCAAAATGCTGGAATGGGACGAGCGACGGGTGAACGTCAACGGCGGCGCGATTGCCCTTGGCCACCCGATTGGCGCTTCCGGCTGTCGTATTCTGGTTTCTCTGGTTCACGAAATGGTCAAACGTAATGCCCGCAAAGGTCTGGCAACGCTGTGCATTGGCGGCGGGCAAGGCGTGGCGTTAGCCATTGAGCGCGATTAACGCCTCTTTTTCTCTCCTCTTCACTCCCCCCGTTATGCCGCACGATAATCATGGCGGCATGGCTGCGTTTTGTTTCTCCTTCCTTCTTATTTTCGCGTTAAGCGAATGAACTGACAGCCATTTACCCGCAAGTCAGGGCATCGCAAACTTAGGGATAGCGCCTATTTCCTTGTTTTTCTATACCATTTTCCTCCTGCTCTTAATCACGGAATGAATCGATCGTGATCGGAATTACACTTTTGATAATAAGACGCAGAAAAAGTGAAACGATGTTTTATTTGTAATTGAAAACGGATCCCCGGAAGACTATCATGGGCGCATAACGTAAAACGGAACAGCGTTTCGCTCTCCGTTGAGGGATTCCCGCTCAGTACATCACTGGAGGTAAATGTGGACGTAAGACAAAGTATTCACAGCGCGCACGCCAAAACACTGGATACCCAGGGGCTACGCAAGGAGTTTTTGGTTGAGAAAGTGTTCGTGGCTGACGAATACACGATGGTTTACAGCCACATTGACCGCATCATCGTCGGTGGCATTATGCCGGTGGCAAAAACGGTCTCCGTTGGCGGTGAAGTCGGTAAACAGCTTGGCGTAACCTATTTTCTGGAACGTCGAGAACTGGGTGTGATCAACATCGGCGGCGCGGGCACTATCACCGTCGACGGTCAATGCTATGAGATCGGCCACCGCGATGCGCTGTATGTTGGCAAAGGGGCGAAAGAAGTGGTTTTCGCCAGCGTCGATAGCGCAACGCCAGCCAAGTTCTATTATAACTGCGCACCGGCGCATACCACGTATCCCACCAAAAAAGTGACGCCTGCTGATGTTGCGCCTGTGACATTAGGTGACAATCTCACCAGCAACCGCCGCACCATCAATAAATATTTCGTGCCGGATGTACTGGAAACCTGCCAACTGAGTATGGGCCTTACCGAACTGGCACCGGGCAACCTGTGGAACACCATGCCGTGCCACACCCATGAACGCCGTATGGAAGTGTACTTCTATTTCAATATGGAAGAAGACACCTGTGTCTTCCATATGATGGGGCAGCCTCAGGAAACGCGTCATATCGTTATGCATAACGAGCAGGCCGTCATTTCGCCAAGCTGGTCGATCCATTCCGGGGTGGGCACTAAAGCCTATACCTTCATCTGGGGCATGGTCGGTGAAAACCAGGTCTTTGATGATATGGACCACGTTGCGGTGAAAGATCTGCGTTAGTCGCGGGCGCTCATAACGCCTGTCCGTGACAGGTATGAAAAACTAAGGATTTACAATGATTTTGAATGCATTCTCTCTCGAAGGTAAAGTCGCTGTCGTGACCGGTTGTGATACCGGTCTGGGCCAGGGCATGGCGCTCGGTCTGGCGGAAGCGGGCTGTGATATCGTCGGGATTAACATCGTTGAACCGACCGAAACCATCGAGCGTGTGACCGCTCTGGGCCGTCGTTTTTTGAGTCTGACGGCCGATTTGCGTCAGATCGACGGGATCCCGGCACTGCTGGAGCGTGCGGTTGCTGAGTTCGGCCATATCGATATTCTGGTCAACAACGCGGGTCTGATCCGCCGCGAAGACGCGATCAATTTCAGCGAAAAAGACTGGGATGACGTGATGAACCTGAACATCAAGAGCGTGTTCTTTATGTCGCAGGCGGCGGCCAAACACTTCATCGCACAGGGTAACGGCGGCAAAATCATCAATATCGCCTCCATGCTCTCCTTCCAGGGCGGTATCCGCGTCCCGTCTTACACGGCTTCCAAAAGTGGCGTAATGGGGGTGACCCGTCTGATGGCGAACGAGTGGGCGAAGCACAACATCAACGTCAACGCGATTGCACCGGGTTACATGGCGACCAACAATACCCAGCAACTGCGCGCCGATGAGCAGCGTAGCGCTGAAATCCTCGACCGTATCCCGGCAGGACGTTGGGGTCTGCCGAGCGATCTGATGGGGCCGGTGGTCTTCCTGGCCTCCAGCGCATCTGATTATATCAACGGCTATACCGTGGCGGTTGACGGTGGTTGGCTGGCACGTTAATTCGCGCCCGCTTGCTGACAAAACCCTGCCTTCGCGCAGGGTTTTTTTATTGCTGAAATCAGGCGTTGAGAAAATCTTCGCGAACCGGCGTAAAGGTATCCAGCAGTGTTCCCGGCTTCAGGCAGACACAGCCGTGAACGATATTTGGCTGCTTATACAACGTATCCCCCGCGCGTACCACCTGCTTCTCGTCACCGATAGTAAATTCAAATTCACCGGATAACACGTAGGTCAGTTGTTCATGTGGATGGTGATGCAGCGGGCCAATCGCCCCTTGCTCAAAGTTAACCTCGACAGCCATCAGTTTGCCGTTATGCGCGAGGATACGGCGAGTGACGCCATTACCCAGATCGTCAAGCGTCGTCTCGTTATGGAAAACAAACATGTGGGATCCTATTGTTTGAAACAATGTTTCATTAAAGCTAACTCAGGTGCGTGGCAAAGAAAATGGGAGATCAAATGAACTGGAAACTTGATCACAAGTTTGCTTCACTGCTGTAAATCACTGATGAAGGAGCAGGTAATGAAGACGATCGGCTTGTTGGGCGGGATGAGTTGGGAATCGACCATCCCGTACTACCGGTTAATTAACGAAGGGATCAAACAACAACTGGGTGGGCTTCATTCTGCGAGTCTGCTGTTGCACAGCGTTGACTTCCACGAGATCGAAGCGTGCCAGAGTCGCGGTGAGTGGGATAAAGCCGGAGACATTCTTGCGCAGGCCGCGATCGGGCTGCAGCAGGCGGGGGCGGAAGGGATCGTCTTATGTACCAACACGATGCACAACGTGGCGGAGGCCATTGAATCGCGCTGCTCGCTGCCTTTTTTACACATTGCTGATGCGACCGGGCGCGTCATCTCCGCGCAGGGAATGCGCCGGGTTGCGCTGTTGGGAACGCGTTACACTATGGAGCAGGATTTTTATCGCGGCCGCCTGGAACAACAGTTTGCCATTGAGTGCCTGATACCCGATGCGGATGCGCGGGCGACGATCAACCAGGTCATCTTTGATGAGCTTTGCCTCGGACAGTTTACCGAAGCGTCACGTCAGTACTATGTGGAAGTGATTGAAGCCCTGGCGGCACAGGGGGCTGAGGGCGTCATTTTTGGCTGCACGGAGATTGGTCTGTTGGTGCCGGTGGAGCGTAGCCCGATCCCGGTGTTTGACACCGCCGCGATCCATGCCGCAGACGCCGTGACGTTTATGCTGTCGTAACCGGCCCGAGGATCTGCTCCAGCGCTGTCACCAGGAGGTGATGGCGGGTTTGCAGATGATGGCTGAAGGCCTCGACCAGCGCGGAGGCGGGTCGGTGGATGGGACGCACAAGGCTGACGGTAAACGGCACGGAAATACTGAAACGGCGCACCACCACGCCACTCGCCGCATAATCCAGAGCGGTGAACGGGTTTACCACCGAAAGACCGGCTCCGGCGCGCACCATGGCGCACACTGACGCCGCGCTGTGAGTCTCCACCACCATCCGCCGTTTAACGTCGTGCTCATTAAACAGGGTGTCCAGCAGTTGCCGGTAACTGTCCGTGCGCGACAGGCTGATGTAGTTCTTCCCCTGAAAATCCTGCGGCGTTAATACTGACTTTTCCGCCAGCGGATGCCCCGGCGGCAGCACGCAGACTTCATCAAGCGAGAAGAGCTCCGTACGTTCAGTACCGGCAGGCGTGTGCAGTGTTTCCGTCAACCCCAGATCGTGGCGCTGGGCAGAAAGCCACTCTTCAAGCAGGGGTGACTCCTGCGGGACAATATTCAGGCTGACGTCCGGATAGCGGGCGAGAAACGGCTGAATCAACGTGGGCAGCAGCGACTGCGAAAAGACCGGCAGGCAGACTATCGACAGTTCCCCCTGGCGAAACTCCCGCAGGCTTTCCGCTGCGCTGACGATCCTGTCCAGCCCGTACCAGGATCGCTGGACTTCTTCGAACAGACGCAACCCCTGAACCGTCGGATGCAGGCGACCGCGCGTACGTTCGAACAACGTTAATCCCAGCACTTTTTCAAAGCGCGCCAGTTCACGGCTGACGGTGGGCTGTGACGTATGCAGCAACCGCGCGGCTTCGGTCAGGTTTCCGGCGGTCATGACCGCATGAAAGATTTCAATATGACGTAAGTTAACGGCAGCCATCATCACCTCGCAGGATTAAAACCATATCATTTTTGCATAGAGTCGGTATAAAACGATATTTTTTATTCTCTTCGTACTGTGGCGTAATCATAAAAAACGTCATGTCCGGAGCCTGTTATGCCTCATTCACTGTATTGCACCGATACCGATCTCACCGCAGAAAACCTGCTCAGGTTGCCAGCCGAATTTGGTTGCCCGGTCTGGGTTTACGACGCGCAGATCATCCGTCGTCAGATTGCGGCACTGCAACAGTTTGATGTGGTGCGCTTCGCGCAGAAGGCCTGTTCCAATATTCATATTCTGCGCTTAATGCGTGAACAGGGCGTTAAAGTGGACTCCGTATCGTTAGGCGAAATTGAGCGTGCGCTGGCGGCGGGATATGATCCGCAAACGCATTCGGATGACATCGTATTTACTGCCGATGTGATTGATAACGCCACCCTGGCCCGCGTCAGCGAATTACGCATTCCGGTCAACGCCGGTTCCGTTGATATGCTCGATCAGCTTGGACAGGTCTCTCCGGGCCATCGCGTCTGGCTGCGCGTTAATCCGGGCTTTGGTCACGGCCACAGCCAGAAAACCAATACCGGCGGCGAAAACAGCAAACACGGTATCTGGCATACCGATTTGCCGCAGGCGCTGGCGGTGATGCAGCGCCATCAACTGAAGCTGGTGGGTATCCACATGCATATTGGTTCAGGTGTTGACTATGGTCATCTGGAGCAAGTGTGCGGCGCGATGGTGCGTCAGGTGGTGGATTTCGGCCAGGATCTGGAGGCGATCTCCGCCGGCGGCGGTCTGTCGATCCCTTATCACGATGACGAAGAGGCGGTGGATACCCGGCATTACTTTGGTCTGTGGAATGCCGCGCGCGAGCAGATCGCCCGTCATCTGGGGCATCACGTAAAGCTGGAAATTGAGCCAGGACGTTTTCTCGTCGCTCAGTCAGGCGTGCTGGTCACTCAGGTACGCAGCGTGAAGCAGATGGGCAGTCGTCATTTTGTGCTGGTGGATGCGGGCTTTAACGATCTGATGCGCCCGGCAATGTATGGCAGTTATCACCATATTACCGCGCTGGCGGCGGATGGTCGTTCACTGGAGAACGCGCCGCGGGTCGACACGGTTGTCGCAGGACCGCTGTGTGAATCCGGCGACGTCTTTACCCAGCAGGAGGGCGGCAAGGTGGAAACCCGCGCGCTGCCAGCGGTGGTGCCGGGCGATTATCTGGTGTTGCATGATACCGGTGCCTACGGCGCCTCAATGTCGTCGAACTACAATAGCCGTCCGCTGCTGCCGGAAGTGTTATTTGACAACGGTCAGGCGCGACTGATTCGCCGTCGCCAGACCATTGAAGAGCTGTTGGCGCTGGAAGTGTTTTGATTCCTTGTCGGGCGGCGGCTTATCCGAGCTGCGGAGTTGCCGTCGTTAGTAGGCCTGATAAGCGAAGCGCCATCAGGCCTTGCGTTGCGCAGATAGCGTTACGATTTATGCCTTAAAATACGGCCCGGTGGTGACCGAATCACGCAACACCAGCGTGCCGGTAAAGGGCGGGATCGGTTCAACCTCTTCGCCATTGACCATACGGATCGCCTGGTCGATGGCTGTGGTGATCATTGTGTCGATGGGGAGATAAACCGTCGACAATCCCGGTTCAAGCCATTTTGCACTCGGCGCATCGTCAAACCCAAACAGCGAGACATCGTGCGGAATGTTAAGCCCGGCCTGGTGCAGGGCTTTCGACGCACCCAGCGCCATGTCGTCGTTACAGGCAAACAGGGCGCTGAACGTTACCCCTTCCTGCAACAGTTCATTACAGGCGTCATAGCCGCGCGTCATGCTGGAATCACCATATTTCACCTTCGCCGGATCCCAGTCGATACCGTTTTTTTCCAGTGCCTTGCGATAGCCCATCAGACGCGACTTCCCGGTCGGGGTGTGTCCAGGTACGGTAATACAGGCTATCTCGCGATGTCCTTGCGAAATCAGATAATCCACCGCCTGAAATGCCGCGTCTTCCTGTTCAAAAAAGATGGCGCGTTCGCGGGCCAGGCTGACATCGCGGTTAATGATAATCAACGGCATCGTGATCGAATCCGCCAGCGCGAGGATCGCTTTTTCGCTCATGTAACGGGTGTAGAGAATGATGGCGTCGCACTGCCGATCGGCCAGCATCTGCACCGCTTCTTGTTCGCGCTCCGGCGTATCGTGACCATCGGTCACAATCAACTGCTTGCCGTGAGATTCAGTCTGCCGCGAGGCCTGCTGTAGCAGGCGGCCAAAGTAGAAGCCATCAAAGGTCGACACAACCAGCCCAATGCTGTTGCTGGTTCGGTTCGCCAGCGAGCGGGCCAGAAAGTTCGGACGATAATCCAGCGCCTGCATCGCCTTAAACACTTTCTGACGCGTACTTTCTTTGACCTGACCGGTGCCGTTCAGCACACGAGAAACGGTGGCTTTCGAGACACCGGCACGACGGGAAACATCCAGCATTGTTATCATGACGCGATCCTGATTACTCGTTTGATGACGCATTGCCCGGCTCCGCTGGCGTCGTCACGGAATGGCGACGGACCAGGGTAGGGCTGAAAACATGGGTGACATCCGGTAGCGGGCGCTTTTCCGCCAGCGCGAGCGCCAGTTCTGCGGCCTGTGTCGCCATTGTCACGACAGGATAACGCACGGTGGTCAGGCGCGGACGAACGTAGCGCGAAACCAGCACGTCATCAAAGCCTATCAGCGAGATCTCTGCCGGGACGTCCACACCATTATCATTTAGCACGCCCATCGCGCCAGCGGCCATGGAGTCGTTATAACAGGCCACCGCGGTGAAGTTTCTGCCGCGGCCTAACAGTTCGGTCATCGCCTGCTCACCGCCGCTTTCGTCCGGTTCGCCAAACGTCACAAGGCGATCGTTGACCGGGAGATGGCTCTCTTCCAGAGCATCGTAATAGCCTTTGAGACGATCTTCCGCATCCGAAATAGAGTGATTCGAGCAAAGGTAGCCAATGCGCGTGTGGCCCTGTTGGATCAGATGACGGGTCGCCAGCCAGGCGCCGTAGCGGTCATCCAGCGCCACACAGCGCTGTTCGAAACCGGGCAGGATCCGGTTGATTAGCACCATGCCGGGCATTTGCTTCATTAATGATGCCAGGTCGGCATCCGGGATCATCTTGGCGTGAACGACGAGCGCCGCGCAGCGGTGACGAATAAGCTGCTCGATTGCCTGACGCTCTTTTTTTTCATTATGGTAGCCGTTGCCAATCAGTAAAAAATTGCCGGTGTTATAGGAGACCTGTTCGACGGCTTTCACCATCGCGCCGAAAAAAGGGTCAGAAACATCGCCAACCACCAGACCAATCGTTTCGGTGGACTGCTGTGCGAGCGCGCGCGCATTCGCATTGGGATGGTAGCTGAGCGACTCCATCGCACTGGCCACCGCCAGGCGCGACGCCTCGCTGGCTTTGGGGGAATCATTGATGACGCGGGAAACGGTGGCGACTGATACACCAGCCAGTCGGGCTACATCCTTTATGGTCGCCATGACAGTACCTATTGTGGGTAAACGCTTACATTCTGTCAGTGTTACGGAAAACGGCTGCTGGTTCAAGCAGATTGCCTGTTGCGACGCGGCAAATGTGAGCAAAATCCTTGGAATTACGCCAAAAATCGAATGATGCAAACCATTAGTTACACTTTGCGAAGGGCTGTTGCGATTGTTCGCTGGCGACGCTTCCTGGCTGCTTGATAAAGTTGAGATCCCAGAGGTATTGATAGGTGAAGTCAACTTTCGGGTTGAGCACACGAATTACACCAACCTGCGCAGTCGCGCAGGTTTTTTTTTACTATTTCGGCAATCTGTAACAGTAAGCGAGAATTTACACAACTGGTTGCATTTCCCTTCATTCCTTTGCGTTTTCGCGCTGGCGAAGCGGTCATGCACAGACCACAATCAAGATCCCAGAGGTATTGATTGGTGAGATTATTCGGTACGCTCTTCGTACCCTGTCTCTTGCACCAACCTGCGCGGATGCGCAGGTTTTTTTTCGCCCCGAGTTTACTGTCGCTCCTGTTGCCTTGTTCGTGTAATCTGCCACCATTATTTTACCGAATCGTGCGCAAAGGGAGTTGAAATGTTATTTGGCTTTTTCCGTAACCTGTGCCGCGTGCTCTATCGGGTACGCGTGACGGGGGATATGCAGGCGTTGCGGGGAGAACGCGTCTTAATCACCCCCAACCATGTCTCGTTTATCGACGGCATTCTGCTGGCGCTATTTCTACCGGTACGTCCGGTGTTTGCGGTTTACACCTCGATTAGTCAACAGTGGTACATGCGCTGGTTAACCTCGCTGATCGATTTTGTGCCGCTCGACCCAACGAAGCCGATGGCGATTAAACATCTGGTTCGACTGATCGAGCAGGGTCGCCCGGTGGTGATTTTCCCGGAGGGGCGCATTTCGGTGAGCGGCTCGCTGATGAAAATTTACGACGGCGCCGGATTTGTCGCCGCGAAATCGGGCGCGACGCTGGTGCCGGTGCGGATTGAAGGTGCAGAACTCACCCATTTCAGCCGCCTGAAAGGGCTGGTGAAACGCCGCTTCTTCCCGCGGATCCACCTGCATGTTTTACCACCCACTCATCTGCCTATGCCCGATGCGCCGCGCGCGCGCGATCGCCGTAAAATCGCCGGTGAAATGCTGCATCAGAAAATGATGGAAGCACGGATGGCGGTGCGTCCGCGCGAAACGCTGTATGAATCGCTGCTGGCGGCGAAGTACCGTTATGGCGCGGGCAAGCACTGTATCGAAGACATCAACTTCAAGCCGGACAGCTACCGACAGTTGCTCACTAAGACGCTTTTTGTCGGGCGTATTCTGGAAAAATATAGCGCGGAAGGCGAAAAAATTGGCCTGATGTTGCCCAATGCCGCGATCAGCGCGGCGGTGATTTTCGGCGCGGTGTCTCGCCGTCGTATCCCGGCAATGATGAACTACACGGCGGGCGTCAAAGGGCTGACCAGCGCTATCACCGCTGCGGAAATCAAAACCATTTTTACCTCCCGCCAGTTCCTGGATAAAGGCAAACTCTGGCACCTGCCGGAGCAACTGACGCAGGTTCGCTGGGTCTATCTGGAAGATCTCAAAGCCGATGTGACCACGGCGGACAAACTGTGGATCTTTGCGCACCTGCTGATGCCGCATCGGGCGCAGGTCAAGCAGCAGCCGGAAGAGGCGGCGGTGATCCTCTTTACCTCGGGTTCCGAAGGTCATCCCAAGGGGGTGGTGCATAGCCACAAGAGCCTGCTGGCTAACGTCGAGCAGATTAAAACCATTGCTGACTTCACCGCCAATGACCGTTTTATGTCGGCACTGCCGCTGTTTCACTCGTTCGGTCTGACGGTAGGGCTTTTTACGCCGCTGCTCACCGGCGCTGACGTGTTCCTCTATCCCAGCCCGCTGCATTACCGCATTGTGCCGGAACTGGTTTATGACCGGAACTGCACGGTGCTGTTCGGTACCTCCACGTTCCTCGGCAACTATGCGCGTTTTGCCAATCCGTATGATTTCTATCGTCTGCGCTATGTGGTGGCGGGAGCGGAGAAACTCCAGGAGAGTACAAAACAGCTCTGGCAGGATAAGTTTGGTCTGCGGATTCTCGAAGGCTATGGCGTAACGGAATGTGCGCCCGTGGTTTCGATTAACGTCCCGATGGCGGCGAAGCCAGGTACCGTTGGGCGGATCCTGCCCGGCATGGACGCTCGTCTGCTGGCGATTCCGGGTATTGAAGAGGGCGGTCGTTTGCAGTTGAAAGGGCCAAACATCATGAACGGTTATCTGCGCGTGGAAAAACCGGGCGTACTGGAGGTGCCGGTGGCGGAAAACGCCGCCGGGGAACTGGAGCGCGGCTGGTATGACACCGGCGATATCGTGCGCTTTGATGAGCAAGGATTCGTGCAAATTCAGGGACGCGCCAAACGCTTTGCGAAAATTGCCGGTGAAATGGTCTCTCTGGAGATGGTTGAGCAACTGGCGCTCGGCGTGTCGCCGGAAAAAATGCACGCGACGGCGATCAAGAGCGATGCCAGCAAAGGCGAAGCGCTGGTGCTCTTTACCACCGATAGCGAGCTGACGCGTGATGTATTACAGCAGTATGCCCGTGCGCACGGCGTGCCAGAACTGGCGGTGCCGCGCGATATCCGTTACCTGAAGCAACTCCCGTTACTCGGCAGCGGTAAGCCGGATTTCGTGATGCTGAAAAGTTGGGTTGATGATCCGGAAAAACAAAATGCCTGAGTCAGTACATACCAATACCTCTGTCTGGTCGAAAGGAATGATGTCGGTTATCGCGGCGCAGTTTCTCTCTGCGTTTGGCGATAACGCCCTGTTGTTTGCCACGCTGGCGCTGCTGAAGGAACAGTTCTATCCGGACTGGAGTCAGCCGATTCTGCAAATGGTGTTTGTGGGCGCGTACATCCTGTTTGCGCCGTTTGTGGGGCAGATCGCTGACAGCTTTGCCAAAGGCCGGGTGATGATGTTCGCCAACGGCCTGAAACTGCTGGGGGCGGCAACGATCTGTTTTGGCTTCAATCCGTTTATCGGCTATACGCTGGTGGGGATTGGCGCGGCGGCTTACTCGCCGGCCAAATACGGCATTCTGGGGGAACTGACGACCGGCGATAAGCTGGTGAAAGCGAACGGCCTGATGGAAGCATCCACGATTGCGGCGATTCTGCTTGGCTCGGTGGCGGGCGGCGTGCTGGCCGACTGGCATGTTATTGCCGCGCTGGTTGTCTGTGCGCTGGCCTACGCCGGAGCGGTGGTGGCGAACCTGTCTATTCCCAAGCTGGCTGCTGCTCGTCCTGGGCAGTCCTGGCATCTGATGAAAATGACACGCAGTTTCTTTTGTGCCTGCGTTTCACTGTGGCGCAACGGCGAAACGCGTTTTTCGCTGGTGGGCACCAGTCTGTTCTGGGGGGCGGGAGTCACGCTGCGTTTTCTGCTGGTCCTGTGGGTACCGGTGGCGTTAGGCATTACCGATAACGCCACGCCAACCTACCTGAACGCGATGGTCGCGATCGGTATTGTGGCCGGGGCCGGAGCTGCTGCCAGACTGGTCACGCTGGATACCGTGGTGCGTTGTATGCCAGCAGGGATCCTGATTGGCGTCGTGGTGCTTATTTTTTCTCTGCAACACGCGCTGTTGCCTGCCTATGCGCTACTGATGCTGATCGGTGTGCTGGGCGGTTTCTTTGTCGTGCCGCTGAATGCGTTGTTGCAGGAGCGCGGTAAAAAAAGCGTCGGGGCGGGTAATGCGATCGCGGTACAGAACCTCGGTGAGAACAGCGCGATGCTGTTGATGCTGGGGCTCTACTCGCTGGCGGTGTGGGTAGGAATTCCGGTTGTCGCCGTGGGTATCGGTTTTGGCGGTCTGTTTGCGCTGGCGATAGCGGCGCTGTGGATCTGGCAGCGCCGCCAGGCATAATCAACGCGCCGGAATTCCTCCGGCGCGCTTCTGTTACGGTGCAGGATAGGTGTAAACCTGATGCACCGCTTCAATCTCTGCCAACACCTCTTCGCTTAATTCGAGATGCAGACTCTCGACGTTGGTTTTCAGCTGTTCCATGGTGGTGGCGCCCAGCAGTGTACTGGCAACAAACGGTTGACGACGAACGAACGCCAGCGCCATCTGCGCCGGATCAAGGTTATGCCGTCTGGCGATATCGACATACGCCGCCACGGCTTTTTGCGTCTGCTCGCCGCTGTAGCGGGTAAAGCGGCTAAACAGTGTATTGCGCGCACCGGCAGGTTTCGCGCCATTCAGGTATTTACCGGTCAGCGTGCCAAATCCCAGGCAGGAATAGGCCAGCAGTTCGACGCCTTCATACTGGCTCACTTCCGCCAGCCCCACTTCAAAGCTGCGGTTGACCAGGCTGTAAGGGTTCTGGATGGTGACAATGCGCGGCAGATCATGCTTATCCGCCAGATGCAGATAACGCATCACGCCAAAGGCCGTTTCATTCGAGACGCCAATGTAGCGGATTTTGCCCGCCCGCTGGAACTCGGCCAGCGCATCCAGCGTATCCAGTAGCGACACCACCGGGGCGGCGTCGCTCCAGCTATAGCCGAGTTTGCCAAAACAGTTGGTGGGGCGCTGCGGCCAGTGAACCTGGTAAAGGTCCAGATAATCGGTTTGCAGACGTTTCAGGCTGTCGTGCAGCGCTTCACGAATGTTTTTACGATCCAGTGCCTGATTCGGGCGAATACTGTTGTCATTATTGCGCGACGGGCCGCTCACTTTGGAGGCGACAATCAGCTTTTCTCGATTGCCATATTTGGCCAGCCAGTTTCCGACGTAAGTTTCGGTAAGCCCCTGGGTTTCCGGGCGTGGCGGGACCGGGTACATTTCGGCCACGTCGATCAGGTTAATGCCGTTGGCGACGGCATAGTTGAGCTGTGCATGTGCGTCGGCTTCGCTATTTTGTTCACCAAACGTCATTGTGCCCAGCCCCAGTGTACTGACTTCAAGCGAGCTGTGGGGTATACGGTGATATTGCATAGCCGTTTCCTTTTTATAATCACGACATAAGGATTATAAAAATGGCTGAGGGAAGGGAAAAAGGGAAGAAAAATTGTTAAGGCCAGCAGCGCGGCTGACCTCAATCTTCAACGTTCAATGATTTGAGAAACGTCGTCGCGGTTAATTTGCATGGCGTTGCCCTGCTGGTCGTGGTAGCTCACCAGACCGGTATCGTCATCAATTTCGGGTTTCCCGTCGGTCAGGATCATCCGACCATCTTTGGTCGCCATGACATAATCGCTGCTACAACCGGAAACAGCAAAAGCCAGTCCTACTGCGGAAATTATCACTGCCCATTTTTTCATCCATTTATCCTCACGTGGCCTGCGTCTGATAACAGTCTAGTAATAACCTGAAGTTGTGGGCAGGAAAAGCAGGAAAATCTTAATCTGAGAGGAGAAAAGGGGAGAGGTTCGCTCCCCGCAGGGAGCGAAAAGGACAATTACAGCGGGTTCTTTTTGTTTCGCAACAAGTTCAGGCTCTCAACCGCAATCGAGAAGAACATGGCGAAATAGATATAACCCTTCGGCACGTGAACGTCGAAGCTTTCCAGGATCAGGGTGAAGCCCACCAGTATCAGAAACGACAGCGCCAGCATCTTCACGGACGGGTGCCTGTCGACAAACTCGCCTATAGGACGCGCCGCAAACATCATTACGCCAACGGCAATTACCACCGCCGCCATCATGATGAACAGATGATCGGACAAGCCAACCGCCGTGATCACCGAGTCCAGACTGAAGATGATGTCGAGCAGCATGATCTGCACGATGGCCCCCAGAAAGGAGCTGACGCGCATGTTCACCCCTTCTTCTTCACCTTCAATGGATTCGTGGATCTCCTTACTCGCTTTCCAGATCAGGAACAATCCGCCGAGCAGAAGGATCAGGTCGCGGGCGGAAATGGCTTCACCAAACACCTCGAACAGCGGATTGGTCAGCCGGGTCACCCAGGCGATGGAGGCCAGCAGCGCCAGTCGCATGATCATCGCCGCTGCGAGACCGAGACGACGGGCGTGCGCGCGTTGCGCAGTCGGGAGTTTTGCAACCACCAGTGAGAGGAAAATAATATTATCGATCCCAAGCACGATCTCCAGCAGCGTCAACGTACCGAGCGCAAGCCAGGCGTTAGGATCGGTTATCCATGCAAATAACATTGAACAAAGTCCTGCCAAAAAAAGAAACGCTAATTATATGCTTCCCGGACACAAGGCGAAAGTCTAACGCTGTTGTAACAAAAAGTGGCGTTCCAGCAGGGCGCGCGTGAAGTTCTTTTTCAGGTAAAAACCACGCGGCAACGTCAGTATTGGCTCGCCTTGGGCGCCGATCGCCTCGGTGAGCGCTTTGGCGTTTGCCGCCTTCGGTCGTAGTTGTAAAAATTCGCCATGGCGGGCAGTGATACGTTCAACCTGACCGAGCACAATCATGTCCATTAATTCTTCCCAGTCGAGCCGTAACTGACGGTCTTCTTCTTCATCAGGGCTCCACAGTACTGGCGATCCCACCCGCCGCTGCGCGAGGGGAATGCTGCGTTCGCCTTCTACCGGGATCCACAGTACCCGCTTCAGTTTGTGTCGTACGTGACTGGTTTCCCACGTCACGCCGCTGTTTCCGGTCAGCGGTGCAACGCAGACAAAAGTGGTTTCAAGCGGCCGGCCGAGGCTATCCACAGGAATGGTTTTCAATTCGACGCCTAATGCGGCGAAATCCTGTTCAGGCTTACTTCCGGCGCTGGCCCCCAACCAGAGTTCCAGTAATACGCCGATCCAGCCTTTGTCCCGCTTGAGATCTTTCGGCGCAACAATACCTGCCATCGCCGCCAGTTCGCCCAGCGAATAGCCCGAAAGCTGCTGCGCTTGCTGGAGCAGAAGGGCTTCAGATTTCGGTGGAAAGCGTAAAGGATGGAGTCCGGACATGGCGTTACACCTTAGGTGAAAAAATGAACAAGGATTTTATACCGTGAGAAAGAAGTTTATCGTTTTCCACATGTCATATTCAATGTCATGATTTATATTGGTTTTTAGTTTCTGACGTCACGTGTTGCGCAACATAAGAATGGGTTTTCCATTTCTGGTCACTGAATTTAAACAGGATCTTACACCATGTTATCCACAGAAAGATGGGATAACTGTGAAAAACCCCAACTACTGTTTCCATTTACAGCCTTGACGTGCGACAAAAATCGAATTTTCACACAATTTGTGTTTAACTTATTGGCACAATCTGTGGATAAAGTCGGCGCTGTTCGATCTTTCATCAGCCTGAGGAACGTCAGTGTGATGGCTATCACCTTTTTGCCTGGTTATCGCTAAAGCGAGCCAGTAACCTCATGAATAAAAGAAAATATTTTTTTCACCCTCTTGTCCGTTTATTCAGACTGTTCCGGGTTTTCCCGGAGTAATTCCGTACTTCTTCACAACTCTATCCACAGAAAAGGTGAATAAAATCGCCCGAATGGGTGAGTGTCTGTTTATAACTTTGTCTTTAACTGTGAGTTATTCAATTGTTATTAGATGCACACCGCCGTAACTCAGTGGTTTACCGTCTGTCAGGAGTGTGAAACAATCATTCTCATATAAGGTTTATGTTGAGGTAGTCCGGTGATTGATGACGATGGCTACCGCCCAAATGTAGGTATCGTAATTTGTAATCGTCAGGGGCAAGTGATGTGGGCCCGGCGGTTTGGTCAGCACTCCTGGCAGTTCCCACAGGGTGGGATAAATCCAGGAGAATCAGCAGAACAGGCGATGTACCGGGAACTGTTTGAAGAAGTAGGGTTAAGCCGTAAAGATGTGCGAATCCTTGCCTCTACTCGCAACTGGTTGCGTTACAAGTTACCGAAACGTTTGGTGCGTTGGGATACAAAGCCGGTGTGTATCGGCCAGAAACAAAAGTGGTTTCTTTTGCAGTTGATGAGCGGGGACGCGGAAATCAATATGCAAACCAGCAGCACTCCTGAGTTTGACGGCTGGCGTTGGGTAAGTTACTGGTATCCGGTCCGGCAAGTGGTTTCATTTAAACGCGATGTCTACCGCAGGGTGATGAAAGAGTTCGCAAGTGTTGTGATGGCGCTTCAGGAAGCGACGCCAAAACCGCAAAATACACCTGCTTATCGACGTAAAAGAGGTTAAGCCACGCAAATTATGCTCACCCGCCTGCGCGAAATAGTCGAAAAGGTGGCCAGTGCTCCGCGTCTTAATGAAGCGCTGAATATTCTGGTTACTGACATCTGTCTTGCGATGGATACAGAGGTCTGCTCGGTTTATCTGGCCGATCATGACCGGCGTTGTTATTACCTCATGGCGACGCGGGGGCTTAAAAAACCGCGCGGTCGTACTGTCGCACTCGCATTTGATGAAGGTATCGTCGGCCTGGTTGGCAGGCTGGCGGAACCTATCAACCTCGCTGATGCGCAAAAACACCCCAGTTTTAAATACATCCCCTCGGTAAAAGAAGAACGCTTCCGTGCCTTCCTCGGGGTGCCGATCATTCAGCGTCGTCAACTGCTGGGCGTCCTCGTTGTACAGCAGCGCGAACTGCGCCAGTACGATGAAAGCGAAGAATCTTTCCTGGTGACACTTGCCACGCAGATGGCAGCGATTCTGTCACAATCTCAGCTTACCGCCCTGTTCGGCCAGTATCGCCAGACGCGAATTCGTGCGCTACCGGCGGCGCCGGGCGTGGCGATTGCCGAAGGCTGGCAGGATGCGACGCTACCGCTGATGGAGCAGGTGTATCAGGCCTCGACGCTGGATCCCGCTCTGGAGCGTGAGCGCCTGACCGGTGCGCTGGAAGAGGCGGCAAATGAGTTTCGCCGTTACAGCAAGCGGTTTGCTGCTGGGGCGCAGAAAGAGACCGCCGCGATATTCGATCTCTATTCGCACCTGCTTTCCGATGCCCGCCTGCGACGCGAGCTGTTTGCCGAAGTGGATAAAGGGTCTGTGGCCGAATGGGCGGTCAAAACGATCATCGAAAAGTTTGCCGAACAGTTTGCCGCGCTGAGCGACAACTATCTCAAAGAGCGTGCAGGCGACCTGCGTGCGCTGGGCCAACGCCTGCTGTTCCATCTCGATGATTCCATACAAGGGCCAAATGCCTGGCCAGAACGCTTCGTGCTGGTGGCTGATGAACTCTCGGCCACCACGCTGGCGGAACTGCCGCAGGACCGGCTGGCGGGCGTTGTTGTCCGCGACGGGGCGGCCAACTCCCATGCTGCGATCATGGTCCGTGCCATGGGGATTCCCACCGTGATGGGCGCCGATATTCAGCCATCGGTGCTGCACCGGCGTACGTTGGTGGTGGATGGCTACCGCGGTGAGCTGCTGGTCGATCCTGAACCGGTATTGATCCAGGAATATCAGCGGCTTATCAGCGAAGAGAACGAGCTCAGCCGACTGGCGGAAGATGACGTCAATTTACCCGCACAGCTGAAAAGCGGTGAGCGGATCAAAGTTATGCTGAACGCGGGACTCAGCCCGGAACATGAAGAAAAGCTGGGCAGTCGTATCGACGGCATTGGCCTGTATCGCACCGAAATTCCCTTCATGCTGCAAAGCGGTTTCCCTTCGGAAGAAGAGCAGGTGGCGCAGTACCAGGGCATGTTGCAGATGTTTAATGACAAGCCGGTGACGTTACGAACGCTGGACGTTGGCGCGGACAAACAGCTGCCGTACATGCCAATCAGCGAGGAGAATCCCTGCCTGGGCTGGCGAGGCATCCGCATTACGCTCGATCAGCCGGAAATCTTCCTTGTCCAGGTGCGGGCGATGCTGCGCGCCAATGCGGCGACGGGCAATCTGAGTATTCTGCTGCCGATGGTAACCAGTATCGATGAGGTGGATGAAGCGCGCCGCCTGATTGAACGTGCGGGCCGCGAAGTGGAAGAGATGATTGGGTACGCGATCCCGAAACCGCGTATCGGCATCATGCTGGAAGTACCGTCGATGGTCTTTATGCTGCCGAATCTGGCGAGTCGTATCGATTTTGTCTCCGTCGGGACTAACGATCTGACCCAGTACGTGCTGGCGGTGGATCGCAACAATACGCGCGTTGCCAGCATTTATGACAGTTTGCATCCAGGAATGCTACGCGCGCTGTCGATGATTGCGCAGGAAGCTGAGCGTAGCGATATCGACCTGCGCGTATGTGGCGAAATGGCGGGCGATCCGATGTGCGTCACCATCCTGATTGGACTGGGTTTCCGCCATCTTTCAATGAACGGTCGCTCTGTGGCGCGCGTAAAATACCTGCTGCGTCGCATTGATTACGAAGAGGCAAAAATCCTTGCCCAACGCAGCCTTGAGGCACAACTGGCAACGGAAGTGCGCCATCAGGTGGCAGCGTTTATGGAGCGTCGTGGCATGGGCGGCCTGATTCGCGGGGGGTTGTAAAAGCGCTATACAGATCTTTTACATCTTCCCGACAGCCTCACAGAACCTCGTATGCTATCATTCGCTCCTTTGGAGCGCCTGTAAGTAGTGGGTGTGCATATCGCTTGCTGAATTTTTTCAGCGAAATAACAAGAACTTGTGGTGACAGATGACCAGTAGCTATCTGCATTTTCCGGAATTCGATCCGGTCATTTTCTCAATTGGGCCCGTCGCACTTCACTGGTACGGCTTAATGTATCTGGTCGGCTTTATTTTCGCGATGTGGCTGGCGACGCGCCGAGCCAACCGTCCGGGCAGTGGCTGGACCAAAAATGAAGTCGAAAACTTACTTTATGCAGGCTTCCTCGGGGTCTTCCTCGGGGGGCGTATTGGCTATGTGCTGTTCTATAACTTCCCGCTGTTCCTGGATAATCCGCTGTACCTGTTCCGCGTCTGGGACGGAGGTATGTCCTTCCACGGTGGTCTGATTGGCGTGATTCTGGTGATGATCATTTTCGCCAAACGCACGAAGCGCAGTTTCTTCCAGGTTTCTGATTTTATTGCGCCGCTGATCCCGTTTGGGCTGGGGGCCGGGCGTCTGGGCAACTTTATCAATGGCGAACTGTGGGGCCGTGTCGACCCAAATTTCTCTTACGCCATGCTGTTTCCCGGGTCGCGCACTGAAGACATTCTGCTGTTGCAAACCAACCCGCAATGGCAATCTATTTTTGATACCTACGGCTCTCTACCGCGCCATGCGTCTCAGCTCTATGAGATGGCGCTGGAAGGCGTAGTGCTGTTTATCATTCTTAACCTGTTTATTCGTAAACCGCGTCCGATGGGGTCAGTCTCCGGGCTGTTTTTGATTGGCTACGGCGCGTTTCGTATCATTGTTGAATTCTTCCGTCAGCCGGATCAGCAGTTCACCGGTGAATGGGTACAGTACATCAGCATGGGACAGATCCTCTCGATTCCGATGATTGTCGCTGGTGTGATCATGATGGTTTGGGCCTATCGCCGTCGCCCACAGCAACACGTTTCCTGAGGAACCATGAAACAGTATTTAGAACTGATGCAAAAAGTGCTGGATGAAGGCACACAGAAAAACGACCGTACCGGAACCGGAACGCTTTCCATTTTTGGTCATCAGATGCGTTTTAACCTGCAGGAAGGATTCCCGCTGGTGACGACAAAACGTTGCCACTTGCGCTCCATCATCCACGAGCTGCTGTGGTTCCTGCAAGGTGACACCAACGTGGCCTATCTGCACGACAATAACGTCACCATCTGGGACGAATGGGCGGATGAAAACGGCAACCTGGGCCCGGTGTATGGCAAACAGTGGCGCGCCTGGCCAACGCCGGACGGTCGCCACATTGATCAGATCACGACGGTGCTGAACCAGTTGAAAAATGATCCCGATTCGCGCCGTATTATCGTTTCGGCGTGGAACGTCGGCGAACTGGACAAAATGGCGCTGGCGCCATGCCACGCGTTCTTCCAGTTCTATGTCGCGGACGGCAAACTCTCTTGCCAGCTGTATCAGCGCTCCTGCGACGTGTTCCTTGGCCTGCCGTTTAACATCGCCAGCTATGCGTTGCTGGTGCATATGATGGCGCAGCAGTGCGATCTGGAGGTCGGTGATTTCGTCTGGACCGGTGGTGACACGCATCTGTACAGCAACCACATGGAGCAGACGCATCTGCAACTGACTCGCGAACCGCGCGCACTGCCGAAACTGGTGATTAAACGTAAACCTGATTCCCTCTTCGACTATCGCTTCGAAGATTTTGAAATCGAGGGTTACGACCCGCATCCGGGGATAAAAGCGCCGGTTGCTATCTGACGGCTTTATCCTGTCATAACCGACGCCTTTGCGCGTCGGTTTTTTTTACCCAAATTTTGGTTTTTCGGCGCGGGTTCCTGAAATGATGCAACCTGCTGTAACAGAGTAAATTTCTTTCGTAACGCGCCGAAAAACCTGAATTCTCGCCTCGTGTTAACCTCCCGACGCGTCATACTGCCGCCATGAATACACAGCAGGGCTATACGCTCATCGAAACGCTGGTCGCGATGCTTATTACTATCAGCCTGAGTGCAACAGGACTCTATGGCTGGCAGCAGTGGCAGCAACAGCAACATCTCTGGCAGACCGCCTGTCAGTTGCGCGATTTCTTGCTGCAGCTACGGGAAGATGCCAACTGGCATAACCGCGATCACATTATTACCGCCATCAGGGAGGACGCGTCATGGTGTCTTGTCAGTTCGACAGCCTCACGAAATACCTGTACGCCGCGCTCGGCGCTCGTTTTTGTGCCGCTCTGGCACGATGTCGAGCTCGTCGGGATTACGGCTTCACTGACGTTTTATGGTCAGCGCAATACCGCGTGGCCGGGGAATATCCGTCTGAAAAATGCGACAGGCGAATGGCGGGTAGTGGTTTCACCGTGGGGACGGATCCGCTTGTGCGAGCGCGACGATACCCAGGATTGTCGGTGAGTGAACGCGGTTTCTCTCTGCTTGAGGTGCTGATTGCAATGGCGATCAGCAGCGTACTGTTGCTGGGAGCCGCCCGTTTTTTACCGGCATTACAGCGCGATATTTTGCAGCAGACCCGCAGACTCGCGCTGGAGGATGACATGTGGCAGCGGGTGTACACCATTGCGAAACACCTCCAACGCGCAGGATATTGCCACGGTAGCTGTAGTGGTGATGGAGTAAACATTACCAACGCGGGACAGTGTGTCATCGTTCAGTGGGACGCCAACGCGAATGGCGTCTGGGAAAGCGAGCCGGTAAAGGAGGCTGAACAAACCGGGTTTCGCCTGAATGATAACGTGCTGGAGACGCAGCGCGGCGCGAAAACGTGCAGTGGAAAAGGATGGGATAAAATGACCGATCCTGACGTCGTACACATTACGGCATTTGAGGTTGTGCCTCAGGATATCGCGGGCTTTGCGCCCGAATTGACCATACATCTGCGCGGCATTAGCCGGAGGGATCCGCAAGCCGTGGTCGATGCACGCTACAGCGTTACCGGGTTTAATTTATGAACCGCGAACGGGGCGTCTCCTCTCTGGCGCTGGTTCTGCTGCTGTTGGTCCTCGGCAGCTTACTGTTGCAGGGCGTTAACCAGCAGCAGAGCAGTTTTGCTTCGCGGGTGACGATAGAAAGTCAGGCTCTGCAACGCCAGGCTGTCGTACAGTCAGCCATGGAGTGGGGCAGGATGCAGCCATGGTCGATAAGCTCGGATAAACCGTGTCGGTACTACGGGGATGCCAATGTCCCCGTCTGCCTGCGCAGACTCGCCAACAGTCGCGCTTTGCTTATTGCCAGCTATCAGGGAACCTCCCTATGGCGAGAAGGCGAGCAACAGGAGGAAAACGTCGTCTTTTCTCTTCATGGCTGGAGCGATTTCTGTCCGCTACGGGAGGTCGCGCTATGCCAGCTCCCCTGAGCCGCCAGCGCGGATTTAGCCTGCCAGAGGTGATACTGGCAATGGTTCTTATGGTGATGGTGGTGACGGCGCTTTCCGGATACCAGCGCGCGCTAATGAACGGTTTTTTCATCAGGAGCCAGTACCTGCAACTCTGGCGTCAGGGCTGGCAGCAGACGCAACTGCGTTCGTTTTCGCCACCTGTTAACTGGCAGGTTAACCGGATGCAGACAACGCAGGCGGGATGTGTCAGCATCAGCGTTACGCTATCTTCACCTCAGGGCAGGCAGGGGAAAATGACGCGCCTGCACTGCCCAAACCGTTAGTTGCCAGGAGTCTCTATGTTAAGGGTCTACCACTCAAATCGTCTGGATGTGCTGGAAGCATTGATGGAGTTCATCGTCGAGCGCGATCGGCTGGACGATCCTTTTGAGCCGGAAATGATTCTGGTGCAGAGTACCGGGATGGCGCAGTGGCTACAGATGACCCTTTCGCAGAAATTCGGTATCGCCGCCAACATAGACTTCCCACTCCCGGCAAGTTTTATCTGGGAAATGTTCGTCCGCGTACTGCCGGAGATCCCCAAAGAGAGCGCTTTCAGCAAACAAAGCATGAGCTGGAAGTTGATGACGCTGCTCCCGCAACTGCTGGATCATGATGATTTCGCGTTACTACGCCACTATCTGACGGACGATACGGATAAACGTAAGCTGTTTCAGTTGTCGTCGCGCGCGGCGGATCTTTTCGATCAGTATCTGGTGTACCGACCGGAATGGCTAACCCAGTGGGAAGCAGGGCGAATGGTCGAAGGGTTAGGAGAGGCGCAAAGCTGGCAGGCGCCGCTATGGAAAGCGTTGGTGGAATATACCGATGCGCTGGGGCAACCGCGCTGGCATCGTGCCAATCTCTATCAACGGTTTATCCAGACCCTCGAAAAGGCTGAACGCTGCCCACCAGGACTTCCTTCTCGTGTGTTTATCTGTGGGATCTCTGCGTTGCCACCGGTATACCTACAGGCACTGCAGGCGCTCGGTAAACATATCGAGATTCATCTGCTCTTCACCAATCCCTGCCGCTACTACTGGGGCGATATTAAAGATCCGGCGTATCTGGCAAAACTGCTGGCACGTCAGCGGCGACACAGTTTTGAAGACCGTCATTTACCGCTGTTTCGTGACAATGCGAATGCCGAAAGTTTGTTTAACGGCGATGGCGAACAGGATGTCGGTAACCCGATGTTGGCCTCGTGGGGGAAACTGGGGCGCGACTATATTTATCTGCTCTCCGAACTGGAAAACAGCCAGGAGCTGGATGCGTTTGTCGACATTACGCCGGATAACCTGCTGCATAACATCCAGGCCGATATCCTTGAGCTGGAAAACCGCGCAGTGGCGGGCGTGAGTCTGGAAGAGTATTCCCGCAGTGACAATAAGCGACGCCTTGATCCAAACGACACCAGCGTCACCTTCCATGTCTGTCATAGCCCCCAGCGTGAAGTCGAAGTCCTCCACGATCGTCTGCTGGCAATGCTGGAGGCGGACCCAACGCTCACCCCGCGAGACATCATCGTGATGGTGGCGGATATCGACAGCTATAGCCCGTTTATTCAGGCCGTCTTTGGCAGCGCCCCTGCGGAGCGTTATCTACCTTATGCGATTTCCGATCGTCGGGCGCGTCAGTCACACCCGGTGTTGCAGGCGTTCATCAGCCTGCTGTCATTGCCTGACAGCCGTTTTGTTTCTGAGGACGTGCTGGCGCTGCTGGATGTCCCGGTGCTGGCGGCACGCTTCAATATCAGCGAAGAAGGATTGCGTTACTTGCGGTTGTGGGTCAATGAATCGGGCATTCGCTGGGGCATTGATGACGACAACGTGCGCGAACTGGAACTTCCGACAACGGGACAGCATACGTGGCAGTTTGGCCTGACGCGCATGCTGCTGGGCTATGCCATGGAAAGTGCGCAGGGCGAGTGGCAGTCCGTTCTGCCTTACGATGAGTCCTGTGGACTCATCGCCGAACTGGTAGGGCATCTGGCGTCGTTACTGATGCAGCTTAATCTCTGGCGTCGTGGCCTGGCACAGGAACGTCCACTGGAAGAGTGGCTGCCAGTGTGTCGCGAGATGCTCAACGATTTCTTCCTGCCTGACGCTGAAACCGAGGCGGCCATGACCCTTATCGAGCAGCAGTGGCAGGCGATCATCGCCGAAGGTATAGAGGCTAAGTATGGAGATGCGGTTCCGCTATCCCTGTTGCGCGATGAACTGGCGAAGCGGTTGGATCAGGAGCGAATTAGTCAGCGCTTTTTAGCCGGGCCGGTAAACATCTGTACGCTGATGCCGATGCGCTCCATTCCTTTCAAAGTGGTCTGTCTGCTGGGAATGAACGACGGTGTTTATCCGCGCCAGCTTGCACCGCTCGGTTTTGATCTCATGAGCCAGAAACCAATGCGTGGGGATCGCAGTCGTCGTGATGATGACCGCTATCTGTTCCTTGAAGCCTTAATTTCTGCCCAGCAGTCGCTTTACATCAGCTATATCGGGCGCTCGATCCAGGATAACAGCGAACGGTTTCCTTCCGTGCTGGTGCAGGAACTGCTCGATTACATCGGACAAAGCCACTACCTGCCGGGTGACGACGCGTTAACCAGCGATGAGAGCGAGAAACGGGTGAAAGCGCATATCGCCCGCCTGCATACCCGTATGCCGTTCGATGCGCAAAACTTCCTGCCCGGTGAACAGCAGAGCTACGCCAGCGAATGGCTACCGGCGGCAAGCCGTCGTGGAGAAGCCCATAGCGATTTTGTGCAGCCGTTAGCCTTTGATATGCCAGAGACGCTGAGTCTGGAAACGCTGCAGCGCTTCTGGGCGCATCCGGTGCGGGCGTTTTTCCAGCAGCGTCTGCAGGTTAATTTCCGCTCCGAAGAGCGTGAGATCCCGGACACCGAACCGTTTACCCTGGAAGGGTTGACCCGTTATCAGCTCAACCAGCAGTTACTGAATGCGCTGGTTGAACAGGATGATGCCGAACGTCTGTTCCGTCGCTTCCGTGCGGCGGGGGATCTGCCGTATGGGGCCTATGGCGATATCCTCTGGGAAGCTCAGCATCAGGAAATGCAGACGCTGGCGGACAGGATCGTGGCTTGTCGTCAGCCGAGCCAAAGCCTGGAGGTTGATCTGCACTGCAATGGCGTACAGTTGACGGGCTGGCTGCCGCAGGTGCAAGAAGATGGTCTGTTGCGCTGGCGGCCTTCGTTAATCAGCATTTCACAAGGCGTGCAACTTTGGCTCGAACACCTTGTCTATTGTGCCTGCGGAGGAAAAGGTGAAAGCCGGCTGTTTTTGCGAAAAGACGGAGAGTGGCGCTTCCCACCGCTGGAGCAAGAGCAGGCATTGGGGTATCTGGCGCAATTGATTGACGGATATCACGAAGGGATGTCCACACCGCTGCTGGTGCTACCGGAAAGCGGTGGCGCGTGGATAAAAACCTGTTATGACGCGGCAAATGATGCCATGTTAGATGACGATGATACGCGTCAAAAAGCCCGCGTGAAGTTTATGCAGGCTTACGAAGGCAACATGGTTGTGCGTGGCGAAGGCGAGGATATCTGGTATCAGCGCCTGTGGCGACAACTGGACTCTGAAACCTTTGAGGCCATTATTTTGCAGTCACAACGTTACCTGCTTCCGCTTTTCAGATTTAATCAGTCGTGATGATTGTATAAAAATTGCGCAATTTTGATGCTTCCTTTATGATGCGTTGCCCTGCTCAGAGAAGCATCCAATGTGTCTTTGCGCAGAAAGAAAGTTAATGATGAGGTTCTTGAATGCCCCGCAGCACCTGGTTCAAAGCGTTACTGTTGTTGGTCGCCTTTTGGGCGCCTTTAAGTCAGGCAGATACCGGTTGGCAACCCATTGCGGAAACCATCCGTAAAAGCGACAAAGATACCCGCCAGTATCAGGCCGTCCGTCTCGATAATGGTTTGGTGGTATTACTGGTATCCGACCCGCAGGCGGTGAAATCGCTTTCTGCGCTGGTGGTGCCCGTGGGGTCTCTGGAAGATCCTGATGCGCATCAGGGACTGGCACATTATCTTGAACACATGTGTCTGATGGGATCGAAAAAGTACCCACAGGCCGATAGCCTTGCGGAATACCTCAAATTGCATGGCGGCAGCCACAATGCCAGCACTGCGCCGTACCGCACGGCGTTCTATCTGGAAGTGGAAAACGACGCGCTTACTGGCGCCGTTGACCGCCTGGCTGATGCCATTGCTGAACCGTTACTGGATAAAAAATATGCCGAGCGTGAGCGCAATGCAGTAAACGCTGAGCTGACGATGGCGCGTACCCGTGACGGGATGCGAATGGCGCAGGTGAGCGCGGAAACCATCAACCCGGCTCACCCCGGTTCACGTTTTTCCGGCGGTAACCTGGAAACCTTAAGCGACAAACCGGGTAATCCGGTGCAACAGGCGTTGCGCGATTTTCACAGCAAGTATTACTCCGCCAATCTGATGAAAGCGGTTATCTACAGCAATAAGCCGTTGCCGGAACTGGCAAAGATTGCTGCAGAGACCTTTGGGCGAGTGCCCAACAAGAATATCGAAAAGCCGGAAATTACCGTTCCGGTCGTCACTGATGCGCAGAAGGGCGTTATCATCCATTACGTTCCTGCGCTGCCGCGTAAAGTGCTGCGCGTTGAGTTCCGAATCGACAACAACAGTGCGCAGTTTCGCAGTAAAACCGATGAACTGATCACCTATCTGATCGGTAACCGTAGCCCGGGTACGCTTTCTGACTGGCTGCAAAAACAAGGGCTGGTGGAAGGTATTCGCGCGGACTCCGATCCGGTAGTCAACGGCAACAGCGGTGTGTTAGCCATTTCCGCTACCCTGACCGACAAAGGGCTGGCGAACCGCGAAGAAGTGGTTGCGGCTATTTTCAGCTATCTCAATTTGTTACGCGAAAAGGGCGTCGATAAACGCTACTTTGACGAGCTGTCGCATGTGCTTGATCTGGACTTCCGTTACCCGTCGATCACCCGTGATATGGATTACGTCGAATGGCTGGCGGATACCATGATCCGCGTGCCGGTGGCGCATACTCTGGACGCAGTGAACATTGCTGATCAATACGATGCGAAAGCCATTCAGGCGCGTCTGGAGATGATGACGCCGCAAAATGCGCGAATCTGGTACATCAGCCCAAAAGAACCGCACAACAAGACCGCTTACTTTGTTGATGCTCCTTATCAGGTCAATAAAATCAGCGAGCAGACGTTCAGCGACTGGCAGAAGAAAGCGCAGGAGATAGCTCTGTCTCTGCCGGAACTGAACCCTTACATTCCTGACGATTTCACGCTGATCAAGCCGGAAAAGAAATACGACCGTCCGGCGCTGATTGTCGATGAGCCTAATTTGCGCGTGGTATACACCCCGAGCCAGTATTTCGCCAGCGAACCGAAAGCGGACGTGAGCGTCATTCTGCGTAATCCGCAGGCGATGGACAGCGCCAGAAACCAGGTCATGTTTGCGCTGAACGATTATCTGGCGGGAATTGCGCTCGATCAGTTAAGTAACCAGGCGGCGGTGGGCGGCATCGGTTTCTCAACCAACGCCAACAATGGCTTAATGCTCAATGCTGACGGCTATACGCAGCGTCTGCCGCAACTTTTCCAGGCATTGCTTGCAGGTTATTTCAGCTATACCGCAACTGAAGAGCAGCTTGAGCAGGCGAAATCCTGGTATAGCCAGATGATGGATTCTGCCGAAAAGGGGAAAGCCTACGAGCAGGCGATTATGCCGGTGCAGATGATCTCTCAGGTGCCTTATTTTTCCCGTGACGAACGGCGTGCACTGCTGCCGTCGATCACCCTGAAAGAGGTGATGGCCTACCGTGAAGCACTGAAAACAGGCGCTCGTCCGGAGTTTCTGGCGGTTGGCAACATGAGCGAAGCGCAGGTCACGACGATGGCGCGGGATATCCAGAAACAGCTGGGGGCGAACGGTTCCGAATGGTGTCGCAACAAAGATGTGCTGGTGGATAAGAAGCAGTCTGTCATTTTTGAAAAAGCGGGCAGCAGTACCGACTCCGCGCTGGCGGCAGTCTTTGTCCCTGCCGGTTATGACGAGTATGCCAGCTCGGCCTACAGCGCCATGCTGGGCCAGATTGTCCAGCCGTGGTTCTACAATCAACTGCGAACGGAAGAGCAGTTAGGGTATGCGGTGTTTGCCTTCCCGATGAGCGTCGGACGCCAGTGGGGAATGGGTTTCCTGCTGCAAAGCAGCGATAAACAGCCGCCGTATCTCTGGGAACGCTACAAGGCGTTTTTCCCCACGGCGGAAGCAAAACTGCGGGCAATGAAACCGGAAGAGTTCGCCCAGATTAAACAGGCGATCGTCGCGCAGATGTTGCAGGCACCGCAAACGCTGGGTGAAGAAGCGTCGAAATTAAGCAAAGATTTCGATCGCGGCAATATGCGCTTCGATTCACGTGATAAAATTGTGGCTCAGATAAAACAGCTGACGCCGCAAAAGCTTGCTGATTTCTTCCATCAGGCGGTGGTCGAGCCGCAAGGCATGGCGGTACTGTCGCAGATTTCCGGCGGTCAAAACGGGAAGCCGCACTATGTGCACCCGGAAGGCTGGAAAGTGTGGGACAACGTCAGCGCGTTGCAGCAAACTTTGCCTCTGGTGAGAGAACAAAATGAATGATGTCGCCGAGTCCCTTGATCCCCTGCGCTTGCCCCTCACGGGCGAGCGCCTGATTGAAGCCTCTGCGGGCACCGGCAAAACCTTTACTATCGCGGCGCTCTATCTGCGCCTGCTCCTCGGGCTCGGCGGGTCTTCCGCCTTTCCCCGTCCCCTGACCGTTGAAGAACTGCTGGTGGTAACCTTTACTGAGGCAGCCACCGAGGAGTTACGCGGGCGTATCCGCAGTAATATTCATGAGCTGCGTATCGCCTGCCTGCGCGAATCGACTGACAACCCCCTTTATGCCCGTCTGCTGGATGAAATCGACGATAAAAAGCAGGCGGCGCAGTGGCTGCTGCTCGCCGAAAGACAGATGGATGAGGCGGCGGTATTCACCATCCACGGTTTTTGTCAGCGCATGCTGAGTCTGAATGCCTTCGAATCCGGCATGTTATTTGAACAACAGTTGATCGAGGATGAATCGCTGCTGCGCTACCAGGCCTGTGCGGATTTCTGGCGCCGTCACTGTTACCCCCTGCCGCGTGAAATTGCCCAGGTGGTGTTTGAAACGTGGAAAGGGCCGCAGGCGCTGCTGGCGGATATTAACCGTTACCTGCAAGGGGAAGCGCCGGTCATTAAAGCGCCGCCGCCAGATGACGAAACGCTGGCATCCCGTCACCAACAGATCGTGCAGCGAATCAATGCGCTTAAGCAACAGTGGTGTGACGCGGTCGGTGAACTTGAGGGATTGATGGAAGCCTCAGGTATCGACCGGCGAAAATTTAACCGTGGCAACCAGGGCAAATGGATCGAGAAGATCAGCGCCTGGGCGCAGTCAGCAACGCAAAGCTACCAGTTGCCAGAGGCACTGGAGAAATTCTCTCAGCGTTTCCTTGAGGACAGAACCAAAGAAGGCGGCGTTGTGCCGCAGCATCCGCTGTTTGTCGCGATTGATGAATTACTGGCGGAACCGCTGACGCTCAGAGATCTGATGATCACCCGCGCGCTGGTGGAGATCCGTGAAACGGTGGCGAAAGAAAAACGCCGCCGGGGTGAACTGGGGTTTGACGATATGCTCAGCCGACTGGATAGCGCGCTGCGCAGTGAAAGCGGCGATGTGCTGGCGGCGGCGATCCGTACCCGCTTCCCGGTAGCAATGATCGATGAGTTCCAGGATACCGATCCGCAGCAATACCGTATTTTCCGCCGCATCTGGCAGCATCAGCCAGACACCGCGCTGCTACTGATTGGCGACCCGAAACAGGCGATTTATGCGTTTCGCGGCGCGGATATTTTTACCTATATGAAGGCCCGCAGTGAGGTCAGCGCGCACTATACCCTCGACACCAACTGGCGTTCCGCGCCAGGCATGGTGAACAGCGTCAACAGGCTGTTCGGCCTGATGGATGACGCCTTCATGTTCCGCGAGATCCCGTTCCAGCCGGTGAAATACGCCGAAAAAAACCAGTCGCTGCGTTTTGAATTTCACGGCGAAACTCAGCCCGCAATGACGATGTGGTTGATGGAAGGAGAAAGCTGCGGAATAGGCGATTATCAAAGCTATATGGCGCAGGTGTGTGCTGCGCAGATCCGCGACTGGCTGAAGGCCGGGTTGTGCGGAGAGGCGATGCTTATCAGCGGTCACGACGCGCGTCCGGTGAGCGCGGCGGATATCAGCGTGCTGGTGCGTAGCCGCCAGGAAGCGGCGCTGGTACGCGATGCCCTGACACAACTGGCGATTCCGTCCGTCTATCTTTCCAACCGCGACAGCGTGTTTGAAACGCTGGAAGCGCAGGAGATGCTCTGGCTATTACAGGCGGTGATGGCGCCGGAAAAAGAAAATACGCTACGCAGCGCGCTGGCGGCCTCAATGATGGGGTTGAACGCACGCGACATTGACATGCTCAATGGCAATGAAAACGCCTGGGATCGAGTGGTTGACGAGTTTGTCGGCTACCGTCAAATCTGGCAAAAACGTGGCGTGATGCCGATGCTGCGTGCGCTGATGTCAGCGCGACAGATTGCGGAGAACCTGCTGGCAACGGCGGGAGGTGAGCGTCGCCTGACCGATATTTTGCACATCAGTGAGCTATTGCAAGAGGCCGCTTCGCAACTGGAAAGCGAGCATGCGCTGGTGCGCTGGCTCTCGCAGCATATTCTTGAGCCTGACAGCAATGCTTCCAGCCAGCAAATGCGTCTGGAAAGCGACAGCCATCTGGTGCAGATCGTCACCATCCACAAGTCAAAAGGGCTGGAGTATCCGCTGGTCTGGCTGCCGTTTATCACGAATTTCCGCGTTCAGGATCAGGCGTTTTATCACGACCGCAACTCGTTTGAAGCAGTTCTGGATCTGAGCGAGGCGGACGAAAGCGTGGCGCTGGCGGAAGCCGAAAGGCTGGCGGAAGATTTGCGTTTACTGTACGTGGCGCTGACACGTTCAGTCTGGCACTGCAGTCTGGGCGTCGCACCTCTGGTTCGTCGTCGGGGCGATAAAAAAGGCGATACCGATGTGCATCAGAGCGCGCTGGGGCGTCTGCTGCAAAAAGGCGAACCGATGGATGCCGCCGGGCTACGCGCGGCGATAGACGCAGTTTGCGATGAGAACATCGTCTGTCGTATCCCGGACGCGGTCAGTATGGAGCCGTTGCCTGGCACCGTTGCGAGCGAGGCGTCTCTGAATGCCCGACGGGTGCAACGAACGCCGGGCGACAACTGGCGGGTGACCAGCTATTCCGGCCTGCAACAGCGTGGTCACGGCATCGCACAGGATCTGATGCCGCGACTGGATATTGATGCGACAGGCGTGGGTGAAGTGGTTGAGGAGCCGGAACTGACGCCGCACCAGTTTCCACGCGGCGCGTCGCCAGGAACATTTTTACACAGCCTGTTTGAAGATCTCGATTTTACCCAGCCGGTTGAGGCTGCCTGGGTGCAGGAAAAACTGGAGCTTGGTGGCTACGATGCCGACTGGGAACCGGTCATCACCGCGTGGGTGACGGCGATTCTCCATGCGCCACTCAATGAGACAGGCGTCAGTCTGAGCCAGCTTTCTGCGCGTGAAAAACAGGTCGAGATGGAGTTTTATTTGCCCATTAGCCAACCGCTTATTGCGGAAAACCTGGATGCGCTGATCCGCCAGTTTGACCCGCTCTCGGCGGGCTGTCCGCCACTGGAGTTCACCCAGGTTCGCGGGATGCTGAAGGGCTTTATCGATCTGGTATTTCGTCACAACGGGCGCTATTACCTGCTGGATTACAAATCGAACTGGCTGGGAGAAAACAGCGCCGCTTACACCCCAGAGGCGATGGCGGCGGCCATGCAGGCGCATCGCTATGATTTGCAGTATCAGCTCTATACCCTCGCGCTGCACCGGTATCTGCGCCATCGCATCGCAGATTACGACTACGAGCGCCATTTTGGCGGCGTGATTTATCTGTTCCTGCGCGGCGTGGACAGCAAACAGCCGCAGCAGGGGATTTACACCACACGCCCGGCGGGTGAGTTGATTACCCGGATGGACGAGATGTTTGCCGGGGTGGTGCTGGAGGAGGCATCATGACGCTACAGAAGCGATTGCTTGAGGCCGTCGGGCAGAAGCAACTGCGCCCGCTGGATGTGCAATTCGCGCTGGCGGTGACCGGCGAACATGAACCTGTCGTGACGCTGGCAGCGGCGTTACTCAGCCGGGACGCCGGAGAAGGGCACGTCTGTTTACCGCTTTCTCAACTGGCGCTGAACGCGGATAATCCCCCTTTCTATACTTCATGCCTTAGCGACATTGGCGAACCCGAGAACTGGGAAGAATGCCTGCTCGCTTCCGACGCCGTCAGTCATGGAGAGCGGCCATCGCCGATGGTCCTTTATGGCGACCGTTTGTATCTGAACCGGATGTGGTGCAACGAACGTACCGTTGCTCATTTCTTTAGCGAGGTGAATCGACCCATTGAGGTGGATGAAACCTTGCTGACGCAAACGCTGGAAGCGCTGTTCCCGACGACAAACGAAATCAACTGGCAAAAAGTCGCCGCGGCGGTCGCGCTGACCCGCCGTATTTCGGTGATTTCAGGCGGGCCGGGAACGGGGAAAACAACCACCGTGGCCAGGCTGTTGGCGGCGCTGATCCAGATGGCGGAAGGCGAGCGTTGCCGTATTCGCCTGGCGGCGCCGACGGGTAAAGCAGCGGCGCGTTTGACGGAGTCCTTAGGCAAGGCGCTGCGTCAGTTGCCGCTGACGGATGAACAAAAGAAACGCATCCCGGATGATGCCAGCACGCTGCACCGGTTGCTGGGCGCGCAACCCGGCAGTCAGCGTTTACGCCATCACGCGGGCAACCCGCTACATCTGGATGTGCTGGTGGTGGATGAGGCGTCAATGATCGACCTGCCGATGATGTCGCACTTGATCGACGCATTGCCGTCGCACGGGCGTATCATTTTCCTTGGCGATCGCGATCAGCTTGCTTCGGTCGAGGCGGGGGCGGTGCTGGGGGATATCTGTGCCTGGGTGAATGCGGGTTATACCCCTGAACGGGCACAGCAACTGGCTCGCCTGACGGGGATGTCCGTTCCGGCAGGTGCTGGCGAAGACGCCGCCACGCTACGGGACAGCCTCTGTCTGCTGCAAAAGAGCTACCGTTTTGGCAGCGATTCCGGCATCGGGCAACTGGCGGCGGCGATTAACCGTGGCGATAAGGCGGCGATAAACGACATTTTCCTGCAAGGCTTCAGCGATATCGATAAACGGATGCTGGAGTGCAGTGAAGATTACACCGCCATGCTTGAAAACGCACTGGCAGGTTATGGACACTATCTGCAACTGCTTCAGGCGCGTGCGGAGCCTGCATTAATCATTCAGGCATTCAATGAGTTCCAGCTGCTGTGCGCGCTGCGCGAAGGGCCGTTTGGCGTGAGCGGACTGAATGAACGTATCGAACTGGCTATGCAGCAGAAGCGCAAAATTCATCGCCTGCCACATTCCCGCTGGTATGAAGGGCGGCCAGTGATGATTGCCCGTAACGACAGCGCGCTGGGCTTGTTTAACGGCGATATCGGTGTGGCGCTCGATCGTGGGCAAGGATTAAGGGTCTGGTTTGCGATGCCGGATGGCAGTATTAAGTCTGTGCAGCCCAGCCGCCTGCCGGAGCATGAAACGACCTGGGCGATGACGGTGCACAAATCTCAGGGCTCGGAGTTCGATCATGCCGCGCTGGTGTTACCCACGCAGCGCACGCCGGTGGTGACACGGGAACTGGTGTATACCGCCGTGACCCGCGCACGTCGCCGCCTGTCGTTATATGCCGATGAACGCATACTTGGCAGTGCGATTGCCACCCGAACCGAACGACGCAGTGGGCTGTCGACGTTGTTTAAATAAGAGGTTGCCGGATAAGCCGTTTGCGTCGCTATCCGGCAATGCGATAACCGCTACCCCAGATCCGCCATCAGGACTTTGGATTTCCGCTGATAGTTGTACATCTCTTTCTTGCTTTCCGGCAGCAGGTCGATATCCACCGGCGTGAAGCCGCGTTCCTGGAACCAGTGAATGCTGCGGGTCGTCAGGACGAACAGCTTGCTCAGGCCAATCTGCTTCGCCTGGGCGGCGATCCGCTCCAGTAGCACTTCTCCCCTTGAAGAACTGCGGTAGTCCGGATGGACAGCCACGCAGGCCATTTCGCCGATTTTTTCTTCCGGGAAGGGGTACAGTGCGGCACAGGCGATGGTCATATTATCGCGCTGGATAATGGTGAACTTGTCGATCTCCATTTCCAGTTGTTCGCGTGAACGACGCACCAGAATGCCCTGCTGTTCCAGCGGGCGGATCAGCTCCAGGATCCCGCCGATATCGTTAATGGTGGCGCGGCGGATCTGCTCGGCGCTTTCCATCACAATTTGTGTCCCGATACCGTCGCGCGAAAACAGCTCCTGCAACAGTGCGCCATCTTCCTGATAACTGATCAGGTGACAACGACGGACGCCGCTGCGACAGGCTTTCACCGCGCCACGCAGAAAGCGTACGGTACCCGAGTTGTAATCGCCTTTTTCTTCTTGTGCTTCTACGCGCGCCTGGGCCTCGTTCGGGAACAGTTCGGAGACGATATCACCGTCGTCGTTGGTCACCCCTTGCGAAGAACAGAACCCGATCATCTTTTCGGCTTTCAGTTTGATCGCCAGTTGCGTGGCGATCTCTTCTGAAGTCAGGTTAAAGCTTTCGCCGGTGACAGACACCGCAACGGGGCCCATCAGCACAATGGCGCCGCTGTCCAGTTGACGATGGATCGCCTCTTCATCGATGCGACGGATACGTCCGCTGTGGCAGTAATCTACGCCGTCATCGACGCCCAGCGGCTGCGCAATGATAAAGTTGCCGCTGACCACGTTGATATGCGCCCCCTGTAGCGGCGTATTGTTCAGGCTCATCGACAGGCGAGCGGTGATATCCAGTTGCAACGTTCCCGCCGCCTGCTTTACCAGCTCCAGCGTTTTGGCGTCGGTGACGCGGGTATTTTTGTGATACATCGGCTCATGGTGATGAGTGGCGAGGTTGGCGTCAATTTGCGGACGCGCGCCATAAACCACGACCAGGCGAATGCCGAGGCTGTGAAGAAGCCCAATGTCATTGACGATGCTGGAAAAGTTTTCATGCTCAATGGCTTCGCCGCCGAGCATAATGACAAACGTTTTTCCCCGATGGGTATTGATATAGGGAACAGAATGGCGGAATCCCTGTACCAGTTCGGTTCTACGCTCCTTCACCACGGCATATCCTCATTGCATGATTATTCGTAATTAGTGTATTTTTATTCTGTTTTTCCGCCGCGCGCAAGTGCAAATTTTGACCCTGACAAAGTTTTTTCTCAGTAATACCGTGAATACAATAAGAATGTTTACCCTTTTATAGATGACAGATTATGCGTCATTCGTTAAAGTTTCCGGTCAATTTAGACGTTTACTATCTCATCACCAATACGTTTTATTTTGCTCGGGAGAAGCATGTCAGGATCCAATCCACCTATTAGCCGCCGTCGTTTACTGCAAGGGGCGGGCGCCATGTGGCTATTGAGCGTCAGCCAGGTCGGTCTGGCTGCGGTCAGTCAGGTCATTGCGGTTCGTATTTGGCCAGCATCCAGTTACACCCGTGTGACGGTGGAATCGAATCAACAGCTGAAGTACAAGCAGTTTGCGCTGAGCAATCCTGAACGCGTGGTGGTGGATATTGAAGGTGTGAACCTGAATTCCGTGCTGAAAGGCATGGCGGCGCAAATTCGCCCCGACGATCCTTACATTAAGTCGGCGCGCGTAGGACAGTTCGATCCGCAGACCGTGCGCATGGTGTTCGAACTGAAGCAAAACGTGAAGCCACAGCTGTTCGCGCTGGCACCGGTGGCGGGTTTTAAAGAGCGTCTGGTTATGGATCTCTATCCGGCCAATGCGCAGGATATGCAGGATCCGCTGCTGGCGCTGCTGGAAGATTACAACAAGGGCGATCTTGATAAGCAGGTACCGCCCGCGCAGAGTGGGCCTCAGCCGGGCAAAGCGGGACGCGATCGCCCGATCGTGATCATGCTCGATCCGGGGCATGGCGGTGAGGATTCTGGCGCTGTCGGTAAATACAAGACGCGTGAGAAAGATGTGGTGTTGCAGATTGCCCGTCGGCTGCGCACGTTAATCGAGAAAGAAGGCAATATGAAGGTCTACATGACGCGAAATGAAGATATTTTCATTCCGCTCAAGGTGCGAGTGGCGAAAGCCCAGAAGCAGCGGGCCGACCTGTTTGTCTCGATTCATGCGGATGCGTTCACCAGTCGCCAGCCCAGCGGTTCGTCCGTGTTTGCGCTATCGACCAAAGGGGCGACCAGTACGGCGGCGAAATATCTGGCGCAAACGCAGAACGCCTCGGATTTGATCGGCGGCGTGAGCAAAAGCGGCGACCGCTACGTCGACCACACCATGTTCGATATGGTGCAATCGCTGACCATCGCCGACAGCCTGAAGTTTGGTAAAGCGGTGCTCAACAAACTCGGCAGGATTAACAATCTGCATAAAAATCAGGTAGAACAGGCCGGGTTTGCGGTGCTGAAAGCGCCGGATATCCCGTCGATTCTCGTTGAAACGGCGTTTATCAGTAACATCGAAGAAGAGCGAAAGCTGAAAACAGCCACCTTCCAGCAGGAAGTGGCAGAGTCGATTCTGGCTGGGATCAAAGCGTACTTCGCCGATGGGGCGACGCTGGCGAGAAGGGGATAATAAAAAAGCGCTGAAAAGCGCTTTTTTTACGAACCGCAGATACAAAAAAACACCCGTTAAGGTGTTTAGTATTGGTTGCGGGGGCCGGATTTGAACCGACGACCTTCGGGTTATGAGCCCGACGAGCTACCAGGCTGCTCCACCCCGCGTCCGYCWTYCTGCTKCGCATTTTAAGCTGCTTTGCAGAAKYAKATACTGCATCAAAWTTTRATTGGTTGCGGGGGCCGGATTTGAACCGACGACCTTCGGGTTATGAGCCCGACGAGCTACCAGGCTGCTCCACCCCGCGTCCGTGGATGCGCACTATACTCTGCTAACATTTTCATGCAACCCTTTTTTCACCTGGATCACGGTTTCGGGATGAAAATGAACAAAAACAAGGCATTTCAGTTTAAATAATGTGCAAAATTTGCGTCTGGGCAGCGGTGCTCGTTTCATTAGCGGGCCGGGTTTGTTATCTTCATGACGCATGATTTACAGCTAAAAGAAGAGAACAATGAAAGGACGTTGGGTAAGTTACCTTCTCATGGGCGCGGTGGTTGCAATGCTGGCTGCCTGTTCCTCTAAACCAACCGATCGCGGACAGCAGTATAAAGACGGGAAGTTTACCCAGCCTTTCTCACTGGTGAACCAGCCGGATGCCATCGGCGCACCGATCAACGCCGGCGATTTTGCCGAGCAGGTTAATCAGATCCGCAGTGCTTCTCCGCGTCTGTACGGCAATCAAAGCAACGTTTATAACGCGGTGCAGGACTGGCTGCGTTCGGGGGGCGATACGCGCACCATGCGCCAGTTTGGTCTCGACGCCTGGCAGATGGAAGGCGCCGATAACTACGGCAACGTGCAGTTTACCGGTTACTACACGCCGGTGATCCAGGCGCGCCATACGCGTCAGGGCGAATTCCAGTACCCAATCTATCGTATGCCGCCGAAACGGGGACGCTTGCCGTCTCGCGCGGAGATTTACGCGGGCGCACTGAGCGAGAACTACATTCTGGCGTACAGCAACTCTCTGATGGATAACTTCATCATGGACGTGCAGGGTAGCGGCTATATCGATTTTGGCGACGGCTCCCCGTTGAACTTCTTCAGCTATGCCGGGAAAAACGGGCATGCCTATCGCAGCATCGGCAAAGTACTGATCGATCGCGGTGAAGTGAAGAAAGAAGATATGTCGATGCAGGCGATTCGCCACTGGGGCGAAACCCACAGCGAAGCAGAAGTGCGTGAGCTGCTGGAGCAGAATCCGTCATTCGTCTTCTTTAAACCGCAATCTTTTGCCCCGGTGAAAGGCGCCAGTGCTGTACCGCTGATTGGTCGCGCGTCGGTGGCGTCTGACCGCAGTATTATTCCGGCAGGCACCACGCTGCTCGCCGAAGTCCCGCTGCTGGACAACAACGGGAAATTTAACGGGCAGTATGAACTGCGCCTGATGGTGGCGCTGGATGTCGGCGGGGCGATTAAAGGCCAGCATTTTGACATTTACCAGGGCATCGGGCCAGACGCCGGACACCGCGCAGGATGGTACAATCACTATGGTCGCGTGTGGGTGCTGAAGAGCGCACCTGGCGCAGGTAACGTGTTCAGCGGCTAGTTGTCGGATGGCGCTTCGCTTATCCGCCTACATCATCGGGTAGGCCTGATAAGGCGCAGCCGCCATCAGGCAGTCATACCGTTCAATATCAATGAATTTGAGGTGTTATGTCTGTGGTTATCAGTGATGCCTGGCGTCAGCGTTTTGGCGGCACCGCGCGTCTGTATGGTGAAAAAGCCTTGCAACTGTTTGCCGATGCGCATGTCTGCGTGGTTGGGATCGGCGGCGTTGGTTCCTGGGCGGCAGAAGCTCTGGCGCGAACCGGGATTGGCGCGATTACGCTCATCGATATGGATGACGTGTGCGTGACTAACACCAACCGCCAGATCCATGCTCTGCGCGACACTGTTGGGCTGGCGAAAGCCGAGGTGATGGCTGAGCGTATCCGCCAGATTAACCCCGAGTGCCGGGTGACGGTAGTCGATGATTTTGTGACGCCGGATAACGTCGCAGAATACATGAGCGCAGGCTTTAGCTATGTGATTGACGCCATTGACAGCGTGCGGCCAAAAGCGGCGCTGATTGCGTACTGTCGGCGCAATAAGATCCCGCTGGTGACCACCGGCGGCGCGGGTGGGCAGATCGACCCGACGCAGATTCAGGTTGTTGACCTGGCGAAAACGATTCAGGATCCGCTGGCGGCGAAACTGCGCGAACGATTGAAAAGCGATTTTGGCGTCGTGAAAAACAGCAAAGGCAAACTCGGCGTCGACTGCGTGTTTTCAACGGAAGCGCTGGTGTATCCGCAGTCTGATGGCAGTGTGTGCGCCATGAAGGCGACGGCGGAAGGACCCAAACGAATGGACTGTGCATCGGGGTTCGGTGCGGCAACGATGGTTACCGCCACGTTCGGTTTTGTAGCAGTATCCCATGCGTTAAAAAAGATGATGGCAAAAGCGGCGCGTCAGGGCTGAGATTCTCTTGCGCGGGGCAATGCGTCGCAGGCCGGAAGACGAGTCTGCGTCGTCATCCGGCAGCGTGAGCCGCTTCGACGATCGCTTCATTGAGTGCCTCCAGCCCCTGACTGCGCGACGCGCTGAGCTGCGTGCGTAATCCCAGTTCATCAAACAAGGCCAGCGGCGAATGGGCCAGCAGTTCCGCTGCGGTTTTCCCTTCTGCGGCGGTCAGTAATACCGCCAGCAGTCCGCGCACGATGCGACCTTCACTGTCGCCGAAAAAGTGTAAAGTGCCCTTTTCAGAGCGCGTATATCCCAGCCAGACGCGATTTTCGCAGCCCGCGATCTCTTTAGCCTGCGCTTTGAGATCGTCGGGCAGTGCCGGCAGCTGTTTACCGAGCAAAATCAGCTGTCGATATTTGTCTTCCCACTGGGTCAGCGGGATAAAGGTATGACGCAACGTCTCTTCGGTTACGGTTGTGCCAAACGGGTGTCCGGCAAACATTGGGCTAGTCATTAATCCACCAGTATTTCCAGGGCGCGATCAACGGCGTTGATCAACGCATCCACATCACTTTGGGTATTATACGGTGCGAATGAGGCACGTAGCGTACCCGAGACGCCAAGTTCAGCCAGCAGCGGCTGCGCGCAGTGCTGACCGGCACGTAGCGCAATACCATATTCCGCCAGCAGGGTGACCATATCGCTATGATGAACGCCAGCAAAATCAAACGACAGCAGACTGGAGTCCTGACAGCGAAATGAGCGGAATCCCGGACGCTGGGCCAGCGCCTCTTCCGCCAGCGTAGCCAGCCCCCGACTCCAGCTTTCCGCCTGGACGATATCAACATCGGCTAGCCATTCCAGCGCGGCGCTCATGCCAATCACGCCAGCGACGTTTGGGGTACCTGCTTCGAGCTTCCACGGTGCGGCCTGGGTTGTGAAGCCCTCGAAACTGACGTCGTTGATCATCTTACCGCCACCGAGCCATGGCAACATGGCCTCCAGCAGCGCCGGTTTGCCGTAAAGCACGCCGATACCGGTTGGACCGTACAGCTTATGGCCTGAGAAGGCGTAGAAATCGATGTCGAGCGCCTGGACATCCACCGGGAAATGGACGGCTCCCTGCGCGCCATCCACCATCACTACCATGCCCGCGGCATGGGCGAGGGTAATGGCACGGGCTAAGTCCGGGCAGCCGCCGGTCACGTTCGACATCTGCCCCAGCGCGAGAATTCGGCTGCGCGGGGTGATGATTGTCTGCAGACGTTCAACGTCAGGCAGGTGCTGGGCATTGAGCGGCAGCTTGACCACTTTCGCCCCAGTTTGCTCTGCGAGCATCAGCCACGGCACGAGATTCGCGTGATGCTCCGCGACGCTGACGATGATTTCATCGCCCGGTTGCAGGCGAGGGCGGGCATAACTCTGCGCCACCATATTGATGGCCTCCGTGGTGCCCCGGGTCCAGACGATGGTTTTGTCATCTGGCGCATTCAGCAAACGCGCCACTTTTTCCCGTGCGGCCTCATAGCGCGCGGTCAGGCGCTGGGCTTCGGCGAACTGGCTGCGATGGACGTTGCCAGCGCTCAGGCTATAGAACTGCCGGGTCGCCTCGATGACGGCCTGCGGTTTAAGGGCCGTCGCGGCGCTATCCAGATAGACGCCCGCGTCAGCGAGTGCCGGAAATTGCGCGCGAAACTGCGCGGGATTGAAAGCGTTCATGGTATTCCTCGGTTCAGTAATCCGATCGTGGCGCAAATTGGTCGTTGATTCAAGAAGAGTACGGTCACCAGGAATCTTCTGGATGTTGTGGCGAAATCAGACCAGTAGCTTATGCTGAATTATGTTAGGCAAATCTTTTTGCCTGTTACGGAGTACGTTTTTAATAGCATAAACAGCTTTAAGGAGAAGAAGATGAAAAAGACTGCCGCAATTATTTCCGCATGTATGCTGACTTTTGCCCTGAGCGCCTGTTCCGGTCCGAACTACGTGATGCACACCAATGACGGGCGTAGCATCGTTGCGGACGGTAAGCCGAAAACCGATGATGAAACCGGGATGATTTCGTACAAGGACGCTAATGGCAACAAACAGCAGATCAATCGTACCGATGTGAAAGAGATGGTCGAGTTGGATCAGTAGTCGGTAGAGAGTAGGTAAAAAAAAGCACCGCAAATTGGCGGTGCTACATTAATCACTATGGACAGACAGGGTAAATGTACAGGAAGTGAAAAAGGGTAGCGTTGCTACCGTGGTCTGAATCGCAGACCAATTGCAAACACAACAACACAACATCACAACCGTAAGCCAAAAGCCCACCAGAACACGCATTCCGATAAAACTTTTCGTTCCGGCTCAGGAAGTGCCGCCACTATAGGTATTTGCTGGTAGTTCCTCAACGGACAAATTATAATGGCTCAGATTAAAAAAACTAATAGGTTACACAGTGTAGCTTAATTGTTAAATTCTTTTAACATCAAAGTTTAAAAGCCATGTCAAAACGACTTCCACCTCTGAACGCATTACGTGTTTTTGATGCCGCCGCACGGCATCTGAGCTTCACCCGCGCAGCAGAAGATCTTTTTGTGACGCAGGCCGCAGTAAGCCACCAAATCAAGTCACTTGAGGATTTTTTGGGGCTTAAGCTGTTTCGCCGACGCAACCGTTCTCTTCTTCTTACTGAAGAAGGACAGAGCTACTTTCTCGACATAAAAGAGATTTTTTCGCAATTAACCGAAGCGACGCGTAAACTTCAGGCGCGAAGTGCAAAGGGGGCGTTGACGGTCAGTTTATTGCCCAGTTTTGCGATTCAGTGGCTGGTGCCCCGACTCTCTAGCTTTAACTCAGCTTATCCGGGAATTGACGTCAGAATCCAGGCCGTGGACCGTCAGGAAGACAAACTGGCGGACGATGTTGACGTGGCGATTTTTTATGGTCGCGGTAACTGGCCTGGACTGCGCGTAGAGAAATTGTACGCCGAATATCTGTTGCCGGTGTGTTCGCCGTTGCTGTTGACGGGCGATAAGCCTCTGAAATCGCCAGAGGATTTGGCTTCGCATACTTTGCTACATGATGCCTCACGTCGTGACTGGCAAACTTACACGCGACAGCTAGGGTTAAATCACATCAACGTCCAGCAGGGCCCTATCTTTAGCCACAGCGCGATGGTGCTGCAGGCCGCTATCCACGGACAGGGCGTAGCGCTGGCGAATAACGTGATGGCGCAGTCAGAAATTGAAGCGGGGCGACTGGTCTGCCCGTTTAATGATGTACTGGTCAGTAAAAACGCATTTTATCTGGTTTGTCATGACAGTCAGGCAGAACTGGGTAAAATAGCCGCCTTCCGTCAGTGGATACTGGCGAAAGCGGCCACGGAACAAGAGAAATTCCGCTTTCGTTACGAACAATAACTTACGTAGGGTATTACCATGACCAGCCGTTTTATGCTGATTTTTGCCGCTATCAGCGGCTTTATTTATGTCGCTCTGGGGGCTTTCGGTGCGCATGTCCTGAGCAAAACCCTCGGTGTGGTTGAAATGAGCTGGATCCAGACCGGCCTGCAATATCAGGCGTTTCATACGCTGGCGATATTCGGGCTGTCGGTTGCGATGCAACGCCGGATCAGCATCTGGTTTTACTGGAGTAGCGTTTTCCTCGCGCTAGGAACGGTGCTGTTTAGCGGCAGCCTGTATTGCCTGGCACTGTCTCATCTGCGCCTGTGGGCGTTTGTTACCCCTGTCGGCGGCGTCAGCTTCCTGGCAGGTTGGGTGCTGATGTTAATCGGCGCTATCCGTTTGAAGCGTAAGGGCGTAGTTCATGAATAAGGTTGTGTTGTTGTGTCGCCCGGGCTTTGAAAAAGAGTGTGCCGCAGAAATCACCGATAAAGCAGGGCGTCGGGAGTATTTCGGTTTTGCCCGCGTCAAAGAAAATGCAGGCTATGTCATCTATGAATGCTATCAGGCCGAAGACGCCGAAAAAATTATCAGCGAGCTGCCGTTCAGTTCGCTGATTTTTGCCCGCCAGTGGTTTGTGGTCGGCGAGTTGCTCCAGCACTTGCCGCCGGAAGATCGCATTACGCCGATTGTCGGCATGTTGCAGGGCGTGGTGGAAAAGGGTGGCGATCTGCGCGTGGAAGTGGCGGATACGAACGAAAGTAAAGAGCTGATGAAGTTCTGTCGCAAATTCACGGTGCCGCTGCGAGCCGCCCTGCGCGAGGCTGGCGTGCTGACGAATTATGAGACGCCGAAGCGCCCGGTGGTGCACGTCTTTTTTATCGCGCCAGGCTGCTGCTATACCGGTTACTCGTATGCCAGTAATAACTCGCCGTACTATATGGGCATTCCGCGCCTGAAGTTCCCAGCCGATGCGCCCAGCCGCTCGACGCTGAAGCTGGAAGAAGCGTTGCACGTGTTTATTCCGCAAGATGAGTGGGATGAGCGTCTGGCAAACGGGATGTACGCGGTGGATTTAGGCGCCTGCCCCGGCGGCTGGACCTACCAACTGGTCAAACGCAATATGTGGGTGTATTCGGTCGATAACGGCCCGATGGCGCAAAGTCTGATGGATACCGGACAGGTTACCTGGCTGCGCGAAGACGGCTTTAAGTATCGCCCCAACCGCAACAACATCTCGTGGATGGTGTGCGATATGGTTGAGAAGCCGGCGAAAGTGGCGGCGTTGATGGCGCAGTGGTTGGTCAACGGCTGGTGCCGGGAAACTATCTTTAACCTCAAGTTGCCAATGAAAAAACGCTACGAAGAGGTCTCGCAGAATCTGGCCTATCTCCAGGCGCAGCTTGATGAGCATGGTGTGAATGCGCAAATTCAGGCGCGGCAGTTATACCACGACCGTGAAGAAGTGACGGTGCACGTGCGTCGCCTGTGGGCCGCCGTAGGCGGACGTCGCGACGAGCGCTAGCTCGCGCCGTTGCAGATCTGATGCACTGTTGTTCATCAGGTCTGCAACCCATTCCCGTTAGTGTTTATGACTGCGGCGTGTCCGACACAATATGCGTTACGTCATCCAGATGACCGAGTCGGGCTTCTCCGGAACGATTGAATTTGCTTTTGTCGATCAGCAATAACGACTGTGACGCGCGTTTCAGCAGGACTGATTTGAAATCCGCGTTGAAGGTGCTGGAATCCCACAGTGCGCCGTGACGGTCGATCCCTTCGCAGGAAAAAATGAACAGATCGATATCAAGAAATTTGAGTTGTGAAATGAGTGCGGGGTTGACGTAGCAGCCGTGTTTGCGCTCCAGCCTGCCACCAGAACTGATGAGCTGAAGTTGTTGGCGTTTGCCGAGCTCCTGACAAATCGGCTGGCTGTTGGTGAAAACCTGTATATTGATATCCGGTAGTTGCCGCGCCAGATACCAGCAGGTGGAGCTGGCATCCAGCGCAATCACCATCCCTTCTTCAATCCAGCTCAACGCCTTTCGGGCAATATCGGCTTTGTGCGCGTAATGGCTCTTCAGCCGTATATGGAAGGGATCGCCACTGTCCGGGTTTTCCCGCGCGATCCCTTTAACGCGCCCGTGATTGCGCAGAACCTTCCCTTGTTCCTGTAGTTCACTGAGATCGCGGCGGATCGTCTCTTTACTGACGTTGAGCTGAACGGCCAGTGCTTCGGTGGTCAGGCTTTTATGCTGACTGAGCAGATCCACAATCGTCTGCTGACGTGCCGCTTTCATCTCTTCTCACCTCTCAATCAATTGCCCTGACCGCGATTGAGATTACGGGGTTACCCCTTTTTTTAAAAGAATATTCCCGTACTTTGCGCACTCGCCGGTGATAACAATGGCAAAGGCCTTTTGTGCACGGGCGTAGAAGGCGAAACGATCGATTCGCGCGATCTCCGGGCATGGCGCCTGTAGGGAAAGCGCTTCGCGATAGCGCGTTTCAACGTGCGGGTCGAGGGTATCGCCCTCGACGGCAGCCATCATCACCAGCGGTGGCGCATAGCTGTCGAGTTCAAACAGCGGGATCACGGCTCGCAGTAAGTCGCTGACGCTGAGACCATCCGCACGGATCACCTGTGGCCCCATGCTGTCCGCCGGGAAGTGCGCGTCTGAGAAAATAATCTCATCGCCGTGTCCCATTTGCGCCAGTACTTTAAGTAACTCCGGCGAAATGAGGGGAGAAATCGTTTTAAGCATGCGAGATTCCTTTACAGTGTTTCGGGATAGAAATAACGGTACTGGTAGCGCACTTGTTCTCTGGCCTGTTGTGGACTGGAAAACGCTCCGATACCGTACCAGCCGTACATCGCCGCGCCGGCAACGGTGGTTTCTGCGTCATCCAGCACTTTGATGGGGATCTCCAGGGTGTTGGCCTTAATCTGATTCCATAGTGTATTGCGACTCCCGCCGCCGACCAGCAGCAGTTCTGTGGCGTTGAACTGGCCAATTTTTTCCAGCGTATGCAGGTTATGTCGCAACTGGTCCGTTAATCCTTCCAGCGCCGCGCGATAGAAATGTCCGCGGGTGGTATTCAGGGTGACGCCACGCCAGCCTGCATCCACAGAGGAGAGCAGTTCGCACTGCATCCGCACGCCATCGGCCCCGGCGGGAACCGCTTTCGCTTCCGCAATCAAGGTTTGCCACGGGGTTTCGGGTGTCCACAGCAGCTTGCGCACCCATTCAAGGATGCCGGAGGCAAGCCATTGCATCCCCGGATTGTAAAGCCCCGGCTGACTGTCCAGTTCACAGGTTGAACCGGCATGACTGCTCAGTAACGCTTTATTGACCCTGGCGCTACGCACCATCAGGATTTCCCACGTGCCGGAAGAGAGAACTGGCTCATCTTGCCCCGCACCGGCGCCAAACAGCGCGAACTGGGTATCGTGTCCGGCAGAGATCACGGGAATTCCCGGAGGGAGACCGAGTATCGTTGCCATTGCGGGCCGCAACGATCCTACCAGTTCACCGGCTTCCACGAGTCGCGGGAAGAGCCGTCTCGGCAACCCTGCGGCCTGCAAGATATCGGCGCTGAAATCCCGCTGCTGAATATCCAGCATTTGGCTGGTGCCCGCCATGGTGATGTCAGTAGTGAATTCGCCGGTCAGGCGATGAGTAATGAGTGAGGAGATAAACAGCCAGGCGTGGGCTTGATCCAGCCGTTGCGGGTGATTTTCTTTAAGCCAAATCAGCTTATATAAGGTGTTGAAGCTGAATGCGCCGACGCCGGAAAGCGTCTGCAACTGACGCGGCGGCATAAAGCGGCTGATATTTTCCATTATCGCGGCAGTGCGCGGGCATTTCCAACTGATGATTGGGTAGAGCAATTCGCCGTTTTCATCGACCAGCGCGCCGTCAACGCCAAAGGTGGTGACGGTGATAGCGCGGATTCGAAAGGCCGAAAGTTCTGTCGACAGTGTCCGGCAGCACTGTGCGAAACGTTGCAGGATGGCGTCCAGCGACCACTGATGCCAGGCGGTGTTTTCCGTGGCTACCTCGCTGGCATTAGCAACCGCCGCACGAGCAACGATGTGTCCCTGACGATCTACGGCAATGGCCCGCACGTTGGTCGCGCCACAGTCGAGAACCAGGATGATTTCATTTTTCATAATGACTCCCGTTGCCGGATGGCGCTGTGCTTATCCGGTCCACGAGTCATTCCCCGTAGACCAGATAAGATGTGCCAGCGTCGCCATCAGGCAGTTGCGCGATCCTTAACGTTTATACAGTGGCCCGTAGTTCTGACAGGCGCGGTAGTCCTGGCCTTCTGTATCCATCCCGTGTGCGGCCCAGGCGGAAGGGCGGTAAATTTTCGCCTCTTCCACATTGTGCATGCAGACTGGAATGCGCAGCATCGAGGCGAGGGTGATGAAGTCTGCGCCGACGTGGCCGACGGTCAGCACGCCGTGGTTTGCCCCCCAGTTCGCCATCACGGAATAGACGTCGGAGAACGGTCCTTTGCCGGTAAGACGTGGCGCAAACCAGGTGGTAGGCCAACTGGAGTCGGTGCGTTTGTCGAGGGTGTCATGGACCTCTTTTGGTAGCTCGACGCTCCAGCCTTCCGCAATTTGCAGCACTGGTCCCAGGCCGTTGATGATGTTCACGCGGGTCATAGTGAACGGCACGCCGCCTTCGGTCAGGAAGCGTGATGAATAACCGCCGCCGCGAAAATATTCATGGATTGCCGGACACCACTCGGTTGCCGCGAGGCAGGCGTCAGCCTCCTGCTGCGAGATCTCCCAGTGTGGTTTCATCGTCGGTTTTCCTTCGCTGTCACGCTGTTTACAGGTGCCATCCAGCGCGGCGGAACCGGAGTTAATCAGATGGATAATGCCGTGTTCTGCCCGTCCGGTCAGCGGCTGACCGGTCACGCGTTCAACCGCTTCTGGCGACCAGTAGGTACGCACATCGGCAAAGACCTGCGCGGTGCCGGTCAACTGATGTCCCAGCAGCATGGTCACGCCGTTCAGGCTGTCGTTTTCGGTGGCGACAACAAACGGTTCGCGCACACCGTTCCAGTCAAAAGAACTGTTCAGTAGCGCTTCGGCGGTATCACCGTTGGGATATTGATCGGTCCAGTGGCGCTGTCCCTGGAAGCCTGCGGCAATCGCGTTATAACCGAGTGACTCCTCCACGCGTCCCATCTCCGCGAGCTTAGGATTTCCTTGCATCATGTCGCGAATGCACATCGCCATCAGCAGGCTTTCCCGCAGGATGGCCCGGCTCTGTTCGGCGTTGCGTTGATATTGCTTCGCGTTTTTATCTTCACCGTAGCGGAAGTGTTTATCCGCCCACGCCAACGCCATTTCCAGCTCGGCTTCGTCATAGATTTTTTGATCGATGCGGCGGCGCAGTTCGGTCATATCGACGGACTGGACCTTCATCCCCAGCCAGGACTCAAAGAAATGATGATCGACGATGGAACCGGCGATCCCCATCGACACCCCGCCCAGCGAGAGGTAGCTTTTTCCCTTCATGCTGGCGACGGCGAGCCCTGCCCGGGCGAATCGCAGCAGTTTTTCCTCAACGTCGGCAGGGATCGATGTATCTCCGGCATCCTGTACATCCTGGCCGTAGATAGAGAACGCAGGGATCCCTTTTTGGCTATGCGCTGCCAGCGCGGCAGCCAGGTAGACCGCGCCCGGACGTTCGGTACCGTTAAAGCCCCAGATGGCTTTCGGGCGCAGGGGATCCATATCGATGGTTTCACTACCGTAGCACCAGCACGGTGTTACGGTGATTGTCAGGCCGACGTTTTGACTGCTGAACTTTTCCTCACAGGCGGCAGATTCTGCCATTCCGGCAATACAGGTGTCGGCAATAACGCAGTCAACCGGGGTGCCACAGGCGTAGCGCAGTTTTTCTGTCAGCAGGGCGGCAGTGGCCTTTGCCATATTCATCGTCTGTGCTTCCAGAGATTCACGAACGCCCATTCGGCGTCCATCAATAACCGGACGAATACCAATTTTCGGCAGGCTGATCTTCTTCATTCGGGGTTCCTCATTTCACGTATAGGCGTGCTGCTCAGGTGGATGACAGGGCATCACCGCAACAGTCGGCTGAAACAGGTAAATTTGCTAACTCGAGTTAGCTTAGGTATTGGCGTGTTTTTTACACAACTTTTTTCTGATGGGATTGTGAGGGGCTTCACGAGAAGTGGTTAAAATTCGATCTGCATCAAATAATTAAATGACAGTCAAATTTAGTAAAATATTTAAAATCAGATGGTTATAAATAAATGTCTGTGCGGTATCACAGTTTTAACCCAAATGATTTGGCTATTTTTGGTGGCTAAAATAGCTTTAAAGGGCAATTCGCTAACTCGAGTTAGCAATATCTGGCAACATATCGACGTGACGTAAACGTGTTTTCAGGAAGTATTCACATTCATGGTGACGCTCGCTCCCTGAGAATGCACTTCGCCTGATTCACTGCCTGCAGTTTCTGATTATTGAGGAAAGCAGCAATGTCCGAAACATTTTTACAGATGAATCATATTACCAAACGCTTTCCCGGCGTATTAGCGTTGAGTAATGTGAACTTTACTCTTCGCAAGGGCGAAGTGCATGCGCTATTAGGTGAAAATGGTGCAGGCAAATCCACGCTGATGAAAATTTTGTCCGGTGTTTATCAACCGGATGAAGGGGATATTATATTTGAGGGGAAGCCTGTGTCATTCAGCGATCCGCTCAGCGCGCAGAATGCCGGGATTACCATTATTCATCAGGAATTTAATCTCTTTCCTGAATTAACCGTGGAAGAGAATATCTTTATCGGCAGAGAGTTTTGTAAAAATAACCGTTGGCGGCTGGATGAAAAACAGCAGCGACAGGCGGCAACCGAGATTTTGCAGAAATTAAACCTGAATATTTCGCCAGAAACGTTGGTGTCAGACCTGACCGTGGCGCAACAGCAGATGGTGGAGATCGCGAAAGCGATATCCGTCAATGCCAAAATCCTGATTATGGACGAACCCACCGCGGCGCTGACGGAAACAGAAATAGAAAGCTTATTCCAGGTGACCCGTCTGCTTAAAGCGCAGGGGACCGGTATTGTCTACATCTCGCATCGCCTGGAAGAGTTAGCGCTGATTGCCGATCGGGCGACGGTTATGCGCGACGGTCAATACATTGATACCGTTGATTATGAAACCGTGAAGATCAGTGAGCTGATTGCGATGATGGTCGGGCGCGAACTGGGGAATATCTATCCTCGCCGGGAAGCGCGGACGCATCAGGAAGCGGTGCTGGAGGTTAACGGCCTCACGCGCAAAGGCGTGCTCAATAACATCGACTTTACGTTGAACCGGGGCGAGATACTGGGTTTTGCCGGGTTGATGGGCGCCGGGCGTACGGAGCTGGCGCGCGCCATTTTTGGCGCCGACCCCATCGACAGTGGAACCATTAAGTTGAACGGTAAGGTCATTGTGATAAAGGGGATTTCTGACGCCATTGCGCAAGGCATTAGCTATTTAACCGAAGACCGTAAAAAAGAGGGACTGGCGCTTAATCTGTCCGTTGAGCGCAATATTATGTTGGGAAATTACCCTGAATATGCCGACCGTTTTGGGCACGTTGATTCGAAACGCTGCCAGCAAACGAGTGAAGAGCAGGTCAGGACGCTCAGAATCAAAACGCCACACCTTGAACAGGCGGCCCTGAATTTGAGTGGGGGAAATCAGCAAAAAATTATTATTGCCCGTTGGGTGTGCAAAGATACCGATATTCTTATTTTTGATGAACCTACACGTGGAATTGATGTCGGCGCTAAGCTGGAAATCTATGAATTAATGAATCGCCTCGTGGCAAAAGGGAAATCGATCATTATGATTTCTTCGGAATTACCGGAGGTGCTGGGTATGTGCGATCGTATCTTAGTTATGCGCAGTGGTCGTATTACCGGAGAATTAACTGCTGATAACGCCACACAAGAAAAAATCATGCAATATGCGACGTTAGAGGATTAAATCATGACCATCTCTGTAACCTCTTCAGACAGCAATAATAAGAAAATAAAAATTAATAAAGAACTTTTAATGCGCCTTGCACCGCTTTTTAGTTTGATTATCCTGGTTGTCTTTTTCAGTTTCAGTTCGCCGTTTTTCTTTAATACCGAAAATATTATGACAATTGCGCTGCAAACATCGGTTATCGGCATTATGGCCATTGGCGTAACGTTTGTGATTATCACCGCAGGGATCGACCTCTCTTTAGGATCGGTGGTGGCGTTTTCCGGCGTTGCGGTCGGCATCTGCGCGACGCTCGGATTGCCGTTGCCGGTCTGTATTTTGGCAGGCGTGCTGGCCGGAGGGTTGTGTGGCTACGTGAATGGTCTGCTGGTGACCAAAATGACGATTCCCCCGTTCATCGCCACGCTGGGTCTGATGATGTCCGTTCGGGGAATGAACATGGTGATGACGGATGGGCGCGCTATCTATTTCGCCGATTATCCCACCTTCAAATTGCTGGCGCAGGGGCGTTTATTCGATGTGCTGCCGTATCCCGTTTTCTATCTGGTGATTGTGGCGCTGGTCGCCGGCTACATCCTCAAGAAAACGGTAATTGGTCGCTATGTCTATGCCGTGGGCAGTAATGAAGTGGCGGCGCACCTTTCCGGGATCAACGTTCAGCGCGTCAAAATCTTTGTCTATGCCTTCTGCGGCCTGCTGACCGGCATTGCCGGGGTGATTCTGGCCTCGCGTCTAAACTCCGGTCAGCCAACGGTCGGCGTCGGTTATGAACTGGAAGCCATTGCCGCAGTGGTGATCGGCGGCACCAGTCTGATGGGCGGAATTGGCACTATTGGCGGCACCATCATCGGTGCATTCATTATGAGCGTATTGAAAAACGGCCTGAACCTGATGGGGGTCTCTCAGTTCTGGCAAATGGTTGCGATGGGCATTGTGGTCGTCGCCGCTGTCTACCTCGATACGTTACGCAAAAAGATTCGTTGATTTACGCTCCCGGCAGTCACGGGGAACACTGACCCTGACGTTAAGGGTGACACACTCACAACGGAGTACAACAATGAAAACCAGGCATTTTGTCTATGCGTTATCCCTGCTGGCGTGCATCACTTCCAGTGCGCTAGCGAAAGATTTGAACCTTCCGGTCATCAGTAAAGGCTTCCAGCATGAATTCTGGCAAACCGTGAAAATGGGGACGGAAGCAGCAGCGAAAGAGTTGGGCGATAAAACCAGCTATGTCGGACCTGCGGACGAAACTCAGATTGCGGAACAAATTCAGCTGGTTGAAAACGCCATGGCGCAAAAGCCGAACGGTCTGCTGCTGGCGGCGCTGGATGCCAATGCGCTTGCTCCGCTGGTGGAAACGGCGAATTCGCGTGGTATTAAGGTTGTCACCTTTGACTCCGGCGTAAACTCGGATATTCCGGTTAGCTTCGTGGCGACCAATAACCGCAAAGCTGGCGCTGAAGCGGCGGACGCGCTGGCGGCGCAAGTGAATAATAAAGGTAAAGTCGGCATTATCGCTCATGTCGCCGGGACGTCGTCAGCGATTGAACGCTCGGAAGGGTTCATTGCCCGCATGAAGGAAAAGTATCCGGATATCAAGGTGCTGCCCGTGCAGTACAGTGATGGCGATCCACAAAAAGCGATGGATAAGACCATTGATATGATTCAGGCCAACCCCGATCTGGCCGGGATTTATGGCACCAATGAAGGCTCAACGCTGGGCGTCGCCAACGCTATCGACAGCCAGAATCTGAAAGGGAAAGTGAAAGTCATTGGTTTTGACAGTACCGAAGCGATTATTCACTTCCTGAACACCGGGGTGATCCAGGGCTTTGTCGTCCAGGATGCTTATCAGATTGGTTACCAGGGGATTAAAACCCTGAATGCGGCACTGTCCGGGCAAACGGTCGCGAAAGAGATCGATATCCCGGTGAAATTTGTGAGCGCCCAGAACATCAATACGCCGGAAATAGACAAGTTGTTACATCCTTTCGGTAAGAAATAAACCGGCAGGGGGCGTTATCTTCGCCCCCGCTTATCAGGTGAGATCAACGGCGTGCGCTTAACCGACTGATGCGGTAAGACAAAAGTGTAAAATGCTTTTATGATTGTCAATTGACGCTTGGACGGTGACTGGGGCACATACATGGCTAAAACAGTAGAACAGATAGCCAGCGACCTGAATTTATCGGTGACAACCGTGAGACTGGTGCTAAACGGAAAAGCTGAACAGTATCGAATCAGCCTCAAAACGCAAACGCGTATTAATGAATATGTTGAGCGATATGGTTATGTGATTAACCATTCCGCCCGCAGCCTGAAGCTGAATAAAACGGATACGCTTGGCCTGATTGTTCCCAATATTTCTAACGTCTTCTTTGCCACATTGGCAGAGAAACTCGAGCAACGCTGCCGCCGATCCGGTTATCAGCTGATGATTAGCTGTACTTATGATGATGTCGATTACGAAAACAAAATCACCAAGGCTTTAATTGCCCGTAATGTGGACGGTCTTTTTATTGTCCCGTCAACGTTAGAAAACCAGCAACATCATTTACGTCAGGTGAGAAAACCGATGGTATTGCTGGACCGTGATTTTAAATACACGAATAACGCGCTGGTGGAAAGTCACAATATTTCAGGCGGTGAACATTTAACCCAAAGTTTGCTGGATGCTGAAAAGTTACCGGTCTGGTTTCTGGTGGGCGATACCGGTTTGCCCAGTATCAGCGACCGTCTGACGGGTTACCTGAATGCGCTCAGTAAAAAAGGGATTCATCATCGTGACTGGGTGCGCGAAGGGCCGGTGAACACCCCGGAAGGGGGATACCAGATCATGCAGGCTTTGATCGACGAAGCAGGATGTCCGCAGGCGTTTATCGCCTCGTCATTACCGGTGCTGGAAGGGGCAGTAAGAGCCATTCGTGACCGTTTTGGCGTCATTCCGCCCGAGATCAATATCGGTACGTTTGACGAACACCCGATGCTGGGATTCTTGTCCAATAACGTGTGGTCAATGCAGCAGGATGAGAACGCCTGGGCGGAAAAAGCGTTCACAATGATGCTCAACGCCATCGAAGATCGCCCTGTTCATGAGACGGTAAAAGTTGAAATGAAATTAATTAAGCGCTTAAGACAAAAATAATACGCGCGACAAAAAGAGTGTTATCAGTCATTGAACCGAGTACCCCGGAGAACTGAGATGGAAAGAACTCGTTTATCTCGAGAAATTATTGAAACCTGTCTTGAAATGACGCGCCTGGGATTAAACCAGGGGACGGCGGGAAATGTGAGCGCGCGTTATCAGGACGGTATGTTGATTACCCCGAGCGGCATTCCTTATGAACGAATGACCGAACAGATGATTGTCTACGTGGATAACGACGGCAAATACGAAGAGGGGAAATTACCGTCCAGCGAATGGCGCTTTCATCTGGCGGCTTATCAGACTCGCCCGGAAGCGAATGCTGTTGTGCATAACCACGCCATTCATTGTACCGCAGTGTCTATTCTCAACCGGCCGATCCCGGCCATCCACTATATGATTGCGGCGGCGGGAGGGAATTCCATTCCCTGCGCGCCCTACGCCACTTTTGGCACTCGCGAACTCTCAGAACATGTGGTCGTGGCGCTGAAAAATCGCAAAGCCACGCTGCTGCAACACCACGGTTTAATTGCCTGCGAGGAGAACCTGCAAAAGGCACTGTGGCTGGCGCACGAGGTGGAAGTGCTGGCGCAACTCTATATGAAGACGCTGGCGGTGAGGGATCCGGTGCCGGTGTTATCCGATGAAGAAATCGCCGTAGTGCTCGAGAAGTTTAAAACCTACGGATTACGTATCGAAGAATAAGCGGCGCAGAGTCGTCGTGGTTTGTGTGCCGGGTCGGACGGTCTGCGCCATCCGGCCCACAATGCTACCGTGCCAGACGCAACTGTTGCAGGTTTCCGTCAAGCTGCAAATCGGTTTGCAACCGTGCGATATCACGGCATAAGAATGCCATCTCCCGGTGAGCCTCCAGCTTCTTGCGCCATTTTTCCGGCACTTCATCCAGATGTGCGTAGAGACCTTCCAGTGTCTGAAACTGCACCAACAGTTGGGTGGCGCCTTTCGGGCCAATACCGGCGACGCCGGGTACTTTTGAACTGCTGATCCCCGCCAGTCCCCAGTAATCCGGCAACTGCTGCGGTTGAACGCCAAACTCTTTTTCAATGAACGGCGCATCCAGCCAGCGTTTCTGAAAGTAATCGCGAATGCGTAACGTCGGAGAGAGCAACTGGCAATAGCCTTTGTCAGTCGACACGATAGTCGCCTGGTGGCCCGCTTGTGTGACTTTTACCGCCAGGGTTGCCGCCAAATCATCGGCTTCATTGCCGCTCGACACCCAACACGCGACGCCACGCTGTTCAAAGGCCGTGCGCAGGGCGGGCATTTCATTGTGCAGTTCATCCGGCATCGGTGGACGACCGGCTTTGTAGTCCGGAAGACGCTGGTGACGCCATCCACTGTTACGCGCTTCATCATCAAACACCGCCACGGCGTGGGTGGGCTGGCTGTGGACAATCAGCTGGTCAAGCGCGTGCAGACAGGTCTCCACACAGGGCGAACCCTGAACGGCGTGGATCCGGCGAATTAAATTGAGTGCGTCGACGATGAGCAGATGGACAGCCACGGAGTTCTCCCTTACCAGTCAGCGTGTAGGGTAACATTCAGGACGGAAGCAGGCTATTGCAGGAGGCTAAAACGGGAAGAGGCCTCGCAAAATGAGGCCTCTGAGTGCACGATTAATCGCAGGTGACAATCTTCATGGCCAGGCCGCCGCGAGAGGTTTCGCGGTACTTGGCGTTCATGTCTTTACCCGTTTCGTACATGGTTTCGATGACTTTATCGAGACAAACGCGAGGTTCGCTGGTACGGCGCAGGGCCATACGTGCTGCGTTGACCGCCTTGACGGATGCAATGGCGTTACGCTCAATGCACGGTACCTGAACCTGTCCTGCAACTGGATCGCAGGTCAGACCGAGGTTGTGTTCCATACCGATTTCCGCAGCAATACACACCTGCATCGGACTGCCGCCCAGCAGTTCTGCCAGACCGGCCGCCGCCATCGAGCAGGCCACACCGACTTCGCCCTGACAGCCCACTTCCGCGCCGGAAATGGAGGCATTCATCTTGTACAGTGAGCCAATCGCACTGGCGACCAGCATGTAGCGAGCCAGCGAGTTAGCGTTCACTTCGCGGATGAATTTGTCGTAGTAGGCGAGCACGGCTGGCACGATACCACAGGCACCGTTCGTCGGTGCAGTAACCACGCGTCCGCCAGCGGCGTTCTCTTCGTTTACCGCCAGAGCAAACATGTTGATCCAGTCAACGACCGCCATCGGATCGGTAGTGGTTTTGTCGCTGCTCACCAGCATACGACGCAGCGCTGCCGCACGGCGGGGAACGCGCAGTTTTCCAGGCAGAACGCCCTCGGTGGTGATGCCGCGCTCAATGCCGCTGCGCATTACCTCCCAGACGTTAGCAAAGTGCTGTTCCAGCTCTTCTTTGCTGTGTAATGCCAGTTCGTTTTGCATCATCAGACCGGAAAGGGAAAGTCCGGTTTCCTGACAGTGTTTTTGCAAATCGGCTGCCGATTTGTACGGATACGGTACGTTGACCGGCGCACTGTTCGGTAAACCGAAATGTTCTTCATCAACGATGAAACCACCGCCAATGGAGTAATAAGTCTGGCTGTAGAGGACGTTATCGCCCGCCAGCGCGGTAATGCGCATCCCGTTCTCGTGCAGAGACAGGTTATCGGCATGGAAATTCATGCACTTATCAACCGGGAATTCAACTTCATGCTGACCATTCGCCAGCAGCAGTCGCCCGTGGGTGTTCACATCCTGGATGAAGCCCGGGATGGCGTCGATGTCGACGGTATCCGGCAGATTTCCCGCCAGACCCATGATAATCGCGATATCGGTGTGGTGGCCTTTACCCGTCAGCGACAGGGAGCCATACACATCCACCACCACGCGGGTGACATCCGTCAGAATATGGCGGGCAATCAGATCATCCGTGAATTGTTTGCCAGCTTTCATTGGTCCAACGGTGTGTGAACTGGAAGGGCCAATGCCGATTTTGAAAATATCGAATACGCTAATCATAGGGCATCCATTGCGGTTATATCAGGGAGGAAGCGCCGCCCGAAAGCGGCGCTAAACAACTTAGCTGAACAGGGAGTAGAAAATCGCGGAGATAGCAATCAGACCCATCACGACAACAAACACGTTGCTGATGTGACCGCTGTATTTACGCATTGCCGGTACTTTCTGGATTGCGTACATCGGCATCAGGAACAGGATCATCGCGATGATTGGACCACCCAGGGTTTCAATCATACCGAGGATGCTCGGGTTCAGGGTGGCGACAATCCAGGTCGTTACCAGCATGAACAGCGCAGTGATGCGGTTCAGTTTGTTGATTTCGATAGACTTGCCTTTACCACGCAGAGATTTGATGACCATCCCGTTGAAACCTTCACGCGCGCCCAGGTAGTGGCCGAGGAAGGATTTGGTGATAGCAATCATTGCGATGATCGGTGCCATCCAGGCGATGATCGGCGCATTAAAGTGGTTTGCCAGGTAAGACAGAATCGAGATGTTCTGCTCTTTCGCTGCCGCCAGATCCGCCGGAGTCAGACTCAGTACGCAACTGAAGACGAAGAACATCACCGTCAGCACCATCATGATGTGAGCGAATGCCAGAATCTTCGAGCATTTTTTCTCTGCCGCGTCGCCGTACTCTTCACGCTTCGCTACTGCGAAAGAAGAGATAATCGGAGAGTGGTTGAAAGAGAACACCATCACCGGAATTGCCAGCCACAGGGTCATCCACAAACCGTTGCCGGTCGTAGCCGCAGAATCAAAGGACAGGGTTTCCAGCGCAGCACCGCTCCACTGTGGGATCAGGTACAGTGCCAGCAGCATCAGTGCAGCGACAAACGGGAACACCAGGATGCTCATTGCCTTCACGATCATCTGCTCACCGAAGCGAACGATAGTCATCATCCCGACAATCAGGATCAGCGACAGGATCGCACGCGGTGGCGGGGTGATGGATAACTGGTGAGTCAGGAAGCTCTCAACCGTGTTGGTGATCGCGACACTATAGACCAACAGAATCGGGTAAATCGCGAAGAAGTACAGCAGGGTAATCAGTTTACCCGCGCCGATACCAAAGTGCTCTTCAACTACTTCTGTGATGTCTTCACCCGGATTTTTGCCGGACAGCACAAAGCGAGTCAGACCACGGTGGGCGAAGAAGGTCATCGGGAAGGCGAGGATTGCCATGATGATCAGCGGGATCATCCCACCGACACCTGCGTTGATTGGCAGGAACAATACGCCCGCACCGATAGCCGTGCCATAAAGGCCCAGCATCCACATGGTATCGGTCTTGCGCCATGCGCTTCGTGATTCAGTCGAAGCAATTGTGCTGGTTTGAATGGTTTCCATCTATTTCTCCTGGAGGAAGCTAAAAATCAGGAAAATGTTCCTGACCGTAAAACGAAATTCTTGCAGCGACGATTTTTATAAAATTTTTAACCGTAGTAATTTGCGGGCAGAAAGATACATTTAACTAATGAATCTATCAGTGATCGCGATCTCAAATGCAATAATCCACTTCTAATGTGGATATTTTTGGATCATTGGTCTGTTAAAAAAACATCACAGCGAATTTACGCGTGCGAAGGCTAGCATTAACAACATATTGACAGAAAGGATTGCCAGGCAGATGCGGAGGTTACGTTGTAAAAAGCGAACTTTATAGTGGTTTGTGGTGACTAATTTAAATTCTGGATGATAAAACGCGGTTGCATTAGCGAGGTAATCGTTTGCGTAGCGATATTTTTTGTATGATGTATTAGCAGGCTTAATAAAGTGAACGTGTTATCTCATTGGTAATTATAGAAAAACCGGAAGGGCTATTCGCCGCTCCCGGTCCATGAAACGCTTTTCGCGTCAGGCGCAAATTTCGTAGCAGGGGATATAGGCGGTGCCTGGCAGCTTCATACGGTGCTGCGCAACAAAACCTTGCAGGAGATCGTCCATGCGACGCATCATTTTACTGTCGCCGTGGATTTTGTATGGCCCAAACTCTTCAATGGCGCGGATACCCACTTCCTTAACGTTACCCGCTACAATGCCGGAGAAGGCGCGACGCAGGTCTGCCGCCAGTACCTCAACCGGTTGGTCAGGGTACAGCTTCAGGTTGGCCATGTTCTCGTGGGACGGTTCGAACGGCATTTGCAGATCCGGCGTGATACGAATCGACCAGTTGAAGCTGTAGGCATCACCGGTATCACGACGGTTCTCTTTCACCAGCGGCATCGCTTTTTTCATCAGGCGCGCCACTTCTGCTGCGTCATCAATGATAATGCGGTAATGCGTGCGCGCGGCTTCTCCCAGCGTATGCACGATGAACTCATCCAGCACGCGGAAGTAATCAGCGCTCTCTTTCGGGCCGGTGAGGATGAGCGGTAGAACCTGATCTTTGTTCGCCGGATTCATCAGGATCCCCAACAGATACAGTAACTCTTCCGCTGTACCGACACCGCCCGGGAAGATGATAATGCCGTGGGCGATACGCACGAAGGCTTCCAGACGTTTTTCAATGTCCGGCATAATGATCAGTTCGTTAACCAGCGGGTTCGGTGGTTCAGCGGCGATAATCGACGGCTCAGTCATCCCAATAAAACGGCTGTCTTTATAACGCTGTTGCGCATGACCCACCGCGGCGCCTTTCATCGGCGCTTCCATCGCGCCAGGCCCGCAACCAGTACAGATGTTCAGCTCGCGCAGACCTAACTGTGTCCCGACGCGTCGGGCGTACAGGTATTCGTTTTCATTAATCGAGTGGCCGCCCCAGCAGACCACCATGTTTGGCGCTTCGCCCACGTGCAGCGCTCTGGCATTGCGCAAAATAGAGAACACCAGGTTAGTAATGTGCACGGAGCTTTCGAGATCCAGATGCTGGAAACGGCCCGCGTTATGAATCTGCCCGTTAACAAACAGAATATCGCGCAGCACGGCAAACAGGTTCGCCTGCAGTGCGCGAATGATACGGCCATCGACGAAGGCATCTTCTGGCGGGTTGATCAGTTCCAGCTTCACGCCGCGTTCGCGACGCAGCACGTTAATGTCGAAACTTTCAAAGCGGGACAGCAGCTCTTTGCTGTTGTCAGTCAGACTGCCGGAGTTTAAAACGGCAAGCGAACAGTTACGAAACAGTTGATACAGGTCGCTGCTGGCCGTGCGTTTAAGCATATCGACTTCCAGCTGCGACAACATGTCCATTGAGCCAAGCGGGCTAATATGTGTAATCAAGTAAACTCCTTATGGGACGCAAAACGTCATTCCCTGTAGAGTACAATAGCCCTGGCTTATGACCTTTCACAACCTTACGCGTGGAATCCGACCCGCAAAATTGTGAAATAATTCACTGTCGAACTAATCTGCCGGTTGCCGGAACGAAGTCGGTGTTGCTCCGCCATGGGTTAATATCCAGACCACCACGGCGCGTATAGCGTGCATAAACGCTCAGTTTTTCCGGCTGACAGAAGCGTAGCAGGTCGTTGAAAATGCGTTCTACGCACTGCTCGTGAAACTCGTTATGATGGCGGAAAGAGATCAGATAACGGAGTAGTTTTTCGCGATCGATCTTGCGTCCGCGATACTGAATTTGTATGGAGCCCCAGTCCGGCTGATGGGTGATCAGACAGTTTGATTTCAACATATGACTCACCAGCGTCTCTTCTACCACTTTTTCACCGCTGGTGGCGGACTGCAGATAATCGGTAGTGAACTGGTAGTTATCGATGTCAATGTCCTGATCATCAATGCAGGTGCCGTGAAAATGCGCGACCGGCTGTCCTTCCAGCTCATCGAGACGGTATAGCGCAACGGTCACTTTCCCTTCGGCACACACGCGCAAATCGTTTTCCAGCGTCTGTTGTACCGCTTCCCAGGAATCAAACCGCGTCTGGTTAAAACTGTTCAGATACAGCTTAAAGCTTTTGGATTCAATCAAATTGAGGCTGGTGTAATCCAGTTCCACCTGACCCACCGCCACCTGCGGTAATCCCCTGGCATTCAGCCATGACAGTTCATACAGCGTCCAGATATCGGCACCGTGAAACGGCAGGCTGTCAGCTTTTAGACCCAGCGGGTCGCGATTCAGACTGCGAGGCACGCCCTGTAACAGGCTGGGGTCGTAAATATCCCGGTAATCCGTTGATTTACCGAGCGTCAGGCCATCAAGAGCCTGATGGTTTTCATAAGAAGACATGTTTCACCGTCATAAACCAGATACACTATGCGCCAAGTGTATCCTGGCTTTTATGAAGAGAGAAACCGGTGGACGAACAGACAGCTTTAGCCCTGAAGGATTTTACGGCGCGTTACTGTGACGCATGGCATGCAAAAAACGGCAGTTGGCCGATGAGCGAAGAACTGTATGGCGTGCCTTCTCCCTGCATTATCTCGACTACCCGTGATGCTGTGTACTGGCAACCGCAGCCGTTTGAAGGTGAACAGAATGTAAACGCGGTTGAACGCGCCTTCGATATTGTGGTACAACCTGCGCTTCACGCATTTTATACCACGCAGTTTGCCGGGGATATGCGCGCGCAGTCAGGCAGCGAAACGCTGACGCTGTTGCAAACCTGGAGCGTGGATGATTTCAGACGGGTTCAGGAGAACCTGATTGGTCATCTGGTGACGCAGAAACGTTTGAAACTGTCGCCGACCCTTTTTATTGCCACACTGGACAATGAACTGGAGGTCATTTCGCTCTGCAATCTGTCGGGGGAAGTGATCAAAGAAACGCTGGGAACCCGTAATCGTTCCGTCCTGGCCCCTTCTCTTGCGGATTTCCTTACGCACCTTAATCCTCTTCTGTAATCCATTTCACTCATGAATATGTGAGAGATCTCTTACAAGCCCTGTAGGAGATCGCCAGGTAGTAAATGAAGATATCACGAAGTAAAAATGGCTAATAACCTAATAAATCATCGAGTTAATGATTTTATGTCAACTTTCATATGAAATTTTCCTTAAGGCATTGCCTGTAAGCATCTTGTAAGACGGCGTGAAAAAGGCGATTCTATGTACGTCGACAGGGAGTCGCACAACGAAGTGAACATCAGGATGATGACACTTCAGCAGGACACACCAGGACGGTGTTACAGGGAAAGGCTTCAGGATGAAGTGAAGAGGATAACGCGGGAATGCGTTAAAGGACACCTCCAGGAAGGAGAACGAGAGCCGGTCAGGATAGTCGGTGGGTCAGGATGGCCAGGATGCTTCAGGATGAAGTAATCACATCGGGGGGGTGTGAGCAGGATGCAAAATGTTCAGGATGAACAACAGGTCGCAAGACCAGAGGAAAAGTTGTCACGGATGAGCAGGGAGCACAAAAAGTAGCTGGAATGCTGCGAAACGAACCGGGAGCACTGTTTTTACAGTGCTCCCTTTTTTTGCTTCTCATTTTACTGGTGGTATCCTTCGCGCCAGATTTTTCATCATTGAGGTGACTTTCATGACGACTCATGACCGTGTGCGTCAGCAGCTTCATGCACTTGAAGCGTTGCTGCGTGAGCATCAACACTGGCGGATGGATGAACCCGAAGCCCACCTGTTTACCAGCACCCAACCGTTTTGTATGGATACGATGGAACCCATTGAGTGGCTGCAATGGGTCCTTATCCCCCGCATGCATGCGCTACTGGACAGTGCGCAACCGCTGCCCGAGGCGTTTGCCGTCGCACCTTATTACGAAATGGCGCTGACCGCCGATCATCCGCAGCGCGAAATCCTGCTGGAGGCGTTGCAGGCGCTGGATGCGCTTTTTGCGCAAGATAAATCCTGATGCTGGAGATTCTGTATCAGGATGAATGGCTGGTTGCGGTCAACAAGCCTTCCGGCTGGCTGGTGCACCGTAGTTGGCTGGATCGAGACGAAAAAGTGGTGGTGATGCAGACCGTGCGTGACCAGATTGGTCAGCATGTGTTTACCGCGCATCGCCTCGACAGACCAACATCCGGCGTCCTGCTGATGGGCTTATCCAGTGAAGCCGGACGCCGTCTCGCGCAGCAGTTTGAGCAACACCAGATCCATAAGCGCTATCACGCCATTGTCCGTGGTTGGTTAATGGAAGAGGCGGTACTCGATTATCCGCTGGTGGAGGAACTGGATAAAATCGCCGACAAGTTTGCCCGCGAAAACAAAGACCCACAGCCTGCGGTAACTCATTACCGTGGCCTCGCCACCGTTGAAATGCCCGTGGCAACCGGGCGTTATCCGACGACTCGTTACGGACTGGTGGAACTGGATCCGCAAACGGGACGCAAGCATCAGCTCAGACGTCATCTGGCGCACCTGCGCCATCCGATTATTGGCGACAGCAAGCATGGCGATTTGCGGCAGAACCGCAGCGCGGCGGAACATTTTGGCTGCAGCCGATTGATGCTGCATGCCAGCCAGCTTTCGCTGACTCATCCGTTTACCGGTGAACCGTTGACGATTCATGCCGGGCTGGATACGGTCTGGATGCAGGCGCTATCACAGTTTGGCTGGCAGGGACTTCTCCCTGATAATGAAAGGGTTGAGTTAAGTGAGCCAGCAGGTCAGGATGAACGCATACGTTCTTCATTCAGGGAGTAATTAAGCATGGCGGAAATCGGGATTTTTGTCGGGACAATGTACGGTAACGCGCTACTGGTGGCCGAAGAGGCCGAAGCGATCCTGACGGCCCAGGGGCACAATGCGACCGTTTTTGAAGATCCTGAACTGACGGACTGGCAGGAATATCAGGATAAAATCGCGCTGGTGGTCACGTCAACGACCGGGCAGGGCGATTTACCTGACAGCATTGTGCCGTTGTTTCAGGGAATCAAAGACCAACTGGGTTTCCAGCCCAATCTGCGTTACGGCGTGATTGCGTTGGGCGACAGCAGCTACGTCAATTTCTGTAATGGCGGTAAACAGTTTGATGCCCTGTTACAGGAGCAAAGCGCGCAGCGCGTGGGGGAAATGTTGCTGATTGATGCCAGTGAGCACCCGGAGCCCGAAAGCGAATCCAATCCCTGGGTTGAACATTGGGGCACACTCTTATCCTGAGAGTGAACCCTCCCCCTACCGGGAGGGGCTCTCTTATGGTGCCAGGCACGGGAACAACCTGACGCTATGCTACCCATACTGAATCGAGTTAGCCTCGGGCAAACGCCCCTAAATACCCTCAACACAGAAGGGTTTTTAGGGGCGTTTTCATAGGGTCAAGCGACCTCTTTCACACTCCTGCTTTTTCCACGTAAGTCCCACGCGATTTCCGTTACAGGTTTTCAATTCCGTGAAGTCGCTTCCATCACCCTGGGCTTTTGCCATAAACATAAGTGATACATCACCTAAATGTTGGGTTCTTGCACGGTGAGCAAGAACCGGGTGCTTTTTATACTTCTCCTGCCAGTTATAAAAAATGCAGTTAGCAAGGCGAACGACCTAATAAAAGCTGCAATAAAAAACACGAAACGTCACCTCTGATCCCCTACCAGTTGTGCTGTTCAGAGTGAGCGTGACTAACGCGAAAATTCAGGAGTGCAACAATGAGTTCATTAAGTCAGGCTGCGAGCGGTGCGGAAAAACGCACCAATGCCCGCTACTGGATAGTGGTGATGTTGTTTATCGTCACCTCCTTCAACTATGGCGACCGCGCCACCTTATCCATTGCCGGTTCGGAGATGGCCAAAGATATTGGTCTGGATCCGGTCGGTATGGGTTACGTTTTCTCTGCGTTCTCATGGGCCTACGTTATCGGGCAGATCCCGGGCGGCTGGCTGCTGGACCGTTTTGGTTCCAAACGCGTTTACTTCTGGTCCATCTTCATTTGGTCCATGTTTACCCTGTTACAGGGCTTCGTCGATATCTTCAGCGGATTCGGCATTATCGTCGCGCTGTTTACCTTGCGCTTCCTCGTCGGTCTGGCGGAAGCGCCGTCCTTCCCCGGCAACAGTCGCATCGTCGCGGCCTGGTTCCCGGCACAGGAGAGGGGTACGGCGGTCGCAATCTTTAACTCTGCGCAGTACTTTGCCACCGTTATTTTTGCCCCAATCATGGGCTGGCTGACGCACGAAGTGGGTTGGTCGCATGTGTTCTTCTTTATGGGCGGCCTTGGGATTGTCATCAGCTTTATCTGGCTGAAAGTGATCCACGAGCCAAACCAGCATCCGGGCGTGAACAAGAAAGAGCTGGAATACATTGCAGAAGGCGGTGCGCTGATCAACATGGATCAGAAAGACACCAAAGCCAAAGTGCCGCTCAGCGTGAAATGGGGACAGGTCAAGCAGTTGCTGGGTTCCCGCATGATGATCGGTGTGTATATCGGTCAGTACTGCATTAACGCGCTGACCTACTTCTTTATCACCTGGTTCCCGGTTTATCTGGTACAGGCTCGCGGTATGTCGATCCTGAAAGCGGGCTTTGTGGCCTCGGTTCCTGCGGTGTGCGGATTTATCGGCGGGGTGCTGGGCGGTATTATCTCCGACTGGCTGATGCGTCGGACCGGCTCACTGAACATTGCGCGTAAAACGCCTATCGTGATGGGGATGTTGTTGTCGATGGTGATGGTGTTCTGTAACTACGTCAACGTCGAGTGGATGATCATCGGTTTCATGGCGCTGGCGTTCTTTGGTAAGGGTATCGGTGCCCTGGGCTGGGCGGTGATGGCTGATACAGCGCCGAAAGAGATCAGCGGCCTGAGCGGGGGGCTGTTCAACATGTTCGGCAACATCTCTGGCATCGTGACACCCATTGCCATTGGCTACATCGTTGGCACGACCGGCTCCTTCAACGGTGCGCTGATTTATGTGGGCGTGCATGCGTTGATCGCGGTACTGAGCTACCTGGTGCTGGTGGGGGATATTAAACGTATCGAACTGAAACCGGTCGTAGGACAACTATCATGACGACACAATCCAGCCCCGTTATCACGGACATGAAGGTCATTCCGGTCGCCGGCCATGACAGTATGCTCCTCAACATTGGCGGCGCGCATAACGCGTATTTTACCCGCAATATCGTGGTGCTAACCGATAACGCCGGGAACACCGGCGTCGGTGAAGCGCCGGGCGGAGAGGTTATCTACCAGACGCTGGTTGATGCCATTCCGATGGTGCTCGGTCAGGAAGTGGCCCGACTGAATAAAGTGGTCCAGCAGGTCCACAAAGGCAATCAGGCCGCTGACTTTGATACTTTTGGCAAAGGCGCCTGGACATTCGAACTGCGTGTCAATGCGGTGGCCGCGCTGGAAGCCGCGCTGCTTGATCTGCTGGGCAAGGCGCTCAACGTGCCGGTCTGCGAACTGTTAGGGCCAGGCAAGCAGCGTGATGCAGTGACCGTGCTCGGTTATCTTTTCTACGTGGGCGACAGAACCAAAACCGATCTGCCTTATCTGGAGACCACACCGGGCAACCATGACTGGTATCACCTGCGCCATCAGGAAGCACTCAACAGCGATGCCGTGGTGCGTCTGGCGGAAGCCTCGCAGGATCGCTACGGTTTTAAAGATTTCAAACTCAAAGGCGGCGTGCTGCCAGGTGAGCAAGAGATCGATACCGCTCGCGCGCTGAAAAAGCGATTCCCGGATGCGCGTATTACCGTTGATCCCAACGGTGCCTGGCTGCTTGAAGAGGCGATCACGCTGTGCAAAGGGTTGAACGATGTGCTCACTTACGCAGAAGATCCGTGTGGCGCCGAGCAGGGCTTTTCCGGGCGCGAAGTGATGGCCGAATTCCGTCGCGCCACAGGATTGCCGGTGGCGACGAACATGATCGCCACTAACTGGCGCGAAATGTGCCATGCGGTAATGCTGAATGCCGTCGATATCCCGCTTGCCGATCCGCATTTCTGGACGCTTTCCGGTGCGGTACGTGTGGCACAGTTGTGCGACGACTGGGGGCTGACCTGGGGCTGCCACTCTAACAATCACTTCGATATTTCACTGGCGATGTTTACCCACGTTGGCGCGGCAGCGCCGGGTAAACCGACCGCCATCGACACGCACTGGATCTGGCAGGAGGGCGATTGCCGCCTGACGAAAAATCCTCTTGAGATTAAAAACGGAAAAATTGCTGTCCCTCACGCGCCTGGACTGGGTGTTGAACTGGACTGGGATCAGGTGCAGAAGGCGCATGACGCTTACAAAAAACTGCCAGGCGGTGCGCGAAATGACGCCGGTCCGATGCAGTACCTGATCCCCGGCTGGACTTTTGACCGTAAACGTCCCGTTTTCGGCCGTCACTGACTTGTATAAGGACTCAACAATGAACGCACAATTTACTACTCCTGTTGTTACGGCAATGCAGGTTATTCCGGTTGCGGGCCACGACAGTATGCTGATGAACCTGAGCGGAGCACATGCCCCGTTCTTCACGCGTAATATTGTGATTATCAAAGATAATTCCGGTCATACTGGCGTGGGTGAAATCCCCGGTGGCGAAAAAATCCGTAAGACGCTGGAAGACGCGATCCCGCTGGTGGTGGGTAAACAGCTTGGTGAGTACAAAAACGTGCTGAATTCGGTGCGCAATACTTTTGCCGATCGTGACTCTGGCGGCCGCGGTTTGCAAACGTTTGACCTGCGTACCACCATCCACGTGGTCACCGGCATTGAAGCTGCGCTGCTGGATCTGCTGGGACAACATCTGGGCGTAAACGTGGCGTCTTTGCTGGGGGACGGTCAACAGCGTAGCGAAGTAGAAATGCTCGGCTATCTGTTCTTCGTCGGTAACCGCAAAGCCACACCGCTGCCGTATCAGAGCCAACCGGATGAGCAATGCGACTGGTATCGTCTGCGTCATGAAGAAGCGATGACACCCGATGCGGTCGTCCGTCTGGCAGAAGCGGCGTATGAAAAATACGGTTTCAATGACTTCAAACTGAAAGGTGGCGTGCTGGCTGGGGAAGAAGAGGCGGAGTCGATTGTGGCGCTGGCAAAACGCTTCCCACAGGCGCGCGTCACACTGGATCCTAACGGTGCCTGGTCACTGAATGAAGCGATCAAAATCGGTAAATACCTGAAAGGTTCGCTGGCCTACGCGGAAGATCCGTGTGGTGCTGAGCAGGGCTTCTCGGGTCGTGAGGTGATGGCGGAGTTCCGTCGCGCCACCGGTCTGCCGACCGCGACCAATATGATCGCCACCGACTGGCGTCAGATGGGCCATACGCTGTCATTACAGTCGGTGGATATCCCGCTGGCTGACCCGCACTTCTGGACGATGCAGGGTTCTGTGCGCGTCGCGCAGATGTGCCATGAGTTCGGTCTGACCTGGGGTTCACACTCCAATAACCACTTTGACGTTTCGTTAGCGATGTTTACCCATGTGGCTGCGGCGGCGCCGGGCAAGATCACGGCGATCGACACTCACTGGATCTGGCAGGAAGGCAACCAGCGTCTGACCAAAGCGCCGTTTGAAATTAAAGGCGGTATGGTGCAGGTACCGGCGAAACCGGGTCTGGGCGTTGAACTGGATATGGACCAGGTAATGAAAGCTCACGAGCTGTATCAGAAGCATGGTCTGGGCGCGCGTGATGACGCGATGGGGATGCAGTATCTGATCCCGAACTGGACGTTCGATAACAAACGTCCGTGCATGGTTCGTTAAGATGTCGACCGGTCCCAAAAGGACCGGTTATTTTTTATTGGTAAACCGGGTGTATGCTTAGCTGAGTCAACATGCGTAAGGACGGCTTATGAAAATAGTGATCGCACCGGACTCGTATAAGGAAAGTTTGAGTGCTCTCGAGGTGGCGAACGCCATTGAGCAAGGTTTTCGTGAAATCTGGCCCGATGCGGATTATGTAAAACTTCCGGTTGCTGATGGCGGTGAAGGAACGGTTGAAGCCATGGTGGCGGCGACGGCGGGACGTATTGTTGATGTCAACGTCACGGGTCCGCTGGGGAAAACCGTCACCGCGTTTTTCGGCTTATCCGGCGACGAGCGCACGGCTTTCATTGAGATGGCGGCAGCCAGCGGCCTGGAGCAGGTGCCTGTCGCGTTACGCGATCCATTAAAGACAACCTCCTGGGGAACCGGGGAGTTGATTCGTCATGCGCTGGATGCTGGCGTAGATCATATTATTATCGGGCTCGGCGGCAGTGCGACCAACGACGGCGGTGCGGGCATGGTGCAGGCGTTGGGGGCAAAATTGCTCGATGCCCGGCAGAATGAAATTGGTAAGGGCGGAGCAGCGCTCGATGCGCTTACACGGATCGATATCAGCCAGTTGGATCCGCGTCTTGCCGCATGCCGTATTGAAGTCGCGTGTGATGTGACTAACCCGCTGACCGGTAAAGAGGGGGCGTCAGCGGTGTTTGGTCCACAGAAAGGGGCTACGGCAGAGACGATCGATCGTCTGGATACAGCACTGGTGCATTATGCGCAGATTATCACCCGCGATCTGGAGGTGGATGTCCTTGAACTGGCTGGTGGCGGTGCGGCAGGCGGGATGGGCGCGGCGCTGTATGCGTTTTGCGGTGCGCAACTGCGACGCGGAATTGAGATAGTCACCGATGCGCTACAACTGGATGCATGCGTTGCGGATGCCAATCTGGTGGTGACCGGCGAAGGGCGCATGGATAGCCAGACGATCCACGGTAAAGTTCCGGTAGGGGTGGCGAAGGTGGCAAAGCGCTACCACAAACCGGTGATCGGTATTGCCGGTAGCCTGACGGCCGATGTCGGCATCGTCCATGAACATGGGCTGGATGCCGTCTTTAGCGTGATTTATACCATCTGTACGCTGGACGATGCGTTGAAGAACGCCGCAGAGAACGTGCGCATGACCGCGCGCAACGTCGCGGCGACGCTCAAAATGGGACAGACGCTACGCTGATCGACAGGCCGGATGGCGCGCTGCCTGTCTGGCCTACAACAGCCATTTTCGCGCTTCACGCGCCACGTTATCCATCTCGTCCAGCAGTTCCAGAAACTCGGGTTCCAGATCTTCTTCTGGCGTCCCTTCGCGTAACTGGCTTTCCAGCAATTGACACAAATTCTTCATGCGCGGTACGCCGCTATAACCGCAACTGCCATGCAGCTTATGAATCAAATCGATTAATCCTTGTGGATTTTCCCCTACCAACTGCTCTTCGATTTTATTACGCACTTCCGGCAGAAAATCGATCAGCATTTGCAGCATATCGCGTGCCAGATCGGGTTTTCCGGCGGCCTGGCGTAGCGCCAGTTGCCAGTCCAGCGTGGCATTTGGGTTGAAAACCGGTTCGATCGGTTCAGCGCTAAGCCGGCGTGTCGGAACACTTGCGCCTGGTTTGTAGCGTTGCAGCAGATTAAACAGCTTCTCTTCTTCGATCGGTTTTGCCAGATAGTCATTCATTCCGGCACTCAGCAATTTCTCTTTCTGGCCTGCCATCGCGTGCGCGGTGACGGCGATCACCGGGGTTTGCTGTTGATGAGGAAGCTGGTGGATCAGTTCGCAAGCCCGAATGCCATCCATGTCCGGCATCTGAATATCCATCAGGATCAGATCAAACTGCATCTGCTTCGCGCGATCGACCGCCTGTTGGCCGCTATCACACAGCTCAACATGTTGAACCAGATCGTCCAGTAGTGCGCCAATCAGCTTCAGGTTGGCTGGATTATCATCAACCGCCATAACCGTCATGGCAATTTTGCTTTCGTCTGAGACCAGCGCGCTTTCGGGGTGATTCTGACGACACAAATCCACCAGCGCGGGCAGCAGACGCGTGGAGGTCAGGGGTTTTAGCAGACAACTTGCCACACCGTCCTGTTTGAGTTTCTCGGCGTTCACCTGAGCGTGGCACGGCAGCGCCAGCATCAGGAATTCGGTCATTTTGGTTGCCTGAATCAGCCGCTCGTGCTGCATTGTCAGCGGCTCTTTGAAGGTGACGGCAACGCCAAGCAGCATAAAGTCGTAGTGCTCAACGGCCAGTGCGGAAAACGTTGGGCTATAAATCACCTCCAGCGGCGTTTCGCTAAGAATATCCAGCGTACACTGCGCGGCGGCGGCATTTGGCTCGATGTAGGCAATACGTTTACCCACCAGGCAGGTGGTCGCCGGGCCATCCTTAATCACATTCGGATTCAGATCGAGATTGATGTGGAACCAGAAGGTTGAGCCGCGATTCGGCTGGCTGTGGAAGGAGATATCGCCGCCCATCTCGTTAACCAGCTTCTGCGTGATCACCAGCCCCAGTCCGGTACCGCCGTGGCGACGGGAAATACTGGCATCGGCCTGACGGAAAGCCTGGAACAGGCGTGACTGGTCGCGCTCGGGGATACCGATGCCGGTATCGCGGATCTGCACTTCGATCTGCACTTTGGTGTTACTCAGCGAACGCTTTTCCACCAGAATGTCGATGTTGCCGCTCTCGGTGAATTTAATCGCGTTACCGACCAGATTAGTGATGACCTGCTGTAAACGCAGCGGGTCGCCAATCACGTTATCCGGTACGTCATTCTTAATATTGAGCGTCAGCTCCAGCCCTTTGTCGTGCGACGAATGCGCCAGCAGCGTCACCACTTCATCGAGCGTATTGCGCAGGGCAAAGGGAATGCTTTCGAGAATAAGTTTACCCGCTTCCAGCTTAGAGAAATCGAGAACGTCGTTGATGATTGCCAGCAGGTTATTTGCCGAACGCTCGATGGTATTCAGGTGGTCGCGCTGGGTGGTATTCAGCTCGGTTTTCAGCGTCAGGCGCGTAAAGCCGATCACGCCGTTCAGCGGGGTACGCAGCTCATGGGACATGTTGGCCAAAAATTCAGACTTGATGCGCGCGGCTTCCTGCGCACGCTTTTTCGCGAGATCCAGCTCGACGTTCTGGATCTCCATCTGCTCGAGCGTTTCACGCAAATCGGAGGTCGCCTGATCGATATTGTGCTGCATCTCTTCGTGATAGGCCGCGAGCGACATGGCCATCGAGTTAATGCCGTTTTTCAACACATCCAGCTCGCCGAGCATAAAGCCCTCCACGCGGCTGTCGAGTTGCCCCCGGCGGATGCGGTCAACCGTATTGACCATGTTGCGAATCGGCCCTGTCACATCGCGCATCAGACGCCAGCCAAAGATCAGCGCAATGCCGATACAAAACAGCATCATGACGGAAGAAATGAAGATTTCTTTATACTGTTGTAAGCGGACCGACTTGAGATCGAGCTCAAGCGCCACATATCCCAACATATTACCCGCGTTTTTCGCATCAGTGGCCGGGGATTCGTCAAGCGAATAGCTTTCTGAAATGATCGGCGTGCGCAGGATTAAAATATCGCCCTGACCCTCAACGCTCAGTCGGCGCGGAAACGGTGAGCCCGGAGGCAATTGCATTTCCGACGGATTGAGATTGAAATTCGAGGTGACGAAGAGGTGATTGTTCTCGTCGTAGACCGAAATCGCCCGCACAATCTCTGAGTGGCGGCGATGCAAAACGCTAATGAGCTGGCCGATGGATTCGCGGTTTTGCAGGTTCATACCGTATTCGGTAGAGACCGCGAGAGGCTCGATGATACTGGCACCGGCATCTTCCAGTTGACGCTGCAAGTCGTGGTAGCGATGCACAACGAAAAAGATACTGAGCAGTAAACCGATAAGCACGGTCGGGGCCAGGATCAGAATCATCATGCGAGCGCGCAGGCTGTAGTTGGTCATGGAGTTCCGTTATGGGACAATTAGGGTCACACTGTTAAATTGAGAATATTCTCGTCGATGGCGCAATTCTACTCTGCAAAACGGCGCGTGACGACGCGCCAGATCATAACCGTTACCGTCAATGACCTCGATTCTTTTGGTCAGGGCGTTGCGCGACACAACGGAAAGACGTTGTTTATCCCCGCATTGTTGCCGCAGGAAAGTGCGGACGTGGCGATTACCGAAGATAAAAAACAGTACGCGAAAGCCCAGGTTAAGCGCCGTTTGAATGATAGCCCGGATCGCGTCACGCCGCGCTGTCCGCACTTTGGCATTTGCGGCGGCTGTCAGCAACAGCACGCGAGTATCGAACTGCAGCAGCGCAGTAAAAGCGCCGCGCTGTCACGCCTGATGAATAACGATGTCACCGAGGTGATCGCCGATGCGCCGTGGGGCTATCGCCGTCGCGCACGTTTAAGTCTCAACTTCCAACCCAAGACCCAGCAGTTCCAGATGGGGTTTCGCAAGTCAGCGTCCAGTGACATCGTTGATGTCAGACAGTGCCCCATTCTGGTGCCCCAACTTGAAGCATTACTGCCCGATCTCAGGGCATGCCTTGGCAGCCTGCAGGGAATTCGCCATCTGGGACATGTTGAACTGGTGCAGGCAGACAGCGGTACGCTGATGATTCTGCGCCATACCGCGCCGTTAAGTCGCGCGGATAACGAAAAACTGGAACGCTTTTCGCATTCAAAGGGACTGTCTCTGTATCTGGCGCCGCAAAGCGAGATACTGGAAACGGTTTCTGGTCAGACGCCCTGGTATGAATCAAACGGGCTACGCTTAAACTTCAGTCCGCGTGATTTTATTCAGGTCAATGCAGGTGTGAACCAGAAAATGGTGGCCAGCGCGCTGCAATGGCTGGACGTACAGCCTGGCGATCGCGTGCTGGATCTTTTCTGCGGGATGGGCAATTTCACACTCCCGTTGGCAACCCGGGCGGCAAGCGTTGTCGGGGTGGAAGGCGTGCCTGCGCTGGTGGAAAAAGGGCGTGAAAATGCACAACAAAATGGATTACACAATGTGACATTCTTTCATGAAAATCTTGAAGAGGATGTCACCCGACAGCCGTGGGCCAAAAACGGTTTTGATAAAATCTTGCTCGACCCTGCGCGCGCAGGGGCTGCGGGCGTGATGCAACATATTATAAAATTGCAGCCTGGCCGCATTGTTTATGTATCCTGTAATCCTGCCACGCTGGCGCGTGATAGTGAGGCGTTATTACGCGCAGGATATCAAATACAACGGCTGGCGATGCTTGACATGTTCCCCCACACGGGACACCTGGAATCGATGGTATTGTTTGAGCATTCATAATGAATCACGACTTGTCGACTTCGACAGGTCACGTCCCTTAAGGAGAGGACAATGGTTGCGGTAAGAAGTGCGCATCTAAACAAAGCTGGGGAATTTGACCCGAAAAAGTGGATCGAAAGTCTTGGGATCACCAGCCAGCAGTCATGTGAACGCTTAGCCGAAACCTGGGCGTATTGCCTGCAACAGACACAGGGGCATCCGGATGCGGAACTGCTGCTGTGGCGTGGCGTGGAGATGGTGGAAATCCTCTCGACACTAAGTATGGATATCGACACGCTGCGGGCAGCGCTGCTGTTCCCTCTGGCAGATGCCAATGTCGTTAGCGAAGATACCCTGCAGGAAAGCGTAGGTAAGTCTATCGTCAATCTGATTCATGGCGTGCGTGACATGGCGGCCATTCGCCAGTTGAAAGCGACCCATACCGATTCCGTCTCCTCCGAGCAGGTCGACAACGTGCGGCGCATGCTGCTGGCGATGGTCGACGATTTCCGCTGCGTGGTCATCAAACTTGCTGAACGAATCGCCCATCTGCGCGAGGTGAAAGACGCGCCGGAAGATGAGCGCGTGTTGGCGGCAAAAGAGTGTACTAACATCTATGCGCCGCTGGCGAACCGATTAGGTATCGGTCAGCTGAAATGGGAGCTGGAAGATTATTGCTTCCGCTATCTGCATCCTGCCGAGTACAAACGCATTGCCAAACTGCTGCATGAACGGCGTATCGATCGTGAGCACTACATTGAAGAGTTCGTGAGTCATTTGCGCTCAGAGATGAAAACGGAAGGCGTAAAGGCGGAAGTGTATGGACGCCCGAAACACATCTACAGCATCTGGCGAAAAATGCAGAAAAAGCATCTGGCATTTGATGAGCTGTTTGACGTGCGCGCCGTGCGTATCGTCGCCGAGCGCTTGCAGGACTGCTACGCCGCGCTGGGCATTGTGCACACGCACTATCGCCATCTGCCGGATGAGTTTGACGACTATGTCGCCAACCCGAAACCGAATGGCTATCAGTCGATTCACACCGTGGTGTTGGGGCCCGGCGGCAAAACGGTAGAGATCCAGATTCGTACTAAACAAATGCATGAGGACGCTGAGCTGGGCGTCGCCGCGCACTGGAAGTATAAAGAAGGCGCAGCCGCAGGCGGGGCGCGTTCCGGCCATGAGGACCGCATTGCCTGGCTGCGTAAGCTGATCGCCTGGCAGGAAGAGATGGCGGACTCTGGCGAAATGCTCGACGAAGTGCGCAGTCAGGTGTTTGACGATCGGGTCTACGTCTTTACGCCGAAAGGCGATGTTGTGGATCTGCCCGCGGGCTCTACGCCGCTCGACTTTGCGTATCACATTCATAGTGATGTGGGGCACCGTTGTATTGGGGCGAAAATCGGTGGGCGCATCGTGCCGTTTACCTATCAGTTGCAGATGGGCGATCAGATCGAAATCATCACCCAGAAACAGCCGAACCCGAGCCGCGACTGGCTGAATCCGAATCTGGGCTATGTGACGACCAGCCGTGGGCGCTCGAAAATCCACGCCTGGTTCCGTAAACAGGACCGCGATAAGAACATCCTTGCCGGACGGCAGATTCTGGATGACGAGCTGTCGCATTTAGGGATCAGCCTGAAAGAAGCGGAAAAGCATCTGCTGCCGCGCTACAACTTCAACGAGCTGGAGGAACTGCTGGCGGCGATTGGCGGGGGCGATATCCGTCTGAACCAGATGGTGAACTTCCTGCAATCGCAGTTCAACAAACCGAGCGCCGCCGAAGAAGACGCCGCCGCGCTGAAACAGCTTCAGCAGAAAACGCATGCGCCGCAGAACCGGCGTAAAGACGATGGGCGTGTTGTTGTGGAAGGCGTAGGTAATTTGATGCATCACATTGCCCGTTGCTGCCAGCCGATTCCAGGCGATGAGATTGTTGGGTTTATTACCCAGGGCCGCGGGATTTCCGTCCATCGGGCGGACTGTGAGCAACTGGTCGAACTGCGTGCGCATGCGCCGGAACGCCTTGTGGACGCCGTGTGGGGTGAAAGCTATTCGGCGGGATACTCGCTGGTAGTGCGCGTACAGGCCAACGATCGCAGCGGTTTACTGCGTGATATCACGACGATTCTGGCGAACGAGAAGGTCAATGTGCTCGGCGTTGCCAGTCGTAGCGATACCAAACAGCAGCTTGCTACTATCGATATGACAATTGAAATCTACAACCTGCAGGTGCTGGGACGCGTGCTCAGCAAGCTGAATCAGGTACCTGATGTGATTGACGCGCGTCGTTTGCACGGCAATTAATTTTACTTTCCAGGCCCGGTGGCGCCTCGCTTATCGGGCCTGTGTTTTCAGGATGTTCCAATGACCCAAATTGACCGCCTGCTTGGCATCATGCAACGCCTGCGCGACCCGAAAACCGGCTGTCCGTGGGATAACGAACAGACTTTCGCCACGCTCGCCCCTTACACCCTTGAAGAAACCTACGAAGTGCTCGACGCGATTTCCCGTGAGGATTTTGACGATCTGCGCGGTGAGCTGGGCGATCTGCTGTTTCAGGTCGTGTTTTACGCACAAATAGCCCAGGAAGAAGGGCGCTTTGATTTCAATGATATTTGTGCCGCCATCAGTGACAAACTCGAGCGGCGCCACCCGCACGTTTTTGCGGATGCCCAGGCCAACAACAGCACTGAAGTGCTGGCCCGCTGGGAACAAATCAAAACCGGCGAACGAGCGCAAAAAGCGCAGCATTCTGCCCTCGATGATATTCCGCGCAGTTTACCAGCGCTAATGCGGGCGCAGAAAATCCAGAAGCGCTGTTCGAATGTCGGTTTTGACTGGACGACGCTGGGACCAGTGGTCGATAAGGTGTATGAAGAGATCGACGAGGTCATGCACGAGGCCCGGCAGGTCGTGGTCGACCAGGCTAAACTGGAAGAGGAAATGGGCGATTTGCTATTTGCCACCGTCAATATGGCCCGTCATTTAGGCACCAAAGCGGAGACCGCTCTGCAAAAAGCCAACGAAAAATTCGAGCGGCGTTTTCGTGAGGTCGAACGGATTGTGGCGGCGCGCGGCCTGGAAATGACCGGTGTTGACCTGGAAACGATGGAAGAAGTCTGGCAACAGGTAAAACGGCAGGAAATTGATCTCTAAGGGAATTGCGCGGTCAAGGGCGTTTTGTGTGATTTTTTAAATAACAAGCGCTTGATTTGCGTCAAAAACATTTACCTCAAAGAGGCTATTTTCTCTTCCCGTTATGTTGATGAGACACCGTGTATACTGCTTCTTCGAGTTATTCGAGTCGCAACACGGCGGCGACTGAAAGAATCCCCAGAAACATAGAAATGCTATGTGACTGGGGTGAGTGAAGGAAGCCAACACCGGTGCGGCTTGAAGAACGAAGGAGAGGGGATAATGAAAGTTTGTGGCGTACGTCATGTTCGGGTATACTACTTTCCCGTCCTGGTTATTCCATCGTTTCACCCTAACTTCTCAGGTTCAGCATGACAACGAACTATATTTTTGTGACCGGCGGGGTCGTATCCTCTCTGGGTAAAGGCATTGCCGCAGCCTCCCTCGCAGCCATTCTTGAAGCCCGTGGCCTCAACGTGACCATCATGAAACTGGATCCGTATATCAACGTCGATCCTGGCACCATGAGCCCAATCCAACACGGGGAAGTGTTCGTTACTGAAGACGGCGCTGAAACCGACCTGGACCTGGGTCACTACGAGCGTTTCATTCGCACCAAAATGAGCCGCCGCAACAACTTCACCACGGGTCGTATTTACTCTGACGTTCTGCGCAAAGAGCGCCGTGGCGACTATCTGGGCGCGACCGTACAGGTTATCCCGCACATCACCAATGCTATCAAAGAACGCGTGCTGGAAGGCGGCGAAGGCCATGACGTTGTGCTGGTCGAAATCGGCGGTACCGTTGGTGATATCGAATCTCTGCCGTTCCTTGAAGCGATTCGCCAGATGGCCGTTGAAATTGGCCGTGAACACACACTGTTTATGCATCTGACGCTGGTTCCGTACATGGCAGCGGCAGGTGAAGTGAAAACAAAACCGACGCAGCACTCTGTAAAAGAGCTGCTCTCTATCGGTATCCAGCCAGATATCCTGATTTGCCGCTCTGACCGCGCTGTCCCGGCAAACGAACGTGCGAAAATTGCATTGTTCTGTAACGTTCCGGAAAAAGCGGTGATTTCTCTGAAAGATGTCGATTCCATCTATAAAATTCCAGGCATGTTGAAATCACAGGGCCTGGACGATTATATTTGTAAACGATTCAGCTTAGAGTGTCCGGAAGCTAACCTGGCCGAATGGGAACAGGTAATTTACGAAGAAGCGAACCCGGCAGGCGAAGTCACGATTGGGATGGTCGGCAAGTACATTGAACTGCCGGATGCCTATAAATCCGTGATTGAAGCGCTGAAACACGGCGGTCTGAAAAATCGCGTGACCGTCAACATCAAGCTGATTGATTCGCAGGATGTTGAAACGCGCGGTGTCGAAATCCTGAAAGATTTGGACGCTATCCTGATCCCTGGCGGCTTCGGCTACCGTGGTGTAGAAGGCAAGATCGCGACTGCACGCTATGCGCGTGAGAACAATATTCCTTATCTGGGCATTTGCCTGGGTATGCAGGTTGCGTTGATTGAGTTTGCGCGTAATGTCGCCGGTATGGACAACGCCAACTCGACGGAATTTGTGCCAGACTGTAAGTACCCGGTTGTGGCGCTGATTACCGAATGGCGTGACGAAGACGGTAACGTTGAAGTCCGTACTGAGAAGAGCGATCTGGGTGGCACCATGCGTCTTGGCGCGCAGCAGTGTCAGCTTGGCGACGATAGTCTGGTCCGTCAGTTGTACGGCACGCCGACTATTGTTGAGCGTCATCGCCATCGTTACGAAGTCAACAATATGCTGTTGAAACAGATTGAAGCTGCGGGTCTGCGTGTTGCAGGCCGTTCCGGTGATGATCAGTTGGTCGAGATCATTGAGGTACCGAATCATCCGTGGTTCGTGGCCTGTCAGTTCCATCCGGAATTTACTTCCACGCCACGTGATGGACATCCGCTGTTTGCTGGCTTTGTGAAAGCCGCCAGCGAGCATCAGAAGCGTCAGGCGAAGTAAGAAGTAAAAAAAGTTAGAACGGCAACGCGTACCAAAGGTACGCGTTGTTTGTCTGGAGTTTTAGTTTAACTTGTACTGAGGAAAACCTAATGTCCAAAATCGTTAAAGTCATCGGTCGTGAAATCATCGACTCCCGTGGTAACCCGACTGTTGAAGCCGAAGTACACCTGGAAGGTGGTTTCGTCGGTATGGCAGCAGCTCCGTCAGGTGCTTCTACAGGCTCCCGCGAAGCGCTGGAACTGCGCGATGGCGACAAAGCCCGCTTCATGGGTAAAGGCGTACTGAAAGCTGTTGGCGCGGTTAACGGCCCGATCGCTCAGGCTATCCTTGGCAAAGATGCCAAAGATCAGGCTGGCATCGACAAGATCATGATCGATCTGGACGGTACTGAAAACAAATCCAACTTCGGCGCGAACGCCATCCTGGCTGTGTCTCTGGCTAACGCCAAAGCTGCTGCTGCTGCTAAAGGCATGCCGCTGTACGAGCACATCGCTGAGCTGAATGGTACTCCGGGCAAATACTCCATGCCGGTTCCGATGATGAACATCATCAACGGTGGTGAGCACGCTGACAACAACGTCGACATCCAGGAATTCATGATTCAGCCAGTTGGCGCGAAAACCCTGAAAGAAGCCGTACGTATGGGTTCTGAAGTGTTCCACAACCTGGCTAAAGTGCTGAAAGCGAAAGGCATGAACACTGCTGTGGGTGACGAAGGTGGCTATGCGCCGAACCTGGGCTCCAACGCTGAAGCGCTGGCTGTCATTGCTGAAGCGGTTAAAGCTGCTGGCTACGAGCTGGGCAAAGACATCACTCTGGCGATGGACTGCGCAGCATCTGAATTCTACAAAGACGGTAAATACGTTCTGGCTGGCGAAGGCAACAAAGCGTTCACCTCTGAAGAATTCACTCACTTCCTGGAAGACCTGACCAAACAGTATCCGATCGTTTCTATCGAAGACGGTCTGGACGAGTCTGACTGGGATGGTTTTGCATACCAGACCAAAGTACTGGGCGACAAAATCCAGCTGGTTGGTGACGACCTGTTCGTAACCAACACCAAGATCCTGAAAGAAGGTATCGAAAAAGGCATCGTTAACTCCATCCTGATCAAATTCAACCAGATCGGTTCTCTGACCGAAACGCTGGCTGCAATCAAGATGGCGAAAGACGCTGGCTACACAGCTGTGATCTCTCACCGTTCCGGTGAAACTGAAGATGCTACCATCGCTGACCTGGCTGTGGGTACTGCTGCAGGCCAGATCAAAACGGGTTCTATGAGCCGTTCTGACCGCGTTGCTAAATACAACCAGCTGATTCGTATCGAAGAAGCGCTGGGTGAAAAAGCACCGTACAACGGTCGTAAAGAGATCAAAGGTCAGTAATTTATTACTGTCGCTTTACACTCTAAGAAACCCGCTTCGGCGGGTTTTTTTATGTCTTTAAAGCAGTAGCGGTAGGGTCGCGCTGGCTGTTTTCTGGCTTACATCGCTGTACTTTTCATCCAGTGCGATTAGCGATGTGGTGAGCAGTTCTATCAACAGCATCACACCCACCTTGGCGTTTAGCGCGCCGGCACTCAACGGACCTTCTGGTTTGGCTGCGACCAGTTGAATATCACTAAGCGATGCTAACGGGCTGCGCGGCGTATTACTCAGCGCCACTACGCGCACACCTTGTTTACGCGCTAGCTTTACAACATGCAGCAGATCGCGCGTGGAGCCTGAACTGGAAATTGCCACTACGAGCGTGTTTTTACTAAGCGTTGTGGCGTTCATGGCAGCACGGTGCATATCGCTGAACAATTGTGCGGGTTTACCCAGACGCAGGAGTTTGTAATGTAAATACTCCCCCAGAATGGCACTGGCTGCTACGCCATAAATCTGCACTGACTGAGCCTGATGCAGTGCAAGCGCGGCGGCTTCCAGTAAGGTCCTGTCGAGTAATTTTGCTGTGTCCTGCAGCGCCTGGACGGATTCATTGACCACATTGTCAATCTCATCGCCGCTGTGCTCGACAGACTGTCCTTGTCGGAGATCGAGTGCCAGCGCCATTTTGAATTCGTTATAGCCCTTACACCCTAGCGTTCGACACAGACGTGTGACGCTAGCCTCGCTGGTGCCGCTTTCACGCGCCAGTTCGGTAATCGTCAGGTAGACCACTTTTGCCGGATCGCTGAGTACAAACTCGCCTAGCTTCTGTTGCGTTCGGCTGTATCCATCAACGCTCTGCCGCAATCTCAGCAGCAGGTTTTCATTTTCAGACATGCAAAATCCTTAATGCGTTTATCTGTTGATAGTGTGGCGGAAAGCAGGGGAGAGATGCCAGACATTTTAAAAAAGTATGATCGGCTTCCTGGATTTTGATGATAATTTTCATTTATAAAAATTAATATGGTAAAAATTTTCATCAACAATCGAGGAGATGAAAAAATGATGCAAATGTTTAGCGGCGCCTCATCCGGAGGATGGTTTGAAAAAGCGCAGCGGTTTGGCAAATCCTTCATGCTGCCGATTGCGGTATTGCCCGCAGCAGGGCTGTTGTTAGGGATTGGTGGCGCGTTGTCCAATCCAAACACATTGACGGCTTATCCGTTTTTAGATGTCGACTGGCTGCAGGCCATCTTCACGATCATGACCAGCGCAGGTTCCATTGTGTTTGCCAATCTGTCGGTACTCTTTGCGGTCGGTGTCGCCGTGGGGCTGGCGAAAACAGATAAAGGCACTGCCGGGCTTGCGGCATTGCTGGCATTTCTGGTGATGAACGCCACCATCAACGCCTTATTAACGCTCAACGGAACGCTGGCGCAAGAGAACCCCGGTGCTGTTGGCCAGGGGATGACGCTTGGTATTCAGACGCTGGAAACGGGCGTGTTTGGTGGTGTGGTGATGGGTCTTGTCACCTGCGCGTTGCATAGCCGTTTCAATAAAGTCTCACTACCTCAGTTCCTCGGTTTTTTTAGCGGTTCGCGTTTTGTACCGATTATCAGCTCCCTTGCCGCGATTGTAGTGGGTGCGGTTATGACGGTGGTGTGGCCGCATTTCCAGAAACTCATTTTTGGACTGGGCGGTCTGGTGGATGCGACGGGCTATCTGGGGACGCTATTGTACGGCTTCATCCTGCGTATGCTTGGCCCACTGGGTTTACACCATATCTTTTATTTGCCGTTCTGGACGACGGCGCTGGGCGGCAGCGAAATCGTCAACGGCCAGTTGGTGGAAGGTACGCAGCGGATTTTCTTTGCCCAACTTGCCGATCCGAATACGCAGCAGTTCTATGCGGGTACCGCGCGCTTTATGTCCGGTCGCTTTATCACCATGATGTTTGGTCTGCTTGGCGCATGTCTGGCGATGTACCACACCGCAAAGCCGGAGAACAGAAAGGTTGTCGCCGGACTGCTTCTGTCGGCCGCCCTGACCTCTTTCCTGACGGGAATCACTGAACCTATTGAGTTCTCCTTCCTGTTTGTCGCGCCCATTCTATATGTCATTCACGCCTTCTTCGATGGTCTGGCGTTTATGATCGCCCATATTTTACATATCACGATTGGGCAAACCTTTTCAGGTGGACTTATCGATTTCCTCCTCTTCGGCGTGTTACAGGGAGAAGCTAAAACCAACTGGATGTATGTCCCCATGGTGGGAATACCGTGGTTCTTCCTCTACTACTTCACTTTCCGCTATTTGATCACCCGCTTTGGCTGGCTGACGCCGGGCCGTGAGAACGCAGCCCCGGTTGAATCCGGCTTGTCTCAAAGTGAACGCGCAGTGGCAGTCATCGCTGGGCTGGGAGGCAAAGAGAATTTGGAAGAGGTGGACTGTTGCGCCACGCGCTTACGCGTGACGGTGAAAGAGAGCAGCAAAGTAGATGAAGCGGCGCTGAAAGCGACCGGAGCCCGTGGCGTGATTATTCGCGGCAACGGTGTTCAGGTGATTTATGGCCCGCATGTCACCATCATTAAAAACGAAGTCGAAGAGATGTTATCGTCATGAAAACTGTACTGGATCCCCTGAAAGGTAAATTAATCGTCTCCTGTCAGGCGCTGGAAAATGAGCCTCTACACAGTCCGTTTATTATGTCTCGTATGGCGCTGGCGGCAGCACAAGGCGGTGCGGCAGGTATCCGTGCGAACAGCGTGGTGGACATTCGTGCTATCAAAGAGTGCGTCTCCCTGCCGGTGATTGGGATTATCAAACGCGATTACCCTGGCAGTGAGGTATTTATCACGGCCACTCTCCAGGAAGTGGATGAGCTGATGACCGTTGAGCCGGAAATTATTGCTCTGGATGCCACTGCGCGGCCGCGCCCCGGTGGGCAGACGCTGGAAGAGTTGGTCACGCAGATCCGTGCTCGCTACCCGTCCGTACTACTGATGGCGGATATAGCCACCGTAGACGAGGCAGTGACAGCCGAGCGTCTGGGTTTTGACTGTGTGGGCACTACGCTTTACGGCTATACCGCAGAAACCGCCGGGCATGTGCTGGTGGAAAATGACTGCGGATTCTTACGTGAAGTGTTGGCTGCGGTCAGCGTTCCGGTCGTGGCGGAAGGGAACGTCGATACCCCGGAACGCGCCGCACGCTGCCTGGCATTAGGCGCTCATACCGTGGTGGTTGGCGGGGCAATCACTCGTCCGCAACAGATAACGGCACGCTTTATCGCGGCGATCGCCTCGTAAAGCACCGATGGGGCATGATACTTTGGTGGGGATCTGCGATAATTATCGTTTATCCCCATATTGAGAGCGCTATGCAGTACCCGATTAACGAGATGTTCCAGACCCTGCAAGGTGAGGGTTACTTTACCGGCGTCCCCGCCATTTTTATTCGTTTACAGGGATGCCCGGTTGGCTGTGCCTGGTGCGATACCAAACACACCTGGGATAAGCTTGAGGATCGGGAAGTCTCCCTGTACAGCATCCTGGCGAAAACCAAAGAGAGTGATAAATGGGGCGCGGCAAGCAGTGAAGATCTGCTGGCGGTGATTGGCCGACAAGGCTACACCGCGCGTCATGTGGTGATCACCGGCGGTGAACCGTGTATTCATGACCTGATGCCCCTCACAGATTTGCTGGAAAAGAACGGTTTTAGCTGCCAGATAGAAACCAGCGGTACACACGAAGTGCGCTGCACGCCAAATACCTGGGTGACCGTGTCTCCGAAGGTGAACATGCGCGGTGGTTATGACGTTCTGTCTCAGGCGCTGGAACGCGCGAATGAGATTAAACATCCGGTCGGGCGCGTGCGTGACATTGAAGCGCTGGACGAACTGCTCGCCACGCTGAGCGACGACAAACCGCGGGTGATTGCGCTGCAACCTATCAGCCAGAAAGAGGATGCTACACGCCTGTGCATTGATACCTGTATCGCGCGCAACTGGCGCCTGTCGATGCAGACGCACAAGTATCTGAATATTGCCTGATAAAAAGCCGGATACATAATCCGGCTTTTTTGACCTTAAGCGTTTGACCAGCTTTGTATTGCGTCCACCTTACTTAAATCGCCGTGGAACACTTCATACGATTTTTTCAGAATCGGATCGGTATGTTTTGTTAATTCCCGGAAGATCCCTTTGTTCATGGCTTCATAGCGTGCTGCATGTTCAGGAATCGGGATAAACACATCTTTCACCCGTACCATATTCTCAACCGCTTTCTGATAGGACGGATAAAGATCAAGCCCCACCGCCGTGTTAATGGCTGCTCCCAGGCTGGCACAGCCGTTAATGACGTTTCGGCGGGCAGGAAGGTTGAACACATCAGCAAAGATCTGCATAAACAGATCGCTGTTTGAACCGCCACCGGTGATGATCACATGTTTAGCAAAGTGGTTCATTTCATTGCACATATTGTCGTAGTTGTTTTTAAGCGTCAGCGCAATGCTCTCCAGAATAGATCGGTAAATCCACGCGTAATCCATACTGGAATCAAAGCCAATCATGATCCCGCGTTTGTACGGTTCCCAGGGATTAGTCAGCCAGTCCAGCACGGTCATCAGGCCATTACAGCCTGGCGGTACGCATGCGGCTTTCTTATTCAACAGGTCCTCAGGTGAGAGCCCCTGATTTTTAGCATCCTGGATTAATGATTCACCTAACATGTCGCGCAACCAACTGACCGTCCACATCCCCTTGCGGATGCCATAACCTTCATAGAGCAGGGTTTCCGGAATGGAAGACATAATCGGCCAATAGGCGGACGGATCGTTGGGAAGCGCCTTGCCATTCATCATGAGGGCAATATAGGTCCCCAACGAAATCACTGCCGTTTCATCGTCCAGTAAACCTGCGCCAAGGGCTTCGACTGGTTTATCGCTGGTCGTACAGATGACGGGCAATCCAGCCGGAAATCCTGTCACCTGTGCGGCATCGGTTTTCAGATGACCAAGCAGAGTGCCTGGCATCTGGACATCAAATAGCATTTTGCGCTGAATATTGAATTTCTTAATCACTTCATCATCATCACTCCATGACCAGGTGGTGTAATCCACCGGCCATTGCCCAAAGTAGTTGGCAATATTGTCTTTAAACTCGCCAGTTAAGCGATGCGCCAGATAACCTGAAAATGAGGTGACGTAAGCGACATCCGGGTTGGTATGCTCGTAGGGGCGCGTTACGCGTGCATCCTGCCAACTAATCAGCGGGGCTGCTGGCGTTCCATCGGCTTTGAGTAGGGCGCGACAGCAGCGTATGGACCCCAGACCAATTCCGACAATGTCTTTTTTGTCACCCGAGAATTGATTCATTAAGTCTTTGCCGGCAAGACATAAAGAGGTCCATAAATCATCATCCGGATGTTCCGCGGTATCAGCATCGGGGGTATACATCGGTTGCAAAACGCCTTTCCCTTCACAAACGACGTTTCCCTCCAGATCGTACATCACCACCTTGGTACTCTGGCTTCCCCCATCAATTCCAATGATGTATTTTTTCGACATTATCATGCTCCTTTCGTTTTCCGTTTTCACTCGCCGGAGATATCTGCGGTCAGTGATGTCATTTTTTCCGGTCTGGTATGGGTGGTTCGAATTTTACGAAACAGTAAGAAAGTAAAGAGGATTACCGTGCACAAGGCGGCCAGCCCCATCAACCACATATTGCGATAGGCCTCTGCTGCAGGAAGCGTATCCTGCCAGTGACCCACAATTGGATAGACAAAGACATCAGGAAGAAAACCAATAACCGAGCAGATGCCCACAGTGGTTCCCATGATGTAAGGCGGCGTTCTGGCTTCCCCTGGACAGGCCCAGTAAAGTCCACGTGAGGCATAGCAGGTGAACCCCAGTAATAGAATAAGACCGATCCCCATAACGACAGATTGCGGGTCTGAATTGGTTATCAGCAATGCTATCAGGGCGAGAGCGCCCACTATTGAGAGCAATTGGATCACGCGCGTCGGTGACTTTATTTTGCTGTAGGTGGTGATAATGCCACCCAAAGGCCCGCAGAAAGCACGGAAAATTTTGTTGATGACGATCCCCATATAGCTCGCAGCGACCAGTGACATGCCATACATTTCAGTCAGATAATTTGTGGAATAACTGAGGATGGCATAGATAGTAAAAACGCCAAAAATGACCATACTGCAGTACCAGGTTGTACTGATTCGCAGAACCGTCAGAATATCGCTGAACTCGAACGCCTTTTTTTCTTCTTTTACGCTGTCAATGTGCTGGGGACCGTCGCTGACAAAGAACCAGCACAGAATCCCTAACAGGATATAAACCACGCTGTAAATCAGGATCACGGCTTTCAGGCTGTTGCTGTCATCTGGCGCAAAACGGGAGAAGACCCACATGGTAAAGACTGCCAGAGACATGACGCCAACCCCTCGCAGCCCTTCCATCCAGCCCATAATTTTCCCTTGTTCACTGTGATCTCCCAGCAATGACGCGGCTTTGATCGAGACTGACCACAGCATCAAAATTGTGGTGACGGCAAAGGCGACCTGGATAAAGAGCATGACCCACAATGGCGGGTACGTCATCATCACTAAACCGAGCAATCCAGTAATAATCATTGCGGAGGTAATCATTTTACGATGAGAGAATTTATCAGCAATGACGCCGCTGGGGGCATATAGGATAATAGCGGCAATACCAAATGTACTCATTATTAATCCAATCTCGGTATTGCTAAATCCCATGAATTTTGCCATGGGGATTTGATATATATAGCGTAAATAAGCCAGGTCAAAACTGACGCCGCCGCTAAAACTAATAATAGCGAGCGTTATCCAACGGCGATATGAGTTATGTTGCATATCGAATTCCCATTTTGCGTAGACAAAAAAAAGAGAAAAGTAAACCGCCTTTGCAGGAGGATTACTTTTCTCAGGTCTCTAGTAATTACAATTAGGAATAGCACGGAAGGGAGTAATATAGTGTGAGAATAATCACGGTTCTTGTTTTTAACCATAATAACAAAATGAAATAGGCTTCTGTGAGAATGATCACATTAGGTATTTTGTCACTGTGCTAAAAATTCATTCCAGTTACCAGAGATAATGAGAAAGGTAACTTCCCTCACGCGGGGGAAGTTACCTTTCTTTTTTTTTGCCTTAAGAAATTTGGAGCTTACCTATGTCGATCGAATCACTCAACGCATTTTCAATGGATTTTTTCTCTCTGAAAGGAAAAACGGCGATTGTAACGGGCGGGAACAGCGGTTTGGGTCAGGCTTTCGCAATGGCACTGGCGAAAGCTGGCGCGAACCTGTTCATACCAAGCTTTGTAAAAGATAGCGGTGAAACGAAGGAAATAATTGAAAAACAAGGTGTTGAAGTGGAGTTTATGCAGGTGGATATTACCGAAAAAGGAGCACCTCAGAAGATTATCGCCGCCTGCTGCGAGCGTTTTGGTACCGTTGATATTTTGGTAAACAATGCGGGAATTTGTAAGCTGAATAAGGTCCTGGATTTTGGTCGTGCCGATTGGGATCCCATGATTGATGTTAACCTGACGGCGGCGTTTGAGCTGAGTTATGAAGCCGCGAAAATTATGATTCCACAAAATAGCGGTAAAATTATTAACATTTGTTCTTTGTTCTCCTGGCTTGGTGGTCAGTGGTCTCCGGCTTATGCGGCAACCAAGCATGCCCTTGCTGGATTTACTAAAGCGTATTGCGATGAACTGGGTCAATATAATATTCAGGTTAACGGTATCGCACCTGGATATTATGCAACAGATATTACGTTAGCGACCCGGAGTAATCCTGAAACAAATCAGCGCGTACTGGATCATATCCCTGCCAATCGTTGGGGTGATACCCAGGACCTAATGGGGGCGGCGATTTTTCTTGCCAGTCAGGCTTCAAATTACGTAAACGGTCATTTACTTGTTGTCGATGGCGGTTATTTAGTTCGCTAATTTTGTCAGGTGGTTTCTGTTTTTATTAATTATTCCAAGTTAATTATCAGGAAGGTATGACTATGTCTTTATCTCGAGAAGCGATTGTTGACCAGTTAAAAGAAATTGTCGGGTCCGAACGCGTAATCACCGATGAAACCGTGTTAAAGAAAAACAGTATTGACCGTTTTCGTAAATATGCGGATATTCACGGTGTTTATACGCTACCCATTCCTGCTGCCGTGGTGAAGTTGGAGTCCACAGGAGACGTTTCCCGCGTTCTGGCGTTTATGAATCAACATAAAATCAACGGAGTACCTCGCACTGGTGCCTCGGCAACGGAAGGAGGGCTGGAAACCGTAGTTAAAAATTCCGTGGTGCTGGACGGTGCTGGCATGAACCAAATCTTGAGTATCGACATTGAGAACATGCAGGCGACGGCACAGTGCGGCGTTCCGCTTGAGATTCTGGAAAACGCGCTGCGTGAAAAGGGTTATACCACCGGGCATTCTCCACAGTCTAAACCGCTGGCACAGATGGGGGGACTGGTGGCGACCCGTAGTATCGGGCAGTTCTCTACACTGTATGGTGCCATTGAGGACATGGTGGTTGGTCTGGAAGCTGTGCTGGCGGATGGCACGGTAACCCGTATTAAGAACGTGCCGCGGCGGGCGGCTGGGCCGGATATCCGCCACATTATCATCGGTAATGAAGGTGCGTTGTGCTATATCACTGAAGTTACCGTGAAAATATTTAAGTTCACGCCGGAGAACAACCTTTACTACGGTTACATTCTGGATGACATGAAAACCGGTTTTAACATCCTGCGTGAAGTGATGGTCGAAGGTTATCGTCCCTCCATTGCGCGTCTGTACGACGCAGAGGATGGCACTCAACATTTTACCCATTTTGCCGACGGCAAATGCGTGCTGATCTTTATGGCTGAGGGGAATCCTCGGATGGCAAAGGCAACGGGTGAAGGTATAGCGGAGATTGTAGCGCGTTATCCGCAGTGTACTCGCGTGGACAGTAAGCTGATTGAGCACTGGTTTAATCATCTCAACTGGGGCCCGGAAAAAGTGGCGGCTGAACGTGTACAGATCTTAAAAACGGGCAATATGGGCTTTACGACTGAGGTTTCCGGCAGTTGGAGCTGTATCCATCAAATCTATGAAAATGTGATTAATCGTATCCGCGATGAGTTCCCGCATTCGGATGACATCACCATGCTGGGTGGTCACTCTTCCCACAGTTATATCAACGGTACCAATATGTACTTCGTTTATGACTACAACGTAGTGGACTGCAAGCCAGAAGAGGAGATTGATAAGTACCATAACCCCCTTAACAAGATCATCTGCGAGGAGACGATCCGTCTCGGTGGCTCAATGGTGCATCATCACGGCATTGGTAAGCACCGTGTCCACTGGAGCAAGCTGGAACATGGGAGCGCATGGGTGCTGCTGGAAGGTCTCAAACGCCAGTTTGATCCAAACGGCATTATGAACGCGGGGACGATCTACCCGATTGAGAAATAAAGAATAAACGGCTTCTCATTCGGGAAGCCGTTACTTTACCGGACAATGAAGGGGTAGATATGAACACTTCACCGGTGCGTATGGATGATTTACCGCTTAATGGTTTTCACTGCCGTATTGCTGCACTCACGTTTGGCGCCCATCTGACTGACGGATATGTTCTGGGCGTCGTGGGTTACGCCATTATCCAGTTGACTCCTGCCATGCAGTTAACGCCGCTTATGGCCGGGATGATCGGTGGCTCGGCATTACTTGGGCTTTTTCTTGGCAGTCTGGTGTTGGGCTGGGTGTCTGATTACATCGGGCGGCAAAAGATATTTACCTTTAGTTTTGTCCTTATCACCATTGCCTCTTTTTTACAGTTTTTTGCGACGATGCCGGAGCAGCTCATCGTATTACGCATCCTGGTAGGCATTGGACTCGGGGGGGATTATTCCGTGGGGCATACCCTGCTGGCAGAGTTTTCTCCACGTCGCCATCGGGGGGTTTTGCTGGGCGCGTTCAGCGTGGTATGGACTATTGGTTACGTGCTGGCAAGTGTGATGGGGCATCATTTTATTTCTGACAGTCCGGAAGCCTGGCGTTGGCTGCTCGCCTCGGCGGCGCTGCCGGCGCTCTTGATTACACTGTTACGTTGGGGAACGCCGGAATCACCGCGTTGGCTGCTACGCCAGGGGCGCTTTACTGAAGCTCATGCTGTGGTACATCGCTATTTTGGCCCACATGTGCTGCTCGGTGATGAGATAGCCGCCGCATCCAGCAAGCATATTAAGACCCTTTTTTGTGCCCGCTATTGGCGGCGAACCGTTTTTAACAGCGTATTTTTTGTCTGTCTGGTGATCCCGTGGTTTGTTATTTATACCTGGCTGCCGACCATTGCTGAGACCCTCGGTCTTGAAAATGCACTGACAGCCAGTTTGTTACTGAACATGCTATTAATTTTCGGCGCATTGCTGGGGCTTGTATTGACGCATTTACTGGCGCACAGACGGTTCCTTCTCGGGAGTTTTCTCCTGCTTGCCGTAACGCTTATTGTGATGGCTTTTTTACCGTCTGCTAGCCCGCTGACGCTGTTGCTGTTTGTGCTGTTCAGTACAGCCATATCGGCCGTCAGTAATCTGGTGGGGATCCTGCCGGCAGAGAGTTTCCCGACGGATATTCGATCTCTGGGGGTGGGATTTGCGACGGCTATGAGCCGCCTTGGTGCGGCAATCAGTACCGGACTGTTACCCTGGACGCTGGCTCAATGGGGAATGCAAGTCACGTTGCTGCTGCTGGCTGGCGTATTACTGACAGGGTTTGTCGTGACCTGGCTATGGGCGCCTGAAACGAAAGCATTACCGTTGGTGGCAGCGGGGAACGGGGACAAAAAACAGGGAGGTGTGAATGAACATTCTGTTAGCGTTTAAGTCAGAACCGGATCCCAGCATGCTGGCGGAAAAGGACTGGCAGGCTGCGACAAAAGAGACCTGCGGGCCGGATACGTCGTTGTTGCGTTGTTCTCCGGGGGCAGATGAGCAGGCGGCTGCCGCGTTGTTGTTAGCCCAACGCCATAAAGGGTGTGAGATGAAGTTGACAGCACTCAGTATTGGTGATGAACGTTCGCTACACTGGTTGCGCTATTTTATCGCGCTGGGTTTTGACCGGTCCGTGTTGTTAGAGACAAAAGGCGATTTGCGCTTTGCGCCGGAATTTATCGCCAGGCAGATTGCAGACTGGCAGCGTAAGCACAATGCTGACGTGATCGTGACAGGCTGCCAGAGTAGTGAAGGGCAGAACGGGCAGACACCGTTTCTGGTGGCTGAAATGCTGGCGTGGCCTTGCTTTACCATGGTTGAGCGTTTTACGTTTGAACCACCTTTTATTGTCCTTGAGCAGAGAACCGCGACTCGCGTTCGCCGATGTCGGGTACGGCTTCCTGCGGTGATTGCGGTCAGACAATGCGGTGAGGTTGCGCTCCCCGTACCGGGTATGCGTCAGCGTCTGGCGGCAGCAAAAGCCGAAATAATTCGTCAGACAATCTCTTGCGATGAAGTACCTGTCAGGGAGTGTCAGTTGTTGACGCGACCGGAACAATGCCGTCGCGCTACCCTTATTGACGGTGCAACGGCACAGGAAAAAGCAGGGATTTTGTGGCAAGACTACTTACGCCAAAGGATGAAACCATGAAGATAGTGATGGTGTCGGCGTCTGGCGAATGCGGCGCATTGACTGACTGGATCATTGAAAATGGACCAGGTTCGGCAGAACTAGAGCGTTGGATTATCGATCCGGTGCCGGATGTCGCAGATCAGGTACTGGATACACTGGAAGCCCAGTGGTTACTGACACCTGCCGATGTCCTGGTCTTTGCAGCCAGTCCACTTGGCGATGAGTTGGCAACACGACTGGCCTGGCGACTGGGGGGCGGCAGTATTTGTCAGGTGAGAACGCTGGATGCGCAACAAGGTCTGGTCACTAAATCCCACTGGGGCAATGCGTTAAACGCTACGTTGAAAATTGCCGCATCCCCGTTATGTTTATCACTGGCGCGACAGGCTGAAGAGCGCGTTTCGCATGATCCTCTGCCCACCATGATTGAACGCCAGCTTGAGCTTATGGCGCGTCCGGGCTGGCTGGAAACGGTGGAAACCATAGAAAAGGTCAGCACTCATCCTCTGTTACAGGCTCAATACGTGCTGGTTGTCGGTCAGGGAAACCGTGACGTGAACGAAAAGGCCATTTTCGCTCTGGCACAGTCGATGAAAGCCGAAGTAGGGTACAGCCGCGCGCGGGTGATGAATGGCGGGTATGACGCTGAACGTGTGATTGGGATCTCCGGGCATTTACTCTCACCGGATGTCTGTATTATCTCGGGGGCCTCTGGTGCGGCGGCGTTGATGGCCGGAGTTCGCCACAGCCAGTTTGTCGTGGCGATAAATAGTGATCCCAATGCCCCGGTTTTCTTCCAGGCTGATGTCGGCGTTGTCGATGACTGGCTACCGGTGCTGGAAGCGTTGGCAGCCTTCGCCGAAACCTAATTCAGCTTTTTGGCTAACGTCCAGACATCGGTGTTAGTGGTGGAAAGCGCCGCAACTCCTGCTTTCATCGCATTGCGGGCATCTTCTTCATCACATACCAGGCCACCGGCAATCAGCGGCTGGCGTATTTTTTCCGTTACCCATCCCAGCACTTTTGGCATGCACCCCGGCAGAATTTCAATACAGTCCGGGTTTGATTGTGCCACCTGTTTATCGATGCTATGAAAAGAGATGGAGTCAACGATAAACAGGCGATGGATGCAGAAAAAACCCTCCGCCCGTGCAGCTTTCAGCATTGCCGCTTTAGTACTGATGATTCCGTCCGCTTCGGTAACCAGTTTCAGAAACTGAATGACCACCTCTTTATTTGATGCCCCTTCCAGCAGGTCTACGTGGATAAATGCGTATTTCCCGGCGTTCTTAATTTTCTTCACGATGTTACTGATAGTACAGATGTTGCCGTACAGAACAGAAATGAACTGACATTCAGAATCGATGGCGAGTTGCAGACTGGCGTTGTCTTTTACGGCGGCAATTACTGGATTCTGTCGGAGCAGGTGTAACAGAGGCATAGATTATCCTTATTATTTAACCAAAGCGGTAAATGATGCCAAAACCCGACGGTGGGTAGCGCCACTGTTGTAGCGTTTTTTCATCACACAGAAGTCGACAGGTTCCGCATTCCAGACAACCACGAAAATCGACCCGCAGTTCTCCTTCCGGCGTAAGGGAAAAAAGTCCTGCCGGGCAAGATGTGATCAGCCGTTCTGCAACGTCGCGATCGACACGGTTAGCAGGAACAATAGGAGACATGCCGGGAGGATGCCAGACGTTGTGGGCTAGAGGCATCGTAAGCTCCTGATAATATCGCCTGCCAGGTGACGCAGGCCGTGACGACGAAAATGACGCCAGACAATCTGGCGCAGAGGGGCGACCGGGCGCTCGCCCTGGTGCCAAATCTCACGAGAAATATCGTCCATCAGCGCGGGCCACTGGTTATACCATCCCTGACGCTGCAATAGCGTGGGCATCTCGCGATAGCGGTGCATAACGTCCCACAACAGACTACGTTGAATAGCGTGATGATAGGCTGGAAACAGGTTTTGCGGCGCGCATTTCAGACAAGCGTTGATGAGTGTTTGGGAGGCGGCCTGCGCGCCGATGAGTGCCATATCCATCCCGCGTACGGAGAAACCCGTATTGACGCAACTGCGCAGCGCATCTCCCACTAACAGCCAGCCTTCTCCCGCGTACTGCACGGGCAGGCTGTGTAATCCCCCTTCCGGCACCAGATGCGCGCCATACTCCAGCGTTTCACTCCCTTTGAGCAACGGATGTAGCGCCGGATGCAATTTGAGCCTTTCCAGCAGTTCGACTGCCGGTATGTCGCTTTGAGCAAGCGTAGAGAGCGGACATACAACACCAAAAGAGAGCGTTTCTTTATTGGTGTAAAGAAACGCACCGCCGGGCAGAGCGCCACACACTTCTCCACTGAACAGCATTGCGGCGCCTTCTTGTGCAGATAACCGGAAACGCTCTTCAAGAATCTGTTGATCCAGCGCCAGGGTCTCTTTCATTCCCAGCGCCATTGCGGTTGTTGATGGTCGTGGCTGAAAACCATAGCGTTCAGCCAGAACACTATTTGCCCCTTCCGCGAGAACGACATAACGGCCGCGAAGCGTTTCATCATCGGCAATGACGCCGCAGACTCTACCCGCTTCAATAAGTAACGCATCAACCGTTATGCCGCTGACAAATTGCACACCTTCCGCTTCCGCCTGGGCGACGAACCACGGATCGAAACGGGCACGTAGTAAACTCCACGAATCTCCCTCCGGACGAAGACTGGTGTAGGTTGTCGCACCGTGACGAGTTAAAAGCGTGAGATTTTCCTGGGTAATGCGGCGTTCAAGTGGGGCTGACAGATGGGCATCGGGAAGGAGTTCGGTAAGAGCATGACAGTACAGACGTCCACCCGAAAGGTTTTTACTGCCAGGTAACTCGCCGCGTTCAAGAAGCAGAACCGATAGTCCGGCGCGTGCACAGCGTAAAGCACACGCGGTGCCTGCTATTCCTGCACCGATGATAATAATATCAAAATCGTCAGACATATCGTGCTCCAGATATCCAGAGCACATAACCCTAACAGAATGTTAGTTAAAGAATATTGACCCTCAGCACATCCGCTGGAATCACTCGCCGCGATAGACACAGCCCGCCGTACAGGTCTCTTTCACCATCACCGCGCTCAGCAGAGGAACTGCCGGTTTGACCTGATCCCAAATCCATTTCGCCAGTACTTCGCTGGTCGGGTTTTCCAGACCGGGAATATCGTTCAGGTAGTAATGATCAAGCCTGTCATACGTCGGCTTAAATGCGGCTTTTAACTCGGCAAAATCCATGATCCAACCGGTATGCGGGCAGACTTCACCGGTAATTTCAAGACGCACCATAAATGAGTGACCATGCAGGCGGCCACATTTATGCCCTTCCGGTACGTGTGGCAGGCGGTGAGCGGCTTCGAAGGTGAAATCTTTAAACAAGGTGGTGGACATTATTGACTCTCAAGAATGCAAAAAACGCCGTAGGGTACCGTAAAGTACAATTTTTAGCATTAGTTAAAAGGGCGCTGAGCAGCAGAATGCCACATATAGATGGCAAATATTAAATAATCATTTATATATCATGTGGTTATTTAATCGTTTTTGTCGTTAATAACTATAGCTAAAACAGGTTAGTTCATTTGGTTATTTGTTATTTCCATCCCTTCTTTAATTGTTACTATCACCGCCGTTACCCTTATCTTCAGTTTGGGTTTTATTGCTTAAATCCGCTTTGCTTACTGGAACATAACGACGCATGACGACACAGGCCCCACCTTCCGCTTTGCTTCCGCTGAACCCGGAGCAGCTGGCACGCCTCCAGGCGGCCACCACCGATCTTACGCCCACGCAGCTTGCATGGGTTTCTGGCTATTTCTGGGGTACGCTGAATCAGCAACCTGGCGCAGCCGTTGCAACACCCGCTCCCGTGGCGGAAATGCCGGGCATCACGCTAATCTCTGCATCACAAACGGGCAATGCGCGTCGTGTGGCGGAAGCGCTGCGTGATGATCTGTTGGCAGCAAAACTCAGCGTCACGCTGGTTAACGCAGGCGACTACAAATTCAAACAAATCGCCAATGAAAAGTTGCTGGTTATCGTCACGTCTACGCAGGGAGAAGGCGAACCCCCGGAAGAAGCGGTCGCGCTGCATAAGTTCCTGTTCTCTAAAAAAGCGCCCAAGCTCGAAAACACCGCCTTTGCCATTTTTGGTCTGGGTGACACGTCATATGAATTTTTCTGCCAGTCGGGCAAAGATTTTGACAGCAAGCTGGCGGAACTCGGCGGTGAGCGTTTGTTGGATCGCGTTGACGCCGATGTGGAATACCAGGCCGCCGCCGCCGAATGGCGTGCTCGTGTGGTTGAGGTGTTGAAATCACGAGCGCCGGTTGCGACACCGGCTCAGGCGGTTGCCAGCGGAGCGGTAAATGAGATCCACACCAGCCCGTATACCAAAGAAGCGCCGCTGAGCGCCACGTTGTCCGTGAATCAAAAAATCACCGGACGCGATTCAGAGAAAGATGTTCGCCATATTGAAATCGATCTCGGTGATTCGGGTCTGCGCTACCAGCCTGGCGATGCGCTGGGTGTCTGGTATCAAAACGATCCGGCGCTGGTGAAAGAAATCGTAGAACTGGTCTGGCTGAAAGGCGATGAGCCCGTTACGGCCAATGGCAAATCTCTCCCGCTGTCCGAAGCGCTACAGTGGCATGTTGAACTGACCGTAAATACCGCCAATATCGTTGAAAACTATGCCACCTTAACGCGCAGTGAATCGTTGTTGCCGCTGGTCGGCGATAAGGCACAGTTGCAGCATTACGCCACCACGACGCCTGTTGTCGATATGCTGCGCTTCTCGCCCGCACAACTGGATGCACAAGCGTTAGTCGATCTGTTGCGTCCGTTAACCCCGCGTCTGTACTCCATTGCGTCTTCACAGGCCGAAGTGGAGAGCGAAGTGCACATCACCGTGGGGGCGGTGCGTTATGAAGTGGAAGGCCGCGCGCGTGCCGGTGGCGCATCCAGCTTCCTCGCCGATCGCGTCGAAGAAGATGGCGAAGTGCGTGTGTTCATCGAACATAACGATAACTTCCGTCTGCCGACGAATCCTGAAACCCCGGTGATCATGATTGGTCCGGGGACAGGCATCGCGCCGTTCCGCGCTTTCATGCAGCAGCGCGCTGCCGAGGGAGCATCAGGCAAGAACTGGCTGTTCTTTGGCAACCCGCACTTTACCGAAGATTTCCTCTACCAGGTGGAATGGCAGCGTTACGTCAAAGAAGGCGTACTGAGCCGCATCGATCTGGCCTGGTCACGAGACCAAAAAGAAAAAGTTTACGTCCAAGACAAACTGCGCGAACAGGGCGCAGAACTGTGGCGCTGGATCAATGACGGTGCCCACGTTTATGTCTGCGGCGACGCCAATCGCATGGCGAAAGACGTTGAGCAGGCATTGCTGGACGTGATTGCTGAATTCGGCGCGATGGACGCGGAGTCAGCGGATGAATTTTTAAGTGAGCTGCGCGTTGAGCGCCGTTATCAGCGAGATGTCTACTAATGAGCGAAAAACATCCAGGGCCCCTGGTGGTCGAAGGTAAACTGGCAGACGCCGAGCGCATGAAGCTGGAAAGCAACTATCTGCGCGGCACCATTGCTGAAGATTTAAATGACGGTCTCACCGGCGGTTTTAAAGGTGACAACTTCCTGCTGATCCGTTTTCACGGAATGTACCAGCAGGATGACCGCGATATCCGCGCCGAGCGTGCCGAGCAGAAGCTGGAGCCGCGTCACGCGATGTTGCTTCGCTGCCGTCTGCCGGGGGGCGTTATCACCACCAAACAGTGGCAGGCGATTGATAAGTTTGCCCATGACAACACCCTTTACGGCAGTATTCGCCTGACCAACCGCCAGACGTTTCAGTTTCACGGGATTCTGAAGAAGAACGTGAAGCCGGTGCACCAGATGCTGCACTCCGTGGGGCTGGACGCGCTGGCGACAGCCAATGATATGAACCGTAACGTGCTGTGCACCTCGAACCCGTATGAGTCTGAGCTGCATGCCGAAGCCTACGAGTGGGCAAAGAAGATCTCCGAGCACCTGCTGCCGCGCACGCGCGCTTATGCGGAGATTTGGCTCGATCAGGAAAAAGTCGCGACCACGGACGAGGAGCCGATCCTCGGTCAGACTTATCTGCCGCGTAAGTTTAAAACCACGGTCGTGATCCCACCGCAGAACGACATCGATCTGCACGCCAACGACATGAACTTCGTGGCGATTGCCGAAAACGGCAAGCTAATTGGCTTTAACCTGCTGGTGGGTGGCGGTCTTTCTATCGAGCACGGTAACAAGAAAACCTATGCCCGTACGGCCAGCGAATTTGGCTATCTGCCGCTCGAGCACACGCTGGCCGTGGCGGAGGCGGTGGTCACCACCCAGCGCGACTGGGGAAACCGTACCGATCGTAAAAATGCGAAAACCAAATACACGCTGGAACGCGTAGGGGTTGAGACGTTCAAAGCGGAAGTGGAACGTCGTGCAGGCATTAAATTTGAGCCGATTCGTCCGTATGAATTCACCGGGCGCGGCGATCGGATTGGCTGGGTGAAAGGCATCGACAATAAATGGCATCTGACGCTGTTTATCGAAAATGGCCGTATTCTCGATTATCCGGGACGTCCGCTGAAAACGGGTCTGCTGGAGATTTCGAAAATCCATAAAGGCGAGTTCCGTATTACTGCGAATCAGAATCTGATCATCGCTGGCGTACCGGAAAGCCAGAAAGCGAAGATAGAGAAGATCGCGCAAGAGAGCGGTCTGATGAACACCGTGACGCCACAGCGTGAAAACTCCATGGCCTGCGTGTCGTTCCCGACCTGTCCGCTGGCGATGGCGGAGGCCGAACGTTTCCTGCCGACGTTTATCGACAAGATTGATGGCCTGATGGCGAAGCATAACGTGAGCGATGAACACATCGTTATGCGTGTAACAGGCTGCCCGAACGGCTGCGGTCGCGCGATGCTGGCGGAAGTCGGTCTGGTCGGGAAAGCGCCTGGCCGCTATAACCTGCATCTCGGCGGTAACCGAATCGGCACGCGTATCCCGCGGATGTTTAAAGAGAATATCACCGAACCAGAAATACTCGACTCGCTGGACGAACTGATTGGGCGCTGGGCGAAAGAGCGCGAAGCGGGTGAAGGCTTCGGCGACTTTACGGTGCGTGCGGGCATTATTCGCCCGGTGCTCGATCCCGCACGGGATTTCTGGGAATAACCCATCCTTTGCCGGGCAAACGCAGTGCCACCCGGCAAAACAGGCAAACGAGGTTCTTATGTCCGTACTCGATCTAAACGCGCTTAATGCATTGCCGAAGGTAGAGCGTGTGATGGCGCTGGCTGAAACCAACAGCCAACTGGAAAAACGTGACGCTGAGGGGCGTGTGGCGTGGGCGCTGGAGAATTTGCCTGGCGAATACGTCCTCTCATCAAGCTTTGGGATTCAGGCGGCAGTCAGCCTGCATCTGGTCAATCAGATCCGCCCGGATATCCCGGTGATCCTGACCGATACCGGCTATCTGTTCCCGGAAACTTACCAGTTTATTGATGAGTTAACGGACAAACTCAGGTTGAACCTGAAGGTCTACCGGGCGAATGAAAGCCCCGCCTGGCAGGAAGCGCGCTACGGTAAGCTGTGGGAGCAGGGCGTTGAAGGCATTGAGAAATACAATGAGATCAACAAAGTCGAACCGATGAACCGGGCGTTGCAGGAACTGAACGCGCAAACCTGGTTTGCAGGACTGCGGCGCGAACAGTCCGGCAGCCGTGCGCATCTGCCCGTGCTGGCTATCCAGCGTGGGGTCTTTAAAGTGCTGCCGATTATCGACTGGGATAACCGCACGGTTTATCAATACCTGCAAAAGCATGGGCTGAAATACCATCCGCTGTGGGATCAGGGCTATCTTTCCGTCGGCGATACGCACACCACGCGGAAATGGGAACCGGGTATGGCTGAAGAAGAAACCCGCTTCTTTGGCCTGAAGCGCGAGTGCGGATTGCACGAAGGGTGAAACAACCCCCTCCGGCAGTCTGAGAGTATGGCCGGATAAGGGCATTGCCTTATCCGGCCTTATGATTAGCTCGCTTTCGCTAATTCTTTTACGAGCGGCAGCATAATGCGCATTACGTCGCGGTTGCGATGTTCAATGCGTCCGGGCAGGGCTTTATCAATGTGCTGTTGATTATCCAGACGTACATCGTGCCAGCTATTTCCCGCCGGGAAAGAGGCGGTTTTGGCGCGCTGTTGGTAACCATCTTTCTTGCCAAGATTCCAGTTCGTTGCCTCAACGGATAGCACCGAAATTCCCGCTTTATCGAAAACCTCTGCGTCATTGCAGCAACCGGTGCCTTTGGGATAGTCCTTATTCAGGCCTGGATTAGTGGTGGCGGTAATGCCATGATGACGCGCAATCGCTAATGCCCGGTCACGGGTTAATTTACGCACGGCTTCCGGCGTGCTCTGCCCGCTATTAAAATACAGTTTGTCGCCGACGATCAGGTTATCGAGATTAATCACCAGCAGCGTGTTTTTCTTCTCCGCCGCGCTCATGCGCTTCAGCAGGTTTTCAGCCCCCAGTTTTCCCTCTTCCTCGCCGCTGGTGGCAATAAAGCGAATACCATATTCCGTCGGCACATCTTTCAGGCGTTCTGCCAGTTCGAGCATAACGCCCAGACCAGCGGCGTTGTCATCTACCCCTTGCAGAGTGAGCCCGCCAAGATTCGCGTCGGTGTCGGCGTCACTTTGCGGCGCGTAGGTGTCCAGGTGCGCCATGATAATAATCTGCTGCGGGGCTTTGCCTTCGTGGGCGGCAATAACGGTACTGCCGGTGACGTTATGCCAGTTTTTGCGGTTATTTTTGGCGGTATAAATATAGCGACTGTTGAACGTGCGGATATCACTGCGATAGCCCATCTGCTCAAACTGCTGGCGTAAATAGTCGGCAGATAACATTTCTGCCGGCGAGCCAGTCATCCTTCCCGGGAAAACGGTCGCAATATGACGGGTCTGCGTTGTCGCAAATTCGCCCGGTTTTGGCGATGACGCCTGAGCGGGGACAATAAAGCATACGCCGAGCGCCAGGAGGGCGGAAAGACGGCGCGTTGCGGAAAACATAGTGAATCCTTAATAGCCAGCGGGGGAGCCCTGAATACAAAGCAAAAATTTCAACCCATCTAGTATGAAACGGTGACTTCGCTAAAACAATTTCATTTGCTCTTAAATGCCCGAATTCCGGTGGGTTAAGCACTTTTTGATATTTGCTTTGCCAGATCGTTATTCCTTTGAGGAACTACTCATTCCAATTCGTAATTTCATTCGTTCTCTTGCGCTCCCTATAGTCGGGTTATCTGACGCGCTCGACATTCGCGGTATTGTAAAGGAACGGTTATGGACCAAAAACGACTCACCCACCTGCGACAGCTGGAGGCCGAAAGCATCCACATCATTCGCGAGGTGGCAGCAGAATTTTCGAACCCGGTGATGCTGTACTCCATCGGTAAAGATTCCAGCGTCATGCTGCATCTTGCCCGTAAGGCGTTCTACCCGGGATCGCTGCCGTTCCCGCTGCTGCATGTCGATACCGGCTGGAAGTTCCGCGAGATGTATGAATTCCGCGATCGTACTGCCAAAGCGTACGGCTGCGAGCTGCTGGTACATAAAAATCCGGAAGGTGTGGCGATGGGTATCAATCCCTTTGTCCACGGCAGCGCCAAACACACTGACATTATGAAAACCGAAGGGTTGAAGCAGGCGCTGAACAAATACGGTTTTGATGCCGCCTTTGGCGGTGCGCGCCGCGATGAAGAAAAATCGCGGGCGAAAGAGCGCATTTACTCCTTCCGCGACCGCTTTCATCGCTGGGACCCGAAAAACCAGCGTCCTGAACTGTGGCACAACTACAACGGGCAGATTAACAAAGGCGAAAGTATTCGCGTCTTCCCGCTGTCCAACTGGACGGAACAGGATATCTGGCAGTACATCTGGCTGGAAAACATCGAGATCGTCCCGCTGTATCTGGCGGCGGAGCGCCCGGTGCTGGAGCGCGACGGCATGTTGATGATGATTGATGACGATCGCATCGACCTGCAGCCTGGCGAAATGATCAAAAAACGGATGGTGCGTTTCCGTACCCTCGGCTGCTGGCCGCTGACCGGCGCCGTCGAGTCAAACGCACAAACGCTGCCGGAAATTATTGAAGAGATGCTGGTCTCGACCACCAGTGAACGTCAGGGCCGCGTGATTGACCGCGACCAGGCGGGCTCTATGGAGCTGAAGAAACGTCAGGGGTATTTCTAAGGAGCCGCCATGAACACCACACTTGCCCAACAAATCGCTAATGAAGGCGGCGTCGAAGCCTGGATGGTTGCCCAACAACATAAAAGTCTGCTGCGCTTTTTAACCTGCGGTAGCGTGGATGACGGCAAAAGCACCCTGATCGGTCGCCTGTTGCACGACACGCGGCAGATTTATGAGGATCAGCTTTCATCGTTGCATAACGACAGCAAACGTCACGGTACGCAGGGTGAAAAACTGGATCTGGCGTTGCTGGTGGATGGGCTGCAGGCCGAGCGTGAGCAGGGGATTACTATCGACGTGGCGTATCGTTATTTCTCCACTGAGAAGCGCAAATTTATCATTGCCGATACCCCAGGGCATGAGCAATACACCCGCAATATGGCGACCGGCGCGTCTACCTGCGATCTGGCGATCCTGCTGATCGACGCCCGTAAAGGCGTGCTGGATCAGACCCGTCGTCACAGCTTTATTTCTACACTGCTGGGGATCAAACACTTGGTGGTGGCGATCAACAAAATGGATCTGGTCGATTACAGCGAAGAAACCTTTGCGCGTATTCGTGAAGATTATCTGACCTTTGCCGAACAGTTGCCGGGGAATTTGGATATCCGCTTTGTCCCGCTCTCCGCGCTGGAAGGTGACAACGTCGCCTCCCAGAGCGTCAGCATGCCGTGGTACAGCGGCCCGACCTTACTTGAAGTGCTGGAGACGGTTGAGATCCAGCGCGTGGTCGACAGTCAGCCAATGCGCTTCCCGGTGCAGTACGTAAACCGTCCAAACCTCGATTTCCGCGGTTATTCCGGCACGCTGGCTTCCGGGCGCGTCAAGGTAGGGCAGCGCGTGAAAGTGCTGCCGTCCGGTGTGGAATCCAGCGTGGCGCGGATCGTCACCTTTGATGGCGATCTGGACGAAGCCTTTGCCGGGGAAGCCATTACCCTCGTCCTGAAAGACGAGATTGATATCAGCCGTGGCGATCTGCTGCTGGCGGCGGAGGAGAGTTTACCTGCCGTACAGAGCGCCGCCGTTGACGTCGTCTGGATGGCGGAACAGCCACTGGCACCGGGGCAGAGCTACGAAATCAAAATCGCTGGTAAAAAGACCCGTGCGCGCGTTGATCATGTTCAGTATCAGGTAGATATCAACAATCTGACGCAGCGTGAGGTAGACACTCTGCCGCTGAACGGTATTGGCCTGGTGAATCTGACCTTTGATGAGCCGCTGGTGCTGGATACCTATCAGCAAAACCCGGTGACCGGCGGGCTGATCTTTATCGATCGTCTGAGCAATGTCACCGTCGGTGCCGGTATGGTCCGCGAACCGATTGTGCAGGAGACCGCTACGCCATCAGAATTCAGCGCCTTTGAGCTGGAACTGAATGCGCTGGTACGTCGTCACTTCCCGCACTGGGGTGCTCGCGATCTGCTGGGAGGAAAATAATGGCGCTGCATGACGAAAACGTCGTCTGGCATGCTCATCCCGTCACGCCGCAACAGCGTGAGCAACACCACGGTCATCGTGGTGTTGTGCTGTGGTTTACCGGGCTGTCCGGGTCCGGTAAGTCGACCGTCGCCGGGGCGCTGGAAGAGGCGCTGCATCAACTGGGCGTCAGTACCTATTTGCTGGATGGCGATAACGTTCGCCACGGCCTGTGCAGCGATCTGGGGTTCAGTGATGCCGACCGAAAAGAGAACATCCGTCGCGTGGGCGAAGTCGCAAACCTGATGGTGGATGCGGGATTGGTGGTACTGACGGCGTTTATTTCTCCGCACCGTGCAGAGCGGCAAATGGTGCGCGAACGCGTCGGTGAGGGGCGCTTTATTGAAGTGTTCGTGGATACGCCACTGGAAATCTGTGAAGTCCGCGATCCAAAAGGATTATACAAAAAAGCGCGGGCTGGCGAATTGCGCAACTTCACCGGAATTGATTCCGTTTACGAAGCGCCTGAATCGCCAGAGGTTCATCTCAATGGCGAACAATTAGTAACAAATTTGGTCGCCCAATTATTAGACCTGCTCAGACAGAGCGATATTATCAGATCCTGAGACACCTGACCGCTGTGTACGGTCAGTCAAGGTTACAGGATTCACTATGCGTAATAGCCAGAACATCACACTCACAACGACAGACGCGTTTGCTACAGATGACGAAACCACCTGGTCGCTACCGGGCGCGGTGGTGGGTTTCGCGTCATGGCTGCTGGCGTTGGGGATCCCCTTTCTGGTGTATGGCCCTAACACGTTGTTTTTCTTCATCTACACCTGGCCTTTCTTCCTGGCGTTGATGCCCGTTGCGGTGGTTGTGGGTATCGCGCTGCATTCCCTGCTCAACGGCAAATTGCGCTACAGCATTGTTGCAACGCTGCTGACCGTTTGCGCAATGTTCGGCGCACTGTTTATGTGGTTGCTGGGCTAAAGCGCGACGGCTGTCCATAATTCAAACCGTAACTAACAATGAGATGATGTTCTCAGGGTTCTGGGTATACGTTATAAAGGGCAATTGTGGTACATTTGCCCGCGTTGTTGCGGCTTTCCCGTCTGCAAACGTCGTGTTGTTTGCGGAAGTATGGGAGGATGATGCCGTTTTTCAGGGGGCAGGATGGGTAAACTAACGCTGCTGTTGCTGGCTTTACTGGTCTGGCTACAGTATTCACTGTGGTTCGGTAAGAACGGCATACATGATTACAGTCGCGTCAATGATGACGTGGCGGCGCAGCAGGCGACGAACGCCAAACTTAAAGCACGTAACGATCAGCTGTTTGCCGAAATTGACGATCTCAATGGCGGTCAGGAGGCTATCGAGGAGCGTGCACGCAACGAACTCAGCATGACTAAGCCGGGCGAAACGTTTTATCGCCTGGTGCCCGACGCGTCTAAACGCGCGCAAACTGCGGGGCAAAATACTCGTTAAACCAGCCCAGGAAATCACATGGCAGCCACTTTATTGGATGTTTGCGCCGTGGTGCCGGCGGCCGGATTTGGCCGCCGTATGCAAACGGAATGTCCGAAGCAATATCTCTCGATCGGCAATAAAACCATTCTCGAACACTCGGTCTTTGCGCTGCTGGCGCATCCCCGGGTGACCCGCGTGATCATCGCAATAAGCCCTGGCGACAGCCGCTTTGCCCAGCTCCCTCTGGCGCAGCATCCGCAAATTACCGTCGTGGACGGGGGAAATGAACGTGCAGACTCTGTGCTGGCCGGATTGCAGGCCGCCGGAGACGCCGAATGGGTGCTGGTGCATGATGCGGCGCGTCCCTGCTTACATCAGGATGATTTAGCACGTCTGCTGGCGCTTAGCGAAACCAGTCGTACTGGCGGGATCCTTGCCGCACCGGTGCGCGACACGATGAAACGCGCAGAGCCGGGCAAAACCGCCATCGCCCATACGGTCGAACGTAACGATTTATGGCACGCGCTGACGCCGCAATTTTTCCCTCGCGAGCTGCTGCATGACTGCCTGACACGCGCACTGAATGAAGGGGCGACGATCACCGATGAAGCCTCGGCGCTGGAATATTGCGGCTTCCATCCACAGCTTGTTGAAGGACGGGCTGATAATATCAAAGTAACCCGTCCGGAAGATTTAGCGCTGGCTGAATTTTACCTGACCCAAATAATTCACCAGGAGAAAGCATAATGCGAATCGGACACGGTTTTGACGTACACGCCTTTGGCGGGGAAGGCCCCATTATCGTTGGTGGTGTGCGTATTCCCTATGAAAAGGGGCTGCTGGCGCATTCTGATGGCGATGTCGCGCTGCATGCGCTCACCGACGCGCTGCTTGGCGCGGCGGCACTGGGTGACATTGGCAAGCTGTTTCCGGATACCGATCCGGCGTTTAAAGGCGCAGACAGCCGTGAGCTGTTGCGTGAAGCCTGGCGTCGGATCCAGGCAAAAGGATACACCCTGGGCAACGTCGATGTGACCATTATTGCTCAGGCGCCGAAGATGCTGCCGCACATCCCGCAAATGCGAGTGTTTATTGCTGAAGACCTCGGTTGTCACATGGATGATGTGAACGTGAAGGCCACCACCACGGAAAAACTCGGTTTTACCGGGCGTGGGGAAGGGATTGCCTGCGAAGCGGTGGCGTTACTCATTAAGGCCGCGAAATGACAGAGTTTGAAAATCTCACTTATCTCCACGGTAAGCCGCAAGGCTTCGGTCTGCTGAAAGCCAGTCCGGAAGATTTTGTGGTGGTCGAAGATTTAGGTTTCGAACCCGATGGCGAAGGTGAACACATTCTGGTGCGTATTCTTAAAAACGGCTGCAACACCCGTTTTGTGGCTGACGCGCTGGCGAAGTTTCTGAAAATTCATGCCCGTGAAGTGAGTTTTGCCGGGCAAAAGGATAAGCATGCGGTCACCGAACAGTGGCTGTGCGCGCGCGTACCAGGCAAAGAGATGCCCGACCTGAGCGCTTTCCAGCTTGAAGGTTGCAAGGTGCTGGAATATGCGCGTCACAAACGCAAGCTACGTTTAGGCGCGCTGAAAGGCAATGCGTTCACGCTGGTGCTACGGGAAATCAGTCATCGTGATGAAGTGGAATCCCGTCTGCAAGCGATAAACGCTGGCGGCGTACCGAACTATTTCGGCGCTCAGCGTTTTGGTATCGGCGGCAGCAATCTGCAAGGTGCGCTGCGCTGGGCGCAAAGCGATGCACCGGTCAGGGATCGCAATAAACGCAGTTTTTGGTTGTCGGCGGCCCGCAGTGCGTTGTTTAATCAAATTGTCAGCGAGCGTCTGAAAAAAACAGACTTTAATCAAGTTGTTGACGGCGATGCGCTACAATTAGCGGGACGCGGAAGCTGGTTTGTCGCCACGCAAGAAGAACGGGCGGAATTACAGCATCGTGTCGATGAAAAAGAACTGATGGTGACGGCTTCGCTTCCCGGCAGCGGCGAGTGGGGAACCCAGCGGGATGCGCTGGCGTTCGAACAGTCCGCGATTGCCGAGGAGACCGCGTTGCAGTCGCTGCTGCTGCGTGAAAAAGTTGAGGCGTCGCGAAGAGCGATGCTGCTCTATCCGCAGCAATTAAGCTGGAACTGGTGGGATGATGTCACCGTCGAGTTACGTTTTTGGCTGCCGGCGGGGAGCTTCGCCACCAGCGTTGTGAGGGAACTGATCAACACAATGGGTGATTATGCGCATATTGCTGAGTAACGATGATGGGGTCCACGCGCCCGGTATACAAACGCTGGCGAAAGCCCTGCGGGAGTTTGCTGATGTACAGGTCGTCGCCCCGGATCGGAACCGCAGTGGTGCGTCAAATTCGCTGACGCTTGAATCCTCTCTCCGGACGTTTACTTTCGAGAACGGCGATATCGCCGTGCAGATGGGCACACCCACTGACTGCGTATACTTGGGCGTCAATGCACTCATGCGCCCGCGTCCGGACATCGTGGTCTCGGGAATTAATGCCGGCCCCAACCTGGGGGATGACGTTATCTATTCCGGCACCGTCGCGGCGGCAATGGAAGGGCGACATCTTGGCTTTCCGGCGCTTGCCGTGTCGTTAGACGGGCACCAGCATTATGAGACCGCAGCGGCCATCACCTGTCGGATCTTACGCGCCCTGCGGCGTGAACCGCTGCGTACCGGGCGGATCCTCAATATCAACGTGCCCGATTTACCGTTGGAGCAGATCAAAGGCATTCGCGTGACGCGTTGCGGCAGTCGTCATCCCGCAGACAAAGTGATCCCACAGGAAGATCCGCGCGGCAACACGCTGTACTGGATTGGCCCACCGGGCGACAAATGCGACGCCGGGCCTGATACCGATTTTGCGGCAGTGGACGACGGTTACGTGTCCATTACGCCGTTGCATGTAGATTTAACCGCGCACAGCGCGCATGATGTGGTTTCCGACTGGTTAGAGAGCGTGGGAGTTGGCACGCAATGGTAAGCAGACGCGTACAAACGCTTCTTGATCAACTGCGCGCACAGGGGATTCGCGATGAGCAGGTGCTTAATGCCCTGGCCGCGGTGCCGCGTGAGAAATTTATTGATGAAGCGTTTGAACATAAAGCCTGGGACAATATCGCGTTGCCGATAGGTCAGGGGCAGACGATTTCGCAGCCGTATATGGTGGCGCGAATGACCGAACTCCTCGAACTGACGCCGCAGTCGCGGGTGCTGGAAATTGGCACGGGTTCCGGGTATCAGACGGCGATACTGGCGCACCTGGTACAGCAGGTTTGTTCCGTCGAACGTATTAAAAGTTTGCAATGGCAGGCGCGTCGCCGCCTGAAACAACTCGATTTACACAATGTTTCAACTCGTCACGGTGATGGTTGGCAAGGCTGGCAGGCACGCGCGCCATTTGACGCTATTATTGTGACGGCAGCACCGCCGGAAATCCCGACCGCGTTGATGACGCAACTGGATGAAGGTGGCATTCTCGTCTTGCCCGTGGGTGACGAGCATCAGTTTCTGAAACGGGTGCGTCGTCGGGGCGGCGAATTTATTATCGACACCGTGGAGGCGGTACGTTTTGTTCCCTTAGTTAAAGGGGAACTCGCGTAAAAAGCGGTTCCGAATACCTGGAATTTTCCTGGAGTTTTTGGAACTGGTCAGCGTATCGTGGTCACATTTTCCAGTGCCCATTTGCTGTCTGCACGATTATACGTCACTGGTTGTTAACCAATTTTTCCTGGGGGATAAATGAGCGCGGGAAGCCCAAAATTCACCGTTAGCCGCATTGCGGCACTGTCACTGGTTTCGCTATGGCTGGCGGGTTGTTCAAATTCATCGAATCCACCTGCGCCGGTAAGCTCAGTCAATGGTAATGCTCCGACGAATACCAGTTCTGGCATGCTGATTACGCCGCCGCCGAAGATGGGGACGACGACGTCCGCTCCGCAGACACCGCAAATTCAACCGGTGCAACGTCCGACGACACAACCGACGCATGTTCAGCCCGTCGCCGAGCAACCCGTGCAGATGGAAAACGGACGTATTGTCTACAATCGCCAGTATGGGAATATTCCGAAAGGTAGCTACAGCGGTGGCAGTACGTACACCGTTAAAAAAGGCGATACGCTTTTTTATATCGCCTGGATCACCGGGAACGATTTTCGTGACCTGGCGCAACGCAACAACGTTCAGGCCCCGTATGCTCTGAATGTCGGACAAACGCTGCAGGTGGGTAACGCATCGGGTGCGCCAATTACCGGCGGTAATGCGATAACTCAGGCCGACGCGGCAGAGCAAGGAGTTGTGACCAGACCTGCACAAAATTCCGCCATCGCTGTTGCGTCGAAACCGACAATTACGTATTCTGAGGATTCAGGTGAACAAAGTGCTAACAAAATGTTGCCGAACAACAAGCCTGCTGGGACTGTGGTCACAGCACCTGTAACGGCTCCAGCAGTTAGCGCAACCGAATCGACAGCAAGCAGTTCGTCTACCAGTTCGCCAATCTCCACATGGCGCTGGCCGACTGACGGCAAAGTGATCGAGAACTTTGGGGCTTCCGAGGGGGGCAATAAAGGGATCGACATTGCAGGCAGTAAGGGACAGGCTATTATCGCGACCGCCGATGGGCGCGTGGTCTATGCCGGTAACGCACTGCGCGGTTACGGTAATCTTATTATCATCAAACACAACGATGATTACCTGAGTGCCTACGCTCATAACGATACAATGCTGGTCCAGGAACAACAAGAAGTGAAGGCAGGACAAAAAATAGCGACGATGGGTAGCACCGGAACCAGTTCTACACGTTTGCATTTTGAAATTCGTTACAAGGGGAAATCCGTAAACCCGCTGCGTTATTTACCGCAGCGATAAAGCGACGGAACCAGGCTGACACTTGCTAGTTCCGTCAAGGGATCACGGGTAGGAGCCACCTTATGAGTCAGAATACGCTGAAAGTTCATGATTTAAATGAAGATGCGGAGTTTGATGAGAACGGAGTTGAGGTTTTTGACGAAAAAGCCTTAGTTGAAGAGGAACCCAGTGATAACGATTTGGCTGAAGAAGAGCTGTTATCGCAGGGGGCCACACAGCGTGTGTTGGACGCGACTCAGCTTTACCTTGGTGAGATTGGTTATTCGCCACTGTTAACGGCCGAAGAAGAAGTGTATTTTGCGCGTCGCGCACTGCGTGGAGATGTCGCCTCACGCCGTCGGATGATTGAAAGTAACCTGCGTCTGGTGGTGAAAATTGCCCGCCGTTATGGCAATCGTGGTCTGGCGTTGCTGGATCTGATTGAAGAGGGCAATCTGGGGCTTATCCGTGCCGTTGAGAAGTTTGACCCGGAACGTGGGTTCCGCTTCTCCACATACGCAACCTGGTGGATTCGCCAGACGATTGAACGGGCTATCATGAACCAAACCCGTACCATTCGACTGCCGATCCACATCGTTAAAGAGCTGAACGTTTATTTGCGTACCGCGCGTGAGTTGTCCCATAAACTGGACCACGAACCGAGCGCGGAAGAAATTGCAGAACAGCTGGATAAACCGGTTGATGACGTTAGCCGTATGCTTCGTCTAAACGAGCGCATTACCTCGGTAGACACCCCGTTGGGTGGCGATTCCGAAAAAGCGTTGCTGGATATCCTGGCCGATGAGAAAGAGAACGGTCCGGAAGACACCACGCAAGATGATGATATGAAACAGAGCATCGTCAAATGGCTGTTCGAACTGAACGCCAAACAGCGTGAAGTGCTGGCACGTCGTTTCGGTCTGCTGGGTTATGAAGCTGCAACACTGGAAGATGTGGGCCGCGAAATCGGTCTGACTCGTGAACGTGTTCGTCAGATTCAGGTTGAAGGCCTTCGCCGTCTGCGTGAAATTCTGCAGACTCAAGGGCTGAATATCGAAGCGCTGTTCCGCGAGTAAGCACCGTTCTAACAAGAAAGGCCAGCCTCTTTGAGGCTGGCCTTCTTCTTTCTGGCTGACTACGCTGTGTTTTTGCGGGTGAAGGCAGACGGGAGCATTTTCATGCTTACTCAGGTTTGTTAATCAGGCATCATTTTCTTGATTAGCAGGGCGAATTGCGCGCGTTCTTCGTCATTCAACCGTCCCAGAAACTCCTCATCCACCCGATTTCCCAACGGCATGCTTACCTTCAGCAAGGCTTCTCCTTCAGGGGTCAGATAAACGAAGCGGCGACGTTTATCCAGCGGATCGTTTTCACGCCTCACCAGCCCACGTTTTTCCATTCGGCTTAGCATTTCTGCCAGCGTCGCTTTGGTACTGACGGCGGCCTCCATCAGATTAACCTGTTCAATGCCGGGACATTCCGCAATGGCACGCATCACCGCGTACTGTGGTTTAGTCAGATCCGGCAACGCATGCTGCCAACGCGCCGTATGTTGTTGGAACAGCTGGCGTAACAGGTGAAACGCTTTATTCCGTAACTCCATGAAAACTCCAGGCTAAAAATCATGTCTCCTATCATAACGGGTAACACCGCGTTTTTTAACGAGGAAATCTTAAGCAATACGTGCGGAAAAAAACGGGCGCTATTGTCGTCGCTGTTTTACAGGGGTAATTTATATTAATTGTTCGTATACGAACAATTTGTGGAGTGATGAATGAGACTGATTGTGGGGATGACCGGGGCAACGGGAGCGCCGCTGGGTGTAGCACTGTTGCAGGCGCTGCGGAAGATGCCGGATGTGGAAACGCATCTGGTGATGTCGAAATGGGCCAAAACCACCATTGAACTGGAAACGCCATACCGTGCGCGCGATGTTGTCGGACTGGCCGATTTTTGCCACAGCCCGGCGGATCAGGCGGCGACCATCTCGTCAGGTTCGTTTCGTACCGACGGCATGATCGTTATTCCTTGCAGCATGAAAACCCTGGCTGGAATACGCGCAGGCTACGCCGACGGTCTGGTGGGACGCGCTGCCGACGTGGTGCTGAAAGAAGGGCGCAAGTTGGTTCTGGTGCCGCGTGAAATGCCGCTCAGTACGGTGCATCTCGAAAACATGCTCGCGCTTTCACGCATGGGCGTGGCGATAGTGCCGCCCATGCCTGCGTTCTATAACCATCCACAGTCCGTTGATGATATTACGCAACACATCGTGGCCCGCGTACTGGACCAGTTTGCGCTGGAGCACCCGCATGCGCGTCGCTGGCAGGGATTAGCGCAGGCACAGAATTTTTCACAGGAGAATGAATAATGGCATTTGATGATTTGCGCAGCTTTTTGCAGGCGCTCGACGACCAGGGACAATTGCTGAAAATCAGTGAAGAGGTGAATGCGGAGCCGGATCTGGCCGCGGCTGCCAACGCCACTGGCCGTATTGGCGACGGCGCACCGGCGCTATGGTTCGATAATATTCGTGGTTTTACCGACGCGCGTGTGGCGATGAATACCATCGGCTCCTGGCAAAATCATGCCATTTCATTGGGCTTACCGCCGAATACGCCAGTGAAAAAGCAGATAGATGAGTTTATTCGTCGCTGGGATAAGTTCCCGGTCACCCCGGAACGCCGCGCGAATCCGGCATGGGCGGAAAACAGTGTCGATGGCGAAGCGATTAACCTGTTCGATATTCTGCCGCTGTTTCGCCTGAACGACGGCGATGGCGGATTTTACCTGGATAAAGCCTGCGTAGTCTCCCGCGATCCGCTCGACCCGGACAACTTCGGCAAGCAGAACGTCGGTATCTACCGAATGGAAGTGAAGGGCAAGCGTAAGCTGGGCCTGCAACCGGTACCGATGCATGATATCGCGCTGCATCTGCATAAGGCGGAAGAGCGCGGCGAGGATCTGCCGATCGCTATCACCCTGGGTAACGATCCGATCATCACGCTGATGGGGGCGACACCGCTGAAGTACGATCAGTCCGAATATGAAATGGCGGGGGCGCTACGCGAAAGCCCGTATCCCATCGCCACCGCCCCGTTGACCGGGTTTGATGTGCCGTGGGGATCGGAGGTGATCCTGGAAGGGGTGATTGAAAGCCGCAAACGTGAAATTGAAGGGCCGTTTGGCGAGTTTACCGGCCACTATTCCGGTGGTCGCAATATGACGGTTGTGCGTATTGATAAGGTGTCGTATCGCAGTAAACCGATTTTTGAATCCCTTTATCTCGGTATGCCGTGGACAGAAATAGACTATTTGATGGGGCCGGCCACCTGCGTTCCGCTGTATCAGCAACTAAAAGCGGAGTTCCCGGAAGTGCAGGCGGTTAACGCCATGTATACCCACGGCCTGCTGGCGATTATCTCGACCAAAAAACGCTACGGTGGTTTTGCGCGAGCGGTGGGATTGCGTGCGATGACCACGCCACACGGGCTGGGTTACGTGAAGATGGTAATTATGGTGGATGAAGATGTCGATCCGTTCAACCTGCCGCAGGTGATGTGGGCGCTGTCGTCGAAAGTCAACCCGGCGGGGGATCTGGTTCAGCTACCGAATATGTCAGTACTGGAACTGGATCCGGGCTCAAGTCCGGCGGGGATCACCGATAAGCTGATTATCGACGCCACCACGCCCGTTGCGCCGGATAACCGTGGTCACTATAGCCAGCCGGTGTGCGATCTCCCGGAAACCAAAGCCTGGGCTGAAAAGCTGACTGCCATGCTGGCCAACCGTAAATAAGGAGCCTCAGATGATTTGCCCACGTTGTGCTGATGAACATATTGAAGTGATGGCGACCTCGCCAGTGAAAGGCGTCTGGACGGTGTATCAGTGCCAACATTGCCTGTACACCTGGCGTGATACGGAGCCGCTACGTCGTACCAGCCGCGAACACTACCCGCAGGCGTTTCGTATGACGCAGAAAGATATCGATGAGGTGCCGATGGTACCCACTATTCCGCCGCTGCTGACAGAAGATAAGCGCTGACGGAGTGCCGGATGGCGGCTGAGGCCTTATCCGACCTGGGAAAAGTACCGTTAATATGTGGCCCGATACGCAAAGCGGCATCGGGCCTTTTTCTTACACCAGACTCTTCAGCCGATAGATCCACTCCAGCGCCTGACGGGGCGTTAGCGAATCCGGGTCGAGATTTTCCAGTGCTTCAACGGCAGGAGAGGTCTCTTCGGGAACGGACAGCAGCGACATCTGGGTGCCATCCACCTGTGTTGCCGCCGCGTTGGGTGAAATGCTCTCCAGTTCGCGCAGTTTCTGTCGCGCACGTTTGATCACCTCTTTCGGAACGCCCGCCAGCGCTGCGACCGCCAGGCCGTAGCTCTTACTGGCCGCACCGTCCTGCACGCTATGCATAAAGGCAATGGTATCGCCGTGCTCTAACGCGTCGAGATGGACGTTGGCTACGCCTTCCATTTTTTCCGGCAACTGTGTCAGCTCGAAGTAGTGCGTCGCGAACAGCGTCAGCGCTTTGATCTTATTCGCCAGATTTTCCGCACATGCCCACGCCAGCGATAGGCCATCGTAAGTGGATGTCCCGCGGCCAATCTCATCCATTAGCACCAGGCTGTTCTCAGTGGCGTTGTGCAGAATGTTGGCCGTTTCGGTCATCTCTACCATGAAGGTGGAGCGCCCGGAGGCCAGATCGTCCGCCGCGCCTACACGGGTAAAGATACGATCGACAGGACCAATCTCCACCTTCTGCGCCGGTACGTAGCTACCGATATAGGCCAGCAGGGCAATCAGCGCGGTCTGGCGCATGTAGGTACTTTTACCGCCCATGTTTGGTCCGGTAATGATCAGCATTCTGCGCTGTGGTGAGAGGTCGAGCGGGTTGGCGATAAACGGCTCATTCAGGACCTGCTCCACCACCGGATGGCGGCCCTCGGTAATACGAATACCTGGCTTATCGCTGAAGGTTGGGCAGGTGTAGTTCAGCGTGTACGCGCGTTCGGCCAGATTCACCAGTACATCGAGTTCCGCCAGCGCACTGGCGCTCTGTTGCAGATCCGCCAGATGCGGTAGCAGTAGGTCGAACAGTTCATCATAGAGCTGTTTTTCCAGCGCCAGCGCTTTGCCTTTGGAGGTCAGAACTTTATCTTCGTACTCTTTGAGTTCTGGGATGATGTAGCGCTCAGCGTTTTTCAGCGTCTGGCGACGGACGTAGTTGATTGGTGCGAGGTGGCTCTGCCCACGGCTAATCTGGATGTAATAACCGTGCACCGCGTTAAAGCCGACTTTCAGCGTGTCCAGCCCGGTACGCTCGCGCTCACGGATTTCCAGCCTGTCGAGATAGTCGGTCGCACCGTCTGCCAGGGCGCGCCACTCATCAAGCTCTTCGTTGTAGCCCGGCGCAATAACACCACCATCACGAACGAGAACCGGGGGAGCGTCAACGACCGCTCGTTCCAGCAGTTCCCGCAGTTCGGCGAATTCGCCCATTTTCTCGCGCAGCATTTGTACAGGGGCGCTGTCCACCGATTCCAGTTGCGCACGCAGTTCCGGCAGTTGCTGGAAAGCGTGGCGCATGCGAGCGAGATCGCGCGGACGCGCGGTACGCAGTGCCAGACGCGCAAGAATACGTTCCAGATCGCCCACCTGGCGCAGCACGGGCTGCAGTTCACTGGTTGCATCCTGTAATGAACCAATGGTTTGCTGACGTTCTGTCAGGATTTTCGTATCACGTACCGGCATATGCAGCCAGCGTTTGAGCATACGGCTGCCCATCGGCGTCACGGTGCAGTCGAGCACGGCGGCCAGCGTGTTCTCCATGCCCCCGGCCAGATTCTGGGTGATCTCCAGATTGCGGCGCGTCGCGGCATCCATGATGATGCTGTCCTGCTGCCGCTCCATGGTGATAGAGCGAATATGCGGCAGGGAAGTGCGCTGGGTATCCTTGACGTACTGCAACAGGCAGCCAGCGGCGCAAAGTCCGCGCGGCGCGTTTTCAACGCCAAAGCCAATCAGATCGCGGGTACCAAACTGCAAATTCAACTGCTGACGTGCAGTATCAATTTCAAATTCCCACAGCGGGCGACGACGTAATCCTCGACGACCTTCAATCAGAGCCATCTCCGCGAAATCTTCGGCGTACAGCAGTTCCGCCGGGTTGGTCCGTTGCAGTTCGGCGGCCATTGTTTCGCGATCGGCGGGTTCGCTCAGACGAAAACGCCCGGAGCTGATGTCCAGCGTGGCATAACCATAGCCTTTACTGTCCTGCCAGATGGCGGCGAGCAAATTGTCCTGGCGCTCCTGTAGCAGGGCTTCATCACTGCTGGTGCCCGGCGTGACAATACGCACGACTTTACGCTCAACCGGCCCTTTACTGGTGGCCGGGTCGCCAATTTGCTCGCAAATGGCGACGGATTCACCCTGATTGACCAGCTTGGCGAGGTAGTTTTCGACCGCATGATGGGGAATACCCGCCATCGGGATGGGCTCGCCCGCAGACGCACCGCGCTTCGTCAGCGAAATGTCGAGCAACTGCGACGCCCGTTTTGCATCGTCGTAAAAGAGTTCGTAAAAGTCGCCCATGCGATAGAAAAGCAGAATCTCCGGGTGTTGGGCCTTCAGCTTGAGATACTGCTGCATCATGGGTGT
>NZ_CP070239.1:2386415-2428325 GCF_016906145.1 Citrobacter sp. MGH 55
AATACTGCTGCATCATGGGGGTGTGGGCGTCGAGATTATCGATTGTACTCATGGAGTTGTGTCCAGTCCCTGAATGTAAATGGGTTGCGATACTTTTAGTTTTCGTTGTTATCACATAAGGGACACATGATAGCGGAGATACGCATTTCAGGGAAAGTCAGGATCGCCGACTTCTCGATCCTTCTTCCGTTTCAGAATTTTACACCGATTGTTGTTGTCGCAATTCCGAATGTCGGTCGCGTAATGCGGCAAAAACAAACGCCGCGATAAAGAGAATGGTGAACAGCACGACGATCGTGGGAGCGGGTGCGCTGTCGAGGAAGAATGACAGATACACACCTAAAAATGAGGTAACCACCGACAGACCCGTTGCCAGCAACAGCGCGCGGGCAAAGCGTCGGGTGAGGAGAACGGCAATCGCGCCTGGGGCGATCAGCAGGGAGATTGACAAAATGATCCCCACCGATTTCAGCGTCGCGACGATGGTCAACGCAATCATGCACAGCAGTCCGTAATGCAGCAAAGTCGTGTTAAGGCCGCAGGCTTTCGCCTGATGCGGATCGAAGGCGTGCAGCAGCAAATCTTTCCACTTGAATGCAATGATCAGGGCGATACCCAGTACAATGAAGGCCGTTTGCCCAATATCGCTCAGCGAAATCCCTAGCATGTCGCCGAACAGAATATGATCGAGGTGAACCTCTGACTGGATAGAGACATAGAGCACCAGTCCGGCGCCAAACATCCCGGAGAAGACGATCCCCATGATGGTGTCGCGTTTGATGCGGCTGTTGTCGTCAAGATATCCGGTCGCGACTGCGCAGAATAGGCCCGCAATAAACGCGCCGATAGCCAGTGGAATTCCGACGATATAAGCCAGCACAATTCCCGGAAAAACCGCATGACTCATGGCATCGCCCATGAGCGCCCAGCCTTTGAGCACCAGAAATACCGACAGTAACGCACAGGGAATCGCCACAAGAGCGGAGACGGCCAGTGCGTTGACCATAAAGTCGAACTGAAAAGGTTCCAGCAGGGTGCTCAGAAACATGATGACTCCTTACGTCGTGCGCGACGGCGGTTCGCCAGCAGGCCGTGTTTGGGGGCAAAAACGAACGCCAGCAGGAATAATACGGTTTGTAGCACCACAATGATCCCGCCGGTCGCCCCGTCCAGCCAGTAGCTGAGCCAGGCGCCGAAAAAACTGGTCACACTGCCGATCGCAACGGCGATCATAAGAAGGCGTGGAAAGCGGTCAGTCAGCAGCCAGGCGGTGGCACCGGGCGTCACGACCAGGCAGATCACCAGAAATGCCCCCACGGTTTGCAGCGCGGCGACGGTGGACACCGATAACAGAGTGAAAAACAGCAGCTTCAGACGGGCCGGGTGCAGGCCAATGGAGCGGGCGTGGTTTTCATCGAAAAAAGTGACCATCAGATCCTTCCACTTCAGCAGCAGGATGAGCAGGGAAACCGTGCCGATAATCGCCAGTTGCACAATGTCTTCCGGCGCGATGGCCAGTACGTTGCCGAGAATGATGGTCTGAATATTCACCGACATCGGGTTGAGCGACACCATAAACAGCCCGATGCCAAAGAATGACGAGAAGATCAGGCCAATAATGGCATCTTCTTTAAGCCGTGAGCGCTGGTTCAGAAAAAGCATACTGCCTGCTGCCAGGCCACCGGAGAGAAAGGCGCCGAGCGAGAAGGGCAAGCCGAGCATGTAGGCACCGGCAACGCCTGGCACGATGGAGTGCGACAGCGCATCGCCAATCAACGACCAGCCTTTAAGCATTAAATAGCAGGAGAGAAAGGCGCACAGTCCGCCAACCATCGCCGATACCCACATCGCGTTGAGCATGTACTGATAACCAAAGGGTTCTGTCAGCCAGTTCATGATGACTCTCCGCAGCCTGCCGCTCGTCGGGAGATAAACGGGCGTTCGTCGTCGGTAATGATGTGTTCTTCGCCGCCGCTGAGCGCGACGTGACGCAGGACGCCGCTGAACGCCAGTTCAAGGTTGTCGGCGGTAAAAGTGGTTTCGGTCGGGCCGCTCGCCAGCACGGTGCCTTTGATCATCACCGTATAATCACAGAATTCGGTGACTGACCCGAGATTGTGGGTGGAGACCAGCATCGTGCGCCCCTCATCGCGCAACTCGCGTAGCAGCGCAATAATGCGCGCTTCGGTTTTGACATCGACGCCGGTAAAAGGCTCATCCAGCAGAATGACCTGGCCATCCTGGGCAATGGCCCTGGCGAGGAAGACGCGTTTTTTCTGCCCGCCAGAAAGCTCGCCAATCTGCCGGTGGCGGTATTCCAGCATATCCACCCGCGCCAGCGCAGCGTCAACACTGGCATGATCCTGAGCCTTCGGACGACGTAGCCAGCCCATATGTCCGTAGCGGCCCATCATCACGACGTCTTCCACCAGCACCGGAAATGACCAGTCAACCTCTTCGGACTGTGGGACGTAGGCAATCAGATTCTGCTTCAGCGCGTGATTCACCGGCTGTTGCAGGATGGAAATGTCGCCGTCGGCCAGGCGGACAAAACCCATCAGTGCTTTGAACAACGTTGATTTTCCCGACCCGTTGACTCCTACCAGCGCGGCAATCGAACCGCCCGGTACCTGAAAGGTGGCATCGCGTAGTGCGGTATGACCATTGCGATACGTCACCGTCACCTGATTCACGGTAATCGCAGATTGACTCATTTCTGACTCCTCAAACCGTCATTGATACCACTGACGATGGTCTCGGTGGTAACGCGTAGCAGATCGAGATAGGTGGGAACGGGGCCATCGGCGGCGCTCAGGGAATCGACATACAGCACGCCGCCGTAATGTGCGCCGGATTCCCGCGCGACCTGACGGGCCGGTTTATCTGATACGGTGCTTTCGCTGAATACGGTGGGGATCTGATGCGCTCTGATCGCATCGATCACTTTACGTACCTGTTTGGGCGTTCCCTGCTGATCGGCGTTGATCGGCCAGAGATACAGCTCTTGCAGATCGTTATCGCGGGCAAGATAAGAGAACGCTCCTTCGCTGGTGACCAGCCAGCGTTTATCGGCAGGGATTTTTGCCAGCGCGGCATGGAGAGGGGCCAGCGTCTGGTGAATTTGCGCTTTATAACGTTCGGCATTTTTCTGGTAAATCGCGGCGTTATCCGGATCGTATTTCGTCAGCGCGTCGCGAATATTGTCGACGTAGATCATCGCGTTTTCCGCCGACATCCAGGCGTGAGGGTTGGGTTTCCCGTTATACGGTCCTTCGCTGATGCCCATGGGTTTTACTCCGTCAGACACCGTCACTTCCGGCACACCCGACACATTCTGGTAGAAGCGGGCAAACCACAGCTCCAGATTCAGACCGTTAGAGAGGATCAATTGCGCCCCCTGCGCTCGCTTAATGTCGCCCGGAGTGGGTTGATACTCATGAATTTCCGCGCCGGGTTTGGTGATCGAACTGACATTGGCCGCCTCACCCGCCACGTTTTGCGCCATGTCCGCAATGATCGTGAAGGTGGTAACGACATTGAGCTTCTCTTTGGCATAAGCCGGTGACAGCATGCAGATGGCCAGTACAACCGCCAGCAGAGACGAGGTGAGACGGGAGAGGTGCGGCATAGTATCCCTCATAAAAAAAGTGGTTAATTATTCGTCGAATATAGCCTTTGCTATGTTATATAGCACAAGGCATGTATAAAGATAGTGTTAAATGAAAATAATTCTTATTTGAGGTGTGGATGGGGAAGTGTCACCTTTGGGTGATAGTGTTGCGAGAATTTAAGTTGTAGAATAAATACACCTTAATGTAGTGGAGGGCGCATCATGTCCGGCAAGCGCATTGCTCGCGAAAAACTGACGATTAAAAAAATGATCGCGCTGTACGAGAGCCAGTGTCCGCAGGCATCTGATGAGCCGGAACACTACGACGCGCTGTTTGCCTATGCGCAAAAACGTCTGGATAAGTGCGTCTTTGGCGAGGATAAACCGGCCTGTAAACAGTGTCCCGTACACTGTTATCAGCCAGCGAAGCGTGAAGAGATGAAGCAGATTATGCGCTGGGCGGGGCCGAGAATGCTCTGGCGTCATCCCATCCTGACCGTTCGTCATCTCATCGACGATAAACGTCCCGTGCCGGAACTGCCGGAAAAATACTCGCGTAAAAAGTGAAGCGAAATGCCAGAGGGCAGCTTCGCCTTAATCCGACCTACGGATAATTGCCCACCCGGCATCCAGCAACGCGTGCCTCAAACCAGCGCGTCTTTATCAATACCTAAACGCTTCATGCGTGAAAGCAGCGTGGTGCGCTTAAGACCCAGTCGCTGAGCTGCGCCTTTCGGGCCTGCAACCACACCATTGGTCTCTTTCAGCACCCGCAGGATGAGCTGATACTCGTCTTCCCCTTCCTGGGCGACTTCGGTCGCGACGGGCGGTTCGCCAGGTGAGAGCATGCCGATATCCGGCAGCGAGAGTTGCAGCACGCTTCCTCGCGTCAGCAGAACGGCGCGCTCCACCACGTTCTCCAGTTCGCGCACATTACCCGGCCATTCCATATTGCTGAGGATGCGCAGGGTTTCCGCCGGGATACTGTCGATGTTACGCCCCAGGCGGCGAGCGATTTTAAAGGTGAATGCTTTCACCAGCAGGGGGATATCTTCCGGGCGTTCGCGCAGCGGCGGGAGTCGGATCGGAAAAACGTTGAGGCGGTAGTAGAGATCGCTACGAAACTCGCGATCCTCGACCATTTTTTTCAGGTCACGGTTGGTGGCGGCGATCAGGCGCACGTCGGTCTGGATCAGCTTATTGCTGCCCAGACGCTCAAATTCCTGTTCCTGTAAGACGCGCAGGAGCTTAGGCTGTAATTCCAGCGGCATGTCGCCCACTTCATCCAGGAACAAAGAACTTTTATCCGCCAGCTCAAAGCGGCCAATGCGCTGCGCACTGGCACCGGTGAAGGCGCCGCGTTCGTGACCGAACAGGTCACTTTCCAGCAGGCCAGCGGGCATGGCGGCGCAGTTCATCTTCACCATCCGGCGTGCGTTACGCCCACTCAGATTGTGGATTGCGCGGGCAATCAGCTCTTTCCCGGTGCCGGTTTCACCGAGGATCAGCACAGTGCTGTCGCTCTGGGCCACCATCTCGACCTGCTTGAGCACACTGTACATCGCATCGCTGCGCCCGATGATTTCACCAAACTCGCTGTCGACATTGTTGAGCTGTTCGGTGAGCGCCAGGTTTTCATCCACCAGCCGCTCTTTCAGCCGATGGATTTCCTGATAGGCGAGGGCGTTGTCCACGGCGATGGCGACGCGCCCGGCAATCTGGCGCAGCAGGTTCAGGTTAGCGGTGGTAAACACTTTTTCTTCACACTGCGCCAGCTTGAGTACGCCGAGCATGGTGTTGCCCGACATCAGCGGCAGCAGGCACAGCGTCTGAATCTGGTTGCCCCACGTATCGAACAGCATGCGTTCATAGGGGGCCAGCGCGTCCCGTTCGTTCAGGTTTATCAGCAGCATCTCTTTGCTTTTAAACACCCGTTCCGTCAGAGTGCCAGCTTCATCGACTTCGCTTTGTTCGTGTGCGGGATGATTTTCATCGAGGTAGTGAGTGGAGTAAATGCTGAGCTTATTTTTACGGTGGCTACGCAGGACAATGCTGATGTCGTCGATGTTGAAATAGTGATGGATCTCTTTGGCGACTTCACTTACCAGCTCATCCATGTCGAGCCGGGAGAGTACGGCGTTAGTGATGGCGACCAGAATACGAAAGTTGTCGCGTTCGCGGCACAAGAGATCGTAATCGACGTTGTTCGTGACCCTGCACTGAATTTGCTCTGCCACCACGCCGACAATCTGGGTGAAGGTTTGCAGACGCTCGTACTCTTTTTCGCTCCAGGGGCGATCGTCGTTGCGGATAAATTCGCAGCCGCCAAAAATGCGGCCATCCGCCGCCAGCGGCAGCAGGCAGTAGTGGCCGAATGGCGGGTAAAGGCCGCCAGCAGCCAGTTGCGGCCAGGTTTCTGAAAACTCGTGATAATTGCAGTGCAGGGCATCGGGGCGAGAGAGAATACGGCGGATCGGGCCGTGGGCCAGCACGGTTTCATCTTCGTAGATGACGGGTTTGCCGTTATCGCGCGTGGCGTACCAGGACGCCCGCTGTGTCTGCGCTTGCCACAACACAATCGCCGCGCTGTCGGCAAGCGCCGAGCGCTTTACCAGTTGCGAAAGCGCCTCGCTTAGCGATTGCAGGTCGGGCTGCTGTAACAATGTGCGAGTGATGTCGAACAATCCTTGCTGCCCGAGATCGCTCATCGGTGTATACGACATATTGCTTTTCCAGGAAAGTACCGCTGCGCGGTGCAAAAAAAGAAATTAAATTATAGGTATAGACACTCGACTTCCGCCGGGGGTCGACAAAAAACGCCTTATCCGGCCTACGGTTCGAACAGTTTGTGTGAGTTGAATAACGGCGAAAACGCCTTATTCGACCAACGGTTCAACCGATTGTGTAGGCTGGATAAGGCGACGCCGCCATCCGGCATAATGACGGACTTAACAGATCCGCGGCAGCGGTTCTGCATGCGGTAAATCCAGCGTGCGCTTCACGCCGTAAAGACCGGCCAGACGCACACCTTTACGTTCGACCACTTCGCCAATCAGTGCCGCATCGCGCCCCAACGGATGGGCATGCAACGCCGCCAGCACCTGCCCGGCCGCCTGACGTTCAACGGCAATGACCAGCTTGCCTTCGTTTGCGAAGTTAAGCGCATCCAGACCCAGCAGTTCACATACTCCACGAACGGCAGGTTTTACGGGAAGTGCGGATTCGGACAGCTCAATGCCAAAACCGCAGGCGGCGGCAAACTCATGGGCGACCGCGTTCACGCCGCCACGCGTCGCGTCGCGCAGGGCTTTCACGCCGGGGATATCGCGCAACGACTGAATTAGCGGCGTTAATACCGCGCAGTCGCTGACCAGTTCGCCATCCAGCCCTAACTGTTCACGCAGATTAAGAATAGTGGCGCCGTGATCGCCCAGCGTACCGCTGACCAGCAGCACGTCGCCCGCTGCCAGGGTTTGTGCACCCCAGTGAATATTGGCCGGAATCGCCCCCATGCCTGCAGTGTTGATGAACAATTTGTCCGCTGCGCCACGTTGAACAACTTTTGTATCGCCGGTCACAATCGCGATATTGGCCTCACGCGCGGTGGCGGCCATGCTGTTTACCACGCTTTTCAGCGTCTCCATCGGCAGTCCTTCTTCGAGGATAAAGCCACAGGAGAGATAGCGTGGGATTGCGCCGCTGACGGCGACGTCATTGGCGGTACCGCAGATCGCCAGCTTGCCGATGTTGCCGCCGGGGAAAAACAGTGGGTCAATGACGTAGCTGTCGGTGGAGAATGCCAGCCGATCGCCTTCAGCGACCAGTTGCGCCAGTTCAAGCCGCGCCTGATCTTCCTGCTCCGCCAGCCACGGGTTAGCGAAGGCTTCCATAAACAGACTGTTAATCAGTTGCTGCATGGCCTGACCGCCGCTACCGTGGGCGAGTTGTACGCTGTTCATGCTTCACACTCCTGCTGACGATACTGATACCAGGCGGCGCATGCGCCTTCTGAAGAGACCATCAGTGCGCCGAAGGCGGTCTCTGGATTACAGGTCTTGCCAAACAACGGGCACTGATGCGGCTTACATTTCCCGGTCAGCACGTCGCCGCAGCGGGCGCGCGGGTCGTCGTAAACCTGCTGCGGTGCCGGTCGGAAATGCGCTTCGGCATCAAAACGCTGATAGTCAGGCGTCAGATGCACACCGGACGATTCAATTACCCCCAGGCCGCGCCACTCGCTGTCGCCGGTGACGCAAAATACGTCGGCAATAGCCTGTTGCGCCAACAGGTTGCCGGCGTCTGGCACCACGCGGCGATACTGGTTTTCGACCTGGCTGTGGGCCGCTATTTTCTGCTCAACCAGCATCACGACGCCTTGCAGTAGATCAAGGGGTTCGAATCCAGCGACCACCAGCGGACGATGAAACTCACTGGCAATAAAATGATAGGCGTCGGTACCGATCACCATACTGACGTGACCTGGCGCGAGAAACGCGTCGATGCCGTTATCGGGCTGTTCCAGCAGGCTGCGCAGGGTCGGAATGAGCGTGATGTGCTGACAGAAGAAGTAAAAATTCTGCACGTCGCGCAGTTTTGCCTGTTGCAGGGTAATGGCGGTGGTCGGCATGGTCGTTTCAAAGCCGAGGCCGAAAAACACGACTTTACGCGTTGGGTTTTCCTGCGCCAGTTTGAGCGCATCCATCGGCGAGTAGACGATGCGAATGTCCGCACCGCGCGCTTTCGCCTGCAACAGCGAACCTTGTTTCCCAGGCACGCGCATGGCGTCGCCAAAGGTACAGAAAATCACCTCCGGATGGCTGGCAATTTCAATGCAACTGTCGATACGTCCCATCGGCAGTACGCAGACCGGACAACCCGGGCCGTGGATAAACTCCACGTTATCAGGGAGCAACTGGTCGAGACCAAATTTGAAGATCGCGTGCGTATGGCCGCCGCAGACTTCCATAATGCGCAGCGGACGTTCAGCGGTATACGGCAGATGCGCGGCACGTTCACGCAGATGCTCAATCAGTTGCATCACCTGTTCCGGCGCGCGGTATTCGTCAACAAAACGCATTATTTTTCCTCGCCATACAGCAAAGCGCCGACGTCCGGCTCAACATCAAACATGTTCTGGAGCGCATCGAGCGTGTCGCGCGCTTCGGCTTCGTTAATCACGCTCATGGCAAAACCGACGTGGACCAGTACCCACTGGCCCAGACGAGGTTCGCCGTGCTCATCACAACTGCCGACCAGCGTCAGATCGACGTCGCGCTGAATGCCGCAAACGTCGACTTTCGCCAGGTTACCTTCGATAGTGCGGATTTGGCCGGGAACGCCTATGCACATCGCTGTGCCTCCAGCCAGTTCAGCCACTGATCCATTCCTTCGCCGCTGGTGGCGGAAATCAGGATGATCTCGATATCCGGATTAACTTCCCGGGCACTGGCAATGCACTTCTCAACGTCGAAATTCAGGTACGGTAGCAGGTCGACTTTGTTGAGCAGCATCAGCGAGGCGGCGGCGAACATATGCGGGTATTTCAGCGGCTTGTCTTCGCCTTCGGTGACAGAAAGCACCGCCACTTTATGGCGTTCGCCGAGATCAAAACTCGCCGGGCAGACGAGGTTGCCGACGTTTTCGATAAACAGAATGCCGTGGTCTTCCAGCGGCAGACGCGGCGCGGCATCGGCAATCATCTGCGCATCGAGGTGACAGCCTTTGCCGGTGTTGACCTGAATGGCTGGAGTGCCCGTGGCGCGAATGCGCGCGGCGTCGTTGACCGTCTGCTGGTCGCCTTCAATGACGGCGCACGGGACGCTGTCTTTCAGCTTCATCAGCGTTTCGGTAAGCAGAGTGGTTTTACCGGATCCTGGGCTGGAGACGAGGTTGAGCACCAACTGTTGGCGCGCGGCGAAGCGGGCGCGGTTGCGCTCGGCCAGACGGTTGTTTTTATCCAGCACGTCGATTTCCACTTCCAGCATGCGCCGTTGGCTCATGCCTGGCGCGTGGGTGCCTGCTTCACCGTGACCGTAGTGCAGATCGCCTTCTTCCGTCTGGCTCGGGGTGAATTCGGACGTTTTTATGCCGGTAATATTCAGCGCCGGGCGAGCTGCCGGGGCAAAAGGCGCGCTGCGAAACGCAGAATGAGGGTTATGCTCATCACCCTCTATATAAAGGTTGCCTTCAGCGCAACCGCATGTTGTACACATCGCTCACTCCTGATCTATTTCTATTCGTCGAATCTGTAATCCGTCATCGGCCACGATATGCAGCGTGTCGCTATTGCATTGCGGGCAACGGCGTACGCGTTGGGTCAGTAAGGTGACGTATTGCTGACAGGATTCACACCAGCATTCGGCTTCTTGTTCCTCGAGGTGCAGTTTACAACCTTCCGCAACGGTGCCACGGCATACCAGATCAAAACAAAAGGAGAGAGCACTGGTTTCTACGCAAGAAAATGCGCCAATTTTGAGCCAGACCCCAGTTATCCGTTTTGCGCCGTGCGCGACGGCCTGTTGTTCGATCAATTCCAGTGCCCGCTGGCAAAGGGTAATTTCGTGCATAGTGCCTCCCGATATGATGGGCAGTGATAAGCAATAACTATGCCAGCCTGAAAGTTGGGGGCATTTGTCGATGACGATGATGACGAAATGACATGTCATTCGGGCGTCGACAGCCGTCTTTTATTTTTAAATTCATTAAAAAACAAATGGTTGAAAACTGGCATGGAAAATGCTTATGGCAGGCTATCTCTGTTAAACGGGTAACCTGACATGACTATTTGGGAAATAAGCGAAAAAGCCGATTACATCGCGCAGCGGCATCGTCGCCTACAGGACCAGTGGCATATTTACTGCAATTCGCTGGTTCAGGGGATCACCCTGTCGAAAGCGCGTCTGCACCATGCGATGAGCTGCGCGCCGGATAAAGATCTCTGTTTCGTACTGTTCGAACACTTTCGCATCACCGTCACGATGGCGGAAGGCTTCAACAGCCACACCATTGAGTATTACGTCGAAACAAAAGATGGCGAAGATAAGCAACTGATTGCACAGGCGCAATTGAGCATTGACGGAAAAGTGGACGAGCGGGTCAGCAACCGTGAGCGTGAGCAGGTGCTGGAACACTATCTCGATAAAATCGCCAGCGTTTATGACCGACTGTATGCCGCTGTTGAAAGCGGGTCGCCGATCAATCTGAGCCAACTGGTGGCGAGACAAAATCCGGCGGCCTGACCACAGCGTTTTACGTCGTGACGTCGTCTCATGGGTTGTCACGACGCTTTAAGGGACAGACGTGTCGAACAGTGTCGAAAATGACATTTCATCGGCATGTTTTCGTCAAAAATGACTATCACCTGAGGAATGCCTGGTGAATCGTTTTGTAATTGCTGACTCCACGCTCTGTATCGGCTGCCACACCTGTGAGGCCGCCTGTTCAGAGACGCATCGCCAGCACGGCCTACAGTCTATGCCGCGCCTGAAAGTGATGCTGAATGAAAAAGAATCTGCGCCGCAGCTTTGCCACCACTGTGAAGATGCCCCTTGCGCCACCGTGTGTCCGGTTAACGCCATTAACCGGGTGGATGGCGCCGTACAGCTTAATGAAAGCCTGTGCGTGAGCTGCAAACTGTGTGGCATTGCCTGTCCGTTTGGCGCGATCGAATTTTCCGGCAGCCGTCCGCTGCATATTCCGGCCAACGCCAATACGCCTAAAGCACCACCAGCGCCACCGGCACCGGCTCGCGTCGGTACGCTGCTGGACTGGGTTCCGGGCGTGCGTGCCATCGCGGTGAAATGCGATCTGTGCAGCTTCGATGAACAAGGCCCGGCCTGCGTACGGATGTGTCCGACGAAAGCCCTGCATCTGGTGAACAACATGGACATCGCCCGCGCCAGTAAACGGAAACGTGAGCTGACTTTCAATACCGACTTCGGCGATCTCTCCTTGTTTCAGCAGGCTCAGAGTGGGGAGGCAAAATGAGCGCAATTTCACTGATCATCAGCGGTGTGGCCTGGTTTGCCGCCGCCGCCGTCCTGGCATTTCTGTTCTCTTTTCATAAAGCGCTTAGCGGCTGGGTTGCTGGCGTGGGCGGCGCGGTGGGGTGCTTGTGTACTGCCGCGGCGGGTTTCTCCGTGCTCATCAACGCTGTCGCGGTGCGCGGCGTGATGCCGTTTATCGGTCACAGCGTGCAAATCACCCCACTGAATGCCATCTGGCTGATTACGCTGGGGCTGTGCGGACTGTTTGTCAGTTTGTACAACATCGACTGGCATCGCCATCCGCAGGTCAAGGCCAACGGTCTGCTGGTGAATCTGCTGATGGCGGCGGCGGTGTGCGCAGTTGCCGCCAGCAATCTCGGCACGCTGGTGGTAATGGCGGAAATCATGGCGCTGTGTGCGGTGTTCCTGACCGGATGCAGCAAAGAAGGCAAGCTGTGGTTTGCGCTGGGGCGTCTCGGTACGCTGCTGCTGGCGATCGCCTGTTATCTGGTGTGGCAGCGCTATGGCACCCTTGAGTTGCGTCTCCTCGATCTGCGCACTCAGGAACTGCCGCTGGGCGCTGACATCTGGCTGCTTGGCGTGGCGGGCTTTGGTCTGCTGGCCGGGATTATTCCGCTGCACGGATGGGTACCGCAGGCTCACGCGAACGCCAGCGCTCCAGCGGCGGCTCTGTTCTCCACCGTGGTGATGAAGGTCGGTCTACTGGGCATTCTCTCGTTATCGCTGATTGGCGGTAATGCGCCGCTGTGGTGGGGGGTGTTACTGCTGGTTCTCGGCATGATCACCGCGTTTGTCGGCGGTCTGTATGCGTTAATGGAGCACAATATTCAGCGCCTGCTGGCGTATCACACGCTGGAAAACATCGGCATTATCCTGCTCGGTCTCGGCGCAGGCGTGACCGGGATTGCTCTCAAACAACCAACGCTGATTGCGCTGGGCCTGACCGGTGGTCTCTATCACCTGGTGAACCACAGCCTGTTCAAAAGCGTGCTGTTTCTTGGCGCGGGCAGCATCTGGTTTCGTACCGGACATCGCGATATCGAAAAACTGGGCGGCATCGGTAAACGCATGCCGGTCATTTCCATTGCGATGCTGGTGGGGCTGATGGCGATGGCTGCACTACCGCCGCTGAACGGATTTGCTGGCGAGTGGGTGATCTACCAGTCCTTCTTCAAACTGGGCAACAGCGGCGCGTTTATTGGTCGTCTGCTGGGGCCACTACTGGCGGTCGGACTGGCGATTACCGGTGCGCTGGCGGTGATGTGTATGGCGAAAGTGTATGGCGTGACGTTCCTCGGCGCGCCGCGCACGAAAGAGGCGGAAAACGCCTGCTGTACGCCTCTCCTGATGGGCATCAGCGTCGTGGCGCTGGCGATTTGTTGCGTACTCGGCGGGGTTGCCGCGCCGTGGCTGTTGCCGCTGCTGGCGACTGCCGTACCGTTGCCGCTGGAAACAGCCAATACCACCGTATCGCAACCCATGATCACGCTGTTGCTGATTGCCTGTCCGCTGCTGCCATTCATCATCATGGCGATGTTCAAAGGCAACCGTCTGCCATCGCGTTCTCGCGGGACGGCATGGGTCTGCGGTTACGATCACGAGCAGTCGATGGTCATTACCGCGCACGGTTTCGCGATGCCAGTGAAGGAAGCCTTTGCACCGGTTCTCAAACTGCGTAAGTGGCTCAATCCGGTAGCGTGGGTTCCGGGTTGGCAAAGCGCGGCGGTACCGGTGCTGTTCCGCCGCCTGGCGCTGATCGAACTGGCCGTGCTGGTGGTGATTGTGGTTTCACGAGGAGCCTGAGAATGAGTGTTTTATATCCGTTAATTCAGGCGCTGGTGTTATTTGCCGCTGCGCCGCTGCTATCCGGCGTGACCCGCGTGGCGCGTGCCCGTCTGCACAATCGCCGCGGTCCTGGTGTATTGCAGGAGTATCGCGACCTGCTCAAACTGCTGGGCCGTCAGAGCGTCGCGCCAGCGGATGCTGGCTGGGTCTTTCGTCTGACGCCTTTTGTGATGGTGGGCGTTATGCTGACCATCGCTACCGCGCTGCCGGTGGTAACCGTGGGTTCACCGCTGCCGCAACTGGGCGATTTGATCACGTTGATTTATCTGTTCGCTATTGCCCGTTTCTTCTTTTCTATCGCGGGACTTGATACCGGCAGCCCGTTCACAGCGATCGGTGCCAGTCGTGAAGCGATGCTCGGCGTGCTGGTGGAGCCGATCCTGCTGCTGGGACTGTGGGTCGCTGCGCAGGTTGCGGGTTCCACCCATATCAGCAATATCACCGATACGATCTATCACTGGCCAGCAGCCCGCAGCATTCCGCTGATTTTGGCACTGTGCGCCTGTGCGTTCGCCACCTTTATCGAAATGGGCAAACTGCCGTTCGATTTGGCGGAAGCGGAGCAGGAATTGCAGGAAGGGCCGCTGACCGAATACAGCGGCAGCGGTTTTGCGGTGCTGAAGTGGGGCATTAGCCTGAAACAGTTGGTAGTACTGCAAATGTTTGTCGGCGTGTTCCTGCCGTGGGGACAGATGGAAACGTTCAGCGCAGGTGGACTGTTGCTGGCGCTGGTGATCGCCATCATCAAGCTGCTTGTCGGCGTACTGGTGATTGCCCTGTTTGAAAACAGCATGGCGCGTCTGCGTTTTTGCGCCACCTCACGCGTGACCTGGGCCGGTTTTGGGTTTGCGTTTTTAGCGTTCGTCTCCTTGCTGGTGGCGTGATTTAAGAGAGTTTGAGCATGTCTGAAGAAAAAGTTGGTCAACAATACCTTGCCGCACTGCACCAGGCGTTTCCTGGCGTGGTGCTGGACGAAGCCTGGCAGACCCGGGATCAGCTGACCATCACCGTGAAGGTCAACTATCTGCCGGAAGTGGTCGAATTCCTTTACTACAAGCAGGGCGGATGGCTCTCGGTGCTGTTTGGCAATGATGAACGTCAACTGTGCGGTCATTACGCGGTGTACTACGTGCTGTCGATGGAGCAGGGTACCAAATGCTGGATCACGGTACGTGTTGAAGTTGATGCCAATAAGCTGGAATTCCCGTCCGTCACGCCGCGCGTGCCGGCTGCCGTCTGGGGCGAGCGCGAAGTGCGCGACATGTACGGTCTGATCCCGGTCGGTCTGCCGGACGAACGCCGTCTGGTGCTGCCGGATGACTGGCCGGACGAACTCTATCCGTTGCGTAAAGACAGCATGGATTATCGTCAGCGCCCGGCACCGACCACCGATGCGGAAACCTACGAGTTCATCAATGAACTGGGTGACAAGAAAAATAACGTGGTGCCGATTGGCCCGCTGCACGTCACTTCGGATGAACCGGGACACTTCCGCCTGTTTGTTGATGGCGAAAATATTATCGACGCTGATTACCGCCTGTTCTATGTCCATCGCGGCATGGAAAAACTGGCGGAAACCCGGATGGGCTACAACGAAGTCACCTTCCTGTCGGATCGCGTTTGCGGGATCTGCGGCTTCGCCCACAGCACCGCGTATACCACCTCCGTTGAAAACGCGATGGGCATCGTGGTGCCGGAACGCGCACAAATGATCCGAGCCATTCTGCTGGAGGTGGAGCGTCTGCACTCCCATCTGCTGAACCTCGGTCTGGCCTGTCACTTCACCGGTTTTGACTCTGGTTTTATGCAGTTCTTCCGCGTACGCGAAACCTCCATGAAGATGGCGGAGATCCTGACCGGGGCGCGTAAGACCTACGGTCTGAACCTGATCGGCGGGATTCGTCGCGATCTGCTGAAGGAGGACATGATCCAGACCCGTCAACTGGCGCAGCAGATGCGTCGCGACGTGCAGGAACTGGTGGATATGCTGCTCAGTACGCCGAACATGGAACAGCGCACCGTGGGAATTGGTCGTCTGGATCCAGAGATTGCGCGTGATTTCAGTAACGTTGGGCCGATGGTTCGCGCCAGCGGTCACGCTCGTGACACCCGCGCCGATCACCCGTTTGTCGGTTACGGTCTGCTGCCGATGACTGTTCACAGCGAACAGGGCTGCGATGTGATCTCGCGTCTGAAAGTGCGTATCAACGAAGTGTACACCGCACTGAATATGATCGACTTCGGTCTGGACAACCTGCCCGGCGGTCCGCTAATGGTGGAAGGCTTCACCTACATTCCGCATCGCTTTGCGCTGGGCTTTTCCGAAGCACCACGCGGTGACGATATTCACTGGAGCATGACCGGCGACAACCAGAAGCTGTATCGCTGGCGCTGTCGTGCGGCGACTTACGCCAACTGGCCGACCCTGCGTTACATGCTGCGCGGCAACACCGTTTCTGATGCACCGCTGATTATCGGTAGCCTTGACCCTTGCTACTCCTGTACTGACCGCATGACCGTGGTGGATGTGCGTAAGAAGAAGAGCAAAGTCGTGCCATACAAAGAACTTGAGCGCTACAGCATTGAGCGTAAAAACTCGCCGCTGAAATAAGGAATCGCCATGTTTACCTTTATCAAAAAAGTCATCAAAACCGGCGCGCCGACTTCGTCTTATCCGCTGGAGCCGATTGCGGTTGATAAAAACTTCCGCGGTAAGCCGGAGCACAATCCGCAGCAGTGCATTGGCTGCGCGGCCTGCGTGAATGCCTGCCCGTCAAATGCGTTGACGGTGGAAACCGATCTGGCTAGCGGCGAACTGGCCTGGCAGTTCAACCTCGGGCGCTGCATTTTCTGCGCCCGCTGCGAAGAAGTGTGCCCGACGGCGGCGATCAAGCTTTCGCAGGAGTATGAACTGGCGGTGTGGAAGAAAGAGGATTTCCTCCAGCAGTCCCGTTTTGCACTGTGCAACTGCCGCGTATGCCATCGTCCTTTCGCTGTTCAGAAAGAGATTGATTACGCCATTGCGTTGCTTAAGCACAACGGCGACAGCCGCGCTGAGCATCACCGCGAAAGCTTTGAGACCTGCCCGGACTGCAAACGTCAGAAGTGCCTGGTGCCGTCCGACCGAATTGAACTGACTCGCCATATGAAAGAGGCCAGCTGATGAGCCATTTATTAGGTCCGCGTGACGCAAACGGTATTCCGGTACCGATGACGGTGGATGAGTCCATCGCCAGCATGAAGGCGTCATTACTGAAAAACATCAAGCGTTCAGCCTATGTTTACCGCGTGGACTGCGGCGGCTGTAACGGCTGTGAAATTGAAATTTTTGCGACCTTATCACCATTGTTTGACGCCGAACGCTTCGGTATCAAAGTCGTACCGTCGCCGCGTCATGCGGACATACTGCTATTCACCGGCGCGGTTACCCGTGCGATGCGCTCCCCGGCGCTGCGTGCCTGGCAGTCTGCGCCCGATCCGAAAATCTGCATCTCTTACGGCGCCTGCGGCAACAGCGGCGGTATCTTCCATGACCTGTACTGTGTCTGGGGCGGCACCGACAAAATTGTGCCGGTGGATGTGTATATTCCAGGATGCCCACCGACGCCTGCGGCAACGCTGTACGGCTTTGCGATGGCGCTGGGCTTGCTGGAGCAGAAAATTCATGCTCGTGCACCGGGAGAACTGGACGATCAGCCAGCGGAAATCCTGCATCCGGACATGGTGCAGCCGCTGCGTGTGAAGGTCGATCGCGAGGCGCGTCGACTGGCCGGTTATCGCTATGGGCGTCAGATTGCGGATGATTACCTGCGTCAACTCGGCCAGGGTGAACATCAGGTGGCGCGCTGGCTGGAAGCGGAAAGCGATCCGCGTCTGACCGAGATCGTCACCCACCTGAATCAGGTAGTCGAAGAGGCGCGTATCCGATGAGTGAAACGGTGGTGTTCAGTCAACTGAGCCGTAAGTTTATTGATGAGAACGATGCGACGCCCGCCGAGGCGCAGCAGGTTGTCTATTACAGCCTGGCGATTGGTCACCATCTTGGGATCATCGACTGCCTGGAAGCCGCGCTGACCTGCCCGTGGGAGGCGTATCTGACGTGGATTGCCACGCTGGAAGAGGGTAGCGAGGCCCGTCGGAAGATGGAAGGGGTGCCGAAGTACGGCGAGATCGTCATCGATTTTAATCATGTGCAAATGCTGGCGCACGCGTTTGATCGTGCGCTCGCGGTACAGACCCCGGAGCAGCAGGCATGGAGCAAACAGATGCTCAGCATGTTGTACGATATTCATCAGGAGAGCGCGATTTACCTGATGGTAAGGAGACACCGTGACTGACGTTTTATTGTGTGTTGGCAACAGCATGATGGGGGATGACGGCGCGGGTCCGCTGCTGGCAGAAAAATGCGCGGCGCAGGCGAAAGGTCACTGGGTGGTCATTGACGGAGGCAGTGCGCCGGAAAATGACATCGTGGCCATTCGCGAACTGCGCCCGGATCGTCTGCTGATCGTGGACGCTACCGACATGGGGTTGAATCCCGGCGAGATCCGCATTGTCGATCCTGACGATATCGCCGAGATGTTCATGATGACGACCCACAATATGCCGCTGAATTATCTGGTTGATCAGCTTAAAGAAGACGTCGGCGAGGTGATCTTCCTCGGGATTCAGCCGGATATCGTCGGGTTCTATTATCCTATGACTCAACCCATTAAGGATGCCGTCGACACCGTTTACCAGCGTCTCGACGGCTGGGAGGGCCACGGCGGCTTTGCGGAATTAGCGGCGTCGTGACATTCAGGCCGGATGACGCTATGACCTCATCCGGCCTGTTCCTCTCTCACCTGTTCGATCACTAATTTCCCCTGCATTACCGCCACATTGACAAGGGTGCCGGTCGGAAAACCCGCCTGTTCCAGCCAGTCGCCATTAATGGTTAACGACGCATGCCGGCTATAGCGGCGCGTGTTGCCGGTTTTTGGATCTTCATGGCGCTTTCTGACATAGCTCACCTTTAAACGACGAAACGGCCTGATGATAGCGATTTCAGGACTGCCAGCCTCAATAGTCATAAACGATTCCTTGTTGCCCACGAGTAGATGAAAATACCTGTATAAAATGCCAGTAAAAAAGGGAAGGGGCAAACCGGAAACTGGAAGGGAGATAGCGGAAACGAAATGCAAATGATGTAACGAGGGAAGGGAGGGGCGGACAGCGCGAGCGCCATCCGCCATCCTGTTTACGCCAAATCCTGGCCGTTGCTGGCGATCACTTTTTTGTACCACCAGAACGATTTTTTACGCGTTCGCGCAAGCGTACCGTTGCCGGCATCATCGCGGTCGACATAGACGAACCCATACCGTTTGCTCATCTCACCCGTCGACGCGGCCACCAGATCAATACAGCCCCAGGTGGTGTAACCCATCAACGGCACGCCGTCTTCAATGGCGTCAGCCATCGCACGGATGTGTTCGCGCAAATAGCGAATACGATAATCGTCATTAATGTGGCCATCGGCATCGATTTCATCTTTTGCCCCGAGACCGTTTTCCACCAGGAACAGCGGTTTCTGGTAGCGGTCGTACATCATATTCATCGTGATGCGCAGTCCAAGCGGGTCGATCCCCCAGCCCCAGTCGCTGACCTGGATGTACGGGTTGCGCATTGACTTCACCACGTTCGCGGCACTGCTGTTCTTTGTGTTCATCTCAGCCGACGCGCAGCGCGACGTGTAATAGCTGAAAGAGACAAAATCGACGGTGTTTTTCAGGATTGCATCATCTGCCGGGGCTTTCTCAATCACCACACCTTTTTCACGAAACACACGGGCAGAGTAAGCCGGATACGCGCCGCGCGCCTGTACGTCAATGAAGAACAGGTTTTCACGATCTTTTTCCAGCGCTGTCCAGACATCTTCCGGTTTGCAGGAGTACGGATAAAAATTACCGCCCGCCAGCATGCAGCCCACCTGGTTCTGCGGGTTGATCTCATGGGCAATTTTCGTCGCCAGCGCGCTGGCAATCAGCTCATGGTGCGCGGCCTGATATTTCACCTGATCCTGATTTTCCCCCTCTTCAAACACCAACCCCGCGCCGGAGAACGGGCTGTGCAGCATGATGTTGATTTCATTGAAGGTCAGCCAGTATTTCACCAGACCGTCAAAGGCGTCAAAACAGGTACGCGCATAGCGGGTGAAAAACTCCACCATCTTGCGATTACGCCAGGAGCCGTATTCGGTAACCAGGTGCATGGGCACGTCGAAGTGGCACAGTGTAACCAGCGGTTCAATACCGTACTTTTTGCACTCGGCAAACACCGCGCGATAGAAGGCAATGCCTTCCTCGTTAGGCGTCAGTTCGTCGCCGTTGGGATAAATACGGCTCCAGGCAATCGAGGTGCGAAAGACGGTGAAGCCCATTTCCGCCATCAGGGCGATATCGTCCTTATAGCGATGGTAAAAATCGATCGCCTGATGGCTGGGATAAAATTCATCATTCCGCAGCTGGAAACGTTTCTCCTGTCCCAGTTTGACCGGCATGCGATGCTCGCCGTGCGGGATCATATCGACAGTGGTCAGCCCTTTGCCGCCCTCCCGGTATGCGCCTTCAGCCTGGTTGGCGGCCAGTGCGCCGCCCCATAAAAATCCTTGCGGAAATACAGCCATAATAACCTCAGTGAATAACAGTCAGACGCTGGCACCTTTAACCGTAGACGGTTGTGCAGCCTGGTTTTTGCGTGCCTGTGCGGCCGCGTCTTCGACGGGGATATCTTCAAAGCCCAGCAGCAGCGTCAGGACAAATGACAACACCACCGCCAGCGCCATGACGCCAAATACCCAGACAATAGTCATGGGATTCGCCGGATCGAAGAACTGAACGCTGGTAAACAGGCCCGGTGCCGCCATTGAGTGGCTGGCGAGTCCAGCCATCCCGGCGACCGCGCCACAGATAAAGCCGCTGATCAAGCTGGCAATCAGTGGACGTTTCAGGCGCACCGCCACACCGTAGAGCGCGGGTTCCGAAATTCCGGCCATGATGGCCGAGGCCGCCGCTGCCAGCGCAGTCTGGCGCAGTTCCGGGTTTTTCGTTTTCCAGGCTACTGCCAGCGAGGAACCGCCGAGCGACAGGTTGGCGCCAATTTCGGACGGCATGACCATCCCTTCTTTGCCCGTTTCGGCAATGGTCTGAATGATGGTTGGCGTAAAGACGCGGTGCATCCCGGTCATTACCAATAGCGGCCACAGCGCGCCCATGATGGCAACAGACAGCCAGCCGAGATAACCGTGAATGGTATAGACCAGCGCGGAAATCGCGCTACCAATCCAGATGCCAATCGGCCCAATCAGGACGATAGCCAGCGGCGCGGCGATCAGCACGATCAGCATAGGCTTGAGGAAGTTTTTGGTGACCGCGGGCGTAATGCGATCCACCCAGCGTTCGATGTACGACAGACACCAGGTCATCACCAGCGCCGGAATAACCGTATAGGTGTATTTCACCGCGGTGACCGGGATCAGGGCGAATTCAACGTGTTCACCCTGTGCCGCTTTCGCCATCAGGTCGATAAAGCTTGGATGCACCAGCACCCCGGCAATGGCGATCGCCAGCGACATGTTGGTTTTAAATTTAATCGCCGCCGAGGCCGCCACCATTAACGGCAGGAAGAAGAAGGCGCCATCGCCGATCACGGTCAGGATCGTTAACGTGGAGGAGCCTTTTTCCAGCACGCCGGTCATTTCAAGGATCATTGCCAACAGTTTGAGCATCGATCCGCCGATAATCGCCGGGATCAGCGGCGACATGGTACCGATTAGCGCATCAAGGATCCCCGCGCCAATGCGTCTGAGCGTCAGCTTGGGTTTGCCAACGGGCTCGGCGGGTTGCATATCGCCCGGCAACAGGTTGACGACCTCACGATACGCCTGGGAGACGGTATTGCCGATAATCACCTGGCACTGGTTGTCGCTGCGAACGACGCCGAGTACACCGCTGAGGGTTTTGAGCGTGGCACTGTCGACCAGCGTGTCATCTTTCACAACGAAACGCAGACGCGTCATGCAGTGTGTCACTGCGGTGATGTTGTCGACGCCGCCCAGAGCCGTCACCACGGAGCGCGCCAGCGCTGCATAATTCTTGGACATAGGATTTTTATCCTGTTTTATCAGTAGGGTACGTTTTATTTTTGCCGCACATTCGCCTGAGCGATCGTCGGTGATGAAACGCTGATGAGAAACCGGTTCCACAAAATCATGAATAGTTTATTGGAGTTGGGCAATATTTAATTTTATCCATTTTTGTGAAATGTGATTCATGTCACTCACGGTTTTCTGGTGTGATTTAGCATCGGGGACAACCACGCGGCAGTGAAGTACACTGCATCTCATTGCGAGAAAAGGAAGAAAACTTATGACGACGATGCTGGAGGTAGCGCAGCGGGCCGGGGTGTCGAAGGCGACGGTCTCCAGGGTGCTTTCAGGGAATGGCTACGTCAGCCAGGAGACGAAGGATCGTGTATTTCAGGCAATTGAAGAGAGCGGCTATCGGCCTAACCTGCTGGCGCGTAGCCTTGCGGCGAAAACCAGTCAGACGCTGGGGCTGGTGGTGACTAACACCCTCTACCACGGCGTCTATTTTAGCGAATTGCTGTTTCATACCGCGCGGATGGCGGAAGAGCAGGGGCGTCAGCTTCTGCTTGCCGATGGAAAACACAGCGCGGAGGAGGAACGCCAGGCGATCCAGTATCTGCTGGATTTGCGCTGCGACGCGATCATGATCTACCCGCGTTTTCTCAGCGTGGATGAGATCGATAAAATAATCGACAGCCACTCGCAGCCGATTATGGTGCTTAACCGCCGGTTACGGAAAAACAGTAGCCACTGCGTCTGGTGCGATCAAAAGCAGACCAGTTTTAACGCCGTGGCGGAACTGATTAGCGCAGGCCATCAGCAGATTGCATTTATCACCGGTTCGATGGACTCACCCACCGGGGTTGAACGCCTGTCGGGGTACAAAGAGGCACTGACCCGACATGGTATCGCCGTTAATGACGACCTGATCGTCAAAGGCAAATGGACGCCGGCCTGCGGTGCCGCAGGGGTGGACGTGCTGCTTTCTCGCGACGTGACGTTCAGCGCGCTGGTGGCCAGCAATGATGACATGGCGATTGGGGCCATCAAACAGTTGCATGACAAAGGGGTCGCCGTGCCATCGCAAGTGTCGGTGATTGGTTTTGACGATATCGCGATGGCGCCCTACACCATACCGGCGCTTTCCAGCGTCAAAATTCCGGTGACGGAGATGATTCAGGAGACCATTGGCCGACTCATTTTCATGCTGGACGGCGGGGCGTTTACGCCACCGAAAAGCTTCACCGGCACGTTGATTCGCCGAGATTCCGTTATGTCGATGGCGGCGCAGTAACATTGTCATCCGTCATCGTCATTCGTGACGATGACATCATAACGGTCACCCTCTGTTTTTAAATATCGTTAAATTACAGCAGGATAAAAACTGGCATGATTTGTGAATGTTTCGGCACATTATCTGTCATTGCTGGAGAATTTGATGAACCGTTTCATCATTGCAGACGCCAATAAGTGCATTGGTTGCCGTACCTGTGAAGTGGCCTGCGTGGTCTCCCATCAGGAAAACCAGGACTGCGCGTCACTGACCCCTGAAACCTTTTTACCCCGTATTCATGTGATCAAAGGTGTGAATGTCTCGACGGCGACGCTGTGCCGCCAGTGTGAGGATGCGCCGTGTGCGAACGTCTGTCCGAACGGTGCCATCAGCCGTGATAAAGGTTTTGTTCATGTCATGCAGGAACGTTGCATTGGCTGCAAAACCTGCGTGGTGGCCTGTCCATATGGTGCAATGGAAGTCGTGGTGCGTCCGGTTGTGCGTAATAGCGGTGCCGGCCTGAACGTACGGGCAGAAAAAGCGGAAGCTAACAAGTGCGATCTCTGTTATCACCGCGATGCCGGTCCGGCCTGTATGGAAGCCTGTCCGACGCATGCCCTGATTTGCGTTGACCGTAATAAGCTCGAGCAACTCAGCGCGGAAAAGCGTCGTCGTGCGGCGCTGGATTCTTCCGCTTCTTTGCTTTTCTGATTCCTGCCGCAAAAATCACTCAGGAAACGCGCTGGCATCAAGGGAATTCCCGGAAATTTTCGTAAAATACCTTTCCGGGAATGATGATGGCGAGAATGACTCAATGGCAACAAATACCCCCTCTGGCATACAGCTCCGTATTCGCGGCAAAGTTCAGGGCGTCGGCTTTCGTCCTTTCGTCTGGCAACTGGCGCAGCAGCTTCAGTTGCATGGCGACGTCTGTAATGATGGCGATGGCGTGGTGGTTCGATTGCTGGAAGATCCCGCGCTGTTTATCCGTGAACTGCATGCCCATTGTCCGCCATTGGCGCGTATCGACAGCGTAGAAAGTGAGCCTTTTCGCTGGGCGCAGCCGCCCACGGAGTTCAGCATTCGCCAGAGTGCGGGCGGCACGATGAACACCCAGATTGTGCCCGATGCCGCGACGTGCCCGGAATGTCTTGCCGAAATGAATACGCCCGGAGAGCGGCGTTATCGCTATCCCTTCATCAACTGCACCCATTGCGGCCCGCGTTTTACCATTATCCGGGCGATGCCCTACGATCGTCCGTTTACCGTGATGGCGTCATTTCCGCTCTGCCCGCAATGCGACAGCGAGTATCGCGATCCCTGTGACCGACGTTTTCATGCCCAGCCGGTGGCGTGCCCGGCGTGTGGTCCGCATCTGCGCTGGCTGAGTGGCGGACACCAGGCGGAAAAAGAGGCGGCATTACAGGCTGCGGTTGAAATGCTACAGACCGGAGGTATTGTTGCCGTTAAGGGGATCGGCGGGTTTCATCTGGCCTGCGATGCGCGAAACAGCGATGCCGTGGCGCGGCTTCGTGCGCGTAAGCGCCGTCCGGCAAAACCGCTGGCGGTTATGCTGCCGGATGCGTCGGGCCTGTCGGATGCGGCGACCCGACTGCTGAAAACGCCCGCCGCCCCGATTGTGCTGGTGGATAAGCAACATGTTTCCTCGCTGTGTGACGGTATTGCCCCAGGGCTTGCGGAGGTTGGCGTGATGTTGCCCGCCAATCCACTTCAGCACCTGTTGCTTCAGGCGCTGAAGCGCCCGCTGGTAATGACCTCCGGCAATCTTAGCGGTAAACCGCCGGCCATCAGCAACGAACAAGCACTTGAGGATTTGCAGGATATTGCCGAGGGTTTCCTGTTACACAATCGCGACATCGTGCAGCGCATGGACGATTCCGTGGTACGTGAAAGCGGTGAAATGCTGCGTCGCTCGCGGGGATATGTCCCGGACGCGCTGGCGTTGCCGCCGGGATTTGAGAATGTGCCACCAATGCTGTGTCTGGGGGCGGATCTGAAAAACACCTTCTGCCTGGTGCGCGGCAAGCAGGCGGTGATCAGCCAGCATCTTGGCGATCTCAGCGATGACGGGATACAGAATCAGTGGCGTGAGGCACTGCGGCTAATTCAGAACATCTATGATTTCACGCCACAGTGCCTTGTTCGCGATGCCCATCCGGGGTATGTCTCCAGCCAGTGGGCCAGTGAGATGAACCTGCCAACGGAGATCGTGTTGCATCATCATGCTCATGCCGCGGCCTGTCTGGCCGAGCACGGCTGGCCGCTGGACGGTGGCGATGTTATCGCCCTGACGCTGGACGGCATTGGAATGGGTGACGCGGGCGCGCTGTGGGGAGGAGAGTGTCTGCGGGTGAACTACCGTGAGTGTGAACATCTTGGTGGATTGCCCGCCGTGGCGCTTGCCGGTGGCGATCTCGCCGCGAAGCAGCCCTGGCGTAACCTGTTAGCGCAGTGTCTGCGCTTTGTGCCTGACTGGCAGCGCTATCCGGAAACGCAATACCTACAGCGACAGAACTGGAACGTGCTGGCGCGAGCGATTGAGCGTGGGATTAACGCACCGCTGGCCTCGTCCTGCGGGCGTCTGTTCGATGCGGTTGCCACAGCGCTGAACTGCGCGCCAGAATCGCTCAGTTATGAAGGGGAAGCCGCCTGCACACTGGAGGCGCTGGCGTCGCAATGCGTGGGGGTTAAACATCCGGTCACGCTTCCCTTGACGGGGAATCAACTGGATCTGGCAACCTTCTGGTCGCAGTGGCTGAACTGGCAGGCAACGCCCGCTGAACGCGCATGGGCTTTCCACGATGTGCTGGCACAAGGGTTTGCCGCGATGCTGCGCGAGCAGGCCACGGCACGCGGTATCAACACGCTGGTGTTCAGCGGTGGGGTGATGCACAACCGGTTACTGTCGGCTCGCCTGGCTTATTATCTGGCGGATTTCACGCTGCTGTTCCCGCAGCAGTTACCAGCCGGTGACGGTGGACTGTCGCTGGGACAGGGGGTGATTGCTGCTGCGCGTGGGATGGCGGAAGCATAAAAAAGCCCCGGGGCAGGCGGGGCGAAACGACAAGCAATATCGCACTTCCGTGTGCATGAGGTTAATCAATCAGTGGCGATAGCGCCGGATGGCGACGCAGAGCGTCTTATCCGGCCTGCCGAGGCAACGTTTTCAGCAGGGCGAAAGCCTCCTTCATTCTGTCTTCACTCACCACGAAGGCGCAGAGCTGTCCTTCACCGTTCATCCCTTTGGCTACCATGCCGTCAGATTCTGCGGCAATGTGCCAGTTCAGATCGCGACGCTGGGTTTCCCCTGCCAGATGCAGCGGCAGTTCTGGCGTTTTGATTTTGACTAACATGGCAGGCAGCTTCAGCGGCGCGTTGCCGCCGAGCAGATTTTTCGCCAGGTACATCGCACTGAGCTGAATAGGCTGCAGGAACGGTAGCACCTGACCGTTGATCTCCGCGCAGTCGCCGAGGGCATAAATATCCGGGTGGCTGGTTTGCAGGTAGCTGTCGACACAAACGCCGCGGTTGAGGGTTAAACCGGCGCGACGCGCCAGCGCCGTTTCCGGGCGCAGACCCGTGGCGGCAATCACCGCATCGACGTGAATGCTGCGCCCGCGATCGAACGTTGCACGAATACCGGATGCGCTTTTCTCCAGCCCATGTAACTGTGATTTCAGCAACAGGTGTACACCCATATCGGTAAGACGATGCTGTAAGCGACTGCTCACTTCCGGCGGCATCAGCGAAGCAAGCAGGCTGGCTGCGTTATCTATCAGTGTGACCGCTTTACCTGCGCGGCAGAAATCCATCGCCAGTTCGGTTCCAATCAACCCGCCGCCGACAATCAGAACCCGTTGGGCGTCGCGTAGCTGTGTTTCGCAGGCACGGTACTCCTGTTGGCTGTTCAATGTGAGCATTAACTCACGTCCTGCTATCGGTGGAACAAAGGCCGTAGCGCCCGTAGCCAGCACCAGTTTGTCGTACTGCCACTGCTTGTCCTGGCTTTTTACCACGTGGGCATCGGCATCAATGTCGGTGACCCAAGTGTGGGGAAAGAGACGCAGAGCAAACTGTTCAGCAAACTCTCCCGCCGACTGACGGGTGAGGTCGTCGGCGTGCTGCGCCTGGCTTATCACATGACTGAGATCGGGTTTGTTATACTCATCCATGCTGTCAGCCGCAATCAGAGTTAACGGGACATCCGCGTCCTGCTTGCGAATGTTTTTGACTAACTGGCGGGCAGCAAAGCCTGAACCAATGATGACAATTCCCCGGCTCATTTTGCCTCCGTTGCCAGCACGTCGAAGACATCTTTGCCTAATGAACATTCCGGACAGAGGAAGTTGTCCGGCACATCGCTCCACGGCGTACCTGGCGCGACATCCTGCAACGGTTCACCTTTTGCCGGATCGTAAATCCACTGGCACACGCTGCACTGCATGCTCGGACCGAGGTCGACTGCTGCGGCGGCGCAGGCGCATGCTTCTTCTTTGGTTGTCGCTTTCACTGTCGCGTCCGGCAACGGCGCGAGCGCCCATTGACGCGCGATTTCACGACCGTGCTGGCGGCACAGTTCCAGCGCATCCAGGTCCGGGCGCCATTTGGCCTTCAGGCTCAGCGACATTTCAAAACCGGCATCCTGTAAACGGGTGGATAAGCGGTCGACCGCTCCGCCGCTCCAGCCGTGGGAACCAAAAGCGCTGGCGCGTTTGTTACGAAAACGCAGACCGGTCATCTCTTCCACCAGACCGGCGATTTTCGGCATCATCACATTGTTCATCGTGGAGGTGCCGACCAGCACACCTTTAGAGCGAAAAACGTTGGTCAGGATTTCGTTTTTATCGCTGCGGGCGACGTTAAAAATTTTCACTGCCACGTTCGGGTCGACTTCGTTAATTCCCTGTGCAATCGCATCCGCCATCATGCGGGTGTTATTGGACATGGTGTCGTAGAAAATTGTGATGCGATCTTCCTGATAATCCGCCGCCCATTTCAGATACAGCTCAACAATCTGGGTCGGATTATCGCGCCAGACCACGCCGTGGGAGGTGGCAATCATATCGACCGGCAGGTTGAAGCCGAGGATTTCGGTAATTTTTGGCGTCACCAGACGACTGAACGGGGTCAGGATGTTGGCGTAGTAACGCTGGCACTGTTCGAACAGCTCGATCTGATCCACTTCATCGTTAAACAGACGTTCGTCGCAGTAGTGCTGACCGAAAGCGTCGTTACTGAACAGGACGGCATCGCCGGTCATGTAGGTCATCATGCTGTCCGGCCAGTGCAGCATCGGCGTTTCCACGAAGATCAACTGTTTGCCGTTACCAATATCCAGAGTGTCGCCGGTTTTCACGACGTTAAAATTCCACTCCGGATGGTGATGATGACCGGTAATTGAGTCAATCGCGTTGGTGGTGCAGTAGATAGGGGTATCCGGGATCTGCGTCATCAGCTCGGTCAGCGCCCCGGCGTGATCTTCTTCCGCATGGTTGATAATGATGTAATCGATGTCTGCGAGGTCGATTTCATTACGCAGGTTCTGCACAAACTCACGGCTGAATTTATGATCGACGGTATCGATCAGGACATTTTTTTCTTCACGGATGAGATAGCTGTTATAGCTGCTGCCGCGCAGCGTTTTGTATTCGGTTCCGTGGAAATCACGCACTTCCCAGTCACGTTGGCCAACCCAATGGATATTATTTTTAACCAGAATAGACATAGCAACCTCAATTCATTTAGCGTTGTTCAAATAAGTTGTTTCGCTTATTGCAGGTCGCGTGCCAATTTTTTATCTATTTGATTTTTATTGATTTAAAATTTTATACTCATTAGATGGTAGTCAAAAAGACTATTCATAACACAGTCAATATGACAGTATGGATTGTCAAAATGACAGTGAGGACAGCATGAGTTTTTCTGTTGATGTGCTGGCGGGGATCGCCATTGAATTACAGCGCGGAGTGGGCCATCAGGATCGTTTTCAGCGTCTGATTACTACGCTGCGTCAGGTGCTGGAATGCGATGCTTCTGCATTGCTGCGTTATGAGGCGCGCCAGTTTATCCCGCTGGCGATTGATGGTCTTGCACGTGATGTGCTCGGCAGGCGTTTTACCCTCGAAGGGCATCCCCGACTGGAGGCCATCGCCCGCGCCGGAGACGTGGTGCGCTTTCCGGCAGACAGCGATTTGCCTGACCCGTATGACGGATTGATCCCGGGGCAGGAGAGTCTGAAAGTGCATGCCTGTATTGGGTTGCCGCTTTTTGCCGGGCAGAACCTGATCGGCGCGCTGACCCTCGATGGCATGGCGCCGGATCAGTTTGATGTTTTCAGCGATGAGGAGTTACGGCTCATTGCCGCGCTGACCGCCGGCGCATTGAGCAACGCGCTGCTGATTGAACAACTGGAAAGCCAGAATATGTTGCCGGGGTCGAGTACCGATTTCGAACAGATAAAAGAGACGCAGATGATTGGTCTCTCGCCGAACATGATGCAGTTGAAAAAAGAGATCGAGATTGTGGCAGGCTCCGATCTTAACGTGTTAATCAGCGGCGAAACTGGTACCGGGAAAGAACTGGTGGCGAAGGCGATTCACGAAGGTTCACCTCGCGCGGTCAACCCGTTGGTCTACCTGAACTGCGCCGCGCTGCCGGAAAGCGTGGCGGAGAGCGAACTGTTTGGTCATGTGAAAGGGGCATTCACCGGGGCCATCAGCAACCGTAGCGGCAAATTTGAAATGGCCGATAACGGCACGTTATTCCTCGATGAAATTGGTGAACTGTCGCTGGCTCTGCAAGCCAAACTGCTGCGCGTATTGCAGTATGGCGATATTCAGCGCGTCGGCGATGACCGCAGCCTGCGCGTGGATGTGCGCGTGCTGGCAGCAACGAATCGCGATCTGCGTGAAGAGGTGCTGGCGGGACGTTTTCGTGCCGATCTGTTTCATCGTCTGAGCGTGTTTCCGCTTTTGGTTCCCCCGCTACGGGAGCGCGGGGAAGATGTGGTGTTACTGGCGGGTTATTTTTGCGAGCAGTGTCGATTACGACTGGGGCTTTCCCGCGTGGTGCTCAGTCCTGGGGCGCGTAGCCATCTGCTGAATTACGGCTGGCCGGGTAACGTGCGTGAACTGGAACATGCGATTCATCGGGCGGTAGTGCTGGCGCGCGCGACCCGATCCGGAGACGAAGTGGTACTGGAAGCGAAGCATTTCGCATTGCAGGAGGAGGCTATGACGCCGCAGCCGGAAGTGACAGCGGATTTACCGCGCAATCACAATCTGCGTGATGCGACGGAGGCGTTCCAGCGGGAAATGATTCGCCAGGCGCTGGCGCAAAATAATCACAACTGGGCGGCCAGCGCCCGGGCACTTGAAACGGACGTCGCCAACCTGCACCGGCTGGCGAAGCGTCTGGGGCTGAAGGATTAGAGTATCCCGGCCTGATAGAAATCCTGCAGGTTGATGGCGCCGGTGAGCTTACCGGTTTCATCCACCACCGGCGCGGCGGTAATTTTGCGTTTCATCAGGATCTCTTTGGCATCAATCGCCCGGCTTTCTGACTGCAAGGTGATGCCGTTGTGGGTCATCGCTTTACTGACCGGCGTGGTGAGCGCGCCGCCGCCAACCAGCCAGCGACGCAGGTCGCCGTCGGTAAAGACGCCTTTCACCTGCATCTGGTCGTCGCAAACGGCGACCAGACCCAGACCGGTACGGCTTAATTCCAGCATCGCGTCCATCACGCTGGTGGCAAGTTGAACCTGCGGGACAGCGTCGTCACGGCGCATCAGGTGATGCACTTTATTAAGCAAACGCGCGCCTAACGCACCGGCCGGATGCGAGCGGGCAAAATCTTCTTCATTGAAGCCGCGTGCCTGCATAACCGCCATCGCCAGCGCGTCGCCCATCATCAGGGTATTGACGGTGCTGGAGGTCGGTGCCAGGTGCATCGGGCAGGCTTCGCGCTCAACGGAGATATCCAGAACAGCCTTCGCCGCCAGACCCAGCGGTGAATTGGGTTTGCCGGTCATTGCCAGCAGGGCGATGGATTTATCTTCCAGACGCGGGATGATGAGATCCAGCTCTTTTGCGCCGCCGGAATAGGAGATAAACAACATCACGTCACGGCTTTCGATCATCCCCAGATCGCCATGCAGCGCTTCGGCAGGGTGAACAAAAAAGGCCGGGGTGCCGGTACTGGCGAGCGTCGCGGCGATTTTCTTACCAATATGGCCCGATTTGCCGATACCTGAGACAATCACTTTGCCTTCACAGTGGATAATGGTATTGGCGGCGCGGATAAAATCATCGCCCAGACGTTCCGGCAGACGGCTTGCTTCCTGTAATTCCAGCATTAACGTCTGACGGCCCGCGTTCAGTAGTGCATCACTCATTGGTTTCTCCGGTTATGATCACTTCAATCCCTTTTTCTTCCAGCGCCTGACGAAATGCGGGATCAATACCCGCGTCGGTAATCAGTTTGTCGACGCTTTCCAGACTGCACACAACATTCGGACTCTTGCGGCCAAACTTTGATGAGTCCGCCATCAGAATGACTTCGCGAGCGGCGTTACACATCGCTTTGCTGACGGTGTAAACCTCATTAAAGGTGGTCACGCCGGCACTGAGATCAATACCGTCGGTGCCCATGAAGAGTTTATCAAAACTGAACTGCTCAAAGGCGTTTTCGGCCAGTTGTCCGTGAAATGAGGCCGATTTTTTACGAAATGTTCCGCCAGGCATCAGGATGGTTTGTTCGTTGTCTAACTCGGACAGCGCGTTGACAATGTGCAGGCTGTTGGTCATGACGGTGATATTGCTAAAGCGGGTAAGCATCGGCACCATTTGTAGCACGGTACTCCCGGCATCCAGAATGATGGAGTCGCCATCATGGATAAAGCGGACCGCAGCTTCAGCAATACGCTCTTTCTTATGCGTATTGATCAGCGTTTTGTGATCGATAGGCGGATCGGACTCATCTTTATTTAACATCACGCCGCCATAGGTGCGAATGACGGTACCGGCATTTTCCAGAACGACAAGATCTTTGCGAATGGTCGTGCCCGTGGTGTCAAAGTACTGGGCCAGCTCTTCCACAGAGCTTTTACCCTGTTTTTGCAGATGCTCCAGAATGGCGGCCTGACGCTGACGAGGTTTCATAGGCGAAATAACCCTGAATTAAATTTGCGAAATGATAATTTCGCAAGCTAATAGCATTCACAACGAAATTACCCATGTTTCAGATTAAGCGCCAATGATAGTGCATTCTGCGATAGCGGATCATGGGGAAAGATCACATCAGGCTGTAATTCATTAAGATGTTTGCCCTGAATGTCGGCGATTTTTCCTGGTCTGGCGAATACGGTGAGACCTTTCATAAACAACGTATCGGTGACTCGCTGATTGTCATCGACAGCGACGGCGACCACGACGCGCGGTTTAAAACGTCCTCCTGAACGCCCTACGCCGACACGTCCCTGTTGGCAAAGTCGGTCAAATGCGTTGTTAAAGCGCGATATTTGCCAGTATCCCAGCGCCAGTTGTGCACACCAGGCAATGACGGCGACAGTAACGAGTGCGGATACCATATGTTGCTCCTTTTATTTTGCCAGACGGAGGTTTCACTTTCTCCGGCCTGCGGGTAGGCCCGGTAAGCGTATTGCCACCGGGCGATACCCATTAAAACATTACTTGTCCACCGGTAACGTTGATTGACTGCCCGGTGCAGTACGACGCTTTCGGGCTGGCATAGAATAACAACATATTCAGCACATCCTGATAGTCGCAGCCGCGCTTCAGCGGAACCTTATCAATGTAATACCGCTCCACTTCGTCTGGCTTGATACCCAGCTTGGTGGCGTACTGCGGCAGCAACGACTGGAACATCGGTGACTTTAACAGGTTGCCGAGCATCAGCGAATGCACGGTAATGCCATATTCCGCCAGATCCAGCGCCAGCGACTGCGTTAACCCCACGCCGCCAAACTTCGCCGCGCTGTAGCCGGAATTGTGCTTGCTGCCCACTTTACCGGATTTGGAGTTGATCTGAATAATACGTCCCTGAATACCATCGCGGATCATCAGACGGGAGAATTCACGTGCGCAGAGGAAGTAGCCGACCAGATTCACCTGCAGCGAGCGGTCAAAATCACCGAGCTGGAAATCACTGATAAATGCTGCTTTCGCAATCCCGGCGCTGTAAACCAGCAGATCCACGCGGCCAAAGATTTCATCCACACCGCGAGAGAGTGCGAGCACGCTCTGTTCGCTGGTGGCGTCGGCGCCGAAACCGTAGGCCATGCCTTCGCCAAATTCTGCGTTAATCTCCTGTGCAACGTTTGCGGCTTTATCACTCTGAATATCTACCACCGCAACGCGATACCCTTCTGCTGCAAGCCCACGGCTGAGGAACGCCCCCAGGGTCTGTCCTCCACCAATGACAACGGCAACCTGATTCATTTTTCTCTCCTTAAGCGACAAACTTCAAAATACAGCCCGGTGCGATATCGTCCGGTACAGGCCCCGCGACATGCACGGTGCCGGGAAATTCCGCTTCGCTCAGCCCATCGAAGCGCAGGGTGATATGCCCCAGTTCACGTAAATTCTGCTCGGCCACACTGCCAACGGCAGTGACCGGATAACGATGCTGACCCAGTTCGAACTGGGCGCCGGGCTGCAGCGGGCCGTTCAGTTCGCCATGACAATGGATAAAGCAAAACTCCTCGATATCCGCAGGCGCGCCTTCACGAAAGGTAATCAGCATCTGGTCGCAGAGCGCATCCGGTGCGCTCTGGCCGATACGGGTGATGGTGGTCTGATAAATAACGGTCATGTCGACACCTCTTATTGATAAATAAAGCCGGAAACAAACCAGGCGATGAGAACGGTGGGCGCACCCGTCAGGAAGCGGCTCACCAGTACCGACGGCACGCCGACGCGAACGGTGTCCTGGCGGGCTTCTGCCAGCGACAGACCGACCGGAATAAAGTCACAGGATGCCTGGGCGTTAATGGCAAACAGGGCGGGCAGCGCCAGATGCGGCGGGATGTTGCCCAGGCCAATTTGCACGCCGATCAGAACGCCGATAACCTGCGCAATGACCGCACCTGGGCCGAGGAACGGCGACAGCAGCGGGAACGAACAGATCAGCGCCAGCGTCACCAGACCCAACGGATGGCTGGCAAGCGGCGCCAGGCCATGGGCGATCCAGTCACCCAGACCCGAGGCCATGATGATGCCGATCAGTGCCGAGACGAATGCCATAAACGGCAGAATGGTTTTCAGAACCGTATCGATGGTGTCGCGACCGGACTGGAACAGCACGGCCACCGCCGACCCCATCCCCATGCCGACTTTTGCTAACAGGCCATCGCTCTGTTCGGTGATTTTTTTGCTGCTGTCGTAATCACGCCCGGCGGTAGCGCTTGCCGGTTGTGATTGCGGCTGCGGTGCAGCAGACGCGTCGCTGATGACGGTGATGTTGTCTTCCCTGACGCCAGAGACATAAATGTCTTCAACAATATACTGGGCCAGTGGGCCGGATTTCCCGGTTGAGTGAATGTTCACGGTCGGAATACGGCGTTTAGGATAGATGCCACAACGCAGCGTCCCGCCACAGTCAATGATGGCAACGCCAATTTCGTCTTCAGGCGGTTCTCCCTCTTTAAAGCCATCGACAGCCTGCCAGCCGGTTAACTGCGCCAGTTTGTCGACAATCGCCGGGCGAGTGCCTGCGGTGATATAGACAATTTTCTTTCCGGCGGTCACGTCCAGCTCTAACGGGCCACCCCAGCCGCCAGTTCCTCGTTCAATTCGAATACGCGTCATGATGCTGCTCCTGCAAGGTGGACTTTCTGCTCAAGTTGGATACCCATCTTTTTCTCAAAGATGGAGGTTGTGAGGTCCGTGACCCAGCCACGAAAGAAGTTGGTGACCACTCCGACCAGCAGATAGCTCACGGCCAGTGGCCCGAGCGGGAGACCTAACGTGGTCAGGCCGCTGGCAATGCCGAGGTAAACGAACAGTTCGCCAGGGTTGATATGCGGGAACAGGCCGTTCATTGAGTGACAGCTGTAAGAGGCGGCTGCGTAATAGCTGGGCTTGTATTTCTCTGGCATGAAGCGGCCCAGACTCAGGGTCATGGGGTTACAAAACACAAACGTGCCAATAAAAGGCAAAATCAGGTAGCGGGACAGCGGATTCCCGGCGCAGCGCTGGGCGAAGCGTTCGATTCGCTGCTGGCCGATAAAGTTGATCAGCGCATTCATGATGACCAGCAGGCTGATCAGCAGTGGAAGAATGCCGGTGACCATCCCGGTAAACACCTCTCCACCTTTCTGGAACAGCCCGATGAACCACTCTGCTCCATGTGTAATGGTTTCGATCATTGTTCTCTCCTGTAGGGATTTTTAGTTATCTTGCGAATGGGTGACTTATTTTAATCGGATTGAAAGAAATAAAAGTGTTATTTTGATCTCAAAATGAAAGTAAAATATTTTAAGTTGAAAGTTTTTGTGGAAAGGAAAGAATGTACTGACGATCTAACGAGGGGAAGTGATACGTAAATTGTGTGACGGAGCGCGTCAGGCGCTTCCTTGTATGGCGGGGGATGCTTTACCATACTTCTCTCTGGCTGAATCTGTTTAATGGATGTCTCATGTTCAAGCGTCGTTATGTAGCATTACTTCCCCTGTTTGTGTTACTTGCTGCCTGTAGTAGCAAACCGAAACCTCAAGAGCCTCAAACGACAACGGGCACGCCTTCCGGCGGCTTCCTGCTTGAGCCCCAGCACAACGTTATGCAAATGGGCGGCGACTTTGCCAATAACCCAAATGCGCAGCAGTTCATCGATAAGATGGTGAACAAGCACGGTTTTAATCGTCAGCAGTTGCAGGAGATCCTGTCACAGGCGAAGCGCCTGGATTACGTTTTGCGTCTGATGGACAGGCAGGCGCCGACCACGCAGCCGCCGGCCGGACCTAACGGCGCATGGCTACGCTATCGCAAACAGTTCATTACCCCGGATAACGTGCAAAACGGCGTGGCATTCTGGAATCAGTATGAAGATGCGCTCAACCGTGCCTGGCAGGTTTACGGCGTTCCGCCGGAGATCATCGTGGGCATTATTGGCGTGGAAACCCGCTGGGGCCGTGTGATGGGAAAAACGCGCATTCTGGACGCGCTGGCGACGCTGTCGTTTAACTACCCACGTCGTGCGGAGTACTTCTCCGGCGAGCTGGAGACGTTCCTGCTGATGGCGCGTAACGAACAGGATGACCCGTTAGATTTGAAAGGATCCTTTGCTGGCGCGATGGGTTACGGACAGTTCATGCCGTCGTCCTATAAAGAGTACGCGGTAGATTTCAACGGCGACGGCCACATCAACCTGTGGGATCCGGTCGATGCTATCGGTAGCGTGGCGAATTACTTCAAAGCGCACGGTTGGGTGAAGGGCGACGCGGTGGCGGTGATGGCGAACGGTCAGGCACCGGGACTGGCGAATGGCTTTAAAACGCAGTACAGCCTTTCTCAACTGGCAGCCGCCGGACTCACGCCGCAACAACCGCTGGGCAACCATCAGCAGGTGAGCCTGCTGCGCCTGGATATTGGTACCGGCTACCAGTACTGGTACGGTTTGCCGAACTTCTATGCTATTACCCGCTACAACCACAGCACCCATTACGCGATGGCGGTGTGGCAGTTAGGTCAGGCAGTGGCGCTGGCGCGCGTGCAATAATGGTTTTTACCCAGGGTTGCTTCGGCTTCCCTGGGCCTCACTCGTTTTTTCGGAATCCCCCTCGTAAAATTGTCACCTCATCCCCATCTCCGTTGGGAAAGTGTTATCTTGTCCGGCATATTTTTTAACTGACAGAGGCTGATATGGCTGACAGTGAACTGATGCAGTTAAGTGAACAGGTCGGGCTGGCGCTAAAAGCGCGTGGTGCGACGGTGACCACCGCAGAGTCCTGCACCGGCGGTTGGGTGGCGAAAGCCATTACCGATATTGCCGGCAGCTCCGCCTGGTTTGAGCGCGGTTTTGTCACCTACAGTAATGAAGCAAAATCGCAGATGATCGGCGTGCGGGAAGAGACGCTGGCGCAGCATGGCGCGGTCAGTGAACCGGTAGTGGTTGAGATGGCGATTGGCGCACTGAAAGCGGCACGTGCCGATTTTGCGGTTTCCATCAGCGGGATCGCCGGGCCGGATGGCGGCAGCGAAGAGAAACCGGTCGGCACCGTCTGGTTTGCCTTCGCCAGCGCGCGCGGAGAAGGGATTACCCGCCGGGAATGCTTTCACGGCGACCGTGAGGCGGTGCGTCGGCAAGCCACGGTTTATGCGCTGCAAACCCTGTGGCAACAATTTCTACAAAATACTTGATACTGTATGACTATACAGTATAATTGCGACAACAGTACAGAATCACTATCCGGTTTCAGCCGGCATGACAGGAGTAATTAATGGCTATCGACGAAAACAAACAGAAAGCGTTGGCGGCAGCGCTGGGCCAGATCGAAAAGCAATTCGGTAAAGGCTCCATCATGCGCCTGGGTGAAGACCGTTCTATGGATGTGGAAACGATCTCCACAGGTTCGCTTTCACTGGATATCGCGCTGGGCGCAGGCGGCCTGCCGATGGGCCGTATCGTCGAAATCTACGGGCCGGAATCATCCGGTAAAACCACGCTGACGCTGCAGGTGATTGCCGCGGCGCAGCGCGAAGGTAAAACCTGTGCGTTTATCGATGCAGAACACGCGCTGGACCCGATCTATGCACGTAAGCTAGGCGTTGATATCGACAATCTGCTCTGTTCTCAGCCGGACACCGGTGAACAGGCGCTGGAAATCTGTGATGCGCTGGCGCGTTCTGGCGCTGTCGACGTTATCGTTGTCGACTCCGTAGCGGCACTGACGCCGAAAGCGGAAATCGAAGGCGAAATCGGTGACTCTCACATGGGCCTCGCGGCGCGTATGATGAGCCAGGCGATGCGTAAACTGGCCGGTAACCTGAAGCAGTCCAACACGCTGCTGATCTTCATCAACCAGATCCGTATGAAAATTGGTGTGATGTTCGGTAACCCGGAAACCACGACCGGTGGTAACGCACTGAAATTCTACGCTTCTGTTCGTCTGGATATCCGTCGTATTGGCGCGGTGAAAGAGGGCGATAACGTGGTGGGCAGCGAAACCCGCGTGAAGGTGGTGAAAAACAAAATTGCGGCACCGTTTAAACAGGCTGAATTCCAGATCCTTTACGGTGAAGGCATCAACTTCTATGGCGAACTGGTTGACCTGGGCGTGAAAGAGAAGCTGATCGAGAAAGCGGGCGCCTGGTACAGCTACAACGGCGAGAAAATTGGTCAGGGTAAAGCGAATGCAACCACCTGGCTGAAAGACAACCCGGCGACTGCGAAGGAAATTGAGAAGAAAGTTCGCGAAATGCTGCTCAATAACCAGGATGCCAAACCTGACTTCGCTGTTGATGACGGTGAAGGCGTTGCGGAAACCAACGAAGATTTTTAATCGTCAGGTGTCGTCCGTCCGGATAACGCAAAACTGCCATCCGGCAAAAAGTTGAATTACACTCAAGGGCTGCATTGATGCAGCCTTTTTGCATTTCTGATTTCGAAGGTTGTTATGAGTGAACCCACACCGCGCCGACCCGCGTATTCCCGGCTGTTAGATCGCGCAGTACGTATCCTCGCGGTTCGTGACCACAGCGAACAAGAGTTGCGACGTAAACTTGCCGCCCCGGTGATGGGGAAAAATGGACCGGAAGAGATTGATGCGACTGCGGAAGATTATGAACGAGTGATTGCCTGGTGTTACGAGCATCAGTATCTCGATGACGACCGGTTTATCGCCCGCTTTATCGCCAGCCGCAGCCGTAAAGGCTATGGTCCGGCGCGCATTCGCCAGGAGTTGAATCAAAAGGGCATTGCCCGTGAATCGACGGAAAAAGCAATGCGGGAATGTGAGATTGACTGGAGCGTCCTCGCACGCGATCAGGCCTGTCGTAAATATGGTGAACCGCTGCCTGGTGCATTTTCAGAAAAGGTTAAGATACAGCGATTTTTGCTCTATCGCGGATATCTGATGGAGGATATCCAGGAAATATGGCGAAATTTTGACGATTGAGCGCATACGGGATTTTACTTCCCCGTAAAGAAAACTTATCTTATTCCCACTTTTCAGTTGCCGGCGGCCCAGTCAATCAAGAGTTGTTGCTGGTAATGATTTTTCGTTAGCAAGATTTCAGGATAATTATGAGCAAGAGCACCGCTGAGATCCGTCAGGCGTTTCTCGACTTTTTCCATAGTAAGGGACATCAGGTAGTTGCCAGCAGCTCCCTGGTTCCAAACAATGACCCCACTTTGTTGTTTACCAACGCCGGGATGAACCAGTTCAAGGACGTTTTCCTTGGGCTCGACAAGCGTAATTATTCCCGCGCAACCACATCCCAACGCTGCGTGCGGGCAGGTGGTAAGCACAACGATCTGGAAAACGTTGGTTACACTGCACGTCACCATACCTTCTTCGAAATGCTGGGTAACTTCAGCTTCGGCGACTATTTCAAGCATGATGCAATTCAGTACGCATGGGAATTGCTGACCGGTGAAAACTGGTTTGCCCTGCCGAAAGAGCGTCTGTGGGTGACCGTCTACGAAACAGACGATGAAGCCTATGAAATCTGGGAAAAAGAAGTCGGTATTCCTCGCGAGCGTATTATCCGCATCGGTGATAACAAAGGTGCGGCTTATGCGTCCGACAACTTCTGGCAGATGGGCGACACCGGTCCGTGCGGTCCGTGCACCGAAATTTTCTACGATCATGGCGATCACATCTGGGGCGGCCCTCCGGGAAGCCCGGAAGAGGACGGCGATCGCTACATTGAGATCTGGAACATCGTCTTTATGCAGTTCAACCGTCAGGCTGACGGTACGATGGAGCCGCTGCCTAAGCCTTCCGTGGATACCGGTATGGGTCTGGAACGTATTGCGGCTGTGCTGCAACACGTCAACTCCAACTACGAAATTGACCTGTTCCGCACGCTGATTGAAGCAGTAGCGAAAGTGACCGGTGCAACCGATCTGAGCAACAAGTCACTGCGCGTGATTGCGGATCACATTCGTTCCTGTGCGTTCCTGATTGCCGACGGCGTGGTTCCGTCGAACGAAAACCGTGGCTATGTCCTGCGTCGTATCATTCGTCGTGCGGTACGTCATGGCAACATGCTGGGCGCGAAAGAAACCTTCTTCTACAAACTGGTGGGTCCACTGATTGACGTCATGGGATCGGCGGGCGAAGAACTGAAGCGTCAGCAGGCTCAGGTTGAGCAAGTACTGAAAACCGAAGAAGAGCAGTTTGCCCGTACGCTCGAGCGTGGCCTGGCGCTGCTGGACGAAGAACTGGCGAAACTGTCCGGCGATACGCTGGACGGCGAAACAGCATTCCGTCTGTACGATACCTACGGTTTCCCGGTTGATCTGACGGCTGACGTTTGCCGTGAGCGCAATATCAAAGTGGATGAAGCCGGTTTTGAAGCCGCCATGGAAGAGCAGCGTCGTCGTGCGCGTGAAGCCAGCGGTTTCGGTGCGGACTATAACGCGATGATTCGCGTGGATAGCGCCTCTGAATTTAAAGGCTACGACCATCTGGAACTGAACGGTAAAGTGACCGCGCTGTTTGTGGATGGTAAAGCGGTTGATGCGATCAGTGTCGGTCAGGAAGCCGTTGTCGTACTGGATCAAACCCCATTCTATGCGGAATCCGGTGGTCAGGTTGGCGATAAAGGTGAACTGAAAGGCGCGAGCTTTGCGTTTGCCGTAAGCGACACGCAAAAATATGGTCAGGCAATTGGCCACCTCGGCAAGCTGTCTGCGGGCTCTCTGAAAGTGGGCGATGCGGTCCAGGCTGATGTGGATGAGGCGCGTCGTGCGCGTATTCGTCTGAATCACTCCGCAACGCACCTGATGCACGCGGCGTTGCGCCAGATTCTGGGCACGCACGTGGCGCAGAAAGGGTCGCTGGTTAACGACAAAATGCTGCGCTTCGATTTCTCGCATAATGAAGCAATGAAGCCGGCGGAAATCCGGGCGGTTGAAGATCTGGTGAACGCGCAGATTCGTCGTAACCTGCCGGTTGAAACCCACGTGATGGATCTGGAAGCGGCGAAAGCAAAAGGCGCAATGGCGCTGTTCGGCGAGAAATATGACGAACGCGTTCGCGTGCTGAGCATGGGTGATTTCTCTACCGAACTGTGCGGCGGGACGCACGCCAGCCGTACCGGTGACATCGGCCTGTTCCGTATTGTCTCTGAGTCCGGAACTGCCGCCGGGGTTCGTCGCATTGAAGCGGTAACCGGTGAGGGCGCCATTGCGACTGTGCATGCAGAAAGCGATCGCTTAGCCGATATTGCACATCTGTTGAAGGGCGATAGCCAGAATCTGGGCGACAAAGTGCGTTCAGTACTGGAACGTACTCGTCAGCTTGAGAAAGAGCTTCAGCAGTTGAAAGAACATGCTGCGGCGCAGGAAAGTGCGAATCTTTCCAGCAAAGCGGTTGATATCAATGGCGTTAAGCTGTTGGTGAGTGAGCTTGCGGGTGTTGAGCCGAAAATGTTGCGCACCATGGTTGATGATCTGAAAAATCAACTGGGGTCGACGATTATCGTGCTGGCAACGGCAGCTGAAGGTAAGGTTTCTCTGATTGCTGGTGTGTCTAAGGACGTGACCGACCGTGTCAAAGCAGGGGAACTGGTAGGTATGGTCGCTCAGCAGGTGGGCGGTAAGGGTGGTGGTCGTCCGGACATGGCGCAAGCCGGTGGTACGGATGCTTCTGCTCTGCCTGCGGCGTTAGCCAGTGTGCAAGCCTGGGTCAGCGCAAAATTGTAATAACTATAAGCGTTAGCCGATGCCGCGGATAAGCATTCCGCGGCGTTTGCATCAACGTTGTCGACAACGATAAAGTCAGGTTGAAGTTGTGTATATCGGCTAAACTTAGGTTTAACAGAATGTGATGCCGTGACTGCTTACT
>NZ_CP070239.1:2430083-2434432 GCF_016906145.1 Citrobacter sp. MGH 55
CTACTTACATGTAATGTGTTTGTCATCGCTTACTTTTTGGCGTTATATGATGGATAATGCCGGGATACAGAGAGACCCGACTCTTTTAATCTTTCAAGGAGCAAAGAATGCTGATTCTGACTCGTCGAGTTGGTGAGACCCTCATGATTGGAGATGAGGTCACCGTGACAGTTTTAGGGGTGAAGGGCAACCAGGTACGCATCGGCGTAAACGCCCCGAAAGAAGTATCTGTCCATCGTGAAGAGATCTACCAGCGTATCCAGGCTGAAAAATCCCAGCAGTCCAGTTACTAAGGTTTCCGCGTCTCACCTGACCGGGTGAGGCGCAACCTGACATCGTCGCAATATCCCACTCTGTTTCGTTTTTCTGTGACTCTTTTTCCGGTTTCGCCTGGCGCTACTGCATCCGTATGTCTTTCCCATTGAGGTAGTCCGTTGCCCCAGAGTCCAATTTATCTGTTGATAAAACACTCTTTTTGCCGTTTTTGCAGACTAATTGAACGTGAAGTGTGCAAACGATAAAAGCTCAGGAAAAATTGTTTGACTTATAAGTCCCAGAAAGTAATATGTGCGCCACGCAGCGACGATGAGCAGAAACAAGTTCTTCGAAGCACTCGTAAGAGGCGTGTGGTGAGGTGGCCGAGAGGCTGAAGGCGCTCCCCTGCTAAGGGAGTATGCGGTCAAAAGCTGCATCCGGGGTTCGAATCCCCGCCTCACCGCCATTTGCATCCGTAGCTCAGCTGGATAGAGTACTCGGCTACGAACCGAGCGGTCGGAGGTTCGAATCCTCCCGGATGCACCATCTTCTCCCGAATAACAGCAAGTTTGTTGTTTCATGGTCTGCGAGAGCATCGTAAGCACCAGGGGGGATAACGTTGCGCCAGCAACAGCCCGAAGGGCGAGGCTTCGCCGAGTCATCCTCCCGGATGYACCATTTTTTTCTTTTCCTTACTCCTTTGCATTCATCTCCTGAACAATCCTCAGCATCGTCGTCAGCGACAAAATCCAGCAATTACGATAAAGTAACGTCTGTTTACTTGCCGGTGAGAGCGCTATGTACGAACGTTATGCGGGTCTGATTTTCGATATGGATGGTACCCTTCTGGATACTGAACCGACGCACCGTAAGGCGTGGGTCGAAGTATTAGGTCGTTACGGTATGCATTTTGATCTTCAGGCGATGATTGCCCTTAACGGCTCAGCCACATGGCGTATTGCTCAGTCCATTATTGAGTTGAATCATGCGGATCTCGATCCTCACGCGTTAGCCCGTGAAAAAACCGACGCGGTAAAAATCATGCTCCTCGACAGCGTCGAGCCGTTGCCGCTGGTTGAGGTGGTAAAAGCGTGGCATGGTCGTCGCCCGATGTCTGTCGGGACCGGCAGTGAAAGCGCAGTAGCGGAAGCGCTGCTGGCCCATCTGGGGTTGCGTCGCTATTTTGATGCCGTCGTTGCTGCCGATCATGTCCAGCACCATAAACCCGCGCCAGATACTTTCCTGCTTTGTGCGGAGCGTATGGGCGTGCCTCCGGCGCAGTGCGTGGTATTTGAAGATGCGGACTTTGGTATCCAGGCAGCACGCGCCGCCGGAATGGATGCTGTGGACGTTCGACTCCTGTGAGTGACGGACTGTCGCTCCTTTCATTGTTCGCCAGCAGTTTCCTCAGCGCTACGCTGCTGCCCGGCAACTCGGAAGTCGTTCTGATTGCCATGTTACTGGCCGGACTCAGTCATCCCTGGGTCTTAGTTTTAACAGCAACAATGGGTAATAGCCTTGGAGGGTTAACTAACGTTATCCTTGGGCGTTTCTTCCCGCTGCGCAAGACATCGCGCTGGCAGGAGAAAGCCACAGGCTGGCTTAAACGCTATGGCGCGGTCACACTATTATTAAGCTGGATGCCGGTTGTGGGTGATTTACTGTGCCTGTTAGCGGGATGGATGCGCCTCTCGTGGGGGCAGGTGCTCTTTTTTTTATGCCTTGGCAAAGCGCTGCGTTATATTGTCGTCGCGGCTGCTACCGTTCAGGGCATTACCTGGTGGCACTAATTGTGCCTGGGGATTAGCCTTTAGGTTAACCACTACAATTATGCTAATTAATACGATTTTGACAGGCGGGAGGTCAATTTGATCCCGGACGTATCACAGGCTTTGGCCTGGCTGGAAAAGCATCCTCAGGCATTACAGGGGATACAGCGCGGGCTGGAGCGCGAAACATTGCGCGTGAATGCGGATGGCACGTTGGCGACAACGGGGCATCCTGAAGCGTTAGGCTCAGCGCTGACGCATAAATGGATTACCACGGATTTCGCGGAAGCGCTGCTGGAGTTTATCACACCGGTAGACGGCGATATCCAGCATATGCTGACCTTCATGCGTGACCTGCATCGTTATACCGCCAGAAATATGGGTGATGAGCGCATGTGGCCTCTGAGCATGCCTTGCTACATTGCCGAAGGTCAGGACATTGAACTGGCGCAATATGGCACTTCAAATATTGGTCGTATGAAAACGCTGTACCGTGAAGGGTTGAAAAACCGTTACGGTGCGTTGATGCAAACTATTTCCGGTGTGCACTACAACTTTTCACTGCCAATGGCATTCTGGCAGGCGAAATGCGGCGTAGTGGAAGGCGAAGAGGCAAAAGAGAAAATCTCTGCCGGCTATTTCCGCCTGATCCGTAACTATTACCGCTTTGGCTGGGTCATTCCTTATCTGTTTGGTGCGTCCCCGGCGATTTGCGCTTCCTTCCTGCAGGGCAAACCGACCACGCTGCCGTTTGAGAAAACCGACTGCGGAATGTACTACCTGCCGTACGCGACCTCGCTGCGACTGAGCGATCTGGGTTATACCAATAAGTCGCAAAGCAATCTCGGAATTACGTTTAACGATCTCTACGAGTATGTGGCAGGCTTGAAGCGGGCGATTAAAACGCCTTCTGAAGAGTATGCGGCAGTAGGGCTGGAAAAAGACGGTAAGCGTCTGCAAATCAACAGCAACGTGCTGCAGATTGAAAATGAGCTGTACGCGCCGATTCGTCCGAAACGCGTTACGCGTAGCGGTGAGTCGCCTTCAGATGCGCTTCTGCGTGGCGGTATCGAATACATCGAAGTCCGCTCGCTGGATATCAACCCGTTCTCGCCAATTGGCGTGGACGAGCAACAGGTGCGTTTCCTTGACCTGTTTATGGTCTGGTGTGTGCTGGCCGATGCGCCGGAGATGAGCAGCAGTGAGCTGCTATGTACGCGTACCAACTGGAATCGGGTGATTCTGGAAGGGCGTAAGCCGGGCCTGACGTTAGGGATTGGTTGTGAAACTGCACAGTTCCCGCTGCCCGAAGTGGGTAAAGATCTGTTCCGCGATCTGAAGCGTGTGGCACAAACGCTGGACAGCATCCACGGCGGAGAGGATTATCAGAAAGTCTGTGACGAACTGGTTGCCTGCTTTGATAACCCGGAATTAACGTTCTCTGCACGTATTCTGCGGTCTATGATTGATACGGGTATTGGCGGTACGGGCAGGGCGCTGGGCGAAGCTTACCGTAATCTGCTCCGTGAAGAGCCGCTGGAAATTTTGCAGGAAGAAGACTTTGTGGCTGAACGTGACGCCTCAAAACGTCGTCAGCGCGAAGTTGAAGCGGCAGATTCGGAACCGTTTGACAGCTGGCTGGCAAAGCAGCAGGCCTGACAGAAAAGAAAAAGGCCACTCGGGAGTGGCCAAAATTTCATCTCTGAAAACAGGGATGATGATAACAAATGCGCGTCTTTCATATACTCAGACTCGCACCGGAACAAAGAGTTCAGTTTATTTATAAAAAATTATCGGAGGTGGCTAAATGCCGTTGTTAGATAGCTTCACTGTCGATCATACCCGGATGGAAGCACCTGCAGTCCGTGTGGCGAAAACGATGAACACTCCACACGGTGACGCCATCACCGTGTTTGATCTGCGTTTCTGCATTCCAAATAAAGAGGTGATGCCGGAGAAAGGGATTCACACGCTGGAGCATCTGTTCGCAGGCTTTATGCGTAATCACCTCAACGGTAACGGCGTCGAGATTATCGATATCTCCCCGATGGGTTGCCGTACCGGTTTCTATATGAGCCTGATAGGTACGCCGGATGAGCAGCGCGTGGCAGATGCCTGGAAAGCGGCGATGGCCGACGTGCTGAAAGTTCAGGATCAGAATCAGATCCCGGAACTGAACGTCTACCAGTGTGGTACATATCAGATGCACTCCCTGAGTGAAGCACAGGATATCGCGCGTCATATTCTGGAGCGCGACGTTCGCGTCAACAGCAATGAAGAGCTGGCGCTGCCAAAAGAGAAGTTGCAGGAACTGCATATCTAGTT
>NZ_CP070239.1:2436558-2443600 GCF_016906145.1 Citrobacter sp. MGH 55
ACCTTAGTGCGCGCCACCACCGCCACCGCCCGCACCAAACGGGGGTTTAGCGAACCAGACCAGACCGAGCAACACCAGGAAGATCCCCGCCGACATCCAGAAGATCTCGTTGGCTGAAATAATCAGCCCCTGATTCGTTATCTGCTGGGCTATCCAGCCAGACGCCTGTTGCTGCGTCATGCCCAATCCCTGTAGCTGATCGTACATTGCCTGCGCATTCGGGTTATACGGATTCACCGACTCGGTTAACTGTGCATGGTGCATCGATTCCCGGTTGGTCCACATGGTGGTGGTGATCGATGTCCCGATTGACCCCGCCAGCGTTCGCGTAAAGTTAGACAAACTTGATGCCGCCGCCAGACGCTCAGGCGGTAAGCCAGACAGCGTGATGGTCGTTAGCGGCATAAAGAAGCACGCCACCGCGAAGCCCTGAATAAACTGTGGCCATGCGGAGGCGCCGAAGTCCATTCCCGGTTCAAACGTCCACGCACGCCAGTAAAAGCAGACGGCATACATAATAAAGCTGAACGTCACCAGCCTGCGCATATCCAGCTTATGGGCAAAGCGGCCAATAATCGGCGACAGGATCACCGGAATAATCCCCACCGGCGCGGACGCCAGACCCGCCCACGTCGCGGTATAGCCGTAAACCTCCTGCAAAAGCTGAGGTAGCAGAACAATTGCCCCGAAGTACAGCATATAAGCCAGACTGATACACAAACAGCCGATGGTAAAGTTTCGCGACTTAAACAGTGAGAGATCGACAATGGGGTTATCGTCGGTAAGCTCCCAGACAATCAGGAAGCTAATGGCGACCACCGCCACCACGGTCAGAATGATGATCTCCTGTGAGGCGAACCAGTCCAGCTCTTTCCCCCGGTCGAGCATAATCTGCAGGCTACCGATCCCAATGACCAGCAGCGCCAGCCCGATGGCGTCAATCCGCCGCTGTTCCGTGCGTGTTTCGCGTCCACGCAGGGTTTGCAGCGTCATCAGAACGACGGCAATACCGATTGGCACGTTGATAAAGAAAATCCAGCCCCAGTGATAGTTATCGCTGATATAGCCGCCCAGAATCGGGCCGCAAATCGGCGCGACAATCACTGTCATCGACCACAGCGCCAGCGCGATAGAGCGCTTTGCCGGAGGGTAGTTATTGAGTAGCAGACTTTGCGAAAGCGGGATCAGCGGCCCGGCAACCACCCCCTGAACGACGCGGAAGAAGATCAGCATGTTCAGACTACTGGAGACGCCGCACGCCCAGGAGGCGATGGCAAACGCCACCGTTGACCACATGAAGAGCTTCACTTCCCCAACGCGCTTTGCCAGCCAGCCGGTAATGGGAATCGAGATGGCGTTCGCCACCCCGAAAGAGGTGATCACCCACGTCCCCTGGCTCAGCGATGAGCCCAGGTTCCCGGCGATCGTAGGGATCGCCACGTTAGCAATGGTGGAGTCCAGCACCTGCATGAATGTCGCCAGCGACAGCGCAATCGTCATAATGACGAGCTGCGCGCCCTCCAGCGGTTTTTGCTGTTGCATCACACGCACCTCAGATTAGCCTGCGTTGGCCTGCACAATCTCTTCGATCAGTTTATTGACCGGGGCAAGGCTGATTTCACGGGCGTTACTCTCAGACACCGGCGTAGTGCGCACCTGGCTGGCGAGCACCTGACCGTCGCGGTTCGCGGTATCGACGGTGACGAGCGTCGATAAACCAATCCGCAGCGGATGTTGCGCCAGCTGCTGTGCATCCAGTTCGATACGTACAGGCAGACGCTGAACCACTTTGATCCAGTTACCGGTTGCGTTCTGTGCTGGCAGCAGTGAGAAGGCGCTACCGGTCCCCATATCAAGACCGACCACTTTACCGGTGTACTTAACGTCATCGCCGTAGATATCACTGATCACCGTTGCCGGTTGGCCGATGCGCATATGGGCAAGCTGCGTCTCTTTGAAGTTAGCATCAACCCACAGATTGGTGGCCGGAACCACAGCCATCAGCGGCGTGGTAGGGCTGATCTGCGCGCCAGGCTGCACGGCGCGGCGCGACACGTAGCCGGTCATCGGGCTGACGATCTTCGTTCGCTCGAGCGCCAGCCAGGCGTTACGCACTTCGGTGGCGGCCTGTTGGACGGCGGGCTGATCTTCCAGCTTGCTGTCGAGAATCATCGCCTGATTGGCATTGTATTGCTGAATAGCAACATCAAGCTGCGCCTGAGCGCTGGCCACGGCATCCCGCGCGTGTTGCAGCTCTTCGCGACCAATCAGGTTGGCGTTACCGAGCGGTACGCGACGGTTAAAATCGCTTTGCGCCTGGGCAAGGGCCGTTTTCTGCACCGCAATGTTCGCCTGCAACTGTTTGCTGTTGATCATTAACTGATGCGTCTGACGGACGCTGGAGGCCAGCGCGGTCTTCGCTTTTTCAAATGCCTGCCTGGCATCCGTCTGATCGAGCGTGACGAGAACGTCACCCTGTTTAACAAAATCAGTGTTATCCGCCCAGACTTTCGTCACGCTGCCGGATACCTGTGCCATGATTTGAACCTGGTTCCCTGCCACGTACGCATCATCGGTCTCTTCGACATGACGCAGTACCAAAAACCAATAAATTCCATATGCCACGGCAATAATGATAAAGAGCAAGGTCAGGAGGAGTAGCGTACTTTTACGTTTGCTTTTCTTCTTAACCGGTTGCTGCGGGGTTTGGGTCTCCGCATTTGCGCTCATGTTGTTCTCCACGATCTTATTTTTTCGTCGGCTGAGCCGAGCTGTTTATCAGAAAGGCCAGCACGTTCAGGTGCTGGCCAGTCAGTTTTCTTTGGTAATCTGGATTATTGAGCGAGTCGACGCGTTAGCTCAGCGCCTCAAGGATAGCACCATCCTGGTCCATCTGATCGAGACGCGTCAGAAGCTTACGAGTGATGTGCTCAAGCTGTTCTTTTTCTGCAGTGTTAAGAGCGGACCACAGTTGATGCAGGCAGTTATGCTGCGGCGGTAATACTTCGCGCAAAAATGCATGGCCTTTATCGGTTAACTGTAGATGCAGGCAACGACGATCGTTGTCGCTTTCATGGCGCTCGATCCAACCGCGCTTTTCCAGCTCATCAGCGATACGTGTCGCGTTAGTACGGGATGATCCCAGGGCACAGCTCAGTTCAGAAGGCTGAATGCTGTGGTTTTCCTGAGACTCCAGCGTAATCAACGCCATAAACAACGTCTCGTTAATCCCTTGAGCTTTCAGCATTTTATTGCGGTTATCCAGCAGTTTTCCTTGCATATGCATGCAAAGACGAGTCAGCAGGATTTCCTGATACGGAAAATCCTCGTGGCGGCTGGCGCGAAATTTTAGCATTTGTTCAATGGGCGTAAACGAACTATCCATTTGGGCATGACCTCATTAATTTCAGCCGATATAGTAACGACAGTGACAAATAAAGTAAATGTATTATTAAATTAAAATGATTTTTCCAACCTATAAAACCGCCAACATTTTCCACGCTAATCCATAGGCCAGAGCGCTTAATAGCGTAGGAATGATGATACTGCGCGTTTTATAAAAACTAGCACCCAGTACAGCAAAGCCCACGAGCGTCGGTACGAAGCGACTGGCATCGTGCATGACCTCAGGGGCCGTTGACACAACCAGCAGGGCGCAAATTGATGCAATGCCGATGGTGTCGAGTAAAACGCCGGTTGCACCACGCTTGCCTGGACGGGTATTTCCCATCTTCAGACGCAGCGGTAAATAGCGAAACCCATAATTTACACAGCCGACCAGCAATCCGAGCAGCAGCACCTCATAGCGCATCGGGAACTCCTTGCCAGAAAGCCTGAATTAGCGCGGTCAGACAACCACACACAATCCCCGCCAGAATCGCGGCGGGGATGGAAAACAGCGTCACGCCCGCCAGTGCGCCCGCTAAGGCGGCGGTCACGCACAGGGACTGTTTACGCTGGAATGACGCCAGCAGAAAACTCATAAACAGCGCGGGGAGCATAAAACCGAGCGCCGCTTCGACCGCCGGGAATCCTTTCAATAAACCGCTGCCGGAAAAGGCGCCGAGTACGGTTCCCAGCACCCAGGAGGCCCAGGAGCAAAACGCGATGCCAATCATCCAGTTCTCGCTCCAGCGACGGTTATCCCGCACCAGCTTTGCAGTGGCAGCGGCAAAGACTTCGTCGGTGAGACCAAACGCCCACAGGGCGGTTTTCGGTTTACTGAGTTTCTGGGCGATACGACTGCGCAGGGAAGGACCGTATAAAACATGGCGTACATCCATCGCCATAACGGTCAGGGCGGCAACCCATAATGTGCTGCCTGCGGCGAGCATGGTTGTGATAACGAACTGGCTGGCACCGGCATAAATAATGCAGGAGAAAAACACGCTCTCAACCGGGCTAAACCCGAGACGGGTGGCATTGAGACCAAATGCAAAGGCAACAGGAATATAGCTGATGACGATGGGTAAGCTGTCTTTGAATCCTTCCGCACAGGTAGCCGGAGGGGTATTGGGCAGAGATGCGGGCCTTTCCATAGAGTTTTGCGCGTTATCACCAATGTTAAAATTATCAGGGTTAATAATCTCTATCACCTTAACAGACTGGGGGGCTCCTTAACACCCTCAGGAGCCCAAACGCTTGCCGGGCGCTTAAATTGCAGCGTCTTGTCGGTGAAATCCTCGCCACCAGACCAGCAGGTTCAGTACGGCAACGGTCGTCCCTGCCAGACAAACGCCCAGCCATCCGGCATGCTGCCAGGCCGAGGCGGAGATCAATGACCCTGCTGCCCCGCCGATAAAGTAACTGGTCATATACCCGGCGGTCAGACGGTTTCGGGCCTCCGGATACAAACGGTAAATCACCGTCTGATTAGTGATGTGAACCCCCTGAACGGTAAGATCCAGAACCAGAATCCCCACAATCAGCGCCAGTACTGAGGTGTGTCCCAACCAGATAGCGAGCCAGGAAAGCAGTAATAGCAGCAGGCCATAGGTCGTGGTGAGGTGAGAATGTCCTTTATCCGCAAAACCGCCAGCCGGACGCGCGCCGAGCGCACCAGCGGCACCCGCCAGCCCAAACAGGCCAATCATCCCTTCAGAATAGTTAAACGGCGGGGCGGCCAGTAAAAAGGCCATTGACGTCCAGAGAATGCTGAAATTGGCGAAGGTCAGGCAGCCCAGCAGTGCACGCGTGCGCAGCAGTTTATCGCGGGTAAACAAACTGAATACCGAACCCAGCAACTGTGGGTAGTTCAGGTGGGTGTCTGACTTCACCTTTGGCAAGCCGCGCCACAGCGCGATAGCCATCAGCGCCATCAATACGGAGGCGACCCAGAAGACAGTGCGCCAACCGCCGAGATTCGCCAGCAGTCCCGCCACGGTTCGCGCCAGCAAAATGCCCAGCAGCAGGCCGCTCATGATGGTCCCGACCACTTTGCCGCGTTTATTCGGCGTGGCAAGCGTCGCCGCCAGCGGCACCAGAATTTGTGCAACCACGGAAAAAAGTCCGGTCAGCGCCGTGCCGAGGATCATCATCGTCAGCGACTGACTGCTGGCGGTAATCAGCATCCCACCCGCCGCCAACAGCGTCATAGAGACGATCAGCGTCCGGCGTTCAAACATATCGCCAAGCGGAACCAGAAACAGTAAACCGGCGGCGTAGCCAAGCTGAGCGGCGGTGACGATAAACCCCGCTGAACTGGCAGAAAGTGAGAAGTGGCGTGCGATGGTTTCGAGCAGTGGCTGTGCATAATAGTTGCTGGCGACGGCCAGACCGGTAGCCACTGACATGAGAACGATCAGTGCCGGGCTCAGCCCGTGAGAGGTTTTTGTCATTATGTTCGCAATCGTGAGTCAGGTGATGATTTCTTTGGGAATCAATCATAGCGGACATTTATGAATGTTGGGGATTTGTTGCGTGCCGGATTGTGCGATCAGGGGAGGGAACGGAGGGAGCAGGCCGGGAACCGCGTTCCCGGCTATCGTATGCCAGATAAGCGCATCGCGCGCCATCCGGCATTCAGGAGGCAATTACTTCTGCGCCGCCAGCGCGTCGTTCACCCAGCCGTCAAACTGCTGCTGGTGGGCTTTTATCCAGCCGTCAACATGACCCTGAACATCAGCTTCCGACGCTTTGCCCTCATGCATCATCGCGTTTTGCGCGTTAATGTCCGCCAGCGGCAGTTTCATGATGGCAAACAGTTTCGCCGCCGCCGGGTTTTTCTCTGCCCAGGCCTTGTTGGCAACGATGTGCATGGTGTTTACCGGGAAGCCATAGTTCGCGCCATTCGGCAGTTTAGTATCGATATCTTTCTGCTCACCCGGCAGCGAGGAGAACGGCACCTGTAACCAGACCACATCTTTACCTGGCTTCATCACGTCGCTCACCCAGTAAGGCGTCCAGGTGTAATACAGAATCGGTTTACCTTCTTTAAAGCGGGTGATGGTATCGGCCATCATCGCTGCATAGTTGCCGTGGCTGACGTCGACGGTTTTTTCCAGATCAAACGCTTTGTTCTGGTGGTTAATCACCGCTTCACAGCCCCAGCCTGGCGAGCAGCCCATCATGTCCGCTTTACCGTCGCCGTTGGTATCGAAGATTTTAGCAATGTTGGGGTCTTTCAACTGGGCGATGTTAGTAATTTTGTACTGTTCAGCGGTTTTCTTATCGATCAGGTAACCCTGCGCAGCCCCGGTGACGAATGTGCCTTCGCGGTAAAACTTCTTGTCCCCGCCTGCCGCAGAATACATATCGTCGTGCAGCGGCTGCCAGTTGACGGCGGTAAACGTGGCATCGCCGGAGGCAATAGAGGTGTAGCCCACGTTATAGTCGACTTCGCTCGGTTTATTGACGGTGTAACCCAATTTCTCCAGCGCGCGGCTCACCAGCAGCGTCTGAAAGGTTTCTTCGGTGATGGTGCTCTGTACCGGTTGGACGGTAATGCCTTTACCTGGCAGGTCGGCAGCGAAAGCGCTGGTGGAGACAAGGGTGGCAAACGCTGTGGCAATCATGATTTTCTGTCGCATCGTTGTTCCTTAAT
>NZ_CP070239.1:2443611-2478888 GCF_016906145.1 Citrobacter sp. MGH 55
CGTGTAGGCCCGGTAAGCGCAGCGTCACCGGGCAACAGGTGAATTACTTAATGAAAGGGCGCGTAACGAGCCCGACAGGACCGGTGGTGTACCAGCGACGGTTACCGCGGCTGCGTGAGTCGCGACCCACGGCCTGAGTCAGACGATCCAGAATGATGGCGAGGATCACAATGCCGACCCCGCCGACGGTGGCCAGTCCCATATCGAGACGACCGATACCGCGCAGTACCATCTGGCCCAGACCACCGACGGCAATCATGGAGGCGATCACGACCATCGAGAGCGCAAGCATGAGCGTCTGGTTGACCCCTGCCATAATGGTGGGCATCGCCAGCGGTAACTGAACTTTGAACAGCATCTGACGCGGACTGGCCCCGAACGAGCGTGACGCTTCGATCAGATCGGCCGGAACCTGGTTAATCCCGAGGATCGTCAGGCGCACAATCGGCGGCAGCGCAAAGATAATCGTCACGACCACCCCCGGCACGTTGCCAATACCGAACAGCATCACAATCGGCACCAGATAGACGAACGCTGGTGTTGTCTGCATGGCGTCGAGCAGCGGACGAACGATCTTCGCCGCCCGTGGACTGCGCGCCAGCCAGATCCCCATTGGCAGGCCGATCAGCACGCAGAACAGCAGGGCGGTCAGCACCAGCGCCAACGTAATCATCGCCTGCGACCAGGCGCCGATAGCGCCAATGGCAATCAGGGAAACAAGCGTTGCAACCCCCATCCCGACGCCGGAAATCTGCCAGGCGATCAGGGCGAAAACGACGATCGCCACCGGAGCCGGCATCCCCAGCAGCAACTGCTGAAAACCGTTAAGGATGTAATCCACCGGCACACGAATGCCCTGGAAGACGGGACGGAAATGGGTGACCACCCAGTCGATCCCTTCAGTGACCCAACTGTCGAGCGGGATCAGCGTCTTATGGAACGGATCCATAATGTTGAAATGTTCCGGTGCTGGCGCAGGCGCGCTGGTCAGCCAGTCGGCGCCGCCGCTATCGGCAGGCGTCCCTGACGGCGTGCTCCAGGCGTCAGCGGATGGTGCGGCGCTCTCAGCCGCTGGTGCGGTATCCCACGGATTAGATTGATCAGCCATTGTTTGTCCCCTCGCGATCTAAAGCCTGTAGCAGCATGCGTTTTGAAATAATGCCTACATACTGTTGTTCCTCATCGACAACCGGCACCGCGCACGGCGCTTGTCCGACATGAGAGAGCAGCTCGCTAAGTGGGGTTTGTGCATCTACGGCCAGCGGCTCGTCGATTAACGCCCCTTCAATGCCCTGAGCCTGACCTAATGCCGCTTTTAATGAGTCGATGGAGACCACGCCAACAAACTTATTGCCGCGTTCGATGACGTAACCGTATTCCCGATCTTCGTCCTGTAATAATTTCAGGGCTGAACGGGGGCCAAAGCCCGGCGTTTTACGAATCAGTCCCACCGGGCTACGGCGGGCAATATCTTTCGCGCTAAAGACCTGGCTAATATCGACGCCACGGAAGAAGGTACGTACATAATCGTTCGCCGGATTATTCAGAATTTCATCCGGTGTACCGACCTGAACTACTTCGCCATTTTGCATAATGGCAATTCGGTCGCCAATACGCATCGCTTCATCAAGGTCGTGGGAAATAAAGACGACGGTGCGCTGATGTTTCGCCTGCAGTTTCACCAGTTCATCCTGCATCTCGGTACGAATTAAGGGATCGAGCGCAGAGAAGGCTTCATCCATTAATAAGATGTCAGGGTTAATGGCTAATGCTCTGGCGAGACCGACACGCTGACGCATGCCGCCGGAAAGTTCATCCGGGTAGCCGTGCGCATAATTTTCAAGTCCCACCTGGCGCAGGGCATCCAGCGCTTTTTCGCGACGTTCCTCAGCACTTACACCGGCTAATTCCATACCGAATGCGGTATTGTCCAGAACAGTCATGTGCGGCATCAGCGCAAATGACTGGAAGACCATCGCAATCTTTTTTCTGCGCACCTCGCGGAGTTCAGCATCCGATATTTTGGCGATATCGATGCCGTCGATCAGTACCTGTCCACGGGTGGGTTCAATCAGGCGATTGAGAAGGCGTACCATTGTGGATTTACCCGAACCGGATAATCCCATGATGACAAATATCTCGCCTTCTTCAATGGCCAGACTGGCGTCTTTAACGCCAAGCGATAGCCCTGTTTTTTCCAGAATTTGTTCTTTTGAAAGTCCTTTTTCAATATATTTGAAGGCGCGCTGTGGATGCTCTCCAAATACTTTATATAGATTTTTCACTTCTAATTTAATTGCCATGCAATAGAAAGATTCCTGTTATTTATTTATGTCGATATGATACCTGATAGAAATAGTCACCTTTTTCTACCCTAACATACTGAGAATCTGAGACAACCCTGAATGCGATATGAGGGGAAATAGAGAGGAAGGCAAATTGCCGGGACTTCCCATGATATAAGGGCTGAGAGCAAACCACGGCCGGTGAATATTTTTTGTCAAGACCACTAAAAACGCGCCTGAATTTCAGCAATTCAGGCGAATATGACAACCACTATTGAGTGTAGATCACCCTGAAATAATTGGGTGATAAAAATGTGATCTGCTTAAAATATTACCATCATGATTGCCGTGATATTTCCCCTATTAATTTCCGTTAAAAATTCCAGTCTTCGTCTTCCGTTTCGACGGCTTTTCCCATCACGTATGACGATCCTGAGCCGGAGAAAAAGTCATGGTTTTCGTCGGCATTGGGCGACAGCGCAGCTAGGATTGCCGGATTCACCTCCGCCATTTCCGCCGGGAACAGCGCCTCATAGCCCAGGTTCATCAACGCCTTGTTGGCGTTGTAGCAAAGGAACGCATTGACATCCTCTGCCCAGGCGGTGTCGGCATACAGTTCTTCGGTATAACGGACTTCGTTATCGTACAGTTCCATCAGCAGCTCGAGGGCAAAATCCTTCAGCTCGTCACGCTCGGATTGAGAGCGTTTTTCCAGTCCTTTCTGGTATTTATAGCCGATGTAATAGCCATGAACCGCTTCGTCACGAATGATCAGACGGATCAGATCGGCGGTGTTGGTGAGCTTACCGCGGCTGGAGAAATACATCGGCAACCAGAAGCCGGAATAGAACAGGAAGGATTCCAGAAACACACTGGCAATCTTCTTCTTTAAAGAGTCATCGCTGGCGTAATGCGCGAGGATAATCTGCGCCTTTTGTTGTAACGGCGCATTTTCTTCGCTCCAGGCATAAGCGGCATCGACATCTTTCGTCTGGCACAGCGTAGAGAAGATGGAACTGTAGGAGCGGGCATGCACCGCTTCCATAAAACTGATGTTCGACAGCACCGCCTCCTCGTGCGGTGTCAGGGAATCTGCCATCAGCGACGGGGCCCCGGCGATATTCTGGATGGTGTCGAGCAGCGTCAGGCCGGTAAAGACGCGGATGGTGAGCTGCTGCTCGGCGGCGCTCAGGTTTTGCCACGCTGGAATATCGTTAGACAACGGTACTTTTTCCGGCAACCAGAAGTTGCTGGTCAGGCGGTTCCACACTTCGAGATCTTTGTCGTCCTGAATCTTATTCCAGTTAATGGCGCTCACGCGTGATAATGTCATACTGCTCTCCTTACAATGCGCACGAGACGCAGCCTTCAATTTCAGTACCTTCCAGCGCCAGCTGTCGCAAGCGAATGTAATATAACGACTTAATGCCTTTTCGCCAGGCGTAGATCTGCGCTTTGTTGATATCGCGGGTGGTGGCGGTATCGGGGAAAAACAGCGTCAGCGACAGGCCCTGATCGACGTGTTTAGTGGCTTCGGCGTAGGTATCAATGATTTTCTGTGCGCCGATTTCATACGCGTCCTGATACATATCCAGATTCTCATTGGTCATGAACGGGGCCGGATAGTAGACGCGCCCGGTTTTGCCCTCTTTGCGAATCTCCACTTTCGAGACAATCGGATGAATGCTCGACGTCGCATGATTGATGTAGGAGATCGAACCGGTCGGTGGCACCGCCTGTAAATTCTGGTTGTAGATGCCATAGCGCATCACTTCGTCGCGCAGATACCGCCACATTTCACGCGTCGGCAGCGTGATGCCGCTACGGGCAAACAGCGCCCGGACTTTCTCGGTTTTCGGCGTCCAGTTCTGCTCCAGATACTGCGTGAAGAACTCGCCGCTGGCGTAGCGCGACTGTGCGAATCCGGCAAACGTCTGTCCACGTTCACGTGCCAGCAGCATCGACGTATGCAGTGCATGCCAGGTGATGGTGTAAAAGTAGAGATTGGTGAAATCCAGTCCTTCTGGCGAACCATAGGCGATGCCTTCGCGTGCCAGATAGCCGTGCAGGTTCATCTGTCCCAGTCCGATGGCGTGGGAGGCGGCATTACCGGCAGCAATCGACGGGACGCTGTGGATATGGCTCATATCTGACACCGCCGTCAGCCCGCGAATCGCTGTTTCGACCGTCCGGCCAATGTCCGGAGAATCCATGGTGTGGGCAATATTCAGCGAGCCGAGGTTGCAGGAAATGTCATGCCCGGTATGGGCGTAGTCAAGATTCTCCTCGTAGGTAGAGGCGCTGTTGACCTGCAAAATTTCCGAGCAAAGGTTGCTCATATTAATGCGACCCGCAATCGGGTTGGCGCGATTCACCGTATCCTCATACATAATGTAGGGATAGCCGGATTCAAACTGAATTTCTGCCAGTGTCTGGAAAAAGTCGCGGGCGTTAATGTATTTTTTGCGCACGCGCTCGTCGGCGACCAGTTCGTCGTATCGTTCGCTTATGGCGATATCGCCGAAGGGTTTACCGTAAAGACGCTCGACGTCATACGGCGAAAACAACGCCATTTGCGCATTCTCTTTCGCCAGACGGAACGTCACGTCCGGGATAACCACGCCAAGCGAGAGCGTTTTAATGCGGATCTTTTCGTCGGCGTTTTCGCGTTTGGTATCGAGGAAACGCAGAATATCCGGATGATGCGCATGCAGATAGACCGCCCCCGCCCCCTGACGCGCGCCGAGCTGGTTGGCATAGGAAAAGGCGTCTTCCAGCATCTTCATCACCGGGATCACCCCGGAGGACTGGTTTTCGATGCGCTTGATGGGCGCACCGGCTTCGCGCAGGTTAGAGAGTAAAAATGCCACGCCGCCGCCGCGTTTGGAGAGCTGAAGTGCGGAGTTCACCGCCCGGCCAATCGACTCCATGTTATCTTCAATCCGCAGCAGGAAGCAGGAGACCAGTTCGCCGCGCTGCTGTTTACCGCAGTTTAAGAAGGTGGGCGTGGCGGGCTGGAAACGCCCAGAGAGCATCTCATCGGTGAGTTGTGACGCCAGCGCTTCATCCCCCTGCGCAAGTGTGAGCGCAACCATCACCACACGGTCTTCAAAATCTTCCAGGTAGCGTTTGCCATCAAAGGTTTTCAGCGTGTAGCTGGTGTAAAACTTCCAGGCGCCGAGGAAGGTCTGGAAACGAAAACCGCTGGCGTGGGCGCGGGCAAACAGCGATACCACGAAAGCGCGATCGTAGCGTGCCAGCACGCTTTCGTCGTAATACCCTTCGCGCACCAGCGTTTGCAGACGTTCCTCCTGACTGCTAAACGTGACAGAGTGGGGGCGAACATGGGCGGCAAAAAAGGCGTCGACCGCCTGCCTGTCTTTATCGAACTGAATACGGCCTGCTTTATCGTACAGATTCAGCATGGCGTTCAGCGCATGGTAATCCAGCGATTCCTGCGTTACGCGTTCTGCGGTTGTCGTTGCCAAAATTCGCTTACTCCTTTTCGAACGTTGTCGATGTCGGCGGGGGTTCCCATCAGTTCAAAACGATAGAGCCAGGGTACGGCGCATTTCTGGGCAATCACTTCCCCTGCGCGACCATACGCCTCGCCGAAGTTACGATTGCCAGAGGCAATGACACCGCGAATTAACGCCCGGTTGTGAGCATCATTTAAAAAGCGGATCACCTGTCGCGGCACTGCGCCAGCCGTGCCGCCGCCACCGTAGGAAGGCACCACCAGAATGTAGGGATCGTCTACCCGGATCCGTTCGCGTTCATTCAGCGGAATGCGAATGGCGGGCAGCCCCAGACGCTGCATAAAACGGTGCGTATTTTCGGAGCTGCTGGAGAAGTAGACGAGCGGGTTCATGCGCTGGCTACCCGAGGCTCTGGATGCAGACGGTTGATCATATCCGGACGAAATCCTGACCAACGGGTTTCGCCGGCAATGACCACCGGCAACTGGCGAAAACCTTGCGCACGCAGGGCCTCGGCCGCGTCGGGCACCAGATCGACGTTCACCATCTCAAATTCAAATCCACGGCTTTCCATCGCCCGTTTAGTGGCGTGGCACTGAACACAGTCATTTCGAGTGTAAATAGTAATGCGCATGATTCGTATTTCCATTTAAAATGAAAGAACGGCGCGATAAGACGCGTCGGTTTGGGTGTGTACTGATAGAGGGAATACTAGATGTAGTTGAAATAAGTTTCAACCATACAAGATATGGGAATTATCGATTGATTACTCCCCACCGATGAGCCTGACGGGGAGCGGGAGTTTGTGCTGAAAAAACGCCGGATTACATCCGCATGCTTACGGCCAGGCGGTTAAAACAGTTCATCAGGCCGATCGCAAAAGTCAGGTCGCTGATTTCGCGAGCGCTGAAATGCGTGAGCAGTGGCAGATAAACGTCATCTTCAGCATGGGTTCTGGCGATATCGGTCACCGATTCAGCCCACGCCAGCGCCGCTTGCTCCTGCGCGCTGAAATGATGGCTCACTCGCCACCCGGCCAGCGCGTCCAGTTTACTTTGCGTGACACCCGATTTACGCAGCGCCTTGCTGTGCATTTCCAGGCAAAATGCGCAGCCGTTGATCTGCGAAATACGCAGGTAAATCAATTCCATCAGCGTGGTATCCAGCGCGCTGTTTTCCAGTGCCGTTTTCGCTTGTACCAGGGCGTTATAGACTTCAGGGCTGAGTTCATAGTAGGGCTGGCGTAACGTCGTCATGGTGCTTCTCCTCGTGTTGATGGCCGGCAATGTAGCACTATAATGGACTGCAAAAGAGAGCCATATTTTTACGAAAAAAGCAGACCATATGCCGCGCTATCAGCAAATTGCACGTCAGTTAAAAACGGCCATTGAACGTGGGGAACTCCAGCCCGGAGCCAGACTACCGTCCAGTCGTACCTGGTCACAGGAGCTGGGTATTTCGCGCTCGACGGTGGAAAACGCTTATGCGGAGCTGGTGGCACAGGGCTGGCTGGAGCGGCGAGGGCAGGCGGGAACGTTTGTCAGCGCACAGTTGCATCCGGAACAGACGTACAGCGAACCGGTGGTCTTTGCCGGAGAAAGTACCGTTCCTCAGCCCTTCCAGATGGGGCTTCCTGCGCTGGATCTCTTCCCGCGAGACATCTGGGCGCGGGTGATGGGGCGACGACTGCGCACGCAGACGCGTTTTGATCTGGCTCTCGGCGACGTCTGCGGTGAAGCCGTGTTACGCCAGGCAATCGTGGACTATCTGCGCGTGTCGCGCAGTATTGACTGTCTGCCCGAGCAGATTTTTATCACCTCAGGCTATGCGGCGTCGATGACCCTCATCCTGCGCGCGCTGGCCAAGCCGGGCGATGGCATGTGGATTGAAGATCCCGGCTTTCCGTTGATCCGTCCGGTGATTGAGCAGGAAAATGTCGCGCTGCTGCCGGTTCCGATCGATGACGACGGGTTGAATGTGGCGACCGGGATCCGCGATTATCCGGATGCGCGTTTTGCGCTACTCACTCCGGCCCATCAAAGCCCGCTTGGCGTCGCGCTGTCGTTAGCCCGGCGTCATCAACTGCTGGAGTGGGCATCACATACCCAGGCGTGGATTATTGAAGATGATTACGACAGCGAGTTTCGTTATCACGGTAAACCGCTGCCGCCGCTGAAAAGTCTGGATGCGCCACAGCGGGTAATTTACGCCGGTACGTTCAGCAAATCGCTGTTTCCCGCCTTGCGCTGTGCATGGCTGGTGGTGCCAGTAAACCAGGTGAGTCGTTTTCGTCAGCAGGCGGTACGGATGGCCTGTAGCGTGCCGCTGCTCTGGCAGCAAACGCTGGCGGATTTTATCCGTGATGGGCATTTCTGGCGGCATCTGAAAAAAATGCGTCAGCACTATGCGCAGCGAAGGCAATGGACGGAAAGGGCACTCGGCGAACAGGGATTTCACGTTGTACCCCAACAGGGCGGGATACAGCTGGTGATTACTGTTGACGGTGACGATATCGCGCCGGTACGCAAAGCCAATGAGGCGGGCCTGGCGGTCCAGGCCCTGAGTCGCTGGCGGTTGAATACATCGGGGATGGGAGGGATTTTGCTGTCGTTCACTAACATCGCTTCGCCTGAAATCGCAAGACAGGTGGCAAAGCGGTTGCGACAGGCCATTCAGTCAGCGCTTTAGTCGAGTTTATGCCAGGCCGGATAAACGTAAACGCTATCCGGCACCGGCCTCATCCTTAGCGTCGAAGACTCAGCAACGCACCGACAAAGATCCCCACCGCCGCCGCCGTACCGATGCTACACCAGGGTCTATCACGCACAAACGTATCGGCGCAGCCTACGGCGTCACGGGCGGCTTGCTGCACGCGCGTCCGGCCATGCATTTTCGCACGCGTCTCTTTCAGTAGCGCCTGTGCTTTACGCCGTGCGGTATCTGCTTCATCCTTCGCATCGCTACCCAATGACTTCAGTACGGCTTCCAGACTGTCGGCTAATTGATTGACGTCATTATGAATATCCTGCACGCCATCATCTACGTCGTTTCGGTTCGGTCGGTTAAACATATGATCCTCCAGTGATTTCGATGTGACTTTCAGTTTAGTCGATATTTTTAACTTCTGAGACGCCTCACGGCGTTATTGCGCGTTTATGGACTTTTCTGAAAGCGTTGCCAATGCTGAATCAGGTAAGGTAAGCCCGCAGTAAAAGATAACGAGGAAAAAATATGTATTTACGACCTGACGAGGTGGCGCGCGTACTTGAAAAAGTGGGGTTTACCGTTGATGTGGTAACACAGAAAACGTACGGTTATCGACGTGGCGAGAATTATGTCTATGTTAATCGCGAAGCGCGTATGGGACGCACTGCGCTGGTGATTCATCCGACATTAAAAGAGCGCAGTTCTTCGCTGGCTGAACCGGCATCTGAAATTAAAACCTGCGACCATTATCAGCATTTTCCGCTTTATTTAGCCGGGGACACCCACGAACACTACGGCATTCCTCACGGCTTTAGTTCGCGTATTGCGCTTGAGCGTTATTTGAATGGACTGTTTGGCGAGGCGAGTTAATTAAGCGACTGGCACAGCCAGTCGCAAAGTCGTTTCAGGCTTTAACCTGTTGGTAGCGACTCACCTTAAACAGGCGGCGGCAATAATCGAGGAAATAGCCATATACCGCCCCCATCATCATCGATATTACGATATTAGAACTGACTGCGGCGGTAATTTGATGCCAGTCAGCGCCCACCGTCAGCAGAATAGCGACATAAACCGGGGACTGGAAGGTGACATAAGCCAGTACATCCGCCAGGTTTTTCAGCCACCCCGCAGAACCCACTTTACGCGACGCCTTCATAAAGAGATCACGATACATTCCATAGGGCCAGGCGATCAGAATGTTGACCGGAATGGCGACCAGTCGGGACGAAAGTGATTGCTCAAAGGTCATTCCGGAGAGGAAGATCTCGATCAACATGTTCACGACAGAACAATAAACAACCATCGCGAACGTGTCTGCTACAGCATGACGCAAGCGTGACTGTGGTGAGAACATGCTGATGCTCCTTGTAAAAAAGGGGTAAAATTGCCGTTAAATAAGTTCGTTTTAGTGGTTTGTTGTGGTGTTTTTGCTTGATGCTAGAGTATATTGCTGTATTGTAACTATCAACTAGCGAAATATTTTTATTTTGACGCTTTTTGTCGATAAAATACTCTGTAACCGCCTGATTTTTGTACCGGATAGAGTTTTTGTTGTTTTTGTATTTTAAATCATTAAAAATCAATAGGTTATGTTGGTGTTCTGATTGAGGGATTTCCCTGTAAGGCAAAAACCGCATTCTATGTTCGATGAGCCGATATGGAGGTTATTCGTCAGAGAATGAGAAAATGAGCCGGAATATTATTTAGCGTATATTAACGGGAGGTGGTATTTCCTCTGTTATATTCCAGGGGCTGGAAAATGTTCTAATAATATAATAGACTGCACAGTGTAATAATTTGTTTTTGCGTTAAAGGATTTTAATTATTATGAATTTGATGTTACAGAACTTAAATAATATTCGTAAATTACGCGCCATGGCTCGCGAATTCTCCATTGACGTTCTTGAAGAAATGCTGGAGAAATTCAGGGTCGTCACTAAAGAAAGACGTGAAGAAGAAGAACAGTTACAGCGTCAGCGCGCTGAACAGCAGCAGAAAATTAATACTTTGCTGGAAATGATGAAGGCCGACGGAATTAGCCCGGAAGAGTTATTCAGCAATGACGCCGCGGCCATGCGAGTGGGTAAAAAACGCCAGCCGCGTCCGGCGAAATATCGCTATACCGATCTTAACGGGGAAAGTAAAACCTGGACCGGTCAGGGGCGTACGCCAAAACCGATTGCCCAGGCACTGGCGGCAGGTAAATCGCTGGACGATTTTCTGATCTAATTTTGTAAGCGGTGAGGTGTTCCTCACCGCGTATTTCCCGTCATTATTGAGGACGGCGATTCCACGGCATTTTGTCGAGCAGTCGCGCCATGCCGCAAAAACCAGTCAGTCCGGCGAACAGCAACCCCGCGCCTACAAAACCGCTGAGCAGGAAAAAGCCGCTGTTGACGCTATATCCCAACACCACGCCCAGTAAGGCCAGCCCGCCTGCGGCAATTTGTACCTGACGCATCATCGGAAGCGGCTGTGATTTATCTTCTGCCGTGGGGAAATCCGCCGCTTTCCAGCCGTCAATGCCCCCTTCCAGCAGCAAGACTTCAGCCGGTGCGGCAAGAGCCTGCAAGGTAGCCGCATTGTTTTGCGTTCGTTTTCCGGACTGACAATGGAAAATGACGCATTCACCTCGCAGCCTGGCAGGAAAGCCCCCCTGTTCGAGCGTGCTCAGCGGTGCGAGATGGGCCTGCGGAATATGTTCACGCAGATATTCGTCGGCATCGCGAATATCAATCAGTCTGGCGCCTTGCTCAATACGGGCCTTTGCGTCGCGCGGGGAAATCGTCCCGATGGTCATGTTCACTCCTTATGGACAATAGACGTTTTTCAATGTGGCAATGAGTGAATTCACCGCTGCATTTTTAATGAAATAGAGGATGCGCTGAGCATCGCGCTGGCTGCCAATCAGCCCTTCTTCGCGCATTTTTGCCAGATGCTGTGAAGTGGCCGAGGGACTTAACCCGGTGGCGCGTGCCAGATCGCCCGCGCTGGTGCCCGGTGAGCCGCAAAGCATACACAGGATCAGCAGTCGCTTAGGGTGGCTCATCGCTTTCAGCAGGGCCGCCGCTTGTTCCGCGCTGGCCTGAAGTTGTTCGAGTTCGCTCATCTTTATTTTAGTGTTTTCTAAATTAAGTAAAGTCTAAAATAAAAATGAAGCGACTGCCAGTGTAAAAATCGTAAAAGAGGGTAAAAGCGAGAGTGATAACTGGCGATCTCCGCTAAGCTCGCTACGCTTAGGGATAAAATCCCTTTTTAAACAATGAGTAATTTTTCTTTTTGGAGTGTATATGGGTTTCTGGAGAATTGTATTTACGATCATTCTGCCGCCGCTGGGGGTCCTGTTGGGCAAAGGATTCGGCTGGGCGTTCATTCTTAATATCGTTCTGACGTTACTGGGCTATATTCCGGGTTTGATTCACGCGTTCTGGGTGCAAACCCGTCCTTCATCTCTTTCTTAACCGTCATGATACCGCCCGATAGCGTGACGTTATCGGGCCACACCGGTCGCCGCGCCGTCAGAATTTTAAGCGAAACTTTCTGCTACACTTCCTGAGTGTTTATTGTCAACGATCGAGGTGGATATGGGACTTTTCAACTTTGTAAAAGACGCCGGGGAAAAACTGTGGGATGCAGTCACCGGCAATCACGATAAAGACGATTTAGCAAAAAAGGTGCAGGACCATCTGCATAAAACCGGTATTCCGGATGCTGACAAGGTGAATGTACAAATTGCTGATGGCAAGGCGACGGTGACGGGTGACGGATTAAGTCAGGAAGCGAAAGAAAAAATCCTGATTGCGGTCGGGAATATTTCCGGGATTGCCAGCGTGGAGGATCAGGTTAAAACCGACGCGCCTGCCGCCGAGAGTCAGTTCTACACGGTGAAATCCGGCGATACCCTGAGCGCTATTTCGAAACAGGTTTACGGCAATGCCAACCTGTATAACAAAATTTTTGAGGCGAATAAGCCGATGCTTAAAAGCCCGGATAAAATATATCCCGGCCAGGTGCTGCGTATTCCGGAAGAATAAATAAGCGCCGTCAGGATTTTTGCGCCAGTAGTTTACCGGTCATGGCCTGCTGGATAATAGGAATCGGCGTCAGTAAATGTTGGCGCATGAGTTCACTGGCGCGCGTCGCATCGCGCGCCAGAATGGCCTCCGTTAGCGTCTGATGCTGAATGTGTTTATCCTCCAGCATTTCAACCGACAAGACCGTTTTTCGCAGCCAGATAAACCGATAGCGCGCCGCGAGATCAAACAACCGTTCACGCATTTGCAGCAGATACTGCGAACCGCATCCGGCAACAATAGCGGTATGGTATGCCTGATGGCGTAAATCCCACTCATCCAGCAGGTGTTCGCTGGCGTCGCTGGCCTCTAGCTTGCTGAGCATGTGGGCGCGGGCGAGGATCTCAGCTTCCCATTCGTCACCGCCGCGTTCAATCGCCAGACTTACCAGCATGGCTTCCATATTGGCCCGGGCGTCGAAAATATCGAGCAGTTCCTGCTCTGACATGGACGCCACCCGATACCCTTTTTGATTCACCACCGTGACCAGCCGTTCCGCCACCAGATGAGAAAGCGCCTCCCTGAGCGGCCCAACGCCAAGAGAATAGCGTGAAGTTAATAAACTCATGCGCAGTTTTTCATCAGGTTGATAAACACCACGGATAATATCGGTCTTCAGCCAGCGGTATCCATCTATGGCCGTCGGATGGGAAATGGCGGTCATGGTCTTACTCCTGAATCGTGTTCCCGGCCTGCGCCGGGAAATCATTTAACGGGTATTTTGCAGCGGTGTCTTTTGCCACAATACCAGTTTTTTCCAGCGCGACATAATCGGCACGGTGCAAATAATCCCCAGCCCCAGTAACCCTGTGGAAATCACCTCCAGCTGTTGCGCCGGACGGAAGAGCATCACAACCAGCACAAAGATGATAAAGCCAATCACCAGCCAGGTCAGCCATGGATAGAGCCACATTTTCAGTTTGATCTCGCCGCCTTCCGCCAGCAGGATTTTGCGCATCCTCAGCTGAGAAACGGCGATAACCAGATATACCAGTAGGGCGATGGCGCCGGAGCTGTCAATCAGGAACTTAAACACTTTTGCCGGGGCATAATAGTTCACGACGACGGTTAAAAACGCCGCGCCTGTCGAGAGTAACACCGCCACCCAGGGGGTTTTGCTGCGATTGATTTTACCCATCATGGCTGGCGCGTCGCCACGGCGGCTGAGGGAGTAGAGCATTCGCGACGCGGTATACAGCGCAGAGTTCAGGCAACTGGTTACCGACAGCAGGATCACACAGTCCATGATCAGTTTGGCATGCGGAATATGCAGCAGTTCCAGCACTGACTGATAGGAACCTACCTCTTTCAGACCCGGCATGTTCCACGGAATCAGGGAGACGACGACAAAGATCGAACACAGATAGAAGATCGAAATACGCCAGATGACCGAGTTAGTGGCGCGGACGATGTGCTTATCCGGCGTGTCGGATTCGGCAGCGGCGATGGTAACAATCTCAGCGCCCATAAAGGAGAACATGGTGATCAGCATGGCGCTTAGCACCGCGCCAAAGCCGTTCGGCATAAACCCGCCGTGATCCCACAAGCGCGAAATACCGCTGACTTCAGCGTAAGGGTAAAAACCGCTGATCGCCGCGGCACCCAGCGCGATAAAGGCGAGGATGGCAATCACTTTGCACAGCGCCAGCCAGAACTCAAACTCACCGTAATTTTTGACGCTCAGCAAATTACTGCCGGTTAACGCCAGCGTGATGACCAGCGAGAACAGCCAGATCGGGACGCCGGGGACCCAGGAATTGAGGATGATGGCGGCGATATTCGCTTCAAGCGGGATCACCAACACCCAGAACCACGAGTACAACCAGCCGATGGTGTAGCCTGCCCAGCGTCCGATGGCTTTATCGGCGTACGTGGAAAAGGAACCGGTGTCCGGCGTGGCGACGGCCATTTCGGCCAGCATCCGCATAATCATCACCACCAGTAACCCGGCGAACAGATAGGCCAGCAGGACCGCGGGCCCGGCCTGGGCTATCGCCACACTGGAACCCACAAACAGACTTGCGCCGATAACCCCGGCAATAGACAGCATGGTGACGTGGCGTGATTTCAGCCCGCCCCCTAAATCATGTGATTGCGACAGTTGCCCCATCTTATGACCTCTTTATTGTTATTGAACCGTTTGCCGGATGGCGGCTCCGCCTTATCCGGCCTTCAGAGGAGAGGTTTTCCAGGCCGGACAAGACGCCGAGGCATCTTGTCCGGCAGCGCTACAGGCGTGTTAACCGTGTTTCGCCTCATCAAAACACTGGGCGATAATGTCCAGCCCCTGGCGGATTTGCGACTCTTCAATGGTGAGCGGAACGAGGATGCGCAGCACGTTGTAGTACGGCCCACAGGAGAGCAGGATCAGACCTTTATCGCGGGCGCGCGCGACGATCTCTGCCGTCAGTTTTGCATCCGGCTTGTTGTGGTCGCCGTCTTCAAACAGTTCGATGGCGATCATCGCCCCCAGCCCACGGACATCGCCGATTTCACGATGCGTTTCGGCAATCGCCAGCAGACCGTTGCGCAGGGTTTTGCCGAGTTCGTTGGCTTTTTGCAGCAGATTTTCCTGCTCGAAAATGTTCAGGACCGCCAGCGCGGCGGCGCAGGCAATCGGGTTACCGGCATAGGTGCCGCCCAGTCCACCCGGCGGGATGGCGTCCATGACGTCGGCGCGTCCGGTGACGCCCGCCAGCGGGAAGCCCCCGGCAATGGATTTGGCGAAGGTGGTGATGTCCGGTGCCACGCCCATCTGCTCCATCGCAAACAGCGTACCGGTACGCCCCGCACCGCTCTGTACTTCATCGGCAATCAGCATGATCCCGTGCTCGTCGCAAATCGCGCGCAGGCGCTGCATAAAGGCCGGAGAGGCGGCGTAGAAACCGCCTTCGCCCTGTACTGGTTCAATCACGATGGCGGCGATATCTTCCGGCGCGGCATCATTTTTAAAGATGCGGTGAATGCTGGCGATGGCGTCATCTTCGCTAATGCCGTGCAGGGCGCACGGATAGAGCGCGCGATAGACGTGACCCGGCATCAGCCCCATTCCGGCAGAGTACGGGTTCACTTTCCCGGTCAACGACAGGGTGTAGTGAGTGCGACCGTGGTATGCACCGCTAAAGGCGATCGTCCCCGTGCGTTTCGTTGCCGCGCGGGCGATCTTCACCGCGTTTTCTACCGCTTCGGAACCGGTGGTGACCAGCAGGGTCTTCTTGGCGAAGTCGCCCGGCACTTTCTGGTTCATGATTTCGCACAGTTGCAGATACGGCTCATAGGCCAACACCTGGAAGCAGGTGTGGGACAGTTTTTTCAGTTGCGCTTCGACTGCCGAGACGATCTGCGGGTGCAGGTGTCCGGTGTTCAGTACCGCAATGCCGCCAGCAAAATCCAGGAATTCACGGCCTTCCACATCCCAGACCCGACAGTTTTCCGCGCGCGCGGCAAAGATCGGATGAATTTGTCCTACGCCACGCGGGACGGCATGAGCGCGACGCTGCATTAATTCGTTATTGGTGCTCATCAGGTGTTCTCCAGTTGATTTATTATGAAAGGCCAATGCACAGGTATTTGATTTCTAAGTAATCTTCGATGCCGTATTTGGAACCTTCACGGCCAAGACCGGAGGCTTTGATCCCGCCAAACGGCGCGACTTCGTTCGAGATAATGCCGGTATTAATGCCGACGATGCCGTACTCCAGCGCCTCGCCAACGCGAAAGACGCGGCTCAAATCGCGGGCGTAGAAATAGGCCGCCAGACCAAACTCGGTGTCGTTGGCCTGTCTGATCACGTCGGCTTCATCACTAAAGCGGAACAGCGGAGCCAGCGGGCCGAAGGTCTCTTCTTTGGCGACCTTTGCGTTGTCTGGCACGTCCACCAGAATGGTGGGCTGGAAGAAATTACCGCCCAGCGCGTGCGGTTTTCCGCCGGTGATGATGCGCGCCCCTTTTTCCAGCGCATCGGCAATATGCTCCTGCACTTTGGCGACCGCTTTCTCATCAATCAGTGGGCCGGTAGTGACGTCGGGTGCCAGACCGTCGCCGAGATGCAGTTTTTCCACCGCCTGTTGCAGCTTCTCCGCAAAGCGCTCATAAACGCCGTCCTGCACATACAGACGGTTGGCGCAGACGCAGGTCTGTCCGGCGTTGCGGAACTTGGACGCCAGCGCGCCTTCAACTGCTTTATCGAGGCAGGCATCGTCAAAGACGATAAACGGCGCATTACCGCCCAACTCCAGAGAGACTTTTTTGATGTCTTTGGCGCACTGTTCCATCAACTGACGACCAATCTCCGTCGAACCGGTGAACGACAGTTTGCGCACCAGCGGATTGTGGGTCAGTTCGTTACCGACCGCGCCCGCCGAACCGGTGACAACACTGAATACGCCCGGCGGGATCCCGGCGCGGTTTGCCAGTTCCGCCAGCGCCAGCGCGGAGAACGGCGTCTGGCTGGCGGGTTTAAGCACCATCGTGCAGCCAGCCGCCAGTGCCGGACCGGCTTTGCGGGTGATCATCGCTGACGGGAAGTTCCACGGCGTAATGGCGGCAGTAACGCCAATCGGTTGCTTAATGACGATCAGGCGTTTGTCGGCCTGGTGTCCGGGAATGGTGTCGCCATAAATGCGTTTGCCTTCTTCGGCAAACCACTCAATAAAGGAGGCGGCATAGCTGATCTCCCCTTTGGCTTCTGCCAGTGGCTTGCCCTGTTCCAGGGTCATCAGGCGGGCGAGATCGTCCTGATGCTCCAGCATCAGATTGAACCAGCGACGCAGAATATTCGCCCGCTCTTTGGCGGTGAGGTCGCGCCAGGCGGGCAGTGCGCGGTTAGCGGCCTCAATGGCGTCGCGGGTTTCCGCGCTGCCCATTTTTGGCACGCTGCCCAGCGTCTTGCCGTTGGCCGGGTTGGTCACCGCAATGACTTCGCCGCTATCGGCATCGCGCCACTGGCCGTCGATCAAGGCCTGCTGACGGAACAACGTCGGATCGTTTAGTTGCATGATGGCTTCCTGTCTGAAAAAAGGTTAACGGGTGAAAGCGGCGTGTAAGGTGTCCACGCTACGTGCCGCACGCAGCGTGCGTCCGGGATTGCTCTGGCTTGCCAGCAGCGTTTGTACCTGGCTGACGATGTGTGCGCCGATAGGCAGCGCTGACGTCGCCGCCGGGGAGGGGGCATTGCAGGTGTGGATCGATCGTGGTGTGGTGACAAACAGAAAATCGTCAATCAGCTTGCCGTCCGGCGAAACGGCCTGAGCGCGGACGCCTGCAGGCCACGGTTGCAGATCGTTTAGCGTCAGGCTCGGGCAGTACTTTTGCACCAGTCGCAGATAGCCACTCTTGCACAGCGAGTTTTTCATTTCGCTTAAACCGGCGCGCAGGTTGTTTTGCAGAACCCGACGAATGCCGGAAGAACCGAGGATCTCCAGCGTATCGCTGAGCGAAAAGTCGCGTTTGCGATAGCCCTCGCGCTTAAACGCCAGCACCGCATTCGGCCCAACCGTGACGCTGCCGTCGATCATGCGGGTGAGATGGACGCCGAGAAACGGCATCGCCGGATCGGGAATCGGGTAGATCAGATGGTTGACGATATGGTTGTGTTCCGCCGCCAGGCGGAAGTACTCGCCACGGAACGGGCAGATGATAAAACCTGGCTCGACGCCGAGCATTTTCACCAGCCGATCGGCCATCAGTCCGGAGCAGGTAATTAGCGTCGACCCTTCACATTCCTGTCCCTGGCGGGTACGCACGACCACGCCCGAGGCGTGCTCTTTCAGAGCGCTGACGTCGGCGTTGTAGATAATTTCGCCGCCTCTGGCCTGGAAGATTTTCGCCATCGCCGCCGTGACCTCCCGGTAGCTGACGATCCCGCTGGACGGCACAAAAATGCCGCCGAGTCCGGTGATGTTTGGTTCGCGCTCGCGCAATTCCTGCGCATTCAGCCACTCGCGTTCTAAGCCATTCGCGGCGGTGCGATCCCACAGGGCGCGCATCCGTTCCATTTCCTGTTCAGAGGTGGCGACCAACATCTTGCCGCAGGTGTCGTAGCGGATGTCGTTTTGATCGCAAAAGGCTTTGGTCGCACGGTTACCGGCGAGACAAAACTGCGCCTTCAGACTGCCGGGAGTGTAATAAACCCCGGCATGGATCACGCCGCTGTTGTGGCCTGTCTGATGACAGGCCGGGCCGGACTCTTTTTCCAGCAGCGCGATGCGAGCGTCCGGATAGACCTCACTTAACTGCATGGCGGTCGACATGCCAATAATGCCGCCGCCAATAATCACAAAATCATACATCCGCTTGTTCCTTCACGCTTACTGATGCGTCTGGTAGTGGTGGGTGGAATAAGCGAAGTAGCCGCGCTGACGCATGAGTTCGCGGCGCAGGTCCGGGTGTGAAGTAAAGCGATCGCGACCGTGCAGCCAGAAAAGGTTATTAATCAGCAGGAATTTACCCACCGAAACCGGAACGGACAGGATGCTTTTACTGGTTTCCAGCGCATCAGACAGCTCGCTCAGCCAGACACCTTCTTCAAAATCTTTTGGCTGCACAAACTGGTCGATGTAGCGCATAACCGGGCGGCCCTGTTGGTCGACGTCAAATACCGGGTGGTACACATCATGACTGACGTTCTTGCTGGGCGGCGCAGCGAAGCGCATCGGACGGCGCGCCAGTGGGTGGCTGAAGTACTCGTCAAGATGTTCCCAGTCGTCAAGATGCAGCAGCAGCGAGTTGCCGCCGGTCATGTTCTGTTCGTCGATTTTCATCATCAGCACGTAATCGGTGATCTCTTCGACGTAGGTGCCGTCGTTATGCAACTCCATTACGCGGTGTGGCTGACGCAGATAGCTGTCTGAGTTATCGACGTTTTTTACCACAAAGCGCGCATAATACTGACCGCTCATGGCATCAAAGTTGGAGCGTCCAACCAGATGGGCCACCGCGGTTGCCAGTTTGACCATATCGTCAGCCTGCGCCACGTTATCGATGCCTTCTGCGTTGATCAGCAACGCGCCCTTTGCGCGATCCAGCAGCGTTTTCAGCAGCAGCGGCTGCAGCTGGTTGTCGCACAGATCGTCAAGGATCTTGCCCACTTTGAAGCGCAGAAACGATTTGTATTCCAGTGCCTGCACCGGCCATTGCGCGACCTGCCGAAGAAAGTGTTCTGTTGTCCGGGCGGAAAAGGTCAGCTCCAGCAGACGTGGGGATTGGGCTGACGGTTTCAGCGTAAATCCGTTGCCAGGCTGGCCTGGATCTTCAACGTTTGGTTTAACGGCAGTCAGTGCATTCATCAGAATCGATCCTCTCAGTAGATGGTCAGGGAGACATGGCGAGGCTCATTTCGTAGCCATAAATTAAAAATATCTACATTTTTAGAAAACGCGCACAAAATGAACTTTTTGTTTTTTTTTTGTGATCAAAAACAACAAATATTTAACATTATTAAATGCAGGGATAAATGCATGCGTATCGGGAGAAAAGGGCGGAAAAGGTTGAGGAAACCGCCGGTTAGCCTACACTAACGCCGGTTGCGGTGTGTCTGATGAGCGAGGTTCGGGATAAACATGTTGCTTAAAAACCTCTTCCGTCGGGTGAAGTGGGTCAGTTCCGGCCTGTTGGCGCTGATCAAACACGTGGTGCTGACGCTGCTGGTGGTACTGATTATTTTTCTCGGCGTGCGGGTGTATCAGACAGAGAGTGGGCCTGATCTTCATTCCTGGCATACCTGGCACGGGAATGAAATGAGCGCGGCGGCGCTGGATAACGCCACCTTTGCGCAGTATCAGGTACGGGAAGCGGCGCTGTTTGCCGATCTACAAAAACAGGTGGGCGATACGCTGAGCCCGGATGAGCAGACGCCGATCAACCGTTTCTGGTCGGGCAGTCGGGTTGCTCCGGCGCAATTTACCCCCAACTGGAACCGCTCATTCGTGTTGATGCCGCAAGGCAAACCGCGGGGCGTTGCCGTGATGCTCCACGGCCTGACCGACTCGCCCTACAGCCTGAAAGATATCGCCCGGATCTACCAGCAGCAGGGATTTATCGCCGTGGTGCCACGCCTGCCCGGACACGGCACCGCGCCAGGCGCGTTAACGGCGGTCGACTGGGAAGCGTGGCTGGCCGCGACACGTCTGGCGGTGCGTGAGGCGACGAGACTGGCGGGTAACGAGGTGCCGCTGCATCTGGTGGGGTACTCTAACGGCGGCGCGCTGGCGCTGAAATACACGCTGGACAGTCTGGACGACGCCACGCTGCGACGTCCGCGTCAGGTGGTACTGCTGTCACCGATGATTGGCGTCACGTTATTCGCCCGTTTTGCCGGGCTGGCGGGGTTACCGGCGCTGTTTCCCGCGTTTGCCAAAGCCGCGTGGCTCAACGTCACGCCAGAATTTAACCCCTTCAAATACAATTCGTTTCCTGTCAATGCGGCGCGGCAGTCTTATCTGCTGACCAAAGCGCTACAGCAGCAAATTGTGCAGGATGCGCAGACTATGCGACTTCACGATCTGCCGCCGGTGCTGACCTTCCAGTCGGTAATGGATTCCACCGTCAGCACCCAGGCGGTAGTGGAGTCGTTGTATCGCTATCTGGGACCTAACGGCAGCGAACTGGTGCTGTTTGATATCAATCAGGCGGCTAACCTGCGCCCTCTGCTGCGGACATCTTCTTATACCGCCGCCGCGACGTTGCTGCCCTCCGTACCGCGAGCTTACCGCACAACGGTGGTCACTAATGCCACGGCAGAAACGCTGGCCGTGGTGGCGCGTGACACCCTCGCCGGAACGCGTGATGTGCAGGTTCAGCCGTTACAGGAGGCCTGGCCGCAGGAGATGTATTCGTTGTCGCATGTGGCGGTGCCCTTTCCACTGACCGATTCGTTGTATGGGTTGAAGCCGGATGTGTTGAATCGCTATGGGCTGAGCATTGGCACGATTGCGCTGCGCGGAGAGACCTCCACGCTGCTGGTGGGGCTGGATACGTTAATGCGTGTCACCTCGAATCCGTTCTTTCCCTATATGAAGGAACGGATTGAGGCGGTTATCGGAGGGAATGTTAAGAATTGAGACTGTTGCCGGATGATAACGCGGCGTGTTTTATGCGGCCTGGGTTGCGGGTAGGCCGCATAAGCGAAGCGCCATCCGGCGAGGCATTACCCGACATCCACCTGCGGTTTGGTGTGGCGCTTACGGAGGATCCGTAACAGCGGCGGGATCACAATGACTGCCACCGCCATCACCAGCAGCACTTTGGTGACGCTACTTTCCCACAGAATCGCCATATTGCCGTTACTGATCGACAACGCACGGCGCAGGTTTTGTTCGAGCATTTCGCCCAGCACAAAGCCTAAGATCAGCGGCGACATCGGGAAGTGCATTTTGCGCAGAACGTAGCCCAGCACGCCGAGCGCGACCATCAGCACCAGATCGAAGGTTGTACTGTGTACGGCGTACACGCCGACTGCGGAAACCGCCGCGATAGCCGGTACCAGGAACCACAGTGGGATGGTCAGCATCCGGGTGAACAGGCCGATCAGCGGAATGTTCATCACCAGCAGCATCACGTTGGCAATCAGCAGAGCCGCAATCAATCCCCAGACGATATCCGGTTGTTCGGTAAACATCGCCGGTCCCGGCGTGATGTTGTACAGGGTTAGGGCACCCATCATCACCGCCGTGGTGCCGGAGCCCGGCACGCCCAGTGTCAGCATCGGAATAAACGAGCCACAGGCCGACGCGTTATTCGCCGCTTCTGGTGCGGCAACCCCACGAATATCGCCTTTGCCGAAGCTGTCGCTGTTGCCGCTGATTTTTTTCTCGGTCATGTAGGTGATGGCGCTGGCGATGGTGGCACCCGCGCCCGGCAGCACGCCGACGAAGAAGCCAATCACCGACGAGCGCAGCGTCGCGCCGACGCACTGCGCGCCTTCTTTGGCGTTGAACAGCATGCGCCCTGTTTTGCGTACCAGTTTCTGCCCGCTGCTGGTATGTTCCAGCATCAGCAGGATTTCAGAAACCGAGAACAGGCCGATCACCACGACGATAAACTGCACGCCGTCAGAAAGATGCACGCTGTCAAAGGTAAAGCGATACACCCCGGTGTTGGCGTCAACGCCGACGGTCGCCAGTCCCAGACCAATCAGCGCCGCCAGAAACGATTTCAGCGGATTTTGCGCCATCATGCTGCCAAGACAGGCAATCGCAAAAACCATGAGCGCGAAGTACTCTGCCGGACCAAACGCCAGCGACCATTGCGCCAGTAAGGGGGCGAACAGAATGATTCCGCCGATGGCGATCAGTGAGCCAAAGAAGGAGCTGACCGCTGAAATAGAGAGCGCGACGCCGCCGCGCCCCTGTTGCGCCATCGGGTAGCCGTCCAGCGCGGTCATAATTGCCGCCGCATCGCCGGGCACGTTGAGCAAAATCGACGAAATGCGTCCGCCGTATTCGCAACCAATGTAAACCGTTGCCAACAGGATTAGCGCCGATTCCGCTGGCAGATGCAAAGCAAAGGCCAGTGGCAACAGGATCGCCACGCCGTTGATCGGCCCCAGACCCGGCAGCAGACCGACAATGGTGCCGACGAAGCAGCCGATCAGCGCGATCACCAGGTTTTCCGGCGTCATCGCTACCGCAAAACCCTGAGAAAGATATATCCAGGTATCCATCGTTTCTCCGTTAACTCAGCCAGGCGCCGAGCGGTAAGGTGACATCAAGCAGGCGGTCGAAGGCATACCACAGGGCGACGCCGAGGATCGCGCCGGAAATGCCCGCGGCGGGTAATGTGGCGCCAAACAGAATGCCAATCACCAGCGTCAGAATGGCGGTGGCGACAGGGAAGCCCAGCCACTCAAAGCCCCAGGCGTACATCAACAGGACGATCACCATGGTTAACAGTTTTTGCAGGACGTGCCGGCGCGGCCAGTCCACAACATCCGGATGGCGTAACAGGAGTGCCAGTGCGCACAGCGCCATCAGGGCGATAATCCCCAGCGGAAACGGACGCGGGCCGACCGGTTCGTAACTGTATTCACTCTGAATTTGCCAGGCGATAAACAGCCCGGCGATACACAGCAACAGCCAGATACCGGCGAAAATACGATCGCTCATCGGAGCCTCCATCTTTATTTCGCCAGGCCAAAGGCTTTCGCCTGCTCGCGGTAACCGGTCACCTGTTTTTTGACATACTCATCAAGCTGTTGACCCGTCATATTGAATTCGAACAGGCCACGCAGGTCGCGCTGCTTTTTGAACGCGTCGGTCTGCTGGAGTTTTTCAAATGCCTGCACCCACCATTGATACTCGTCATCACTGACTTTTGGGCCGACATAAAAGCCGCGAATGATGGGCCAGACCAGGTCGTAACCCTGCTCTTTGGCGGTAGGCACATTGGCGAGTTGTCCGGGCAGACGGTTTTCAGAGAAGACGGCGAGGACGCGGATTTTATCGCCGCTCAGATAGGGCACCATCTCACTGAGATCGCCGGAAACCACCTGTACATGATTGCCCATCAGTGCGGTGACTGGTTCGCCGCCGCCTTCAAAGGCGACATAGCGCATCTTGTGCGGATCGACGTGAGCCTGTTGCGCCAGCAGCGCCGACTTCATCCAGTCCTGGCTGCCAATAGAGGCCCCGGCGCCAATCACCACGCTGTTGGGATCTTTTTCCATCGCGGTGAGCAGATCTTTCAGTGACTTCCACGGCGAGTCGGCGCGCACGGCGATCATGCCGTAGTCGGTGCCGACGCTCGCCAGCCAGCGCACATCATCCACGCCGTAACGACCAAATTTACCCTGCGACAGGTTCAACAGCGAACCGCCGGAGAACGCCACGACCGTCCCCGCTTCGGCGGGCCGTTGCGCGACGATCGCGTTATAGGCGACCGCGCCCACGCCGCCCGGCATGTAGGTGACGCGCATCGGTTTCTCGATAGCGCCAGTTTCCATCATGCTCACCTGAATCAGTTTGCAGGTAAGGTCAAAGCCGCCGCCCGGTTTCGCCGGGGCGATACATTCGGTACGCGACGGCGCTTCTTGCGCCAGGACAGAGGTGCTCATCAGTAAAACGCTTGCAGCAAGGGTACGAACGAACTGTTTTTTCATTATTTATCCTCACGCCGGAGAACCGGATGGTAGGGTTCGGAAGATTATTTTTTGATTATGTGAACCAACATGTAGCGGTTCAGTTGCGTGATTGTTAAAACATTAACCTTTCATTTCCCTTTCAATGCGGCAGAAACTTTACAGGATGTGATATGCGTCTCTTATTGGCGGAAGATAACCGTGAGCTGGCTCACTGGCTGGAAAAAGCGCTGGTGCAGAGCGGATTCGCCGTGGACTGTGTGTTCGACGGACTGGCTGCCGACCATCTTCTGCATAGCGAAACCTATGCGCTGGCGGTTCTGGATATCAATATGCCTGGGATCGACGGACTGGAAGTGGTGCAGCGTCTGCGTAAGCGTGCGCAGACGTTGCCGGTGCTGCTGCTGACAGCGCGTAGCGCGGTGGCGGATCGGGTAAAAGGACTCAATGCCGGAGCGGATGATTATCTGCCCAAGCCCTTCGAACTTGAGGAACTGGACGCCCGGCTGCGGGCTTTGCTCCGGCGCAGTGCGGGACAGGTACAGGAGCTTCAGCAACTGGGCGATCTGGCATTCCATGATGAAGGGTATTTCTTGCTTCAGCAGCAACCGTTGGCGCTCACCCCGCGTGAACTGGCGCTATTGACGGTGCTGATGTATCGCAGAACCCGTCCGGTATCGCGCCAGCAGTTGTTCGAACAGGTCTTCAGCCTGAACGATGAGGTCAGCCCCGAAAGTATCGAACTGTACATTCATCGTCTGCGGAAAAAATTACAGGGCAGCAATGTGCGGATCACCACGCTGCGCGGGCTGGGATACGTGCTGGAGTGCGGCAATGAGGTGGGTTAAACCCCAGTCGTTATACCTGCAATTGATGCTGTTTCTTGGTCTACCGTTGATTCTGCTGTGGGGACTGTCGGCGTTTAACAGCTACGTCAGCGCCCTGCAGGCGGCAACGCAGGCCTATGACCGCACGCTGCTGTCGTCTGCCCGCACGGTGGCGGAGCGGCTGGTGGTCCGCAATGCAACGCTGGAGGTCAATGTTCCGTGGGTGGTGCTGGACAGCTTTGAACTGAACATGAACGACCGGCTGTACTATAAAGTGGTGGATCCGTCGGGGAAGGTGATTTCGGGTTACGACGACCTGCCGGCAATGCCGCCTTCCACCCCTCGCACGCAACTCTACCCTGCGCTGGCCTGGTTTTATCATACGCAATATCAGGGGCAGGCCATTCGCGTGGCGCGCCTGTTGCAGCCGGTAAACGAGGGCGGCATTGTCGGGATGGCGGAGATCTACGTCGCAGAGACGCTACAATCGCGGCGTTACCTGGCAGGACAACTGCTGTTTTCGTCATCGGTAACGCAGGGTTTGTTGGTGCTGCTGACGCTGGTGCTGGTCGGCTGGCTGCTGCGCCGCGTGCTGCGGCCGATGCGCCAGCTCTCCTCACTGATGGTGCGACGTGAACCGGAACTCCTGACGCCGTTACCTGAACTGCTGCCCTGGTCGGAGACGCGGTTGCTGATCGTCGCGTTTAACCGCTATCTCGATCGCCTGCGCGCGCTGATCTCCCGGCAGGAACGGTTTAGCGCCGATGCCTCTCATCAACTGAAAACCCCGCTGGCCGTGTTGAAAACGCAGGCCGCCGTGGCGCTTGCCAGCGAACAGCCTCAGCAGTGGCACGAGAGTTTACGGGCGATGAGTACGACGCTGGACAACACCATCCTGCTGACGGAAAGGTTGTTACAGCTTTCGGCGGTGAAGCGAAAAGAGCAGGGGGAGCGGCAGTTTTCACCGGTCAATCTGTTCGAGGTGGTGCAGACGAGCTGTTTCACGCGACTGGCGCAGGCGCGCAGTAAAGGCATCGACCTGGGTTATGAAGGCGTGCTGGAGGCGATATGGATAGACGGTGATGATGTCCTGCTGGGGGAATTGTGCGGTAATTTGCTGGATAACGCCCTGAAATATACCCCGGCGCAAGGGACGGTGACCGCCAGGTTACGTCGGGAAGGTGAGGCCGTGGTGCTGGAGGTCGAGGACAGTGGTCCTGGCATCGAAGATGAACAGATTCATCAGGCAATGCTGCCGTTCCATCGTCTTGAAAATGCCGGAACGGAAGCCGGAGCAGGCATTGGCCTGGCGCTGGTTTCTGATATTGCCCGTTTGCATCGCACCCATCCTCATCTTTCACGCAGCACTACGTTAGGCGGTTTACATGTTCGGGTTCGCTTTTTAGTGGTCGCTCACATCCCGATGAAAACATAAATATTCTTTATAGACAATTAGATAGCCGGAATTACCACATTGGGCCATAAAAGCTTTTAGCAAAAAGTGCTTTTCAAAGGCAGTTTTTACACGCTGGCAAAATGCTAAAAATCTTATTGCGCAATATAAAAATCCAGGGTTCCTCTCTATTTTCCCTTTCATGATACGGAAAAATAGAATTTCGTCATCTGTCCTTCCCAGGAATTTATGCTCACTAATTATTATTTTCTGATATTAATGTTCAGGCTAATAGTCCGGGGGCGTATTGACAGCTTTTTAGGCGAGTGTAAAACTGAGCGCAAGAATTACATAAACATTATTAACCAAACAGCAAGCTGCAATGGCTGCCGCCGAACCGCTCCCGGGTCGTCACCAGAAGGTCTGAATTTATCGTGTGTTGTCAGTCACCAACTGGCATGAGTGGATGTTTTGTACAGGGACACGCGTTATATATTTGCATAATATTGTTTTTTATTTCTGACGATGGTCTGTGATTCATTAACGCCCTCTCCGGAGAGTAAATCGTGGATCCTGGATGTTCGTTATTTACTCATGCATGGATACTATTGTCGGAGACAATATGTGAAATCATTATAACACCATCAATAGATTATTTAATTTAAGACTGTTCAGAATTCATTTCTGAATAGCCCTCTATTTCCCATTTCCAGGTGAGGGAAGCTTATCGATTCTATGTTGCGTATTAAAAACAATTACACCGCATATAAACATTTTATCAGATTATGAGCATTTTTTATGAACACAAATTATCGCGTTATATGGAATGAAGTTCTGAAGGTATTTCAGGTTTGTTCCGAGTTGGTGAGAGGGACAAGCCAGTCATCAACCCATTCATCTTTGAAAACAACGTCCTCTTCCGCGCAACAACACCATGCTTTGCAACCGCTTTTTAAATGTAGTGCCCTGTCACTGCTGCTGCTGGCCTCTCTGCCCGCCTATTCGGCCATTATTGATAATGGCGAGGTGGTCAACGTGTCGACGGGATATTCACTGGATTACTACACTTTCGTCGGCATGAACGGCGTGGGCACGCTGAATATTCTCGCGGGCGGTGTGGTAGCAGGATCGGATGTCTACAAGCTCATTATCGGCGATAACACCCAGGCGAACGGTACGGTGAACGTCGATGGTTCCGGCTCTTCGTTACGTTCAGGAGCGATGACCATTGCCGAGTACGGTGTCGGCACCATGACCATCTCCAACGCTGCGGTGGTGAATACTTCAGGGTTGGGCGTGTTGGGCGGATCAAATGGCAGTCACGGGTCCGCTACGATCCGTTCGGGTGGGCTGTGGAATTTAGTGAATCCTTCGGGGGCGCTCCAGGACCTGAATATTGGTTATGGCGGCACAGGAGTGATTAACATTGAAGAGGGCGGTGCGCTGAACGCCGGTATGACAACGATTGGCAGTTTTGAGGCCGGGGTCGGAACCGTCAGCGTTAGCGGTCAGAATTCAACAATGAGCACCGGCGCGCTGCGGGTCGGGGATTATGGTTCGGGAACGCTGAATATCTCTGACTCTGCCATTGTACGCAGTAGCGCCGACAGTATGCTGGGACGTTCGCCTGCGGGTTACGGGCGAGTGAATATCAGTAACGGCGGGGAATGGCGGATCGCTGACGCCAGTGACGTCACCAAAAAACTCAACGTGGGTCATTCCGCGACAGGGATACTGGATATTCAGTCGGGTGGGAAAGTGGTTGCCAGCGCGGTGAGCCTGGCGGCAAATGGCGGCGAGGGGACGGTGAATATCAATGGCGCCGGATCGCGTCTGGATGCGACGTCAGCCACCGTCGGCGCCGTGGGCGACGGTACTCTCAACCTGAGTAACAGCGGCGCGCTTAACCTGAATGGCAAACTGTTCATTGCGCAGAATGCCTCAAGCACCGGCGTAGTGAACATTGGCGCGGCTCAGGGACAGGCCGCCGCCGGAGCGGGCGTGATTTCCGGCGTGACCGGCGTGACGTTTGGCTCGGGTACCGGTTCTCTTGTGCTCAATCACACTACCAACGATCCCTCCACCGCGGGAGGATATCAGCTCGCTATGCCGATTACCGGCCAGGGAACGATTGTTCATCAGGCCGGGCATACCGTACTGACGGGGGACAATACCTACAGCGGGAAGACCCTGGTCAATGGCGGCACGCTCACCTCGGCTCTGCAATCTAGCGCTAACAGAACCGGCCTTGGCAGCAGTGAAGTAACGATTGGCAGTGATGGCACGCTCGAAATTGTCGGTGCCACCGATACCAGCACTAATGACTTTGCCTTCAGCAATATGTTGAACGGCACGGGGTTGATGTCTGTCAATCTGCACGCTGGGGATGATGTCTTTTCCTTTACGCCTGCCGTCGGCAACAGTTTTCGCGGAGCGGTTGAGTTGCGAAATAGCACATTTGCGCTTTCCGGGACTAATGCTTCGTCGTTGGCACAATCGCTGTTAATCAGCAGTGCGGGGAACACCACAACCGTCAGCGGTACGCAGGATCTTACGGGGCTACTTTTTAATGGGGGCACGCTGGCTTTTGACGTTACGCTTCCGGGGGCAACGATCTCCAACAGTCTGGTGTCGGTCAATACCCTGGTTGCCGGCGCAGCGGGGGTAATGTACAACGGACGCGAACACCAGGCAGACGGTACCGGCACGGTGAAAGTAAACCTTGCCGATCCCTGGAACGATACTGGCGCGGCGGCGAATCCAGATACTACCGCAAACCTGCTCCAGCAGGATGACGCCGGGATTGGCGTACAGCTGGTGAAAGCGTCGATTGTGCTTGGGTCGGGTGGTTCACTGACGCTTGCCGATCAAAACGGTGCGCCGATTGCGGGAGATAAAACCCTTCAGATAGCGCAGAACGGGACGACCGTGGCGAACGGGCAGTATGGTTTTCGCCTGACCACCGCACCGGGTAATGGCCTGTATGTAAACTACGGTCTGAAGGCGTTGGATATTCTCTCCGGACAAACGTTGGTGCTGTCGCCGTATGCGGGGGCGACGGGGGCTGGCGCTGATATGTCGGCGACGATCTCCGGCAGCGGCAATCTGGCGGTGAATACGGCTGATGTCGTGTCGCTCTCCAACGGCCTGAACGACTACAGTGGTGCCACGCAGGTACAGGCAGGGACGTTGCGCACCGACGCCGATGGCGCGCTGGGCGAGACCAGCGAATTGCACATCAGTAGTGGAGCGACCGCCGATCTCAATGGTACAACCCAGACGGCGGGTACGTTGACAGGACAGTCAAACTCTACCTTAGCACTAAATGGCGGCTCGCTGACCCTGTCGAACGGCGGGCTTAGCGAGGGAAGTCTGACCGGCAGCGGTGCGCTGAATGTTAACGGCGGCCTGTTAACGATTGACGGTGCTAACGCTGCCCTGACGGCCAAAACGACCATCAGCAGCGGGGCGGAAGTGAGCGTAAATGATGTGCTGGGTGCAGGCAGCGGCGATATCGTCGACGGCGGGACATTAACCCTGAATGGCGTTGTCGGCACGCTGACGAACACCCTCAGCGGAGCGGGCGGCATTGATGTGGCAAACATGTCAGATGTGGTCGTCAGCGGGGATAACAGCGGTTTTAGCGGCCTGTTCAATATCGACACAGACAACAAACTGACCGTCAGTGAACAGCAGAACCTTGGCACTGCTTCTGTGACGGATAACGGTCTGTTGACGGTAGCGACGGACACGGACTGGACGCTGGACAATGCCATAAGCGGCACAGGCGATCTGACCAAGACCGGTAGCGGCGTGTTGACACTGAAACAGGATTTGACCTCCTGGACGGGCACCACCGATATTCTCGACGGTGAGATTGCGCTGGGTAGCGATGTCGATTCTGCCGTCGATATGGCTAACCAGCAGGTGAATATCCACGATGGCGCTACCCTGTCGGGGTATGGTCGCACCGCCGGGGATGTGGATGTGATGAGCGGCGGGACGATGCAGGTGTCCGACTTTACAGTCGGCGGCAATCTGACTCACAGCGGCACTGTGATCCTGGGGCGTTCGGGCATGCAGCCGGGTAATCACCTGGATGTGAACGGTAACTACCACGGTAATGACGGTCTGATGGTATTTAACACAGCCCTCGGCGGTGATGATTCCGCCACGGACAAACTGACCGTACATGGCGATACCTCCGGTAACACGCGGGTGGACGTCAATAATGTCGGCGGTATTGGCGCGCAGACCCGCAACGGCATTGAACTGGTGCAAGTGGAGGGCAATTCAGCCGGTCAATTCGCCCTGACCCGTGGCTCCGTGGAGGCCGGTGCGTATGTCTACACGCTGGCGAAGGGAACCGGCGAGGCGGCGCAAAACTGGTATCTGACCAGCAAATGGAATGGTGTGATTGATTCGGACAACCCGCCGGTTGTTGATCCGCGGACGGTGGATGTTCTGCGACCGGAAGCGGGTAGCTATACCAGCAATATTTCTGCTGCGAACACGCTGTTTGCTCACCGTCTGCACGATCGTCTCGGCGAGCTGCAGTACAGCAATGCGCTCCAGGATGAAGGGCTGGCTGGCAGCATGTGGATGCGCCACGTCGGCGGGCATGAACGTTCCTCGGCGGGGGACGGCCAACTGAAAACACAGAGCAATCGCTACGTGCTGCAACTGGGCGGCGACATTGCACAGTGGAGTATGGATGGGCTGGACCGCTGGCATCTCGGCGTGATGGGCGGTTACGCCAATGAGCACAGCAACACCCAGAGTAACCGTGCAGGATACGGTTCAGACGGACGTACCAGCGGCTACAGCGCCGGTCTGTACGGAACCTGGTATCAGAATGCCGTGGATAACACGGGGGCGTATGTTGATAGCTGGTTGCTGTACAACTGGTTCGACAACACGGTGGATGCGGACGAGCGTGAGAGCGACAGCTATGACTCTAAAGGGCTGACGGCCTCGCTGGAAGCGGGTTACACCCTGAAAGCCGGTACGTTCAGCGGCAGCCAGGGTTCTCTGAACACCTGGTACATCCAGCCGCAGGCACAGGTCACCTGGATGGGCGTGAAATCGGATTCGCATACCCGGCATGATGGTACGCGCATTGAAACAGAAGGTGATGGCAACATTCAGACGCGTCTTGGGGTGAAAACGTACCTCAACAGTCATCACAAAATGGATGACGGACAGCAGCGTGAGTTCCAGCCCTATGTCGAAGTGAACTGGATCCACAATACCGAATCCTTCGGCGTGAAGATGGATGGCGTGAAAATCAGCCGTGATGGCGCGCGCAATCTGGGTGAGGTGCGTACCGGGGTGGAGGGTAAACTGAATAACCGTTTAAGCGTCTGGGGGAATGTCGGTGTACAACTGGGTGATAAAGGCTACAGCGATACCCAGGGCATGCTGGGAGTGAAATACAGCTGGTAAGTTCAGACGGGGAAAAGCAGAAATAAAAAAGCCGCGTAAGCGGCTTTTTTATTCTTTAATGATCAGGGCGATAGATTTATTCGCTGATTTTCTTCTCTACGCTGGCTGCGCCTTCTTTGGTTTTATTCCAGCCCTGCTCAGCGCTTTCTTTCGTGGCGTTCCAGCCTTTTTCAGTACCTTCTTTGGTTTTATGCCAGGTTTCTTGCGAGCCTTCGCTAACTTTGCTGCTGATATTATCCTGTTTACCTTCGGCGCGGTGTTCTGCTTTCAGTTTTTGCTCTTCACCCTGATTCTGCGCCTGGTGTAATTTCTCTTTCGCTGTATTTGCGTTTTCATGTGCGGCAGCGACATCATTATCGGTTGCGTGTGTCGTAGCGGCAAAAACAGGAGAAGCCAGCAGAAGTGCAGATAATGCGATTAGAGTCTTTTTCATCATGTCCTCGCTTTACGTTATAAGTTATTAGCGTGATTAAGCATGGCATCTAAACGAAGCGCTGGCTTTAGGAAAAAACTGTAAGCGGGAAATATCGATTTTTTTCCATGTGTTACGTCAGGAGCGCGTCATGCTGATAGGCGTTGACGGCGACAAATAAATATCGACATGACTATGGTTATTTATCGTTCTTTCTACCATGCTTTTTAGATTCGTGGCGTTAAGTGAGTCAACGACAAAATAATAACTTTTCTCTCGCCCGGGGCTGACAATGCGTAACACTCTTCTCCCTATTATTGTTGCTGTGTTGCTCTTTATTCTCGGTGTTTCTGTTTTAAATGTGCAGCTCTGGTATTCGGCGAGAGCAGACAGTCTTTCGGGGGCCCGCTATGTTGCGAGTGATATTGATGTCATTCTTGATGAGGCTACTCACGCGACGTCAACGGCCAGTGATATCACGAGAAAGGGTTGCGATCAGGAAGGACAGTACCGGTTAGGGACGGAAGCCGCGCTACAGCCTCATCTTCGGACCATTTTAATCTACCGCGAAGGCAAAATATGGTGCTCCTCGCTGCCGGGTAATCGCATGCTACTTTCTTATCTTTCTGAAATACCGGATACAACGCTGCAACTCGCGCCAGCAAATAACGCGGTTAACAGACGACCGGTTTTGTTATATCAGAATCAACTTGCCGGGAGCCGAATTGTCATCACCATCAGTGATCAGCATATTCGTGATTCACTGCGTACGCCGCTGAAAGAGGCGAATTATTCATTAATGGTAGGGAAGGCGATCCTGGGGCTGTCCGGTGATGTGGCGACCGTCAACGATACAGGCCAGGAGTTCGGACAGGTAGGATCCAAACGTTACCCCTTCACAATACGTTATAATTTACCGCCCGTGTTTAGCCTGCAAAGACTCATCAGTCAGGGGATGGGGATGCTGATCTTCATTTTTCTCATGTCTTGTTTTGCCTCGTATGCCCTGATTAAGTATTTAAATAAAAGCACCACGCCGGAAGAAGCGCTGCGCAGAGCAATTCTCAAGGGAGAAATCGTGCCTTTTTATCAGCCCGTGGTGAATGGCCGGGAAGGGACGTTACGGGGCGTTGAAGTGCTGGCGAGGTGGAAACATCCGAAAGCCGGATATATTTCCCCGGCGTCATTTATTCCGCTAGCGGAAAAGTCAGGTTTGATTATTCCTCTGACGCAAAGTTTGATGGAACAAGTGGTTACCCATATGAATGCTATCGCCACGAAGTTGCCAGAAGGTTTTCATGTCGGTATTAACTTCAGCGCCTCTCATATTACCGCTCCGACCTTTGTCGACGAGTGTCTGAACTTTAAGGCGCGGTTCAGCCGAAAAGATTTGAATCTGGTGCTCGAAGTGACCGAGCGTGAACCTTTGCATGTCGATGAGCACCTGGTACAGACGCTCAACGTTCTGCACGAAAATGGTTTTGTCATCGCTCTGGATGATTTTGGCACCGGGTATTCAGGACTTTCTTACCTACACGATCTACACATTGATTATATTAAGATTGATCAAAGCTTTGTGGCGCGAGTCAGCATGGAAGAAGATTCCACCCGGATTCTGGACTGTGTACTGGATCTGGCACGAAAACTGTCGCTAAGTATCGTCGCGGAAGGCGTGGAAACAAAGGCGCAGGTTGACTACCTGAACCGCAATGATATTACCTTCCAGCAGGGGTATTATTTCTTTAAACCGGTCAACTTCACCGAACTGATAAAAATTATCTTGTCGAAGCCTAAAGTCAAAGTGGTTGTTGAATAAGTGGATTATTTTTTGTGTAAACGTTGCGTGTTTATATTATCCACTTCCAGCATGCCTTTTTGCGGGTCAATAAAATAGCATTTTGTCTTTGACGAATAGGCCAGTGATGCCGTCTCGCATTGCGCCAGATCGCTAAACGCGCCAATCACTTCACTTTTTGTTGTGTTATTGGAAAGGGCGAAAATCAGTGCCAGAACGTACATATTCATTCCTTGAATAAATGGCTCATGGAGAGCCAATGTTTTATTGACAGGAAGATACTACGTAGGACATGGTGCAAAACAAGTTGAACATGCCTGCAAGTCTGAATCTGGACCAGATCTCTTTTTTTATAAACCAAAGAATTGGCGTGGCTTGTCTGGTGTTCAGGAGGACTCCAGCATATCTCAATGGTGTTAAAGAAAGGCTAAACGCCAGACTATGAAGCCGCCGTAGAACGGTTCAATAAGTGTGTTGCGTCTATCAGTTGAACTCACAGCTCATAGCAGACGCTCACATCAGCTATGGCTAAAAAGCATGTATGAGGGGAAGGTGACAGGCTGCGTTGAAAGAAAAGCGGGCTGTTGTTTGCGGTCGCATTGAGAGTGGCGAATGAGGCCAGAGAGCAGCAATAAAAAAGCCCGCATCAACGGGCTTTCATGTCACTCTGGAGCCGCGGCTCCTTTGCGTATCCTTTTTTGTCCCCTCACCGTCTGGTCGGTGTCCTGCTGAGACTGCTAACTTCCTGTTTTTGTTAGTGCTGTCTTGGCACTGTCCAATCATGATTGG
>NZ_CP070239.1:2502141-2544825 GCF_016906145.1 Citrobacter sp. MGH 55
TTGGTGGAGCTGGCGGGAGTTGAACCCGCGTCCGAAATTCCTACATCCTCGGTACTACATGCTTAGTCAGTCTTTACATTCGCCTGGCACCTGCGGATTGACACGCCACTACCAGACTAGCCTGATTAGTTTTAACGCTTCAACCCCAGGCAGGGCATCCACGCGATCTCTTTTGGGTTTGACCTCTCTTTGATCCCCGTCTTAAGAGCGGAAGCTAGGGAGAGAGGGCTCAGAGCAGGTTATTAAGCTGCTAAAGCGTAGTTTTCGTCGTTTGCGACTATTTTTTGCGGCTTTTTACGAGGCCAACCGCCCCTCGGCATGCACCTTGGGTTTCGCAAATCCCGTCGAATCCAGAATCAGCCCCAATGTGTTAAGACAAGTATAACAGACTTGTGACAGCCCTTGCCACCCCCAATCATCAGGCATTTACCGCTCGCGCAGCGCTTCTTTGGCTCGGTTGAACGGTTTGATTAAATAGTCGACGATGCTTTTTTCACCTGTTTTTATATCCACTGTCGCGATCATGCCCGGTACGATGGAAAAACGGCGTCCCAGCTTGTTTTGCAGATAGTCCTGATGGGTACGAATGAAAACGCGGTAGTAGAAGATTTCCGGCTTCACTTTGTCCTGAATGGTATCCGGCGAAATGGTTTCGACAACGCCTTCCAGTCCGCCGTAAATGGCGTAATCGTAGGCGGTGATTTTCACCAGCGCGCGCTGGCCGGGGTGGATAAAAGCGATGTCGCGCGGCGACAGACGCGTTTCAATCAGCAGATGATCGTCAACCGGTACGATCTCCATCATCTCGCCGTTTGGCGGGATCACACCGCCGATGGTCGTGACCTGAATGTTCTTCACAATGCCGCGAACCGGTGAGCGAACGGTCAGGCGGGTCACCGAATCTTCGCGTCCCTTAATGATCGCGGAGAGCATTGCCACTTCGGCGTTGGCTTTAGACAGCGCCTCGCGCGCCTGGACGTAATATTGCGAGCGCAGATCGGTGAGTTTAAGGCCAATATCGCTTTTTTGCCGTTGCAAACGTAGCACCTCGACGTGGCTCGCAGCACCGCTTTTTGCCAGCCGTTCGGTAATTGCCAGCTCTTTATTCACCAGCGCCAGCGCCTCGTTCAGTTCGGATTGCGCGTCGGCGAGTTGCGCGCGGCGACTGGTATAAAGTCGCGTTTCCGAGGCGACCAGATCTGGCCAGGCGTTCAGTTCGTCAGAGAAGACCAGCGGCTTGTCGCTAACCTCAGCCGTCAGGCGCTGACTGGAGGCCAGCGAGGCGCGATAGCGGGCGGCGCTTTCGCCGACGTTAGACTCCGAGCGCGTCGGGTCCAGTCGCGCCAGTACCTGTCCCGCCTGGACCTGATCGCCTTCATGCACCATCAGTTCGGCGAGGATCCCCCCGTCGAGCGACTGCAATACCTGCTCGCGCGAACTAGGGATCACCTTGCCGGTGCCCGTCGAGACCTCATCAAGAATGCCGAACCACGCCCACACCGCGAGGATCAGACACAAGATCCCGGTGAGCCAGATGATGCGGCTGGCACCTGAGAATTCTCGCTCGCGGCTGTCGTCGAGCGCGTCGTGGGTCGCGTCAGGCTGACTGGTTTTCATTTTTCCACTCCCGTGTGTTGGCCTGCGCGGCCATTCGACTTTGTCCCAGCGCCTGCGCTTTCGGCGCGTCCATCACCAGTTGCCCCTCTTTAAGCACCACCACCCGTTCGACCAGCTCCAGTACCGGTACGCGATGGGTGGCGACGATCAGAGTGCGGTTGCCGAGCCACTGTCCCAGTCGTTGAATAAACTCGCGTTCGGAATGCTCATCCAGCGAGGCGGTGGGCTCATCGAGCAGGACGATATTGGGGGCGCGCAGCAGCATGCGGGCGAGCATGATGGACTGTCGCTGACCGCCGGATAACCCGCTGCCGCCTTCCATAATCGGATGATCGAGCCCTTTCGGCAGCCGTTTCACGAAGTTGGCCGCACCGCAAATCTCCAGCACGGTAAATATCTCGTCGTCGCTGGCGTGCGGGGCGCCGAGCGTCAGGTTCTCGCGCAGGGTGCCAAAAAACAGGCGCGCGTTCTGGCTCAGTAGACCGACGTTGCGGCGCAAATCGGCCATATCGATGTGCGGCAGGCTGAGGTTATCGAGACGGGCGTCGCCCTCGACCAGATCCACGCCGCCTGCCAGCGCCTGCAACAGCGTGGATTTGCCCGCGCCGTTGCGCCCGAGCACTGCGATGCGTTCGCCGGCGGCGATCTCCATTCGGTTAATGCGCAGTGGCACCCGCTGGTCTTCACTGTGATAACGAAACTGTGCGTTCTCGAACAGATAATGACCGTGAAAGATCTCCTGATGCACCCGCGTTTCGTCACGCTGGGTCTCAGTGGGAAGTTCCATAATGCTGTCCAGCCCCTTTTTAGCGGCTTTCACCTGCTGCCAGCGTGCCAGCACGCCGCACAGATTACCCATCGGGGCGATCATCCTTGAGCCAAGCATGGAGGCAGCAACCACCGAGCCGGTCGTCAGCGTGCCTTCAATCACCAGCGGAGCGCCAAACATCACCATTGCCGCATAAACCAGCCCCTGGACGGTCACCCCCCAGTTGATTAGCCCTTGCGACAGTTCGCGGGTGCGCAGTCCGGACTCGGCGGTGATGCGGATATAGCTGTTCCACTGTTGCAGAAACCGGTTCTCCGCCTGCATCAGCTTGATGTCCTCCAGCCCCTGAACGCTTTCGACCAGCACGGCGTTACGCAGCGTGGCCTCGTGCGCTGACTGATTCGCCAGCTCCGCGAGCTTTTTTTGCAACAGTAGACCGGGAAGGATCATCAGCAGCGCGGCGACCGGGGCGATCCAGGCGAGCGGCGGGGCGATGATCGCCAGCACCACGATGAACAGAAAAAAGAAGGGCAGATCCACAATGGTGGAGATCGTGGAAGAGGTCACCATCTCGCGGATCTGTTCCAGCTCGCGTAGCTGCGAAATAAAGCTGCCGGTGGAGCGCGGGATCGCGCTATTACGCAGGCGCAGAGCGTGGCTGAACACGCGATCCGACACCCGCATATCGGCGCGCTTACCCAACAGATCCATCACATGACCACGGGCGAGTCGCAGCAGAAAACCAAACAACATGGCGATCAAAACGCCGACGGCGAGGACATACAGCGACGGCCACGATTGCGCGGGGATCACCCGGTCATACACCTGCATCGAGAAGACGATCCCGGAAAGCGACAGGATGTTGATCAGCAATGCTGCCAGCATCACCGGGCCGTAAGGACGTAGATCTTTCAGCACCAGGCTTTTCAGCCAGTCGGGTTTGAAACGCGAGATATAGGTATCCACCCGGCGGTCTTTCACGGCGGAAAGCGGACGTAACGCGATAATGAAACGGACCGTCGGCAGCAGGTCGCGCAGGGCGATCCGGTTGCGCTGGAGTTCGCCGTTGATAAAACAGACGTCAAGCTGGTCTTCGCCGTCGAACTGTTCAACCAGTACCAGTTCACCCTCCTGGAGCTGGATCACCACCGGCAGACGCCAGCGGGTGAGCGACTGTTCGCTGGGAGCCAGCGGCTGAAAAGAGAGTCCGGCCTGGCGGGCCAGTTGGCTGAGCGCCTGCGGCATCGGTTTATCCTGGAACCACGGGGCGCTGGCCTGCAACGCGCCGGGAGAACAGGCAATACGATAATGGGTGGCGATATGGCTCATTGCCCGCGCCCAGTTGGCCAGCGCCGGTGCGGTGATGCGCTCGTCGCCAGGAATGTCGGCGTGAGTCATGGCTGAATCTCCACTGACTGAATGGTGCGGTTTTCCAGACCAAAGGCCTGGCGCATCTGACCGGTGTTGTACAGGCAGTTAAGCTGCAGTTGATGCAACTGACTCTCTGTCTGTAACTGTGCGAAGCGCGCCTGATAGACCTCCTGTTCAGCGTTAAGCACATCGAGAAGCGGTCGGGAACCAAGGTCGAGATACTGTTGCTGGTACAGCTCGCGCGTCCGTTCACTCAACGTCTCCTGACGCTTCTGGATCTGCAAGGAGGTCACCAGGTTCATCGCTTCACTGCGATCCGCAAGCAGCTTCTTGCGCACGTCCAGCCGGGTGCGCTGGATGGCTGACTGGGCGGATTCCACCGCGTGGCTGGCGGCGTTGCGCCGGGCGGTTAAGCCGCCGCCCTGATAAATGGGCATCTCCACTTTGACCCACGCCGAATACTGAGTGCGGTCAACTGACTCATGCCCGGCATAATTATCATTGAGGTAGTGGCGAACCTCCGGCTCCAGCGAAACCGTCGGCGTCATCTGCGCGTTGGCGTAGTCGAGATTAGCCTGGGCGACGTTGGCCTGCGCCCAGGCGGCAAGAACGGCGGGTACCAGCTTGTCATCCGGTTTTGCCCGTTCGCAACTGCGGCCCAGCTTTTGCGGGAAGTCGTTGCTGATGGTGTTAAGGTTTTTCCAGCCCAGCCAGGTCATGAGCGTCGCCTGCGAGCTCTCAAGATTGGCCTGATACTGTACGAGTTGGGAGCGGGCGCCCTCAATGCGCGCATCGGTCTGCACCACGTCCGACAGCGAGCTGGCGCCTTCATCATTGCGCTGATTCGCCAGCCTGCCAATGGCGCTCAGGGCATCCAGTTGCTCCTTTGCCACCGCCACCATCTGCTGCCAGGTCTGCACTTGTACAATAGCGGTCGCCGTTTCATGGCTGACGGTATCAATGCTGAGCAGTACGTTGGCCTGCTCCTGCGCCACGCCGGCGTTTTCTGCCCGCACCTGGCTTGCGACTTTTCCAAAGTCATAGAGCATTTGCGACAGTGACAGTACCAGTGACGGGCTGAATCCGCTGTCGGAATAGCTGTTGGTATAGCCGTTATTCATCCCGGCGTTAACCTGCGGATAGTATTTGGCTTTTGCAACATCGACCTGCTGAATTTGGGCATACAGTTTACCGACCACTTCCGCGATCGATGGATGCCAGGTGACGGCGCGATTGACCGCCTGAGAGAGAGTCAGTTCGCCGGGCGCGGCGCTGTCGCCGCTCTGCGGCATCGGGCCATCAAGCGCGGGCAGTTCCTGCCGTTCAACCCACAGCTGCGGGGCGATGCGGGGCATTTCCACGGCAGCGATAGCGGGCGCAGCGCACAGATTGCCCGCCAGCCACCAGAATGTAAGCTGTCGTTTTCCCATTTTCTTCCCTAATTGAGCGTTGTTTTTTGCCCCGGGCGAGCGTGCGCCCGGGGTCGTTGTGTTGTCGTGCTACTGGCCTTTATCAGGTCACAATATGGTTTTGTTCGATAAGCTCCGTCAGCGTGGTTTGTACATTCTCCAGGGTTACCAGTTGCGTGGAGTGGTAAGTGCTGCCCGCCCCGTCACGGTCAATAGAGAGAGTGGTATTGCCGCCGCTGGTGCTGACGCTGAGATAGTTGCCCAGCGAGGCGGTTTGCCCGTTCCAGCCCACCAGCAAATCGGCGATGTCAATTTTGTCGCCCTGCGCCAGCGAGAAGTTTCTCCATGTGTCAGTCCCGTTGCCGCCCGTGGCATCGCTGGCGTTGAGTAGGTTGTAGATCAGCGTGTCGCCATATACCGATCCCACCAGCACGTCGCTTTGCACGGTACTGCTTACCTGCGGGGCGATATCCACCGTCAGCGTGGCGGTATCGGTATGACCGTGGGTGTCATTGAGCGTGTAAGTGAATGTCTCCTTCGTGGTGATGGACGAGAGCGCCACACCGTTGTTGAGCGTGTAGGTGTACGAACCGTCGGTGCGAATTTGCAGAGAACCGTAGTGGCCCTGAATGGTTGTAGTGGCGCTGGAGTAAGGATCCAGCGTGGCGGTACTGCCGTTGTAACCGGTAATGGTCAGGCGCGTATCGACGGTATTCAACTGGTCCATCGCACCGCCGGAGTCGCTGCCGTCAAAGATATTGCCGCTGACGGTGTGCGTGCCAGAGGTTTCGAAGTTATCCAGATCGACCGTCGTCCCGGTGATTTTCGGCGTAATGGTCGCTGCGCCCGCCAGGGTGTTATTGCCGGTGAAGTTCAGCGTGTAGGTGCCGCCATCCAGCTCCAGCCCGCTCAGATTGACGGTCACGGTGGCACCGCCGAGCGTGATATTGGCGACCGGCACGGTGCCGGAGCGAACGACCACGCCGTTTTCCAGTATTGACCAGCTAATGGTCAGATTGCCCAGCGTCACCAGCGTCGAGACATCAAAGACGATGGACGCGCCTTTCAGAATGGTGCCTGCCGCGACGTCAAAGGTTCCGCTGCCGCTACCGGTTCTGCCAAGGACTCCCCAACTGGCACTCCCGACGGTGGAATCCAGATAACTCGTGGTGTCCTGTACGGACGGGGCCAACAGGGTATCGCTGACATCGTTCACGGCATACAGCGGACGGGCAGTCGGCTGGATATTGAGCGAGGCGGTATCGGTATCCCCGTTTGGCGCTTTCACCGTGTAGATGAAGCTGTCCGGTGTTTTGGTGCCGTCCGCGCCTACGCCGCTTTTCAGGGTGTAGGTGTAGTTCCCTTTCGCATCAATGGCTAACGTGCCGTAGGTGCCGACAATAGTCGTCGTGCCGGTAGCGGCAACCACCACACCGTTTACCTGGGTGACCAGCGTGCCGGCGGGGGCAATATCGTCGCTCAACACATTGCCCTGGGTGCTGGTGGTCAGGCTGTCAACGCTGTAAACATGATCCTCCAGCACGTTCAGGGTATAGCCGGTTAACGCCGTGACGCCAAATGCCGGGTTCAGCAGGAACAGGTATTCGCCGCCCGGCAGATTCAGCGTCAGCTTGTCGGACTGACCGCCCAGCAGCGGTGCGTTCAACCAGTTTTTCTCCACTCGCCACTGTTCAAACTTCTGGGTGACGTCGTTGAAGCGATAGATGTACAGATCGAAGCTGGACGCCACCGCCACGCCGCCAATGGAGGATTGCAGCGTCATGGTGCGCGTAGAACCCTGCTCAACGTCGAAAATAATCGGGTTGCTCAGTTTGTCCAGTACGCCCAGATCCAGCACGTTGCCCAGACTGACGTTCACCACCGTAAAGCCGCCCTGCGAGGACGCCCCGTTGTTGATCGCCTCCACATGCGTGTCATAGGGCAGGGTGGCGACGTTATCGACGGCGGTCACGCTGCTGACCGGAGCGTCATTGCCCAGAGTAATCACCAGCTTCGCCGAGGCGCTGTTGCCGCCGCCGTTGATGGTGTAAGTGAAGCTCTCCGTGCGGCCAATCACTGAGGCCGGACTGTTCGGGTTCAGCGCATAGCTGTAGCTACCGTCCTGATTAATCGTCAGCGTGCCGTAGACGCCCTGAATGACGTTACTGCCAGCGTTAAGCGTAAAGACTTGTCCGTTGGCGTTAGTGACTGTGGTGACAAGGGTATCCTGCGGCGCGCTGTCGTTATTCAGCACGTTGCCGGTCTGCGGCGTGGTGGTAGTGATGGTACCGGCACTGGTCTCTTCGACGCTGACGTTCAGTGCGGTGTAAGAGCCGGTTGCCAGCAGCGCGGTGTTATAGGTCAGAACCCGATAAGTACCGCCCTCCAGTCCGGACACGTTCACCGTGACGCCGCTGCTGCCGAGCGTCAGTAAATTGGCAAACTGTGCCTGCGCGGTGTCGATGACCGTGGTCCACGAGTTAGTCGCGGCATCATATTTCTGGATCGCCACCTCCTGCGTATTCAGTAACGAGAGCACAACCCCGGTAGCGCTGGCGTCTATCACCAGACTGGCGCTGCCGCCGTCCTGAATGGTGAACTCCACGGCTGCCGTATCGTTACCTAACACGTTCGCCACGTTGCCCAGCGCGCCAACCAGCAGCAAACCATAGTCGCTCAGTTGCTCGGTTGTGACGGTGGCACTGGAGGTTAACTCCAGATTTTCAACGTTATCGCTGGCCGAGATGGGCAGCGTTGGCGCGGTGACCTGAGTCGGGGGCGAGGCGTTGCCGACGGCGTCCGTGGCGCTGACGCTGATGTTCTCGCCGCTGGTCTGTTTGCGATCGAAGGTATAGGTGTAATTGCCGCTGCTGTTGGCGGTTGTGGTCACCGTTAAGCCCGTGCTAAGCGTGATGCTCACCGTACTGCCCGCTTCAGCGGTGCCGCTGATGCTGGCGCCGTCGGCGCTCACGGTGCCCGTTGGCGCGGCCGTGACCGTATCCACCGTGACGGTATAACCGGATGACAGCGTACTGGTGCCGTTGGTGTTAGTGGCTGTGGCGGTGAGGATGTGCGTTCCGTCGGCGATGTTGGCCTGCGGGGTCAGTGACCAGTTACCTTGCGCATCCACGCTGGTGCTGCCAATAGAGACGCCGTCGCTGTACACCGTGATGGTGGAGAACGGCTGACCCGTCCCGTTTAACAACGGTCTGGCGTCATTGGTGGCCTGACCGTTGGCCACCAGGCCGGTGATAGAGCCCACATCGTCCGTCAACGAGGCGATCACCGGGGCACCAGGCAGACCACTGAACGGCGCAATGACGCTGCCGGAGGTCCCGGTATTACCCGCTTTGTCCTGGGCGACTACCTGCAACGTCTCTCCACCGACCTGCGCAGGGGTAATCAGAATGTTAAAGCTGCCAGTGGTGCCGTCCGCAACGCCGGTACCCAGCACCGTGCCATTGCTGCTGGTAATAGTGACTGTGCTGCCGGCCTCTGCCGTACCGGTGACGTGACTGCCGTTGGTGACCACCGCCAGATTGGTCGGCGTGCCGGGCGGCGTGGTATCCACCACGATGGTCGATGTCGCCGACGATGCGCTGACATTGCCCGCGGCGTCGGTGGCTTTGGCGGTAAAGGTATGCGTACCCTCCGTCAGTGCGGTGGTAGGCGTAAAGCTCCACGCGCCGTTGGCATCCGCCTGAATCGGGGTTGGCGTGAGTAACGTTGCGCCGTCATAGAGTGTGATGAATGCGCCCGGCTCGCTGGTGCCACGCAGCTCTGGCAGGGTGTCATTGGTGCTTTGTCCGCTGCCGACGGGACCGATGATATTGCTGACATCATCAAGAATGGTGGTAATCACCGGCGCGGTTGGCGCCAGCGTATCCACCGTGACGGCGAAACTGGCCGCCGGACCGACGTTGCCCGCGGCGTCAGTCGCGGTCACAGCAAGGGTATGCGCGCCGTTAGTCAGGGCGGTGGTTGGTGTGAAGGTCCAGTTGCCGTCCGTACCGACAACGAGGCTGCCAATGACCGTGCCGTTATCGGTAAAGGTTAGCGTGGTGCCTGGCTCTGCCGTGCCGTTAAGCGTTGGGCGAGTGTCATTGGTGCTCTGATTGGGCGACAGATTGCCGGTTTGCGGCGCGCTGTCATCGACCACAGAAGTGATTACCGGTGCCAGCGGCGCGGCGGTATCTACCGTGACGGTGAAGCTGGCAGAAGGACCGACGTTACCAGCGGCATCCGTTGGGGTGAAGGTTAACGGATGATTCCCCTGGCCCAGATCGCTGGTGGGGGTAAAGGTCCAGCTCCCGTTCGCCTCAACCGTCACGCTGGCGAGGGGAACGCCGTTGTCTGCGATGCTGATTGTGGTCCCCGGTTCACCGGTGCCGGTGAAAACAGGACGCGCATCGTTGGTGGTTTGACCGCTGCTCAGACTGCCGGTGACCGGGCCAACGTCATCCTGCACATTACTGATTATTGGCGCGCCAGGCGAAACGGTATCGACCGTCAGCGTAAAATTCGCTGATGCCGGGCCGGTATTGCCCGCGCTGTCGGTGGCGGTGACCCTCAGCGAGTGGGCCCCCTGGGACAATCCGTCCGGTCGGTAGCTCCAGCTCCCGCCTTCGGTCACGGTGGCGGTGCCAAGCAGAACGTTGCCATCGTAGACGTTAATGGTGCTACCGGGTTCACCGGTTCCGGTCATGAGCGGGCGGGTATCATTGGTGCTTTGCCCGCTGGTGAGCGCACCGGTTCCTGGCGTCACGTTATCGGTGACGCTGACGATGGTGGGAGCCGGAGGGGAAACCGTATCGACGACCACAGTAAAGGTAGCGCCAGGGCTGACGTTACCGGCCGCGTCTGTGGCGGTTACGTTGAACGTGTGTGAGCCATTACCCAGTGTGGTTGCGGGCGTAAAGGTCCATGTGCCTGTACCGTTGGCCTGCACGGTGCCTAGCAGCGTGGTGCCGTCAAAAATGCTGACGGTGCTGTTCGCTTCGGCGGTTCCGGTCAGCGTTGGCCGCGTGTCGTTGGTGCTTTGTCCGTTGTTCAGCGAACCACTATTCGGGGCGACATCATCAGTGACGGAACTGATGACAGGAGCCGATGGCGCCTGTGTGTCCACGGTCAGAGTGAACGCGGCGGACGGGCCTTCGTTGCCTGCCGCGTCCGTGGCCGTGACGGTCAGATTGTGTGGGCCGCTGCCTAATGGGGTATCCGGTGAGAGCGACCAGCTTCCATCGGTGCCCACCACCACGCTGCCCACGGCGAGTCCGCCGTCATACAGCGTAACAGTGGCGCCCGGCTCCGCCGTTCCCTGGAAGGTTGGCTGAGTATCATTGGTGCTTTGTCCGTTCGCCAGTACGCCGGTTGACGGGGTGGTGTCATCGGTGACGCTTTGAATCACCGGTACCCGTGGCGCGGTGGTATCGATGTTCACCGTGTACGCAGTGGAAGGCGCGCTGACGTTACCCATCGCATCGGTGGCGGTGACGGTAATCGCATGTGAGCCTGTGGCAAGCGTCGGAGAGGTAAAACTCCAGCTACCGTTGGTGACCTGCGTGGTGCCGATTTTCACGCCATTGTCATAGAGAGTAATCGTACTGCCTTCTTCACCGCTGCCGGTAAAGGCGGGTGTGGTGTCATTGGTGCTGCCACCGTTACTGATGACGCCTGTTTGCGGCTCGCTGTTATCCGTGGCGCTGGTAAGGGTTGGCGTTACTGGCGGCGTGGTATCCACCACCATGACAAATGCTTCCGACGCGACGCTGGTATTCCCTGCCGCATCGGTGGCAGTGATGGTCAGATTGTGGCTGCCTTCCCCCAGACCGGTGGGAGGCGTAAAACTCCACGTGCCGTTGACGACCTGTACCTGACCGATTGGCGTATTGCCATCGTAAATCGTGATGGTTTCGCCGTTGGTGCCGCTGCCGCTCAGGGTGGGACGGGTATCGTTGGTCGTCTGCCCGCTGGTCAGCGTTCCCGTACCTGGGGCGACATCATCTGTCACGCTGCCAATCGACGGTTGTGCCGGTGGAGTGAGATCGACGGTGATGTTGACCACGGCTGACGCTTTGCTGCCATCCACAGTATCGATAACCTCGAAGGTGTGCAGGCCTTCGGCTAACGTGGCGGTGGATGTCCAGTTCCAGTTGCCGTTCTCGTCAACCGGGACGTTTGATGCGACAACGATGCCGTCGACCAGAATATCGACGGTTGAGTTCGGTGTGGAAACGCCGCGCAGCCCCGGTTGCGTATCGTCAGTGGTTTGTCCGCTCTTCAGATCGCCCTGAATGGTGCCGGTGTCATCGACTATCGCGCTGATGACCGGCAACCCGGTGCCGGAGCCGGTAAAGTTAGTGGGATCGCTGGTGTTACCGGCGGCATCCTGCGCCGTAGCGGTCAGCGAATTGACGCCCGTTTGCGCTGGCGTGACCTGAATCTGGAACGTGCCGTCTGTTGCCACGCCCGTACCAATCACATTGCCGTCGGTATCGCGGATTGTCACCGTGCTGCCGGTTTCCGCCGTGCCGCTGACCGTCGCGCCATCGGCTGTGATCGTTACCTCCTCCGGGGACGCCGGTTTAGTCAGATCGACGTTCAGCGAGATGGAGGCGGAAGGTGTGCTGACGTTCCCCGCCGGATCGGTGGCCGTTGCCGTCAACGTGTAATTGCCTTCGGTGAGCGGCGAATCCGGGGTGATCGTCCAGTTTCCTGCGGAATCGACTTCAGCCGTGCCAATCACCGTGCTGCCATTCGACAGGGTGATGGTGCTGCCGGGTTCGCCGGTACCGCTAATGGGTAACCCTGGCTGATTGGTGACTGCCGGACTGCCCAGCGAGGTGATAAACGGCGCGTCGGGTGCCTGGGTATCAATGATGATGCCAGTCGCCTCCGACGGCTGACTGGTGTTACCTGCGGCATCTTTTGCCGTCACGCTAAAGTTGTAATGGCCTTCGACCAGGGCGCTATCCGGGGTAAAGCTCCAGACGCCATCAATGACCTCGGCAGTGCCAATCTCCACGCCGTTATTCAGAATGGTGACAATGCTACCCGTCTCGCCCGTCCCACTCAGCGTTGGGGTGGTATCGTTGGTTTGCGCTCCGGCGTTCAACGCCCCGTCATCATCGCTCACAGCCAGCGTTGGCGTGCCAGGCGCCTGGGTATCCACGCGAACAATGCGATCCGGCGAGGTGCTGCTGTTACCGGCGGGATCGGTCGCGGTGACCTTGATGATATGGTCGCCCTGCGTCAGCAGTGGCGACGGGACGCTCCAGTTCCCGGAATTGTCAATCACCAGCGATGGCAGCGCGACGCCATCCAGCGTGATAGTGATAGTGATCGTGTCGCCTGGCGTACCGTTTCCGCTCAGCAGCGGTCGCGTATCATCGGTGTACTGACCGTTATCGAGAGTGCCGGTCTGATTGCCGACGCGGTCAGTGACGGTCAGGTTGGGCACGGCGGGTGGGGTGGTATCTACCAGAATGCCGATCGGCGCGGAGGGTTCACTGATATTGCCCGCCGGATCGGTGCTGGTGAGGGTAAAAACATGGTCGCCTTCATCAAGGGCATCCGACGTGTAGCTCCAGACGCCGTTAGTCACCGTGACGGTGGTAACCAGATCGCCATTGTCGTAAATGCTGATGATATCGCCATCTGTTCCCGTACCGCTCAGAACCGGCTGGGTTTCCCGGGTCGCCTGACCGTCGGTGAGTGGGCCATTTGCGCCATCCGTCAGCGTCAGCGCCGGAGTGTCGGGGGCGGTGGTATCCACCGTAATGGTTATCGGGGAGGATTTCTCGCTGGTGTTGCCCAGAGGATCGCTGGCGGTGACGCGCAGCGTATGGTCGCCTTCGCCCAGCGCGGGAGTCGGGGTAAAGCTCCAGCTCCCGTTTTCCGCAACTTTTGTCGTGCCAATGATCGCCGTTCCGTCATACACCGTAATGGTGTCTCCGGCGGTGCCGCTTCCACTTAACACCGGTTGCGTGGCGTCGGTCACGTCGTTGTCCGTCAGTTCACCTACGTTGCTGCCAGTGTTGTCAGTCAGGGTCACGATCGGAACGACTGGCGGCGTGGTATCGACGGTAATCGTGATGGGTGCAGAAGGTGTGCTGGTCTGGTTTTCCGCATCGGTCGCGGTGACGGTGAAGGTATGGTCGCCGTCGCCCAGCACCGGTGTGGTGAGCGTCCAGTTGCCGTTGCTGTCCACGGTGGCGGTTCCCGCAAGCGGGGTCCCTCCGTCCAGAATGGTGATGGTTGCGCCGGGTTCACCGGTACCGTTGAAGGTCAACGTGTTGTCGTCCGTGCGCTGGCTATCACTCAGATTGCCTTTCTGCGCGCCGGCATCATCGATAATCGCACTGACGACGGGGGCGTCTGGCGCTGTGATATCCGGGGCCGTAACGTCAGTTGGCTGGCTGGTATTGCTCGCGGCATCGGTGGCGGTGACGCTCAGCGTTTCACCGTTGGCCTGCGGCGGGTTAAGGGGGATCACCAGCGTTCCGCTCTCCGGTACCGGACCGGTTTCCGCCAGCGTATTGCCGTCACTGTCTTTAATCGTAATCGTACTGCCGGGTTCGGCGGTGGCGGTCAGGGTGGTGCCGTCTGTTGAAATAACCGCCGTAGGTGGCTGCGGCGCGGTGGTATCCGGCGCGGTAACGTTGGCTGGCGTGCTGTTCTGATTTGCCGGATCGGTCACTGTGGCAGTAAGCGTTTCACCATTGGTTTGTGGCGTGTCCAGCGTGACGGTGAAATTCCCCTCGCCGTCGGTTTGACCCTGGCCAATCGGGTTACCGTCCGGATCGCGAATCGTCACCGTGCTGCCGGGTTCTGCTGTCCCCGTTACGGTGGCGCCATCATCCGAGACATCCAGGTTTCCGGCGGGCTGCGGCGGGGTCGTGTCGGGGGCGAGAGCGGTCGCCGGAGGACTGGTCAGACTCGCCGGATCCTTGACGATGGCAGTTAAAATTTCTCCGTTGGTTTGTGGTGGGTTCAGTGTGACGGTAAATGAGCCGTCGGGTTGAACCTGTTCAGATCCCAGCGGGGTGTTGTCGCTGCCGTAAATGGTCACCGTCGTGCCTGGCTCGGCGGTACCGGTTACGGTTGTCCCATCGTCAGAAACATCCAGATCACCGGCCGCCTGCGGAGGCGTGATATCAGGAGCGGTTGCGTTGGCAGGCGAGCTGTCATTTCCCGCTTTATCCGTGGCGATGGCGGTCAGAACTTCCCCGTTTACCCGTGGCGGATTGAGCGGGAAGCTGAATTTCCCTTCGCTGTCTGTGGTCACGGTGCCGAGCGTGGTGCCGCTGGCGTCAGCAATGGTGACTTTACTTCCCGCCTCGGCGTTGCCGGTCAGCACGGTTCCGTTTTGCGAGACGCGCAGATCGACGGGAGCCTCCGGTGGGGTAGTATCCACGGTGACCGCAAATTCTATCGTATTGCCGCTGACGCCGTCCTCTGTGGTCTGCGTGGCCGTGTAGTTGTGCAACCCTTCAGGCACATCTGTCAGATCGAACGTCCACGTGCCATCGTTGGCACTCGCCGTGCCGATCGCGATACCATTTTCATAAATGGTCACGACTGCGCCAGGCAACGCGGTACCTGTAAGGGTGGGGGTAGTGTCCTTGGTAAACTGACCGCTGCCTAACGTCACCGCGGTGGGTTGCGTGTCATCAATGATGCCGGTAATGGTGGGGGCATCAGGAAAACCTGAGTCGGAACCGAGAAAGGCGGCTTCGTCACCTTCGTTACCCGCAGCGTCAGAAATATCGGCATACAGCTGTTCGGAATCGGTTTGCGCCGAAGTGAGGCGAACGGTAAACCGGCCAGTGTCATCGACCTGAACCGCGGCCAGGACATTGTGCTGGTTGTCGAAAATCGTGACGACACAACCCGCTTCTGCGATCCCTGAAACCCAGAGCCCATCTTCAGAAATCGCTAACCCGGAGACCTCATCAGGGGCAATCGTGTCGACGGTAAAGGTGAAATCACCGGAGATGGCGCTGGTATTACCGTTTTCGTCCGTCGCGGTCGCGGTCAGTACGTGTTCGCCTTCGGAAAGCGGGAGGTCGGGTTTATAGCTCCAGTTTCCTTGTTCATCGACGATAACGGTCCCCATGACCTGCCCATTGTCATAGAGGGTGACGACGGAGCCAGCTTCACCTGTACCGGCAATCATCGGCTGGCTGTCGTTGGTGCTCTGGTTTTCCTGAATCGCCCCCGTAATGGCGGAGACGGCATCTGTTGCGCTGGTAATCACAGGGGCCGTCGGTGGTGTGGAATTTTCCCCGCCCGGAAGGTTTGTGTTGTTATCGCCGCCGCTGTTATTTCCACTTCCGTTATTTCCGCCCGCATCCCCCGGCGTGCCGCCGTTCCCGGAACCATCATCAGGATTACCATTGTCGTTATCATGATGGTGACTGCCGCCACCTCCCGAGGATGCGATGGCCACGATTCCACCGGCAGCAACCGCGCCACCCAGAAGCCATGGCCAGAGTGCTCCGCCTTCGTGAGATTCGCCGGCAGTAACCAGTAAATCGTCAATGGTTGAAATTTGTTCAAAATGCAGACCGTTTTCCGGGTTTTCCACCCACCACAGAGCACCGTGACTGTCTTCCAGCACCAGTTGGCTGGCCCCCTGGTCGTTCGCAACATAGAAATTTTTAACGGTCAGTTTTTCACCGGACGTAAAGGTGATCACCAGATCCTGATTCACGCGAGCCAGTTGGCTGATGTCGCTACGCTCTGCGGATAATTTCACAATGGAAGGAGCATTAAGTGTGACTTCAGAGGCTTCAACATTGGTGGAAACGCCCGTCAACCTGGATATAACGGCGAGATGACGCATATGATCACTCCTGATGGTTAACTCTGTGCATAAATTCGTTAAAACTACCGGGCAGGGAAAAGTACAGACGAGCGATCCCGTTCATCATATGGATGAATTCTTGCCGGTGATGACAATGTTATGGCCGTGCAGATGATGGTTTCTGTTGCGTTGAATAACCCTTTGTTTTTTTGATCCACTGGTACTTTCGTATTAGATGATATAGTCAGAAAGAACTCGTTCTGCAAATTAACGTATATTTGCGATTTGTTTAGTGGCGGTAAAATATATACAGTTTTGTACCGGTTGGCGACGTGAAACGATACGGTGCGGAAAGCGTTTGTGATTTATCTGATTGTATTTAAAATGGTTTTGTGATTTTTTCTAGCCGGGTGGGTATTGATTTCTCACACAAGTTGTACTGGTATTTTTGGCTATTAAAATGTCAAAAAAATTTATTTGAAGTATTAGATTATTGGGCTACGTACGTAATATAAATAGGGTTGAAGATATATTCTTATCAGTATTACGTTTTGGGAAAATAGAAATAATAAAGGAGAGAATATATTTTTGGAGATTCAACAGGTAAATAATGATGACCTACCCCAAATGCGAGGCAGGTCACATAATAACACCGTTAGCGTCCGGCATTTTTCATAATGCGTGCTTTATCCAGTTGCCATTCACGTTCTTTCAGATCGGAACGTTTGTCGTGCTGTTTCTTACCCTTCGCTACGCCAATTTTGACCTTGCACCAGGCATTCTTCCAGTACAGAGAAAGGGCGACAACAGTGTAGCCTTCACGATTCACGCGACCATACAGGGAATCAAGTTCACGCTGATTCAACAGCAGTTTACGGGTGCGAGTGGGATCGCACACCACGTGCGTGGAGGCCACCGCCATCGGCGTAAAGTTAGCGCCGAACAGGTACGCTTCGCCGTCTTTCAGGATCACATAGCTGTCGCCGATGTTGGCTTTACCGGTGCGCAGGGATTTCACTTCCCACCCTTGCAGAGCGAGTCCCGCTTCGAACTCTTCTTCGATAAAGTATTCGTGTCGCGCGCGCTTGTTGAGCGCGATGGTGGCTGAGCCAGGTTTGTGTGCTTTTTTCTTCGTCATAGTGCCGCTCAGTATAGGTAATCTGGAATCGAAAAACACCCCATTTCATCCTTTGGGGCGCAAGGAGATATCTTAACATGAACGAGGTTGTACCCTGTTGTGGGATAGCGTTTTTTTTACCTTGTGATAAATGGTATTATTTGTTCGATTTTTGTTGATGGAAAGAGCTATGCCGCAGATTAGTCGAACCGCGTTAGTCCCTTACAGTGCGGAACAGATGTATCAGTTAGTGAATGATGTTCAGTCCTATCCCCAGTTTTTACCGGGTTGCACCGGCAGCCGTGTTCTCGAGTCTACGCCAGGACAGATGACGGCCGCAGTGGATGTCTCTAAGGCGGGGATCAGCAAGACGTTCACCACGCGAAATCAGTTAACCAGTAACCAGAGTATCTTGATGCATCTGGTCGACGGTCCGTTCAAAAAACTGATTGGTGGCTGGAAATTTACGCCGCTGAGTACGGATGCCTGCCGCATTGAGTTTCATCTCGATTTCGAGTTTACCAATAAGCTGATCGAGCTGGCGTTTGGCCGTATCTTCAAAGAGCTGGCATCCAATATGGTGCAGGCTTTTACGGTTCGAGCCAAAGAGGTCTACCGTGTCGCCTAAGATTGTCGTTGAGGTGGCCTATGCGCTGCCTGAGAAACAGTACCTGCAACCGGTGACGTTGCAGCCGGGGGCAACGGTCGAAGAGGCTATCCGCGCGTCGGGGCTGCTGGAACTGCGAACCGATATCGACCTGACGAAAAACAAAGTCGGTATTTACAGCCGTCCGGTCAAGCTGGCGGATGTATTACAGGATGGCGATCGGGTAGAAATTTACCGACCACTGATTGCCGATCCGAAAGAGTTGCGCAGACAGCGGGCAGAGAAAACGGCAAAAAAATAGCAGATAACAAAAAAGGTGCTCTGAGAGCACCTTTTTTGTTATCTGCAGACAAGCTTACGGGTTGTTGGTCAACGAAGGCTTGTTATCGATATTGGTCAATACGCCGCTGCTGTTGAAGGTCAACGTCAGCGTTTGCTGCGTAACACCTTCATGGCCCGGCTGTTGACGGAACACATAGAACCAGGTGTTGGTGCCAAACGGATCGGACATCATCGGCGTACCCAGCGCATAGGCAACCTGTTGTTGCGTCATGCCCACACGAATTTTGGCTACATCGTTCGCGGTCAGATAGTTCCCCTGGTTGATATCAGGGCGGTAAACCACTCGCTCCAGAGTGGAACAGCCTGCGGTCAACATCAATAATACTGCTGCGGCAGCAGTCAGCGTTTTACAGCGCATAGTGATTTGATTCCTTTTCGGGCCCGAGCAGTACGTGGCTCATATGTAATATGCCGATGATAATAGACCTTTCACCACTTTAAAACCTTTTGCTTACGGGTCCGACGGCGTTTTTGTTGTCTACTCTGACCGTTAAGGTGCAAAAAAGTTTACGCTGCCAGCAGTTCTTTCGCATTTGCTAGGGTGTTGCGCGTTACTTCGCTGCCGCCCAGCAGGCGCGCCAGCTCCTGCAACCGTGCGCGTTTATCCAGTGGTTGCATGTGCGTTTCGGTCATTTCGCCGTCGGTCTCTTTACTGACAAAAAAGTGCTGATGACCGCATCCCGCCACTTGTGGAAGGTGCGTGACGCACATCACTTGTGTTGACTCACCGAGCTGACGCAGCAATTTCCCGACCACTGCGGCTGTTGGACCACTGATGCCGACATCGACTTCATCGAAAATCAGCGCCGGGGTTTCCATCTTACGTGCGGTAATCACCTGAATGGCGAGAGCAATACGCGACAGTTCCCCACCGGAGGCCACTTTGGCAATCGGCTGCATCGGCTGGCCTGGGTTAGTTGTCACTTTAAACTCGACGCGGTCTGCGCCGTCCTGGCTCAGATGGTGCTCATCAAACGCCACGTCGATAGTGAAACGGCCGTGTGGCATAGAGAGTGAGTGCATACTCTCGGTAATGAGGGTACTCAGTTCCTGGGCATAGTGCTGACGTTGCTCATGCAGCGCTTTCGCTGCTTCCAGCGCCTGCTGGCGGTGTTTGTTCACGGCCAGAGTCAACGTTTCCAGCGAGTCGGCCTGATCGTCGAGCTGCTGTTGTTCCTCCAGTAACGACTGGTAATACTGTGGCAGCGCTTCCGGACTGACGTGGTGTTTACGGGCCAGCGAAATTTGCTTCGAGATACGCTGTTCCAGTTCGAACAGGCGATTAGGGTCTAAATCCAGGCGATCGCAATAGTGGCGCAGCTCGTCACTGGCTTCCGTGAGTTGAATCGTTGCCTCTTCCAGCATATCAAGAATGCCCGAGAGCTTACTGTCCATACCGACCAGTTCACTAACCAGTTGCTTTGCGGTATAGAGCTGACTTTGTAGGTTAACGTCTTCACCGTCTGCCATCAGCGACAGCGCATTCTGGCTGGTGGAGAGAAGCTGGCCGCTGTTGGCCAGGCGCTTGTACTCTTCATCAATCTGTTCAAATTCACCCGGCTGCGGGTTAAATTCATTCAGTTCTTTAAGCTGATACTGCAGCAGTTCCGCACGAGCGGCACGTTCCTGACTCAGCTGCTGGTGATGTGCTAAATCACGGCAGCTCTGGTGCCAGAGTTGGTAACGCGCAGCCATATCCTGCACCCGCACGGATTCATTCGCGTAGCCATCAAGCAAGGATTTTTGGTGTTCAGCTTTGGTCAGCAACTGATGCGCGTGCTGGCCATGAATTTGAATGAGCAGTTGTCCCAGTTCGCGAAGCTGAGAGAGGGGAACCGCAGTCCCGTTGATAAAACCACGGGAGCGCCCGTCGCTGCTGATCACGCGGCGAAGTAAACACTCACGTCCTTCTTCAAGCTGGTTTTCTTCCAGCCAGCGCAGGGCGGCAGGGGTATCCTTCAGCGAAAAACGGGCGCACAGGTCAGCACGGCTGGCGCCGGCCCGGACCATGTCGGCTTCAGCACGGCCACCAAGGCACAAGCCGAGCGCATCAATTGCAATAGATTTACCCGCCCCGGTTTCACCGGTGATGACGGTCATTCCGCTCTGAAAATCGATCTCAAGTTCACGAACGATAGCAAAATTGCTGATGGTCAGTTGTGCCAACATAATTGTTTTCCTGTATGAAAAACCATAACTGTAATTACATACAGTATAAACTGGTTTTTTATACAGTAAAGAGGTTGGTGTTAAATTAGAATAATTTTTTTGACCAGCCTAATTTGGTACTTAATGTATTGAAATAACTATAATCTTTAGGGTGGATGAGATTCAGGTGATAGTCACAGCGGCGGATCAGTACATCTTCACCTTCCTGGATCGGCAACGCGATCTGACTATCACAACTGATTTCGAGATCGTTACGGCGGTGCGAGAAGCGCAACCGAATAGTGCTGCTGCTGTTGATGACCAGCGGGCGCGCAGAAAGGGTGTGCGGGAACATCGGCACCAGCGTGATGGCATCAAGCGACGGGGTCAGAATCGGCCCGCCGGCGGAGAGGGAATAGGCGGTGGAACCGGTAGGCGTTGAGATGATCAGGCCATCGGAACGCTGAGAGAAGGCAAAGCTTTCGTCAATATAGACTTCAAACTCAATCATATGCGCGACTTTGCCGGGATGCAGCACCACTTCGTTAATGGCGGTACTGATACGCTTCTGGCAGTCCTTCTGACACACCTGTGCTTCCAGCAGAAAGCGTTTTTCCGCGACGTAATGACCTTCCAGCACGTCGGCGAGCTGTTGCTGCGCGTTATCGGGGTCAAGGTCAGTCAGAAAGCCGAGATTGCCACGGTTGATACCGATCACTTTGATATCGTATCGCGCCAGCGTTCGCGCCGCGCCCAGCATATTGCCATCACCGCCTACAACCACCGCGAGGTCTGCCTGCTGGCCAATCTCCGCCAGGGTGCCAATTTTCACATTCTTCAACTGCAACTCGTGAGCGATTTGTTGCTCAACAATGACCTCATACCCTTTCGTGCATAACCAGCGGTAGAGCATTTCATGTGTCGTGAGTGCCGTGGGGTGACGAGGGTGTCCCACAATGCCGATACACTTGAAATGATTATTCATTTTTTCGAGGTCCTTGTGACGAAGATTGATGACAATGTGAGTGCTTCCCTTGAAACCCTGAATCTGATCCCCATAATAAGCGAAGTTAGCGAGATGAATGCGAAAAAAACGCGGAGAAATTCATGAGTAGTAAAGAACAGAAAACGCCTGAGGGGCAAGCCCCGGAAGAAATTATCATGGATCAGCACGAAGAAGTTGAGGCGGTTGAATCAGACGCTTCTGCTGAGCAGGTGGATCCGCGCGATGAAAAAATTGCGAATCTGGAAGCGCAGCTTACTGAAGCTCAGACCCGTGAACGTGATGCGGTGCTGCGCATAAAAGCGGAAATGGAAAACCTGCGTCGCCGTACCGAACTGGACGTTGAGAAGGCGCACAAGTTCGCGCTGGAGAAATTCGTCAATGAACTGCTGCCGGTGATTGATAGCCTGGATCGCGCGCTGGAAGTGGCGGATAAAGCCAATCCGGATATGAAGCCTATGGTGGAAGGGATCGAACTGACCCTGAAATCGATGCTGGATGTGGTGCGCAAGTTTGGCGTTGAAGTGATTGCTGAGACGAACGTTGCGCTGGATCCGAACGTGCATCAGGCGATTGCGATGGTCGAGTCTGAAGACATCGCGCCGGGCAACGTGCTGGGTATTATGCAGAAAGGCTATACGTTAAACGGTCGTACGATCCGCGCGGCGATGGTGACCGTTGCGAAAGCGAAAGGTTAATCTTTCGGCTATTTATATTGCCGGATGGCGCTGATGTTTATCCGGCCTACGGCCCACTGGAAAACCAGCGGGCCGTTTTCATTACTCCGCGACACTCTCCCGCAGCGGTTTAACGGGCAACACTTTGACCTGTTTAATCATATTCTCCTGGACGTCGAGAATATCGATATCATATTGACCGATGCGCACGCGAGTGCCCGCAATCGGGATCTCTTCCAGTGCTTCCAGAATCACGCCATTTACCGTACGCGCGTCGTCTTCCGGCAGATGCCAGTTAAACGCTTTGTTAATTTCCCGCACGTTGGCGCTGCCATCGATAATCACCGAACCGTCATTTTGCGGCGTCACTTCCTCAGCCAGCGTAGGTGACATCGAGGTGGTAAAGTCGCCGACAATCTCTTCAAGAATATCTTCCACCGTGACCAGCCCCTGAATATCGCCATATTCATTGACCACCAGGCCGACTTTCTTTTTATTGCGCTGAAATTTGATGAGCTGTGTGCTGAGCGGCGTGCCCTCCGGGACGAAGTAAATCTCATCGGCGGCGCGCAGCATGGTCTCTTTGGTGAACTCTTTCTTTTCCGACATTAACCGCCAGGCTTCGCGAACGCGCAGCATGCTGATAGCGTCATCCAGCGAGTCACGGTACAACACAATACGCCCGTGCGGCGAGTGCGATAGCTGACGCACGATGGACTTCCAGTCGTCATTGATATCAATTCCCATAATTTCACTGCGCGGCACCATGATGTCATCCACGCTGACCTTTTCCAGATCGAGCACTGACAGCAGCATGTCCTGGTTGCGCCGGGAAATTTGCGAGCGGGATTCATTCACGAGGGTTCGTAACTCATCTTTACTCAACGAACCGCTGATGACGATATCGGTTTTAATACCCATCATGCGCATCAGTAATCGGGTGATGGTGTTGAGCAACCAGACCAACGGCATCATCAGAATCTGTAACGGCGCCAACAGGAAGCTGCTGGGATAGGCCACCTTTTCCGGGTACAGCGCCGCAATGGTTTTTGGCAGAACTTCGGCAAACACCAGCACGACGAAGGTCAGCACGCCGGTGGCGATGGCAACGCCCGCATCGCCATACAAACGCATACCGACAATGGTGCCGATGGCCGAAGCAAGAATATTGACCAGGTTATTACCAATTAGTACCAGGCTTATCAGGCGATCGGGCTTACGCAGCAGCTTTTCAACGCGCTTTGCCGGACGGTTCCCTTGTTTGGCAAGGTGGCGTAAGCGATAGCGATTCAGGGTCATCATTCCGGTTTCGGAACCGGAAAAATAAGCGGAGATAACCACCATGACGATCAATGTGACGATCAGCGTGGTGGTGGAGATGTGTTCCAGGGGGCGCCTCCTTTAAGGCTTAGCTGACAAACTGCTGCAATATCCGGCTACCGAAATAAGCCAGCGTCAGGATCCCGGCGCCTGCGACGTTAAACCACACAACACGACGACCGCGCCAGCCTTCATGATAATGTCCCCACAACAGAACAATATAGACAAACCATGCGATGATCGAGAGCACCGCTTTGTCGATATTTTCCATGCTGAACAGATTGTGCATGTAAAACAGGCCGGTACACAGGGTGAGCGTCAGCAGGACCACGCCAATCTGCGTGATGTGGAACATCTTGCGTTCGATGCTCATCAGCGGCGGCATTTCATTATTGAACGCCAGCTTTTTGTTTTTAAGCTGATAGTCGATCCACGCCAGTTGCAGCGCGTACAGTGCGGCGATAATGAGTGTCGCATAAGAGAACAGCGACAACCCGATGTGGACCATCATTCCCGGCGTGGCTTCAAGGTGGGTGATGAACTCGTTCGGCATAAAGGTCGCGAAGGCCAGATTGATCAGCGCGAAGGCATACACCACCGGCAACAGCAGCCAGCCACGGTTGCGCGAGGCGACAATCGTCATCACCGTACAGATCATCAGGCTGACCAGCGAACCGACGTTCAGCAGGCTCAGGTTTTGTCCGCTATCACCACCCGGCAGAATGCGGGCTTCAAGCGCAATGGCGTGACACACCAGCGCGACAACCGCAGAAAGAATGGCCATACGCCGCCAGCCGCTGTTTTTTTGCAGCAGAGCGGGGACGATCAGCGCGAGGCTGACGGAATAGGCGACAAGGGCGAGCAAAGCAAAAACGGGCATAGTGGTGTCGACAGTTGGCCAGTGAGAAAGAGAAGCAGTATAGCGTTACGTGACCGCGGCTCCAACCGTTGCATAACAACAAAGACGGCTTCATGTTATACTGCGACAAAATTCTGTTCATGTGTCGCTTGAGCGACCAACCGTTTCCACCCCAGGCGAGAGACAATGTTTGATAATTTAACCGATCGTTTGTCGCGCACGCTGCGCAATATCAGTGGCCGCGGACGCCTTACTGAAGACAACGTTAAAGAGACGCTGCGCGAAGTGCGCATGGCGCTGCTGGAGGCTGACGTTGCGCTGCCGGTAGTGCGAGAGTTTATCAATCGCGTAAAAGAGAAAGCGGTTGGGCATGAAGTTAACAAGAGCCTGACGCCAGGGCAGGAGTTCGTCAAGATTGTCCGTAACGAACTCGTGGCGGCGATGGGCGAAGAGAACCAGAGCCTGAATCTGGCTGCGCAGCCGCCAGCCGTGGTGCTGATGGCGGGCTTGCAGGGTGCGGGTAAAACCACCAGCGTCGGTAAGCTGGGTAAGTTCCTGCGCGAAAAGCACAAGAAGAAAGTGCTGGTCGTCTCCGCTGACGTATATCGCCCTGCGGCGATCAAACAGCTGGAAACGCTGGCCGAGCAGGTTGGCGTTGATTTCTTCCCGTCGGATGTCGGCCAGAAGCCGGTCGATATCGTTAACGCGGCGCTGAAAGAAGCCAAACTCAAATTCTACGACGTGCTGCTGGTGGATACCGCCGGTCGTCTGCACGTTGATGAAGCGATGATGGACGAAATCAAGCAGGTCCATGCTTCTATCAATCCGGTAGAAACCCTGTTTGTGGTCGATGCGATGACCGGTCAGGATGCGGCGAATACCGCGAAGGCGTTCAATGAAGCGCTGCCGCTGACCGGCGTGGTGCTGACCAAAGTTGATGGTGACGCCCGTGGCGGTGCTGCGCTCTCTATTCGTCACATCACCGGCAAGCCGATCAAATTCCTCGGCGTTGGCGAGAAAACCGAGGCGCTGGAGCCGTTCCATCCGGATCGTATCGCGTCACGTATTCTCGGTATGGGCGACGTGCTGTCGCTGATCGAAGATATCGAAAGCAAAGTTGACCGCGCGCAGGCTGAGAAGCTGGCGACGAAACTGAAAAAGGGCGACGGTTTTGATCTGACCGACTTCCTGGAACAGTTGCGCCAGATGAAGAACATGGGCGGCATGGCGAGCCTGATGGGCAAGCTGCCGGGCATGGGGCAGATCCCGGACAACGTGAAGTCACAGATGGATGACAAAGTGCTGGTGCGCATGGAGGCGATCATCAACTCGATGACGCTGAAAGAGCGCGCGAAGCCGGAAATCATCAAAGGGTCCCGTAAACGCCGTATCGCACAAGGCTGCGGTATGCAGGTGCAGGACGTTAACCGCCTTCTGAAACAGTTCGACGACATGCAGCGCATGATGAAGAAGATGAAGAAGGGCGGGATGGCCAAAATGATGCGCAGTATGAAAGGGATGATGCCGCCAGGATTCCCTGGTCGCTAAAAACAAGGGTATAGGGCTATCTTGTTTGCCATTTTAGTTCCGGGGTGTGCTCGAAATGCTCACGTACTACGTGTACGCTCCGCTTTCTGTGCTCACGCCGGAACGAAACTGGCTTCACCGATATACGCCTTCTATCCCTTGTTTACTGTCCAGCATCAAGATGCTGATTGCAATTTCCCCAGAAATCAGTAAAATTTTCGGGCTTTTAATATGACACCGGGCTCCGTTCCTCGATGGGGCCCGGTTGTTTTATTCACACAAGAGGATGTTATGGTAACTATTCGTTTAGCTCGTCACGGCGCTAAAAAGCGTCCGTTCTACCAGGTTGTTGTTACTGACAGCCGTAACGCACGTAACGGTCGCTTCATTGAGCGCGTTGGCTTCTTTAACCCAATCGCTAGCGAAAAAGAAGAAGGCACTCGCCTGGATCTGGATCGCATCGCTCACTGGGTTGGCCAGGGCGCGACCATTTCTGATCGCGTTGCTACGCTGATCAAAGAAGTAAGCAAAGCAGCTTAATCTGTCACGGTGGTCATGATGAGCAAGCAACTCACTGCGCAAGCACCCGTGGACCCGATTGTCTTAGGGAAAATGGGATCGTCTTACGGTATTCGTGGTTGGCTCAGAGTGTTTTCTTCCACTGAAGACGCCGAAAGCATTTTTGACTATCAGCCCTGGTTTATCCAGAAGGCGGGTCAGTGGCAGCAAGTACAGCTGGAAAGCTGGAAGCACCACAATCAGGATCTGATCATCAAGCTGAAAGGCGTTGAAGATCGGGATGCTGCGAATCTGTTGACCAATTGCGAAATTGTCGTGGATTCTACGCAACTGCCAAAACTGGAAGAAGGTGACTACTACTGGAAAGACCTGATGGGCTGCCAGGTAGTGACCACTGAAGGCTACGATCTCGGTAAAGTCGTCGACATGATGGAAACCGGATCGAATGACGTCATCGTCATTAAGGCAAACCTGAAAGATGCGTTTGGTATCAAGGAACGCCTCGTGCCGTTCCTCGATGGGCAGGTTATCAAGAAAGTCGATCTCACTACGCGGACTATCGAAGTAGATTGGGATCCTGGTTTTTAAACCACCGGATAAGCGGTAAATGACGGCGTGATGGGGATTGGCTTGTGTTTATAGGTATCGTTAGCCTGTTTCCAGAAATGTTTCGTGCAATTACCGATTACGGGGTAACTGGCCGGGCTGTTAAAAATGGCCTGCTGAACATCCAGAGCTGGAGTCCTCGTGACTTCACGCATGACCGGCACCGTACCGTGGACGATCGTCCTTACGGCGGCGGACCGGGGATGTTAATGATGGTACAACCCTTACGGGATGCCATTCATGCAGCAAAAAGCGCGGCGGGTGAAGGCGCTAAGGTGATTTATCTGTCACCTCAGGGACGCAAGCTTGATCAAGCAGGCGTCAGCGAACTGGCTACGAATCAAAAGCTGATTCTGGTCTGTGGTCGCTACGAAGGCATAGATGAGCGCGTGATCCAAACCGAAATTGACGAAGAATGGTCAATCGGCGATTACGTTCTCAGCGGTGGCGAGTTACCGGCAATGGTACTGATTGACTCCGTTTCCCGGTTTATTCCGGGGGTTCTGGGTCATGAGGCATCGGCAACGGAAGATTCCTTTGCGGATGGATTGCTGGACTGCCCGCACTATACCCGACCTGAAGTGTTAGAAGAGATGGACGTCCCGGCAGTGTTACTGTCAGGAAACCATGCTGAGATACGTCGCTGGCGCTTGAAACAGTCGCTGGGTCGCACCTGGCTTAGAAGACCTGAACTTCTGGAAAACCTGGCTCTGACTGAAGAGCAAGCAAGGTTGCTGGCGGAGTTCAAAACGGAACACGCGCAACAGCAACATAAACATGATGGGATGGCGTAAGCCCCCGATTATCAGTTTACCCAGGATAAGAGATTAAATTATGAGCAACATTATTAAGCAACTTGAACAAGAGCAGATGAAGCAGGACGTACCTTCCTTCCGTCCGGGTGATACCGTGGAAGTGAAAGTATGGGTTGTTGAAGGTTCCAAAAAACGTCTGCAGGCATTCGAGGGCGTGGTTATCGCTATTCGTAACCGCGGTCTGCACTCTGCATTCACTGTTCGTAAAATTTCCAACGGCGAAGGCGTTGAGCGTGTCTTCCAGACTCACTCTCCGGTTGTTGACAGCATTGCTGTTAAACGTCGTGGTGCCGTTCGTAAAGCTAAACTGTACTACCTGCGTGAGCGTACTGGTAAGGCAGCTCGTATCAAAGAGCGTCTTAACTAAGATATCGCTCAGGCGACATCCTGTTAGAGGGGCTGGCCAGTTGGCTGGCCCTTTTTTTATCTCCGTAATACTCACAACGTTAACCTTCAGTTCATAAATCATTTACAATGCCCCTCGTTCTCTGCGGGAGGGACAGTGAATAACGGTAAATTTCGTCAGTCAGGTTTTCAGCGGCACGCGGCATGTCTCGCGTTGTTTGCGATCCTGCTGATTGTCATTGCCCCGCTAATCTCCGTTGCACTGCAAAAAGATCCAATGAGCGCGATGCCGGGTATGCATCATGAGATGAGTTCGATGGCGAAGCACACCGGGCATCATGGTGATTCTCCTTCCATTCCGAGACCTGTCGATCACGGCGAAGCCTGTGGCTATTGTGTATTACTGGCTCATGTTCCAGGGCTTATCCTGGCGATGATGATTCTGCTCTGCGGCGTTCTGCTCAGAGTGCAATGTCAACCCACTCGTCCGACGGTAAAACACTGGTATTTCTTCCCCTGGCTGTATCCTGATACGCGCGCGCCGCCGCGCAGGTCCTCACTTTCCTGTTACTGAAAATAAGATTGACGCATAAGCGTCACGACACTCTTTTGCTTTTTCTGAGGAAAAGTATGACAACCTGCACACCGCGCGCGGCATGGATAACCCTGCTGCGACGCCTTCATTTCTACATCGGCCTGTTTGTCGGGCCATTTATCTTTGTTGCCGCACTGACCGGCACGTTGTATGTGGCGACGCCGCAGCTGGAAGAGGCCATTTACGCTCAGGCACTTAACGGGACGACGCAGGGAGAGCCGCAATCGCTGGCGGCACAGGTTGCGATCGCGCAGCAGGTGACCGGTTGGCACCTGCGCCTGCACGCCGTCCGCCCTGGACTGGAGCCGGGCGATACAACGCGCGTCATGTTTGCCGACCCTGCGCTGGCGGCTTCTGAACATCGGGCCATTTTTATCGATCCGGTAACCCTGGCCGTGAAAGGCGATATGCCGGTGTACGGCACCAGCGGTATCCTGCCGCTGCGGCAGTGGATTGATTATGCCCACCGTTCGCTATTGTTGGGGGAGGCCGGGCGTCTCTACAGTGAACTGGCGGCATCCTGGATGTGGGTGGCGGCGCTGGGCGGTATTACACTCTGGTCAGTAACGCGACCCCGGCGCCGGTTGAACAATCCGGTACAAAACCACCGTCGCTTGCACGTTACGCTGGGATGGCTGTTGTTAGTCGGAATGCTGTTATTTTCAGCAACCGGACTGACCTGGTCGCAGTGGGCTGGCGGCAATGTGGATAAAATGCGCGCCGCGTTTGGCTGGCTGACGCCACAGCTTAACGCTCAACTTCATGGTGCTCGCCCGCTTCATGATGAGCACGCAGACCACCATGGCGGCAGGGAGATGCCTGCTGTCCAGGTGAATATCCGTCAGTTCGATACCGTATTACAGACCGCGCAGACGGCTGGCCTCAATGCGCTTCGGCTGGAGATTCGCCCGCCGAAGGATGCGCAGCACGGGTGGACGGTAACGGAAATCGATCGCCGCTGGCCTACGCAGGTTGATGCCGTTGCTGTTGACCCGACGACGCTTCAGGTGACCGACCATACCCGATTTGCCGACTTCCCGCTGATGGCGAAGTTGACGCGCTGGGGCGTCGATTTTCATATGGGCATTCTGCTGGGATTGCCGAACCAATTACTGCTGATCGGTTTTGGCGTTGGCCTTTGCCTGATGATCGTGATTGGTTATCGGCTGTGGTGGATTCGCCGTCCTGCGGGCCCATCAGCCAGTCCGGCGCAGACGCTGGTTCAAAGCTGGCTCATGTTGAGCGTTTGGGGGCGTACAGGTGTTGGGTTACTGGCGATGACGCTCGGACTGGCAATGCCGGTGCTGGGGGGGAGTCTGCTGCTGTTTATGCTGGTCGACTGGCTGCGCTGGGTTCACGCGTCACGCGAGGTAATCGTGCAGCCAGCCGACTGAGGACTAAGGCGTGCTGATGACCACGGCGACACGGCGGTTTTCAGCGCGACCTTTCGCCGACTGGTTGCTGGCGATGGGGTATTTTTTCCCTAATCCCTGAGTGGTCAGATTGGTGCGCGGAATCTTCGCACCTTCTGACCACGCGTCCGCCACGACATTGGCGCGCTTGAGTGATAACGCCTCATTGTAGCTGTCCTCGCCATAGTTATCGGTATGCCCATCCATACGCGCATGATTCAGACCGACTGAAGCCAGACGAGCGGCCATCGACTGAATCTGCTGCTGGCTTTCCGCACGCAGTTTGTAGTCATTCTTATCAAACAGGATAGTGTCGGAAAGCCCCAGGGACCAGTCTCCCGCGGATTCAGTAAATCCGTACGATTGCATGGCTGCTATCTGCTCAGGGGTGAATTTGCCCTGTGGAGCCTGACAGCCTGCCAGCAGTAGCGTGGCAAGAATGAATGGAGATAAAAGACGCTTAAGCATGTGTGCATTCCTTTTTTATTTTATCGAGCGCACAGCGCGCTGATGTTTAGCCTGATACATATTACGATCGGCCAGCTCTTGTAATTTCTCGGCGGAAGCGTGCTCCCAGGTCAGCGCGTAACCCATACTCAGTGTCATACTGACTAAATGCCCGTTATGCAGGTCAAAAGGACGATTAAACTCTTGTGACAGCGCGGCGCTGATTCGCTGGACTTCATAGTCTGAATGGACGCCGTAAAGCACGACGGCAAACTCATCTCCGCCGAGGCGATAAGGAATATGGCGGTTGCCGCCAAATTCAGCCAGTCGTCTGGCGACTTCAATCAGCACACGATCGCCTGCGGCATGTCCCCAGGTATCATTTATAAATTTGAAGTTATCGCCATCAAGAAACAGAAGCGCTGAGCTGCTACGGGCAGAATTGTCGTTCATCAGGGCGCTGATGCTGCTCCGGAACGCCGCCCGGTTTGCCAGCCCGGTCAGCGGATCGTGCAGCGCCGTTCGCAATAATTGTGCATTTTTGGCCTGCAAACGCAGCTGCCACTCTTCCATTTCATCCAGCAGGCTGTTGAAGTCCTGGGCAAAATTGTGGAACTCTTCAATCCGCTCTTCAGAGACGCGGCGGGAGAAGTTACGGTTGGTACGCACATCGTGCACCACCTCGGTGATATTTTGCAGCGCCTCAACCACACCACGGTGCAGGTGACGCGTCAGCAAAATGGCAATACCGGAGGCCAGCAGAATCGACCCGGTAAGTACCGCCAGAGAAAGCCAGATGAAGTGGCTGATTAAGCTGTCGCGTGCGGTAAGTCGAACTTCACCGATAATTTCACCACTGTGCCAGACGGGCTGGGCGACGGGGAAGGGAAAGAGCCAGTGACTAATAAAATCCCCTAGCTTATCGTCGTTCTCCAGCGCGTTGTAGCGCCAGGAGGCAATGACATTCTGATTATTGTCGCGAACCTCAGCGGCGGAAAATTGCCCCTGTTGGCCGAGCGCGGCCAACGTTTCTGCGGCGGCGGCATCATCGGCGAATACCAGCGCAGCTTCCAGACTATGGGTCATTGTCGCCGCCGTGAGCTCGAGGTTCCTTTGCGCATACTGTTTTAACGTCAGCACCGAGGCCACACATAGCAGCAGCCAGATCAACGTCATGGTCACGATCACGCTGGTGATGTTGATGCGTCGCAACGCTCGCTTAAATGTGGGACGGGGGGTTAGGGAAAGATCCTTATCCATTTTTATTATTCCGTGCGAGCATCAATACATCCGGATTGACTCTTACGCCACTGCGTGACAAGGAATCCAGATTAACGGCGAATCTGACATCATTATTGTTAATAATCAGACAAAAGGCGCTGCCAATAATGCATTCGGCATTCTGTTCTGCAATTAATAACAACGCCTTAGACGGATATTTATTCGCTAATTCAACCTGAGCGGTGGGAGATTCGCTGCCGAAATAAACACCATCACAACGCGCAGTTAATGCTTCTTGTTCGGTGTAAATAATAACAGGTTGATAAGGCAGCGACGTATCACTGCTGTCTCCCAGGACGTTGACGAACCGGGAAGACGAGAAAATACACAGTCTGGGTGGCCCTGAGAGGGCAGGCCAGCGCGTATAGCTGACAATGCCAGAGACCATGGTGCGAACGTTCTTCGCCGCATCAGGGATGTCATTTGCAAAAACTGGCGATCCTGCCAGTAAGAGCACCAGCAGCATCAGGCATCGGTGAGAAGCGGACATAACGATTTCCTCACCAGCATCTTTTATCAGTCATCAAAATACATCCATGTTTTGTTTAAAGCAAAATAACATTATTTTTGCGGAGCGTCATTATACCTTGTAGATTAACGTATACGCTTTAAGCTAAATCTGACTAAATATTAATTCAGACGTATTGAGCCAGCATTTTCATCGGCACCTTGTTGCCATGCTTCACGCAACTGGCTGGCATTTTCTACGGTATCGCAACTGGCAGGGAAGGTTTTCCCCGTTACGCCTCTGGCATAGACAAAATTTTGCTGACAGGTTTTACGCTGACCTTCTGCATAACCGTTGAGGTATTGCGAACGATCCACCTCCGGGTCGTTAAAGCTATCGGCCAGCGTTTCATTATCTTTAACCGCAACGCCGGAAATTGCATCTTCGATACCGGCGTCATACCAGTTGGTACTGGTCCATGTTGGCGCGTGGGTGTAAGGATCGATCTGGCAGCCACTGAGCAGAAAAATGATTGCGATACTGACTCTTCTCGTCATTGCTCGTTCTCCTGTTTTTCAAAGCATAGCGGACCGTACAATAACCGTGTGTAAATTATTATGTACGGTATGATGGGCTTTAAATCGAACAAATGTCGATTCTGTAACGCAATGTTTACGTATTTTGGATTGATATCTTTACTCGTTGTGTTATCGTTACGTCATCCTCATTGAGGAAAACTATCGCAAACGAGCTAAAACAGGATCGCCATCATGCAAAAAGACGCGCTGAACAACGTACATATTACCGACGAACAGGTTCTGATGACCCCGGAACAACTTAAAGCGGAATTCCCGCTGAGCCTGGCGCAAGAGGCGCAAATCGCCCAGTCGCGCAAAACCATTTCTGACATCATTGCCGGTCGCGATCCGCGTCTGTTAGTGGTGTGCGGTCCGTGCTCCATTCACGATCCTGAAACGGCCCTGGAATATGCTCGTCGATTTAAAGCCCTTGCCGCAGAGGTCAGCGATAGCCTCTATCTGGTGATGCGCGTCTATTTTGAAAAACCCCGTACTACCGTTGGCTGGAAAGGGTTAATTAACGATCCTCATATGGATGGCTCTTTTGACGTTGAAGCCGGTCTGAAAATTGCGCGTCAACTGTTGCTTGAACTGGTCAACATGGGACTGCCGCTAGCGACGGAAGCGCTGGATCCGAACAGCCCGCAGTACCTGGGCGATCTGTTTAGCTGGTCTGCGATTGGCGCGCGAACCACGGAATCGCAAACGCACCGTGAAATGGCATCGGGTCTGTCGATGCCGGTGGGCTTCAAAAACGGCACCGACGGCAGCCTGGCGACGGCGATCAACGCCATGCGCGCGGCGGCGCAATCGCACCGTTTTGTCGGTATTAACCAGGCAGGTCAGGTTGCGCTGTTGCAAACCCAGGGCAACCCGGACGGGCATGTGATCCTGCGCGGCGGCAAAGCGCCTAACTACAGCCCGGCAGATGTCGCCCAGTGCGAAAAAGAGATGGAGCAGGCGGGACTGCGGCCGTCACTGATGGTAGATTGCAGTCATGGTAATTCCAATAAAGATTACCGTCGTCAGCCTGCCGTGGCGGAGTCGGTGGTTGCGCAAATTAAAGATGGCAACCGCTCAATCATCGGCCTGATGATTGAAAGTAATATTCACGAAGGCAACCAGTCCTCCGAGCAACCGCGCAGCGAAATGAAGTACGGCGTGTCCGTTACCGATGCCTGCATCAGTTGGGAAATGACGGACGCGTTACTGCGTGAAATTAACAAAGACTTGAACGGCCAGTTGGCGGCGCGCCAGGCTTAAGAGGTTCGTTATGGTTGCTGAATTGACCGCGTTACGCGATCAAATTGATGAAGTAGACAAGGCGCTGCTGGATTTGCTGGCGCGCCGTCTGGAACTGGTGGCAGAGGTCGGGGAAGTCAAAAGCCGCTTTGGCCTGCCGATTTATGTACCGGAACGCGAAGCCTCAATGCTGGCTTCGCGCCGAGCCGAAGCGGAAGCGCTCGGCGTACCGCCAGATCTGATTGAAGACGTATTGCGTCGAGTGATGCGTGAATCCTATTCCAGTGAGAACGATAAAGGGTTTAAGACGCTGTGTCCTTCGCTGCGCCCGGTGGTGATTGTCGGCGGTGGCGGTCAGATGGGACGGTTGTTCGAGAAAATGCTCACCCTGTCGGGTTATCAGGTGCGGATCCTCGAACAGCATGACTGGGATCGCGCGCAGGAGATCGTCGCGGATGCCGGCATGGTGATCGTGAGTGTCCCGATCCATCTGACGGAACAGGTGATCGCAACATTACCGCCGTTGCCCGCCGACTGTATCCTGGTCGATCTGGCGTCGGTGAAAAACGGTCCTTTACAGGCAATGCTGGCGGCGCACGACGGGCCGGTACTCGGTCTGCACCCGATGTTTGGCCCGGACAGCGGCAGCCTGGCAAAGCAGGTGGTGGTCTGGTGCGATGGACGTCATCCGGAAGCTTATCAGTGGTTCCTGGAGCAGATTCAGGTCTGGGGCGCGCGGCTGCACCGTATTAGCGCCGTCGAGCACGATCAGAACATGGCGTTCATTCAGGCGCTTCGTCACTTTGCGACCTTTGCTTATGGTCTACATCTGGCAGAAGAAAACGTGCAGCTTGAACAGTTGCTGGCGCTCTCTTCTCCGATTTATCGCCTTGAACTGGCGATGGTGGGGCGGCTGTTTGCTCAGGACCCACAGCTTTACGCCGATATCATTATGGCGTCGGAGAGCAATCTGGCACTGATTAAGCGCTATTACAAACGTTTTGGCGAAGCGATCAGTCTGCTGGAGCAGGGAGATAAACAGGCGTTTATCGACAGCTTCCGCAAAGTGGAGCACTGGTTCGGTGACTACGCGAAGCGCTTCCAGAGCGAAAGTCGTACGCTGTTACGCCAGGCGAATGACAGTCGACAGTAATGGCAGGATTATGCCGGATAGCGCCGCTAAAGTGCCTTATCCAGCCTATGCAACATAAACAACAGGCCGGACAGGCATACGCCCTCCGGCCTTGTTGCACGTTAGCTCGGATCGACTGGCACCACGTTCTCACTGGGATAGCAACCCAACACCTTCATGGAGCGAGTAATCTCGCCCAACTCTTTGAGCGCCTTCTGCATCTGTGGGGATTCCAGATTGGCCTGGATGTCGAGATAAAACATCTCTTCCCACGGATTGCCGTGTATGGGGCGGGATTCCAGTTTGGTCATGATCAGATTGTGGTTACGCATCACCAGTAGCGCTTCCACCAGCGCGCCCGCCTGTTGTCCTGTCGCCATCAGCAGCGTTGTTTTGGCTGGCACCTGGTCAGAAACATTGATCGCTTTACGCGCCAGCACGATGAAACGCGTGATATTTTGCGTCTGATTTGCCTCGATACGTTCAAGAACCTGTAAACCATGCAGCACGCCACCGGCTTCGCTTCCGAGCGCAGCAACGCGCGGAGAATTCGCCTGAGCGACCTTTTCCATTGCGGCGGATGTGCTTTCGGTGTATTCAATTTTCCAGTGCGGATAACGACTGAGGAACTTGCTGCACTGCTGGAACGGCTGCGGGTGGCTGTACACCGTCTCAATGGTGTCGAGGTCCGTGGTACCGGAAACCAGCACGCAGTGATCGATAGTCACCGTCATCTCACCCACAATGGAGAGACTGGTGTGCTGGAGCAGATCGTAGACATCGTTAATCCCACCCGAACTGGTGTTTTCAATCGGTACAACTGCGTAATCGGCCTGGCCGGTTTCAACCTGATTAAAGATATCGGCAAACTTTGTACAACCGCTCTCAATAAACTGCTCAAAGTGACGTGCAGCGTACTGGCGTGCCGCAAGATGTGAGTATGAGCCTTTTGGTCCCAGGAACGCCACGCGCGCAGAATGCGGGTTGATCTTATTCAGATGTTGCTGGAGCAGCGCCTGCTGGGTGAGAACGGAGTCTTCGATGATGAGTTGAAAAAGGCGGGTGATGTAGTGCGCATCCAGATGATGGGTTTTGCCAAGCGTAATCAATCTGTCCAGGAGATCGCGCTCGCGGTCGATATCCCGTACCGGGCGATGGGATTCAAGCTTGGCTTTGCCGACTTCAACTGCCAGCCCACGTCGCTCGGCCAGTAACGCCAGTAATTTTGCATCCAGCGCGCTGATTTTATCGCGCAGCGCCAGTAATGGGTTTTCCGATGTCATAGTGTTGCCTTTATTGTTATCAATAAAAAAGGCCCCCCGGTGTGGGAGGCCTTATTGTTCGTCTTCGCATTCTTTTTCACACGACGAAAGCCTCCCATTCAGGGGAAGGTAAAAAAGAATGCGAAGAAGAACGGAGTGTGTTTCATATCAGTTTCCTTAAGTGATGTCAGTAAAGTACCCGTACTGTTTTCACCCTGTCAACAAAAAACGCGCCCGAAGGCGCGTTGGCGATACACTCAATGTAAGGGACTACTCTTCTTCTGCTTCGACGAAGTTGGCGTCTTTTACTGAAGTTGTTGCACGACGGGCTTCGCCTTTGTGCTGCACTTTATTGAGCTGCCGTTCCAGCTTGTTGATCAAATCGTTAATAGCGGTATACATATCTTCGTGTTTTGCGCTGGCGACCAGATGTCCGTTCGGTGTATTGATGGTGGCATCAGCAATGAAACCCTGTGGCTCCTTGGACAGAATGATATGTGGATTAATGAGATGGGTTTGCCATTTTTCAAGTTTGGCGAGACGGTCTGCGACATGTTGGCGAATTGCCGGAGTAATTTCCATTTGTTTACTGGTAATGTTCATTGTCATAAATTTTACCTCTTGTCTTTCCCGTCTTGGTGATTCCAGCATACCGTTCCTAATGTCAAAATGTGTGATTTAAATCACATTATTTTGTCACTTTTTGTCAAGGGTACCTTTTTGTGAGTTATCGCAGGAAGAGGTGATTTTTAACTTGAGGAAAGCCAGAAAGCAGGCCATATTTGATGAGTTGCGTTACGCAAAAGTCATCAGCGCCACGACGCGAAACGGATAAAAAAACGGCAGCTCAGCGCTGCCGTTTTTGCATCTGAAAATCGATCAGGTGTTGCTGCTGTTAGCGGCGATAATCTTCGCCACTTTGTCAGCCTGCGCCGTCATCTGCATTTCGCGATAGGCATTTTCCATCAACGGCAGGGCATCACGCGTTGCCTGCGTATCCGGGAAATCGCGCAGCATACCTTCCACACGGTTAACCACGGCAACCCATGCACCGCGCTGAGTGTAATAATCCGCAACGGAGTACTCATATTTCGCCAGACGATCTTTCAGGAACACCAGACGTTTGGTGGCGTCGGTGGTGTACTGGCTGTTCGGATAACCGCGAACCAGTTTCGAAAAGTCATTGAACGCAGCTCGCGCATGCTGAGGGTCACGGTCGCTACGATCAACACCAAAGAACCCTTGTAATGCGCTGTCATCTAACGCCATATTGGTCAGGCCACGCATATACATGACATAATCAATGTTAGGATGAGTTGGATTCAGGCGGATAAAGCGATCGATGGCAGCCTGAGCAAGCGGCAGATCGGCGTTTTTGTAGTAGGCGAAGATGAGATCTAACTGCACCTGCTGAGAATAAGGACCAAATGGATAGCGGTTATCCAACGCTTCCAATTGCGTTATTGCCTGTTTCCAGTTACCGTCCTGCAGCTTTTGCTGAGCAGTCGCGTAGATTTCATTAGGCGGATTATCGGGCACCTCTTCCTTTGAACCAGAGCAACCCGCCAAAAACAGGCTCAACGTGGCTGCTGCCACCAGATATTTCATGCGCGTCATGACGTTTTGACTTTCCTCAAAATGTTTTACGGGAGATTCTCTGTTCCTGCTCCCGGTTAAGACCAGCTACAATAGCACACTATATTAAACGGCAAAGCCGTAAAACCCAACGTTAAACGAAGAAGCTGTATATGGCACAACGAGTACAACTCACCGCAACGGTATCCGAAAATCAACTCGGTCAACGCTTAGATCAAGCTTTGGCCGAAATGTTCCCTGATTATTCGCGATCGCGCATAAAAGATTGGATTCTTGATCGGCGCGTGCTGGTCAACGGTAAACTTTGCGACAAACCAAAAGAAAAAGTGTTAGGCGGAGAACGGGTCGCCATCGATGCTGAAATCGATGAAGAAATCCGCTTCGAGCCTCAGGATATCCCACTGGATATCGTTTATGAAGATGATGACATCATTGTTATCAACAAGCCACGCGATCTGGTTGTTCATCCTGGCGCGGGCAACCCGGACGGCACGGTTCTGAATGCATTACTGCATTATTATCCGCCAATTGCTGATGTTCCACGCGCAGGTATTGTCCATCGCCTGGATAAAGACACCACCGGGCTGATGGTGGTTGCGAAAACCGTTCCGGCGCAAACGCGGCTGGTGGAAGCGCTGCAACTGCGTGAGATTACCCGTGAATACGAAGCGGTAGCGATCGGTCATATGACGGCTGGCGGCACGGTGGAAGAACCTATCAGCCGTCACCCGACGAAGCGTACTCATATGGCGGTGCATCCGATGGGTAAACCAGCGGTCACGCACTATCGCATCATGGAACACTTCCGTGTGCACACGCGTCTGCGCTTGCGTCTGGAGACCGGACGTACGCACCAGATCCGCGTGCATATGGCGCATATTACCCATCCGCTGGTGGGCGATCAGGTATACGGTGGCCGTCCGCGTCCGCCGAAAGGCGCGTCGGAGGCATTTATCTCGACATTGCGTAAATTCGACCGTCAAGCGCTACATGCCACCATGCTGCGTCTGTATCACCCGATTTCCGGTATCGAAATGGAATGGCATGCGCCGATCCCACAGGATATGGTGGAACTGATTGACGCGATGCGTGCGGATTTCGAAGAGCATAAGGATGATGTGGCCTGGCTATGAGTGAGCTTATTGTCCCGCAGTGGCCTCTGCCGAACGGTGTGGCGGCCTGCAGTTCGACCCGTACCGGTGGTGTGAGTTTGCCGCCGTATGATGCCTTAAACCTGGGCGCCCACTGTGGCGATAACCCGGAGCATGTCGAAGAGAACCGCAGACGCCTGTTTGCTGCGGGCAATCTGCCTTCAAAACCGGTCTGGCTGGAACAGGTGCATGGAAAAGACGTCCTGAAGCTGACCGGCGAGCCTTACGCCTCTAAACGGGCGGATGCGTCATACAGTAATACGCCGGGTACCGTTTGTGCGGTAATGACGGCAGACTGTCTGCCCGTACTCTTTTGTAATCGGGCAGGAACGGAGGTGGCGGCAGCCCATGCGGGCTGGCGTGGATTATGTGAAGGCGTACTGGAAGAGACGGTGGCCTGCTTTGCTGATAAGCCTGAAAATATTCTTGCCTGGTTAGGCCCGGCGATTGGTCCTGCGGCGTTTGAAGTCGGACCTGAGGTGCGCGAGGCGTTTATCGCCAAAGAGACTAATGCGCATGAAGCCTTTGAGCCTCACGGCGAAAAATATCTGGCGAATATTTATCAGCTTGCCCGTCAGCGCCTGGCAAATGTCGGCGTTGAGCAAATTTATGGCGGCGACCGCTGTACTTTTAGTGAAAATGAGACTTTCTTCTCTTATCGTCGCGACAAGACCACGGGGCGTATGGCAAGTTTTATTTGGCTGATATAACCTAAAGAATCAAGACGATCCGGTACGTGTAATTTTCTTTTCACATAATTCAGGTCAATAACCTTGAATAATTGAGGGATGACCTCATTTAATCTCCAGTAGCAAATTTGACCTGTTATGGGAGGAGTTATGCGTCTGGATCGTCTTACTAACAAATTCCAGCTTGCTCTTGCCGATGCCCAGTCGCTCGCACTGGGGCACGACAACCAATTCATCGAACCTCTTCATTTAATGAGCGCCTTGCTGAATCAGGAAGGGGGATCGGTACGTCCTTTATTAACCTCTGCCGGTATTAATGCCGGACAGTTACGCACCGCCATCGATCAGGCGCTGAGTCGTTTACCGCAGGTGGAAGGCACTGGCGGCGACGTCCAGCCCTCTCAGGATCTGATGCGTGTTCTTAATCTTTGCGACAAGCTGGCGCAAAAGCGAGGGGACAATTTTATTTCGTCAGAACTGTTCGTTCTGGCGGCGCTTGAGTCGCGTGGCACACTGCCCGATTTACTGAAATCGGCTGGCGCAACGACCGCGAATATTACTCAGGCAATTGAACAAATGCGTGGAGGTGAAAGCGTGAACGACCAGGGGGCTGAAGACCAACGTCAGGCCTTGAAAAAATACACTGTCGATCTGACTGAGCGTGCCGAGCAGGGCAAACTTGACCCGGTTATTGGCCGTGATGAAGAGATCCGCCGGACCATTCAGGTTCTGCAGCGTCGTACAAAAAACAACCCGGTGTTAATCGGTGAGCCTGGCGTCGGTAAAACGGCGATTGTTGAAGGACTGGCACAGCGAATCATTAATGGTGAAGTCCCTGAAGGGTTAAAAGGCCGTCGCGTACTGGCGCTGGATATGGGCGCGCTGGTGGCAGGGGCAAAATACCGCGGTGAATTTGAAGAACGCTTAAAAGGCGTACTCAACGATCTTGCCAAACAGGAAGGGAATGTCATCCTGTTTATCGACGAATTGCACACCATGGTGGGCGCAGGTAAAGCGGATGGCGCAATGGATGCCGGGAACATGCTGAAACCGGCGCTGGCGCGTGGGGAACTGCACTGCGTAGGGGCGACTACGCTCGACGAGTATCGGCAGTACATCGAAAAAGATGCGGCGCTGGAACGTCGTTTCCAGAAAGTGTTCGTGGCTGAGCCGTCAGTGGAAGATACCATTGCGATACTGCGTGGTCTGAAAGAACGTTATGAACTGCATCACCATGTGCAGATTACTGACCCGGCAATCGTCGCGGCCGCCACGCTGTCTCATCGTTACATTGCCGATCGCCAGTTGCCGGATAAAGCCATCGACCTGATCGATGAAGCGGCATCCAGCATCCGTATGCAGATTGACTCTAAGCCGGAAGAACTGGACAGACTCGACCGCCGTATTATCCAGCTCAAACTAGAGCAGCAGGCGTTAATGAAAGAGTCTGATGAGGCGAGTAAAAAACGCCTCGATATGCTTAACGAAGAGCTGGATGACAAAGAACATCAGTACTCTGAATTAGAAGAAGAGTGGAAAGCGGAAAAAGCGTCGCTCTCCGGAACACAAACGATCAAAGCCGAGCTGGAACAGGCGAAGATTGCTATTGAACAGGCGCGTCGTGTTGGCGATCTGGCGCGGATGTCAGAACTGCAATACGGTAAAATTCCTGAGCTGGAAAAACAGCTGGAAGCCGCGACGCAGTCGGAAGGTAAAACCATGCGTCTGTTGCGTAATAAAGTGACGGATGCGGAAATTGCCGAAGTGCTGGCGCGCTGGACCGGTATTCCGGTCGCGAGAATGCTGGAAGGCGAGCGCGAAAAACTGTTGCGTATGGAGCAAGAGTTACATAGCCGCGTGATAGGGCAGAATGAAGCGGTCGAAGCCGTATCGAATGCGATTCGTCGTAGCCGTGCCGGTCTTGCCGATCCAAACCGCCCGATTGGCTCGTTCCTGTTCCTCGGCCCAACCGGGGTCGGTAAAACCGAGCTGTGTAAGGCGCTGGCAAACTTTATGTTTGACAGTGATGACGCGATGGTGCGGATCGACATGTCCGAGTTTATGGAGAAACACTCCGTATCACGTCTGGTGGGTGCGCCTCCGGGATATGTCGGTTATGAAGAGGGTGGCTACCTGACAGAAGCGGTTCGTCGTCGTCCTTATTCCGTTATTCTGCTTGATGAAGTTGAGAAAGCGCATCCTGATGTGTTCAACATTCTTCTGCAGGTACTGGATGATGGTCGTCTGACCGATGGACAGGGGAGAACGGTCGACTTCCGTAATACGGTGGTCATTATGACCTCTAACCTGGGTTCCGATTTGATTCAGGAACGCTTCGGCGATCTCGACTACAGCCATATGAAAGATCTGGTGTTAGGCGTGGTGAGTCACAACTTCCGCCCGGAATTCATCAACCGTATAGATGAGGTTGTGGTATTCCATCCGTTGGGTGAACAACACATCGCGTCTATTGCGCAGATCCAACTGCAGCGTCTGTACAAACGTCTGGAAGAGCGTGGCTATGAAATCCACATCTCTGATGAAGCGCTGAAACTGCTGAGCGCAAATGGTTATGATCCGGTGTATGGGGCGCGTCCGTTGAAACGTGCAATCCAGCAGCAGATCGAAAACCCGCTGGCGCAGCAAATCCTGTCTGGAGAGTTAATTCCAGGTAAAACGATTCGTCTTGAGGTAAACGACGATCGGATTGTCGCAGTACAGTAATTCTTGATGAAATAATTAATGGGCTCTTCGGAGCCCATTTTTGTTTAAAAACCAGGCTAAAATGATGGTTTATAGAGTGGTTTGCCTGAAAAGTGAGCAGTTGATAAGTTTTTTGTATTTTTGACTTGTCAGCCCGAAATAACTCCCTATAATGCGCCTCCACTGACACGGAACAACGGCACACAAGCCGCCGGGTCAGCGGGGTTCTCCGGTGAAAACCAGTGATGAACACCGACAGAGAAAAGCGAAATAAATGCTTGACTCTGAAT
>NZ_CP070239.1:2544846-2546778 GCF_016906145.1 Citrobacter sp. MGH 55
ACCTCGCGACAGAGCGCTAAAGCGCGTCGCAACTGCTCTTTAACAATTTATCAGACAATCTGTGTGGGCACTCAGAGTGACATGGATTCTTAACGTCGCAAGACGAAAAATGAATACCAAGTCTCAAAGAGTGAACACGTAATTCATTACGACGTTTAATTCTAGGAGCATCAAACTTAAATTGAAGAGTTTGATCATGGCTCAGATTGAACGCTGGCGGCAGGCCTAACACATGCAAGTCGAACGGTAACAGGAAGCAGCTTGCTGCTTTGCTGACGAGTGGCGGACGGGTGAGTAATGTCTGGGAAACTGCCCGATGGAGGGGGATAACTACTGGAAACGGTAGCTAATACCGCATAATGTCGCAAGACCAAAGAGGGGGACCTTCGGGCCTCTTGCCATCGGATGTGCCCAGATGGGATTAGCTTGTTGGTGAGGTAACGGCTCACCAAGGCGACGATCCCTAGCTGGTCTGAGAGGATGACCAGCCACACTGGAACTGAGACACGGTCCAGACTCCTACGGGAGGCAGCAGTGGGGAATATTGCACAATGGGCGCAAGCCTGATGCAGCCATGCCGCGTGTATGAAGAAGGCCTTCGGGTTGTAAAGTACTTTCAGCGGGGAGGAAGGTGTTGTGGTTAATAACCACAGCAATTGACGTTACCCGCAGAAGAAGCACCGGCTAACTCCGTGCCAGCAGCCGCGGTAATACGGAGGGTGCAAGCGTTAATCGGAATTACTGGGCGTAAAGCGCACGCAGGCGGTCTGTCAAGTCGGATGTGAAATCCCCGGGCTCAACCTGGGAACTGCATTCGAAACTGGCAGGCTTGAGTCTCGTAGAGGGGGGTAGAATTCCAGGTGTAGCGGTGAAATGCGTAGAGATCTGGAGGAATACCGGTGGCGAAGGCGGCCCCCTGGACGAAGACTGACGCTCAGGTGCGAAAGCGTGGGGAGCAAACAGGATTAGATACCCTGGTAGTCCACGCCGTAAACGATGTCTATTTGGAGGTTGTGCCCTTGAGGTGTGGCTTCCGGAGCTAACGCGTTAAATAGACCGCCTGGGGAGTACGGCCGCAAGGTTAAAACTCAAATGAATTGACGGGGGCCCGCACAAGCGGTGGAGCATGTGGTTTAATTCGATGCAACGCGAAGAACCTTACCTGGTCTTGACATCCACAGAACTTGGCAGAGATGCCTTGGTGCCTTCGGGAACTGTGAGACAGGTGCTGCATGGCTGTCGTCAGCTCGTGTTGTGAAATGTTGGGTTAAGTCCCGCAACGAGCGCAACCCTTATCCTTTGTTGCCAGCGGTCCGGCCGGGAACTCAAAGGAGACTGCCAGTGATAAACTGGAGGAAGGTGGGGATGACGTCAAGTCATCATGGCCCTTACGACCAGGGCTACACACGTGCTACAATGGCATATACAAAGAGAAGCGACCTCGCGAGAGCAAGCGGACCTCATAAAGTATGTCGTAGTCCGGATTGGAGTCTGCAACTCGACTCCATGAAGTCGGAATCGCTAGTAATCGTGGATCAGAATGCCACGGTGAATACGTTCCCGGGCCTTGTACACACCGCCCGTCACACCATGGGAGTGGGTTGCAAAAGAAGTAGGTAGCTTAACCTTCGGGAGGGCGCTTACCACTTTGTGATTCATGACTGGGGTGAAGTCGTAACAAGGTAACCGTAGGGGAACCTGCGGTTGGATCACCTCCTTACCTTAAAGAACCTGCCTTTGTAGTGCCCACACAGATTGTCTGATGAAAAGTAAAAAGCAAGGCGTCTTGCCGAAGCAGACTTCAGTGTCCCCTTCGTCTAGAGGCCCAGGACACCGCCCTTTCACGGCGGTAACAGGGGTTCGAATCCCCTAGGGGACGCCACTTGCTGGTTTGTGTGAGTGAAAGTCGCCGGCCTTTATATCTCAAAACTC
>NZ_CP070239.1:2546791-2549875 GCF_016906145.1 Citrobacter sp. MGH 55
GTTTGAGATATTTGCTCTTTAAAAATCTGGATCAAGCTGAAAATTGAAACGACACACTGTTAATGGTGTGTTCGAGTCTCTCAAATTTTCGCAACATGATGATGAATCGAAAGAAACATCTTCGGGTTGTGAGGTTAAGCGACTAAGCGTACACGGTGGATGCCCTGGCAGTCAGAGGCGATGAAGGACGTGCTAATCTGCGAAAAGCGTCGGTAAGGTGATATGAACCGTTATAACCGGCGATGTCCGAATGGGGAAACCCAGTGCAATTCGTTGCACTATCGTTAACTGAATCCATAGGTTAACGAGGCGAACCGGGGGAACTGAAACATCTAAGTACCCCGAGGAAAAGAAATCAACCGAGATTCCCCCAGTAGCGGCGAGCGAACGGGGAGCAGCCCAGAGCCTGAATCAGCATGTGTGGTAGTGGAACGGTCTGGAAAGGCCGGCGATACAGGGTGACAGCCCCGTACACAAAATTGCATGTGNNGTGAGCTCGATGAGTAGGGCGGGACACGTGGTATCCTGTCTGAATATGGGGGGACCATCCTCCAAGGCTAAATACTCCTGACTGACCGATAGTGAACCAGTACCGTGAGGGAAAGGCGAAAAGAACCCCGGCGAGGGGAGTGAAAAAGAACCTGAAACCGTGTACGTACAAGCAGTGGGAGCCTCTTTAATGGGGTGACTGCGTACCTTTTGTATAATGGGTCAGCGACTTATATTCTGTAGCAAGGTTAACCGAATAGGGGAGCCGAAGGGAAACCGAGTCTTAACTGGGCGTTAAGTTGCAGGGTATAGACCCGAAACCCGGTGATCTAGCCATGGGCAGGTTGAAGGTTGGGTAACACTAACTGGAGGACCGAACCGACTAATGTTGAAAAATTAGCGGATGACTTGTGGCTGGGGGTGAAAGGCCAATCAAACCGGGGGATAGCTGGTTCTCCCCGAAAGCTATTTAGGTAGCGCCTCGTGAATTCATCTCCGGGGGTAGAGCACTGTTTCGGCTAGGGGGCCATCCCGGCTTACCAACCCGATGCAAACTGCGAATACCGGAGAATGTTATCACGGGAGACACACGGCGGGTGCTAACGTCCGTCGTGAAGAGGGAAACAACCCAGACCGCCAGCTAAGGTCCCAAAGTCATGGTTAAGTGGGAAACGATGTGGGAAGGCTCAGACAGCCAGGATGTTGGCTTAGAAGCAGCCATCATTTAAAGAAAGCGTAATAGCTCACTGGTCGAGTCGGCCTGCGCGGAAGATGTAACGGGGCTAAACCATGCACCGAAGCTGCGGCAGCGACACTAAGTGTTGTTGGGTAGGGGAGCGTTCTGTAAGCCTGTGAAGGTGTGCTGTGAGGCATGCTGGAGGTATCAGAAGTGCGAATGCTGACATAAGTAACGATAAAGCGGGTGAAAAGCCCGCTCGCCGGAAGACCAAGGGTTCCTGTCCAACGTTAATCGGGGCAGGGTGAGTCGACCCCTAAGGCGAGGCCGAAAGGCGTAGTCGATGGGAAACAGGTTAATATTCCTGTACCAGGTGTTACTGCGAAGGGGGGACGGAGAAGGCTATGTTGGCCGGGCGACGGTTGTCCCGGTTTAAGCGTGTAGGTGTGTGTTCCAGGTAAATCCGGTTCACTTTAACACTGAGGCGTGATGACGAGGCACTACGGTGCTGAAGTGACAAATGCCCTGCTTCCAGGAAAAGCCTCTAAGCATCAGGTAACATCAGATCGTACCCCAAACCGACACAGGTGGTCAGGTAGAGAATACCAAGGCGCTTGAGAGAACTCGGGTGAAGGAACTAGGCAAAATGGTGCCGTAACTTCGGGAGAAGGCACGCTGATATGTAGGTGAAGCGATTTACTCGTGGAGCTGAAATCAGTCGAAGATACCAGCTGGCTGCAACTGTTTATTAAAAACACAGCACTGTGCAAACACGAAAGTGGACGTATACGGTGTGACGCCTGCCCGGTGCCGGAAGGTTAATTGATGGGGTTATCCGTAAGGAGAAGCTCTTGATCGAAGCCCCGGTAAACGGCGGCCGTAACTATAACGGTCCTAAGGTAGCGAAATTCCTTGTCGGGTAAGTTCCGACCTGCACGAATGGCGTAATGATGGCCAGGCTGTCTCCACCCGAGACTCAGTGAAATTGAACTCGCTGTGAAGATGCAGTGTACCCGCGGCAAGACGGAAAGACCCCGTGAACCTTTACTATAGCTTGACACTGAACACTGGTCCTTGATGTGTAGGATAGGTGGGAGGCTTTGAAGCGCGGACGCCAGTTCGTGTGGAGCCGTCCTTGAAATACCACCCTTTAATGGCTGGTGTTCTAACGTAGGCCCGTAATCCGGGTTGCGGACAGTGTCTGGTGGGTAGTTTGACTGGGGCGGTCTCCTCCTAAAGAGTAACGGAGGAGCACGAAGGTTAGCTAATCCTGGTCGGACATCAGGAGGTTAGTGCAAAGGCATAAGCTAGCTTGACTGCGAGCGTGACGGCGCGAGCAGGTGCGAAAGCAGGTCTTAGTGATCCGGTGGTTCTGAATGGAAGGGCCATCGCTCAACGGATAAAAGGTACTCCGGGGATAACAGGCTGATACCGCCCAAGAGTTCATATCGACGGCGGTGTTTGGCACCTCGATGTCGGCTCATCACATCCTGGGGCTGAAGTAGGTCCCAAGGGTATGGCTGTTCGCCATTTAAAGTGGTACGCGAGCTGGGTTTAGAACGTCGTGAGACAGTTCGGTCCCTATCTGCCGTGGGCGCTGGAGAATTGAGGGGGGCTGCTCCTAGTACGAGAGGACCGGAGTGGACGCATCACTGGTGTTCGGGTTGTCATGCCAATGGCACTGCCCGGTAGCTAAATGCGGAAGAGATAAGTGCTGAAAGCATCTAAGCACGAAACTTGCCCCGAGATGAGTTCTCCCTGACCCTTTAAGGGTCCTGAAGGAACGTTGAAGACGACGACGTTGATAGGCCGGGTGTGTAAGCGCAGCGATGCGTTGAGCTAACCGGTACTAATGAACCGTGAGGCTTAACCTTACAACGCCGAAGMTGTTTTGGCGGAATTGAGAGAAAATTTTCAGC
>NZ_CP070239.1:2549915-2567341 GCF_016906145.1 Citrobacter sp. MGH 55
AAACAGAATTTGCCTGGCGGCTGTAGCGCGGTGGTCCCACCTGACCCCATGCCGAACTCAGAAGTGAAACGCCGTAGCGCCGATGGTAGTGTGGGGTCTCCCCATGCGAGAGTAGGGAACTGCCAGGCATCAAWYAAGTGAAGAGCCCATCCTGACGGATGGGCTTTTTTGCGTTTYTGCGCTGCAAATTTGGAGTRTGGCTTTGCCTTATCCGGCCTGCAGTCAGGRCGAGGCTCYGTGGTTAACGGGCACGACCGTCCAAAATAGTCGAACCTCTGCGCGTGCCGTCACGCTGAATCTCATCAACTGATCCCTGCGCTTACTCCTAAATTCTTTCCCTGCTAATTAAAACCGCGATCGCTGTCACACAATAACATATAACAATTATATAACATTTCATTTACTAAAAAAGACAGCAAACACTACCGGATCTTTGGCAGGAGTACAACTTTAATGACTGAAAGCAGTGTAACTGCGAACGGGGCACTGACTGACAGTGATACCCGTCGTCGCATATGGGCAATTGTAGGCGCGTCATCCGGAAATCTGGTTGAATGGTTTGATTTCTATGTCTACTCGTTTTGCTCGCTCTATTTTGCCCACATCTTCTTTCCTTCCGGAAACACGACAACGCAGCTACTACAAACCGCAGGCGTTTTTGCGGCCGGGTTTTTAATGCGTCCGATTGGTGGTTGGCTATTCGGTCGTATCGCCGATAAACATGGTCGTAAAAAATCCATGCTTTTGTCCGTTTGTATGATGTGTCTGGGATCGCTGGTGATCGCCTGCCTGCCAGGTTATGAAACCATTGGAACCTGGGCTCCGGCGCTGTTACTGCTGGCGCGTTTGTTCCAGGGATTATCTGTTGGTGGGGAGTATGGCACCAGCGCGACCTACATGAGTGAAGTTGCTGTCGAGGGCCGTAAGGGGTTTTACGCCTCTTTCCAGTACGTCACACTTATCGGTGGTCAACTGTTGGCGCTGCTGGTTGTGGTTGTCTTACAGCAGACTATGGAAGATTCAGCCCTCAGAGAGTGGGGCTGGCGTATTCCTTTCGCATTAGGCGCAGTACTGGCGGTTGTGGCGCTCTGGTTACGTCGTCAACTGGATGAAACATCAAAGCAGGAAACGCGTGCGCTGAAAGAGGCGGGCTCGCTGAAAGGGTTATGGCGTAACCGTAGAGCGTTCATCATGGTGCTCGGGTTCACCGCGGCGGGATCGCTGTGCTTCTATACCTTCACCACCTATATGCAAAAGTATCTGGTAAACACCGCAGGTATGCATGCCAATGTGGCAAGCGGCATTATGACGGCAGCGCTATTTGTTTATATGCTCGTGCAGCCGCTGTTTGGTGCGTTGTCAGATAAAATTGGCCGACGTACCTCCATGCTGTGTTTCGGCGCGCTGGCAACCCTGTTTACTGTCCCCATTTTGACCGCGCTTCAGAATGTGACTTCGCCGTATGCAGCATTTGGTCTGGTAATGTGCGCGCTGCTGATCGTCAGTTTCTACACCTCGATCAGCGGTATATTGAAAGCTGAAATGTTCCCGGCACAGGTTCGTGCATTAGGAGTGGGGCTTTCTTATGCCGTGGCGAATGCTCTGTTTGGTGGTTCGGCGGAATATGTGGCGCTGTCGCTGAAGTCTGTCGGTATGGAGACGTCGTTCTTCTGGTATGTTACCGTTATGTCGATCGTCGCATTTTTGGTTTCGCTGACGTTGCATCGCAAAGGGAAAGGTCTGCGCCTCTAGTGATGCGCCATTTGCCAGAGGGTATAGCCGGTCGTTGCACCGGCGACATCCCAGGCAAAGTCTTTCCAACTCCAGCCGCTCCCTGCGGGGCGGCTATCCCAAAGCTCCTTTGACGCCCCCAGACTGACCGAGAACATAAACCCTATCATCGCACTGTGATCGCGGCTGATTCCCTGATGTTGCGCGTACTCATTACCTGCGGCTGAGAGCATCGCGGAAGCAATAAAGTGCTGTGCTTTGTCCTGCCCACTCCAGCTATCCTGCGCCATATGGCTACAGCCTGACAGAATAAAGGCGCTCAGAAGAAAAATAACGCGCACCATGCCCCCATAGAAAAAACCCCGTTCAGGACGGGGTTTCACTTTTACAGAATACGGCTTATCAGCCTGTCGATTCGAATACGACGTAATCGACGGATCAGTTTGCGAACTTTTACCGGGTAATCGGCAATGCTCTGCAAGTCACGATAGTGTTTAACGACCGTGGTATGCGTACGAATTAGCGCCAGCTCTTTCTCGCGCTGTGCAGCCAGCTCTTGCTTAGGATCGTGGATCAGGATCGCATTTTCCAGATCCAGACGCCAGGCGCGCGGGTTGAGGTTGTTCCCGGTCAGCAGCATCCACTTGTCATCGATCCACATCCCTTTTAGATGGTAGGTATTGTCGTCATCTTTCCACAAGCGAACGACCAGTTGATCGGTATTGACGTAATACTGCAAACGACTCAGGAAACGACGCAGGTTAATCTCATAGAGATAGGGCAATGCGCCAATTATCTTAAATGGTTCATTTTCCGGGATATAAAAATCGTTGGCGGTTTTATCCCCCACAATGATCTCAACCTTCTTCCCTTCGCGCAGCAGTTGAATGATGTTGCGAACAAGAATTGCTGGCAGGTTGAAATAGGGGGTGCAAATCGTGAGCTTATGCTCTGCACAGGGCATAAGGTGGAAAATGGTTTTGTTCAGCAGGCTGGATTTCCCCAGACCGACCAATGGCGTCACGGACAGCTGTTCATTATCGGCATCGCCCTGGAAGTGATAAGCCGCGTCACGAAGCTCCTGGCGGTATAAACGAATGTCGTTTTTAATCTCCGGGCTTTTCGGACGCTGGGTATTATCCAGACGATTTACGCCACGACCGTTCATCAGGTTCTGGGTCACCCACTCGAACATGATGTCTGCCATTCTGGCGTTGCGGATTAGCTGATAGCGGTCATAGCGATATTTATCGTGCTGATGCAGATAGACATCGTTAAGACTGGCGCCGCTGTACAGGACGCTATCATCAATGATAAAGCCTTTAAAGTGCAGCACGCCAAGGGCTTCGCGGGTATTGATCGGCACACCGTATACCGGCACATCGACACCCGGATTTTCATGCGCCATTCGGCAATACCAGTCGGCGTTGGTATTGGATGCTGCCGCGCCAATACGTCCACGCTGCGCACGATGCCAGTCGACGAGTACCCGAACATCCAACTCAGGACGCTGCCGTTTCGCCTCGTAAAGCGCGCTAAGAATGCCTTTGCCACCGTCATCCTGTTCCAGATACAGGGCAATAATGCAAATGCGCTGCTTCGCGCTGGCTATCTTTTCCAGCAGGGTCTCCCTGAACCTGGCGGGAGCATAAAAGAAATCGACATCATCAACTGATTGAGAAATCTTAGGTAGTTGGGCAAGGTGTTGTTGATGTTTATTACGCTTAAATTTTGACAACATCACAGTGCATTTCTTCTCTGTTCATTGAAGGGTCCTCTGTGCTATGCAGACGACATAAGCGGGCAATGATAACACCGTCCCCGTTAAAGTGGTCAACATTTCCAGTACCTTACTCACGATTCCTCGGGCGGAGCCAGATCCAGCGACAGCCCGACGATTCCCTCTTCGAGCTGGATATCCACGCTAAACCCAAGCTTACGCGCCAGCGCGACCATGCCACGATTATTTGGCATCGTAATACCATTCAGCCTTCTCAGTCCGTGATCTCGTGTATAGGTAATCAATTTTTCCAGCAATCGACGACCCAATCCTAACCCTTTAAGATCGGAACGAACCAGTACGGCAAATTCCGCATCAATATTATCCGGATCGGAGATCGCTCGCGTCACACCCAGGATCTCTTCCGTTCGTTCTACGCGCCTCACCGCAACAAACGCCATTTCCCGATCGTAGTCGATTTGCGTCATGTTGGCTAAATCTTCATGAGTAAATTCATTGATCTCGCTGAAATAGCGGTAATAAAGATCTTCTTTGGTGACCTGGGAAATAAACTGCTGAAGTTGGGGTTCATCTTCTGGCAGGATAGGACGGAACAGACATTGCTCGCCATTTTTCATCTCCACCCACTCTTCCAGTTGATGCGGATAGGGGCGAATGGCAAGACGACTTTCGTTATCGCCCTCGAATGGGGCGATATCCAGCGTGACATCCAGGGCGGTAAACTCACCGGCGGAGGCCAGCAGCGGGTGAATATCCAGACGCTGGATCTCCGGGCAGTCGACAATCAGGTTTGAGACCTGAACCAGCAACTGACTTAACCCCGCGACATCCAACGGGCGCAGCGCACTGCGGCCACGGATCTTTTTATTCTTGATCGCCTGAATCACTAAATAACGCGCCAGGTTCATGTTTAGCGGCGGTAATGCCACCACGGCCTGCTCTTCAGGCCGCCACTCAACGCCGCCTTCACCCAACATGATCAATGGGCCAAATACGGGATCGTGCTCAACCACCACGCGCAGTTCCTGCGCTCCCGCACGGTTCGCCATACTCTGCACCAGCAGACCGTGGATCCGCGCCTGGGGCCAGGTCATTTTCACACGATCAATAATTGCATTGGCTGCCTGTTGAACTTCGTTTGCCGTACGCAGGTAGAGCATTACGCCCTGAACTTCAGATTTGTGCGGGATGTCCGGTGAACGCAGCTTCAGCGCGACCGGGTAGCCAATCTGTTCTGCAATATGGACGGCCTCGATGCTGTCGCCGGCAATCCAGGTCGGGAGCGTATGTAAGCCATAAGCCTGCAGGATCGGCTGAACCTCATGGGTATCGAGTGAAGTTGCTCCATCGGCAATCGCCTGCTGAAGCAGATCATGCGCCTGGGCCGTGTTGGAGGTCAGATTGCTGGGCAGGGCCGGCGTTTCACGCAGCTGTTTCTGGTTGCGCCGGTATTCGACCATATGCATAAACGCAGTGATCGTCCCTTCCGGAGTACGATAGGTAGGGAGTCCGGCTTCACTGAACAGTCTACGGGCTTCCTGAGAGGAAAACTCGCCACACCAGTTGGTCAATAGCGAGACAAATTTTCCACGCGGGTGGTGCTTAACGGTTCCAATCAGCGTTTGTGCACACTCGGTGGCGGGGGCGGCGGCACTGGGGGAGTGAATCACCATCAGAGCGTCAAAGTCCTGGCTGGCGAGCAGAATGTCCAGCGTTCGGGTGTAATGTTCAATGCTGGCATCGTCACGCAGGTCCAGTGGGTTGGCGATCTCGACATGGGCAGGCAGAGCATCGCGCAGTTTCTGGCTGGTCTCTTCACTCAGCATGGCGAGCTTGCCGTTGCGGGACCAAAGTTGATCAAGCGCCAGCGCCGCAGGCGCGGCACCGTTACTGATGATCATCAGCCTGTCACCGCGCAGAGGACGCATATGGCTGAGCGTTTCCACTGCGGAAAAGAGCTCATGGGTATCTTTCACGCGCAGCAGACCGGCGCGTTGAATGGCGGCATCCCAGGCCGGATCCATTCCGGCGCTGGTATGCAATAACCGCTGCGCTGCCGGGCTGCGACCGCTCTTAATCACCAGAATGGGTTTGTTGCGCGCGGCGCTACGGGCGGCGGATACAAAGTGCCGGGCATCGCTGAGATGTTCGAGATAAAGCAAAATAGCGCTGGTTTTGCTGTCACGCGCCAGATAATCCAGCAGCTCATCGACATCAATATCCAGGCTGTCGCCGAGGGCAATGAAATAGGAAAAGCCCATTTCCCGCTGCTGTGCCCAGTCGAGAATGGTATTGGAAACCGCAGCGGACTGAGAAATAAAGGCCAGTTTGCCGCGCTTAATCGGGACCGGCGAGAAGCTGGCATTCAATCCCTGCCAGGGTGCCAGCAGGCCAAGACTGTTAGGGCCGAGCAGACGCATGTTGTAGCGTTGCGCACAGGTCAGCAGTTCTGCATGTTGCGCGCCAGGGGCCGAGAGAATAATGCAGGTTTTACAGCCTTTTTCCCCAAGCGCTTCCAGCAAGGCCAGATTACGGCTGGCATTGGTACACAGCACGGCAAGGTCGGGGGTGAAGGGCAGACTGGCAATATCGGGCCATGCCAGGACGCCCAGAACGGCTTTCCAGGCTGGGGTTACCGGCAAAACGGGACCGTTAAATCCTCCTGCCAGCAGGTTGCGCATCATCAGATATCCCGCCCGATTGGGCTTCATCGATGCCCCGATCACCGCGATCGATTTTGGTCGCAGAAGTGCTTCCAGTCCTCGCTGACTCATACCGGTTTCCCTTACACAGAAGTGACCGAATGATTCTAAACGCTTTCTGCTGATTCTGCTGTGATGCTTCCCTGATGTTGGGTTTTTCCTGCGAGGTAGCGCGTTTTAAAACGGGTAAAGTGCTCGCCGAGGCTGCTTGCTGCATCGGTATCACCGGCCAGATCCAACAGCGCAATGGCGACTTCAGCGGTACAGTACTGCCCTTCGGCATGGACTTCGCGCAGGTGATAGGCCGACAACCGCGACAGATCCACCGAGATCACGGGGAGAGAGTCGAGATACGGGCTTTTACGGAACATCTTACGCGCTTCCGGCCAGGTGCCGTCGAGCATAATAAACAGCGGAGGCTTACCTGTCGGTGGAGTGGAAATCACCACACGTTCAGCATCGGCATAGGAGGCGGGGAATACCACCATCGGCTGATACGCCGGGTTTTTCACCAGATCCAGCAAGGCCTGCGGTGGTTCTGTCCGCGACCACTGAAACGCGGCAGTATCCGGTAAAATATCGGCGATCAGACGCCCGGTATTGCTCGGTTTCATCGGTTCAGTATCAAACATCACCAGACAAAAACGGCTCGTTGCCTGAGAAGGCGACAGCGTCGCGCACAGGCAAAGTTTCAGCGGCAGCAAGCAGCGCTGGCAGCGACGAATACGATTGCCTCGGGCGAGAAAAGGGCGAGTGGCGCGCGCCAGACGTTCAGCGCGAAGCGTGAGAACAGCGTTTTCAGTCATAGAGAATGCGTTGAAAAACGCTATTGTCGCAGAGGTGAAAACGGGGCACAAGATGCGCCCCGCAGAGTTTACAGTGACTCGTTCAGCCAACTATCAAATGGCGCTTTGGGAACCGCGCCGTTCAGCATGTCGACAACCTGACCGTTTTTGAAGATCATAATGGTGGGAATACTACGGATACCAAAGCGTGCACTGAGCTCTCGTTCCGCTTCCGTGTTGATCTTCACGAAGCGAACTTTGCCGCTGCGTTCTTCGGCGACATCTTCAAAGATCGGGGCGAAGTTACGGCATGGGCCGCACCACGGTGCCCAGAAATCGATTACGACGGGCAGATCGTCTTTGAGCAGTTTATCCAGTGTTTCACCGGTCGCATTGATCACCTCCCCGTCGAACAGGTCGTGACCACAGCGTCCGCATTTTGCCGCATCCTCAACCCGATTGTCGGGAATGCGGTTGATGGCCTGGCAGCTGGTACAAACGGTATTCATAACTAACCTCTGGATGCGTCGGGGTATTGAACGGCAGAGACGCCGGTATGTTTCTAATATGTTACATATTATCGATGAGACTGTTTTAAACGACAATCTGTTTTATTCAATGAGTACAATAGTCATAAGCTTTTAAATGAAATAATGGCTAACCTGGCGCACATCGGGTAATCTGCGCGCTTCGCGCAGCGCTGGTGGAGAAAAGCATGAACGATGAATTGAAAAACAAAAGCGGCAAGGTCAAAGTGATGTATGTCCGCAGTGATGATGATTCTGATAAACGTACCCATAACCCGCGTACCGGGAAAGGTGGCGGGCGTCCAGGAAAATCTCGTGCCGACGGTGGCCGTCGCCCCGCCCGCGATGAAAGAACCCCTCCGAGCCGCGATCGCAAGCGTGAAGACTCACCGTGGCGGACCGTGTCCCGCGCGCCGGGTGATGAAACGCCTGAAAAAGCCGATCACGGTGGTATCAGCGGTAAAAGCTTTATCGATCCTGAAGTCTTACGTCGTCAACGTGCAGAAGAGACCCGCGTTTACGGTGAAAATGCCTGTCAGGCCCTGTTCCAGAGTCGTCCGGACGCGATTGTCCGCGCCTGGTTCATTCAGAGCGTCACGCCGCGCTTCAAAGAAGCATTACGCTGGATGGCGGCAAACCGCAAAGCGTACCATGTGGTTGATGAAGCGGAACTGGCGAAAGCTTCAGGTACCGAACATCACGGCGGTGTCTGCTTCCTGATTAAAAAACGTAACGGCACGACGGTGAAACAGTGGGTAAGCCAGGCGGGCGCGCAGGACTGTGTGTTAGCGCTGGAAGCTATTTCTAACCCGCACAACCTCGGTGGCATGATGCGTAGCTGCGCGCACTTCGGTGTGAAAGGCGTAGTGGTGCAGGATGCGGCGCTGCTGGAGTCCGGTGCGGCGATTCGTACCGCAGAAGGCGGTGCCGAACACGTTCAGCCGATTACCGGCGACAGCATCGTTGATGTGTTGGATGATTTCCGTCAGGCGGGTTACACCGTGGTGACAACGTCTAGTGAACGCGGTAAGCCGCTGTTTAAAACTGAACTGCCAGAGAAAATCGTCCTGGTGTTAGGTCAGGACGTTGACGGTTTGCCGGATGCGGCGCGCGATGCCAGCGATCTGTGCGTTAAAATCGACGGTACGGGTAATGTTGAAAGCCTGAACGTCTCGGTGGCAACCGGTGTGCTGCTTGCCGAATGGTGGCGTCAGAACAAAGCCTGATGGAAAAACGCCAGCGATTCGCTGGCATTTTTTTATTCGCTCTCCGCCGGTAAAACGGGCATCCAGTCAATCGGCTTCTCGCCGCGTTGTTCCAACCACTGATTCGCCAACACAAAATGGTTACAGCCAAAAAATCCACGATGCGCCGAGAGCGGTGAAGGATGAGGCGCTTTCAGGACATGATGACGTTTTTGATCAATGATCGCGCCTTTCTTCTGCGCATGAGAGCCCCAGAGCAGAAAAACCACCCCTTCACGATGTTGATTAATCAGGCCGATCACTTTATCGGTGAACGTTTCCCATCCCAGACTGGCATGAGAGTGCGCCTGACCCGCCCGCACGGTTAATACCGTATTAAGCAGCAGAACGCCCTGATGCGCCCAGCTTTCCAGATAACCGTGGGCAGGACGAGTGAAACCGGGGATCGACCCCTCCAGTTCCTTATACATGTTCAGCAGCGAAGGGGGCGTAGCAATACCGGGGCGGACAGAAAACGCCAGACCATGCGCCTGCCCGGGACCGTGGTAGGGATCCTGTCCAAGGATCACGACCTTGACATCACCCAGTTCGGTGAAGCGAAACGCATTAAACACATCTTTTTGCGGCGGATAAACCGTGATCCCGGACTGACGCTCTCCGGCGACGGTATGCAGCGTATTGATAAAGTAGGGCTGCTGTTTCTCTTCAGCCAGCACATCGTGCCAGGTTAATTCAGTGGCCATCTCGCTCTCCTGCGAATTCTCAATCGTCATAGCTTAACTGCTTCTTTCGACGGCGCAAAATTCTCTCCGCGATGATGTGCGCTATGCACTTAATAAAGTTGAAAATTTGTGTAAAAAGTTTATGTCTTCACATGGCGTAAGTTGATGTAAAACAATAAAATCATCTCATCTCCCTATTCTGCATGTGGATTTTATTGATTTAAATCAATGAATCGAGGGTGTTAGGGGGGTATATATACACTCAAGCAACAATGGTTTTACCAATTGGCCGCGAGCCGGCCAACCCTAATCAAATACTTTGCCGGGGAGGCATCACAATGATTACAGGTATCCAGATTACTAAAGCCGCTAATGACGATCTGCTGAATTCCTTCTGGCTGCTGGACAGCGAAAAAGGCGAAGCGCGTTGCATCGCAGCGAAAGCCGGTTTTGCCGAAGATGACGTGGTAGCGGTCAGCAAACTGGGTGAAATTGAGTACCGCGAAATTCCGATGGAAGTGAAACCGGAAGTTCGTGTGGAAGGTGGCCAGCACCTGAACGTTAACGTTTTGCGTCGTGAAACGCTGGAAGATGCGGTTAAGCATCCGGAAAAATACCCGCAGCTGACTATCCGTGTTTCGGGTTATGCCGTGCGCTTTAACTCACTGACGCCGGAACAGCAGCGCGACGTTATCGCTCGTACCTTTACTGAAAGCCTGTAAGGCTTAACGTTTAAATAAAAACGCCGGGAAATCCCGGCGTTTTTTTACTCTTCGTTTGACTCCTGCGGCGTCGTTGCCGCACTCGGCTTGCGACGTTTACCAATGTTCCTGGTATCGCGATGGCGTTTCTTCACGCGTGGTTTCTCTTTGTCTTTCTCTTTTTTCTTCTCTTCACGTTTCGCGAGTGCTTTTTTCGACGGTTTGCCCGTCATCTTTTCGCTCGGAGCGCGTGAGGTTGGGCGCAACTCATCAATCACCCTGGATTTCAGCGGTTCTTCAATGTAGCGACCAATTTTCAGCAGCAGCAGGTGATCGTGCGCTTCGACCAGCGAGATTGCGGTGCCCTTGCGACCGGCGCGGCCGGTACGGCCAATGCGGTGCAGATAGGTGTCTCCGCTACGCGGCATGTCGAAGTTAATCACGTGGCTGACGTCAGGAATATCGATCCCGCGTGCGGCAACATCGGTGGCGACCAACACGTTAACGCGACCGTCAGTAAGACGCTTAATGCCTTCGTTACGCTTGATCTGCGCCATCTCACCTTCGAGATAGCAGTTGTTGATCCCCGCCAGACGCAGCTTTTCAGCCAGTTCGTGCACGCGCTCGCGCTTGCGGACAAACACAATGGTACGGGTGGCGTCGTCTTGCTTCAGCAGGTGCTTCAGCAGTTCGAATTTATGTTCGACGTTATCCGCGCGGTAATACCACTGGTGGATCTTCTTACGTTCGCGGGTGGATGGCGTAGCGGAGACTTCGACCGGCTCTTCCAGCAGACGTTCGGCAAAATCTTTAATCGCATCGCCTTCCAGCGTGGCGGAGAACAGCATCGTCTGTTTGCGCCAGCGCGTTTCCCCGGCGATGTGCTCGATGTCCTGGGCAAAGCCCATATCCAGCATTCGGTCGGCTTCGTCGAGGATCAGCGTTTCCACGGCGCGGCAGTCAAAATTCTCTTCTTTAATATACTGCAGCAGACGCCCGGTGGTGGCGACCACGATATCCTGGTTTTCGCTGAACACTTCGGCGTGGTTCATGTAGGCTACGCCGCCGGTAATTGTCGCGATATCCAGATGGGTGTTTTTGGCCAGTTCACGGGCATGATCGGCGACCTGCATCGCCAGTTCGCGAGTCGGAGTCAGGATCAAAATACGTGGCGGACCGGATTTTTTACGCGGGAAGTCGAGCAGGTGCTGCAACGCTGGCAGCAAATATGCCGCCGTTTTACCGGTGCCTGTCGGCGCAGAACCGAGTACGTCACGGCCTTCGAGTGCAGGCGGAATGGCGGCAGCCTGAATGGCGGTCGGGCGAGTGAAACCTTTTTCCTGGAGGGCATCCAGCAGGCTTTCATCGAGTTCAAGTTCGGAAAAAGTCGTTACAGTCATGTTCTACCTCTGTGTGGGGCGCTGATTATAGACGTTACGGCTGCAATCTTCATCTGTTTGTATGGATATCGCTTCTCAGGTATTGTTTTCACCAGGTGCTGTTGCCGTTTTTCCTGCAAGGTTTTTAATTCATGCCTCAGTCTACATCCGTCCTTCGTCGTAATGGATTTACTTTTAAACAGTTTTTTGTCGCGCACGATCGTTGTGCGATGAAAGTCGGAACAGATGGGATTCTGTTAGGGGCATGGGCACCGGTGGCGGGCGTAAAGCGGATCCTCGATATCGGTACCGGCAGCGGACTGTTGGCGCTGATGCTGGCGCAGCGTACTGATGAAAGCGTCACCGTTGATGCCGTTGAACTGGATAGCGACGCCGCCGCGCAGGCGCAAGAAAACGTTACCCAGTCGCCGTGGGCGGATCGGGTAACGGTGCAGGCGGAAGATGTCCAACATTGGGCGGCACGGCAGACCGTTAAATATGACCTTATCATCAGTAACCCGCCGTATTACGAGCAGGGCGTCGAGTGTGCTACACCGCAGCGGGAACAGGCGCGTTATACCACGATGCTGGATCATTCTGCGCTGTTAGCGACGGCGACGGGGCTAATCACGGAAGAGGGATTCTTGTGCGTTGTGTTGCCGGAAAATATCGGCAATACCTTCACGCAGCAAGCGTTAAATATGGGCTGGCATTTACGGCTACGCACCGACGTTGCTGAAACGGAGGCGCGGTTGCCGCATCGGGTGCTGCTGGCATTCTCCCCTAAGAAGGGGGAATGCTTTAGCGACAGGCTGGTGATTCGCGGGCCGGATCAGCGTTACTCCGAAGGTTATACGGCGCTGACCCAGGCATTTTATCTGTTCATGTGAGCCGTTAACGGCGAGAGCACAGATGGGCCAGATTCCTCCAGCAGTGCCGGATAATCGAGCGTGTAGTGCAGACCGCGGCTCTCTTTGCGCATCATCGCACAGCGCACAATCAGCTCGGCGACCTGAACCAGGTTGCGTAACTCCAGCAAATTATTCGAGACGCGGAAATGGGCGTAATATTCGTCGATCTCCTGTTGTAACATAGTGATACGACGCAGGGCCCGCTCCAGACGTTTGGTGGTGCGCACAATCCCCACGTAGTCCCACATAAACAGCCGCAGCTCATGCCAGTTATGCTGAATCACCACCAGTTCGTCAGGGTTGTCCACGCGACTTTCATCCCAGGCGGGCAGGGCGCTTACGCCACGGGCGTAAGGCATTCGTCTGTCGATATCTTCCGCTGCGGACCAGCCGTATACCAGACACTCCAGCAGCGAGTTTGAGGCCATCCGGTTCGCGCCGTGCAGGCCGGTGTAGCTCACTTCCCCGATCGCATACAGGCCGTCCACATCGGTACGACCAAAGTCGTCAACCATCACGCCACCGCAGGTGTAGTGTGCTGCTGGCACGATGGGCACTGGTTCTTTGGTCAGGTCGATACCCAGCCCCAGCAGCTTTTCGTAAATCATCGGGAAATGCTGACGCACAAAGGCTTCTGGCTTATGGCTGATATCAAGGAACATACAGTCCGCACCGAGACGCTTCATTTCATGGTCGATAGCGCGGGCGACGATATCGCGCGGCGCCAGTTCCCCTCGCGCGTCAAAGTCTGGCATAAACCGCGTGCCGTCCGGGCGTTTGAGATGAGCACCTTCTCCGCGCAGCGCTTCGGTAAGCAGGAAATTACGTGCCTGGGGATGATACAGCGCGGTAGGGTGGAACTGATTAAATTCGAGATTCGCAACCCGGCATCCCGCACGCCAGGCCATCGCAATACCGTCGCCGGAGGAAATGTCCGGATTCGTTGTATATTGATACACCTTTGATGCGCCGCCGGTCGCCAGCACGACAGACTTCGCGTGACAGGTTTCCACCGCCTCTTTATTCCGGTTCCAGACCCATGCCCCCACGACGCGTCGTGTGCCGGGCAGGCCAATTTTGTCGGAGATGATTAAATCGACGGCATTACTGCGTTCCAGTACCCGGATGTTTGGATGGCTTTGCGCCTTGCTGACCAGCGTGGTTTCCACCTCTTTACCGGTGGCATCAGCGGCATGCAAAATGCGACGATGGCTATGACCACCTTCACGCGTCAGATGGTAACTCTCTTCACCGTTAGGCTGCACCTGGGTATCAAATAGCACCCCCTGATCAATCAACCACTGTACGCAGGGACGGGCATTGCTGGCGACAAACTCCACCGCATGGCGATCGCAAATACCAGCGCCGGCAATGAGCGTATCTTCCACATGTGAATCAATGCTGTCGGTTTCATCGAAAACGGCGGCAATCCCGCCCTGCGCATAGAAAGTGGAGCCTTCGCTGACGGGACCTTTACTCAGCACGATAACCTGGTGCTTTTCAGCCAGGCGCAGCGCCAGCGAGAGTCCGGCAGCGCCGCTACCAATAATTAACACGTCACAAGAAAGTTCAGGCGTAGTTTTCATGATATTTTGTTTAATGTACTAAACAGTGTTTGGCCAGCATAGCACCAGAATCTGCGATTCAGCACGTTTTATTTTCAGTGTTGTTGTAATGACTAAACAAAACGGTGCGATGTAAAAGGATGTCAGGTGGGGAAACCATTTTGCGCGGCGGGCCGTAAGCATCAGATTAGAGGATGAAATAAAGTGGCCGTTGGGTTACTCTGCAACCGGTTTATGGGCATTTTTAAAGATAGTGCGTTGTTCAGACTCGGTAGACTTATAATGAGAGATAATGACCGTCTACAACATGACAAACAAAAAACAGATGCGTAACGGAACTTTACAAAAACGAGACACTCTAACCTGTTGCTTGCTCATAGTGCAGCTAATGGAGTGGCGTTTCGCGAACGCGTGGAAATTTGGTTTGGGGAGACTTTACCTCGGATGAGCGAGCAGTTAACGGACCAGGTCCTGGTTGAACGGGTCCAGAAGGGAGATCAGAAAGCCTTCAATTTACTGGTAGTACGCTACCAGCATAAAGTGGCGAGTCTGGTTTCCCGTTATGTCCCGTCGGGCGATGTTCCCGATGTGGTGCAAGAATCATTTATTAAAGCCTACCGTGCGCTGGACTCGTTCCGGGGAGATAGTGCTTTTTATACCTGGCTGTATCGCATTGCGGTGAATACAGCGAAGAATTACCTGGTGGCTCAGGGGCGTCGTCCGCCATCAAGCGATGTTGATGCGATTGAAGCAGAAAACTTCGAAAGTGGCGGTGCGCTGAAAGAAATTTCGAACCCTGAGAACTTAATGTTGTCAGAAGAACTGAGACAGATAGTTTTCCGAACTATTGAGTCCCTCCCGGAAGATTTACGTATGGCAATAACCTTGCGGGAGCTGGATGGCCTGAGCTATGAAGAGATAGCCGCTATCATGGATTGTCCGGTGGGTACGGTGCGTTCACGTATCTTCCGAGCGCGGGAAGCTATTGATAATAAAGTTCAACCGCTTATCAGGCGTTGACGATAGCGGATACTGGAAAAGGTATTAGGCATGCAGAAAGAAAAACTTTCCGCTTTAATGGATGGCGAGACGCTGGATAGTGAGTTGCTCAACGAACTGGCTCACGATTCGGATATGCAAAAAACCTGGGAAAGCTATCACCTGATCCGTGATTCAATGCGGGGTGATACACCTGAGGTGCTTCATTTCGATATTTCCGCTCGCGTAATGGCCGCTATTGAAGATGAGCCGGTACGCAATACGGTGCCATTCATTCCAGAGGCCCAGCCTGCGCCGCAGCAATGGCAGAAAATGCCATTCTGGAAAAAAATGCGTCCGTGGGCCGCGCAACTTACCCAAATGGGCGTTGCCGCGTGCGTATCGCTTGCAGTTATCGTTGGTGTCCAGCACTATAATGGACAATCTGAAACGTCCCAGCAGCCTGAAACGCCGGTCTTTAATACTTTGCCGATGATGGGTAAAGCCAGCCCGGTAAGCCTGGGAGTACCTTCTGATGCGACCGCGAACGGTGGGCAACAGCAGCAGGTACAGGAGCAGCGTCGTCGGATCAACGCCATGTTGCAGGATTACGAACTGCAACGCCGACTGCACTCCGAACAGCTTCAGTTTGAGCAGGCACAGACACAGCAAGCCGCTGTTCAGGTGCCAGGAATTCAAACTTTAGGAACGCAATCGCAGTAATGAAGCAACTTTGGTTTGCCATGTCACTTGTGACGGGTAGCCTGTTCTTCTCTGTCAACGCCTCGGCCAACACTGCGTCCGGGGCGTTGTTGCAGCAGATGAACGTGGCGAGCCAGTCACTCAATTACGAGCTGTCATTCGTCAGCATCACGAAACAAGGCGTTGAGTCTCTGCGTTATCGCCATGCTCGCCTGGAAAATCGTCCGCTTGCGCAGCTGCTGCAAATGGATGGTCCGCGTCGTGAAGTGGTCCAGCGCGGAAATGAAATTAGCTACTTCGAGCCTGGACTCGAACCGTTCACTCTGAACGGTGACTACATCGTCGACTCCCTGCCGTCGCTTATCTATACCGATTTCAAACGTCTTGCTCCCTACTATGATTTTATTGCTGTGGGTCGTACCCGAATTGCCGATCGCCTGTGCGAAGTGATTCGCGTGGTCGCGCGTGATGGTACGCGTTACAGCTATATTGTCTGGATGGATACGGAAACGAAGCTGCCGATGCGGGTCGATCTCCTCGATCGCGATGGCGAAACGTTAGAGCAATTCCGGGTGATTGCTTTCACCGTGAATCAGGATGTCGGTAGCGGCATGCAGACGCTGGCGAAAGCCAGTTTGCCGCCGCTGCTCTCTGTTCCGGCGGGTGAAAAAGCCAAATTCAGCTGGAATCCGACCTGGCTTCCGAAAGGGTTTAGCGAAGTGTCCAGCGGGCGCAGACCGTTGCCAACGATGGACAACATGCCGATTGAATCGCGTCTCTACTCCGACGGTCTGTTTAGCTTCTCTATTAACGTCAATCGGGCAACTCAGGCCAGCACCGACCAGATGCTGCGCACCGGGCGCAGAACGGTCAGCACCAGCGTACGCGACAACGCGGAAATTACCATCGTGGGTGAATTGCCGCCGCAGACAGCGAAGCGCATTGCCGACACCATTAAGTTCGGAGCCGCGCAATGATCAAAGAGTGGGCTACCGTGGTGTCATGGCAAAACGGTGAGGCATTGGTGAGCTGTGATGTGAAAGCGTCCTGCAGCAGCTGCGCTTCACGTTCAGGATGTGGCACCCGCGTACTGAATAAACTCGGGCCGCAGACCACGCATACCATTGTGGTGGCGAGCGATGTGCCGTTAGAACCTGGGCAGAAAGTGGAGCTGGGGATTGCCGAAGGCAGTCTGTTAGGTTCCGCCATGCTGGTTTATCTGTCGCCGCTGGTGGGGTTATTCCTCATCGCCTCCCTGTTTCAGGTGCTGTTTGGCTCAGATCTCGCGGCGTTAAGCGGCGCGATACTGGGCGGCGTCGGCGGATTCCTGATTGCCCGTGGCTATTCCCGCAAGCTGGCTGAACGCGAAGCCTGGCAACCCGTTATTCTTAATGTTGCTCTCCCATCCAGTATGATTCGCGTTGAAACGCCCTCCACCGAAACGGCACCATGATATTCTTGCCGGATGGCGGTTTCGCCTTATCCGACTTACAAACGATCAGCAAGTCCAGTAGGCCCGATAAGCTTGCGCCATCGGGCGTCATGCTTCTCTTACGATGTTTTACATCAGAAAAGCGATGCCGTTTCCAGTTCCCGCAATCCTGACTCTATGAACATTTCCTCGCCTCAGCGTTGTAGTGTAGAATGCGGCGTTTCAGTTAAACAGACGTTAAGCTCAGAACAGCGACTTCACAAAGCCTGTCCAACCAGGCGTAAGGCACAATAATTACACTATATGAAGAACATACGTAACTTTTCGATCATTGCTCACATCGAT
>NZ_CP070239.1:2569068-2569311 GCF_016906145.1 Citrobacter sp. MGH 55
ATTGATAATTCATTATCAGTTAAACCGTCCGGGGAGCGTTCTTAGCCGGCGCATGCCTGTCATAGCGGTTGCCACATAGCTCTTATGGCGGTTGACGACTTCTACCCAGATCTTCACGCCGTCCACGTTCACTGTGTATGTTTCCTTCCTGTCGCTACGACCATAGTTACCGTATCGTTCAACATGCTTTGCCAGTGCTGCATCACATGCCCGGCGGCCCAATGGCGATTGCTTACTGCGGTT
>NZ_CP070239.1:2582124-2582264 GCF_016906145.1 Citrobacter sp. MGH 55
GCGCTGCTGGATGAGCTGGAGGCCGCAGAGCATACGGCAGCAGTAGACCATGAAGCGGCATGTTCTTTGGTTGAGGAAAACGAGGAAGTAAAACGCAAGTTAGCAGCAGCAGAGAAGCGCATAGCAGAACTGGAGGCGCG
>NZ_CP070239.1:2583048-2583422 GCF_016906145.1 Citrobacter sp. MGH 55
AACGCCTGCCGCGCCTCAATGCTTCAGGGTAGCCAACCTGTAAGTAATCGTGATGAGTTGCCAAAAGAAAAAGCCGCATCACTCCAACTGCGCAATTTAATCCGGCAGCGCCACGCCGAATGGTCAGATAAGACGTTCGGTAATGTCGGACCAGTCGGACCGCTTAAGCACCTCTCAAAAGAGGCGCTGGAGGCCGCAGCCGAACCTGACGACCTCAGCGAGTGGGCTGATATGCAGTTCCTGTTATGGGACGCCCAGCGGCGCGCTGGTATTTGCGATGGTGAAATCACAGCAGCGATGGAAGAAAAGCTGAAGGTGAACATGGCGCGCCAGTGGCCTGAGCCGAAGGACGGTGAACCACGACTACACATCAA
>NZ_CP070239.1:2588415-2588573 GCF_016906145.1 Citrobacter sp. MGH 55
ACCGGAATCAAACCGCCTGACCTTATTGCCACCATTGCATGCAGCAGCTGCCACGATGAGATCGACCGCCGTACTCACCTGGTTGATGCGGAATATGCGAAGGAGTGTGCGCTGGAGGGGATGGCCCGAACTCAGGTTATCTGGTTGAAGGAGGGCCT
>NZ_CP070239.1:2589495-2589637 GCF_016906145.1 Citrobacter sp. MGH 55
CCGGAATCAAACCGCCTGACCTTATTGCCACCATTGCATGCAGCAGCTGCCACGATGAGATCGACCGCCGTACTCACCTGGTTGATGCGGAATATGCGAAGGAGTGTGCGCTGGAGGGGATGGCCCGAACTCAGGTTATCTG
>NZ_CP070239.1:2591055-2591153 GCF_016906145.1 Citrobacter sp. MGH 55
AAAGGCCATGTGAAAAACGAATGCCGTTGCCGGGGGCGCGGAGAAATTCTCGATAAGAAAAAATCAGAGTTGCAGGGCGTGCCGGTTTATAAAAAATG
>NZ_CP070239.1:2591434-2591583 GCF_016906145.1 Citrobacter sp. MGH 55
CGGCGGGGTTTTCTTTTATGGATTCCCGACGCCAATAAGACAAAGTGCGGGGAGTGTTGCGGAGCCTACATGTTCCAGCCGTCCGCAATGCTCACATAGGCAGGACCACAATCTGATACCGCGATCGCTTTTGCTGATCGCGCCGGAGC
>NZ_CP070239.1:2591699-2591769 GCF_016906145.1 Citrobacter sp. MGH 55
TTTCCCCTCATTCCTGAGAGGACTCACAGAAATAAGAGGGGGCTAAATGTCCGATCCTGTTTCCGGCACT
>NZ_CP070239.1:2592410-2592503 GCF_016906145.1 Citrobacter sp. MGH 55
ACAATTTCAGCAGGCGGCTGGTATAAGCGCCGGATTAGCTGCGCGCTGGTTTCCGCACATCGATGCGGCAATGAAAGAGTTTGGCATCACCGC
>NZ_CP070239.1:2593153-2593277 GCF_016906145.1 Citrobacter sp. MGH 55
CGCACTGAAGAACGTGCTGCAGCTACTGAAGCCGTTGCAGAACGCCGGGTAGAGACAACAAAAGGAGCCAGGGATGTACAGCAAAATGTTAGTCATCTTCCTGATGACGATGTTGATCGCGAGT
>NZ_CP070239.1:2612473-2613518 GCF_016906145.1 Citrobacter sp. MGH 55
TCGGAGCACCGTTTACGGGCATTCCGGAAGGTTATATTCGTTTATCGCTGTCTCATGCTGGCAATCAGTACAAAATTCTCGATGTTGATGGCAGCAGCGTAACACTCAGGCGTCTGGTCAACGGTGTAGTTGATAACACCTGGCCGGGATTTGCTGCCAGAACCGTACTTGATTTCGATGCGTCTGGTGTGAACCAGAACGATACATGGATGGGGCCATTCATGGCATGCCCGGAAAATGAAACAATCGATATGTTTGAGGTTAATTTCTTTTTCCCGAATGGAATTTGCGGTTACAACAAAAAAGGCAAAAAGAAGAACAGGGAGGTGCGCTGGGAGATCCAGTATCGTGTTTATGGTTCAGGATCAGGATGGAGCAGCAAAACAGGATCGTACAATACACAGAACATCAATGGTCTCGGATACACTGAGCGCGTTACTTTAAGTTCTCCGGGCCTCGTTGAGGTTCGCTGTCGGCGCACTAATGAACAAGGCCAGGATAACAGCCGCGATAACATGTACTGGCAATCATTGCGCGGTCGTTTGCTCACGCGACCTTCATCCTATGCAGGCGTCACGACGATGGGCGTCACTGTGGAGACCGGCGGTAAACTGGCAGCGCAATCCGATCGGCGTGTCAATGTAGTAGCCACCAGAATTTACGATACAGGCACACCACGCAGCATCTCTGGCGCGCTGTACCACGTTGGTAACTCTCTGGGACTGGATATGGATATCGACGCCATTGATGCGCTGGAAAGCGCGTACTGGACGCCTGACAATGAGTTTTTCGACTTCGAGACTACCGACAGCACATCGGCACTGGAGGTTTTGCAGAAGATTGCCAATGCCGGGAAAAGTTATTTTCTGCTGACTGACGGGCTGGCATCAGTCGCGCGTGAAGGTGTTAAGCCATGGTCTGGTGTTATCAGTCCACATGAGATGACGGAAGACCTTCAAACCGCGTTTGTGGCTCCCTCTGACGACGACTATGACGGCGTGGACGTTACGTATATCAACGGGACGACGTGGGCGGAGGAGACGGT
>NZ_CP070239.1:2614028-2614173 GCF_016906145.1 Citrobacter sp. MGH 55
ACAATCAGACGGAACATGCCAGGTGACAGCAAAAGAATACCGGGATTCCTTCTACGACTACGACAACGCCATATACCCAGGCAATGTAGCCTGATTTCCACCAATTATTAATGACCCGCTCCGGCGGGTTTTTCGTTTATGAGGC
>NZ_CP070239.1:2614448-2614585 GCF_016906145.1 Citrobacter sp. MGH 55
GAAANCAGTACATCCGMTATGAYGGGCAATACTGGAAGCTAAATTCTGCAACTGACGTRCCGTTTACCACTACTGGAACAGATGCAACAAGTTGGGTTTCAGACRTCACTCATTTTGCGCTTATTGATGGGGATACG
>NZ_CP070239.1:2618383-2618693 GCF_016906145.1 Citrobacter sp. MGH 55
ATATACTGTATGTATAAACAGTACTTTGTGAGGTGATTTATGCCGCGTCGTTATGACATTGAGGCCGCATTCCRGTCTGCTGTAGTTGTTGAGCCCRGYGGTCGCAGGACAMTACGAACMGTTGATTTTGTGCGGGAACTKAAGAAGGTGAACTGGGATTTCTCCTTGCGGGATGCAAATGCCTGGATAGAGGCCAGCATAAGCACGTTCAAGGAYATTTCSYCTACAGAAGGTGAGGAGCGTTTGTTCATGCTCTATAACCCTAACGGAGGGCTATGACATGGGATTTCCATCACCGGCTGCTGATTAC
>NZ_CP070239.1:2619205-2636186 GCF_016906145.1 Citrobacter sp. MGH 55
TTATGAAGAACATACGTAACTTTTCGATCATTGCTCACATCGACCACGGTAAATCGACGCTGTCTGACCGTATTATTCAGATCTGCGGTGGCCTGTCTGACCGTGAAATGGAAGCGCAGGTTCTCGACTCGATGGATCTTGAGCGTGAGCGCGGTATTACTATCAAAGCGCAGAGCGTAACGCTCGATTTCAAATCCGCTGATGGTGAAACATACCAGCTTAACTTCATCGACACCCCAGGCCACGTTGACTTCTCGTATGAAGTTTCTCGTTCGCTTGCCGCTTGTGAAGGCGCACTGCTGGTGGTGGATGCCGGGCAGGGTGTCGAAGCGCAAACCCTGGCAAACTGCTACACCGCGATGGAAATGGATCTCGAAGTGGTGCCGGTCCTCAATAAAATTGACCTGCCAGCCGCCGATCCCGAGCGTGTCGCCGAAGAGATTGAAGACATCGTTGGTATTGATGCGACTGATGCCGTGCGCTGCTCGGCGAAAACTGGCGTGGGCGTGACCGACGTTCTGGAACGTCTGGTGCGTGATATTCCGCCGCCGCAGGGCGATCCGGATGGACCGTTACAGGCGCTGATCATCGACTCCTGGTTCGATAATTATCTCGGCGTTGTCTCGCTGGTGCGTATTAAAAACGGCACCCTGCGTAAAGGCGACAAAATCAAAGTGATGAGTACCGGTCAGACCTATAACGCTGACCGTCTGGGGATCTTCACGCCTAAACAGGTTGATCGTACCGAGCTTAAGTGCGGCGAGGTAGGTTGGCTGGTGTGTGCGATTAAAGACATCCTCGGCGCACCGGTTGGCGATACCCTGACTCAGGCACGTAACCCGGCAGAAAAAGCGCTGCCAGGCTTCAAAAAGGTAAAACCGCAGGTTTATGCGGGCCTGTTCCCGGTCAGCTCTGATGATTACGAGAACTTCCGCGACGCGCTGGGCAAGCTTAGCCTCAACGACGCCTCTCTGTTCTATGAGCCGGAAAGTTCTACTGCGCTGGGCTTCGGCTTCCGCTGTGGCTTCCTTGGTCTGTTACACATGGAGATCATTCAGGAGCGTCTGGAACGTGAATACGATCTCGACCTGATCACCACCGCGCCGACGGTTGTGTATGAAGTCGAAACCACCGCGAAAGAGACGATTTACGTCGACAGCCCGTCCAAGCTGCCACCGCTGAATAACATCTATGAGTTGCGCGAACCGATCGCGGAATGTCATATGCTGTTGCCTCAGGCATACCTCGGTAACGTGATTACCCTGTGTATTGAGAAGCGTGGCGTGCAGACCAACATGGTTTACCACGGTAACCAGGTGGCGCTGACTTATGAAATCCCGATGGCTGAAGTGGTACTCGACTTCTTTGACCGCCTGAAGTCCACCTCGCGCGGTTATGCGTCGCTGGATTACAACTTTAAACGCTTCCAGGCCTCCGACATGGTGCGTGTTGATGTCTTGATCAACAACGAACGTGTCGATGCGCTGGCGCTGATCACTCACCGTGATAACTCGCAGAGCCGTGGTCGTGAGCTGGTGGAGAAGATGAAAGATCTGATCCCACGTCAACAGTTCGATATTGCGATCCAGGCGGCGATCGGGACGCATATCATTGCGCGTTCTACTGTGAAACAGTTGCGTAAAAACGTTCTGGCAAAATGCTATGGCGGCGATATCAGCCGTAAGAAAAAGCTGTTGCAGAAGCAGAAAGAAGGTAAGAAGCGGATGAAGCAGATCGGTAACGTTGAGCTGCCTCAGGAAGCGTTCCTCGCCATTCTGCATGTCGGCAAAGACAGCAAATAATCCTTAAGGAGTTGGCATGGCGAATATGTTTGCCCTGATTCTAGTGATTGCCACATTGGTCACGGGCATTTTATGGTGCGTGGATAAATTTATCTTCGCACCAAAACGTCGGGAGCGTCAGGCGGCGGCACAGGCTGCAGCCGGAGATTCACTGGATAAGGCAACGCTGAAAAAAGTCTCGCCGAAGCCTGGCTGGCTGGAAACTGGCGCTTCGGTTTTCCCGGTGCTGGCTATCGTGCTGGTTGTGCGTTCGTTCATCTATGAACCTTTCCAGATCCCATCGGGTTCGATGATGCCGACGCTGTTGATCGGTGACTTTATTCTGGTGGAGAAATTTGCCTACGGTATTAAAGATCCGATTTACCAGAAAACCCTGATCGAAACGGGTCATCCCAAACGCGGTGATATCGTGGTCTTTAAATACCCGGAAGATCCACGGCTGGATTACATCAAGCGAGCGGTCGGTTTGCCTGGTGATAAAGTGACCTATGATCCGGTCGCGAAAGAAGTGACTATTCAGCCGGGTTGCCGTTCGGGTCAGGCGTGTGAGAACGCCCTGCCGGTCACCTATAGCGACGTTCAGCCGAGCGATTTTGTGCAGACGTTTGCACGTCGTAACGGTGGTGAAGCCACCAGTGGTTTCTTTGAGATCCCGCTGAGTGAAACGAAAGAGAACGGTATTCGTCTGTCCGAGCGTAAAGAGACGCTGGGCGACGTGACGCACCGTATTCTGACCGTGCCGATTGCTCAGGATCAGGTGGGGATGTATTACCAGCAGTCCGGGCAGCCGCTGGCGACCTGGATTGTGCCGCCGGGCCAGTATTTCATGATGGGCGACAACCGCGATAACAGCGCGGACAGCCGTTACTGGGGCTTTGTCCCGGAAGCGAATCTGGTCGGTAAAGCCACTGCCATCTGGATGAGTTTCGACAAACAAGAAGGCGAATGGCCGACTGGCGTTCGTTTAAGCCGCATTGGTGGTATCCACTAATTGCCGCGAATCGTTCACGTTGTCGTCGTTATGACGGCAACGTGAATTATTTCTTCGATAAATCTGCCCAGGCTAACGACATCCCTCGTCGTTGTGTATAGAATATTCCCCCGAAGTTTCAGGTTGGCGCCTCCAGGTCGCCACGGCACACGAAACAGCGTTGGTCCCCCTATATGAGCGTACATAAGCTGCTTAACGCGGCCGGAAGGATGCTACATATATCAGGTCTGTTTCGTGTGCTGAATTGTTGACGCATTTATTTATTGGTATCGCATGAACCCCATCGTAATTAATCGGCTTCAACGGAAGCTGGGCTACACTTTTACTCATCAGGAGTTGTTGCAGCAGGCATTAACCCATCGCAGTGCCAGCAGCAAACATAACGAGCGTTTAGAATTTCTTGGCGACTCAATTTTAAGTTTTGTGATTGCGAATGCGCTGTATCACCGTTTCCCGCGAGTGGACGAGGGTGATATGAGTCGTATGCGCGCGACGCTGGTGCGCGGGAATACGCTGGCTGAATTAGCCCGCGAGTTTGATCTGGGCGAATGTCTGCGCTTAGGGCCTGGCGAACTGAAAAGCGGTGGCTTCCGTCGCGAATCGATTCTGGCCGATACCGTCGAAGCGTTGATTGGCGGGGTTTTCCTTGACAGTGACATTCAGACCGTCGAAAAGCTGATCCTCAACTGGTATCAGACTCGTCTGGACGAAATCAGTCCTGGCGATAAGCAAAAAGATCCGAAAACGCGTTTGCAGGAGTATTTGCAGGGTCGCCATCTGCCGCTGCCGTCTTATCTGGTGGTACAGGTGCGTGGTGAAGCGCACGATCAGGAATTTACTATCCACTGCCAGGTCAGCGGCCTGAGTGAACCGGTGGTTGGCACAGGTTCGAGCCGTCGCAAGGCGGAACAGGCTGCCGCCGAACAGGCGTTGAAAAAACTGGAGCTGGAATGAGCGACGAAAAAACCTATTGCGGATTTATTGCCATCGTCGGTCGTCCGAACGTTGGCAAATCCACGCTGTTGAACAACCTGCTCGGGCAGAAGATTTCGATCACCTCCCGTAAAGCGCAGACCACGCGTCACCGTATTGTCGGGATCCATACCGAAGGGCCCTGGCAGGCGATTTACGTCGATACTCCGGGTCTGCACATGGAAGAAAAACGCGCGATTAACCGTCTGATGAACAAAGCGGCCAGCAGCTCCATTGGTGATGTTGAACTGGTGATCTTTGTGGTGGAAGGCACCCGCTGGACGCCGGATGACGAGATGGTGCTCAATAAACTGCGTGACGGTAAAGCGCCGGTGATTCTGGCCGTCAACAAAGTAGATAACGTGCAGGAAAAAGCCGATCTGCTGCCGCATTTGCAGTTCCTGGCAAGCCAGATGGACTTCCTCGACATCGTACCGATCTCTGCGGAAACCGGGATGAATGTCGACACCGTCGCGGGCATCGTGCGCAAGCATCTGCCGGAGGCGGAGCATCACTTCCCGGAAGATTACATCACCGATCGTTCACAGCGTTTTATGGCTTCTGAAATCATCCGTGAAAAGCTGATGCGTTTCCTTGGCGCTGAACTTCCATACTCCGTGACTGTGGAAATCGAACGCTTCGTGTCAAACGAGCGCGGCGGTTATGACATCAACGGGCTGATCCTCGTTGAGCGCGAAGGGCAAAAGAAGATGGTTATTGGCAACAAAGGGGCCAAAATCAAGACCATCGGTATTGAAGCGCGTAAAGACATGCAGGAAATGTTTGAAGCTCCGGTTCATCTTGAACTGTGGGTGAAAGTGAAATCCGGCTGGGCCGATGACGAACGCGCGCTGCGCAGTCTCGGTTACGTCGACGATCTCTAAACCTGCGCTCCGAACAGGCGACGAGTATGATGGAGGGCTGGCAGCGCGCATTTGTCCTGCATAGTCGCCCCTGGAGCGAAACCAGCCTGATGCTGGACGTCTTCACGGAAGAGTCGGGTCGCGTGCGTCTTGTTGCTAAAGGCGCACGTTCTAAACGCTCTAATCTGAAAGGTGCCCTTCAACCTTTCACCCCCCTGTTAGTCCGCTTTGGCGGACGTGGCGACGTCAAAACGCTGCGTAGCGCGGAAGCGGTTTCTCTGGCGCTCCCTCTGAGCGGTATCACGCTGTACAGCGGCCTGTACGTCAACGAACTGCTCGCCCGCGTGCTGGAGCACGAAACCCGCTTTTCTGAACTCTTTTTCGATTATCTGCATTGCATTCAGGCACTGGCGGGGGCTACGGGAACGCCGGAACCCGTGCTGCGTCGTTTTGAACTGGCGCTGCTCGGCCACCTCGGGTATGGAGTCGATTTCCTGCACTGTGCGGGCAGCGGTGAGCCGGTGGATGACACCATGACCTACCGCTATCGCGAAGAAAAAGGCTTTATCGCCAGCGTTGTGATTGACAACAGCACCTTTACCGGACGCCATCTGCGGGCGCTGGCAGAACGCGAATTTCCGGATGTTGATACGCTACGTGCGGCGAAACGCTTTACCCGCATAGCGCTGAAGCCGTATCTTGGTGGTAAACCCTTAAAGAGCCGCGAATTATTCCGGCAGTTCATGCCGAAGCGAACATAAAATCACGAGGATTGTCATGGCTGAATTACTGTTAGGCGTCAACATTGACCACATTGCCACGTTACGTAATGCACGCGGTACTGAATATCCGGATCCGGTTCAGGCGGCATTCATTGCCGAGCAGGCGGGTGCTGATGGCATTACCGTCCATTTACGTGAAGATCGCCGTCACATTACCGACCGCGATGTCCGCATTCTGCGCCAGACGCTGGACACGCGTATGAACCTGGAAATGGCGGTGACGGAAGAGATGCTGGCGATTGCCGTGGAAACCAAACCGCATTTTTGCTGCCTGGTGCCGGAAAAGCGCCAGGAAGTGACCACCGAAGGCGGCCTGGATGTGGCCGGGCAGCGCGACAAAATGCGTGATGCCTGTAAACGTCTGGCTGACGCCGGGATCCTTGTGTCGCTGTTTATTGACGCCGATGACGCGCAAATCAAAGCGGCTGCTGACGTCGGCGCACCGTACATTGAAATTCATACCGGCTGCTATGCAGATGCAAAAACCGATGCGGAACAGGCGCAGGAACTGGCGCGCATCGCGAAAGCCGCCACCTTTGCCGCAAGCCTGGGGCTGAAAGTCAATGCGGGACACGGCCTGACCTATCACAACGTCAAAGCCATTGCCGCGCTGCCGGAAATGCACGAGCTGAATATCGGTCATGCGATTATCGGTCGTGCGGTGATGAGCGGGCTGAAAGACGCCGTCGCGGAAATGAAACGTTTGATGCTGGAAGCGCGCGGCTAATGGCCATTCTTGGATTAGGCACCGATATCGTGGAGATTGCGCGCATTGAAGCGGTGATCTCCCGTTCCGGTGACCGGCTTGCCCGACGAGTGCTCAGCGCTAACGAGTGGGCTATCTGGGAAACGCACCAGCAGCCGGTGCGTTTTCTGGCAAAACGCTTTGCCGTCAAAGAGGCGGCGGCGAAAGCTTTTGGTACCGGTATTCGCAATGGGCTGGCGTTTAATCAGTTTGAAGTGTTTAACGACGAACTTGGTAAACCGCGCTTGCGGTTATGGGGAGAGGCGTTAGCGCTGGCGGAAAAACTAGGCGTTGCGCATATGCACGTAACGCTGGCCGATGAACGTCACTATGCCTGCGCCACGGTCATTATCGAAAGTTAGATTTTATCGGCGTGGTGCATCTGGACAAATTTGTCCCACAGTTGTTCTTCCGTTTCGACATGTGCCGGGTCTTTGAGGATCGTATTGGGGATCGGGCACACCTTCTGGCAGGTGGGCGTGTCGTAATGACCGACGCACTCGGTGCATTTGTCGCTGTTAATCTCATAGATGCTGTCACCCATCGAAATGGCCTCATTCGGACATTCGGGTTCGCACATATCGCAATTGATGCATTTTTTCGTGATTAACAGGGCCATCAGGAAACTCTCAAAACAACACAAACCGGGCGGGCATTATACGCGCATTCCTTGCTCAGACCAGTTTTTTTACCAGCGCCTCGCTGTGGCGAATACGTTCAGGTGCGTGCTCCAGATCCTGCTGTACCAGCGCCATAAAAAGCAGATCGGTGAGCATCATTTGCGCGTGGGTTGAAGAGATCGCCGCACTGCGGGTGGCCTGTTCTTCCGCGATGGTATACAGGCAGTGGCTGGCGCGCTGTTGAAGCCCATTAGGGGTGAAACCCGTGATCGCCAGGATCTGCCCGCCGACGCGTAAAGTCTCTTCTGCCGCCAGGTTCAGTTCCCGACGTTCGCCGCTGTAGGAAATCGCTAACAGCAGATCGTCCGGCGTCAGCGCCTGAACCGTGGCCAACAGCGCATGCATATCGCGCTCAACAATAGCATTCAGGCCGATTTTCATCAGCTTCCAGGCAAAATTCTGCGCTACCAGACCGGAGGCACCAATCCCGGTTAACACGATCCGACGGGCGTTACGCAGCATCGTCACGCTTTCGCTCAGCTTCTCTTCCGTGTTGACATCCAGCGTGGCATGCATCGCCGCCACATTCTCTTTGATCAGTTTCTCGCCGACCAGACGCAGGGGATCGTCGCCACGGATCTGGTTATGCACTGGCACCGAATGCGGGTTCGGATTGCTGACCAGCGCTTCGCTGATCGCCAGTTTCAACGCCGGGAATCCCTTATAGCCGAGCTTTTGCGCGAACTTCACCACGCTCGACTGACTGACGCCCGCTTCGGCGGCCAGTTGCTGAGAACTGAGGTGGCGGGCAGTGTCGGGTTGTATCAGAAGATAGTCCGCGAGTTTTTTATCACTCTGCGCAAATCCCGGGTAGCGCTGTCGGATGCGAATTAAACAGTTCATGGTCTCTCCTGACGAAAACGTGATGGCGGCGACAAAATGAAATTTCACTCGCCTGCACGAATATTATATTCCATTATTGGTCGTTAATATGAATTAAAAATTCCTGAGGAGCAAACATGAATCTCGGCGCTTTAGTATCAGAAACCCGTAATCCGCAAACAATGGACCTCGACGCGTTATCAACGCTGGATCTGGTTCACCGTTTTAATCAACAGGATACGCTGGTAGCGGAAGCAGTAAAAGCAACATTGCCCGATGTTGCGAGCGCCGTCGATGCCGCGGCTGAAGCGTTAAAATCCGGTGGTCGGATTATCTATATGGGCGCAGGGACCAGTGGGCGACTCGGCGTGCTGGATGCGTCTGAATGCCCACCGACGTTTGGCGTTCCTCATGGTCTGGTGGTGGGGCTAATCGCCGGTGGTCCGGGAGCATTGCTGAAAGCCGTTGAAGGGGCAGAAGACAACGCGCAGCTCGGTGAAGACGATCTTATTGCCCTGAACCTCGTGCCGCAGGATCTGGTGGTTGGGCTGGCGGCATCAGGGCGTACGCCGTATGTCATCGGTGGACTGAAATATGCCCGCAAAACGGGTTGTACCACGGTTGCTATCTCCTGTAATCCGGACTCGCCGATTGCGCAGGAAGCGGATATTGCGATTTCACCCGTAGTAGGGCCTGAGGCGCTGACAGGCTCAACGCGTCTGAAATCCGGTACCGCGCAAAAGCTGGTGCTCAATATGATCTCCACCGGGGCGATGGTGAAGTTTGGCAAGGTGTACCAGAACCTGATGGTGGATATGAAAGCAACCAATATCAAACTGATGGACCGCGCGTGTCGAATGGTGGTTGAAGCCACAGGCATTGCCCGCGCTGAGGCGGAAACGCTGCTCAGACAGACCGATTTTGACGTGAAACCGGCCATTCTTATGGCACTGAGCGGTCTCAACGCTGATGCGGCGCGCGAAAAACTGGCCGCCCATCAGGGATTCTTACGCGCTGCGTTAGCTGATTCATCGAGGTAACTATGGATAAGATGGCGACCCTTGCCAGCGATATTCTGCTGGGAATAGGCGGAGAACAAAATATTCTGCGTCTGGAAAATTGTATGACGCGCGTCCGGGTGGAAGTGAAAGACGATACGCTGCTGGATATCCCGCATCTGAAACAGCTACCGGGCGTCAGTGGCTACGTGAAGCAGGGGGCGCAGCATCAGATCATCGTCGGACCCGGAAAGGCGGCAAAGGTCGTTGATGCCATGCGAGCGCTGTTGGCGCAGGGGAGCGCGCGCCCGGCAGTCGATGACATTGAGCGCACGAAATCGCAGGCCAAAGCAAAGTACAAAGCGCCGATGAGCGATGCGCTACGCAAGCTGGCGAATGTTTTTATTCCCCTGATCCCGGCGTTTATCGCCTCCGGTTTAATCACCGGCATCATTAACATTCTCAAACGCCCGGATATCGTCGGCGATTTCGCCACCCATTACCCCAACATGCTGGGGCTGATGGGGATATTCGGCAGTGCAGTTTTCGCCATCATGAACATTCTGGTGGGGGTGAATACCGCCAAAGTCTTCGGTGGTTCGCTGGCGATGGGCGGCGTGATGGCGGGCATTCTGTCGAGTCCGCAACTGGCGCAAATTACGCTGTTTGGTGAAGCGCTCCAGCCAGGCCGTGGTGGGGTGATTGCCGTGCTGCTGGTGGTGGCGCTGATGTGCTGGATCGAGCGTAAATTCCGCGACGTGTTACCCGGCTCGCTGGAGCTTATCCTCAATCCGCTACTGACGACCATCATCACCGGCTCGATTGCGATTGTGGCGCTGCAACCGCTGGGCGGCTGGATTTCGGAGTCAATTGCTCACGGCGCGTCCTGGGCTATCGATCGCGGCGGCTTTCTGGTCGGCGCGGTTCTGGCGGGAACCTTCCTGCCACTGGTGCTGACGGGGCTGCATCAGGGGCTGGTGCCGATTCACGTTGAGCTGGTGCAGGCGCATGGCTATAACGCGCTCTTTCCCATTCTGGCGATGGCGGGCGTCGGGCAAGTGGGCGCGGCAATTGCCGTGCTAATGAAAACCCGTAACGCGCGGTTGAAAAAAGTGATTAAGGGGGCGTTACCGGTGGGATTACTCGGTATTGGCGAACCGCTGATTTTTGGCGTCACGCTTCCCCTGGGCAAACCGTTTATTGGCGCCTGTCTTGGTGGCGCAGTAGGCGGAGCGCTGATCAGCTACTGGAAGGTCGCCACCGTCATCACCTTCGGTATTTCCGGATTACCGCTGGCGTTAACGATTGTTGCCGGAAAAGTGATGTTCTATCTGTTAGGCTATTTAGTAGCAGTGATAGCCGGGTTCCTGTTTACCTGGCTGTTAGGATTCAACGATCCCGAGGAGTAAGGTTTGACCAATCACGCGCGTCGTGTCGTTTTTTTTGATTTGGATGGTACGCTACATCAGCAGGATATGTTTGGCAGTTTCCTGCGCTATCTGTTGCGTCGCCAGCCGCTGAATGCGCTGCTCGTGCTGCCGTTGTTGCCCGTGATTGTCGGTGCGTTACTGATTAAAGGACGCGCTGCGCGCTGGCCGATGAGTCTGCTGCTGTGGGGATGTACCTTCGGCCACAGCGAGACCAGTCTACAGGCCAGGCAGGCCGATTTTGTTCGATGGTTCCGACAGAACGTTACGGCGTTTCCTCAGGTCCAGGAGCGTCTGACCACCTATCTGCTCAGCTCCGATGCCGATATCTGGCTCATCACCGGTTCGCCGCAGTCGCTGGTGGAACAGGTCTATGTTGATACGCCGTGGCTGCCGCGCGTGAATTTGATCGCCAGCCAGATGAAGCGGGGGTACGGCGGTTGGGTGCTGACCCTGCGCTGTCTGGGGCATGAAAAAGTCGCACAGCTGGAGCGTAAAATCGGCACGCCGCTGCGCCTCTACAGCGGCTACAGCGACAGCAATCAGGACAACCCGCTGCTCTATTTTTGCCAGCACCGCTGGCGCGTCACGCCTCGTGGAGAACTCCAGCAACTGGAATAGTTGAAAGACGAAGGGTATCGCGACCCTGTATAATGCGCCCGCAATGATTACCGGAGTAACCCCTTTGTCAGATGTTGAGTTTAGTCACGAATACTGGATGCGTCATGCGTTAACGCTGGCGAAGCGCGCCTGGGATGAACGTGAAGTCCCGGTCGGTGCCGTATTGGTGCACAACAATCGCGTGATCGGTGAAGGCTGGAACCGCCCGATTGGCCATCACGATCCCACCGCGCACGCAGAGATCATGGCGCTACGTCAGGGCGGCCTCGTCCTGCAAAATTATCGTCTGATTGACGCGACGCTGTATGTGACCCTTGAGCCGTGCGTCATGTGCGCTGGCGCGATGGTGCACAGCCGTATCCGCCATGTGGTGTTCGGCGCGCGCGATGCAAAAACCGGCGCTGCCGGTTCGCTGATGGATGTTCTGCATCATCCGGGAATGAATCATCGCGTTGAGGTCACTGAAGGAATATTGCGTGAGGAGTGTGCGACGCTGCTCAGCGATTTCTTCCGCATGCGCCGTCAGGAGATCAAAGCGTTGAAGAAAGCCGCAAGCCAGTAGGCATTGCGGTTCTGTTTACTCTTTGTCTTCTTTCTTCTGCGGTAAACGCAGCAGCGACGGCGAGTGCGTCAGATAACTGGATGACGATTGCGACAGGAAGGCGGCGAGTGGTCGCCGCTGTTTGCCAAATTCCGTTGGTGAGACGACCGGATACTCTTGTGCCAGTTTCATCTCTTCAGCCAGTTGCTTTTCTTTCTCCTGCAAATAGCCCTGCAGGCTTATCTGATATTTACGGATGTTTTCAACGTAGGCGTAGGCCTCATGTCCGCGCGCATAACCGTAGGTCAGCTTGCTGTAATACTGTTTTTGACTGAGCAACGGCAGCCGCTGTTTGACGTCTGCCCAACTGTCCGGGTTTCCCTTCGTTTTGGCTGTCAGCGCCCGCGCATCAAGCATATGCGCATAACCCATGTTATAGGCCGCCAGCGCAAACCAGATACGCTCGTTCTCGGGTACGGTGTCCGGCACTTTACTCATCATGTCCTGTAAGTAGCGTGCTCCACCGCTGATGCTCTGCTCAGGATCGGTTCTGTCGGTCAGACCGAGACTTTGTGCGGTGTTTTTGGTGAGCATCATCATGCCGCGCACGCCGGTTGGTGATGTGGCCTGCGGATCCCAATGCGATTCCTGCCAGGAGATCGCCGCAAGCAGCTGCCAGCCAATCTCCTGGGCGTGTTTTTCAAACAGCGGTTTCAGGTCGGGGAGCATGGCATCAACCGCGCGCAGAAAGGTGCGGGTATCGACATAGTCAAAATCATCGCCGTGCCCCAGATATTTTTCTTCGAGACGCGCCAGGGAGCCGTCCTCATTCATGCCGTTGAAGAAATCGAGCAGGGCGGCAGACAGCGTGTTGTCATCATCCAGCTGGCTAAACCAGGTCACCGGCTGTTCGTCGGTGATATCCAGCGCAACGGCCAGTTCGGGATGAACGCGTTGGTAGAGGCTGATGGCGACAGAGTCGGCAATGGTGTAATCCAGCTGTCCGGCAATCACCGCATCAAGCAGTTCCGTTGAGCCTTTTTTCTCATCGATCCGCCAGCTCAGCTCAGGGTATTTTGTCTGTTTCAGCGTTTGCAGATCGTTTGCCACCACGTGTCCCGGCGTGATAGTGAGTTGACTTTCCGTCACGCTGCCCAACGTACGGGGACGATACTGACCCACTTTGTAGACCAGTTGCTGGGATACCGAATAGTAAGTCGGCCCTGGCTGATAGTTTTTCACTCGTTCACTGTTGTAGACCAGCCCGGCCGCCAGCAGGTCGGCGTCACCATTATCCAGATCGTCAAACAGCTGGCTGATGTTCTGGCGGACGGTAATCTTCAGTTTTACACCCAGATAGCTGGCGAACTGCTGCGCCAGCTCGTAATCGAGCCCGTACGGCTTACCGTCGAGTTTCGCCCAGGTGAGCGGCGACTCAATTGTGCTCACGCGCAACTCTCCCCGCGACTGGATCGCGGCGATACGATTATCGGCTTTACCGAACCAGGGGATAGAGGGCCAGAGGGCCGCCGCCAGCAGCAGCGTCAGTATGCCGATGAACAGATAATTAATCTTTAATTTTTTCAATTAGTTAATTCTCTGAACCGTGCGTTGCCTCAGGATGGGAAAAAGAATAGAAAGGCCAGGAGTATTCATCAATGAGCGGCATTTTGCTTAAACTTGCGCCAGTTGGCAACTAATTACAGCCATTGGCAGCATCGTATGACAATAACGGCGGTGGATTTTATTTCGACGCAAACGGTTTCGTCGGCGGCTCAGATTCTTTATAATGACGCCCGTTTCCCCACTTGGGCACACCGAAAGCTTAGCTTAGAAGACGAGAGACTTATGATGGAAATTCTGCGTGGTTCGCCTGCACTGTCCGCATTCCGTATTAACAAACTGCTGGCACGTTTTCAGGCTGCCAACCTCCAGGTAAGCAATATTTACGCCGAGTACGTCCATTTCGCTGACCTGAACGCTCCGTTGAACGAGGATGAGCACGCGCAGCTTGCCCGTCTGCTGAAATACGGTCCCAGCCTGAGCAGCCACACCCCGGAAGGGAAACTGCTGCTGGTGACGCCGCGCCCTGGCACCATCTCCCCCTGGTCTTCCAAAGCGACAGATATCGCCCATAACTGCGGTCTGCAACAAATTGACCGTCTGGAACGCGGCGTCGCTTATTACGTTGAGGCCTCCACGCTAAGCGCTGAGCAGTGGCAGTGGGTTGCCGCTGAACTGCACGATCGAATGATGGAGACGGTGTTCTCTTCGTTAACCGATGCGGAAAAACTGTTTGCTCACCATCAGCCGGCGCCGGTTGCAAGTGTTGATCTGCTGGGTGAAGGCCGTCAGGCGCTGATTGATGCTAACCTGCGTCTCGGTCTGGCGCTGGCGGATGACGAAATTGATTACCTGCAGGACGCGTTTACCCGACTGGGGCGCAACCCGAACGACATCGAACTCTACATGTTTGCGCAGGCGAACTCTGAGCACTGCCGTCACAAGATTTTCAACGCCGACTGGATCATCGATGGCAAGCAACAGCCGAAGTCGCTGTTCAAGATGATCAAAAACACCTTTGAAACCACACCGGACCACGTGCTTTCCGCGTATAAAGATAACGCGGCGGTGATGGAAGGGTCTGAAGTGGGGCGTTACTTTGCCGACCACGCGACCGGTCGCTATGACTTCCACCAGGAGCCGGCGCATATCCTGATGAAGGTGGAAACCCATAACCACCCGACGGCGATCTCGCCGTGGCCGGGGGCGGCGACTGGTTCCGGCGGTGAAATCCGTGATGAAGGGGCAACCGGACGCGGCGCGAAGCCAAAAGCGGGTCTGGTAGGCTTCTCCGTTTCTAACCTGCGCATTCCGGGCTTTGAGCAGCCGTGGGAAGAAGACTTCGGCAAGCCAGAGCGTATTGTGACCGCGCTGGATATCATGACTGAAGGCCCGCTGGGCGGCGCGGCGTTTAACAATGAATTTGGTCGTCCTGCGCTGAACGGCTATTTCCGTACTTACGAAGAAAAAGTGAACAGCCACAATGGCGAAGAGCTGCGCGGCTATCACAAGCCGATCATGCTGGCGGGCGGGATTGGTAACATTCGTGCCGATCACGTACAGAAAGGCGAGATCGTCGTCGGGGCGAAGCTGATCGTTCTCGGCGGTCCGGCGATGAATATCGGCCTGGGCGGCGGCGCGGCTTCCTCGATGGCCTCCGGCCAGTCTGACGCGGATCTTGATTTTGCCTCGGTACAGCGTGATAACCCAGAGATGGAACGCCGCTGCCAGGAAGTGATCGACCGCTGCTGGCAGTTGGGTGACGCCAACCCGATCCTGTTTATCCACGACGTTGGCGCCGGCGGTCTGTCGAACGCGATGCCTGAACTGGTTAGCGACGGCGGACGCGGCGGTAAATTCGAACTGCGTGACATCCTCAGCGATGAGCCGGGTATGAGCCCGCTGGAGATCTGGTGTAACGAGTCCCAGGAACGTTACGTGCTGGCTGTGGCGGCGGACCAACTGCCGCTGTTCGACGAGCTGTGTAAGCGCGAGCGCGCGCCGTATGCGGTAATTGGTGAGGCGACCGAAGAACAGCATCTGTCGCTAAACGATCGTCACTTCAACAACCAGCCTATCGATCTGCCACTTGACGTACTGCTCGGCAAAACGCCGAAGATGACCCGCGACGTTCAGACGCTGAAGGCGAAAGGTGAGGCACTGGATCGTGCTGACATCACCATTGCGGATGCAGTTAAACGCGTTCTGCATCTGCCGACGGTGGCGGAAAAAACCTTCCTGGTCACCATTGGTGACCGTACTGTGACCGGGATGGTGTCTCGCGATCAGATGGTCGGTCCGTGGCAGGTGCCGGTGGCGAACTGCGCGGTGACCACCGCCAGCCTCGACAGCTACTACGGTGAAGCGATGTCGATCGGCGAACGTGCGCCAGTGGCGCTGCTCGACTTCTCCGCTTCTGCCCGTCTGGCGGTCGGGGAAGCATTGACCAATATCGCGGCAACGCAGATTGGTGATATCAAACGCATTAAGCTTTCCGCTAACTGGATGGCCGCAGCCGGTCACCCGGGCGAAGATGCCGGTTTATACGAAGCGGTGAAAGCGGTCGGTGAAGAACTCTGTCCGGCGCTGGGTCTGACGATTCCGGTGGGTAAAGACTCGATGTCGATGAAAACCCGTTGGCAGGAAGGCAACGAACAGCGCGAAATGACCTCGCCGCTGTCGCTGGTGATTTCCGCTTTTGCCCGCGTGGAAGATGTGCGTCATACCATCACCCCGCAGCTTTCTACTGAAGACAACGCGCTGCTGCTGATCGACCTGGGCCGTGGCCACAACGCGCTGGGCGCGACGGCGCTGGCGCAGGTATACCGCCAGCTTGGTGATACGCCGGCAGATGTGCGTGACGTCGCGCAACTGAAGGGCTTCTACGACGCGATGCAGGCGCTGGTGGCGCAACGTAAACTGCTCGCTTATCACGACCGTTCCGATGGCGGCCTGCTGGTGACGCTGGCGGAAATGGCCTTTACCGGTCACTGTGGGGTTCAGGCGGATATCGCTGCACTGGGCGACGATCGTCTGGCGGCGTTGTTCAACGAAGAACTTGGCGCGGTGATTCAGGTTCGCGCAGCGGATCGCGAGGCGGTGGAAGCACTGCTGGCGCAACACGGTCTGGGCGATTGCGTACATTACCTGGGTCAGGCCGTCACGGGCGATCGTTTTGTTATCGAAGCCAACGGTCAGACCGTCTTCAGCGAAAGTCGCACGACGCTTCGCATCTGGTGGGCCGAAACCACCTGGCAAATGCAGCGTCTGCGTGATAACCCGGAGTGCGCCGATCAGGAGCACGATGCGAAAACCAACGATGCCGATCCAGGCCTTAGCGCGAAGCTGACCTTTGATATTAATGACGATATCGCCGCACCGTATATTGCAACCGGTGCGCGTCCGAAAGTGGCGGTACTGCGTGAGCAAGGTGTGAACTCCCACGTCGAAATGGCTGCGGCGTTCCAGCGTGCAGGCTTTGACGCGATTGACGTGCACATGAGCGATCTGCTCGGTGGGCGCACGGGTCTGGGTAACTTCCAGGCGCTGGTGGCCTGCGGCGGCTTCTCTTACGGCGACGTACTGGGCGCGGGTGAGGGCTGGGCGAAATCAATCCTGTTTAACAACCGCGTGCGCGATGAGTTCGAAACCTTCTTCCATCGTCCACAAACGCTGGCGCTGGGCGTATGTAACGGCTGTCAGATGATGTCGAATCTGCGTGAACTGATCCCGGGCAGTGAACTGTGGCCGCGCTTTGTGCGTAACCATTCGGATCGCTTTGAAGCCCGCTTCAGCCTGGTTGAGGTGACCCAGAGCCCGTCTCTGTTGCTGCAGGGCATGGTCGGGTCAATGATGCCTATCGCCGTCTCGCACGGAGAAGGGCGCGTTGAAGTTCGCGACGCAGCCCATCTGGCGGCGCTGGAAAGCAAAGGTCTGGTCGCACTGCGCTTTGTCGATAACTTTGGCAACGTAACGGAAACCTACCCGGCTAACCCGAACGGCTCGCCGAATGGGATTACCGCTGTCACCACGGAAAGTGGTCGTGTGACGGTGATGATGCCGCATCCGGAACGTGTGTATCGTACCGTCAGTAACTCATGGCACCCGGAAAACTGGGGTGAGGACGGTCCGTGGATGCGTATCTTCCGTAACGCCCGCAAGCAGTTGGGATAAA
>NZ_CP070239.1:2637808-2639373 GCF_016906145.1 Citrobacter sp. MGH 55
TTTGACTTCCTGTACGCGCATTTCATTGACTTGCTGAGGGTCGATGACGTTGCCTTTTTTCAGGTAATCAATCACCGCATCGGAGAGGTTATATCCGCCGCGGACCTGCTTATTTTTACCGTCGGTAAAAGCCATAAAACCATCACCGCCCGGCGCGAGGAAACTGTTGGTTGCCACGCGATAGGTTTGCGTATCGACAATGTTTTTGCCGTTAAGTGTAAATGTCGTCACGCGCTGGCCGACCGGTTTACGCGGGTCGTAGCGCATTTCAGCGCCTTTCGACATCTGTAATACGCCGTTGCTCAGCGACGCCCCATGCTCCATCAGATTGCGTAATGATTTACCCGTTAAATCCATCACGGTCAGTTCATTAGGGAACGGGAAGGCGCTAATAATATCGCCAAGCGTGAGGGGGCCAGGATTGAGATCGGCGCGTAAACCGCCCGAATTGGTCAGCGCAAGTTGCGCATCAGGCGCGGCGAACAGCATAGCATCGGTAAACAGGTTACCCAGCGATGAGGACTCGCCATAGGCCCGGGTCAACGCAATCGGCGTTTCACCCACTTTTTGGCTCACGGTTTCCGCGAGCTTTTTGTTCCAGCCATCAATCACCTTCTGCGTGACCGGATCGGGTTTCCATTCATCCGCATAAATTGTTTTCAGTTCAAAGCTTTTAACCGTGTGACGATGATTTTTTGTGTTGACATCCAGCACCAGTTTACCGATATCAATGCCACCGCTGTCGGTCGAGAGGATGAGGGTATTGCCCACTTTAATTGGTTCTGGCGTGCCAACATGCGCATGGCCAGTAATGAGAAGATCGAGGCCTTTGACCTGTTTTGCGGTCTGAATATCCTTATCCAGCGCACGTCTGACGTCCGCATTGCCGATGCTGGACTGGCGCGCCGGTGTGCCTTCGTGCATTAACGCGACGGTGATATCCACTTTTCCACGCAGCTCATCCAGATAGCGCTGTAGATACTTGACTTCATCACGCGCTTCAATTCCCTGGCGCATGGCTGACGACACCGTATCGTCAAAGGCAAACACACCGTGCAAACCGATGACACCGATTTTGACGCCGTCTTTTTCCACAATAGTGTACGGTTTATTCCAGAAGGGCAGAGTGCTGTTCTTAAAAAAGACGTTACCCAATAAAATAGGGAACGTCGCCTGGCTGAACTGCAAAAGGGTATTATCCCAGCCATGGTCAAATTCATGATTCCCGACAGAGGCCGCATCCACCGACATTGTATTCATTATATCGATAATTGCTTTTCCTTTAGTCAGGCTGCTTATATATGGACCGGTAAAATAATCACCGGCATCAAAATAAAACGTCGCCTTATTTTTAGCTTTTTCCTGTTTAACCAGTGTGGAAATATTAGCAAAACCGCCAATCTCCCGTTTACCTTCAGCAATATACGGCAGTTTATACGGTTCAACGTGGGCGTGGAGATCATTGGTATAGATGACGGTAACATCCTGCGCACAGGCATATCCCGCATATCCAGCGATGAGTAACGAGGCAATCAAGCGTTTTTTCATTGTTTATCCTTAACGAA